>NZ_VORA01000021.1 GCF_008477545.1 Roseibium aestuarii | reverse complement strand
GCGCAGGAGCCCGGCCATGGCTGAGCGCCTCTCGCCACGCCCGGTGTCCCGATCCGGTCGCCGGGGTGGCTTTTCCCTTCTGACGCCGCTGCGCGTCCCATCCTCCAACTGAAAGGAGCCGCGCAATGTCCGGACCCTGGAACGACTTCAACTCCGCCCAATCGAACACCAACGTCATCCCGAAAGGCACGCTCGCCAAGGTGCGGCTCACCCTGCGCCCGGGCGGCTTCGACGACCCCTCGCAGGGCTGGACCGGCGGCTGGGCGCGCCGCGCCGCCACCGGCGCCGTCTATCTCGACGCCGAATACACGGTGCTTGAGGGGCCCTATGCCCGGCGCAAGGTCTGGTCGCTGATCGGCCTCTACAGCCCGAAGGGCCCGGACTGGGCCAACATGGGGCGCGGCCTGATCCGCGGCATCCTCAACTCGGCGCGCGGCGTGTCCGACAAGGACAACTCGCCCGAGGCGCAGGCCCGCCGCCGCATCAACGGCTTCGGCGATCTCGACGGGGTCGAGTTCGTCGCCCGCATCGACATCGGCACCGACACCAACGGCGAGGACAAGAACGAGATCCGCGC
>NZ_VORA01000020.1 GCF_008477545.1 Roseibium aestuarii | reverse complement strand
ATCGTCATCCTCAACGCAAGGATCAGGGACGACCTCGCTAAACAGAGTTGATGACAGCAGCCAGGGCGCGGACCTCTACGACGGGTTCATCGCCGCAGCCGTGGCCGAAGCGATCACCGACGATGCGGCCTGGTACTGCTGGCACGCCTCCCGCCGCCAGGCGATGCTGGAAGCCTGCTGGGAAAAGGCCGGGGCCTTCGTCCATCAGCAGATCATCTGGGTGAAGGACCGCGGGGTTCTGACCCGCTCGCACTACCTCTGGAAGCACGAGCCCTGTTTCATGGGCTGGCGCCGCCCGAACCGCCCGCCGAAGGTGGCCGAGCAGACGCTGCCCTCGACGTGGGAGATGCCGTCCTTCGCCAAGGACGAGCGCCCGGATCATCCGACGCCGAAGCCCCTCGATGCCTTCGGGATCCCTATGCGCCAGCACGTCGCCCGTGGCGGACTCTGCTACGAGCCGTTCTCTGGCTCCGGCTCTCAGATCATGGCGGGCGAGACCAATGGCCGCCGTGTGTTCGCGATGGAGATCAGCCCGGCTTACGTCGATGTCGCGGTGGAGCGCTGGCAGGCCGAGACCGGCCGCGACGCGATCCTTGATGGCGACGGCCGGACCTTCGCGGAGGTGAGGACCGAGCGGCTGGGCGACGGTGCCCAGGCCCGGGCCGATACGCCGGACCCAGATGCCGCCCCCGAACCCGCGCGCAAGCGCAAGACCGCCGCGTGACATGCATGACCTGGCTTTACCTTCCTCCGGACGCGCTTCCGGAGCCGGAGACGCATGCTTTTTCGGCCTCTCCCTCTGTTCCGGCGCGGGCGGGCTCGATCTCGGGCTCGCTATCGCCATCCCCGACTATCGTGCTGTGGGCCATGTCGAACGGGAAACCTACGCCGCAGCCACTCTCGTGGCGCGGATGGAAGACGCGTCCCTGGATCAGGCTGTT
>NZ_VORA01000001.1 GCF_008477545.1 Roseibium aestuarii | reverse complement strand
GGACGTGCGGGATCGTTCGAAGCAGCGCATCTTGCTGCTTCGTGGTGAGGTCTTCAGGTGGACTGGATCAGTCGGGCTTAGCTGGGGGCGTCCTTGTCAGCCCCGGTCTTCTTCTTGGGACGCCAGCCGGGAGAGGCAGCAGCCTTCCGGCTCTTGCGCGCCAACTCGCGCGCCTCCCGGAACTCGGGCTCGATCTCGGCGAGTTTGTCGACGAGGCCCTGCAGGTCGTACATGTTGGTCTGCCGACCACCGTGATCGCCGTAGCGCTCCTGCCGGCGCAGGAGCCCTTCGTTCTCCAGGTCGGTGATGTACCGCTGCACCTGGCGCTCGCTGATGCCGAGGCGGGAGGAAAGCTCCTTCTTGCTCGGGTACGGCTTGCGGGCGGCATCCCACCAATGGTCGATGATCTGCAGCAGCACGGCGAGCTGAGACGGGTTCAGATGCAGCCGACGTTGCGCTCGCAGCAGCAACGAAGGGATCATACAGAAACCCTGCTCCATCACCTTCCCGCCCCACTTGTCCGCATTGGCGGATCGGCGCTGCTTCTTGGGCGGGGATTCCGTTTCTGATTGATTCTGTTCGGTCATTTGTGTTCTCCTTGCCTCATAAATGCAGCCTGCCGGGGCTCCACACAAGGCGCGGAAAGTGGACGTTTGTGTCTTGGGGGTGCAGACACAAGCATCTAGTCCCCCAAGTCGTCAGCGTCTCCTGATTAAGACGTCAGTTACGCAGGAGAACCGGAAGGCGCATAACAAGCATATGGAACCCCCAGACACGGATGACCTATGGGGACCACCTTGAGGCCGGTTTATGCGGCTCGGCTTCTCGGTATCAGGCTCTTCTGACGGCAGCTGTCCCGATCAGGCCGACCACTTGGCTTTTCTCTCTCAGAGCGCGCTGCAGCCAAGCGCGGCATGACGGAGACCAAGTTGAAACGCCCCAATCCGCTCCCGCCCGTCCAGATGACGTCCGCAGAGCGCCGCGCCGAGCTGTGCGGCCTGCTGGCGCTCGGGCTGGTTCGGTTGCGGATGCGGGATGGGGGCGAAGTATCTGACGATACTGGAGAGCGTGGCCTACACTATCCGCCCGACCAATGCCGTCATGCAACTCCAACGCACCGGAGAAATGCATGAACAAGCCCGATCCCGTCCCCGCGCGCCTCGCCGCGCTCAAGACCACGCCGACGCCTGACCTGAAAAAGCAGTGGCGCGACCTGTTCGACAGCGAGCCGCCGCCGTTCAACCGCCGCTACCTGGAAAGCCGCTTGGCCTACCGCATCCAGGAACTTGCCTATGGCGGGCTCAAACCCGAGACGATTCGGCGCCTCGAACGGCTCGGCGAGGAACTGGACGGCGGCGACAGGAAGAAGCGCGGCATCCGCGCCGATCGCGACCGCCCCATCACCGGCACGCGCCTCCTGCGCGAATGGCAGGGCGTCGAACAGATCGTAACCGTCACCGCCGACGGCTTCGAATGGCAGGGTCGGCCGTACAAGTCGCTGTCCGCCATCGCACGGGCCATCACCGGCACGCGCTGGAACGGCTGGACCTTCTTCGGGCTCAAGAACCACAGGGGGCGGAAGTGACGAAGCCGCCGGATAAATCGAAGGTCGTCCGCAAGCTGCGATGTGCCGTCTACACCCGGAAGTCCTCCGAGGAAGGGCTGGAGCAGGAGTTCAACAGCCTCCACGCCCAACGTGAGGCCTGCGAGGCCTACATTGCCAGCCAGCGCTCCGAAGGATGGGTGCTTGTCCGCGATCAGTATGACGACGGCGGCATTTCGGGCGGCACACTGGAGCGCCCCGGATTGAAGCGGCTGCTGGAGGATATCGAGGACGGGCTGGTCGACGTGGTCGTCGTCTACAAGATCGACCGCCTCAGCCGCTCGCTGGCCGACTTCGCCAAGCTGGTTGAGGTGTTCGATCGGAACGGCGTGACCTTCGTCTCCGTCACGCAGAGCTTCAACACGACCACGTCGATGGGCAGGCTGACGCTGAACATCCTGCTGTCCTTCGCCCAGTTCGAGCGCGAGGTCACGGCCGAGCGCATCCGCGACAAGGTCGCCGCCAGCCGGAAGAAGGGCATCTGGATGGGCGGGGTGCCGCCCTACGGATACCGGGTAGAAAACCGGAAGCTGGTGGCCGACGAAGAAGCCGCCGAGCATGTCCGATGGATCTTCGCCCGCTACCTCGAGATCGGATCGGGGACCGAACTGGCGCGCGAGGTCGCGAAACGCGGCATCCGCACGCCCCGCGGCAACCGGATCGACAAAAAGTACCTCTACCGGATGCTGAACAACCGCGCCTATATCGGCGAGGCGGTCCACAAGGGCGAGAGCTACCCCGGCGAGCACGACGCCATCATCGACCGCGAGACGTGGGACCGCGTCCACGCCATCTTGCAGGAAAGCCCCCGCAAGCGCGCCGCACGCACCCGCGCCGAGACGCCCGCGCTGCTGAAGGGGCTGCTGTTCGGACCCGATGGTGCCGCGTTCTCACCGACCCACACGCGCAAGGGAGACCGGCTGTACCGTTACTATGTCAGCCAGACGGTGCTGAAGCATGGCGCAGGGGCGTGCCCTGTCGGCCGCGTGCCCGCAAGTGAGATCGAGGTCACCGTCATCGACCAACTGCGCGCCGTCTTTCGCCAGCCCGAGATCGTGGCGGGCTCGTTGAGAGCGGCTCGGGCGCATGACGAGGAGATCGCCAAGGCCGACGCACGGGCAGCGCTTCAGCAGCTCGACCCGCTGTGGGAAGAACTGTTCCCCGCCGAGCAGGCGCGCATCGTCACGCTGCTGGTCGAGCGTGTCGATATCGGCATGGACGGGCTGAAGGTGCGGCTACGCATCGACGGTCTCACTGGCCTTTCCCGCGAGATGCTGGGCGGCAATATCGGAGAAGCGGCGTGACACTCGGCGCGCCGATTCCCGAGACTGTGACGCTCCACGTCCCATTCCGCGTCGTTAAGCGCGGCGGGCGGAAAGAGATGCAGTTGCCAGAAGGCGCTACCCATCCGCGTCGCACGGACAGCACTCTGGTCAAGGCGCTGGCCCGCGCGTTCCGCTGGAAGCGTCTGCTGGAGTCGGGTGAGTTCGCCACCGTTTCCGAACTTGCCGAGCGAGAGGGGATCGCACCATCCTACATAACCCGCGTCCTGCGCCTGACGCTGCTAGCGCCGGACATCGTCGAGGCAATCCTGGATGGCAAGCAGGGGCCGGAGGTGACGCTGGCACAAGGACTGGAGCCGTTCCCCCTCGCATGGCAGCTGCAGGGCGCGCATTTTTCTCTGTAGGACAAAAACTGCATCGCGGACGATTGACTCGTCCAGGGAGATAACCTAGATCTCTGTAAGCGCCTTACAGAGGATTTTTCCATGCGGCTCGCGGAGCTCTCTGATATTCACTCCGGCTACACGGCACGCGGCAGGCTCGAACCGCTGCCTGAGGGCGGCGTGCCGGCACTGCAGCTGCGTGATGTCGGGACGGAAGGCGCGGCACCGGGCCCAGACTTCCAACGGTACGATCTGGGCAAGCTGCCCGCCCGATACTTTGTCCGTGGCGGCGAGGTCGTCTTTCGCTCGCGCGGCGAACCGAACGCTGCGGCCGCAATTCGCGATCCGCTTCCGGAGCCTGCCGTGGTCATCGTTCCGCTGGTGATCGTTCGCCCGGACAGGGCCCGCGTTCTCCCCGAATACCTCGCTTGGGCCATCAACCAGCCCGACGCGCAGCGCAGGCTCGGCGCGGAAGCACAGGGCACAAGCCTCCGGATGATCCCGATGGCGGTCCTCGAAAACCTCGAGATCGCCGTCCCCGACCTGCCCACGCAGAGACGCATCGTCGAACTCAATGCCTTGGCCCGGCAGGAGGGGAAACTGCTTCGACAGCTCGCCGCTCGCCGGGAAGAACTCGTAAGCGCGATTCTCGGCGAGGCCGCGAAGGCCGCCGACCAGAAGGAAATTGCCTGATGACCAACCAGATTACCCAAGACCAGGTCAATAATGCCGCCTGGGCTGCTTGCGACACCTTCCGGGGCGCAGTCGATCCCGCTCAGTACAAGGACTACATCCTCGTGATGTTGTTCCTGAAGTATATTTCGGACCTCTGGAACGACCACCTCGAGACCTACCGCAAGCAGTATGGCGACGACGAGGCACGCATTCGCCGGCGCCTCGAGCGCGAGCGCTTCATCCTGCCTGAGGGCGCCAGCTTCTACGACCTCCACGCCCAGCGGAACGAGGCCAATATCGGCGAGCTGATCAACATCGCGCTCGAGAAGATCGAGGACTCGAACCGTGCCAAGCTCGAGGGCGTTTTCCGCAACATCGACTTCAACTCCGAGGCCAATCTCGGCCGCCCGAAGGATCGTAACCGCCGCCTCAAGAACATGCTTGAGGACTTTGCCAAGCCTGCCCTCGACCTGCGCCCGTCGCGGGTGACCGAGGACATCATCGGCGAGTGCTACATCTACCTGATCTCGCGCTTCGCCTCAGACGCCGGAAAGAAGGCGGGCGAGTTCTACACCCCCACCGCCGTGTCCCGCCTGCTGGCCAAGCTGGCCGCGCCGCAGCCCGGCAACACGATCTGTGATCCCGCCTGCGGGTCCGGCTCACTGCTGATCCAGACTTCGCAGGAGGTCGGGTCCGAGAACTTCGCCCTCTACGGGCAGGAGGTGAATGGGGCCACCTGGGCGCTGGCCCGGATGAACATGTTCCTGCACGCAAAGGATGCTGCTCGCATCGAATGGTGCGACACGCTCAACAGCCCGGCGCTGGTCGAGGGCGATCACCTGATGCGGTTCGACGTGGTGCTCGCCAATCCGCCGTTCTCGCTCGACAAATGGGGCGCGGAGGATGCCGACAGCGACCAGTACAAGCGCTTCTGGCGCGGCGTGCCGCCCAAGTCCAAGGGCGACTACGCCTTCATCACCCACATGATCGAGATCGCCAAGCGGCAGTCCGGCCGTGTCGCCGTCATCGTGCCGCATGGCGTGCTGTTCCGGGGCGGGGCCGAGGGGCGCATCCGCCAGCAGCTGATCGAGGAGAACCTGCTCGACGCCGTCGTCGGCCTGCCCGCGAACCTGTTCACCACCACGGGCATCCCGGTCGCCATCCTGATCTTCGACCGCTCGCGCGAGGAAGGTGGAGCGAACGCGGACCGGCGGGACGTGCTGTTCATCGATGCCAGCAAGGAGTTCACGCCGGGCAAGACCCAGAACGTGATGGACGAGGCGCATGTCGCCAAGGTGCTGGAGACCTACAGCGCCCGCGCCGAGGTCGAGCGGTATTCGCATCGGGCGAGCCCCGAGGAGATCGCCGAGAACGGCTACAACCTAAATATCCCCCGCTACGTCGACACCTTCGAGCCGGAGGAAGAGATCGACGTCGCCGCCGTGCAGAAGGACATCCTGCGGATCGAGGCGGAACTGGCCGAGGTTCGGGCGAAGATGGCCGGGTATCTGAAGGAGCTCGGCGTTGATGCTTGAAGGATGGCGCCATGCAACGGTGGAGGAAATCTGCCAGAGGGTCAGCGTTGGGATCGTGATCAAGCCGTCGCAGTACTACGTCGAGAACGGCGAGGGTATTCGCGCTTTCCGGTCCGCCAATATCGGTGAGAACAAGGTCGTTGATCGGGACTGGGTGTACCTGTCTAACGCCGGCCACGAGGCAAACAAGAAATCTGCCCTCCGAGAAGGCGACGTTCTGGTCGTGCGGTCAGGCGCCCCTGGCACAGCATGTGTCGTGCCAAAGGATTTCGCAGGCAGCAACTGCATCGATGTCGTGTTTGCGCGTCCGGATCGCAGTCAAGTTCTGCCAGAGTATCTGGCTAGCTACACGAATTCGGACGTCGGCAAGCAGCATGTCCTCGGCAATAAGGGCGGACTCGCCCTCCAACATTTTAATGTTGGTGCCTACAAGGAAATGCTTGTCTTGCTACCCCCGCTCCCCGAACAGCGCAAGATCGCCGTGATCCTGCGGACCTGGGACGAAGCGCTCGAAAAGCTCACCGCCCTCCGCGCGGCGAAGGAGCTCGCTTATCGCGCTCTTGCCCGAAAGTTCTTCGAGCCCTGCCATCCATCCTTCCACGGGCGCCCGAACACTTGGCAGGAGTTCGAACTCGGCGACATCTTCATCGAACGCACTCAAGCTGGCGAAAACGGCGAACGCCTTCTCAGCGTCACTATGAATGGTGGCGTGATCGACCGCGACGATGTTGGCCGCAAGGACACCTCGACGGAGGACAAGTCGCGATACAAGCTCGTCCTGCCGGGAGACATCGCATACAACACCATGCGCATGTGGCAGGGTGTGTCGGGCCTTTCTACGATGCGAGGCATCGTCAGCCCAGCCTACACGGTCGTGACGCCGAGAGAGCTTCATATCGTTGGCCGGTATGCAGCGCATCTCTTCAAATCGCGCAGGATGGTGTTCGACTTCGAGCGCTACTCCCAAGGCCTGACCAGCGACACTTGGAACCTGAAGTTCCCGGCCTTTTCCAAGATCAAACTTTGGCTTCCGCCGACCGATGAACAAGAGAAGCAGGCCAATCTGCTCGACGCGATGCTATCCGAGCAGGACGTTCTCCGCCGGCAGATCGAAGCCCTGACCCGCCAGAAGCGCGGCCTGATGCAGAAGCTGCTGACGGGCGAGTGGAGGGTCAGCCCGTGAAGTTCGAAGTCTACTGCGACGAGACACTGCCCGACCTGTTCACCTCGGCTCACCCCGACGCGCGCTTCCTGATGATCGGAAGCCTGTGGCTCCCGGCTGATCTGCGAGACGTTGTGAAAGCCCGGATCGCAGGGCTACGCCAGCAGCATGGTGTTCATGGCGAGATGAAGTGGCGCAAGGTGTCGCCGTCGAAGGTGGGCTTCTACACAGATCTCATCGACCTGTTCATGAGCTTCGGTCTCGACCTGCGGTTCCGATGCATCGCTGTCGAGCACGAGGCAATGAACCTCGGCCTGCACAATGGCGACGCCGAGTTGGGCTTCTACAAGTTCTACTACCAGGTCTTGCACCACTGGATCCTCGATCAGAACGAATACACCGTTTTTTGCGACTTGAAGCGCAATCGGGACAGGACGCGGCTCTCGACGCTCAAGCGGGTTCTGAACAATGCCAACCGGACCTCGATCATCAGTGACGTTCAATCGCTGCCGTCTCCCGAAGTGGTTCTTCTGCAACTCTGCGACGTTCTGCTCGGGGCTGCCTCGGCGCGGATGAACGATCGGCAGGACCTTGGCGCGGCCAAGGAAAGCGTAATTGCTCATCTCGAACGACGGTTGAACCGTACTAGGCTGCGCCCAACCCACAAGTCGGAGGAGAAGTTCAATATCTTCCGGATCAGGCTCGAGGGCGGCTGGTGATGCCCCCGCTTTTGAAACTAGCTGACGAAGCAGCCTACCGCGCGCACTACGAGCTAACGCTTTGCCGTGGCGGTATCTTCACACATGATGGGATCCCCGTGTTCTTTCGAAGGGAAGAGTTCGACCACGCCTTCTTCGAGAGCTCAACCAGGCGTGGCGAGAACGATGTGTTCTCCCCTGTCCGCGCGGAGAGGATAGACTGGATCGCGGCAGCCTTGGCTGATCCCGGCGCACAGCGCTTTCAGGGTTGGTTGAAGCGAGAACGCCGCCACGATCCCACCCGGCGCGTTACCGTCGTCATGGGCGATTTCGTCGTCATCATCGCGCTGAGCAAGCGCCGTGATGGCCGGCTCAAGGCGAATTTCATCACCTGCTACAGAGCGGACAACAGCATCGGAAGGATAATCGGCGCTCCCCTCTGGACGAGAGAGGATTGTGTCAATGCACTGCGGTAAGGGAAGAAGGACGCTGATTTGCTACGCTGGCTCAGCGTCCGAGGCCTCGATAGGTTCACGGCCGTTGGGCAGTGAACTCGCGGTAGATATGGTCATCATATGGCTGGGAAGTCAAGGGACCCCTAACAGACCGCACTTTCCGCTGGGTCGCGGAGCAGCGTTCGGAGAGCGCTCATGACCTTCAACGCCGCGGAGAAACATCAGTCTCAGGTGCCGGCACTTCAACTGTTGGTCGCCCTCGGGTTTACCCCACTCTCGCAGGACGAAGCGCTGCGCCTCCGCGGCGGGCGCCTGCGGAACGTCGTGCTGGACGACGTACTCGCCGAGCAGCTGATGCGCATCAACCGCTTCACCCATCGGGGCCGCGAGTACGGCTTCGACCTCGAGGACGCGCACGAGGCGATGCGGCGGCTTAAGCCCACGCCGGACCGCCTGAAGGGGCTGCGGGGAACGAACCAGGACATCTACGACACGCTCGTTCTCGGCACCACGATCACAAAGTCCATCGACGGCGACTCGAAGAGCTACTCGTTCCGCTACATCGATTGGGAGCGGCCGGGGAACAACGTCTTCCACGTCACCGCCGAGTTCTCGGTCGAGAGAACCGCGTCGAGCCAGACCAAGCGCTGCGACATCGTCGCCTTCGTGAACGGCATCCCGATCCTGGTGATCGAGAACAAGCGGCCGACAGAAAGCCTGAAGAAGGCGGACAGCCAGCTGATCGGCTACCAGAACGAGGACAACATCCCGCAGCTCTTCCACTTCGCCCAATTGCTGATCGGCATGAACCGGAACGAGGCGCGCTACGCCACGGTCGGAACGCCGCGGAAGTTCTGGCAGACCTGGCGCGACGAGGAAGACACGGACGAGGCCATCGCGCCCTTCGCCAACCGCGTCCTTACGGCGGCGGAGAAGGACGCCATCTTCTCCGGCGACTTCGTGGACGCACGCGCCTATTTCGACGCGATGGCCGCCGAAGGCGACCGCGCCGTCACGGCTCAGGACCGGACGGTGCACGCGCTGTGCCGCCCCGAGCGGCTGCTCGACCTCATCCGCCGCTTCACCGTGTTCGACGGCGGCGTCCGCAAGGTTGCGCGCCACCAGCAGTTCTTCGGGATCCGCCGCGCGGTCGAGACGGTCAAGCAGCACGACGTGAGCGGCGCCCGCAAGGGCGGCGTGATCTGGCACACACAGGGCTCGGGCAAGTCGCTGACGATGGTGATGCTGGGGCGCTCGCTCGCTCTCGAGCGCAGCATCGAGAACCCGCGGATCCTCATCGTCACGGACCGCGACGATCTCGACAAGCAGATCAAGGACACCTTCAAGTCCTGTGACCTCGAACCGGTTCGGGCGACGAGTGGGTCTCACCTTCTGGAGCTCGTCCACAACAAGGCTCCGCTGGTCACCACGATCATCAACAAGTTCGATACGGCGCTGAGAAACAGCAAGCTGGTGGACGAGGATCCGAACATCTTCGTGCTGGTCGACGAGAGCCACAGGACTCAGACGGGGCGCTACGGCGGCCACAGCCAATTCGCCGCCAAGATGCGCCGCCTCCTTCCAAAGGCCTGCTACCTCGGCTTCACCGGCACGCCCCTTCTGAAGAAGGAGAAGAACACGCTGTCGACCTTCGGGCGGCTGATCCACCGCTACGCCATCGACGAGGCGGTCGCCGACGGTGCTGTCGTGCCGCTGCTCTATGAGGGACGGCTCGTTGAGCAGCAGGTCTCGGGCGCCGTTATCGACCGTTGGTTCGACAAGATCAGCGAGGGGCTGACCGAGAACCAGAAGCGTGATCTGAAGCGCAAGTTCTCCCGGATGGACGCTCTGGCCAAGACCGATCAGGCTATCCGAGCCAAGGCGTTCGACATCTCCGAGCACTTTCGCCAGCACTGGCAGGGGACTGGGTTCAAGGCGCAGCTCATCGCCCCGTCGAAAGCGGCGGCCGTCCGCTTCAAGGAGGTCCTCGACGAGATCGGCCACGTGTCGAGCGCGATCGTCATCTCGCCGCCGGACGAGAACGAGGGCAACGAGGAGGTCGACCAAGAATCCAAGGACCTCGTGCGGAGATTTTGGTCGTCAATGATGGCGCGGTACAAGACCGAGGAAGAGTACAACCGCCAGATCATCGACGCCTTCAAGGGCTCCGGCGATCCAGAGATCCTGATCGTCGTCTCCAAGCTGCTCACCGGCTTCGACGCGCCCCGGAACACGGTTCTTTACGTCTGCAAGTCCCTGAAGGAACATAACCTCCTGCAGGCGATTGCGCGCGTAAACCGCCTCTACGAGGACGGTGGCACGGAGAAGCAGTTCGGCTTCATCATCGACTACGAAGGGTTGCTGGGCGAGCTCGACAGCGCCCTGACGACCTATAGCGCATTCGAGGGGTACGAGGCGGCGGACCTCGCCGAGACGGTGCATGACGTCCGCGAGGAGATCCGCAAGCTGCCCCAGCTGCACGATCAGCTCTGGGACCTGTTCAAGCCGGTCCGGAACAAGAAGGACATGGAGCAGTTCGAGCAGCACCTTGCTGACGAGTCGCTTCGCCATGAGTTCTACGCGCGCCTCAAGGCTTTCAGCCGGTGCCTTCATATATCGCTCTCGTCGGACAAGCTGTTCGATGTCTTCGACGAGGCCAAGGTCGACGCCCTGAAGCGGGACTGGAAGCAGTTCTCCGAGCTCAAGCGGTCGGTCCAGCTCCGCTACCAGGAGACGGTCGATGTCCGCGAGTTCGAGCCAAAGATCCAGAAGCTGCTCGATGACCATGTAGTGGCGATGCCTGCCGAGACCATCATCGAGGTGGTGAACATCAACGATCCTGATGCGCTGAAGGCGGTCGTCGAGGAGACGGGCGTCTCAGAAGCCTCGAGGGCGGACCGCATCGCCAGCGCCACCCGGCGGGCAATCACCGAGAAGATGGATGAGGACCCGACGTTCTACAAACAGTTCTCCGAGCTGCTCGAAGAGACCATCCGCGCCTATCGTGAGAAGCGGCTGTCCGAGCGTGAATACCTGAACAGCGTCGTGGACCTCGCGAGCAAGGTCGCGCGCAAGGATCGGGGCCGGGATGTTCCGGAAAGCATTCGGGGCGATGAGGATGCGCAGGCGTTCTTCGGGATCCTCGACGGTCAGCTCAAGACCAAGGGCGATGAGCCGGTGGCCGGTGCGGAAGCCGCCTCTATCGCCCTGGAGATCATCGACATCATCAAGTCCCACCTGATCGTCGATATCTGGTCGAACGAAGTGGCCCAGAACAAACTGCGCAATGCCATCGATGACTACTTCTTCGACGTTCTGCGTGACGAGAGGGGCATCGACCTGCCCGTGCAGGTGCTCGACGATCTCGAACTCAAGATCATGGATCTTGCTCGGGCCCGGTTCGCGGCATGACGCGGGAACTGCACTGCCTGCAGTACGGCGAGCAGGAGATCCGGTACGAGATCGTCCGCCGTCCGAGGAAGACGCTAGAGATCGCTGTCGAGCCGGATGCTTCGGTGGTGATCGCGGCCCCGGAGGACGCGACGCTCGACGCCATAGAAGCCAAGCTGCGGAAGCGCGCGGCATGGGTGACGCGGCAGCAGCGGTACTTCGCCCAGTTCCTTCCAAGAACACCGGAGCGCAGGTTTGTCGCCGGTGAGACCCATCTCTACCTCGGGCGCCAGTATCGGCTGAAGGTGGTCCCGCATGTCCAGGAAAGCGTAAAGCTGATCCGCGGCTTCATCGTTGTGCAGACACACCGGCCGACCAGGCCGGAGGTGACGCGCGAACTGGTCGAGGCATGGTACCGGGACCGGGCACACATCAAGTTTCCGGAGCGGATCGAGCTCTGTCTCGGCCACTTCCCGGATCCGGAGGCATTCAGGCCGAAAGGTCTCATCGTACGCCAGACCCGGCAGCGATGGGGGTCCATGTCGCCGGCCGGACGCCTGCTGCTGAACCGCCGCCTCGTGCAGGCGCCGGTCGACGCCATCGACTACGTGATCACCCACGAGCTCTGCCATGTGGCGGAGCCTCATCACGGTGCTGCCTTCTTCGAGCTACTCTACAAGGTGATGCCCGATTGGGAGCGTCGGAAGCAGAGGTTGGAAAGGGCCATGGCCTGAGAACTTCCGAACCCGGTCGCGGCAGACGCAAACGCGACTCCAATCCAAGCAATTTCAACGGCTTGAATTTCGTCAATATCTACATGGGCTTATGAGAAATTCACCAAATCGGCGCAGTCATGAGGTCCAGAGAATATCGGCCCTGAGAGACCGCTTCCGGGCCTCTTGGCGCGGGGGCCAGTGCTCAGCCCCTCCCGCATAACCCTCAAAAACAACGAGAAATTCCGGCCGCAGCCGGATCGGGAGAACGCCTTCGTGGGGGCAAGTGGCGGAGAGGAAGGGATTCGAACCCTCGAGACGGTTGCCCGTCTACTCCCTTAGCAGGGGAGCGCCTTCGACCACTCGGCCACCTCTCCGGTACGCCTCGTGTACGCAGAATGCCGTCGCAGATCAAGGCGTTTTTCTCCTATCCACACCAAACTTGTCCAAGGTGTTGAAGCGCTTGCGATCTTCGCCCCTTGAACCGTTTGTCGGGTGCAGGGGATCGGGGCATTCCGGTGTTTCGTCCTGAGCTGAGGTGGAGCTTGGCCTGTCCTCATGCCGAGGGCCATCTTCCGGGCACGTTGCTGGCCGAACGCGCGTGAGGGACGGCGAGGGCGGGCCACAGGTTGGGAGAGAGAAGCAGAGAGGGGCGCCGAGGTGTGAGGGCGGCCGTAAGGCGGGCGCGGGGAGCGGTCTTCTGAATGCGCGCGGCAGAAAGGGCGTTCGGAAGCTTGGCCCCCCCCAAAAAAAACCAGAAAAAGCCGAGCCCCCCTAAGCAGGGCCGCAGAAGCCGGATCGCAGAAGATGGGGAAGGTCCGGGGAACCGGTCAGGTCTGTTCGGCCCCGCTCCGGCGTCCTCGGCTGCGGCTGCGGCGCCTGGGCTCAAGGCCCGCCTTGATTGCCCTCCCGCAGCGCTTCCCCGGCCTTCAGGCGACGTCGTCGATCAGGATGTGGCGGCGGCCGCGGGCGCAGGTCTCGATCCGGGCTTCGACCCGGTAGATCTCCCGCAGCAGGTCTGCGGTGAGGACATCCCCGGTCGCCCCGCTGGCCGCCAGGGTGCCCTTGTCGAGCACGATGGCGATGTCGGTGTAGCGCAGGGCGTGGCCGAGGTCGTGCATGGCCACGATGATCAGCATCTGCCGGTCCTCGGCCAGACGGCGCAGGATGCGCAGCAGGCCAAGCTGGCGGTGCAGGTCGAGGGCGGAGGTCGGTTCGTCGAGAAGCAGGATTTCCGGCTCCTGAACGATGGCCTGGGCCGCGCTGACGAGCTGGCGCTGGCCGCCGCTCAGGTCGGAAATGGCCCTTGCGCCGAGGGTCTCGATATCGAGATAGCGCAAGGTGTCCTCGACGGCGGTCAGGTCGTCTTCGGCCACCTTCAGGCCGCGGCCCTGCATGCGGGCGAGGAGCACGGCCTCGTAGACGCTGAGGGCTGCGGCACTGCCACTGTCCTGGGGCATGTGGCAGATCGGGCGCTCACTGCGCTGACCCTCGATCCGGACCTGACCCTCGCCCTTGATGTGTCCGAGAATGCGCCGGAACAAGGTGGACTTTCCGGCCGCGTTGGGGCCCAGCAGGGCGACGATCTCGCCGCCGGACAGGGTCGGGGTGGTGATGCCCTCGAGGATGCGGGTTGTGCCGTAGCCGGCGGAGACGTTTTCCAGGCGCAGGCTCACCATGTGGAGGCTTTCCGGTTGAGAATGAGGAACAGGAAGAAGGGGATGCCGACGAGAGAGGTGACGATGCCGATGGGAATGATCGTGCCGGGAATGATGATCTTGGAGAGCACCGACCCGACCGACAGGATGAGCGCACCGCAAATGGCCGATCCGGGCAGGAAGAAGCGCTGGTCCTCGCCCAGCAGCATGCGGGCGATGTGAGGTCCCACGAGACCGATGAAGCCGATGGTGCCGACAAAGGCGACCGCAATGGCCGCGAGCAGGGAGACGAGCACCAGAACCTCAAGGCGCAGCCGCTTCGGGTCGACACCCATGGAGCGGGCCTTGGCGTCGCCGAGCCGCATGGCGGTGAGGGCCCAGCCGTGGCGGGCCAGCAAGGGCAGCACGAGCGCAAGCACGGTGCTGGCGATCCAGAGTTTCGGCCAGGTGGCCTTGGTGAGGCTGCCCATGGTCCAGAAGACGACCGCCGAGACGGCCTGCTGACTGGCGAAGAACTGGATCAGCGCCATCAGGGAATTGAAGATGAAGACCATGGCGATGCCGAGCAGCACGATGGTCTCGATGGTGACGCCGCGGCGCATGCTGAGAGCATGGATCATGAAGGAGGTGATCATGGCCATGATGAAGGCATTGACCGGGATCACATAATCCACGGCGGGCGGAAACAGAACCACCCCGAAGGCGAGCGCCAGGGCGGCGCCGAAGCTGGCGCCGGCGGAAATGCCCAGGGTGAAGGGGCTGGCGAGGGGGTTGCTCAGGATCGTCTGCATCTGGGCGCCAGCGACCGAAAGGCTGGCGCCGACGACGATGGCCATGAGGGCCACGGGCATGCGGATCTCCCAGAGGATCACGCGGGCCTGGGCGGTGGCGCTGTCGGGCAGAAACAGGGCGGAGAGAACCTCCGCGAGCGTATAGTTGGCGGGGCCGAGCGCCAGATCGACGCAGACGCTGAAGAGGAGCGCCAGGGCGAGGCCCGCGAGCAGCATCTGCCGGCGCAGCACAAGGGCGCGGTAGAAACCGCGCCCCGTTGCGTTGCCTGGAACAGGCGACGGATCACTTGTCATTGAGGGAGACCCAGTAGCCCGGTTCATAGGCGACCGGCAGGAAGCGTTCGTGCAGGTCGGCCATGGTTGCTTCCGGATCGAGGTCGGCAAACAGCTCCGGATGGATCCACTTCGCCAGTTGCTGCACGGCGACGAAGTAGTAGGGGCTGTTGTAGAACTGGTGCCAGATGGCGTGGAAGTTGCCGGTCTCCACGGCGGCGATGCCGGTCATGGCGGTGCGCTTCGTCAGATTGTGCAGCTTGCGCCGGGCTTCGGTCATGTCGGAGCCGGGTCCCATGCCCACCCAGTTTCCGCCGGGCACATAGGCATCCCAGTTGCCGCCGGTCACCACCACATGTTCGGGGCTGGCGGC
The DNA here is from genome assembly GCF_008477545.1 of Roseibium aestuarii. Lineage (GTDB taxonomy): Bacteria > Pseudomonadota > Alphaproteobacteria > Rhizobiales > Stappiaceae > Roseibium > Roseibium aestuarii. The sequence continues at coordinate 1,988,200 of NZ_VORA01000001.1, read as the reverse complement.
GATGATCTGTTCCGGGTTCAGGGTGCCGAAGGTGCCGGGAATGATGTCGCGGGCAATGTTGGTGCCGCCGGCGAGTTCCACATACTTGCCGAAGTTGCCGTCTCCGAAGCTCATGCAGCAATCGTCGGAATAACCGCCTGCGCGGTCGACGAAGACGGTCGGGCGCGCCGGGGCGGCGGCCTCGATCACATCCGTCACCCGCTTCAGCTGGGCTTCGGAGAAGGCGATGAATTCTTCGGCGCGGTCCTGCTTGCCCAGAAGCTCGCCCATGATGCGCATGGACGGAACCGTGTGTTCGAGCGGCTTTTCGCGGAAGTCGACGTAGACAATCGGAATGTCGAGGGCGGCGAGCTTGTCGTCATAGCCCGCGTCTTCCGTCGCCGCCTTCGCCTCGATGTTCATGAGGATCACGTCGGGCTTCAGGCTGGCAGCCTGTTCCACGTCGAAGGTACCATCCTTGAAGCCGCCGAAGGTGGGCAGATCCTTGAGCTTAGGGAACTTCGCCTCATAGCGGGCATAGCTGTCCGGATCGGCCTGGGAGAAGTCCTCGCGCCAGCCGACCACATGAGCGAAGGGATCTTCGGGGGTCAGCACGCCGAGCAGATAGATCTGGCGGCCTTCCCCGAGAATGATGCGCTGGACAGGCGCCTCCAGCGTGACCTCCCGGCCGGCAACGTCGGTCACCGTGATCTGGTCCGCGAGGGCGAGAGCCGTCGAGGCGGCCAGAGATGCAGCGATGAGGGAACCCCTCAAAATGGAGCGAAGCATTTTCATGTCTCCTTGTTGGGGCGCAAGGCAACTGCCGTTGCGGCCCTTGGGCGCGTCCAGATTGAGCAGCTATATAATATGAGTATTTAATTCAAGATATTCATGGAGGCCTGGCCGGTTTTCCACGACGTTGCGGTAGTTCCGGTTCACATGGCGCCGTCGTCGCGTCCTGGAGCCGCATGGAACTGGGCCGCGTGCATGCGGGCATAGGCGCCGCCGTCGCGCAGCAGGACCTCGTGAGCCCCCTGTTCGACGATCCGGCCCTGATCCACCACCACGATGCGGTCGGCCTTGCGGATGGTGGCCAGCCGGTGGGCGATGATGAGGGTGGTGCGGTTGGCGGAGAGATCGTCGAGGCTTTCCTGGATCTCGCGCTCTGTCTGGGTGTCGAGCGCCGAGGTCGCCTCGTCGAGAATGAGGATGGCCGGGTCCTTCAGGAAGATGCGGGCGATGGCGAGGCGCTGCTTCTGGCCGCCGGAGAGCTTGACGCCGCGCTCGCCGATCACCGTGTCCAGGCCCTCGGGCATGCGGGCCAGCGCCGAGGTCAGGCGGGCGCGCTCAAGAGCGGCCAGGATCTGGGCGTCGCTCGCCCCCAGCCGGCCATAGGCGACGTTGTCACGCAAGGTGCCGCCAAAGAGGAACACATCCTGCTGCACGATGCCGATCTGCCGGCGCAGGGAGGCGAGCGTCATGTCGCGCAGGTCCTGACCGTCGATGGTGATCCTGCCGGAGGTCACGTCATAAAAGCGGGGCAGGAGAGAGCAGAGCGTGGTCTTGCCCGCCCCCGAGGGTCCGACGAAGGCGACGGTCTCGCCGGCGCGGATCTCCAGATCGATGGCGTCGAGCACCTTGTGGTCGGCCGCATAGGCAAAGCTCACCTGATCGAAGCGGATGTCGCCCCGCAGACGTGTGACCGCGCGGGCCTCCGGCCGGTCGGCAATGTCGGGTGCGGTGTCCAGCAGGTCGCAATAGCGGCGGAAGCCGGCGATGCCCTTGGGATAGGTCTCGATCACCGCGTTGATCTTCTCGATCGGGCGGAAGAAGACGGTGACCAGCAGCAGGAAACCGACGAAGCCGCCATAGGTCAGGCTGTCCTGCAGCACCAGATAGCTGCCGGCCAGCATGATGATGAGCTGGATCAGCCGCATGCTCATGTAGTTGAGCGAGGAGGAGGCGGCCATGATGCGATAGGCCTCCAGCTTGGTGCGGCGATAGCTGGCGTTGTCCCGGGCAAAGAGCCGGCGCTCATGCTCCTCGTTGGCGAAGGCCTGGACCAAGCGAATGCCGCCGACATTTTCCTCGACCCGGACATTGAAGTCGCCAACCCGGGCATAGATCGACTGCCAGTTGGTGGTCATGCGGCCGCCATAGTGGCTGGTGACGAAGGCCACCGCCGGCACGATGGCCGCCGTGATGAGCGCCAGCGGAACATTGACCCACAGCATCAGCGCGAAGGCGCCGAGGAAAGTCATGACCGCGATGAAGAGATCCTCGGGGCCGTGATGGGCTATCTCGCCGATCTCCTCCAGATCCTTGGTGACCCGGGCGAGCAGGTGGCCGGTCTTCTGGTTGTCGAAGAAGCGGAAGGAGAGTTTCTGCAGGTGCTCGAAGGCCTTGCGGCGCATCTCCGTCTCGATGTTGATGCCCAGCATGTGGCCCCAGTAGACCACCACCGCATTGAGCGCGGTGGTGAGCAGGTAAAGTGCCAGCAGTCCGATGGCGGCAAGGACGATCAGCCGCCCCTCACCGGTGGGCAGGAAGTCGTCGACGAAGACCTTCACCGCCACGGGAAAGGACAGTTCGAGGAGGCCGGCGAGGATGGCGCAGCCGAAGTCGAGCAGGAAGAGCGACCGGTAGGGGGCGTAATAGGCGGCGAAACGCTTGAGCATCGGGCAAAGGTCCGGATCTGGCGGAAAGACTGGTCTAGAGAGGGCGGCAGAGCGTGTCGAGAAGGGTCAGTGCAATCGTGACCGGCCGTTGCCCAGCAGCCACAGCAGATAGGGCCCGGCCAGAAGGCTGGCGATGAGCCCCAGCGGTAGCTGGTAGGGGAAGGCCAGTTGGCGCGACAGCCAGTCGGAGATCACGAGAAGCATGCCGCCGCAAAGCGTGCTGGCGATGACGTGGGCACGGCCGTGGGCGAAGCCGCCGAGGCGCGCCAGGTGCGGGGCGACCAGTCCGATGAAGCTCAAGGGTCCGATGCTGAGGGTGGCGAGCGCGGTGGCCGCGGCGCCAAGCGCGATCAGGGTCAGCCGGGCCGGGCGCAGGGGCAGGCCGAGGGAACGGGCCAGCGGGTCGCCCAGACTGAGGAGATCGAGCCAGCGCCCGAGGCCCAGAAGCAGCGCCACGAGCCCGAGGGCGGATCCGGTCAGGGCCAGCCCTCCGGCGAGGGTGGCGGACTGGGTGGAACCGGTCATCCAGGCCACCAGCTGGTAGGAGACCGGGGTGCCCATCGCCATGACGGCGGACAGGATCGCGCTGCAGAAGGCCCCGAGCGCGACGCCGCCCAGAAGCAGGCGCTCGCGGCTGAACCCGGCGCGGGTGGCCAGCCGCAGGATCAGAAGCGTCGCCAGCAGAGCGCCTGTCGTGCTGGCGGCCAGCCGTAGTTCGCTGCCAGCGAGCGGCACGATCAGCAGCATCAGGCACAGGCCGACGCCGCTGGCCGCGCCAACCCCAAGGATTTCCGGCCCGGCGAGCGGATTGCCGGAAAGCTTCTGCAGGATCACTCCGGCGGTGGCGAGCAGGGCGCCCCCGGCGAGTGCGGTCAGGATGCGCGGCAGACGCCAGGGCAGCATGTCTGCGAGATCGGCGCCGGTGACGAGCTGCCAGCCTTGCCCATTGCGGCCGAGGCAGAGCGCCAGCGCACAGGCCAGGACAAGGCCGAGAGCCAGAAGGGCGAGCCGTGCGGGGCTCTGCTGGAGAGGTCCGGTGGGCGCGGGCGGGAGGGATCCGGTGTCCCGTCTCTCGCCGGGGCGCAGCATGGAGAGGCGCGGCAACACCCAGAGCAGCAGCGGCCCGCCCAGCAGCGCGGTGGCGGCCCCAGCGGGAATGCGGTCGAACTCCCGGCCGATGGTGAGAGCGAGCGCGCTGTCAGTCACGCTCAGCAGGGTTGCGGAGATGACGAGGGCGGAGAGGGTCTGACCGCCGGATGAGGTGCCTGATGCGGTCCCCGAACCTCCGGTCGCGGCAATCCGGGCGAGTGCAGGACCACCCAGGCCGATGAAGGCGATGGGCCCGAGATGGGCGGTGACGGCAGAGGCCAGGCCGGTGGCCAGGGCCAGCAGCACGATGCGCAGGGTGATGACCGCAAGGCCAAGCCCGCGGGCGGCCCGGTCATCGAGGGAGAGAAGGGTCAGCGGGCGGCGCAGGAGGACGGCGCAAAGGGCAACGGCAAGGGTCAGCGTGCCGAGGATCCCTGTCGCCTGCCAGTCCTGCTGGACGAGTGACCCGCCGCCCCAGACGAAGAGAGAGAAGACATAGTCACCGTTGAAGATGATCAGGGCGGCGCTGGCAGCGACCGCCATCATGGTCAGCATCATGCCGCCCAGCACGACGGAGACCGGATCAAGACCCTTGCGCCAGGTCAGGCTCAGAAGCAGGGCGACGGTGCCCAGGCCGCCCAGAAGCGCCACGGGTTCCCGGCCCAGCGTCAGGAGGGCGGGCAGGAACAGGGTCGCGATGGCAAGGGCAAGCTGCGCTCCGGCGGTGATCCCGAGGGTTGCGGGCTCGGCGAGCGGATTGCGCAGCACCCGCTGGAGCAGCAGGCCCGACAGGCCGAGCGCGGCCCCGGCCACCAGCCCTATGGCGAGGCGAGGCAGGAGCGCCGAGGCGAAGGTGAGACGGGCGAGGGAACAGGCGCCGGAGGCATGGCCGCTCGCAGGATCAGGGGCGGTCTTGCAGGTCACGACCTCCTGCCATCCCAGATGGAGCCGCAGGGCAATGAGGAGCAGGGCGGAGGCGGTAAGGATCGCGGGCAGCCGGCGCAACAGATCCGGCGCAAGGCGGGCGGAGCCTGCTGCGACGGCTTGCGCAGGGCCGGAGGCGTGAAGGGGCAGGCGGTCAGTCATGGCCGAGCCCCTCCAGCCCGTCGGTGATCTCCGCAGCAAGGCGCAAGGCGGTCGGCACGCCGCCATAGTGGTTGTGATCGCCGGTCCAGACGATCCGGCCTTCCCGAACCTGAGGCAGGGCCTGCCAGACGGGGTTGCGGGCGAGTGCGGCCCGAAGATCCTCCGGCGTCGGGCCGACCACGATGACGTCTGCCTCGGGCATCCGGGCGAGCGCGGTGACGGGCACCGGGGCCGATGCCGAGTAGCTGGTGGGGCCTTCCCAGGCCCCCGGACGGCCGAGGCCTGCAAGCACGCCGCCGACAAGGCTTTCCGGTCCGAAGACCCGCAGATGCCGCGCGTCCCCCAGGTTGACCGCGATGGCGGGGCGCTCCGGCCGATCTGAGAGCTTCTGCCGTCCCGCGTCAAGCGCGTGGTCGAGGGCGGACAGGAGCTCCTGGGCCTGAGTTTCCCGGTCAAGCAGCGCGCCAAGGCGGGTCACAGCGTCGCGCGCCAGATCCAGAGCCGGGCGGTCGGGAGTATAGGTTGCAAGGGAGAGGACGGGGGCGATGCGTTCGAGCTGCGGCCGCATGGCTTCGTAGAAGCCGGAAATCAGGATGAGATCGGGGGACTGGGCCTGCAGAAGTTCCAGATTGGGCGCGCCGCGCAGGCCCATGTCGAGGGTGTCGGCGGGAAGGTCGTGTCCGATGGGCAGGCGGCGGTACTGGCGCAGTTCGGCGGCAAGCAGGACGGGCACGTCGAGCGCGACGACGGTTTCCAGCAGGGCCCAGTCGAGAATGGCGAGGCAGGGGCTGTTATCCGGTCTGGCCGGCGCGGCGATCGCCCGGTTATGGGCCGCGCCCGCGAGCAGCGCCAGGTTTCCGCCCACGGCGCTGACAAGGACACCCGTCAGGCCGGCCAGAACCGCGCGGCGGTCAGGATCTGCGGCTGTCATGCGGGGAACCCGATCGGCTTGCCGCTCGCCGGGTGGGGCATTGTGTGCATCTCCACCCGGTAGATGCGGCTGAGCACGTCCGCCCGCATCACCGCGTCGGGGGTGCCATTGGCAATCACGCGCCCCGCCTCAAGGGCGACGATGCGGTCGGCAACCCGGGCGGCCATGTTGATGTCGTGCAGCACGACGACGGCGCTCATGTCGCGGCTGCGGGCCAGATCGCGCAGCAATTCGAGCATGTCCACCTGATGGGGAATATCGAGCGCGGAGGTCGGTTCATCGAGCAGAAGGCAGCGGGTGTCCTGGGCGATCATCATGGCGAGCCAGGCGCGCTGACGCTCCCCGCCGGAGAGGCTGTCGACCACGCGGTCTGCCATGGCGGTCAGGCCGGTCGCGGCAAGTGCGTCCTCCACCTTGTCCCGGTCGCGGTGGCTGAAGCGGCCAAGCGTGCCGTGCCAGGCGAAGCGGCCGAGGGCCACCAGATCGCGGACGCGCATGCCATCGGAGGACGGCGGAAACTGGGGCATGTAGGCGAGCAGCCGGGCCAGCTCGCGCCCGCCATAGTCCGTCAGGCGCTGCCCGAGAAAGTGGAGGCTGCCCGCATCCGGCCGGATCTGGCGAGCCAGAATGTTCAGAAGCGTGGACTTGCCCGATCCGTTCAGGCCGATGAGGGCGTGAACCCTGCCGGCCTCGAGGGAAAGGGTGAGGGGCGGAAGGATCTCCCGCCCCTGACGTTCAAGGCTGATGCCGTCGAGCTGGAACAGGGGCTCCCGGTCCGTGAGGCTGGCGACCGGGCCGCTGGCTGTGGTCATGGGATGTCCCTGTTCCTGTTCGGGTTACCAGGTGGCGCGGGCGCGCAGCATCACGGTGCGGCCCTCGCCGTAGTAGCAGTAGGCGGAGGTGTTGCAGGCGGCCACATAGGTGGTGTCGGCAAGGTTGGTGACGTTGAGATCGACGCCCCAGTTGTCGCGGGAATAGCCCAGATGGGCATCCACCAGCGTCACGTCCGGCACTTCGTAGAGGTTGGCATTGTCGGCGAAGGTCTTGCCGACATAGCGCAGGCCGCCACCGATGGAGACACCGTCGAGGGCGCCGCCGAAGAGCGTCTCGTCGAAGCCGTATTCCAGCCAGAGCGCGCCCTGGACCTCGGGCGCCGCAAGCGGAACCTTGCCCACATTGGCCGCCACCGTGTCCTTGGTGATCTCCAGATTGTAGGCGGTGAACGCTGCGGTCGCCGTCAGGTTGTCGAGGATCTCGCCCTTGGCTTCCAGCTCGATGCCGCGGGAGCGGACTTCGCCGGTCTGGATCTTCTGCCAGGCATTGACCGGGTCGTCGGTCTGGACGTTCTGGCGGGTCAGATCGAAGACCGAGGCGGTGATGAGGGCGTTCATGAAGGTCGGCTGGTACTTCAGTCCGGCCTCGTACTGGACGCCGGTTTCCGGCTCGAAGGCATCGCCGGCAAAGGTGGTGCCGATCTGCGGGTTGAAGAAGCTCGCCACGCTGACATAAGGCGTCAGGCCGTTGGCGAATTCATAGGCGAGGCCGGCGCGGCCGGACAGGGCGCCATCGGTGGAGGTGGTGCCGTTGTTGTCGGTCCAGACCTGATCATAGCGGCCGTTGAAGGTGGCGATGAAGCCGCCGCCGAAGCGGATCTGATCCTGCGCATAGGCGCCGAGCTGATGCTGCTCGAGGACCGTGTCGGCGCCGACCGCATAGGTCTCGCCGGCGGCGCCATAGACCGGGTTCAGCACGTCGATGGCGCCGGCAGAGCCATAACCGGAGGCGCTGCGGTTGCGGTAGAACTTGTAGTCGGTGCCGGCCAGCAGGGTGTGGTCCAGGGCGCCGGTCGCCAGCGTTCCGGTCAGGCTGGTGTCGCTGACGAAAGTGTCGGCGCTGGTGCGTTCCTTGAAGGTGCCGCGTCCAAGCTCGGTGGCGCTGGCGTAATAGCCGTAGCCCAGCACCTGCTGCTCGCCGACATTGACGTGGGTGAAGCGCGACTTGTGGTCCAGGGACCAGCCATTGTCGAAGGCGTGCTGCAGGTCATAGCCGAAGGAAAACTGGGTGCGGGTGTAATAGTCCGAGCCCGGTTCGCTGCCGTTGAAGTCCGGATCGATGCGGCCGAAGGCGGCGCGGGTCACGGTGCCTTCATAGGGCAGCCAGGTGCCGGCGATATGGGTCTCGTCGACGGCGGTGTAATTGCCCAGAAGGGTGAGCTTCGTGCTGTCGTTCAGGTCGAGCCGCAGGCTCGGGGAGATGACGCCCTTGAAGTTGTCGTCGAAGCCGTCGTCCTGCTTCTGGCCTTCCAGATGTCCGGTCACCCGGTAGGAGGCGACGTCGTTGATCGCATCACCGATGTCGAAGGCGGTCCAGGCGGTGCCTTCATCGGCGGTGCTGACGCCGGTCTCGACCGAGCGGATGCGCTTGCCGTTGGCCACTTTCGACACGTAATTGACCAGACCGCCCGGATTGGAGCCACCATAGAGCACGGAGGCCGCGCCCTTCAGCACCTCGATGCGTTCCAGCGTGAAGGGATCGACCAGGGTGGAGCCATAGCCGTTGAAGAAAAGCGGCATGCCGTCGAGATAGACGCCGGTCTGGGTGGCGTCGAAGCCGCGGATGAAGATCCAGTCCGTGTCGCTGTCGGCGCCGTAGGGCTGGGCGAAGACGCCGGCGGTGTAGCGCAGGGCCTCATCAGCCTTGGTCGCGCCGCGCTCGCGGAATTCAGCCGCGCCGACGACGGAGACCGACTGGGGGATCTCGTTGAGCGGGGTTGCGGTTTTCGATCCGGTCAGGGTGGCGTCGGCGACATAGCCTTCCACGGCGCCGGTTGCGGCTTCGTCGCCGGGAGCCGTTTCCACGGTCACCTGCTCCAGGCGGGTGGTGGTGTCCTGAGCGAAGGCGGAATGGCCTGTGAGCGCGGTGCTGGCCAGGAAGGCCGCGGCGAGAATGCCCCTCGTCATTGTGTCATGCCCCGAAGTCTGTCTGGGAGAGTGGCCTTCCGGATAAGGGCCGGAAGGGTGATGAAGATAATTCGGAGTCATTAAGTCAGGTTTTCCGTCGGGGCTTGTTCGTTTCTTCGGTCTCTTGAACGAAATTCCGGCAAATGTTCCGGTCCGCGTGTGTTCAGCCGTCGAGGCTGCGCAGCCAGGCGCCGGGCGTCGTGCCCTCGAAGCGGCGGAACACTCGGGTGAAATGGGCCTGGTCGGCAAAGCCCGCGGCGAGGGCGGCCTCGGTGGGGCTCAGGCGCTGGTCGCGCAGAAGCCGCTTGGCCTCCTGCACCCGGCGGGCCATCTGCCAGCGGTGGGGCGGAAGACCGGTGGACTGCTTGAAGGCCTCGGAGAAATAGGAGGGCGACAGGCCCACCAGATCCGCCAGTTCCTTCAGCGAGATGCTGCGCGCCACATTCTCGGAGATATGGTCCATCACCTTGCGCAGATGGCGGGCAGGCAGCTTGCCGCGCTGGGCCCGGGCGGCGGGCCTCGGACGGGCCAGAAGGGTGACAAGTGCCGTCACCAGGCTCTCGCCATAAAGATCGTCCAGCCCGTCTGGATCGGCGGTCTCCCGGCCGATGAGCCGGGCGACTTGCAGAAGACGCGGATCGGTCAGGGAGAATTGCGGAGCCTGCAGAGCCTCGTTCAGGGACACCCGGTCCAGACGTCCGGCGAGCCGCTCCGACAGGGAGGCCATGTCCAGATGCAGATCGAGATGGCGCATCGTCCCTCCCGGAGAAATGCGCGACCAGATTGGCATTTCGGCCGGGATGAAGCATAGCGGCCTCTCGGGAGACAGCGCATGTTCCGGCCCGCTGTCTGTGCTGCGCAGGTTGAGGCGCAGATCGGCGTCGCCTTCCAGCATCATGAAGAGCCGGGGCGCACGAGACACATAGTGGCCTTCCGCGCCTTCCGCACAGGAGACATTCCACACGTCGGCAATGACCCCCGGCCAGGCCCGGCAGCGCAGCTCCTCCAGCACGGTGACGCCGGAGATGCGGCTGTTCATGTTGGGATGAAAGGTCACGAGCGGCACATTCGCTGGGAAGTCGGAGACGATGGGCACTTGCCGCAGGGGCAAAGCGTGTCTCGCGCTCTAACGCAAAAAACCGGACTTTTCCAGTCCGGTTTTCGCATTCTTCATTCTGGGTTCCCGCAGGGCGCGACGGTCAGGCCTTGCCGGCGATCTGGGCCGACTGGGCCAGCAGGGCCGCGTTGCCGCCGGCTGCGGTGGTGTCGATGCAGACGTGGCGCTCGTGGAAGATATGACCCGTGTCCGGCTGACCGGCGATCAGCGGCAGGATGGGACCGTCCCTTTCGGACAGCGCCTGGGCATAGGCGCGGGCCTGCGTTTCATCGCCCCACCAGACCACGGCCGAGAAGCCGTCCAGTCCGATCAGGTCCTGAGGCGCGAGGCGACCTCCCTCGGCCACCGCATTGCCGCCCATGGCGACGATCAGGTCGCGCTGGCGGTTGGCGGCCGCCTCTCCGGGGCCGAGGCAGAGCACCGGCTTGCGGGCGATCCGCGACAGGCGGTTGCTTTCACCGGTGGGCCCGGGCAGGTCCTCGCTGATCACCGGGCGCTCCGCATCGGCTGTCGCCAGCAGCTTGCGCAGTTCGACGAGATCTGCCGCGCGGTCGCTGGCTGCCGTCATCTCCGCCAGTCCGCTCTCGACCGGGTGGGCCTTGAAGCGGGACAGATAGGCCGGGCCACCCGCCTTCGGACCCGTTCCGGACAGGCCTTCGCCGCCGAAGGGCTGGCTGCCGACGATGGCGCCGATCTGGTTGCGGTTCACATAGACGTTGCCGACGTGCATCTTCTCGCTCACCGCCTTGACGCGGGAGGTGATGCGGGTGTGAAGGCCAAAGGTCAGGCCGTAGCCGGTGGCGTTGATGGCCGCCACCACGTCATCCAGCTGTTCGGCGCGGAAGGTTGCCACATGCAGCACCGGACCGAAGATCTCGCGCTTCAGATCGGCAATGCCGCTGACCCGGATCAGGGCGGGGCCGACGAAAGTGCCGGTGGCGGGAGCGTCGAGCTGCTTCACGAGACGCCCCTCGGCCCTCGCCACCGCGATGTGGTCGCGGATGGTCTTGGCCGCCGCGTCATCGATCACCGGACCGATATCGGTGGTGAGCAAGGCCGGATCGCCGAGCACCAGTTCATCCATCACGCCCTGAAGCATCTCGATGAAGGCCGGGGCGATGTCTTCCTGCACATAAAGGCAGCGCAGGGCCGAGCAGCGTTGACCTGCCGATTGGAAGGCGGAGGACACGACATCGCGGGCGGCCTGTTCGGGCAGGGCGGTGCTGTCGACGATCATGGCGTTGAGCCCGCCGGTTTCGGCGATCAGCGGGGCATCCGGCGCCATGTTGGCCGCCATCGCCCGGCGGATGCGCTGGGCGGTCGCCGTGGAACCGGTGAAGGCCACGCCGTTGACGCGCGGGTCGCTGGTGAGGGCTGCGCCGACGGTGGCGCCGGATCCGATCAGAAGCTGCAGGGCTTGCGCCGGAACACCGGCCCGGTGGAGCAGGGAGACCGCATGGGTCGCAATCAGCGGCGTCTGTTCGGCGGGCTTCGCCAGCACTCCGTTTCCGGCCGCAAGGGCGGCTGCGATCTGGCCGGAGAAGATGGCCAGCGGGAAGTTCCAGGGGCTGATGCAGGTGAAGATGCCTTGCGGCGCCGCCGGTTCATGGTCTGCCGCATTGGCTGCGTAGTAGCGCAGGAAGTCGACGGCCTCGCGCACCTCGCCGACGCAATCGGCGAGGGTCTTGCCGGCTTCTGCCGCCAGAAGGGCGAAGAAGGTCGCGGTTTCGGCCTCGTAGAGATCGGCTGCCGCATTCAGGATGCGCGCCCGCTCTTCCACCGGCGCATCCCAGGGGCGTGCGGCGGCAAGGGCGGCGTCGACATCCTCGGGCGAGGCGATCTTCACGGTGCCGATGGTGGCACCCGTTGCCGGGTTGTGTGCCGACGCGGTTACGGTGCCACTGAGGCGCCCGGCGATGCTGGAGAGGGCGAGATCCGGCCGGGTGCGCCGGCGTGCCTCGTCGACTTCGGCCAGCGTGATGCGGCTGGACAGGTCGTGGCCCTGGGAGTTGCGGCGCGCGGCTCCGAAGAGGCCCGGCCCCTTGGCGAGGATCGGGCTCGGCTGGAAGCCGAGAGCCTCGGCTTCCGTCAGCGGGCAGGCGACGACTTTCTCGGGCGCGATGCGCTCGTCCACGATCTGGTTGACGAAGGAGGAGTTGGCCCCGTTTTCCAGAAGCCGGCGGACCAGGTAGGCCAGCAGGTCGCGATGGGCGCCCACAGGCGCATAGATGCGGCAGCGGGTGCCGTTGTCGCCCTTGACGAATTCATGCAGCTTCTCGCCCATCCCATGCAGGCGCTGGAACTCGAAGCAGTCCTTCGGCAGGTCGCGGGCCAGATGCAGAACCGCGGCCATGGTGTGAGCGTTGTGGGTGGCGAATTGCGGATAGATCCGGTCGGTCATGGCCAGCAGCTTGCGCGCATTGGCAATGTAGCTCACGTCCGAATAGGCCTTGCGGGTGAAGACGGGGAAGTCGGGCAGGCCTTCCACCTGCGCATGCTTGACCTCCGCATCCCAATAGGCGCCCTTGACGAGGCGCACGGTGATGCGCCGGTCGAGGCGGGTGGCGGTTTCGTGGAGCCAGTCGAGTACAGCACCGGCCCGGCGCGAATAGGCCTGGACCACCACGCCGAAGCCGTCCCAGCCCGCGAGCCCCTCATCCTCCAGAACCCGCTCCATCACCTGAAGCGACAGGACCAGCCGGTCGGCCTCCTCCGCATCCACGTTCAGGTTCATGTTGGCGGCCTTGGCCTGCAGGGCCAGATCGCGCAGCACGGGCACGAGCTCCGCCAGAACCCGCTCTTCCTGGGCGACCTCGTAGCGCGGATGCAGGGCGGAGAGCTTGACCGAGACGCCCGGATTGTCGCGCATGTCGGGGCGGGTGCAGGCGGGCGTCAGCGCCGCGATCGTGTCGGAATAGCTCTTCTTGTAGAACTCGGCGGCGGCCCGGGTCATGGCGGCCTCGCCCAGCATGTCATAGGAATAGGTGAAGCCCTTGGCCTCCTGGCGGGTGGCGCGTTCCATGGCCTTCTGGATGGTCTCGCCAAGCACGAACTGGCGGCCCATCTCTCGCATGCCCTGGGCGACGGCGGCGCGGATCACCGGCTCTCCCAGACGCTTCACGGCACCACGGACGATACCGGTGAGGCCGGGCTTCTCGCCGTCCAGAACCTTGGAGGTGAGGGCGAGGCCGATGGTCGAGCTGTTGACCAGCGCCGAGCGGGAGTGTCCCCGGTGAGCGGACCAGTCGTGCGGCACGATCTTGTCCTCGATCAGGTCGTCGATGGTGGCCGCATCGGGCACGCGCAGCAGCGCTTCGGCCAGACACATGAGCGCGATGCCTTCTTCCGTCGACAGGCCGTATTCGGCGAGGAAGACCTCCATCAGGCCCAGGCTGTCGTCCTTGCGGATGCGGCGCACGAGATCGGCGGCGGCACCGACGATGGCGCTGCGATCGCTCGCGGTCAGGTTGGCCTGCGCGGCCAGCTGGCGCAGCAGGGCGGTTTCGTCGGTCAGCTTGAGGGCGTCGATGGCATCGAAGGTGTCGCGGGCAGCGCGCATGTATTGCCTCCTGTGGCGTTTGCGCTATTCTACTCTCGCCCTGGACTTCAAACCGTCCAAAATAATTTTCTGAGCAGACGATCGGACTAAAATGCAGGCCAAAGACACGCCAAATGAAATTGTCGAGCTGGACCGGATCGACCATGCGATTCTCAACATTCTGGCGGTCGATGGACGCATCTCCATGACGGCGCTGGCCGAAAAGGTCGGCCTGTCGAAGACGCCGGTGCTGGCGCGGGTGCGCCGGCTGGAGACGGAAGGGGTGATCCTCAACTATCGCGCCACCCTGTCCCCGGCGAAGCTGGGGCGCAGTCACATCGCCTTTGTCGAGGCGCGGTTGCTGGACACGCGCGAGGCGGCGCTGAAGGCCTTCAACGATGCGGTGGCCAAGGTGCCCGAGATCGAGGAATGCCACATGATCGCAGGCGGTTACGATTATCTGCTGAAGGTCCGGACCCGGGACATCGCCGAGTATCGGAGGGTGATGGGAGAGAAGATCTCCTCCCTGCCGCATGTGTCCTCGACCAGTACCTATGTGGCCATGGACACGGTGAAGGAGACGGCGCTGCACGGCCTTTGAGATGTCGACAGCATCTTGACGGCGGCGGGGTGATCCACATAAGAAAAGAAGCCGTAAGTATCTGGCTTGATTATAGTAATTCTAAACTGACTGGTGGGTCATGACCAAGGTTTCTTCCGTGGGCGACGATATTCGCTTCCATCTGGCCCGCGAAACTCGCGCCCTTCACGACGTGGTCGACCAGCAGGCGGAGTTCAACGATCTGCACACGGCTGAGGGCGTGGCGGGGCTGCTGCGCTTCTTCCGCAAGGGCTTCGGCCGGATCGAAACCGCGCTCGAGCGGTCGGGCGCCGAGGCCGTGCTTCCGGCTTTCCCCGAACGCCGCCGCGCCGCGCTCATCGATGCGGATCTCGCAAGCGGGTCCTCTGGTGAGATCCCGGCAGAGGCCGCTGCGGAGGACCTGGTCTTCCTGTCGCCCGCCGAAATCTGGGGTGCGCTCTATGTGGTGGAAGGCTCCCGTCTGGGCGCGCGGATGATGGCACGCGCTTCCGATGCCACGCGGGCTTCCCGCTTCCTGTCTGAATCGGCCGAGTGCCGCTACTGGCCGACCTTCCTTGCCGCCCTGAGCGAGGCGGATGCAACGCTTGCCGATCGCGATGGCATGGTCGCCGGTGCCCACAAGGCCTTCCGCGCCTTCCTCTGACGGGGATCAAACCTCTCGCTTCTTGAAAAAGCCACGTGCGGGTGTGAGGGCCGGCGCGTGGCTTTTCACATTTGCGCCCTGGCGTGAAACACTGGGGCTCCTGCCGGCCCGCATTGTTCCAGTCGAAAAATGGGTGGCTGCCTGAGACACTTTTTCCGCTGGTACGCAAGGGGCACTGCGTATTAGGGGGCTCAGAATGTCTTGCGTCCGGGCCATAGCAGGCGCCCCGTCGTCGGCGGATCAATCCCGGGTTGCGACTGTGATCATCCCTCCCTGTTTTTCAGCCTGAGCGTCCTCAAGGGCTTAGGAAGTTTTCCTCAGGGTCCGTTTCGAAAAATACGTAATAGTATGTATATCCGGAAAATTAATTTGATCCCTGTTTCCGCACCGGTAATATTTCCGAGTTCGCAGATGCGTTTCGGTTCTGAGGGGGAACGAGACGTCTCTTTATCTTGATCGCGCGGCCGCATGCGCCACTTTCATGCGTGTTGCGCGAAGTTCGACTGCCTCTCCTCGATTCTCCACTTCACTGCTTTGCGTCCTGCCACTGCGGGATAAGTCCTCACACCGCGTAACAGGCAAAGGCTCAATGGAAATCGTCGACCTGGGAAATTGCGAGCGGGAGCCGATCCACCTTCTCGGTGGTGTTCAGGCTTTCGGGTGTCTGTTTGCCTTCTCGAATGACTGGTTGCTGGCGCATGTGAGCGACAACTGCGAGCGTTTCGCGCGCCAAGCACCCGATGACCTGCTCGGCACTCCGGCGGCCAACATCTTCTCCCGCGACAGTCTGCACGACATGCGCTCGCGGTTGCAGTGGATTCAGTATTCCGATGGTGGCGAACGCATGTTTGGCGTCGACGTGTTTGGCGACGGGCGCAGCTTCGACGTGGCCCTGCACAAGTCGGAAGATCTCATCATCATTGAGGTCGAGCTGACCCATCATGCGCACCGACTGGACGCCATGTCCGTCGTTCGCTCGATGATGTCGCGTCTGGGCACCGACATCCGCTTCTCGGCCTTCCTGGAGCAGGCCGCTCGACAGGTGCGCTTCGTTACCGATTTCGACCGGGTGATGGTCTATCGCTTCCTGCCCGACGGATCGGGCGAAGTGGTGGCCGAATCCCGCAGTCCGCAGGTCGATAGTTTCCTCGGGTTGCGCTACCCGTCCTATGACATCCCGCCGCAGGCTCGCCAACTCTATCTGCGCAACCAGTTCCGCATCATCGCCGACGTGGACGGCGAGGTGTCGCGGCTGGAGCCGCCGCTGCGCTATGACGGCCGTCCGATCGACCTGTCTCTCAGCGTGCTGCGCTCGGTCTCGGAAATCCATCTGGAATATCTGCGCAACATGGGCGTCAAGGCGTCGCTGTCCATCTCGATCATCGTCGATGGAAAGCTCTGGGGCCTGTTCGCCTGTCACCATTATGCGCCGAAGCTGATCGGCTTCGACCGGCGCACCGCCGCCGAGCTCTTCTCCCAGATGTTCTCGCGGGAAGTGGCCAAGCGGGAACAGGACGAGATGCTGACGGTTGAGGCCCGGGCGCGCGCCCTGCATGACCGGGTGATGGCCTCCGTCAGTGTCGAGGGATCCGTCTTCGACAATCTGAAGGACTATCTGGAAGCCTTCATGGAGGTGGTGAGCTGCGACGGGGTCGCGATCCTGGTGGACGAGGACTATGCGAGCCTGGGGCTCGCGGCCTCGCCGGAGGATGTGAAGTCCTTGCGCAAGCTGCTCAACCGGTCGGCTGCAAGCCGGGTCTTCTCGTCCAACCGGCTCTCCACCCTGATGGGCGAATCGGACTTCACCCTGCGTATTCCCGGAGTGCTTGCGATCCCCGTGTCCCGTCGCCCGCGCGACTATCTGCTCTTCTTCCGGGGTGAGGTGGTCCAGTCGGTCACCTGGGCCGGCAAGCCGGAGAAGGCGATCGAATACGGGCCGAATGGCGCACGCCTGACGCCGCGCAAGAGCTTCGAGGCCTGGAAGGAAGAGCTGACCGGCCAGTCCGAGCACTGGACGCGCTCGGACCTGCGAATCACGGAAGTCCTGCGCACGACGCTGCTGGAGGTGATCCTGCGCTCGGTCGATGCCAATGATCGCCTGCAGCAGGAGGCCAACCGGCGGCAGGACACGCTGATTGCCGAGCTGAACCACCGGGTGCGCAACATTCTCACCCTCATCCAGGGCGTGGTGTCGAAGACCCGGCAGATGTCGCTCTCGCCGGAGCATTTCACCGAGACGGTAAATGGCCGCATCGGCGCGCTGGCGCGAGCCCATGACCAGATCACCCGGGGCAACTGGTCGCCCGGGCCTCTGCGTCTGCTGCTTGAGAACGAGATCCGAGCCTATTCAGAGGAAATCGGCGATCAGGTGGATCTCTCCGGTGACCCGGTGATGCTGGAGCCCCAGGCCTTTTCCACCATCGCTCTCGTCATGCACGAGATGGTGACCAATGCTGCCAAATATGGCGCATTGTCCCGCCCGGAGGGCCGTCTCTCGGTGACCTGGAAGATGAACCCAGATGGCTCCGTTCTGATTGACTGGCAGGAGCGCGGCGGCCCTGCGGTCGGCAAGCCGAGCCGGCGGGGCTTTGGCTCGACGATCATCGAGCATTCCGTTCCGCACGAGCTGCACGGGGTGGCGGAGATCGACTATCAGGAGGCGGGCGTCAGTGCCTTCTTCCGGATCCCGGCCCGGTTCTGCCAGCGCGATCTCGATGAAGGTTACCGGGCCCCGGCTCATGATGTTCCCGCACCGAAGGAGATTGCCGTGGACGCACGCAAGGGCAGGGTTCTTCTGGTGGAGGACAACGTGATCATCGCCATGGATGGCGAGGACATGTTGCGCGAGATCGGTTTCAAGGAAGTTGTCCTGGCCAACAGCGTCTCGTCCGGCCTGCGCCGGGTGGACGAGGGCGGCATCGACATGGCCGTGCTGGACATCAACCTGGGGGTGGAGACCAGCCTGCCGATCGCCGAGCGGCTGCTGGCCGATGGCACGCCCTTCATCTTCGCCAGTGGCTACGACGACACGTCGTTCCTGGAGGACCGGCGCTTTGCGAAGATCCCGGTGCTGAGCAAGCCCTTCACCAAGCAGATGCTGGTGGAAGCCTTCGGCGGAGAGATCGAGCGCTGACGCGCGGGCAGACCGTCTCTCGGAAATTTCAGGCGACCGTGCCGTTCACAGCGGCAGGTCGCGGCTGTCGGCGATCGCTTCCATGGTGATGTAGGAGGTCACGGTCTCCAGCTCCACCTTGTCGATCAGGGCCTGATAGATCCGGTCGAAGGCATTCATGTCCTCGACCATGATCTTCAGCATGTAGTCGTAGTCGCCGGCGAGGCGGAAGAAATCGATCACATTGGGAATGGCGATCACCTGGCGGCGGAAGGTTTCCAGCCATTCGCGCGCGTGGTGGCGCGTGCGCACCATGACGAAGACCGTCAGGCCCAGCCCGAGCTCCTGCGGGTCGAGGCGGATCGTGTGTCCGCGGATCACGCCACGTTCCTCCAGCACCTTCAACCGGCGCCAGCAGGCATTCTGGGACAGGCCGACTCGGTCCGCGATCTCGCGCTGGGAGAGGCGGGCGTCCTGTTGCAGGACCTTGAGGATCTTTCGATCAAGAGGGTCGAGAGCGTGCTTCATGTTGGGTCATATGACACAATATGCCCGTGTCGTCCCGAGAAATCTGTGATGAAATCCAAGGCCTGCCGATCATAGCATCCGGTTCTCAAGCCCCGGAGCGATCAAATGACCCCAGATCATGCTGAAACCCTTCTCCAATCCTTCCGCGACAGCCTCGCCGGGCCGGACCATCTTGCCCGGCTGAGCGCAGGTGTCATCGGCGAGGGGCGGATGATCGACGGAGGTTTCGGCCCAAAGCCGCTAATCTATGCGGATTACGTCGCCTCCGGCCGGGCCCTGCGCCAGGTGGAGCATTTCATCCTGGAGGAGGTGCTGCCGCTTTATGCCAATAGCCACACGGAGGCCTCCACCTGTGGCGCCTTCATGACCCGGCTGCGGCGGGCGGGGCGGGCCGCAATCGCGCGTCTCTGCGGCGCGGACGCGAGCCATGCGGTGATCTTCTGCGGCAACGGAGCAACCGCCGGGCTGAACCGGCTGGTGACGCTGCTCGGGGTCTCCGGTGCGGTGGCGCGCGGCGAGCGGCCGCTGGTGCTGATCGGTCCCTACGAGCATCACTCCAACATCCTGCCATGGCGCGAAAGCGGGGCGGAGGTGATCGAGATCGGCGAAGCGGAGACCGGCGGTCCGGATCTGGGCGAGCTGGAGCGGGTGCTGCGGACGGCGGATCCCGAACGGCTTGTCGTCGGCGCCTTTTCCGCCCTGTCCAATGTCACGGGGATCCTGACCGGTGTCGCCGCCGTCACAGCACTCTTGAAGCGGTATGGGGCGCTCTCGGTCTGGGACTATGCGGGCGGCGGGCCCTATCTGCCCATCGACATGGGGCAGGGGATGGATGCGGTGGTGGTGTCGCCGCACAAGTTCGTCGGCGGGCCGGGGGCGTCCGGCGTGCTGGTCCTGCGCCGGGATGCGGTGCGCGAGACCCGGCCGAGCGTTCCGGGCGGCGGGACGGTGCGATTCGTCTCGCCCTGGGGCCATGACTACAGCACCGATGTGGCGGTGCGCGAGGAGGCGGGCACGCCCAACGTGCTTGGGGATATCCGCGCCGCGCTCGCCTTCCTGGTCAAGGATGCCATCGGTCAGGAGGTCATGGACCGGCGACACGCGGCGCTGAAGGCGCGGGCGCTGGAGGTCTGGGGAAACTGCCCGGAGATCGAGCTGCTCGGCCAGCCGCAGAAGCGCCACAGTCTTCCGATTTTTTCCTTCCGCATCCGTGACATGCGCGAAGGTGGCAACTTGCATCCGCAACTTGTCACGCGCATGCTCGCAGATCTCCACGGGATTCAGGCGCGCGGTGGATGCGCCTGCGCCGGCCCCTATGCCCATCGGCTGCTGGGGCTGGATCAGGACCACTCCGAAGCCCTGCGTCAGGCCATCCTGTCTGGAGAGGAAATGGAAAAGCCGGGCTGGACCCGGCTCAATCTGAGTGTCCTGATGAGCGACAAGAAGGTCGAGACCATTCTCGGCGCCGTGGCGGAGCTGGCGCGTGCGCCCTATCCGTCCTGTCTGGCCTATGAGGCCGATCCTTCCACGGCCCGGTTCCGGGTGCGGGCGGAGGCGGCCTGATGTGTCGCTGGGCGGCCTGGAGCGGGACTCCGAAATATCTCGAGGAACTGGTCTGCGGACCGGAACATTCGCTGGTGCATCAGAGCCGCAACGCGGTCTCGTGCAAGACGCCGGTGAATGCGGACGGGTTCGGCATGGCCTGGTACGACAGCCGTCAGGCGCCCTGCGTCTACAAGGACGTGCGACCGGCCTGGTCGGATGCGAACCTGCTGCAGCTTGCCCATCATGTGCGCTCGCCGCTGTTTCTCGCCCATATCCGCGCCTCCACGGGCACGGCCACGAACCACGAGAACTGCCATCCCTTCACCTCCGGCCGCTGGTGCTTCATGCACAACGGCCAGGTGGGCGGCTATGAGCGGGTGCGCAAGCGGCTCGATGCGCTGATCCCCGATCACCTCTATCGCTACCGCACGGGCGCGACCGACAGCGAGGCCCTGTTCCTGATTGCGGTCGGCTACGGTCTCGACGCGGATCCGGTGGGGGCGATGGTGCGGGCGGTGAAGGATGTGGAGCAGATCGCCCGCGAGGCGGATGGCCTGCCGCACATGCGCTTTGCCGCCGCCTGGTCCAACGGGGAGAGCCTCTTTGCGGCGCGCTATGCCTCGGATCATCTGGCGCCGAGCCTCTACTACCGGCGCTTCGCGGAAGGCACGACCGTGGTGTCCGAACCGCTCGACAAGGCGCCTGATGCCTGGGTCGAGGTGCCTCATTGCAGCATCCTGCAGGTGACGGGGGGCGAGGTGCGCGAATTGCCCTTCCGCGCGGTCTCCGCCGCAGCCTGAGCGAAACGTGAAAAGGGCCCGCAGTGCGGGCCCACTTGGTGCATGTCGTGTCTTGCCGGTGCGTCGTCATGCTGATCAGGTTCTTGGCGCACGGCTCCCGGATCTTCGGGCCTTGCCTTCGTTCGGGAGGACGGTGGAGGGACTTTGCCAGAGGGGGATAGCCTTTCGGAAGGTCAATAACCGCTCCGCCGTCCCGGACGCAGCGCAAGCGGAGATCCGGGACCTCACAACCGACGCTCCAATGGATATTCGAGAGAAGAGTGGGTCCCGGCTCAGGGCCGGGACGGCGCGGCGGAGGGACGAGGCTTCGGCAGCACTCTCTTCCTCGTCATCCCGGGCAAGCGTAGCGCAACCCGGGATCGGTGAGCCAGAGATCTCTCTTGTCCCGTCCTTGAGCTTTCTGGTCCAGTGGCTATGGGGGGCGGGGCTCATCGATGCCGGATCTTCAGGCTCTGCCTGCGTCCCGGGCGCGAATGTCAGATGGTTCGCTGACCTGAAGGGCCCGCAGAGCGGGCCCTTCTTGCATGGTTTGTCGGCTCAGAGCGGATCGAGCGCCTGGGCCAGATCGGCGATGATGTCGGCCGCATCTTCCAGACCGATGGAGACACGCACCACGTCCGGCCCGGCACCGGCGGCGGTCTTCTGCGCGTCGGTCAGCTGGCGGTGGGTGGTGGAGGCCGGATGGATGATCAGCGACCGGGTGTCGCCGATGTTGGCCAGATGGGAGAAGAGCTGGACGTTGGAGACCAGCGCCACCCCCGCGTCATAGCCGCCCTTCAGGCCGAAGGTGAAGACCGCGCCGCCGCCCTTGGGCATGTAGGTCTGCTGCAGCCCGTGATAGGCATCGCCCTCCAGCCCGGCATAGGACACCCAGCCCACCTTGTCGTGGCCCTTCAGGAAGGCCGCGACCGCCTTGGCGTTGTCGCAGTGGCGCTGCATGCGCAGGGGCAGGGTCTCGATCCCGGTCAGGATCATGAAGGCGTTGAAGGGGGAAATGGCCGGGCCCAGGTCGCGCAGGCCCAGCACGCGGCAGGCGATGGCGAAGGCGAAGTTGCCGAAGGTCTCGTGCAGGACGAGGCCGTCATATTCCGGGCGGGGCTTGGACAGCATGGGATAGCGGTCGTCGGCCGACCAGTCGAAGCTGCCGCCATCCACCAGGATGCCGCCCATGGAATTGCCGTGGCCGCCCATGAACTTGGTCAGCGAGTGGAGCACGATGTCGGCCCCGTGCTCGATCGGGCGGCAGAGATAGGGAGTGGCCAGGGTGTTGTCGACGACGAGCGGCACCCGGTGCTTGCGGGCAATGGCGGAGATGGAGGCGATATCGGTGACCACGCCGCCCGGGTTCGCCAGGCTTTCGATGAAGATCGCCTTCACCGTGCCGTCGATGGCCGCCTCGATGGCGCCCATGTCGGCCGGGTCGACCCAGCGCACGTTCCAGCCAAAGCTCTTGAAGGAGTGATTGAGCTGGTTGATCGAGCCGCCATAGAGCTTGTTGGCGGCAACGATCGTGTCACCGGGCTGCATCAGGGCGTGGAAGGCGAGCAGCTGAGCCGCGTGACCGGAGGCCGTGGCAAGGGCTGCCGTGCCGCCCTCAAGCGCTGCGACGCGCTCTTCCAGAACCGCCGTCGTGGGATTGGTGATGCGGGTGTAGATGTTGCCGAAAGCCTGAAGGCCGAACAGGGAGGCCGCATGATCCACGTCGTCAAAGACGAAGGACGCGGTCTGGTAGATCGGCGTCACACGGGCGCCGGTGGACGGGTCGGGCTGGGCACCGGCGTGAATCGCCAGGGTGGAAAAGCCGGGAATTCCTTCGCTCATCAAATGTTTCCTCCTCGTAAGTTTTGCGCAGTGTGGCGGAGGGGACGACACCCGTAAAGGGGCAGAGCTCTTTATGAAGCAGCGGGTGCTTCCCCGTGGCTCGCAGGCCTAGAGACGGCGCAGGAGCTCCCGTCCGAGCGGCTTGGCGGGTTCGCTGCGCAGGACGAGCGCGGTCTTGACGGCGCCATGACGGGCGACCGCGTCGACGATGGTTTCGAGCTGACCCGGATCCGGCACCAGGACCTTGAGCAGGAAACAGTCTTCGCCCGTCAGCCGATGAACCTCGATGACGTGCGGCATCTCGGCAAACTGCTTGAGGCAGGGCTTGATATGCTCATGGGTGGTGGCGACGCGGATCAGGGCCATCATGCCAAGTCCTAGCGCCTCGGGTGAAATGCGAGCGCCATAGCCGGTGATGACGCCTCGCTCTTCCAGCCGTTTGACCCGCTCGGATGTGGCGGGTTGGGAGAGGCCGATGCGCCGGCCCAGTTCGGAGATGCCGATGCGCGCGTTCTCCTGCAGGATCTCGAGGATGGCGATATCCGTCGGATCGAGGGGTGGACGGGATGTCGCTGTCTTTTGCATGGTCGACCTTTAATTCATCGGCTTTAGCATCTCTTTCCCGATGAATTCCCATTCCTGCGCCGGAATTTCATCGGCAAGCTGTGCTGATCTCAGATCATTGCGGAAGGACGCGACGATGGAAATCCTAAATTTGCCGGGGATCGGAAATTCAGGGCAGGACCACTGGCAAAGCCTTTGGGAAGCAGGCGACAATCGCTTCTTGCGGTTTCAGCCGACGAGCTGGGATGCGCCGGAGCTTGATGACTGGATTGCTGCGCTGGACCGGGCAATCGGCGTCTGTTCCGCACCTCCCGTTCTCGTGGCGCACAGCCTTGCCTGTCTTCTTGTGGCGCATTGGGCGGCCCGGACAAGAGTGCCGATTGCCGGGGCCCTTCTGGTGGCGCTCCCGGACCCTGACGGCGCTGCGTTTCCCGATGCAGCGGCCAGTTTTCGCCCGGTGCCGGCAAAGGCCTTGCCGTTTCCCTCGATGGTGGTGGCCAGCTCGAACGATCCCTATGGCTCCGTTGCCTATTCTCAGGCGCAAGCTCGGCTGTGGGGAAGCCGCTTTCTGGTGTTGGGCGATCTGGGGCACATCAACGGATCGAGCGGGCTGGGCGTCTGGCCGGAAGGTCTGGCGATTCTGTCAGTGTTTATCGGATCGCTGACGGCTCAGCCATGATCGTCGGCGAGGCCCCGGCGCTGGAAGCCCTGCTTGAGGACCGGGCGTCGGGAGGAGATGGTGCGGGAGTTCACGCCCATCCAGCCGATCTCGCCGGAGAGGCGGCCGTATTCGATCTTTGGGCAGCGATCCATGACGACCCGGATCCCGGCGGCTTCCGCCCGGGCGGCGGCGGCGTCATGGCGCACTCCCTGCTGCATCCAGATCACCTTCGGCAGGGTGCCGGAGGTGGTGCCGCGTCCGAGGATCTCGTCGATGATCCCGGCGGCGGCCTCCGCATTGCGGAAGATGTCCACCATGTCGGGGGTGGCGGGCAGGTCCTTAAGGCTGGCATATACCGTCTGGCCCAGAAGTTCGCTGCCGGCGAGGCCCGGATTGACCGGCCAGACCTCATAGCCCTTGGCGAGAAGATATTTCGTCACGAAGTGGGAGGGACGCACCGGGTTGGCGCTGGCGCCGACGAGGGCAATGGTCTTCACCTCGTCCAGGATGGCCTTGATATAGGCGTCGGGGTAGGCGTCGTGATTCATGCAAGTCACTCTCGTGCTTCGAAAACCGCTCCATCCAGTCAGGAAACGCCGGCGCTTGCAACGGCTTTTCCCGGCGCCGGCAGCACGATCGGGATCCTGCGGTCTCACAGAAGCGTGACCGGCGCGGGGCCGAGAGCGCGGCTTTTGCCGCTGACGGGCGATCCGGCACGGGTTACCGTAACGGCATGGGTGAAAATCGTCATTCTTCCTGTCTTGTCGCGCTGGCGGGGGCTCTTGCCCTTTGCGCTGCCTTTTGCGCGGGCCTGTCTTTTGGCGGGCCAGGTTCTGCACAGGCCCAGAGCGCTCCGGCCGCCGTTGATGTGGCGCTGGTGCTTGCGGTGGATGTCTCCCGCTCCATGGCGGTGGATGAGCTCCTCATCCAGCGCAAGGGCTATGCGGCGGCGATTGCCGATCCCGCCGTGCTCCAGGCCATCGGCTATGGGGCGCATGGGCGCATCGCCGTGAGCTTTCTGGAATGGGCCGGGCAGGGGCACAGCCAGCTGGTGCTGGACTGGACCGTGATCGAGACGCGCGAGGACGCGGAGGCGGTCGCGGCCCATCTTCTGGCCGGGCGCAGTCTGGGGGCAAGCCGCACGTCGATTTCCGGCGCGATCCGCAGCGCTTCGGCCCTGTTCGAGCGGTTGTCCTTCGACGCGGAGCGGCGGGTGATCGACATTTCCGGAGATGGCCCCAACAACGAGGGCCTGCCGGTGGTCGCGGCCCGCGACGCGGCGGTGGAACAGGGCATCGTGATCAACGGGCTGCCGCTGATGACAAGGGGCGGCGCCTATTCCGGTTTCAGCATCGACGGGCTCGACCGCTACTATCAGGCCTGCGTCGTCGGCGGTCCCACCAGTTTCGTGGTGCCCGTGTGGGACTGGGCGGAATTTCCCGAAGCCGTGCGGCGCAAGCTGGTCATGGAGATCGGCGGGGTCGCGCCCGGACACGGACCCGGACCGAGCTCAGATCCGGATCCGGCTGCACCCTATTTCGCGGATCAGGGGGCTTCCGGCAAAAGGGCCCTGCCGGTGCAGTTCCGCCCGGCAGAGCCCTATGATTGCCTGATCGGCGAGAAGCTGTGGGAACAGCGTCGCCGGAATTTCGATTTCGACCGCTGACCGCTGACATTTGTCCACTGACCATTGGCTAACGGCTATCGGCCGAAAAAGGCGCTGCGGGTCAGCTGTCGCTCCACTCCGGCTTGCGCTTTTTCAGGAACGCGCTGATGCCTTCCTCCGCATCCCGGGCCATCATGTTCTCCACCATCACGCCGGCGGCATAGTCATAGGCCTTGTCGAGGGGCATCTCGATCTGCCGATAGAAGGCTTCCTTGCCGATCTTGAGAGTGTGGGCCGACTTGGAGGCGATGGCCTCGGCGTATTTTTGCACCACCTGCTCCAGATAGTCGCGCGGGATGATGCGGTTGATGAGGCCGAAGTCCTTGGCGGTGGAGGCGTCGATGCTCTCGCCCGTCAGCAACATTTCCATGGCCTGCTTCGGCGAGGCATTGCGCGACAGGGCCACCATCGGCGTTGAACAGAAGAGCCCGATGTTGACGCCCGGGGTGCAGAAGGTGGCCGTGTCGGTGGCCAGCGCCAGATCGCAGGAGGCGACGAGCTGGCAACCTGCGGCCGTGGCCACCCCGGTGACGACGGCGATCACCGGCTTGGGGCAGCGCACGATCTGCTGCATCAGGTCGGCGCATTGCTTCATGATCGCCTGATAGGTCGCCTTGCCGCCGTCGGCCTCGGCCCGGGCGGCGGTCAGTTCCTTCAGGTCATGGCCGGCGCAGAAGACCTTGCCTTCCGCCCCGATCAGCACCACCCGGATCGCCGGATCTTCGGCCGCGCGGGTGAGCTCGGCGGAAAGCGCCGCCATCATGGGGCGGGAGAGGGCGTTCATCCGCTCCGGCCGCTGCATCACGATGCGATAGACGCCCTGGTGGAGCAGGGTGCCAAGCAGCGGGCGGTCTTCGGTCTGGGGCGTCGCGGCGGCGTCGAGCTCGCTCATGGTCCTGTTTCCTCCTGATGGGCAAGGGCTTGCAGCACGGGCCTGTGGCACATCTGCGTGTCTTCTTGATCTTCCTGTCTTATAGACTGCGCGGGAGAGCGTGGCGAGCAGCGGTCACGGCCGGCTGGGGAGAAGCGCCGCGCGGTTGCCGGTGTTGCCCTTGTCAGGATGCACGAATACCGTTTACGTAAGCGTTAGATACTGGCGCGGATTTTGGGAGGAAGCATGCAGCCTGTAATGACGCTGGAGGAGGTCCGGACGTTCCTGAAGGATCATTTTCCGCAGGTGAATGGCGGGTTTTTCATGGAAGATGTGGCGCCCGGACAGACGGTGATGCGCCTGCGGACGACCACCATGCACCTGCGCCCGGGTGGAACCGTTTCCGGTCCGGCGATGATGACGCTTGCGGATGTGGCGGCCTATACGGTGGTTTTGGCCCATGCGGGGCCGGTGGCCATGGCGGTGACCACGAATCTCAACATCAATTTCCTGAAGCGCCCGGCGCCGGGCGACATGATCGCCACCTGTCGGCTGTTGAAGCTGGGCAAGCGTCTGGCCGTGGTGGAGTGCCTTCTCGCCAGCGAGGGGGACGAGGATCTCTGCGCCCACGCAACGGCGACCTATTCCATTCCGCCGCGGGACGAGGCGCGGGCGCAGGACGGTGCTGCGGCGGTGGGTGCAAGCTGAGAGGGAACTGCCGGTGCGTTTCCACACCGGCAGTCAGGGTCAGTGGCTCATGCGGTGGGCGAGCCCGCGCAGGCTGGAGAACACCAGGCCGGCCAGAGCGCCCGAGGCGAGCAGGAGGGCCAGGGCAATGGCCGAATCGCCCCAGACCTCGAAAGGCAGGCGGGAAGCGGCGACGAAGGTGCCGATGGCGGTGACGGCGAAGCCGGCCGTCAGCATCACGCAGACGATCTGGGTCATCATGTCGCCCCAGACCCAGGCGGGCATGGCCTTGGTGCCGTGAACCGCGCGCAGGGCAAGATACAGGAAGATGATCACCGCGAAGGCGGTGGCGGCTCCACCAAGAGCCATGAGCCAGGAAGTGGTGAACATGGGAAGGCAATCCGGAAAGGGCAGGTCTGCCTGTTACGCGATTGGCTTTCGCGCAAAGCCGCCCGCAGGGATCTGCGGAAAGCAGGTGTAGCGGGCGGTCTGATGTTCCTCCTGCGGAGTGTCGGCAGCAACGGGATTATTTGCGGGTCGGGCGGGTATATTTGATGTCGTGCGCGGCCCATGCCATGGATTGGCCGCAATTGACGCGAATTCGCGCTCAAGGCGCCGTGGCTGGTGCTTTTGGACGCAGATGGCCCGTGGAGCGGCTGACGGTGAGGCAAAGCCGGGCAAAAAGAAGTGGTAATATAATACCGTTTTTTTAAGCTATTGTTTTTGCTTGTTTTTTCGCACTGTCGCTCGAATGAATGCTCTTGACCGGTCTTTTTCCCTGACGTATAAGCTGCGCCGACGAATGAAGGTCCGTCAGCGCCGGGATCCGGCGGCTCGCGGGCCTTTTGGTTTAAACGACCCCAATCATGGATCGACACACATGAAGACCTTCTCTGCCAAGCCGGCTGAGGTCGAGAAAAAGTGGATCTTGATCGACGCAGAAGGCATGGTTGTCGGCCGCCTGGCCGCCTACATCGCCAACCACCTGCGCGGCAAGCATCTGCCGACCTACACGCCCCACGTCGACACCGGTGACAACATCATCGTCATCAACGCCGACAAGGTCGTGCTGACCGGCCGCAAGTACGACAACAAGAAGTACTACTGGCACACCGGCCACCCGGGCGGCATCAAGGAGCGCACCGCACGTGCAATCCTGGAAGGCCGTTTCCCGGAGCGCGTCCTGGAAAAGGCCGTGCAGCGCATGATGCCGGGCGGTCCGCTGTCCAACAAGCAGCTCAAGAACCTGCGCATTTACGCCGGTGCAGAGCATCCGCATGAAGCTCAGTCGCCGGAACTGGTCGACGTCAAGAGCCTCAACGAAAAGAACGGGAAGAGGGCTGACTAATGGCTGAGCTGAACTCCCTGGAAGAGCTGGGCGGCGCCGTGTCTGCTGCTCAGGAAGCTCCGGTGCATGTCCAGAAGCTGGACGCACAGGGCCGCGCCTATGCCACCGGCAAGCGTAAGGACGCCATTGCCCGCGTGTGGGTCAAGCCGGGCTCCGGCAAGATCACCGTGAACGGCAAGGACTTCACTGCCTATTTCGCACGTCCGGTGCTGCAGATGATCCTGCGTCAGCCGATCGTTCTCTGCGACCGTGATGGCCAGTTCGACGTCGTCGCCACCGTCACCGGTGGTGGCCTGTCCGGTCAGGCCGGTGCCGTTCGTCACGGCATCTCCAAGGCTCTGACCCACTACGAGCCGGAACTGCGCGCGATCCTGAAGAAGAACGGCTTCCTCACCCGCGACAGCCGCGTGGTCGAGCGCAAGAAGTTCGGCCGTGCAAAGGCACGTCGTTCGTTCCAGTTCTCCAAGCGTTAATCGCTTCGCAGATCTGGTCGAAGGACCGATTTCAGAAAACCCGCCGGAGATTTCCGGCGGGTTTTTTCGTGTCTGGATGTCTTTTTGTTCGATCGTCTCCGGATAACTCCTCACGCAAGCCTAGAGCGAGGTGGTGACAGAAAAATCCGGATCGAGCGGGTTTTGTTTTTTGAAATTTACGTTAGGGTAGTTTGTCGGTTCCTCAGCTTCAGGGGCGCATTTTTTCCTGGAAGCTTCTGTTTTTTAAGAGGATTTCCATGCTACTTTCGCTTTTTTGCACGGCATGGCTGCGCTGTGGTCTTCCGCGCCTTTCCGCCGTGCTCCCGGTCACACTGCTTTGCTTGGCGGGGACGAATCCTGTCTCTGCGCAAGGCGTCCTCCCGTCTGGCGGGGAGCTCCAGCTTGACCTCAAGAAACCTGACTTGCCCGTTCTCCCGATTGACAGGCCAGACGCGCGTCTGACCTGTCCGTTCCGGCTTTTCATCGAAACTGCGATGCAGGCACCCGAGGAAGTATCTCTGCGCTATTTCGTCAAGAGTGATGGCGGCGCAGAGGTACTCGGCGGTCAGGCGAAGCTGACGGACACGATCGAGGGATCCTTGCCGGCCGGGGAGGTTCTGGTAGTGGTCCGTGCGCCGGGGCACACTCTTTTTTCTGAAAAGGTCCGCCACGGATGCCGCAATGCGCTCGGCCTCATCGGCGTGACAACCAACCATATCGCATCACTTACCCTCAAGCTGGGGGAAACGCGCAGTGCCATGTTGCGTCTGCCATTTGCCTCCAAAGTGTCGCGGGTGACCTACCGGGCCAAAGACGGCCTCGCGCTGATGGATGACATCGTGCTGGGCGCAGAAGACGAGATCGCCCGGCGGCAGGCAGGGGACCAGACGGCGCCTTGGTATAGTGGGCGAATGCCCGCGCCGCCCCCCCAGCCCGAGCGGGATCTTTCGGGCACCGGAGATCTGCGCACCGTGCGCCAGCCGTTGCTTGCCCTGAGCGATCCGGATCTGCTCTGGCCGGACGGAGTGGTTCCCTACGAAATTTCAGCAGGTGATTTCACCCTGCGCGAGGAAGGCATTATCCGCGAGCACATGGACCGGATCGAGCAGGTGAGCAATGTACGCTTCATCAACGAACCTGGATATGGCGGAAAACTGTTAATCCGGCAGGATTCGAGCGTGACGAATGTCTGCGGAAGCTCGCCTGTCGGCCGCCAGAGCGACGAGCAGGTCCTGATCCTGAATGATCGCTGTGTCCGGCCTGGAAACAGGACGGTGACCCACGAGCTCCTGCATGCACTCGGGATGTTCCATGAGCAAAACAGGCCTGACAGGGAAAAATACGTCCGGATCCTTTCCGACAATATCCAAGAGGACGTGGAGGGCAATTTTGACCGCGCCGAGGAGGATGCGACACAGACCCTGACGCCCTACGACTATGCGTCGATCATGCATTATTCCAGTCACGCATTCGGCAAGCGCATGGCAGTCACGTTGGGGATCACGGCGCGCAAGACCATCGAATGCGTCGCCGCCGACTGCGATGAGGAGCTGATGGGAGGCGAGGTGCTCTCCAGGCTCGACCAGCAGGGGCTCCGCCTGCTTTATCCGGGCCTGAAAGATCATCTCGGAGGCGGAGACTGGCACAACGCCTTTGCGGCGACCGGAATAGCCATTGGCGACCTTACTGGCAACGGCAAGGGGGAGGTCGTGGTGGTGTCCGACACGCCTGTTGCCGGCGAGGCGCGGGTACATGTGCTTGACCGCATGACCAATTACGCCCCCTTGCGCGGCAGCAGCCTGACCGGCGCGGACTGGGGCAACGGTGCCTATGGGACGGCGGTTGCCATGGGCAACATCGGCGAGCGTTTGGCGGCCCTGTCCCGCGATGGCGAAATTCCCCGGCAGGAAGTCGCCATCGGCCGGCGCAGCACCGTGAACATGCGCATGGCGGTCTATGGATATGAAGGAGCTTACCCTCAGGGGCGCCTCATGCCCTATTTCGAGATCGGGAAGGACTGGGGTACGTCTTCCGTTCGCGACATTGCCTTTGGGGATCTGGATGGGGATGGGATCGACGAGATCGCGGTGGCGACCGACGATGAGGATCGCGGGAGTGGCTATCAGGGCACGCGCCCTGGCGCCGTGCAAGTGATCATGCGCGGGCGCAAGGGAACGGCGGCGCAGGACCAGTATTTTCCCCTGCGGTTCGACGGTCATCTTGACGGACACAAGGCGATTGCAGTGGCCTGGGCCGAATTGGGCTGCGAGGCGCCTTATCCCCTGAACGGTGTGCTCGATCCGGTCAATGCGTGTGGTCTGGACGCTGCGGGCGCGCGCCTTCCGCAGAAAAAGGAGCTGATTGTGCTGACTGATGCGGACAGGAAGGGCGAGGCCAGGATCTATGCCTTTTCCATCGAACTGGATAGCGGGAGCGCTTCGGGGGATCCGACCAAGGCACTGAAGATCACACGGCTTTTCACCGCTGGCGAGGATTGGGGACCGGGAGCACGCGCCACCGATATTGCCGTCGGGCAACTGGATGAAGATGCACTCGACGAGATTGCGGTCTCCCGCGACAGCTCTGTCAATCTGCGGGTAAAGGTGCTGGAGACCGATCTCCACCGCAACTACACCGAGCCGAAGAACGACAACAAACGCCCTATCGGCGAGACCTGGGCCAGGGATATCGCCGCGTCGCGGGTCGCCATGGCGGATCTGGACGGCGACGGTCTGGACGAAATTATCGTTGGACGCATGCCTCACGGCAACAAATCTGTCGGGTTCCAGCGGGTCATGACCTTCTCCTGGAGCCAGACCAAGGGCGCGCTGGTCACCAATCAGCTGGTGGCGAATGATTATCCGGTCGATGGCAGTGACCGGATCACGGCTCTAGCCGCCGGCGACGTGACCGGCGATGGAAAAGCGGAACTGGGAATCGGCAACACCCGGGTCACGGCGATCCTTTCAGGGGGAGGCGGCTTTGGCAGCCCGTCGGCGCATGGCGTCCCTTCCTTCCGCTTCGGAGTGCTGTCGCCCTGCCGTCGCGACGTCTGCGGTGCGTCGGCAAAGTAAGGGGTGGGAGAGAGAGGGGCGGAGCATCCGCTTCCCGCTTGTGAAGAGCTGCGGGTTTCGCTAGGGCTGGTGCCGGTTGAACCCGTTTCGAAAGGCGATCCATGTCCGACAGCAAGAACCCCCGGCCCACCGACAATGCGGTGTTCGGCTCCTCCATTCTCGGCGGGGCTCATGAGCCCACCTATGGCGGGGTTCTCTCCTTCATGCGACGACGCTACAGCCGCGATCTGACCGGCGTGGATGCGGCGGTGTGGGGCATTCCCTTTGACGCCTCCGTCTCCAACCGGCCGGGCGCGCGCTTCGGTCCGCAAGGGGTGCGCCGGGCCTCGGCCATCTTCGATGGCGATCCGCAGTATCCGTTCCAGGCGGACCCGTTCAAGGTGCTGTCCGTCGTGGATTACGGCGACTGCTCCTTCGACTATGGCAAGAACGCCGATATTCCGGGCCATATCGAACGTCAGGCGCGGGAAATCCTCGACCAGGGCGTCCATCTCTTCTCCATCGGCGGCGATCACTTCGTCACCTATCCGCTGCTCAAGGCCCATGTGGCCAGGCACGGGCCGCTGGCCCTGGTGCAGTTCGATGCCCATCAGGACACTTGGGACGATCAGGGCGACCGGATCGACCATGGCACCTTCACCGGGCGTGCCGTGCGCGAGGGGCTGATCGATCCGGAGAAGTCCATCCAGATCGGCATCCGCACCCATGCGCCGGAAACCTGCGGCCTCGAGATCCTTTATGGGGAAGAGGTCGAGCAGCTGGGCGTCAACGGGGTTGTCGAGCTGATCAAGGACCGGGTGGGCGATTCCAAGGCCTACATGACCTTCGATATCGACTGTCTGGATCCCGCCTTCGCCCCGGGCACGGGCACGCCGGTGGCCGGTGGCCTGTCGTCGCGCGAGGCGCTGATGATCCTGCGCCGTCTGGGGGATATCGACTTCGTCGGCGGCGACGTGGTGGAAGTGTCCCCGGCCTATGACCATGCGGACATCACTTCCATTGCCGGGGCGACGATTGCCCAGCACTACTTCGGTCTTCTGGCCGAGCGTCGGCTCGCCGGGCAAGGCGAAGACTGATCGCAGGCCGACTAACGGATTGGACCGGAAGGGCTTCACCTTGCTCTCCCGGTCCTCTTCCGGCGCGATGTGACGCGTCATGTGACGCGCCGGGCAAGGTGTCGGGCATTGCCTGGCCCGAACTGACGACGCTAGAATGATCCACCATCGCGAGGGAGACTTTTCGCACCGGCCGTCCAGCGGCCGGGAAACGGAGTGTGCCCTCATGTTTCGATCTCTCCAGCGTTTCCGTATCCTGCAAAGGCCGCTTTACGCGCTCGTGGTCTTGGCCGGGCTTCTTGTCTCAAGCGAGACGGCGGTGCGGGCTGAGGAGGTCCGGGCGCCCGGTCCGACGGGGCCTCTCGCCGGCACCTTACTGAGCGCTCCGGGCCACTCGGCCGGAGTGCTGATCCTGCCGGGATCCGGACCTATCGACCGGGACGGGCTGTTTTCGAAGGGACTGGGACCGAACACCTACAGGCTTCTTGCCGAGGGTCTCGCGCAAGAGGGCATCAGCAGCCTGCGGGTGGACAAGCGCGGCCTGTTCGAAAGTGCTGCGGCCACCGCCGATCCGAACGACGTGACGCTTGACGCCTATGGGCAGGATGTGGCGGCCTGGGTTTCTGTCATGCGGGGGCGGACCGGCCTCGCGTGCATCTGGCTTTTGGGGCATTCGGAAGGCGGGCTGGTGGCCCTGAAGGCGGTCGCCCGCGCGGACTTGCGCGGGGCGGTCTGCGGCCTGCTGCTGGTCGCCGCTCCCGGGCGTCCGCTCGGTGTGCTGCTACGCGAGCAGCTTGCGCAAAACCCCGCCTCGGCGCCCTTGCTTGCAGAGGCCGAACGGGTGATCGCGCAGTTGGAACGGGGCGAGCCGGTGCCGGAGAACGAGCTGCCCCCGGAGCTTGCGTCCTTGTTCGCTCCGCGCCTGCAGGGCTATCTCATTGATCTTCTTGCCCATGATCCGGCGAAGATGCTCGGCGCCACGTCGCTTCCCCTTCTGATTCTGCAGGGCGAACAGGATCTTCAGGTGCAGGTGGAGGATGCGCGGCGACTGGCGCGGGCGCGGCCTGATGCGGAGCTGCATCTGCTGGCGGGCGTCACTCATGTGTTGAAAGCGGTGACCTCGACGGAGCGGCAAGACAATCTTGCCACATACACCGATCCGCACCGCCCGGTGCCGCCGGAGATCATCGGGCATCTGGCCCGCTTCATCGCGGACCATGCGCCCTCGGAATGAGGGGGCACCCCATGCGGCGCTGCCGATCAGTTGACAGGGGGAGTTGGCTGGCGATCGTTGTCGTTCTGCGGTGCGATGGACCAGAAGCGGTAGAGGGGATGGGCATTGCGCATCCGCTCGTAGAGCTGGACCAGCCGGTTCAGCAGGACGAGCTTGCCCGCGTAGGTGACGGCCAGACCGGGCAGCAGAACCATCCAGTCGTTGCGCAGGGCGCCGACCAGGGTGGCGATGAAGCCGATGGCGGTGACGGCGGAGAGCAAGAGGGCGGCCTGATCCACGTCGCGGGGGATGGGCACCTGACGGCGGTTCAGCCAGATGCGCTCGCCGAAGGTGGCTTTGGAGGCCCAGTTCTCCGTGTTCTTCGGAGCCGGGAAGAGGCGCGGATTGACCCGCAGCCAGATCACCACCAGCAGGGTCAGGCCGAGGGCCGCCCAGGGGCCAAGCAGGCTGTGGCTCCAGATGGCCGCTGCCAGGAAGGGCAGGGTGGCCATGCGGGTGTAGACGCTCCAGGGCGAGGCGTGACGGTGCCAGGCGGCGCTGTCCATGCCGAGCGCGCGGATGGTCCCTGCCGGCATGGGGGCCGGCATGGTCCGGGGGCGCGGAATTTTCGGCGCGGGCTGCATGTCACCTCACGAAGAACACTTGCGTCAGTCATTATAGGGCACAGTTGCGGAAAGGGGAGGTTAATTGCCGTCTCCGTACTTCCTCGGACCCGCGACCGGTCGTGGGGCCGGTCAAGACCCCAGGCCGCCGTCTCGCGCCTGTGCGCGGGGCATGTCTTCACTCTGCCCGATCAGGCCTTGGCCTTCACATAGGAACCCGGCGCATCCTCGATGATCTTCATGCGGTTGGCGCCGGGCTTGCGGGCCTTGGCCATGGTGTCGTCCTGCTTGCGGATCCAGGCATCCCAGTGGGGCCACCAGGAGCCGGGGTGCTCCTCGGTCTTGTGCAGCCAGTTTTCGAAGGTGCCCTTCGGCGCGCGGCCGGTCCAGTACTGGTACTTGCCCTTGGCGGGCGGGTTGACCACGCCGGCAATGTGGCCCGATCCGGACAGCACGTATTCCACCGGTCCGCCGAAGCATGTGGAGCCGAGGAAGACGGACTGGGCCGGGGCGATGTGATCCTCGCGGGTCGCCAGATTGTAGATCGGGATGGTCACGTCCTCCAGATCCAGCCGCTCGCCGTCGATCACCATCTCGCCACGCGACAGGTTGTTCTCCAGATAGCAGTTGCGCAGGTAGAAGGCGTGGTTGGCGGCGGGCATGCGGGTGCTGTCCGCGTTCCAGTAGAGCAGGTCGAAGGGGAAGGGATCGGTGCCCTTCAGGTAGTTGTTGACCACATAGGGCCAGATCAGATCGTTGGAACGCAGCATGTTGAAGGCCTGCGCCATGCGCGAGCCCTCCAGATAGCCGGTCTCGGTCATCTGCTTTTCGAGGATGGCCAGCTGTTCCTCATCGACGAAGACCTTGAGGTCGCCGGCGAAGGTGAAGTCCACCTGGGTGGTGAAGAAGGTGGCGGTGGCGATGCGGGTGTCCTTCTTCGCCGCCATGTAGGCAAGCGTCACCGCCAACAGGGTGCCGCCGACGCAATAGCCGATGGCATTCACCTCTGACTGGCGGGTGGCCTTCTTGATCACGTCGAGGGTCTCGAGGATGCCCTCCTTCATGTAGTGCTCGAAGCTCTTGCCCGCCTGCTGTGGCCCCGGATTGACCCAGGAGATGACGAAGACCGTGTGGCCCTGGTCGACCGCCCACTTGATGAAGGACTTTTCCGGGTTGAGATCCAGAATGTAGAACTTGTTGATCCAGGGCGGCACGATCATCAGCGGCCGCTTCAGCACGTCGGGCGTGGTCGGGTCATACTGGATGACCTGGCACACGTCGTTCTGGGCGATCACCTTGCCCGGCGTCATGGCCATGTTCACGCCGAGGGCGAACTTGCTCGTGTCGGTCTGGCGGATCTTCAGCTCGCCATGGCCGGCGGCGATGTCCTCGGCCAGATGCTGCATGCCCTTCACCAGGTTCTCCCCGTTCGATTCCACGGTGAGGCGCAGCAGCTCCGGATTGGTGAAGAGGAAGTTGGAGGGCGAGATCGCGTTGGTGATCTGCTCCATGTAGAATTCCGCCTTGTGGCGGGTGTGATCGTCGATGCCCTCCGCCTCGCGCACCATGTCCTGCGCCCAGGACGAGGTGATCAGGTAGAGCTGCTTGAGGAAGTCAAAATACTGGTTCTCGTTCCAGTCCGGGTCCTTGAAGCGCTTGTCCTTGGGCGAGGGGCTGATGGCGGGCGCGGTGTCCTCGCCGATCATCCGCTTCAGGGACGAGTTCCACAGCTCCGCATAGCCGGTCCACAGCCGGTTCTGAGCCTCCACCGCGCGCTGCGGGTCGGAAGTCCAGTAGTCGCCGATCTGGGCGAGGGTGCGGATGACGGAGGTCAGTTCCTCGGTGCCGCCACCCTTGCGGATCTCGCCATTCTCGCGCGGAGCGATATAGGCGGCCAGTGCCTTGCCTGCGTTTTCGAGGGCCTTTGCCAGGTTCTGCGCAAAGGCTTCCGGATTGTCGACGATGTATTTGATCAACTGCTTCGGGCGTTCGTCAGCCATGGTCAGGCGCTTTCCTCCAAACGTCTTTCCGGCAGGCACCGGATGCGCGCCCTGCGGCGGCAGCTCTTGGGCAAGTGTCACTCAGGTTGTCGGAAAAAGGCAATGCGCAAATGCGTTTTTCTGCCTTGACCCCCGTCAAATCCGACGAAAAATCGCCGCAGCCGCGCGGGCAGATTTTCCCTCTGCCGTCCGTCTGGTGGAGAGTTTCCGGTCTCAACCGATTAAATAGTCGGGAGCGAACCAGAACGGCTTTTCTGGGGCTGGTCTTCTCAGTAAAGTGCGGCTATGCGCCATTGGCAAAATCGGAAGTCATACACTTGCCTCGTCTGTCCCTGCCCAGTCTCCATCTGGGTCTCAGCCTCCTCCTTCTGCCGCTTGGCGCCTGCGCGCTCGGGCCGGACGCCACCGTCTTCGAGGTGGTGACGGCGCAGCCTCCTGCGGCCACCGTCGCGACACCGGTTGCGGGCGCGACGGATGGAGTGCCGCTGGCGCTGGCGGAGCCGGCCGGCGGGGTGACGGATCCGGGCGTGGCCTTGCTCAAGTCGGTTGACGGGGGCATCGGGGCCGGAGGAACCGATCCGGCAGCGGCCGGCACCGCGTCGACCTCCGGGGCGGCTGCGCCAGTGACCCTTTCGGAAGGGGCCAGCTTCGAGGCGACGATTGCCTATCTCAAGGCGCTTGGGCTTGCCCAGACCGCCCAGAAGCCTGCGGCAACCACCGCGACGGCGGCCCAGATGCGGGCGCTCGCGGCCTCGGAGCGGGCGGCGGCCCTGGCCTCCATCGAGGCAAGCGGTTCCACCGGCCGCTAGTGCGAAAAATACCTGTCCAAACACGTGATGATTGGTGCGGGTAAGGTGACCTGCTGCTAAAAGGCGGCATCCGCAAGCCTCCCCTTGAGGGAGCTGGCTTCCGGGACAAGTGTTCAACGGGATCGAAAACGCGAAGGATCCGCGCCATGGAAGAGTTTCATAAGACACGGCGGCTGCCGCCTTATGTCTTCGAACAGGTCAACCGGCTCAAGGCCAAGGCGCGAGCGGCGGGCGCGGACATCATTGATCTCGGCATGGGCAACCCGGACCTGCCGACCCCGAAGCACATTGTCGACAAGCTGACGGAAGTGGTTCAGGACCCGCGCTCTCATCGCTATTCCGCCTCCAAGGGCATTCATGGGTTACGCAAGGCCCAGGCGAATTACTATGAGCGCCGCTTCGGCGTGAAGCTGAACCCGGAAACCCAGGTGGTTGCCACGCTGGGGTCCAAGGAAGGCTTCGCCAACATGGCCCAGGCGATCACCGCACCAGGCGACGTGGTGCTGAGCCCGAACCCGAGCTATCCGATCCACACCTTCGGCTTCCTGATGGCCGGTGCGGCCATCCGTTCCATCCCGGCCGAGCCGGGGCCGGAGTTCTTCCACGCGCTGGAACGTGCCGTCATCCACTCGGTGCCGAAGCCGCTTGCCATCATCCTGTGCTATCCGGCGAACCCGACGGCCTATTGCGCCGACCTGGAGTTCTACAAGGACGTGGTGGCCTTTGCCCGCAAGCATGACATCTTCATCCTGTCGGATCTGGCCTATTCGGAGATCTATTTCGGCGACACGCCGCCGCCCTCCGTGCTGCAGGTTCCAGGCGCGATCGAGGTGACGGCGGAGTTCACCTCCCTGTCCAAGACCTTCTCCATGCCTGGCTGGCGCATGGGCTTTGCCGTGGGCAACGAGCGGCTGATTGCCGCGCTCACCCGGGTGAAGTCCTATCTGGACTACGGTGCCTTCACGCCGATCCAGGTGGCGGCAACCGCTGCTCTCAACGGCTCGGACGCCTGCGTGGCGGAAACCCGCGCCATCTACAAGAAGCGCCGCGACGTGGTGATCGATGCCTTCGCGCGCGCCGGATGGGCCATTCCGGCGCCGGAGGCGAGCATGTTCGTCTGGGCGCCGATCCCGGAGAAGTTCAAGGCGCTCGGCAGCCTGGAGTTCTCCAAGCTGCTGCTGGAGAAGGCCGAGGTGGCCGTGGCTCCGGGCATCGGCTTCGGCGAATACGGCGACGACTACGTCCGCATCGGTCTGGTGGAGAACGAACAGCGCCTGCGCCAGGCCGCGCGCAACGTGCGCCGTTTCCTTGAAACCGCAGACGAAACATTGCACAACGTGGTGCCGATCGAGGCGTCTCGCTAATTCACGAAGATCAACCGGAATAAGATTTACATGGCAAATGCTTTGAGACTTGGGGTCGCTGGACTTGGCACCGTGGGTGCGTCCGTGATCCGGCTCCTGAGCCAGCATGGGGATGCGCTTGCGCGCAAGAACGGGCGTGCGGCGAAAGTCGTCGCCGTCAGCGCGCGCGACCCGAACCGGGACCGGGGTGTGGATGTCAGCGGCCTGACCTGGTTCACTGACCCGGTGGCGCTCGCCAATTCGGACGAGATCGACGTCTTCGTGGAGCTGATCGGTGGCGACAGCGGCCCGGCAGAAGACAGCGTGCGGGCAGCGCTCAGCGCCGGCAAGCATGTGGTCACCGCCAACAAGGCGCTGCTGGCCAAGCATGGCGTCGAGCTGGCGGCGCTGGCCGAGCTGAACCGGGTGAGCCTCAACTACGAGGCGGCGGTGGCCGGCGGCATCCCGATCGTCAAGACCCTGCGCGAAAGCCTGTCGGGCAATGCGGTGAACCGCATCTATGGGATCATGAACGGCACCTGCAACTACATCCTCACCCGGATGGAACGGGACGGCATTTCCTTCGAGGACTGCCTCGCCGATGCCCAGCGTCTGGGCTATGCGGAGGCCGATCCGAGCTTCGACATCGAGGGCAACGACACGGCGCACAAGCTCGCCATCCTGACGAGCCTCGCCTTTGGCACCAAGATCTCCGCCGATGATGTCTATCTGGAAGGCATCACCTCGATCACCACCGCAGACATCCAGGCAGCCGACGAACTCGGCTACCGGATCAAGCTGCTGGGCGTTGCCCAGCGGACCGACACCGGCATCGAGCAGCGCGTGCATCCGACTATGGTGCCCAAGCATTCCGCCATCGCCCAGGTGGACGGCGTGCTGAATGCGGTGGCCGTGGACGGGGATTTCGTCGGCAGCCTGGTGCTGGTCGGCCCGGGGGCGGGCGGCGATGCGACCGCGTCCTCCGTGGTCAGCGACATTGCGGATCTTGCCCGCGGCTGCCGCACCAACGTGCTCGGCATGCCGGCCGACGAGCTGGCGGATTACACCCGGGCGCAGATGCGCCGGCACGAGGGCGGCTATTACATCCGCTTCTCGGTTCATGACCGGCCGGGCGCCTTTGCTGAGATCGCCAAGGCGATGGGCAACAAGGCCATTTCCCTGCAGTCGATCGTCCAGCGCGCCCGCGCGAAGGTGGCGGCCACCGACCTGCAGTCTGTGATCCTGATCACCCACGAGACGACGGAAGTCGCCGTGCGCGAGGCGCTGGACGAGATTGCCGCAAGCGGCGTGATCTCGGGCGTTCCGCAGATGATCCGAATTGAAAAACTGAATTGATCCCTTGGCCGGGTGACGCGGGAGGCGGCCCGGCCGAATGAGAGTGGAGAGTTTGATGGCGAAGAAGGAAACGTCCGGATCCAGCGTTCTGGATCGTATTCTGACACTGGAGCTGGCGCGTGTGGCCGAGCGGGCGGCCGTTTCCGCTGCCCGTCTTCGCGGTCATGGCGACGAAATGGCCGCCGACCAGGCCGCCGTGGACGCCATGCGCCGGGAACTGAACCGGCTGCCGATCGACGGCACCGTGGTGATCGGCGAAGGCGAACGCGACGAAGCACCGATGCTCTACATCGGCGAGAAAGTCGGCACCAAGGTCGGTCCGAAGGTCGACATCGCTCTCGATCCGCTGGAAGGCACCACCATCTGCGCCAAGAACCTGCCGAACTCCCTGGCGGTGATTGCCATGGCGCCGGAAGGCGACCTGCTCAACGCGCCTGACAGCTACATGGACAAGATCGCCATCGGCCCGGGCTATCCGGCCGGCCTGATCGATCTGGATGCGCCGATTGCCGAGAACCTGGCAGCGGTTGCCCGCGAAAAGGGCGTGAAGATCCACGAGATCACCGCCTGCGTGCTCGACCGTCCGCGCCATGCCCGTCTGATCGAGGACATCCGCGCCACCGGTGCGGCGATCCGTCTGATCGGCGACGGCGATGTGGCCGGCGTGATCCACACCACCGACTGGGAAGAGACCGGCATCGATCTCTACGCCGGCATCGGCGGGGCTCCGGAAGGCGTTCTGGCGGCTGCGGCCCTGCGCTGCATCGGCGGCCAGATGCAGACCCGTCTGGTGATCACCCGCGAAGAGCAGGTGGAGCGGGCCCATCGCATGGGCATCGACGACATCAAGAAGAAGTACACCCTGGAAGAGATGGCAGGCCCGGACGTTCTGTTCGCCGCCACCGGCGTGACCGACGGCAACCTGCTGCAGGGCGTCAAGTTCGGCCGCAACGACATCACCACCCACACGCTGGTGATGCGCTCCTCCACGGGCACGGTGCGCTACATCAAGGCCAAGCACACCCAGCTGGACAAGTTCCACCTGGACTGAGCCTTGGGGCATGACAAGTGGACCGCCGCGCCGCAAGGGGCGGCGGTCCCGCTTTTTTTGAAAGCCGGCCGGACGGTCCGAGCGACAGACGGGGCACCGGATCCCGGGACGTGTCCGAGCCGCAGACAGAGCGCATGATCAGCGGGCAGGGAAGGCCGCAGCCATGATGAGTTCCAGCCCAGACGGATCGACGGGACGCCTCGTCCTCGGGGTCGCGCGCTCGGCCAATGACAATGCCTGGCGCGAGCGGCTGAACGATGCCCAGGCCCTGACTGCCGCGACGATTTCCCAGCGCGAGGGCCTGCCGGACGTGCTCGCCCGGGTGATGGCGGCGCGCGGCGTTGCGGCCCCGGCGGCCCAGGATTTCCTCAATCCCTCCCTCAAGACCCTGATGCCCGATCCCTCCACCCTGGTGGGGATGGATGCGGCAGTGGCGCGTGTCGCGGATGCGGTACAGGCGGGCACGCGGATCGCGATCTTCGGCGACTATGACGTGGACGGGGCCACGTCCTCTGCGGTTCTGGCAAGCTATCTGCGCTGGGTCGGGCTCGATCCGGTGATCCACATTCCCGACCGCATCATCGAAGGTTACGGGCCGAACGGTCCCGCCATCGAGGCGCTGCACCAGAGCGGCGCCCGGCTGCTGGTGACTGTGGACTGTGGCAGCACCTCCTTCGAGGCCTTCGAGAGCGCCCGGCGCCTCGGCCTCGACGTGGTGGTGATCGACCATCACCAGGTGGGCGAGGAGCTGCCCTCGGTGGCCGCCCTCGTCAACCCGAACCGGCAGGATGACTTGTCGGGGCAGGGGCATCTGGCGGCGGTCGGCGTCACCTTCCTGTTTCTTGTCGGGCTCAACCGGGAGCTTCGCCGCCGGGGCGCCTTCCCGGGCGGTCGTCAGCCCGATCTCATGCAATTGCTGGATCTCGTGGCGCTCGGCACCGTGTGCGATGTGGTGCCGCTGCAGGGTCTCAACCGGGCCTATGTCATGCGCGGCCTCGACGTGATGGCCCGGCGCGGCAATGCGGGGCTCTCGGCTCTGGCCGATGTGGCGCGCGTCAACGGACCTCCCGCGCCCTATCATCTGGGCTTCCTGCTCGGACCGCGGATCAACGCAGGCGGACGCATCGGCGATGCGGCCCTGGGCGCGCGGCTGCTCACCTGCGGTGCGGCGGACGAAGCCCGCGCCATTGCCGAGCGGCTGAACCAGCTCAATCAGGAACGCCAGGCGATGGAAGCCCTGATGCTGGAACAGGCCGAGGCGCAGGCGGTCGTCGCCCTGGCCAACGAGGATCCGGCGGTGCTGCTGACCGGGTCGGAGGAGTGGCATCCGGGGATCGTCGGCCTGCTGGCCTCGCGGCTGAAGGAGGCGCATCGGCGTCCGTCCTTTGCCATTGCCTTCGACAGCGAGGGCAGGGGCACAGGCTCCGGCCGATCCATCCAGGGGGTGGATCTGGGTCGGGCCGTGCGCAAGGCGGTGGACCTCAAGCTGCTCGTCAAGGGCGGCGGACATGCCATGGCGGCCGGCCTGACGGTGGAGCGCTCCCGGCTCGGCGACCTTGCCGCCTTCTTTGCCGAGATCCTGAGCGCGGAGGTCGAGGCGGCTTCGGCAAAGCGGGAGCTGAAGATCGACGGGGCGCTGACCGCCACGGGGGCGAGTGTCGAGTTCCTGCAGCTTCTTGAGAAGGCCGGGCCCTATGGGGCAGGCCATGCGGAGCCGGTCTTCGTGTTCCCCGCCCACCGGGTGAAATTCGCCGATGTGGTCGGCAATGGTCACGTACGCGTGACCCTGGCCGCCGGGGACGGGGCCAGCCTC
Source organism: Roseibium aestuarii (assembly GCF_008477545.1). Lineage (GTDB taxonomy): Bacteria > Pseudomonadota > Alphaproteobacteria > Rhizobiales > Stappiaceae > Roseibium > Roseibium aestuarii. Next base: position 1,945,165 of record NZ_VORA01000001.1, on the reverse strand, counting down.
AAGGCGATCTGCTTCAAGGCAGAAGACAAGCCCCACGGAAAGATGCTGCTCCACAACCGGGGCGGGGCGCTGCATGTGGCCGGAACCCTGTCCATCGACACCTGGCAGGGTGTCCCTAAGGCACAGTTGCGCATTCTGGACGTGGCGGACCCGCAGAAGGTGCGGGTCTGAGCCGGAGAGGCGCTCTTTAACTTGCATTAACCATATGGAAAGGCTCGCGGCCTAGGGTCTTGTCAGGCGAAGGAATCGCCTGATGGGGGATCTGGCATGGCTGCTCAGAACGAGCTGGAAACATTGTTTGCGGAACTCGACAGACGCACCGATCTGGCACTTGCCGGTCTGCGCCAGGTGCGTGAGACGCCGAAACTCTCCAGCCTCAAGAGCCCCTTCTTCCTGCGTGCGCCGCTGGTTCTCACCGCAGCCCTTGTCTCGCTGCTGATCGTCTGGTTTTCGCGCGGCGCGCCGTCCCAGTTCTGATCGCTGCTGAAGCCATTCACCTGACTTTTTGCGCCTGGCTGTCTCAGGGTCCGACATTTTCGGGCCCGAGGCTTTTTAGTGGCCGCCGAACCGGGCTAGTGTGAGCCATCGTCCGCAGACTCGCGTCTGACGTGACCCCGCCACAACCGATCTTCATGCCCGGGATACCTGCCAGATGACTGATGTGCCGATTGCCCTTTGGGCGATGAACCTGGGGTTCGCGCCCCGGTCCGCCGCCGATTTCGCCGCTCATGTGGAGGCGCGTCTGCGTCAGGTGAAGGAAGAGGGGGCCGAGCTTCTCGTCCTTCCCGAATATGCCATCGAGGCCTGTCTTGCCTTCAAGCCGGAGGGTCTGGCCCCGACCGAGGAGATGACCTTCCTCGCGGCCGTGGGCGAGGATGTGCGGGCGCTGCTGGCTCCTCTTCCGCAAAAGCTCGGGATCTCGCTGCTTCTCGGCTCCATGCCGGTCGCATGCGAGGGCGGCTATACCAACACGGCCGTCTTCTATGCCCATGACGGGCGCGAGATCCGCCACGACAAGCTGAGCCTGACGCCGGGCGAGCAGGATCCGGAAAGCTGGACGCTGGTTCCCGGCGGTGAGGTCGTCATCTTCGACTGGCAGGGCGTGCGAACCGCCATGCTGATCTGTCTGGACGTGGAAATGCCGGCGCTCTCCGTGCTTCTGGCGGAAGAGAAGATCGAGCTGCTTCTGGTCCCCTCCATGACCGAGAAACTGTCGGGCTATCACCGGGTGTTCGACTGTGCCAAGGCGCGGGCGGTGGAACTCATGTGTGCAGTCGCCGTCTGCGGCACCATCGGCCGGTCCGAGGGCACCACCCAGATGGAGACCAATGTTTCGGGCGCCGCGCTCTTCGTGCCCTGCGAGGAGCCGCTCGGCTTCACCGGCGTCGGCGCCAAGACCCAGGTTTTCGACGGGCGCGCCGGCGATGATCCGGTGCTCCATGCCCGGGTTCCGGTCACCGCGATCCGACGGCTGCGGTCGGGGGCCGCAGAGGTCTGGCCAGGGTCCTGGAAGGCCGGTCACGTGCGGGTGCGCGAGGCCTGAGAGGGCAACTTGCGCAGCTGGACGATGTAATGACGCCGTTTTGACCGGCGGCTGACGCAGGGTCTTGCGCCTCTCGTCAGCGCGATGTCGCGCGAATGTCATCCAGCTGTTGCACCCTTTCGCTCTGTCGCGGACTATTTGACGAAGAATCAATAAGCCGGCTCAGGAAGCAGCGCGGCGAGCGAAAGGCTTCAAAGCTGAAACGGGTGTTCAAGAACCTCTTCACCGTGCCGGACCGGCTGCAGATTGCCGCGCTGTGCTATCGGGTGACCAACCGCCGTCTCGAGGTGTTGCTGGTCACCACGCGGGACAGTGGCCGCTGGATCCTGCCCAAGGGGTGGCCCATGATGAAGAAGAAGGGTCACCGCACGGCGGTGATCGAGGCCTTCGAGGAAGCCGGTGTGATCGGCGAGGCTCCGCGCAAGGAGCCATATGCCCAGTTTGCCTCGCACAAGGGGGTTGGCGGCGGGCTGAAGGTGGACACGGATGTGCTCGTCTATCTGGTGGAGGCCAAGGGCCAGGCCGAGACGTTCCCGGAAGCGGGCGAGCGGCAGCTGCGCTGGCTCAGCGTGGACGAGGCCATCGCGCTGACCGACGAAGAGGGCGCGCGGCCCATTCTCCGGCAGTTTCTAGAGGAAATGCGCCAAAAAGGCCGTTGCTCGTAAGTCTCACAATTGAAATTCCGCTCATCTCCTGTCATGCGGGGGCGCAGCATATGACAGTTTCGTGACACCGTCACCCGCGAGCAGAGTGGAATGGCATGAATCAGTACCATAAACCGACCCTCGACAAGGATCTGGACAAGCTCTCCTACATGGGAGAAGCCACGGGCAGTCTGGGCAAGCGTCTGGTCGCGCCGGGCATCGGCCTGCTCTTCGTTCTTGTCTGCGGGCTGGTGGCGACGCTCTTCTTCTTCGACTCTCCCGGCACCTATATTGTCGCCGTCGCGGCGGTGATCGGAGCCTACATGGCGCTGAACATCGGCGCCAATGACGTGGCCAACAACGTCGGGCCCGCCGTGGGCTCGCGCGCCATGAGCATGCTGACGGCCCTGCTGATTGCCGCCGTGGCCGAAAGCGCCGGCGCTCTGCTGGCCGGGGGCGATGTGGTCGGCACGATTTCAAAGGGCATCATCGATCCGGCGGCGGTCGCCAATCCGGCGGTCTTCATGGCTGCCATGATGGCCGCCCTGATTTCCTCCGCGCTCTGGATCAACCTGGCGACCTGGATCGGGGCGCCGGTTTCCACCACCCACGCCATCGTCGGCGGTGTCATGGGGGCCGGGATCGCTGCCGCAGGCTTTGCGGCGGTGAGCTGGGGCACCATGGGGCAGATTGCGGCCAGCTGGGTGATCTCGCCGCTGATGGGCGGGGTGATCGCGGCCTTCTTCCTCTATCTGATCAAGGTTCTGGTGGTCTACCGGGACGACAAGATCGCCGCAGCCCGGCGCTGGGTGCCGGTGTTCATCGCCGTGATGACCGGGGCCTTTGCCACCTATCTGGCGCTGAAGGGCGTGAAGAAGCTCGTCGAGATCGACATGCCGATGGCGCTGCTGATCGGCCTCGGGTCGGCCATCGCCAGCCTGCTGATCACCCGGCCCTATGTGGCGCGCCAGTCGCGCGGTCTGGAAAACAAGAACCAGTCCCTGCGCAAGCTCTTCAAGGTTCCGCTGGTCGTCTCGGCCGCGCTGCTGTCCTTCGCCCATGGCGCCAATGATGTGGCCAACGCGGTGGGGCCGCTGGCGGCCATCGTGCACACGGCCGGGTTCGGCGATGTGGCCAGCAAGGTGGAAATCCCGCTCTGGGTCATGGCGGTCGGAGCCTTCGGCATTTCCTTCGGTCTGCTGCTCTTCGGTCCGAAGCTGATCAACATGGTCGGCCAGCAGATCACCAAGCTGAACCCGATGCGTGCCTTCTGCGTGGCGCTGTCTGCCGCGCTGACCGTGATCGTCGCCTCCGCGCTGGGGCTGCCGGTGTCCTCCACCCACATTGCGGTGGGTGCGGTCTTTGGCGTGGGCTTCTTCCGCGAATGGTACACCGCAAATTCGCTGCGCCGGTTCAATTACGTGATGGCCAAGAATGGCCGGGGTCCCAAGCCGACCCGTCCCCAGCGCAACAGGGAAGAGATGTTCCGCCGCAAGCTGGTGCGCCGCGCCCATTTCTCCACAATCGTGGCGGCCTGGGTGATCACCGTTCCGGCGTCTGCGCTGCTGTCGGCGGGTCTCTACCTGCTGCTCGTGCCGTTGATGGGGTGAAGACCGGTCAGGATCGGACACTAAACTGAAGAAAACAAAAGCGCCGCAGGATCCTGCGGCGCTTTTTTCATTTAGCAAATGAAGTTTATCGGCGTGGCCAAACTCAGTTGGTGGCGGTCGCATTCGGGAAGAACAGCTGTTCGCCGTTGATCTTGTAGGCTGCGATGGCCGACTGGCCTTCGGCGCCGATCAGCCAGTCGATGAAGGCCTGGCCGGCTTCGGCCTTGACGTTCGGGTGCTTGGCCGGATTGACCAGAATGACGCCATACTGGTTGAACAGGATATCGTCGCCCTGGGTGACGATTTCCAGGGACCCACGGTTCTGGAAGGCGAGCCAGGTGGCACGGTCGGTGAGCGTATAGGCGTCCATGCCGGCGGCCACGTTCAGGGTGGCGCCCATGCCGGAGCCGGTCTCGCGGTACCAGTCCTTGGCGGCCTTCACGTCCACGCCGGCCAGCTTCCAGAGTGCCTGTTCCTTCTTGTGGGTGCCGCTGTCGTCGCCGCGCGAAGCGAAGGGGGAACCGGCTTCGGCGATCTTGGCAAGCGCTGCCTTGGCGTCGGTCATGCCCTTGATGCCCGCGGGATCGCTGGCCGGTCCGACGACGACGAAGTCGTTGTACATCACGTCGAAGCGCTTCACGCCTTCACCATCGGCGACGAACTTTTCTTCCGCAGGCTTGGCATGGACGAGGAGCACGTCACCATCGCCATTGGCGGCGTTCTTGATGGCCTGACCGGTGCCCACGGCCACGACGCGCACCTCGATGCCGGACTTCTTGGTGAACTCCGGCAGGATCACGTCGAGAAGGCCGGAGTTCTGGGTGGAGGTGGTGGACTGGACGACGATGAACTGGTCGGCGGCCTGTGCGGATGCGATCGGGGCGACGAGGGTCGCAAGCGCGAGGCCCGCCCCGAGGATCGTGCGGGCGAAGAGACGGTTGAACTGGTGCATCTGGATGTTTCTCCCTCAAATGCGTCTTGTGATGGTCTTCCGGCCCGAAGGGAACCGGCAAGCGGGTGGGACCCAGGCGGCGTCACGCCCGGGGGACCTCAGAGAAGGATGTCTCCCTTCACGTAGGCCTCTGCCTCGGCGCTCGACGGGCGGTCGAAGAAGGCAGCGGCGCTCGTGTGCTCGACAATCCGGCCCTTGTGCAGGAAGACCACGTCGTCGGCGAGACGGCGGGCCTGGGCCATGTCGTGGGTGATCAGCAGCACCTTGGTGCCTGCGGCGCGCGCTGCCCGGATCGCGGTCTCGATCAGCAGGGTCGAGGCCGGGTCCAGATTGGCGGAGGGTTCGTCAAGGAGCAGGACGCGCGGGTCATGCAGCAGGGCGCGCGCGAGCGCGAGGCGCTGCTGTTCGCCCCCGGACAGGGTGCGGGCGTTCTGGCGAGCCAGATGCTCGAGGCGGACCTCGCGAAGCGCCTGCATGAGGTCGTCGGTGGAGGGGCGCGGGCGGCGCAGTCCGGCGACGAATTTCAGATTGGCGAGAACGGAGCGGCGCAGCAGCACCGGCTTTTGCGCCACCAGGGCCTGGGCCTTGCGGATGGCGAGATCCGGCGCGTGGTCGCGGCCTTCGTGATGCCAGAGGATCGTCCCCCGGGTCGGCGTGACCAGACCATGAAGGCAGCGCAGAAGCAGGGACTTGCCCGCGCCATTGGGCCCAAGGATCGCCGTGACCCCGTCATCGGCAAGCGCCAGGTCGATGTCGTTGAGCACCAGCGTGCCCTCCAGCGTGAGGGTAAGCCCCTCCACGCGCAGGGGCATGGGCGAACGACCCGAGCGGCGCAGGCTGCGGGCCGTGACGGAGGCCGGGGTCTCAAGCACGTCGGACATTCCCGCTCATCCTTGCCGGTGCGTTGATCAGGGACGTCAGGGCGTTGACCGCCAGCGCCAGGGTCAGGAGGATCAGCCCGAGTGCCAGCGCGAGGGCGAGATCGCCCCGCGACGTCTCAAGCGCGATGGCCGTGGTCATGACCCGGGTCACGTGGTTGATGTTGCCGCCGACGATCATCACCGCGCCGACCTCGGCGACCGCACGCCCGAACCCGGCGAGCAGCACCGTCACGAGAGAGAAGCGTCCATCCCACAGGAGTGCTGCGATGGCGGTGGGCGCGGGGACCCCCAGAGAGCGAAAGGTCTCCGCATATTCCTGGTCCAGATCGTTGATCACCTGGCGGGTCAGCGCGATCAGGATCGGCGTGATGAGAATGGTCTGGGCGATGACCATGGCCGTCGGGGTGTAGAGCAGGCGCAGTACACCTAGCGGCCCTGCATTGGACAGCATCATGTAGACCAGCAGGCCGACGACGACCGGCGGAAGGCCCATGAGCGCGTTGGTGAGGACGACGAGGGCACGGCGGCCGGGGAAACGGGTGACGGCCAGCAGCGCACCCAGCGGCAGGCCGATCAGGGCGGAGGCGAGCAGCGCGCTCAGGGTGACCTGCAGGGACAGCAGGACGATTTCGACAAGGGCGGGGTCGGCTTCGAGAATGAGCCCGCCCGCCAGCAGGAAGCTTTGTGCAAAATCCTGCATAATTCTGTTTTTCTCCCTGATCTTCTCTTCTTTGCCCGCAGAATATCCGAAATCGCGTAATTTCGATAGGGGCAATTCCCTCACGTCACCCTTGCTCCACCGTTCAAGATCCATCTCGATGGCAGGCGTGGTTGCCTCGTCCGGGATGCCAAGACCGCAGCTTCAGGCGAGGCAAGGGAGGGCAATCCCGGCCGAAGACCGGGTGGCGGCATCCGGTGTCACGCCGAGAGAAAGCGATCAGGCCGGGAGGTCGAGATCCGCCCAGACGGGCAAGTGGTCGGAGGCGATGCGGGCGGTCGCTGAACGGTGGACGCCGGACCGCAGCACCGGCAGATCGGCGCTGGTCATGATGCGGTCGAGGCTGGCGACGGGGAAGGGAGACGGAAAGCTCTTGCCCGGGTTCGTGATCGTGTAGTGGGCGCTGACGGCGCGCAGGGGCCGTCCTTCCTCGCGCCATTCGTTCAGATCGCCGACGAGCACAGTCGGGGGCGATCCCTCGTCCGGATGCAGGATCTGCATCAGCCGTTCGATCTGCCGCTGGCGGAAGTGACCGACAAGGCTCAGGTGGGTGGCGGCGACACGCAGGCGGCGGCCATCAATCTCCAGATCGGCCATGACGGCGCCGCGGGGCTCCAGCTGGGGCAGGTCGATGCAGGAATGGCTGCGCACGCAGATCCCATCGCGCACCAGAATGGCGTTGCCATGCCAGCCCAGACCGCCATCGTGGCGAGCGAGGGGAACCGGGTGAAAGCCGCAGGCCTCGGCGAGGCGTTCTGGCAGCAGGGTGGAGTGACGGGCTCCGAAGCGGCGGTCGGCCTCCTGCAGCGCGATGATGTCGCATCCCAGCTCGCCGAGCACCTTGAGGGTGCGCTCCGGCTGTCGGCGCCCGTCGACCCCGATGGATTTCTGGATGTTGTAGGAGGCAATCCGGATCATGGGGCGTGGTGAGGCTCTGTCTTGGGCATCGGAGCGGCAAGGACCGGGAGTGCTTGCGCTGCGTTCCGGTAGCGGAATGTGTGTGGCAGAACAACGGCTCACCGGCAAGCTGGTTGCATCGCATGGACGCCACCTAGCCGAGACCGGCGGGGACGGTGCGGCAGGAAGAGGACGCCGTCAGGCGCGCAAGGGACGGAATGCCTCCTGCTGCTCGCCGAAGCGGTTGATCAGATCGGCGAAGCACATGGGCGCGCCGAAGAGATAACCCTGAAGGTGGTCGATGTCGGCCATGAAGAGCAGGTTGGCCTGTTCCTCGGTTTCCACCCCTTCGGCCACCACCTTCATGTGCAGGGCACGGGCAATGGCGGTAATGGCGACGATCAGCTGGCGGGCCTCGTCGCTTGTCGTCAGGTCTCGTGTGAAGCTGCGGTCGATCTTCAGGGTGTCGAAGGGCAGGCGGCGGAGATAGCCGATGGAGGAGAAGCCGTCGCCGAAGTCATCGAGGAAGACCTCGAAGCCGGCCGCACGCAGGGCGTTCAGGCGCATGCGGCTGACCTCGGGCTGCGTCACGAGAACCCCTTCGGTCAGCTCGATGGCGATGCGCGAGGGGGCGATGTGATGGTCGCGGCAGGTGCGGATCAGCCGGGCCACATAGCGCGGGTCCGCCAGCTCCTTGGGCGAGGCATTGATGCTGACCTTTAGAGCGGGCCAGATCTGCATGTCCCTGCAGATCTTCTCCAGAATGGACTGGCCGAGGGCAATGATGAGGCCTGCCTGTTCCGCGACAGAGATGAAGACCTCCGGGCTGATGGGGCCTTCTGCCTCCGACGGGGTCCAGCGTGACAGCGCCTCCACCCGGCGCAGGCTGCGGGTGCGAGCGCAGATGATGGGTTGATAGACCACGTTGATCTGCCGGTCGGCGATGGCCTGACGCAGGCGAACCTCCAGATCCCGGTGATTGTTGAGCACGCTGTCGAGATCGGGAGTGTAGCGCAGGGGCACGCCCGAGCGGGTGCGCTTGGCCTCCAGCACCGCCAGATCGCACCGGCGCTTGAGCTCGGCGATCGAGCAGAAGTCGCGCTGGGAACTGGCGTAGCCGACAGAGGCGCGCACCTGGAAATCCTGTCCGCACAGGGTGTAGTCGGTGGCAAAGGCTTCGTAGATCACTTCCGCGCAGGCCCGGATTTCCTCTTCCGGATTGGGCGAGATCAGCAGCACGTCGAATTCGTCACCGCCGGTGCGGGCCAGGAAGGCGGAAGGCGGAAGGGCACGGGTGAGGCGCTCGGCGACCATGCGGATGAGATGGTTGCCGCCGATCTGTCCGACCGCATTGTTGATGTCCCGCAGGCCGGTGATGTCGATCAGCATCATGGCCGCATGTCCGGCGGCGCATTCGGCCAGCACGTTGGGCGAGCCCATCGCCTTGAGCAGGTTCTCGCGGTTGGGGAGCTTGGTCAGGCTGTCGTGATGGGCAAGCCAGGTGGCCCGGCTTTCCTGTTCGCGCAGCCGCACGGCATTGGACCGGGTGAGGCGAAGCGCGACGGCGCACATGCCGATCAGCATGATACAGACGATGGAGGCGGGCAGCAGCGCCTGCCGCAACAGGATTTCTCCGGGATATTGCGGCGTCCAGATCAGGTGCCCGATCAGCATGCCGGAGGCATCGCGAAGGGAGTGGGCATAGCCATCTGTGGTGGCGGCCTCCAGCCCGGGAAAGCTCGGTGGGTGGAGCGTCAGCCCGCTCAGGGTCGTGGTGCTGCCGATCTCGGCCAGGACCTGGGGCGTCAGTTCCCGGCCGAACACGAGCAGCATTGCGGGGCGCTCTTCCTCATCGTTGCTCGCGGTAGGCTGGAACAGGGCGGACGAGAGGAAATAGATGCGACCCTCGAGCTCGATCACGCTGTTGTGGAGCCCTGACATGAGCTGCCGGGTCGGTGGCAGGGTTTTCCTCAGGGTGGCAAAGAGCTCCTTGCCCATCAGGCTTTCGCGGATTGCGCCGGCGGGGTCGACGAGCCAGAGCGTGTCGCCGTGTTCCCCTTCCTCGCCGAGACCTGTCAGGTCGATGAAGTAGCTGGAGGCAAGCTGGCTGGCGAGCTGATCCTGAAGCCAGTCCCGATCATGGTCCTGCAGACGCCGGCCGGTTTCGGGCCAGTAGACGAAGGCGCGTGCCGTCTTCTCTATGCGGGACTGGAGACCGGTAACCGCCTGTTCGATCATCCGGCGCTCGTCCGCGCGCCGGGTCACGTTGAGGGTGTAGGAAGACCAGAGGAGAAGGGCGGTGATCCCTGTCAGGGAGAGCACGACGCAAAGAATGAGAAGGCGGCGGACCTGGCCCGAATGAAGCGGGGCAGCGTTGATGCGGCCTTTGGGTTTTGCAGGGTCTTCGGTTGTCGACGTTGGCGCTCGCAAGGGGCCCCCCTGAATTCCGGGTCTATGTGCTTTTCACGTCAAGTCTGGTCGTCCGGTCCTGATCCGGGCATACGCCATGAGCCTGCCCAAACTATCGTCGGGCAAGAGTTAAGGAATTCATGCTGCGGGAGAAGGGAGTCAGGCTTTTTCAGGAATAACGTAGCTTGTGTTGCTCTGAATCGGCCGAGCATATGTTAGTTTTGACTAGTCAATACTTGCAGTCTGTTTTCGCTCTGGTGCCTCACCCTGTCGAAACTTCGGATATCTCAAGTCAGCGAGCATGTACCACTGGGCCAGATGGCGCAGGATCAGAGGCTCGAAGATCCCGTTCAGGGTGGCGATGGTGGCGGCGGGATCATAGGCGCCGGAGGCAGGTCGGGGCAGGGCCGGGTGGAGGGTGAGCATGAGCCGGGCCCCCTCGCGCCGCAGGCAGTGTACGGGCACGATCAGGGCCTCAGCGGCATTGGCCAGCTTGACCGCCACAAGAGCGTTGCCGCCCGGCGTGGTGGGGCGGCCGAAGGCGGGGAAGTGAACCTGCGCGTCGCGCACCTCATCGATGAAAATGATCAGGTTCGCCGCCCGTCCGGTCAGCAGGCGGTGCAGGCGGAAGGCGGATTTCTGCCCCGGCGGGAAGAGATACTGGCCGCGCGCCTTGCGCAGGCGATAGATCACCCGGTTGGTGAAGCGGTTCGGCTCGGGTTGAAACGGGCCCACCGTGGGGCCGGCCGGCCCCGTGTGGGTGGCGGCAATCACGGCCTCCCAGGTTCCGAGGTGGACCGAGACGAAGACCAGCGGACGGCCTGTCGCCTGGGCCGCCTCCAGATGTTCAGCCCCTGAAACGGTCAGATGCGGCGGCCGCGCCAGCCGGTTGAGAACGCTGAACTCCGCCACGCTGCGGCCCATGTTGCGCCACCAGCGCCGATGGAGACCGTTGTCCGGGTCGAGCAGCGGATCGGGTGCATCTTCTGGCAGCGCCAGGCCGTGCCTCCGCCCATGGGCGGCGAGTGCCTCCAGATTGGAGCGGATCCGTGCGGCAAAGACCCGGTTCCGGTGCCACCGGCGCGAGACGGGCGCAAGGCTTGCCCCGACTGCGGAGACGAAGGTCACGGGCAGGTGGCGCAAGACGGCGTGAAAGGCGAGGTTGAGGCCGCCCTGAACCGGGTGCTTCAGCCAGTGGAGCCGTGCCACATGACGGCGGGCGGGCTCTGCGGCAAAGAGGTCCGCCAGCGGGGGCGCGGCGGGCTCGAACGGCAGGGTTTCCTCGATCGGAATCTGCTCGAAGCCCGGCCTGCGTCCGTCGGCCGGGACGTCTCGGCGGTTAGTCATGAACCGGTCCGCGGGCTCAGCATCATCGGCAGGGTTTCCCCCGGGCGCAGGGTCAGGCGGCAGACCGGCTGAACGTCCGTTCCCGGTTTCAGGGTCAGATCGAAGCGGCTGGCGAGGGTGGCCAGACTGAGGATCGCTTCCACCATGCCGAATTGCAGCCCGGCGCAGATGCGCGGACCGATGGAGAAGGGCACGTAGCCATATTTGTTCGGCCGACCCTCACGGGTCAGGAAGCGGCTCGGGTCGAATTCGTCCGCCCGCTCCCAGAGCTTGGGATTGCGGTGGAGCAGCCAGGGCACGACCATCAGGATCGAGCCCTTGGGCACGTGGCGATGGCCCACCTGCACGTCCTCCATGGCCTGTCGGGCCAGAACGGGCACCGGCGGATAGAGCCGCAGGGTTTCCTCGATCACGGCCCGGGTGAAGGGGAGGTTGGCCACATCCGCAAAGCCGGGCGTGCGCCCTGCCAGCACGGTATCGAGCTCCGCATGGAGCCTGTCGCGGACATGGGGCGCCTGGGACAGCAGGAACCAGGACCAGGCCAGGGTGTTGGCGGTGGTCTCATGACCGGCCATGAAGATGACGGCGGCTTCCGAGCGGATGGCGGCGCGCGACAGCGGCTGGCCGTCCTCGTCCCGGGCTTCCAGCAATCCGCCGATCACGGAGGTCTCGCCGCGCTCCTTTTGCGCCTCGTAGCTGTCGATGATGGTGTCGAGCACGTCGAGGATGCGGGTCTTCGCCGCCCGCACCTTGCCGTTTCGGAACCGGGGCAGCCAGTCGGGAAGACCGAGCATGGCGGGCAGGTCGACCTGATCGATATGGGCCTGATAGGCGGTGAAGCCCTCCACCACCTCGTGGGCATAGGCACTGCCAAGGGTGCGGCCGAAGATTGTGCGGGAGATGATTTCCGCCGTCAGGTGCGCCATTTCGGACAGGGCATCGATTTCCGCGCCGGGGCCGCGGGTCTCCCATTTCTGCGCCATCTCGACGATGGTTTCGATCATGATGGGCGCGAAGCCCGGCACGCGGGAGCCGTGGATGATCGGGGCCACGATCTTGCGGCGGCGGCGCCAGGTTTCCGTGTCGCTGATGAAGAGCCCGTCGCCCAGCAGGGGCTCCAGCGCATGGCGCATCTGGGGGCTCTTGCGCTGCAGCTCCTCGTGGTGGGTCTGGAAGGCGTCCTGCACCACGTCGGGCGCGTTGCAGAGGAAGAGTTCCCGGCGCAGCACCTTCTGGGAGACGAGACGGCGCGAGAAGTCGCTTTCGGTCCAGATGGAGAGGAAGTTCTTGCGGGCCAGACCCAGCAACTGGATGATCGAGGGCTGGGCCGGGTGCCGATAGGGATAGGGCGGCACATAGGCCGGTGTCACCTCGGGGCTTGCCGGCGTCCCGGTGGCGGAGGCCCTTGCGGCCGCGTCGTCTGCCCTGAGGCTGGCGGACATGTCTCCGTCTCCTGGCTCCTTGCCCGTCGCGGGACGAGCCTTGCGCGACGGGTCAGTGATTCCTGCATAGTGCCGTCAACGGGCGCGGGAGAAAAGCCCGGCGAGACCGAGGGTGATCCACGACAGGATCAGAGCGATCCCGCCGCCTGGCGCCGCCATGGGGAAGAGGCGGTCTTCCGCCAGCGCCCGGGACAGCATGTCGCCGCAGAAGAGCAACAGACCGAGGGTCATCAGCCCCAGGGCCAGGGTTGCGAGCGGGGCCCGCCGCAGGGTGGCCAGCAGGCCGGCGACGGCCAGCGCCGGCGCGTGGAAGAGCATCATCTGGCCGGCCTGCTGCATCAGGCCGGTGGTGTCCATGTGGGCGGCGGCGGCGAGCGTTGCCACACCGGCCGCCCCCGCAAGGCCGGCGCACAGGACGCCGGCCCGCAAGGGGGCCGCGCCGGTCGAGGTCTGGGTCATGTCAGGGCTCCGGATCAGGCGGCGAGGCCGCGGCTTTCCAGCAGGGCGTCGATCTTCGGATCGCGGCCGCGGAAGGCACGGTAGGTCTCTGCGGGGTCCGGCAGGCCGCCGGCGGAATAGATGTGGGTCAGCAGCTTTTCGGCGGTTTCCGGATCGAAGACATTGCCCGTTTCGCGGAAGGCGGCGAAGGCATCCGCATCCATCACTTCCGACCACATGTAACTGTAATATCCGGCCGAATATCCGTCGCCGGCAAAGGCATGGGCGAAATGGGGCAGGCGATGGCGCATGACGATCGCCTTCGGCATGCCAAGGGACGCTAGCCGGTCCTTCTCGAAGGCGGTCACATCCAGCGCTGCCGGATCGGCAAGGGTGTGGATGTCCTGGTCGATCAGGGCGCAGGCGGTGTATTCCACCGTGGCGAAGCCCTGGTTGAAGTTCTCGGCCGCCTTGAGCTTGTCGAGGAGAGCCTGGGGCATGGGCTCGCCGGTCTTGTAGTGCACGGCGAAGCGCGACAGGATTTCCGGCTCGGACAGCCAGTGCTCATAGAGCTGGGAGGGCAGCTCCACGAAGTCGCGGGCGACGGAGGTGCCGGAGATCACCGGATAGGTGACGTTCGACAGCAGTCCGTGCAGCGCATGGCCGAACTCGTGGAACAGGGTGCGGGCGTCGTCGAAGGTGAGCAGCGAGGCTTCCCCCGGCTTGGCGCGGGAGAAGTTCATCACGTTGACGATGATCGGCGGCACGTCGCCCTTCAGCCGGTGCTGGGAGCGGAAAGCGCTCATCCAGGCCCCGGACCGCTTGGAGGCGCGGGCGAAATAGTCTCCCAGGAACAGGCCGACGTGACGGCCTTGCGCATCCTTCACCTCGAAGACGCGCACGTCCGGATGATAGACGGGCAGCCCGGTCTTTTCCTCGAAGGTCACGCCGAAGAGGCGGGTGGCCGTGTGGAAGGCGGCCTCGATCATGCGGTCGAGCTGCAGGTAGGGCTTCAGCTCCGCGTCGTCGAGATCATATTCCGCCTTGCGCAGGCGCTCGGCATAGAAGCGCCAGTCCCAGGGCTCCAGATCGCCATTGTCGCCTGACGCATGGGCCAGAGCCTCCAGGCGGGCGGCTTCCTCGTTGGCGCGGGCGACGGCCGGTCCCCAAACCCGCATCAGCAGGTCGCGCACGGCGCCGGGCGTTCCGGCCATGCTGTCGTCGAGCTTGAAGGCGGCAAAGTTGTCGTAGCCGAGAAGGCGGGCCCGCTCGTCGCGCAGGGCCACGGTTTCGGCAATCAGGGCGCGGTTGTCGGTGTCGCCGCCGTTCTCGCCGCGGGCGGTCCAGGCCTTGAAGGCTTCCTCGCGCCGCGTCCGGTTGGTGGAGAATTGCAGGAACGGCTCGATGGACGAGCGCAGGAGCGTGATCACATACTTGCCCTCAAGACCCCGCTCGCGGGCGGCCTCGGCTGCCGCGGAGAGCAGGAAGTCTGGCAGGCCTGCAATGTCTTCGTCGGTCTCGAGAACCAGCTGATACTCCGCTTCGTCCTTCAGCACGTTCTGGGCAAAGCTGGTGCCGAGGGTGGCCAGTCGCTGGGAGATTTCGGCCATGCGCGCCTTCGCGGTATCGTCAAGCCAGGCGCCGGCCCGGCGGAACATGGTGGCATAGCGTTCCAGCACGCGCGCTTCCTCGCGGCCGAGGCCAAGCGTGTCGCGCGCGTCCCACAGGGTGGCGATACGGGCGGCCAGCCGGGCATTCTGGAAGGTCTGGGAGGAGTGGCGGGCGAGCTTTGGCGCCATCTCGCGCTCGATGGCCTGCAGCTCCGGGTTCGTGTGCGCGCCGGTCAGATTGTAGAAGGTGCGGGCGGTTCGGCTCAGGCCTTCGCCGGCCATTTCGAGCGCCCGGATGGTGTTGTCAAAACTCGGCTCGCTCTGCGCATCGGCAATGGCGTCGATCTCCGTGCGGGCCTGCGCCATGGTCGCATCGAAGGCCTCGCGGAAATGCTCGGGCTCGAGGGCGCCGAAGGGCGGCAGTTCGAACGGAGTGGTCCAGTCGGCGAGAAGCGGGTTGGAAGTCGTCATGACCGTTTCGCAATCCTTTGGGAGCAAGGCGGGAATCAGGGGCGGCGGAGGCCGCGCGGTTGACCAAGCATATGGCGTCTGTGCGCCGGGATGTGAAGCCTAGCGTGCGGCATGGTCCGGTGCAAAGGCCCCATCGAGGTGGGAGCGTGGCGTCACCACATGGATTTCGCGGCGCGCTCCGGCCATTCCCGGTCGTAGCTCTCGCCACCCACCTCGCCGGCGGTCATGTTGGCGAGGATTGCGCCGGGTGTCGGCAGGCTTGCGGGATCGACGCGGGCGGCCTCGTCCCAGAGACCGGCGCGCAGGACCGCGCGGGCGCACTGGAAATAGATCTCTTCGATGGTGATGCGGATGACGCTGCGGGGCGCCTTTCCCTCACGCGCGAGGCGCTCGAGCAGGTCCGGCTCGACGGAGATTTCCGCCCGGCCGTTGACCCGCACGCAGGTGCCCGATCCCGGGATCAGCATCATCAGGGCCACGCGCGGATCGCGCACGATGTTGCGCAAGGAATCGATGCGGTTGTTGCCACGCCGGTCGGGCATCAGGAGGGTGGTGTCGCTCTCGATCACCAGGCAGGTGCCCGCATCGCCGCGCGGGGAACAGTCAAGTCCCTCGGGGCCGCTCGTGGCAAGCGCACAGAAGGGCGAGGCCTCGATGAGGCGGCGGTAATCCGCCGTCAGCCGCGGGCTGACCTTGACGAGGCTGGCCGGGCTGCTCGTGCCATAGAGTTCGGTGAGGGCGTCAAGGGTGGTGATCGTGTGGCTCATCTGTGGCTCATCGTGTGGTGCGGCCGCTGGCGGATCCGGTCGGGCATGGGCGTCGGGTGCGGGCAGGGCGCAGGATGGAGACCGGAGCCTAGCACGGCCGCCGCTGGAAGACAGGTATCCTTGCGCAAACTTCGGGCCGAGACCTTTCCGTCTGGATCTGCGCTCGTATGTATTCCTGCGTCCTTGGACGGCAGTGCGGTATCCTTCCCTTGCTGCAATGCGGGATGACCATGAGGAAGTCACGGGTTCTATTGCTGAATCTCAAGTTTTGCAGCGCAATAATTCTGAGTTACTTTGCGAATCCGAATGTTGAAGCCGGGATTTTTCGTCGTGAAAACTGATTTTTGACCGTCCGATAGTCGTATTGCGAAGAAGTTCTTCAATTCCTTAGGATCCGGCTCAGGCACGCGCTGCGAACGAGGAGGCGTCCCCTGGTTCCGTCCGGCAAGGTCCGGCGGGTACGTGGGGCGCGGTTCGAGGCAAGGGCTCGCTGCGCGAGGAGGTGCAGCCGTTTCATCGAGGCTATGTGAGCCTTTCGGGAGGAAAGCATGACGATTATTCGCAAACCGCTGAATCGCCGTTCCATTCTGCGCGCCGGCGCGCTGGGCGGTGTGGCGCTGGCAACCCCCACGATCTTTACGAGCCGGGCCTGGTCGGCCGGATATCTGAACGAGCCGACCGGCTCCACGGTGACCTTCGGCTTCAACGTTCCCCAGTCCGGTCCCTATGCCGACGAAGGCGCCGACGAACTGCGCGCCTATCAGCTGGCCGTCAAGCACCTGAACGGTGAAGGCGACGGCGGCATGCTGAACACCTTCTCGTCCAAGGCGCTGCAGGGCAATGGCGTCAACGGCAAGAAGGTCGTCTTCGTGACCGGTGACACCCAGACCAAGTCCGATGCGGCGCGCGCGTCTGCCAAGCGCATGATCGAGAAGGACGGCGCCATCATGATCACCGGCGGCTCGTCCTCGGGCGTGGCCATCGCGGTGCAGTCGCTCTGCCAGGAAGCCGGCGTCATTTTCATGGCCGGTCTGACCCACTCCAACGACACCACCGGCAAGGACAAGCGCGCCAACGGCTTCCGCCACTTCTTCAACACGGAAATGACCGGCGCTGCGCTGGCTCCGGTGCTGAAGAACGTCATGGGTGCCGACCGTCGCGCCTATCACCTGACCGCCGACTACACCTGGGGCTGGTCCCAGGAAGAGTCCATCAAGAAGTACACCGGTGAACTGGGCTGGGAAACGGTTGCAGCCGTGCGCACCCCGCTGGGTGCGGGCGACTTCTCCCAGTACATCACCCCGGTGCTGAACTCGGGCGCCGACGTGCTGGTGCTGAACCACTACGGCAAGGACATGGTGAACTCCCTGACCCAGGCCGTGCAGTTCGGTCTGCGCGACAAGCAGGTGAACGGCAAGAACTTCGAAATCGTCGTTCCGCTCTATTCCGAACTGATGGCACAGGGTGCCGGTGAAAACGTGAAGGGCATCCTCGGCTCTTCCGGCTGGGACTGGAAGCTCACCGATGCGGGCACCCAGGCCTTCACCAAGTCCTTCGGTCAGGAATACGGCTTCCCGCCGAGCCAGGCGGCGCACACCTGCTACGTCCAGGCCCTGCTTTATGCAGACGCCGCGCAGCGCGCCGGCACCTTCATGCCGAGCGAACTGGGCAAGGCGCTGGAAGGCTTCGAGTTCGACGGTCTGGGCAACGGCCCGACCCTCTATCGCGCCGCCGACCACCAGTGTTTCAAGGACGTGCTCGTCGTGAAGGGCAAGGAAAACCCGTCCTCGCAGTACGACCTGCTGGAAGTGGTGGAAGTGACCCCGCGCGCCCAGGTCGAATACCCGGCAGAGCTGCTGGGCGGCGAACTCGGCCCCTACAACAACGGGGTCTGATCTCCGCTTGCCAACCGCATGACGGCCGCTCTCCGGAGCGGCCGTTCCCTGCCTGCGGGCTTTCAGTCAGTCAACTGCGGCGATACCGATGGATGTCTTTCTTCTCCAATTGCTGAACGGTCTGGACAAGGGCGGCGCCTATGCGCTGATCGCCCTGGGCCTGACCCTTATCTTCGGCACACTCGGGGTGGTGAACTTTGCTCACGGCACCCTGTTCATGCTCGGGGCCTTCTGTGCCATCACCTTCAACAAATTGCTCAGCCTGGAGCAGGTCCGGATCGATCCGGAGAAGCTGACCCCTTGGGGCACGCCTCTCGAGGTCCGCGAACCCTATGTGGAGGCGCTTCTCGGCGACTTCGGCCACTGGCTGCTCAACTATTCGGTTCCCGCCTCCATCCTGCTTGCGATCCCCGTGATGGCCATCATCGGCTTCGTCATGGAACGCGGCCTGATCAAGCATTTCTACAACCGACCCCACGCCGACCAGATCCTCGTCACCTTCGGCCTTGCCATCGTGATCCAGGAAATCGTCAAGACCATGTTCGGCGCCAATCCGATCCCGCAGATCGCTCCGGAGAGCCTGCGCGGCGCTGCCGACATCGGCCTGATGCTGGGCACGGATCCGGGCGTCATCGTCTATCCGGTGTGGCGCATGGTCTATCTGGTCTTTGCCGGTCTCGTGATTGCCGCCGTCTTTGCCTTCCTGCAATTCACCACCTTCGGGATGGTGGTGCGCGCTGGCATGGCGGACCGGGAAACCGTCGGTCTGCTTGGAATCAACATCGAGCGCCGCTTCACTATCGTCTTTGCGATTGCCGCGGTCGTCGCCGGCCTGGCGGGCGTCATGTACACGCCGATCCTGCCGCCGGACTATCACATGGGCATGGACTTCCTTGTGCTGTCCTTCGTGGTGGTGGTCGTGGGGGGCATGGGCTCGCTGCCCGGAGCCGTTGCCGCAGGCTTCCTGCTCGGCATCCTCCAGTCCTTCGCCTCCATGAACGAGATCAAGGACATTCTCCCGGGCATTGACCAGATCATCATCTATCTCGTTGCGGTGGTCATCCTGCTTGTGCGTCCGCGCGGGCTGATGGGTCGCAAGGGCGTCATGGAGAACTAAGAACAATGAGCGCAAGAACCTCTCCCGCCCGCGATCTCGTCTATTTCGTGATCTTCGCGGCGGCCGTCCTCACCATGCCGGTCTGGCTGGCGCCCATCGGCGCCGGTTACCCGGATCTCCTGCAGAAATTCGCGATCTACGGGCTGTTCGCGACGGGCTTCAACCTGCTCTTCGGGCTTACCGGCTATCTCTCCTTCGGCCATGCGGCCTTCCTGGGGGTCGGGTCCTACACGGCGGTCTGGTCGTTCAAGCTTCTGGGCATGAACCCCATTCCGGCGGTGATCCTGGCCGTCGTGGCCGCCGGCATCTTCGCCCTGGCCATCGGCTTCGTGTCCCTGCGCCGGTCGGGCATCTATTTCTCGATCCTGACGCTGGCCTTTGCCCAGATGTCCTACAACCTGGCCTATTCGGTGCTGACCCCGATCACCAACGGCGAGACCGGCCTGCGCGTCCTGCGCTCCGACCCGCGGATCTTCGATGCGGCGGACGGGGCAGAGGGGGCCCTCGTCTCCACCCTCTTCGGGATCGAGATGAATGGCTATGCCGGCTTCTACTTCTGCGCCGTCATCCTGATCGCCGGCTTCTTCATCGCCCAGCGGATCTTCCGCTCGCCCTTCGGCATCATGCTGCGGGCCGTGAAGTCGAACCAGAACCGCATGACCTACACCGGCCTCAACCCGCGTCCCTACACGCTGGCGGCCTTCGTCATCTCCGGTATGTATGCCGGGCTCGCCGGCTCCCTGCTATGCATCACCGATCCGCTGGCCGGGGCCGAGCGCATGCAGTGGACCGCGTCCGGTGAAGTGGTGCTGATGACCATTCTCGGCGGGGCGGGCACGTTGCTCGGGCCGCTGCTGGGGGCTGGTCTCATCAAGTATTTCGAGAACATCTTCTCGGCCTTCAACGAGCAGACCCTGCATTCCATCTTCAGCTTCCTGCCGGACTTCCTGGAAACCCCGGTGGTCGGCCTCATGAGCCTCTTCGTGGGCGAGGGCTGGCAGCTGACGCTGGGCGTGTTGTTCATGATCATCGTGATCTTCCTGCCGGGCGGCATCATGGAGGGGGTTTCCCGTCTGGGACGTCTCTTCAAGGGATCTGACAAGCCCTCTGCCGCCGACAAGGGCCGCGTCGAAGCGGCTGCCGAGTAAAGGAAACCACACATGGAAATTCTCAAGGTTTCGGGTGTGAACAAGTCCTTCGGCGGCTTGCGTGCCCTCAACAACGTGAACTTTGCCGTCGAAGAGGGCACGGTTCACGCCATCATCGGGCCGAACGGGGCGGGCAAGTCGACCTTCCTCAACTGCATGATCGGCCGTCTGGCGCCCGACACGGGCACGGTGATGTTCGGCGACATCTCGCTCACGGGCATGAAGCCCTTCGAGATCAACCAGGTGGGCGTGTCCCGCGTGTTCCAGACGCCGGAGATCTTTGCGGATCTGACGCTTCTGGAAAACGTCATGATCCCCACCATGGCCAAGCGCGACGGGATCTTCTCCCTCAATGGCTTCCGCCGTCTCGACCGGGATGCGGAGGTCCGCGACAAGGCGCTCCACATGCTGGAGGACGTGGGGCTGGCGGAGAAGAAGGACATGCACTCGGGCAGCCTGTCGCGCGGCGACAAGCGGCGTCTGGAGCTGGCCATGTGCCTGTCCCAGGATCCCAAGCTGCTGCTGCTCGACGAGCCGACCGCCGGCATGTCGCGCGCCGACACCAACAACACCATCGACCTGCTGAAGCGGATCGGCGACCGGGGCATCACCAAGGTCATCATCGAGCACGACATGCATGTGGTGTTCTCGCTGGCCAAGAAGGTGACCGTTCTGGCCCAGGGCACGATCATCGCCGAAGGCAAGCCGGAAGACATCAAGGGCGATCCGCGCGTTCAGGAAGCCTATCTGGGAGGAGCGCATCTATGACGCTTTTGGACAATCAGTTCGACGGGCGCGACGCGCCGGGCATCAAGCCGGTGCGGGCTCAGGGCGGGGCTCCCGCCTTCTTCTCGGCGTGGGATCTGCATGCCTATTACGGCGAGAGCTATATCGTTCAGGGTGTCCGATTCGACGTTCGCGAAGGCGAGATCCTGGCGCTGCTCGGCCGCAACGGGGCAGGCAAGACCTCGACCCTGCGCACCATCGCCCGCATGGACAATCCGCGCCTGACCCACGGGGAAATCTGGCTGGACCACCAGCCCCTGCACGAGATGAAGAGCTATCAGGCCGCGCGTCTGGGTGTCGGGCTGGTGCCGGAAGACCGGCGCATCATTCCGGGCCTGACGGTTCAGGAAAACCTCGAGCTCAGCCAGATCGCCGAGCCCAAGGGCTGGTCGATCGAACGCATCTACGAGCATTTCCCCCGTCTGGCCGAACGGCGCAGTCAGGAAGCCGTGACCATGTCCGGTGGCGAGCAGCAGATGCTGGCGGTTGCCCGGGTGCTCGCCCGGGACATCAAGCTGCTGCTCCTCGACGAGCCCTATGAAGGCCTGGCCCCAGTGATCGTTCAGGAAATCGAGCGGATCCTCGAAGGGGTGAAGGAGCTCGGCATCACCACGATCATCGTGGAGCAGAATGCGGTGGCGGCGCTCCATCTGGCGGACAGGGCCGTGATCCTCGACATGGGCGAGGTCGTCTTCGACGGCACCGCTCAGGAGGTTCTCGACAATGCCCAGCTGCGCCAGGAGTATCTGGCCATCTGACGGCAGGACCGCAGCATGAAACAAGGGGAGGCCGGTGCCATGGGTGCCGGCCTTTTCGCATTTGCGCCACCTGAATGCTGCCGCAGGCTTGCCAGAGGCCCCCGGCATGCTAACCATCTCCTTGAAAGAACAAGGAGTCATTCCCCATGCTGTTGCTCTCCGCCGAGCAGACCCGCGACGCGCTGCCCTTCGATCGCCTGATCACCGCCCTTGATGCGATGTTCCTTTCCGGCTGCGAGATGCCGGTGCGCCATCATCATGACATGGCTGTGCCCGGCGAGGCGGATGCGACCCTGCTGCTCATGCCCGCCTGGGTGCCGGGGCGTTATTCGGCGGTGAAGATCGTCAATGTGGTGCCGGGCAATGCGGATCGCGGACTTCCGGCCATCGCGGCGCAGGTGCTGCTGTCGTCGGGCCAGACGGGGGAAATGCTGGCCCTGATCGACGGGGGCGAGCTGACGGCCCGCCGCACGGCGGCGGCCTCCGCGCTTGCCGCGCGCTATCTGGCCCGCGAGGATGCCGCCCATCTGGTGCTGGCGGGCACGGGGCGTGTGGTGGAGAACCTCATTGCCGCTCACCGGGCTGTGCGGCCGATCACCCGGGTAACGGTCTGCGGCCGGTCGCTGGAGCGCACGCAAGCCTTCGCGCGGCGCATGGCAGATCTGCACGGGGTCGCCGTGGAGGCGAGCGACGATCTGGAAGGCGCCGTTGGGCAGGCCGATATCGTCAGCGCGGCCACCCTCTCCATCGATCCGCTGATCCGCGGCGCTTGGCTGCGGCCGGGCACCCATGTGGATCTGGTCGGGGCCTTCAAGCCTTCCATGCGGGAAAGCGATGACGAGGCGGTCCGCCGGGCGAAGGTCTATGTGGACACGCTTGCCGGGGCGACGAAGGAAGGCGGCGACATCACCCAGCCGCTGGCGAGCGGCGCACTCACCCGCGAGGCGATCTGCGGCGACCTCTTCGGGCTTGCCCGGGGCGATGTGAGTGGCCGGCGAAGCGCAGAGGAGATCACGCTCTTCAAGTCGGTCGGTGCGGCGCTTGAGGATCTGGCAGCGGCCATTCTGGCCTATGAGGTGGCCAGTCGCGCCTGAGGGCACGCTTCAGCCCAGTTCGAAGGTGGTGATCCCGAAAATCCGCGCCAGCGGCAGGTCGGGAGCCTGACCGCGATACATGCGCGCGGTCTCGAACACGGGGGAAAGGTCGTGGCGTTCGGCGAGCGCCAGGGCGGCCGCGTTGGGCTCAGGCGTGTCGAGGATGACCGTCTGGCCCTTCACCTGCCCGGCAAGGGCCCGGAACAGCAGGTCCGCGACTTCCGGCGTCTGCGCGAAGAGCGGGCCGATCTTGTACCCGTCCTCGCACTGGCGGATGGTGCCGAAGCCCTGAAGCGTCCCGTCTTCCACCACGGCGAAGGACTTGCGGGTGTCCGCCATCGGGTCCAGCCAGGCCTCGAGGAAGGCTGTCCGGTCGAAGCCGAAGAACTGCCTGTCCATCGCGCGCAGCGCGGGCAGCATGCCCTTGCCGGCAAGCGTCAGGCGCGGATCGGCGGGCGCGTCCACCGTGGAGAGCCCGCTCTGGCGGATGTTGCGGTGGGTCAGCGTGAAGCCGGACTTGCGGTAATTGTCCTGCTGGTCGACGACCCCGTCGAGGCCGACCGTGCGGTTGCCCAGACGATCCATCGCCGCGGTCCACAGGGCCCGGCCGTGGCCCTGACCGCGATGGTCGGGCGCGCAGATGTAGAAGCCGATGAAGCCGAAGTCGTCGCCGTAGCGGACGGCCGAGATGCCGGTCACCGGCTCGGCTTCCAGACATCCGACCAGAAAACCCTCAGGGTCTGCGGCAAGAAAGGCCGCGCCATCGTCCGATCCCGGGTTCCAGCCCTCGCGTGCGGCCCAGGAGACCAGAAGATCGACATCCTCGGGCGTTGCGGTTCGAATTTTCATGGCAAGACTAAACTCAGTGAATTTGATGCTTCAAGGTCGCGGTGGAGTGGTTGCGCGTTGATCAGGTCGAGATCCGTCGCTCAGTCCGGGAAACACGTCGTACGACCTGCTCGCGCAAAGCCTCGAGTGGACGGTCGACCGACAGATAGAAAGTGGTGGAGACCACAAGTATCACGCACAAGACAATGACCTTTTCGGTGCTGTCCAGAGGTCCAAGCAGCTCCTTCATCATTGAAATGATTGGCCAGTGAATGATGTAGAGAGAGAATGAGAAGTTTCCAAGGTGTCGATCGAGAGGGGAGCTTTGCTGACGCACGTTCCAGGCTACGAAGGGGGTCAGGAGAATGGTCCAGGGCATCAGGAAGACATCGCTCGAAAAAGCGAGGTCTTGATCCTTAAGAAGCAAGGGGCGGTAGGGGCTGCTCGCGTAGGTCAGCAGCCCGGCGGCAATGAAAAGACCGAGGGACGCCCATGCCGAGCGAGAACTGGGTGCAAAGCCAGATCGATAGATCCAGATGCCGCATGCAAAGCATGGCGCATAGTAAAGGGCAGTCTCGACGTCGAGATACTCTGAAAGTGCTATGCCGCACATTGTCAAAAGCGCCACGATCGCCAAAGTTCCCGATCGAGGATGGATTGGAGACTTGCTCATGCCAAGAACGATCAACGGAAGCGCGAGATAGAATTGCGCTTCAATATCTAGAGACCATGATACGCCCAAGACGTCGGCATCTGTAGATGCTATCCCAAGGAGGAGGAAACTCATCGCGGAAATTGGTTGATCGGTCGAGGATGTAAAACTCAGAATGACACCAAAAATCAACATTGCGGCTGCAAACGGCGCCCAGATGCGCAGAAAGCGAGAAATGTAGAATGTTCTCAGGCCGTAGTTTGGCGCATATTTTTCTGCATACATCTTGCTCACCCAGTAGCCACTCAAGGCGAAAAAGATGAATACAGAAGGCCTGCCTATTTCATAGTTTGACAGATGGCTGGCAACGACCATGGCTGCGAGAACGCAGCGGAATAGACCTGGTTGGAAAATCATTCGTGCGCCTGCGGCTAAATAGAAGAATGGTCTTGGACACCGAGAAATATCGGGCAATTCAAAGCGATAACCGGAAAAAAGACAACAAAAAAGCCCGCGCTGTTGCACGAGCTTCGGAAGAAAAGTGGTACGCCCAAGGGGAATCGAACCCCTGTTTTCGCCGTGAAAGGGCGACGTCCTAACCGCTAGACGATGGGCGCACTGTCGACGCTGCTGCGTCGGTGGAGAGGCTTATAGGCAGAATTTCCGGACCCCGCAAGAGGCTTTTTCACGAAATCTTCCCCGTCACTCCTGCCTGTGCAAAACTTTCGGGACGAGGGGCGCAAATGCGTGGAAATGCGCCGCAATCGGCATCGGCCCACCGGTCAGGCCCACCGCTCAGACCCATCGGTGGGGCCCGCCGGTGGTGCCAGCGGGCCCGGGATGCTCGGGCGGCTTACCAGGTGCCGGTGTTTTCCATGGAGATCCAGGGTTCTGCCGGGGCCAGAGCCTCGCCCTTCTGCAGGATCTCGAAGGAAATTCCGTCCGGGGACTTGATGAAGGCCATGCGGCCGTCGCGCGGCGGACGGTTGATGGTCACGCCCTTGGCCTGAACGCTGGCACAGAATTCGTAGACATTGTCCACTTCATAGGCCAGGTGACCGAAGTTGCGGCCGCCGGAATAGGTTTCCGGGTCCCAGTTGTAGGTGAGTTCCAGCAGCGGAGCCTTCACGTCGCGACCGGCGTCCACGTCCTCGGACGCGGCCAGGAAGATCAGGGTGAAACGGCCGGCTTCGTGATCCATCCGTCGGACCTCGGTCATTCCCATCTTGTTGCAATAGAAATCGAGGGACTCCTCGATGTTGGTGACGCGCACCATGGTGTGAAGATAGCGCATGGACGATTCCTCCTTTTTTGCTGGCGGGAAGCATATAAGGTCGTGGGCCGGAATGGCGAGGGGCGGGCGCAAGATCAGAGGGCCGAAGGGCGGCACATGGACGAGATTGTCAATCTGACGGAGGCACAGGCGGTCCTCCGCGACCTGTTCGGCGGGAGCGCCGGCCGGCTGGTGGTGATGACCGGGGCGGGCATTTCCACCGAGAGCGGGGTTCCCGATTTCCGCTCTCCCGGCGGCCTGTGGTCGCGCATGCAGCCTGTGACCTTTCAGGACTTCGTGTCCGATCCGGATCAGCGCCGGGAGGACTGGCGCCGCCGGTTCGAGATGAAGGAGATCTTCGATCGGGCGGCACCCAATGCGGCGCATCGGGTGCTCGCCGGGTTGAGCCGCACCGGCGGGCTGGAGCTGCTGATCACCCAGAACGTGGACGGGCTGCATCAGCGCGCTGGCGTCGCTGAGGAGTGTCTGGTGGAGCTGCACGGCAATTCCACCTATGCGACCTGCCTGGACTGCGGGCAGAGGGCCGAGCTGGAGCAGGCGCGACACGTGTGGGCGGATCACCAGGATCCCGTCTGCGCGGCCTGCGGCGGTCTGCTCAAGGCGGCGGTGGTGAGTTTCGGACAGGCCATGCCGGAGGCAGCGCTTCGGCGGGCCGCCGAGGCTGCGGCGCAGGCGGATGTCTTCGTGGTCATCGGATCCTCGCTTCTGGTGCAGCCCGCAGCGCAGCTTCCGGTGATTGCGGCGCGCGCCCACGCCCGTCTGATCCTTATCAACAGGGAAGCGACACCACTCGATCACCTTGCCGAGGTCAGCGTGCGCACGTCGATAGCTGAGACATTTTCGCACCTTGACCCGGGGAAAGTGACCTAGCGGCCTAAATCGCTTGTGGGGAACCGGGACAATTCCTCTTCCGGTGTGCCGGTGCGGTGTTATCCTTTTGTTAGGAATCAACCTGAGTCGCGTTTCGTCTGATCCTGAAACGCTCCCTGGTTGAGTGGTGCGAACGAAACGCGGGGCAATCGGACATGGGGGCTAAATCGCTTACGGACCCCCGCATGATCGAAGCGACGGACGATGTTGCCGTCGATGTGATCGAGATTGCGGGTTCGATCAAATGGTTCGATGTCGCCAAGGGCTATGGCTTCATCGTGCCGGACAGCGGCGAGGGCGATATCCTGCTCCACGTCACCTGTTTGCGGCGCGATGGCTATCAGACCGCCTATGAAGGTGCGCGTGTCGTCTGCGAGGTCCTTGACCGGCCGCGCGGCCTGCAGGCCTTCCGCATCCTTTCCATGGACGAATCCACCGCCGTTCACCCGTCCCAGCTTCCGCCGTCGCGCACCCATGTGCAGGTGGTGGCCGAGACCGGGTTCGAGATGGCGACCGTGAAGTGGTTCAACCGGGTGAAGGGGTTCGGCTTCCTCACCCAGGGCGAAGGCTCCGAGGACATCTTCATCCACATGGAAACGCTTCGCCGTTTCGGGATTGCCGAGCTGCGTCCGGGGCAAGAGGTTCTGGTGCGCTTCGGGACCGGCCCCAAGGGGCGCATGGCTGCCGAAATCCGCCCGACCGGCGCGGGAACGCATATTCCCTCGTCCCATTGATCAGACGGGGCGGGGGCGGACCGGGAGCGACGCTCCCCGACCGGAAAACACGCGATTTCAAGGGGCCTTGTGGCCCCTTTCGTCTGTCTGGTGTCCCGATCGGGCTTACCCAGGGCGGCCAGGGCAGGGGTCCTGCCTTGCTCTTGCCGCGCTGGCAGGCGATTGAGAAGCCCTTGGCCGTGATGCGGTCGGGATCAGGTCTTTGCCCCTCAGGCCGAAGGAGAGTTTCCATGTGGGAAGATGCAAGCCGGTCGCGCTGCCCAGAGATCCAGGCCGAGTACAGAGCCCGAGGCAACGCTCAGGGCAAGGCCCAAGGCAGGGCGAGGTTTCGGGCTGGAACCCTGGAGCGGAACAGGGCGGGGCATAGTCTTGCAGGCTTCACGCGCGTCGCCCTGATGCTGGCGCTGGTGGCAGGCGTATCGGTGCCGGTCCTTCGTCCGGCACTGGCGACGGAACCGGCGCAGCAGGCCTTGAGCGCCACGGCGGATGCGCAAACCCTGCGTCTTCCGCTGGAGATCCATACGCCCGAGACGCGGCATCTCTTTCAGGTGGAGGTGGCGCGCACCGACAAGGAACGGGCGCGGGGCTTGATGGAGCGGCGCGATCTCACCGCCGATCAGGGCATGCTCTTCCTCTTTGCCAGCGCCGGAGACCGGTATTTCTGGATGAAGGACACGCCGCTCTCGCTCGACATCATCTTCATCGGCGAGGACCGCCGCATCTTGCGGGTGGCGGCAGGAACCGAGCCCTTCTCCGAGCGGATCATCCCCTCCAACGGGCCTGCGCGCTACGTGCTGGAGGTGCTGGCGGGCACGGCTAAACGGCTCGGCTTCGGGGAGGGGGACCTGGTGGTCTCCGATGCCTTCGATCTTGCGCCGGGCGAGTGAGGGGCTCTCCGGCGAGGCCGGCGCGGAAGGGAACCGTGCAAAGGCGCGCGGGGCCGGGTCTTCGCCCTTGACGCTCCCGGTCCCGGGGGCTAAACCGTCCTCACTTCGGATCGGGGTATAGCGCAGCCTGGTAGCGCATCTGGTTTGGGACCAGAGGGTCGCAAGTTCGAATCTTGCTGCCCCGACCACTCTCCCTTCATTTTCAGTGTCTTGACGTGGTCTGTTCCAGTCTGCGGCTGGTGATCGTTAGCCCTTGTGACGCATTTTGCGCCCACGGAGCCCGCGTCCGGCCACCGTCACTCGCCGTTACAACGCCTTGCCGGGGTTGCGCGATGGCCGAACGGGCCTCGGCCGCCGCGCTTCGTCCTACTTGTCCCGGTGCAGGTGCTGGATCACGCCGAAATAGGCGCAAAAGCGCCGGTCGGAGAGCGAATTGGGCCGCAGGGCGATGATCAGCCGTTCGAAGGCGACCTCAACGCGGCGTCCGTCCAGCCGCATGGTGGTGCGGCCATAGCCGTAATAGGGGGTGCCGCCGAGCGCTACCCGATAGCCCTCTGCGGAGGCTTCCTCCAATGCGATATCCGGGGTGCGCAGGCTTCCGGCTTCCGGATCTGCCCAGTCGTCTCCGAACAGGGTGCGCTGGCTGGCGCGCTTGCCCACATAGAAAATCGGCGGCGGAGCGCCGTCCGTCATCCTGTCCGAGCAGAGGCTGAGATAGGGCAGGTGATCGCGCAGCCGGTCGGCGATAGGGGCCGGTCCGGACATCACGGCTTCATGGAAGGCGGAAAGATGCGGGTCGGCAAGGCCGCGCTCGATGGCTTTGGTGCCGATTTTGGTGAAGATGTGCTGGGTCATCGAAGGCAGGACAGAGGAACGCCGCAAGGGCCGAAATGGGGGGAGGGCGTCAGGCAAAGGCTTGAAGCAACACGGAAATGATGCCGCAGAACTCCCGACGCTCTTCGCATTTCAGCTCATAGGCGCTCTCCACCTCGTAGTCGAGGGACAGGATCATGTCCCACATGTCCCGCAGGCCCTGATCCTCGATCCGGCTGAGGAGCTGTTCCACCTCGTGCGGGGTCACGACGGCATGTTCGTGCCGGTAGGCCTCTGGCGGATACTGGAGGGGCAGAGACATGGGACCGCTCTGTTCTTCTGTTTGGATCTGCGGCCGGGTTGCGGCCTCCGGAAGATGACGGCGCATCTCCGATCCCGTGAGGCGGGAGGGCAATGCACCGGCCGGTTGCGGACCTCGACAGGGGCCCTTCACCTGACGCCGACCCTGCCATGAAAAGGGGGCCATGCCCATACCGCATTCTTCGTAAGTACAGTCCTTGATGGGCAAAATGGCGGGGAGGCGCAGCCTGGATCCGGATCTCCGGTTGACTTATGGCGCAAAGACGGGAAAAAGCATGATCCAGAGGAACCGGCGCGCAAGCGGCGGGGTTCATCCATTCTGAAGGTGTCTCACCATGGTTGCACGCATCTACCGTCCTGCGAAAACCGCCATGCAATCCGGCAAGGCCAAGACGCAACGCTGGGTGTTCGAATTCGAGCCGGAAATGGCGCGCTCCGTGGAGCCGCTCATGGGCTACACCTCTTCCGCCGACATGAAGGCCCAGGTGCGCCTGACCTTCGAGACCAAGGAAGACGCGATTGCCTATGCCCGGCGCAACGGCATTCCGCACCGGGTCGAAGAGCCCCGGGACCGGGTCGTGCGCGGCGCCTCCTATTCGGACAATTTCAAGTTCGACCGGCAGACGCCCTGGACCCATTGAGGTCCGCTGCCCACGACCGGCGTGGCGGTTGCTCTTCCCCGGAAGGGTGGCGGCCGCCGTCAGGCCGCATCACGTTCGTGCCGCGCCTCAGGCACGCCAGGACAAAGGCCCCGTAGCTCAGCTGGATAGAGCACTCGCCTTCTAAGCGAATGGTCGCAGGTTCGAATCCTGCCGGGGTCGCCATCCTGATTTTCAAGAATCTGTATCGGAAACGATTTTCCGAAATTGTTACGCACCCAAGCCAGGGGTGCGGGAGTGATGGGCCGTATTCCGCGCCTGATATGCTGGGCCTGTCTGCAGTCCGCTCCCCAACATCACCTTCGTCACCCCGGACGCAGCCCAACGGAGATCCGGGGCCGGTGAGCCGCTGGGCCAAGTGATCAATCGGCCTCAACTGAGAGTTCTGTGGCTCGCCGATCCCGGGTCGCGCTGTCGCTTGCCCGGGATGACGGTGGAGGGACATTGCCAGCGGGGGGGCAGCCTTTCGGAGGGTCAGCGACCTCTGCGTCGTCGTCCCGGACTTGATCCGGGATCCATTCCACGCCGCGACAGGTCCCTTCCTTGTGCACCGGGCCGGGGCCGCTTCGGGCGCTCAGGAGGTGAGTAGATCCCCGGTCAAGCCGGGGATGACGACCGTGAGGGTGCCCATTTCGAGAGGCTCGAAGGATGGCCCACCTGTTTGGCGCGCGGGACTCCGGCCGCTAACGGCATGCCTATTTCTTGTCCCGAAGGCCGGGCACAGTTCTGCCCGCCTGTTTGGCGTCCAGAAACCTGGCCGGAAAAAAGGCGCGTCTATTTGGCGCCCAAAACCTGAGTAGAAAAAAGGCGCGCCTATTTGGCGCGCCGGGGCTTTCTGGACCGCTCCAGGTCGGGCATGGGGGTGATGCGGGCCCGCAGGGCGAGGTTCATCTCCTCGCTGTCCTCGTCGAGCGCGCTGAGGGCCAGATCGAGGAGATAGGCGCAGAAGGTTCGATCCTTCATCTCAGCTTCGCGCTTGGTGAAGCTGATCATCCGGCGAAGGCTTTCCGCGTCGGAGAGCGCCGCGAGGTTTGGCCCGGTCGCCTCGCAGGGGCGTCGCCCCTCGGGCGCGCCGGCAGCTGTTCCTTGATCCGGGCGGAGATGGCCCTCGCCAAGATCCGGTGAGATGCGGGACTGATGATCGTGTGCCAGTTCGAAAACGTTCGTCTCGCCTTTCGACATGGTATGTACCACTCAAGATGTAGGGTCTGCGGCGCGGCCAAGGGCCGTCCTCCGCTGGATCCCCGGTCCCGGGATCCTGTGCAACAGGCTACGCATCCAGCCCGGCTCGTTCTTCGCGAGACCCTTTTGGGCCCTGATGCGGGAACGGAGCGGCAGTCCGGCGTTCTGGCGCCGATGGCGGAGGGGCTGCAAGGGATTTGGCAATCCCCGGCGTCCCTCGGCAATCTGCCGGGGCGTATCCTGCGTCAGTGTCTGATCGGTCGGCGCACGAAAAGGGGTCGCCACACGGCAGGATGCCCGGGGTGTGCTGCAGGGTTGCACCGGATTCCGCAGTCTTCGGCGCCGTCTCCGGACGAAAGTCCTTGCCATGCCCACAAGCACGAGACGCGCGAAAGGATCCGCGGAATGCCGGAGATGCTCTGCTCCGGATGTCCCACCATGGCCACGCTCTGGCACCCTGATCTCCGAGGGTCGGAGACCTCTCGCCGTATCCGGCAAGATCTCGCGCAAGTCCGTGGCGGTCGATGTGCCGGCGCCGCGATGGCCCATATCGCAGTCCGGCCCCTTCCAGTTCGCCAACCGCGTCCGACATGACAGCGATCGGTATGTTCGAGTTCTCCCTCGATGGGTTCGGTCACTTGCCCTGACAGCCAGGGGAGCGGCCGAACTGAATTCGGAGCGGCTTCTCGGGCTTGATCTGGTATTTTTACCGGATTTTTGCGCCAAAAAGCCCTTCAGTGCCGTTCGTGAGCTTGCTTCAGCCCGGTATCCACAAGTGGAACGGCGCATGGTGCCGACCAGACCTGCGATGCGTGATCGCGAACAGAAGTGAAGTATCTCCGATTTCTTTCCATATATCCAGTGTTACCTGATCCCTTTGCGGAGAACATCGCAAACGCGACGTTGCGGAGGCAAGATGTTTGCCGGGCAAGCACCGCGAAGACAAGCATGACGCGACGTTTCCGACGCCGTCTTTGCAACGTTGCTCCGGGGGCGAGGCCGGGCTGTCTGCTGTGGGTGGCGGGCGATCTCTCAGGAGCGGGGGAGGTGACCGCGGTTGCGTCGCGAACGTGCTGCGTGCGGGTGGTGCTTCGGGGTGCCAGTTGGGGTGTTGACGGGTGTGATTCCCTGGGCTAGAAAATACTTGAGAATAATACTCCAGTTTTGGAGCGGCGTTCTCACTGGCGATTGCCGGTTTCCCCGAAAGGGGTCTCTGGAACCTACCTGCGGCGGATCTCCTCGGAGATCCGCTCTTTTTTTGACCAGGGTTCTGCCGGGTGTCATGGTCGTTTCCGGGGCGTTTCCCAGGCCTCTCTCGGGCCTCTCGGGGGCCTCTGGGGGGGGATCCCCAGCCCCGGCAGC
The DNA here is from genome assembly GCF_008477545.1 of Roseibium aestuarii. Lineage (GTDB taxonomy): Bacteria > Pseudomonadota > Alphaproteobacteria > Rhizobiales > Stappiaceae > Roseibium > Roseibium aestuarii. Next base: position 1,913,036 of record NZ_VORA01000001.1, on the reverse strand, counting down.
GGGCCGGCTCAGGAATAGCCGGGAACCAGTTCCGGGCGGCCGTCGAGGCGCGGACGACCCAGGGTCATCACCCAGAAATGGCGCCATTTGCCGTTTGAGCGGTCGATCGAGGCGACACCCACTTCCGTCACATAGGGGTTGAGCAGGTTCTTGTTGTGCCCGGGCGAGCCCTTCCAGCCGTCGAAGGCCGCTGGCAGGTTGGCATAACCGGCGCCCAGGTTCTCGGCCGCCGCATAATTGTCATAGCGGGCGTCGGCCAGCCGCTGACCGAGACCGAAGCGGCTGTGCGCCCAGGTGTCCATGCTGTCCTGTTCGGCGATTCGCCGGGCCATGTCGGCGGAGACGGACACGAGGGCCTGACTGGCGCGCAAGGGAGCGCGGCCGTGACCGGCGCGATAGGCGTTGATCAGGGCGAGCACCTGAGACTGGTCGACCGGGATTACCGTAAAACTGGGGCCGTCCTCAGCCATGTCGCCGAAGGGAAGCCCGGCGCAGGAGGCCAGCAGCAGGCTTGCGCCCGCCGCGATCAGCCCCCTCCGGGAGACGCAGGCGGCAAGGCTCTGCCCGGTTCGAGCGCCGGGGTGCCCGGCGCCCGACAGGTTCGTGGCCTTTCGCCAGGGGAGGCCAGGGATCAGATCATCGGCGGGGTGGCTCCGCGCGAGCAAGGTCCGGTGATCGTCTGCCATCTGGGTCTCCTGGAAGCGGTGGGCGGTCAACCGCCCCAGCTTACTCCCTCATCGGCCCAGAAGGGGAAGGGGCCTTCATGATTTTCCACATAGGCGGTGTGGGTGACGAGGCCGAAGGGCTCGATCCAGGCATGAAGATAATAGGCGGCCGGGTCGAAGTTGAACTGGGCCGGGGCTTCCGGGTCGAGATCCAGCACCACCTGATGCCCGGTGGCCGGGGCGATGGTCAGGGTCTTGCCGGCGAAGCTGGCGATGATCGGTCGATGCACGTGGCCGCAGATGATCCGCTCCACATGGGCGTGGGGGCGCAGCACCTCGGCAAGGGCGGCAGCATCGACGAGGCCGATGCGGTCCATGTGGGCAAAGCCGGTGGGGATGGGCGGATGATGCAGGGCGACCACCGTCGGCTTGTCGGAGGCGGCGAGCTCACCGGCCAGCCACTCCAGCTGAAGCGTTCCGATCTCGCCATGGGGTTTGCCGGGCACATGGGTGTCGAGGGCGATCAGGCGCAGCTTGCCCACCTCGGCCACATAATGCAGCTTGCCGTCGAGCCCGACGTTGTCGGGGGCGAACTCCGCCAGTTCGCGGGCCATGTCGGCGCTGCCGTCGTGATTGCCGGGGATGACATAGACCGGCATGGGCAGCTTCTTCAGGAGACGGCGGACCTGGGCATATTCGCGCGGGTCGCTCTTGTCGGTCAGATCGCCGGTCACGATGACGGCGTCGGGGCGCGGGGTCTGGGCCATCAGCGCATTGATGGCGCGCTCGGCCAGCATGTTGGTGTCGCTGACCCGGTAACAGGTCAGGCCGTTCGGCCGCTGGTGCAGGTCGGTGATCTGGGCAAGAATGGTCATGGAGAAGTCTGGGTCTCTGAAACGGGTCGGAGCTGGGAAAAAGCCTCTGGAACAGGCCGTCCGACGATAGCCTGAAGGGGCGGAAGCGCAAGCAGCTGTTTCCCTTTTCCGTCCGGTCCTGTAGAGGGAAACGTCTGGCCCGGGGCTTTACGCCGGGCATGTGACAATCTGACGAAGGACGATAGCCAGTGACGGCGGAAGAGAGCACGAAGGCTGAAGCATCCCCTGCCGCGACGGCTGCGACCGGAGGCCGCGCCGCTGGCAGGGCTGACGTCGCACGACCTTGGTGGCTGCGGCTTCTGGGGCATGACGGGCTGGCGCCGTTGCTGTTGCTAGGTCTGACGCTGCTGCTCTTCATCCCCGGCCAGATGACCGTGCCGCCGCTGGACCGGGACGAGCCCCGTTTTACCCAGGCCTCCAAGCAGATGCTGGAGCGCAACGACTTTGTGGATATCCGCTATCAGGACGAGGCACGGCACAAGAAGCCGGTCGGCATCTACTGGCTGCAAGTCGCGGCTGTAAAGCTGACGGGCCATGATGCCACGGCGCCGCTGTGGGTCTATCGCCTGCCGTCCCTGATTGCCGCCGTGCTTGCGGTGCAGATGGCCTACTGGTTCGCCCGCGCCTTCACTGGGCCGCCCGCGGCGCTCATCGCCGGTCTCTTCGTCGCCGGTGCGGTGATCGTCGGTGTCGAGGCGCGGCTGGCCAAGACCGATGCGGCGCTCTTTGCCGCCATTCTGCTGGCGCAGGGCGCGCTTGCCCGTCTGTGGCTGGCAGGCGAGGGACGCCGGACCAATGGACTGGCCTTCCTGTTCTGGACCGGGCTCGGGCTCGGCGTCCTGATCAAGGGGCCGGTGGCGCCCATGGTCGTGGGGCTGACGGTGCTGGCGCTCATGGCGCTGGAACGCAAGGCCGCGTGGTTTGCCCGCAGCCGGCCGCTGCCCGGTGTGATCTGGCTGGTGCTGCTGGTGCTGCCCTGGTTCGTGGCCATTACCCTTGCAACCGACGGGGCCTTCTTCCGGGAGGCCATCGGAAAGGATCTGCTGGGCAAGGTCGGTCAGGGGCAGGAAGGCCATGGCGCGCCGCCCTTCACCCATCTGGCGGTGATGTTCGCGATCTTCTGGCCGCTTCCTGCCTATGCGCTGCTGTCGCTGTCCACGATCTGGCGGGAACGGGCCAGCCCGCTGGTGCGGTTCTGCGCCGCCTGGTTCGTGCCGTCCTGGATCGTCTTTGAGCTGGTGGCGACCAAGCTGCCGCACTACACCATGCCGCTGCTGCCGGCACTGGCACTGCCTGTGGCCGTCGCGCTTGTTGCCGGGGCCGGCGCTCTTGCCTCTGGCGAGGTGCGCGGATCCCGCAGGCTGTCCTGGGTTGCCGCCGTGCTTCTGGCCCTGCCGCCGGTCGGGCTGGCGGTTGTCGCCCTGGCCGGGCCGCTGGCGCTTGGTGTCTGGCCCTCGCCCCCCGGTGTCGTGCTGGTGGTGATCGCGGCCTGTCTCGCGCTTGCAGGTGCCGGACAGATCCTGAAAGGGGCACCGCTCAAGGCGCTGCCCGCCTCGATCGGCGCGGCCCTGTTCGTGGCCTTCGGCTTCTGGGGCTATGTGGGTCCGGCCCTGTCGCCGATCTGGGTGTCGCCGCGTCTCGTCGCGGAGATTACCCGGGTGACGCCCTGTGCCGATCCGCAGGTGGCCTCGACCGGTTTCAATGAACCGAGCTTCGTCTTCCTGCAGGGCACCGACACGCTTCTGGTCGGACCGGAGGCCAATGCGGATTTCCTCGCCGGTGACGTGGCTGGCAGCCGCGCCTGCCGCATTTCCGTGGTAGATGCCACACAGGAAGACCGTTTTCTCGCCCAGGCGCCGACGAAGGGTCTTGTGCCTGTCCTCCTCGGCAGGGTACAGGGCCTGAACATCAATGGCGGCGACGAGCTGGATCTTGCCCTCTACGGCGCCTCGGCCTCGACGGTCGAGAAGTCCGAGGACCGGGCGGGTGCCGTTGGGGCTGCAAGCGGTTCCGGCAAGGCGTCTGGCGCAGACGCGCCTCTGGCCCCAGACGCTGCTCCGGCCCCAGACGCTGCTCCGGCAAACTGACGGCCGTCGGGCTGTCGGCCAGCACGCCGACCGAGACCACTGCCCAAACATGGACTGAAAGACTGCACCGTGGACCGAAACGATCTCGACACGCCTCTGCTGCCTGCCGCCAGGGACATCCCGTCCCGGATGAAGCGAAACCTTGTCCGGGTGGGGGCTCTCCTGTCCGGTCGCCGGGTGCGGGCGCGCAGGGCAGAGCACAAGCCGCTTCGCCCGGGCCGCAGGCCGCAGGACATTGTCGCCTTCGCCCTCCTGACCGTGGGGCTGGCGATCGTCCTGCTCGACATTCCGTCCACGCCCTGGCTGCGGTCGCTGCCGCCCCAGTATCGCAACACCTTCTCGGCGCTCACGGATATCGGCAAGTCGGACTGGATCCTGATCAGCACCGGGGTCATCTGCCTGGCACTTCTCACCCTTGAGGCCCGGCGTCTGCGTTTCCGCCTGCGCATGGGCGTTGCGGCGGCCTGGACCTATCTGGGCTTTCTCTTCTACACGGTGGCCGCTTCCGGTCTTCTCGCCATCGTGCTGAAATGGTGCTTCGGCCGTGCGCGACCCAAGCTTTATGAAGAGCTCGGGCCTGTCGCCTTCGAGCCCTTCATCTTCCACGGCGCGCATACCAGCTTCCCCTCCGGACATTCCACCACGGTGGGGGCTCTTGCCATGGCTCTCGCGCTGATCTTCCCGGCCTGGCGCTGGCTGATTGGCGTGGTCGCCTTCTGGGCGGCCTTCAGCCGGATCATGGTCGGCGCCCATTATCCGTCCGACGTGATCGCGGGCACTCTGCTCGGGGTCACCTTCACCTATTTCAGCGCGCGCTATCTGGCGCGCCGGCGGCTCGGGTTCCACTTCACGGAAGCGGGCTCGATCCGCCCGATCATGGGGCCTGTGTCGGCGGGCGCTTGCCTGCGGGCGTTCGGGTCTGTATTGAGGCGCCGATCCGGCCTTCTTGCCGGAGCGCAATCTGCGGCCGCTGGGAGGGTGGACACCGCGAAGGACGAAGGCACGGGCGAATGAGCGAGATCGACGGGACCATGATGGGACAGGACACAACCGGCATGCCGCTGGACGGGCGGAGCATGCCCCTGGACGTGACGGTGCCCCTGGACGTAACGGTGGTCGTGCCCGCCAAGGACGAGGCGGAGAACCTGCTGATCCTACTCGACGAGATCGGGGCCGCCCTTGAAGGTCGCCGCTTCGAAGTGATCGTCATCGACGATGGCTCCTCCGACGGCACCGGCGACGTGCTGAAGCAGTATCGCCTGACCCATCCCTGGCTGCGTCCGCTGCGCCATGCGGTGGCCTGCGGCCAGAGCTGCGCGGTGCGGACCGGCGTGCTCCATGCCCGCGGCGCCGTCGTGGCGACCATCGACGGCGACGGGGAGAACAACCCAGCCTATATTCCGCAGCTTCTCGATGCGCTGAACGCTGCCGGGCCCGCCTGTGCGCTGGCCGCCGGTCAGCGGGTCGGCCGCAAGGCGAGCCTTGCCAAGCGTCTTGCCTCCAAGGGCGCGAACAAGCTGCGTGGCGCCATTCTCAAGGACAACACCCGCGACAGCGGCTGCGGCCTGAAGGCCCTGCGCCGCGAGGTGTTCCTGACGCTGCCCTATTTCGACGGCTGGCATCGGTTCCTGCCCGCGCTGGTGATGCGCGAGGGCTTTGGCGTGACCCATGTGGACGTGCTGGATCGCCAGCGCCGCCACGGCCAGTCCAAATACGGCATCTTCGACCGGGCGCTCGTCGGCGTTCTGGACCTCTTCGGGGTCTGGTGGCTGCGCCGCCGCCGCAAGAAGCTGCCGCAGGTCTCTTCCCTGGCCGACTGATCCCGGCCTTCCGGCCCCTTGCGCGGGCCCTGACGGATGTTTCTCCCGATGCAGTTTGTGCTCGATTATCTTCACACGGTCTTCGTCCAGAAGTTCGACTTCTGGTTCGTCTTCGGCATTGCCGCCCAGGCCATGTTCATGATGCGCTTCGTGGTGCAGTGGCTGGCGTCCGAGCGGGTCGGCAAGTCCATCGTGCCGATCGCCTTCTGGTTCTTCTCGCTCGCCGGCGGTGTGATGCTACTGGCCTACGGGTTGGTGCAGCGCGAGCCGGTGATCATTCTCGGCCAAGCGCTTGGGCTGATCATCTACCTGCGCAACCTGCGCCTGATCTTCAAAGAAAAGCGGCAGGACCCGACGGTCTGACCCGCCTGACCGGCTCTTCACTCAAAAGGCCCCGCAGCGGTGATGCTGCGGGGCCTTTTTGCATTCTTGATGCCACGACGGGCGGTCAGGCCGGAATGGCGGCGGCGAGCGCCTGTTCCAGATCGGCGATCAGGTCGCGCGGATCTTCCAGACCCACATGCAGGCGAACCATCGGACCGGCCTCGACGACACTGGCCGGGGAGGCGGTGCGGATGCCGTTCAGGCGCACCGGGATCGCCAGGCTCTCGTAACCACCCCAGGAATAGCCGAGGCCGAAGAGCTTCAGCGCATCGAGGAAGGCCTCCGACTGGGCCTCGGACACGCGCTTGTCGAAGGCGAAGGTAAAGAGGCCGCAGGCGCCCTTGAAATAGGTGCTCCAGAGATTGTGACCGGGGCTGCCGGCGAGTGCCGGATAGCGCACCTCGCGGATCTCCGGGCGGGACTGGAGCCACTCGGCCACGGCCGTGGCATTGCGCTGGTGACGCTCCAGGCGCACGGACAGGGTCTTCAGGCCGCGCAGGGCCAGATAGACGTCGTCGGGGGCCACGTGCAGTCCCAGCCAGCCATGGGTGGCTTCCAGGTCCGGCCAGGCCTCGGCGCTGGCGGCGACCGTGCCGATCATCGTGTCGGAGTGGCCGACGATGTATTTCGTCGCGGCCTGGATCGACAGGTCGATGCCGTCCCTGATCGGCTGGTAGAAGAGGGGCGTCGCCCAGGTGTTGTCCATCAGAACCCTTGCGCCGCGGGCCTTGGCGGCGGCGACAAGGGGGGCGATGTCCAGCATTTCCATGGTGAGCGAGCCCGGGCTTTCCAGGAACAGTGCGCGGGTGTTGTCCTGGAACAGGCCCTCGACCTCGGCACCGACGGAGGGATCGAAATAGGTGGCGGTGATGCCATAGCGCGGCAGCAGCCTGTCGGCCAGTTCCCGGGTCGGGCCGTAGCAGGTGTCGACGATCAGGACGTTGTCCCCGGCCTTCAGGCAGCTCAGCAGGGCAAGCGCGATGGCATTGAGGCCGGAGGTGGCGAGCTTGGTACCTGCAGCCCCCTCCAGCGCGGTGATCGCTTCCTCGAGGGCTGCGGTGGTCGGCGTGCCGCGGCGCCCGTAGTGATAGGTGCGCGAGCCATCGCGCATGGACTTCACGTTGGGGAAAAGAACAGTGGAGGCGTGAACGACCGGCGGATTGACGAAACCGTGGAAGTCTTCCGGATGGTTTCCCCCGTGGGTGAGCAGTGTATCCGGATAAATACTGCCATCGTTTTGGGCAGCGTCGGGTCGATTTTTACTCATGTTCACCTTCTGTGCAGTGCATTCCGGGGGAATCGCCGATTCGGCTTGGGAATTTTGGCAGTCATGAGAGTGCAACCCCTTGACCGGTTGCGTCAAATGCCATCGAATGCGTGCATTGGGCTCGAGAACGGCATTCGGAGGACGATTGTGAGGGGCAGGCCGAAGGGCCGGTTTCCCACGCGTTGAATGCAGCCAGAACCTGAGGGAGGCGAGATCCGTGTCACGGACCCCTGCCGGACTGAGGTTCAGTCTCTTGCCCAGTACAACGATAAAGTATGGGTAACAAAAGGCTGCATATCCATGTCCAACAAAATCCTTCCGCTTGTCATCGGTGCTGCCATGGGCGTCGGCGCGACGGCTGCTCACGCCACCACGCTTGAAGACGTCAAGGCAAAGGGCTTCGTCCAGTGCGGCGTGAGCCAGGGCCTTCCCGGCTTCTCCAACCCCGATGCACAGGGGAACTGGTCCGGTATCGACGTCGATTACTGCCGTGGCGTTGCCGCAGCCGTGTTCGGCGACGCGAATGCCGTCAAGTTCACCCCGCTGTCCTCCAAGGACCGTTTCACCGCCCTGTCTTCCGGTGAAATCGACATCCTGTCCCGTAACACCACCTGGACCATGTCCCGTGACACCCAGATGGGCCTGAACTTCGCCGGCGTGACCTATTACGACGGCCAGGGCTTCATGGTGCGCAAGGATCTGGGCGTGACCTCCGCTCTGGAACTGTCCGGCGCGTCCGTCTGCACGCAGACCGGCACCACCACCGAGCTGAACGTCGCCGACTACTTCCGCTCGCACAACATGCCGTATGAAATCGTCGCCTTCGACAACAACAACTCGGTTGTTGAAGCCTACGACGCCGGCCGCTGCGACGTGTTCACCACCGACGCCTCCGGCCTCTATGCAGAGCGCCTGAAGCTGGCAAACCCGGGCGACCACATCGTCCTGCCGGAAATCATCTCCAAGGAGCCGCTCGGCCCGGTCGTTCGCCAAGGCGATGATCAGTGGTTCAGCGTTGCCAAGTGGACCCTCAACGCGATGATCAACGCTGAAGAACTCGGCGTGACCTCCGCAAACGTCGACGAGATGAAGGCCTCCGACAACCCGGGCATCAAGCGTCTGCTGGGCACCGAAGGCGCCTTCGGCGAGCCGCTCGGCCTGTCCAACGAGTGGGCCTACAACATCATCAAGCAGGTCGGCAACTACGCCGAAATCTTCGACAAGAACATCGGTCCGGACACCCCGCTGGGCATCTCCCGCGGTGTGAACGCGCTGTGGTCGCAGGGCGGCTTCATGTACGCTCCGCCGATCCGCTAATCGGTTCTGCCGGGGCCCTTGCGGGCCCCGGCTCACCTTCGGTGGACCGTCTCCAGACGGTCGACCGGTCCCGGCCGCCTCAAGTCTGCGTCATAAGCGGACAGGCCGCGCCGGATGAACTGCCAAACAAAGTCTCCCGCGTCACTGTCACCAGGTCCGAGCATATGGGCCGGGGCGGGGCAGGGTTTTCCCGCCGCTCATCCATCAAGGGGTTGAAGGGGAGAGCGGTCAACTTGGGGTATTGGGTACATGTCAAGCGATACGCAGGACCGGGCGGGTGCGCCGGCGCGTGCGTCGCTCCTGAATGATCCGAAAGCCCGGGGCCTGTTCTACCAGATCGTCGTCGTCGTCGGTCTGGCGCTGTTCTTCTGGTTCATCGTGTCCAACACGATCCACAACCTGCAGCGTCTGAACATTGCTTCCGGTTTCGGCTTTCTCGAGAACACCGCGGGCTTCGGGACGTCGCAGTCCCTCATCAACTATTCCGAAAGCTCAAGCTATGGCGACGCGATCCTTGTCGGTCTGCTGAACACCATCCTGGTGGCGGTGATCGGCATCTTCTTCGCCACGCTGCTCGGCTTCCTCATCGGCGTTGCGCGCCTGTCCAACAACTGGATCATCTCCAAGCTGGCCTATTGCTACGTGGAGCTGCTGCGCAATGTTCCGCTGCTTCTGCAGATCTTCTTCTGGTACTTCGCCGTGCTGCGCTCCATTCCGGGCAAACGCGAGAAGTGGTCCCTGTTCGACACGTTCCACCTGAACATCGTCGGCCTGCGCGGCCCGGCGCCGATCTTCGAGCCCGGCTCGCAGTTCATGTTCTATGCGCTGATCGTGGCCATCGGTGCGGCCTTCGGGCTCAGCCGCTGGGCGCGCAAGCGCCAGGACGCGACCGGCCAGCAGTTCCCGTCCTTCTGGGCCGGGCTCGGCCTGATCATCGGCCTGCCGACGGTCGTCTGCCTGCTCACCGGCGTTCCGGTTCATCTGGAATATCCGGTCTTCAACGAGACGGGGCCGATCCTCAAGCGCGGCTTCGAGCTGGGCACGGGCTTCAACCTGATCCCGGAACTGCTCGCCCTCGTGCTGGCGCTGTCGCTCTACACGGCCGCCTTCATCGCGGAAATCGTGCGCGCCGGCATCCAGGCGGTCAGCCATGGCCAGACTGAGGCCGCCCAGGCGCTCGGCATCCGCCAGGGCCTGACCCTGCGCCTGGTCGTGATCCCGCAGGCCATGCGGGTGATCATTCCGCCGCTGACCTCACAGTTCCTGAACCTGACCAAGAACTCCTCGCTTGCGGTGGCCATCGGCTTCCCCGACCTGGTGTCCATGGGCGGCACGGTGCTGAACCAGACCGGTCAGGCGCTGGAAGTCATCGCGATCTGGATGGCAGTCTATCTGTCCCTGTCGCTGCTCACCTCGGCCTTCATGAATTGGTACAACCAGCGCATGGCGCTCGTGGAAAGATAAGGAGAGGGACATGTCTGACGCTCAAATGTTCCAGATCCGCACCGTCGAGGCGCCGCGTCTGCCGGCTCCGTCGTCGACCACCGGTGTCATCGGCTGGATGCGACAGAACCTGTTCTCGTCCATCGGCAACACGGTTCTCACCATCCTCGGCGCCCTGATCGCCTGGGCGCTGATCGAGCCGCTGATCGAGTTCGCACTCGTCAAGGCGGTCTGGACGGGTGACGACCGCACGGCCTGCCTCGGGGCGGACGGCGAGCACATCGGCGCCTGCTGGGCCTATGTGGGCGACTACATGCAGCAGTTCATCTACGGCCGCTACACGACCAGTGAACTGTGGCGGGTGAACACGGTCTATGGGCTCTTCGCCCTGCTGCTCGTGCCGCTTCTGGCGCCGTCCGTACCCTACAAGGGGATCAACGCCCTTCTGCTGCTCGTGGCCTTCCCGATCGTGGCCTATTACCTGCTGACGGGCCTCGTCATCGGCGACACGGTGATCCTGCCGATCGTTGAGACGGCCCAGTGGGGCGGCCTGCTGGTCACGCTGGTGATTGCGGTCACCGGCATCACGGCCTCCCTGCCGCTCGGCATCCTCTTTGCCCTCGGCCGGCGCTCCAACATGCCGATCATCAAGCTGATCTCGGTGATCTTCATCGAGTTCTGGCGCGGGGTTCCGCTGATCACCGTGCTCTTCATGTCGTCGGTCATGCTGCCGTTGTTCCTGCCGGACGGGGTAACCTTCGACAAGCTGCTGCGCGTGCTCGTCGGCGTGACCCTGTTCTCGTCCGCCTATATGGCGGAGGTGGTGCGCGGCGGTCTGCAGGCGATCCCGAAGGGACAGTATGAAGGGGCGATGGCGCTGGGTCTGCGCTTCTGGCCGATGATGTATCTCATCATTCTGCCGCAGGCGCTGAAGCTGGTGATCCCGGGCATCGTGAACACCTTCATCGGCCTGTTCAAGGACACGACGCTGGTGCTGATCGTGGGCATGTTTGACCTGCTCGGCATGATCCAGTCGTCCTTTGCGGATCCGAGCTGGGCCACGCCGACGCAGGCGCACACGGGCTATCTGTTCGCTGCCTTCGTGTTCTTCGTCTTCTGCTTCGGCATGTCGCGCTACTCGATCTTCGTCGAGAAGCAGCTGCACACCGGCCACAAACGCTAACGGGCCCAAGGGCCCAGGCGGGAGCGGTGAGCCGCTTCCGCCGCCATTCTTCTCAAGTCTGGAGTGAAACCCATGTCTGACACCGCTGTGGAGCTGAATCTCGATCGCTCGCGGATGATGGTTTCTGAAACCGAAGTCGCTGTCGAACTCATCAACATGAACAAGTGGTACGGGGATTTCCACGTGCTGCGCGACATCAACCTCAAGGTCATGAAGGGCGAGCGCATCGTCATCTGCGGCCCGTCCGGGTCCGGTAAGTCCACCATGATCCGCTGCATCAACCGTCTGGAAGAGCATCAGGCCGGCCAGATCATCGTTGATGGCAACGAGCTGACGGGTGACCTGAAGAAGATCGACGAGATCCGCCGGGAAGTCGGCATGTGCTTCCAGCACTTCAACCTCTTCCCGCATCTGACGATCCTGGAAAACTGCACCCTTGCGCCGATCTGGGTGCGCAAGATGCCGAAGCGCCAGGCCGAAGAGATCGCCATGCACTATCTGGAGCGCGTGAAGATCCCGGAGCAGGCCAACAAGTACCCGGGCCAGCTCTCCGGTGGTCAGCAGCAGCGCGTGGCCATTGCCCGCTCGCTCTGCATGAACCCGAAGATCATGCTCTTCGATGAGCCGACCTCGGCGCTTGATCCGGAAATGATCAAGGAAGTGCTCGACGTGATGGTGAGCCTGGCCGAAGAAGGCATGACCATGCTCTGCGTGACCCACGAAATGGGCTTTGCACGCAAGGTGGCGAACCGGGTGATCTTCATGGATGCCGGACAGATCGTCGAACAGAACGAGCCGGAGGCCTTCTTCCTCAACCCGCAGCACGAGCGGACCCAGCTCTTCCTGAGCCAGATCCTGCATCACTGATCGGGTCGCGCGCGAGCGCAAGACAAACGAAAAGGCCGGCGAAATCGCCGGCCTTTTTTTGCTTCTGAGATCTCGGTCGGGCCTATTCCTCGCCGCGCAGCAGCGGGGTGATGCGGCGGACTGCAACGCGGCGGTTTTCCGCGTTGGCGGCCTGGGTCCGGACCTTCAGATACTGCTCGCCATAGCCCTGGACCACGAGGTTTTCCGGCGGAATGTCGAAATAGTCGGTCAGGGCGAGAGCAACGGATTCCGCACGGGCATCGGACAGGCGCAGGTTGGAAATGTCGTTGCCCACCGCATCCGTGTGGCCCTCGATCAGGAACACGTCATCCGGGTTCTGGCGCAGACGCTCGGCAATGGATTCCCCCAGATAGGAGAGGGTGTCGAACTGGTCGGCGGGGATCGCCGCAGAGCCGGTGGCGAAATTCACTGCCAGATCGACCCGGCGCAGCTTGGCGCGCAGGCGCTCGTTCTCGCGGATTTCCTCCAGGCTGTAGGCCCGTTCGACCTGCTCCACGGGAGCGGCCTCAAAGGTGCGGGCATAGGTGTCCCGGTTGGCGCGGCGGCCTTCCACGATATAGCGCTCGCGGGGCACCTCGAGGCGCAGGGGCGGCAGGTCCACCCGTTCGCGACGGCGCTCGCGGCGATACTCCTCCCGGTTGTCGATGAGGACGACCTTGCTGCCGTCCGGCCGTTCGCGGACGCGACGGATGATGTTGCCATCCGGATCCTCCACGGTGATCACCCGCGAGCCGTTGGGACGATCAATGACGATGCGCTTGTTGCCGTTCGGCAGGGTCTCTGCGGTCACACGGCTTTCCGGGGTTTCCAGACGGCGCACATCGTCATGCTCGACCCGGGCATTGGCCCCGGTGCCGATGACCACGCGGGCATCCATGTTGGGCAGGGGAATGGAGAACTGCAGGGTGTTGCCGTCCGAACGCAGGATCGGCTTCTTGCGGTCGCCATCCCGGTGGTTTCGGTCGCGGTGGTCCCCATCCCGGTGACGGCGGTCGCCCTCCCGGGTGTCTTCCGCGCGGCGCTCCTTGCGGCGCGGCTCGGAATCCGGTGCCGGGGCAGAGGCGGCAGCCGGCGCGGACTGCAGGGTGCGGGGCTCGGCGGGGGATGCCTCGGTAGTTGCGGCCACGGGCGGCTTGGGGGCGGGCGGGGCGTCGCTCGCCTGGGTTTCCTGCCCGGCCGGCTTTTCCTCCGGGGTCACATCGGCAGATGCGGCTGCTTCGGCCTCGGGCTTGGGCTCGGGGGCGCTGGCCTCGGCCGGAGCAGGGGCCGGAACTGGGGCAGGCTCGGTTACTGCCGGTGCCGGTTCGGCCGGGGTTTCTGCGGGTGCGTTTACGGGGGCGGGCTCTGCGGTCGCCTCGGCCGGAGCTTCAGTGGGAGCTGCTGCGGGGGCGTCTGCCGGGGCCTGGCGAGCATCCCGCGGGCGCTCTCCACGTTCGCGGCGCTCACCGTCCTTGCCGGGGCGCTTGCGCGGGGCCTCGCAGCCTTCGGCCTGCGGGTTCGCGGCGCAATCGACGGTCTGTTCCGGCGCGGGCGCGGCAGCATTGTCCTGGGCAAAGGCGAGGGGGCTTGCCGTCAGCAGGGTGGTGGCGGCAAGCGCCGAAAGCAGATGTCGCAGGCCGGTGCGGCGGGGCGTGGGTCGTTGCATGGGGCGTTTCCCTTTTCCTTATGGCGTTGTTAACGCTGTCGGGGGGGAAACGTCGGAGCCAGGTGACGGGTTCACAAGGGGGCAAGAATTATTTTTCTTTGCCCCGCCCCTCGCGCGTCTCTGCCAGTGTCAGGTGTCCGTCTAAGGCGCCCGTCTCAGGCTCCAGTGGCAACCTCCGTATCGTCGCGGCCGCCCCATTCGCTCCAGGAGCCGTCATAAAGCGCCAGATCCCGCACACCGAGGGCGGTGAGGCCCAGGGTCAGGATGGCGGCGGTGACGCCGGAGCCGCAGGTGGTGGTGATGGGCTTGTCGAGATCGACACCCGCCGCCACATAGGCCGCCTTCAGGTCGTCGCCCGTTCGGAAGGTCCCGTCCTCGGCGATCAGGCGCGGGAAGGGCAGGTTGAGCGCGCCGGGCATGTGGCCGCTGCGCAGGCCTGCGCGGGGTTCGCTGGCCGCGCCCGAAAACCGCTCGGCGGAGCGGGCATCGACCACCTGACGGGAGCCATCGGACAGGGCGCGGCGGATGTCGTCGAGATCCGCCACGGCGGAATTGTCGAGCCGTGCGGTGAAGTGGCTCTCGCTGCGGCGCGGGGTCTCGTCGCTCAACCGGTGGCCTTCCGCCTTCCATTTCGGCAGGCCGCCATCCAGCACATAGACCCGCTCCACACCGAAGGCGCGGAAGGTCCACCACACGCGCGGGGCGGAATAGAAGCCGAAATCGTCATAGACGACGATGGTCTGGCCGTCGCCGATGCCGAGCTTGCGCATGGCAGAGGAAAAGACATGGGGCGCCGGCAGCATGTGCGGCAGCGGGTTGGACTTGTCGCAGATGGCGTTCACGTCAAAGAAGACCGCGCCGGGCAGATGCTCCCCGCCATAGACCGGCTTCATGTCCGGGCTGGTGACCGGCGGCATCCAGGCATTGACGACGACCACATCGGGCGCATCCAGGTGCTCGGCCAGCCACTGGGTGGAAACGAGAGGGAAGTAGGACATGTTGAATCCTTCTGACGAAAAAGCGGAATGAAGCAGGCAGGCGGCGGGTGCGGGCTGCCGGTTATGGGGGCGCTGCCGGGCTCAGGCGAGGCGGATCCGGACGCGCCGGTTCTGCTTGCCCTTGTTCTCGATCTTGCCGAGCTCCAGGGGACCGATCTCGCCCGTGTCGGCCACATGGGTGCCGCCGCAGGGTTGGAGATCCACGTCGCGGCCGATGCGCACGAGGCGGATGCGGCCCGACCCGCGCGGCGGCTGCACGGACATGGTCTTCACAAGGCCCGGATTGGCGTCCAGCTCCGCGTCGGTGATCCACTCGCTGGTGACCGCATGGCTCCCGGCGGCAAGGGCGTTGAGCTGGCGGGTGATCTCGTCCCGGTCGATAGGCTGGTCTCCCATGTCGAAATCGAGCCGGCCTTCGCCGTCGCCGATCTGGCCGCCGGTGACGGGGAAGGGCAGGACGACGGAGAGGAGATGGAGTGCGGTGTGCACGCGCATCAGGGCGTGGCGCCGGTTCCAGTCCAGCTCGGCGGTGACCTGGGTTCCCGGTTCGGGCAGCGGCGCGTTTTCGGCCGGCACATGCAGGATGCCCGTCCGGTCGGCGTCATAGACCGTGTTGGCAATGGGCACGCGGGTGCCGTCGGCAAGCAGCAGCGCGCCCCGGTCCCCGGGCTGACCGCCACCGGTGGCATAGAAGACGGTCCGGTCGAGCAGGATGCCGCGCTCGCTCACTTCAAGGACGCGCGCCTCGCAGTGGCGCAGATAGGCATCCTCGCGGAACAATGGTGTGGTCATGGGTGTTCTGCGGCCTCCCCCGCCATGAGCTTGCGGGGCGCGCATGTGGCGCGGCCCGTGTTGCAAGCGAGAGTAACGGTGGTCCGCCGCTGGTCAAGGTGAGTCCGGAGCCGATCAGATCGCCCGCTCCGGTTTCACACCGCCGTCCTGGCCGGTGTCAGGCGGGGTGACGCAGCAGGGCTCAGCTGGCGTTGGCGCGGGCCGCCAGAAGCCGCAGGGCGAAGGCGCCCATGACCCCGGCGAAGGCCCAGTCGAAGGCGCGCATGGCCTTCGGCGAGCTGCGCAGGAAGCCTGCGAACTGGCTGGAGAAATAGACCATCACGATGCAGCAGGGCACGCCGAGGGCGATGAAATAGAAGCCGAGGAACAGCAGCTTGCCGGCCGCATGGGGATCGCCGACGGTGACGAACTGGGGCAGGAAGGTCACGAAGAAGAGGATGATCTTCGGGTTCAGCAGGTTGATCAGCAGGCCCTGGGACCAGACGCGGGCGAAGCTCTCCTTCTTCGTGGTCACCTCTTCGAGGGTCAGGGCCGAGCCATGGCGCACGGCCTGCACGGCCAGATAGATCAGATAGGCGGCGCCCGCATATTTCAGCACGGAGAAGGCGGTTGCGGAGGTCGCAAGCAGGGCGGAGATGCCAAGCGCGGCAAAGAGCGAGTGCACCACGATGCCGCAGGCCGCCCCGAGCACGGCCGCGATCCCCGCACGACGGCCTTGGGTCAGGGTCTTGCCCATGAAGAGGGTCATGTCCGGTCCGGGGGTGATCGTCAGGATGAAGGCTGCCAGGGTGAAGGCTGCGATGACCGAGAGGTCGGGCAGGAAGGTCATGGGGCGTCTCGCTACTGGCGCGCGGAATCGGACGCGCCGAAAGGGTTACAGCACCGGACTTAGCAGTTTTGCCCCCGTGGCGACCACTCGAAAAGCGAAGGACCGGCTCTTGAGCGCGGAGGGCGGCACGGCGCGGGAATGGGCGAAGTCGTTTTCGAGCATGCGCGCCACCTTCTCGATCATCCGTGCGTGGGTGAACCAGAGGGTGATCTCGAAATTGATCGAGAAGGATCGGTTGTCGAAATTCACCGTTCCGATGGAGGCGAGGTCGTCATCGACCAGCACCACCTTCTGGTGCAGGAAGCCGGCCTGATAACGGAAGACCCGCACGCCTCGGGCCAGCATGTCGTCGCCGTGGGAGTGGCTGGCCAGCCAGACGATCTTGTGATCGGCCTTTTCGGGCATGAGGATGCGCACGTCGACACCCCTCAGCGCGGCCGCATAGAGCGCGGTCTGGATGTCGAGGGAGGGCACGAAATAGGGGGTGGAGATCCACAGGCGCTTGCGGGCGCGGGCGGCCGCCTCGACGAAGGCGATGGCGCATTCCTCCAGCTCGTCGGCGGGGCCGGTGGGCATGACGAGCACCGGCTCGTCGCCGGGCTTCTCGATGCTGGTGAGGAGCGCCAGCGAGATGTCGCCGCCATGGGCCCACTTCCAGTCTTCGGCGAAGGACAGGGCGCAGGCCAGCGCTGCGGGGCCCGAAACGCAGACATGGGTGTCGCGCCAGGCACCGAAACGGTCGTTGCGGCCGAGATAGTCGTTCGAGACATTATGGCCGCCGACCCAGGCGTGCTCGAAGTCGGTGACCACGACCTTGCGGTGATTGCGGTAATTAAGCCGCATGGGGCCAAGGATGCGCAGATACTTGTGTCGGGCATTGAAGGCGCTGACCTGGACACCGGCCGCGCGCAGGCGCTTGCGGTAGGAGCGGGTCAGGCTGGAGGAGCCGATGTCGTCATAGAGCAGATAGACCCGAACGCCGGCTTTCGCCCGCTCGATCAGCCGGTCGGCCAGCTGGTTGCCAATCTCGTCGTCGGCAATGGTGAAGAACTGCACGAGGATGGTGTGGCGGGCGGATTCGATGCCGGCGAGGATCGAAGAAAAGGTTTCCTCCCCATTGATCAGCAGCTCGCAGCGGTTTCCCGCCAGGAAGGGCAGTCCGGCGACGCTGGAGAGGACCTGCCAGGTGCGGGTCTCCTCTTCGTCGGTGAGATCGAGCTTCCGGGCCCGCTCGGCCCGGTTGTCGCGCCCCAGCTTGTGGCGGATGCGGGCGTAGTCGTCAAAGTCGCGCCAGCCGAAGATCACATAGGCCGGGACGGTCAGATAGGGAATGAAAAACAGGGAGAGCAGCCAGGCAATCGAGCCTTGCGACGACCGGCTCTTGAGGATTTCCCGCACGGAGCAGACCGCGGCAGCGACATAAAAGACGATGGCCGCCGCGGCCAGAAGGCCGAGGTTGTTGGCCACCGTCTCCACCATATGGGTGCCGGAGGCGATGTCTCTTGCGGTGTCGGCAAGGGCCTGCGCCCCGCTCTGTGGCTCCATCGGGAAATCCGTTCTCCCCGCTTCTCGCGTCAGGCGAAGGGCGCGGTCAGCCCGGAAGAACGCTCCAGCCAGCCCGGAACCGGAAGGTTCTTCGCGCGCAGGAACTCGGGATTGTAAAGCTTGGACTGGCTGCGGGTTCCATGATCGCAAAGGATGGTCACGATCGTGTGGCCCGGACCGAGGTCCTTCGCGAGGCGGCGGGCGCCGGCCAGATTGATGGCGCTGGAGCCGCCCAGCAGCAGGCCTTCGTTCTCGGCGAGGTCGAAGACGAGGGGCAGGGCTTCCTCATCGGGGATCGCATAGGGGAAGTCCACGGTGATGTCGCCGACGATGGGGGTCGTGCGGCCTAGGCCGATGCCTTCCGCAATCGAGCCGCCGTCGGTGGCCTTGGCCACTCCGTCCTTGAAGAGATGATACATGCCTGCGCCCAGCGGATCGGCGCAGCCGATGCGGATGCCCGGAACCTTTTCGCGCAGGAAGGTGGAAACGCCGGCGAGCGTGCCGCCCGAGCCCACCGCGCAGATGAAGCCGTCGATCTTGCCGCCGGTCTGTTCCACGATCTCCGGGCCGGTGGTCAGATAATGGGCCTTGCGGTTGTCCAGGTTGTTCCACTGGTCGGCGAAGAGCACGCCGTTCGGCTCGGTCTTGGCGAGCTGTTCGGCAAGGCGGCGGGCAACGTGCTGGTAGTTGTTGGGATCGGAGAAGGGCTTGGCGGGAACCTCGATCAGCTCCGCGCCGCACATGCGCAGCATGTCCTTCTTTTCCTGGGTCTGGGTCTCGGGGATGACTATGACCGTGCGATAGCCCCGGGCGCTGGCGACCAGCGCGAGGCCGATGCCGGTGTTGCCGGCGGTGCCTTCCACGATCAGGCCGCCCGGCTTCAGCTCGCCACGGGCTTCCGCCTCCAGGATCATCTGGCGGGCGGGGCGGTCCTTGACCGACTGACCCGGGTTCATGAACTCGGCCTTGCCGAAGATCTCGCACCCGGTTTCTTCCGACAGGCCCTTGAGGCGGATCAGCGGCGTGTTGCCGATGGCGTCGACGACAGAAGAGGCAGCGGTCATGAAAAGGGTTCCTGATTGTCTTTGCGGGCGGCAAGCCCGAGGGTCTTTCGATGAGGCCCGGCCCCGGCCCGGAACGAGTAGTTCGCCTTTTGCCGCGCGCGTCAACTGGCTGTCGCACGCGGCGGACAAGAGGGTCTCGTTCCGGCCGGGGAGCCGGTCGGTTGGGGATCACATAATGCGGGGCAGGGAGGGCTGCAACCGGAGGCGCGCGGAGCGAGTTGAAATGGGACCGGCTTTCGTTCTATTTTCGGCGCGCGGGCGAGGACACCCTGTCCGATTTTCCGCGCGTCATATGATCTGCTGCCCCAAAGCCTCCGTATGAGGAAACAGAATTGTTATTTCCTCGTGACAGGAGCACCATGAGCGACTGCATGGAAAAGAACGTCACCGGTCTGGATGAACTGCTTGCGGGTTATGCCGCAGGGTCTCTTGCCATGCCTGCCCATGTGCTGGTGGGGGCTCATCTGGAATTGCGGGACACCCACCGATCCTATGTCCACCAGCTGGAAACCCTTGGCGGTGCCGGCATGGAAGACTGTGCACCCGTGGCCCTGGCCGACCGGGACAGTCTGCTCGCGCGGATCCTTGCCACCGAGCCGGCGCCGCGTGTGAGCGGCGCGTCTCATCCTGCGACGCGTTCCGGTGACGCCTGGATGCCTTCGGCCATCCGGCCGCTTCTGGGGCGCTCCGGTGCCGAGGGTGGGCTCGTGTGGAAGACGCTGCTTCCGGGCGTGAAGGAATGCAAGCTCGGCGAGATCGATGGCTGCGCCACGTCCTTCCTCTGGGTGCGTGCGGGCAAGGCCATGCCCTCCCACACCCACAGCGGGACGGAACTGACGCTCGTGCTGCAGGGCGGCTTCTCGGACTCGGATGGTCATTTCGGCAAGGGCGACATCGCCTTCGCGGACCACGAGATCGATCACAAGCCGATTGCCGATGATGACGGGGAAGATTGCATCTGCTTCACCGTGACCGAAGGCAGTCTGCGTCTGACCGGCCCGATCGGCCGGCTCTTCGCTCCCTTCATGCGCTGATTTTTTAAGGGCTTTCCCAGATCCATCGGGCTCTGAATGCGTATCTCCTGTAGACAATCTCAGGAGACACCCATGACTTCTCCCAATGTGAGCCCTTATGTGGCGCGCCCCCTCGACGGTATTGCCTGGATCACCGGCGCCAGCTCTGGCATCGGACGGGCGCTCGCGCTCAGGCTCGCCGCCGAAGGCTGGACGGTTGCCGTCACCGCCCGATCCGCCGACCAGCTTGCCGCGCTCGAAACGGAAGCTGCAGGACTTGCGGGGCAGATCCGCGCCTTCCCCGGAGATGTGACCGACGCCGCCCTGATGGCCAATCATCTGGCGGCCATGGAACGCACGCTCGGGCCGGTTGCTCTGGCGATTGCCAATGCGGGCGTCTATTTCCCCCAGGACGGACTGGACGGCGATCCGGCCCAGTGGAAGACGACCTTCGACGTCAATCTTTCCGGCACGGTCAACATGCTGCTGCCTGTCATAAGCGCCATGAAGGAGCGCCGGCGGGGTCAGATCGGCGTTGTGGCGTCTGTCGCCGGATATCGCGGCCTGCCCACGTCGGCTGCCTATGGCGCCACCAAGGCGGCGCTGATCAACATGGCGGAAGCGCTGAAGTTCGATCTGGACCGGGCCGGCATCCGCATCCAGGTGATCAATCCGGGCTTCGTCGACACGCCCGCCACCGCCGACAACCCTTTCCCCATGCCGCATCTCATGACGCCGGAAGATGCGGCGTCTGCCATCTCCGACGGCTTGAAGGACCCGCGCGCCTTCGAGATCTCCTTCCCCAAGGCCTTCGTCCGCCAGCTGAAGCTTCTGCGGATCCTGCCCTATTCCTGGTACTTCAAGCTCGTGGCCAGGAGCACCGGCTGGGACAAGAAGTCCTGAGAGGGGGGCTTCTGAATGCGGGCTGTCAGCGACCCGGAGCCCCTCTTGGCTCGTCGTCCCTGCGCAGGCAGGGACCCAGTACACGCCAGCGGCCCCGGTGGCACTGATGCGTTCGCTCAGGTCGGCATCCCCGGTCTCGTGCGGAGGTTCCAGGTTCCGGGGGGGGCGAAGGAGACCCCTCATCCTTGCTCAGGCTGTGAGTGGATCCCCGATCAGGTCGGGGATGACGGATCGAGGAGAGGCGGTGAAGAGCAGAGAACTGCTGAAATAGCGACCATCGCCCCGAGACGGGAGCCTCTCCCCTCCGCTATGGTCAAGCCCGAGCATTGCGGAGAGGGGAAAGCTCCCCTCCACCGTCATCCTTGTCTTCGGGCCGGGGATCCAGTCTCCGTCAGTTCCCGATAGAGAGCCTGTGAGCTCAGCTCTTCACATAGACCATCTGGCGCACGTCGATGTTGCCGGAGCGGAAGCCGGCCTCGCAATAGTGGAGGTAGAACTCCCAGAGGCGGCGGAAGCGCTCGTCGAAGCCGAGCGGCATGATGCGGGGCCAGGCCTCGCGGAAGCGGATGCGCCATTCCTCCAGGGTGCGGGCATAGTCCTGGCCGAAGATGCGCTGGTTCGCCAGATCGAGCCCGAGGGTCTTGCCGATCTCCACCAGCTTGCCCGGCGGCGGCAGCATGCCGCCCGGGAAGACGTGACGCTGGATGAAGTCGGTGGAGCGCCGATAATCGTCGAACATGCGGTCCTGGATGGTGATGATCTGCAGACCGGCCTTGCCGCCCGACTTGAGGCAGCGGCTGAGCTGACGGAAGTAGGTCGGCCAGTATTGCTCGCCGACTGCCTCGAACATCTCGATGGAGGCGATGCGGTCATAGACACCCGCCTCGTCCCGGTAGTCCTGGAAGACCACCTGCACCCGCTCGTTCAGTCCGGCGTTGAAGATACGCTCGCGGGCATAGTCATATTGTTCCCGGGAGATGGTCAGGGCACGGACATTGGCGCCGATCTCCTTGCCGACGAATTCGGCGAAGCCGCCCCAGCCGCAGCCGATTTCCAGCACGTCATGGCCGGCCTGGATGTCGGTTTCCCGGGCGAGCGAGAGGTATTTCAGCCGTTGGGCGCCCTCCAGATCATTCACGGACGGGTCGTAGATGGCCGAGGAATAGGTCATGGAGGGGTCGAGCCACTCCCGGTAGAAGGCATTGCCCAGATCGTAATGGGCGGAAATGTTGCGCTTCGAGCCGGAGCGGGTGTTGGCGTTGAGCCAGTGGCGCAGGGAGAGCAGGAAGCGGGTGATCGGCTTGCCGTGAAGCACGGCGACGGTCGCGTCCCGGTTGATGCAGAAGAGCTCCAGGAAGGTGGTGATGTCCGGGGAGGACCAGTAGCCGGCGATGAAGGCCTCGCCGACCCCCACGTCGCCGCCCTGAATCACCATCCGGGCGAAGCGCCAGTCATGGACGTGAAGTTCGGCGCTGGGGCCGGCCTCGCGCCCTTCGAAGAGGAAGCGGCGGCCATCCGGGGCCGTGACCAGCAGGCGGCCATGGCGCAGGCCCGCCAGCAGGCGGAAGCCCAGCCGCACGAAGCGGGGCAGACGGGCGGTGGCCGCCTTCAGGTTGTCGGATGTGACGCGAACGATGTCAGACATGTCATGTCCCTCGAAAAGGAGAGCGGATGGCGTGGTCTGCCGCCTGAGGGGAAATCCTCGCGCGGCCGAAGGAAAAGGTCGGTCATGGCGTTGGGGGAGGGTATCACGCCCCTTTCGCTGCGGACCGGAAGTTCGTCAATCGTCTGCACTCAGCGGGTCAGCGCCCGGGCCTTGCCGTCAAGGACTGGCGGCTCGGGCCGACGGTGAAATGGTACACCCATGCGCCAGATTTTAAAGGCCTGCCAATGGATGCCCGCCAGAACCTTGAGGCCGAGCAGGGGGATCCGGGCGCAGAGACGCACCACGCCCATGGTGGTGAGGGGACGGGCGCGGCCGTGGAAGGTGGCCGAGAGGATCGGGCCTTCCGGATCCCTTTCCAGAATGCGCAGGCGCACCCCGTCGCCTGGAGGCATGAGGCGGAAGTGGTAATGCTGGCGCATGTCCAGGAAGGGGGAGACGTAGAAAAGCTTCTCCTGATCCTGACGCAGGCCGGCGGCGCTGAGCTGGTGAGGCCGGACGGGAGCCACATAGGTGTGCAGGTCGCCGAAGGTGTTGCGCACCTCGTAAAGCACTCCGGTGAGGTTCTTCTCCTCGTCATAGGCGAAATAGACCGCCAGCGGGTTGAACACGTGGCCGAGCACCCGGGGATAGGCGAGGAGCAGGACACGGTCCGGGCGCGCAAGGCCTTCCCTGGCCAAAAGCCCATCCACATGGGCGCGCAGGGAGGAGCCGTCGCGGGGGCCGTGATCGCGCTCGTGGAAGGACACCAGATTGATGCGCCCGACCGAGAAAAGTCGGCTCATGCGGCTGGCTTCGTCCAGCCGGTCCAGATCGATCAGCAGAGAGAAGACGTCATAGGAAAAGCGGTTAGCCACCGGTTTCATGCGCTGATGCATGACCGGGCCGACGTAGAGCGTGGCGGCCGCTGACGGAGCCGTGCCGTTGGCGGCCATGTCGGTCGGGAAGTCGCGGATCACCTACCGTCTCCCTTCAAGGGGGCCGTCCTGAAGCTGCTCTTTGCCTGCGCCAGGGCGATGCAAGTCCTCACTCTGCCGCCTCCAGCAGCTTTTCGCCAGTGGCGCCTTCGGGGGCCGCGCTGTCCCAGGGTGCGGTGCAGCCGAGCGCGCGCGCAACTGCAAGGCCGGACTTCAGTCCGTCCTCGTGGAAGCCGTGGCCCGTCCAGGCGCCGCAATACCAGGTGCGGTTCTGTCCCTGCAGGGAGGCAAGACGCGTCTGGGCGTCGATCGCCGCACGGTCGAACTGGGGATGGTCGTAGACGAAATGGCCGAAGGTGAGCTCGGGGCGCGGCGGTGTCGCCGGATTGAGGGTAACAAAGACCGGCCGGGCGGGATCGATGTTCTGGAGACGGTTCATCCAGTAGCTCACCGTCACCTGCCGGTCGGCATCCGGGGTGGAGCCTGCCAGATAGTTCCAGGAGGACCAGACCTTCTGCCGGCGGGGCATCAGGGCCGTGTCGCGGTGCAGGTAGACGTCATTGGGGCGGTAGCGCACGTCGGCCAGCAGACGGCGTTCGGTGTCGCTGGCATCGCCCAGCATGGCAAGCGCCTGATCGGTGTGGGTGGCGAGCACCACCTGGTCGAAGCGGTTGATCTCGCCTTGGGCATCGGTGATCTCCACATGGTCCGGATGTCGGCGGATGTCGGTCACGGCCGCGCCCAGACGGATGTGGCCCTGAAGCGGGGCCAGAAGCCTTTCCACATAGGAGCGGCTGCCGCCGGTGACCGTGCGCCAGGTGGGGCGATCGAAATTCACGAGCCGGTGATTGCGGAAGAAGGCGACGAAGTTTTCCGCCGGATAGTCGGGCATTTCGGCAAGCGGCGTGGACCAGATGGCCGCGCCCATGGGAAGGAGATACTGGTCGGTGAAGGTGCGCCCGTAGCCATTGGCGCGCAGGTAGTCGCCGAGCGACAGACCCGCCAGGCGACCGGCTTCCAGATCGCGCACGCTCTCCTTGTTGAAGCGGAAGATCTGGCGCAGCATCATCAGGAAGGCGGGATTGAGCAGGTTCCGGCGCTGGGCGAAGACCGTGTCCAGGTTCTGCCCCGACCATTCGCGGCGGCCACTGTCGGCGGAGAGGGCGAAGCTCATGTCGCTCTCTTCGGTCGGAACGCCGAGATGGGCGAGCATGCGCGTGAAATTCGGGTAGTTCAGCTCATTGTAGACGATGAAGCCGGTGTCGACGGACATGGGCTCGCCGTCATAGTCGATGTCGACGGTTGCGCTGTGACCGCCTGTCCGCAGGCGCTTTTCGTAGAGGACGACCTCGTGGCGGGTGCTCAGCACCGCTGCCGCACTGTTTCCGGAAATGCCCGAACCGATCACCGCTATGCGCATGGTTTACCCTGTTGCTGGGGGAGAACCGTCCGCGTGACGGTCGGCTTTCCCGGCTTGACCTCTTTTGCAAGGGCTTACGCCCATGTTGCGAAGTCGGATCACCGGAGGATCAGCAAAAGGTCTTGAAAATTCTGAAAGAACTGTGACGGCAGCGGTTGGGCAACGTGCCGAGGGCGGGGCGCCGGGTCGCGGAAGATGAGCCGATCTCAAGATCGGTGCGGCTTGGACCTGCGAAAGCGCGGCCGAAAGAGGCGACCGGGCGCGGCGCCGATATGGTTCGAGCCGGGCGCTGGGCGCTCGGCTCGTCGGTCATGTCGGATATGCGGGGAGGGGATCGGCGCCGGTGGAAGGGGCAGATCCTGACACGGGTGGTTCAGTCAGATGCGGGTCAGGCCTGAAGCGTGCCGATCAGCCAGTTCCAGGCGACCTGCACGGTTTCTGCCGCGCCAGACACGAGAGCGGCAACGGTCTGCCAGACGGCGGTGCCAAAGAGCGCAAGGTGCATCAGCACACCGGGCTCGGGTTCCTTGGTCTCCGCCGGCGGGCGTGCCTCCATGAACTCCACCGAGGTTGCGCCCAGGTTTTCGTCCTCCACCACGCGGCGGGTCACGACCATGGCGCCGTCAAGCGCCAGGCGATCCTCATCAAGCTTGGCGACGCGGGTGGCAGGATCCACTGAGCGCACCACGATGGCGCGGCCATCGGGCAGAAGGTGGGTCTCGTTGGGGCCGACCTCGCTGTCGTAGATCACCTCACCGTACCGGTCGATGAGCTCGACCCAGATGGTCGGACGGCCGTTCATGTCGATCTGGCCAACCCAGATGCTGAATTCGCTGTCGAGCGGATCGCTTTCCTCGAAGGAGGCGGCAGCCACAGTGACGGCCAGATTGTCGTCCTCGATGAAGACGGTTTCCTCGGACCGGGTGGCGGGGCTTGCGGAGACTGCGGTCTCTGCAGCCGGCAGGCTAAGCCTGTCCTCGGCGAAACCGGGCGCTCCGCCCGTAACAGCAAGCAGGGGAAGGGCGATGGCCGCGACGCCAAGGGCTCGCCGCAGGGCGACGGACGGGGCCGTTGCGCGCAGACGGGTGGCGCAGGCGTGGTCGAGCAGCATGCGCATGCGTGACTTGCGGAAATGTGCCGGGCCGCTCCCGGACGGGGTCTGGGCAATCCTAACCATTTTCTCGCCTCCCGGGGCTTTGTGCCCCTTGGTCTGCTTAACGCGCCAGACCGGCTCCTGTTCCGATCCGCGCAAAGTATAGTTCCGAGTTCCTTTCGCTTGCCGCAGAGGCGGGTGTTAACGGGTTGTCGCGTCTCTGCCGTATTGCGACCACATTTATACCAGCTTCCCCGCAAGAAAGCGTGTAACGCAGATCACAATTCGTCGTGTTTTGCTTGGGGGGGTGTTAACCAATTCCTTGGAGAACACTTGGGGCGGAGGGACTGTTTCGATGTAAATTGCTAGTTTTGCCGATATTTATCCTGGAAGAAAGGTGTGCATACTTGGCAATTTCACTGGTATATTCCCCAAATTGTTTCGTAGAACAAAGAGATCCTTAGGGTTTTTCATTTACCCCTTGGGGTTGAAGAGGCAGATGAGGTTGTTTTCGTGACGCTTGCACCCACCCATGCTTCGGCATCGCTGCAGTCCTCTCCCTCTGGGGCGGGGTCATCCATCGCTCTCGTTCCGGGGCGCGAGAGGGGGAGCGAGGCGGGGAGCGAGGAGCAGGGGGCGGGCGGGGTGCTCGCGGAGCCCCGGCGCCTGGCGCTCACCGCCCTTCTGTCGTCCGTGGTGGCGCTCAGCGAGGGCGCGGTGCGCGGTGCGGCCTTCTGTGCGATTGAGCCGGGCGCGCGCGACCTGCTGGTTCTGGCCCTCGATGGCGAGGGCGCTGGAGGCTGCCTGCCGGACCCTGGGGCCCGGATCGCGCTGCCGGACTGCGTTCTGGACGACGCCCAAGCCTCTCTTGTGACGATCCCGTTGCGTGACCAGGAGGGAATCCGGCTTCTCGCTCGTCAGCCCGGTGCCGATAACATGCGTTTCGGGCTTTTGCTCGACACGGCTGCCTCCGGCGGCCGGGGTCTTCCCTCTTTCAAGGCGCTTGAAAGCGTTCTGGCCAGCGCTATTCGTCTTGTTTCTCCGGAGCTGCCGTCAGCGCCTCCGGCCCAGACCATGTCCGATCGCACCGAGCATCAGCAGCTGGAATTCTATTCTCAGTTCAGCGAACTGGCCGGTACCGGCGGTTGGGAAATCGACGGCGAGACCCTGGAGGTGCGCTGGACCTCCCAGACCTGCCATATCCATGACATGCCGGAAGGGGAGACCCCTTCGCTGCAGCAGTGGTTCGGGCTGTGCCATCCGCATGACCAGCCCATGCTGCAATCCGCATTCCGGGAAGCCCTGCGCACCGGGTCGGGCTGGCGGCTCAATCTGCGCATTCGCACGGCCATCGGTCGTGAGGCCTGGGTCTATTCCGTCTGTCAGCCGGTGTTCGATCCGGGTCGGGCGAAGCCGCGACTTGTCGGAGCGGTGATCGACATCAGCTCCCGTCAGGCGGTCGAGACCGAGGTCAATCGGGCGCAACTGCTCTATCGCTCGACGCTGGATGCCCTGAGCGAAGGCATTCTGGTGGTGGACCAGAACGGCATCGTCCAGCGTTACAACACGGCCACGGAAACCATCCTCGAGGTCAGCACCCTTTATGAAGGCATGAGCCATCTCTCCGATGTGGTGGGGCTGATCGTGCCCGAGCCGGATGCGGACGAGGACGCCGATGACGATGCGGAGGTGCTGGTCCCCTCGGCCGGGGAATTCCTGACCGACCTGCTGACGGGGCGCGAAAGCCGGTCCTGGACGGCACTCGCGCGGTTTGGGCCGGAGCGCCGGCGCAAGTGGTTCCGCTGCCGCTCCGAGCCGCTCATCGACGATGCCAGCCAGGCGATGACCGGTGTCGTGATTTCCGTCGAGGATGTCACCCGGCAGAAGCACAGCGAGGACATGCTCAACGAGGTCTTCGAGGCGATCCCCGCCGGCTTTGCGATTTATGATCACACGGACGCGCTGGTCATGGCCAATGGGGCCTACCGGCGCGGCCTCCTGGGAGGCATGGCCCTGCGCGACTGTCAGGGCCGCAGTTTCCGCGAGCTGCTGCTGAAGGCCGTGGAGGAGGGACGATTTGCCGACCTTCCCTGGTCTCGCGAAGACCGGGACGCCTGGATCGAGGACCGTCGCACCAGTTTCTTCATCGGCGACTCGTCCCATCTCGACCAGATGAGCAACGGGCGCTGGCTGCAGACCACGAGCCAGATCACCCCGTCGAGCTTCCGCGCCGACTTCTTCGCCGACGTGACGGAGATAAAGCGGCAGGCCTCGATCCTGAAGGGGGTCTTCGACCAGTTCCCGGGCGCCGTGTCGCTGGTCGGGCCGGATCTCAACCTCACCTATTACAATGACCACTGGAAGCGGCTGCTGCATTTCTCCGGCATGGAGACGGACGAGGTGCTTGCCCTGCGCGAGGTGCTGCGCAATGCGTTCCGGCACATGGGCTCAGGCGAGGAAAACCTCGAGGCGGAAGTGGCCCGCTCGGCCGAGGCCCTGCGGAGCATCGACAAGGAGCCTTTCGAGCGGCGTTTTGCCGATGGAACCATCTACAAGATCAGCGGCGCGACCCTGCCGGATGGCAGCGTGCTGACCTTCGTGGAGGACGTGACCGCCCGCCGTCAGGCGGAGACGCGTCTGCAGGAAAAGGAAAGGGAGGCCCGCCGCAAGAGCGAGGATCTGGAGCAGACCCTTGCCTATCTCGACATGGGGGTCAGCGTCTTCGACAAGGACGGCAACCTGCAGACCTGGAACGAGAAATACATCGAGATCTTCGGCAAGCGCGACGGAGAGGTGGCGCGCGGTGTCTCGCTCACGTCCCTGATCGAGGCGGAAAAGGCTCGCGGTGACTTCAAGGGGGATGTGGGGGCCCATGTGCGCGGCCTGATCGGCGCCCTGCGCCGGGGCGAGACGGTGCGCTCGCGCTTCCCGCTCGCCAGCGGCCGGATCGTGAGCTCCATTCATTCCCCGCTGCCGTGCGGCGGCTGGATTGGCACTCACAGTCTCGTCAGCCAGAGCGCCGAGGCGCCGATCCCCGAGGGGCCTGTCGTGGCGATGGGGCGCGGAACGCAGCTGTCCGGCGAGAGCGAGTTGCTGAAGGCCCTGGACGAGATCCTGCAAGGCCTGCGCAATCGCAAGGGGGCCGGGGCCCTCCTGGTCATCCGGATCTACGGGCCTGCGTCGGAGGTGGATCTTGCAGAAAAGCTCGGTGGCAGCGTTCGCGCCTTCGACATGGTGGCACGGCTGGGGTCTGGCGAATTCTGTGTTGTGCTTCCGAGCGTGCAGGCGGGACATGGGGCGCTGCAATCGCTTGCCGCACGCATCCGCGACGAGCTTCTGGCCCAGATCGGCGGCGGCGACCGACCGGACAATCTGGTGATGGTCGGCGCGGTGGCGCTGACGCCGCGCTTGCAAGGGGGGGCGTGCGAGGTTCTGGACATGGCACGAGAGGCCTGCCAGATCGCGCAGGCCGGCGCACAGGGGCCGATTGTCCTGCTCGAGGCAGGCGGGGCTGGGCGATCAGAGGATGACGGGAGCCTCGATCCGGGGATCTGAGACGCGCCAGGCGGCGCGTCCCGAGCGGTCTCGCCCGAGACCTTACTTCAGCAGGGCCAGGGTCGCGCGGCTGCTGGTGGTCAGGTCGGCGATGCAGGCGGTCGCGGGGGCGGAAGGCGTCTCGCCGCCGGTGCTGCCCTTCGCCAGATCGCATCGCGGTGCGCCATTGACCAGCACCTGGCTGAGGCCCTCACAGGGCTGACCGGCCAGCTCGAACTGCCGCACCACGGTCTTGGAGGCCGGCAGGGAGCCGAAGTCGAAGGCGGTCATCTTTTCCACCAGACCTTCGGCATTGAACAGCACCAGTTCATAGACCACGCCGGTCACGTCCCGGGCCGAGCCGTTGCTGGCCACGAACGAGAGCATGCAGCCCCGCTCGGTGGTTACGGAGCGATTGAGCTCCAGGGTCAGGCCGCCGTCGGCCGCATGCACCATGCTGGGCGCGGCCAGCGCATAGGTGAGCGACAGGCCGAGAGCGCGCATGAGCCGCTTGCCGGAAACGCGGCGGCGAAGGGAAGAGGCGCGAAGGATGTGCGGCATGCAGCGGGCTCCGTCTTTGGCTTTGAGCGAAATCAAATTTTTCGCCGGACGACGTGACAATTAGAAAATATGAATTTAGTAGTCAAGTAATGTTGCGCGGATGACGGGCGCCTTTCCCGGATCCGCGGCACGACCGGTTGCCAGCCAGGGTGCGGCGGGATTTTCGCCGCCCGAGCCAGCCGTTCCGGGGTCTTTCACGCGACTCTGATCAGGACCATTCCATGTTCCGCTTGTCTTCCCGTCTGCCGTTCCGCACCGCGCGGAGCCTTGTTCTTGCTGCCAGCCTTGCCGCTTCGCCCGCCCTTGCGGCAGGGGCGCCGGTGCCGGATGTGTCCGGTGCCCGGCATCTGGTCTCCATCGGGGGCTCGGTGACGGAAATCATCTATGCGCTGGGGGCAGAGGACCGGCTTGTGGCCCGCGACACGACCAGCCTCTTTCCGCCTGCCGCACAGGCCCTGCCCGACGTGGGCTATATCCGCGCGCTGAGCCCCGAGGGCGTTCTCTCGACGGGTCCGGATGCGATCCTGACGCTTGAGGGCAGCGGGCCGCCCGAAGCGCTGGAGGTGTTGCGCCAGGCCGGTGTTCCGATCGTGACCGTGCCGGAGGACTACAGCGGCGAGGGTGTGCTGCGGAAGGTCGAGATCGTGGGGCAGGCGCTCGGACTGGCCGACAAGGCCGCCGACCTGTCCGCCAGCCTTCGCGATGCCCTTGCCCGGGCCGAGGAACAGGCTGCGACCCGCGAGAGCGATCTCAAGGTGCTGTTCGTCCTGTCGCTGAGTGGCGGCAACGTGATGGCAGCCGGCGAGCATACGGCGGCGGCGGGGATCATGAAGCTGGCCCATCTGACCAACGCGGTTTCCGGCTTCGGCGGCTACAAGCCCCTGACCCCGGAAGCCATCACCGAGGCCGCGCCTGACGTCATCTTGATGATGAGCAACAGCGGCGACCATGCAGCCAGCCGGGAGACGGTGCTCGCTCATCCGGTTCTGGGGCTCACCCCGGCCGCGCGCAACAACCGGATCCTGGCGCTCGACGGGCTCTATCTTCTGGGCTTCGGGCCGCGCACGGCGGAGGCCGCCGACGAGCTGAGCCGCACGGTTGCCGAGTGGGCGGCGGAGGAGGCTGGCCAATGAGCCTTGCCTCCCTGTCGGCCGAAGATGCCGGAGACACGCCGGCCGCCTCCAGCCGGGCCGGTCATGCCGGTGCGGGTGACCGCCGCCGGCGCGCCCGCCTCGTGCTGCTGGCGCTTGCCGGTCTGCTCGTCGTGGTGGCCCTTGCCAGCCTGTCGATCGGCGCGGTGGGGGTGACCCTTGGCGACTATCTCCACGCCCGGCTGTTCGGGGGCGAGATCCCCTTGCGCGACCGTCTCGTGATCGAGGTGATCCGTCTGCCGCGCATGGTGCTCGGCATGCTGGTGGGTGCGGGGCTTGCGGTGGCCGGCGCTGTCATGCAGGGCCTGTTCCGCAATCCCCTGGCGGATCCGGGGCTCATCGGCGTCAGCGCCGGGTCCAGCCTCGGTGTCGCCGCCTTCATCGTGCTGGGAAGCACGGTGCTGAGCCCGGTGAGCGCGCTGCTCGGGTTTCACGCGGTGCCGCTGGCCGCCTTCGCGGGAGGTCTGGCGGCAACCTTCTGCCTTTATCGGCTCGGTCAGAGCCAGGGGCAGACCTCCATCGCCACCCTGCTTCTGGCAGGCATTGCCCTGTCGGCCATCGTCTTTGCCTGTGTCGGCGTGCTGATCTTCATGGCCGATGACCAGCAGATCCGGGATCTCAATTTCTGGCAGCTGGGCTCGCTGGCCGGCGCCACCTGGGAAAAGACCCTTGCGGCGGCCCCGCTCATCCTGGCCTCGCTTGCCGGAGCCCGGCTCATGGCGGGCGGGCTCAACGCCCTGTTCCTGGGCGAGGCGGCGGCCGGGCACATGGGGCTTGACGTGGAGCGGCTGAAAACGGCCGCGATCTTCTGTGTCGCCGGGGCCGTGGGGGCCAGCGTGGCGGTGGCCGGCGGCATCGGGTTTGTCGGTATCGTCGTGCCTCATCTGCTGCGCCTGCTCATGGGGCCGGATCACCGCTATCTGCTGCCCGGTTGCGCCCTGCTCGGGGCAAGCCTGCTGCTCGTGGCAGACACCGTGGCCCGGGTGCTCGTGGCACCTGCCGAACTGCCCATCGGGATCGTCATGGCGCTGGTGGGCGGCCCGTTCTTTCTCTGGATCCTCTTGCGTCGCAAGGGGCTGATCGCAGGGGTGTGAGGAGAGATCCGATGTTTCATTTCCGATCGGACGAGAAAGCTGCGACGGCTTCGGCATGGACCGGGGACCGTAACGGGCTCGCCGTGCGCGGCCTGGGCGTGACGCTTGGTACGCGGCGCATTCTCCACGACATCAGCCTTTCGGCGCGGGTCGGCGAGCTGACAGCGATCATCGGGCCCAACGGTTCGGGCAAGAGCACGCTGCTGAAGGCGGTGACCGGCGAACATGCCCATGACGGGGAAGCCCTTCTTGCGAGCGTCCGGGTCTCTCCGGACAACCGCAGGCGCCTTGCCCTCATGCGTGGGGTTCTGGCCCAGCACACCAGCGTTGCCTTCTCGCTCACGGTGGAGGAGGTGGTGCGCCTCGGCGTGAGCGTGCGCGGTGCGCATGGCCCTGACGCGGCCATGAGCGTGGCGGAGGCGCTTGAAGCCGTCGACCTGTCCGGTTTCGCCGGGCGGGATTATCTGAAGCTGTCGGGGGGCGAGCAGCAGCGGGTGCAGCTCGCCCGTGTCCTGTGTCAGGTGGGGGCGCCGGTCGGGCCGCAGGGGCCACGCTGGATCTTCCTCGACGAGCCGGTTTCCAGTCTCGACATCAAGCACCAGCTCTGGGTGATGCGCTTTGTCCGCGACTTTGCCAAGCGCGGCGGCGGGGTCGTGGCGGTGATGCATGATCTCAACCTGACGGCCATGTTCGCGGATCAGGTGGTCGCCCTTCGGCAGGGCCGGGTGCATGCGGCGGGCACGCCGCAGGAGGTTCTCACCCGCGCGCTCATGTCGGAGCTTTATGACTGTGATGTGCCGGTGGGAGAGGCACCGCGTGACGGAAGCCCCTTCGTGCTTCCGCATGGGGCGAGGGTTTCACCTGGCACTTGAGACCTTGCGGGCGACGCGTGGCTTGCGCGAGCCGCGACGCATCTCGCAAAACCCAGTCTGAAACTGAGCGCAAGACCCACGCCATTTCACGTGCCCGAGAGCGCCGCGCGGCGCCTCGGGTGAAGTGAGGTCAGCGCGGGATGGGGCCACGTGCGTCAACCTCATGCTCTTGCGTCACGGTCCCCTCCCGGGGGGCGCGGGCCAAGGGGCGGGGGCTGTGGCCTGCCGGAAAGGACAGGCTTTCTCTCTCGCCTCTGGTGTCTGGTCCGTCCCGTTTGTTTGGGATCTCGACCATTCGATCCGCAGAGCTTGTTCCGTAAGGATCTCGCACATGATCACGGTCCTGGAAGACCTTGAAACTCATGATCTTGTGCGTTGCTTCGATCCTTGTGGACTCATCCTTCGCGAAAACTTCTGATTCTTGCAACTTGGTAAAAACAACAGGTCCGAACGATTTGTGTGCGCTGGATACGTGTATCTACGTAATTTTCCACTCTTCCCCTGCGGAATCAAGCTCTCAGTGTTGATCTGTCGTTCGAAAGTCGTAGCGGTCACGTGCGAGAAGGTTCCTTCACCCCCCTCAGGCGGCTCAGGACTTATAGGAAGAGGACGCCAAGGTCTCCGAGAGGACCCAGTCCGCATAGTCCTGCGAGACGAGCGCGAGCGGCCACGCAAGGATCGCGGCCACCTCATAGGGGTGAAGCTCGCCGATTCGGGCGCAGAGCACGTCAAACAGGTGCTGGCGCGTCTTCAGGGTCAGGATCACTTCCCGGTCTTCCTCCAGCGTGCCCTTCCAGCGGTAGAGGCTGGTGATGGCCGGGCCGATGTTGGCGCAGGCCACGAGCCGTTCTTCCACGAGGTGCCGGGCGATGGTGCTGGCGCAGGCATCGTCGGGGCAAGTCACGGTGACTTCGATGAGGGCAGGCGTCATGATCGCGGCTCCGGCAGATGGCAAAGGTGGCCTGTCAGACCTCGGGCGCGGAAAGGGATCTGTCAAGATATCCGAACACCGTGACGCAGGACTGCGCGGTGAAAAGCCGGATCTGGAAAAGGGGGGGTAGAAAGTGGCTCCCTGAGTAGGACTCGAACCTACGACCCAGCGATTAACAGTCGCTTGCTCTACCAACTGAGCTATCAGGGAATACCGTCGGACGGGGTGGATCAGAAGATCCTGTCCGGTGATCGGCGCGGTGAGGAGAGGATGGCTCCCTGAGTAGGACTCGAACCTACGACCCAGCGATTAACAGTCGCTTGCTCTACCAACTGAGCTATCAGGGATCACCGTCAGGCGGGCTGGATCAGCACCGCCGCGTCGATGGGGATGCGTATATCAAACGGTTTGCCGGTTTGCCAAGTCCTTGCCCGCGATTTTTATGAAGAAACTTCACGAGCCTCGCACAGGGTGTGGATAATTGAAATGCGATCAAGGGCTTGGGCGCGTTTTTCCAAGGCGCCGGGCGGTTGGCCCGGCCCCTGGCGTAGTGCCGGTTCCCGGCGGTCCGTCCCGATGTCCGAATGAGGACGGGCATGTGGGGGCGGGGCGCCTGTTCACGCGGTGCTCGGCTCCTCCCGGTTCCGGTTGCCGTGGTCCTGCAAGCCGGATAGAACGGAGAGGTCAGGTGTCTGTCAGGGGCCTTCGGGGCCGTGACGGATGAAACGGGAATTCGGTGCGGGCAGGGTGGTCGACAGGCCGCGCGCTCCCAGGCCGAAGCTGCCCCCGCAACTGTAGGCGGTGAGGCGGCGGGACGAGACGCCACTGGCGCCAGGCACGGGACACCGCGCCGGGGCCGGGAAGGCAGGACCGCCGGACCGATCGAACCGCAAGCCAGGAGACCGGCCTGACGTGATGTTTCTTCTCGTGAGACCGTCGGGTGGACGGTGCGGAGGCACGGCATGACTTCCTGCGGCCCGTCCGTGGACAGACCGGCGGCGACAGAGGCGACCGCAACGCTCGTTCTGGGCGGTGCGCGCTCGGGAAAGAGCGCCCATGCGGAAGCTCTGGCCCGTGCGAGCGGCCGCGATCTCGTCTATCTCGCCACCAGCCCGGTGCTGGACGCGGAATGGGAGGGCCGGGTGAACCGCCACAAGGCCCAGCGCGGCACCGACTGGCGCACGGTGGAGGAAGAGCTCGACATCGTCTCCGTTCTCGAGCGCGAGGCCAGGGCCGGGCAGATCGTTCTCGTCGACTGCCTGACCCTCTGGCTCAACAACCTTATCTATCACGGCCGCGACGTGGAGGCCGAGACGCAGCGCCTTGTCGCGCATCTTGCTGCCCCCGCCGGTCCCGTGATCCTCGTTTCCAATGAAATCGGCCTCGGCATCGTGCCGGAAGCGCGCGAGACCCGCGCCTTCCGCGATGCGCAGGGGCGTCTCAACCAGCTTATGGCCCGGGTTGCCGCGCGGGTGATCTTCGTCGCCGCCGGCCTGCCGCTCACCCTCAAGCCTTCTTCTCTCTCTTCCACGGACACGCCCTCATGACCGACCAGACTTCCTCGCCGCTCCGCCAGCCGGGGCAAAAGATCCCCGCCACCATCATCACCGGCTTTCTCGGGGCGGGAAAGACGACCCTGATCCGCTCGCTTCTGAAGAATGCCCAGGGCAAGCGCATCGCGCTGATCGTCAATGAATTCGGCGACATGGGCTTCGACGGGTCTCTGCTGAACGGCTGCGCCGATCCGGATTGCGCGGCGGAAGAGGTGGTGGAGCTGACCAACGGCTGCATCTGCTGCACGGTGGCCGACGACTTCCTGCCGACCATGGAAATGCTGCTGGCCCGGGAAACCCCGCCCGAACATATCGTCATCGAGACCTCCGGCCTGGCCCTGCCGCAGCCGCTGGTGCGGGCCTTCTCCTGGCCGAGCGTCAAGCCGAAGGTCACGGTCGACGGGGTGGTGACCGTGCTGGATGCGGCGGCCCTTGCCGAGGGCCGGATCGTGCTGGACGAAGCCGCACTCGAGGCCCAGCGCAAGGCGGACGAGGCCCTGGACCACGAGAGCCCGGTGGAGGAGCTCTTCCATGACCAGCTGCGCTGCGCCGATCTTCTGGTGCTGAACAAGGCCGATCTGGTCTCCGAGGCGGACCTTGCCCGGGTGCAGGAGCAGATCGCCCGCGACCTGCGCGCCGGTGTCGCCATCGTCACCGCGGAGAAGGGCTCGCTGCCGATCGAGGTTCTGCTCGGCCGGGAATCGGCTGCCGAGGACGACATGGAGCAGCGCCACGAGCATCACGGGCATCATCACGACGATCATGACGATCATGATGACCACGACCACCACGACGATGACCACGATCACGGCGATCACCACGACCATGACCATGACCATGACCATGACCATGATCACCACCACCATCATCACGACCATCACCACCATGATGACTTTGACAGTCAGGTGATTGCGGTGCGCGACTTTGCCTCCCTGAAGGAGGCCGAAGAGCGGGTGCAGGCGGCCATGGGCTGCCGCGGCGTGCTGCGGATCAAGGGACCGGTGCGGATTGCGGGCAAGGCCGCTCCTGCGATGGTGCAGGCGGTGGGGCCCCGGGTCGAGACCTGGTTCGCCGCAGGTGCGGAGGCCTCCGGCCGCCTTGTCGTCATCGGTCTCAAGGGACTGGATCTCGACGGGGTGAAGGCGGTTCTCGGCCAGCCGGCGGAGGTCGCGTGATCCGTCTGCGCGGCAAGCCGGAGCGCGGCTGATGCATATTCTGGCCAGCCAGACCCGGGGGATCGACATGGGCGAGGAGGCTGTCGATCTGGGCCAGAGCCCGGCCGACATCCTCTTCCTGTCCGCCGCCGACACGGAGCTTGGCGCTCTGGCAGCCGCGCAGGCGGCGCTGGGGGAGGCTGCCTGCAGCCTGCGGTTGGCCAGCACGCTGGCGCTTTCCCATCCCTATTCGGTCGACATGTATGCGGAGGCCACGGTCTCCGGGTCGAAGCTGGTGATCGTCCGCCTTCTGGGCGGTGTCGACTACTGGCGCTACGGGGTGGAGCGTTTCGAGGAAGAGGCGCGGGCGAGCGGGGTGCGGCTGGTCTTCCTGCCAGGCGACGACACCTGGGACGAGGATCTGGCCGCCCGTTCCACCGAGCCGGTGGAGGTGGTGCGCCGGCTCTGGCGCTATTGCGTCGAGGGCGGTGCGGTCAACCACGGCAATTTCCTGCGCTACGGCGCTCATCTTCTGAGGCGCGGCGAAGATCCGGTGGCGCCTCTGCCGCTGCCGCGTGCCGGGATCCACGGGCATGGCGATCTCGACGCGCTGAGAGCGGCCTGCTGGGCCGATCCGGCGGCCCCTGTCGCGGCGCTTGTCTTCTACCGGGCGCTGGTACAGGGCGGGCAGACGGCGCCTGTCGAGGCGCTCTGTGCCGCCCTTGCCGCTCAGGGGCTCAATCCGCTGCCGGTCTTCGTCTCGTCGCTCAAGGAAGCCGAGAGCATTGCCGTGCTGGACGCGCTGATGGAGGCGGCAGGCCCTGCCGTGGTGCTCAATGCCACGGCCTTTGCGGTGTCGAACGCGGGCAAGGCTCACCGGCCGACGCCACTCGACCGGCCGGGCAAGCCGGTGCTGCAAGTGGTGTTCTCTTCCTCCTCGCGTCAGGCGTGGGAGGAGAGCGATCAGGGGCTCTCCGCGCGGGATCTGGCCATGCATGTGGTGCTGCCCGAGCTGGACGGGCGGCTGCTGAGCCGGGCCGTCTCCTTCAAGGAGGAAGGCCTGCGGGACGGGGCGACCCAGTCGACCCCGGTGCGTTTCGTGCCCGCCCCCGACCGGATGGCGTTCGTTGCCGCCCTTGCGGCGAACTGGGCGCGGCTTGGCGCGCTTCCGGCCTGCGAGCGCAGCGTGGCGCTGGTGCTGGCCAATTATCCCAACAAGGATGGCCGGCTTGCCAATGGGGTCGGGCTGGATACGCCGGAATCCTGTGCGCAGCTGCTGCAGGCGATGAAACTTGCGGGCTACGCGGTTGAGGACGCTCCGTCAGGATCGCGCGCGCTGATGCAGCGCATTTGCGCTGGCGTGACCAATGCGCTGGAGGGGCGTGAGACCCGCACGGACTATGAGACCCTGCCGCTTGCGACCTATCGCGCGGCCTTCGAGCGGCTGCCCGAGCAGGTGCGGCAGGAGGTCGTCGCGCGCTGGGGCGCACCGGAGGCCGATCCGCATGTGGTCGACGGGGCCTTCCGTCTCGGCCTGTACCGCTATGGCCGGCAGATCGTCGGCATTCAGCCGGCACGCGGTTACAACATCGATCCCAAGGACACCTATCACGACCCGGCGCTTGTGCCGCCGCACCACTATTTCGCCTTCTATGTCTGGCTGCGCGAGGTGGCCGGTGTTCACGCGGTGGTGCATCTGGGCAAGCATGGCAATCTGGAATGGCTGCCGGGCAAGGCGCTGGCCCTGTCCGAGGCCTGCTATCCGGAAGCCGTTCTCGGGCCGCTTCCGAACATCTATCCCTTCATCGTCAATGATCCGGGCGAAGGCGCGCAGGCCAAGCGACGCACGTCGGCGGTCATCGTCGACCATCTCACGCCGCCGCTCACCCGGGCCGAAAGCCACGGTGTGGGCGAGGAGCTGGAAGGGCTGCTTGACGAATATTATCTGGCGAGCGGTGTGGACCCGCGCCGCCTCAAGGCCCTGACCCGCGACATTCTCGATCTTGCCGCCCGCCACGGGCTCGACCGGGACATCGGTCTTGACCCGTCCTCAGACGAGGCGACACGGCTGGCACGGCTGGACGCCCATCTCTGCGATCTGAAGGAACTGCAGATCCGCGACGGGCTGCATGTTCTGGGGCAGAGCCCGGAGGGCGATCTGCTCACCGATCTTCTGGTTGCGCTGGTGCGCGTGCCGCGAGGGTCTGCCCCT
Source organism: Roseibium aestuarii (assembly GCF_008477545.1). Taxonomy (GTDB): domain Bacteria; phylum Pseudomonadota; class Alphaproteobacteria; order Rhizobiales; family Stappiaceae; genus Roseibium; species Roseibium aestuarii. Next base: position 1,874,163 of record NZ_VORA01000001.1, on the reverse strand, counting down.
GAGCAGGAAAGCCTGCACCGGGCGATCGCGCGGGATCTGGGGGTGAAGAACGAAGTCGTTCTATCGTCATCCCGGTCAAACGCAGTGCGAGCCGGGATCGGTGAGCCGGGGTCTATCGAGAGCCATGGGGCTCACCGGTCCCGGATCTCCGCTGACGCTGCGTCCGGGATGACGCTGGAAAGGTCCTTCGATCCCCTCGACTGCGATTTTGCCGCGCCCTGGAACGGTGCGCGGCCGGAGGTGCTTGCGCGGCTCTCGGCAGATCCCTGGCGCTCCTGTGGCGACACGGTCGAGCGGATCGAGCTGCTGGCCGGCCTGCTGATCGCGGGCAGTCTCGAGCCCCCCGGGGCTGCCAGTGCGGCGGTGCTGGGCGATGTGGAGGCCCATCTTCGCCCGGCGGTCACCGGCTCCGGCCCGGCGGAGACCGAGGCGGTGCTGAGCGCGCTCTCCGGAGGGTTCGTTGCGCCCGGGCCTTCGGGGGCACCGACCCGGGGCCGGCCGGACGTGTTGCCCACGGGGCGCAACTTCTATTCCGTCGACGTGCGCGCCGTGCCGACCGAGACGGCCTGGCGCATCGGCAGGGCCTCGGCCGAGCTGGTGCTGCAACGGCATTTTCAGGACGAGGGCGAGTGGCCGCAGGCGCTGGTGCTCACCTGCTGGGGCACGGCCAACATGCGCACCGGCGGCGACGACATCGCCCAGGCCATGGCCCTGATCGGTGCGCGCCCCGTGTGGCAAGGCGCCTCGGGCCGGGTGTCCGGGTTCGAGATCCTGCCCTTGTCGGAGCTGGGTCGGCCCCGGGTCGATGTCACCTTGCGCATCTCCGGCTTCTTCCGGGATGCCTTCCCGCATCAGATCGACCTGTTCGACAGTGCGGTGCGGGCGGTGGCCGCGCTCAACGAGCCCGAGCAGGCCAATCCGCTGGCAGCCCGCTTTCTCAGGGATTGCGAGAGGTTGCGCGCGCAAGGGATTGATGCCGCGGAGTCATCGCGGCGCGCCGGCTTCCGGGTCTTCGGGTCGAAGCCCGGTGCCTATGGGGCCGGGCTTCAGGCGCTCATCGACGAGGGGATCTGGGAGGCGCGCGACGACTTCGCCGAGGCCTTCCTCACCTGGGGCGGCTATGCCTATGGGCAGGGCGCGGAGGGCCTGGCGGCGCGGTCGGATCTGGAAGAACGTCTCAAGGGGGTCGATGCGGTCCTGCACAATCAGGACAACCGGGAACACGACCTGCTCGACAGCGACGACTATTACCAGTTCGAGGGCGGGCTTGCGGCGACCGTCGAGAGCCTGACCGGTACAGCCCCGAAGGTCTATCACAACGATCATTCCCGGCCAGAGCGGCCGGTGGTGCGCACCCTGTCGGAGGAAATCGGCCGGGTGGTGCGCGGACGCGCGGCCAATCCGAAATGGATCGCCGGTGTCATGCGCCATGGCTACAAGGGGGCCTTCGAGATGGCGGCGACCCTCGACTATCTCTTTGCCTTTTCCGCCACCACACGGGCGGTGGGCGACCATCATTTCGACCAGCTTTTCGAGGCCTATGTGGAAGCGGACGAGGTGCGGGCGTTCCTGCAGGACGTCAATCCGGCCGCCTGGCGCGAGATGCTCGCCCGTTTCGACGAGGCGCTCCGGCGCGGGCTGTGGACCCCGCGCCGCAACAGTACTCATGCGCGGCTGGACAGCCTGCGCGCACAGATCAGGGAGATTTCCTCATGACCGACACTCCGGAAAACGGGCCCGACACGGAGATGGCGACCGGCCTCGACGGCAGCGCGAGCGAAGCCGATCTGGATGCGCGCCACGCGGAGAAGATGCGCAAGAAGAAGGCGGCCCGCGACAAGATCATGGCCACCAAGACCATCGAGAAGGGTCTGCTCATCGTCCACACGGGCAAGGGCAAGGGCAAGTCGACGGCGGGCTTCGGTATGGTGTTCCGCTCGCTCGGCCACGGTCACAAGGTCGGTGTCGTACAGTTCGTCAAGGGACGGCTGGACACCGGCGAGCGCAAAGCGCTGGAACGCTTCTCCGATCTGGTCACTGTCAAGCGCATGGGCGAGGGCTTCACCTGGGAAACCCAGGACCGGCAGCGGGACATCGCGGCGGCGCGCGAGGCCTGGGACGTCGCCAAGGAGATGATCCGCTCCCGCGAGCACCGGCTGGTGCTCTGTGACGAGCTGAACATCGTGCTGCGTTACGACTATCTGCCCATCGAGGAGGTCGTGGACTTCCTGCGGGACGAAAAACCGGAAGGCGTGCATGTGGTCATCACCGGCCGCAACGCCAAGGACGAGCTGATCGAGATTGCCGATCTGGTGACCGACATGACCCAGGTGAAGCATCCGTTCCGTTCCGGCGTGAAGCCGCAGGAAGGCATCGAGTTCTAGGATCTCGACACCATCGGGCGCTGCGGAAAGGCTTCGCGGCGCCAATGCATGCGTCGAGTGTGCAGAGCGCGGGACACTCGCTATTCTCTGTGCCCGAATCGGCGGAGGATTCCGCCATCCTGTCCCTGTCTGCGGGCCTGCTCTCGCCGGTCAGCCCGCAGCCTCATCCGAGACCCGGAGCGTCATGCCCTTCACGATCGTTTCCGCCGATCCGGCCTATGCCGTCGAGATTGCCCGCCTGTCCCGTCGGTCCGTGGAGGAGCTGTGCGCGGCCGATCACGCCGGCGCCGGGCCGGGTCTCGATGCGTGGCTGAACGCGCTTGCGACCGACCGGATCGAACGCTGGATCACCCGGCCGGGTGTCTTCCTCATGGCGGTGGACGAGACCACGCAGGTGCTTGGGGCCGTTGCCGCTACCACCATGGGCGAGATTGCCCTGCTGCATGTTCTGCCCGAGGCGCGGTTCCAGGGGGTGAGCAAGGCGCTGCTGCGCCAGCTTGGCCGCGCACTCGATGATCTGGGAGCGTCACATCTGTTGGTGCGGAGCCCGGAGACGGCACGGCGCTTCTTCGAGGCCCGCGGCTTCGAGCCCGCCGGGCCTGCCGAAGAGCGGGAGGGCCTGCGCCTTCATCCGCTGCGAAAGGCGCTTTGATGGAACAGCTTTCGGGCAAGAGCCGTCGTCCGGCCCTGATGATCCAGGGCACGGGATCGAATGTGGGCAAGAGCCTGATCGTTGCCGGTCTGTGCCGCCTGCTGGCGAACCGGGGCATCAGGGTGATGCCCTTCAAGCCGCAGAACATGTCGAACAATGCGGCCGTGACGGCCGATGGTGGCGAGATCGGTCGGGCGCAGGCGCTGCAGGCGCTGGCGGCGCGGGTGCCGCTGTCGGTTCACATGAACCCGATCCTGCTGAAGCCGGAGACGGAGACGGGCGCTCAGGTCATCGTCCAGGGCAAGCGCTTCGGTACCATGCGGGCGCGGGAGTACGGGCAGAGAAAAGCCGAGCTTCTGCCGAAGGTTATCGAAAGTTTCTATGAAATTGAATCCGCCTGCGATCTGGTGCTGGTGGAAGGGGCGGGAAGCCCGGCGGAGATCAATCTGCGGGCCGGCGACATTGCCAACATGGGCTTTGCGGAGGCTGTCGACCTGCCGGTGGTGCTGTGTGGCGACATTGACCGGGGTGGGGTGATCGCCTCGCTGGTTGGCACCCATGCGGTGCTGGACCCCGCCGAGCGGATCCGCATCCAGGCCTATTTCATCAACCGATTCCGGGGCGACACGAGCCTCTTCGACGAGGGGCTGATGGAGATCAGCGGGCGTACCGGCTGGGACAGTGTCGGGGTCGTTCCCTGGTTCTCCGAGGCGGGCAAGCTGCCGGCCGAGGACGCGCTCGGGCTGGCCGACGGTCAGGGCCAGGGGCCGGTGAAGATCGTCGTGCCCGTGACCTCGCGGATCGCCAATTTCGATGATCTGGATCCGCTGCGCCTCGAGGAGAGCGTGACCCTGCAGCTGGTGCAGGCGGGAGAAGCGCTGCCGGGCGATGCGGATCTCGTGCTGCTGCCGGGGTCCAAGGCGACGATTGCGGATCTGGCCTTCTTCCGGGCGCAAGGCTGGGACATCGATCTCAAGGCCCATGTACGCCGGGGCGGGCGGGTGATCGGTCTTTGCGGCGGCTACCAGATGCTGGGTCGGACGATTTCCGATCCACATGGCATCGAGGGGGCTGCCGGATCTGTCGAGGGGTTGGGACTGCTGGACGTGGACACGGTTCTGACCGCAGACAAGACCCTGCGCGAGGTCGAGGGCACCCATGTGGAGAGCGGCATGGCGGTGCGCGGTTACGAGATCCATTTGGGGCGCAGCTTCGGGGAAGATTGCGCGCGGCCGTTCCTGACGCTGGCCGGACGGCCGGAGGGCGCCACATCCGCAGACGGACGGGTTGCCGGCACCTATCTGCACGGGCTCTTCGGGTCGGATGACTTCCGCGCCGCCTGTCTCGACCGGCTGGGCGCCGGATCGACGCTCGCCTATGAGGCGCAGATCGACGGGGTGCTGGACCGGCTGGCCACCCATCTGGAGGGCTGTCTCGACGTGGAGCGGCTGCTGGAGATTGCCCGGGGGCGCTGCGACAACCTGCTGCTGCCGGCCGGTCTCTTCGGCGACCGGCTCTGAATGTGCCGGAACTTCGGGTCAGGACGACTCAGAAGAGCACGATGGGCGCTGTCAGCAGAAAGACCCCGAGCACCAGCAGAAACTGCGCCTTGTAGACCCAGCGCAGGACGATGAGCGCCCGGTTGATGTCCTGGGCGGTGGCCTCCTTGCGGCCCTTCGGGTTCATGAAGGGATCGCGCACCACATAATCCGCATAGGCACGGGGGCCGGCCAGCGCGATGCCGAGCGCGCCCGCCATTGCGGCCTCGGGCCAGCCAGCGTTGGGAGAGCGGTGCTTGCGCGCATCCCGATAGACGGTCTTGAGGGCTGCGACCGGCGAGCCGCCGACGATGGGTGCCACCAGCGCGATGAGCAGTCCCGTCAGGCGGGAGGCGGGCAGATTGATCAGGTCATCGAAGCGGGCTGCGGCCCAGCCGAAGTCGTGCAGCTCGGCGGTCTTGTGGCCGATCATGCTGTCGGCGGTGTTGACCGCCTTGTAGGCGATGAGGCCGGGGAGCCCCAGAAGGGCGAACCAGAAGACCGGCGCGACGACCCCGTCCGAGAGGTTCTCTGCCGCAGATTCGATGGCTGCGCGCGACACGCCCGCTTCATCCAGCTTTTCCGGGTCGCGCCCGACAATCATGGAGACCGCGCGACGTCCGGCGGGCAGTCCGTCCCGCGAGAGAGCATCGCGGACGGCGGCCACATGGCCGTGCAGGCTTCGCTGGGCCACGAGGATGGCGGCGGGCAGGACGATCAGAACCTCCCCATAGGCGAGATGCTCGGCGGCGATCTGCAGGCCAAGGCCGATGGCCAGGCTGACCACGAGCAGAAGAAGCAGGGTCAGCACTCCGGCACCCCTGCGCCACCGGTGAGAGTGGGACTTCCGGTTCAGGGCGCGCTCGAGGACGCGGATGAAGCCGCCGATCCAGACCACCGGGTGGGGAAGGCGGCGCCAGATCCAGTCCGGATCCCCGATGAGGGCGTCAAGGGCGAGGGCGGCGAGAAGGAGGAGGAGGGTGTCTTGCCAGAAAAGCATGGGGCGGGATCACTGGTTGGCGCAGGGGCGCTCAGATCTCGGTAAAGGCGTCGATCAGGCTGGTCGACAGGCGGTTGAGATCGGCCGTTTTCGGCGGCAGGCCAAATCGCAGCCAGTTGGGCGTGTGATCGAAGCGCCGGGTCCAGATGCCGCGACGGGCCAGCGCGGCATGCAGCTGATGGGCCCGGGGGTGTTCGAAGAGGGCGAAGAGCGGCACGTGACCCAGCAGGCTCAAGCCGCCATGCTCCAGGGTCAGGGTCAGGCGCTTCATGTCGTGGTGCAGCCGCTCGCGGGTCGTTGCCTGCCAGGCCGTGTCGCCTAGAGCCCTGGCGCCGATGGCGAGCGCCGGTCCGTTGACCGCCCAGGTGTCAAGGGTCAGCGTCAGGGCGCCGCAGATCTTGTCCGGACCGACAAGGAAGCCGAGGCGAACGCCTGCAAGACCGAAGAACTTGCCGAAGGATCGCAGCACCAGAATATTGTGCTGGTTCTCCAGATGGGGCAGCACGCTGACCTGAGGCACGCAGTCGGCGAAAGCCTCGTCGACAATGAGATAGTGGCCGGACTGGGCCAGATGCTCCGCCAGCGCGATAAGGGCCTGGGGCTTGAAGGAGCGCCCGTCCGGATTGTTCGGATTGACCAGAAGCACATGGCCGGGGAGCCGTTTCATGGCGGCCAGCAGGTCGTGCCAGCTCAGGGCCTCGTGGACCTCACGTCCAGCCTGGTTCCAGTTCTGGCTGTGGCTGGAATAGGTGGGGCCCAGGAGATGCAGGGGACCGAGGGGCAGGGCGTCCGGCAGCAGGGAAATGATCACCTGGGTGCCGGGTGTCACGGCGAGGGCCTGGCTGCGGGGAATGGAATAGGCCTTGCGCGCCGCCTGACGCAGGCTGCGGAGCGCGGCCTCGGAGGGAAGGCGCGTCCAGTCGTCGGGCTTCAGGATCCCCTCGACCGGATAGGGATGAGGATTGATGCCGGTGGAGAGATCAAGCCAGCTGTCCGGCGTGCCGCCGAACTGCGCAATCGCTTCTCCCAGATCGCCGCCATGCCGCATGGAATCTGTCCCATCCTCCCCGTCATCGGCCAGACACATATGGCATGGGGCGCGCCCTGTACAGGGTTGGCGGGGACAAGCTGTTCCGACGCTCGCCCCACACGGAGGCGAGCGATTGACAGGGACCGGCCCGCGACGCCATAAGGAGGAGAACAAAAGCGGAACATTTGCGGAGGTGCAAGATGACGGACATCCGGAGTGGCGTGCCGCGTCCCGATTTCGAGCGGGATGTGCTCATCAGCCAGTTGCGTCAGGCCTATCTTGGGCTGATGGAGGCGCGGGAGACGCTGGGGCCCGGTGCCGGATTGCAGCGGGCCTCGGAGGCCGTGATCGGGGAGCTTGAGGCTCTGGCGCTGGTGCTGACCGGTGATGGCCAGTATTTCCGCCGGGATCGCTCGCACAAGGGGGCGGGGGGCCTTGATCGGCGCGACCTCGACAAGGGGGGAGCGCGTGACGCGGTCGATCGATCAGGATCCGCGATGAGAGCGGGGCAAAAGCTGATTGGAGTTCCCGGAGAGGGCGCAATAGTCTGACGGCCGATTGCGGATTGGCTCGTGTGTCGCCTTTCCGCTTATCCTTTCGCGCCGCGCCGGTCTCCGGCCGTCTTTCAGGAGCTTTCCATGTCCGATCTCGTCCTCCATGTGGGCAACAAGAACTATTCCTCCTGGTCCATGCGTCCCTGGGTGGCGCTGACGGCGGCGGGGATCCCCTTCAGGGAAGTGCTCCTGCGCTTCGACTTTCCCGCCGGCAATCCGGAGATCCGCGCCGTGTCGCCCTCGGGCAAGGTGCCGCTCCTGCGCGACGGGGAGCTGGATGTGTGGGAGAGCCTGGCGATCATCGAATATGCGGCCGATCTCTTCCCCGATGCGGGGCTCTGGCCGGAAGGGCGGAGGGAGCGCGCGGTGGCGCGGGCCATTTCAAGCGAGATGGCGACCGGTTTTGCCGCCCTGCGCGGCGCCTGCCCGATGAACCTGCGCCTGGAGCCGATGACCCTTGCTGTGCAACCGGCGGTTCTGGCCAATGTGGCGCGGATCGAGACCCTCTGGGCGGACTGCCTGGCCTCCAGCGGCGGGCCTTATCTCTTCGGAGCCTTCTGTGCGGCCGATGCCATGTATGCGCCGGTGGTTTCTCGCTTCCACACCTATGGTCTGCCGGTGAGCGACACCAGCCGTGCCTACATGCAGGCCGTGATGGCCCATCCGGCCGTGGTGGAGTGGGTGGATGCGGGGCGCGCCGAGCCGTGGATCGTGGCCGAGGACGAGCTTCCGGCAATCCCCAAGCCCTGAGGCGTCAGCCCTCAGGGCTTGCGCTTTGCCTGCCATGGCGCTGAGCTCCGGATCCGGGCAGGGTTCGGGGCCTTCAAGCCTTGCGCAGTCGTGCTGGGGTCGTGCTGGGGGCGAGGCGCTCGACAACAGATCGTATCCCTGGCGCTGGGCACACGAGGTCACATTGCACGAAAGTGCAAGCTGGCGCGGAAGATCTCGAATTCTGAAGGGGGGAATTTGGAGGCCTCTGCCGGAATCGAACCGGCGTACACGGATTTGCAATCCGCTGCGTCACCACTCCGCCAAGAGGCCTTCCTGAACGGTCCGTGACGCTGTGGTGATGTCTGCGTCGACCGATGGCGCTGGTGATTACCAGAGGGATCTGAAAAGCTCAATGGGAGATTTTGCGAAATTCGCTTAAGGTGTGGATGAAGCAGCGGGAATTTTTCCACCTCCGGAGGCGGCTTGCTGCCCTTTCGCCAATCTGCCGCAGCGGTTCCGGCGCATCCTGCGCGAAACGGGCAGGCGACGTCGATCTGTGCCTGCGTCGGGCCGCCTGCGTCGCGCCGCGACCGGCAGGGCCCGGGCACCCGAGGTGACGCCTGCGGGAGGAGGGGTTCCCAGTGCGGCCCCATTGGGGAATGGCGCAATCAATTGCTTGTCACCGGCCCCGGTCCTTTGTAAGGAACCGGTCAGAGAGGCCGATTTTTCGGAACATCGGAACAAGAGGGTCATCATGACTGACTATGCCCTGTCCCGCCGCAAGATGGTGGATTGCCAGCTGCGCACCAATGACGTGACCGACCACCGGGTGCTCGATGCGGTCGAGGCGGTTCCGCGGGAACGCTTCGTGCCGGCATCCCGCCAGGCGGTGGCCTATATCGACCGGGAAATCGCGGTCGAGGGCAGCGGTCAGCGCGTTCTGGTCAAGCCGCATGTGATGGGAAAGATGGTCCAGCTCGCCGGGGTGCGCCCGGATGACGTGGTTCTGGTGATCGGTGCCGGCAGCGGCTACACGACTGCCGTCATGTCCCATCTGGCCGCCTCTGTCGTGGCCGTGGAGAGCGATCCGGATCTGGCGCGCCAGGCGGGCGAGACGATCGTCGAGCTTGGTATCCAGAACGCCGCCGTGGTCGAAGGCCCGCTGACGGCAGGTCTGGCCGGGGAAGGCCCCTTCGACGTGATCCTCATCGACGGCGCCGTGGAAGTCCTGCCGCAGGATCTCTTCCGTCAGCTCAAGGACGGTGGCCGCCTCGTGGTCGTGGAAGGTCTGGGCGGTGCGGGCACCGTGCGGCTCTACCAGAAGGCCGGGGAACATGTCTCCGGACGCTTCGCCTTCAACGCCAGCGTTCCGCTTCTCCCGGGCTTCGGTCGCGTGCCGGAGTTTCAGTTCTAATTAACCTGTGCCATGATCTGATGGTTGACGACTCGTTGAGACCTTCTTCTCCCCGAAGAAGGCCTCCGACGAGGCGGGGGTTTTTCAGGGTTCAGAGTTTCATCCAGGCGCAAGCCGCAAGCGCCCTTTTTCAGAAGGGTGCCGTGTGTTGCCGATTGGTCGCACCTCGCGGAATTGTGCTTGATCTTCAGGTGCAAAGTTGCATCACGGCAGACGGCCGATTACCAGTAGTCTGACCTGCGCAGCATGCACGGCAAGGATTTGGGAATGCAGAAGAAGTTTCGAGCGATGGCGGCAGCCCTCGGTGTGGCGGCCCTGATGTCGACCACGGCCGTGACCTCCGTCAGGGCGGAAAGCATCCAGCAGGCTCTCGCCCTTGCCTATGCCAACAATCCGTCGCTCAACGCGGCCCGTGCCGGTCTGCGCGGCGCGGATGAAAGCGTTCCCCAGGCCCTGGCCGGATGGCGCCCGACTGTCAGCGCGTCGGCCAGCGCCGGTGGAACGCGGACCGAGAACTCGGCCACCACCACCTATCAGAACAACGCCTCGCTTTCCCTGTCTATGTCCCAGGCTCTGTTCAACGGGTTCAAGACGGTCAACTCGACCAAGCAGGCCGAAGCCATCATCCGCGCCCAGCGGGAAAGCCTGATCGCGACCGAGCAGGATGTGCTGCTTGCTGCCGCTCAGGCCTATGTGGACGTGATCCGCGACACCGCGCTGGTCTCCCTGTCCCGCAGCGACCTCGAGTTCCTGAACGAGCAGGTGCGTGCCGCCGATGATCGTTTCGATGTGGGTGAGGGCACCCGTACCGACGTGTCCCAGGCCGATGCCCGCCGCTCCAGCGCCCAGGCGAGCCTCAATGCGTCTCTGGCGCAGCTCAACGCGAGCCGCGCGATCTATCGCCAGATCGTCGGCGTGGAAGCCAACAACCTCTCGGCCGATACCTCGATCGGCATCCTTGTCCCGAAGAACCTCGACGCCGCGCTTGCCACGTCCGAGACCAGCCAGCCGGTGATCCGTCAGGCCGTTCATCTGGTCGATGCGGGTCTCTACGGGGTCAAGGTCGCCGAAGGCACGCTGATGCCGACCGTGTCGCTCAGCGGCTCCCTGTCCCAGAGCTGGGCCACCAATTCCTCCACTGACGGCACGACGTCTGCCTCGTTCAGCGGCCGGGTGTCCATTCCGATCTATCAGGGTGGTTCCGAATATTCCGCCATCCGTCAGGCCAAGGAATCCCTCGGTCAGGCACGGCTGCAGCTGGATGTGGCGCGCGATCAGGTCCGCGCCAACGTGATTTCCGCCTGGGGCAACTATCAGGCTGCGGAAGCGTCGATCAGCGCGGCTCAGGCCGCCGTTCAGGCCCAGCAGCTGGCGCTCGAAGGCGTTCTGGAAGAGCAGCGGGTCGGTCAGCGCACCACCCTTGATGTGCTTGATGCCCAGCGTGAGCTGGTCAGTCAGCGCGTCTCGCTGGTCACCGCCCAGCGGACCCGGATCGTGTCCGGCTATCAGCTGCTGGCCGCCGTCGGCAAGCTGGATGCGGGTACGCTCGGCCTCAACGTCAAGCGCTATGACCCGACCGAGCATTACAAGGCCGTGCGCAACAAGTGGTTTGGCGTGCGGACCCCTGACGGGCGCTGATCGGGCTTTTCAGCGCCCCTGATCCCTTGAGGACTGGTTGATCCCGTATCGGCCCTTTCGTCCCGGGATCGCTTTCGAATTCTGTCCATGACCGGCCGGCGCCTGGCGCCGGACCCAAGGTTGCCGGGGAAAAGACAAGCGGAAGCATCTGCTTGTCTTTTCGCTCGGGCCTTGGCGCTTCTATAATGGCTGTTAACGAATCGTTCAGTCATGCGCGAAGTGATTCGATAACGCGTTGCCGATTAGTACGGGGGATGTCATGGCGCAAGCTAAGCAGGCGGACGAACCGTCCATGGAGGAAATACTCGCCTCCATCCGCCGGATCATCTCCGACGAGGATGAGCAATCCGGCGGTGCGGCCACAGCCAGCGCCGGTTTGAGCACGACCAACCAAGACGAGGCGGCAGACCTGATGGGTGATTCAGCCGAGATGTCCCAGGACGACCTGGACAAGCTCTTCGACATGGACGACTCCGACATCGGTGGCGTTGAGGACGAGGACGCGGCCGACGACGACATGGCGGCTGCGATGGCCGCGGCGGCCGATGACGAAGACGACGTGCTCGAACTGACCGAGGACTTTGCCGTCGGCGAAAGTGACGCGGACGACGATCTCGCCATGGTCGGCGAGGACGAGATCGCCTTCGTCGAAAAGGACATTCCGGCCGACGACGATGACGCGGACATCATGGCCGGCTTCGACATGGACGATGTCGAGGAAGAGGCCCCGGTGGCGGCCGCGCCGAAGCCGGCTCCGGCTCCGGCAGCAGCCCCCAAGCCGCGGGCAACGGCGTCCGTGGCCACTGCGCCGATCCCCGACGATCTGCCGGAGGTCGATGACGAAACGCCGCTCACCTCGGACATGACCGGCTCCGCCGTTCATGCGGCCTTCGACAACCTGTCGAACCTCTTCGTCGGCAATCAGCCCCAGACCATGGAAGAGCTGGTGCGCGAGATGCTGCGCCCCATGCTGAAGGCCTGGCTGGACCAGAACCTGCCGGTGATGGTCGAAGCGCTGGTGAAGAAGGAAATCGAGCGCGTCACCCGCCGCCGCTGATCCTGATCGTATTCCGGTCGTCCCCTGGCCTGTCCTGAGGGCGAAGTGCCCATCCCATTGCCTGACGCCGCCTCCCGGGGCGGCGTTTTCGTTTGAAGTGGAGCGGGTGCCATGGTTTGCCCAGCTTTCCGCCTTCTTCTGTTGACTTGAGAAGCCGCATCCGATTTACACGGTCGGCACGGACATCCATCTTCGAGTACCCTTATGCTTGACAAGACTTACGAGGCGGCAAGCGTTGAGCCGCGGATCTACGAAACCTGGGAAAAGGCCGAGGCCTTCAAGGCCGGTGCCGGCGCGCATGAAGGTGCAGACGCCTTTACCATCGTGATCCCGCCGCCGAACGTGACCGGCTCCCTGCATATGGGCCACGCGCTCAACAACACCCTTCAGGACATCCTCGTCCGCTGGAAGCGCATGCAGGGCTTTGACGTCCTGTGGCAGCCGGGCACCGACCATGCGGGCATCGCGACCCAGATGGTCGTCGAGCGCGAGCTGGCGGCGAACCAGCAGCCGGGCCGCCGCGAGATGGGCCGCGAGGCCTTTGTCGAGCGGGTCTGGGAACAGAAGCGCAAGTCCGAAGGCACGATTCTGGGCCAGCTGAAGCGGCTTGGCGCGTCCTGCGACTGGAGCCGCACCGAGTTCACCATGTCGCCGAACCTGTCGGCTGCCGTGCTCAAGGTCTTCGTCGATCTTTATAATGAAGGCCTGATCTATCGCTCCAAGCGTCTGGTCAACTGGGACCCGAAGTTCGAGACCGCCATTTCCGATCTCGAGGTCGAGAACATCGAGTCCGACGGCCACATGTGGCACTTCAAGTATCCGCTGGCCGGCGGCGAGACCTATGAATATGTCGAGAAGGACGAGGAGGGGAACGTCACCCTCCGCGAGACCCGCGACTATATTTCCATCGCCACCACCCGCCCGGAAACCATGCTGGGCGACGGTGCGGTGGCCGTGCATCCGGATGATGAGCGCTACAAGCCGATCGTCGGCAAGCTGTGCGAGATCCCGGTCGGCCCGAAGGAACACCGCCGCCTGATCCCAATCATCACCGACGAATATCCGGACCCGACCTTCGGCTCCGGCGCGGTGAAGATCACCGGCGCGCATGATTTCAACGACAACGGGGTTGCCCAGCGTAACAAGATCCCGATGTACCGCCTGATGGACACCAAGGGCGCCATGCGCGCCGATGGCGCGCCTTATGCGGAAGAGGCCCTCAAGGCCCAGGCCATCATCGACGGTGCGGACTTCACCATCAACGAGGTCGACGCGATCAACATCGTGCCGGACGACCTGCGCGGTCTGGACCGTTACGAGGCGCGCAAGCGCGTGATCGACCAGATCACTGAAGAGGGTCTGGCGGTCATGGTGCCGGCCGATCATGCGGACGTGGCCTGGATGAAGGGCCGTGCACCGGAGTGGACCACCGCCGGCAAGGCCGTGGTGCGCGCGCTCGGCGAGGACGAGGACGCCCCGGCGCTGCTGCCGATGGTCGAATCCAAGAAGATCATGCAGCCCTATGGGGACCGCTCCAAGGTGGTCATCGAGCCGATGCTGACCGACCAGTGGTTCGTCGATGCCAAGGTTCTGGCCGAACCGGCCCTGAAGGCCGTTCAGGACGGGACCACCAAGCTCATTCCGGGCAATGCGGAGAAGGTCTATTTCCACTGGCTGGACGACATCCAGCCCTGGTGCATCTCGCGCCAGCTGTGGTGGGGTCACCAGATCCCGGTCTGGTATGACGAGGATGGCAAGGAATATTGCGCCGAGAGCGAGGAAAAGGCCGTGGAGATGGCCGGCGGCAAGCCGCTGACCCGCGACCCGGACGTGCTCGACACCTGGTTCTCTTCCGCCCTGTGGCCGTTCTCGACCCTCGGCTGGCCGAACAAGACGCCGGAACTTGAGCGTTACTACAAGACCGACGTGCTGGTCACCGGTCTCGACATCATCTTCTTCTGGGTGGCCCGGATGATGATGCAGGGCCTGCACTTCATGAAGGAAGTGCCGTTCGACACGGTCTATTTCAACTCGATCGTCGTGGACGCGCAGGGCAAGAAGATGTCCAAGTCCGTCGGCAACGTCATCGATCCGCTCGACCTGATCGACCGCTTCGGCGCCGATGCGACCCGCTATGCGCTCGCCAGCCAGGAAGTGCAGGGCCGCCGGTTCCTGCGCATGTCCGACCAGGCGGCCGAGGGCGGCCAGCGGTTTGCCACCAAGCTGTGGAACGCGGCGCGCTTTGCCGAGATGAACGAGTGCCAGCGGGTTGCCGGCTTCGATCCCTCCGCCACGAGCCAGACCCTCAACCGCTGGATCGCGACGGAAGTGGGCAAGTGCGCGGCCGAAGTGACCGAGGCGCTTGAGGGCTTCCGCTTCAACGATGCCTGCGCGGCCTTCTACCGCTTTGTCTGGAACACCTATTGCGACTGGTACCTGGAGCTCGCCAAGCCGATCTTCAACGGCGACGATGAGGCCGCCAAGGCCGAGACCCGCGCCACCGCCGCCTGGGCCCTGGACGAGATCCTGAAGATCCTCCATCCCTTCATGCCCTTCCTCACCGAAGAGCTGTGGGAGCGCATGGGCGATGCGGGCGTGAAGGCCGACCGTCTGCTGGCGCTGACCCAGTGGCCGAAGGCTGTCGTGGCCGACGAGGCGGCCGCCGGCGAGATCAACTGGCTGGTGTCCCTCATTTCCGAAATCCGCTCGGTGCGGGCGGAAATGAACATTCCGGCAGGGGCCAAGGTGCCTGTCGTCATCGTCGGCGCGTCCGATGTGACGAAGGCACGTCTCGACACCCACCGGTCCGCCATTGAGCGACTGGCCCGTGCCGAGACCATCGAGCTGGCCGAGGCAGCCCCCAAGGGGTCGGCACAGGTCATCGTCGGCGAGGCAACGATCTGCCTGCCGCTGGCCGGTCTCATCGACCTGGGTGCAGAGCGGGCACGCCTTGCCAAGGAGATGGACAAGCTCAAGGGCGAGATCAGCCGCATCGAGAAGAAGCTCGGCAACCCCGGCTTCCTGGCCAAGGCCCCGGAAGAGGTGGTCGATGGCGAGAAGGAAAAGATGGCCGAGTTTGCCGCGCGCCTCGAAAAGGTCACGCTGGCCCACAGCCGGTTGCTCGACGCCTGAGGCGCGAGCGCCTATCGTCGCCGAAGAAAATGCGGCCCGGGGAAGCCTTGTCTTTTCCGGGCCTTATTCCGATGCTAGCGATCGGACCTTGAACGAGAGAATCGAGCAAAGAGACACGCCATGCGGCTTGGACTGACGCGATCGGGAATGGGTCTTGGACACCGGATGGGCAAGGCCGTGGGAGTGTCCGTACTTGCTTGCGGCGTGACCCTTGGCGGTGCCGTGGCACCGGCGCTTGCCCAGTGGCAGCCGCTCGATCCGGCGCGCGAGTTGCCGCCGCTGCCGCTGCCGGGTTCCGACCAGCAGCCGCCACAGCCCCAGACCTTTGATCAGCCCCAGACCTTCCAGCAGGCCCCGCTGGATCCGGCGCCCGAGCCCCAGACCCTGCCTGGGCTGGACGGGCAGGAGAATGGCGTCGCTCAAGGGTTCGATCAGGGTGTCGATCAGGGGGCAAATCCGGGCGGCAGCCAGGCGGATCCGAATTTCGACCCCTATGGTCAGAACCAGGGGCAGCAGACCACGGAGACCCCGGAAGGCGAGCTGATCGAGAACCCGGTCGCCGTCTTCTCGGGTCTCGACAAGATCACCGCGCGGATCACCTCCTTTGACGTCTACATGGGCGAGACGGTCCAGTTTGGCGCGCTGCAGCTGACGCCGAAGGTCTGCCACACCCGGCCGGCCACCGAGAACCCGGAGACCACCGCCTTCGTGCAGGTGGACGAGATCACCCTGAACAACGAAGTCCGCCGGATCTTCTCCGGCTGGATGTATGCCGGGTCGCCCGGTCTGCATGCGGTGGAGCATGCGGTCTATGACGTCTGGCTGACGAACTGCAAGACCTCGTCCTCCGTGCCGCCACCAGAGGGTTATGATGGTCCTCCCGTGGAAGCCGGGGCAGAGCAGGGGCTCGACCCGCTCGCAGGCGAAGCGGAAACCGGCAAGACCGGCATTCCCGTACCCAAGCCCTGATCCGCTTCCGCGATCCGATGACATTCCAGAGGCCCCGTTTCACGACGGGGCCTTTTTTCGTCATCCGGACTGCCGGGCCGTCACAGGAACCCGTCTGCTTCGTCCTTGAGAAAAGTCCGTTGGTCGTGTCATCCGGGAAAGGAAGCGGGAATGTTCGTGAAATACTCAAAGAACGATGGTGCCTTTGCGCCCGTGACCCAGATGCTGCAGGCCCGTCTCCAGACGCGGCTGAAGACCGTGGGCAATGTGGCCTCGCCGGAAGGCTTCACCTTTCTGACCAAGCCCGCGATCGACAAGTATATCGTCGACAGTTCCTACCCGCGGGATTTCGCGCTGTTCGGCTTTGCCTTCAAGACCTCCGACGATCCGGCGGGTCTGCGGCCCTTGCGCCGGATCCAGGTTTGTACCGAAGGGTCGCTTTGCGTGCCCGTGGGGGCGGACAGCGGCAGCGGTGACGTGGGCATGAGCATCAATGTCTCGCTGAAGGACATGTCCCGCATCGAGAAGATGACCACCTATTACTGCATGCTGACAGGCGCGTCGGAGGCGGATCTGGCGCGCTACGGCAAGCGGATCGTGGCCATCGTGCTGACCTACAAGACCCTGGATCCGGCAGCGCCGCCAAAGGACATGGTGGTCGCGGCGGAAGGGAGCCTGTTCAAGACGGCGGAGGCCGCTCAGGGGCAGACCCTGGCCGAGCGCATCCAGACGGCGGTGAAGACCTTCAACCGCAACGGCAATTATCAGATCTTCGACGAGGTCAATGATGCGGGCCTGTCGCTCAGCATCACCACGCCGCAGGGGACCATCCGCCGTCAGGTGGTGAATGTGGGCTATCATCAGTTCGTGGGCAAGTCGCGCACTTACATCAACAACATCGAGCTGGTGACCGCGCTGCCGGCTTCGGCCCAGATCGCCAGTCTGTTCCAGAACCTGGAGGAGATCAGCTTCACGCTGCCCTTCGTGAAGAACAATCTGGGCCTGCAGACGGAGATGGTGCTGGAACGCACGGTGACCGAGGGGCGCAACGACATCACGGTGAGCCAGAAGTCGTCGATGCATACGTTCTCGCTGCCCTCCATCGGCATCGGAGAACTGGCGGAGGTGGGGTCGATGTATTCTTACAGCACCGGCACTAGCTCGTCGGAGCAGCATGACAAGACCCGCTCTACCGCTGACCGCAATGCCTTCACCATGCAGGTGCCGCACGACGCCTATGTGGTGCGCGGCTATCCGGGTGTGCAGAAATATGCGGTGAGCACGGTGGTGGGGCTGATCTACACGCCCAATGCGGATCCGAAGTTCGAGGTGACCATCCCCTCGGGCACGCCGGCCATCGTCGCCAATTCGGATGATGCGCTGGTGCTCAGCGTGCTCGGCTTCATCTAGACCCGAAGCGAGACCGGCGACGCTCAGGCTTCCTCGTCTTCGTCGTCCCCGTCTTCGGGGAACGGGCGGGACAGGTCCGGTTGCGGCGCGCCCTTGCAATGGCGCTCCACGATCTCCAGCACGTCAGCGCCGGTGGCTTCGGCGCTCAGGGCATAGAAGTCGCCTTCCACCTGAAGGGCCTTGGCGAGCTCGTCGTTATACGTGTCCCGGTCCACTTCGATCGTGCCGAAGCGGGCGAGGTGGGACGTGACGAACTGGGTGTCGAGAAGGGTGTAGCCGCCAGCGATCAGTCGGGCGACCAGATGGGAGAAGCAGACCTTGGAGGCGTCGGTGGCCTTCGTGAACATGCTTTCGCCGAAGAAGGCGCCGTTGAGGGAGACGCCGTAGAGCCCGCCCACGAGGGTCTCGTTCTCCCAGGCTTCCACCGTGTGGCAATAGCCCAGGTCGAAGAGCTCGCCATAGAGACGGCGGATTTCCCGGTTGATCCAGGTCTTGGGCCGGTCGGGACCGCCACCGGCACAGCCGTCGATCACCGCCTCGAAGTCGGTGGAGATGCGGATCTCGAACCGGTCGGCGCGCAGCGTGCGGCGCAGGCGTCGGGGAAGATGAAAGTCGGAGAGGGGGAGGATGCCGCGGTGTTCGGGCTCGAGCCAGAACAGGCCGGCATCCTCTGCCGATTCCGCCATGGGGAACAACCCGCAGGCATAAGCCTTCAGCAGGACCTGCGGGGTGATTTCCAGGACAATGTCGTCGCTGTGTTCTGCCATGGGCGCGTCGGTTGCCGCCGGAGAGCCTTAGCTCTCCGAGGTGTTTGCGAGATACTGTTCCAGCCAGTGGATGTCGTATTGTCCGTTGGCGATGTCCTGATTTTCCACGAGATCCCGGAACAGCGGGATGGTGGACTTGATCTCGTCGACAACGAACTCGTCCAGGCAGCGGCGCAGGCGCATCAGGCACTCGACGCGGTTGCGGCCGTGCACGATGAGCTTGCCGATCAGGCTGTCGTAATAGGGCGGGATCTTGTAGCCCTGATAGACACCGCTATCGACGCGCACACCCAGACCACCGGGCGGGTGGTAATAGGTGATGGTGCCCGGAGACGGCATGAAGGTGCGCGGATCCTCGGCGTTGATGCGGCATTCGATGGCATGGCCCTCGAACTTCACGTCTTCCTGGCGAAGATCCAGGCTGCCGCCGGCGGCGATGCGGATCTGTTCGTTGACCAGGTCGATGCCGGTGATCATTTCCGTCACCGGATGTTCCACCTGCAGGCGGGTGTTCATCTCGATGAAGTAGAACTCGCCGTTCTCATAGAGGAACTCGACGGTGCCCACGCCGCGGTACTTGAGCTTGCGCATGGCATTGGCGACGATCTCGCCGATCTGGTTGCGCTGCTCGACGTTGAGGCAGGGAGACGGAGCTTCTTCCAGCACTTTCTGGTGACGGCGCTGCAGGGAGCAGTCGCGTTCGCCGAGGTGAATGGCGTTGCCCTTGCCGTCGCCGAGAACCTGGATCTCGATGTGGCGCGGCTTGCCGAGATACTTCTCCATGTAGAGAGCATCGTCGCCGAAGGCGGCCTTGGCTTCCGCACGGGCATTGGCCAGCGCGCCATCCAGGTCGGCAGCGGTCTTGGCGACCTTCATGCCGCGTCCGCCGCCGCCAGCTGCGGCCTTGACGAGAACCGGATAGCCGATCTCGGCCGCAATGGCATGGGCGTCGTCTTCCGGGCGCACGGCGCCGTCGGAACCGGGCACGACCGGAATGCCGAGATCCCGGGCCGTCTGCTTGGCCTGGATCTTGTCACCCATGATGCGGATGTGTTCCGAGGTCGGCCCGATGAAGACGATGTTGTGGGCTTCGAGGATTTCCGCGAAGCGGGCGTTCTCGGAGAGGAAGCCGTAACCCGGGTGGACCGCGTCGGCACCGGTGATTTCACAGGCGGCCAGAAGCTGCGGGATGTTCAGATAGCTGTCGCGGGCGGCCGGGGGGCCGATGCAGACGCTTTCATCCGCCAGACGCACGTGCATGGCATTGGCATCGGCCGTGGAGTGAACCGCCACGGTGGAGATGCCAAGCTCCTTGCAGGCGCGCAGGATGCGCAGCGCAATCTCACCGCGGTTGGCAATGAGGATCTTGGAGAACATGAGCAAGCGCTCCTTATTCGACGATGATGAGCGGTTCGCCGAATTCGACCGGCTGGGCGTCGTCCACGAGGATCTGCTTCACGACGCCGGCCTTGGTTGCCGGAATGTGGTTCATGGTCTTCATCGCTTCGATGATCAGGATCGTCTGACCGACGGAGACCTTGTCGCCCACCTGGACATAGGGCTTGGCGCCCGGTTCGGCAGCGAGATAGGCGGTGCCGACCATCGGGGAGGTGATGGCGTCGACTGCGGCGGAAGCGGCGGCCGGGGCAGCAGCCGGAGCGGCTGCGGGGGCGGCGACAGGGGCTGCCACCGGAGCCGGGGCGGCCACATGGATCGGCGCGTCATAAGAGATCTGGCGGGCGACGCGGACACGGAAATCGGTCTGCTCCAGCTCGATCTCGGTCAGGTTCGTCTCATCGAGAAGCAGCGCAAGATCGCGGATCAGGTCCGTATCAAACTTCTTGTTATCTTTCGACATGTGGCTGAACTTTCGTAATATCGGTCAGGCTGTGGCTGCGCCATTCAGGCTGCTGCGCCTGGCGTGGGCGGACGGTTGGACAATGATCCGTATGCAGGGATCCGCATGCAGGGCGGCGGTCTCTTTCACTCAGAGGCTTCCGGCGAGGGTACGTCCCGCCAGACAATCCGCCCCGTGGGGTGTCATTTCCGTAAGCGTCCAAGGTCTTTCGTACCGGTTGAGCTTGAACATAGGCGGCCCCAACGTTTCCGCGGGCCGATCATCGCTCCTTATAGGCACTCCCGTTGATGAAAAAAAGCCCGAACCGTCTGGGGTCCGGGCCTTTTTCCCGATTAACAGGTGGTCTGGCCGCAGTTGCGCACAGACTCGATCCGCGCTTTCAGACCATCGTAGCCGATGGCGCCGGGGATCACCTCGTTGCCCACCACATAGGACGGGGTGCCCGAGAGACCGAGCTTGTCGGCCAGCTCGTAGACCTCGCTGATGGAGGTTCGGGCGAGTTCGGTCTGCACCACTTCGCCGATCTGGGCTTCGGTCAGGCCGATGCCGGTTGCCGCCTCGATCGCGCTGGCGTGATTCGCCTGACCGCGCTGGAGCAGCAGGGCCTGGTGGAAATCGGCGTATTTCTCGGGCGCCAGCTTGTTGACCGCCACGGCGATCTGGGCAGCCTCCGCCGAGCCCTGGCCAAGAACCGGGAATTCCTTCAGCACGACGCGCAGCTTGGGGTCTTCCTCGATCAGGCGCACCATGTCCGCATAGGCACGCTTGCAGTAGCCGCAGTTGTAATCAAAGAATTCGACCAGGGTGACATCCCCGTCCGGGTTGCCGAGGACGGCCTGATGCTCCGAGTTGAAGAGAATGTCGGCGCTGCTCGACAGGGCGTCGTTGCGGGCCTTTTCCTCGGCCGCCTGCTGGCGGCGGTCCAGCTCGGCGAGCGCATCGCGGATCACTTCCGGGTTGGCCAGAAGATATTCCTTGACGATGGTTTCCACCTGGGCGCGGTCCATGTCGGCGGCGCGCACCGGAGCGACATCACCGAAGACGCCTGCACCCAGAAGACCGGCGCCGAGGGCAAGACCGCCAAGAGCGGACCGCAGCCGGCGTGCGGTGAAGAGGCGAAGATGGGACATGAAAGGCTCCTGTTGCTTGCGTGCGGGCCGGTCGGGCGCGGCACGAAGTCGGTATGGGTCTCCGGAACGCGCCCGGGCCGGCTCAGCGCCGACGCTGCAGGTTCTCCGGCGGTCTATAGGACAGAATATCATCGGCTTGAAGCCAGGCGGGCGTGCCGCGCTTCAAATTCTGTTGAGCTCGCTGTGCGTAGCGCTTGGCGCCCTGGAAGTCGCCCTGGATCATGAGGCCGCGGGCGGTGGCGAGATCCGCCTCCGCCGTCTCGCCCTGGCGGGCATGGGCAATTGCCAGCTGGCTGTAGCCGATGCCGGAATTGGGGTCGCGTTGCAGGCCACCCTTCAGGGCGCCTTCGGCCTCGGCGAGGGCGCTGTTGTCGTTGGAGGCGACAAGGGCATAGCCGAGCCAGATGAGGAACTGACCCTCCTGCGGGTGCAGGGCCACGGCCTTGCGGAAGGCGGGCACCGCCTCGCGCGGGCGACCGGCCTCCATCAGGGCCTGGCCTTTCAGCTCCTGGAAGTGGGGGTTGTTCGGCTGCTGGCGGATCAGGTCGTCGATCTGGGCGATGGCCTTGCGGGAGCGGCTCTTCATGGCCGCCACCGCCCGGGCATATTGCGCCGGCATGGAACTGTCGCTCTTGGGATAGCGCCGGGCCACCTCGTTGGGGTGATTGACGAAGGCAAAGAGCTTGGCGCGCACCATGGCGTGACGGGCGGCCAGGGCGGCCGGCGCCGGGGTATCGAAATAACGGCTGGCCTGGGCATCGACGGCCAGTGACCGGTAGCGCTCGTTGGCCATGGGATGGGAGACCGCGTAAGGATCGGCGAAGCGGGAGGCAAAGACCTGCTGCTCGGCGAAACGCTCGAACACGGTCAACATGCCCTTGGCGCTCTGTCCAGTGGCTTCGAGATAGCGAAGCGCGGCCCGGTCGGCGGAGGCTTCCTCGCCGCGCTGATAGGACAGGAGCGAGCGCTGACCGAGGCCGCCGGCGCCCAGTGCCGCGGCAGCGCCCCCGGTGGTCGCCTGGCTGGACCCGGCACTGGCCCCGGCCACGGCCGCACCTGCGCCCAGCACCATGCCGATAACGGACATGATCTGGGCATTGGCCGCGGCCTGACGCAGGCGCACCAGGTGGCGGCCGGCGATGTGGCCGGTTTCATGGGCGATCACCCCGATCACCTCGCCTGGGGTCTCTGCCTCCAGAATGACGCCGATGTTGATGAACATGCGCTTGCTGTCGGGGACGAAGGCATTGAAGGACTTGTCATTCACCAGCACGATCTCGGCCGGTGAATTGCCGATGCCGGCCACCTTGAAGATCGGCGCCGCATAGTCGCGCAGGAGATCCTCGGTTTCCGCGTCGCGCACCAGGGGCAGGCCGCGCTGCTGGGCCTGGGCGGCGGTCGGCAGGACGCCGAGGAGGGTGGGCAGAAGCAGAGCGGCGGTCAGTCCGGAGCTCAGAAGTTTGCGCAAGGCGAGTGTCCTCGGCTGGATGAAGTGCACGAACCGTAGAAGACAGCCCGGGAAAAGGTCAAGCTCCCGTCTGTGCAAGCGGATTGAGCGGATGGTAAGAGGGAAACGAGGCAAATCAAGGACACCCGGAGGCAACTTGACCATCACGCACAAGACCGTGAGCCGGCAGGCCGTATCTGCGCGCAGCGCCGTCGATCCGTTTCTCGCCATGGAAGTGCTGAGCGAGGCGGCGCGTCTGGAGGCTGAAGGCCGGCGGATCATCCACATGGAAGTGGGCCAGCCCGGTGCTCCGGCGCCGGTTGCCGCCCGCGAGGCCGCGATCCGCGCCCTTGAAGACGGCCGGATCGGCTATACCCAGGCGCTCGGCATTCCCTCGCTGCGGCAGGGGCTCTCGCGGCACTATCTGGCGACCTACGGGGTCGAGGTGCCGGAAGCGCGCATCGCGGTGACGACCGGCTCTTCGGCAGGCTTCAACCTCATCTTTCTCGCCGCCTTCAATCCGGGCGACCGGATCGTGC
Source organism: Roseibium aestuarii (assembly GCF_008477545.1). GTDB lineage: Bacteria > Pseudomonadota > Alphaproteobacteria > Rhizobiales > Stappiaceae > Roseibium > Roseibium aestuarii. The sequence goes on along the minus strand of NZ_VORA01000001.1, from coordinate 1,850,954 downwards.
TGACCTCGCCGGGTTATCCGGCCTATCGCAACATCCTCAAGGCGCTCGGGCTGGTGCCGGTCGAGGTCGAGGTGGGTGAGGACAGCCGCTGGAGCCTGACGCCCGAGCATCTGGAAGCTGCCCGCCGGGACGGACCGGTGCACGGGGTGCTGGTGGCAAGCCCCGCCAACCCCACCGGCACGATGATGACACCCGAGGCCCTGGAAGCCCTGGTGACCTATTGCGACCGGGAAGGCATCTGGTTCATCTCCGACGAGATCTACCACGGCCTCGTCTATCAGGGCACTCAGGAGACGGCCCTGCGCTTTTCCGACCGGGCGATCATCATCAACTCATTCTCGAAGTATTTCTGCATGACCGGCTGGCGCATCGGCTGGATGGTTCTGCCGGAGGATCTGGTGCGGCCGGTGGAGAAGCTCACCCAGAGCCTCTATATCTCGGCGCCCGGCCTGTCGCAGGTGGCCGCGGAAGCCGCCCTCGGGGCGGGCCGTGAGCTGGAGATCGTCAAGGCGGGCTATGCGGCCAACCGCAAGCTTCTCCTCGACGGCTTGCCGAAGATCGGGTTCGACAAGCTGCTGCCGGTGGACGGGGCCTTCTACGTCTACGCGGACATCAGTCGCTTCACCAACGACTCGCTCGCCTTCACCAAGGCGATGCTGGCGGAAGCCGGTGTCGCCGGGACGCCGGGGGCGGATTTCGACCAGATCAACGGGGCCCGCTTCATGCGCCTGTCGTTTGCCGGCACGACCGGCGACATGGAAACCGCCCTCGCGGCCCTGGGCGCCTGGCTCCGCTAGGGAATCCCCGCGTCGTCCCTGCGCCGCCCAGTGTTTGTCATCCTCGGCCCCGTGCCGAGGATCGAGCCTTAGGCGTCGAAGACTGGGTGCTCGGGATGGGCCCGAGCGTGACGAAGGTGAGGGGAGCGCAGGAGTGCGAGCGACCGGCGAGGCGAGGCAAGAAAAAAGGCGGCCACTTGGGCCGCCTTTTTCATGTCTCGTGCCGGTCGTCCTCAGAAGAACGTGCGGCGCTGCCACCAGCCGCCCCGCTTGGGGCGGTTCGGGTCGTCGTTCTCCGGGGTGGAGGCCAGCTCGCTGGTCACAACCGGTTCGGCCGGGGCCGAGGGGGCTGCGGGCTCCTCATCGGCCGCGACGGTCTCGGCTTCGCCAGAGGTCTCGGCGACCTTCTGCTCGCCGGTCTCGTCCACCGCCTCGGCGACGGGTTCGGCGGAAGGGGCCTCGACGGTGTCCGCGACCGGCTCGGCCACGGTTTCCACGACCGGTTCGGCTTCATGGGCAACCGGCGCCTCGACGGCCTGAGCCTCAGGGGCTGCTTCCGCGACGGCCTCAGGGGCCATTTCCACCGCCGGGGCGTCAGTCACGGTCTCAGCCGGAGCGGCGTCAGCCTCGTCCTTGGAGACGGTTGCCTCGGTAGCCGCTGCGTCGACCGGAGCGGCCTCGGTTGCGGAGACTTCAGCTGCGGCATCCTGGCCCGCGTCGGCGTCGTCAGAGGCGGTTTCGCCGTCAGAGCCGTCTTCGGACCCGTTTTCGCCTTCACCTTCGCCATTGCGACGGCTGCGACGGCCACCGCGACGGCCGCGACGGCGCTTGCGGCGCGGTTCACCATCGGTGTCGCCATCGGCTTCGGAGGTCTCGCCTTCGGAGGCAGTGTCCTCATCGTCAGACTCTGCGGAGCCGTTCTCGTCGGAGCTGTCCTCGCGGGCGGCCATGTTGCCTTCGCTGGCGCCATCTTGGCTGCCACCACGCCGACGCTTGCGGCGGCGGCGGCGGCGACGGTCACCCGAACCGCGCTGGCCTTCGCCCTCGCTGTCGCCGTCGTTCTCGCTCTCGTCTTCGGACTGATCCTCGCGGGCGTCTTCGCCGGCGGGCAGGTTGTCTTCTTCGTCCTCGTCCTCCGGAATGTCGATGTCGTCGATCTCGAAGGTGTCAGGATGGATGGTGGTCAGCACCGGCTGCGGGTAGCGCTCCCGGTCAACCAGTTCGGCCCGTTCCAGCTGGTAGAGCTGGCCGTTGTGCATGTGTTCGGCCTGCAGGGTGATCTCGACCGCGAAGCGGGCTTCCAGATCGACTAGGTTCGAACGCTTCTGGTTGAGGATGTAGAGGGCCACTTCCGCAGTGGTGCGGATGATCAGGTTGTGGGTCGCGCCCTTGAGCAGGTTGTCTTCCAGCGACCGGAGGACGTGGAGGGCAACGGATTCGACCGAGCGGATCATGCCCGTGCCATGGCAGTGCGGGCAGAGCGTGGTGGAGCTTTCCAGAACCCCGGTGCGGATGCGCTGACGCGACATTTCCAGCAGGCCGAAGTGGGAGATGCGGCCAACCTGGATGCGGGCGCGGTCGCTCTTCAAGCATTCCTTCAGGCGGCGCTCGACGTTCCGGTTGTTCTTGTTCTCCTCCATGTCGATGAAGTCGATGACAACCAGACCGGCCAGATCGCGCAGACGCAGCTGGCGGGCGACTTCTTCCGCCGCTTCCAGGTTGGTCTGGAGGGCAGTGTCCTCGATGTTGTGCTCACGCGTGGACTTGCCGGAGTTCACGTCGATCGACACCAGCGCTTCCGTCTGGTTGATGACGATGTAACCGCCGGACTTGAGCGTCACCTGGGGCGAGAACATGGCATCGAGCTGCGGCTCGACCCCGTAGCGGATGAATACCGGGGACGCATCGCGGTAGGGCTGGACGTTCTTGGCATGGCTCGGCATGAGCATGCGCATGAAGTCCTTGGCCTCGCGGTAGCCTTCCTCACCGGCGACCAGAACCTGGTCGATGTCCTTGTTGTAGAGGTCGCGGATCGAGCGCTTGATCAGGCTGCCTTCCTCATAGACGAGGGAGGGAGCGGTCGAGCGCAGGGTGAGCTCGCGCACGTTCTCCCACAGGCGCATCAGATATTCGAAGTCGCGCTTGATCTCGGCCTTGGTGCGGCTGGCGCCTGCGGTCCGCAGGATGACGCCCATGCCTTCCGGCACCTCCAGCTCGGAGGCGATCTTCTTCAGACGCTTGCGGTCGGTCAGCTGGGTGATCTTGCGGGAGATGCCGCCGCCACGGGCGGTGTTGGGCATCAGGACGGAGTAGCGGCCGGCGAGCGACAGGTAGGTGGTGAGAGCCGCGCCCTTGTTGCCGCGCTCTTCCTTGACGACCTGAACCAGCAGCACCTGGCGGCGCTTGATCACTTCCTGGATCTTGTACTGACGGCGGGACGACTGGCGGCGGACCGGCACTTCCTCCATGGCGTCTTCGGCGCCAACGGATTCCACGCTGTCCTCGTCCGATCCATCTTCGGCGAAGTCATGGCTGTCATCGTCGCGGGACCTGGAGGAAACGTTATCCTCGTCCTCGGCGCCATCTTCGCTGGCTTCGGTGTCGTCGGAGACCTGATCCGCAGCGCCTTCATTGCGGGCGGCGGAGGACCGGCGCCGGCGGCGGCGCGGCTTTTCGTCCCGGGGCTCGTCGGAATGGTCGTCGTGCTGGCGGCTTTCCTCTTCCAGGAGCGCCTGACGATCGGCTACCGGGATCTGGTAGTAGTCGGGATGAATTTCGCTGAAGGCGAGGAAACCATGCCGGTTTCCGCCATATTCCACAAAGGCGGCCTGCAGGGACGGTTCGACCCGCGTCACCTTTGCCAGATAGATGTTCCCGCGAAGCTGCTTCCTGTTTGCCGCTTCGAAATCGAATTCTTCAACCCGATTGCCCCGGACGACGACCACCCGGGTTTCTTCCGGGTGGGCCGCGTCGATCAGCATTTTGTTTGCCATAGATGAAAGTCTCCACGGCAGGCTCCAGGTCCGCGCAGAAAGCGCGCGGTGAATAATCCGCTGGAGCGGCTGCCGTCATGTTGTGGAAGTCAGGGAAAGGGTAGGGCGCTGCGGCAATCGCGGTCGCAAAGGCGACAAAGGGGGCCGTGTGAAACGGGCCTTCCATCTTGTCGAAACCTTGTTGCATCGCGTCGTTCCTGAGGCCGCAGGCCTGTGAATTGGTCTTCGTTGTCGCTCTCGGGAAAAGGGCAGGCCGCCTCGACGCGCATGCGCCATGGGCGGGGATCGCCGCATCCCCCGTCGCACGGATCCTTCGGGGCCCCGGTGGTCCCCCGCCCTTGAATTGCTTCCGGATCTTTGTGGGATTGCGAAAGACGGGGCGGGACTCACAAGCGGGTTTCGAAAGCCTGATAACCGCCGAAAGACCATCCGCATGACGTCAGGGTTTGTGGCCTCCATGAGCCCTGACAATGGGACGGACCGCGATGACATGTGGATAGTCCAGCGCTGGCATCGGGGGCGGTATCGGTTTCAAACCTAAATCCGTAAGGTACTTTTACGATCACGGATGCGCGTTTGCAAGCAATGTGAAAGCGATAATGCGATTTGATCCAAATTGCTGTTCACAAGATGACGCTGGGACATCTTTGCGAGCTTGTGCCCCGGTGGCCGGTGGGCTGGTGTCACGGCGGGGTTGACGCGGGTGGCCGGGCGACCCTAACCCTTGCGGGCCTGAAAATCCGGCCGAACCTGCGGCCGGATGAGGTACAGGATAAGGCAGGCATCCTTGAGGATCATCTGAGCGGAGGCAGTCGCGCTTCATGGCAGGAAACCGGTGGCAGGAATGGTTTCGGGCAGAACGTCCTGGCCCGCAGACCAGCGAGGGCGAGGATCCGGGCCGGACTGCGCGAAACCATGCGGGCTGTGGGACTGCGCGCGCCGGGATCGTGCTTTTCTGCGCTCTCGTCCTCGGGCCGCTGATCGCCGGTCTTGCTGGCTTTGACAAGGCTTCGGCCCAGAGCGAACCCTCGGCCCAAAGCCAGTCTCAGACCCAGTCTCAGGCCCAGTCGCCATCCACATCGACCGGGGGCGACCAGGCCGGTCTCCTGCGGGTGACGGGCGCGCGGGTGGCGGGGGACGCGGTGCGCACCCGATTCGTGATCGACCTCAGCGACCAGATCGGCATCGCCATTTCGGGGCTCGCCGATCCTTACCGGCTCATTCTCGATCTGCCGGAGGTTGCCTTCGATCTGGACCCGGCGGCGGGCAAGGAGGGGCGCGGTCTGGTGACGGCCTGGCGCTATGGCCTCTTTGCCCCGGGCAAGTCGCGCATGGTGATCGATCTGTCTGAGCCGGCGCGGGTGGACAAGACCTTCGTGCTGCCGGCGGTCGACGACCAGCCGGCGCGCATGGTGATCGATCTGGTGAAGAGCACCCGGTCCGACTTCCTCGCCTTTGCCGAGACGTCGCGGGCGAGCCTCGCTCAGGGCAAGGGTGCGCCAAAGGGCGACAAGCTGTCGGGGGGCGACGGCAACCGTCCGGTGATCGTCATCGATCCCGGTCATGGCGGGCTGGACACGGGGGCCGAGGGTGTCGGCGGCACGCTGGAAAAGGCGGTGGTTCTCGACTTCGCCTCGATCCTGAAGCGCAAGCTCGAGGAGACGGGGCGCTACACCATCCATCTGACCCGCGAGGATGACACGTTCGTGGCGCTCGGCAAGCGCGTGAACCTCGCCCGCGATCTGGGGGCGGATCTCTTCGTGTCGATCCACGCCGATTCGGTCATTCGCGGCCGCTCGCTGGCGCGCGGGGCAACCGTCTATACGCTTTCGGACACTGCGTCGGACGATCTGGCCGGGGAACTGGCCCAGTCGGAAAACATGTCCGACATCATCGCCGGGGTGGAGCTGCACGACGAGACGGAGGAGGTGACGGACATCCTCATCGATCTTGCCCGGCGCGAGACGCGCACCTTCTCCGGCTACTTCGCCCATGTGCTGGTGGAGGAGCTGAAAAGCGCGGTGAAGCTGATCGGCAATCCTCACAGATCCGCAGGGTTCCGGGTGCTCAAGGCCCATGACATCCCTTCCGTGCTCGTCGAGCTCGGCTACCTCTCCAATGAACAGGACGAGAAGTTGCTGATTTCCGATGAGTGGCGCGAGCGCATGGCGACCGCCATGGTCGAGGCGATCGAGACCTTCTTCCGGCCGCGTCTGGAAGGGCAGGGCGGCTGAGCCTTTTCGCGCCCTGCCATGGGCGATCGCGCCGGGGCGGCCTGCCTCAGCCTCGCCATATTGGGCAGCCATGTTGGCCGCAGGTTTTGCACTGCGGTGATGCCGCTCCCTACAGGTGAGGGAACCGCATGATGCGCAAGGGGGTTTGGGCTGCAGAAAGACTGCTGACCGAGCTTTCTTTTGTGTTAAGGACGGGCAACGCGTTTCGAACGTTGCGATGAAGACGACGAGTGGTGCGACCGGTCCCGGAGAGGGGCCGGCGGCCAAGACGGGGAAAGACGAGCCCGCAGCATGAAATTCCTGATCAAGTTCTTCGGCTATCTCTTCGGTATAGGCGCCGCCGTTGCTCTCGTGGCAGCTGCGGGTGTCTGGATCTATCTGGAGAAGCTGAACGAGGGCCTGCCCGACTACACCGCACTCAAGAACTACGAGCCGCCGGTGATGACCCGCGTGCATGCCGCCGACGGCAGCCTGATGGCCGAATATGCCAACCAGCGGCGCATGTTCCTGCCCATCCAGGCCATTCCGGACCGTCTGAAATATGCCTTCGTCGCGACCGAGGACAAGAATTTCTACAAGCACATCGGTGTCGACCCGGAAGGGTTGGCCCGTGCTGTGGTGCGCTTCGTCCAGAACTACGGCAGCGGCCGGCGTCCGGAAGGCGCCTCGACCATCACTCAGCAGGTGGCGAAGAACTTCCTTCTGACCAATGACGTGAAGATCGAGCGCAAGATCAAGGAAGCGATCCTCGCCCTGCGCATCGAGCAGACCTATTCCAAGGACCAGATCCTCGAACTCTATCTGAACGAGATCTACTTCGGCTTCGGCGCCTATGGGGTGGCCGCCGCATCGCTTGTCTATTTCGACAAGTCGGTGCATGAGCTGAGCCTCGAGGAGATGGCCTATCTGGCCGCCGTGATCAAAGGTCCGACCAACTATCATCCCTTCCGCCACAAGCAGGACGCGATCGTCCGGCGCAACCACGTCATCGAGCGCATGGCCGCCGAAGGCTATGTGACCCGCGAGGAGGCCGAGGAGGCCAAGTCGAAGGATCTGGTGGTCACACCGCGCGAACGGGGCATCCAGCTGGATGCGGCCGAATATTTCACCGAGGAAGTGCGCCGCGAAGTAGCGAATATCTACGGCGAGAAGCGTCTTTATGAAGGCGGTCTGTCGGTGCGCTCGACGCTCGATCCGAAGATGCAGGTCATGGCCCGCCGGGCCCTGCAGGACGGCCTGCTCGCCTTCGACCGGGAGCGTGGCAAGTGGCGTGGTCCCGTGGCGACCATCGACATCAACACCGACTGGGGTGCTGCGCTCGGCAAGGTCGAGGCCCATAGCGATCTGCCGCACTGGCGTCTGGCCGTGGTTCTCGATGCAGGCGAGAAGGAGGCCAGGATCGGTCTGCAGCCGCCGCTTCTCATCAGCGGGCGCCTGTCCGACGAGCGCGAGACCGGCAAGCTGATGCTGGAAAGCATGGGCTGGGCCCGGGTGAACGGTGCCTCGCCCAAGGCGGTCAACCAGGTGCTGAAGCCCGGCGACGTGGTCTATGTGCAGGAGGCCAAGGGTGTCTCCGGCATCTTCGAGCTGCGCCAGATCCCGGAAGTGTCCGGCGCGCTGATTGCCATGGATCCTTACACCGGCCGCGTGCTGGCCATGGTCGGCGGGTTCAGCTTTGCCCAGAGCGAGTTCAACCGCGCGACCCAGGCCTATCGTCAGCCCGGTTCGTCCTTCAAGCCGTTCCTCTATGCGGCAGCCCTCGACAATGGCTACACCCCGTCGTCGGTCATTCTCGATGCGCCGCTGGAAGTGAGCCAGGGGCCGGGTCAGGAAACCTGGAAGCCGCAGAATTATGCGGGCAAGTTCTATGGCCCCTCGACCCTGCGCACAGGCATCGAGCTGTCGCGAAACGTCATGACCGTGCGTCTGGCGCAGGACATGGGCATGCCGCTGGTGGCCGAATATGCCGAGCGCTTCGGTATCTACGACAATATGCTTCCGGTGCTTTCCATGTCGCTGGGGGCGGGGGAAACCACCGTCCTGCGCATGACCGCCGCCTATGCCACCATTGCGAACGGTGGTCGCCGGATCCGTCCGACCCTGATCGACCGGATCCAGGACCGCTATGGCCGCACCATCTACAAGCATGACAGCCGCATCTGCGATGGCTGCACCCAGGACGAATGGACCGGCCAGGCCGAGCCGACCCTGATCGACGACCGTGAGCAGGTGCTCGATCCGATGACCGCCTATCAGATCACCTCCATGATGGAAGGTGTGGTCCAGCGCGGCACGGCGACGTCCGTTCAGGCGGTCGGGCGTCCGGTTGCCGGCAAGACGGGCACCACCAACGACGAGAAGGATGCCTGGTTCATGGGCTTCACGCCCGATCTGGCGGTCGGTGTCTTCGTCGGCTACGACACGCCGCGCCCCATGGGACGGGGGGCGACCGGTGGTCAGGTGGCCGCGCCGATCTTCACGGAATTCGTCAAGGAAGCGCTGGCCGACAAGCCGCCGGTGGAGTTCCGCGTGCCGCGCGGGCTGCAGCTTATCCCCATCGACCGGCGCACGGGTCTGCGCACGGCGGCCGGCTCTCCGGATGCCATTCTGGAGGCCTTCAAGCCGGGCATGGCGCCGCCGGACAGCTATTCGGTCATCGGTTTCGGCGACGACATGGGCGATTACCGCAGCGTGTCGCCGGAAGCCGGCGAAGCGGTGCTGAGCGGAACGGGCGGGCTCTACTGAGCGCAGTCCGCACCCTCAATCCACCCGATCCATCCGTGATCCATCAATGATCTCGGCCGTTTTCCAGAGGGGGCGCTTCCAGGCGCCCCCAGCGGTTTACAAGGGTTTCCCCCGGGGCTAATGTCCCGCACCGATCTGGGCCCGGTGCTGCTTCCGGCAGGCCGGGCTTTTCACACCAAATGAGCGAGGTATCCGATGCGCGCCGAGATGGAAGGCATCGTCGATGAAATCAAGCAGGCCATAAGCCTGCTGAGGAGGCATCTTTGACTGGGATCATGCTCTCGTAAGACTGGATGAACTGAACGCAGCCTCGGAAGATCCGTCGCTGTGGAACGACCCGAGCAAGGCCCAGAAGCTGATGCGTGAGCGTCAGCAGCTCGACGACGGCATCACCGGCGTGCGTGCCCTCGAACAGGACCTTTCCGACAATGTCGAGCTCATCGAACTGGGCGAGATGGAAGGGGACAAGGGGGTCATCGCCGACGCCGAGGAGGCCCTGCGCGGGCTGAAGGAGAAGGTGCATCAGCTGCAGCTTCAGTCGCTTCTCTCGGGCGAAGCCGATGGCAACGACACTTACCTGGAAATCAACTCCGGAGCCGGCGGTACCGAGAGCCAGGACTGGGCCTCCATGATGCTGCGCATGTACCGCCGCTGGGCGGAAAAGCGTGGCTACAAGGTGGAGCTGCTCGAGTATCACGACGGGGAAGAGGCCGGCATCAAGTCTGCCACCCTGCTGATCAAGGGCGAGAACGCCTATGGCTGGCTGAAGACGGAATCGGGCGTTCATCGCCTGGTGCGCATTTCGCCCTATGACAGCCAGGCGCGCCGCCATACGAGCTTCTCCTCGGCCTGGGTCTATCCAGTGGTGGATGACTCGATCGAGATCGAGATCAACGAAAGCGACTGCCGCATCGACACCTATCGTGCGTCGGGTGCGGGTGGTCAGCACGTCAACACGACCGACTCGGCCGTGCGCATCACGCACCAGCCGACCGGCATCGTGGTGCAGTGCCAGTCCGAACGCTCCCAGCACAAGAACCGGGCCACGGCCTGGTCGATGCTGAAGGCCCGTCTCTACGAGGCGGAACTGAAGAAGCGCGAGGAAGCCGCCAACAAGGAACAGGCGTCCAAGACCGATATCGGCTGGGGCCACCAGATCCGTTCCTATGTTCTCCAGCCCTATCAGCTGGTGAAGGATCTGCGCACGGGCGTGGAAAGCACGTCGCCGTCGGATGTGCTGGACGGGGATCTCGACCAGTTCATGGAAGCGGCCTTGGCGCAGCGCGTCTTCGGGGGCGATGCTGCGGACGTGGCCGACATCGACTGAGGACCGGCTCCGGCCTGATCTGGCCTTGAGACACGAAAACGCCCGGGGATTTCTCCGGGCGTTTTTCGTTTCGGCAGAGTGTAAGGGGCAGCTGCTCAGAGGTAGCGGGAGACCGTCTTGCCCGCATTGAGATAGGGCTTGGGGTCGAGTGCCTCGTTCTGGAGGCGCACCTCATAATGAAGATGCGGACCGGTGGAGCGTCCGGTGCTGCCGACCTGACCGATGATGTCGCCCGGGGCAACGCTTTCACCTTCGCGCACGAAGATACGGCTCAGGTGAGCATAGCGGGTGACGAGCCCACCCGGATGGCGGATCTCCACCATGTTGCCATAGCCGCCGTTGCGGCCGGCGCTCAGAACGGTGCCCCGGCCCGTGGCGTGAACGTCCTGGCCCTGGGGCGCCATGAAGTCGATGCCCGTGTGCATGGCGATGGTGCCGAGGAACGGATCCATGCGCGGGCCGAAGGTGCTGGAGACGGGTGTGCCCCGGGTGGGGGGCGCCACGGGAAGGTCGCGGATGGCCTGCTTGAGGCCATCGAGATCATTCAGCGCCGTTTCCGCCGTCAGGGCGCTTGAGGCAAAACCAGGTCCGAGCAAGGGCTCGTAGGGGCCGCCGACGGCGAGATCCGGCGAGGACAGGGCAGGCGTTGAGGGGCGCAGATCGGCGAGGCGCAGGCCGAGTGGGCGGAGGGCGCCGGTCAGGGTGTCGATCTGGCTGCGGGCGGCCAGGGTGATCGCCTGAAGGGCGGCGGCACTCTCCGCATCCATGGCGCTCAGGTCCGAGCGCAGCTGGGCAAGCGCCTGCTTTTCCTGCGCATTGAGCTGGGCTTGCGGGCCAACCGGTGCGGCCGGAGCTCCGGTCGCGGCGGGGGCGACCTGTTCGGGCGTGATGCCTGAGGACCCACGCAGGCCGAGGGCTGCAAAGGGATCGTCGAGGGGCTGGGATTCGCCGCCGATGGCCAGAAGATGATCGGGGCCGGCGGCCAGTTCGTCCACCAGATCCGGCTTGCGCTCGGGCAGCGGCGTGGTGAGGGCCAAAGGTAGGCCCGAGCGTTCGGCCCGGGCTACCAGATCGGAAACGAGGGAATGGCGGGCCTGCAGGCTTTGCTGGCGCTGCAGGAGCATGTCCATCTGCTCTTCGAGATTGGCCTGGGTCAGGGCCTGACGGCTCATCAGCCGGTCGATCTCCGTGCGCAGAGACTGGATGCGCGCCTCATAGCTGCGCGAAAGCTGTTCGCGCTCCTGGCTGGCGGCTGCCAGGGTCTCGTCGCGGCTGGAGGACCAGGTGGCGTAGCCGGCGAACGAGGTGAGGGTCAGGATTGCAGCGCCCGACAAGGCCAGGGCGATCCGCAGCGCGAGAGCTCGACGGGGAGCCGGAGAGGGGCGACGCGCAGCCGGGCTTTCGGCGCTGGCGGCAGATCTCTGTGGGGCACGGTACATCGTCTTGGATCACTCGGCATGGACGTCTGTCTTGTGCCAAGTAGACCCGATCAAGGTTAACAAAATCTCACGCGATGGCGGATTTCTGCGGTTTCATTGGGCTATTTGCCTGTCCGATGAACCTCTTAGATGGTTACCACGGGGAAGGTTTCAGGTCCGTCCTGCCTTTCGTGTGCCGCGCGCAGGCTCTGCGCGCGGACGGAATCAGAGGATGAGCCTGAGACGGCTTTCGACCCCGTGTCTGATCAGCGCGGCAGATCGCGCGCGGCGGCGAGAACCTCTTCCGCGTGGCCTGCCACCTTCACCTTGCGCCAGATGCGGGCAATGTTGCCGCTGCCGTCCACAAGAAAGGTCGAGCGTTCCACGCCCATGTAAGTCTTGCCATACATGGATTTTTCCACCCAGACGCCGAAGGCTTCGCTGGCGGCATTGTCCGGATCGGCGGCCAGGGTCAGGCGCAGGCCATGCTTGGCGATGAACTTGTCGTGCTTTGCCGCGTTGTCCGGAGAAATGCCGATGATCCGGACGCCGAGGCTCTCGAACTCGCCGGCCAGATCGGTGAAGGCAATGGCCTCCTTGGTGCAGCCGGGGGTGTCATCCTTGGGGTAGAAATAGATGACGGCGGGTGTGCCTGCGAGGTCAGCGGTGGCAATGCGTCCACCGCCATCGGTTTCAAGATTGAACGGGGGGAGCGGGCTGCCTTCTGCGAGGGCGGTCATCTTGCCTTCCTTCTGTCACACTGAGAGGGTCATAAGACTGGACTATCTGCGCCGGGCAGCGGGTTTTTCAAGCCCTTGCCGGAATGTGCGGCTAATATTTCACCGGTTGGGCGAATCGACCGGATCGCGGGTCTTGCAGACCCGTCTCCGGGCCTTTCTCTGGCTGGCTGCTCGGGCGGACAACGGACTGTATGGATCAACTACCGCAAGACGATAGCGGCAACGGGCGAGCCCTCCAGGAGGGCGAAGGCCCGGACCGGCGTGAGGCGCGTGCCCCCGATGTGGGCGCGACTGATCCCTTGCGCGCGGATGAGCCTACCCAGCCCTCAGCAGCCGAGCCTGCGTCGTCCGGCGATCCCGTTTCCGCTGAAGCGGCCGAGCTGTCTCCAGAACCTCAGTCCACCGTGGCTGAGGAGCCGAAGCCGGATGCGCTGTCGGAAGGGACCGGTGGCGCTGGCGTGGGGGAGACAGGCGAAGCCCTCGCTTCTGAGACAGCCCTCCCCAAGGTGTCCGCGGACACAGCCGAGCCCGGCGATGCCGCAGCTCACGCTGAGGAACCTGAGCCGGCCAGGCCGAGCCTGTTGGGCCGGCTGGTGCGGATCGTGCTGTTTCTCGTGCTCTTCGTTCTCTGCCTCGTGGCGGGAGCCATTGGCTGGCTCTATCTGTCCGGCCCGGTTCACGTGCCCTTCGTCGCCCAGTGGCTGGCGGGGCAAGCCAGTGTCGGCCCGGCGCGGCTGACTATCGGCGATGCCTCCTTCGACATTTCCTCAAGCTCCGGCATCCAGGTCGTCCTGCACGAGGCGCATTTGCGCGTCGAGGGCGAGGTTCCGGTGGAGGTGACCCTGCCGCGCCTCGAGGCACCCATCGAGCCGCGGGCGCTGCTCTCGGGCAAGCTGCATTTCGCCTCGCTGGATCTGGTCCGGCCGCGTGTCGTCCTTGGGGTGCCCCAGGCCCAGAACAAGGACCTGCCGCCGATGGCCGGGCTGATGGAGGCGATCAACCGGGTTGCCGATGTCATCGACCTGCAGTTCTCCCGGCGCAATCTGGCGCTTGTGCGCATCAGCGATGGCTCCCTGCGCATGACGGGCGCGCTGGCCCGCCGGTTCCAGGGGATCAATGCCACGCTCACCCGCGATATCTCCGGGCGGCTCACCGGACAGGCACGCATTGCCGGGCGTTTCGGCCCCTGGGAAATGCGCTTCGACCGGCTTCCCGGACTTGAGGCGGGGCCGGACACACCTGCGATCGGCAGCCAGTTCGGGGTCAAGTTCCGCGACATCACCATCGGCGATCTGCTCGACAGCCGGAAGACCCTGCAACAGGGCAAGGGCCTCGGCCTGCCCATGTCGGCGGAGTTCCTGGCCCAGTTCGACGGACAGGGCGCCTTTGACAAGGCGGGTGCCGTGGGTCGGGTCACCAAGGGCTGGTTCCGCCTTGGCCGCACCTCGGTGCGTTTCGACGACGCGGCGGTGGAACTCGCCTGGCGGCGGGATGCGCCGGTGGTGGAGATCCGCCGCTCCCATGTGATCCAGGGCAACAGCCGGATCTTCTGGAACGGCGAGATCCGCCCGCCCGAGGACGGGGCGAGCGAATGGGTCCTGCGCATCGTCTCCGACTATCCGCAATTCGGCTCCTCCGACATTCCCGACGAGCCGGTGATGCTGGATCAGGTGCTGATCGACGGTCGTGTTGACACGGACAGCCGGACGGTTTTCATCGACAATGCACGGATCACCGCCGGCCCCGCTCAGCTTCAGGGCTCCGCGAGCCTCGACCTGCTGGAGGATGGCCCCTATCTGGTCGTGGTGATGGAAGGGGAAAAGCTGCCCGTCGGCCTGGTGAAGCAGGTCTGGCCCATCACGCTGGTTCCGCCCGCACGGCAGTGGATGATCGAGCGCCTCACAGGCGGTCTCGTGGATCATGTGGCCTATTCGGCGGCGGTGCGCCCGCCGGCCTTCAATGCGGCCGACCCGGATCCGGGCTGGTCGGGAAATGACCTGCGCGTCGACATGGCGTTTTCCGGCGCAAGCCTGCTGCCGGTGGGCGAGGTCGGTGAGATCCGGGATCTGACCGGCACGCTGACCGTTGCCGACGAAACCCTGACCGTGGACGCCAGGGGCGGCACGATGGCGGACCCGTCCGGTGGCACAGGTGTGGTGCAGGTGCCGGAAGGCATGTTCCGCATTCTCAATCTGCCCCTGCGCTCGGGCAAGATCGCCGAGCTCGACGTGAAACTGGCGGGTGACGCCGGGCCCGTGAGCGAGGTGTTCAATGCCAAGCCCTTCGAGATCCTGAAGAAGGCCAAGCTCTCCTCGCAAGGGGTGACAGGCACGGGCACCGTCAGTCTCTCCGCGCGGTTCCCGCTCGAGGGCAAGGTGGAGCTGCAGGACGTGGAGTGGCGCGCCACCGCCGAGGCCAAGGGCTTCACCTCTCCCAACGAGATTCAGGGCCACACGATTGCCAAGGGCGATATCCGCCTCGACGCGGACCCGTCCCGGGTCGCGATCACCGGCCAGGGACTTCTGGACGGCCTGCCGGCCGACATCGATCTGGTCATGCCGCTGGACGGATCCGACGTGGAGGCCCGTCAGGGGGTGGCGGTGACCGCCAATGCCAAGCAGTTGAAGGAGCGGGGCATCGACCTCACCCAGTTCGTGGAAGGGCCGATGGAGCTCAATCTCCAGGACCTGGGCGAAGGGGGCAAGCGTTTCGACGTGGACCTGACCCCGGCACGGGTCAAGCTCACCCCGCTCGGCTGGAGCAAGGGCAAGGGGATCCAGGCCTCGGCCTCCTTCCTGCTCAAGGAGGCCGGTGACGAGATCCGCATCGGCGACTTCCGCCTGAAGTCCGAAGGGGTGGATGTGACCGGCGATATCCGGCTCTCGTCGAAGGGGGAGCTGCTGGAGGCGAATTTCTCCCGCTTCCACCTGCGCTCGGGCGACGCGGTCGCCCTGCAGATCCGCGCCGACGGATCGAAGCGCTATGCGGTGACCCTCAATGGCAAGACCTTCGACGCGCGCGGTGTGCTGACCCAGATTCTGCGCGGCGGGGAAGGCGGAGAGCCCAAGTCCAAACAGCCGTTTGATGTGCTGACCCTCGACGTCTCGCTCGATCAGGTGATCGGCTTCGACGGCAAGCTCAGCGCCTTTTCAGCCGAAGTGGAGATGCGCGACGAAAAGGTGCGCTATGCGGATCTGGCCGGGCAGGTCAATGGGTCTTCGCCCTTCCGGCTGGTGATCAATGCGTCGGAGAGTGGCGGCGGACGTCAGGCGACAGGCGAATTTTCCGACGTGGGCGGGCTCCTGCGCTTCCTCGACCTTTACGAGCGCATGCGTGGCGGGCAGGGACGGCTTGCGGTGAAGATGCCCGACGATCAGGACTGGAAGGGAACCTTCCGGGTGCGCAACCTGTCGATCACCGATGACCCGGCGCTGAAGACGCTTGGCGCGCGGGGCTCCGTGCCAGGTCAGCCGGCACGCTCCGGCGAACTGGTGCCGCCGGAAACGGCCACCACCGGGGCTGCGGCCTTCGATCAGCTGGAACTGGTCTTCGTGCGCTCAGGCAATCTCCTTTCGGTCACCCGCGGAGCGCTGCAAGGGGCGGTTTTCGGCGGCACCGTGTCCGGTGATGTGGATCTGGATGCCAAGACCCTCAACCTGACAGGCACCTTCGTGCCGATCTATGCGCTCAACAACATCTTCTCCAAGATCCCGATCCTCGGCTTCGCCCTGGGCGGCAGCAGCAAGGAAGGCCTGATCGGTGTCACCTACCGGGTCACAGGCGCGCTTGCCGAACCGGTGCTCACCGTCAACCCCATGTCGGCCATCGCGCCGGGCATCTTCCGCAAGATGTTCGAGTTCCAGCAATAGGTCGTGGATCTTTCGAAGACCGGATGCCCGGGACGCGCCCGGGCAGAAGGGCGGGGGAGTGGCTGGAGCAGGAGGAAGCGCAGGGCAGAAAGCACGGCAGGGCGGCTGCGCGAGGGGCTGTCAGCGCAGGCTGAACTTCCCCGCTTTCCACCGTCATCCTCGGCCCTGTGCCGAGGATCCAGCCTTCGGCCTGGAGGACTGGATGCTCCGGACATGCCCGAGCATGACGGAGGAAAGGGGTGAGTATTGGCCGCAGATGGTCCCGCTCTCGCAGATGCTCTTCCGCGCCCGCTGCGGCATGCGCCCTGCCGCCGTGGCTCCCACGCTCCCACCCCACCGCGCGTTAGGCCATGGCTCGACCATGGCACCCATCTTGCGCCCGAGGCTCAGTAGCAGACGAGATTGTTCTCGAAATCGTCGCTGAGCGTCGCTTCGACCTCCATGGGGTTTTCATCGGGCTGGCGGCAGTAGCCGGCCGCATCATCCGACGGGGTGTAGTAGCAGCCGGGCATCGGCTTGTCCTGGACGGTCTTCAGCTGAATGGTGACGGTGCCGATGCTCTTGTTATCCTTGTCCAGGACGGTGATCGTCGTGGGCTCACGGCGCAGTCCGCCACCGTCGAAATAGATGAAGGGCTCGGCGGTCGTCGGCGTCAGGGCGAGTGCTTCATCGCATTCGGGCACCTCGTCGGCCCGGGCTGCTGCGAGGCCGAGAGCCATGAGCCCTGCAAGCGCGCCAAGGCCGACCCGGGTCAGGCCGAAGGCATGAAAGTTGATGGATGGCATGGCGGATCGTCTCCTGTGTTGGGATCAGCAAGACAGGGACGCGGACGGTCGGCGATGGTGACGAGAAAAAGTCTCGCATCATTATCGTCTGACCCGTGCCGAGGATCCAGCCCTTGGCTTCGGGGACTGGATGCTCGGGACAAGCCCGAGCATGACGGAGAGTGGAGTGGCAGGAACCGGAGAGGAAGTGGCTGGGGGACACGCGGCAGCCCTGTCCGGGCCTCGCACCCAGACGAAAAAGGCCGGGCGTGGGCCCGGCCTTTCGATGGATCCGTGACAAATGTTCCGGATCAGACCGGCTTCACCAGCACGTGCTTCTTCTTGCCCAGAGACAGCTTGATCACGCCGTCGGCGGTCACGTCGGCAAGGGTGAGGGTGCGATTGGGGTCCTGCTCGCCCGCATCGTTGATCTTCACCGCGCCGCCCTTCATGTTGCGCCGGACGTCGCCGTTGGAGGCGCAGAGCCCGGCGGTGACATAGACGTTGAGCACGCCAAGGCCCGCTTCCAGCTCGGCGGTGGGGATCTCGATGGTCGGCAGGCCTTCCGCGCTCTCGCCTTCCTCAAACGCCTTGCGGGCGGTCTCGGCGGCGGCTTCCGCCTTCTCGCGGCCATGGATCATGGCGGTGGCCTCGGTCGCCAGAACCTTCTTGGCCTCGTTGATGCCCGCACCTTCGAGGGCGGCCAGACGGCGGATCTCGTCCAGCGGCAGCACGGTGAAGAGCTTCAGGAACTTCTCCACGTCCGCGTCTTCGGTGTTGCGCCAATACTGCCAGTAGTCATAGGCCGAGAGCTGCTCCTCGTTGAGCCAGACGGCGCCGGCCGCGGTCTTGCCCATCTTGGCGCCGGAGGCGGTGGTCAGCAGGGGCGCGGTCAGCGCGAAGGCTTCCACGCTTTCCTTGCGGCGGATGAGGTCCACGCCGGAGAGGATGTTCGACCACTGGTCGGAGCCGCCCATCTGCAGGCGGCAGCCGGTCTGCTGGTAGATCTCCAGGAAGTCATAGCCCTGAAGCAGCATGTAGTTGAACTCCAGGAAGGAGAGGTGCTGCTCGCGCTCGAGCCGCAGCTTGACCGAATCCCGCTGGATCATCTGGTTGACCGAGAAGTGGCGGCCGATGTCGCGCAGGAAGTCGAGGTAGTTGAGCTTGAGCAGCCAGTCCGCGTTGTCCAGCATCACCGCGTCGGTGGGGCCGTCGCCGAAGGTGAGCAGCTTCTCGAAGATCTTCTTGATGCCGGCCTTGTTCTCCTCGATCGTCTCGTCGGAGAGCACCTTGCGGCTTTCGTCCTTGCCGGTCGGGTCGCCGACGCGGGTGGTGCCCGAGCCCATCAGCGCGATCGGCTTGTGGCCGGTCTGCTGGAACCAGTAGAGCATCATGATGGTGACGAGGGAGCCCGCGTGGAGGCTGGGGGCGGTGCAATCGAAGCCGATGTAGGCGGTGACGGTTTCCTTCGTCAGGAGCTCGTCGAGGCCCTTGGCGTCGGAGAGCTGATGGATGAAGCCGCGTTCTTCCAGAACCTTCAGAAACTCGGACGTGTACTCGCTCATGGTCTTCCCGTTGTCGGTGCCGGAAGATTGGCAGCATCTTCCGCGAAAAATCAGTCGCCTCCGCTATATCGGAAGTTTTTCGAAATTTCACGGGGGCAAGGCAAAAAACCGGCTTCGTCCGCAGGCTTTGCCGGTCTAGCAAGGATATCCCGCCGCACCGACCGGAGTTGCCCGCCATGACTGCCCCTTCAGACCGCACCGCCCGCGCCTTCGGGCTGATCTGTGGCGACATGATGCCGGGGCCGCGCAACACGCTCACCGACGTTCCGGGGGTGCGCGTCGGTCATCAGTCCTTGCAGACCAAAACGCTCAACACGGGCGTCACCGCGATCCTGCCTGCCGGCGGAAACCTCTTCCGGGAGAAGGTTCCGGCGGCCGTGGAGGTGATCAACGGCTTTGGCAAGAGCGCCGGCCTGATGCAGGTGGAGGAGCTGGGCACGCTGGAAACGCCGATCCTGCTCACCAACACCTTCGGCGTTGGCACGGGCATCAATGCGCTGATCCGCCGCGCCACCGGCACGGTGAACCCGGTGGTGATGGAATGTAATGACGGCTATTTGAGCGACATTCAGGGACTGGCCTTGAGCGAAGCGGATGCGCTGGCGGCGCTGGAGGCGGCGGACACGGATTTCGCCCAGGGCAATGTGGGGGCGGGCACGGGCATGAGCGCCTTCGGCTTCAAGGGCGGCATCGGCTCGGCCTCACGGGTGTTCGGGCTGGACGAGCGGAGCTTCACGCTGGGCGCTCTGGTGCTGGCGAATTTCGGCCGGCCCGGCGATCTGATGCTTCCGGACGGGCGCAAGCCGCATCCGGGTGACCTGAAGGCGCCCGATGATGGTGTGCCGCAAGAGCGCGGCTCGGTCATCGTCGTGCTGGGCACGGACGTGCCGCTGGAGAGCCGCCAGCTCAAGCGGGTGGCGCGGCGGGCGGGCGCCGGGATTGCCCGGCTCGGCGCCTATTACGGCAATGGTAGCGGCGATATCGCGCTCGCTTTCTCCACGGCGCAGCGTGTTCCTCATGATGTGGCGGCCGATTTTCTCGCGCGCGACGTGCTCGCTGAAAGCCGGATCGACGAGCTCTTCAAGGCCGCCGCCGAGACCACCCAGGAAGCGGTCCTGAACGCGATGATCGCGGCGGACCCAATGAGGGGGTTCAAGGGGCATAGAAGGCGTAGTTTGAGGGAGTGGCTGGAGAGCCGCGCTGGTTGAGCCGCGCACCTGATGCCCCTTCGACACCCTCGCGGCGGTCACCCTCGGCCCTATGCCGAGGATCCAGCCTTGGGTGTCGAAGACTGGGTGCTCGGGACGGGCCCGAGCATGACGGAGAGGGGAGTGGCCGGAGCCAGAGAGTGAGTGGCAGGAGCAGGAGCAGAAAGCGCGTCAGGGCGCAGAGGCGAAGGGCTGTGAGCGCCGCGCTGGTTGACGCCGCCCGCGCAACGTCTGTCATCCTCGGCCCTGTGCCGTGGATCCAGCCTTGGGTGTCGAAGACTAGGTCCCGGCTCACGCCTGAGATGACGAAGCCAAATCGTCTGGTGCACTGTATTGCGGCACAAGAGGCGCAAGTTACCTCTCTCAAGGCTGGGAGAGGTCGGACTGAAAAGTCCGGGTGAGGGTTGAGGCCATCCTCCCCATATGCGCTGCGGCAAGACCGATGGTCTTGTCGGCCCTCACCCGACGCGTTGCGTCGACCTCTCCCGGTCCCGGGAGAGGTAAATGGCGCTTATGCCTTGCGCGAGAGCAATTGGGGTGAGCCACAAGCCGACCCTGGCGCCCCGTACCATCTTCAGCGCCGGGATCAGAGACGACTTCAAAATACAGAGTTGATGATGCTGAGCGAGCGGTCGGAATAGTGCCGCACTCTTTCCAGTCTTGTTGAATACGAAAAAGGCCGGGCGTGAGCCCGGCCTTGTCCGTCATCCGATCCGGGAAGGATCAGACAGAGTAGTACATGTCGAATTCGACCGGGTGCGGCGTCATTTCGTAACGCTCGACTTCTTCCATCTTCAGTTCGATGTAAGCGTCGATCTGGTCGTCGTCGAACACGCCACCGGCCTTCAGGAACTCGCGGTCCGCATCAACGGCTTCGAGAGCTTCGCGCAGGGTGCGGCAAACGGTCGGGATTTCGGCCAGTTCTTCAGCCGGCAGGTCGTACAGGTTCTTGTCCATGGCGTCGCCCGGATGGATCTTGTTCTTGATGCCATCGAGGCCAGCCATCAGCAGAGCGGAGAAGCAGAGGTACGGGTTCGCGGACGGATCCGGGAAGCGAACTTCGACGCGCTTTGCCTTCGGGTTGGACGAGAACGGAATACGGCAGGAAGCCGAACGGTTACGGGACGAGTAGGCCAGAAGAACCGGTGCTTCGTAGCCCGGGACCAGACGCTTGTAGGAGTTGGTCGACGGGTTGGTGAAGGCGTTCAGGGCCTTGGCGTGCTTCAGGATGCCGCCGATGAAGTACAGGCAGCTCTCGGAGAGGTCAGCGTACTGGTTGCCGGCAAAGGTCGGCTTGCCTTCGTTCCAGATGGACAGGTGGCAGTGCATGCCGGTGCCGTTGTCGCCATAGACCGGCTTCGGCATGAAGGTTGCGGTCTTGCCATAGGCATGGGCAACCTGGTGCACGACGTACTTGTAGACCTGCATGTTGTCGGCGCAACGGGTCAGGGTGTCGAACTTCATGCCCAGCTCGTGCTGAGCGGACGCCACTTCGTGGTGGTGCTTTTCGGTCGGCACGCCCATTTCGGCCATGATGGACAGCATTTCGGAGCGCAGGTCCTGGCAGCTGTCGATCGGCGGAACCGGGAAGTAACCGCCCTTGGTGCGGACGCGGTGACCCATGTTGCCGGTTTCGTATTCGCTGTCACCGTTGGTCGGCAGTTCGGTGCTGTCCAGCTCGAAGCCGGTCTTGTACGGATCTGCGGAGAAACGGACGTCGTCGAAGACGAAGAATTCGGCTTCCGGGCCAACGAAGATGGTGTCGCCGAAGCCGCCGGACTTCACGTAGGCTTCCGCCTTCTTGGCGGTCATGCGCGGGTCGCGGTTGTAGGCTTCGCCGGTGATCGGGTCGACGATGTCGCAGAAGATCGCCAGGGTGGTCTGAGCGAAGAACGGGTCGATGTGAGCGGATGCGGGATCCAGCACCATCATCATGTCGGACTCGTTGATGGCCTTCCAGCCAGCGATGGAGGAACCGTCGAAGGCAGTGCCTTCGGCGAACATGTCTTCATCGACCAGTGCGATGTCGAACGTGACATGCTGCATCTTGCCGCGCGGATCGGTAAAGCGCAGGTCAACGAACTTTACATCCTTGTCCTTGATGAGCTGAAGGACTTCAGAGGCGGTGGTCATACTGTCCATCCCTTTAGTTATGTTACTCAGTTGGGGTTCGTCCCGATCCGGTTCCCGGCGCTGTCAGGCAGGCGTGTTGCGGTCATCTCGGATCGAAAGGCTGGAAGGCCGCGAGGGCCTGGAAGGTGATGAGGTCAGATCGCGTCGACGCCGGTTTCGCCGGTCCGGATGCGGACTGCTTCCTCGATGTTGGAAACGAAAATCTTGCCGTCGCCGATGCGACCGGTCTGCGCGGCCGAGCGAATGGCTTCCACCGCCTGTTCCACGAGATTCTCGGTCAGGACGATCTCTACCTTAACCTTGGGCAGGAAGTCGACCACGTATTCGGCGCCGCGGTAGAGTTCGGTGTGTCCCTTCTGACGCCCGAAACCCTTCGCCTCCGTGACGGTGATGCCCTGGAGACCGACCTCCTGGAGAGCTTCCTTCAC
This sequence comes from Roseibium aestuarii, assembly GCF_008477545.1. Taxonomy (GTDB): domain Bacteria; phylum Pseudomonadota; class Alphaproteobacteria; order Rhizobiales; family Stappiaceae; genus Roseibium; species Roseibium aestuarii. The sequence goes on along the minus strand of NZ_VORA01000001.1, from coordinate 1,828,754 downwards.
CTCGTCCAATTTGAAGGGCTTAATGATCGCTTCGATCTTTTTCATCACCTTCTGTCTCTCTCCGAGTTGTCTGGCCCGAGTTGTCGTTCGGCCCGGTTGTTCTTGTGGCCTGGGCGTGGTCCGCCAGCGGAGGGAACCTCCGTGTGCAGCTTCCCCTCCTTCTAGCACGTAGCGTGCCAATCGGAGGGAGGCTGCGAAGCGGCCAAGAAACAGGCAATTTCGTCGAAAACCAGAAGGCGCGATCTTTTGCGACGCGTCAAGTGTGATCAATTTATGTGCAAATGCTGCTTAATTGTGCATTTCCGAATGGGGTGATCCCCGCGGGATGCTGCGGTGCAAGGCATCAGGGCTGCTTTTTCTTGCGGCAGCGGGTGCGTGGCCGCCACTCTCTTGCGGGGCTCAGGAAAGCGAATCGCCGTCCCTGCAGCAGCCGGACAAGCGCCTGCTCGGCGACGGGGTAGACGGTGGGGCAGACAGCAAAAGGAATGGCCGTGATGAGGGAGCGGACAGGGGATGCGCGGGATGCCGCGCTGCTCACGCCTCGGGAAATGGCAGCCGCCGATCAGGCGACAATCCGCGCCGGAGTTCCCGGTGCCGCGCTGATGGAGCGGGCAGGGGCTGCTGTTGCACGCGCGGCGTCTGCGATGACCCGGCCGGGGCAGCGGATCGTCGTCCTCTGCGGTCCGGGCAACAATGGCGGTGACGGATTTGTCGCAGCCCGGCACCTGCGAAATCGTCAGAGATCTGTGGATGTCCTGCTTCTGGCAGAACCGGAGCGCCTGAAGGGGGATGCCCGCTGGGCCTTCAACGCTCTCTCTGGCGGATGGAGGCCGCTCTCCGGGGACGTGCTTGCGGAGTGTCTTGATGGCGCGCATCTGGTCATTGACGCGCTGTTCGGAGCGGGACTGGACCGGCCGCTTGCCGGAGTGGCGGCGGAGGCGGTGCGGGCGGTCGCTGTGTCCGGCGTGCCGGTGCTGAGCGTCGATCTGCCCTCCGGGGTGAATGGTGCGACCGGCGAGGTGCTGCGGGCGGAGGAGGGGCAGGGGCTGGCCTTTCGCGCCGCGGCCACGGTCACCTTCTTCCGGCGCAAGCCCGGCCTCGTGCTTTACCCCGGTCGCGGGCTCTGCGGGAAGGTCGAGGTGGCGCAGATCGGGATCGAGCCTTCCGTCCTCGATGAGATCGCGCCGCGCCAGTGGGTGAACGGGCCGGATATGTGGGGCGCGGCTTTCCCCCGCGTGCGGGACGATGGCCACAAATATGATCGCGGCCACGCGCTGGTGCTGTCCGGCGGGGCGGCGTCGTCGGGGGCGGCCCGGCTGTCGGCGCTCGGGGCCCTTCGCATCGGAGCGGGGCTGGTGACCCTTGGTGCGCCGCCTTCGGCCATGCTGGTCAATGCCGCGCATCTGACGGCGGTGATGCTGCGCTCCGTCGGGGATGCGGACGCTCTGACAGACCTTCTGGAGGACCGGCGGTTCACGTCGGTTCTCGCGGGGCCGGGATTCGGTCTGGGTCAGAGGCTTGACGCGGTGCTTGCCGTGCTGCTGTCCGCAGACCGGGCGCTGGTGCTCGATGCGGATGCGCTCACCGCCCTCGCGGTGGATCCGGAAGGAGCCTGTGCCCGCTTGCGCGAACGGGCGGCGCCGGTGGTCCTCACACCCCACGAGGGGGAGTTCGGCCGTCTGTTTCCGGATCTGAAAGAGCAGCCGAAGCTGGAACGGGCCCGGGCGGCCGCGCATCGGTGCGGGGCGATCGTCGTGCTCAAGGGCGCGGATACGGTCATTGCCCATCCGGATGGACGGCTCGTGATCAATGACAATGGCGCGCCCTGGCTGGCGACGGCCGGATCCGGAGACGTGCTGGCCGGGCTTGTCAGTGGCTTGCTGGCCCAGGGAATGCCCGCCTTCGAGGCGGCCTGCGCGGCCGTTTGGATCCACGGGCGGGCGGGGGTCCGCTTCGGGCCGGGGCTGATTGCGGAGGATCTTCCCGCTCAGGTGCCGGGGGTTCTGTCCGATCTGCTGCAGCGGTGAGCCCGGGTCCGGGTGCCGGTGGACAGGGCGGAATTTCCCTTTGACGGCGAAAGCGCGAGTGCTATAGAGGCCCCCGCCTTGGCGACGCGGTCTCTGACGGGATCTGCGTCCTTGCGGATGTGGCGAAACTGGTAGACGCACCAGATTTAGGTTCTGGCGCCGAGAGGCGTGGGGGTTCAAGTCCCTCCATCCGCACCAAGCCCTTTTTCCCTCTCGACTGACGGTTTCCTTTGCAGGGCGCGGTGTGTCCGTCGTGCCGCAGGCGCGCAAGCCGTGGGTCGGGCAGGGACTTTTCGTGCAGGGGGCATGCGCTGCATCCCCGGATTGGTGTGCGCAGAGGCCGCCTAACGGGCCATGTAACCCCTCCGACACTTGACACTCCTTAAGACACCCTTTATCGCGCTCCCATCGTGCGCCTTCCTTTAGGCATGGTGCGGCCTGCTAGATCGCCTCCCTCGGGCTTCCGAGGAGACGGGCGCCGGGCGGCATCGGACGAGTTTTTGAAAACAAGCATCCGGAACGGATCGTTCCAGACCGAGGACGAAGCAAACCCATGCAGGTAACCGAAACCCTCAACGAGGGCCTCAAGCGAGAGCTGAAAATCGAAATTCCGGCCGCTGACCTGGCCGCCAAGCTCGACACCTACCTGGACGACATGAAGTCCAAGGTGCGCATCAACGGCTTCCGTCCGGGCAAGGTTCCGGTCGCGCATCTGAAGAAGATGTACGGCCGTCAGGCCATGGCCGAGCTGCTGTCCAACGAAATCCAGGCCTCCACCCAGAAGGCCCTGGAAGACCGTTCCGAGCGCCCGGCCCTGACCCCGTCCATCGATCTGCCGGATGAAGAAGCCGAAAAGATCCTGGCCGGCGATGCCGACCTGTCCTTCAAGATGTCCTATGACGTCCTGCCGGACTTCGAGATCGTCGATTTCAAGGGCATCTCCATCGAGCGTCCGGTCGTCGAAGTGGCTGACGCCGAAGTCGACGAGCAGATCGCCGAGATCGCCAAGAACGCGACCCCGTTCGAAGCCAAGGACGGCGCTGCCGAAAACGGCGACCAGGTGACCATGTCCTACCTGGGCAAGCTGGACGGCGAACCCTTCGAGGGCGGTGCCGACGAGAACGGCAAGCTCGTGCTCGGCTCCGGCCGCTTCATCCCGGGCTTCGAAGAGCAGCTCGTGGGCCTGAAGGCCGGCGACACCAAGGTCATCGAAGTGACCTTCCCGGAAGATTATCCGGCCGCTCATCTGGCCGGCAAGGCCGTGACCTTCGACATCGAAGTCAAGGAAGTCGGCGCACCGGGTGAAGCCAAGCTCGACGACGAATTCGCCAAGAACCTGGGCCTTGAGTCCCTCGACAAGCTGAAGGAAATCATCCGCGGCCAGATCGAGAGCCAGTTCGGCGCGATGACCCGTCAGCGCGTGAAGCGTCAGCTTCTCGATGCCCTGGATGAGCACTACTCCTTCGAACTGCCGGAAGCCCTGCTGAACGGCGAGTTCGAGAACGTGTGGCGTCAGGTCGAAGAAGACATGAAGCGCAACGAGAAGTCCTTCGAGGACGAAGGCACCACCGAGGACGAAGCCAAGGCCGAATACCGCAAGATCGCGGAACGCCGCGTGCGCCTCGGCCTGGTCCTGTCCGAGATCGGCGAGAAGAACAACATCCAGGTCACTGACGAGGAAATGCAGCGCGCGCTCTATGACCGCGTGCGTCAGTTCCCGGGCCAGGAACAGCAGGTGTTCGAGTTCTACCGGAACAACCAGCAGGCTCTCGCGTCCCTGCGTGCCCCGATCTACGAAGAGAAGGTCGTCGACTTCATCCTCGAACTGGCCAAGGTCACCGACAAGTCCGTGACCAAGGAAGAGCTGGAGAAGCTCGTGGCCGAGGACGAGGACGAAAAGGCCTGATCGGCCTTTCGACCGAAATATCCACCGGATGCGGCATGGGGCTTAACTTTGCCTTCATGCCGCGTCTGGCAAGACTTTTCGAACAGGGCGACATCTCCTATGTATGGGATGTCGCTTTTTTCGAGTCAGGTCCCGGGTCGTTCAGACGTGTTGCCTTGACCTGTGTCTCGCCGGGCCTCTCTCAAGGGGTGCCCGGTCCTCTCAAGAATAATGGATGAGGTATGAAGGATCCTGTCGAACTCTACATGAACACACTCGTTCCGATGGTCGTCGAGCAGACGAACCGCGGCGAGCGGGCCTTCGACATCTATTCCCGTCTCCTGAAGGAGCGGATCATCTTCCTGACCGGTCCGGTCGAGGACCACATGGCGACCTTGATCTGCGCCCAGCTGCTGTTCCTGGAATCGGAAAACCCGACCAAGGAAATCGCGCTGTACATCAACTCGCCGGGTGGTCTGGTGACGTCGGGTCTGGCGATCTACGACACCATGCAGTTCATTCGCCCTGCCGTGTCCACCCTGTGCATCGGCCAGGCTGCCTCCATGGGCTCCCTGCTGCTGGCTGCCGGTGAAAAGGACCTGCGCTTCTCCCTGCCGAATGCCCGCGTGATGGTGCACCAGCCCTCCGGCGGCTTCCGCGGTCAGGCGGCCGATATCATGCTGCATGCTCAGGAAATCCTGAAGATGAAGCGCCGGCTCAATGAAATCTACGTGAAGCACACAGGTCAGAGCCTCGATGCGGTTGAAGAAGCGCTCGAGCGTGACAACTTCATGACGGCAGAGCGGGCGAAGGAATTCGGGATCATCGACAGCGTGATCACCGACCGCGCCAGCCTCTCCGAGCAGGCGTGAGCCTGTTCTGACGACAACTGCCGGTCCGGCTGATCCTCTGGTGAGGGTGCCCGGACCGGATCGACTGCCGGAGGGCAGGGGAGCCGGTCTCCCCTCCCGGATCGGGTTCCCGGGGCAGGCTCGGGAAAATGACCAGTGGGCACACGTCCCATTGCCGGCAAATGGACCGTAGTTTCTGCTTCCGCCTTAAACCTATATTGATTTTTAAGAGGGAAGCATGGTCCCATTGGGGCCGACGAGGCGATACAATCGGTCCGGATCGGAAACTTTCGAGCCTTCCTGCCTTATTTTGGCTCGATCTGGAACGATAAGGGGGAAGCTCCTCCTTAGAGAACGCGGGGTTGAATAGATGACCAAGGCCAGCGGCAGCGACTCCAAGAACACGCTCTACTGCTCGTTCTGCGGGAAGAGCCAACACGAAGTGCGCAAGCTGATCGCCGGCCCGACTGTTTTCATTTGCGATGAATGTGTCGAGCTGTGCATGGACATCATCCGCGAGGAAAACAAGTCTTCGCTGGTGAAGTCCCGGGACGGGATCCCGACGCCGCAGGAAATCCGCCATGTTCTGGATGACTATGTCATCGGTCAGAACAGCGCGAAGAAGGTCCTGTCCGTCGCCGTTCACAACCATTACAAGCGCCTGAACCACGCCTCGAAGAACAACGACGTGGAACTGGCGAAGTCCAACATCCTTCTGGTCGGCCCGACCGGCTGCGGCAAGACGCTTCTTGCCCAGACCCTGGCGCGCATCCTCGATGTGCCCTTCACCATGGCCGACGCCACGACCCTGACCGAAGCCGGTTATGTGGGCGAGGATGTGGAAAACATCATCCTGAAGCTGCTGCAGTCGGCAGACTACAACGTGGAACGCGCACAGCGCGGCATCGTCTACATTGACGAGGTGGACAAGATCAGCCGCAAGGCCGACAATCCGTCCATCACCCGCGACGTGTCCGGCGAAGGCGTGCAGCAGGCCCTGCTGAAGATCATGGAAGGCACCGTGGCTTCCGTGCCGCCCCAGGGCGGCCGCAAGCATCCCCAGCAGGAGTTCCTGCAGGTGGACACGACCAACATCCTGTTCATCTGCGGCGGCGCCTTTGCGGGCCTCGACAAGATCATTTCCGATCGCGGCACCAAGACCTCCATCGGCTTCAAGGCCAAGGTGAGCGCTCCTGAAGATCGCCGCATCGGCGAGCTCTTCTCCGAGCTGGAGCCGGAAGACCTGCTGAAGTTCGGCCTGATCCCGGAATTCGTCGGTCGTCTGCCGGTCATCGCGACCCTCGAGGATCTCGATGAACCTGCTCTGATCACGATCCTGACCGAGCCGAAGAACGCTCTGGTCAAGCAGTATCAGCGCCTGTTCGAGATGGAACAGGTGGAGCTCACCTTCCACGAGGACGCCCTGTCGGCGATCGCCCGCAAGGCCATCGACCGCAAGACCGGTGCCCGTGGCCTGCGCTCCATCCTGGAAGCCATCCTGCTCGACACCATGTACGAGCTGCCGGGGCTGAAGGGTGTGAAGGAAGTGGTCATCTCGCCGGAAGTGGTGAAGGGCGAGGCGCGCCCGCTCTACATCTACGAAGACCGCGAGGAAACCACGGCAACGGGCGCCTGACGCGCCCTTGCGGTTTACCCGGGTCTCCGACGGCTGTCGTCACGCTTTCAGGGTGTGGCGGAACGTCTCCGGTCCGGCGGTTCAAGACAAGGATGCCGTCCTCCTTCCGGAGGGCGGCATTTTTTGTCAAAGCGGTGCAAAAGATCAGTTTTCCACCGCCTGATCGGATCATCCCGGGGTTTCTTGCCGTCGGGGTCCGTGTGCCTTGACAGGGCGGTCCCCGGTGTCCACCTAATAGGTCGACTAAGGCGTCTCACAAGCGGTTCGGGCCGCGCCCATCTGGGGTGATCCGAACCGGCCATTTCGCGGCTTCCTCCCCGCCGCAGGCGCCTGGAAGCGTACACCGGCTGCCCGATCGCGGGGGCGGTGGCGCGCAGAGAAAGGAAAGAAAATGAGCGATCACGACATCCGCTCTGAGGATCAGGGCTCCAGCGCCGTCTACCCGGTGCTGCCACTGCGGGACATTGTTGTCTTTCCGCACATGATCGTTCCGCTCTTCGTTGGCCGCGAGAAGTCCATCCGCGCCCTGGAAGAGGTGATGACCACCGACAAGCACATTCTCCTGGCCACCCAGAAGAACGCCGGTGACGACGATCCCAGCTCCGACGACATTCATGAGGTCGGTACCCTCGCAACCGTGCTGCAGCTGCTCAAGCTGCCCGACAACACGGTGAAGGTCCTGGTCGAGGGCGGCGCACGTGCCCGCATCGACGAGTACACCGACCGTGCCGAATATTACGAGGCAACCGCCACCGTGCTGCCGGAGCGCGATGGCGACAACATCGAGGTCGAGGCCCTGGCCCGCTCGGTGGTGGCCGAGTTCGAAAACTACGTGAAGCTCAACAAGAAGGTCTCTCCGGAGGTCCTGGGCGCCGTCAACCAGATCGAGGACTACTCGAAGCTGGCCGACACGGTGGCCTCGCATCTGGCTGTGAAGATCACTGAGAAGCAGGAAATCCTCGGCATCGTCTCCGTCTCCGAGCGTCTGGAACGGGTGCTGGGCATGATGGAGAGCGAGATCTCCGTTCTGCAGGTGGAAAAGCGCATCCGCTCGCGGGTGAAGCGCCAGATGGAGAAGACCCAGCGCGAGTACTATCTGAATGAGCAGATGAAGGCCATTCAGAAGGAACTCGGCGACAGCGAGGACGGTCGCGACGAGATCGCCGAGCTGGAAGAGAAGGTCAAGGCCACCAAGCTGACCAAGGAAGCGCGCGAACGCGCCGCAGCCGAGATCAAGAAGCTGAAGCAGATGTCGCCGATGTCTGCGGAAGCGACGGTGGTGCGCAACTATCTCGACTGGCTGATCGGCATTCCGTGGAACAAGCGAAGCAAGGTCAAGCACGACCTGGAGTTCGCCGAGACGGTTCTCGACACCGATCACTATGGCCTCGAGAAGGTCAAGGAGCGGATCGTCGAGTATCTGGCGGTGCAGAAGCGGGCCAACAAGCTGAAGGGTCCGATTCTCTGCCTCGTCGGCCCTCCCGGCGTCGGCAAGACCTCTCTGGGCAAGTCCATCGCCAAGGCGACGGGTCGCGAATTCGTGCGCATTTCGCTGGGCGGCGTGCGTGACGAGGCCGAGATCCGCGGTCACCGGCGGACCTATATCGGCTCCATGCCGGGCAAGGTCATCCAGTCCATGAAGAAGGCGAAGAAGTCCAACCCGCTCTTCCTGCTCGACGAGATCGACAAGATGGGCATGGACTTCCGCGGGGATCCGTCCTCGGCCCTGCTCGAGGTGCTGGATCCGGAACAGAACGCCACCTTCATGGACCACTACCTTGAGGTCGAATATGACCTCTCGGACGTGATGTTCGTGACCACGGCCAACACGCTGAACATTCCCGCGCCCCTGATGGACCGCATGGAAGTGATCCGCATTGCCGGTTACACGGAAGAGGAAAAGGCAGAAATCTGCCGTCGTCACCTCATCCCGAAAGCCGCCAAGGACCATGGTCTGAAGGACGGGGAGTTCTCGATCACCGACGAGGCCCTGCAGTTCGTGGTGCGTCGCTACACCCGTGAGGCGGGCGTGCGTAATCTCGAGCGCGAAATGGCGACGCTTGCCCGGAAGGCCGTCAAGGACATCCTGATGAGCGACAAGACCTCCATCGAGGTCACGCCGGAGATCGTCGAGAAGTACCTGGGCGTTCCGCGCTATCGTTATGGCGAGGCGGAAACGGAAGATCAGGTCGGCGTTGTCACGGGTCTGGCCTGGACCGAGGTGGGCGGCGAGCTGCTGACCATCGAAGGCGTCATGATGCCTGGCAAGGGCAAGATGACGGTGACGGGCAACCTGAAGGACGTGATGAAGGAATCGATTTCCGCAGCTGCATCCTACGTGCGCTCGCGGGCCGTCGATTTCGGCATCGAGCCGCCGCTCTTCGACAAGCGGGACATCCACGTGCACGTGCCGGAAGGCGCCACGCCCAAGGATGGTCCGTCGGCCGGCATCGCCATGGCGACGGCCGTCATCTCCACCATGACCAGCATTCCGGTGCGCCGGGACGTGGCCATGACCGGGGAAATCACCCTGCGCGGCCGCGTGCTGCCCATCGGTGGCCTGAAGGAGAAACTGCTGGCGGCCCTGCGCGGTGGCATCAAGACGGTGATGATCCCGCAGGACAATGCCAAGGATCTGGCCGACATTCCGGACACGGTGAAGAACTCGCTCGAGATCATCCCTGTCTCCGGCATGGAAGAGGTGCTCAAGACCGCGCTGGTCCGGGTGCCGGATCCGATCCAGTGGGACGAGGCAGCGGCTGATGCCGCCGCAAAGACCCGGCCGCAGGAGGACGAATCGGCGGGCTTCGTCGCCCACTGATCTTCCCCTACTGCGATGCAGCATCCGGAAACCCCCGCCCTTGGCGGGGGTTTTCTTTTGGAAATTGCTGAAATTGGCTGTTTTCCGCCAAAAATGGCTTGCGTTTGGAGGCGTTTCGCCTGACTTTCCGGCAACGGCGCCGACGAGAATCGTCGGCCATCTGCCGTCTCTTAGAAAGGTATGAGCTATGAACAAGAACGATCTGATCGCAGCCGTTGCAGAGAAGACTGGCCTCACCAAAGCCCAGGCCGGCGAAGCTGTTGACGCAACGTTCGACACGGTCACTGAAACCCTGAAGGCCGGCGACGAAGTTCGCATCATCGGCTTCGGCAACTTCTCCGTGTCCGAGCGCGCTGCCACCGAAGGCCGCAACCCGCGCACCGGTGACACCATTCAGATCCCGGCTTCCAAGACGCCGAAGTTCAAGGCCGGCAAGGGCCTGAAGGACGCCGTGAACGCCTGATCGGCGCTTCCGCTCTTTCAAAGACGGTCTGCCAGGGCCCTGCGGTTTCCGCAGGGCCTTTTGTTTTGCTTGTGGATGGCGCAGCGTGCAGGTAGGGCAGGCGTGGGCGGTGAGAGGTCGTTTTGCGCGGCAGACGCGGCGTCGCCTTGGGCGCGCGCCTTTCTCCATCCACAGGGCGGCGCGGCAACGTCGTCAAGGCTCTTGCAAAGGCCGGGGCTTGCGCCTACAAGGCTCCCACTGCGCGCCCGACACGGGCCGGCGTCAGGGCGATTAGCTCAGTTGGTAGAGCGCCTCGTTTACACCGAGGATGTCGGGAGTTCGAGTCTCTCATCGCCCACCAATCCCTTCTCCTTTCATCTCGTTGCCGACCTTGCGCTTCTCGATCAGCGCGGGCTTGGTTTACCCTGTGTGCCTTCCGCTTTTGACACCTCTCTGACGGTTTCTTACCATGCGTCAGTTTCATGAGGTGCTTCATTGCGATTCCCGGCTTTTCTGCTCACCCTTCTGCTGATCCTGTCCTGCGGGGCCGCCCATGCGGAGCGACGGGTTGCCCTTGTCATCGGCAACTCGGCCTATGTTCATGCGGCCGCGCTTCCGAATCCGAAGAATGATGCGCTCGGCATGAGCGAGAAGCTCGAAGATCTCGGCTTCGAGGTGGTGCGCGGGGTCGATCTGGATCTGGGCGCCATGCGCGGCACCATCCGGGATTTCGTCGGCAAGCTGGAGGGGGCGGACATGGCGCTCTTCTTCTATGCGGGCCACGGGTTGCAGGTGGGGGGCGAGAACTATCTGGCGCCGGTGGATGCGCGGCTGCGCTCCTATCTGGATCTCGATTTCGAGGCGGTGCCCGTCAATCTGGTGCTGACCGCGATGGAGCGGGCGGCGAAGGTCAACCTGGTGTTTCTCGATGCCTGCCGGGACAATCCTCTGGCTGAGACCCTTGCGCGCTCCATGGGAACGCGCTCGGGCAGTGTAGGCCGGGGGCTTGCCAAGGTCGGGTCGGGGGTCGGGTCCCTCGTCTCCTTTGCCACCCAGCCGGGCAATGTTGCGCTCGATGGGGCAGGGGACAACAGCCCCTTTACCACGGCGCTCCTGAAGCATCTGGGCACGCCGGGGCAGGACATCACCCGGGATCTGGTGCTGGTGCGCCGGGACGTGCTGCAGCAGACCGGTGGCAAGCAGGTGCCCTGGGACAATTCCTCTCTCACCGGTGAAGTGATTCTGAAGGCCGCGCCGGTGGTGGTGACCCCGCCGGAGCCCGCCGGACCGGATCCCCGGGTGGAGCTTACCTATTGGGAGACCATCAAGGGGGGCTCGTCGGCGGCCTATTTCGAGACCTATCTCAAGCGCTTCCCGGACGGTCAGTTCGCCGATCTCGCCCGTCTGCGGCTTGAGGACCTCAAGGCGGCGGAGACGGCGGCTCGGGAAGAAAAGGCGCGCCCGGCGCCGGAGCCCGTCGCGACCGGACCTGATCCCCGCATCGAGCTGGCCTATTGGCAGTCGGTTCAGGATGCCGGCTCGGTCGGCATGTTCCAGAGTTACCTCGCGCGCTATCCGGAGGGCATCTATGCGGAGCTGGCGCGGCTGAAGATCGACGCGCTGACCCGTGCGGCGGAGGCCGGGGCGCAGTCAGCCGCGCAGTCAGCCGCGCAGGACAAGGTCACGGTTGCCAGTCTGGCACCCGAGGAAGGCCGCCAGGCAGAGGAGCCGGCGGCACTCGATCGTTCCCCCACCGGGCCGTCAGGCGCGGCAATCGAACCAGCGGAGCTGGCCCGCTCTCTGCAACAGGAGCTCAATCGGGTTGGCTGTTCGGTTGGCACCGTGGATGGAGACTGGGGCGCGCGCAGCCGCCGGGCGCTTTCGACCTACGGGAAGGAAGCCGGGATCCGCCTGTCGTCGCTTGATCCGTCGGCTGAGGTCCTCGAGCAGATCCGCCGCAGTTCTGGCCGGGTCTGCCCGCTGGCCTGTGGCGCCAATCAGGAAGAGCGCAATGGTCGCTGCGTGGCGAAGCCTCAGGCGGCGGGAGGAGCGGCAGGAGGGGCGACGACGGCGCGGGTGGACAGCAAGGCGACGGCCTCGGCAGGGGCCTGCCCGGCGGATGCGCGCAATGCGGCGCGCCCCCTGATCAAGTGGAACTATCGGCAGCTCTTCGCCGTGGTTCAGCACCCTTGCGGACGCAAGATCACCTGCACCATTCCGCCCAACAGCTACAATGACATGAATTGCTTCTGGGAGAAGTAGGTCGGGATTTACGAGGAGCGCAGGTCCTGGGCGATGGCAAGTGCGATCAGATGGGTCACGTTGCGCGCGCCGAACTTGATCTTCAGGGCCTGGATCCGGTGTTCCACCGAGCGGCGGGTGACGCCGAGCAGGGGTGCAATCTCCTTGGGCTGCTCGCCCAGGGCCAGATGTTGCAGGATCGTGCTTTCCTGAGGGGTCAGGTCGGAGCGGCTCGGCGCCAGCGGCAGCACGAGATTGATCATCATCAGGCCGAGCGCCCAGGCCGGGCGGGCGGTACCGCCTGTGCGCTGTGGCAAGATCAGCCGGTCGTAACGGTAAAGCCGGTCGACAATCGGAGAGACGACCTGGTCCACCATATGGCGGCCGGTCTCGCGCACCTCCGCATAGGCGGCGAGCAGAAAGCGCCGGGCATAGGTCTGGTCCGGGATCTCGCCAATCCGGATCGGGGGGAGCGGGGCCGACGGGAGGTTCTGTCTCAGGCAGACGAAGAGAAAGTCCTCCGGCCGCTCCGGTGTCAGATCCACCTGAAAGATGTTCAGGGCCGGACCTTCGCACAGTTGCCCGAGGCGCGCGGCAAGGCCTGCCGGGCCGGCGTTCTCTGGTTCATTGGACCACAGGTCCAGAGCGTCACAAATGAAAGCGTCGAATTGCATGCCGATCGGTGATCCGTAAAAATAGAAATAAAAAAATAATGCAATGTGCGCATTGGATAGCCACTCCTGACGGGCACGTAAAGCGGTTTGGCGTGGCGCAGATCGTCAAACTGTCGCAATTTTTAGAGAACTTCGTTCACTAAATCCCCCGATCCACTGGATTAGGTCCACCCATTCAGTCCTGACGGCTGATCATGTCCGTTCGCGACTTGCCTGCGTGGGGCCGTCGCGGGGGAGGGCGTCAGTCATCGTCGCCCCGGGTCAGAAGCCCGGCGTTTGCGGACCGGGGTTTTCGAAAACGCAAAAAAAACCGGCCAAGCCCTTTTGCGGAAATGTCTTTATCCACAAACCTCTGTCTTCGGAAACTGGCGTTTTTCCCGGAGTCTTGCCGGAGTTTGGGGAACTTTCGCAAAAACGTCATTTCGGGCTTTGCGGGGCGCTTGACTTCGCCGTCCTGTCGCCGTACATCGGCGTCACTCCACGGCGACAACGGGTCGCTGAGGGGTCCTTAAGCGGGTGTAGCTCAGTTGGTTAGAGTGCCGGCCTGTCACGCCGGAGGTCGCGGGTTCGAGCCCCGTCACTCGCGCCACTTTCTCTCTGGTCTTCGGATCAGAGATCGAGGAAGAGGCGCTTCACCGTTTATCGAGCGGGTGTAGCTCAGTTGGTTAGAGTGCCGGCCTGTCACGCCGGAGGTCGCGGGTTCGAGCCCCGTCACTCGCGCCACTTTCTCTCTGGTCTTCGGATCAGAGATCGAGGAAGAGGCGCTTCACCGTTTATCGAGCGGGTGTAGCTCAGTTGGTTAGAGTGCCGGCCTGTCACGCCGGAGGTCGCGGGTTCGAGCCCCGTCACTCGCGCCACTCACGGTTCTTCTCAAGGTTTCAGATGTTGATTTGCGGTCGGATGGGTCACCCTCCGGCCTTTTTCGTTTTTGCATGGCCCGGCTCGCGGGCCCTGGCCGAGTGGCCGCAGACTGCGTCGTTGCGCCGGAGCAGGGGCGGGGATCAGGATCCTGTTCGACGGCGCGGGCGAGACGGGTCGCGAGCCGTGATTGATTCCCCGGCAAATGGCGGGAAACCGGGCTTTGTCGAGGGGCGTGCCTCAGCCGTTGCTGGCGTTTTGCACCGGTTCGTGTCCGGTCAAAGGGGCAGAATGCCGCAGCTTGGTCCGATCTGACGCAAAGGCCGTCTTTTCTTTGACCGTGAAGGGTCTTGCGTTGCACTATCGCGTGGGCTAAGCGTGCCTGCGCATGCCGATGGTTCCTCACCCATCGGTGGATCGTCCCCAGGTGGCGCAGGACGCAATTGCAGCCCCAGTCGACGATCGCGACGGCCGGCCCCCTCAGCGGCTCCCGGCCCCATTGCAAGGACGCGAAGACATGGAAGAACTCTTGCGGGAATATGTCCCGATTGTCGTCTTCATCGGCATTGCGCTGGTGATCGGCCTGGCGCTGCTCGTCTCGCCCTTCCTTCTGGCCTATCGGAACCCCGATCCGGAAAAGCTGTCGGCCTACGAGTGCGGCTTCAACGCCTTCGATGATGCGCGCATGAAGTTCGATGTGCGTTTCTACCTCGTGTCGATCCTCTTCATCATCTTCGATCTGGAAGTGGCTTTCCTCTTCCCCTGGTCCGTCCAGTTCGCTTCGCTCGGCTGGTACGGCTTCTGGTCGATGATGGTGTTCCTGGGCGTCCTCACGGTCGGGTTCATCTATGAATGGAAAAAGGGAGCGCTGGAATGGGATTGACCACCACCGGCCCGCTCATCGCGGAAAGCCCGAAGGGCATCATTGATCCGAACACCGGCAAGCCGGTGGGCAGCGATGATCCGTTCTTCCTGGAAATCAACGAGGAACTGGCCGACAAGGGCTTCCTCGTCACCTCCACCGACGCCCTGATCCAGTGGGCCCGCACCGGTTCGCTGATGTGGATGACCTTCGGTCTCGCCTGCTGCGCGGTGGAAATGATCCAGGTTTCCATGCCGCATTACGACATCGAGCGCTTCGGCACCGCGCCGCGCGCCTCTCCGCGTCAGTCCGACGTGATGATCGTGGCCGGCACGCTGACCAACAAGATGGCTCCCGCCCTGCGCAAGGTCTATGACCAGATGCCGGAGCCGCGCTACGTGATCTCCATGGGATCCTGCGCCAATGGCGGCGGCTATTACCACTATTCCTATTCGGTGGTGCGTGGCTGTGACCGGATCGTCCCGGTCGACATCTATATCCCCGGCTGTCCTCCGACGGCTGAAGCGCTGCTTTACGGCGTGCTGATGCTGCAGAAGAAGATCCGCCGCACGGGCACCATCGAACGCTAAAAGACTTCCCCGGCGGCTTGCGCCGCCGACGAGGCTCCAACGGAGTGAGGGCTACACGAATGGACGAGACGCTCAAGGATCTGGCCGAGCACATCACGCTGTCGCTCGGCGGGGCCGTTCTCTCCTCGAAGGTGGAATATGGCGAACTGACGATCGAGGTCGGCCTGTCCGACCTGCTCGAGGTCATTCGCTTCCTGAGGGACAATTCCTCCTGCAAGTTCGTCAACATCACCGATGTCTGCGGCGTCGACTATCCGGCGCGCGACAAGCGGTTCGACGTGGTCTATCACTTCCTGTCGCCGGTCCAGAACCAGCGCATTCGCGTGAAGGTCGCCACCGACGAGGAAACCCCGGTTCCCTCGATCACCGGTCTCTTCCCCGGTGCGGAATGGTTCGAGCGCGAAGCCTACGACATGTATGGCATCCTGTTCTCCGGCCATCCGGACCTGCGCCGCATCCTGACCGACTACGGCTTCGACGGCTTCCCCCTGCGCAAGGACTTCCCCGTCACGGGCTATGTGGAGCTGCGCTACGACGATGAAAAGAAGCGCGTCGTCTACGAGCCGGTGAAGCTGAACCAGGAAATGCGCAATTTCGATTTCCTCTCGCCCTGGGAAGGCACGGACTACGTGCTGCCGGGCGATGAAAAAGCAACCACGAAGTAAGGCGCGCTGAAGATGGCTGAAGCACAAGTCCGCAACTTCAACATCAACTTCGGTCCGCAGCACCCGGCAGCGCACGGCGTGCTGCGTCTGGTGCTGGAGCTGGACGGCGAAGTCTGCACCCGCGTCGATCCGCATATCGGCCTGCTGCATCGCGGCACCGAGAAGCTGATCGAGCAGAAGACCTATCTCCAGGCAGTGCCCTATTTCGATCGGCTCGACTACGTGTCGCCGATGAACCAGGAACATGCCTTCGCGCTCGGCGTGGAAAAGCTGCTCGGCATCACCGTGCCGATGCGCGGCCAGCTGATCCGCGTGCTGTTCTCCGAAATCGGCCGCATCCTGTCGCATCTTCTGAACGTGACCACCCAGGCGATGGACGTTGGCGCGCTGACCCCGCCGCTGTGGGGCTTCGAGCCGCGCGAAGAGCTGATGGTGTTCTATGAGCGCGCTTCGGGTGCACGCATGCACGCAGCCTATGTCCGTCCGGGCGGGGTGCACCAGGACGTGCCGCAGAAGCTCCTCGACGATATCTGGGACTTCTGTGACCCGTTCCTCTCCCGTCTTGACGACATCGAGGGCCTGCTGACCGACAACCGCATCTTCAAGCAGCGCAATGTCGACATCGGCATCGTGTCGCTGGAAGATGCCTTTGCCTGGGGCTTCTCGGGCGTGATGGTGCGCGGTTCGGGCGCGGCATGGGACCTGCGCAAGTCGCAGCCCTACGAATGCTATGCGGATCTCGACTTCGACATTCCGATCGGCAAGAACGGCGACTGCTATGACCGCTATCTCATCCGCGTGGAAGAGATGCGCCAGTCGGTCCGCATCATGAAGCAGTGCCTGGAAAAGCTGACGGTCGAGACCGGCCCGGTCTCCTCCACCGACGGCAAGATCGTTCCGCCGAAGCGAGGCGAGATGAAGCGGTCGATGGAAGCGCTGATCCATCACTTCAAGCTTTATACCGAGGGCTATCATGTTCCGGCCGGTGAAGTTTACGCCGCCGTGGAAGCGCCCAAGGGCGAATTCGGGGTCTATCTGGTGTCCGACGGCACCAACAAGCCCTATCGCTGCAAGATCAAGGCACCGGGCTACAGCCACCTGCAGGCCATGGATTTCCTGTGCCGCGGTCACCAGCTCGCCGACGTTTCGGCCGTGCTGGGCTCGCTCGATATCGTGTTCGGCGAGGTCGACCGCTGATGGTTGCCGCCACCTTTGCTAACGTGACCCTGGCGGCCGCCTGCGCGGCTCCGGTCAAGACGACAGAACGGGGATAACACCATGGCAGTTCGCAGACTTGCCGCGGAACAACCTGAAAGCTTCGCGTTCACGGCCGAGAATCTCGCCTGGGCGAAGAAGGTGATCGACCGCTATCCGGCGGGCCGTCAGGCGTCCGCAGTCATCCCGCTGCTGTGGCGGGCCCAGGAACAGCATGACGGCTGGGTGTGCGAGCCGGCGATCCGCTACATCGCCGAAATGCTCGACATGCCGCATATCCGCGTGCTGGAAGTGGCCACGTTCTACACGATGTTCCAGCTGCAGCCGGTGGGCAAGAAGGCCCATATCCAGGTCTGCGGCACCACGCCGTGCCAGCTGCGCGGGGCAGGGGATCTGATCAAGATCTGCCAGAGCCGCATCGCCAAGCACATGCACGAGATCTCCGAGGACGGAAACTTTTCCTGGGAAGAGGTCGAGTGTCTGGGCGCCTGCGTGAACGCGCCGATGGTCCAGATCTTCAAGGACACCTACGAAGATCTGACCGAAGAGACCTTCAACAAGCTGCTCGACGACATCGAGGCTGGCAATCCGGTCACCCCGGGTCCGCAGAACGGCCGCCGCTTTGCCATGGCAGCCGGAGGCCAGACCTCCCTGACCGAGATCAAGGACGACACCGTCGGTGTCCTGCCGCAGCCGGTCGTTATCGACGGGTCCGAGCCGGCGTCCCATCACTTCACCGGTGATGCAATCAACACCGGTGGCAAGGACTATGACGGGGTCCCGACCCCGGCAGAGGACGCGGTTGCCAAGGTGAAGGCGGCGCATGCGGCCAAGATCGCGGCTGCCAATTCCGCAGCCGCTCAGGAAGCCGAGGCCAAGGCGCGCGCGCCGGAAGCCAAGGCCGAGAACGCGGCCCGTCCGAAGACCGAAGACCGCGCCGAAGTCGAAGTGGCGCGCAGCGGTGCTGCCAGCGACGAGCAGGAGCCCAAGCTCCTGAGCGCGCCGGACGGCGGCAAGGCGGACGATCTCAAGCAGCTCAAGGGCGTTGGCCCGGCGCTGGAAAAGACCCTGAACGAGCTCGGCATCTATCATTTCGCGCAGATCGCGGAATGGAGCGCCAAGGAAATCGCCTGGGTCGACAGCCGCCTGAAGTTCAAGGGCCGCATCGAGCGGGATGGCTGGATCGACCAGTCCAAGATCCTGGCCGCCGGCGGTGAAACCGAATTCTCGAAGCGTGTCGCCGCCGGCGAAGTGCCTTCGAGCAAGAACGAAGAGTAGGAGATCGCCGTGCTGAAGGATCAGGATCGCATCTTCACCAACATCTACGGTCTGCATGACTGGGGCCTGAAGGGCGCCATGAACCGCGGCCATTGGGACGGCACCAAATCCATCCTGGAGAAGGGCCGCAGCTGGATCATCGACGAGATGAAGGCCTCGGGTCTTCGCGGTCGTGGCGGCGCGGGCTTCCCCACCGGCCTGAAGTGGTCCTTCATGCCGAAGGAAAGCGACGGTCGTCCGGCCTATCTCGTCGTCAATGCCGACGAATCCGAGCCTGGCACCTGCAAGGACCGCGAGATCCTGCGCCACGACCCGCACACGCTGGTCGAAGGCTGCCTGATCGCCGGTTTCGCCATGGGCGCGATCGCTGCCTATATCTATGTGCGCGGCGAGTTCATCCGTGAACGCGAGCGCCTGCAGGCGGCCATCGACCAGGCCTATGACGCCGGGCTGATCGGCAAGAACAACAAGAACGGCTACGATTTCGACATCTACGTTCACCACGGGGCCGGCGCCTATATCTGCGGCGAGGAAACGGCACTGCTGGAAAGCCTGGAAGGCAAGAAGGGTCAGCCGCGCCTGAAGCCGCCGTTCCCGGCGAACGTCGGTCTCTATGGCTGCCCGACCACCGTGAACAACGTGGAATCCATCGCGGTCGCCCCGACGATCCTGCGTCGCGGCGGGGCATGGTTCTCCGGTCTGGGCACGCCGAACAACACGGGCACCAAGCTCTTCTGCGTGTCGGGTCACGTCAATCAGCCGGCGACCTTCGAGGAAGAGCTGGGCATGCCCTTCGGCGAGATGATGGACCGGCATTGCGGCGGCATTCGCGGCGGCTGGGACAATCTGCTGGCGGTCATCCCGGGCGGGTCTTCCGTGCCGTGCCTGACGGCCGAGCAGATCAAGGACGCGCCGATGGACTTCGACACCCTGCGCGGTCTGGGCTCCGGCCTGGGCACGGCGGCGGTGATCGTCATGGACAAGTCGACCGACATCATCAAGGCGATCGCCCGCATCAGCTACTTCTACAAGCACGAGAGCTGCGGCCAGTGCACGCCGTGCCGTGAAGGCACCGGCTGGATGTGGCGCGTGATGGAACGCATGGTGAAGGGCCAGTCGTCTCGCGAGGAGATCGACATGCTCTTCAACGTGACGAAGCAGGTTGAAGGCCACACCATCTGTGCTCTCGGAGACGCGGCCGCATGGCCGATCCAGGGGCTGATCAAGAATTTCCGTCCGGTCATCGAGCAGCGCATCGATGACTACATTGCCCGGCCGAAGGCGGCCCCGGCGATGGTCGCGGCAGAGTAATTGGAACGGGATTTGGAGAGCAGGCGATGACAAAGCTGATCATCGACGGCAATGAGGTTGATGTCCCGTCGGACTACACGGTGCTTCAGGCCTGTGAAGCCGCTGGCGCCGAAGTGCCGCGTTTCTGTTACCACGAGCGCCTGTCGATCGCGGGCAACTGCCGCATGTGTCTGGTGGAAGTGAAGGGCGGACCGCCCAAGCCGACCGCCTCTTGCGCCATGTCCGTGCGCGACCTGCGTCCGGGCCCGAACGGCGAACCGCCGGTGGTGGAAACCAAGAGCCCGATGGTCAAGAAGGCCCGCGAAGGGGTGATGGAGTTCCTGCTCATCAACCACCCGCTGGATTGCCCGATCTGTGACCAGGGCGGCGAGTGCGACCTGCAGGACCAGGCCATGGCCTACGGGGTCGACGGCTCGCGCTTCCACGAGAACAAGCGTGCGGTGGAGAACAAGAACATCGGGCCGCTGATCAAGACGATCATGACCCGCTGCATCCACTGCACCCGTTGCGTGCGCTTCACGACGGAAGTCTGCGGTGTCACCGACATGGGCCTGATCGGCCGTGGCGAGGACGCGGAGATCACCACCTATCTGGAAGCCGCTCTGTCTTCCGAAATGCAGGGCAACGTGGCGGACCTGTGCCCGGTGGGCGCACTGACCCACAAGCCCTATGAATTCCATGCCCGTCCCTGGGAACTGGTGAAGACCGAAAGCGTCGACGTGATGGACGCTGTCGGCTCTGCCATCCGGGTCGACACCCGTGGCCGCGAAGTCATGCGCATCATGCCGCGCCTGAACGAGGCGGTGAACGAGGAGTGGATCTCCGACAAGTCCCGCTACATCTGGGACGGCCTGCGCACCCAGCGTCTCGACCGGCCCTATGCCAAGGTCGATGGCCGCCTGCAGCCGGTCACCTGGTCCGAGGCGTTCCGCATCATTGCCGAGAAGGTCAAGGCGACCTCCGGCGACCGCATGGGCGCCATTGCTGGCGATCTGGCTTCGGTCGAGGAAATGTACGCTCTCAAGAGCCTCATGACCGCGCTCGGCTCCGCCCACATCGACTGCCGTCAGGACGGGTCCAAGCTGCATCCGGCCAACGGCCGCGCCAGCTATATCTTCAACTCCTCCATCGAGGGGATCGAAGAGGCCGACGCCATCCTGATCATCGGCTCCAACCCGCGCCTCGAGGCTCCGGTGCTTAATGCCCGGATCCGCAAGCAGTGGCGCAAGGGCGGCTGCAAGATCGGCGTCATCGGCCAGGCGGCCGACCTGACCTACGATACCACCTATGTGGGTGCAGGCACCGACACGCTGGCCGATCTGGTCGCGGGCAACGGCTCCTTCCTCGACGTGCTGAAGGGCGCCAAGCGTCCGATGATCATCGTCGGTCAGGGCGCCCTGTCGCGGGTCGACGGTCCGTCCGTTCTCGGTCACGCGATCAAGCTGGCCGATGCGGTCGGCGCGATCTCTGCCGACTGGAACGGCTTCAACGTCCTGCACACGGCGGCCAGCCGCGTCGGCGGTCTCGACATCGGCTTCGTGCCGGGCGAGGGCGGCAAGTCGGTTCTCGACATGCAGCATGCCGGCGAGAAGGGCGAGCTGGACGTGCTCTTCCTGCTCGGCGCGGACGAACTGGATCTGGACGCGTTCAAGTCCACTTTCACCGTCTATATCGGCACCCATGGTGACCGCGGCGCCCACGCGGCGGACGTGATCCTCCCGGGCGCGACCTATACGGAAAAGTCGGGCACCTATGTGAACACGGAAGGCCGTGTGCAGCAGGGCAACCGCGCCGGTTTCCCCGTGGGCGAGGCCCGCGAGGACTGGGCGATCCTGCGTGCACTCTCCGCCGTGCTTGGTCAGGCTCTGCCCTTCGACACGCTGGGGGCGCTGCGCGCCAAGCTGGCGGCCGAGTTCCCGCATTTCCTCACCATCGACGGCATCGAAGCCGGCTCGATCGAGGATCTGAAGGGGCTGAGCGGTCTGGCCGGCAACCTGGAAGCCGCAGGCTTTGCCAACGCGGTCAACGAATTCTATCTCACCAACCCGATCGCACGGGCCTCCAAGACGATGGCGGAATGCTCCGCTCTCGCCAAGGCGCGCGCGGCGGTGGCAGCGGAATAAGGGGCAGGGGCGAACCATGTCGGACTTCATGACGACCTACGGCTTTCCCTTTCTTTGGATGGCCTTCCAGAGCATCCTCCTCATGGTGGTGCTGCTGGTTCTCGTCGCCTACATCCTCTATGCGGACCGCAAGATCTGGGCAGCCGTCCAGCTCCGCCGCGGCCCGAACGTGGTGGGTCCCTGGGGCCTGCTGCAGAGTTTCGCCGACCTTCTGAAATTCGTTCTGAAGGAACCGGTGATCCCGTCGGGCTCCAACAAAGTGCTCTTCCTGCTGGCGCCGCTGGTTTCCGTGATGCTGGCGCTGGCCGCATGGGCGGTGATCCCGGTGGCCGATGGCTGGGTGATTTCCAACATCAACGTGGGCGTGCTCTTCGTCTTCGCCGTGTCGTCGCTGGAAGTCTACGGGGTGATCATCGGCGGTTGGGCGTCCAACTCCAAGTATCCGTTCCTGTCGGCCCTGCGTGCTGCGGCCCAGATGGTGTCCTATGAAGTGTCCATCGGCTTCGTCATCGTGACGGTGCTGATGTGCGCCGGGTCGCTGAACCTGTCGGAAATCGTCCATTCTCAGGAAACCGGTCTGGCGACCATGATCGGCCTGCCGTGGCTGTCCATCCTCAACTGGTACTGGCTGCCGCTCTTCCCGATGTTCGTGGTGTTCTTCATCTCTGCCCTGGCCGAGACGAACCGTCCGCCCTTCGATCTTGCGGAAGCGGAATCCGAGCTGGTTGCCGGCTTCATGGTGGAATATGGCTCCACCCCGTACATGATGTTCATGCTCGGCGAATATGTGGCGATCTGCCTGATGTGCGCCCTGATGACCATCTTCTTCATGGGTGGATGGCTGCCGCCGTTCGACTTCGCGCCCTTCACCTGGGTGCCGGGCGTCATCTGGTTCATCCTGAAGTGCCTGCTCGGCTTCTTCATGTTCGCGATGGTGAAGGCCATGGTCCCGCGCTACCGCTATGACCAGCTGATGCGCCTGGGCTGGAAGGTCTTCCTGCCGCTGTCGCTGGCCATGGTGGTGATCGTGGCGGCCGTGCTGATGGCGACCGGCTGGGCGCCCCAGCCCGGCGCCTGAGGGACGCGGGCATGACCCCGTCGCTCGCAGGGCTGATCGGAGCCGGGCTCGGATTGTATCTGGGCTGGCTCGACGGCAAGGTCCTCTCGGGGATCCTGGGAGCGCAGGCAGAACGCAAGAGAGGCGAGGGGGCTGGCAACAGCATCCTCGTCCGGTACCAGGCCCAGATCCGGGCCCTGAGTTTAGGTTGTCCCTTGGTCGCGTTTCCGATCATTGGATATTGGGCCGGCATAAGTCTTGCCGGCTGAGGGATTTTAAGGGAAGGCACCAGCGATGGGACTTGATCAGGCCGCCAAATCGCTCTTTCTGAAGGAGTTCGTCTCGGCGTTCTTCCTTGCCATGCGCTATTTCTTCAAGCCGAAGGCAACGATCAACTACCCCTTCGAAAAGGGGGAGGTGAGCCCGCGGTTCCGGGGCGAGCATGCGCTGCGCCGCTATCCGAACGGGGAAGAACGCTGCATCGCCTGCAAGCTGTGCGAGGCCATCTGCCCGGCACAGGCGATCACCATCGAGGCCGGTCCGCGGCGCAATGACGGCACCCGCCGCACCACGCGCTACGACATCGACATGGTGAAGTGCATCTACTGCGGCTTCTGTCAGGAAGCCTGCCCGGTGGATGCCATCGTTGAAGGCCCGAACTTCGAATTCGCCACCGAGACCCGTGAAGAGCTCTACTACAACAAAGAAAAGCTCCTCGCGAACGGCGACCGGTGGGAGCGGGAAATCGCCCGCAACATCGCTTTGGACGCGCCCTACCGTTAAGGGCACAACGAATTTCAATCCGGGGACGGGGCAGCCCCGCGGACAATCCGGTCCGCCACGTGCGCGCCCCGCGCTCCACTCCCGGCTTCGGCCAGACGACAGGCAGGTCTTTCAATGATCCTGAGCGCCCTTTTCTTCTATCTGTTCGCCGGTGTGACGGTGGCTTCCGCCTTCATGGTGATCGCCTCCCGCAACCCGGTCCACTCGGTCCTGTTCCTCATCCTGGCCTTCGTCAACTCGTCGGGGCTCTTCATCCTGCTCGGAGCGGAATATCTGGCGCTGCTGCTGGTCGTCGTCTACGTCGGCGCGGTCGCGGTGCTGTTCCTCTTCGTGGTGATGATGCTGGACGTGGACTTCGTCGAGCTGCGCCAGGGCTTCCTGCAGTACATGCCGGTGGGCGCGCTGATCGGCATCATCCTGCTGATCGAGCTCATCCTGGCGCTGGGTGGCTGGGCCATCTCTCCGGAGCTTGCCGGTCACACGGCGCATCCGACCCCGTCGCTCGAGCTGGCCTCGAACGTCGAGGCGCTCGGCGCGGTGCTCTACACCAAGTACATCTTCTTCTTCCAGCTGGCAGGTCTGATCCTTCTGGTGGCGATGATCGGCGCAATCGTGCTGACGCTGCGCCACAAGGAATTCGTCAAGCGGCAGGATATTTCTGCACAGGTTGCCCGCAATCCCGCCACCTCGGTCGAGATCCGCAAGGTGGAAAGCGGCAAGGGCATCTGAGGACTCTTCCGGGCCGGCCTCTTTCCGGGGCCTGGTCCGAACATACGCATGATCCGGCACGAGCGGCACCTTCTACGCTCCTGACCGGTTGGATTTAACGAGGGGGAGCACGGCGAGGCGCCCATGGAAATCGGTCTGTCGCACTATCTGACGGTCGCAGCCATTCTGTTCACGATCGGGATCTTCGGGATCTTTCTGAATCGGAAAAACGTGATCGTCATCTTGATGTCCATCGAGCTTCTTCTGCTCGCGGTGAATATCAACCTGGTATCCTTTTCTTCCTTCCTGGGAGACCTGATGGGCCAGATCTTCACCATGCTGGTGCTGACGGTTGCCGCCGCTGAAGCGGCCATCGGTCTGGCCATCCTGGTCGTCTATTACCGGAACCGCGGCTCCATTGCCGTGGAAGACATCAATTCGATGAAGGGCTAGGAGCGAATGTATACCGCCATCGTATTCCTGCCGCTGATCGGCTTCCTGATTGCCGGCCTGTTTGGGCGCATGATCGGGCCCAAGGCCAGCGAAATCGTGACCGCGACGCTGGTCACCGCCTCCGCGATCCTGTCGTGGGTCGCCTTCTTCACCATCGGCTACGGCGACACGAAGCTGGTGCAGATCGAGATCATGCGCTGGATCAGCGCCGGGGCGCTCGACGTGACCTGGGGCATCCGGGTCGACACGCTGACCGTCGTCATGCTGGTCGTGGTGAACTCGGTGTCCGCGCTGGTTCACTGGTATTCCCGCGGCTACATGCACCATGATCCGCATCGTCCGCGCTTCTTTGCCTATTTGTCGCTCTTCACCTTCGCCATGCTCTCGCTGGTGACCTCCGACAACCTGCTGCAGATGTTCTTCGGCTGGGAAGGCGTGGGTCTGGCGTCGTATCTGCTGATCGGCTTCTGGTTCCACAAGCCGTCCGCGAACGCAGCCGCCATGAAGGCCTTCGTCGTCAACCGCGTCGGCGACTTCGGGTTTGCGCTCGGCATCTTCGGCACCTTCGTCCTGTTCGACAGCATCGACCTGCAGACGATCTTCAACCAGGCCATCGCGCTCGGCGGCCAGGGCGAGATCGCGCATGAGGCCTCCTTCGAGTTCCTCGGCTATCACCTGGACACCCACGCGGCAATGACCGTCGTCTGCCTGCTGCTCTTCATGGGCGCCATGGGCAAGTCGGCGCAGTTCCTGCTGCACACCTGGCTGCCGGACGCCATGGAAGGCCCGACCCCGGTGTCGGCGCTGATCCATGCGGCCACGATGGTGACCGCGGGCGTCTTCATGGTTGCCCGCCTGTCGCCGCTGTTCGAGCTGTCCCACACCGCGCTGACCGTCGTCACCTTCTTCGGTGCGACCACGGCGTTCTTCGCCGCGACCGTCGGTCTGGTGCAGAACGACATCAAGCGCGTGATCGCCTATTCGACCTGTTCGCAGCTCGGCTACATGTTCGTGGCCCTCGGCGTCGGCGCCTATTCGATCGGCGTGTTCCACCTCTTCACCCACGCCTTCTTCAAGGCTCTGCTCTTCCTATGCGCCGGTTCCGTGATCCACGCGGTCTCCGACGAGCAGGACATGCGCAAGATGGGTGGCCTGCGGAAGCACATTCCCTGGACCTACTGGACCATGTTCATCGGGACCGTGGCCCTGACCGGTGTCGGCATTCCCTTCACCCACATCGGCTTTGCCGGCTTCATCTCCAAGGATGCGGTCATCGAGGCAGCCTATGCAGGTCACAACGCCATGAGCCAGTATGCCTTCTGGCTGACCGTGATCGCCGCCGGCCTGACGTCCTTCTACTCCTGGCGTCTGACCTTCATGACCTTCCATGGCAAGCCGCGTGCGCCCGTCGACGTGATGAGCCACGTGCACGAGAGCCCCTGGATCATGCTGTTCCCGCTGGTCCTGCTCTCTGTCGGTGCCGTGCTTGCGGGCATGGTGTTCTACGGGGTGTTCGTCGGCGAAGGCTTCGAGCACTTCTGGAAGGGCGCGATCTTCATGGGGCCGGAAAACCACATCCTGCACGCCATGCATGAAGTGCCGGGCTGGGTGAAGGTGTCGCCCTTCGTGATGATGGCCGGCGGTTTCGTCGTCGCCTACATCTTCTACCTGCGCAAGCCGGACCTGCCGAAGAAGCTCGCCGAGCAGCACTCTGGTCTCTACCAGTTCCTGCTCAACAAGTGGTACTTCGACGAGGCCTATGACTTCCTCTTCGTGCGCCCGGCCAAGTGGCTCGGCCGCACGCTGTGGAAGAAGGGTGACGGCACCGTGATCGACGGCTTCGGCCCGAACGGCATCGCCGCCCGCGTGCAGAATGTCACCACCTGGGTGGTCAAGCTGCAGACCGGCTATCTCTACCACTACGCCTTTGCCATGCTGATCGGGGTAGCGGCCCTGGTCACCTGGTCGATGTTTACCGGTGCCGGCACCGGAGGAGCTCACTGATGATCGACTGGCCAATTCTCTCGACGGTCACGTTCCTTCCGCTGATCGGTGTCCTCTTCATCCTCCTCGTTCCGGGGGATGACGAGGGCGGCAAGCGCAACATCCGCATGGTTGCGCTGGTCACCACGCTCTTCACCTTCGCGGTGTCGCTCATGCTCTGGGCGGGCTTCGACTATTCCAACCCGGACTTCCAGTTCGTGGAGGAAAAGGACTGGCTCGGCGGCGGCATTTCCTACCGCATGGGTGTCGACGGGATCTCGATCCTCTTCGTCGTGCTCTCTGCCTTCCTGATGCCCTTCTGCGTGCTTGCCTCCTGGGAGAGCGTGCAGAAGCGGGTGAAGGAATACATGATTGCCTTCCTCGTGCTGGAAACCCTCATGATCGGCGTGTTCTGCGCGCTCGACCTGATGGTCTTCTACGTCTTCTTCGAGGCTGGCCTGATCCCGATGTTCCTGATCATCGGGGTGTGGGGTGGCGCACGCCGCGTCTATGCGTCCTACAAGTTCTTCCTCTACACGCTGCTCGGCTCCGTGCTGATGCTGATCGCCATCATGGCCATGTACTGGAATGCCGGGACCACCGACATCACCGTGCTGCTCGGCCACGAGTTCCCGGCGTCCATGCAGACCTGGCTGTGGCTCGCCTTCTTCGCCAGCTTTGCGGTGAAGATGCCCATGTGGCCGGTTCACACCTGGCTGCCGGATGCGCACGTGGAAGCGCCGACCGCCGGTTCCGTCATTCTGGCGGGCATCCTGCTGAAGCTCGGCGGCTACGGCTTCCTGCGCTTCTCGCTGCCGATGTTCCCGCTGGCGTCCGACCTGTTCGCGCCGATGGTCTTCACCCTGTCCGTGGTGGCGATCGTCTACACCTCGCTGGTGGCGCTGGCCCAGGAAGACATCAAGAAGCTGATCGCCTATTCCTCCGTCGCCCACATGGGCTACGTGACCATGGGCATCTTCACGATGAACGAGCAGGGCGTGCAGGGCGGCATCTTCCAGATGCTCTCCCACGGCATCGTCTCCGGCGCGCTCTTCCTCTGCGTCGGCGTGGTCTATGACCGGATGCACACCCGCGAGATCGCGGCTTATGGCGGCCTGGTGTCGCGCATGCCGAAATACGCGGTGGCCTTCCTGATCTTCACCATGGCGAACGTGGGCCTTCCGGGCACCTCGGGCTTCGTGGGCGAAATCCTCACCCTGCTCGGCGCCTACCGGGCGAACACCTGGGTGGCCTTCTTCGCCACATCCGGCGTGATCCTGTCGGCCGCCTACGCGCTGTTCCTCTACCGCCGGGTCGTCTTCGGCCCGCTGGAGAAGGAAAGCCTCAAGTCGATCCTCGACCTGAACCTGCGCGAGAAGGTGATCCTCGTACCGCTCATCGTCCTGACGATCTTCTTCGGCTTCTATCCGATGGCGATCCTGGACGTGACACAGGGCGCGGTGGATCAGCTCATTCACAACTACCAGGCAGCGCTCGAGGCGGCTGGACATGTCCAGAACGCCGCAGCGCCGGCCCACTGACCGTCAAAGGCGAGATGAAAGCACATGTCTGACATGACACAACTGCCTGATCTCCTTCCGGCCCTGCCGGAAATCTTCCTGGCGCTCGGTGCGCTTGTCCTGCTGATGATCGGCGTCTTCGGTGGAAACCGGGTGTCGCCGCTGGTCAACGGCATGGCCATGGGCCTGATCGCGGCCACCGCGCTCTTCGTGCTGCCGTTCGGCGCGAAGAACGGGGTGACCTTCTCCGGCTCCTTCATCCTCGACGACTATGCCTATTACCTGAAGCTGGTCATCCTGGTCGGCTCGTTCTTCGCGATCGCCATGTCCTGGGCCTATGCCAAGAGCCAGGCCTTCGACAAGTTCGAGTATCCGGTGCTCATCGTGCTGGCGACCCTCGGCATGCTGCTCATGGTCTCCGCCCATGACATGATCGCGCTGTACCTCGGTCTCGAGCTGCAGTCCTTCGCGCTCTATGTCGTGGCTGCCATCAACCGGGACAGCGTGCGTTCGACGGAATCCGGCCTGAAGTACTTCGTGCTTGGATCGCTCTCCTCGGGCATGCTGCTCTATGGCATGTCGCTGGTCTATGGCTTCACCGGCCAGATTGGCCTGCCGGAGATCGCCGCTCACCTGCACGAGAACGGTGCTTCCATCGGTCTTGTGATCGGTCTGGTTTTCGTGCTCGCAGGCCTGGCCTTCAAGATCTCCGCCGTGCCGTTCCACATGTGGACCCCGGACGTCTATGAAGGCGCGCCGACCCCGGTGACCGCCTTCCTGGCAGCCGCTCCCAAGGTTGCCGCCATGGGCATGCTGGTGCGCGTCGTGATCGATGGCTTCCAGCCGGTGACCCACGACTGGCAGCAGGTGATCGTCTTCGTCGCCATCGCCTCCATGGGTCTTGGTGCCTTTGCCGCCATCGGCCAGACCAACATCAAGCGCCTGATGGCCTATTCCTCCATCAGCCACATGGGGTATGCGCTGGTCGGTCTTGCTGCCGGCACCGAAGGCGGCGTGCAGGGCGTGCTGTTCTACATGACCGCCTATCTGGCCATGACCCTCGGCGTCTTCGCCTGCATCCTCGGCATGCGCCGCAAGGATGGCATGGTCGAGGAGATCGAGGACCTGGCCGGCCTGAGCCGCACCAACCTGTCGATGGCCATCCTGCTGGCGATCCTGATGTTCTCGCTGGCCGGCATCCCGCCGTTCATCGGCTTCTTCGCCAAGTGGTATGTCTTCTCGGCTGCCGTGGAAGCGGGTCTCTATCCGCTCGCCATCATCGGCGTGGTTCTCTCCGTGGTCGGCGCCTACTACTACCTGCGCGTCATCAAGGTGATGTTCTTCGACGAGCCGAAGGAAGCCTTCGAGAAGATGCCGGTGGAACTTCGGGTCGTGCTCGGCCTGTCGGGCCTGGTGGTGATCTTCTTCTGGGCCATGCCGAGCGCCTTCATCCAGGGGGCCGCGACCGCCGCAGGCTCGCTGTTCTGAGCGTCCGCGTGAAGACAACGACACTCACAGGCCCGGCATCGCAAGTGCCGGGCCTGCGCATTGAGCGCCACGACAGTGTCCTCTCGACCATGGTGCCGGCCTTCGAGCGGGCCCGTGAGGGCGTGGCAGACGATCTCTGGATCATTGCCCGCGAACAGACCGGGGGCAGGGGCCGTCGCGGCCGCCTCTGGACATCTCCCCCCGGAAACCTTTATACGAGCCATCTCATGGTCGATCCGCAGCCGCGGGCGCGGATCGGTGAGCTTCCGCTTGTGGCAGCCGTTGCGCTGGCCGAGGCGGTCGAGCGGGTCTGCGGCTTCGACGGGTCGGGACCTGGCCGGGATGGCGGCTTCGTGCGCCTCAAGTGGCCCAATGACCTGCTGATCGGTGGCGCCAAGGTGTCCGGCATCCTGCTGGAGGCCGAGCCGCGCATCGACGGGCGCCACTGCGTGGTGCTGGGGATTGGCGTCAACTGCCAGAGCCATCCGGAGGCCGGGCTTTATGCCACCACCGACCTTCGGGCGGAGGGCTTCGACATTTCCCCGGACAGGCTGTTCGAGGCTCTGATCGAGCGGTTTTCCGTCTGGCGGGGGATCTGGCAGGAAGAGGGGGGCTTTTCGGCTGTCAGGACCGCCTGGCTGGCCCGGGCGGCCCATCTCGGCATGGAGATTGGCGTGCGCAACGGCTCCCGGGAGATCCGAGGGATCTTCCGCGACCTGGATGCGACCGGTCATCTCATTCTGGAATGCGCGGACGGCGAACGCGAAATCATATTCGCCGGTGATGTGTTTCTGGGCGGCTCGTAGCGCTTTTTCAAAGCCAGGCTCGCCGTTCGGAGACGGACAATTGGAGTAAGGAATGGCATCTGCCAAGGAAATCGTCTTCCTGCCGCTTGGCGGCGTGGGAGAAATCGGGATGAATCTGGCCCTTTACGGGTTCGGTGAAGGCAAGAAGCGCAAGTGGCTGATGGTCGATTGCGGCGTGTCCTTCGCCGGCCCCGACCTGCCGGGCATCGATCTGGTCTTCCCCGACATCACCTTCCTCGAACAGGAAGCGGACAACATCCTGGGCATGGTGATCACCCATGCCCATGAGGATCACTACGGGGCGATTGCCCATCTCTGGCCCTTCCTGCGGGTTCCGGTCTATGCCACGCCCTTCACGGCGGGGCTCCTGGAAGCCAAGATCGAGAGCGAGCCGGGCGCCGAGGAAGTGCCTGTCACCATCGTCAATCAGGGCGACCGGATCGACATCGGCCCGTTCAATGTCGAGTTCGTCGCCATGACCCACTCGATCCCCGAGCCCTGCGCGCTGGCGATCCGCACGGAAGCGGGTCTCGTGCTGCACACGGGCGACTGGAAGATCGACCCGACGCCGGGCGTGGGCAAGAGCATCGACCTGGAGCGTCTGGCGGAGCTCGGCCGGGAAGGGGTGATGGCGCTGGTCTGTGACAGCACCAATGCCATTCGCAACGGCAAGAGCCCTTCGGAAGCCGATGTGGCGCGCGAGCTGACGGAAGTCATGAAGAAGGCCAAGAACCGCATCGCGGTGACAACCTTTGCCTCGAACGTCGCCCGCATCAAGGCGATCGCGCTGGCGGCCAAGGCCTGCGACCGGGATGTGGTCGTGGTGGGGCGCTCCATGCACCGGGTGATCGATGTGGCCGGCGAACTGGGCTATCTCGACGGTCTGCCGACCTTCCACGACGAGGAAGCCTTCGGCTATCTGCCGCGCGAGAAGGCCGTTCTGCTCTGCACCGGCTCGCAGGGCGAGCCGCGCGCGGCCCTGTCGCGCATTGCCGCCGGCGACCATCGGCACATTGCCTTCTCCCAGGGCGACACGGTGATCTTCTCCTCGCGCACCATTCCGGGCAACGAGAAGGCGGTCGGCGCCGTGCTCAACAATCTGGCGGATCTGGGCACCCATATCGTGACCGACGCGGATGCGCTGGTTCACGTCTCCGGCCACCCGCGCCGGGGCGAACTGGAGGAGCTCTACAAGCTCGTTCAGCCGAAAGTGGTGGTTCCCGTTCACGGCGAGCCGTTGCATCTTGCAGCGCACGCGGACTTCGCCCGGGGCATGGGCGTGAAGGAAGTGGTGCGGGCGCGCAATGGCAACATGGTGCGGCTCAATGCCGGCTCTGCCGGGGTCATCAAGGAAGTCACCTCCGGCTTGATGGTCAAGGACGGGGACATTCTCGACGATCCGGAAGTGACCGGCGTGAAGGAGCGGCGCAAGCTGGCCTATGCCGGGGCCCTGGTGGTCTCGCTGGTGGTCAACAAGGCCGGCGAACTCTATGGCGATCCGGAAATGGCGCTGATGGGTCTGCCGGACTGCGACGACGATGGCGAGCCGATGGAAAACATCGTCGCCAAGGCCGTGGTCGGGGCGGTGGTCTCCATCCCCAAGGCGCGCCGCAAGGACAATGACCTGATCGCCGAGGCCGCGCGCCGGGCGGCCCGGGCGGCTGTGCTGGACGTGTGGGGCAAGAAGACCCACTGCCAGGTGCTTGTCAGCCGCATTTGACACGACCGCCTGCCGGTCCCGCGTTCGCGGGGCCGGGGCGCTGGAGGAGGGAAGAGGAATGATCGGACGTCTGAACCATGTGGCGATTGCTGTTTCCGACATGGAAGCGGCCGCGAGCGTCTATCGCGACACGCTGGGCGCCGATGTCTCCGAGAAGGTGGCCCAGCCCGACCACGGGGTGAACACGGTCTTCATCAATCTTCCCAACACCAAGATCGAGCTTCTTGAGCCGCTGGGCGAGAATTCGCCCATCGCGAAGTTTTTGGAGAAGAACCCCTCCGGCGGCATTCATCACGTGTGCTACGAGGTGGATGACATTCTGGCGGCCCGCGACAAGCTGGTGGCCCAGGGCGCCCGGGTGCTGGGCGACGGGGAGCCGAAGATCGGCGCCCATGGCAAGCCGGTGCTCTTCCTCCATCCGAAGGATTTCCTCGGCACCCTGACCGAGCTGGAACAGGCCTGATCCCGCGGCAACGACCCTGACCGGCAGGCGGCCTGCGCCCTGGCGGCGCCTCATGGGCTGATCCGCGCGAGCGTGCGTGAGACGGTCCTGTGGCGCCGGGCCGCGCAAATGCCATCATTGCGTGCGACGCGGGAGTGCTTCTCGTACCCCGGAGACCTCGCCGCGATGCTGACTGCCCATCTTCCTGCCGGCTATTCCCTCGTCCGGCTGGCGCGCCAGACCAGCCCCTCGGTGCTGGCTGTGGCGCTGATTTTCTCGATCCTGCCGGATTTCGATCTGCTCTGGTTCTATCTGGTCGACAACCGGTCTGTCCATCATCACCGCTATTGGGTGCATCTGCCGGTGTTTTGGGTCGCGGTCTTTTGTCCGCTCATCGCGCTTGGCTGGCGGACCCGATTTCGCGCCCATCTCGTCATTGCCTTTGCGGCGGTCATGCTCCATCTGGTGCTGGATACGATTGCCGGCGGGATCGCGTGGCTTGCGCCTTTCGACAGGACCCTGATCCATCTGGTCATCGTGCCGCCTTCGGAGCATTACCACTGGCTGATGACCTTCATGCTGCACTGGACCTTCGCTCTCGAGCTCGTTGTCTGGTGTCTTGCGCTGGGGCTGATGGCGCGAGAGGTTTCGCTGCGACGGCGGGCGGTGTAAGGAAACGTGCCGGAGAACGTTCCGGCACTCACGCGCGGGAGGAGAAGCGCATGTCGATCGCCTTTGGTCTGGCCATCTATTTCATGATCTGGTGGATCGTGCTTTTCGCCGCACTGCCCTTCGGCATCCGGCGCAGCCAGGTGGAGGCGGGCGACGTGGCGCCCGGCACGGATCCCGGTGCGCCGGAGCGGGTGAACATGGTCAAGGTGATCGTGATCACTACCGTGATCGCCACGACCATCTTTGCCGGCTACGTGTGGCTTCGTTACTCCGGCATCACCCTCGACGATCTCCCCCTGCCGCGCCCGCCCTCCGGCCGCTGACGGGTTTGGCTTGCTGACGGGCTCGGGAGACGCGGCAAGGCAGCGGCGGAGCCGCAAGGGAGCGAGATTCGCAAGCCGCTGTTGTTTGTCATACACCCCCCACCTCGTCATCCTGTGCAGACAGGAGCCCGGACCCCGCTGAGGGATCGATGCCTGTCGATCAGCGCGTGTGAAGTCTGGATCCTCGGCACAGGGCCGAGGATGACTTTCGAGATGGCGGCTTCGCTGGACAGGCTCCTGCGCGACGTCCAGTCACCCAGTCTTCAAGCCCCCCGGTCATCAAGCCACCAAAGTCTTCCGCCGCTCCTCCGTCGTGCCATGGCTCGACCATGGCATCCATGCCTTGACCTGTCCTCATCGGTTGGCCCGGATGGATCACGGCGTTGCGTGCATCCCCATGAGCTGCAATGATGGAAGATAGGCACGCTGAGAACCCCGCTACCGCTGCCGACCGTTGCAGCTGACCAGGCGCCGGAGGTCGAGGCGCCGGAGGACCAGGGGCCGGAGAACCAGGGGCCGGAGAACCAGGGGCCTGAGAACCAGGGGCCGGAGAACCAGAAGACACCGAGCCAGTGAGGCTTCACAGCTTCTCCCATTTCATCAGGCTGTCATCATGCGGGGGGCCTGGCTTTCACTTCGCTGGCCTTCGCTGCGAAGCCTTCTGCCACCGGTCAATCCATCCCCGGGTTCCAGGATATCGGTCGAAAAAAAAGGCAGAGCCGAAGCTCTGCCTTTTCCTCAGTTCCGCGTCTAATTGCTTTCGACCCCGAGTGCTCTTGCGAGCGATGCCATTTTGGCTTGTTCGGGTGGCTGCGAACCTTACGGTGCGCCAGGAAAGCTCTTCCTCCCAAGACTCAGACCGCGATTTGATCAAGGGTCGGTGGTAGGTAGGTCTTACCACAGCCCTTTTTCTTATGATTTTGTGACACTAGCCTACGTATTTCGATTTGTCACCAGTTTGTGCAGGAAAGGCTGAAATTTTTGCTTGTGCAATAATTTAGCAGGTTTGCCCCTGCGGAATGGGGGGGTGGTCATATTGGCATAAATAACGAGGATGCCTACCGATCAGGGTGGTGCGCCTCCAGAGGGCCCGGTTCGCTCCAATGGATTTGTGCCGGCAGGGGCGACAGCGCGACTGTCCGATCCGGCGGCCTTGCGGCGTTCTGACAGCCTGTCTCTTCTCCGGACCTCCCGCGCTGGCGGAGAAAGGGTGATTTCCTGATGAATGGCAGGGGCGGGGGCTTGTATTTGCGCGCTTCATGCGCTTTCACTCTTGCTTCAAATTCCGGCGGTTCGCCCGCCCTGAACGATCCAAGAGAGACCCCATGCGCCTGTCCCGCTATTTCCTGCCGATCCTGAAGGAAACGCCGAAGGAAGCTGAAATCGTTTCCCACCGGCTGATGCTGCGTGCCGGCATGATCCGCCAGCAATCCGCCGGCATCTATTCCTGGCTGCCGCTCGGCCATCGGGTGCTGCGCAAGATCGAGCGGATCGTGGAAGAAGAGCAGGCGCGCGCCGGGGCCATCCAGATGCTGATGCCGACGCTCCAGTCCGCCGACCTGTGGCGCGAAAGCGGGCGCTATGACGCCTATGGCAAGGAAATGCTGCGGATCACCGACCGCCACGAGCGCGACATGCTCTATGGTCCGACGAACGAGGAGATGATCACCGACATCTTCCGTTCCTACGTGCGCTCCTACAAGGATTTGCCGCTCAACCTCTACCATATCCAGTGGAAGTTCCGCGACGAGGTGCGTCCGCGCTTCGGCGTCATGCGCGGGCGCGAGTTCCTGATGAAGGATGCCTATTCCTTCGACCTGACCCAGGACCAGGCGGTGGAAAGCTACAATCGCATGTTCGTCTCCTATCTGCGCACCTACAAGCGCATGGGTCTGACCGCGATCCCGATGAAGGCGGAAACCGGCCCGATCGGCGGCGATCTCAGCCATGAATTCATCGTTCTGGCCGAAACCGGCGAGAGCGAGGTCTATTGCCATCGCGACTTCCTGGACAAGGCGACGCCGGGCATCGACACGGACTTCGACGGGGATCTGACTCCGATCGTCAGGGACTGGACCTCGCTCTATGCGGCGACCGAGGACGTCGTCGACAAGGCCGAGTTCGAGGCGAGCGTTCCGGAAGACAAGCGGATCGTTGCCCGCGGTATCGAGGTCGGCCAGACCTTCTATTTCGGCACGAAATATTCCGAGCCCATGGGCGCTAAGGTCGCAACGGCCGAGGGCACCGAAGAGCCGGTGCACATGGGGTCCTATGGCATTGGCGTGTCGCGCCTGCTCGGGGCGATCATCGAGGCGAGCCATGACGATGCGGGCATCATCTGGCCCATCGAGGTGGCGCCGTTCCATGTGGGCCTGATTAACATGCGCCCCGGGGATGACCTCACCGATCCGGTCTGCGAGGATCTCTATGCGCGCCTTGAGGCCTCCGGCATCGAAGTGCTCTATGACGACACGAGCAAGAGCGCGGGTGCAAAGTTTGCCTCGATGGATCTGATCGGCCTGCCGTTCCAGGTGGTTGCCGGCCCCCGCGGCCTGAAGGACGGGCTGCTGGAGGTCAAGGACCGCAAGACGGGCGAGAAGGAAATGCTGACGGTGGATGCAACCATCGCCAGGCTGCAGGCGGCATTGACGCTCTGAGCCGCAGCGTAGATCCTTGAAACACTGGGAATCGCCGGCGGTTGCCGGCGATTTTTTTCGCCCTGCGGCCGTGAAATCGCCACGGTGGTGACGAGCATGGGGCAACGGGCAGGGGCGCGACCGATTCGACGGTATCGTTCGACCCGAAACCCCGAGGATCCTGCTCTCCGGTGTCGGAGCGCGGCAGGCAGACACGACAGCGGACGGGCATAGCGGACGGACCATGAGCTCATCTCCCATCACTCCCGAACGGGCGACCCGTCCGTTCTCGGCTTTCGAATGGATGATTGCCGGCCGCTATCTGCGGTCCCGCCGCAAGGAAACCTTCATTTCGGTCATTGCCGGCTTCTCCTTCACGGGCATCATGCTGGGGGTCGCGACCCTGATCATCGTGATGGCGGTGATGAACGGTTTCCGATCCGAGCTGCTGGGCAAGATCCTCGGCATCAACGGCCACATGCTGGTCCAGCCGATCGATAGCCCGCTCACCGACTATGATCCGGTCGCCAAGCGGCTCGAGGCCGTGCCGGAGGTCATTTCCGCCATTCCCTTCGTGGAAGGGCAGGGGCTCGTCAGCGGCCCGTCGGGCAATCTGGGCGGATTGGTGCGGGGCGTGAACGAGGCGGACCTGCGGCGCATCCCGCTGATTTCCGGCAATGTGTCGCTCGGGACCTTCGACGACTTCGATGCGGGCTCCGGGGTCGCGATCGGCACCCGCATGGCGCAGCAGCTCGGGGTCACGCTCGGGGACAACATCACGCTCATCGCCCCGCGCGGGAATGTCACCCCCATGGGCGTCACTCCGCGTATCAAGGCCTATCCGGTCACGGCGATCTTCGAGATCGGTATGAGCGAGTATGATGCTACCTTCGTCTTCATGCCTCTGGCTGAAGCGCAAGGGTTCTTCAACATGGCCGATCGGGTGACGGGCATCGAGCTCTATGTGGCCGATCCGGACCGGGTCGGTGTCATGCGCGCAGCGGTGGAAGAGGGTGCAGGGCGCCCGGCGGTCGTGAGCGACTGGCGTCAACGGAACGTCACCTTCTTCTCGGCCCTCGAGGTTGAGCGCAATGTCATGTTCATCATCCTCTTCCTGATCGTTCTGGTGGCGGCTCTCAACATCATTTCCGGGCTCATCATGCTGGTTAAGGACAAGGGGCGCGACATCGCGATCCTGCGCACCATGGGGGCAAGCCAGGGGGCGATCCTGCGGGTCTTCCTCATCACCGGGGCCAGCATCGGCTGCGTCGGAACGCTGGCGGGCTTCGTCCTCGGGCTGGTGGTCTGCCTCAACATCGAGAGCATCCGGCAAGGGGTTTCCTGGCTCACCTCTACCCAGCTCTTTGATCCCACTCTCTACTTCCTTTCCAAGCTGCCGGCTGAGATTGACAATGGCGAGACCATTACCGTTCTGGTGATGGCGCTTGTTCTCTCGCTTCTGGCCACGCTCTATCCCGCCTGGCGCGCCGCACGGCTCGATCCGGTGGAAGCCCTGAGGTACGAATGATGACGGCCGCGGCAACCGTTCCCGCTCCTCACCCTGACGGACATGCACTTGCCCTCAGCGGCGTCGTGCGGACGTTCCACGAGGGTGACCGCGAACTGCAGGTCCTGCGCGGCGTGGACTTTGCCATGAACCCGGGCGAAATGGTCGCGCTGGTGGCGCCGTCTGGCACGGGCAAGTCGACGCTCCTGCAGATTGCGGGACTGCTCGAGCGGCCGGATGACGGCGAAGTGCTCATCGGCGGGCTCGATTGCGGCGACATGGACGATGCCGAGCGCACCATGGTGCGACGGGATCAGGTCGGTTTCGTCTATCAGTTTCATCATCTCCTCCCAGAATTCACGGCGCAGGAAAACATCATGCTGCCCCAGATGATCGCGGGCCTCCCCAAGCGGGAAGCGGCAGCGCGGGCCATGGAGCTGCTCGACTACATGCGTCTCGGGCCGCGGGCCCGGCACCGGCCGTCGGAGCTCTCCGGCGGGGAACAGCAGCGCGTCGCCATCGCCCGCGCCGTGGCCAACGCGCCAAGGCTTCTTTTGCTTGACGAGCCGACCGGCAACCTGGATCCGGAAACCGCCGACTATGTGTTCGAGGCGCTCTACGCCCTCGTGCGCGCCTCGGGTGTCGCTGCCCTCTTTGCCACCCACAACATGGAACTCGCCCGGCGCATGAACCGCTGCGTGACCCTGCGCGGCGGCCTGCTCGAACCTTACGAGCCCTGAGGCCGCCCGATCAGGCGACGTCGCCAAAGGCTTTAGTTGTGCGGCTCAGTCTCTCTCGCCAAAGACCTGGCATGACGCCTGCGCTGCAACTTCCGGTGCCTTTCCTGACCCGTGCCCTGCCGGAGGTCGCTGCTTCCAGGATGCGTGACGACTCTTGAAAGTGGCGACAGCTTGCACCTGTCCAAAGCCACGACTTTCCGCATCGTTGTTTCACCCTTTCTTAACCTTGAGGCGGATCGACAGAACGCGCAAGAGATAATTAGAACAAAAAGGGGTTGCGAAGAGAACAAAAGCGGTACATCGTATTTCCAGATTGTTGGAGACAGGAGCAGAGACATGTGCATTTTCGCCCGCGATTTCGCCGCTTTCGGTTCCATGATTGCCTTTTGTGCGACCCTGATGGTCTGGGGCGACGTTCTGATGGGAAGCCTCTGATCCCGAACTGGCTCGTGGGGGCGGTCGGCGTCTGGGTTCCGTCGCGAGCCACGGCGAAACATCCGCTGCGGGACATTCTCATGTCCGGGCCTGAGACGAGAAGATCGTGGATTGAAGGCTGCTGCCGCATGTCCGAGGGGCGCAAGAGGGGCTCGGGAGTGTTACCTTGGACAGCCCGGCGGAGCGTTTCGCCGGGGCCACGCCAATCCATGCCACGATGGGTGAGGGGCGTGAGCCGTACCTCGATTGTGCTCGGTTGCTGAACCCCTGATCCCTGGTTCCGCCGGGTGTCCGGCTTCGATTGGAGGATTTCCTCGTGACCCAGTCCCCATCCGTCAGCGGTCCGTCGATCGTCTCTGGTGCCGCTCCAGATGCTGGGGGTGGCGTCGGCCTCGACCGGATGATGGACCGTGTCGGCTTCGTGCATCTGCGCGTTCATTCCGCGCTCTCGCTGCTGGAGGGGGCACTTCCCATCAAGAAGCTCCTGGATCTCGCCAAGTCCGATGATCAGCCGGCCCTCGCCATCACGGATACGGGAAATCTCTTCGGGGCGCAGGAATTCTCGGCGAAGGCCTGGGGCAGCGGCATTCAGCCGATCATCGGCACCCAGCTCGCCATCACCTTCGACAAGCCGGTTGCAGGCGCGCCAGGGCTGGTGCTCGGAGGGGGGGGCGCACCGCAGCTTTCCGATGTGGTGCTGCTGGCAGCCGATGAGACCGGCTACATGAACCTGATGGACCTGAGTTCCCGGGCCTTCCTGGACACGGAGACAGGTCTGCGCCCCCATGTCGGGATCGACTATCTGCTCTCTCGGGCCGAGGGGATCGTGCTTCTGACGGGCGGTGTTTCGGGGGCGGTTGGGCAGGCCCTGCTTTCCGGCAACACGGCTCTGGCGCGCGAACGCCTGACGACGCTTGCCCAGGGATTTGCCGGGCGGACCTATGTGGAGATTCAGCGGCACGGCATGGAGACGGAGCACAGGACGGAGGCCGGGTTCCTGGATCTCGCCTATGAGCTCGGCCTGCCGATCGTTGCCACGAACGAGTGCTACTTCCCCAAGCGGGAGGATTACGAAGCCCATGACGCGCTCATCTGCATTGCCGAGGGCAGGGTCATTCCGGAGGCAGATCGCCGCAGGCTGACGCCGGAGCATTATTTCAAGTCGAGGGCGGAGATGGTCGAGCTCTTTGCCGATCTGCCGGAAGCGCTGACCTCGACCCTGGAAATCGCCGCGCGCTGCAGCTATCGCCCCTTGCGGCGCAATCCGATCCTGCCGCGCTTTGCCGGCGCAGATGCGGATCCGGAGGAAGCGGAACAGGCGGAGGCGGCCGAACTGGAACGGCAGGCCCGCGAGGGTCTCCAGGCGCGCCTCGATGCCCATGGCCTGGCGCCCGGCCTGTCGGAGACCGACTACTGGGAACGGCTCGACTACGAGATCGGCATCATCAACCGGATGAAGTTCCCGGGCTACTTCCTGATCGTGGCGGACTTCATCAAATGGGCGAAAGACCACGATATTCCGGTGGGACCCGGGCGAGGGTCCGGTGCCGGGTCACTGGTCGCCTGGTCGCTGACCATCACCGACCTCGATCCCATGCGCTTCTCGTTGCTCTTCGAGCGCTTCCTGAACCCTGAGCGCGTGTCGATGCCCGATTTCGACATCGACTTCTGCCAGAGCCGGCGTGAAGAGGTCATCCGCTACGTTCAGGAGAAATACGGCCGCCAGCAGGTGGCGCAGATCATCACCTTCGGGTCGCTTCAGGCCCGCGCCGTGCTGCGCGACGTGGGTCGTGTGCTGCAGATGCCCTATGGCCAGGTCGACCGGTTGTGCAAGCTTGTGCCCGCGAACCCGGCCAATCCGGTGACCCTGGCCCAGGCGATTGCTGACGAACCGCGCCTTCGGGAAGCCGCAAGGGATGAGGAGATCGTGGACCGGCTCCTGACCATGGCGCAGAAGCTCGAGGGGCTCTACCGTCACGCGTCGACCCATGCCGCGGGTGTTGTGATCGGGGACCGGCCGCTGGAGCAGCTGGTGCCGCTCTACCGCGATCCGCGCTCCGACATGCCGGTCGCCCAGTTCAACATGAAGATGGTGGAGGATGCCGGGCTGGTGAAGTTCGACTTCCTCGGTCTGAAGACCCTGACCGTCATCGACACGGCGGTGAAGCTCATCGCCCGCCGGGGGATCGACGTGGATGTCACGGCTCTGCCGATCGACGATCTTCCGACCTACGAGCTTCTGGCCCGCGGCGAGACCTTCGGCGTGTTCCAGCTGGAAAGTCAGGGGATGCGCCGGGCGATTTCCGGCATGAAGCCGGACCGGTTCGAGGATATCGTTGCCCTGGTGGCGCTGTACCGTCCGGGGCCGATGGAGAACATCCCGGTCTATAACGCGGTGAAGCACGGCGAGCAGGAGATGGACTGCCTCCATCCGCTGCTGGAACCGATCCTGAGCGAGACCAACGGGATCATCGTCTATCAGGAACAGGTGATGCAGATCGCCCAGGTGCTCTCGGGATACTCTCTCGGGGAGGCAGATCTTCTGCGCCGCGCCATGGGCAAGAAGATCGCTGCAGAGATGGAGGTCCAGCGCACCCGCTTCGTCGATGGGGCGGTGGAGCGCGGCATCGACAAGAAGCACGCCGGCTTCATCTTCGACCTGGTGGCGAAGTTCGCCAATTACGGCTTCAACAAGTCGCACGCGGCGGCCTACGCGCTTGTCTCCTACCACACCGCCTGGCTCAAGGCGAACCACCCGGTGGAGTTCATGGCGGCCTCCATGACCCTCGACATGGGCAACACGGACAAGCTGGGGGATTTCCGTCAGGAAGCGCGGCGGATGGGAATCGAGGTCGTGCCGCCGTCCATCAACCGGTCCCAGGTCTATTTCGACGTGGCCGACGGCAAGATCCTCTATGCCATGGGGGCGATCAAGGGCGTCGGCGAGCAGGCGGTGGAACACATCGTGAGCGCGCGCGGCGACAAGCCCTTCCGGTCCTTGAGCGACTTTGCCCGGCGCATCTCGCCGCGCCAGCTGAACAAGCGGACGCTGGAAAACCTTGTCGCGGCCGGCGCGCTCGATGAGCTGGAGCCGAACCGGGCCAAGATCCTGGAGGGGCTCGACCGGATCATGGGCCTGGCGCAGCGGACCGAGGAGAATCGCACGCTCGGTCAGAACGAGCTCTTCGGCGGCGGTGGCGGAGGAAGCGGCGAGGAGGATCTTCAGCTTAACGACGTGCCGAAGTGGAGTTCGGAGGAGCGGCTGCAGCGCGAGCATGCGGCCATCGGCTTCTATCTCTCCGCTCATCCGCTCGATGAATATGGCGAGCTCCTTGAGAAGATGCGGGTGCAGCCCTGGTCGCGGTTCGCCGAGGCGGTGAAACGCGGCGCATCCGCCGGACGTCTGGCGGGGACGGTGATCGGCATGCAGGAGCGCAAGACCAAGAGCGGCTCGAAAATGGGGATCGCGCGCCTCTCCGATTCGACCGGCCAGTTCGAGGTGCTGCTCTTCCGGGAGAAGCTCGAACAGCTGCGCGACAGTCTGGAGCCGGGCAAGTCCGTCGTCGTTCTCGTCGGGGCGGATCTGCGCGATGACGAGCCGTCCCTGCGCCTGGAAAGTGTCGAGAGCATCGACAAGATGGCGGCGCGGGTGCAGCGGGCGATGCGCGTGTTCCTGCGGGACGAGCGGGCGGTCTCCGGTCTGGCGCGGCACCTCACCGTGCGGGGCGAGGGGGAGGTCACCGTGATCGTCCAGATGCAGGAGGGCGCGCGGGAGGTCGAGGTGCGGCTTCCGGGCAAGTACCGTCTGTCGCCGGAGATCGCCGGGGCGGTGAAGGCCATGCCCGGTGTGAATGACGTGCAGATGGCGTGACGGCGTCCGCAGCGCGTGGGGCCGTCGACCGGCAGACGAACGTGGGGCGGGTATTGAGCGCCCCAAACGATCCTGTGCGGGTGTCCGGATCGTGCCGTATGCGGCAGGCTGTCCGGGGATGCGGCGAGGTCGATAACCCTGGCGGCTGGGTCCGGTGGGGGCGCCCGTAGGAGCCGCGAGGGCCGTGGGCCTGGTTGGCAGTTTCTGCGACCGCGCCTTGCGCTGGATCAGAGGCTGTTCCTGCGGCGTGGGTTGCGTCGCAAATTTCCCTGTCGGGACTTGCACTTTGGGGTTGCCCCGCCTATAAGGCGCGCATTCCACACGCAAGGGGCGGAATGCAGTCTTCGTGCTGCCTTCCATCCGGTGACGGACGCCAGTCTCGGTTCACCTGCTTTTCCGCTTGGAAATCAGGAGCTTCCGGTCTGGTCTCGTTCACGCCCACTTGCGGAGGTCAAACCGGAAAACAGGAGACAAGAGCCATGGCTCTGCCCGATTTCACCATGCGTCAGCTGCTTGAAGCTGGCGTGCACTTCGGCCACCAGAAGCACCGCTGGAACCCGCGCATGGGCCAGTATATCTTCGGTGTCCGCAATGATGTCCACATCATCGATCTGGCCCAGACCGTGCCGCTGCTGCACCAGGCTCTGAAGGCCGTTTCCGACACCGTCGCCGGCGGCGGTCGCGTCCTCATCGTGGGCACCAAGCGTCAGGCTCAGGAAGCTGTTGCCATCGCTGCCCGCAACTCCGCCCAGTACTACGTCAATGCCCGCTGGCTCGGCGGCATGCTGACCAACTGGAAGACCATCTCCAACTCCATCCAGCGCCTGCGCAAGGTTGAGGACACCCTCAATTCCGACGCCGCAAACTCGCTGACCAAGAAGGAGCGCCTGTTCCTGGACCGCGAGCGCGAGAAGCTCGAGCGGAACCTGGGCGGCATCAAGGACATGGGCGGTATCCCGGACCTGATCTTCGTCATCGACACCAACCGTGAAGCCATCGCCATCCAGGAAGCCCGTCGTCTGGGTATCCCGGTTGCCGCGATCCTGGATTCGAACTCGAATCCGGAAGGCATCACCTATCCGGTGCCGGGCAACGATGATGCTGGCCGCGCCATCACCCTGTATTGCGATCTGATCGCCCGGGCTGCCATCGACGGCATCTCCCGCGCCCAGGGTTCTGCCGGCATGGACATTGGTGCTTCCGAGGAAGCTCCGGTCGAAGAAGCTCTCGCCGACGCGTCGGAAGAAGCTGCCGAGGCCTGATGCCTTTGCGATATCCGGCGGCTTGCCGCCGGATATCCTCTGCTTTTCGAAAAAGGCGGGACGGGCTTCGTCGTCTTCCCGTCACACAGTTGGGGGTAGCCAGAATGCTGCACCCCGCTTTTTGTTTAACCCCCATCCACGAGGAAATCGATGAGCATTACCGCTGCGATGGTGAAGGAGCTCCGCGAGAAATCCGGCGCTGGCATGATGGACTGCAAGACCGCCCTGACCGAAACGGGCGGCGACATGGAAGCAGCAATTGACTGGCTGCGCACCAAGGGTCTTGCCAAGGCTGCCAAGAAGGCTGGCCGCGTGGCTGCCGAAGGTCTCGTCGGCGTGGCCGCCGAGGGCAACAAGGCCGCCGTCATCGAACTGAACTCCGAAACCGACTTCGTCTCCCGCAACGACGGGTTCCAGGATCTGGTCAAGAAGGTCGCCGGCGTTGCCGTGACGACCGATGGCACCCTGGAAGCCGTGTCCGCTGCCGATCTTGGCGGCAAGCCGGTTGCTGACGCGATCACCGATGCCATCGCCACCATTGGCGAGAACATGACCCTGCGCCGCACCGCGGTTCTGGAAGTGTCCGAAGGCGTCGTCGCCACCTATGTCCACAGCGCCGTTTCCGACGGTCTGGGCAAGATCGGCGTGCTGGTTGCCCTGGAATCCGCTGGCGACAAGGCCAAGCTGGAAGGCCTCGGCCGTCAGATCGCGATGCACGTCGCTGCCACCAGCCCGCTGGCCCTGTCCGCAGATGATGTGGATCCGGAAGTCGTCGAGCGTGAGCGCAACGTGTTCTCCGAACAGGCTCGCGAATCTGGCAAGCCGGAAAACATCATCGAGAAGATGGTGGAAGGCCGTATCCGCAAGTTCTACGAAGAAGTCACGCTGACCAAGCAGGCCTTCGTGATCGACCCGG
Source organism: Roseibium aestuarii (assembly GCF_008477545.1). Lineage (GTDB taxonomy): Bacteria > Pseudomonadota > Alphaproteobacteria > Rhizobiales > Stappiaceae > Roseibium > Roseibium aestuarii. The sequence continues at coordinate 1,783,953 of NZ_VORA01000001.1, read as the reverse complement.
ACAAGACCGTCGAACAGGCTGTCGAGGCTCTGGCCAAGGACCTGGGCGCCCCGGTCAAGCTGACCGGCTTCGTTCGCTTCGCCCTGGGCGAGGGGATCGAGAAGGAAGAGACGGACTTCGCCGCAGAGGTGGCAGCCGCCACTGGGCAGTAAGCCTGATCCAGAAAAAGCGCCGGCATCGTCCGGCGCTTTTTTTATAGAAGGACCAGTCCGCATCACAAGAAGAAGGTTGCTGTCATGACCAAGCCCCTGCGTTGGAAACGTGTACTGCTGAAGCTCTCCGGCGAGGCCCTGATGGGCTCCCAGACGTTCGGGATCGACCCGGCGGTGGTTGAGCGGATCGCCAAGGAGATCGCCGATGCGGTTGCTCTGGGTGCCCAGGTGGGCGTGGTTGTCGGCGGCGGCAACATCTTCCGTGGCGTGGCTGTTGCCGCCAAGGGCGGCAACCGGGTGACTGGCGACCACATGGGCATGCTGGCCACCATCATGAACTCCCTGACCCTTGCCGACGCCCTGCGCCGGGTGAAGGTTCCGGCCCGTGTGCTCTCCGCAGTGCCCGTTCCTTCCATCTGCGAGACCTTCTCTCAGCGGGTGGCCGAGCGCTACATGGAAGATGGCGACGTGATCGTCTTCGCCGGCGGCACGGGCAACCCGTTCTTCACCACGGATTCGGGTGCGGCTCTTCGCGCGGTCGAGATGAAATGCGACGCCTTCCTGAAGGGCACTCAGGTGGACGGCGTCTATTCCGAGGACCCGAAGGTCAATCCGGATGCTGAGCGCTACGACAGCCTGTCCTATGAGGATGTGATCAAGCGCGATCTCAAGGTCATGGACACCACGGCCATCGCGCTGGCCCGCGACAATTCCGTGCCCGTCATCGTATTTTCCATCCATTCTCCCGGTTCGCTGGTCAGCGTTCTACAGGAAACCGGCCTCTATACGGTTGTCGGCGCCTGATTCTTTTGCCAATAAACAGGGCAACCGGCTTGTGTTTCGCGAAGGGTGTGCGATGTTTCGCGCAGACGCTCGCACGAGCTTAAACGACGAACAAACAAGAACGAAGCGAGGATGAGATGGCGGTAGAAGGTGTGGATCTCGAGGATCTCAAGCGCCGCATGCAAGGGGCGCTCTCCGTCCTGAAGACCGATTTCGCCAGCCTGCGCACCGGTCGTGCTTCCGCATCCATGCTGGATGCCATCAGCGTGGACGCCTATGGCCAGGCCATGCCGATCAACCAGGTTGCCACCGTCAGCGTGCCGGAGCCGCGCATGGTTGCTGTGCAGGTCTGGGACCGGGGCATGGTGCAGGCCGTGGACCGCGCCATTCGCGAAAGCAATCTGGGTCTGAACCCGGTGATGGACGGCCAGCTTCTGCGCCTGCCGATCCCGGAACTCAACCAGGAGCGCCGTCAGGAGCTCATCAAGATCGCGCACAAATATGCGGAACAGGCCAAGGTCGCCGTCCGTCACGTGCGTCGTGATGGCATGGATGCCGCCAAGAAGGCGGAAAAGGACGGGACGATTTCCCAGGACGACAGCCGCGTGGCGTCCGACGAAGTGCAGAAGCTGACCGACAGCATGATTGCCGAAGTCGATTCCATGCTGGAAAAGAAGCAGCAGGAAATCTCCCAGGTTTGATCGGCTGATCAGGCTGCCTGTTACCGAGGCGATGCGCGATGACTGCCAATGCCGACTATTCCCCGGTCTCCGGAAGGCCCAGCCCTTCGGAGCCGCGCCTTCCGCGCCATGTTGGTCTCATCATGGACGGGAACGGCCGCTGGGCCGAGGCTCGGGGTCTGTCGCGCACGGACGGTCATCGCCAGGGCCTCGAGGCCCTGCGGCGGATCATCCGCCACTCGGGCCGCATCGGTCTCGACTACATCACCATCTTCTCGTTTTCCTCGGAAAACTGGAGCCGGCCGCGTGCGGAAGTCACCTTCCTCATGGGCCTGTTGCGCCGGTTCATCCAGCAGGATCTGAGCGAGCTGCATGAGGCGAATGTCCGCATCAGGGTGATTGGCGGCCGGGACGATCTTGACCGGTCGATCCGGCAGCTTCTCGAAGAGGCCGAGGATCTGACCCGGGCCAATACGGGCCTCACGCTGGTGGTGGCCTTCAACTACGGGGCCCGCGACGAGCTGACCCGCGCTGTCCGGCGGCTGGCGGCGGATGTGGCGGCGGGCAAGCTCGCGCCCGAAGCCATTTCAGCCGACCACATCTCCCGGGCTCTGGACACGGGCGACATGCCCGATCCGGATCTGATCATCCGCACCAGCGGCGAGATCCGTCTGTCCAATTTCCTGCTGTGGCAGGCCGCTTATAGCGAACTCTATTTCTGCGACTGCCTGTGGCCCGATTTCGACGAGGCGGCGTTCGACCGCGCGCTCGAGGCCTATGGGGCGCGCAACCGCCGCTTTGGCGGCGTTGAAGCCAAGGCCCTGTGATGAGCGGCTCCGATACCTCTCCGGTCCCCGGCACTCCGGCGCCGAAATCCCGCATGGGTGACCTCAAGCTCCGTCTTCTGTCCGCCCTCGTGCTCGGTCCGGCCGTGCTCCTGCTCGTGTGGCTGGGCGGTCTGCCCTTTGCTGCACTTGTTGTCGTGGCGGGGCTTGGCTTCCTGTGGGAATGGCTGACGATCACCGGCACGGCGCGCAGCGCGCCGCACGGCATTCTGGCCTATCTGGTGCTTGTCACCGCCTTTGGCCTGCAGCTCTCCGGTCTTCCCGGAATGGGCCTTGTGGTCGTGCTGCTCGGGGCGGCCCTGGTCTGGGGGCTCGGCATCAGCGCGGAGCGCTCGCCTGCCGCCCGCTGGGCCGCAGAAGGCGTCGTCTATACGGGGCTTTCCATGCTGTCGCTCTTCGCCCTGCGCGAGGGCAGCCATGGGGCGGTGTTCCTCTTCTATCTTCTGGTCGTGGTCTGGTCGACGGATGTCTGCGCCTATTTCGTCGGGCGCTTCGTTGGCGGTCCGAAACTCTGGCGCCGCGTGTCCCCCAACAAGACCTGGTCCGGATCCCTTGGGGGTCTTGGTTTCGCCGTGGCCTTCGCCGGTCTCTATGCCCATCTGACGGGCGCGCAGGGCGTCGTTGGCTGGATGGCTCTGGCCGCGCTCCTGTCGGCCGCCTCCCAGGCGGGGGACCTGATGGAATCGGCGCTCAAGCGCCGGTTCTCGGTGAAGGATTCCAGCCATCTCATTCCCGGTCACGGCGGTATCATGGACCGGATCGACGGTCTCGTGGCGGCTGCCATCCTGGCCGCCCTGCTGGGGCTCGCATTTGGCGGCAGCCTGATGGGCCCGGTGTCCGGCTTCGGTTTGACCTGATCGCGGCAAGTCAGGGCAACGGCCGCGGCATCCATGCCGCTTCGGTCCGTTCCGGCTTGCGCCTGGAGTAACATGAGCGTGTCCCTTTCCCCATCCTCCGCGTCCCCATCCTTCGGTGGCCTTCTGTCCGAGACCTCTAGACAGAGGATCACCGTGCTGGGTGCGACCGGCTCCGTCGGCAAGAGCACGCTCGACATCCTGAGCCGCAATCCGGAATGCTTCGAGGTCGTGGCTCTGGTGGCGCATTCCAATGTTGAGGAACTGGCGGCCCAGGCGCGGCGGGTGAGGGCGCAGGTGGCCGTCATTGCGCGCGCGGATCTGCACGACGCCCTGAAGACAGCGCTGGCCGGATCCGGCATCGAGGCTGCCGCCGGTGAGGCCGCGGTTCTCGAGGCGGTCGAGCGGCCATGCGACATGGTCGTCGGGGCGATCGTGGGTGCGGCCGGGCTCAAGCCCACCTATGCCGCCCTGCGCGCCGGGCGCAGTCTGGCGCTCGCCAACAAGGAATGTCTTGTCTGTGCCGGTGATCTCTTCATGGCGCAGGTTCATGCGACGGGCGCGACCCTGTTGCCCGTCGACAGCGAGCACAGCGCCGTCTTCCAGGTGTTCGAACGCGACAATGCGGACCAGATCGAGAAGGTGGTGCTGACCGCGTCCGGGGGGCCGTTCCGCCAGGCCTCGCTGGAGGCCATGGCGAGCGTGACACCGGAACAGGCGCTGAAGCACCCGAACTGGGACATGGGCAGCCGCATCACCATCGACAGCGCCACCATGATGAACAAGGGCTTCGAGGTGATCGAGGCGTTTCATCTCTTCCCGCTGACGGCCGATCAGCTCGACATCCTCGTCCATCCCCAGTCCGTCATTCACGGCATGGTGCAGTATCGCGACGGATCCCTGCTGGCCCAGCTCGGCAGTCCGGACATGCGCACGCCGATTGCCCATTGCCTGGCCTGGCCGCGGCGGATCGAGGTGCCGGTGGAGCGTCTGGATCTGGCGCGCATTGCCAGCCTCAGCTTCGAGGCTCCGGATCCGGTGCGGTTCCCCGCGCTGCCTTTGGCGCGAGTGGCAATGGAGAGCGGCCCTGTCGCCACAGCCAGCCTGAATGCGGCTGATGAAGTGGCGGTTGCCGCCTTCCTTGAGCGCCGCATCGGCTTCCTCGACATTCCGGCGGCGGTTGCCGCCGTGGTCGAGCGGATGAGTGCCGGGTCCTCGGGATCCGTGTCCAGCATCGATGACGTGCTGGCGGTGGATGCGCAGGCGCGGGCGTTCTGCCGGGAATGGATCGCCGGACGCTGATCCTGTCGCTGCTCCTGCCGCTGCTCCTGCTGCCCTCCTGATTGGCCCGCGATGGCCGGTTGCGGGTGCCGTCTTGCCGGTGGACCTCACGTGAAATCCGTTTGCAACCCGATCGTCCCTTGGGGTAACCCTATTGCAAGGGGATTGTGCTAGGGCTTGAGTAACCTTGAGGCTTGCTGACCGGCGGAGGACTGCCGGTCATTCCGAGCCCCGCGTGTGGAGCATTCGCTTGTTGGATCTGTTGACGTCCGCCTATGACCTGGTCGTGGGGTATCTGGTTCCCTTCCTCTTCGTCCTGACCATCGTGGTGTTTTTCCACGAGCTCGGCCACTTCCTGGTGGCCCGCTGGTGCGGCGTGCGGGTCGTGACCTTCTCCGTCGGTTTCGGGCGCGAGCTCTTCGGCTTCAATGATGCCAAGGGCACGCGTTGGCGCCTGTCCCTGATCCCGCTCGGCGGCTATGTGAAGTTCGCCGGCGACGACAATGCGGCCAGCGTGCCGGACCGGGAGCGGATCGCCGCCATGAGCGCGCAGGAGCGGGAAGGCGCCTTCGTGGCCAAGCCCGTGGCGCAGCGCGCCGCCGTGGTGGCCGCCGGGCCGATCGCCAATTTCATCCTCGCCATCGTCATCTTCGCGACGATCTTCTTCTCCTTCGGCAAGATGATCACCGCACCGCTGGTCGATCAGGTGCAGCCGGGCAGTGCGGCGGAGGCCGGCGGTCTCCAGACCGGGGACCTGATCCTGACCGTCGACGGGCGCCAGATCGAAGCCTTCTCGGATCTGCAGCGGATCGTTTCCGTGAGCGCCGACCGGACGCTGGCCATGACCGTGGACCGGGCCGGTGCCGTGGTGGAGCTGAGCGTGACGCCGCAGGCGCGGGTGGTGCGCGACAATTTCGGCAACGAGCAGCGCATCGGCCTTCTCGGCGTGTCGCGCAGCCCGAGCCAGGATGACGTGAAGGTCAAGAATTACGGTCTCGTCGAGGCCGTGGTCGCCGGCACCCAGGAAACCTGGTTCATTGCCGAGCGGACCCTCAGCTATCTGGGCGGCGTGATCACCGGGCGTGAAAGCGCCGACCAGCTGGGCGGCCCGATCCGGGTGGCGCAGGTGTCCGGGCAGGTCGCAACTCAAGGGGTGATGGCGCTCCTGAGCCTTGCGGCCGTGCTGTCGGTCTCCATCGGGCTCATCAATTTGATGCCTGTTCCCATGCTCGATGGTGGCCATCTTGTGTTCTATCTGGCCGAGGCCCTGCAGGGAAAGCCGCTCAGCGAGCGGGTGCAGGATATCGGTTTCCGCATCGGCATGGGCATCGTCCTGCTGCTCATGGTGTTCGCAACCTGGAACGATGTGCTGCATTTGACAAATCTTTAAGGTTTATCAAGTGACATCGGCGCAACGTGTTCTAACAAAATCGCTTTCTCGGTGGACGGGCTGTTGCGTAATCGGCAAAAGGCTGTAAAACCATTCCCGAGTTGCTGAGAATCCGTCCATTCATGGCCGTCCGGTCGTGTCGGGGCTTTAAGACAAAAGGCATAGCGCACTAATGCAGCGATTGCAGAAAAACTCCTCCGCCGTGCTCCTTGCAGCGGCGTTCCTGGGCTCGAGCGCCATCGTTCCGGTCGGTTTCGGTCCTCTTTCCGCCACCGTTGCCGAAGCTGCTGTCGCCCGCTCCATCGTGGTGCGCGGCAACGAGCGCATCGAGGAAGAAACCGTTCTCAGCTATCTGACGATCCGTCCGGGCCAGTCCTACGGGGCTGGTGATGTGGACGAATCGCTGAAGGCGCTGTTTGCGACCGGTCTGTTCGCCGACGTGAAGATCACCCCGCAGGGCTCTTCCGTGGTGGTGACCGTGAGCGAGAACCCCATGATCAACCGGGTCTCCTTCGAAGGGAACAAGAAGCTCAATGACGATGCCCTGAAGACCGTTGTGCGGTCCTCCGAGCGCGCCATGCTGACCCGTGCGAAGGTTCAGTCCGACGTTCAGAACCTGCTCGAAGCCTATCGTCGCTCCGGCCGCTACGGCGCGTCCGTCGAGCCGAAGATCATTGATCGGGCCAACAATCGCGTCGACCTGGTGTTCGAGATCGACGAAGGGGCGAAGACCGGCGTGGAGCGCATCAGCTTCATCGGCAACGACTCCTTCTCCGACAGCCGTCTGCAGGACGTGATCCGCACCCGTGAAACCGGTCTGCTGGGCTGGCTGCGCACCACCGACACCTATGATCCGGACCGTCTGGCCGCGGATCAGGAGCTGCTGCGTCAGTACTATTTCAAGAAGGGCTATGCGGACTTCCGCATTCTCTCTGCGACCGCTGAACTCGACCGCGAGACCAACGTCTTCTACGTGACCTTCACGGTGGACGAGGGCGAGAAGTACACGATTTCCGACGTGGAAGTGGTGTCCTCCCTGTCCGACGTGGATCCGGAGAGCCTGCGTGGTGTCGTGCGCACCGATGCCGGTGACACGTTCAACTCGCTGCGTGTCGAGCAGAGCGTCGAGGACCTGACGGTTCGCGTGGCCGAAGGCGGTTATGCCTTTGCCCAGGTGCGTCCGCGCGCCTCCCGCGACTATGACAACAAGACCATCTCGCTGACCTATTACATCGAGGAAGGTCCGCGCGCCTATGTGGAGCGCATCAACATCGTCGGCAACGATCGCACCCGGGAATATGTCCTGCGTCGCGAGTTCGATCTGGCGGAAGGGGATGCCTTCAACCGCGCGCTGCTGGACAAGGCCGAGCGTCGCCTGAAGAACCTCGGCTTCTTCGAGAAGGTCAGCGTCACCACCTCCCAGGGTTCCGCGCCCGACCGGGTCGTGGTCAATGTGAACGTGGAAGAGAAGGCCACCGGGGAAGTCTCCTTCGGTATCGGCTACTCGACCACCGACGGCGTCATCGGCGACGTGTCCATCTCCGAGAAGAACTTCCTCGGCCGTGGCCAGTACGTGAAGATCGGCGTGGGCGGCGGTACGGACACCCAGTCCTACGAGTTCTCCTTCCGTGAACCCTTCTTCCTCGGCCGTCGCATCGGCTTCGATCTCGACCTGTACCGCAAGGTGACGGAAGAGAACGATTACCGCGACTATGACGAGGACAAGATCGGCGGCGGCTTCGGTTTCACCCTTCCGCTCAAGGAAGAAGAGCTGACCCTGCGTCTTGGCTACGAAATCTACCAGACGGACATTTCCGATCCGGCAAGCCCTGGTGCAACCGGTCTGGCCGACTGTGCGGTTAACCCGGACCTGTCTCCGGCCATCTGCGACAGCCTCGGCAAGCGTCTGACGTCGGCCATCAGCTACAAGCTGGCCTACAACACGCTGGACAACAACCTGAACCCGTCCGACGGCTTCTATGCCACGTTCGGTCAGGAATTTGCCGGCGTCGGCGGCGACAGCTTCTATCTGAAGACCACGGCCGAAGCCCGCGCCTATCGCGAGCTGCTGCCGGACTTCGGTCTGGTCGGAAAGCTGGCCATCCAGGGCGGTCACATCACCGGTCTGGGCGACGAGCGTCTGCGCGTTTCCGAGCAGTTCATGATGGGCGGCACCATGGTGCGCGGCTTCGAGAACTCCGGCATCGGTCCGCGTGACTCCGTGGGTGACGATGCCATCGGCGGCCAGATGTTCTTCGCCGCCACGGCTGAAGGCACCTTCCCGTTCCCGGTCATCCCGAAGGAATTCGGTCTGAGCGGTGCGGTCTTCGCAGACGCGGGCTCCCTGTGGGATGCGGATGACGATCTGGAGAACATCGTGAACACCAACGGTGGTCAGGTGGTTTCGGACGACTTCGCCCTGCGCGCCTCGGTTGGTGCGGGTATCCGTTGGCAGTCGCCGTTCGGTCCGCTGCGTGCCGACTTCGCCTGGCCGCTCATGAAGGAAGACAGCGACAAGACCCAGGTGTTCCGCCTCTCCGGTGGCACCCGCTTCTAAGCCGGGTCGAGAAGCTCCGGGCTTCCGTACAAAGATTTCGGACGGCCGCCCCCAAAGGCGGCCGTTTGCCGTTCAGATTGCGCCTTGCGCAGAGTATTCGAGTGCACGCCATGACAGACCTGTCCTTCTTCGCCCCCTTCGCCCCGGTCACCATCGGGCAGATCGCCGAATGGGCTGGCGCCGAGATTGCCAGCGGAACGCCGGAGACGGTGATCCGCCTGGTCGCGCCTCTGGAGGATGCCAGCGAAGGGGCGCTCGTCTTCTTCGACAACACGGCCTATCTGGAGAAGCTGACCCAGACCCGTGCGGCCGCCTGTCTGGTGGCGAAGAAACATGCCGCCAAGGTTCCCGAGGGGGTCGCGGCCCTTGTCTGTGCCGAACCCTACAAGGGCTGGGCGCTGGTTCTGGCGAAGCTCTTCCCCGACGCCATGGTGCCGCAGGTTCAGGCGCTGTCGAGTGTCTCCGAGCGGGCCGTGGTTCATCCCGACGCGCTGCTCGAAGACGGGGTGCGCGTGGGGCCGGGGGCTGTGATCGGCGCCGGGGCCGAGATCGGCCGGGGCACGCGGATCGAGGCCAATGCGGTGATCGGCGACAAGGTGCGCATCGGGCGTGACTGCGTGATTGGCGCCAATGTGGTGATCCAGCATGCGCTCGTCGGCAATCAGGTCTATCTGCACCCGGGCGTAGCCGTGGGGCAAGATGGCTTCGGCTATGCCATGGGTCTGGGCGGGCATCTGAAGGTGCCGCAGGTGGGCCGGGTGATCATTCAGGACAAGGTGGAGATCGGTGCCAACACGACGGTCGATCGGGGTGCCAACCGGGACACGGTGATCGGCGAGGGCACCAAGATCGACAACCAGGTGCAGATCGGCCACAACGTGGTCATCGGCCGGCACTGCGTGATCGTGTCTCAGGTGGGCCTGTCCGGTTCCTGCACGCTGGAAGACTTCGTGGCCATCGGCGGTCAGTCGGGGGTGCGCGGGCACGTCACCATCGGCATGGGCGCGCAGATTGCCGCCGTCAGTGTGGTGAACGAGGATGTGCCCGCCGGCGGGCGCTATGGCGGCACCCCGGCCAAGCCGGTAAAGCAGTGGTTCCGCGAAATCGCCGCCTTGCGCAAGCTTGCGGAGCGCGGCAAGGACGCTTAAACGGGGCTCGAACGAGTTCTACCCGAATGTATCTGACGGGCGCGGCTTCGGATCCGCGCCAGATGGGGGCACGACAATGGACGTTACCGAGAAGAAAGAACTGGCCAGCGCCGACATCCTCAAGATCATGGAGCTGCTGCCGCATCGCTACCCCTTCCTGCTGATCGACAAGATCATCGAGATGGACGGGGACGACAGCTGCATCGGCATCAAGAACGTGACGATCAACGAGCCGCAGTTCACCGGTCACTTCCCCAAGCAGCCGATCATGCCGGGCGTCCTGTTGATCGAAGCCATGGCCCAGACCGCCGGTGCCCTGTGCATTCACGCACGCGGCGACGGAGCGGCCCCGCAGCTGGTCTATTTCATGACCATCGACAAGGCCAAGTTCCGCAAGCCGGTGGTGCCGGGCGATGTGGTGGAATTCCACGTCAAAAAGATCAAGCAGCGCGCCAACATCTGGAAGTTCGACGCCATTGCCATGGTGTCGGGTGCCAAGGTGGCCGAAGCCGAGATCAGCGCCATGCTGGTGGATGCGTGAGGCCGCAATGACCAAGATCCATCCCACCGCGATTGTCGAGGACGGAGCGCAGATCGGCAACGGCTGCGTGATCGGGCCCTACAGCGTGGTCGGTCCGAATGTGACCCTGCATGATGGCGTCGAGCTGAAGTCCCACGTGGTGGTGGCTGGCCACACGTCCGTGGGTGAGGGGACGACGATCTTCCCCTTCGCCTCCATCGGCCATCAGCCGCAGGATCTGAAATATGCTGGCGAGGTCACCCGTCTGGAGATCGGCCGCAACAACCAGATCCGCGAACACGCGACCATGAACCCGGGCACGGCCGGCGGCGGCGGGCTGACGAAGATAGGCGACAACTGCCTCTTCATGATGAGCACCCATGTGGGCCATGACTGTGTGGTCGGCAATGGCTGCATTCTGGCCAACAACGCCACGCTGGCAGGCCATGTGGAGCTGGAGGATCACGTGATCCTGGGCGGCCTCAGCGCCGTTCGCCAGTGGATCCGCGTGGGCAAGGGCGCCATTATCGGCGGGCTGACCGGTGTCGAGTTCGACCTCATTCCCTTCGGCTCCGCCATCGGTGACCGGGCGCATCTGGCCGGGCTCAACCTGGTCGGCCTCAAGCGTTCCAACCTGCCGCGCGAGGAGATTCATGCGCTGCGGGCGGCCTATCGCGAGATTTTCGAGAGCGAGGAAGGCACGCTGCTGGAGCGCGCCGCGCGCGTGGCGGAGGCTCACGCGGATCGGCCGCTGGTCAAAACCGTCACCGACTTCATGTTCGCCCGCGAGAACCGGCGTTTCATGACGCCGCGCGGCGAAGGCTGAGCGATCATGCGGCAAGCGGCAGGGAGCGTGGACGGGCCTGTGGGGCTCATCTGCGGCAATGGTTCCCTGCCGCTCGCCGTTCTTGACGAACTGGGCCGCGCCGGGCGGCGCGCCCATGTGGTGGCCATTCGCAACGAGGCCTGCGAGGCGATTACCCAGCGGGCCGATGCGGTGCTGGGCTTTGGCGAGATCGGGCGCCTGTTCAAGGGCCTGTCGCGGGCCGGATGCCGTGACCTGATCCTGATCGGCGGCATCGTCCGCCGCCCGGATTTCACCTCCATTCTCGGCGATCCGGGCACGCTGCGGCGGTTGCCGCGCATTCTCAGGGCCATGACCGGGGGCGACGACAGCCTGCTGTCGAAGGTCATCGGCATCTTCGAGGCGGAGGGTTTCCACGTGGTTGGACTTCATGAAATTGCTCCGGCCCTTCTGGCCGGCGAAGGGGCGCTTGGCGCGCTGCACCCGGACGCGGCCGCTCTCGCCGATGTGGGCCTTGCGCGGGAGGCCGCCCGCCGGCTCGGGGATCTGGATATCGGCCAGGGGGCGATTGCGGTCGCCGGCCGTGTCGTGGCGCTGGAAGGGGCCGAGGGGACCGATGCCATGCTGGAGCGTTGCGCCCAGCTGCGTGCCTCCGGCCGGGTTCGGGCCAGGGCGCCGTCGGGCGTGCTGGTCAAGACCGTGAAACCGGGTCAGGACTTGCGGGTCGACCTTCCGACCATCGGGCCGAAGACCGTCGCGCTGGCCAAGGCGGCGGGCCTCGCGGGCATTGCGGTCCAAAGCGGCGGCGCCCTGATCGCGGAGCGGGAGGAGACCCTGAGGGCTGCGGATGCGGCCGGTCTCTTCGTCTTCGGGTTCGCGGGCGACAGCGGAGCACCGGCATGACCGCGAAGGCTCCTTGCTCCAGCGCCCATCCGGATCGTCCGCTTACCGTCGGGCTCGTGGTGGGCGAGGAGAGCGGCGACTTTCTCGGTGGCGCGCTGATGGCGTCCCTCAAGGCGAAGCTCGGAACAGGCCTGCGCTTCTGCGGCTCCGGCGGCCACCGGATGCAGGCCGAAGGACTGACCTCGGTCTTCGACATTGCCGATACGTCGGTCATGGGCCTGACGGCGGTTCTTCAGCGATTGCCGTTGATCATCAAGCGCGTACATCAGACTGTTGACGCGCTGGTCGAGGCGGATCCGGATGTGATCGTCATCATCGACAGCCCGGATTTCACCCATAACGTGGCCAAGCGGGTGCGCCGCAAGGCGCCGCATATTCCGATCGTCGGTTATGTGTCGCCCTCCGTCTGGGTGTGGCGTCCGGGGCGCGCGCGAAAGATGCGCGCCTATGTGGACGCGCTGCTGGCGCTTCTGCCGTTCGAGCCTGCGGTGCACGCGCGGCTCGGCGGCCCCGCGACCCATTATGTGGGGCATCCCCTCATCGAGCATCTGGGCGATCTGCGTCCCGCGCCGGGTGAGCGCAGCGATCGGGACGATCCGCACCGGGTGTTGGTGGTTCTTCCCGGAAGCCGGGGCAGCGAGATCGAGCGGCTCCTTCCTGTCTTCGGAGAGACGGTGGCCCGTGTGGCGGCCCGTGTGCCGGATCTCGAAGTGCTGCTTCCGGCCGTGCCTCATCTGGTTTCGCGCATCCGGCAGGAGACAGCTTCCTGGCCGGTGAAGCCGACGATCCTGGAAGGCGAGGCGGCGAAGAATGAGGCCTTCCGGCGCGCCCATGCGGCGCTCGCGGCGTCGGGCACGGTCACGCTTCAGCTCGCCATTGCCGGCGTCCCCATGGCGGTCGCCTACAAGGTGGACTGGTTCTTCCGGCGCCTCAAGGATCTGAACAGGATCATTCCCATCGCCCAGGTCACCTCCATGGTGCTGCCGAACATCATTCTGGGCCGCAACGTGATCCCGGAATATCTGGACGAGCAGGTGACGCCGGAAGCGCTCGCCGCGCGGCTGGAGACGCTTCTGACGGATACGGAGGAACGCCGGTCCCAGGTGGACGCCTTCGGCGATCTGGACGCGATCATGCGCTTGCCGGAAAGTCAGAGCCAGTCGGAAGCGGCGGCCCGTGTGGTGATCGACGTTCTCATCCGCGCGGGAGCCGTGCAGGCCTGATCCATGCTTGTCTGGACAGGCACATGCAGCTGCTCGTGGCCCCGGATTTGTGGATTACCGTAATCTCAGTCAGCGGCCCGACAGGTCAGATCGAAGGTCTCGGCGCGTTCGAGTTCCCCATCCAGTCCTTCCTTCTGAGTGTCATAGAGCATCCGCAGGTCCGCCAGGCCAAGGGTGGTCGGCGCCGTGCTGGTCCCTCCAATATATTCGTCATCGCTCAGATAGAGCGTGTCGCCGCTGATCTCGAAGGGGACGCAATAGGCGATGATCTCGCGAGCGGTGGTCTTTCCCTCCCGCTTCCCGTAGGAGGCGACGTCGATGCAGGCCTTGCGCGCGTCATAGTCGAGCTTCAGCGTGCCCCGCACATCGTCGTCCCGGGTCTCGATCGGCTTTCCCCCCGTGAGCAAGGAGCCCTGCCAATAGGCTTCACCGGTGCCCTGACAGGTCAGGGACAGGGCGCCTGAGGAGCGCCGCAGGTCCGGCTTCTCCTTGCGGCGTGTCTCCTTCTGTCCGTTGGTGCCACTCCCGAAGCGGATCGGGCCGGTCACGTTGGACCAGATCTTGCCGAGGTCGTGGGAGACGGCAATATCCAGCGGGATCATGCCGCCGGACAGAAGCGAGAAGCGTGTTGCCGGGGTGACAAGCCACAGGACGGCGAGCGTGGCGGCAATGCCGCCCCACCTGATCCACTTGCTTTGCCTTGGTTGAACGGCGACAGGCTTCCCGGACGTGGCGCCGGGTTCGGTGTCAGGCCTCGCGGTCGCCGTTGGTGGCGGTGTTGCGCCGTGCAGCGTCTCTCCGGCCGGCCCGGGCTCGTTGCGGGGAGCCGCAGATGTGGTTTCCTGCGGGTCCCTCGTTGCCTCGTCTGCAACTTCCATGCGCAACAGTGGCGAGCGCAGGTTGAGCCTTGTGCCGGCCTCGAAATTGACCGCCGTGATCCACCCGTCCATGGGCGCGCGGATCTTGCGCTCCTGCTCGGGGCCTGTGATGACGACGATGATTTCACCCTTGCGGACCGTGTCCCCGGCCGTGAAGGGCAGGGACGAGACGGTGAGCGGATAAAGGGCGTCATCGCGCGGCGAAAAGATCTCGATCAGGCGGGGCACGGGCAATCCAGTTCGCAGGGAAAATGCTTGGGCGGTAACGTGTGCCCAAGAGACCCGGAATCGCCGCGCTTGCCAAGGCGAAAGTCATGCCGTTCCGGTGCGTGTGCCGGAGAGCCAGCTTGCCGCGAAACACGGGCCGAGAAACAGGCGCCGCAATACAGGAGCCCGAGAAACGAAAAAGGCCGCCCGGGGGCGGCCTTCTCCATGTCTTGTTGTCGAAAGGCTCAGCGCTGTTCGATCGGCTTGTAGTCGCGCTTCGGCGCGCCGGTGTAGAGCTGGCGCGGACGACCGATACGCTGGGACGGATCTTCCACCATTTCCTTCCACTGGGCGATCCAGCCCACGGTGCGGGCGAGAGCGAACAGCACGGTGAACATGGTGGTCGGGAAGCCGAGCGCACGCAGGGTGATGCCGGAGTAGAAGTCGATGTTCGGATAGAGCTTCTTCTCGACGAAATAGGGATCGTTGAGAGCGATCTTTTCCAGTTCCATCGCGATGTCGAGGAGCGGATCGTCCTTGATGCCCAGTTCGCCGAGAACCTCGTGGCAGGTCTTCTGCATGATCTTGGCGCGCGGGTCGTAGTTCTTGTAGACCCGGTGACCGAAGCCCATGAGACGGAACGGATCGTTCTTGTCCTTGGCGCGGGCCACAAATTCCGGAATACGGTCAACGGAGCCGATTTCGGACAGCATGTTGAGGGCTGCCTCGTTGGCGCCGCCGTGGGCCGGGCCCCAGAGGCAGGCAATGCCGGCCGCGATGCAGGCGAACGGGTTGGCACCCGAAGAGCCGGCCAGACGCACGGTGGACGTGGACGCGTTCTGCTCGTGATCGGCGTGGAGGATGAAGATACGGTCCATGGCGCGGGCCAGAACCGGGTTCACCTTGTATTCCTCGCAAGGAACCGAGAAGCACATGCGCAGGAAGTTGGACGAGTAGTCCAGGTCGTTGCGCGGGTACACGAAGGGCTGGCCGACGTGGTACTTGTAGGCCATGGCAGCGATCGTCGGCATCTTGGCGATCATGCGCAGGGAAGCGACCATGCGCTGATGCGGATCGGAGATGTCGGTGCTGTCGTGGTAGAAGGCGGAGAGGGCGCCCACGGTGCCCACCATGACGGCCATCGGATGGGCGTCGCGGCGGAAGCCGGCGAAGAACCGCGACATCTGCTCGTGGATCATCGTGTGGTAGGTCACACGCTGCACGAAGTCGTTCTTTTCAGCCTTGGACGGCAGTTCGCCGTAAAGCAGCAGGTAGCAGGTTTCCAGGAAGTCGCCCTGATCGGCCAGCTGATCGATCGGGTAGCCGCGATACAGAAGCGTGCCTTCATCGCCGTCGATGTAGGTGATCTTGGATTCGCAGGACGCGGTGGAGGTGAACCCCGGGTCGTAGGTGAACATGCCCGTGTCCTTGTAAAGGGACGCGATGTTCACGACGGACGGTCCAATGGAGCCGCTGAGAACGTCGTACTCTTGTTCGGTACCACCCACGTTCAGCTTGGCAGTAGTGTCGGCCATTCAGAAAACCCCCTTTTCATATGTCATATGCAGCAGCGCTTATGCGACATTCTTGGCGGTGTGCTCCGAGGGGCGTTTTGCCAACGTCTTCGGGCGTCGCTCAAGCCTTTGCCGGCCGGCATCAAGTGTCCTCCTGTGTGCCGGCCCTACGCCGAACGCGCTGCCCAGCTGCTGCTGGAGGAATGGACGCGTTCTGCGTAAACCATTTGGTGCAGCGCCGCAAGTTGATCATTGTGCGCAAATGTATACGCTTCACAATGAGCTATGCGTGCCGACGGACCCGGCGCTGTGGGTCCGTCGGAAGTGCCCTTGGGTCAGGCGGCCTGGTCGGCGATGCGGCCGAGGGATTCTTCCCGGCCGAGCGCGATCAGGACGTCATAGATACCGGGAGAAACCCCGCGTCCGGTGAGGGCGGCGCGCAGCGGCTGTGCCACCTTGCCCAACTTGAGATCCTTTTCCTCGGCATAGGCCTTCACGGCGATTTCAAGGGGCTCCGCGTCCCAGGCAGGCTGAGCGCTCAGGACCTCATGAAGATCTTTCAGGATCTGGCGACCGGTGTCATCCAGAATTTTCTCGGCCTTCTCGTCGCAGTCCAGCGGGCGCTGGCGCCACAGGTAGCTGGCGCTGTCGGTCAGCTCGACCAGGGTCTTGGCGCGTTCCTTCAGGCCGGGCAGGGCGGCCAGGGTCACGGCTTCATGATCGCCCTGTGCCATCCAGTCGAGGATTGCTGCACCGCCGTCGAGATGGGCGAGGCAGGTCTTCCAGTCGTCCAGCAGATCGGCATCCGCCGTGGAGCGCATGTAGTGGCCGTTCAGGTTCTCCAGCTTCTTGAAGTCGAAGCGGGCCGCGGACTTGCCGACCGCATCGAAATCGAACCACTCGATCAGCTTGTCGAGGGGAATGATCTCCTCGTCGCCATGGCTCCAGCCGAGGCGGGCGAGGTAGTTGCGCATGGCCTGGGGCAGGTAGCCCATGGCGCGATAGGCTTCGGCCCCGGTCGCGCCGTGGCGCTTGGATAGCTTGGCGCCATCGGGGCCGTGGATCAGCGGGATATGGGCCATGACCGGGACATCCCAGTCCAGGGCCTTGAAGATCAGGGTCTGGCGGGCGGCGTTGGTCAGGTGGTCATCGCCGCGGATGATGTGGGTCACGCCCATGTCGTGGTCGTCGACCACCACGGCCAGCATGTAGGTCGGCGTGCCGTCGGAACGCATGAGGACCAGATCGTCCAGGTCCTTGTTGGCGAAGGTCACGGTGCCCTGCACCAGATCCTCGATCACGGTCTCGCCGTTCTGCGGGGCCTTCAGGCGGATGGCCGGGGCCACGCCTTCGGGGGCGTCGCTCTCGGGCCGGTCGCGCCAGCGGCCGTCATAGCGCGGCGCGCGGCCTTCGGCGCGGGCGGTCTCGCGCATCTCGTCCAGCTCGGCCGGCGAGGCATAGCACTTGTAGGCCTGGCCACGGGCCAGCAGCTCGTCGACCACTTCCTGATGGCGCGCCACGCGGGAGAACTGGGAAATCGGCTCGCCGTCCCAGGTCAGGCCCAGCCAGCTCAGGCCGTCGAGGATCGCGTCCACGGCTTCCTGGGTCGAGCGAGCCCGGTCGGTATCCTCGATGCGCAGCAGCATCTTTCCGCCGTGGTGCTGGGCGTAGAGCCAGTTGAACAGGGCCGTGCGGGCGCCGCCGATGTGAAGGAAGCCGGTGGGCGAGGGCGCAAAGCGCGTGACGATCGGTTTGGACATGGTGCTTTCGGTCGGTCTGTGAAAAGATCGGGGCACCGTGCGGCGCTCCGTTTGGCCCGGGTCTTACCATAGGCGCGGGACATTGAAAAAGCCTTGCGCCAAAAAGCCTGTGAAACCGTTTCGGGCTGAGCGAGCGCCAGGCTGACTGCCGGGCGGAGAGGCCGCAGGGAAGGGGGAGGGCGTCCCCCCGTTCGAGACGCCAGGCAAGCATGACGGGACCGATGGCGGATCGCGCAGACGATCGGCCGGGTCGGGGCCCCGCCGGACCGGATGAGGGCAAGGACCTGGCCTCTGCGGCCGGAGCGCTCGCGCCAGGCGGGGCTCGGGGGGATGCCGGTCGGGACAGCCGGAATACGGCCCCGGATGACAGGGTCCAGCGACGGTTCCCCGGGTTTGCCCGTTCATTTTCCCGGACATCTTTCTGGTCATCTTCCTCACCGACGGCGTCCGAGCCGGATGCGGGGCCAAAGGCGGGGCGGTCACCGGGTCCGGATCGGTATGAGAGCCGAACCCGACCCCGGAGTGAGGCCCCATCGGGCCCGTTCAGGCTTGCGGCGCTGGTGCCGCCGCTGGGGGATCCGAACCAGACCACCCTCCTTTGCGCGCTGGTCTTCTGCGCGGGCATCGGCCTTTATTTCCAGCTGCCCGAAGAGCCGGAGCCCTGGGCGCTTGCGCTTCTGTGGCTCGGACTTGCGCTGGCGTGCTGCTGGCAGGGCGTGCGTGCCCTGCTGGTGCCGCGCCGGGGGCAGCCCACTCCCTTCCTTTTCCCCGCGTCCCGGCTCACCTCCCGGCTCCTTTTGATCTCCCTGCTTCTGGTGAGCGGCGTGGCCTGCGGGGCCTGGCGCAGTCTCCAGGTGGCCGGGCCGCGGCTCGATGCGCCGCGGGTGGTTCGGGTGCTGGCCCATGTGGAGAGCACGGAGCCGAGGGAGCGGGGGCTGCGGCTGGTGCTGAAGATCCTTGCGCTGCAGGACCGGCAGGGCCGACCGCAGACGGATCAGGGAGGGCGCACGGATCTCCTCGGCATGCGGGTGCGGGTGAACGTCCGGGCGCCGAAGGCGACATCCAGGGACGCCGGGCTCCCGTCGCCACCCGAAGGGCCAAGGTCCGGACTTCAGGCATCGGGCCCGCAGCCGGGGGACCGGATCGAGGCCCGTCTTCGGCTTGTGCCTGGCGGAGGTCCGGCGGCACCCGGCGCCTATGACTTTGCCTTCTGGAGCTATTTCGCCGGCCTTGGAGCCAGCGGTCAGGTGCTCGGTCCGATCAGCTTCGTGGAGATGCCGCAGGCGAGCGATGACACGGGCTGGAGGGGCCGGGCATCCCGGGGGCTTGAGGCGCTCCGGGCCGATCTCGCACGGCGGCTCCTGGCAAGCGCCGGGGGCGGGCCGGAGGCCGGACTTGCGGTTGCCCTGCTGGTGGGCGACCGCAGTGGCGTGGGGGAGGCGGCGGAAGAGGATCTGCGGCAGGCGGGTCTCGCCCACATTCTGGCCATTTCCGGCCTGCACATGGCGATCTTTGCCGGTGCGGGCTATGCGGCGGTCGGACTGGTTCTTGCGCTTCTGCCTGGCTTCAGTCTGTCGGCGCCCACCCACAAGATCGCGGCGGTCGCCGGTCTGGCGCTCGCGACCCTCTATCTGGTGATTTCCGGCGCGGCGGTGCCCACCCAGCGCAGCTTCCTCATGGTGGCGCTGGTGTTTCTGGCGCGGCTCACCGACCGCCGCGGCCTGACCCTCCACTCGGTGGCGCTCGCCGGGATCCTGTTGCTGGTGCCGGCTCCCGAGCGGCTGCTGTCGCCGGGCTTCCAGATGTCCTTTGGCGCCGTGCTCTGTCTGGTTGCAGTCTATGAGGGATGGCGGCGCGCAGGGGGGCGCGAGGGCGGACGGCGGCGCCGTGCCCGGCCTGCCACCCGCTCGCGGAGCCTGCGGCTTGCCGGGGCCGTCGGGCGCTACGGGCTGGGGTTGCTGGTGACGTCGCTCGTGGCGGGCACGATCACCGGGGTCATCGGCGCCCATCACTTCGGGCGGATTGCCCCCTTCGGCCTTCTCGGCAATCTGCTTGCCATGCCGCTCTTTGCCCTGATCATCATGCCGCTCGGCGGGCTTGCGCTGTTGCTTCTGCCTCTCGGTCTGGCGAGCCTGCCGCTTCAGGGCATGACCCTTGCCCTTGGTTGGCTGCTGGAGATCGCCCATGCGGTGGCCCGATTCGGCACGGGTGACGGATCGGGCATCGGGGGCGCTGTGGGGGCCGTAGCGGGGGCCGTCGCGGGGGCGGTGCCGCCGCCGGGGGTGACCGCCAGCCTGCTGCTTGGCGGTGGGCTGATCTGTCTCACGCTTGCCTGGGCGGCGCGCGGGACGTCGCCCCGGGCGGGGCTGGGCGGTGGAGCCCGTCTGGCGGGGGATCCGGACCGGGAGCCGGTGCCTTTTGCTCGCCAGCAGGGGGGCCAAGGTGACGCTTGGGACGCCGGCGTTCCCTCGGGGCGCGCGCAGGGGCCTTTCGTCCGGATGCGTCAGGCCGGGCAAGGGGCTGCGCGAGGCTTGCGGGACATGTCGCGCCGGGCCGCCCCCGGGCTCATCGGGGCGGCCGGACCGCTTGCGGCGATTGGCCTGGGTCTCGTGCTCTGGGGACAGGAGCGGCCGCCGGACCTGCAGGTCTCGGCGGATGGTCGCCACGTGGCCTTCCGGACGCGTACGGGAGATCTGGTCACCACGGCCCGCGCGCGGTCCCTGCAGGCGGAGGTCTGGTTCACGACGGAGGGAGAAACCGGCGGACATCGGGGCGTGACGTCCCTCTTGCGGTCCTGCGACGCGGGGGGCTGTGTGATGCGGGGGTATGGGACGGAGGGAGCCGGTGCACATGACTCGCGTGAACATGGTGCGAGCGGACGGTCAACCGATCCATCCGGCCCCTCCGACCCGCAAGAGGGGGCCGCTGCTGCGCCGGAGCCGAGGCGACGCGAGGGGTCAGCCTATGGCGTCCTTCCGGGGAGCCTGCGGATTGCCCTGCCGAAAACCGGCGCGGCCCTGCGGGAAGACTGCCTTCTGGCGGATGTCATCGTCACGGCCCTGATCGCGCCTCCGGACTGCGCCGCAAGCCTCGTGCTTGATCAGCGAAGGCTCGCCACGGGCGGAGCCGTGTCCGTGTGGCTGACCCCGCATCCGGATGCGCCCCGGGTTGAGAAAGGCGACCACCTCACCGGGTCCAGTTCCGGTTCCGGCTCGGAGCGCGAGGTGCCGCGGGGACTTGAAACGCCGGGGCTCGCAACGCCGGAACGACTGTCAGAACCGGAGGCGAAATCGGGCGCAGCAGGGCCGCCCTCCGGGCTCGTGCTTCATGTGCGCAGCGCGATCCCGTCCCTGCGTCGGCCATGGATGCCCCGCCTCGAGGCTGATGCCGAGGCCATGGGATCCGCAGCTGCGGGATCGCGCTAGCAGTGGCGTCCACCCGCGTAAAAAGGCGAGAGAGGCGCCCCTGACCCGACGGACCTACTTCCGGGGGACCGGACCGCCTTGAGGCCCGATCAGTCAGTGTTGCCGCCCGGTGAGTGCTCGCGCCCGGTCAGTACTGCCGGAACAGCGCCACAAGACGCCCCTGCACCCGGACGCGGCCCGGTCCGAAGATTCGGGTCTCATAGGCCGGGTTTGCGGCTTCGAGAGCGATGGAGGCCCCCTTCTTGCGCAGGCGCTTGAGGGTGGCTTCCTCGTCATCCACGAGGGCCACGACAATGTCGCCGCTTTCGGCGCTGTCGGTCCGGCGGATCAGGACGGTGTCCCCATCCAGAATGCCGGCCTCGATCATGGAATCGCCGCGAACCTCGAGGGCATAATGCTCGCCCTTGCCAAGCATCTCCGGCGGAACCGAGATGGAATGGCTGTGGGTCTGGATCGCCTCGATGGGCACACCGGCGGCAATCCGGCCCATGACCGGGATCTCGATGCCGGCGCTGACCGGAACCGGATCGGCGGCGGGCCGCGTGGGGGCTGCCGGCTTTGCGGGCTTGCCGAGGTCGCCTTCGATGACCTCTGGCGAGAAGGTGCCGCGCTGGGGCGGGGTCGCAAGGCCGGGCGAAATGCTCTCGGGCAGGCGCAACACTTCCATCGCCCGGGCCCGGTTGGGCAGGCGGCGGATGAAGCCACGTTCCTCCAGGGCGGTGATCAGACGGTGGATGCCCGACTTGGACCGGAGGTCGAGGGCGTCCTTCATCTCGTCAAAGGACGGCGGAACGCCGGTTTCCTTCAGGCGCTCCTGGATGAACATCAGCAGTTCGTATTGCTTGCGGGTGAGCATGCCCAGCCTCTCATGTCACGGGCCGCCCGGTGCGGAGCCGCTCCCTGGACAGGAGGATCGAATCCGGGCGGTACAAATCATGAACGTACATTACCTGTTCTTATTGTGTTCCGCAACCGCTTAAGGATTTGCTACGGCCCGCTCCCCCTCAGACGTCGATCGGCTCCAGTCCGCACCAGCTGGCGATGAAGAGGGCGATGGCGCCGGTGATGCGCTTGACGGAGGCAAGGCTCACCCTTTCGTCAAAGCCGTGGATGCCCCGGGTGACGGGCCCATAGACCAGGCAGGGGATGTCCGCATAGATGACGAAGACGCGCGCATCGAGATAGGCGGTGGAGACCATGGTCTCCAGATCGCTGCCGGTGGCGCGGCGATGGGCGCGGGCGAGCGCCTGCTCGGCCTCCGTATTGTCCGGCAGCACGAAGCCGCGGGCGAAGAAGCCGTTCCAGGTGATCTGCGGCGGACGGTTGCCGAGGAAACTGTCGCCGGCCAGATCCCGGGCGAGATGCTCCTCGATCTGGCGGGCCCGGTCCTTCGGGTCGTCGCCGGGGTAGATGGCGATGCGGCAGTTCATGCGGCACCAGGAGGGCACGGAAGAGGCCCAGTCGCCCCCTTCGATCTGGCCCAGGTTGAAGTTGATCGGATGGGGATGGTCGGCGAAGGGCGGGCAGGCGTGTTTCTCGCCGTTCCAGGCCTCGGTCAGGCGTTTCAGGCTTTCGATGACCCGGAAACTTGCCTCGATGGCATTGGCGCCGGAGCCGGCCTCGCGCACATGGACCGGGTGGCCGGCGACCAGCACCTCGAACCAGAGCACCCCCACATTGGCGCGCACCAGTCGTTCATCCTCCGGCTCGGGGATGATGGCCGCATCGGCTGTATAGCCTTCGACGAGACAGGCGAGCGCGCCGTTGCCGGTGCATTCCTCTTCCACCACCGACTGGATGTGGACCCTGGCGGCGGGCTGGTATCCTAGGCGGCGGAGCGCATCGAGGGCGAAGACATTGGCCGCAATGCCGGCCTTCATGTCGCCGGCGCCACGCCCGTGCAGCCAGCCGTCCACGATCTTCGGCTCATAGGGGGGCGAGACCTGCCACATGTCGAGCGGGCCTTCCGGCACCACGTCCATGTGACCGTTGAGGATCAGCGACTTGCCGCGGGGCGTGCGCGGTTCGTGGGTGGCGATGACATTGAGGGCGTCCCGGTAGTCGACGGTGACCGGCGAGAAGCCGGGATGGTCGTGGATCTTCGCCAGATCCACCAGGAAGCTCTTGACCCCATAGCCCCGGTCGGAGAGCTGCCGGGCGAGCCATTCCTGGGCGGGGCGCTCGGCGCCGCGGCGCGAGGCAAAGCGCACGAGATCGCAGGTGAAGCCGATCTGTGCGTCGAACCCGTCCTCCACCGCCTGAAGGATGGCGGCCTCCAGTGCGGGGTCGAGAAGGGAGGCGTGGGCCTCACCCTCGGACGGGGCGGCAGGGGCAAGCGGATCGGTCATGGCAGGGTCCGGATCTGGGGCGGGAAGCCTCGAGGCAAGCATGGGGTCACGGGCCTGTCAATTGTCGACAATCGGCTCTCATGGGAATATGTCTCCGTGAGACAGACGGAAGCGGTTGGCAGTGCGGGCGATGAACATGGAGAGAGACGGTTCGGAGACGGGCACGGCTATGGGCACGGGCATGGGCATGGACATGGACACGGGCACGGAGCGGGATCTGCCGCACCGGATCGCGGCGCAGATCAGTGACGGGATCCTGGCCGGGCGACATGCGCCGGGGGAGCGGCTCAACGAGCTGCAGCTGTCGCGTGAACTGGGGACCAGCCGGGCGCCGGTGCGCGAGGCCGCCCGCCTGCTGGAGGCGCAGGGGCTCGTGATCTCCCATCCCCGGCGGGGGTTCTTCGTGCGCACCCTGACTGCGCCCCAGCTCTATGACATGTATGATCTGCGTCTGGCGCTGGAGATCCATGCGGCCGGTCAGGCGCTGGAGCGGATCGGAGAGGCGGACATGGACCGGCTGCGCCATCAGGTGGGGCTGCTGCACGGGCTTGCCCGCTCGGCGCGTCCGGCGGAACAGGTTGCCGCCGACTATGCCTTCCACCGGATGCTTGCGAGCCTGTCCGGCAACGGGCGGCTCCTCAAGGTGCTGGATGACATCGCGCTCGACATGCGCGCCGGCATTGCGGTGATCGGACGGCTCTATGACGACCCGGCGCGGATCGCGCGCAACCACGATCCGATCCTGGAGGCGCTGGAGGCGCGCGATCCCCATCGGCTTGCCGCCGCGCTGCGGTTCCACATAGGCGAGGCCCGCGACCGGGTGGTGCCGCTGTTTTCCTCTCTTCCAACTTAAAGTAACGTCGATAAGTTATTTGACGCGCTGCGTCCTGCGTCACAAGGCTGGACGCTTGCGCAACAGACCTAGAGCCTCGGACACGGCCCATGCAGATACAGGCGATCACCTATTTCCTCGAACTGGTCAAATGCCGCTCGATCCGGCAGGCGGCCCAGTCTCTCGGCGTGTCGCCCACGGCGATCTCGCGGCAGATGGACAATCTGGAATATCATTTCGGTGCGCCGCTGATCGAGCGCGGGGCCCGTGGCATCGAGCTGACGGCCGCCGGAGAAGTGGTCGCCCAGCACCTGCGCACGGCGAGCCGGTCCTTCGATCAGGCGCAGCAGTTTGTCGATGACCTGCGTGGCCTGCGCCGCGGCGAGGTGAGCGTCTGCGTCAATGGCGCGGCGAGCGGATCGGTCATGGCTCATGCCATGGCCGGCTTCATGAAGGCCTTTCCCGCGATCCGCCTCAAGGTTCAGGAAACCTCGGCGCGCGAGGGACTGATGGCCGTCACCCGGGGGGATGCGGACATGGCGCTTACGATGTTCTCGCCCGAGGATGTGCGGGTGCGGGTGCGCGCCCAGGTGCCGATGGCCTATCGGGCGATCATGGCGCCCGACCATCCGGCGGCCGCCCTCCCGGTCCTGACGCTCGCCGATCTTCAGGCCTGGCCGCTGGCCCTGCCGGATCACGGCTATTCCCTGCGCCAGGCCATTGAGGCGCGGCTGCGGGCGGCGAAGCGCAGTCCGGCCGAGGTCGTCTTCACCACGGCCTCCATGACCGTGCAGAAGGAGCTGGCGCGGCTCGGGGCGGCTCTGCTGATTCTGCCCGAACTCTCCGTGGTGCGCGATCTGGAGCAGGGGCTGCTGGTGGCGCGGCCGCTTGGTGACGACGCGCAGGTGGACACGCGGCTCCAGCTCAGCCTGCCCCCTGACGCGCCCTTGAGTTTTGCCGCCGAACGATTTGCCCGCCATCTGGAAGACCTTCTTCAACGGAGCCTGTCTGCCCGTCCGTGACGGGCGTTGGCCGGCGACGACAAGGTGACGCCGGGGATCCTGCTGCTGCGCCACGCGTGCAACGGTTTCGGCAACGCTGCGTCCTCAAGAAAGGCATTGTGTGTCCGCTCCCGCCTCGTGCAGCCTGCTCTCAGACAGGAGGCGGCGCAGGACCGCCGGTGACGAGGAACAGGACAGGCATGACCCTTTCTGGCGATGTGATGGAGCGCAGCCCTTCGGCCAGGGCGCTCGAGGAAACGGTTCTCGATCAGTCCGCAGGCGCGGTGCTGGCGCAGTTTGCTGCCGGCGACATCTCGCCGGTCGACTACATGGAGGCGCTGATCGCCCGTGTCGAGGCACGTGAGCCAAAGGTCTGTGCGCTCTGGGATTTCCGGCCGGAAGCCGCATTGGAACAAGCCCGCGCGTCCGAGGCGCGCTGGCATGCGGGCACCCCTTGCGGTCCGCTCGACGGGATGCCGGTCACGCTCAAGGAGCTGATTGCCACCAAGGGGGATCCGGTGCCCAATGGCACGGCTGCCAGCGACATGACGCCGGCGAGTGACGATGCGCCTGCCGCGGCCCGGCTGCGCGAGGACGGGGCCATCTTTTTCGCCAAGACCACGTGCCCGGATTTCGGCATGCTCAGCTCCGGGCTTTCGACCTTCCATCATCTGAGCCGCAACCCCTGGGATCTGTTGGCCAACCCGGGTGGCTCCAGCGCCGGGTCCGGATCGGCGGGGGCCGCCGGTTATGGGCCGCTGCATGTGGGCACCGACATTGGCGGCTCCGTGCGCCTGCCGGCGGGCTGGACGGGCCTCTTCGGCTTCAAGGCCTCCCAGGGCCGGGTGCCTGCCTTCCCCTATTATCCGGGGCGCTGCATCGGTCCCATGACGCGCACCGTCGAAGACGGCATCCTCCTGATGAAATCCCTCAGCCGTCCGGACTGGCGCGATGCGACGTCGCTTCCGCCCATGACCGAGAGCTGGGACGTGGCGCCGATGGATCTGAGGGGCAAGCGGATCGGCTACATGGCGGAGGCTGGCTGCGGTCTCGGCGTGGACCGGGACGTGGCCGAAGCCGTGGCCGGGGCCGTGCGCTGGTTCGAGGCACAGGGCGCGGAGATCGTGCCGCTGGACGGGGTCCTGACCCGCACCATGCTGGACGGTCTCGACGATTTCTGGCGCGCCCGGTTCTGGGCCCAGATGGAAACCTTCTCCGAGGAGCGCAGGGCGAAGGTGCTGCCCTATATCCTGGACTGGGCGTCTGCGGCCTCGTCGCTCAGCGGTGCGCGGGTTGCGGCAGGGTTCGATCAGATGCTGGCGATCCGGCAGGCAACCGCACGGATCTTTACGCAGGTGGACCTGCTGCTGTCGCCGGTCAATCCGATCGTGAGCTTCCCGGCCGAATGGCCGTCGCCCACCAATGATCCGGCCAAGCCCTTCGAACATATCGCCTTCACCATGCCCTTCAACATGGGCGACCAGCCGGCCTGCTCGATCAACTGCGGCTTCTCGGAAAGCGGCATGCCGATCGGGTTGCAGATCGTGGCGCCGCGCTTCGGCGATCTGGACGTGCTGTCGGCGGCGCTCGCCTATGAGCAGGCACGCGGTCCGATCACCAACTGGCCGGAGCTCTGATGTCCAGGGCCGTGCGCATCTCAGGCCCGGCCTATGGTGCGCGCGGCCTGAATCATGAGCGGGGCGAACTGCTTCTCGAAGTCCTCCCGGGACCATTCGGCAAGCGATCCGGCCAAATGGATCGCCGCCACCGGATCGCCCTGGGCATTGAGGATCGCGACGCCCAGCGCGATCTCGCCGGTGAGGATCTGCTCGCGAGCGACCGCATAGCCGCGTTCGCGGGTTTCGGCCACGGCGCGTCTGAGGTCACGCAGGTCGGTGAGCGTGTGGGGCGTGTGGCGGATCCGGTCGGAGCGGTGAAGGATGTCCTCCACTTCCGCCTGATCCAGATGGGCCATGATCGCCCAGCCACCGGAGGTGCAGAAGAGCGGCACGCTGTTGCCGATGAGCGTGGAGGTGAGGATCTCCCGCTTGCTCTGGAGGCGGGTGGCATAGACCAGCCGCAGGTCGTCGCGCAGGCTCAGGTCCACGCGCTCGCGGGTCATGCGGCGCAGCTCCAGCAGGATCGGGTTGGCCTTGACCACCACCGGGTTCAGCCGCTGGAAGTCGAGCGTGTGGTCGAGGATGCGCAGTCCGGGCACATAGCCGCGATCATCCGGATCCCGGTCGATGTAGCCCAGCGCCCGGAGCGTGAAGATCATGCGCTGGACGGCGGAGCGGCCGAGCCCGGTGATGCGGCTGATGTCCTGAAGGGTGAGCGGCCGCGAGGTTTCATGAAACGCCGAGAGAACCTGCAGGGCGCGGTCGATGGACTGGACGAAGAGCGGGTCCTGGCGCGGGTCGGCCCGGGTGGTTTCCACCTGTCCGGTTCCGGCGGTGCCGAGGGCGACGGAGGTCGTGGATGGCTGGGCCGGACGGGCAGGGCGATGGGGGGTGCGGGCGCGCATTCTTTTTGGGCTCCTCGTGCCTGCAATTGCATCTGGCGGGCGATTGACCATGGAGGTTAATGTCCGTTAGCATAAAACTGATACTAGAGTATTGCAATGCGATACCTGAGGGGAAATTTCCCGCCACCGCTCGCAGGCCGTGCTTCGGATCCCGGTTCATCCGGTCAGGGATCCGGAGTTTTGCAGCGAGGGAGACCCGGAATAGTCATTCGGTCCGCTCTCCGGTGCGCGGACCAGACGACACGAGAGTGAGACGTGAGGCGGAGCGGGCAGTGCCCCTCGGCAAAGACAGGAGAAGAGAATGTCCAGACGGGTGGCGATTGCCGGGTTCCTTCATGAATCAAACTCCTTCGCGCCGACGCCTGCGACCTTCGAACGCTTTCTGGAAGGCGGCGGCCACCTGCCGCTGAGCCGGGGAGCGGAAATTCTCGAACGCTGTCCGGGTGTGAACATCGGCGCGGCCGGTGCCGTCGACTTCGGTCAGGCTGCCGGGTGGGAGCTGGTGCCGCTGCTGTGGACGGTGGCCATTCCCTCTGCTCCGGTCGAACGGGAGACGTTCGAGACCATTCTCGGTGAGCTGATTGCGCGGCTTGAGGCCGCCGGCCCGCTGGACGGGGTCTATCTGGACCTCCACGGCGCCATGGTCTGCGAACATCTCGACGATGGCGAGGGCGAGATCCTGGCGCGGGTGCGCGCAGCCGTCGGTCCGGACGTGCCGGTTGCGGCAACCCTCGACCTGCATGGCAATGTCACCGCCCGCATGGTGGAGATGGCCGATGTGCTGGTCGCCTATCGCACCTATCCCCACGTGGACATGGCCGAGAGCGGGCATCGCACGGCTGAGCAGCTGGAGCGTCTGATGGACCGGCGCGGGGCTGGGCTGGCGCCCTTCGCCAAGGCCTTCCGGCAGCTGCCGTTCCTGATCCCCATTCCCTGGCAGTCGACCGAGCTGGAGCCGGCGCGCGATCTCTATGTCCGTGTGGCGCAGGCGGAGACCGGGGTGGATGGGGTCACCTCGACCTCCTTCCTCATGGGTTTCCCGGCGGCCGACTTCGAGGATTGCCGCGGCTGCGTCCTGGCCTATGCCGGAGACCAATCCGCGGCGGCTGCGGCCGCCGATGCGCTGCTGTCGCAGATCGTCTCCCGGGAGGCGGAGTTCCAGGGCCTGGCGCATGACCCGGACGAGTGCGTTGCGCTTGCCATGTCCCTTGCCGCAAATGCCACGCGCCCGGTGGTGATTGCCGACACCCAGGACAACCCCGGTGCGGGTGGGGATTCCAACACCGCCGGCATGCTGGCCGCGCTGATTGCAGCCGATGCGCAGGATGCGGCGCTCGGCCTGATGGTCGACCCGGAGGCCGCGCAGCTTGCCCATGCGGCGGGCGAGGGCGCCGATGTCACCCTGACGCTGGGCGGCAAGTCGGGCGTGGCGGGCGACGAGCCATTGACCGCAACCTATCGGGTCGAGCGGCTCTCGGATGGACAGTTCATGGCCAAGGGGCCATTCTTCGGGGCAACCCACATGGATCTGGGCCCCTCCGCCTGTCTGCGGATCGGTGGCGTCCGGGTAGTGCTGGCGAGCCGCAAGGTGCAGATGGCCGATCAGGAGATGTACCGCTATGTCGGCATCGAGCCGACGGCGCAGAAGATCCTGGTGAACAAGAGCTCCGTGCATTTCCGGGCCGATTTCACGCCGATCGCGCAGACCATTCTGGTGGCGCGGGCGCCCGGGCCCATGGCCCTGCTGGCGCAGGATCTGCCGTTCCGGCGGCTGGCGAAAGGCGTGCGGCTCTCTCCTTGCGGGCCGGCCTTCGTGCCTGCCAGACTGGAGGTGGCAGACGCCGCCTCCTGACCTCTTGCGGAACGGGGTCCGACGAGATCCCGTCCGCCTTGAACCGGCCGGAAACAGGCCGGGAAACCATAAGCAAGCAATCACCTAACCAGATGGGATGTGTTGAAGATGCTGAGTTTCAAGGACAGCCTTCGGGAGAAGGCAGCATGGCTGCGCGGGGGCCGTACGCTCCAGGCGGGTCTGATCGCGGGTGCGCTTCTGAGCGGCACCGGTCTCGCGACCCCTTCCTTTGCCGAGGAAAAGGTCGTCACGGCGGTGATGCACTCGGGCCTAAGGGTCATCGACCCGGTCATTACCACCGCCCATATCGTGCGCAACCATGCCTACATGATCTATGACGTGCTGGTGGCGGTCGACGAAACCTTCAAGCCGCAGCCGCAGATGGCCAGCTGGGAGATTTCCGAGGACAAGAAGACCTACACCTTCACCCTGCGCGACGGTTTGAAGTTCCATGACGGCGCTCCGGTCACCTCCGCCGATGCGGTCGCATCCCTCAAGCGCTGGGGCGTAAAGGACAGCGGCGGCCAGCTCATCTTCGACGTGACGGAGAGCCTGGAGCCCAAGGACGACAAGGTCTTCGTCTGGACGCTCAAGGAACCCTACGCGCCGCTGATCGACACGATCGCCAAGATGTCGGCGCTGCCGCCCTTCATCATGCCGGCAGCGGTTGCCGCGACGCCTGCAACCGAGTCCATCACCTCCTTCATCGGCTCCGGCCCGTTCAAGTTCGTCGAGGCGGAATATCAGCCGGGCGTGAGCGTGACCTATGTGAAGAACGAGGACTATGTGCCGCGTTCCGAACCGGCGAGCTGGATGGCCGGCGGCAAGGTCGTGAACGTGGACAAGGTCAAGTGGGTCACCATGCCCGACAGCCAGACCACCATCAACGCGCTGCTCTCCGGTGAAGTCGACTACATGGAGCAGGTGCCGGTGGATCTTCTGCCGATCCTGGAAGGCAGCGACGACGTGGTGGCGGAAGTCCGCGATCCGCTCGGCTACCAGACCATCGGCCGCATGAACTTCCTCTATCCTCCGTTTGACAACGTGAAGGTGCGCAAGGCTGCGCTCATGGCGCTCAGCCAGGAAGACGTGCTCGGCACCCTGATCGGCAACCCGGACTATTACAAAGTCTGCGGTGCGGTCTTCGGCTGCGGCACGCCGCTGGAAGACGAGGCCGGCGCCGAGACCCTGATCAATGGTGGTGATCTGGAAGGGGCCAAGAAGGCCCTGGCCGAAAGCGGCTATGACGGAACGCCGGTGGTGCTGATGCAGCCGACCGACGTGCCGACCATCTCCGCTCAGCCGATCGTCGCGGCTCAGGCCCTGCGCGAAGCCGGCTTCAACGTCGACATGCAGGCCATGGACTGGCAGACCCTCGTCGGTCGCCGCGCCAGCCAGGCGAAGCCCGCGGAAGGCGGCTGGAACCTGTTCTTCACCAACTGGGGCGTGCCGGAAATCAACACTCCGCTCATCAACCCGATGCTGAACGGCCGTGGCAACGATGCCTGGTTCGGCTGGCCGACGGACGAGAAGCTGGAAGCCCTGCGCAAGGACTTCATCGCCGCGGAGACCGCTGACGATCAGGCCACCGTTGCCAAGCAGATCCAGGCTCATGCGCTGGACGTGGTCAACTACATCCCGCTCGGCCAGTATCTGTCGCCCCAGGCCCGCACCACCAAGCTCGTCGACATGATCGGCTCACCGGTGCCGGTGTTCTGGAACCTGAAGAAGGAAGACTGATGGGGCAGGGCGGTCGCCCGGGAACTGCCCGGGGGATCGCCCGTCTCCGGTCCGTGTGAAAGAGCGCGGACCTTCGGACACTGTCTCCGTCTTCTCCCCTTTAGGCGGAGACACGACAGGAAGCCGGGGCGAAGACGCAGCCCTTTGTCCCGGTTTCCATCCAGAACATCAACGACACTCGAACGAGAGGGGCCAGCCGGCCGATGCTTGGCTATATCCTGAAACGACTACTCGCCGTGGTGCCGGTCATCGTCTTCGTGGCGATCTTCGTCTTCCTCCTGCTGCGGCTCACACCCGGCGATCCGGCAGCCATCATTGCCGGAGACGCGGCCACGCCCGCGCAGCTCGAGAAGATCCGCGCGTCCCTGGGCTTGAGCGAACCCATCCTGGTACAGTTTGCCACCTGGATCGGCCATCTGGTGCGTGGCGATCTGGGCATCTCCCTGATCTCCAACATTCCCGTCACCGAGCTGATCGGTCAGCGGATCTGGCCGACCATCAACATCGCGCTTCTCACCATCTGCCTGTCGGTGCTGATTGCCGTGCCCATGGGGGTGATCGCGGCCTGGAAACATCGCACCTGGGCCGACTACGCGGTGATGACCTTCTCCGTTCTCGGCTTTTCCGTGCCGGTCTTCGTCATTGGCTACATCTTCATCCAGGTCTTCTCCATCCAGCTGCGCTGGCTGCCCGTGCAGGGCTATACGGCCCCTGGGGATGACTTCGGCAAGTTCCTGTCGCGGGCGATCCTGCCCTGCCTGACGCTGGCGACCATCTATGTGGCTCTGATCGCCCGCATGACCCGTGCCAGCATGCTCGAGGTGCTCGGCGAGGACTTCATCCGCACCGCCCGGGCCAAGGGCGTGGGCGAGACGCTCGTTCTCTTCCGCCATGCCCTGCGCAATGCGGCCGTGCCCATCCTGACGATCATCGGCACCGGCTTTGCCCTGCTGATCTCGGGCGTGGTGGTCACAGAAAGCGTCTTCAACATTCCCGGCATCGGCCGGCTCACGGTGGATGCGATCCTGGCGCGGGACTATCCCGTCATCCAGGCCATGATCCTGCT
The DNA here is from genome assembly GCF_008477545.1 of Roseibium aestuarii. GTDB lineage: Bacteria > Pseudomonadota > Alphaproteobacteria > Rhizobiales > Stappiaceae > Roseibium > Roseibium aestuarii. The sequence continues at coordinate 1,751,665 of NZ_VORA01000001.1, read as the reverse complement.
CACCAGCGCCATCTATGTCTTCATCAACCTGATGATCGACGTCGCCTACAGCCTTATCGACCCGAGGATCCGGTACTGATGTCTGATGCCATGACCCCTGCTTCCCGGCTTCAGCCGGTTCTGGGCCTCCTGTCCCTTCCCGGGCAGATGCGGCGGCTGGGCGGCGGCCCGATGATTGCCGCTCTCGTGCTTGTGCTCATCGTGATCGCCGCGATCTTTGCGCCGCTCTACATTCCCCATGACCCGCTCACCATCAACGCCACCCAGCGGCTGAAGGGCCCGAGCGAAATGTTCCCGCTGGGCACGGACGCCTTCGGGCGCGATCTCTTCTCCCGCGTGGTGATGGGCGCGCGCGTGTCGCTCTTCATCGGGGTGGGCGCTGCAGTCGTATCCGTGGCGCTGGGCCTTGCGATCGGTCTGGTCTCCGGCTTCTTCCGCCTGGCGGACGCCATCATCATGCGCTTCATGGATGCGCTGATGGCCATCCCCTCGATCCTGCTGGCCATCGCGCTGGTGGCGCTCAACGGGCCGAGCCTGTGGTCGGTGATTGCCGCCATCACCCTGCCGGAGATCCCGCGCGTGGTGCGGCTCGTGCGCTCGGTGGTGCTCTCCGTTCGCGAGGAGCCTTATGTGGAGGCGGCGATTTCGCTGGGATCCTCCATGCCGAAGATCCTCTGGCAGCATCTGATGCCGAACACGCTCGCCCCGCTCACCGTGCAGGGCACCTATATCTGCGCCTCCGCCATCCTCACCGAGGCGATCCTGTCCTTCCTGGGCGCGGGCGTCAGCACCGAGATCCCGACCTGGGGCAACATCATGGCCGAGGGGCGGGTCTACTTCCAGATCAAGCCGTCGCTCATCTTCTGGCCCGGCCTGATGCTCTCCCTCTGCATCCTGTCCATCAACCTTCTGGGCGACACGGCGCGCGATCTGCTCGACCCGCGCCTGCGCAAGCGGGAGGGATAAGTCCATGCTGTTCAAGACCAAGAGTTTCGACGACGCACCGGTGGTACTCTCCATCGAGGACCTGACCGTGCGCCTCTCCGGTGTCAACGACACGGTGCGGCCGGTGCTCGACCGCATTTCCTTCCAGATCCGGGCAGGGGAAACCGTCTGCCTGGTGGGGGAAAGCGGCTCCGGCAAGTCGGTCACGTCGCTGGCGACCATGGGGCTGCTGCCCAAGGGGGCGCTGGAGGTGAGCAACGGGCGGATCATGCTCGGGGAGACCAACCTCCTGTCGCTGAGCGCCGGTCAGATGCGCGACATGCGGGCCCGCAACCTCTCCATGGTGTTCCAGGAGCCGATGACGGCGCTGAATCCGGTGATGCGGGTTGGGGCCCAGATCGAGGAGGTGCTCGACACACACATGCGTCTCTCCAAGAAGGAGAAGAAGGCGCGGGTGCTCGACATCATGGAGCAGGTCCATCTGCCGGATGTGGAGCGGATCTACCGGTCCTTCCCGCATCAGCTTTCCGGCGGGCAGCGCCAGCGCATCATGATCGCCATGGCGCTGATCCTGGAACCGAAGCTGCTGATTGCCGACGAGCCGACCACGGCGCTGGATGTCACCACCCAGCGGCAGATCCTCTCGCTCATTGCCGAGCTTCAAGAAAAGCACGGCACGGCGGTTCTCTTCATCACCCATGACATGGGTGTCGTGGCCGAGATCGCCGACACCGTGCAGGTGATGAAGCATGGCGAGCTGGTGGAGCGCGCGCCCGTGGAAACCCTCTTGAGGAACCCGCAGGAGGATTACACCAAGAGCCTGCTGCGGGCCGTGCCGAGCCTGACCCCGCGCCCCGAGCGGGTCTCGAAACCGCCCAAGGGCGGGCCGGCGCTTTCGGTCGAGGACCTGAACAAGACCTATGGCTCGTCGGGGTGGTTCGTGAACCGCTCCACGACGCTTGCCGCGCGGGATGTCAGCTTCGACATTCCCGCCGGACGGACGCTCGGGATCGTCGGCGAGAGCGGGTCGGGCAAGTCCACCGTCGCCCGCTGCATCATGCGCCTGATCGATCCGACCGAGGGATCGGTCCGCGTGGCGGGCACGGAGATCGCGCGCCTGTCGCGGGCGGATCTGCGGCCGCATCGCAAGCACATTCAGATCGTCTTCCAGGATCCATTCCGCTCGCTCAATCCGCGCTGGACTGTCGGGCGCTCGCTCGTGGAAGGGCCGCTGAACCTGGGCCAGGACAAGGCTTCTGCCATGGCGAGGGCGCGGGAGCTGATGGCACTGGTCGGCCTGCCCGAGGATGCGGTGGACCGCTATCCGCACCAGTTCTCCGGTGGTCAGCGCCAGCGCATCGCCATTGCGCGGGCCATTGCCATGGAGCCGGACGTGCTTGTGGCCGACGAGGCCGTCTCCGCGCTGGATGTGTCGGTGCAGGCTCAGGTGCTGGACCTGCTCGACGAGCTGCAGCAGAAGCTCGGCATTGCCATTCTCTTCATCACCCACGACCTGCGCGTCGCGGCCCAGATCTGTGACGAGGTGATCGTCATGCAGAAGGGGCGGGTGGTCGAGCATGGCAAGGCGGGTGCGGTTCTGGCGGATCCGCAGCATCCCTACACCCGCTCGCTGATCGAGGCCGCGCCCGGCCGCGCCTGGGACTTTGCCAATTTCCGTGAACTGGGCGCGCTTGCCGCCCAGTAGCGTCTCGCGTCCCCTCAATCCCCCCTTGTCGCGCCGCCGGCTTCCGGCGGCGCAAATGCCCCCTTCGAGGAATATTCATCATGCCAGTCCTGGAACGTATCGCGCAGTTTGCCCATGAGCTGACGGCCCTGCGGCAAGACATCCACGCCCATCCGGAAATCGGCTTCGAGGAGACCCGCACCTCCGGGATCGTTGCCGAGCTTCTGGAAAGCTGGGGCATCGAGGTTCATCGCGGTGTCGGCAAGACCGGTGTCGTCGGCGTGCTTCAGGGCAAGCTCGGTGAAGGGCGCTCCATCGGCCTGCGGGCGGACATGGATGCCCTGCCCATGGAAGAGCAGACCAATCTGCCTTACCGCTCTCAGAATCCCGGCCGCTTCCACGGCTGCGGCCACGATGGTCACACGACCATGCTGCTGGGGGCTGCGCGCTATCTGGCGGAAACCCGTGACTTTGCCGGACGGGTGGTGTTCATCTTCCAGCCGGCCGAAGAGGGGCTTGGCGGGGCGCGGGCCATGCTGGCCGACGGGCTCTTCGAGCGCTTCCCCTGCGATGAGGTCTACGGGATGCACAACAACCCGCTGGCGCGACCCAATCTGGTGGAAGTGCGCTCCGGCGTCGCCATGGCGGGGGCCACGTTCTTCGACATTGAGATCGTCGGCCGGGGCAGCCACGGGGCAGCCCCCCATCTCTCCAAGGATCCGATCGTTATCGGCTCGTCCCTCGTCCAGGCGCTGCAGAGCATCGTCAGCCGCAATGTCGATCCGGTCCATTCGGCGGTGGTGTCGGTGACGATGATGCATTCGGGCTCGGCCTATAACGTGGTGCCGGACCGGGCCGTGATCTCGGGAACCATCCGCTTCTTCGATGATGCGGTGCGCGACATGATTCATGAACGAATCCAGGATCTTTGCGCCGGGTTTGAAACCAGTTACCGAGTTTCGGTGAAGCCGGATCTGCGGCCGATCTTCTCCGTTCTGCGCAATGACCCGGAGCTGTCGCGGGAGTATCTGGAGGCGGCGGCCGAGATCGTAGGAGCAGAGCTGACCACCGCCGATAAGGAGCTGGTCACCGGGTCGGAGGACTTCGCCGACATGCTGAATGCGGTGCCCGGCGCCTATTGCAACATCGGCCACAGCGGCGGGATCCCGGTGCACAATCCGGCCTTCGTGCTGGATGACGCCATTTTGCCCGTCGGGGCCAGCATCTACGCCCGTATCGCCGAACGCCGCCTGGCAGCGTGACGGCCTGCCCCCATCTCACCCATTCGGGATCCATGACCATGAACTTTCAGGACCTGCCTTTCGACAGCGCGGCCATTCTGGCCGGGCTGAAGCCCTGGGTGCTTTGCGAGAGCCCCACCTATGACCCTTCGGCGGTCAATCGCATGATGGATCTGGCGGCCTATGAGCTGGCCGCGCTTGGCGCGGAGATCGAGCGCATTCCCGGCCGCATGGGCTTTGGCGGATCGCTACGGGCGCGGCTGCCCCACAAGGACAGGGGCAAGCCGGGCATCCTGCTGTCGGGCCATCTCGACACGGTCCATCCGGTAGGCACGCTGGCGACGCTGCCCTTCCGGGTGGAGGGCAACAAGGCCTATGGGCCAGGCATTCAGGACATGAAGGGCGGCAACTACGTCTGTCTGGAGGCCCTGCGCCAGATCGTGAAGGCGGGCTGGGAAACGCCGCTGCCCGTCACCGTGCTCTTCACTCCGGACGAGGAAGTGGGCACGCCCTCGACCCGAGACCTGATCGAGATGGAAGCCCGGCGCAACAAGTATGTGCTGGTGCCCGAACCCGCCAAGCCGGACGGTGGCTGCGTCACCGGGCGCTATGCGATTGCCCGCTTCAACCTGCGCTCGGTCGGGCGCCCAAGCCATGCGGGCTGGGCGCTCAAGGATGGCCGCTCGGCCATCGCGCTGATGGCGAAGAAGCTCCTGGAAGTGGAAGCCATGACCACCGAGGATTGCACCTTCTCGGTCGGGGTGATCCATGCGGGCCAGTGGGTGAACTGCGTGTCGTCGGAATGCGTGGGCGAGGCGCTGTCCATGGCCAAGCGGCAGGCGGATCTGGACAAGGGCGTCGAGGCGATGCTGGCGCTCAGTGACGACAGCGGCGACGTGGTCTTCGAGGTCACCCGCGGTGTGACGCGGCCGGTGTGGGAGCCGGATGCGGGCACCATGGCGCTCTATGAGATCACCCGGACGATCGCCGGCGAAATCGGCTTCGATCTGCCCCATGGCAGCGCGGGCGGCGGGTCGGATGGCAATTTCACCGGAGCGCTCGGCATTCCGACCATCGATTCCATCGGGGTGCGCGGGGCCGGTCTTCATACGCTCAACGAGCATATCGAGATCGACAGTCTGGCCGAGCGGGCCAAGCTTGCCGCAGGGCTCTTCCTGCGCCTGACCTGAGTGCCTGAGGTCTGCATCAGGGCCAAGGACCTGGACACGAGACACAGGGGGGCGTTGCGGTTTACCGCGGCGCCCATTTTTCGTGTCTTCCCGCTAGAGCGGCGCGCCCTCAAGACTGGAAAGGAAGGCGCTGATGGCGGCAACCCGGGTCATGTCCGGCGCGCAGACGGCAAAATGGGACAAGGCCAGATTCGGATCCTCGATCAGCAGTCCGCGGAAGCGCGGGTCGGCCTCGATCTCCGCTGCCATGGCGATGCCGAAGCCGTTTCCGGCCAGGATCAGCGTCGCGATCGAGCCCCATGAGCCGAGCGCCAGGATGGTCTTCGGGGTGATGCGCTGCAGGCGGGCGGCCGCCTCGAAGATCCGTCGCGTGCCCGAGCTCGTTTCGCGCTGGATGAGCGGCAGGGCCGCCAGTTCGGCCCAGGTGAGTGTCTGCCGGGCCGCCATCTCGTGGGATGCGGGCACCACCACGACGATCCGGGTGTGGGCCAGGGGCACCGCGTGATAGCCGGTCGGGGCCTCGCGCGCGGTGACAAAGGCCAGATCCAGGTCTCCCTCCTCGAGCAGGTCCATGAGGTCCTGACTGGCGGCCGCCCTGGCCTCGATCCGCAGCTCCGGATAGCGGGTCATGAAACGGGAGATCAGGGGAATGGCGAGCTGATAGGTCGAGTAGCCGATGCGCAGCTCGCCGGCCCCCAGCGCCCCGCGCCGGCTCAGATCCGCCTCCAGATCGGCTGCAAGCGCCAGCAGGGCACGGATGCGGGGCAGCAGCCGCTGCAGGGCCGGCGTCGGCTCGGCCGTGTAGCCGGTCTTGGTGAAGAGCCGGGTCTTGTAGCGGGTCTCCAGGGCCTGAACGTGGTTGGAGACGGAGGGCTGGGCGATGCCGAGCTGACGGGCGGCCTGCGTGAAACTGCCGGTGCGGGCCACCGCCTCCAGAGCCTGGAGCTGGCTGATGCTGAGCTTCTCGCGGCCTCGGGGGCTCATGGGGGCCTCATTCGGGGGCTTGCGTGCAGTGGCGGGGGCCGTGTGGCGCCTGTCGGGTGGCGTCCGCTGTGAGAGCGCGGACAGGCTTCTGATACGACAGCGTGCGGCCTCCCGCAATCTCCCGCTGGCAATCGGGCGCGGGCGCGGGTATCAGTTGCGGCAGGCGTGGCTGATCCGGCTTTCGGTCTTCAGCCACCCGCAGCAGTCTTCGTCTTGCGATCCGGTTCCGGATCGTCTTCTTCCCTGAAAGGACAGTCCATGAGCGACATCGTGCGTCTCGACAAGGGCCCGCGCATGAGCGAGGCCGTCACCTACAACGGTCTGGTCTATCTCGCCGGTCAGGTCGGCGAACCGGGCCAGAGCGTGGCCGAGCAGACCGCCACCGTGCTCAAGAGCATCGACGATCTGCTGGCTCGCGCCGGCTCCGACAAGTCGCGCATCCTGCAGGCCACCATCTGGCTGGCCGACATCAGCGACTTCGCCGAGATGAACTCGGTCTGGGACAGCTGGGTCGACAAGGACAACCCGCCGGCACGTGCCACGGGTGAATCCAGGCTCGCCGCGCCTGACTACAAGGTCGAGATCATCGTCGTCGCGGCCCAGAAGGCCTGAGCGGTCCGCCGTTTCGACGAGCCTTAGACGAGAAGGCGCCGGCACCCCCGGCGCCTTTTTTGCTTTTGCGCCGTTCGTTGCGACCGCGAGCTTGAGCTGCCTGGCCGGGTCAATGGTCTGGGCGCCTGTTCTCCCTCATGCCATGGCTCGACCATGGCGGGCGGCAGGCGGCCATGAGTGGCGGGCGACGACTTCTGCCGCCGTATATCCCTCCGCCGTTTTCGGATGCCGAAGCGTAACGGCATGGATGCTCGTGTCAGGCCCGAGGCTGACGACGGAGAGGGCGCAGGGACTATCCCCGCGCCTTCGGGTCGAGGCGGCGAATGATGGCGCCCAGTTGCTTCAGGCCGGGGGCGATCCGGTCTTCGGGCACGGCGCCAAAGCCGAGGCGGATGCAGTTGCGATCGTTGGTGGGATGGAGGAAGCGCACGTCGCCGCGTTCGATCAGGACGCCTTCCTTCTGGGCGATGCGTTGCAACTCCGCCAGATCGATCTCCGAGGGGATCTGGACCCAGATGCCGGTCCCGCCCGTGGTCTGGGTCACCCGGCACATGGGCAGATAGGTCTCTGCCGCCCGGAAGATCGCCCGCCACTTGGCGGCGAGCGTCTTGCGCAACCGGCGGATGTGGCTGTCATAGTGGCCTTCTGCCAGAAACAGGGCCATGGCCCGCTGATCCTGAGCCGGCGGATGACGATACATGAGCCGGCGAAGGGCCCGCAGCTCCGCGATCACGTCGGCGCGCGCGGCGATGAAACCCAGGCGCAGGCCCGGGAAAAGCGGCTTGGACAGGCTGCCCACATGGAGCACCCGCTCGCTGCGGTCGAGGCTCTTCACCGAAGGCTTCTGGGCGCCGACGAAATTCAGCTCGTGCTCGTATTCGTCCTCGATGATGATCAGGTCATGCTGCTCTGCCGCCTGCATCAGGGAGAGGCGCCGGTCAAGGGACATGGTGACGTTGGTGGGCGACTGGTGGCTCGGGGTGATGTAGACCAGTTCCGCCCGGGCGAGATCCGCCGTCACACGCATGCCGTTGCTGTCCACCGGCTGGGGCAGGAGGGTTGCCCCCATCGAAAGGAACAGGTTGCGCGTGTCCACATAGCCCGGATCCTCGACCGCCACCGCGGTCCCCGGCCCGCAGAACAGGCTGGCGGTCAGGTAGATGGCGTTCTGGGCCCCCACCGTGATCAGGATGTTGTTCGGATCGGCGCGGAAGCCGCGCTGGGGCAGGATCTTGCGAATGATCTGGTCCACCAGCATGGGGTCATCGCTGTCGACGAGATCCGAGATCCACTTGGGCGCATGCTGGGCCGTTCCGGCCAGCCGCACGCAATCGCGCCAGCGGGTGACCGAGGTCTTGTCCGGCTCGATCTGGCCATAGATGAAGGGATAGGGGTAGCGCCGCCAGTCGGCGGGCTTGTGAATATTTTCCTGCGCCACATAGCTCAGCCGCAGCCGGGAGGCGAGATCGAAGGGCCGCGCCTCGGGCAGTCCGGTGCCGCGATGGGGCGCCATGCGCAGGCTGAGCTGATCGCGCACGGCCTTGTCATTGACGAAGAAGCCACGCCGGGGCAGGGGGACCAGATAGCCGTCTTCCGCGAGCCGCTCATAGACGAGCGAAATGGTGTTGCGCGACACGCCGATCATCCGCGACATCACCCGAGTGGCGGGCAATGGCTCGTGGGTTGGCCAGGCTCCGGCCAGAATCGCCTCGATCAGTCTTTCCTGGATCTGGTGCTGCAGGCGGCGATCCTGATCGAAGGGGGCGGAGAAATAGGCATCGAGCATCGGACTGGCAAAGTCTGGAGAAATCGGAGCGTGCCGCGAGGGCCGCACGGTGTGATCACAATTCTATGATCCCAGCTCATAACCGAAATTGCCACCTCTGGCACCATAGATTTCAACGTCTGGCTCTAAGGCGGACTTAGGCGGCGCAATAGTCTTTTTGGTGCGCCGCAGCGACGGATAATAAAGACACTCAAATGGAGTCCGCGCGCGGCAGTTTTGCACTCCTGTCGGTTCTTCCGCCGGCAGGATTCAAGAGGGGAATATTTTCCATGTCCAAGACTTTTCGTGAGCTGCGTCCCAGCCGTCGCCAGTTTCTCCAGACTTCGGCCGTCGCCGGGGCTGGCCTGGCCATGCCTGCTGTTGTGAGCTCCAGCGTTCTTGCCTCCTCGGGCGAGATCAACATCATGATGTGGTCCGATTATCTTCCGGAAAGCTTCGTCAACGGCTTCACCGAAAAGACCGGCATCAAGATCAATTTCACGGGCATCGGGTCGAACGACGAGATCATCAACAAGCTGAAGGCCACCAACGGCGAAGGCTTTGACATCGTTTCTCCGACCGTGAACCGCAACCTGCTCTGGGCCGATCTCGGCCTGCTGCAGCCGTTCGACATGTCCCGCGTGCCGCTGGACAAGGTCAACCCGGCCATGGCGCTCGGTGAGACCCACTGGAACTTCGCCAACAAGGGCTGCCATTGGCTGCCGCACATCTGGGGCACCGAGGGCATTGCCTGGCGCACCGACGCCTTCACCCCGGCCGGTGAGTTCCCGAGCTACTACGACGTGTGGGATGACGCCAACGCCGGCAAGACCATGGGTCGCGGCCACTCCATGCTGCTCGGTCTGGGCCTTGGTCTGGAAGCCCGCGGCGAGATGGATCCGGGCTCCATGTGGGCGGCCTACGAGACCCCGGAGAAGATGGACGCAGTCTGGTCCAAGCTGGTCGAGATCGCCATTTCCAAGAAGCCGAACATCAAGCTCATCTGGAACGATGCCGATACCCAGAAGAACGGCCTGCTGAACGAAGGCGTCATCGTCGGCCAGACCTGGGACGGTCCCCCGATCGCCCTCAAGTCCGCTGGCGAGCCGGTCATGTACCGTGCGCCGAAGGAAGGCGCGATGGCCTGGGTCGACGGCATGGCTCTGCCGACCGGCGCCAAGAACATCGATCAGGTCTATGCCTTCATCGAGGCAGCCTATGATGCCAAGCTGGCCGGTGAAGCCATCCAGACCCATGGCTACAACTCTCCGGTGATCGGCGCCGATGCCTTTGGCGGTGAAGTCTATGCCAAGAACTTCGCCGACGCCTATCCGGGCGATGCCCTGGCCAACCTGAACGCCTGGCCGGCGGAAGCGCCCTGGTACTCCGAGAAGCGCACCGAATACGCCAACAAGTTCATGTCCGCCTGATCGGCGCCATGACCTGACGCTTCCTCCGGGACTGGGCCCTCGTCGCCCGGCCCCGGACGGGAGCGTGGCCAGATCTTCTTCAAGACAGAACGGCTTCCGGCCCGCGCAGCCTTGCGCGGCAACGGATCCGTGCATTCTCACGTGCATTTCCCAGGGGCGGGGCAGGGCTTCCGATGACCACCAAAGACATCAAGCTGGATCATGTATCGATCCGTTTCGGCGCGTTCACAGCCGTGGACAACGCCCATCTCACCATCAAGGGTGGTGAGTTCTTTTCCTTCCTCGGACCGTCCGGCTGCGGCAAGACCACCTTGCTGCGCTGCGTGTCCGGCTTTACCGAACCCTCCGAAGGCACGGTGTCGATCGGCGGCAAGGACATGCGTGGCGTCGGGCCCAACAAGCGTCCCACCGCCCTGATCTTCCAGAACCTCGCGCTGTTTCCGCTCATGTCGGTTGCCGAGAACATCGCCTTTCCGCTGGAAGTGCGCGGTGTCGGCCGCAAGGAGCGCCGCAAGAAGGCGGACGAGCTTCTCGACATGATCGCCCTGCCGGGCGTGGGCGACAAGAAGGTGCACGAGCTCTCAGGCGGTCAGCGCCAGCGCGTCGCCATTGCCCGCGCGCTCGCGGTCGAGCCCGACATCCTGCTGCTCGACGAACCCCTGTCGGCGCTGGATCTCAAGCTGCGCCACCACATGCGCACCGAATTGCGGGCCATCCAGCAGCGCGTCGGCCTGACCTTCATCTACATCACCCATGACCAGGGCGAGGCCCTGACCATGTCCGACCGGATTGCGGTGATGAATGCGGGTGTCATCGAGCAGATCGGCGATCCGGAGACCATCTACAACAAGCCGAAGACCGCCTTCGTGGCCTCCTTTGTCGGCGAGACCAATGCCATTTCCGGCAAGGTGACCAGCCAGAGCGACGGGATCGTTTCCGTGCAAACGCCGCTCGGGGTGCTGAAGGGCACGGCCGCCGGCGGGCGTCACTACAAGGCCGGCGACGAATGCTTCGTCTTCGTGCGCCCGGAACAGCTCGGCCTGGTTGGCGCGCCCGGTGCCATCCAGTCGATGGACAATCAGCTCACGGTTCAGGCGGTGAAGGAAGAGTTCGAGGGCAATGCCCGTCACCTCTTCCTCAATGCCCAGGGCCAGGACCTGCGTCTCAGCCGCACCAATCTGGGCGGGGTGAGCGATCATCTGGCGGGTCAGGCGGTGCAGGTGGGCTTTGCGGCGGATCAGGCAATCGTGCTGCCGCACGGTTCCCTGGCAGGAGCCTGACCCATGGGTGTCCTGCAACAAGGTCTTTCCGCCTTCACCCGCAAGCACGGGCTTGGGGTCGCGTGTTTCATCGGCCTCTCGGTCTTCGTCTGGGTGGTGTTCCTCATCGTCCTGCCGCAGCTGTCGATGCTGGACTTCTCCTTCCGCTACAACCTGCCGCGGGCCGAGGTGGGCGGCCCCGCCGATGTCTATACCCTCGACAACTACGCCTATTTCTTCCAGGGCAATGACGGCACGTTCAACGCGCTCGACATTGGCATCCTGGTCAAGACCATGGTGGCCGCCGTCATCGTGACCGTGATCGACATCGCCATCTGCTATCCGATCGCCTTCATCCTGGCCCACTCGGCCACGGGTGTCGCGGCGCGGCTCATGGTCATCGGCCTGATCGTGCCCTTCTGGGTGAACGAGATCCTGCGTGCCTTCGCCTTCCGCGTGCTTTTCGGTGCCACCGGTCTGGTCAATTCCATTGGCCTGTCGGCCGGGTTCTGGGATGTGCCGATCGACTTCATCCGCGCTGACGTGGCCCTCTATTCCGGCCTCGTCTATGCCTACATCCTCCTGATGATCTTCCCGATCTTCAACGCGGTGGAGGCACTCGACCGCAACCAGATCGAGGCGGCCCGCGACATGGGGGCGAGCTGGTGGCGCGTGCACTGGCGTGTGGTTCTGCCCATTGCCAAGCCGGGCATCGTCTCCGGCGCGACCATGGTCTTCATGCTGACGGCCGGCGCGCTTGCCGCCCCGCAGATCCTTGGTGGTCCGTCCAACCTGTGGTTCACCCAGCTCATCTACCAGTGGTTCAACGAAAGCGCGAACTGGCAACGCGGCTCGGCCTATGCGGTCGTGCTCCTCGTCGTCTGCATCAGCTTCGTCATGATGCTCATGCGCGTCTTCAAGGTATCCATCGGGGAGATCGGACGATGAACAGACAGACCGGTGGCGGCCCGCTGGCCGTCGGATACGCGCTGCTCTTCTTCGCGTTCCTCTTCGGGCCGCTGATCATCATGGTGATCACTGCCTTCAACTCCTCCTCCTTCCCGCGGGTCACGCCCTGGGAGTGCTTTACCACCGAATGGTTCGGGGTGCTCTTCGGCAATGGCCGGCTGATGAACGGTCTGCTCAACAGCGTCGTCATCGGCATCGGCGTGGTGCTGATCGCCGTGCCCATCGGGCTTGCCGGGGCGCTGGCGCTCTCCGAACTCGGGCCGAAGCTGCGCGCGGCGCTCTACACGGTGCTGATCACGCCGATCCTGGTTCCGGGTGTGGTGCTCGGCATCTCGACCATCGTCTTCTGGGGCGCTCTCGGGCGCTCCGTGGGGGCGGGGTATGACAGCATGTTCTTCAACGGCATGTTCCTGACCCTGATCGGTCAGGTCACCTTCATCGCCGCCTATGCCATGCTGGTTTTCATCGCCCGTCTGCAGCGCTTCGACCCGACCCTGACCGAGGCGGCCCTCGATCTGGGGGCGACCCCGGGACAGGCCTTCGTCAAGATCCTGCTGCCCTTCCTGGCGCCCGCCATCGGTTCGGCCGCCTTCCTGACGCTCCTTGCCAGCTTCGAGAACTACAACACCACCGTGTTCACGATCATGGCGGACAGCACCTTCACCACGGCTCTGGCCTCGAAGGTGCGTCTGGGGACGGATCCCTCGCTCTCGGCGCTGGCGGTGATCATCATCGGCATCACGCTGATCGGGGCAATCGTCAACGAGGCCTGGACCCGCCGGGCGGAGGCCCTGCGCTCGGGTTGCGCGGCCCGCTCCGCCGTCTATGGCAATCCGGCCCTTGCCGTGATCGTTCATCCGGCGACGGTTCTCGTGTTGCTGCTGGGTCTCGTGGGCTATCTCGCCTGGAGCGGCACCCAGCACGATGCGGGCGTCTGCAAGCAGCAGATCCTCGACGAGAAGCTCGCCCGTCAGGAGCAGCTTCTGGAGGAACAGCGCCAGCGCATCCGGGATCAGAAGGCGGCGGAAGAGGCGACCGGAACCGTGACGAAACCGGCAAGCCCGTCGGCCTTCGGGGGCGCCTTCAACGGTCTCGCCCCGAGCCCGGCCGCTCCGGCAACGCCTGCAACTCCCAAGGCACCTTCCGCCTTCGGTGGCGCCTTCAACAACCTGGCGCCAAAGACAGACTAGGGGGGAGAGACCTCACAAGACAGCGAAACGGCGCCGAAAGGCGCCGTTTCTTGTTTCAGCAGGGGGGTCGGGTCGCCGGGAGGACTGTCTCAGCGCTCACCCGGTTCCGCCCGCAGGCGCGTGGTGTCGGGCGACAGGGTCTGGGCCGCCTCTTCCACCGGCTGTTCGGTGAAGCCCTCGAGAGAGGCGAACTCCGCCGCATCGCGCTGAATCTCCACCGGGCTCGCGCCATAGGCGGTCACCAGCTCCGCCAGCGACCGCAGGGCATGCATGTGGATGCGCTCATAGCCGTGGCTGGCATCCACCCCGAAGGTGATGAGGGCCGTGCGCACATCGGCGCCCGCTTCCACCGCAGAGGCCGCATCCGAGCGATAGTAACGGAAGACGTCCTTCTGGTGCTTGATGGCGTTTTCCGCGCAGAGCCGGGCGATCTTGCGGGTCAGGTGATAGTCGAAGGGGCCGGTCTGGTCGCCCATGGCAATGGTGACGCCGAATTCCTCCGAGGCCTGTCCGGGGGCCGAAGTGCCATTGTCGATGGCAATCAGGCTGGCAATGTCCGGGGTCAGGATGGACGAGGCCCCGTGACCGGTTTCCTCTGCGATGGTGAAGAGCCAGAAGAGATCGACGGTCGGCACCGTGCCACTGTCCAGAAACGCCTTCAGGGCGGCCAGCATCACCGCCACACCGGCCTTGTTGTCCAGATGGCGCGAGACGATGTAGCCGTTGTCGAGAAACTCCGGCTGCGGTTCCACCGCCACGATGTCGCCGATCTCGATGCCCAGCTTGTCGAGGTCGGCCTTGCAGCGGGCATAGGCATCCACCCGCAACTCCACGAAGGGCCAGCCGACGGGCAGGCTGTCCACCTCGTCGTTGTAGGTGTGGCCGGAGGCCTTGAGCGGCAGGATCGTGCCGCTGTAGGCCCCGCTTTCGGTAATCACCCGCACCCGCGCGCCTTCGGCAAAACGGGCCGACCAGGTGCCGATGGGCACCAGTTCCAGCCGGCCGTTCTCCTTCAACCCCTTCACCTGGGCGCCCAGCGTGTCCAGGTGGGAGACGAAGGCGCGGGCAGGGCGGGTGGACCGGCCGGGCAACCGCGCCCGCACGGCACCGCGCCGGGTCAGTTCATAAAACACCCCGAGGCGGTCCAGCTCCTCGCAGACATGGCGCGCCACCTCATCGGTGAAGCCGGTGGGGCTGGGAATGGCGAGCAGGGCGTTCAGGGTGTCACTCAGATAGTCGATGTCGATGGCAAGCATGGGCCGCACCTCACGAACGTCCGCCAGCCGCCTCGCGCCCCTGGCCCGAACGGCTCAGGGCGTCGCGAACCGACTGCGGCATGGAGAGTGGGAAGAGGAAGTCGACGAACCGCTCGGCGGTGGGCTGGGGCTCGTGGTTGGCCAGCCCCGGCCGTTCGTTGGCCTCGATGAAGCGATAGTCGTCTTCCCGTGGCGAGCGGACCATGAGGTCGATGCCCGTGACCGGGATCTCGATGGCGCGGGCCGCCCGGATGGCCGCATCGATCAGCACATGGCTGGTCTCGCCGGTCACATCGTGGATCGTGCCGCCCGTATGCAAGTTGGCGGTCTTGCGCACGGTCACCGCGCGGCCATCGGGAACGATGCTGTCCCAGTCGAAGCCCTCCGCCTTCAGGCAGCGCTCGGTCTCCCGGTCCATGGGGATGCGGGATTCGCCCCCCGTGGCCGCAGCCCGGCGCCGGGACTGGGCCTCGATGAGCTCGCGGGCGGTGGCCCGGCCGTTGCCCATGATTTCCGCCGGGCGGCGGATGGCGCAGGCGACCACCTTGTAGTCGATGACCACGATGCGCAGGTCCTGCCCCTCGACGCATTCCTCGATCAGCACGTCGCTGGAATAGGTGCGCGCGGTCTCGATGGCCGCTTGCAATTCGTCCAGGGTGGTCAGCCCGATGGAAATGCCCTTGCCCTGTTCGCCGCGCACGGGCTTGACCACCACCGACCCATGGGTTTCGAGGAAGGCCTTTTCCTGCTCCGCGTTGCCCGCCAGGATCTGTTCGGGCACCCGGACACCGGCCTCCTTCACCACCCGGTGGGTCAGCTGCTTGTCGTCGCAGATCGACATGGCGACGCCGGAGGTGAAGTCGGTCAGGCTTTCCCGGCAGCGCACCGAACGACCGCCATAGGACAAGCGGAAGATGCCGCCGGGGGCGTCGATAATGTCGGTGCGGATGCCGCGCCGCCGGGCTTCCTTGACGATCAGCGCCGCATAGGGGTTCAGCCCGTCCTCTTCCGGGTTGGGCCCCGCATAGAGCTTCTCGTTGATGGAGTTGCGCAGCTTGACCGTGAAGAGCGGCACCCGCTCGAAACCGAGCTTCTCGTAGAGCGCGATGGCCTGGCTGTTGTCATGGAGCACGGAAAGATCCATGTGCGAAAGTCCGCGCCCCTTGAACTGCTCGGCCAGACGGCGCACCAGCGCCTCGCCGATGCCGGGGAAGCGCGCCTGCGGCGACACGGCCAGACACCAGAGCGAGGATCCACTGTCGGTCCCGTTGGTGGCCAGCTCGTGATTGACCCCCATGGCGGTGCCGACGATGGCGCCGGTCTCGTCCTCCTCGGCCACCAGAACGGTCAGATTGCGCTGGTCGATGCGGTTCCAGAAGAAATCGAGGGAGACCGGCACCATCTGGCGGCTGGCATAGAGCACGTTGATCGCCTCCGCATCGCTGCGCGAGGCGAGTCGGCGCACGGTGAAGCCCCTGCGCCGGTTGCGGGCCGGGCGATAGGTCGCCAGATCCATGCGATAGGTGTGGGACGGATCCAGAAACAGCTCCTGAGGTGCCGCGGCCAGCAGCACATGCGGGTCGCGCACATAGAAGGCGATGTCGCGCTGGTCCGGCCGCTCGTCCCTCAGAACCGCAAGCAGGTCCTGAGGATCGGAGAAGGTGTTGGCGAAGATCAGTCGACCCCAGCCGCACTCGGCGATGCGGTTCTTCTGGTTCTCCTGCTCCAGCTGCCGGTATTCGGGCTTTCCGCCCTGGTCGCGCATGCGCTTGAGCCGGTGGGTCAGCCGGTGGTCCTGCGCAGAGGTCTTGCGCCGCAGTGCCTCGTTGTCGGCCATAGGGGTCAGACCTCCTGCGCCTGCAGCCACATTTCCAGAAGCGCGACCTGCCAGAGCTCGGACCCGCGCAAGGGGGTGATGTGCTCGGTCGGCGCGGCAAAGAGCTTGTCGAGATAGGCCGGATTGAACAGGCCGCGCTCGCGCGCCTTGCTGCTGGTGAGGGTGTCACGCACCATGTTCAGATAATCGCCCTGGATGTATTTCAGCGCCGGAACCGGGAAGTAGCCCTTCGGCCGGTCGATTACCGCGGAGGGGATGACCTTGCGCGCGGCGTCCTTCAGGACGCCCTTGCCCCCATGGGCGAGCTTGTGGCGGGCGGGAATGCGGCCGGCCAGCTCCACCAGCTCATGGTCCAGGAAGGGAACGCGCGCCTCCAGACCCCAGGCCATTGAGTGGTTGTCGACCCGCTTCACCGGATCGTCCACCAGCATGACGTTGGTGTCGAGACGCAGGGCCTTGTCCACCGGATCATCCGCGCCGGGGCGGGCAAAATGCGCCTCCACGAAGGCCAGGCTTTCATCGCGCGAGGTCAGATAGGCCGGGTTCACCGCTTCCGCCATGCCCGCACGGGTCCGGTCGAAGAAGGCGGCCGCATAATCGGCGGCAGGTGTGCTGGATCCCTGCATCTTCGGATACCAGTGATAGCCGGCAAAGACCTCGTCGGCGCCCTGACCGGACTGGACCACCTTGATGTGCTTAGACACCTCCCGCGACAGGAGATAGAAGCCGATGTTGTCATAGGAAACCATCGGCTCGGACATGGCGCGGATGGCGCCCGGCAGGTTCTGCCGCAGTTCCGAGGAGGGAATGAAGATCTGGTGGTGATTGGTGCCGTAATGGGCGGCAATCAGGTCGGAATACTGGAATTCGTCGCCTTTTTCCCCGTTGGCTTCCTCGAAGCCGATGGAGAAGGTGGCGAGATCCTTCTGCCCTTCCTCCGCCAGCAGGCCGACGATCAGGCTGGAATCCACACCGCCGGACAGCAGCACGCCGACCGGCACATCGGCAACCATGCGGCGGCGCACGGCGGTGCGCAGGCCTTCCAGCACCATCTCGTTCCATTCTTCCTCGGAGCGGGCGAGATCTTCCGTGCTCTTGGTGAAATCCGGTTCCCACCAGGTGATGTCGCGGGCGCTGCCATCGGTCTCGATCGTGCGGATCGTGGCCGCCGGCAGCTTGCGCACGCCATTCAGGATGGTGCGCGGGGCCGGAACGACCGCGTGCCAGCTCATGTAATGTTCCAGCGCCACCGGATCGATGGACGTGTCCACGTCGCCGCCGGCAAGAAGTGCGGGCAGGGAGGAGGCAAAGGCGAGGCGCTGGCCCTTTTCCGCATAGTAGAGCGGCTTGATGCCGAACCGGTCGCGGGCCAGATGCAGTCGGCCGGAGCCGTGTTCGTGGATGGCGACCGCAAACATGCCGTGGAAGCGGGAGAAGCAGTCGGTGCCCCACTGGGCGAAGGCCTTCAGGATGACTTCCGTGTCCGAGGTGGAGGCAAAGTCATGGCCGAGGCCGATGAGTTCGGCCCGCAGGTCCTGATAGTTGTAGATGCAACCGTTGAAGACGAGGGTGAGACCGAGTTTTGCGTCGGTCATGGGCTGCGCGCCCAGGTCGGAGAGGTCGATGATCTTCAGGCGCCGGTGACCGAAGGCCACGCGTCCGCGCATGGTGACGCCCATGGCGTCCGGGCCCCGCGCGGCCATGGCCTGGGCCATCCGGTCCACCCGGGCGGTGTTGGCCATGTCGTTGTTGAAGGTGATCTCTCCGCAAATGCCACACATCTGTCGGTTATTCCTTTTCCGTTTCGGCTCCGCCGGGCGTCCAAACGCCACGGGCGGGAAAGGGCTGAGCGCACGCGCCACCGCGCGTGACTGGTCTTTGGGTCGCAGCCCCCAATCATCCTCCTCCTTGTCACGACGGATCCGGTCGGAGCCGGGACAGATCACGCCGCGATCCGCGAGGCGCGACGGCGATCAGACAGGCGTCATCGTGCGAGCGAAGAGGTTCACTCGGAAACTCAATGGATGAGCGGCCGGATAGTTGCATAAAGTCATGCAAAAAGGGCAGAAAATCTCAAAATGGGAGTTTTCTGCCGCTGGCGGCGAGTGAAAAAGTTATAGATAGCCGTCAAAGCACCAGAATCGGCACGGTCTCGCCAGGGTCCAGCGCAGGGGCGTGGGGCGGGCGGACGACCAGCGCTCCGGATTGAGCCAGCAGCGCCAGCATGGAGCTGTCCTGCCGGGTGAAGGGGGTGACCCGGAGGCTGCCATCGGCAGCAGTTTCGAGGGTGGCGCGGACATAATCCTGGCGCCGGTCATTTTCTGGAAGCGCTGCCGTGAGGGTGGCGGTGCGGTGGCCTGCCGTGATCTCCTGTCCGAGCAGGCGCGCCATGAGCGGCTTGAGGAAGAGCAGGGAACAGACGAGGCTGGAGACCGGGTTGCCGGGCAGGCCGAGTACCTTTGTCGCGCCCAGATGGCCGGCCATCAGCGGCTTGCCGGGGCGCATGGCAATGCGCCAGAAGGCCAGATCCATGCCCGCGTCGCCCAGTACCTTCTGCACCAGGTCATGATCGCCGACCGAGGCTCCGCCCAGGGTGACGAGAATGTCGGCCTTCGCCTCGATGGCGCGGGCGACATGTCCCGCCATTTCCATCGGCTCGTCGCGGGAGATGCCGAGATCCAGCGGCACACCGCCGCAATCCTCGACCAGCGCGGCAACGCCCGCATGGTTGGAGGCAATGATCTGGTCCGCTGCCGGCGTCTCGCCGGGGCGCACCAGCTCGTCGCCGGTGGCCAGAATGGCAACGACCGGCTTGCGCCGCACGGGAAGGCGCGGATGGTTCATGGCCGCGGCCAGCGCCAGATCCCGGTAGCAGAGCGTGCGCCCGGCGGTCAGCAGCACGTCGCCCTGCTTGAAGTCGAGACCGGCGGGCCGGACGAAGGCCGAGGCGCGGGGGATCTCGTTGACGAGGATCACGTCTCCGTCTTCCTCATTCAAGGCGGTGACATCTTCCTGGATGACGATCGTGTCTGCGCCGTCGGGCAGCGGGGCGCCCGTGAAGATGCGAAGGGCCTCGCCGGGCCCGAGGGTGCCCGCAAAGGCATGACCTGCGGGTGCTGCCCCGATCACTCGCAGGCGCGGGACGGGAGAGCCCTGAAGATCTGCGTGGCGCACCGCATAGCCATCCATGGCCGAGGCGGCAAAGGGTGGCTGGGTGCGGGTTGCGGCCATGTCCTGCGCCAGGACGCGCCCGTTGGCATGCGCCAGATCCACCCATTCGCTGGCGAGCGGCTCAACACCGGTCAGCAGGCGGTCGAGGGCGTCAGCAACGGGCATCAGGCTCATGGGTATCGCTTTCTGTCAGGTTCCGCCGGTGGTTCCGGTGCGCGCGTCTTCTTCCGCCGTCCAGTGACCGGACTTTCCGCCCGCCTTTTCCAGCAGGCGGATGGCGCCGATCACCATGCCCCGGTCCACGGCCTTGGCCATGTCATAGACGGTCAGGCAGGCGACGGAGCAGGCGGTCAGCGCCTCCATCTCCACGCCGGTCTGGCCGGAGACGCGGGTGAGCGCGGTGACCCGCAGGCCGGGCAGGGCCGGGTCCGGCTCGATGTCCACGGTCACCTTGGTCAGCAGCAGAGGATGGCAGAGCGGGATCAGCTCGTGGGTCTTCTTGGCGGCCATGATGCCGGCAATGCGGGCCGTGGCCAGCACGTCGCCCTTCTTGGCATTGCCCGACAGGATCAGGTCCAGGGTCTCCTGCCGCATGGTGACCGTGCCCTCGGCGACCGCGATCCGGGAGGTCACGGCCTTTTCGGACACATCCACCATGTTGGCGGCGCCCGTCGGATCGATGTGGGTCAGGCGCGGGCTGTCGTCGCTCATCATGTCTCTCCCCCAACAGGCCTATTCGGCGGCTGCCGCCGGACGGGTCAGGAGCGCACGCGTTGCCGCTTCCACATCGTCCTGCCGCATCAGGCTTTCACCGATCAGGAAGGTGGAGATGCCGCAGCGGCCCATGCGGGAAAGATCGGCCGGCGTGAAGAGGCCGCTCTCGCCCACCAGCAGCTGGTCGGAGGGCACGAGCGGCGCGAGGCGTTCACTGGTCTCCAGGCTGGTCTCGAAGGTCTTGAGATTGCGGTTGTTGATGCCGACCATGGGCGAGGCCAGCTTGAGCGCCCGCTCCAGCTCCGCCTCGTCATGAACCTCGAGCAGGGCATCCATGCCGAGCGCGAAGGCCTCGTCTTCCAGCGCCTTGGCCGTGTCGTCGTCGACGCCCGCCAGAATGATCAGGATGCAGTCAGCCCCCCACGCGCGGGCCTCGTGCACCTGATAGGTGTCATAGAGGAAATCCTTGCGCAGGGCGGGAAGCGCAACAGCCTCGCGGGCGGCGATCAGGAACTCCGGCTTGCCCTGGAACGACGGCGTATCGGTCAGCACGGAAAGACACGCGGCGCCACCGGCCTCATAGGCGCGGGCGTGCGCAGGGGGATCGAAGTCGGCGCGGATCAGGCCCTTGGAGGGACTTGCCTTCTTGATCTCCGCGATCAGTCCGTAGTCGCCCGCCTCTGCCCTGGCCCTGAGGGCCTTGTAGAAGCCGCGCGGCGCGCTCTGGTCCGCCTGCATGGCCTTGAGGTCGGCAAGCGAGACGGACGCCTTGGCAGCGGCGATTTCCTCGCGCTTGTAGGCTTCGATTTTTTGCAGGATATCAGCCATGTGCCTGTCCGTTTGAAGTGGCGACCAGTCGGTCGAGACATGCCTGGGCCGCGCCGGTGTCGATGGATTGGGCCGCGAGTTCCAGCCCCTCGGCCAGGGTTGTGGCCTTGTCGGCGACCACGAGGGCTGCGGCGGCATTGAACAGCACCACATCCCGATAAGCGTTTTTCGCGCCGGCCAGAACCTCGCGCAGGGCGGCGGCATTATAGGCAGGTTCCCCGCCCTTGAGCGCGCTGATGTCCACGCGCGGCAGCCCCACGTCTTCCGGGGTGATCTCGAAGGAGCGGATCTGACCGTCCTTCAGCTCCGTCACATAGGACGGCCCGGTGGTGGTGATCTCGTCCATGCCGTCGGAGCCGTGGACGACCCAGAGCCGCTCGGTGCCCCGGTCCCGCAGGGCTTCAGCCACGGGCTCCAGCCAGCGCCGGTCGAAGACGCCGAGAAGCTGACGCTTCACGCCGGCCGGGTTCGACAGGGGGCCGAGGATGTTGAAGATGGTGCGGGTGCCCAGTTCCATGCGGGTCGGGCCCACATGCTTCATGGCCCCGTGATGGAGCGGCGCGAACATGAAGCCGATGCCGGCGCTGCGGATGCAGTCGGCAATGACGTCCGGACCGATGTCGATGTTGATGCCGAGCTGGGCGAGCGCTTCCGCCGATCCGGATTTCGACGACAGGGACCGGTTGCCATGCTTGGCCACGGGCACGCCGCAGCCGGCCACCACCAGCGCGGTGCAGGTGGAAATGTTGTAGCTGCCGGTATTGTCACCGCCCGTGCCGACGATGTCGATGGCGTCGTGAGGTGCGGACACCCGCACCATCTTCTCGCGCATGGACGCGACGGCGCCGGTGACTTCGGAGACGGCCTCGCCGCGCACCCGCAGCGCCATCAGGAAACCACCGAGCTGGGAGGGTGTCGCGGATCCGGTGAGGATGATGTCGAAGGCCTCTTTGGCCTCCTCGTGGGAGAGCCTTTCGCCGTCGCCGACCTTGGCCAGGAAATCCTTGAAGTTGCGCATGGTCCTCGTTGCTCATGGGCCGGGCAGCCTGCCGCCTTGTGGCCCGGGGAAGGTTCAGGGGCCAGTTCAGCTGCCAGTTCAGGGGCCAGCTGGGGCCGCTGTGGGGCGCAGGGACGAGGGCGGCACCGCGTGCCGCCCCTGTTTCGCGGGGAGCCCGACCGCCGAGGGTCAGGCTCGCTCGTTCGTGTCAGTTAACTGGCTCAGTTGACCGGGCTCAGTTGACGGGCGTTCCGATCACCTGGGCGATCCCGGCCTGATTGACCTTCACGCCAGCGGTTTCCTCGATGTGCACCACATACTGGTTCAGCATGGAATCCTGCAGCTGACGGGTCAACTGGATCTCGAGACCGGCAATGCCATCCGCCTCGCGGAAGAAGGCGGGAACGGAGGCATTGGTGACCTTGAGCACCAGGCGCTCGCCGTCATTCTCGCCGGCAACCGTCTGCACCGTGCCGACAGGACCGGAGAAGACGGCTTGGACCGCCTCACGACCCAGCGCCGAGGCGGAGCGGCTGACGCCTTCCTGGGACTGGACCGTCAGGCCCAGCTCTTCGGCAATGGCGGTCATGGCGGCGCCGTCCTTGACGCGCTTGGCGACATCGGCGGCCAGCTCGTCGAGGCGGGCGGCGACCTGAGCGGCCTTCCAGCCGTCAATGACGCGCTGGCGCACTTCCGAAAGTTCGCGTTCGCGGGCCGGGATGACTTCCGTCACCTCGTACCAGAGGAAGCCGCGAGAGCCGAGCTGCAGCGGGTCGTTTTCGACGCCCACATCGGATTCGAATGCGCCGGAGACCAGACCCTCGACCTGCGGCAGGTCAACGGTCTTGTCGCCATCGTCCTTGCCGGTGGCGTCGAAGGCGGCGGGCGTCGTGACGGAGAGCTGGAAGCGCTGCGCCACTTCGGCAAGGCTCGCCCCACCGGCGCGGGCATCTTCCACTTCACCCATCAGGTCCAGCACTTCGCGCTCGGCGTTTTCGGTCGCCAGCGCCTTGCGGATCTCGTCCTTCACGTCGTCGAAGGCCTTGGCATGTTCGGGCGCGATCTCGGTGACCTTGAGGATCGCCGGGGCAAAGCGACCGTCGATCAGGCCGCTGGTCTCGCCTTCGGAGAGGGAGAAGGCTGCATCGCCCAGAGCTGCGTCGAGGAAGTCGGTGCGGGCCATCAGGCCAAGGGCGACGTCCTGCTCGCCGAGGTTCCGCTCGGCCATCAGGTCTTCGAAGGTGGTGCCGGAGGCGAGCTTGGCGGCCGCCGCTTCGGCTTCCTCGCGGGAGGTGAACGTCATCTGCAGGACCTTGCGCTTTTCCGGATCGGTGTAGCCGTCCTTGGTGCGCTCGTATTCTGCACTGACATCTTCATCGGAGACGTTCTCCGGCCGGGCCAGGCTTTCCGGGCTCAGCTCGAGCAGGGCCACCTTGCGGTATTCCGGCGCGCGATAGGCGTCCTTCTGCTCGTCGTAATAGGCGGTCAGCGTCGCATCGTCCGGATCGGCAACCGGCTCGAGCTGGGCTGCGGTCAGACGCAGGTAGTCCAGCGAGCGGGTTTCGCTCTGGTAGGCGTGGAGCGCTTCCAGATAGGCGGCCGGTGCGCTCATGCCACCGGAGACGCCCTGGGCGATCTGCTGGCGCAGGGCCTGAGCCTGACGCTCGAGCACGAACTCGTCCTCGCTGATGCCATTGGAGCGCAGCAGCTGGCCGAGACGCAGGCGGTCATAGGTGCCCGTCGGCCCGATGAGCGCCGGATCGCTGTGGATCAGCTTGGCGAGCTCTTCGTCGGAGAGGCCGAGGCCGAGAGAATCGGCGGTCTCATCCAGCGCGGCTTCGGCCACGAGCTTGCCCAGCGTCTGCTGGGGAATGCCGAATTGAGCGCCTTCCGTCGTGGTCAGCGGACGGCCGATCTGGCGGCCAAGCGCATCGAGGTCCCGGCGATAGGCCCGGTCGAACTGGAAGACGGAGATTTCCGTATCACCCACGGTCGCAGCCACATTGCGCCCGAAGCCGCGGAAGATATCCGCAATGCCCCAGACCGCAAAGCTGAGCACAAGCAATGCAATGAAGAGTTTGGCAACCCAGGTGCCGGCGCCCTTGCGCAGCGCGTCGAGCATGGTGTCTCCCGTCGTTTTCGTTCATCAGGACCGCAGCCGTGCCCGTTTCCGAGCCGGCAAAGGGAAGATCGCCCGGCCCTGCATGAAACATGCAGTCACCTGGAGCGAAGCGGCCGGATCATAGAGACGCTTGGCAAGGGGAGCAAGGCGGCGCGAAGAACTAAAGCGCAGCATTCAATCGTTATATTTCTGGAGCCTCGCGCCGGATCGGCTATAGAACTGCCCGATGGAGTTCCAACGCCTCAGGAGGAGATGCGCCGTGGCAACCAATCCGACCGAAAAGACCATCAAGCCGATCGTGGCCGGCAACTGGAAGATGAATGGCGCGCGCGCCTCGCTGGCGACCCTCGCCGAGATCGGCAAGGGCGTTTCCGCTTCCCTTGCGTCCCGCGTTGACGTGATGATCTGCCCGCCCGCGACCCTGGCCTACACGGCAGCCGTCGCCAGTGTCGGCATGCCGCTTGCCATTGGCGCGCAGGATTGCCACGTGGCCGCATCCGGCGCCCACACCGGCGACATTTCCGCTGAGATGCTGGCCGATTGCGGCGCGCGTGCCGTGATCGTCGGGCATTCGGAGCGCCGTGCCGATCATGGCGAGAGCGATGCGCTGGTGCGGGCCAAGGCGGAAGCCGCCCACCGTGCGGGTCTGGTGGCCATCGTCTGCGTCGGGGAAACCGAAGCCCAGCGGCGGGCCGGCGAGGAAATCGGCGTCGTGGCCGACCAGCTTGAAGGGTCGGTGCCCGACGGGGTGACGGCCGACAACACCATCATTGCCTATGAGCCGGTCTGGGCGATCGGCACCGGCCTTACGCCCACCGCGCAGGATGTGGCCGCCATGCACAAGGCCATGCGCGATGTGCTCGTGGCCCGCTTCGGGGCGCAAGGTGCGGCCATGCGTCTTCTCTATGGCGGCTCGGTCAAGCCGGGCAATGCGGCCGAGCTCATGGCCGTTGCGCATGTGGATGGGGCGCTCGTCGGCGGCGCCAGCCTGAAGGCGGACGATTTCCTCGGTATTCTCGCAGCCTACGCCTGACTGCGTGCCGGGCGGGGGCGGAAAGATTCTCATCTGACATCACCACGCTGAAGATCTTAAGGCCCTCGAATCGCGTCCCGGTTCGAGGGCCTCTTGCGTTCTGGGGCCGTGCCAAAGCCGCGCGGAAGGAAGCAGGGGCGGGAGCCTGCGGGTGCGGCAAGGGCAGGGCGGGGGCTCTCCCTGCGTCTGCGGCGCAAAGGCTGGACTGCCGCCGGTTCCGCGATTTCCAGTCTTCCCCTTCATGGTCGATCAGGGGAGGGATGAAGGCGGATTGGCGGCGGATTTCGCGGGTGCAGAAACGCTCTCTTAACCGTGACCGGCCATAGTCGGAACAGACCCGTCGTATCCGAGTTCAAAGGTCTTCATCCGTGCCCGCGACCACCCGCCAGCGCAAGCAATCCGTCCTCCGCCGACTGACCATTCCGACAGCCGCCCTGTCGGTTCTCGCCTATTTCGGCTTCCATGCCCTGAATGGCGAGCTGGGGCTGGTCGGACGCGCCCGCATCGAGCGCCAGGAAGCCATGCTTCAGGCCGAGCTCGACGCCCTGGTGAAGGAGCGCAGTCTCCTGCTCTCGAAGGTTTCCCTTCTGCGTCCGGAAAGCCTTGATCCGGACATGGTCGACGAACGCGCGCGCCAGAGCCTCAACCTCGTCCAGAAGGATGAATTGGTAATTTTGCGAAGGGCGCAGCGCTACGCGAACGTAAACCGTGAACTGGTTAATCGTTAGGTTTTAGCCGGATTTCAGTTAATCAACGTTTCTTTATAAGTTTCAATTAGATAATTCATGCTGCACCTGCGTTGTGCCTATCTTTCATTGACAAGAGGCGCAGGTTAATTTCCGCTGGATGTCTATAGGGAAACGCCAGCTAGAGACGAGGGATATGGCCGCAGCGACTAAGACCACTGCCGGCTCGGGCGCAACGTCCGCAAGCCGCACGCGCGGAGCTGCCAAATCGGCCGCTCAGGCGATCGTAGAATTCGACAAGGATCAGGAACTCCACGCCTATCGCGAGATGCTCCTCATTCGCCGCTTCGAGGAAAAGGCCGGCCAGCTTTATGGCATGGGTCTGATCGGCGGCTTCTGCCACCTTTACATCGGTCAGGAAGCTGTCGTCGTCGGCATGCAGATGGCCAAGAAGGATGGCGACCAGATGATCACCGGTTACCGGGATCACGGTCACATGCTGGTCATGGGCCTCGACCCGAAGGGTGTGATGGCCGAGCTGACCGGACGCCGCGGCGGCCTTTCCAAGGGCAAGGGCGGCTCCATGCACATGTTCTCCAAGGAACAGCATTTCTACGGTGGCCACGGCATCGTCGGCGCCCAGGTGTCTCTCGGCACCGGTCTGGGCTTTGCCAACATGTACCGCAGCAACGGCAACGTCGCGATGGCCTTCTTCGGTGACGGCGCTTCCAACCAGGGTCAGGTCTACGAGAGCTTCAATATGGCTCAGCTGTGGAAGATCCCGGTCGTCTACGTGATCGAGAACAACAAGTACGGCATGGGCACCTCCGTGGCCCGTTCCTCCGCCACCACCGATCTCTCCCAGCGCGGCGCCTCCTTCGGCATCCCGGGTGAACAGGTCGACGGCATGGATGTGCGCGCTGTCATGGCCGCGTCCGAGCGGGCTCTGGAACACTGCCGCACCGGTCAGGGTCCCTACATCCTGGAAATGGTCACCTATCGCTACCGCGGCCATTCCATGTCCGACCCGGCGAAGTACCGCTCCAAGGAAGAAGTGCAGAAGATGCGCACCGAGCACGACCCGATCGAGCAGGTCCGCAAGCGCGTGCTCGATGCAGGCTGGGCCACCGAGGACGATCTGAAGCAGATCGACAAGGACGTTCGCGCCATCGTGGCCGAAGCGGCCGAATTCGCCCAGACCGACCCGGAGCCGGATGTGTCCGAGCTCTACACCGACATCCTGCTCTGAGCCTTAGGGGACGACCATGCCGATTGACATTCTGATGCCGGCTCTCTCGCCGACGATGGAAGAGGGCAAGCTCGCCAAGTGGCTGAAGGCCGAGGGCGACACCATTTCCGCAGGCGACGTGATCGCCGAAATCGAAACCGACAAGGCAACCATGGAAGTGGAAGCCGTGGACGAGGGCGTGCTGGGCAAGATCCTGGTGGCCGAAGGCACCGAAGCCGTGAAGGTGAACGAGAAGATCGCGATCCTTCTGGCCGAAGGCGAGGACAAGAGCGCTCTCGACGGCGCTGCTTCTGCTCCCGCTGCCGCCCCGGCCGCCGCAGCTCCGGCTCCGGCCGAAGCCAAGGCCGCTCCGGTTCCGGCCGCGCCTGCCGCTGCCGAAACCCCTGCCGAATCCGACTATCCGGCTGGCACCCCGATGAAGTCCTCCACCGTGCGTGAAGCCCTGCGCGACGCCATGGCGGAAGAAATGCGCCGTGACGGCGACGTCTTCGTCATGGGTGAGGAAGTGGCTGAGTACCAGGGTGCCTACAAGATCACCCAAGGGTTGCTGGACGAGTTCGGCGCCCGCCGCGTCATCGACACGCCGATCACCGAGCACGGCTTTGCCGGTCTGGGCGTGGGCGCTGCCATGGCCGGCCTGAAGCCGATCGTCGAGTTCATGACCTTCAACTTCGCCATGCAGGCGATTGACCAGATCATCAACTCCGCCGCCAAGACCCTCTACATGTCCGGCGGTCAGCTGGGCGCGCCGATCGTCTTCCGCGGTCCGAACGGGGCAGCCGCCCGCGTCGGCGCACAGCATTCCCAGGACTACGCCTCCTGGTATGCCCATGTGCCGGGCCTCAAGGTCATCCAGCCCTATTCGGCTGCCGATGCCAAGGGCCTGCTCAAGGCCGCTATCCGCGATCCGAACCCGATCGTCTTCCTGGAAAACGAGATTCTCTACGGCCAGACCTTCGAGATCCCGGATGTGGAAGACTTCGTCCTGCCGATCGGCAAGGCCAAGGTCGAGCGCACCGGGTCCCAGGTGACCCTCGTGTCCTGGGGCATCGGCATGACCTACACCCTGAAGGCCGCCGACGAACTCGCCGCCATGGGCATCTCTGCCGAAGTCATCAATCTGCGGACCATCCGTCCGCTGGACATCGACACGGTGATCAAGTCCGTCCAGAAGACCGGCCGTCTGGTGACCATCGAGGAAGCCTTCCCGATGTGCTCCGTCTCGTCGGAAATCGCCTATCAGGTTCAGGAAAAGGCCTTCGACTTCCTCGATGCCCCGATCCTGCGCGTGACCGGCAAGGACGTTCCGATGCCCTATGCCGCCAACCTGGAAAAGCTGGCCCTGCCGAATGTCGGCGAGGTCATCGACGCGGTGAAAGCCGTCACCTACACCGCCTGACCCCGGGGGGAAGCACATGCCTATCAACATCACGATGCCGGCGCTCTCTCCCACCATGGAAGAGGGCAACATGGCCAAGTGGCACGTCAAGGAGGGAGACAAGGTCTCCGCCGGTGACGTGATCGCGGAAATCGAGACCGACAAGGCGACCATGGAAGTGGAAGCCGTGGACGAGGGCACGGTCGGCAAGATCGTCATCCCGGAAGGCACCGCCTCCGTGAAGGTGAACGAGCTGATCGCCATCCTGCTGGAAGACGGCGAAGACGCTTCGGCGCTTTCCGGCGGCGCGGCGCCCAAGGCGGAGGCAGCCCCTGCTGCCGCTGTTCCGGCCCCGGCTGCCGCTCAGTCTGCTGCCCCCGCGGCTGCAGCTCCGGCTGGCCCGGCTCCGGTGACGGCCTCGGGCGACCGGGTCTTCTCGTCTCCGCTGGCCCGTCGTCTGGCCAAGCAGGCCGGCCTCGACATCGCCGCCATTTCCGGCACCGGTCCCAAGGGCCGTGTCGTGAAGAGCGACGTGGAAAAGGCCATCGCCTCTGGCACCGGCAAGGCAGCCGCTCCGGCGGCCGAGGCGCCGAAGGCCGCAGCCGCAGCACCTGCTGCCGCCGCACCCGCCGGTCCGTCGAAGGATCAGGTGCTCAAGCTGTTCGAGGAAGGCTCCTACGAGCTCGAGCCTCATGACGGCATGCGCAAGACCATTGCCAAGCGCCTCACCGAGAGCAAGCAGACCATCCCGCACTTCTATGTGTCGGTGGATTGCGAGCTCGATGCGCTCCTCGCCCTGCGGGTTCAGCTCAATGACGCGGCCCCGAAGGACAAGGACGGCAAGCCGGCCTACAAGCTGTCGGTCAACGACATGACCATCAAGGCCCTGGCGCTCGCCCTGCGCGACGTGCCGGATGCCAACGTGTCCTGGACCGACGATGCCATGGTCAAGCACAAGCACGCCGATGTGGGCGTCGCCGTGTCGATCCCGGGCGGCCTGATCACGCCGATCATCCGCAAGGCGGAAGCCAAGGCCCTTTCCGTCATCTCCAACGAGATGAAGGACATGGGGGCGCGTGCAAAGTCCAAGAAGCTGAAGCCGGAAGAGTATCAGGGCGGCACCACCGCCGTGTCCAACATGGGCATGATGGGGGTCAAGAACTTCGCTGCCGTGGTCAACCCGCCGCACGCCACCATTCTGGCGGTCGGCGCGGGCGAGAAGCGCCCCGTGGTCAGGAACGACGCCCTGGCGATCGCCACCGTCATGACCGTGACGCTCTCCACCGACCACCGCTGCGTGGACGGTGCCCTTGGCGCCGAGCTCCTGCAGGCCTTCAAGGGCTACATCGAGAACCCGATGAGCATGCTCGTCTGATCGAGCCGATCTGGGCGCGGCGGATCTGCCGCGCCCGCTTTCCTGCACATATTCCCAGGGGGAAACGATGGCCGACACGAATTACGACGTCCTCATCATCGGCTCCGGTCCCGGCGGTTACGTCACCGCCATTCGCGCCGCACAGCTGGGCCTGAAGACCGCAATCGTCGAACGCGAGCATCTGGGGGGCATCTGCCTCAACTGGGGCTGCATTCCTACCAAGGCGCTGCTGCGCTCTGCCGAAATCATGGATCACGCCAACCACGCCAAGTCCTATGGGCTGACGCTGGAAGGCAAGATGACCGCCAAGGTGGAAGACGTGGTCGCCCGCTCCCGCGGCGTCTCAGCGCGGCTTAACGGCGGCG
Source organism: Roseibium aestuarii (assembly GCF_008477545.1). Taxonomy (GTDB): domain Bacteria; phylum Pseudomonadota; class Alphaproteobacteria; order Rhizobiales; family Stappiaceae; genus Roseibium; species Roseibium aestuarii. The sequence continues at coordinate 1,721,385 of NZ_VORA01000001.1, read as the reverse complement.
TCGGCTTCCTGATGAAGAAGAACAAGATCGACGTGATCTGGGGTGAGGCCAAGGTCACCAAGCCGGGCGAGATCGTCGTGGGCGCCTCCTCCAAGCCGGCTGTTCAGCCGCAGAACCCGGTGCCGAAAGGCGTCAAGGGGGAGGGCACCTACACCGCCAAGCACATCATCGTCGCCACCGGCGCCCGTCCCCGTGCCCTTCCGGGCATCGAGCCGGACGGCAAGCTGATCTGGACCTATTTCGAGGCCATGAAGCCGGACTTCATGCCCAAGTCCCTGGTCGTCATGGGCTCTGGCGCCATCGGCATCGAGTTCGCCTCCTTCTACCGCTCCATGGGCGTGGATGTGACGGTGGTCGAAGTCATGTCCCAGGTCATGCCGGTGGAAGATGCGGAAATCTCCGCCATCGCCCGCAAGGCGCTGGAAAAGCGCGGCATGAAGATCCTGACCGAGGCGAAGGTCGCCAAGGTCGAGAAGGGATCCAACTCCATCAAGGCCCATGTGGAGACCAAGGACGGCAAGGTGCAGGTCATCGAGGCCGACCGTCTGATCTCCGCCGTCGGCGTGGTCGGCAACATCGAGAACCTCGGTCTCGAGGCGCTCGGCGTGAAGACCGATCGCGGCTGCATCGTCATCGACGGCTATGGCAAGACCAACGTGGCGGGCCTCTATGCCATCGGCGACGTGGCCGGCCCCCCGATGCTTGCCCACAAGGCCGAGCATGAGGGCGTCATCTGCATCGAGAAGATCGCGGGCGTGCCGAATGTTCATCCGATGGACAAGGGCAAGATCCCGGGCTGCACCTACTGCAACCCGCAGGTCGCCTCGGTCGGTCTGACGGAAGCCAAGGCAAAGGAACAGGGCCGCGAGATCCGCGTCGGCCGCTTCTCCTTCGGCGCCAACGGCAAGGCCATTGCGCTCGGTGAGGACAACGGTCTGATCAAGACGATCTTCGACAAGAAGACCGGCGAGCTCATCGGCGCCCACATGGTGGGGGCGGAAGTGACCGAGCTGATCCAGGGCTTCGTGGTGGCCATGAACCTGGAAACCACCGAGGAAGACCTGATGCACACGATCTTCCCCCATCCGACCCTGTCGGAAATGATGAAGGAATCGGTGCTCGACGCCTATGGTAAGGTGCTGAACGCCTGATGGAAAAATCGAGAACCGGCGCGCGCGCCGGTTCTCGCGGTTTCGGGGGGTGTCCTCCATGCTGTCCCGGCCTTGAGCCGGGACCTCTACGGTCTCGAGCGTGGCCCTGTTGGCATACACTCGGGAGGTCCCGGATCTTCGCTTCGCTCCGTCCGGGACAGCGGAGTGTTTATGAGTACAGATGCCCCCTCATGCGGAGACAGCGCCTCGAGCGTCTTCTTGATTGAGGCCGGGTGATTGCCTTGAAGGGCAAGGGCAGGGGAAACTTTCATGGGCTTCATTCTCTGGATCATCATCGGCCTGGCCGCTGGTGCCATCGCCCATCGGGTGATGAACAGCCGCGGCGGCTTTCTCGGATCTCTTGTGGTCGGCCTGGTCGGTGCCTTGCTGGGGGGAAAGCTGGCGGATATGTTCCAGCTCCACGTGGCCGGCGGGCTCGTCGACCAGTTCCTGATCGCGACCCTCGGCGCCATCCTGTTCCTCTTCATCTGGAAGAAGCTGTTCTGAGCTCATGAGCACCGAAACCCTTGCCGACTTTCCCGCCCGCGCGAGCGACAAGCTGCGCTATGGCGACACCGATGCCCAGGGGCATGTGAACAACGCGGTCTTTTCCACCTTCCTGGAAACCGCGCGCACCGAACTGCTCTATGCGGCAGCCGAAGGGGACGAGGCGATCCTTGATCCCGACTGCGGCTTCGTGATCGTGCGCCTTGAGCTGGACTATGTGGCCGAGGTCCTGTGGCCGGGCAGCGTCGACATGGGCACCCGGGTCGTGAAGGTCGGATCGAGCTCCGTGACCCTGGACCAGACCGTCTTCCAGGCCGACAAGGTGGTGGCTCGCGCCCGCTCGGTCATGGTTCAGGTGAACCTGGCGAGCCGCAAGCCGCAGGCCCTGTCGGAGCGGGCCAAGGCCCGCCTCGAAGCGCTGATCTGATGCGGACTGGCGGGGCTCTGGTGGTGTCCGCCTGCTGCACAAACAGACCTGCACGAGCCGCATGGCGGCCCGTGCCAAACAACACTTGACCTTTTCCCGGAAGAGCGACACTTAAGCGCCATGGTTACGATCGTCGACACCCTCTCGAAGTCCGCTGACGCCCGCTCGGAGCGGCCGCGCCATCCGGAAAAGGCTCACCGTCCCGACAATCCGGTGCAGCGCAAGCCGCAGTGGATCCGCGTCAAGGCGCCCACGTCTCCGGTCTATCGGGAAACCCACGACATCGTGAAGAAGAACGGTCTGGTGACCGTGTGCGAAGAGGCCGGCTGCCCCAACATCGGGGAATGCTGGTCGAAGAAGCACGCCAGCTTCATGATCCTGGGCGACACCTGCACCCGCGCCTGCGCCTTCTGCAACGTGCGCACCGGCATGCCGGGGGCCGTCGACCAGAAGGAGCCGGGCTCCATCGGTGAGGCGGTGGCCCGCATGGGGCTCGATCACGTGGTCATCACCTCCGTCGACCGGGACGATCTGGACGACGGCGGCGCGACCCATTTCGCCAACGTCATCCGCGCCATCCGCGAACAGTCTCCGGGCACCACCGTCGAGGTTCTGACCCCGGACTTCCTGCGCAAGGACGGCGCCATCGAGATCGTGGTGGAAGCGCGCCCCGACGTGTTCAACCACAATCTGGAAACCGTTCCGTCGAACTATCTCAAGGTTCGCCCGGGCGCCCGCTACTTCCACTCCATCCGTCTGCTGCAGAAGGTCAAGGAGCTGGATCCGGGCATGTTCACCAAGTCCGGCATCATGGTTGGCCTCGGCGAAGAGCGCAATGAAGTGCTCCAGCTCATGGACGACCTGCGGGTTGCGGATGTGGACTTCCTCACCATCGGTCAGTATCTCCAGCCCTCGAAGAAGCATCACCCGGTGATGTCCTTCGTGACGCCGGAAGGGTTCAAGGCCTATGAGCGGATCGCCTATGCCAAGGGCTTCCTGAAGGTCTCGGCCAGCCCGCTGACCCGGTCGTCCCACCATGCGGGCGAGGATTTTGCGGATCTCAAGGCCGCCCGCCTCGCCAAGCTCGGTCACTGACACGGACCTCGAGAAAAGACAGGCCCGCCGGGCAGGCTCGAGTGAGCCTTTCCGAACGGGCCGGGAAGACGAAACATGCCCAGCTTTTCCTCCACCCAGAAGGTGAACCATCCCGCCAGCGAGATGTTCAATCTCGTGGCGGATGTCGAGCAGTATCCGGTCTTCGTGCCGCTCTGCCAGGCGCTCACCGTGCGCGGGCGCAAGTCCCTCGAGGACGGCCGCGAGATTCTGGTGGCCGACATGACGGTGGCCTACAAGCTGTTCCGGGAAACCTTCACCAGCCGGGTCGAGCTGCGTCCGGCCGAGAATGTCATCCTGGTGGAATATCTCGACGGGCCCTTCAAGCACCTTGAGAATCGCTGGACCTTCACCGACACCGGTGCGGGTCAGTGCGACGTGGGCTTCTTCATCGACTATGAATTCAAGAGCCGGGCGCTCGGCTCCCTCATGGGGGCCATGTTCGACCGGGCCTTCCGCAAGTTCTCTTCCGCCTTCGAGGCGCGTGCCGACGAGATCTACGGGCTCTGAGGCAGTCAGGCTGAGACGTCGGGGCTTACTTGAAGCCCTGGAAGGCGTCGCGGATCACCCGCATGCGGCTGGCCTTCATGTTGACGCCGGAGTTGTTGCGCCGGATCTCCGCCAGCTCCCCCTTGGAGAGGCCAAGGTCCTCAAGCTTCACCTGCAGCTGCGGCGACTGGCAGACGATAGCCCGATCGCTGGCCTCGTTGCGCTCCACCGTCAGTGTCCGGCCGGCTTCAGCCTCCGTCTCCGTCCACAGTACGGTTGCCGGTCGCACCCAGTAGGTTTCACCGCAATAGCTCACCTTCACGAAGCCGGGGCGCTTGGTCTGGGAGATCTGCTGGTAGCCGTTGAAGCTGCCGTTGGAATTTTCAGAGCGGATGTAAAAATCGGAATCGATCTGCGGGGTTTCGTTGGCCGGGGCAGGGGGCGCGGCAAGGATCAGCGCTGCGCAGGCGGTCAGCGTGATCGCAAGCAGGCGTCCCATCAGCGCCGGAGCGGCAGCATTCGGATGCGCGCACGCGGCTGTTGCGGCCGAAAGGGGCCGGCCGCGCTGCTGCGCAATGACTGTCCGGGTGCCATGGGTGTGTGGGGTCGCTGCCATCAAGGTTGCTCCGTGTCCGGTCGCGTCTCGGCCTGTCGCCAGGACGCTTCTCACCCGCACTCAAGCAGAGCAAACTTGTCTTAACCTTTCGCAAACGCCTTGAGCCGCGCTCTTGTGCGCTGCGGTGGGTGCCTGTGCGAGATTCATTCGTCGTGATAGGTGGTCTTCTGCCGGTCGTTGCCGGTCTTGGACAGCTGGAAGCTGTCGCGGATCGCGGCAAAGCGATTGACGGAGTCCAGATAGCGGCCATCGGTGCGCAGGACCGTGCGGGCGTTTTCGTCAATGCCAAGATCGCGCAGGGTGACCTGCTTTTCCGGTTCGTCGCAGATCGGACGCCAGCCGAGGCCCTTGTTGAACTCGACGCGAACCTTGTTCGCATTGTCCACTTCGACCTCGGTCCAGGCTACGGTCACGGGCCGGACCCAGTAGGTTCGGCCGCAATAGCGGACTTCGCGCATGTCCGGTCCCTGCTCGTCGAAAATCTTGTGGCTGCCGACAAAGTTCCCCTCCCGGTCACGGGAAATGAGGAAATAGTCCGGAACAAGGATGGTTTCGGCAAGCGCGCCCGTGGTCATCGCGGCAAGCGCTGCGAGAACGAGAAGCGGGCGCTGGAGACCAAAGCTCCTGGCATGGATGCTGACCGGATGACGCATGTACTTTGATCCCGAAAAGCTGGCCGCTTGCGCCGACCGAGACCTCGAACCTAGATTGTCAGGCTCGCAGTCTAAAGCGCAGCTGTCACGATTTTCCCAAGAACATGTCTAAGACTTTACGCAAGTTGAGAAAACGGGTGCTTTAATTGGCGTGATAGCTGCCGCTGGCCGAGGAATTCCCTGTCTCTTCCGGTTTCTCACGGAACGCCTTGGAAATGGCGCTGAACCGGTTTCCGCCATGGGAGGGGGCGCTGCTCGCCGGATCCTCGGCCAGGCGCCGATAGGCGGCAACCACCTCGGCCGCATCCAGCGCGATCCCGAGATTGGCGAGGGTTACCTGCTGGTCGGGATTGTCGCAGAGCGGGCGCCAGCCCTTTCCGAAATTATACTCGACCTTGACCGCGCGCTTGTTCTCCACCTCCAGCTGGGTCCAGGCCACCGTATAGGGCAGGACATAATAGGCCCGCCCGCAATAGGTGACCTGATACAGCCCGTCGGAACTGGACGGATAGATCTTGTGGCTGCCGGTGAACTCGCCGCCCCGATCCCGGGAGATCAGGTAGGTGTCGCCCGGCGTCGGCAGCTCTTGCTGGGCCGCGGAGGTTCCAGAAAGGGGCAACGCGCTCGCCACGAGGCTCGCGAAGATGCCGCTCAATCGGCGCAGTCTTGCGGGATATTCTCTCACGGATCTGGTCGCTCCCGGGACAATTTCAATCACATTGACAAAAATCCTAGGGCAAAGCCCTTGAGGTCTCCTTAGGCAGTTTGATCAAATTTGAAATGATCAGTAAAGCGTAGAGCACCGTGGAATAACGGACACCTTTCCGGTCAAGTTTTTCGAAGACCATGTGGAAGGTGCAGGTCTCCTGATCTTTCACGGCCAGCCCGAAATGGACCGTGCCGACCGGCTTCTCTTCTGAGCCACCGCCGGGCCCCGCAATCCCGGTCACGGACACGGCAATATCCGTGCGCGCATTGGCGAGCGCGCCGCTGGCCATCTCTGCGGCAACTTCCGCGCTGACCGCCCCGTGGCGGGCAAGCGTCTCGTCCTTCACCCCGAGAAGGTCCTGCTTGGCCTGATTGGAATAGGTCACCAGTCCCCGGTCCACCACGGCGGAGGAGCCGGAGATGGCGGTCAGGACGCCGCTGATCAGGCCGCCGGTGCAGGATTCGGCCGTCGCCACCGTGAGCCCGCGCTCTGCCAGGGCCGGAATGAGCCTTTCGGCCAGATCCTCAAGCTCGTCCCAGGAAGGAACGGTTGCAGGGAGGGTCGGAGCGTCGATCATCACCTTCTCCTTTTCCGGTCGGCAGATGGCGGGGCTTTCAGAAGGGCAGGCGGATGGTGGCGGCTGCCATGCAGGCGATGCCCTCCTTGCGGCCGGTGAAGCCGAGCCGCTCCGATGTTGTGGCCTTCACGGCGACGCGGCCGACCGGAATCTCGCAGATCCGGGCGATCGAGGCACGCAGCGCCTCGCGCACTGGCCCGATCTTCGGAGCTTCGCAGATCAGCGTGACATCCGCATGGGCCAGCAGGCCGCCACGCGCCCGCAGCCGATCGAGGGCATAGACAAGGAACTGGTCAGAGGCAGCGCCCTTCCACTGCGGATCGGAGGGTGGGAAATGGCTGCCGATGTCCCCATCGGCCAGTGCGCCGAAAATGGCGTCGGTCAGCGCATGCAGGGCCACATCCGCATCGGAGTGGCCTTTCAGCTTGCGGTCGTGGGGCACGCTGACCCCGCCCAGAATGACCGCGTCACCGTCCTCGAAGGCGTGCACGTCATAGCCCTGACCGACCCGCACGTCAGGCAGGGCAGCAAGTGCGGCAAGGGACCATTGAGGGGAGGAAGACGCCATGGATCGGTTCTCTTCGGAGTTCTCTGGGAGCGGGACCGGAGCAGCTGACCGGTCCCGGCGCAGGCGCAGCAGGTCCTCGGCGCGGACCAGGTCCTGCTGTGTGGTGATCTTGAAACTGTCGGACGCGCCGAGCGTGAGGGTTACCGGATGGCCCTGCCATTCGGCAAGGCCCGTGTCGTCGGTAAAGTCGTCGCGGCCTTCTGCTGCTGCCCTTTCGTGGGCGCGCAGGATCGCATCGAAGGCGAAGCCCTGTGGGGTCTGTGCGGCCCAGAGATTGGTGCGGTCCACCGTATCAAGCCGTCCACCCTCCGTCGTCTCGGCACGTTTCAGCGTGTCAAAGACGGGCAGGGCGGCCAGCGCGGCCGTAGCGCCCCCGTCGAGTGCATCGAGACAGGCGGCGAACACCTCGCTCGGGGTGAAGGGGCGCGCTGCATCGTGAATGAGCACCTGCTCCGGGCGCGGGCTGTCGGCCGTCAAAGCGGTGAGGCCGTTGTGGACGGAGACCTGCCGGGTCGCCCCGCCCTCGATGGGGGCAAGAAGGCGCGCGCGTTCGCTCTCGCTCAAAGGAGCAATCGCCGCAGCGTAATGCAAGTGGTCGTCCGGGTGGATAACCACGGCGGTCTTCGTTATACGGCCACAGGACAGAACAGCCCGCAGCGTGTGGGTGAGGACGGGAACTCCGGCCACGTGCCTGTATTGCTTGGGCAGATCCTGCGGCGTGCGGGCGAGCCGCGTACCGCGTCCGGCGGCGACGACCAGCGCCGCCACGTGTCTCGTCATGTTTGCTCTCGTCAGGTCAGTCTTGCTGCGGGTGCGCATCGTCCCACAAGCGAAACGCCTTTGAAACAGGCAAAACGCAATTTTATCAAGCCGCGGGCGCGTTTAGAGCGGATTGCCTCTTGTGGCAGCGCAAAAAATGGCTACGGTATAGGCAATAACAGGGTTGCACAGGTTATGAGCAGTTCAAACGTCTCTCCCAGATTGGGGCCTCTTCAGGTCGGTCCGTACGAGCTGCCCGCCCGGGCCTTTCTGGCGCCCATGTCCGGCGTCAGCGACCTGCCGTTCCGTCGCATCGCGGCCCGGTTCGGTGCAGGCCTGGTGATCAGTGAAATGGTCGCCTGCGAAAGTTTCGTGAAGGGTGACGCGGAAACCCAGATGCGCGCCGAGGCCCAGGCCGACGGTCTGCATGTGGTGCAGCTGGCCGGACGCGAGGCCCGTTTCATGGGCGAGGCGGCCAAGGTCGTGGCCGGGGCAGGGGCCCAGATCATCGACATCAACATGGGGTGTCCCGCCAAGAAGGTGACGAGCGGCTATTCCGGCTCCGCGCTCATGCGCGACCTCGATCATGCCCTGACCCTGATTGACGCCACCGTGGCCGCCGTCGATGTGCCGGTCACCGTGAAGATGCGTCTCGGCTGGGACGAGACCTCTCTCAATGCGGCCGATCTGGCGCGCCGGGCGGAAGCCGCTGGCGTGCAGATGGTCACCGTCCACGGCCGCACCCGCCAGCAGTTCTACAAGGGCGACGCCAACTGGGACGCCATTGCCGGCATCAAGCAGGCCGTCTCCATACCGGTCGTGGCCAATGGCGACTGTCGCAGCTCTGCCGATGCGGTGGAGATGCTGCGCCGGTCCGGTGCCGACGCGGTGATGATCGGGCGCGGGGCCTACGGGCGTCCATGGCTGCCCGGAACCGTCAGCCGCTTCCTGGCCACGGGGCAGGAAGGCGAAGCGCCGCAGGGCGCCGATTTCGCGGCCCTGGTGGCCGAGCATTACGAGGACATCTTGCAGCATTACGGAACCCATGCGGGCCTGCGCATCGCCCGCAAGCATCTGGGCTGGTACCTGGAGGTCGCGCCCGCCGGATCTGCCGAGGACCCGGCCTTCCGCCGCGCGCTTCTGACAAGCAGCAATCCGCAGGAGGTCCTGGGCCTGCTGGGAAGCTGGTTCTCCGCCCTCGAAACCCGGAGCGCCGCATGACCCCTGAAAGTCTCTCCAAGGGCCGGGCCGAAGCGCTGGCCAGCGATGGCCCGACGATTCTCGACGCTCTGCCTCATCCGGTCCTGCTCGTCGCCCCCGACGGGGTGATCGAGACTGCCAACATGGCCGCAGAGATCTTCATGCGCTGCTCGGTCTCCATGATGCAGCGGCATCCGATCGAATATTTCGTGCCTTTCGGCAGCCCGTTGCTCACCCTGCTGGAGCAGGTGCGCGAACGGGGTGCGGCGGTCAACGAATACAAGGTCGACATCGGGTCTCCGCGCATCGGCGCGCCCAAGGTCGTGGACATCAATGCCTCTCCCGTGCCGGATCGTCCCGGTGCCGTGGTGCTTATGTTCCAGGAAAAGACCATGGCGGAGAAGATCGACCGCCAGTTGACGTCCCGGGGGGCTGCGCGCACTGTGACCGGCCTGGCGGCCATGCTCGCCCACGAGATCAAGAACCCGCTCTCGGGGATCCGCGGCGCGGCCCAGCTGCTGGAACAGTCCGTGCCCGACGCCGACCGGCCGCTGACCCGCCTCATCACCGACGAGACCGACCGGATCGTCAAGCTTGTGGACCGGATGGAGGTCTTCTCCGACGAGCGCCCGATCGAGCGCGAGCCGGTGAATATCCATGTGGTACTCGACCACGTGAAGCGGCTGGCCGACAACGGCTTTGCCCGCAACAAGCGGATCGTCGAGGCCTATGACCCGTCGCTCCCGCCGGTCTTCGCCAACAAGGATCAGCTGATCCAGGTGTTCCTGAACCTGATCAAGAACGCCTCGGAAGCCATTGGCGACGATCCGGATGGTGAGATCCGCGTCACCACGGCCTTCCGGCCGGGGATCCGCCTCTCGGTGCCGGGCACCGACGAGCGGGTCAGCCTGCCGCTTGAGTATTGCGTCTACGACAATGGCCCCGGCGTGCCGGAGGACCTGCTGCCGCATCTGTTCGAACCCTTCATCACCACCAAGACCAATGGTTCCGGCCTGGGTCTGGCACTGGTTGCCAAGATCATCGGCGACCATGGTGGTGTGATCGAATGCGACAGCCAGCCCCGCCGGACCGTCTTCAGAATTCTCATGCCCGCCTTCGTCGAGACTGACGGCGGCCCAGTGACAGGACAGAAGTGATCATGCCAAGCGGCACCATCCTCGTCGCAGATGACGATGCAGCCATCCGGACCGTGCTCAACCAGGCCCTTTCCCGGGCCGGCTACACGGTTCGCCTGACGTCCAACGCCACCACCTTGTGGCGCTGGGTCTCCTCCGGCGACGGCGATCTGGTGATCACCGACGTGGTCATGCCAGACGAGAACATCTTCGACGTGCTGCCGCGCATGAAGAAGCTGCGCCCCGACCTGCCGGTCATCGTCATGAGTGCCCAGAACACCTTCATGACCGCGATCCGCGCGTCCGAGAAGGGGGCCTACGAATACCTGCCGAAGCCCTTCGACCTGAAGGAGCTGACCGGCATCGTGAGCCGCGCCCTCGAGGAGCCGAAGCTCGCCCGCAAGGTGGAAGGCGACGACCTGTCCGAAGGCATGCCGCTGGTCGGCCGCTCGCCTGCCATGCAGGACATCTACCGGGTGCTCGCCCGCCTGATGCAGACGGATCTGACGGTCATGATCAACGGCGAATCCGGCACCGGCAAGGAGCTGGTCGCGCGCGCGCTGCATGATTACGGCAAGCGTCGCAACGGCCCCTTCGTGGCGATCAACATGGCCGCCATCCCGCGCGACCTGATCGAGGCCGAGCTGTTCGGGCACGAGAAGGGCGCCTTCACCGGCGCGCAGAACCGCTCTTCGGGCCGCTTCGAGCAGGCCGATGGCGGCACCCTGTTCCTCGATGAAATCGGTGACATGCCGATGGAAGCCCAGACCCGGCTTCTGCGCGTGTTGCAGCAGGGCGAATACACCACCGTCGGTGGCCGGACCCCGATCAAGACCGATGTGCGCATCGTTGCGGCCACCAACAAGGATCTGCGGCACCTGATCAATCAGGGGCTCTTCCGCGAGGATCTGTATTTCCGCCTGAACGTGGTGCCGATCCGCCTCCCGCCGTTGCGCGAGCGCGCCGAGGACATCGGCGATCTGGTGCGCCACTTCTTCTCGCTGGCGGAGAAGGAAGGGCTTCCCTCCAAGCAGCTGGACCAGGGCGCGCTCAATCTCCTGCGCCGCTATCGCTGGCCGGGCAACGTGCGTGAGCTGGAAAACCTCGTGCGCCGTCTGGCCGCGCTCTATCCCCAGGACGTGATTTCCGAGAGCCTGCTGGAGCAGGAACTCAGCCAGCCGAGCACCTCGCCGCTGGAAGAGGACGGCTCGGAGACCATCAATCTGGGGGCTGCGGTCGAGCGTTATCTTGGCGGCTATTTCGAGAATTATGGCGACGCCCTGCCGCCTCCGGGCCTCTATCACCGCATCCTGCGGGAGGTGGAGTATCCGCTGATCAGTGCGGCTCTCGCCGCCACCCGGGGCAATCAGATCAAGGCGGCAGAACTGCTTGGCGTCAACCGCAACACCCTGCGCAAGAAGATCCGCGATCTCGACGTCCAGGTGATGCGCTCCTCGCGCTGAGCCACTGGAATTTTGAGAAACAGCACAACGGCCGCCCGGGATCCCGAGGCGGCCGTTGGCATGCCGGGCATGTGTGACGTTGAGAATCACAGGGTCATTCGCGCCGGCCGTCTGCCCCTGCAACTGACCGAAATGGCCGGTGGATCCTTAGAGGCGACGGTTTCCCTGTCCAGCCTGTCTCGGATTTGACCGTTAGGTCAGGTTTTCCAAAAGCGATCCGGCAACAATGGGTGGACAGTCCCTGCGTGCCCTGACAATGTCGCAATTCGGCAACAGCTTGTGGCAATTGTGTTGCAGCGGGATCCCGTCGCGGGTCAGTTGCAGCGGCTCGGCTGCCGGAGAGGCGGTCGAAAGAGGGTGCAGACGGGGACCGATGATCTTGGGAACGGTACAGGGTGCAGTCGGGGCTCAGGTCTCCAGCGGCAAGCTGGGGCGCCGGATCGGGCTCGCCATCATGCTGATCGCCCTGGTCTCCATTGGCATCACCTTCTTCATCCTCACCGGCATGACGGCCATCGCGCCGACCCAGAAGGTCATCTGGACGGCGATGAGCGTCAACGGCACGCTCGCGGTGCTTCTGCTGCTCACCATCGGCTGGGAGATCGGCAAGCTGCTCAATGCGCGCCGGCGAGGCCGCGCCGCTGCCCGTCTCCATGTGCGCATCGTCACCCTGTTCAGTTTCGTGGCCGCCGTTCCGGCGCTTCTGCTGGCGATTCTGGCCGCCATCACCCTCGACCGCGGGCTTGACCGCTGGTTCGAGGAACGCACCCGCCAGATCATCGACAATGCGCTGGTCGTGGCCCAGGCCTATCTGCAGGAACATGCGCGTGTGTTGCGCGGCGACATCATCGCCATGGGCAATGACGTGGACCGGGCCCGCACGGTCTATGACTTCGAGCCGACCCGCTTCGATGCCTTCTTCAACGCCCAGGCCTCCGTCCGCGGGCTGCTGGCCGCCTTCATCGTCGACGCGAAGGGCGCGGTGATCACCCGCGTGGTGCGCGATCCACGCATCAACATTCTCCAGCCCCCCCAGCAGAGCCTCGAGAAGGCCCAGTCCGGCGAGCCGATCCTGATTGCTCCGGGCAATTCCAATCTTGTCGGCGGGGTCGTGAAACTCGCCGCCTACAACGATCTCTATCTCTATGGCGTGCGGGCGATCGACCCGCGGGTGATCGAATACCAGCGCCTGGCAGAGGAGGGGGCCTCCGCCTACAAGGAACTGGAAGGGGCCCGCTTCGGCGTGCAGGTCGCCTTCGCGCTGGTCTATCTCGGCGTCGCGCTGATCCTGCTGCTGTCGGCGATCTGGATCGGCTTCGGCTTCGCGAACGGTCTTGTCGCGCCCATCCGCACCCTGATTTCGGCGGCCGACGAGGTGTCCAAGGGCAATCTCTCGGTCAAGGTGGAAACCAACCGCTCCGAGGGGGACCTTGCCAATCTCGGCCAGACCTTCAACAAGATGACAGGCCAGCTGGTTGGCCAGCGTGATGCGCTTCTGGCCGCCAACGAGCAGATCGACCGCCGCCGCCGCTTCAACGAGGCGGTTCTGGCGGGCGTTTCCACCGGGGTGATCGGCATCGACGATGATGCGACCATCGCGCTGGTCAACCGCTCCGCCCAGATCCTCCTCGACATGGAGGAGATGCAGATCCTCCGCCAGCCGCTGACCGAGATCCTGCCCGAGCTGACGGAATTCCTCGCCCATGCCCGCGAGCGCGATCACGAGCGGTTCCACGAGACCCAGCTCGAAATCGCTCGCGGCGGCCGCCAGCGCATCGTCATCGTGCGTCTGACCTCCGAACAGTCGACCCGGCGCGAGCACGGCTATGTGGTCACCCTCGACGACATCACCGATCTTGTCTCGGCGCAGCGCAATTCCGCCTGGGCGGATGTGGCGCGCCGCATTGCCCACGAGATCAAGAACCCGCTGACCCCGATCCAGCTCTCGGCCGAGCGCATCCGCCGCCGCTATGGCAAGAAGATCGAGGAGGACCGCGGGGTCTTCGACCAGTGCATCGACACGATCATCCGGCAGGTCGGCGACATCGGCCAGATGGTGGACGAGTTTTCATCCTTCGCGCGCATGCGCAAGCCCAGCAAGACACGGGCCGACATGCGCAACATCCTGCGCGAAGCCGCCTTCATGCAGACGGTGGCCAATGCGGAGATCGAGATCGAGACGGTCCTGCCGGACGAGCCGGTCGAAGCGATCTTCGACCAGCGCCTCGTCGGGCAGGCGCTGACCAATGTCATCAAGAATGCGGCGGAGTCCATCGAGGGGCGGCTGGCGGCGGAAGCCGCGGCGGCCACGGACTCCTACGCGCCGGCGAGCGAGCCGGCAAAGGGCAGGATCCGCGTGACCCTGTCCCGTCAGGGCGAGCGCATCGTGGTCGACGTGCGCGACAATGGGGTCGGTCTGCCCCAGGAAAACCGGCAGCGCCTGCTGGAGCCCTACATGACCACGCGGGAGAAGGGGACGGGGCTCGGCCTCGCCATCGTCCGCAAGATTCTGGAAGACCATGGCGGCGGCATTGAGCTGCTCGACGCGCCGGATCGGGAACTGGGCGAAACCGGGTGCCTGGTGCGCCTGACCCTGTCCGCGGTTGCCATGGAGAACGAGGACGGCGGTCCGACCCCCGGGGTCGACCGTCACGAAGAGACAGCGTGACGACACATGGCACATGACATTCTCGTCGTGGATGACGAAAAGGACATCCGCGAACTGATTTCCGGGATCCTGGACGACGAGGGCTACGGCACTCGCATGGCCAGCGACAGCGACACGGCCATTGCCGCGGTCAAGGAGCGCCGGCCGTCCCTCGTGGTGCTCGACATCTGGCTGCAGGGGAGCCGGCTGGACGGGCTCGGCGTGCTGGATGCGCTGAAGGAAATGGATCCGGACCTGCCGGTCGTCATCATCTCCGGTCACGGCAATGTGGAAACCGCCGTTTCCGCCATCAAGCGCGGGGCCTATGACTATATCGAGAAGCCCTTCAAGACCGACCGCCTGATCCTGATCGTCGAACGCGCGCTGGAAGCCTCCAGCCTGCGCCGGGAAAACCGCGAGCTGAAGCAGAAGACCGGGTCTGCCGACGGCATGGTGGGCAGCTCCAGTGCGGCCAACCAGCTGCGTCAGGCCATCGACAGGATCGCGGCCACCAACAGCCGGGTGCTGATCTCCGGTCCGTCCGGGTCGGGCAAGGAACTGGCGGCCCGCATGATCCACGATCTGTCGGCCCGCGCCCGCAGCCCCTTCGTCGTCATCAACGCGGCCACCATCACGCCCGACCGGATGGAGGAGGAGCTCTTCGGCATCGAGGACCAGGATGGCAACATCCGCAAGGTCGGTGCGCTGGAAGAGGCCCACGGCGGCACGCTCTACCTCGACGAAGTCGGCGACATGCCGCTGGAGACCCAGGGCAAGATCCTGCGGGTGCTGGTGGAGCAGAGCTTCTCCCGTCTCGGTGGGGCGCGGAAGGTCCAGGTCGACGTGCGCATCCTGTCATCCACCGCCAAGGATCTGGAAGGCGAGATCGTGGCGGGCACCTTCCGTCAGGACCTGTTCCACCGCCTGGGAGTCGTGCCCCTGCGGGTGCCGGGACTGGCCGAGCGCCGGGAGGACATTCCGACCCTGGTGAATTATTTCGTCGAGCAGGTATCGGCCGCCTCCGGCATTCCGGTGCGCGAGATCGGCGCCGATGCCATGGCGGTGCTCCAGACCCATGACTGGCCGGGCAACGTGCGCCAGCTTCGCAACAACGTGGAGCGCCTGCTGATCCTGGCGCGCGGCGAACCGGACCAGCCGGTGACCGCCGATCTGTTGCCGGCGGAGGTGGGCGCCATGCTGCCCGGTCTGGCCAGCAATGGCGGCGGCGAGCAGCTCATGTCCATGCCCCTGCGCGAGGCGCGCGAGATCTTCGAGCGGGATTACCTGCAGGCCCAGATCAAGCGCTTTGACGGCAATATTTCGCGGACGGCCGAATTCGTCGGCATGGAGCGCTCCGCCCTCCACCGCAAATTGAAGAGTTTGGGGCTGTCCTGACCGGCCAGCTCTGCTAAGGGATCTGTCCTAGGGCAAGTCAATCGAGGGTCTCGATCATGAAGGTGGTCATTTGCGGCGCCGGCCAGGTGGGTTACGGGATTGCCGAAAGGCTGGCAGCCGAGCAGAACGATGTCTCGGTGATCGACTCCTCGCCGAAGCTCATCAACGCCATCGGCGATCAGCTCGACGTGCGCGGCTTTGTCGGTCACGGTGCCCATCCGGACGTACTGGCGGCAGCCGGTGCCGAGGAAGCGGACATGATCATCGCCGTGACCCTCTATGACGAGGTGAACATGGTCGCCTGCCAGGTGGCCCATTCCCTTTTCAACGTGCCCACCAAAGTCGCCCGCATTCGCTCCCAGAGCTATCTGCAGGGCCGCTGGCAGAGCCTGTTCTCCCGCGAGAACATGCCGATCGACGTGATCATCTCGCCGGAAATCGAAGTGGGCGAAATGGTGCTGCGCCGCCTTGCCCTGCCGGGGGCGGTGGAAACCGTCCGCTTTGCCGACGATCAGGTGGTGACCGTCGGCATCACCATCGAGGACGACTGCCCGGTGGTGGACACGCCGCTGCGCCAGCTGACCGAGCTCTTCCCCGATCTCGGGGCGGTGGTGGTCGGCGTTTACCGCAACAACAAGCTCTTCGTGCCTTCCAGCTCCGACAGCCTGCTGGTGGGCGATCTGGCCTATGTGGTG
The DNA here is from genome assembly GCF_008477545.1 of Roseibium aestuarii. GTDB lineage: Bacteria > Pseudomonadota > Alphaproteobacteria > Rhizobiales > Stappiaceae > Roseibium > Roseibium aestuarii. The sequence continues at coordinate 1,705,280 of NZ_VORA01000001.1, read as the reverse complement.
GCCAAGCGCGATCAGGTGCGCCGCACCCTCGGCATCTTCGGTCACGAGGAGCCGGAAGCGAGCCGGGTGGTCATCGCAGGCGGTGGCAACATCGGTCTCTATGTGGCCCGTGCGCTGGAAAGCCGCCAGTCCAACACCCGCGTCAAGCTGATCGAGGCCTCCCGCGAGCGGGCGGTCGCCGTCGCCGACGAGCTGAAGCGCTCGGTCATTCTTCATGGCAGCGCGCTGGATCAGGGCATCCTGGACGAGGCGGACGTGAGTACCGCCGACACGATGGTGGCGCTGACCAATGACGACGAGGTCAACATCCTCTCCTGCGTCATGGCCAAGAAGCTCGGCTGCCGCCGCAACCTGTCGCTGCTCAACAACCCGAGCTATCCGGCCTTCACCTCCGCGCTCGGCATCGATGCCTTCATCAATCCCCGTGCGGTGACCATTTCGAAGATCCTGCAGCACGTGCGCCGGGGCCGTATCCGCGGGGTGCATTCGCTCCAGAACGGCGCGGCGGAAGTGGTGGAGGCCGAAGCGCTCGACACCTCGCCGCTGGTCGGGCGCCCCTTGCGCGACATCGACCTGCCGACCGGCATCCGCATCGGAGCGGTCTATCGCAACGGCAAGGTCTACACCCCCAACGGCAGCTTCCAGATCCAGGCCCAGGACCGGATCGTCATCTTCGCCATTGCGTCGAGGGTGCGCCAGGTGGAGCAGATGTTCCGGGTCAGCCTCGAGTTCTTCTGAGCCGGGAGATTGCTGCCGGCCGCAGGGTTCGCTCCGGGCAGATCTTGGCGGCGCCGCGCAAAAACCTGCGCGCGGCCAGAAAGCAGGTGAACACCCTCGGTCATTCCTCTTCGCGAGGCACTTGATCTTTGGGGCGCCCTTGGCTTAGGTAGATCTCGGTAGGGATTTCAACTTGCCGGTTGCAAGGGATCGGGCGTGCAGAGGTTTCCCAAGACCTTTGGCGCCGCTTTTCTGCGACCAGTTTGCGAGGCAGGATGCATCGCCGTTTCAGCGCCGGGGGCAGGGACGCGGTGGATTTTCACTAAGCTGTGCATACTGCGACAGAATCGGTGAGGGTGCACTTTCCACCTAACCGGGCTGTAATGTTAGGGTATTGGTCGACTTCGATGATTGTTCCGCGGGGCAGGGTGGCGAGAAACACCCGCTCAAGAGGAGCAATAAAGAGGGGAAGTCGATTGGGGCGGCAGATTTGTGTTTAGGGCCCCATGACATTGAGAACGAAAACTATCGGGTGCCCGGCCGTGCCCGGTCGAAACAGGATAAAAAACAGATGGCTGAGCGCGCACAAAATCTGCAAGACACGTTTCTGAACCACGTCCGCAAGCAGAAGACCCCCCTGACGATCTTCCTGATCAACGGGGTCAAGCTGCAGGGGGTTGTGACCTGGTTCGACAATTTCTGCGTGCTGCTGCGCCGGGACGGTCACTCCCAGCTCGTATACAAGCACGCCATTTCCACGATCATGCCCAACGCCCCGGTCCAGCTGTTCGAGCCGACCGACGAAGGCGCCGAGAAGGCGGGTAGCTGATTGACTTCCAAATCTCGCGAAAGCGACATGAGTTCGGGTTCGGGCGGCGATCAGGGAGGATTTGATCGCCGCCCGCAGCCTTATCGCGCAATGATCGTGGAGCCGGTGCTGACCGGCCGCCATGCCGCAGGGGACGACGGACTGCGCCATCTGCGCACACCGGAAGCCCGCCTCGACGAGGCCGTCGGCCTGTCTGCGGCCATCAATCTCGACATCGTTCACGCTGCGGTCGTGCGCATCAACGCTCCACGCCCTGCCACGCTCTTCGGAGAGGGCAAGGTGGAGGAACTGGCCGGGATGGTGGCAGCCGAAGAGCTGGATCTGGTGGTCATCGATCATCCGCTCACCCCCGTGCAGCAGCGCAACCTGGAAAAGAACCTGAAGACCAAGGTGATCGACCGGACCGGTCTGATCCTGGAAATCTTCGGCGACCGGGCGCGCACCAAGGAAGGCCGCCTGCAGGTCGATCTGGCCCACCTCACCTGGCAGAAGAGCCGGCTCGTGCGCTCCTGGACCCACCTGGAACGTCAGCGCGGGGGCGCAGGCTTCATGGGCGGGCCCGGCGAAACCCAGATCGAGGCCGACCGGCGTCAGATCCAGGACCGGATCCTGGCCCTGCAGAAGCAGCTGGAAGGCGTGCGCCGCACCCGCGACCTGCACCGCAAGAAGCGCAAGAAGATCCCGCAGCCGGTGGTGGCGCTCGTCGGCTACACCAACGCCGGCAAGTCGACCCTGTTCAACCGGATGACGGAGGCCAATGTCTTCGCCAAGGATCTGCTTTTTGCAACGCTGGATCCGACCCTGCGCAAGATCCGGCTGCCCCATGGACGGGAGGTGATCCTCTCCGACACGGTGGGCTTCATTTCCGATCTTCCGACCCATCTGGTGGCCGCCTTCCGTGCGACCCTCGAAGAGGTTCTGGAAGCGGATCTGATCCTGCATGTGCGCGATATCTCGCACCCGGACAGCGACGCCCAGGCCATGGACGTGAAGAAGACCCTCGATGACCTCGGGGTCAATCCGGCCACCGGGGCGCCCGTGGTCGAGGTCTGGAACAAGATCGACAATCTGGATCCGGTCTATCGCCAGAAGTTGCTGGACGAGCAGAGCGCCAGCGGGGAAGGGGCCATCGCCCTCTCCGCCCTGACCGGCGAGGGGCTCGACACGCTCTACAACCGCATCGACGCCTTCATCGCCCTGCATGACGACGTCTTCGTGGTGCGTATTCCGGTGGCAGAAGGTCTGTTGCTCGCCCAGCTCTACCAGCTTTCCCAGGTGCTGGACCGCACGGACGGGGAGGATTTCGTCGAGGCGCAGGTGCGCGTCACCGACAAGCAGCGCGGGCCCTTCCGCAGCGCCTTCGCCAGCTATCTGGTGGAATAGGGCGCCTGCCGGAGAGGCAGCGGTCTCGGATGCTGCCAAGCGAATACGAAAAAAGGCGGAGGCTCCAATCGAGCCTCCGCCTTTTTCATGTCCGGATCGGCCCGCGCGGCCTATGTCTCCTGAGGCGCGCCCTTGGCGGCCTGCCAGGCGGCTTCCATCTCGTCCAGGCTCATGGCCTCCAGCGTGGTGCCGGTCGCCTCCGCCCGGTCCTCGATGGCGGCGAAGCGGGTGCGGAACTTGTGGTTCGTGCGCCGCAGGGCGGCTTCCGGGTCGATGTCCAGATGCCGGGCCAGATTGGCCAGGGCGAAGAGCGTGTCGCCCAGCTCGTCCTCGATGCGCGCCCGGTCCGGCTGGTCTGAGGTCAGCTCTGCTTCCAGCTCGTGGGTTTCCTCGCGGATCTTCGCCAGCACTGGCACCGGATCACCCCAGTCGAAGCCGACCCGGGACGCCCGGCGCTGCAGCTTTTCCGCCTCCACCAGGGCAGGGAAATTGGCCGGCACCTCGTCGAGGAAGCGCTTCGGCCCGTCCTCCAGTCCCATGGCAGCGCGGCGGGCGGCCTTTTGCGCCTTTTCTTCGGCCTTGATCCGGTCCCAGATGCCCTTGACCAGCTCCGGCTTGTCGCCATGCTCGTCGCCGAAGACATGCGGGTGGCGGCGGATCATCTTGGCCGTGACGCCTTCCACCACATCGGCGAAGTTGAAGAGGTGCTCCTCGTCGGCCATCTGGGCGTGATAGACCACCTGGAGCAGCAGGTCGCCCAGCTCCTCCTGCAGGTTCTCCATGTCGTCGCGACGGATCGCATCCGCCACCTCATAGGCCTCTTCAAGCGTATAGGGGGCGATGGTCTCGAAGGTCTGTTCCAGATCCCAGGGGCAGCCGGTGACCGGGGTTCTCAGCGCGGCCATGATCTCGACAAGGCGGGAAACGTCGCGTCCGGGTTTCATGGGTCCTTGCATCTTTCTGTCGTCACTGCCGGACTTGATCCGGCAATTCATGCCGTGACTTCTGCCACGAGATATGAGGGGTATTTTTCAGTAATGAAACGGCATGGATGCCCCGGTCAAGGTCCGGTCAAGCAAAGGTCAAGCCATGGCAAGACGCTCCTGTGGGGAACAGTCTGCTGATGCAGGTTTCCTTCGCTGCCATCCATTCCAGTAGATGCAGAGCCCGAACACACTCCCTGACATCATCGCAAGGAGAGCCAATGCAGCGAGGCTTGGCCTTCCACGTCCATGCTACCCCCGGATCGACGGATGCCAGAAGGTGACGGCCCGCTCCAGCAGCGCCACGGCACCGTAGAAGAGCGATCCGGCGAGGGCTGCCACGGCGATTTCCGCCCAGACCATGTCCACATTCATGCGCCCCACTTCAGTGGAAATGCGGAAGCCCATGCCGACAATGGGCGTGCCGAAGAATTCCGCCACGATGGCGCCGATGAGCGCCAGGGTGGAGTTGATCTTCAGGGCGTTGAAGATGAAGGGCATGGCCATGGGCAGGCGCAGCTTGGTGAGGGTCTGGCCGTAGCTGGAGGCATAGGTGCGCATCAGGTCGCGCTGCATGGCATCCGATGCGGCAAGCCCGGCCACCGTGTTCACCAGCATGGGGAAGAAGGTCATGATGATGACCACCGCCGCCTTCGAGGGCCAGTCGAAGCCGAACCACATGACCATGATCGGCGCCACGCCGACGATGGGCAGGGCCGACACCAGATTGCCGATGGGCATGAGGCCCCGCCGCAGGAACGGCACCCGGTCGACCGCGATCGCCGCAAGGAAACCGGACCCACAGCCCAGCACATAGCCGACGATTACCGCCTTGAGGAAGGTCTGGCGGAAGTCGGCCCAGAGAATGGGAACCGAGCCGATGAGCCGGGTCCAGATGTCGGACGGCGCGGGCAGCAGCACCTTCGGCACCCCAAGGCCGACGGTCACCAGCTCCCAAACCACCAGCACCCAGATGCCGAAGAGCACGGGGATCGCGAGGTTGAGCGCCTTGGCGCCGGCGCCCTTCAATTTCCAGGCCGCCAGCCGCTCGATGAAGAGCCAGGCCGCGCCCCAAGCAGCCAGCAGCAGGAAGAAGAAGCCGGTCGTGGCCGCGCCCGCATGGTCGGCCGTGGCACGCAGCAGAAAGCCGCAGGCGAGCGTGGTGACCACCCCAAGCGCAATGTCCCCGATCCGGTGATGGGCGAGCCCCAGGCCAAACCGCACGCCGAGAATACCGAGCAGTCCGAGGCAGGCGGCCAGCGCCGGGGCATCGAGGGGCGAGATGTCCGGCGTGAAGGTGGTGGTCACGAGGCCGAGAGCAACCAGGGCCACGACACCCCAGGACAGCATCATCGACAGGGTGATGGAGGATCTGCGTGAGGCAATCGCGCTCATGATGCCATTCCCATGCGCTTGAGGACACTGCGTTCGATAAGGCCGATCACGCCCACCAGGACGCCTGCCAGCAGGGACGCCATGAGGAGCGCCGACCAGATCTGCGTGGTCTGGCCATAGTAGGAACCGGCGAGAAGCCGGGCTCCGAGGCCCGCCACCGCACCGGTGGGCAATTCGCCGATGATGGCGCCGACCAGCGACGAGGCGATGCCGATCTTCATGGAGGTGAAGAGATAGGGCAAGGCATAGGGCAGGCGCAGCTTGAAGAACGTCTCCAGCCGGGTGGCCGAATAGGTGTGCATCAGGTCCAGATGGATGATCTCCGGCGACCGCAGCCCCTTCACCATGCCCACCGTCACGGGGAAGAAGGACAGGTAGGTGGAAATCATCGCCTTGGGCAACAGACCGGTGACGCCGATGGAATTCAGCACCACGATGATCATCGGCGCGATGGCGAGGATCGGGATGGTCTGGGACGTGATGATCCAGGGCATGAGCGACTTGTCGAGCACGCCGGAATGAACGATGCCCACCGCCAGCAGGATGCCGAGGCTCGTGCCGATGACGAAGCCGAGCAGGGTGGTCGAGAGGGTGATCCAGGCGTGATAGACGAGCGACCGCTTGGAGGTCACCGCCTTGTTCACCGTGGTGTCCCAAATTTCCTCCAGCACCTGGTGCGGCGCGGGCAGGACCGGGCGCTTCTGGGTCAGCGTATCGGTGATGAGCAGGCTCATCGGCACATCGGTCTGTCCTGCGCGCTCATAGGTGTCGCGCTGGAACGGCGTGTTGAGGGCCACCGCCGCCACATACCAGAGCGCGATGATGGCAAGCACCACGGTGACCACGGGCAGCGTTGTGCCGGCGGCAAGGCGGGAGAGGGGCGAAGAGCGGGTCATGGCCGACGTGCCCCCGCACTCTCCGCGCCTTCCCGGCCTTGAGCCGGGACCCTGCGGGCGTTCAGGCAGAAAATGCCATGGTTACGGGGTCCCTCATCTGCGCTCACGCTCCGTTCGGGACGGCAGTGGGCGCTGATGGTCTTTCGTCCCTCCTCGCCCGCCCTGCGCTGGCGGGGATCCAGCAGACGCAGGAGGCTGCGGTTTGCCCCGGAATGACGACGGAGGGAAGGGTGCATTCTGCGGTCAATCCTCATAGGAATGCCCCGCCTTCAGGCCCTCGCGAACGCGGTGGGCGATCTTCAGGAACTCCTCGCTCTCGCGCATGTCCAGCGTGCGCTCGCGCGGCAGGGTGCTGTCGATCACGTCATAGATCCGGCCCGGGCGGGGGCAGAGGACGACGATCTTGGTCGACAGATAGACCGCTTCCGGGATCGAATGGGTGACGAAGACCACCGTCTTGTTGGTCTTGGCCCAGAGCTGGTGCAGTTGGTCGTTGAGGTGGTCGCGGACGATTTCATCCAGCGCGCCGAAGGGCTCATCCATCAGCAGCAGATCCGGCTCGACGGCCAGCGCGCGGGCGATGCTTGCGCGCTGCTGCATGCCGCCGGACAGCTGCCAGGGGAACTTCTTGCCGAAGTCGGAAAGCTCCACCAGCGCCAGCACCTTGTCGATGCGCGCCCGCTGTTCCGCCTTGCTCAGGCCCATGATCTCGAGCGGCAGGGCAATGTTCTTCTCGATGGTGCGCCAGGGATAGAGTGCTGCCGCCTGAAACACATAGCCATAGGATCGGTCGAGGCGGGCATTCTCCGGCGTTGTAGAGTTTACGGTAATCTCACCGCCGGTCTTCTGTTCCAGATCGGCGATCACGCGCAGCAGCGTGGTCTTGCCGCAGCCGGACGGACCGATGAAGGAGACAAAGTCTCCCTTCCCGATGGTCAGGTCGATGTTCGACAGCGCATGCACCGGACCGTCATTGGTCTCGAAGGTCAGCGACAGGTCGCGGATGTCGATGACCGGCCGCGAAACGGAGCGGGCGTCCGCGCTGAGAGGGCCGGTATCCGGAGCGTGGAGAATGTCCTGCATTGCTGTGCCTTGGGTCCTTGTCCTGTCGTGGCGGGCCGATTGCGGTTCAAGAGGTCGCGCCGGCTGGCTATCCCGAAGGGGCTATGCGGTCAACCTGATCGCGCGGCCTGAACTTCGTGTCTTTGCGGCAAGTCTGCCGTCCGGGGCGGTCGTTCGTCACGTCCGCCCCGGCCGGCGAAGCCTCACACGCCCGTTGCCGGGATGCCGGTGCGTTCCACCTTGCGCGGCGCGGTCAGTTCCTTCCAGGTGGACAGCGCCTTGCTGACCGCCGGATAGGGCTCGCGCTTGACGAATTCGCCATGTCCCTGCTGCGGCTTGATCTCACCGTCCACCAGGGCCACACGGCCACGTGTGAGGGTGAAGCGCGGCAGGCCCTTCACGGTCTTGCCCTCGAAGACATTGTAGTCGATGGCCGACTGCTGGCTGGCAGCGGAAATCGTCTTGGTCTTCTCCGGATCCCAGACCACCAGATCCGCATCGGCGCCCACCAGCATCGCCCCCTTCTTCGGATACATGTTCATGATCTTGGCGATGTTGGTGGAGGTCACGGCCACGAACTCGTTCATGGTGATGCGCCCTGTGTTCACCCCATAGGTCCAGAGCATGGGCATGCGGTCTTCCAACCCGCCCGTGCCGTTCGGGATCTTGGTGAAGTCCCCCAGCCCGAAGCGCTTCTGGTCCGTGGTGAAGGCGCAGTGGTCGGTGGCGACCACCTGCAGGGAGCCAGCCGCCAAACCTGCCCAGAGGCTGTCCTGATGGGCCTTGTTGCGGAAGGGGGGCGACATGACCCGCCGGGCCGCGTGGTCCCAGTCCGGGTTGCTGTATTCGCTCTCGTCCAGGGTCAGGTGCTGGATCAGCGGCTCGCCGAAGACCCGCTTGCCGGCCTGGCGCGCCCGACGGATGGCTTCATGGGCCTCTTCACAGGAGGTGTGCACCACATAGAGCGGCACGCCCGCCATGTCGGCGATCATGATGGCGCGGTTGGTCGCCTCGCCCTCCACCTGGGTGGGGCGGGAATAGGCGTGGGCTTCGGGGCCGTTGTTGCCCTCGGCCAGCAGCTGGGCGGACAGATCGGCGACAACGTCGCCGTTTTCCGCATGCACCATGGGCATGGCGCCAAGTTCGGCGCAGCGCTTGAACGACGCATACATCTCGTCGTCCTGCACCATCAGCGCGCCCTTGTAGGCCATGAAGTGCTTGAAGGTGTTGATGCCCTTCTCGCGGACGATGGTCTCCATCTCGTTGAAGACCTTCTCGCCCCACCAGGTGATCGCCATGTGGAAGGAATAGTCGCAATGGGCCATGGAGGACTTGTTGTCCCACATCTGCAGGGCTTCCAGCAGCGACTGGTCGGGCGAGGGCAGGGCGAAGTCGACCACCATGGTGGTGCCGCCGGCAAGGGCTGCCCGGGTGCCGCTGTCGAAATTGTCGGCGGAATAGGTGCCCATGAAGGGCATTTCCAGGTGGGTATGCGGATCGATGCCGCCCGGCATGATGTAGCAGCCCGTGGCGTCCAGGGTCTCGTCACCAGACAGGTTCGGGCCGATCTCGACGATCTTTCCGCCCTCGATCTTCACGTCCGCCTTGTAGGTCAGGTCGGCGGTGACAACCGTGCCGCCCTTGATCACCTTCGATGCCATTGCTGTTCCCCTTTATGTTTTCAACCTTGGCCGCTCTGGGCAATTTCAGCCTTCCGAGCCGTCCCGGGCTTGCCCCGGGGACCTTTTCAATCGAACGGGATGAACATCGACATGTCCGTCCATGCCGGGTTGAACTCCTCGATCAACTTGTCCTTCCACGCTCGTCGCCAGCGCTTCAGACGCCGCTCTCGTTCAATCGCCTCGAAGACCTGGTCGTGCCTTTCGAAATAAACCAGCGTCTTGATGTTGTATCGGCCGGTGTGACTTCCGGGCACGCCTGCACGGTGCTGTTCAAGTCTATTTCGCATGTTCCGCGCGCTGCCGACATAGATTGCTCCATGTGGCTTGTTCGCGAGGATATAGACGAAATAGCTCAGTCCCCAGGCTCCTTGATGCCGCGTTCAGGTCCCGGATCTCCCTTCGGTCGTCCGGGACAGCGGCGGGATTGAATGCCCTGCTGTCCCGGCCTTGAGCCGGGACCTGCCCTGTCACCTCATTTTCACTCCACGATCCCCGCCGTCTCGACCACGGCATGGAACAGCACGTCCGTGCCGGCGGCGGCCCAGTCCCTGGAGATCTCTTCCGCCTCGTTGTGGGAGAGACCGCCGACACAGGGGCACATGATCATGGTGGCAGGCGCCACCTTGGCGGCCCAGCAGGCGTCGTGACCGGCACCCGAAATGATGTTCATGTGGCTGTAGCCGAGCCGCTCGGCTGCCTTGCGGACATTGTCCACCAGCTCGGGGGCGAAGGTCACCGGATCGAAGTGACCGACGGCTTCCACGGAGCACCCCACGCCGAGGCCGTCGCAGATGCTGGCGGCTTCCGCCTCGATCTTCGCCCGCATGCGGTTGAGCTTCTCAAGGTCCGGGGTGCGGATGTCGACGGTGAAGATCACCGTGCCGGGAAGCACGTTGCGGGAATTGGGCGAGAAGTTCACCTGACCGACGCCGCCGACGGCGCCCGGCTGCTCGCTCATCGCGACCTCCTGCACCATCTCCAGAATGCGCCCCATGGCGAGGCCCGCGTTCACGCGCATGGACATGGGCGTGGAGCCCGTATGCGCCTCCTTGCCGGTCAGGGTGAATTCCAGCCACCAAAGGCCCTGGCAATGGGTGACGACGCCAATGTCCTTGCCCTCAGCCTCGAGGATCGGACCCTGCTCGATGTGCAGTTCGTAATAGGCGTGCATCTTGCGCGCGCCGACCTCTTCCGCGCCGTCCCAGCCGATGCGCTTCAGCTCATCGCCGTAGGTAAGACCTTCCTGGTCCTTTCGGCCATAGGCATAGTCGAGGGAGTGGACACCGGCAAAGACGCCCGAAGCCAGCATGGCGGGAGCAAAGCGCGCGCCTTCCTCGTTGGCCCAGTTGGTCACGACAATCGGGTGCTTCGTCTTGATGCCCAGGTCGTTCATGGTGCGCACGACTTCCAGCGCGCCCAGCACGCCGAGCACGCCGTCATACTTGCCGCCGGTGGGCTGGGTGTCGAGGTGGGACCCCACATAGACGGGCAGGGCATCCGGATCGGTGCCAGGACGGGTCATGAACATGGTGCCCATCTTGTCGACGCCCATGGTCATTCCGGCCTCTTCGCACCAGGTCTGGAAGAGCTTGCGGCCTTCCGCATCCTCATCGGTCAGGGTCTGGCGGTTGCAGCCTCCGGCGATGCCGGGGCCGATCCTGGCCATGTCCATCAGGCTGTCCCACAGCCGGTCGCCGTTGATGCGGAGGTTTTCCCCTGGTGCGGCCATCTTGCAAGTCCTCGTATGCGTAAGGCGTCTGGAAAGGCGCTTGAATGTCGATTGATTTCTTGCCGGTTTTCCGGCTTGGGCCCGTCAGGCGGGCCGAAGGATCGTGTGCGGGCTCCCGGCGGATCGGCATGGGGCCGACCCGCCGGTGAGCGTGGCTTTCGCCTGTCAGTCGATGCTGTTGAGCACCTTGCGCAGCTTCTCGAAGATCTCGTCGATCTGGGTCTTGGAGATGATCAGTGGCGGGGACAGGGCGATGATGTCGCCGGTGGTGCGGATCAGCAGCCCGTCGTCATAGGCCTTGAGGAAGGCGGAGAAGGCACGCTTGGTGGGCTGGCCGTCGATCGGGGTCAGCTCGATGGCGCCGATCAGGCCGAGATTGCGGATGTCGATGACATTGGGGCAATCCTTCAGGCCATGCAGGCCGTCTTCCCAGTACTGGGCGAGCTCGGAGGCGCGGGTCAGCAGACCTTCTTCCTCGTAGGTGTCGAGGGTGGCCAGGGCCGCTGCACAGGCAATCGGGTGCGCCGAATAGGTGTAGCCGTGGAAGAGCTCGATCATGTGCTCCGGCCCGGTCATGAAGGCCTCGTAGATCTTCGAGGCGCAGAAGACCGCACCCATCGGGATCACGCCCGAGGTGATGCCCTTGGCGGTGGTGACCAGATCCGGCGTGACGCCGAAGAAGTCGGTGGCGAAGGGCGAGCCCAGACGGCCGAAACCGGTGATGACTTCGTCGAAGATCAGCAGGATGCCGTTGTCGTCGCAGATCTGGCGCAGGCGCTCCAGATAGCCCTTCGGCGGAATGAGCACGCCGGTGGAGCCGGCGACCGGTTCCACGATCACGGCAGCGATGGTGGAGGGATCATGCAGCTGGATGATGCGGATCAGGTCTTCCGCATATTCGGCGCCGTTTTCCGGAATACCGCGGGAGAACGCATTGCGGGCCGGGTCATGGGTGTGGCGCATGTGGTCCACGCCGGTCAGCATGGTGCCGAAGGTCTTGCGGTTGGAGACGATGCCGCCGACGGAAATGCCGCCGAAGCCCACGCCGTGATAGCCGCGCTCGCGACCGATCAGACGGGTGCGGGTGCCCTGGCCGATGGCGCGCTGATAGGCGAGCGCGATCTTCAGGGCCGTGTCCACGCTTTCGGAGCCGGAGTTGGTGAAGAACACGTGGTCCAGCGGCTTGGGCATGAGGGCAGCCAGCCGGGCGGCCAGCTCGAAGGCCTTGGGGTGGCCCATCTGGAACGCGGGCGCGTAGTCCAGCTCGGCAACCTGCTTCTGCACCGCTTCCACCACCTTCGGGCGGGAGTGGCCGGCATTGCAGCACCACAGGCCTGCGGTGGCATCCAGCACCTGGCGGCCGTCGCTGGTGGTGTAATGCATGTCCTTCGCACCGACGAACATGCGCGGGTTCTGCTTGAACTGGCGGTTTGCCGTGAACGGCATCCAGAAGGCTTCGAGATTGTTGGTTTGGGATGATGCCGCGCCGGACATGCTTCCTCCTTGCGGCCGGACGCGTCAGAGGCGTCGGCCGACTGCTGGTTTGCGCCACTCGCTTTCCGCTCCGGCCCTCGTGCGAGGACCCTTGCGGATCTGCGAAGCTGTTTCCGCAGGAGGCAACGCCCTTCGGCGCGGTCTCGCTGCACAAGTGTCTCTGGAAGGCCGTTCGTTGACGGCCGGGGGCCTTGAGACCCCTCGATGTTATTTCGTTCGGGCGGTGTCGTGCCAGCCGGGCCAGTCCAGGAATTGCTGGAGCCACGGCGGTCAAAACCTGACCAAACGGTCAAGTCGAGGTTAGAAACGCTTGACCAGACGGTCAAGATGATAATTCAATCGGCATGATGAATTTCTGACCAAGCGAGTTGGCCGTGACGTCTGACCATGCAAATCCGCCGATCCCCGGCCAGGACGACCGGGACGCCGATCCGCTTTCGGAAGGCGCGCAGCCGGCAGGTGCCGTTCTTCCGCCCGATGCGGATGACGGGGTGACGGGGACCCGCGCCCTGGCCCGGCAGGCCGTGGAAGAACGCATCCTCAATGCGGCCGAGCAGGTCTTTGCCGAATACGGCTTCAAGGGCGCCACCATGGGCCGCATCGCCGAGCTTGCGGGGCTGCCCAAGGCCAATCTGCACTATTATTTCGCCACCAAGATCGCGCTCTACCGCCAGGTGGTGGAGCGCATCTTCCAGATCTGGCTAGAGGCGGCGGACGCCTTTGACGGCTGCGACCGGCCGGAAGAGGCCCTTGGCCGGTATATCCGGGCGAAGATGGACATTTCCCGCCTGCATCCGAACGGGTCCAAGGTCTGGGCCAACGAGATCCTGCACGGGGCCCCCGTCATCCAGGACTATCTGGAAACCACCCTGGAGGAGTGGACCAACGGCCGCATGCGCCTGATCGAGGGCTGGATCGCCCGCGGGCTGATGAAACCGGTGGATCCGCGCACGCTGCTCTACATGATCTGGGCCACAACCCAGCATTATGCCGACTTCAACCACCAGATCCACACGCTGAACGGCGGCGAGCCCTTGAGCGATGAACAGTTCGAGGCGGTGCGCGAGACAGTCGTCTCCATTGTTCTTCGCGGGGTCGGGATTGATCCCGATCCCCGGACCGGCGCAGATTAGGCAAGACCTCCGACTCAACCGGGCCGTCCCCGAAGGCCGCCCGCTCCGACCAGGGCCCAGAATGACCACACGCGCAAAGGCGCCGCGCCGCCGCGGCCGCCCGAAGGCCAGCCTCAAGGGCGTTCCGGTGGCGTCGCTCCCAGCCTCAACGGGAAGCGGCGGCCCCGGCATGGGGGCAGACGGCGACAGCCTCAGCCGCATCCAGGAGCGCAACCGCGCCCGCCTGCTCGAGGCAGCACTCGCCGAATTCTCCCGCCATGGCTATTCCGGCACAACGCTGGACCGGCTGGCGGCCGCCGCCGGCATGTCGAAATCGAATCTCCTCTATTACTTTTCCTCCAAATCGGACCTCTACGAGGCCTCGCTCGCCCATATCCTCGAGGTCTGGCTCGGCCCCTTGCGCCGCCTCGACCCGGAGGGAGATCCGGCGAGGGAGCTTGCCGCCTATATCAGTCAAAAGATGAAGATGTCTCAGGAAGCTCCTGATGCATCTCGTCTTTTTGCCAATGAGGTTATGAGTGGAGCGCCCCGGATCCGCCGGGTTCTGGAAACCGACCTGAAGACGCTCGTCGAGGACAAGGCCCGGGTGATCCGCCACTGGGTGGAGACCGGGCGCATTACTTCGGTCGATCCGGTCCACCTGATCCTCTCCATCTGGGCCATCACCCAGCACTACGCGGACTTTCAGGTGCAGATCCTCGCCGTGACCGGAAAGGACCTGAGCGATCCGGCGTTCCGCGCGGCAGCGGAGACTTCGGTCCTCCATCTGGTGCTGAGCTCGCTCGGCCTAACCGTCCCGGCTGAAGGGGTCGGGGAAGGGGAAGTGGCCGGGGAAGGCATCGCAGACCGGGAAGCCGAGAGCGAGGTGCCCCGATGACCGGCGAGACCCCTCCCGCAAAGACCGTCCCGGCGGCGCCGGCCAAAGGCGTCATTCCTGTGTCCGGCCGCACGATCATTCTGGAAAAGACCCTGCGCGAGGAGTTCATCCGCGCCTCGGGGCCGGGCGGACAGAACGTCAACAAGGTCTCCACCGCCGTTCAGCTCTGGTTCGATCTTGCCGGCGCCACCACCCTATCGGATCCGGTGAAGGAACGGGCAGCACGCATCGCCGGCTCCCGTCTGACCCAGGCCGGAGAGATCCTGATCCAGGCCGACCGGTTCCGCACCCGGGAACGGAACCGTGAAGATGCGCTGGAGCGGCTGCTGGAGATCCTGCGTCAGGCGCTCGTGGTGCCGAAGACCCGCAAGGCCACCAAGCCGACCCTTGGCTCCAAGAAACGGCGGCTCGATGCGAAAAAGAAGCGCGGCGAGGTGAAGAAGATGCGCAGCGGCGGCTTCGACTGAGCCTCTCCCTTGTCCTGTTCGATTGCTCCCTGTCCTGTCTGCCCTCCTGAAAAGGCCTGACGTCATGCCCATCGAACCCGTTCTCTCGCCGGATCTTGCGGGGTTCTCCTGTCTGCGCTGCGACACGCTCCATCCGGTGGGCGACTGGTTCCGCGGCTGCCCCTCCTGCTGGGAAAGCGGCTCCCCGGCGAACCTGCGCGCCCGATACGGGGAAGGGCGGCATGGCACCGCTTCCGAGGCGGCTGTGCCCTATTCTTGTGACTTCGGGACGCTGACCCCGGGCAACACGGCGCTGATCGCCTGTCCGCCCTCCATCGCCGGGGGGCTCGACATCCGGCTGAAATGCGAGTTTCAAAACCCGACAGGTTCCCACAAGGATCGCTGCAGCGCCCAGAGCGTGGCCCGGGCCAAGGCCGCCGGCTATCACACGGTGATCGCCGCGTCCTCGGGCAATGCCGGGGTGTCGCTTGCCGCCTATGCCCGTGCTGCGGGTCTCGCCTGCGAAATTGCTATCAGCGCCGCCATCATCGACAGCTACCGTCAGGAGCTCGAAGAGCTCGGCGCCCGCTGTCTCGTCTTCGAGACAGGCATCGAGCGCTGGCACTGGATGGAGCAGAGGGTTGAAGATCCGGGCGTCTATGCGGCTACCAATTTCGCGCTTCCGGCCGTGGGCTCCAGCCCCTTCGGCATCGAGGGCTACAAGGCCATTGCCCATGAGATCCGCGACCAGCTCGAAGGCCGGCTGCCCGCAGCCATTGCGGTGCCCCATTGCCGGGGTGATGTTCTGGCGGGCATTGCCTATGGTCTGGCGGAGATCGCAGGCGAGGGGGGCACGCTGCCGCGTCTTGTTGCCGTGGATCCCTTTCCGCGCACGGCGCAGATCCTTTCCGGCGTGTGGCCAGTCAGCGCAGAAATCGAGGGCGATGCGGCACTGCTTCCGGCCATCGGCGGTGGCACCACGACCTTCCAGTCGATCCGGGCCGTGAGGGCGACCCAGGGACTGGCGACCTCGGTCAGCGGCGAGGTGGCCGAAGCCATGCGCCTGCGCTTCCTCTCCGAAGGACTCGATCTGGAGCGCAGCGCGGTGGTCTCGGTCATCGCCCTGCGGGATCTGGCGGCAGAAGGCAAGGTCCCGACCGATCAGCCGCTCGTCGCCCTGCTGACCGGCAAGGGGCGAGAGGGAATATAAAATAAATTCAGTTATTTAATTTGGAGTCTTCGACTCGTTTGGCGGCAAGTCCCATTCGGCCAGAGGAAACAGCCGATCATAGGCCCAATTGAAGGAAAACCCGTAGACCACATAGAAAACAGTCAAAGCCGCATCCATCAGGAAGGCCTCGAAGAGCGGCACCGCCAGATACCAGGCAATGAACGGGATCAGGACGACGAGCAGTCCGAGCTCGAAGAGAAGCGCATGCAGCACGCGCAGCCCGAGCGACTTGAGCGTCGTGCCGCAAAGCCTCTGGAGCGCAACGTCAAAGGCGACATTGTAGGCGTAGTTCCAGAGCGTCGCGAGGGTCGCGCTCACGATTCCAACGACGCCGACATCACCGCTCGGCAAATGAAAGACGGCGCTGCCGAGGGGAATGATGATGACGAGGGCCACGATCTCGAAACTGAGCGTGTGACGCAGCCGGTCTAACGGTGAGCGCATGAGGAGCCTCAACAGCGCCGGGTCGTCCCGGCAAGAGCAATCCGGATTGGGGAGGTCGTCCTCACAGGGCTGTCCTATGCCAGTTTCCACGCAGCGCTTCAATACCGGTCGACCGCACATCGGAAAGCCGCAATCGAACAGATCGAGCGACGACAGGTGGGACCAACGCCACAGCGGCACTTGCATACACGTATATCGCATAATGTAGATTATGGAACATATCTGATTGAATGCTGGCTGCAGGAAGGCTGCGGTTCTGAAAGCGCGGCTCGCCCTGTGGCGTGGAGTTCTCTCGCTCAGATGGAGCGACAATGACTGCCCCGACGCCTCCTAGCTCTGGAAGCTGGTGTCGTGCTCCGCATCATCGTCGCCATCACCATCGATAATGTCCTTCGCTACGCCGAAGCCGAAACCCGCCCGGCACATGGCCGCAAGATCCCGGTCTCGCGATGCCGAACGATCACCGCTCTTGCGATAAGGTCCGAGCCTGCGGCGCCGGGCAAAGATCCGCGCGGTTTCCTGTTCCGGCGTGTCATCGGCCTCCAGCACCTGATCGATCAGCGTGCGGTCCACGCCCTTGGAGGCGAGCCTTGCAGACAGTCGCGAGCGGGATTCACCCTTGCGCCTGGCGCTGGCAAGCTTGGCCTCCGCATAGGCCATGTCGTTGACGACGCCCGAGCGCTCGCATTTGGCGATCACCGCATCGAGGAGCGCGGCATAGTCCGCCGGATCCTTGTCATGGGCCTGACAGGCCTTGAGCACCTTGCGCTCCAGCACCCGCCGCAGATTGGCCGCAGACGAGGCATAGCGGTCGAGATAATGCAGCGCCTGCCGGGTCAGGCGGTCTTCGGTCGGCAGACGCGGAACACGTCTCGGTCTGGTGGTCTTGCGGGCGGTTTCATCCATGGCGCAAGGCTAGGCACTGACGACGGCCATTTCTAGTGACCGCCGCCGCCGCCAGCCCCCATTTTCGGCTTTTCGACAAGGAACAGCGCCAGCAGCAGAAGAAGGAAAAGCCCGGTCAGCAGCAGGAAGATGTCGGCAAAGGCCATGACGAAGGATTCCCGCGTCACCATGCCGGACAGGGCCTTCAGGCTGGCAATATCCGCCGCATCCCCCAGCGAGGAAAAGGTGTGATCCATCAACGTCTTGGTTTCATTGACGGTTTGCCGGGCCCAGTTCAGGCTCTCGCTCAGGCGGGCGTAATGGAAGTCCTCGCGCTTGGTCAGTAGCGTCCCGATGATCGCCAGGCCCACGGCCCCGCCCAGATTTCGGGTCAGGTTGAACAGGCCCGAGGCGTTCTTGATCATCTGTGGCGGCAGCATGCCAAGCGCGATGTTGTTGATCGGCACCATGCAGATCATCAGCGACACGCCGCGCAGGATCTGCGGCACGAACAGCTCCCAGAAATCCCAGTCATGGGTCAGGTCCGTGACCATCCAGGTGCCCAGGGCGAAACCGGAAAAGCCGAGGCCCATCATCAGGCGCGGATCCATTACCTGCATCAGGCGACCGGCGATCGGTGCCGTCAGGAACATGGCCACGCCGGTGACGAACATGGTCTCCCCGATCTGCAGGGAGGAATAGTCGCGCACGGCACTCAGATAGACCGGATAGAGATAGGTCAGGCCATAGAGCCCGATGCCCATGGTGAAGCTGAAGAGGCTGCCCATGGCGAAGTTCTTGTTGGAGAAGGCCCTGAGGTCCACCACAGGCTCTTCCGCCGTGAAGGCGCGCCAGAAGAACAGCACCCCGGCCGACACGCAGCAGAGCGTGAAGAGCAGGATTTCCTCGCTCTGGAACCAGTCTTCGCCAGCCCCCTCCTCCAGCACGAATTCGAGGCTTCCCAGGAACACCGCCATGGCGGCAAAGCCGGTCCAGTCGAACTTGTCGAAGAGAGAGAGGTCCGGCTCGTCGAAGTCGATCAGCGTCACGGCGGCAATCGTCACGAAGATGCCAGGCACCACGTTGATCAGGAAAAGCCAGTGCCAGGAGGCAAGCTCGGTGAGATATCCTCCGAGCGTCGGCCCGATGGTGGGCGCGAGCGTGGCAACCAGGCCGATCAGCGGTGAAACGATGGAGAATTTCTCGCGGGGAAAGATCAGATACGCCGAGGCAAAGACCGTCGGGATCATGCCGCCGCCGATGAAGCCCTGCAGCGCGCGCCAGACGATCATTTCCTCGATCGTCGTGGCCGTCGCGCACATCAGGCTCATGAGGGTGAACCCGGCGGCCGAGAAGGCAAACATCCAGCGGGTCGACAGCATCCGCGAGAGATAGCCCGACAGCGGGATCATGATCACTTCGGCGATCAGATAGGCCGTCTGCACCCAGGCGATATCGTCCTGCGAGGCCCCGAGGCCCGCCTGGATCTCCGGCAGGGACGCCGAGACGATCTGGATGTCCAGGATCGCCATGAACATGCCGAAGACCATGCAGAGGAAGGTGAAGAGCTTGCGCCCGTCAATCGCGGTGCTGGCGGGAGCGGCTGGGGCTGTGGGTGCGGACATGATCTGTCTTCTTCTGGGTCTCTTGGCGCATGGTTCGCGTCAGGGGCGGACTTGCGCTCAATTGCGCAGGGCCACCTCGGCGCCGTCACCTTCGCGAGTCTCACCGGTGCGCTTGTCCACTTCGACGATGACCGACATGCCGGCGCGCAGCGGGTAGCGCTCCACATCGGCCGGGTCGACGGTGATCTTCACGGGGACGCGCTGGACGACCTTGGTGAAGTTTCCGGTCGCATTCTCTGACGGCAGCAGCGAGAAGACCGAGCCGGTGGCCGGCGAAATGCTCTCCACCCGCCCATGCAGCTTCGCATCCGGATAGGCGTCGATGGCGATGTCCACCTCGGCACCCTGACGGATCTCGTCGAGCTGGGTTTCCTTGAAATTGGCGTCGATATGGGCGTCCTGGATCGGCACGATGGCGGCCACGCGGCTGCCGGCCTGGAGGAAGGAACCGATCTGGGCCGCCCGGTTGCCGACGATGCCGTCGACGGGCGCGCGCACCACGGTGAACTCCAGATCCCGCTCGGCCTTTTCCAGCGCCGTGCGGGCGGTCGCAACAGCCTGGGTCGCTTCCTTCTGCTGGCCACGCAGCACGTCCACATTGGCCTTGGCCAGGGACACGGCGGCGCGGGCCTGGTCCTCGTTGGCCTTGGCGCTCTGCAGGCCGGTGCGGGCCGTGTCGAGGGTCGCCTGGCTGGTCACGTTGGAACTGGTCAGACGGGTCTGCCGGTCGAAGGTGAGGCGCGCCTCTTCATGGGCAGATTCGGCGGCGCGCAGGGCGGCCTCGGCCTGGGTCACCGAGACTTCGGCGGCAGAGATCTGATCGCCGATCCGCTCCACGGTCGCCTCGGCGGAGGAGAGGCTGTTGCGAGCCTGCTGGACCGCCAGCTTGTAATCGCCGTCGTCGATGCGGATCAGAACGTCGCCAGCCTTGACCATGCGGTTGTCCGCGCCCGAGACCTCGGCCACATAGCCGGAGACCTTGGAAAGAACGGTGGTGATGTCGGCGCTCACATAGGCGTCATCGGTCGTTTCCATGAAGCGGCCGTGGGTCCACCAGGCGTGGCCCTCATAGGCACCGGCACTCACGCCGGCGAGCAGGATCACGGCGAGTACGATGCGGCCCTTGCCCTTTTTCTTCTTCGGAGCGACGGGCGCGGCGCCAGTGCTGGCGTCGGACGGATTTGCGGTTTCTTCTGCCACGGATCGATTGCTTTCAACGTCGGGACCACGCGCGACAGCCTCTCTTGAGAGGCGTGTATCCCCTTCTCCGAGGGATCGGGACGCTTTGGGTCCGGGAATGTGTCGGGAACCGTCATCGGGAAAAGAAATTGACTGAACGGTTCGGTCAATGACATATATAGGCGAGTAAACCGGAGAGGGCAAGTGATTTCGCAACGCGCAAGTGAGCCGGCCCCGCTCCGGTCGCGCCGCGTCAGCCCCATCAAGGCTGCCGAGCGCCGCCGACACAAGAACGCTTCACGATGCATGGGGTTGCCGACAGACGCGGCCTCCCGCATTGTCACCGACGGTCCCTGACCGCCGCCACATCACGGGAATTCGCCATCATGGCCCTCGACAGCGACACGCAGACCCCTGCCCCGAACGACGCGGACGCGCCGGACAAGGACACGCCCAAGCGTCGCCAGATCCTGTCCGGTGCTCGGGACGTCTTTCGCGCCAAGGGGTTCGATGGGGCCTCGATGGACCAGATCGCGCGGGCGGCCGGGGTGTCGAAGGGCACCCTCTATGTCTATTTCCAGAACAAGGAAGACTTGTTCAAGGCGCTGATTCTGGAGGAACGGATCCATCAGGCCGATACGGCCACCGCGGAAGGGCTCGAAGACCAGCCGGTGGAAACCCTGCTGCGGGAAATCGGCCTGCTCTATCTGCGCAAGTTCCTGCGCCCGGAGAAACTCTCGACCCTGCGCATGGTGCTTGGCGCAACCGAGAAGTTTCCGGAATTCGGAGCGCTGCTCTTCGAGGCGGGGCCCAAGGCGGGGCGGCGTCAGCTGACCGCCCTCATCGAGGCGCGCATCCGCCGCGGCGAATTGCAATGCGAGGATGCCGGCATCGCCGCCAGCCAGTTCGCCGACCTCTGCGGCTCCTGGATGATCCGTCAGGCGCTCTTCATGCCCCAGCACAGCTTCACCGAAGCGGAGATCCACCGAAATGTGGACGCGGCCGTCAAGGTCTTCCTCGCCGCCTATGGCGTGAAGGGCTGACCCTTCCCAAGCCTGTGAGCCGCCCGGCTCCGGTCAGTCGATCGGAAATTCCAGAAGCATCATGTCATGGGCCGGGCGCACATGGGCCGGGGTCATCGCATCCAGATCGTCGTGATCGAGCGAATTGTGCAGGTTGGTCAGAACCGCCTCGCGCGGCGACATGCGTTCGATCCAGCCGAGAGCCTGTTCCAGGTGGAAGTGGCTCGGGTGCGGCGTGGGGCGCAGGCAATCGAGGATCCAGAGCTGAAGATCGGCGAAGGCGGGAGCCGCGGCTGCCGGGATCCCGGAAACATCCGGCAGATAGGCAATGTCGCGAATGCGGAAGCCAAGGGCCGGAATTTCGCCGTGCTCCACCTCGATGGGCAGGAAGTCGATGGGCCCGCCGCGCCCGTCGATGATCGTGGTTTCGCCCGCCTCCAGCCTGTGCCGATCTAGGATCGGCGGATAGGAGGAGCCCGCCGGGGTCTCGAAACAGTAGCTGAAGGCCCGGAGCGACCCGCGATAGGTGCGGTCGTCCATGTAGACCGGCATGCGCTGGCGCTGCAGCATGGCGAACTGGCGCAGATCGTCGATCCCGTGCAGGTGATCGGCGTGGGAATGGGTGTAGAGCACCGCATCGAGCGCCGGCACATCGGCGGTCAGCATCTGCTCGCGCAGGTCCGGCCCCGTGTCGATCAGCACCCGCGTCACCCCTTGTGCGGAGACCCGCTCCACCAGAAGGGAGCAGCGCAGGCGACGGTTGCGCGGGTTGAGCGGATCGCAGGCGCCCCAGTCATTGCCGATGCGCGGAACACCGCCCGACGACCCGCATCCCAGGATCCTGATCCGCAACCTGTCGCTCATGGGCTCTCCCTCAGCTCCGCACGTGTTCGAAACCCGGTGCCACCGGCACCTTGCGAAACAGGCGGAAGAAATTCTCGGTGGTCTGGCGCGAGATCTCGTCGAAGGACACCCCCCGCGTCTCCCCAAGAACCTGCGCCGTCATCGCCGTATAGGCCGGCTCGTTGCGCTTGCCGCGCCGTGGCTGGGGCGCCAGATAAGGGGCGTCGGTTTCCACCAGCAGGCGGTCCGCCGGGATCTCGGCGGCGATCGCCCGGATCTCTTCGGAGCGCTTGAAGGTCAGGATGCCGGAGAAGGACACATAGAGCCCCAGCTCCACGCCCTTCAGCGCGAGATCCCGGCCTGAGGAGAAGCAGTGAAGGATCGCCGGAAAGGCCCCCTTCTCCATCTCCTCTTCCAGGATCGCCGCCATGTCCGCATCCGCATCGCGGGAATGAATGACAAGCGGCAGACCTGTCTCGCGCGCCACGGCGATATGGGTGCGCAGGCCTTCGGCCTGGGCTTCCGGGCTGGCGTAATCGTAAAAGTAATCGAGTCCCGCCTCGCCGATCGCAACCACCTTCGGGTGCTCCGTCAGCTTCAGGATCTCGTCCTTCGGGATGCCGCGCTCTTCGTCCGCATTGTTGGGATGGGTGCCGACCGAACAGTAGACATTGTCGAACTGTTCCGCGAGGGCGCGGATCTGGTCGAACTTGCGGATGCGGGTGCAGATCGTCACCATCAGCTCCACGCCCGCCGCACGGGCGCGATCGATCAGCGCCTCGCGCTCGCCGTCAAAATCGGGAAAATCGAGATGGCAGTGGCTGTCGACGATCATGGGACGTGCGGGATCCGGATTTTAGGCCGCCAGAACCTTTTGCGCCCGAAGGAGGGCGGCACTGACGGCGGAAGACATGGATTGCAGGAGAGGATGGGTCCCCTCTCCTGCCTATATGGGTCGGCAGGGCGCGAGCGCCAGCCTGAGGCGGCGGCTTACGCGCCAGCCTCTTCCGGTTCGACATAGCGCGGGAAGGCCGGCTCCGGCTTCGGGATCACGGTGCCCGGAGCCAGACGGTGCGCGGCGCCGAGCTTGTCAAAGACCCGATCCTCTGCAGCCTGGGACAGGTTGTTCAGCAGCTTCTCGGCCGCCGTCGGCGTGACGCACTGAACCAGGATCGCAACCTGACGGATGATCTCGGCGGTGACATAGAGCACCGTGCCCATGCGTTCCGGATCGGTCTTCTTCAGGGCCCAGGGTTCCTGTAAGGCGAAGTAGCGATTGGCTTCACCGACCACGGCCCAGATGGCATTGAGCGCCACATGGATCTCCTGCCGGGACATGGCCGGGCGGCAGATCTCGATCAGCGCGTCGGTCTGGTCGAGCATCGCCTGGTCTTCGGCCGAGAACGCGCCCGGGGTCGGCGCGACGCCCTCGCAGTTCTTGGCGATCATCGACAGGGACCGGCTCGCCAGATTGCCCAGGTCATTTGCCAGATCGGCGTTGATCCGGTTGACGATGGCCTCGTGGCTGTAGTTGCCGTCCTTGCCGAAGGGCACTTCGCGCAGGAAGAAATAACGGGTCTGGTCCAGGCCATAGGTCTCGATCAGGCCGAAGGGGTCGATCACGTTGCCCAGGGACTTGGACATCTTCTCGCCCTTGTTGAACAGGAAGCCGTGGGCAAAGACGCGCTTGGGCAGCGGCAGGCCCGCAGACATCAGGAAGGCCGGCCAGTAGACCGCGTGGAAGCGGATGATGTCCTTGCCGATGATGTGCGCATCGGCCGGCCAGTGGCGCCACAGCTCGGCTTCCTCGTCGGGGAAGCCCACGCCGGTGATGTAGTTGGTCAGGGCGTCGACCCACACATACATCACGTGCTTCTCGTCGCCGGGCACCGGCACGCCCCAGTCGAAGGTGGTGCGCGAGATGGACAGGTCCTTCAGGCCGCCCTTGACGAAGGACATGACCTCGTTGCGGCGCTCGTTAGGACCGATGAAATCGGGGTGCTCCTCATAGAGCTTCATCAGCCGGTCGCCATATTCGGAAAGCTTGAAGAAGTAGCTTTCTTCTTCCACCCACTCCACCGGCGTGCCCTGCGGACCGTAGCGGACGCCGTCCTCGCGGACTTCCGTCTCGTCTTCCTGGTAGTAGGCCTCGTCGCGGACCGAGTACCAGCCGGAATAGCTGTCCTTGTAGATGTCGCCATTGTCGGCCATGCGCTTCCAGATTTCCTGGCTCGCCTTGTAGTGGCGGTCCTGGCTGGTGCGGATGAAGTCGTTGTTGGTGCAGCCGAGCGCCTTGACCATGGCCTCGAACCGGTCGGAATTCCGGTCCGCCAGTTCCCGCGCGGTGATCCCTTCCTTCTGGGCCGTCTGCAGCATTTTCTGGCCATGCACGTCGGTGCCGGTCAGGAAATAGACGTCCTTGCCGTCGAGACGCTGGAAGCGGGCCATCACGTCGGTGGCGATCGCCTCATAGGCGTGACCGATGTGCGGCGCCCCGTTCGGATAGGAAATTGCGGTCGTGATGTAGTAGCTGTTACGGTCGGTCATGACGCCCCGGGACGTGAGAAATCAGGTGGGTGAAAGACGGGCGGGAGACGGAGCGAACGGACCGCCCGCAGACGGGCTCGCTCAGGCTTTTCCCTGGCGTCAGGCGGTGGCCCGCATCAGCCTGGACAGGTTCCGGAACACGTCGAGAACCACCTGCTTTCGATCGAGATTGAGGGCCTCGGCATCGGCCGCGGCGCGGTTGGTCTTTTCCCACAAGTCCGCCCAGCTGGCAAGCCGCGCAGGGGGCTGTCCCCGCTCCGCGCGCATGCGCGCATGGATCCATTGCCGGGCCACATGCAGGAAGTTGTTCCAGTTGTCCTCCTGGCCGCGCGCAGCGATCATTTCGGCGAGCGCATGCAGCCGCGCCACATCCAGCGATGCGGCCCCGTCGGCCAGCTGGACGAAGCCCGAATTGATCGCCAGCCCGTCGCCGCTGAGCAGCCCGAGCGCGGAGCGCAGGCTCCCGTCCGCAAAGCCGATGAGGGTCTGGCGCGCGGCCGGATCTGCAGGCAGGTCCTCGGGCACCAGATCCTGCAAGCCCGCCAGAATATCCTCGTCCTTCAGCGGCGCCATGTCCAGACGGCGGCAGCGAGAGCGGATGGTCGGCAGCAGGCGGCCCGGCGCATGGGACAGCACCAGGAACAGGCAGCGCTCCGGCGGCTCTTCCAGGATCTTCAGCAGCGCATTGGCCGAGGAGGCGTTCATCTCGTCGGCGGAATCGACGATGCACAGGCGCCAGGCCCGGTCGGAGGCCGTGGTGCCAAAGAAAGATACGGTGCGGCGGATCTCGTCCACCGGCAGATCGGTCTTGAACCGCTTGTTCTTCGTGTCCCAGGGGCGGCGCAGATGCAGGATGTTGGGATGGGCACCGCCGGCAATCTGACGCGACACCACATGACCGGGCGGCACCGCGAGTGAGGTTGCCGCAGCTACATCCGGCGCAAACCGGTCCGGATGGGTCATGATGAACCGGGCAAAGCGGAAGGCAAGCGTCGCCTTGCCGATGCCCTTCGGTCCGCCGAGGATCCAGGCGTGATGAAGGCGCGGCGAGCGATAGGCCGCAAGCAGGGCCTGTTCGGTCTCCGCGTGGCCATGCAGATGCTGCTGCTCGCGCGGCAGGGGCAGGCCCTCCAGCGCATCGACCTCCGGGATATCCTCGATCTCGAGCGGCTTACGCGCCATCGCGCGGCTCCTTCACGGGCTGCGGGTCCTGCACGAGCTGATCCGAGAACAGCGACAGCACCGCGAGCCAGATCGCATCGGCGACCTCATCGGCCTCCTTCGCCCCGTCGATCACGACGAAGCGCTCCGGCTCGCGCCGGGCCAGATCGAGGAACAGGGCGCGGCGGCGCTCGTGGGTTTCCAGCGTGTCGGTCTCGAACCGGTCCGGAGCCTCCGCCCCAGCCGCCGACCGGCGGGAAACCCGTTCCAGGCCGATGGCTGCCGGCACATCGATGAGCACGGTCAGATCCGGCCGCAGACCTGCGACGGCTGCAGTCTCCAGCAGATCCAGATAGGCGCTGTCGACCCCGGCCTCGCCCTGATAGACCCGCGTCGAATCGGCGAAGCGGTCGCACAGGACCCATTTTCCGGCACTCAGCGCGGGGGCGATGGTGGCATCCACATGGTCGGCACGGGCGGCGGCAAAGAGCATCGCCTCGCCGCGCGGCCCCAGATGGCGGGCACCGCCCGACAGCAGCATCTCGCGGATGGTCTCCGCACCGGGCGAGCCGCCGGGCTCGCGGGTCAGCACCACTTCACGCCCGTGATCTTGCAGCTTTTGGCTCAGGCGGCGGATCTGGGTCGACTTGCCTGCGCCCTCCCCGCCTTCAAAGGTGATGAACCGACCGTCCACGTCTTCCGCCTCGCCTCGTTTCGCGCCCTGCCGGCGCTGCGGGCCATCCCGGGCCCGGTTTCTCGATACACATCCGCAGACCCCGCCTGTCGCTTGCGGGGGCGCTCAATACCAGCCGAAGAGAACTTCGCGCAGCGTGCTCAGTGCCCTGTCGGTCATGGAGCCTCGGCCAACCGCCTGCGCGGTCTTCAAGGGCTGGCGGTGAACAACCCCCTGATCGTTCATGACGAGGACCTCGCCCACCGGCGCCCCTTCGGCGACCGGTGCCCTGAGCGGACCGGAATAAACAACGCGGATGCGATAGTCCAGCTTGCCCTCGCGCGGCAGCAACACCTCCACGGGCCGCGCCGCCACGAGAGGCACCGTTGAACGCGTGCCCCCATGGACGCGCGCGTCCGCGATCGGTTCTCCGACGTCGAAAAGCCGCTCGGACGCAAAGACCGCCGCCGCATCGTCGAGAAGCCCCTTCAGGGCCAGACTGCGCTGGTCGGCGTTGGGCGATCCTGCGGTCACGATGAAATAACGCAGGCCTTCCCGCTGCACCGAGGCGAGCGCCGCAAAACCATCCGCAGCACTCTGCCCCGCGGCCAATCCGTCCAGACCGCGCACGTCCCCGACGAGCGGGTTCTTGTTGCGCTGGAAGATGCCGTTCCAGGTGAAGCTCTCGGCCGAAAGCAGCGCATATTCGCGCGGATGAAGGGTATAGAAGGCAATGGCCAGCCGGGTCAGGTCACGCGCTGTCGTGTGGCTCCAGACCGCCGGACCAGCCGCCGGATCGTCACCGGCGCTGTCACTGGCGCGATCCGCGGCGCTGTCCTCCGGCCCGTAGCCGGTCGGATTGACGAAATGACTGTCGGTCAGGCCCAGCTTGCGCGCAAGGTGGTTCATGCGGATGGCGAACTCTGCTTCCGAACCGGAGAGGCATTCCGCCAGCGCGATGGCGGCATCATTGGCGTTGTGCACGAGCAACCCGGTCATCAGATCGGAGAGCGCAATCTGAGAGTTCACCGCCGCAAACATGGTCGTGCGGCGCGAGGGCGCTCCACCCGTGCGCCAGGCATGTTCGCTCACCGGACAGATCTGGCTGTCGCGGATCTCGCCCTTGCTCAAGCCGTCCAGAACCACCATCGCGGTCATGATCTTCGCAATCGAACCGGGCGCAAAGGGCTGGTCCGCCGCCTTGGTGAAGAGCAGGGTCCCTCCGGCCAGGAAATCTGACCGTGCCTCGCCCTCCGCGACCCGCGGCGCGAGCTCGGGATCATGTACGAAGAGCAGCCCGATGGGAGACCGGCTGTCGAGCGCAAGGGCCGACGAGGTGGTTGCGGCGACGGCACTCAGGCCGGCAAAGAGGAAAGCAAAAAGCGCAGCCAGAGCCTTGGGCTCACGAACGCGCCGGAGCAACAGCCAGGACCTCATTCGAGGGGAATGTCTCAAGAAGGGCGCCCTCCGCTCGGCGTGATTCCGGGAAGCCTCACTGTGCCCGGCAGCAGAGGGGATCCGCAAGACGGAAGCAGGTTTCCCCACCCGCGAGCGAGACCAGATCGCCCGCTCGGCAGCACGGTGTGCCCTGCTCGTCAGCCGAGGCTCAGTTCTGGCGGGCGGCCAGGTCGTGCAGGGAGATGGAATTGCCGGAGACTTCCGCCAGCGCCTGATAGGCTGCGGAAATGCGACCCGTCGCGGCAAAGCTGGAGATGGCGCTTCCCGAGCTCAGGCGCGGAGACGCCGTGGGCAGCACCATGGTGCCAAGAACGCCGGTTGCCTGTCCGCCAGACTGAAGACTGGAGCTGGTCGAAGCGCTTGCCGGCGCCACAAAGGCGTTGGTCGCCGACGGAGCTGCTGCGACAGGGGCTGCGGCCTCCGGACCAGAGACGGCCACGAAGGGATTGGTCGAGGCCAGCTGCACCGACTGGATCGAGGCCTCGTAGGCTAGGGCCGGATCGAAAGCCAGCGCCACCTGGGTCGCGGCCACAGTTGCCGGGGTCTGGCCCGGGGTCTGGGCAGAGGCAACGGCAATCAGGCTGCCATAGGGCCGGGACAGAGGCACGGGGGAGCCACTGGCAAAGCCGGTCGCAGGAGAATAGAGAGCGGGACCGCTTGCCATGTCGCCCGGGACGCCGGAGGCGGCTGCGGGCGGCAGCTGGGACGGGCTGACACTGGCCAGCATGGTGCCCGGCATGGTCGCACCCGGCTGGACCGCATCCGGTCCGCTCAGGGAGGCCAGCAGATAGGATTCGTCACGGCCATCGAGCTGGGCGGGGCCGACATATTCGACCTTCACCTTGGCAACGCCGGCCTGCTTGGTGCCGAGCAGCGAGGCCACCCGTTCGGACACGTCGATGACGCGGTTGCCGTGGAACGGACCGCGATCATTCACGCGGACGATCATCGACCGGCCGTTCTTCAGATTGGTCACGCGGGCATAGGAAGGAAGAGGCATGGTCGGATGGGCCGCTGTCAGGGCGGTCTTGTCAAAGACCTCGCCATTGGCGGTCTGTCGGCCGTGGAAGGTCGGTCCGTACCAGGATGACAGGCCTTCCGCCTCGTAGCTCTCGTCGAGCTCGGGCTTGTACCAGCGGCCGGCCACCTTGTAGGGCTTGCCGACCATGTAGCGGCCGCCGCCCTTGGGCACCGGCTGACCGTCGGCAACCACCTTCGGGCTGGCCTTCACACCATATTTCTTCGGGCTGAACTTGGACTTGATCTCGGGGGTTTCGGCGCAGCCTGCCAGAACGGCGGCTGCAACACACAGGCAGAGGCCCATGCGCAGGGATCTTGACGTAAGGCCACCGGTCGCAGCATCGCGCGCAGCGGTCTCCTGTCCGTCGATCTGGCTGGTCACGGCGCGCGCTCGCGCCTTGCGAGAGACCCTGAGGCCGTTTCTCTCGTCCATCCCCTGCATCCTGCCGTCCTACTCCTTACGCGCCGGCAGCCCCTGGCTAACGCGAATTCCCGATACGTCCCGGCGTCGTGCCGGGTCAGAACTGCGCGGATCCGATGGTTCGGATCCCGGTTGCCGCCTCCCGCCCTGCCCAGTGATTTGGATCTTCGGGCGGGTCCCTCAGAGAGCTGCCGAAGGCCGTGGCCCTGGCGCCTCTCCGGCGGAGCGCATGTTCGATGCCGCGCCCCCGCACGAGCAACCGAACTGTTCCATACATGAAAATCTCTTAACCTAACCTGAATGATCCGTCGAGCCTGATGAAATGACGCAGGGGCGCGGCCTGTGGACCGATTAACCATGTGAAGACGCCAGAGTGTGACCCCTGTCACATTCACCAAGGAAGCCGCTGGGGTAATCAGATGTCACCGCAGCCGACATGCCCAGACGCTGCGGGCTGAACCTTCCCACCGGTTCAGTGATGGACCGCCGGGCCACCCTGCCCACGACACCGGACCGGCGGTCCCTCTTTTTCTCAAGATCGCAAAGGTTTCGCGCGGCTCGCGCTGATTCTTGCGGGCCTCCGGGTGCCTCGCCTGAGTCCTTGCCCGCGCCCCTCCCCTTGCCCCCAGCAGAAACGCGCCATTCCGCGCCCGGCGCTTGACATGGGCCGCAAACCGACGGAAACAGCAGGCAACCGGAAGAGTGGCAGAGTGGTTGAATGCAGCGGTCTTGAAAACCGCCGAGGGTGCAAGTCCTCCGTGGGTTCGAATCCCACCTCTTCCGCCATTCATCGCGTCGCCCGTCCGCGCCTGACGGTCTAAATTTCCCCTTTCTCCTTCCTGCTTGAGCCTTGCCCGGGATCCGACCGATCCCGCGACGGATCATCCGTTTCTCTCCCGAGCACTGCGTTTCGCGTCTCCTTCGGCAAGCGCACGCGCGGATCGTGTTCCCTTATCCGGAGCGCAGGGAACGGGACACTTGATCGCTCTTTAATTTAGTATACAAAGGTATGCAATTGGAGCGTCCGCATGATCCGTCCCTCCCAGACCCGCCTGCCGCCCCTGGCGCGCACCCTCGTCACCCTGTTCATCTCGCTTCTCGGTGCCTTCGCCTTTCAAGCGCTGAACCTGCCCCTGCCCTTTCTGTTCGGGCCCATGTTTGCAAGTCTCCTGGCGGCCCTTGCGGGCTTCCCGTTGCGCGGCACAGGGGTCGTTGCCAAGGGCGCACGCACGATCCTCGGTGTCGCGGTGGGCGCGTCGATCACTCCGCTGGTCCTCTCGCAACTCCCGCAGATGGCGCTCTCCGTCGCCCTTGTGCCGCTTTATCTGCTGGTGATCGGCGCGGTGGGCGTTCCCTTCTTCATGAAGGTCTGCGGGTTCGACCGGGCGACAGCCTATTACTCCGCCATGCCCGGCGGGCTTCAGGACATGATTGTCTTCGGCGAAGAGGCAGGCGGAAACGTACGCGCCCTCTCGCTGGTCCACGCCACCCGGGTGCTCCTTATCGTCAGCCTCGCGCCGTTCATCCTCACCCAGTTCATGGGCGCCGGGCTTGACCGTCCGGTCGGCGCACCGGCCAGTTCCCTGCCGCTTCAGGAGCTGGCCATCATGGCGGCAGCCGCGCTTATGGGCTGGAAGATCGCCGAAAGGCTGGGGCTCTTTGGTGCGACCATCATCGGGCCGTTGATTGCCGCCGCCATCTGCTCGCTCACGGGCCTCATCCATGCCCGCCCGCCGGCGGAGGCCATTCTCTTCGCCCAATTCTTCATCGGCATGGGGATCGGCGTCGGCTATGTGGGCGTGACCCTTCGCGAGCTGCGCCACTTTGTGCTGTCAGGCGTGCTTTTCGTCCTGCTGCTTGCGGTGCTGGCCGTGGTCTTTTCCGAAATCGTCGTCCAGACCGGGCTCGCCGCGCCGCTGGAGGGGTTCCTTGCCTTTGCGCCCGGCGGTCAGGCGGAAATGACGGTGTTGGCCATCATCACCGGAGCGGACCTCGGCTATGTGGTGGTCCACCACCTGACCCGGCTCATTCTCGTGATCCTGGGCGCTCCGGTCTTTGCCAGGCTCTGGCGAGACCGGATCCCTCCGACCTAGCCTGAGAGCTGGAGGCCTCAGGCCCCCAGCACCTCCGGATTGATCATGTTGATCGGTTCACCCGCCGCAAATGCGACAATCTGGTCGAAGATCTCGGAGAATTGCAGCTCGAACTCATCCTCTGTGACGAAGCCGATGTGGGGCGTCGCCACGACGTTCGGGTGATGGACCAGCGGGTCAGCCGGATCCGTGACGGGCTCCTGATCGAAGACGTCGATGGCGGCGCCCCCCGGCCGTCCGGTCTCCAGCGCCGCCAACAACGCCCCCGGTGCGAACAACCCGGCCCGGGACGTATTCACAAGAACCGCCCCGGGCTTCATGGCGGCCAGATCCTCCGCCGTCACGATGCCTCGCGTCGCCGGAACGAGCCGCAGATGCAGGCTCACCACATCCGTAGTGCTGAAGAAAGCCTCCCGGGTTTCCGCAACGCTCTCCCCATCGGCCCTTGCACGCTCACGCGAGGTCTCCGACGCCCAGAAGACAACCTTCATGCCGAAGGCCCGGGCATAGGCCGCCACCGCCCGGCCGATGCGCCCGTAGCCATAGATCCCGAGCACGCGGCCGCGAAGGGTCTTGCCCACGCCCATCTGCCAGGTGCCGGCCCGAAGGGACGCCATCTGCTGCGGGATCTGGCGGGCACTGGCGAGGATCAGCGCAAAGGTGTGTTCCGCGGCGGCGACCGACGGCAGGTCCGACTGGGTGTTGGAGCAGAGCAGCACGCGGTTTCGCGTGCAGGCCGGCACGTCCACATGCGGATAGCCGCTGCGCTGACTGATCAGCATGAGATTCGGCAAGCGGTCGAGAAGATCTCCGGTGATCCGGGTCCGCTCCCGAAACAGGACGAGCGCGTCGAAGGGCGCGAGCCTTTCCGCCAGCGCGCGCGTTTCCTGGACGTGATCGGTGAAGACCGTCACGTCATGGCCATTCAGCTTATCAAAGCAGGGCAGCCCGCGCAGCGTGTCGAAATAGTCGTCGAGAATGGCGATCTTCACCGGAATCCCTCCAAGGATCTTGAGTGCGCGCAAGGTCTTGCGCCCTGGTCACAGCCGTGTGGCTAAAGCAGCCCGTTCACAGTCGTCAGTGGGCCGGAACACTAGCGGGCCTTTGCCCTTGCGCACATAGCTATCGGACAACAGGTCATTCGTTTTCCTGTCGTGAAAGCAGGCGATCCGTGTCAGAGGCGCCGCAGCATCACGCAATCACGGCAAATTTTCCGGCCTCCGATCCCGTTCGTCGACCTTGCCGGGCCACACTTCAAACGCAGGAACAGGATGCTGATTTGCTTTGCGGGATCAGGTGCTTCCAGAGAGTCTCGAGGAGGCATCCGGACGCCCTTGAGCGAGGGTTCGAGGCGAAAGCCCTGCCATGGCTGCACCGCAGCAAGACGCGCTTTTCATGAATTTTATTCATGAAAAGACGGGAAAAACGAATTTGTTTCGGCTGACCCTGCGTGACAGCGTGAACCTCAAGGGCCTGCGGATTTGTCGGTGATCGGAGGAGGATCGCCGACCGGGAACCATCTGCAGGATCCTCTGACTGCTCTTGGGAGGAAAATCATGAAGACCGAAAAAATCCTTGGCCGCAGCCTTGCGGCCATGCTGGCAGGCGTCTGCCTTGCGTCATACGCACCGTCCGCAAGGGCGGAGGTCGACTTCGCCGGGAAGACCGTCGAATTCGTCATTCCCTTCGCCGAATCCGGCGGTTCGGCACGATGGGCCAACTTCTTTGCCCCGCTTCTGAGTGAGGCCCTGCCGGGCAACCCGACGGTTGTCGTGCGCTACCGTCCGGGCGGCGGCTCCACCACCGGGGCCAACTGGTTCCAGCGCCAGACCACCGACGACGGCACCCTGATCTTCGGACCGTCCGGCTCGACCCAGTTCCCCTATCTGCTCGACGACCCGCGCGTGCAGTATGAATATGACGACTGGCAGGTGGTGCTGGCGTCCGGTGTTGGCGGCGTGGCCTATCTGCCACCGGAACTGGGCGCGAAATTCGATGGCGATGCGGATGACCTCAAGGGCATCGAGTTCATCTGGGGCGCGCAGGGGGCCACCGGCCTCGACCTCGTTCCCAATCTCGCCTGGAAGATGCTGGGCATGAATGTCCAGCCTGTATTCGGCGTGGAAGGCCGCGGCGCAGGCCGCCTAATGTTCGAGCGCGGCGAAGCCAACATCGACTATCAGACCTCTCCGGCCTATCTGAAGAGCGTCGTGCCGATGGTCGAAGCCGGTCGCGCCGTCCCGATGATGAGCTGGGGCGCGCTGGATGACGAGGGCAACATCGTCCGCGATCCCTCCTTCCCCGAGATCCCGACCTTCAAGGAAGTCTGCGAGGCGACCGAGGGTTGCGAGACCTCCGGCGTGGCCTGGGATGCCTGGAAGGCCTTCTTCATCTCCGGCTTTGCCGCCCAGAAGATGGTGTTCCTGCCCAAGACCGCCTCGGCCGAGGTGGTTGCCGCCTATGAGAAGGCCTTCAAGGATATCATCGCGCGCCCGGATTTCGCGGAACTGTCGGAGTCCACTCTCGGGGCCTATCCCCAGATGACCGGCAAGGGCGCCGAAAAGGCCAAGGTCATGGCGACCAAGGTACCTGCGGAGGCCAAGGCCTTCGTCATCAAGTGGCTTCAGGATGACTACGGCGTCTCGCTGAAGTGATCCTGACGGGGGCCCGCATCACGGACCGGGCCCCCGCCCCTCTCTCAGACTTGCAGGTACAAGATGGATCTGTTCGCGACCGCGTTGCCCGCGCTCGGCGAAGCGCTGGCGCTCATCTGCCAGCCGGCGCAGCTCGGCTTTCTCTGCCTCGGTGTTCTGCTCGGGCTTTCGGTCGGGGTGTTCCCGGGCCTTGGCGGCATCGCCGGCCTCAGCCTCGTCCTCCCCTTCATGTTCGGCATGGATCCGGTTTCCGGTCTCGCCCTGATGGTTGGACTTGTCGCGGTGGTCCCGACCTCCGACACCTTCGCCTCCGTTCTGCTTGGCATTCCGGGAAGTTCCGCCAGCCAGGCCACGGTGCTCGATGGCTTCCCGCTCGCCAAGAAGGGTGAAGCGGCGCGGGCACTTTCCGCCGCCTTCGTCTCGTCCCTCTTCGGAGGGCTGCTCGGGGCATGCGTGCTGACCGTCTTCATTCTCATCGCCCGGCCCCTGATCCTGGCCTTCGGTCTGCCCGAGATGCTGATGATCACGCTTCTGGGCCTGTCGATGGTCGCGATCCTCGCCGGCCGCCTGCCCCTCAAGGGCGTTGTGGCGGCGTGTTTCGGCCTCATGGTCGGAACCATCGGCGAAGCCGGTCCCGGCGGATCCCTGCGCATGGCGACCTACGACCTGCCCTATCTGGCCGACGGGTTTTCCCTCGTGATCGTCGGTCTTGGCATCTTCGCCATTCCCGAGATCGTCGCACTCCTGCGCCAGGACCAGGCCATCTCCAAGAGCGGCGGCCTCGGCAAGGGCTGGCTCGACGGGGTCAGGGACTGGTACGCGAACATCTGGCTTTCGGTGCGCAGTTCGATCATCGGTGTCATCGTCGGGGTGATACCGGGGCTCGGCGGCGCGGTGGTCGACTGGATCGCCTATGGCATGACGGTGCAGTTCGCCAAGGACAAGTCCCGCTTCGGCCAGGGCGATATCCGGGGCGTCATCGGACCGGAATCTTCCAACAACGCCAAGGAAGGTGGCGGCCTCGTTCCCACGCTGATCTTCGGCATCCCCGGCTCCGGCAGCATGGCCGTCTTCCTCGGGGGCCTCGCCCTGCTCGGCTATGATGCCGGGCCGCACATGGTGCGCTACGAGCTCGACCTGACCTACACCATCGTCTGGTCGCTGGCGCTCGCGAATGTGCTTGGCGCCGGGCTCTGCATCCTCATGTCCGGGCCGATTGCCCGCATGACGACGATCCGCTTCACGCTGGTGGCCCCGTTCCTCTTCATGGTGATTGCCTTTGCCGCCTTCCAGTCCCGCCAGTCGCTCGGCGATCTCGCAGCGCTCATGGGCATCGGCATCATCGGCATCCTGTTGCGCCGCTTCGACTGGTCGAGACCCGCGTTCCTCATCGGCTTCGTTCTGTCCCACCAGGCGGAGAATTTCGCCAACATGGCCAATCAGATCGCAGGGGCGAAATTCCGCCAGGGCTTCCTGATCGGCCTCGAATACATCGGCTCGCCCATTGTCATCGGGATTTTCGTGCTGACCATCGTCTCCGTGGTGCTCGGCATCCGCCAGAGCCGGGCCATGATGGGCGATACCGAAGCGCCGACGGGAAGCAAGCGCGCACCGCTGATCTTCCTGCTTTGCGTCACTGCCTACCTGGCCATCTCGGTGATCAACGCCTCAACCATCAGCCTCGTGAGCGACAAGATCTTCCCGATCACCGTAGGGCTTGTCGGATTGCTGGGCTGCAGTGCCCTGCTCATCCGCATGCGCCTGGCCTCCGAGCGCGATGCCATCTTCGCCGATTTCGAACGCGGCGGAGAGGACGGGTCTGCGCCGCACGGCCTGTGGTGGACCCTCGCGTGGTTTGCCTTCCTCCTGGTGCTCGCCAGCCTGGTCGGCTTCGTTGCCGCCCTGACAGTGTTCTTCCTCGCCTTCCTGCGGATCCGTGCCGGCCTCTCCTGGCCGAGGGCCATCCTGCTCTCGGTCATTGCGATCGCCTCCATGTGTGCCCTTGGTGGCATCCTGGGTCGGGATTTCCCCGCAGGTCTTCTCCAGTCCACCGTCGCACTTCCCTGGCCCCTGACATGACCCAGACCGCCGTACCCTTTCTCTTCATGCGCGGGGGCACCTCCAAGGGTCCCTATTTCAACCGCAAGGATCTCCCGCAGGACCGGGAGCGCCTGTCGGAGGTCCTGATTTCCGTGCTCGGTTCCGGGTCCTCCACCAACATCGACGGGCTGGGCGGGGGCAATGCGGTCACCACCAAGGTGGCCATGCTCAGCCCCTCATCTCGCCCCGACGCGGACTTGGATTATTTCTTCGCCCAGGTGAGCGTTGAGGACCGCATGGTCGATTATGCTCCTACCTGCGGCAATATCCTCGTCGGTGTGGGACCTGCGGCCATCGAGATGGGCATCGTGCCCGCCCGCGATGGCATCACGCCGGTGCGCATCCACTCGGTCAACACCGGCTCACTGGTGGAGGCGCGCGTGCAGACCCCGGGCGGTGTCGTGACCTACGACGGCGACGAGGAAATCGCCGGCGTCCCGGGAACGGCGGCCCCCATCGCGCTCAACTTCCTGGATGTGGTCGGCTCCCGCACCGGGCGACTGCTTCCCACGGGTTCCGCCCGCGACCTGATCCAGGGACTGGAGGTCAGCTGTGTCGACGTGGCCATGCCGATGGTCATTGCGCGGGCGGCGGACTTCGGCGTCACCGGGTCGGAAAAACCGCAGGAATTGGATGCGAACCGCGACCTGATGAACCGGATCGAGGCCGTCCGTCTTGAGGCTGCCACGCGAATGGGGCTTGGCGATGCCACACGCTCCGTGGTGCCGAAATTCGGGCTGATTGCCCCGGCCCGCGAAGGCGGCGATTTTGCCGTGCGCTACTTCATGCCCTGGAATTGTCATCCAAGCCTTGCGGTCACCGGATCCCAGTGCCTGGCGGCCTGCGCCCTCATCCCCGGCACGGTTGCCGAGGGCCTGGTGCCCGCGTTTCCGCACAGCCCGGCGCTGGTCCGCATCGAGCATCCGGCCGGCATCATGGATGTAACCGTGACCTTCAGCCGGGATGACACCGGCTTCGCCTTCCACGCCGCCGGGCTCATCCGCACCGCACGCCTCATTGCCCGGGGCGTGGTGATGGTTCCCAACACGATCCTGATGAAATCCTCCCTCCCCGGGGCGGACACGCTTCAGCCTTCCGAGACCAGCACATGACGACAACCGATCCGCACGCGCTTCATGTCTTCGACATTCTGGCGCAAACCATCCGGGCCGAAGGGGTCACGACCTGCTTTGCCCTGCTCGGGGACGCCAACATGAACTTCGCCACGCGGCTGGCGGAGCAAGGCTGCCGCATGATCTACGTTCGCCACGAGCACTGCGCTGCGGCAGCGGCAATGGCCCATGCGCGCAAGGCCGGAGAGACGGGCTTTGCGACCGTGACCTGCGGTCCGGGCCTCACCCAGCTGATGACGGCCCTGCCCGCTGCCGTACGCGCCCGCATTCCGCTGGTCATTCTGGCCGGAGAGGCGCCCTTGAAGAGCGGCTGGTACAATCAGGGGATCGATCAGGCGCCCTTCATCAAGGCCACCGGTTCC
This sequence comes from Roseibium aestuarii, assembly GCF_008477545.1. Classification (GTDB taxonomy): domain Bacteria; phylum Pseudomonadota; class Alphaproteobacteria; order Rhizobiales; family Stappiaceae; genus Roseibium; species Roseibium aestuarii. Next base: position 1,667,803 of record NZ_VORA01000001.1, on the reverse strand, counting down.
GCCTACCATCAGATGCATTGGCCCGCGCGCATGCCCGAGCAGATCCGGGACGCGTTCCTTCAGGCGGAGCGCGAACGACGCCCCGTGGTGCTCGGCGTTCCCTTCGATCTGCAGGCACAACCGTGGATCAGCGGCGCGCCGCTGCCCCGTCCCTCCCGCGAGATCCTGCCAAAGCCCGGGCCTATTCCGCCCAATCCGGCCGACCTCGCTGCCGCGGCCGACCTGGTGGAGAAGGCCAGCCGGATCGTGGTGATGGCGGGAATGGGCGCGGTGGAAGCCGGGGCGGCAGATGCCTGCCGTCGGCTTGCGGAGACCTGCGACGCCCTTCTCGCCACGACCCTGCCCGCCCGCGGGCTGTTCTGCGAGGATCCCTTCAACCTGAACGTGGCGGGTGGGTTCTCCTCGAAGGTCGCCCGCGACTGTTTTGCCGAGGCAGATCTGGTGATCGCCTTGGGCTGCTCCCTCACCCATCACAACGCGGACGCAGGACGCTTGTGGCCCAAGGCGAAAGTCCTGCAGATCGATCTCGATCCCGTCGCCGTGTCTCAGGGGCGTCCTGCCGCGCAACATCATCTGCGCTGCGATGCACGTCTCGGCGCAGAAAGTCTTGCGGCAAGTCTCGCGAAGCGGCCGCCGGTCTGGCGCAGCAGCGAGCTTGCCGCGCGCATCCGCTCGACGCCTGCCGACGATACGCCTTTCGACGTGAGACACGGCGAACACGACCCGCGCGACGTGGTGGCGTTGCTGGAAGCGATGCTTCCGGCAGACTGGCAGCTGGTGAATTCGTCAGGGCACTGCTCCTACTTCTTCGCCCAGATGCCGTCCCGGCCCTACGAGACCTTCCTGACCATCCGGGAGTTCGGAGCCATCGGCAACGGCGTCTCCTTCGCCATGGGGGTTGCCACGGCCCGGCCGGACGACACCGTCGTGCTGTTCGATGGCGATGGCAGCCTGCTCATGCATATCCAGGAGCTGGAGACCATCCGGCGGCATGGAATGAACATCCTGATCATCGTTCTCAATGATGGGGCCTATGGATCGGAAATTCACAAGCTGCGGGCGGAGGGCCTGTCTGATGAAGGCGCTGTTTTCGGCCGGACCGACCTGGCCGCCATTGCGCGTGGCTTCGGCCTGCAGGGGCACCGGGTCGAGTCCCTCGACGCGCTGCCCGACCTCATCGCCGGCTTTGCCCGGTCGGGGGGCGCAGCGGTGCTCGACATTCCGGTGTCCGATCAGGTCGTCTCGCCTGTCATTCGGCGAGCTCACCCGCCCCGGCCTGCTGGCGCAGGGTGATCCTGTCCTGGGCGACGCCGGAGGCGAGCCGCTCTCGGGTCATGCCCAGCAGCCGCTCGGCCGGGCGGCTGAGCGGCATGCCCTTCCGCGTCACCACCGCCAGGGTCCGCTGCATCTTCACGTCAGAAAAAGGCAGGGCCTTCAGTTCCGGCCCGAAGAGGTTGGAGGTGAGGCTCGGCAGAACCGTGAGGGCGACACCATCGGCCACCAGCCGCATGGCCATCGCGGAGCTCTGGACCTCATAGCGCCAGACAATTTCCGAACTGTGATCGCCAAGAGCCTCGTCGATCAGCTTTCGATTGGTGGACTGGGACTTGATGCGCACGAAGTCCAGGCCGCACAGGTCACTGCAGGTGATCGTATCGCGCGCGGCCAGCGGATGGTTGCGCGGAACAAGAAGCACGTAGGGTTCGGTATAGATCTCCTCCATGTCGAGATCCCAGTAGCGGGCCCCCACGACGGAGATGCCGAACTCGGCCGCCCCCTCCTGCACCAGCTCGTAGACCCGCGCAACCGGCTGGTCTTCCATCCGGATCCGCACCCGCGGAAAGTCCCGGGAAAAGGTCTTGAGGATCGACGACATGTAGTAATAGGCAATCGTCGGCACGCAGGCGAAGGAGAGCTCCTCGTCCTTCGAACGGCCTCTCTGCTTGAGCCCGGCATAGGCATCCGCCAGCTGGCGCAGGTCCCGCCGGACCTGGGGCAGAAGCGTCTGCGCCTCCTTCGTCAGCGACACGTCCCGTGTCGTGCGAACGATCAGCTGCACTCCCAGGTCGCTTTCCAGCTTGCGGATGCGATGGCTCAGAGCTGTCTGGGACAGGTTGAGATAGGACGCGGCGCGCGAAAAGCTGCCGAGTTCGGCAATGGCCACAAAGGCCTCCAGACCGAGATAATCGGTGCGCATGAACGACTTGCCCCCTCCCGCAAGACCTGTTGGCGGCCACATGCTCCCCCGGCCGCCTCTCCTGCGACCTTAAGGGAAGCGGCCGCTCTTGCAAGCACAGGAGCGCGGAACCAAGCACTAGTTATGTCACGCTGCGGAATTCGAAGGACGTCAAGGCCTCGTCACGCCACCGGTGCGTGCACATGCTCCGCCGAGCCATAAGCCAGCCTTATGGACCCCTCGCAATTTGATATTTTCGCCAAGGCTTTCACTCACTTACGCTGCAGAAACCGGTGATTTCGACAAGCAAGTGAAACCCGGTTCCCCAGGCGGGATGCCGATCCCGCAGTCTGTCTTTAGGGAGGAAGACATGACCGGTTTCATCACCGACGCGAAAACCGTGCTGGTTGCTGGGTTCTCGCTGCTGGCCCTCGGGCTGACCATCACAGCCGATCCGGCAAGGGCCGAAGGCGGTCCGCTGATTGCGGTCTTCACCAAGAACCTGACCAATCCGGCCTACGCCGCCGCGCGTCGGGGCGTCGATCTTGTCGCCGCCGAAAAGGGCGCTGCGACCCTGCATTTCGTGCCGGAAAAGCCCGACAATGTGGAGGAGCAGAAGGCGCTGGTGACGGAGGCCCTCACCCGCAAGCCGGATCTGGTGATCTTCGTTCCCGTTGACGACAAGGCCATGGTCGAGGATGCCGCGAAGTTCACAGCGGCCGGAATCCCGGTCGTCTCCTTTGTCAATCGTCTGGAAGGCAGTTTCGTCACCCATGTCGGCTCCGACGACGTGGCTGTTGGCTACAATGGCGCCAGGGCGCTTTTCGAGGGCATGGGCGGGTCCGGCAAGGTGCTCGCCATTGAAGGCAATCCGGCCGCCCCCACCAGTCGCGACCGGGTCGCGGGGATGAAAAAGGCTGCAGCCGAATTCCCGAACATCGAGGTCCTGGACATCGTCACAGGCATGTACCAGAAGCCCGCGGCTTACGATGTGACCACGGAAGCGCTCAAGCTCCATCCCCGGATCGACGGCATCTGGGCAGCCAATGACGTGATGGTCTACGGTGCCTTCGACGCCCTCAACGAGGCAGGACGCAGCGCCCTGATGGTCGGGGCCAACGGCCTCGATGGTGCGATTTCCATGATCGAGGACGGCACCATGCTGGCGACTGTGGAATTCAGCGCCTTCAAGATCGCCTGTATCGCCGCCCGGGCGGGACTACGGCATCTGAACGGCGAACCGGTGCCTGCCGAGATCACAGTGCCCTCCGTCCTCATCGACAAGACCAATCTCGAACCGTGGAAGGTGCCTCTGGAGGAGCGCGACTGCCCCGCCTGGGACGAGATTGTCACCCGCTAGGACAGGCATTTCGGGTCGGAAGATGGCCCGGTATTGCGTCCCCGGCGAAGGGGGTCGCGAACTTCGACGTTGGGAGGCGTTGAACCATGACCCGGACCGGGCATGACACATCAGCGGAAACCTTTCGGACCGCCGACAGCTGCGACGTGATCGTGCTGGGCAGCGGCGCGGCGGGGCTCACCGCCGCGCTTACAGCCGGCTGGCAGGGTCTTCGCGTCATGGTACTGGAGAGCCAGGCGGTGATCGGCGGCACCAGCGCCCGCTCCTCCGGCACGATCTGGGTTCCGGACAGTTCCCTCCTGCTGGCCAAGGGTGTCCCGGGGGATTGTGGCGCAGCTGAGACCTATCTGGCCCATCTGGTCGACACCGCAGGCGCTGCCGCGCCCTGGCGGCGGTTTCTCGAGGCTGCCCCGCATATGCTCGATGAGGTGATGACCCGGACGGACCTCCGGTTTTCACCGTTGATGGCGGCGGCAGACTATCGCCAGGATTTACCCGGTGCCGCGTCCGGCGGCCGGGCGCTGGAACCCCTGCCCTTCGATGGACGCAAGCTCGGAGAGGACTTTACCCGTCTTGCACCGCCACTGAAGGATCTCATGGTCTTCGGCGGCATGATGGTGACCCGGGCGGAAGCGGCACGTCTTCTGCGTTTCGATCGCAGTCTCGCGTCCCTGAAACTGGCTCTCTCGCTGACGCTCCGTTTCCTGCTTGACCGCCTGCGCCATGCCCGGGGCACGCGACTTGTGCTCGGCAATGCCCTGATCGCAGCCCTGATGGACGCCTGCCGGCGTTGTGACATTTCCATCGTCACCGGTGTGCAGGTCACAAGTCTCACGCACGATGACAAAGGCATCAGCGGGGTTCGGCTGATCCACCAGGGACGAACTCTGACCCTCACCGCCCGGCGCGGGGTCGTTCTGGCCGGAGGCGGCTTCCCCGCATCTCCGCACAAGCGGCGCGAGCACCTGCCCCATCCAACGCCTCCCGCAACCCCGGCAGCCCCCGGCTGCGTCGGATCGACGCTGGATCTGGCGCTTGAGGCGGGTGCCACGCTCGGCCCTGATCTTGGCGACAATGGTCTCTGGTTCCCGAGTTCCCTGCGCAAGTGCCCGGACGGCGAGACAATCGTCTATCCGCATATCGCCCTGGACAGGTCGAAGCCTGGCCTGATTGCCGTGAATGGCCGTGGCAAGCGCTTTGCCAATGAGGCGATCTCCTACCATGAGTTCGTCCGCGCCATGTATGCCGACCGCGCGCGCGGTCATGAGGCGGTGCCTGCCTGGCTCATCGTCGATCACCGGTTCCTCAAGCGCTACGGGCTTGGGGCCGTGCGGCCCCGTGCGCTGAGCCTGAAAGCTCCTCTCGCCTCCGGCTACCTCCTGCGCGACGACACCCTCGCCGGTCTGGCGAGGACGATCGACGTTCCGCCGGCCGCGCTCCAGGAGACGATCGACTGGTACAACCGCTTCGCGGCAAACGGCACCGATCCGGAGTTTCACAAGGGCGAGACGGCCTATGATCGCGGCAACGGCGACCCGAGCCATCGGCCCAATCCGTGTGTCGCGCCGATCGTTCACGCGCCCTTCTATGCCATGGCCGTCTGGCCGACGCCGCTCGGCACCAGCCGGGGCCTGCTGACGGACGCGCATTCCCGTGTCCTTGACGGCGCGGGTCAGGCCATCGGCAACCTCTACGCCTGCGGCAACGACGTTCAGTCAGCCTTTGCGGGGCACTACCCCGGCGCCGGGGCGCAGCTTGCACAGGCGATGACCTTCGGATGGCTGGCCGGGCGACATGCCGCCGGACAGCCCTTTCCCACCTTCGAGACGGCGTCCCCGGACGCCCGATCCCCACATTCAGAGACAAGCGTTAAGGCGAGGACTTGATGGTAAAGCGCAAGGGCGGTGATCTGATCGCCGAATTTCTGGTCAGGGAGAAGATCCCGTATGTGTTCGGGATCTGCGGCCACGGCAACGTGGGCCTTCTGGATTCCCTCTATGACGTGAAGGACGAGGTCAAGCTGGTCTCTCCGAGGCACGAGCAGACGGCCGCGCACATGGCCGACGGCTTCTTCCGGGTCAGCCACACTCCGGCAGCGACACTGACGTCGACCGGGCCGGGATCGGCCAATCTGATCATGGGCCTCGCCGTGGCCCAGACGGACAGTTCGGCGATCTTCTCGATCACGGCGAATGTGCCGACATCCCAGTTCAACCGCGGCCCGTTTCAGGAGCTGAACCAGCATCATCAGGCGGATTTCAACAATGTGATCAAGCCGGTGGTCAAGCGCTCCTTCCAGCCGACCCGGGTGGAGATGCTGCCACTGGCCATGCGCCAGGCAGCCCAGACCATGACGACCGGCCGCCCCGGCCCGGTCAATCTGGATGTGCCCTACAACCTTTTCGTGGAAGAAGGCGATGTTCGCGAGGAGCCGGCATCGCCCGGGCTCAACATGCGCCGCAGCGGGGCGAGCGAAGCAGATGTCACCACGGCGGTCGACTGGCTTCTGGCGGCGGAGCGTCCGGTGATCTTCATCGGCCATGGCGTCACCCTGTCTGAAGCGGGCGTCGAACTGGTGACCCTGGCCGAACGGCTGTCGATCCCGGTGATCTCGTCTCCGAATGGCATGGGCTGCATGGACATGCGCCACGAGCTCTCCCTCGGCTTCATTGGCCGCAACGGGGCCTATGGCGCCAACCAGGCCGGACGCCATGCCGATCTGGTGCTCGCCGTCGGCGCCCGATTTGACGACCGCTCCGCCTCGTCCTGGATCCCCGGATATTCCTGGAACTTTCCTCGGACCCGCCTGATCCACGTCGACGTGGACCACGCGGAGATCGGGCGGAACTACCCGCCGGATCTCGGAATCCTGGCCGATGCGCGCGCCTTCCTGCGGCAGGCCCTGTCCGAGATGGATCGTCGCAATGTCGACGCTGGTCCGCGTCTCGAAAGCTGGCGCAAGCAGATCGCCGACTGGGCGGCCCAATGGCAGAAATTCATTGCCCCCGGCTTTGACCTGCACTCAAGCCCGATCCGCCCGGAGCGGATCGTTGCCGACTGCCGCAAGGTCATGCCGGATGACGCGATCATCACCCTGGACAGCGGCATTCACCACAACTGGTTCATGCAGTTCTGGGAGGCCCGGCGCCCTCAGACCATGCTGAACACCTGGGGCTATTCGGGCATGGGCTTCGGCCCCAGTTCCGCTCTCGGCGCCAAGCTGGCGGCACCCGACCGCCCGGTGGTCTCCGTCTGCGGAGACGGCGGCTTCACCATGGTTCCGCACGTGCTCTGTACGGCCGTGGAATACAACATCCCCGTTGTCTGGGTCGTCTGGAACAACTTCGCCTGGGGCGCCATCCGCGACCTGCAATACGCCTATTTCGGCGGGCGCGAATATGGCACGGCCTTCACCCATGGCCTCAATCAGGAGCCCTACAATCCGGACTTTGCCGCCTGGGCCCGGGCTGCCGGCGTGGATGGCTATACCGTCACCCGATCCCAGGATTTCGCAGGCACTCTGGAACAGGCCATCGCTTCCAACCGTCCCGCGCTCATCGACGTCCATGTGGATGCCAACATTCGCCCGCCCGCGACCGGCGCCTGGGAACTGCCGCCCATTCCCCCGAAACAGCCCGTCTTTGGCGAGGCCTGGTCTCCGGCCGGATGAAACCACCCCATGGGAGAGAACAGATGACCGAGAAAGGTGCGGCCTCGATCCGCAACATTGCCGAAGAACCCTGGCAGCAGTTCCCCGGCCACTTCGGCGGCGCCCTGTCCAAGGCTCTCGTCCACCCGGAGACGACGGGCTCGAAGCAGCTCGACTACCGCATCTCCACTTATCAGCCGATGGCCTATGTGGAACGGCACGTCCACAAGGTTCAGGAGCAGATCTATCACGTGCTGGACGGCGAAGGGCTGATGGACATCGGCGAGGAGCGCCGGGTCGTGCGCAAGCATGACGTGATCTTCCTGCCGCCGGGAACCTGGCATGCAATCCAGAACACCGGCCTCGGACCCTTGACCTTCATTGTGGTGACAACACCGCTGAAGGACGGGTGAGAAGCACCCGGAACACCACAGCAGGAGAGGCGATCAGATCATCACGCTGGTCGCCTCGACCGTTTTCAGCACCTCGTAATCCTCGAAGCCCGACCAGTCCCCGCTCTCCACCAGGTCCTCGGCGATCTCCTTCAGGACGGAGGCAACAACTGCCGCCGCCGTGGACAGGCGCTCGGGCGCGAGCGAATAGAGGAAGTTGCGCCGGCGGAACCGGGCGTCGGACACCGGCAGATAGCGCCAGTCGCGCCCCCTTGCCCCTTCATGCATGATCGCGCCCATGGGCTTGATCGTGGCGCCGATCCCGTCGTGAACGCAATTCATCAGCAGCGACAGGCTGTCGATCTCGGCCACCACATTCGTGCCCAGCCCCCGGTTCTCGAACTCGGCCGCGATCCGCTGGCGAAGCCCGTGCGACCCGGTCGGCAGGATCAGGGGAAGCTCCGCCGCCTCGGCGATGGTGATGGAGGTGCGCTCCTGGGGAAACAGCGGACTGTTGCGCGGCAGAAGAACGAACAGCTCCTCGATCAGCAGCGGCTCGACGGTCAGCTCGCTCGACATGTCGCTGGAAAAGAGCACGGCCAGATCGAGCTGGCCCAGGCGCATCAGGTGGCCGATATGACCGCTCATCCCCTCGACCACGTTCAAAAGGATGCTGGGATAGCGTTTGCGAATGGTGCGGACCAGATTGAGGCCGAGAGCTGACACGGTCGTCGCCGGCAGACCGACGGACACCATGCCCTGCACCGCACCCGTGTCGCTGCGGGCAATCGACAGGGCCTGATCGAGCTGGCGCAGCATGAACCGGGCGTGGTGATACAGCGCGAGGCCGTTTTCCGTCGGGGTCACCCCCTTCGACGAGCGGTGCAGCAAGGGGCGGCCAACCTCATCCTCGAGCTTGGCGATCTGCTGGCTGAGGGCGGGCTGCGCGATCAGGAGCTCGCGGCTGGCCTTGGACAGGCTGCCGCTTTCCACGATCTGCACGAAATATCTCAATTGGCGTGTATCAAGCATGCGCGAAAGATGAGCGCAATTTCTCCCATAAGTCCACCTTATAGCTAGTATCTCTATTTAATATTTCCGCTGAAAAAATAGTTTTCCTACACTCCGGGGAACAAAGACGAGGCGCGCCATAAGAAAAGCGCCCGAGGCATAATTTCAGATCATTACCTGGAAACGTCTATCTCGGGAGGAAACATGATGACGGACTCGAAGGCACGCACCGGCGGCATATCGCGCCGGACCGCGTTGAAAGTCGGCGCGGGAGGTCTCGCCGCAGGTTCCATGCTCTCCATGCCGGCGCTCGTCCACGCTCAGGCAGAAGCCATCCGGATCGGCCATCTGACGCCGATGACCGGCTTTCTCGGCTCGCTCGGAGAGTGGGCGGTCAAGGGCATCCAGCTCGCCGCCGAGGAGATCAACGCCGCCGGTGGCGTCATGGGCCGCCAGCTCGTCGTGAGCTCCGAGGACAGCATCAATCCCGACACCGCCGCCACCAAGGCGCAGCGCATGCTGGAGCGGGACGGCAATGCCTTCCTGATGGGGGAAATCAGCTCCGCGTCGGCCCTCGCGATTTCCCAGGTGGCGGAGCGCAACAAGCGCCTGTTCCTGGCGCTCGGCCCGCGCTCCGATACCCTGCGCGGCAAGAGCTGCAACCGCTACATGTTCTGCACCGACATTCCCAACACCGTGATGGTGAATGCAGTGGGCAGCGCCCTGCTGCGTGACGGCATGGTGGAAGGCAAGAAATTCGTGACCCTGACCGCCGACTATGTCTTCGGTCATGATCTTCTGCGCGCGGCGAAGTATTTCTTCGATGCCAATGGAGCCACGCTTGTCCAGGACGATCTGGTCGCGACGGACGTTACCGACTTCTCGCCGTATCTTCTGAAGATCCGCCAGGCCCAGCCGGACGTTGTCTGCCTCAACCTTGCAGGCAATCAGGTGACGAATTTCGTCAAGCAATATGCGGAATACGGCCTGCCCTTCCCGACCGTCGGGTTCAACCTGAACACCGCCGACGCCTGGGCCGCCGGGGAAGGCAATCTGACCGGCACCTGGCCGACCCCCTGGTATCACACGCTGGACAACCCGGACTCCAGGGCCTTCGTCGAACGCTTCCAGGCCAAATACGGCGAAGTGCCGGAGAACCATGCCTGGATCGAATATATCGCCCTGAAGATCGCAGCTCAGGCCATGGAAGAGACCCAGTCCACCGACAGCGAGAAGCTCGTCGACTATCTGGAGAGCGGCGCGAAATTCAACATCCTGAAGGATCGGGAAGCCTATTTCCGCAAGTGGGACCATCAGCTCATTCAGGAGGCCTATCCCTTCTCCGTGAAGGCCGCGGGCGAAGCCAAGGACCGGTTCGACATCATGGCCCTGGGCCAGTCCGTGCCGGGCAAGGATCAGGATCTGGAAGTGATCTTCCCGACCGCAGAGCAAAATCCCTGCTCTCTCTAGTGTCCGAGAGAGCATGACGTCGGGAAGGCGTCCATCGCCTTCCCGTTTTTCCCGACAGATCCGACAAGACGGCGGGCCGGCAACGGCCGCGTCCGGTCGCGGTCGTCCGCCAGAAACCAATCGGACGCGCTCATGCAATTCGTCTTTCTCATGGAGCAGGTGGTCAACGGGCTGGTGCTCGGGGGGTATTACCTCCTGATCGCGCTCGGGCTCTCGCTCATCTTTTCCGTCGGGGGGATCGTCAATCTCTCCCATGGCGCCTTCTATGCGCTTGGCGCCTACATCTCGCTCGAAATCGCCAGGCACCTGGGCTTCGCCGGCGGGGCGATCCTCTCGCCCGTCGTGGTCGGCTGTCTGGGCATCGCCTTCGAGCGGTTCATCCTGCGCCGCTTCTACAGGGCCGATCCGATCCTCAGCCTGCTGGTGACCTTCGGCCTTGCGATGGTGGGCGAACAGCTCATCCGCATCATCTGGGGTGCAGCCCCCATCCCGGTGTCCATGCCTCAGGCCATGAAGGGCCCGGTGATGGTCGGCGACTTCCTGTTCTCGCGCTATCGCCTCTTCCTTCTCGGGGTCGTCGTCATCGCGCTCGTCGCCATCTGGTCGCTGCTCAACAGGACGAGTTTCGGCCGTGTCGTGCGCGCCGGAATCCAGCAGCCGGACATGGTCGCCGCACTCGGCATCCGTCTCCAGCCCTACATGACCGCCGTCATCGTGCTCGGCGTCGGCCTTGCCGCGCTCAGCGGGGCACTCTTCGCACCGATCACCATCGTGCATCCGGCGATGGGAGCCGAGATCCTGACGGTTGCCTTCGTCGTCGTGATCATCGGCGGGCTCGGCAGCTTCTGGGGCGTGATCCTGGCCGCACTCCTCGTCGGGGTGGTGCGCGGCGTAACCATCCACTTCTATCCGGCCGCCGGCGCGGCCTCCATGTACGTCCTGATGTTCGCGGTGCTGATGTTCCGTCCGCGCGGGCTTCTCGGCGAGCGGATCGAGAAATTCGAATGATGATGACCCGTCTTCTGGACAAGTACCGTCCCTTCTGGATCGGCGTGGCCATGCTTGTGGCCCTTCCCTTCCTGCTGACGGCGATCGGTCTCACGGTCAACACGGCTTCGGTCGTCGTGATCCTGGCCATCGCCACCATGGGCCTCAACCTGATCGTGGGTTACACCGGCCTGCATTCATTCGGCCATTCGCTGTGGTTCGGCATCGGGGCCTATGCGGCTGCCCTCGCCCAGCTCAACTGGTTCCCTGGCCAGATCCTCCTGCCGATCCTCGTCAGCCTCTGCGTGACCGGATTTGGCGGCGCGCTGATCGGGTTCCTCATCCTGCGCCGGCGCGGGGTGTATTTCGCGCTGCTGACCCTGGCGCTCGTGGCCCTGGGCTACACGATCGCGTTCCGCTGGACGAATGTGACCGGTGGCGAAGACGGGCTCGGCGGGTTGAGCCGCGGCACCCTCGGACCGATCGATCTGGATGCCTCGGCGAACTACTATGCCTTCGTCGCCGTCATCGCCGCGCTCGTCCTCTTCTTCATGGTCCGGTTGCTGCGCTCGCCCTTCGGCCATGTCATCGTCGCCATCCGCGAGAACCAGCTGCGCGCCTCGTTCCAGGGCTATGACATTCAGCGCTACAAGTTGCTGGCCTTCACCCTGTCGGCGATGATCACCGGTCTGGCCGGCAGTCTCTCCGGCTTCGAGCATTATCTCGTCTCCGCCGAGGCGACCTCCATCACCCTCTCCGGCGAAATGCTGGCCATGGTCGTCATCGGCGGCATGAACCATTTGCTGGGCCCGGCGATCGGCGTGGTCTTCTACATCGTCTTCCGTGAGCTCTTCTCGATCTGGACGCAGAACTGGATGCTCTATTTCGGCATCGTCTTCGTCGGCTTCGTGATCTTCGCACCGGGCGGCATTGCCGGCATCTGGCAGCAGATCCGCAATCGCCTGTCGCCGCCGCCAGTCGAAACCTCGGCCATGAGCCGCCGCAAGATCTACGAAGGCCTGCCGCTTCCCGAATTCCTCCGCCCTGCGGCCCGCATCGGCGCGGTCCTGGAGGTCGCAGGGATCGTGAAGAAATTCGGTGGCTTCAAGGCGGTGGACCAGGTGTCCCTGACCGTCAACAGCGGGCAGATCCACGCCCTGATCGGCCCGAATGGCGCCGGCAAGACCACCACCTTCAACCTGATCTCCGGCATGTTCATGCCCGATCAAGGTTCGGTGAAGCTCGCCAACACCGACATCTCCGGCCTTGCCCCGCACGAGATCTCGGCCAAGGGTCTCGCGCGGTCCTTCCAGATCACCAATCTGCACGAAGGGGTCAGCATCTACGAGAACCTGCACCTGTCCGTTCAGGCGAAGCATCCCGGACGGTTCAACCTTTGGCGGGATATCGACACCTATGGGGACGTTCACCGGGAAACCGCGGAACTGACAAGGTTCCTCGGCCTCGAGGGGATCGAGGACGTCAAGGGCGGCGACCTGTCCTATGGCGGCCAGAGGCTCGTGGACCTGGGCATTGCCCTGGCCTCCAAGCCGCAGATCCTGCTGCTGGATGAACCACTGGCAGGTCTTGCCGCCGCCGAGCGGGAGCGCGTTGCGAGCCTGGTACGTCGCATGGCGGAGAATATTCCCGTCCTCATCGTCGAACATGATCTCGACCGGGTCCTGTCCCTGTCCCATCAGGTAACCGTCATGAACCAGGGTCAGGTGCTCATGAGCGGAACGCCGGCCGAGGTTCGGGCCGACGCCCATGTGCAGGAAATCTACACCGGCACCGGAACGCCAACCGTCGTCGGCCGGGCAGCGGAAGGCACAGCGCCTTCGACGCCCGTGCTCACGCTTGAGAATGTCAACACGTTCTACGGCAAGAGCCACATCCTGAACGATGCCTGTCTCGACATTCGCAGCGGCGAGATCGTCGCCCTGCTCGGGCGCAACGGCGCGGGCAAGTCGACCCTGCTCAAGACCATCGCAGGCCTGGTGCCAAGCGAAAGCGGCCGGATCCTCTTCGCCGATGAGGACCTGCGCAACCTGAGCGCACCCGACATCGCCCGTCTGGGTGTCGGATATGTCCCTCAGGGGCGCGGCATCTTCTCGGGCATGAGTGTGCGCGACAATCTGGAACTCGGCCGTCTGGCCCGCAAGACCGACGGCAGCGACGGGGTTGTCTGGAGCGAGGAACGCATCTTCGACATGTTCCCCCGTCTCAGGGAACGTGCCAGAACCGCCGGCGATCTTCTGTCGGGCGGGGAGCAGCAGATGCTCGCCGTGGCCCGCGCCCTGTCCGGCAACGTGAAGCTCTTGCTGCTCGACGAGCCTTTCGAGGGTCTGGCGCCTGCCGTGGTCGAGGAGCTCTTCATGGTCTTTGACCGGCTGCGTCAGGACCTGCCGATCCTCATCGTCGAGCACAATCTTGATCTTGTCCTGGCCCTGGCAGACCGGGTCTTCGCCCTGGAGCGTGGCAGCGTCTTCCACGAGGGACCCGCCTCGGCCCTTCTCACCGACATCGACTATCGCAAGGAAATCCTCTGGCTCTGAGCCGCTCGGGAAAGGAACAATCGTGACTGATGTGCAAGACCTGCTGGAGCCGGAGTTCGGAGCCCTGGATCAGGTGATGATCGCCGGACGGCTTGAACCGGGCGAAGGTGACCCCTTCGATCTCCTCGACAAATACACCCTGAAGCCCTTCTGCCGGTTGCGCGCTGCCAACGCAGCGCAGGTGACCCGAACCGTGGAGGCCGCCCATGCAGCCTTTCGCGCCGGTGCGCCCGGTCCCCATGACCGCGGCGAGATCCTGCAACGGACCATTCCACGTGTTCTCGCCCGGCAGGAAGAGTTCGTTTCGGCCATGGTCCGGGAGGCCGGCTTCACCCGCTCCGATGCGGCCGGAGAGGTCAAGCGTTGCCTTGAAACCCTCCGGCTCTCGGCGGAAGAAGCCCGCCGGCTTTCCGGTGAGGTGATCCCGCTGGAGGGCGCTCCGGGCCAGTCCGGCCGCATCGGCTTCACACTCCGTGTGCCGCTTGGGGTCATTGCGGCGATCACGCCCTTCAATTCGCCCCTGAACACCGTGACCCACAAGGTGGCTCCGGGGTTCGCAGCCGGCAACGCCGTGATCCTGAAGCCCTCGAGCCAGACGCCGCTGACGGCCATGCTGCTCGCACGCTGTCTGGTCGAAGCGGGCATGCCCGAAGGGTTCCTCTCCGTTCTGCAGGGAGGCGGCGACGTCGCCCAGGCGCTTCTGGCGGATGAGCGCGTACGCTTTTTTGCCTTCACCGGCAGCACCGAAGTCGGACGCGCCATTCAGGAAAAGGCAGGCCTCCGCCGCACCCAGATGGAGCTTGGCTCCATTGCCTTCACGTTGGTCTGCGCGGATGCGGATCTCGACCGGGCCCTGCCGAAGATCGTCAATGCCGCCTATCGCAAGGCCGGACAGGTCTGCACCTCGATCCAGATGCTCCTCATCGAGGAGCCGATCTACAGCACCCTGGCCGCCAGACTGGCGGATCGGGTGGAAGCGCTCTCCTTCGGCAACCCCAACCAGCCGGACACCTTCGTCGGGCCGATGATCTCCGAGCGGGAGGCGATCCGTGTCGAAACCTGGGTGCATGAGGCGATCGCGCAAGGGGCCCGGTGTCTCGCCGGAGGCCGGAGACAGGGCGCCGTCATGGCTCCGACCCTGCTCGAGAATGTCAGCCCGGAGATGAAGGTCGGGTGTCGCGAGATCTTCGGGCCGGTCATGTGCCTGGCACCCTTCGCCAGTCTGCCGGAGGCCGTCGAGAGGGTGAACGCCACGCCCTTCGGCCTCGCCTCGGGCCTCTTCACCAATCACATCGGCGAGGCCCTTCGCGCGGCCCTCAGCCTGGAGGTCGGAGGCGTTCACATCAACGAAACCTCGAGCTCGCGCGTCGACCTCATGCCTTATGGCGGATCCAAGGACAGCGGTTTTGGCCGGGAGGGCCCGCGCTATGCTGTTCATGAAATGACTGAAGAACGGGTCATAACCATCTCCACCCTATAAATTTTATCAGATAGAACTCCAAGGAAAGCTCAGAGAATGTCCAGGAAAATTGCACTCGTGTTCGGGGGCTCGCGCGGCATCGGCGCAGCCTGCGTGAAGAAGCTGAATGAGGATGGGTTCGACGTGGCCTTCACCTATGTCAGCGCGGCTCCCGAGGTCCCCACGGGCGGACCCGGAACGCAGATCAAGGCCTACCGCGCCGATATCGGCAATCCGCAGGACATCGCCCAGGTCTTCGCGGAGGTCGAAAGCGACTTCGGGGCCAAGGTCACCTGTGTCGTTGCCAATGCCGGCATCAACGTGCCCCCCGGACCGCTCGCCCAGTTTGACCCGGCCAACTTCCGCAAGCTGGTCGAAGTCAATATCGTTGGCGCCTTCAACATTCTTGCCGAGGCGGCGCGGTCTGTCGCCGATGGCGGCACCATCATCGCGACGACGACCACACTCGTCCGCCATGCAGTCCCGGGCGTCGGCCCCTACAGTGCCACCAAGGCCGCCGTCGAGTGCCTCGTGCGTTCCATGGCGAAAGAGCTCGCAGGTCGCGGCATCCGGGTCAATGCAGTCGCCCCCGGCCCCATCGACACCGACCTGTTCCGCGCCGGCAAGGATGAAGCCGCGCTTCAACGCTCGGCAGGCATGAGCCCGCTGAACCGGGTCGGTCGCCCGGAGGAAGTGGCCGAGGTGGTGTCCTTCCTGGCCTCACCCAGGTCCTCCTGGGTTCTGGGGCAGGTGATCCAGCCGAATGGCGGCGTCATCTGATCCCGATGCGTCGTCTCCCCGAGGCTCCCCAGCCTTTTCCTCGGCCCGGCATACTGCCGGGCCTTTTTTCCGGGGTGCCGAGGTGGGATGATCGATCGCAACAGGAGGACATGACATGACGGATGAAGAGGCCCGGGCGCATCTCGCCCTGAACGGACGCCTGCGCGTCGGCATCAACATGGCCAATCGCCTGCTGGTCTCGGGCCGTGATGCGGGCGGCGACCCGGCCGGGGTCTCACCGGATGTGGGGCGCGCCATCGCACAGCGGCTCGGCGTGCTCGTGAGCTTCGTGGAGTATCCCTCGCCCGGCGCCCTTGCCGATGGCGCTCAGGAGAATGCCTGGGACATCGGCAACATCGGTGCGGATCCGGATCGTGCAACGACGATCTGCTTTACCGCCCCTTACGCCGAGATCGAGGCCACGGCCCTGGTGCGGGATCGCTCGCCCCTGACGCAGGCTCACGAGATCGACCAGGCGGGCCTGACCCTTGCCGCCAAGGATCGCTCGGCCTATGGCCTCTGGCTGAAGCGCAACATTCGCGTCGCAACACTTGTCCTTGTCGACCCGGATCAGGATCCGCTCGACGTCTTTCAGGCGCGGCAGCTTGACGTCCTCACCGGTCTGCGCAGCGCGCTCCTGCGGGACTGTCAGAAAGTTGCCGGGTCACGCGTGCTCGACGGGACCTTCATGACTGTCAGTCAGGCGGTCGGAACACCGCTTGCCCGCGCCGCAGCTCTGCCCTGGCTTGAGGCGGTCGTGGCGGACCTGAAGGCCACGGGCGCTGTTGCCCGCTTCATTGCCCGCCACGGTGTGGAGGGGCTCAGCGTCCCCTCCTCCTGACCCCGGCACCGCCGGGCTCTTCGATCCTGCGATCCTCAGCTGCGGTCCTGAGGCGGTTCCGCCGGCCGCTGCAACTCCGTCTCGCGGGCATAGAGAACGAGCGCTGCGAAACGATAGATCCCATGCACGAACTTGCCATAGGGCATCGTCAGAAACAGGGCGAAGACAAGTCCCAGATGCAGGGACAGGGCAACCCCCATCGCAGGCGTTTCCCGCAGGATCATGAGCAGAAGTCCACTGGCGCCCGTGCCGAAGAGCATGAGCAGGAACGCTGCCTCCATGCCCCGCGCGGCCCCATCCTTCAGATCCGGATGCCGTCTGGCCTTGGTATGAGCGAGCCCAACCGGGCCGACGATCAGGCCGATCCCCC
Organism: Roseibium aestuarii; assembly: GCF_008477545.1. Lineage (GTDB taxonomy): Bacteria > Pseudomonadota > Alphaproteobacteria > Rhizobiales > Stappiaceae > Roseibium > Roseibium aestuarii. Next base: position 1,650,753 of record NZ_VORA01000001.1, on the reverse strand, counting down.
CCAGAATGCCGAAGAGCTTGGGCAGGGAGAACAGCCCGTAGGGGGCGGGCCAGCCGAAGACATAGTGATAGACTGTCGCCGTCGAAGTGGCCGCAAAGCAGAGCAGGAAGCCGTAGAACGTCAGGTGATGGTAGATCCGCCGCCGGTCCGTCGGTCTTTCGTCCTCGTTGTAGCATCCAACCCCACCGCCATCGAGATGACGCAGGCGCGCGGCGTCCTTCATCGCCTGCCACAGGGATGAAGCGGTGCCCGCCGCGAGGCTCTGGGCGCCGATGTCGCGCCAGAATGCCCGCAAGCCCAGCCCCGTGGCCAGGAGCATGTAGAGGAAGGCCGCGCCAAAGAGCCCGGCCATGACATTATGCGGCATGAGCGCGTAGAAGCTGCCGCCGCGAAACAGCACAGCCGGATCATGCCAGAGCGCGAAGCCGAGAATGAACCCGGCGACGGACAGGGCGGCGATGCCGGCGATGGCGGTGCCATTGCGCTTGAACAGCGGCCGCATGGCCGGTGGCCAGACGTAGGCCGCATAGCTGTCGGCGCGCACCTTGGCGAGGGTCTGAGGCACATTGACGTTGAAGGCGTGTGGCGGCGAAAACTGGCAATCCTGATAGCAGCCGGCACAGGAATGGCAGAGGTTGGCGAGATAGTTCAGATCCCCTTCCGCGAAGCTGCGGCGCAGCTCCATGGCCGGAAAAACCGCGCAAAGCCCCTCACAGTAGCGGCAGGAGTTGCAGACCGTCATCAGACGGGCAGCCTCCTGCAGATGGTCCGTGGACAGGCTGTCCGAAAACCGCGGATCCTTGTCAAACATGGCGAGCTGCTCCCTCTCCCGCGATCTTTCCGAAGACGCTGCCGATCGTCATGCCAATCCCGGCCGCATACCCCTTGCCCAGCACGTTGCCGGCCATGATCTCTCCTGCTGCATAGATGTTGCTGGCCGCGTCCCCACTGCGCATCTGCACCCGGGCCTCCGTGTCGACCCGCGTTCCCAGATAGGTGAAGGTGATGCCGGGGCGGACCGGATAGGCGTAATAGGGAGGATCCTCCAGGCGCCGCGCCCAGTGGGTCTTTTCGATTGCCAGTCCCTCGGTCCGGCAATCATCGAAGATCGTGTGATCGAAGGTGCCGGGGCGGACCGCTCCGTTGAACTCGGCAACCGTCCGGGACAGGGCCTCTGCCCGAAGGTCCAGCTTGCCGGCCAGCTCCGCGATGGACGAAGCCTGGATCGGCGGATAGAGCGAGGGCATGAAGCTGGTGAGCGACTTGCTGTCGAAGAGAATGTAGGCGATCTGATCGGGCTGGGCGGCGACAAGGCGGCCCCAGATGGCATAGCGCTTGGGCCAGAAGTCCTCGCCTTCATCGTGGAACCGCTCAGCCAGCCGATTGACCACGATGCCGAAGACCACGCAGTCCAGCCGCGTGATGATGCCGCCGTCGAAACGGGGCGCCCGGGCGTCAATCGCCACCGCGTGGCACTGGGTCGGGTCACCGATGGGCTCCACGCCCGCATCCAGCAGCATGCGCAGCACCTCGCCCCGGTTGTAAGGCGTGCCGCGAATGAGGAAATTTTCGGCGCACTCGCCCCATCCCTCCTTCAGCCATTCGATGTTGGCCTCGAACCCGCCGGCCGCGGCGACCAAAGCCTTGGCCTCGATCCGCATGGGCGCCCCGGAAGGAGCGGCCCCGTCACCTTCGCGGTCACCCGCCTCATTTCCCGGTCCGGTGCTCGCACGTGCCTCGGCGCAGCGGAACGTTCCGCCCTCGATCTCGAGCGCGGTGACCGCCGTGTCGTAGAGGACCTGGACCCCCAGATCCTCGGCGGTGCGATACAATGCATTCAGCATCGCGCGGCCGCCACCGAGGAAAAAGGAATTGGTCCGGCCCAGGCTGAGTGTTCCGCCGAGCGAGGGCTGAAACCGCACGCCCTGATCGGTAATCCAGGTCAGCATCTCCTTGGAGCGGGCGATCATGTGGCGGGCGAGCGTCTCGTCCGTATTGCCCTCCGTGACGCGCAGAAGATCGTCCCAGAACTCCTCCTCCGTATAGGGGCCGGTGAGCGTGTCCGTCGCGCTGTCATGGGCACATCGCATGTTGCGCGTGTGCCGCGTGTTGCCGCCCCGATAGAACTTTGGAGCCTTTTCCACGACCAGAACCTCGGCCCCTCGCCGCCGCGCGGCGATGGCGGCACAAAGCGCCGCATTGCCTCCTCCGATCACCAGAACATCCGTCCGGATCCATGTTTCTCCCATTGCGATGCCTCCTCCCTCGGCTAGCCATGGGGAACACTTGCCATGGATCGAGTTAGGATACAATAGTATACTAAACTGACAACGACCAAGTATCGCGTTTGGGATCGGACGGGAGATCGGCTAAGAAGACGGGGACGAATCCGCGAGGGACATCGAACAGTGGCGACCACCGAAAAGGCAGACAATCAGCCGGAGCCCGGCACCGGACCGACCGAGCGTGGCCGCGGGGAGAACTCTCGCGGCAGCAAGGTCTACCGTCTGCTTCTGGAGCGCATGCGCAAGGGCGAGCTGAAACCGGGCGCGCGGATGCGCGAGGACGAGACCGCGGTCGAATTGCAGGTCAGCCGGACCCCCGTGCGCGAAGCCTTCAACCGCTTGCAGGCGCGGGGTCTGGTCGAATCCACCCGTGGCGGTTGGACCGTTGCCGAACCGAGCCGGGCTCAGGTGATGGAGCTCTATGCCTTGCGGGCGGTTCTGGAGGGGGCTGCGGCACGTTTCGCGGCCGAGAATGCGACGCCGGTGGATCTGGTCACCATCGATCTGGCGCTCAAGGCCTTCATCGCCTGTCCGGCGGAAGAGCAGGCCCTGGCCAAGGCAAACATTCGCTTCCACGAAGCGATCTATCAGGCCGCGCGCAATGACTATCTCCTGCGCATGCTGGAAGACCTGAACGATTCCCTGGCCCTCCTGCCCAGCACCACCTTCACCATGCCGGAACGGGCCGAAGGCGCGGTCGCCGAACACCGGGCCATGGCGACCGCGATTGCCGCGCGCGACAGCGACGCCGCGGAGGCCGCCGCACGGACCCATATTCATCAGGCACGCGATGCACGGCTCCGCATGATCTTCTGCGCCAGCTGACGGCACCTGCCTTGCCTCCCGTAACTCCCGGGGGCGCTTGCCTCACCGCAGGGCCGAACCGACGGCTCAGCCCTTGGCAGGATCCGTGGGTGGCGGACCATAGCGGGCAACGAAGGTTGCAACCGCCTGTTCGCGGGTGGCCGCGCCCAGCTTGCTGCGGGCGTTGCGCAGATGCAGCTCCACGGTGATCGGGGCGATCCCCAGCTCGTGGGCGATGGCCTTGGTGCGCAACCCGTCGGCCAGAAGCTCCAGACATTGGCGCTCGCGCGGGCTCAAGGGGCAGTCCTGCCCGCCGCCGCCCAGCCGCCCCCGAAGGGCAAGAAGCCCCAGGCGGATTTCTCCCTGCCGTGCGCGCCGGATCCGCTCCACCTCCCAGCGGCCGAGCCTTGAGCCCACGTTCCAGGCCTCGACCCCGGCGGAATCGCGGCGGGTGACGGAGGAAAACCCGGAGCGGAACCCCGCCTCGCGGGCGGCCAGGATGACCTCCCGTTCGCCCGCGCTCAGATAGGCATAATCGTCCAGATAGTCGGCGCCGGTCTCGATCGGCCCATGGGCGGACAGGCAATAGGTGGGAAAGGGGTCATGACCGGCCAAGCCCTGATCCACATAGTAGCGCTCGAACTCCGCCCCCAGCGTGGTGCGGGCGCAGAAGCCCCCTTGCGCGCCTGGGTCTGCGCCTAGGTCTGCCCCGAGCTGCAGATGCAGGACCCGGTCAAAGCCCAGATCCTCGAGCCAAGCTGTGGCGCAGGCCCAGAGCCTGTCTGGCTCGGTTTCCACGGTCGCCGCCTCGATGAAATCTGCGAGCCTCACGCATCCCCCTATGGAATTCCTCAGATTGCTCTCAGTGTCCGCCTAATTCTACCTACGTCAAGTTTGAATATCTTCAATTGCTTCGGGATGCCCATGCGACCGACACCTTCGTTTCCGCTCCGCACGTTGCCACGCATCGCGGCACGCCTGCTGTTCTTCGCGTTTGCTGCAACCCTGATCGGCGGCGCCACGGCCGCCCTGGCGCAAGGGGCTGCCCCCCCTGAGCGCAGCACCGTTCTGATCCTCGACGGCAGCGGCTCCATGTGGGCTGAGCTTCCCGAGGGGCGCTCGCGGATCGAGGTCGCCCGTGATGTCCTGGGCCGCTATCTGGCAAGCCGCAACCCGGCCGAGCCGCTCGGCGTGGTGGCCTATGGCCACAATCGGCGCGGTGACTGTTCCGACATCGAGGTGGTGGCACCCGTCGGGCCGCAAGAGGCCCGGCAGCTGGAGCCGCGCCTGCGCGCCCTCATGCCCCGCGGCAAGACCCCCCTCGCCCAGGCCCTGCGCCGGGCGGCCGATGCGCTCCCGCGCAACGCCGAGGAAGCGGATCTGGTGCTGATCACCGACGGGCTGGAAACCTGCGGCGGCGACCCTTGCGCCGTTGCCCGGGAGCTGGCGCGCGAGGGGGTGCCCCTGCGCGCCCATGTGGTGGGCTTCGGCCTGACCGAGGGCGAGGTGAAGCAGATGTCCTGCATCGCCGAAGCCACGGGCGGCCAGCTCTTCTCCGCCCTGAGCGGCGAGCAGCTCGCCGAAGCGCTGCGCAAGACCGCAAGCCCGGTCACCCGTCAGCCTCAGTCCCCGAAGGCGGCCGCCCTTGACATCGGGCTGGACACCGATGACGCCGGCCGGCCGGACACCGTCACGCTCACGGCAGAAAACCTCGATGACGGCAGCTCCCGCTCGCTCGGGACGTTGGATTTCTCCCGGAGCTGGACCCTGACCGCCGAGCTTGACGCCGGTCGCTGGCGTCTGGTGGCGGACGCCGGAGAGCAGGGCAACGGATCCCTCGAGATTACCGTAAACTCGGGCGAGGCCCGGACTGTGCTCGTGCCCTTTACGGGTGCCCTTCCCGCCCTGGTCTTCGACGAGATCGGCCCCTACCGGGCAGGTGCCGGTGCGCTCTTCCCGCTGGAGATCTCCCGGGAAGGACTTGCCACAGGCGGCGCCGATTTCCTCCTGACCCTTCTGCCCCCCGATGCGACGGGGCTGGAGGACCGGGCGATCACCTGGTCGAGCCAGGACGGGTCTCTGGGACCGCGCCTCGGCCAGCTCAATCTCCCCACCGATCCGGGCACCTATCAGGTGGCATTCCACCGCTATGGCGAGACGAATCTGTCCAAGGCGCTCGCCCTGCGGCCGCTCCGGGTGGAGGCACGCCCGCAGGTCGAGATCGCCGCCCCTGCGCAGGTCGCTCCCGAAGCGCCCGTTTCCATCGCCGTGCGCGGTGGCGGCGCACCGTCCGACCGGGTGGAGATCTGGACCGACGGGGCGCTGGCCGACTGGGCGCAGAGCGCCTATCTGTCGGAGCTTTTCGCCAGCGAGCACGGAGCAGCCCGTGTCCTGACCGCGCCCGCAGCGCCGGGACCCTATGAGATCGTCTATCTCTTTGCCGACATGGACGGTGACGCTGCCATTGCGACCCGTCTGCCGCTCACCGTCACGGGAGAGATCACTGCCGAGGGGCTGGAGGGTGCAGATACTGCCCCTGCGGCCTCCGGAAGCAGCGCAGTCCCCCCGTCTCCAGGTTCCGCGCAGCGGAGCGACCTCCCTGCTCCCGCCGGGACCGGGACGGCGGGGACCGCGCAGGCTTCCCTTTCCGGGGGCGACATGGACCCGACCCACGGGCCCGATGACGTGCTGCCGCCGGATCAGGTCGGCTACCGGTGCGAGGAGACGACCCAATGCGTGATCGAGGATCCGGAGACAGGGCTGCTGTTTCTGCTGCCCGGCGGCTGGATCACCGACCGCCCGACCCGTGAGGCGGCAACCGCCGGTGGGGCATCCGGCGGGGCGCAGGGCCTTGTGCGCATGACTCTCTACGGCCCGGGGGAAGCGCCCGATTCCATCGTGCTGAACCCGCATCAGTGGATCGCCGCCAACGGCCCCTGCATGAGCGTACAGTCGGGTCAGCTCTGCCGCTTCGAGCCTGCCAGCGAGGCCATGCCGCTTGCCTTCGAACTGGTTCGCAGGTCGATCCGCGACACCCGGCCGAAGGATTTGCCGACCCCTGCCGAGGCGCTGGCCAAGGCCATGCAGGAGCTGGCTGCCCAGGACCCGGCAGCCGCGGCGGCCATGAAGGGGCTTCTGGAGGGCGCAGGCGGGATCCGCCCCGGAGCAACCCCGACCGGCATGGATTCGACCATCGTTACCTGTCCGGAAACGGAAGATTGCCTGTTCAGCCAGGACGACCCCTCCGTCGCGGGGGTGCTGCCGGCCGGGTGGAGCGTCAGTCTGGCCCCAGCCGCCGCCGATGGCGCGCCGGGTCTCTGGTTCACCCATGCGGATCCTGCCGGCAACGCCAAGCGCGCCGGTCTCAACCAGCCGGGCGGCGAAGCCTGTCTCGCCTCGGCGCTCGGGCCGGTCTGCGAATTCACCCCCTATATCTCGACTGACGAGATCGAGCTCATTGCCGGATCCCTGACGAGAGGCCGCGCGTCCGGCGCGCCCGTCACCGCCGGCCAGATCGATCTCCTGCGTCAGCTGACGGAGCGCAAGCCATGATGCCCTTCTTCCCCCTCGCCGCGGGTCTGCTCGCCCTCGGGCTCTTCACCGACAAGGCGCTGGCCAGCTGCGGCACGGACACTTTCGTTGCCTATCAGGGACCCGGCGCGTCGGGCGAGGCAGCACTCCAGGTGTCCCCTGCAGACGACCAGATCCAGAGCCTCTATGGACCGAGCGGCGATCGGCCGGACGGTGCCCAGGTGATCGTGATCACGGAGGGCAACGAGCCCTTCTGGCTGAAGCCCGGAGACACGCTGGAAGAAGTGGCCACCGGTCTTGGCCTGAACGCGGTCGCCCTGCCCTCCGATCCCGACTGCCGCCCCGCCCCGCCACCGGGCGGTGCCGGCGGCCTCACCTTCACCGAGGAGGAGGGCCTGACAGTCGACAAGGATGACCTGACATTTCGTGAGGATGAGGGGCTGGAGGTCGGCCCGGGCGGACAGCCCCGTGACGGGCTCTGGCGCGCGGAAATTGGCCCCAGCCGCATGGAAGGGTGTCCGGCCATGATGCAGGGCCTGTTCCCCATGGCTGCGGGTCAGGCGCCCGGGGGCATGGCGGGAATGGCTGGCGAACGCCGTCTCAGCTTCTCCCGTCCGTTCAATCCGGACGCGCTGGAGCTGTCCCGCACCGCCCGGGTCAAATGGACCCGCACAGGCGGCTCTATCTGGGAAACGAAGGACATGGCAGCGGCGCAATTTGCCGCCATTCCGGCTGGCGAAGGTGGCGGGTCCCACCTGCTCTGGACGCTTCAGGTCCTCTCACCTCAGGAGATCACCTTCCGCCGCTCCATGGAGATCGTGCTCCCGGCGGAAGCCGCAATCGTGATGGGCGGATCTCCCGGCGCCTGCCGGATCGTCGGCACCGACCGCTGGATCCGGGTCGGCGACTGACAGGCGGAACAGCGGCGCGGTAGCGAGACTCCGGCCCCTCATGTCCTTATTCGGGAATCAGGTCTTCCAGACGGAAGCGCAAGATACGGGCGATCTGGCTGAGTGCCGTCGCCAACTCTTCCTCGGGCGTGTTCAGCAGCCGGGTGTCGAAGGCTTCCAGGATCATGTCCTTGGTCGCCCCGCGCACGGCGAAGATGAAGGGAAAGCCGAAGCGCTCCCGGTAGCTGTCGTTGAGCCGCGTGAAGCGCTCGAATTCCGCGTCGGTGAGGGTATCAAGCCCGGCCCCTGCCTGCTCGCGCTTCGAGGCATCGGCCATGGCACCGGCGCGCGCGGCCTTGCCGGCCAGATCCGGATGGGCGCGGATGAGGGCAAGCTGCTCGCCCTCGCCGGCCGCCTCCATCGCCTGGGCAAAGGCGGCAATCAGCGCGGCCCGGTCGGAGAAGGGTGCGGAAGCGAAGGCCCGCTCCGCCACCCAGGGCGAATGTTCCGCCACATCGCCGAAGGCGGAGACGAAGGTCGCCCGGTCCATCCGGTTCACGTCTTCCAGTGCATACATGCCATCGTTCCTTCGCCGCAGGTCTGCAAACGGGCCCGGGAGGGTCTTACTTCGCCTTCAGGCCCGAGATCCAGGTGCCGAGCGTCTCACGCTCTTCGAGCGTCATTCCGGTCTCGTTGCCAAGCGGCATGGCATCGGACTGGACCGCCTGCACCATGATCAGATCCGCATAACGGCGCAGATCCTCGATGGTTTCCAGATGAATGCCCTTGGGCGCGTCCTCGAAGGCCTCGTGGGTCGGCACGGTGGCGTGGCACATGGCGCAATGGGCGCGGGCAATCTGCAGCACCGTGGCATCGGCAACGGCCGCTCCGCCGGAATAATCCTTCGGCGCGGTCATGATGACGGCGGCCAACAGGCCGACGGCGGCAACCGGAAGCGTCCACCAGAAGCGGGCGACCGGATCGCCGGCCTCATGCCGGTTGAAGAAATGGCGCACCATGCCGCCAATCACCAGGATCAGCGCGACGAGCAGCCAGCTCTGCGGATGGCTGGTCAGCATGGGATAGTGGTTGGACACCATCATCAGCAGGACCGGCAGGGTCAGATAGTTGTTGTGAACCGAGCGCTGCTTGCCGGTCGCGCCCAGACGCGGATCCGGCGCTTCGCCGCGCATCAGGCTGGCGGCGATCTTCTTCTGGTTCGGAATGATCACGCCGAACACGTTCACCGCCATGATGGTGCCGACGAAGGCCCCCACATGAATGAAGGCACCCCGGCCGGAGAACACGTGGGTGAACATGTAGGAGAAGGCCAGGATCAGCACGAAGAGGCAGAGTGCCAGCAGCGGCACGCTGCGGCCGATCGGCGACTTGCACAGGCGGTCATAGATCAGCCAGCCGGCCAGCAGGGATCCCATGGAAATCAGGCTCGCCTCACCGGGGGTGAGCTTCAGCACCGAGGGGTCGATCAGATAGGACGTGGCGTTGAAATAATACTGCACCACCAGCAAGGCGAAGCCTGTGACCCAGGTGAGATAGGCTTCCCACTTGTACCAGATCAGATCCTCCGGCAGCTCCTTCGGCGCCACGAGGAACTTCTCCACATGGTAGAACCCGCCGCCATGCACTTCCCAGGCCGTGCCATAGACGCCCTCCTTCATCCCCTCGCGCTTGCGCAGGGAAAGGTCGAGCGCGATGAAATAGAAGGACGTGCCGATCCAGCCGATGCCGGCGATCAGGTGCCCCCAGCGGATGATCAGGTTCAGCCAGTCCATGGCAAAGGCTAGGCTCATGACGATGGTCCTCTTCCGGGGCCTCTTCCCGAGATCCGGCTGATTGAAAGGGTGCGGGGTGTCAGGTGTCGGGCATGGCGACCCTCAGGTCTCCGATGCCATCCTTACCCTGAGGAAGGGAACCGGCCGCGCGCGCGGCGCGACCGGAGCTCTCAAGGACTGAAGTGCGGGGCGACGCGCGGCCGCCCCGGACACGGCCTCAGTTCGGCAGCTTGTCGTCCACGCCCTTGACGTACCAGTTCATGCCGAGGATGGCGCCGTCGTCGAGGGTCACGCCCTCGGCAGCCTTCAGCTCGCCAGCCTGGTCGTAGATCGGGCCGGTGAAGGGCTCGAAACCGCCTGCGATCTTGGCTTCGGTTTCCTTGGCCATGGCGACCACGTCATCCGGCAGGTTGGTGTAGGGCGCCATCTTCACGTGACCTTCGGCAATGCCGTCCCAGGTCTGCTCGCTCTTCCAGGTGCCGTCGAGAACGGCCTGGATGCGGTGGATGTAGTACGGGCCCCACTCGTCGACGATGGCGGTGTACTGGGCTTCCGGTGCGAAGGCGATCATGTCGGACGCCTGGCCGAAGCCGTGCAGACCGCGCTCCTGGGCCACCTGCAGCGGAGCGGTGGAATCGGTGTGCTGGACCATGATGTCCACGCCCTGGTCAGCCAGCGCCTTGGCCGCATCGGCTTCCTTGGCCGGGTCGAACCAGGTGTTGGCCCACACGACCTTCACCTTGAAGTCCGGGTTCACGGTCTGCGCGCCCAGCATGAAGGCGTTGATGCCGGAGATCACTTCCGGGATCGGGAAGGAGGTGATGTAGCCGGCGGTGCCGGTCTTCGACATCTTGGCCGCGATCTGACCGATGATGTAGCGGCCTTCGTGGAACTTGGAGTTGTAGGTCGCAACGTTGTCGGCAGTCTTGTAGCCGGTTGCATGTTCGAACTTCACGTCCGGATACTTGGCCGCGACCTTCAGGGTCGGGTTCATGTAGCCGAAGGAGGTGGTGAAGATGATGTTGCAGCCTTCACGGGCGAAACGCTCGATGGCGCGCTCGGCATCCGGGCCTTCCGGAACGCTTTCCAGATAGGCGGTTTCCAGCTTGTCGCCGAACTGGGCAACCGCTTCCTGGCGGCCCTGATCGTGCTGGTAGGACCAGCCGAAGTCGCCCACCGGGCCGACATAGATCCAGCAGGCCTTGACGTCGGCCGCCTGTGCGGAGCCGACTGCGGCGGTGAGCGCCACGGCGGCGACAGCGGCTTTAAGCAGGTTCTTCATTTTTGTATCCCCTCAAGAACTGAAAAGTCACTCGATACGCGATCTGGGAGGAGACCCGGAACCGGATCGCGATGCGATCCCGGGTACGAACGGCAGGTCAGGCCCGAAGGGACCTCACCTGTCGGGAACGAACGGCTTGCCGAGGCAGGCCGGCGTATTCACAAGCGTCAGACGACGGTTTGCCGATATGATCACCAGAACCACGATGGTTGCAAGATACGGCAGGCTGGACAGGAACTGGGACGGGATGCCGAGACCCTGGGCCTGGGCATGGAAGGTCAGCACGGTCACCGCTCCGAAGAGATAGGCACCGGCCACCACCCGCACGGGCAGCCAGGAGGCAAAGACCACCAGCGCCAGGGCGATCCAGCCCCGGCCGGCAGTCATGTTTTCCACCCACTGGGGCGTATAGGCGAGCGACATGTATCCGCCGGCAAGCCCTGCGCAGCCGCCACCGAAGAGCACGGCGAGGAACCGCACCTTGAGCACCGAGTAGCCGAGCGCATGGGCCGAGCCGTGGTTGTCGCCCACCGCGCGCAGGATCAGGCCCGCACGGGTGCGGAACAGCACGTAGCTCACGATGGCCACCAGACCCAGCCCCACATAGACCAGCGCGTCCTGATTGAAGACCACCGGACCGAAGAAGGGTATGTCGGAAAGCCCGGCGATTTCCAGGCGCGGCAGCTTGAGCCCCGGCACGCCGATGAAGGCCTCGCCGATGAGGCCGGAGAGCCCCAGACCAAGGATGGTCAGGGCAAGCCCCGTCGCGACCTGGTTGGTGGCGAGATAAAGCACCAGCAACCCGAAGATCGCCGACATGCCCATGCCGGCGAGGATCGCCGCCAGAGCCCCGACGGTGCCGGAGCCGGTGAGGTTGGCCGCGCCGAAGCCGACGACCGCCCCCATGATCATCATGCCTTCAACGCCGAGGTTGAGAACGCCGGAGCGCTCCACCACCAGCTCGCCGATGGCGGCAATCAGCAGGGGCGTGGCCGCGGTGATGACGGTCAGAAGAACCGCTTCGAACATGGGTCAGGCCTCCCGGGTGCCGACGCGACGGCTGCGCACCAGCCGCGGCTTGTAGAGAATGAGCGTGTCGCAGGCCAGCACGTAGAAGAGCAGCATGCCCTGGATCACGTCCGAGATCTTGTCGGAGATTCCCACCGACGACTGGACGGCCTCGCCGCCGATGTAGGAGAGCGCCAGAACGAAGCCTGCAATCAGGATGCCGAAGGGATTCAGCCGGCCGAGGAAGGCCACGATGATCGCGGTGAAGCCGTAGCCCGGCGAGATGACCGGCAGCAGCTGGTTCAGGGAGCCGGAGACTTCCATCGTGCCGGCGAGTCCTGCAAGGCCGCCGGAAATGGCGAAGACAAAGAGGGTCAGCCGCCCCCTGGAAAAGCCGGCGAACTCGCCCGCCCGCGGGCTTTCGCCCATCACCCGGATCTCGAAGCCCTTCAGGGTCCGCGACAGCAGGATCGCCAGCGCCACGATGACGACAATGGTGATCGGCGCGGCAATCGTCAGGCGGCCCAGGCCGATGGAGGGCATGATCGCCGCGTCGGAGAACATGCGGCTTTCCGGGAAATTGTAGCCTTCCGGATCCCGCCAGGGACCGCGCACCAGATAGTCGAGCAGCAGGTTGGCCACATAGACCAGCATCAGGCTGGAGAGGATCTCGTTAGTCGAGAACCGCACCTTGAGCAGCGCCGGGATGAGTGCCCAGGCCGCGCCGCCGAGAATGCCGAAGAAGAGCATCAGCGGCAGGGTGAAGACCGTCTGGAAATCGGGGAAGAGGATCGGCACGAAGGAGCCGCAGATGGCGCCGAAGACGAACTGGCCTTCCGCTCCGATGTTCCAGTTGTTGGACAGATAGCACAGCAGCAGACCGGCGGCGATCAGCACCAGCGGCGTCGCCTTCACCAGCAGCTCCTGCAGGGACCAGCTGTCGAAGAGCGGCTCAACGAAGAACTTGTAGAGGCCGATCATCGGATCCTTGCCCGCCAGCGCAAAGAGCAGCGCCGCGGTCAGAAGGGTCAGGACCACCGCCAGCAGGGGCGACAGCACCGTCATCAGGTGACTGTGTTCCTTGCGCTTGACCAGTTCGATACGCATCAGGCAGCTCCCCCTGCTCCGGTTCGGCTTGTCGCCTGTCTTGCGCTTTCGTCTTCCGCGCCGCCGGCCATCAGCAGGCCGATGCGCTCGCGGGTCATCTCCGCCACCGGCTCGGCGCGCGACAGCATCCCGCGCGAGATGACGGCGATCCGGTCGGCCACCTCGAAGATCTCGTCCAGATCCTGCGAGATGACGAGGACGGCCGAGCCCGAGCGGGCGAGATCGATCAGGGCCTGACGGATCAGCGCCGCCGCCCCCGCATCCACGCCCCATGTGGGCTGGTTGATCACCAGGATCCCCGGATTGCGGTCCAGCTCGCGCCCGACCACGAATTTCTGCAGGTTGCCGCCGGAGAGCGACCGGGCCTCCGGATTGTCGTGGGACATGCGCACGTCATAGGTGCCCTTGATCTTCTTCTCCAGGGCATGGGCCGCCTGACGGGACAGAAGCCCGAGGGTCGCGATCAGACCATCGCCGGTGCTGTGGCGGGTCAGCGTCACATTGCCCGAAAGCTCGAGCCCCGGAACGGAGCCATGCCCCAGACGCTCTTCCGGCACGAAGGCGGCCGACTTCTGCCGGCGCCAGGTGATGCTGCGGTGGCCGCAGGGCATGTCGTCGAGCTGGATCATGGCGGAGGGAACTTCCCGCTCGCCGGAAATCACGTCGAAGAGCTCGCCCTGGCCATTGCCCGCGACCCCTGCGATCGCCACCACTTCGCCGCCATGAACCTCGAGATCGATGCCGGACAGGGCCGTGGCGAAGGGAGTCAGGGCCGAGGCGCTCAGGCCCGTGAGCCGCAGGCGCACCGGGCCGGTGGCCGGGGCCGTGTCGCGGGCGGAAACATGGGCCACTTCGGCGCCCACCATCATGCGCGCCAGGCTACCGGCGGTTTCCAGCGACGGATCGCATTCCGCCACCTTGCGCCCGTGACGCAGGATGGTGGCGTGATGGCAGATGCGCTGCACCTCTTCCAGCCGGTGGGAAATATAGAGCACCGCGCAGCCTTCGGAGGCCAGACGCTGGAGCGTGACAAACAGCCTGTCCGCTTCCTGCGGGGTCAGAACCGAGGTCGGCTCATCCATGATGATCAGCCGGGGTTCCTGCAGCAGGCAGCGGATGATCTCGATGCGCTGGCGGATCCCGACGGGAAGGTCCGCGACCACATCGTCCGGATTGAGCGGCAGGCCATAGTCTTCGGAAATGGTGCGGATGCGCCGGGCCAGCTCGCCCATCGGGCCGGGCTTGGGAAGGGCAAGCGCGATGTTCTCCACCACCGTCAGGGCTTCGAACAGGGAGAAGTGCTGGAACACCATGCCGATGCCCAGACGCCGCGCCTCGGACGGATTGTCGATGCGCACCCGCTTGCCTAGCCAGAAGATCTCACCGCTGTCGGGTTCCAGCGAGCCGTAGAAGCTCTTCACCAGGGTGGACTTGCCGGCGCCGTTTTCCCCCAGAAGCGCGTGAATCTCGCCCTGATTGATGCGCAGATCGACGGATTCATTGGCCAGGATGTCGCCAAAGCGCTTCGTCAGCCCGAAGGCTTCCAGCAGGGGCGTACCAGCGCTCCGGTCGATCCCCGCCCCGTCCGCGCCTGCCGCGCTCATGGTCTTCACGTCGCTCAACTGTCCTGTCCCCCGGGCTCCTGCCGCCTTATCGTCCAAGTCCTGCCATTTTTGCAAGACCTTCCGCCCCACTCGCCGCACTCCCCCGGCGACTATCCAGATCTTCAAGGCGCTCAAGCAGTTGCACGCTCACATTCGCGGCAATCACCGCTGGATGCTTGGAGCGCAACCGCCCGCTGCCGATGGGACAGACCAGAGCCTCCAGGGCCCCGGCACTCAACCCGCCTGCCCGCAACCGGCTCTCGAACCGCTTGCGCTTGGTCTGACTGCCGATCAGCCCGACATAGGAAAATTTTCCGTCCCCCCCGCCATTCGAGGTCAGGGCTGCGGCGACGATCGCCTCGTCCAGCCCGTGGTCGTGGGTCATGACGAGAACGAAGCTCCCGGACTCGGCAGACGCCAGAGCGCTGACCGGATCCTCCGGCGCAAGCAGGGTCACGTGAGCAGGCACCCGGCCCGGGAACATCTCGCGGCGGCTGTCAACCCAGACGATCCGGAACGGCAGCGGCGCCAGCGCCAGAACCACGGCCCGCCCCACATGGCCGGCGCCGAAGAGATAGAGCGTCTGGCGCGCCTCTCCGAAGGTCTCGGTCACCGACTGGTCCCGGGCATCGCGCGGGGCCCCTGAGGTGACGTCCCGAAGCACGCCACGCTCTCCCTCCCCCTCTCCGGATGCGAGGCTTGCGCCCTCCAGCATCTGCCGGGCGCCCGCCCGCCCCTCAGAGACGGTCATCACGGTGGAGAAGACGGTCTCCTCCGCCTCCCGCTCCGCCAGGACCGACACCGCATCCAGATCGGCGCGGGAGAACCGTTCGAAAGTCAGGTCGACGCGCCCGCCGCAGCATTGGCCGAGATCCGGCCCCAGCGAGAAGCGCCGCCGCTCGAAGGGCCGCCCCTCCGCGTGGGCCGTTTCAGCCTCTGCGGCCTGAAGCGAGGCCAGCGCATGATGCAGGGCCTGATATTCCAGGTGACCGCCGCCGATGGTGCCCGCCAGGCTGCCATCCGGGCGCACCACCATGCGCGCCCCCGCCTCCCGCGGGGTGGACCCGTCGCCCCGGGCGACAGACACCAGCACGCAGGCCTCATGAGACCCAAGGGTTTGCCGGAGGACGCGCCAGACCTGCATCAGTCGGTTTCTCCCGAATCTGAGACTGGGGCTGGGGCAGAGGCTGCGACCGTGCGATGGGCCTTGGCCCGCTGCAGGCGCACGGCCCGCAGGATTTCCTCCGGCGTTGTCGGCGCATTCAGATCCGGCACCTCACCGGGGGCAAGGCTTGCGACTGCGTCGTGGATTGCACAATAGACCGCATTCGCCAGCATGACCGGCGGTTCGCCCACCGCCTTGGAGCGATAGATGGTCTCCTGCGGATTGCCCTTGCTCTCGTAGAGCCGCACGCGGAAGTCCGCCGGAATGTCGGAGGCGGTGGGGATCTTGTAGGTCGAGGGCGCATGGGTGCGCAGGCGCCCCTTGTCGTCCCAGACCAGTTCCTCGGTGGTCAGCCACCCCATGCCCTGCACGAAGCCGCCCTCGATCTGGCCGATGTCGATGGCCGGATTGAGCGAATGGCCCACGTCATGCAGCAGGTCCACCCGGTCGACGGTCATTTCGCCGGTCATGGTGTCGATGGTCACCTCGGCGCAGGCTGCGCCATAGGCAAAATAGAAGAACGGACGGCCGGTTGCGGTCTCCCGGTCCCAGGTGATCTTCGGGGTCGCGTAGAAACCTGCATCCGACAGATGCACCCGGCCCATGTGCGCTTCCTTGGCCACCTGCGCCAGCGAGAAGGCCTGATCGGCCACGATCACCTTGTTGTCGCGGAAGAGGATGGCCTCGGCCGGGCATTCGTGGCGTTCGCTCAGGAAGGCCACGAGCCGGTCACGGATGGTGCGCGCGGCAATGCGCGCCGCCATGCCGTTCAGATCGGTGCCCGAGGACGCGGCGGTCGGGGCCGTGTTGGGAACCTTCGACGTGTTGGTCGCCGTGATCCGTACCCGGTCGAGGGTGACACCCAGTTCCTCGGCAACCACCTGGGCCACCTTGGTGTAGAGCCCCTGCCCCATTTCCGTGCCACCGTGGTTCAGCTGCACGGATCCGTCCGTATAGAGATGGACGAGCGCGCCGGCCTGATTGAGGTGCTTCAGGGTGAAGGAAATGCCGAATTTCACCGGCGTCAGCGCCAGCCCCTTCTTCAGCACCGCATTGTGCTGGTTGAAGGCGCGCACCTTTTCCCGCCGCACCCAGTAGTCGGAGCTGGCTTCCAGCTGCGCCACCAGATCATGCAGGACCTCGTGCTCCTCCACCGGCATGCCATAGGGGGTGAGGTTGCGCTCGGCCGTATAGAAGTTGCGCTTGCGGACCGACAGCGCGTCCTCGCCGAGGGAGATCGCGATGGCCTCCATCATGCGCTCGGCCGCCACCATGCCCTGCGGCCCGCCAAAGCCCCGGAAGGCCGTGTTGGAACAGGTGTTGGTCTTCAGCCGCCGGGACCGGATCGTCGCCTGCGGATAGAAGTAGCTGGAATCAGAATGGAACATGGTCCGGTCATTGACGCCCAGAGACAGGTCGGCCGAATAGCCGCAGCGGGCGAGGAAATCGAATTCCGTTGCCTGGATCACCCCGTCAGACCCGTAGCCCACCGCCCAGTCGACGCGGAAATCATGCCGCTTGCCGGTCATGATCATGTCGTCGTCCCGGTCGAGCCGCAGCTTGCAGGGCTTGCCTGTGCGCGCCGCAGCGATGGCGGCAAGGGCCGCCCACTGGTTCGCCTGGCTTTCCTTGCCGCCGAAACCGCCGCCCATGCGCCGAACCTCCGCCGTGACCAGCGCATCCGGCACGCCGAGCACCTTGGCCACCGTGTGCTGGATCTCCGTCGGGTGCTGGGTCGAGGAGTGCACATGCATGCCCCCGTCTTCGGCCGGGCTGGCAAGCGCCACCTGGCCTTCCAGATAGAAATGCTCCTGTCCGCCGATGCGGAAGGTGCCCGAAAGCCGGTGATCGGCCGCCTCGAGCGCTGCGGCACTCTCCCCGCGCCCGAACTGATAGTCGGGCAGCACCATGCTGTCGGCCTGGGCGGCCTGATCGGGGGTGAGGATCGGCGTTGCAGCTTCCACCTCGAACACCGCCTTGCGGGCCGCACGCCGCGCGATCTCGCGCGTGGTCGCCACCACCGCAAAGACCACCTGGCCGAAGAAGAGGATCTCGCCCTTGGCAAGAACCGGATCATCTCCGAGGGCAGACGAGCAGTCGTTGGTGCCCGGAACATCCTCGGCGGTCAGCACGGCAACCACGCCGGGCGTGGCACGCACGGCCTCCAGATCCAGCGACAGGATCCGGCCGCACACACTGGCCCGGTCCCAGCCCGGAACCACATGCAGGGTGCCGGCGGGTTCGGGCATGTCGTCGATATAGACGGCCTGACCGGTCACGTGCTTGGCGGCGCTGTCATGGCGCACGGACTGGCGCACGATGGCCAGGGTCGAGGTCTCGCCGGTCATTCCGCGGCCTCCAGGGTGCTGCTGCCCGCGGGCTTTTCGGCCCCGCGCAAGCGCAATTGGGCCGCTTCCGTGCCGCCCGCCTCCATCAGCGCCTTGGCCAGAAGGGCCCGGGCGGTCTCGGCGCGGTATTCGGCGCTGGCGCGCATGTCGCTGAGCGGCGTGTAATCGGACTGGATGGCTTTCAGCGCTTCGGTCCAGGTGGCCGGGTCCTCGACGGTGGCGCCCACAAGGGCTGCTTCCGCACCGATGGCCCGTTTCGGCGTCCCCGCCATCCCGCCGAAGGCAATCCGTGCGGCGGTGATGCGCGCGCCCTCGAGGGTGAAGAGAAACGCCCCCATGACGGCGGAAATATCCTGATCGAAGCGTTTGGAAATCTTGTAGCAGCGGAAGACCTGATCGGCGGCCGGACGCGGCACGAAGAGGCCCGTAACGAATTCGCCCGCCCCCCGGTCCTGCCGTCCGTAGTCGATGAAGAAGTCTTCCAGAGGCAGGGTGCGGTCCCCGTGATGGGACTGGAGTTCGAGCGTGGCGCCAAGGGCGATCAGGGCCGGCGGGCTGTCGCCGATGGGCGAGCCATTGGCGATGTTGCCCCCGACCGTGCCGCTGGCGCGCACCTGCCGCGAGCCGATCCGCTTCCACAGCGCGCCCAGGTCCGGGGACAGCCGGGTCATGGCCGCTTCACAGGCGGCGAAGGTGGCGGTCGCGCCGACCAGCACGCCACTCGCAGTCTCCTCGACGCGGTCGAGACCGGCAATGCGCCCGAGCCAGATGACCTTCGGCAGGGACTTCAGATGCTTGGTGATCCAGAGCCCGACATCGGTCGCGCCCGCCACGAGCGTCGCGTCCGGATGCTGGCCATAAAGTGCCCCAAGCCCTTCCAGCGAGGCGGGCGAGGCAAAGAAGCTCTCGCCGTCGCCGATCAGCACGTCACGGCCGTCGTCCAGCTGGGCCAGGCGGGCGGCGGTGTCGCGGCCCCGCCAGGTGAAGGCGTCATCCGCCTCGTCGAAACAGGCCTGAAGGGCGGCCTCAACGATGGGCCGATAGCCGGTGCAGCGGCACAGGTTGCCGGCGAGCCATTCGGTCACGGTCGCCCGCGACTTCGACTGGCCTTCCGCGTGATAGAGGCAGAAGAGGGTCATGATGAAGCCCGGCGTGCAGAAGCCGCACTGGGACCCGTGCAGATCCGCCATGGCCTGCTGCACCGGATGCAGCCGGTCGTCCTGGGCGAGATCCTCGACGGTGACGAGTTCCGCCCCATCGAGCTGGCCCAGAAGCTGGATGCAGCTGTTCACCGGCTGATAGACCAGCTTGCCGTCGATCAGGCGGCCGATGGCGACCGTGCAGGCGCCGCAGTCTCCTTCCGCGCAGCCTTCTTTGGTCCCGGTGGCGCCACAGGTCAGGCGCAGATAGTCGAGCACGGTCGCCGTCGGCGCCACGTCACTGACTTCGACAACCTCTCCCTTGCGCAGGAAACGGATGGATTCGCGCATGAGCCGTCAGCTCCCCCGATAGGTGGAATAGCCGAAGGGCGAAAGCAGCAGCGGCACGTGATAATGGGCCTGCGGGTCGGCAATGGCGAATCGCAGCGGGATGATGTCGAGGAAGAGCGGATCGGCAAGGCCCGGCGCGCCGGACGCCTTGAGATAGTCGCCCGCGTGGAAGCGCAGCTCGTAGGTGCCGACCTCCATGGTCTCCCCTTCCAGGAAGGGCGCATCCACCCGGCCATCCGCATTGGTCACCTTGGTGGCAAGATCGGTCCAGTGCTTGCCGTCGGCGCACAGGCGGCGCAATTCGATCGTCAGTCCGGCCGCCGGCTTTCCGCTGGCCGTATCAAGGACATGGGTGGTCAGACGCCCCATCGCTCAGAAAATCTCCCTCGGTTCGCGCGCTGGCCCTCAGGCCCGCACGCATCCCACAGGGTGCCCCAATTCGACCTCAATCCAAAGCGCCGATTTCAGGTCTCGTTGTTGCCGAAATGGCATCATCCACCGGCAAATGATCTTTCAGCATCATCACCGCGTGATTGAAGAACATTCCGGGCGACAGGGCCAGCGCCCGGAGCGACGAGGTGACGATGCACATGCGGTCATCCTGCAGGGGCGCATCCTCAAGTTCGCGAAACACCAGCAGCCCGCGCGCCAGATCCTCCTCGCAGCCGATGCGGGTCTGGAAGCCGATCACCTGCCCGTCGCGGGCAAGCTGGCGCATGAAACGCAGGGAATTGGCCTCGACAAAGGTGCGCAGGCTGCCAGGCAGGCGGCTGAGCGCGCTGTCGAGCCGGGTTCTGAGCGACAGGCCGGTCGCCGGAAGCGCCAGCGGATAGCGCAGACAATCGGCCAGCACCAGCCGCTCGCGGGCGGCCAGCGGATGATCGGGCGCCATCAGCGCGCCGATCGGCATGTCGTGATGATAGGCCACCGTCAGGGCGGAGGCGCGCGGCGGATCGAAGGTGAGACCCACATCGGCCTCGCCCGCAATAACCCGTTCGGCCGCCTCGCGGGCATTGACCACGTTCACCGCCACGTGGATGCCCGGATAGGTCTTGCGGAAGCCGGCAACGAGACGCGGCAGCAGGCTTTCGGCGATGCTCTCGACGCTGGCAATCGAAACCGTGCCGCGCCGCAGGCCTTTCAAGGCATCCAGCTCGGCCATGGTGGCATCGAAATCGGAATAGGTGCGGCGCACATGGGCGAGCAGGATCTCGCCCGCCTGGGACAGGCGCAAGCGCTTGGCCACGCGCTCGAAAAGCTGCAGGTCGAGCGCTTCCTCCAGCCACAGGATCTGCCGGTTGACGGCAGAGGCCGCCACGTTGAGCTCCCGCGAAGCTGCGCGGATGGAGCCCCGCTCGGCGACCACCGCGAAATAGCGCATGGCCGGAGCATAAAGGTTGCGCGCCCTGTCGCTCCGCTTGTCTCCGGCCATGTCGCTTGTCCCCCTTACGGCAACAGAACGGTTGCGCCGGTAGTCTTGCGGCCCTGCAGGTCCTCGTGGGCGCGCGCGGCATCCTTCAGAGCATATTCCTGGCTGACCGGGATCTTCACGATGCCCTTGGCAACCACGTCGAAGAGTTCTCCGGCGGTCTTGGCCAGGGCCTCGGGCGTGGCGATATAGGTGAAGAGCGTCGGACGGGTCGCGAAGAGCGAGCCCTTCTGGGACAGGATCCCCATATTGAAATCGGTGATCGGTCCGGAGGACTGGCCGAAGCTGACCCACAGGCCGAGGGGCCGAATGCAGTCGAGCGACCCCGGATAGGTGTCCTTGCCGACGCTGTCATAGACCACGTCGCACTTGCGCCCGCCGGTGATCTCGGCCACCCGCTCGACGAAATTCTCGCTCCGGTAGTTGATCACGTGGGTGTAGCCGTTGGCGCGGGCGAGTTCCGCCTTCTCGTCGGACCCGACCGTGCCGATGACGGTCGCACCCAGATGGCTTGCCCACTGACCGGCGATGAGGCCGACGCCCCCGGCGGCGGCGTGGAAGAGCAGCGTGGTGTCCGGACCGACCTGGAAGGTCTGGCGCAGCAGATACTGGGCGGTCATGCCCTTGAGCATCATGGCCGCAGCCGTCTTGTCGTCGATGCCCTCGGGGATCTTCACCACCCGGTCGGCCGCCATCAGGCGCTCTTCCGAATAGGAGCCGATCGGCCCGGCATAGGCCACCCGGTCGCCGACGGCGAGCGAGGTCACGCCCTCACCGATCGCCACGACGACGCCGGCGCCCTCGTTGCCGAGCACCAGCGGCAGGCCGGACGGAGAGGGATAGAGACCGGAGCGGAAATAGGTGTCGATGTAGTTGAGCCCGACAGCCGTGTGGCGGATGCGAATCTCGCCCGCCCCCGGAGCCCCGACCTCGATTTCTTCCCACTTCATCTTGTCCGGTCCGCCGGTTTCGTGGATGCGGATCGCGTGAACCATGATGTCTCCTCCTCGACAGCAAAAGGACCGCCCGCAGGACGCGCGGGCGGTCAGGCTCCGATCACGGAGCCGATAGACGGGATGTCAGCCGACCTCAGGGAACACTCGGGCTCCCTTCAGGCCGCACGGGCCTCCCGGGCCCTGCGGCGCCTGCGGCCGGCAATGACATTGATGATCTCCACCCCGGCCGAGAAGGCCATGGCGAAATAGATGTAACCACGCGGGATATGGAACCCGAGCGCGTCGGCGACAAGGGCAACCCCGATGAGCAGCAGGAAGGCGAGCGCCAGCATCTTGGTCGTGGGATGATGCTTGATGAACTCGGCCACCGGACCGGAGGCCAGATACATGATGCCCATGGCGATGACCACGGCCGCGACCATCACCCCGAGGTGCTCCGCCATGCCGATGGCCGTGATGATGCTGTCGATGGAAAACACCATGTCGATGACGAGGATCTGGGCGATCACGGCGCCGTAGCTGACCTTGCGGGCCGCAGCACCTCGCTCCTCATCCTCGTCGCCCTCGATGCCCTTGTGGATCTCGTGGGTCGCCTTGAAGAGCAGGAACAGGCCGCCGGCCATGAGAATCGCATCACGCCAGGAAAAATCATGGCCCGCGATGGTGACGAGCGGCGCGGTGAGACCGACAAGCCAGCTCAGCACCGACAGCAGCGCGATGCGGAAGACCAGCGCCATGGCCAGACCGATGGCCCGGGCACGGGCCGCCATCTGCTCGGGCAGACGGGACACGATGACCGAAATGAAGACGATGTTGTCGATGCCGAGCACCACCTCCATGACCGTCAGGGTCAGAAGGCTTGCCCAGATTTCCGGCTGCATCAGCCATTCCATGGTGAGGTCTCCCCGTCTCATCCGGCGCGGGTGGGCGCCTCACGGCAGAACGCCCGGACCGGCCGGGCGTTGCATGGGATCAGGGATCAGTCGATGAAGCGTTCGCAGAGCTGCTGGATGCCGCTCACGCAGAAGAGGTAAAGACTGGCCGCTGTGAGCACCATGGCAGCGGGACCCTCGACGCTCATGCCGTCGGCCACAGCGATGCCTGCCGCCACGAACCACACCAGCGTGATGCCGAGGGTCAGAGGACGCCAGCGCTTGACGCGCACCGGATGGACGAAGCGGATCGGCAGGAAGGTGAGCACGCAGCAGAAGAGCACGAAGCCGATGGTGAAGCCTTCGGACGGCGACAGGGCCATCAGGCCGAAAACCACCATGTTCCAGCCGCCGGGGAACCCCTTGAAGGAGCCATCCGGGGTCTTCATGCCGTTGTCGGCGAAATAAAGCGCCCCGGTGAAGACGACGAGCCCGCCGCAGATCCAGCTCCAGGGCGAGGAGATCATGCCGCTGGCCGACAGGGCAAAGGCCGGCAGGAAGACATAGGTGGCGTAGTCGATGACGAAATCGAGGGACGCCCCGGACCAGCGCGGCAGCCGGTGCGCGATGTCGTATTTGCGCGCCAACGGACCGTCGACCCCGTCGATCACCAGCGCCAGACCCAGCCAGGCGAACATTTCCGCCCAGGCGCCACGGGCCCCGGCCAGAAGGGCCACGAGAGCAACCGGCGCACCCAGCGCGGTCAGCATGTGAATCAGGAACAGCGCAGGTTCCTGCGGGGTACGCTCATGGGGAAAGTCGGTCACGGGCTAGGGGCCTCACGCAATTGCTACGGGGTGCCGGGCCCCTGGGGGACGACACGTCTGTGGCTCTATTATTTCAATTCTGCGCCGGATTGAACAGACTTGTTGCCGATTTTTGTGCCCCGGGCCCGTTGCCCCCTCATTCCATAGCCTCATCGGCCGGCGCAGCAGGGGAATCCTCGCACCAGGCTCAGGCGGCTGCCCCCAGGCGGATGACCAGCACCAGGGCCGCTCCGGCCAGCAGGAACAGCGCCCCGGCCAGCGGCGGCAGCACCCGCGAGGGCAGGCTCTTTTCAACGGCCATGAGGGCGCCGAGCAGGACCATCCAGAACAGGTTCATCACGCCCACGGCGAACATGACGCCCATGACCGCCGAGCAGCAGCCGAGGCAGGACACGCCCTGGCGGACGCCCTCGACCAGGGCAGCGGAAAGCGGCACCCGCCGGTCCGCCCCGGCCGTTCCGAAGACGAAGCGCGGATACCAGCATCGCAGCAGACAGGCCCGCTTCACCGGCGTGAACTGATAGATGCCGGCCGCCAGCAGCACGCTGGCGGAAAAGGCGAGCGACACGGAGGCCGCCACATCAGAGAGGACGGCGAGTTTCGCATTGAAGAGCCACTGGGCCAGCGTCGCGGCGACCGCATAGGCAAGCCAGACGCTCACATAGCCGAGCAGCACCGCAAGGGTGGCCATCACGGACCCTTCGCTGGCCGCATGGAAGCGCTTCAGCATGGGGATGGCGGTCGGCACCATCATGGCAAGCGCCATGGCCGCCCACATGGCCAGCGCCCCGCCCCACTGGGCGAGGCTCCAGCCAGAGAGCCCCCCGGTCGCCGCCGTGGGCAGACACAGAACCTGGAGCGTGGCACGCACGTCCGCCGGCAGGGCGGCGAGAGGACCGAAACTGTTGAAAAGCCCCATGCCCGGGCCGAGCGCTCCCATGTCAATGGCTGGGATCATCTCCACCACCATCAGGGCCATCACCAGCCAGCCCAGCCCCGACAGGAGAACGACGGCCGCGACCACAAGACCCCAGCCGCGCGGGCGCACGGCATCAGGCCGCGCAGCTGCGGACGGTGCGGGAGGTGTGGACAGGGAGAGCGTCATCTTGCCTCGTGTCAGGGAACGGGATTGCCGTACGGGACCATCTCGTGCTTCTAGGGGACAGGATCCGCCGTCTCCATGACCCAGGTCAAGGCCGGTGACCGGAGACCCGGTCTAGATCCGAGGGCGGCGCGTTGCCACAGGGAGCGCCGCCGTCTTGTCAGCGCGCCCACGCGCCCCACGTAGATCAGGTGAGCGATCCGGTCCAGGCCGGGTAACGCCCATCGGATCATCGAACCCGGATCAGACCATGACCGATACCGCCGCCCTGCCCGCCTCCGACCAGACCCTCCACGACATTGCCGTGATCGGCGCAGGCCCTGCGGGCATGACCGCAGCACTCCTTCTGGCCAAGGCGGGATATGGCACCGTGCTGGTGGCGCCGCCCGCCAATCTGGACGACGGTCGCACCACGGCGCTCCTGTCGGCCTCTGCCGATCTTTACGCGCGGCTGGGCCTGTGGGAGACCCTTGCGCCCCTCACCGCGCCTCTGCGCCGGATGCGGATGATCGACGGGACGGACCGGCTCATCCGGGCGCCGGAAGTGACCTTCGACAGCGCCGAGCTGGAGCTGGACGCCTTCGGCTACAACATCCTGAACAAGGATCTGAACCGCACGCTCTCCGAGGCTGCAGACGCGGCCTCGACCCTCACCCGGGTCGAGGATACGGTCAGTTCCTATGCCTTCCTCGAGGATCACGTGGTGATCCGTCTGGCCTCGGGCGGCGAGATTCGCGCCAGGCTCTGTGTCGCCGCCGACGGCCGCCGCTCTCCGGCGCGCGAGGCTGCGGGCATTTCAGTAAAGAGCTGGTCCTATCCCCAGACCGCCGTGGTGCTCAACCTGGCCCATGACCAGCCCCACAACGACACCTCGAACGAATTCCACACACCCACCGGCCCCTTCACGCTGGTGCCGCTGCCCGGGCGCATGTCGTCGCTGGTTTGCGTCGTCAGCCCGGAAGACGCCGAGCCCCTGCGCGCCATGGCCGATGAGGATCTGGCGCTGGAGCTGGAGCGCCGGGCCCATTCGATCCTCGGCAAGTTCCGCATTGCCTCGCGGCCCCAGAGCTATCCGCTCTCCGGGCTCACCGCCAACGCCCTGGCAGGGCATCGTCTGGCGCTGATCGGCGAGGCCGCCCATGTCTTCCCGCCCATCGGGGCACAGGGGCTGAACCTGGGCCTGCGCGATGTCGCCTGCCTGGCTGGTCACCTGACCCCTGCCGGCAGCCCGCTCGCCGACCCGGGCGCGGACGCCCTGCTCAAGGCCTATGAGAAGGATCGCTGGCAGGACATCACCAGCCGCACCGCCGCCGTGGACGCGCTGAACCGATCCCTGCTCACCGATTTCCTGCCGGTTCAGATGATGCGCAGCGCCGGTCTCTATCTGGCCGACCGGTTGCCCGCCCTGCGCCGCTTCCTGATGAAGGAAGGCATCGCGCCGGGCCAGCGGCTGAAGGGTCTGCCCCTGCCCTTCCCCAAGGCGCCGCGCCTGCGGTTCCCTGCGCCCAAGCTGCCGCGTCTGCCGCGCTGAGGCGGGCCGGCATGCGCCTCAGGGCGGGGTGATCTCGAAGCCGAAATAGCCGCCGGTCAGGGCGAAGATGAAGGCTGTGACCGTGACGACGGAGGCAATGGTGCCGATCAGCACGAAGCTGGAGGCCCGCTGCACGTAGATCCCGTATTGCTGGGCGATGACGAAGACATTGGTTGCTGGCGGAAGGCAGGCCATGAGAATGGCGGTCGCCACCCAGATCGGGTCCATGCCGCCGATCCAGCCCAGCAGCAGGAAGATCAGGATCGGGTGCAGCACCAGCTTCACCGCCAGCACGATGGGCAGCTCCAGCGGAATGCGCCCGGCCGGCCGGATGGCCACGCTCACCCCCATGGCAAAGAGCGCGCAAGGGGCCGCCGCCCCGCTCAGATAGCGCAGCATCGTGTCGATGGCCTCCGGCGGCTTGAAGCCGATGGCCGCCGCCCCCACGCCCGCGATGGTCGCCAGGATGAAGGGATGGGTGAAGATCCGCACCGCGATCGTCCGCGCCGTATGCGCCATGGACTGGTTGCCGCTGCCGCCGAGCGCCATCATCAGCGGCGCCAGGATGAACATCAGCGTATTGTCAAAGCTCAGGATGAGGGCCGTCGGCACCGTGGCCGCCGGGCCGAGAACGGCCAGCGTCAGGCCGGGCCCCATGTAGCCGACGTTGGAATAGGAGCCCGCGATCCCCAGCATCGCCGCTTCCCGGATGTTGCCCTTGGTCGCGATCACCCCGATGCAGAAGGACAGGGCGAACATGGTGTAGGTCATGAAGGTCGTCGCGGTGACGAAGGTCGGATCCGTCAGCTGCTCGATCGGCGTGTTGGAGAGCAGCCGGAAGAACAGGGCCGGCAGCGCCACATAGACGATGAAGAAGGACATCCACGACAGGCCTTCCTCCGGCAGCTTCTTCACCTTGCCTGCGATGTAGCCCAGAAAGATCAGCCCGAAGAAGGGAAAGGCGAGTGAAATGACTTCCTGCATGTCTCTTCCGTCTGTCTGGCCCGGTCTGTGTCCCTGTCCGCAGCGCGAGAGCCCGGACGCGAGGGCGGCGCTCCGGCTTGCATCCGCAGCGCGCCTTGGATAAGCACGCTTGGACATTCGGGCAGGGATTGGCCGGAGGGGGACCGGCCCATGCTGCTCCCGGTTTGCGTACCCCTGCTTCCCCCCGCCGCGCAAGTGGCGTTCTCGCCGAAACGGTACAGACCCTTGCAGAAACCCCAGACGGCTTCCGTCAGCCTTCTTCACCGGATCGAATATCTGCTGCTGACCCTGGCCGTGCGCCTGTTCCGGGCCTTGCCGCTCGGTCCGGCGTCGGCCGTCATGGGCAAGCTCTGGCGCTGGATCGCGCCCTTCACCCATCGCCACGGCCGGGCGCTCGATCATCTCGCGCAGGCCCTGCCGGAACTGTCTGCCCGCGAGCGCGAGACCATCCTGCGCGACATGTGGGAAAATCTCGGCCGGGTGGCCGTGGAAACCTTCCACATCCGCGAAATCCTCGCCGCACCCGAGCGGATCGAATTTGTCGCCGATGCCGAGACGCGGGCGATTCTCGACAAGGGCGCGCCCTGCCTCTTCGTCTCACTGCACGCGGGCAACTGGGAGCTGAGCGTCATGCCTGCCGTGCAGCGGGGTTTGGACATTGCCGGCGTCTACCAGGCGCTGAAGAACCCGGGCGCGGATCAGCTCCTGCGCGACATGCGCGGCGACCTCTATCGCGGCGGCCTGTTCTCCAAGGGACCGGACACCGCCCGCAAGCTTCTGTCCATTGCCCGCAATCACTCGGCCCATATCGCCATCATGGGGGACCTTAAGGAAAAGCGCGGCCTGGAGATCACCTTCTTCGGCCTGCCCGCCACCGCCACGCCCGTGCCGGCAACCCTCGCCTGGGCGGGCAAGCTGCCCCTCGTCATCGGCCGCGTGTCACGGGTCAAGGGCGTCCATTTCCGCATCGAGGCCAAGGTTCTGCCCATGGCGCGCAGCGACGACCGCAAGGCCGACATTCAGGCCGCCACGCAGGCCTATCACGATCTCTTCGAGGACTGGATCCGCGAGGATCCCGCCCAGTGGATGTGGATCCACCGCAAGTGGGCCTGACCCCGCGTCCAACGGGAGATCCCCCGCAGGGCTCTGCCGCAGGTGCGAGAAAAATCTAACGCACCTGCGAAGCCCCCTCCACTTTTGGCGAATTCAGCGGCAGGATCAAAGCGGCTATAGACGACCCATCGTGCCTTTTGACAGGAGTTTGCCATGAAGCCGCCGCGCGCCTTTTTCCAGCCTCTCGCCATCGGGGCGCCCGCGCCTTATGCGGCTTTGCCCGTGCGCACGGAGCGCATGATCCACTTCGTGCCGCCCCACATGGAAAAGGTCCGTGCCAAGGTGCCCCAGCTCATTTCCCAGGTGGACGTGGTGCTGGGCAATCTGGAAGACGCCATTCCCGCCGATGCGAAGGAGGCCGCCCGCGCCGGCTTTGTGCAGATGGGTCAGGAGAATGACTTCGGCGACACCGGCCTGTGGGTCCGCATCAACTGCCTGAACAGCCCCTGGGTTCTCGACGACCTGATGACCATCGTGCCTGCCCTCAAGGACAAGCTCGACGTGATCATGCTGCCGAAGGTGGAAGGCGCCTGGGACATCCATTACCTCGACCAGCTTCTTGCCCAGCTCGAGGCGCGCGCCGGCGTGACCAAGCCGATCCTCATCCACGCCATTCTGGAAACCGCGCAAGGGGTCAAGAATGTGGAGGAGATCGCCGCCGCCAGCCCGCGCATGCAGGGCATGAGCCTGGGACCGGCGGATCTCGCCGCCTCCCGTGGCATGAAGACCACCCGCGTCGGCGGCGGTCACCCGGGCTACAAGGTGCTGGCCGACGCCGACCCGGCAAGCCCTGACGCTCCCCGCGCCGCCTATCAGCAGGACCTGTGGCACTATACGCTCGCCCGCATGGTGGACGCCTGCCAGACCTATGGCCTCAAGGCGTTCTACGGTCCCTTCGGCGACTTTTCCGACACGGCGGCCTGCGAGGCCCAGTTCCGCAATGCCTTCCTCATGGGCTGCGCCGGAGCCTGGACGCTGCATCCGACCCAGATCGACATTGCGAAGCGCGTGTTCTCGCCCGACGCGGACGAGGTCGCCTTCGCCAAGCGAATCCTCGAAGCCATGCCGGACGGCACCGGGGCCGTGATGATCGACGGCAAGATGCAGGACGATGCCACCTGGAAACAGGCGAAGGTGATCGTGGATCTCGCCCGGCAGGTGGCGGCCCGCGACCCGCAACTGGCGGATGTTTACGGTCTCTAGAACCCTTTGCCGTATAAGTGGGCACATCAGGCGTGCGGCGGCCCTTGTCAGCCGCCGCACGAGACCTTAATTCGGAAGAAACACCGCAAAGGTCGGGAACTCAGGTTATGCGTACGGCAAAATTCAACATCGGTCAGGTGGTCCGGCACCGGGTCTATCCGTTTCGCGGCGTGATCTTCGATGTGGACCCCACCTTCTCCAACACCGAGGAATGGTGGAACGCCATTCCCGAGGATGTGCGCCCGGTCCGGGATCAGCCCTTCTATCATCTGCTGGCGGAAAACGAGGAGACGGAATACGTCGCCTATGTGAGCGAGCAGAACCTCGTGCCTGACGTGACCGGCGAACCGATCCGTCACCCGCAGGTGGCCGAGATCTTCGACGAGCAGTCGGATGGCTCCTACCGCCCCAAGGACGTGGACATGCACTAGGCGATCGAGGCTCTTGCGGCCAGATCAGCCCCAGATCAACCCCAGTTCAGCCCATGAAAAAAGGCGCGGGGCCCATGGCCACCGCGCCTTTTTCGTCAACGGATACCGACCGCCCGAGACGGTCAGGGATCCGGGCCGCAAGGGCCCGGAGGAAAGCTTAGTTGCCGGCCGCCTTCTGGGCGTCGATCAGCTTCTGGCGCTCTTCCTGGGCCCGCTTCTGCAGCTCGGCCTGGAGTTCCTCGTTGCGCTTCTGCAGCTCGGCCACGTCCATCGGCTCGCCGTCATAGACCTTGGTGAAACCGGACAGGGTCAGTTCCATCGGGATCGGCTTGGCCTGCTGGTTCAGCGTGGTCAGGATCAGCTTGCCGCCCTGCTTCATGGAAGCAATGAAGGCATCGTCGATCACCAGCTCGGAATAGCAGGCGTTGGGGAAGCAGATGCCGTACTTGGCCTGAGCCTGCTTGCCCTGGTCAACCTGGACGCGCAGGCCCGGCTGGATCAGCATGCCGGTGGGCACGGCGACGAGCAGGGTCTTGCGGCCCTCACCCTCGATCTCGCGCACGGCGACGGAGGACAGGAATTGTCCGGTGTTGGTGCGCAGCTCCTGGGTGATCAGGCAGATTTCCTTGCCGACCTTCGGATCCACATTGCAGACCTTCACCCACGGGCTCTGGGCTTCCTGAGCCCGGGCCGGAGCGGTGCCCGCAAGCGAGGAGATCGCAAGGGCGGCGAAGGCCGCTCCGATCAATCCTCTGCCAACATACTTTTGCATTTGAACCATCCTCAATCTTCAAGGGTGCGGTCGACTGCCGCTGTTCTGCGGCATCTCCGCTGCAACTTCAAGGCCGCCAACGCCGGTTTCTCGTCTCATGTCTGGTTGCGTTACGATTAGGGCGACATGGTGACGTTCCTGCAACGCATCCCCTGGGACTTGACGGTTTCCGTTAAAGGTTGGGTAACCAAAATCCTTAACAGTCTGGAGCAATCGGTCTTTCCTGCAGGTGTGGTAGGATTCGGCCGGAATCAAGTCCTTTCAAGCGATCCAGGCATCCTTCATGGTGAACTCCCCTTCCTCCGCATCCAGAGCAAGATCCCTTGCAAAACGCATCGGGGGCGGAGTGTGCGCCGGCTCGCTTTTTCTGTGGGCGATCGCAGCCGAAATCCCGCCCGCGACAGCGCAGGACGACGTTCCCGCGGTGCATGCCATCGCCATGCACGGGGAACCGGCGCTCGGCCCCGATTTCAGCCATTTCCCCTATGCCAATCCGGATGCGCCCAAGGGCGGCGTCCTGAAGCTCGGGGTGCAGGGCACCTTCGACAGCCTGAACTCCTTCATCGTCCAGGGCGGCTGGACCAGCGCCCGTGGCATGAAGGAGCGCGAGTTCGGCAGCAACGTGATTGAAAGCCTCATGACCCGGTCCAACGGCGAGGCCTTCACGCTCTATGCCCATCTGGCTGAAAGCGTGCGCATGCCCGACAGCCGGGACTGGATCGAATTCACCCTCGACCCGCGGGCAAAATTCTCCGATGGCTCGCCGGTGACCGTCGAGGACGTGGCCTTTTCCCTCGACATCATCCGCGACAAGGGCCGTCCGCCCTATCGCAACTGGTACGCCAAGATCGTCTCCAAGGACTATCCGGCAGAGCGGACGATTCGCCTGAACTTCGAGAATGGCGAGAACCGCGAGCTGCCGCTGCTCGTCGCCATGGCGCCGATCTTCTCCAAGGCCCACACGGATGCGGAGACCTTCGACAAGTCCACCCTGACCCCGCCGATCGGCTCCGGCCCCTATGTCTTCGCCGAAATCGATCCGGGCAAGCGGGTCGTCTATCGCAAGAACCCGGATTACTGGGCCAAGGATCTGCCGGTAAAGCGCGGCTTCGACAATTTCGACGAGATCCGCATCGACTATTTCCGCGACGAAACGACCCTGCAGGAAGCCTTCAAGAAAGGTCTGGTCGACGTGCTGCAGTTCAATGACCCGGTGCGCTGGATGACCGGCTTCGACTTCCCCGCCTTCCAGGACGGCAAGGTGGTGAAGGACGAGATCACCCTCGGCACACCGGCCAACATGCGCGGCATCGCCTTCAACACCCGCCGCCCGCAACTGGCCGACCGCAAGGTGCGCCAGGCGCTCTCCATGCTCTTCGACTTCGAATGGGTGAACAAGAACATCTACTTCGACCTCTACAGCCGTACCTCCGGCTACTGGGACGGATCGGAACTCTCCTCCATCGGTGTAGCCGCAGACGCGCGCGAAAAGGCGCTTCTGGCGCCCTTCCCCGACGCGGTTGACCCAGCCGTGATGGACGGTTCCTGGCGTCCGGCACAGGCCGACGGCTCCGGCCGTGACCGCAAGGTCATGGGGGCTGCCCTCGCCCTGCTGAAGGACGCCGGCTACGCGGTGAAGGACCGCAAGCTGGTGAAGGAGGCGACCGGCGAGGCGCTGGCCTTCGAGATCCTGACCAAGAACGAGGACGAGGAAAAGCTGGCGCTCGCCTACAAGCGCAGCCTGGCCCTGCTCGGCATCGAGGTGTCGGTCCGCACGGTCGACCCGGCCCAGTTCGAGGACCGCCGCATCAAGCGCGACTTCGACATGGTCTTCAATGTCTGGGTGGCCTCGCTCTCCCCGGGCAGCGAGCAATATGGCCGCTGGGGCTCAGCCTCCGCCGACGCCGAGGGCTCCTTCAACATCGTCGGCGCCAAGGATCCCGCAATCGACGCCCTGATCGACGCCATCGTTGCCGCCCGCAGCAAGGAAGACTTCGTCTCCGCCGTGCGCGCCTTCGACCGGGTGCTGATCTCCGGCGCCTATGCGGTGCCCCTGTTCCACACCGGCAGCGAGTGGCTCGGCCGCTGGACCCGCGTGGCGGGCCCGCAGACCGCACCGCTCTACGGACACCAATACGACACCTGGTGGTCGGAGGAGGCGCGCTGATCCGCGCCGCCACCCCCGACCCGATCCATCACATTCAGGCCACTGGAAGACATCCATGAAAGCCGTATCGGACACTCTCGCAGACACCTTCAAGCGCCAGGGCGCATGGTCGGATCTCACGATCGACCAGCTCTTCAAGCGCACCGCAGAGGCCGCCCCGGACCGTCTGGCCCTGGTGGACGCCCCGGACCGGGCCGAATGGACCGGCGGCAAGGGCCGCCAGCTCACCTATGCCCAGGCGGATCGGGAAATCGAGCAGCTTGCGGGCTTCTTCCGTGCCATCGGCCTCGCGGCCGACCACGTAATCGGCCTGCAGGCGCCCAATACGGTGGACACGGTCATTGCTTTCCTCGCGGCACTGCGCGCCGATCTGGTGATCACGCCGCTTCCGCTCCACTGGCGCCAGAAGAACGTGCTTGCCGCCCTCAACTCCATCGGCGCCAAGGGGTTTGTGGCCGCCGACAGGGTCGAGACGCGCATGGTGGCCAATGCCGCCCGTGACGTGGCCGCCGATCTCTTCTCCCTGCGATTCGTCTTCGGTCTCGGCCACGAGATCCCGGACGGGCTGATCGAACTTGGCGCCATGCTGGAGGAAGCCGGCGACGACCTGCTGCTGCCCCCCTCCGACCGACAGGCGGCTCCTGATCACATCGCGACGCTGTCGTGGACCCGGAGCGGTGCCGAAAGCCAGCCGCTGACCCGCAGCCACAACCACTGGATGGCCTCCGGTCAGGCGATCCTGCGCGAGATGGACCTTCCCGAAGCCCCGCAGCTTCTGGTGCCCTATTCCTTCAGCGGCCTGACCGGGCTCGGCGCCGGGCTGATGCCCTGGCTGCTGACCGGCGGCACGCTGCATCTCCACCATCCGACCTCCCTGAAGCGCATGGCGGATCACGCCCGCGCCGTTCAGGCGAACCTCATTCTGGCACCCGGGCCGCTGACGGCAACCCTGGACCGGGCCCTGATCCATCCCAACACCATTCTGGCCGCGTGGAACGTGGCCTCGCCGCGCCCGGGTGCCCATGTGGCCCGGCACGGCATCGTCGACCTGCATATTGCCGACGAATTCGCGCTGGTGGCGCAGAAGCGCCCGGAGTCCGGGATCCCGGAGCGCTTCCCGCCGGGAAAGCAGTACGGGTCAGCGGGGCGTGAAAGCGGGCCAGCCCTTCTCGACATCGAACTGACCGACCGGGAAGACGGTCTGGGCGAGCGCATGACCTTCCGTGGCGCCATGGTTCCGGGACTCACCTGGTCCCAGGGCGCGGGCTCCGAGGCCGATGCCGGTCTGCCGGCCCGCGCGGCGCCCGGGGACGGACTGGAGACCATCGTCAAGCCCGACTGGGACGGCAAGTCCCTGCATGGCTTCGGCATTCCGGGCCAGACCGCACCGGGCATCGGCGACCTGACGGCCATCGATGCGCTTTATTCCAGCTACCCGGACATTGCCGAGGCCGCCGCCTTCCTGGTGGAAGACGAGGTTCTTGGCGCCCGCCTCTATGCCGCCGTGGTGCCTGCTCCGGGCCGCATTCCGGATGCGAAAGCCTTCTTTGCCTGGCTGGATACCCAGGGCATCGATCTGGCAGCCCTCCCCCACCGGGTGCTGGTGCTCCAGTCCTTGCCCCGGCTTGGAACCGGTGCCGTTGATCGCACGCGCCTGACCCTGCGCACCCAGCGGCTGCCCGCCAAGGTGGCCTGACACCCTCACGGACAGGCAGGTGACCGGATCGCCCCCACGCGCGCCGGGAATCTCCCTGCCCGTCTCGTTCCCCTTCATGGCCCGCTGGCTGCGCCCGGGCTTTCCCGGTCCGCAGCACGGCGGACCTGATCTCCTTGCGAATGTCGACCGCCCGTCATGGATCTTGATGTTTCCCTTTCCTGGCATGGCCCTCTCTGGCACGCGGGACTTGATCCTGCCGCCGGACAGCTGACGGCCTTCGGCATTCCCGGCGCGTCCCCGCTTCTGGCGGACATTCTGCCCTCGGCCGATCTGGCGGCCAGCCTTGCCGGGGACACCGAATCCGCAAGCTCTTTCCCGGCACTCTCCGGCGGCCCGCTGCCCACCGCCATCCTTCTTGCAGGGGCGTTTCTCGACACCCCTGTCGGCGCAAGGCTCGCTCCCGCCCTGCGGAATATGGTGACTGGCCTTTCGGCGGAAGTGCCTCTCGTACTCCTCGGCGAACCGGTGACGGAGAAGGGCTTCGACCTCTGCCTGCGCAGCCTGCGCCCGACCGCCATCGTGGACGCCACTGCGCCAGCCGACGTGCTCTTCGCCCTTGTCTGCAACCTGCAGCGATCGCTCCTGCGCTCTGAGGAGGCGCGCATCCGCCGCAAGGTCTTCGGCCGCCAGGCCGGCTACGGGGTCTCGCCGCGGCTGACCGGCCAGAGCGGGCTGCTGGTGATCGGTGTCAGCGGCAGGTTCCTTGAACTCCAGGCCGCTGGACCGCGCGCCGGACAGGTGGTCGGCGCCTTCAACCAGACCATCGGCGAGGATTTCCTCGAACACCGGGCCTTCGACGCGGTGGTGATCGACCAGCCCTTCGGCGAGGCGCTGGAAAGCCTGCATCGCCTGCGCATGGACAGCCGCTTTTCTGCCCTGCCCGTGCTTGTTCTGGCCGAAACCGCGGCCGATGCCGCCCTGCTGCTGCGCGCCGGCGCCACAGACGTGGTCTGCCCGCCGATCCTGCCCCAGTCTCTCGGCCACCGGCTGAGCGTGGCGATCCGCCAGGGCAAGCGCCGCCGTCTGGCGGACCGGGTGCTGGCGGAAACCCATTATCACGTGCTGCGTCAGATGCGGGGCGGCGGCCTCTCCGTCGACCGCTTTGAAACCTACCTTGCGCTCACCGCAGAGGCTCTCGCCCGCAGGGGCCTCAAGCCCTATCAGCTGCGCATGGACGCCCGCAGCTTCGGGGCAGCCTCCGGCAATCTGACCCTCGCCGCCGATCTGGAGGAAACCCTCCTCTCCATCGCACTGGCCACCAGCCGCGAGGAAGATCTCGTCTGTCTCGTGGAAGGTCAGGGCCCGGTCGCCGTGGTCAAGAGCGCGCGCGGGCTTGAACGTCTGAAGAGCCGCATCGGCGCCATCCTCGGCACCACGCGCCTCTGACAATCCTGTGACGCAAGGGTCTCTCCCGCTTTACGGCGCTCGCGCCGGGCCCTACCTTGTCCTTTCATCGCAGGATCAAGGAGACGGCACATGGCCGACGAACCCGCCCTCACAGTCGACGTGATTTCCGACGTCATGTGCCCCTGGTGCTACATCGGCAAGCGCCGTCTGGAGGCCGCCATCGCCCGTCTGCCGGATGTCACCGTCCAGGTCGGCTGGCACCCCTATCAGCTCGACCCCTCCCTGCCGAAGGAAGGCAAGGACCGCGCCACCTATCTGAACGAGAAGTTCGGTGGCCGCGCCAATGCCCGCTCCATCTACGATCACATCAGCGAAGTGGGCCGGGAAACCGGCATTCCGTTCGCCTTCGACCGGATCGAGGTGTCGCCCAACACCAAGGACTGCCACCGGCTGATCCTCTGGGCGCGCGCCGACGGACTTCAGGACGAGGTGGTCGATCTGCTGTTCAAGGCTTATTTCGAAGACGGCGCGGATCTGTCCAAGTCCGAAACCCTGGTCGCCATCGCCGAGAAGGCCGGCATGCAGGCGGATCTGGTGGAGCAGCTTCTAGAAACCGATTCCGATCTGGACAAGATCGAGCATCAGGTGGACCGGGCCCGGCTAATGGGTGTGACCGGCGTGCCCTGCTTCGTCATCGACGGACGCTTCGTCGTGAATGGCGCCGAGGCGCCGGAGACACTGGCCGCCGCCATCATGCATGCGCGCGAGACCCGCAGCTTCGTGCCCGAGGACAGCCTGTCCTGATCGCGCACGCAGACCATCGATAAGCTGAAACGCAAAAGGCCGCCCCAGGGGCGGCCTTTTTCATTCGTCAGCGGTTGATCGCAGGGGTCAGCCCTTGAGGATCGAACGGCCGGCATACTGGGCCAGCGCGCCCAGCTCTTCCTCGATGCGGATGAGCTGGTTGTACTTGGCCAACCGGTCGGAACGGGCCAGCGAACCGGTCTTGATCTGACCGCAGTTCATGGCAACCGCGAGATCGGCAATGGTGTTGTCTTCGGTCTCGCCGGAGCGGTGCGACATGACGGAGGTGTAGCCGGCCTTGTGGGCGGTCTCGACTGCATCCATGGTTTCCGACAGGGAGCCGATCTGGTTGACCTTGACCAGGATCGAGTTGGCGACGCCCTGCTCGATGCCCCGGCGCAGACGCTTGGTGTTGGTGACGAAGAGATCGTCGCCGACGAGCTGGCACTTGTTGCCGAAGAGTTCGGTCGCGGTCTTCCAGCCGGCCCAGTCGTCTTCGGCCAGACCGTCCTCGATGGAGATGATCGGGTAGCGGTTGACCAGATCTTCCAGATACTTGGCCATTTCGTCCGGGGACAGGGACTTGCCCTCGCCTACCAGCTCGTATTTGCCGTTCTTGAAGAATTCGGTCGAGGCCGCATCGAGTGCCAGGAACATGTCCTCGCCCGGCTTGTAGCCGGCCTTCTCGATGGCGCGCATGACGAAGCCGATGGCTTCATCGGTGGACTTCAGGCCCGGCGCGAAGCCGCCTTCATCGCCGACATTGGTGTTGTGACCGGCGTCCTTGAGGGCCTTCTTCAGGGTGTGGAACACCTCGGAGCCCATGCGGACGGCTTCCTTCAGGGATTCAGCGCCGACCGGCATGATCATGAATTCCTGGAAGTCGATCGGGTTGTCCGCATGTTCGCCACCGTTGATGATGTTCATCATCGGCACGGGCAGAATGCGGGCGTTGGCGCCACCGACATAGCGGTAGAGCGGCAGGCCGCAGGCCTGCGCCGCTGCGCGTGCGGTCGCCAGCGAGACGCCGAGGATGGCGTTGGCGCCAAGGCGGCCCTTGTTCTCGGTGCCGTCCAGATCGATCATCGCCTGATCGACGGCGAGCTGGTCTTCCGCGTCCATGCCGGCGATGGCATCGAAGATTTCGGAATTGACCGCATCGACCGCCTGCTGCACGCCCTTGCCGAGGAAGCGGGAGCCGCCGTCGCGCAGCTCGACCGCCTCGTGGGCGCCGGTGGAGGCACCCGACGGAACGGCGGCGCGGCCGAAGGACCCGTCTTCCAGGAAGACATCCACCTCGACGGTCGGATTGCCACGGCTGTCGAGGATCTCGCGGGCCGTCATGTCAATGATTGCGGTCATCATCTACTCCTTCAAGAGGGCCCCAATGAGAGGAAGGAGCCCTGTTTCTCCCAGTATCGGGACCACCGGTTGCCCGCCAGCGCGGGAGCGGCCCCTGTCATTTTCCGGTCTGCCGGGCCTCAGCCCTTGCGCGCCGCCTTGACCACCTGATCGATGGCCTGAAGTTCCTTGAGGATCGCACCCAGATCCTTCAGCGCCACCATGTTGGGGCCGTCGGAGGGGGCAGCATCCGGATCCGGATGGGTTTCCATGAAGAGGCCGCCGACACCGACCGCCACGGCCGCACGGGCCAGCACGGCCACCATGCGGCGGTCACCGCCCGAGGAGCCGCCGAGGCCACCGGGCTGCTGCACGGAATGGGTCGCGTCGAAGACCACCGGAGCGCCGGTCTCGGCCATGATCGGCAGGGCCCGCATGTCGCTCACCAGGGTGTTGTAGCCGAAGCTGGCGCCGCGCTCGGTCAGCAGCACGTTGGAGTTGCCGCTGTCCACCACCTTGGCCAGAACGTTCTTCATGTCCCAGGGGGCCAGGAACTGACCCTTCTTGATGTTGATCACGGCGCCGGTGCGGGCGGCAGCAACCAGAAGATCCGTCTGGCGGCACAGGAAGGCCGGGATCTGCAGGATGTCGACCACTTCGGCCACCGGAGCGCATTGCGCCTCGTTGTGGATGTCGGTTAGCACCGGCATGCCGAAGGTTTCCTTCACTTCGGCGAAGATCTTCAGGCCCTCATCGAGACCGACGCCGCGCTTGCCCGAGAGCGAGGTGCGGTTGGCCTTGTCGAAGGACGCCTTGAAGACGACCGGAATGCCGAGATTGCCCGTGATCTCCTTCACCGCGGCGGCGCATTCCAGCACATGCGCGCGGCTTTCCATCTGGCACGGACCGGCGATCAGCGAGAACGGGGCTTCGTTGGAGAAGCTGACATTTTCGACCTGGACGACGCGGTTGGCGCTGGACATGGGAGGCTGATCCTGAAACGGGCGGCAAGGCCGGAGGGGAAAAATCGCCCTCTCCTTACAGCGTCTCCCGGCCAGGGGCAACAAGATGAGGCGCGACCGCCCGCCCGACCCGCGAAAAACCGCCGAAATTAACAATATGCAGCTTTTGCGGAGGCTGACCTTTGGTTTCCGCGCCTGTTTCGGATAAGATGACCTTGCAGTCGGCGATCGCCTTGCCGGTCGGGATCGGGATTTGACCCGGCCCGTACCCGTATTGTTGCGAAGCGTGAAATCCGGCTGTGGATTTGTTAGAAACGATTTCCGAATTCAAGCGTTGTTGACACGTTGCTGTCGCTTTTCTCCCGTCAATGACGGACCGCATGTCCGACCGGTATCCGTCGCGGACAAAACCTTTCGTGGATTACATCTCTATGACCAAACCGATCCGTAAAGCAGTCCTTCCCGTCGCAGGCCTCGGCACGCGCTTTCTGCCCGCCACCAAGGCGGTGCCGAAGGAAATGCTGACGATCGTCGATCGACCGATCATCCAGTATGTCGTCGATGAAGCCCGCGCTGCCGGCATCGAGCACATCGTCTTCGTCACCGGACGCAACAAGACCGTGATCGCCGACCATTTCGACCGGGCCTATGAACTGGAAGAGACCCTCAAGAACCGCAACAAGCTGGAAGCCCTCAAGTTGCTCCAGTCCATGCGTCCGAAGGCCGGGTCCACCAGCTTTACCCGCCAGCAGGAGCCGCTCGGCCTCGGTCACGCCATCTGGTGTGCGCGCGAGATCATCGGCAACGAGCCCTTCGCCGTTCTGCTGCCGGACATGATCATGAAGTCCAACCCGGGCTGCCTCAGCCAGATGGTCGAGGTCTATAACGAAAAGGGCGGCAACGTCATTTCGGTGGAAGCCGTTCCGGAAGACCAGACCCACAAGTATGGCATCGTCGAGATCGACGGCGAACAGACCGCCAAGACCTTCGGCATCACCGGCATGGTGGAAAAGCCGGCCCAAGGCACCGCGCCGAGCAATCTCTACATCAACGGCCGCTATATCCTGCAGCCGGAGATCTTCGATCTCATCGCCAAGCAGGAAAAGGGCGCCGGTGGCGAGATCCAGCTCACCGATGCCATGCTGACCCTCATGGACAGCCAGCCCTTCACCGGCCTGCGCTTCACCGGCAAGACCTATGACTGCGGGTCCAAGGCAGGCTTCCTCAGCGCCAACATCGCCTTCGCTCTGGAAGACCGGGAACTGGCCACCGAGCTGCTGCCCCTGCTGCAGGAAATGATCGACCTGCCGCTCGCCGCCGAATAAGCCGGACGCGAGCCGATCGACATCAGACCGACGTGAACACAAGCCGGAATGCGACCCTCGCGTTCCGGCTTTTTCATGGTCCGACGCCGGTTTGAGGTGGCTCGCCTCACATCAGGCTTGCTCTGGTCGGGCCCTGCGCCTATGTGCAGGACAACCGTCTTTTTTCGCGATGCCTCTCCCTGGAGCCCCGGAATGTCCGATCCTGCCGCCACCCTGCCCCGTCTGGCCGTTGTCGGACTTGGATATGTGGGCCTGCCCGTGGCCGTCGCCTTTGCCGAAGCCGGACACGAGGTTCTGGGCTTCGACATCAACGCCTCCCGCATTGCCGAGCTGCGACAGGGCCGCGACAGCACTGGATCTGTCGTCGAGGCACGCCTCAGCGTCCCGACCCTGCGTGTCAGCGAAACCGCGACAGACATGGCCAGCGCGAACGTGATCATCGTGGCGGTGCCCACGCCCGTGGATCAGGCCAAGCGGCCGGACATGAGCGCGCTGAAGGCCGCGGCCCGCACCGTGGGCGGCATCCTGCGCGCCGGAATGACGGTGGTCTTCGAATCGACCGTCTATCCGGGTGTCACCGAAGACGTGATCCTGCCGATTCTGCGCGAGGCCTCGGGCCTCTCCTATCCGGCCGACTTCTCGCTCGGATACTCGCCCGAGCGCATCAATCCGGGCGATCCGGACCGGGACTTCAAGGATATCGTCAAGGTGGTGGCGGGCAACACGCCGGCTGTCACCGAGGCGCTTGCCGCCCTTTACGGCCGGGTCGTCACCGCCGGCATCCACAAGGCGCCCAACATCAAGACGGCGGAAGCCGCCAAGGTCATTGAGAACACCCAGCGTGACCTCAACATCGCGCTCATGAACGAGCTGGCCCAGGTCTTCCACGCCATGGGGCTCGACACCCGCGACGTGCTCGCGGGGGCTGCCACCAAGTGGAACTTCCTGCCCTTCCAGCCCGGGCTGGTGGGCGGCCACTGCATCGGCGTCGACCCCTATTATCTCACCCACAAGGCCCATGAGCTCAACCTGACACCCCAGGTCATTCTGGCCGGTCGTGGCACCAACGAGCACATGCCCGCATTCGTCGCCACCAAGGTGATCCAGACCTGCGTGAAGCTGGGCCGGCCCCTGCCCCTCAAGATCGCCGTCCTTGGCCTGACCTACAAGGCCAATGTACCCGACACGCGCAATTCCAAGGTTGTCGACCTGATCCGCGAACTGAAGGAATTCGGCGCGCAGGTGAAGGTCCATGATCCCCTTGCCGATCCCGCCCATGTGGACGCGGAATACGGGCTCGCGCTGAGCGGTCTGGAGGATCTCGCTGGCGCCGATGCCTATGTGCTGGCCGTGCCGCACCAGGCCTATCTGGAAGATGGCAGGGGCTGGGGCCTGATCAACCAGCTGGCCCCGCAGGGCGGCTGTCTGGTGGCCGACATTCCGGCGGTGCTGCCCAGGCAGGAGACACCGGAGACGATCACGCTCTGGCGCCTGTGAGGCCGAACGCCGCAAGGATGAGGCTGATCCTGCGACAGCACCACCGGCAAAAATGACCTAGGGGAAACTGCCGGAGATCCTTTTCCCGAAAATGCGCGTAGACTGAACGTTGCCCCAGCAAGAGGAGCGTTCCGTCATGCGGTTTCCTGTTCGTCTTCGCCATCGCCCTGCGCGATCGTCCGTCCCTGCAAGGATCTTGTCGGTCCCCGCACTGGCCCTGTGCCTCGCAGCCGTCATGACGCAGGGCGCAGTTCCGGCTCCGGCCCGCGCCGACACGGCCCAGACCACCCTGGCCGCCGAGACCACGCTGCCCGCCCCCGCCTTCCGCCAGATCATCCAGGATCAGATGAAGGCCTTCCGTCAGGGCGATGCGGCCGGTGCCTTCTCCTTCGCCACCCGCACGCTGCAGCAGCTCTACCAGACGCCGGAGATCTTCATTGGCATGGTCCGACAGGGCTATCTCCCGGTCTATCGCCCGAAGTCCGTCAGCTTCGGCCGCATGAAGGAAACCGAGCAGGGTCCGGTGCAGGAAGTCTATGTGACCGGCCCGGACGGCGAGGACTGGCTGGCGCTCTACAGCTTCGAGCAACAGGACGACGGCACCTGGAAGATCTCCGGCTGCATGCTGACCAAATCCCCCGCCCTCGGCGTGTGACCGGTCCCGCTTGAAGCCGTGCGAGGCGGCGAGGTCACGGCATGAATGCCATGGTCGCGCCATGGCATGAGGCAGGAGAGGTCCGGTCGAGTGAAAAGGGCAGGCATGACCGACAGGGGAAAGGCCTGCCCTCCCTCTCCGTCGTCAGCCTCGGGCCTGACACGAGGATCCGCTATCCCCGGTGCCAATTGTCGGAAAAGAACGCCACCCCGGCCGGTTACTGGAACCCCGCCTGCGCGGGGATGACGAGGAGACGTGTGGCTCTCAGGCCAAAGGCTGGATCCTCGGCACAAGGCCGAGGATGACCGAGAAAAAGAGAGGCGTGGACGACAGCCCGGGCACCGCCAAGGCCGCAATCGCCCCTCCGCCATGCTCACCGCCTCTTCGCTCCGTCGCGCCAGGCCTCAGGCCGCCAGGTCGGCCTGGCCGAGGACCTTCTGCAGGATCTCGACCATGGCGGAGAGATCGACTTCCTCGGTCACCAGGGCCGGGGCGAAGATCAGGGCGTCGCCGGTGGCCTTCACGTGTAGGCCGGCATCAAACAGCTTGCGCTGGACGAGCGAGCCCTTGGCGCCGGGAGCCGCTCCCGGGGTAAGCTGGATGCCCGACAGCATGCCGTAGCCGCGCAGGTCGCTGACCTGGGGCAGGTTGCGCAGGGAGAAGACCCCTTCGAGGAAGGTGGGCGACAGGGCCTTGCCGCGCTCGAAGAGACCATCGCGCTCGTAGATGCCGAGGGTGGCGAGCGCTGCGGCGCAGGCGACCGGATGGGCGGAATAGGTGTAACCGTGCATCAGCTCCGGCCGGTCGGCGGTGATGCTCTCGATGACCTTCTTCTGGATCTCCGTCTTCACGGCGACCGCGCTCATGGGAATGGCGCCGTTGGTCAGGGCCTTGGCCATGGTCATGACATCCGGCGTGACGCCGAATTCCTGGGCGGCGAAGGCCGCGCCGGTGCGGCCGAAGCCGGTGATGACCTCGTCGAAGACGAGCAGGATGCCGTATTTGTCGGCGATCTCCCGCAGGCGCTTGAGATAGCCCTTGGGCGGGACGATGGTGCCGATGGAGCCGGCAATCGGCTCGACGAAGACGGCCGCAATGGTTTCCCCGCCGTAGGTCTTGGCGATCTCTTCCAGATCGTCGGCGAGATGGGCGCCGTCATCGGGCATGCCGCAGGTGTAGCGCTGCTCTTCGGACCAGGTGTGGCGCATGTGGACCACGTCCACCGTCACGCCGCCGAAATCGCGGCGGTTGCCGACCATGCCGGCCAGCGACGTGCCGCCCAGATTGACCCCGTGATAGGCCCAGGAGCGGGAGACGAACTTGGTGCGCTGGGGTTCGCCATTGGCCTTGTGATAGGCCATGCAGATCTTGATGGCGCTGTCGACGGCTTCCGATCCGGAGGAGCCGAAGAACACCCGGTCTAGACCTTCGGGCAGGATGCCGGCCAGCTTTTCCGCCAGCTCGAAGGAAATCGGCGCGGCGCGCTGGAAATGGGGCGTGTAGTCCAAGGTCTGGAGCTGGGCATAGACCGCCTCGGCAATCTCGCTGCGGCCATGACCTGCGGCGCAGGTGAAGAGACCGGAGGACCCATCGAGCACCTCGCGTCCATCCGGCGTCCAGTAGCGCACGCCCGAGGCCCGGGCAAACATCTGCGGCTCCTTGTGGAACAGCTTGTTGTTGGTGAAGGGGAGCCA
Organism: Roseibium aestuarii; assembly: GCF_008477545.1. Taxonomy (GTDB): domain Bacteria; phylum Pseudomonadota; class Alphaproteobacteria; order Rhizobiales; family Stappiaceae; genus Roseibium; species Roseibium aestuarii. Next base: position 1,606,717 of record NZ_VORA01000001.1, on the reverse strand, counting down.
GTGGTGGTCCATATTGATCGGCGCAAGGGTCATGATGAGGTCCCGGTGGTGCAGACGAAGAAATTCGGTTGGCCCATTTGGAGCGAGTGGCCGCCCACCGGTTAGAGCCAGTTCGCACAAACCATGAGGCCAGAGCGCCACCCTGGACCCATGGCTCTTGTGCCCGGCCTGCGGTCGGGCGAAACTGCTTGCAACCTCAATCCCCTCGCTTCCATTCAAGGACTTTTCCGCATGACCGGAACACTTCTGATCACCGGCGCGACCGCCGGTTTCGGCCAGGCAACGGCCCGTCTCTTTGCCCGTCAGGGCTGGCGCGTGATCGGCACCGGCCGGCGCGCCGAGCGTCTGGCCGAGATGCAGGACGAGCTCGGTGACCGATTCCATGGCGCCTGTTTCGACGTGACCGACGAGGCGGCCATGGCCGCGGCCCTCGAAGACCTTCCCGAGGACTTCCGCCAGATCGACCTGCTGGTGAACAATGCGGGCCTTGCCCTTGGCACGGCACCCGCACCGCAGACCAAGCTGTCGGACTGGAAGACCATGGTCGACACGAACATCACCGCCGTTCTGGCCCTCACCGACCGGATGCTGCCCGGCCTGATCGAGCGCCGGGGCATGATCGTGAACCTGTGCTCCATCGCCTCCACCTGGCCCTATCCGGGGGGCAACGTCTATGGCGGAACGAAGGCCTTCCTGCGCCAGTTTTCCCTTGGCCTGCGCTCGGACCTGCATGGCACCGGCGTGCGCGTCACTTCCCTGGAGCCCGGTCTTTGCGAAAGCGAGTTCACCCTGGTGCGCACCGGCGGCAACCAGCAGGCCTATGACGCGCTCTACAAGGGGGCGCACGCCATTCAGCCGGAAGACATCGCCAACACGATCTACTGGGTGGCGACCCAGCCGAAGCATCTGAACTTCAACTCGATCGAGGTGATGCCGGTCAGCCAGTCCTGGGGCGGATGGCAGATCGCCCGCGACAGCACCGAGGCCTGACATCTCGACCCCAAAACGCAGTCGGGGCCGGTCTGCCATGCGGACCGGCCCCGATTTCCTGACTATCGGACGATGCGCGCGCCCGGCGCTCAGAGCGCTGCGATGTCGCCGCGGGCCCAGTCTTCCTTGGTGCGGGCATAGAAGTCGTCGAAGGTTCCTGCCTCGATCGCCTCGCGCATGCCGCGCATGAGATCCTGATAATAGTGGATGTTATTCCAGGTGAGCAACATGGCGCCCAGCCCCTCGCCGGCGCGCACAAGGTGGTGCAGATAGGCGCGGGAATAATGGTTCGTCGCCTCGCAGGTGGACGCCTCGTCGAGGGGGCGCGGATCGTCGGCATGACGGGCGTTCTTCAGGTTCACCTTGCCGAAGCGGGTGTAGGCGAGGCCATGACGCCCGGCGCGGGTGGGCATGACGCAGTCGAACTGGTCGATGCCGCGCCGCACGCTTTCCAGAAGATCGTCCGGCGTGCCGACGCCCATCAGATAACGCGGCTTGTGGGTGGGCATGGCCGGCAGGGTGATGTCGAGCATTTCCAGCATCACGTGCTGGGGCTCGCCGACCGCCAGACCGCCTACGGAATAGCCTTCGAAGGGCAGCTTGCCGAGCTCTTCGGCCGAGCGGATGCGCAGGTCCGGCACATCGCCGCCCTGAACAATGCCGTAAAGCGCCTGGCCCTTGGCCGGACCGTCCATGCGCTCGAATTGCTCGCGGGAGCGCACCGCCCAGCGAAGGGAGAGTTCCATGGCCCGGCTCACCTCGGCGCGTTCGGCCGGCAGCTTGATGCATTCATCGAGCTGCATCTGGATGTCGGACCCCAGAAGCCCCTGGATCTCGACGGAGCGTTCCGGGGTCAGGTGATAGCGCTGGCCATCAATGTGGCTCTGGAAGCGCACGCCGTCCTCGTCGAGCTTGCGCAGCTGGGCAAGCGACATGACCTGAAACCCGCCGCTGTCGGTCAGGATGGTCTTGTTCCAGTTCATGAACTTGTGCAGGCCGCCGAGCCGGGCCACACGCTCGGCGGTGGGCCGCAGCATCAGGTGATAGGTGTTGCCCAGCACCACTTCGGCGCCGGTCGCCTCCACATGGCCCATGAACATGGCCTTGACGGTGGCCTGGGTGCCGACGGGCATGAAGGCCGGGGTCTGCACCGTGCCATGGGGCGTGGAGATCTCGCCGCGCCGGGCCCGGCCGTCGGTCTTCAGCAGCTTGAAGGAAAAGTGCTTCGTGCCCTCGGGGGCCGGAGGCGGCACGGCGGGGCCGAGCCTTGCGTCATCGGCAATCTTCTTTGCGTTGCTCATAGCAGGAGGCTTTCGTCGATCGCGCCGCTTTGCGGGAACAGCAGGGAGGCATCCCCGTAGCTGTAGAAGCGGTATTCGGTTTCAATGGCGTGGGCGTAAGCCGCCCGCATGGTCTCGAGCCCCGAGAAGGCGGAGACCAGCATGAAGAGGGTCGACTTGGGCAGATGGAAGTTGGTCATCAGCCCGTCGATGGCCCGGAAGCGATAGCCAGGGGTAATGAAGATCTCGGTCTCGCCGGAAAACGCCGCCAGACCGCCCTCCCCTTGCGCGGCACTTTCCAGAATGCGCAGGGAGGTGGTGCCGACGGCCACCACCTTGTTGCCGCGGGCGCGCACGGCCTGGAGCGCGGCCGCCGTCTCGGGCGAGACCTCGCCCCATTCGGCGTGCATCTGGTGGGCGTCCGTGTCGTCGGCCTTGACCGGCAGGAAGGTGCCGGCGCCCACATGCAGCGTGACCTTGTGCTGCTCGATGCCCCGCTCGGAGAGGGCCTGAAGCAGCGCCGGCGTGAAATGCAGGCCGGCGGTCGGGGCGGCCACCGCCCCCTTCCGGTCGGCAAAGATGGTCTGATAGTCTTCCCGGTCCTGCGCGTCCTCGCCGCGCTTCAGCGCGATGTAAGGCGGCAGGGGAATGTGCCCGACTTCCGCCAGCCCCTGATCGAGATCCGGGCCGGAGCGGTCGAAGACGAGGAGCACCTCGCCCGTGTCGTTCTTGGCCTCGGCCGTGGCGGTCAGGGTTGCCGAGCCGTCGGCAGCGGCAAAAACCACGGTCTCTCCGACGGCCAGTTTCTTGGCCGGGCGGACAAAGGCCTTCCACCGGTCGGGTCCGCTGCGCAGATGCAGGGTCGCGGAAATCTTTGCGACAGCCTCGCCCCGGGTGCGGGTGCCTTCGAGCTGGGCCGGGATGACCCTCGTGTCATTGAAGACCAGCGCGTCGCCCGGCTCAAGCAGGCCCGGCAGATCGCGCACGCCCCTGTCGCTCAGGACAGGCTCCGCGCCGGGACGCACCACCAGCATGCGCGCGGCATCGCGCGGGCGGGCGGGACGCAGGGCGATCCGCTCGTTGGGCAGGTCGAAATCGAAGAGGTCTACACGCATGAGGCTTCGGCTCTGGTTCTGGTCGCGCGGAGGCGTCTCCGCAAGGGCCGCTCTTATCGCCTTGGCCGGAACGGGTCAACCGACCGGCGGCCTCCACGAAAAACGGCGCGGAGGGGCTCCGCGCCGTCTTGTGCTCATCACGGGGATCGCCAAGGGATCCGGCGCCCTCAGGCGTCGGCTGCGACCTTCATGGAGATGATGTTGTCCGGGTTGCGGACCGGCTCGCCGCGCTTGATCTTGTCGACATTTTCCATGCCTTCGATCACTTCACCCCACACGGTGTACTGGCCGTCCAGGAAGCCGGCGTCCGCGAAGCAGATGAAGAACTGGCTGTCGCCGGAGTCCGGGTTCTGGGCACGGGCCATGGAGCACACGCCGCGGCCATGATGGGCCTTGTTGAACTCGGCCTTGAGCTTCTTGCCGGAACCGCCGGTGCCGGTGCCGTGCGGGCAGCCGGTCTGGGCCATGAAGCCCTCGATCACGCGGTGGAAGACGATGCCGTCGTAGAAGCCTTCGCGCACCAGTTCCTTGATGCGGGCCACGTGGTTCGGGGCCAGTTCCGGCTTCATTTCGATCACGACATTACCGACGGTGGTTTCCATCAGAAGCGTGTTTTCGGGATCCTTGATTTCGGCCATTTTCTTCTCCAGGGGGTTGGCCCGTCACGGGCAAAGAGGATGCGGGTCGCGCGCCTTACTTGGCGTCCGCAGCGACCTGCATCTTGATGATCTTGTCGGGGTCTGCCGGCGGTTCGCCGCGGGTGATGGCGTCGACATGTTCCATGCCTTCCACCACTTCACCCCAGACCGTGTACTGGCCGTTCAGCCAGGAGGCATCGTTAAAGACGATGAAGAACTGGGAGTTGGCGCTGTCCGGGCTGGCGGCCCGCGCCATGCCGACCACACCGCGGCTGAAGGGCGCATCGGTGAACTCGGCCTTCAGGTCCGGCTTTTCCGAGCCGCCCATGCCGGTGCCGGTGGGGTCACCGCTCTGGGCCATGAAACCATCGATCACCCGGTGGAAGACCACGCCGTCGTAGAAGCCCTCGCGGGTGAGTTCCTTGATGCGGGCCACATGGTTGGGGGCCAGATCCGGACGCAGGCGAATGACGACCCGGCCGTCCTTCAGGTCCATGTAGAGGGTGTTTTCGGGGTCAAGCCCCTGGGCACTGGCAGACAGCGGCGCGAAGAGAAGGGCGCCGAGAACCGCAAACACGGAAAACAGTCGAAACACGCTGAACTCCATTCTTTCCTGATTGGCAGGGCTGCCGGCACGACACGTGGCCGTCGCGGGCATCACCGTTGCGTCTTGTCCTTGAGGGGGCCTGCCACGGCCTTCGGCACGAAGGCGGATGTCTCGCCCCCCATATTGGCGATCTGGCGCACGAGCGTGGCAGTGATATGGCGGCTCGTCGGGCTGGCGGGCAGAAAGACCGTCTGCACGTCAGGGGCCATGGCCTGATTCATGCCGGCCATCTGCATCTCGTAATCCAGATCCGTACCGTCGCGCAGGCCGCGCAGCAGCAGGGTTGCCCCCTGCTCGCGGGCGCAATTCACGACAAGTCCGGAGAAGGAGATGACCCGCAGCCGGTCCACGGCGGCAGCACCGAAGGCATCGCGCACGCTTGTCTGAAGCAGCGCCACCCGTTCCTCGAAGGAAAACAGCGGCTGCTTGCCCGGATGAACGCCGATGGCGACGACGACTTCATCGGCCAGACCGAGGGCCTGACGAAGAATGTCCATGTGTCCGTTGGTCACCGGATCAAACGAGCCGGGATAAAGGGCGATGCGTTTCATGAGCGTCTGCATAGCCTGCCGGCGAAAAAGGAACAAGGGAAACAAGGCGGATTGCCGCGAAATTCCCCGGCTCCACGCGGGTGGACTGCCGCTTGAAAAAACGAATCACCCGACATTTGTGTGACGGCCATCACGGCGGCCGGGAACCAAAAAGTTGACATTGCATTTACAAGTCAACAGCAGGCCACCTGCAGGGAGAATTCAAATGACCACCGCGAATACTTTCGAAAACGATCCGTTCCTGGCCAAGTATGGCAAGGATGTCTTCCGCTCCAACGTCAAGGCCATGCGTCCGCTCGCGGCCACCCATGTGGCGACCCTGACGATTGCCGCCTGCGCTGCCGCCGTCGTTGCCAGCATGCTGGCCTTCTCGCCGGTCTCCGCCGACACCGGCTCTGCCAGCACCGAGCTCTCCGCCATCGAGATCCAGGGCGCCGTGTCCACCAAGGGCGACCGGATTGCCGACGCCACGCCGGTTCAGTCGACCACGTCCTCCCTGCCGGGTGCCTGTGAAGGCCAGGCCTGGGGCGCCTATTCCGCCGATTGCGCCGCAGCGCTCACCGGCCAGTCGAGTGTTCGTGCCGTGACCTTCCGCACCATCGAACGTCCGGCCCCCACCCAGAACACGACGATCCTCGCACGGGTTCCGAGCAACGGCTGATGCTCCTGTTTCAGCCAGTACCCGGGGCCCTGCGTATCGGGCCGGATCGCCAGATCGATGAGTATCAAAAAGCAGCGACCTGAGACCTCTCAGCCGCTGCTTTTTCATATTCTCCGGTCCATTCTCCGCGCGCCGCGTCTCTGCAAGTCGTTTCCCTATTTCACGGCCCGAGCGCCGTCCGACCGCTCTTGCCTCGGTCATCTCGGACCAGCACAAGCGCGCTCCGGGATCGGTGACCCGGAAGCGTCTCTATGGCTCACCGGTCCCGGCTCAAGGCCGGGATGACAGTGGTGAGGGACCTATCGAAGCATCGCCCCACACTCCGCGCCGTCCCGGCCCTGAGCCGGGACCCAACCCTTCTCCCGAAGATCCATGTGCGCGTGGGTTGCGAGGTCCCGGATCTCCGCTTGCGCTGCGTCCGGGACAGCGGAGAGGTTTTTGAAACTCCGAAAGGCTGTCCCCACCGGTAATGGCTCTCCTCCGTCATTCCGGACAAGCGCAGCGCGGTCCGGGATCCATTCCGCGCCGTCCCGCCCCTTCCGTGCGGACCAGCTCCAGGCCCCTACGGGCGCTCTGGAAGTGAGTAGTTCCCCGGTCAAGCCGGGGATGACCGGGATCAGAGGTCGGAGCAGGAGCGGGGCGTGGCCGGAAAGCAAAAGGGAGAAGATGTTGCCATCTTCTCCCCCGCTGTCATTCGGTCTGAGACACGTCTCAGGCGTCGTCGCCGGACTCCGGAGCGCCGTCTTCGGGTGCCTCGGGCGTTTCCGGAGCGGAGCCGTCGGCCTCAACGGCACCGTCCACGGCACCTTCCGCCAGATCGTCCTCGTCATCCTCCACATCGGTGATGCGTTCGACGGCCACGACCTTCTCGTCGGCGGCGGTCTTGAAGACGATCACGCCCTGGGTCGAGCGGCCGGCGATGCGGATGCCTTCCACCGGGCAGCGGATCAGCTGACCGCCATCGGTGACCAGCATGATCTGGTTCCGGTCTTCCACGGGGAAGGAGGCGATCAGCTTGCCGTTTCTTGCATTCACCGCCATGGCGGTGATGCCCTTGCCGCCACGGCCGGTCACCCGGTACTCGTAGGACGAGGTGCGCTTGCCATAGCCGTTTTCGGAGATGGTGAGGATGACCTGTTCGGCCGCCCCCATTTCCGCATAGCGCTCGGTCGAGAGTTCACCGGCCACCATGGCTTCCTCGTCGGAGCCGCCTGCCGTCTCATCCGTTTCGCCGCGCAGGGCGCGGGACATCTTGAGATAGGCCGCACGCTCTTCCGCAGAGACGTCGATGTGATGCAGGATCTGCATGGAGATGACGTGATCGTCATCGGCCAGACGGACGCCGCGCACACCGACCGAGTTGCGGCCGGCAAAGACGCGCACATCGGTGACGGGGAAGCGGATGCACTGGCCGGACGAGGTGGTGAGCATGACGTCGGAATGTTCCGAGCAGGTCTCCACGCCGACAATGCCGTCGCCATCGTCCAGCTTCATCGCGATCTTGCCGTTGCGGTTGATCTGGATGAAGTCGGACAGCTTGTTGCGCCGGACGGTGCCGCGAACGGTCGCGAACATCACATCCAGGTTGCCCCAGGTGTCCTCGTCCTCCGGCAACGGCAGAATGGAGGTGATCTGTTCGCCCTGTTCGAGGGGCAGCAGGTTGATCATGGCCTTGCCGCGGGAGGTCGGGCCGCCAAGGGGCAGGCGCCAAACCTTCATCTTGTAGCAGATGCCGCGTGATGAGAAGAACAGCACCGGCGTGTGGGTGTTCGCCACGAAGAGGCGGGTGACGAAATCCTCGTCCTTGGTCGCCATGCCGGAGCGGCCCTTGCCACCGCGCCGCTGGGCACGGTAGGTCGCCAGCGGAACGCGCTTGACGTAGCCGGTGTGGGACACGGTGACCACCATGTCCTCGCGCTGGATCAGGTCTTCCTCGTCGAAATCGGCACCGCCGTCGACGATCTCGGTCCGGCGCGGGGTGGCGAACTCGTTCTTGATCTCCAGCATCTCGGTGCGGACGATGTCCTGGATGCGGGCGCGCGAGCGCAGGATGTCGAGGAAGTCGGAGATTTCCGCACCGATCTTGTTCAGCTCTTCCTCGATCTCGTCCCGGCCCATGGCCGTCAGGCGCTGCAGGCGCAGATCGAGGATGGCACGGGCCTGCTCCTCGGAGAGCTTGTAGCTGCCGTCTTCCTGGATCATGTGGCGCGGATCGTCGATCAGGCGGATCAGCGCCTCCACGTCGGCAGCAGGCCAGTTGCGCTCCATCAGCTGCTCGCGCGCCGTCGCCGGATTGGGCGCGGAGCGGATCAGCTTGATCACCTCGTCGATATTGGCAACCGCAATGCCGAGACCGACCAGGATATGGGCGCGGTCACGGGCCTTCTTCAGCAGGAAGCGGGTGCGGCGGCCGATGACGTCCTCGCGGAAGGACACGAAGGCCTTCAGCATGTCGGAGAGGTTCATCTGCTCAGGCTTGCCGCCGTTGAGCGCCACCATGTTGCAGCCGAAGGAGGACTGGAGCTGGGAGAAGCGGTAGAGCTGGTTGAGCACCACGTCGGCCACGGCGTCGCGCTTCAGCTCGACCACCACGCGCATGCCCGAGCGGTCACTCTCGTCGCGGATGTCGGAGATGCCCTCGATGCGCTTGTCGCGCACGGCCTCGGCGATCTTCTCGATCATCGAGGACTTGTTCACCTGATAGGGGATCTCGGAAATGATCAGGGCGAAGCGGTCCTTGCGGATCTCTTCCACCTCGACCTTGCCACGCATGACGACCGAACCGCGGCCCGTCTCGAAGGCGGAGCGGATGCCCGAGCGACCGAGGATGATGCCACCGGTCGGGAAGTCCGGACCGGGGACGATCTCCATCAGCTCTTCCAGGGTGAGCGCCGGGTTTTCCATGATGGCGATGGCCGCGTCGATCACTTCGCCCAGATTGTGGGGCGGAATGTTCGTGGCCATGCCCACTGCGATGCCGCCGGCGCCGTTCACCAGAAGGTTGGGGAACTTGGCGGGCAGAACCGTCGGTTCGCTCTCGGAATTGTCGTAGTTGTCCTGGAAGTCGACGGTGTCCTTGTCGATATCGTCCAGAAGCTTGTGGGCCACCTTCTCCAGGCGGCACTCGGTGTAACGCATGGCGGCCGCAGGGTCGCCATCGACGGAGCCGAAGTTGCCCTGACCGTCGATCAGGGGCAGACGCAGGGAGAAGTCCTGGGCCATACGCACGAGCGCGTCGTAGATCGCGCTGTCGCCGTGGGGGTGGTACTTACCCATCACGTCACCGACCACACGGGCCGACTTGCGATAGGGCTTGTTCCACTCGTAACCGTTCTCGTGCATCGAGAACAGGATGCGGCGATGTACCGGCTTCAGGCCGTCGCGCACGTCGGGCAGAGCGCGGCTCACGATCACGCTCATGGCGTAATCGAGATAGGAGCTCTTCATTTCATCGACGATGGAGATCGGCTTGATGTCGGACGATCCGCCGCCCGACACACTGTTGTCCTGGTCAGCCAAGGATAGCACTCATAATCTTGTTATAGCTGAACCGTTTATAGCCGATTCATGCGCTCCGACCAAATCGCGCACCCCTGCCCCGCCCCCAGCTATTGCCCTGTTATCAATGACTTGCAGGAACAATTCACAGGCAAGAAAATTGTTTTTGCGCAAGAGGCTCACCGGACGCCAAAATCACCGCTAGAAGGGCCGCCCGATTGCCCGATTTCCAGCGCCTCGCGGGGGCGTCCACACAAGGCTTACTGGCTCATGACCGACTTCCTCATCAACGCCTTCGCGACCCTGTTCGTGACCATCGATCCGGTCGGTCTGGCCCCGATGTTCCTTGCGGTCACCGCCGGATATTCCAAGCAGGTGCGGCGCCAGATCGCCATCCGCGCCACGATCACCGCCTTCCTCATCCTGCTGGTCTTCTACGTCACCGGCAATGCGGTGCTGGAGCTCCTGGGCATCTCCGTGTCCGCCTTCCGGGTGGCCGGCGGCGTGCTGCTCTTCCTGATCTCGGTGGAAATGGTGTTCGGCAAGCGCCAGAAGCGCAAGTCCGAGACCGCGGAGGCGGCCATCGAGGAGCATGATCCGGCCGATCTGCACGAGCTGGCCGTCTTCCCCCTCGCGATCCCGCTGATCGCGGGTCCGGCGGCGATTTCGGCGATCATCCTGCTGTCGGGCCAGGCGCCGGACACGATGACCTATGCCGGGCTCGGCCTCGTCATCCTGTCGATCCTCGGCGCCTGCATGGCCGCCTTCCTGCTGGCCGACAAGATCGAGCGGCTCATGGGCGACACGGCACAGCTGGTGGTAACCCGGCTTCTCGGCGTCATCCTCGCCGCCCTGTCCGTCCAGTTCATCGCGGACGGCATTCTGGCGCTCATCCGCGCCTGAGGCGCGGCGCTACCCTGCAATCGCGTAACGGCCACGCTCCAGCGCACGCAGATAACTCGGACGCGATCTGATCGCATCAAGCCATGCGGCGGTTGCCGGACCCGGCTCGCCGAGACGGAAGCGGCCGATGGCCACTTCGACCGGGAAACTCATGGCGATGTCGGCGGCGGAAAAGGCATTGCCCGCAAACCAGCGCCCACGCGCCAGCGTCTCTTCCCACAGGGCCATCTGGTCCCGTGCCTGAGGATCGGTGATCTGGGCTTGAGCGCCGTTGGCAATCAACTTCGCCAGAGGACGCACGAGGAAGGGCACCCGAGCGGGCAGCATGGTGAAGATGAGCTTCATGGTGATCATCGGCATGGCCGTGCCCTCGGCCGCATGAAGCCAGTAGCGATAGTCGAGGAGGGCGTCGCTACCTGGCTCAGGGCGCAGTCCCTTGGCCGCCCCGTAGACGTCGAGCAGATACTCGATCATGGCACCGCTTTCCGCGATAATGCGGCCGCCGTCTTCCAGCACCGGTGACTTGCCCAGCGGATGTATCTGCCGCAGCTCCCTGGGCGCCCGCATGTCCGGGCCGCGTCGGTAGGTGACGACCTCATAAGGGATCTCCAGCTCTTCGATCAGCCAGAGGATGCGATGGGCACGGGAATTTTCCAGATAGTGAACGCGCAAGAGATCTCTCCAGACTAAGGCTGAGACGGCGACGAGAGGGCCATGAGACAGGACCAGCAGACGGGTCGGTCTTCCGGCAAACCGGACAAGGGCCGCATGGTTCCCCATTTGGCCGCCGCTGTCGAGGAACGGATCGCCTGCTGGCGGGTTGGCCCAGCGAAGGCACCTGCCCCGCGCCTCGCCCTTGGCAGATCTTGCGATCTGCTGCTAGGGATGAAGCGAGGCGCCGTTGCACACGGTCGACGGTAGCGCGCTGTCGCCAACAGCGGCGCAACTGGTGCGCTCTCGACACGCAGCCGAAAGGAACAGACATGGCGGCCGGATCCAAGAAGGTCATCTTCGCAGCCCTAGCGGGCAATGCGCTCATCGCAGTCACCAAGTTTGCCGCTGCCGCCTACACGGGCTCTTCGGCCATGCTGTCGGAAGGCATTCACTCGCTCGTGGATACGGGCAACCAGGGCCTGCTGCTCTACGGGCTGAAGAAGTCCAAGCAGCCGGCCGACCGGGAGCATCCCTTCGGCTACGGGGCAGAACTCTATTTCTGGTCCTTCGTGGTGGCGATCCTGATCTTCGCCGTCGGCGCCGGTGTGTCGATCTACGAAGGGGTGCAGAAGGTTCTGGAACCCCACCCGGTCAGTGATCCGCTGGTCAACTACATCGTGCTCGGTCTGGCCTTTGCCTTTGAATCCGTCGCCTGGTGGATCGCCCTGAAGGAATTCAACGCCTCCCGCCGGGGCCGCAGCCTGTTCCAGACCGTTCGCGACAGCAAGGACCCGACGCTCTTCACGGTCCTTTTCGAGGACAGCGCCGCCATGCTCGGCCTGATCGTTGCGGCCATCGGCCTGGTGGCCGCCGAGGTGCTCGGCCTGCCCTGGCTCGACGGGGCGGCCTCCATCGTCATCGGCCTGATCCTGGGCGGCACGGCCGTGCTGCTGGCCTATGAGACCAAGGGCCTGCTGATCGGCGAAGGGGCATCCCCCCAGATCGTCGCCTCGATCCGCCAGATCGTTGAGGCGTCTCCGACGGTGACCGCCGTCAACGAGATCCGCACCCTGCACCGGGGCCCGCACGACATCCTGCTCGCCCTCTCGCTCGATTTCGAGGATGAGGTGAAGGCCGGCGCGGTTGAAGAGGCGATCTACGGCATGGAGCAGACGATCAAGCGCCAGAACCCGGACGTGACCCGTCTCTTCATCGAGGTACAGGCCGCCCGGCACCACGAGGAAATGCTGAAGGCCGAAGAAGAGCTGCGCATGCGCGACGCCTGAGGGGTTGCCGCGCCGGGCCGCGCCCTCTCCCCGCCGTCCCGGCCCTGGGCCGGGACCTGCATCGCGTCCCGGAGGCATTCCGGGTCCCGGATCTCCGGCATGCGCCTGCGTCCGGGACAGCGCGAGGGTGGAGAGAAAGGCCCGTGCCCGTTGCCCCACAGCCCTAACGCTCCCCTCCCTGCCGTCCCGACCTCACTCCGGGACCTGCATCCGATCCGGACACAAAAAAGGCGCCTGACGGCGCCTTTTTCATGAAAGAGGGATCATTCCCACTCGATGGTTCCCGGGGGCTTCGACGTGATGTCGTAGGTCACCCGGTTGATGCCCTTGACCTCGTTGATGATCCGCGTCGCGGTCTCGCCGAGGAAGTCGTGGCTGAAGGGATAGTAATCCGCCGTCATGCCATCGACCGAAGTCACAGCGCGCAGGGCGCAGGCATAGTCGTAGGTGCGGCCGTCGCCCATGACACCCACGGTGCGCACCGGAAGGATCGCCACGAAGGCCTGCCAGATCTCGTCATAGAGACCGTGCTTGCGGATCTGGTCGATATAGACCGCATCCGCCTTGCGCAGGATCTCCAGCTTCTCGCGGGTGATCTCGCCCGGGCAGCGGATCGCCAGGCCCGGTCCGGGGAACGGATGACGACCGATGAAGCGGTCCGGCAGACCGAGCTCGCGGCCAAGGGCGCGGACTTCGTCCTTGAAGAGTTCGCGCAGGGGCTCGACGAGCTTGAGGCCCATCTTTTCCGGCAGACCACCCACGTTGTGGTGGGACTTGATGGTCACCGAAGGACCGCCGGAGAAGGAAACGCTCTCGATCACGTCCGGATAGAGGGTGCCCTGAGCCAGGAATTCGGCGCCTTCGATCTGGTTCGCGTATTTCTGGAACACGTCGATGAAGAGCTTGCCGATGATCTTGCGCTTGGTTTCCGGGTCGGACTGGCCTTCCAGCTCGCCCAGGAAGAGCGCGCTCTCGTCGGCGTGAATCAGCGGAATGTTGTAGTGGTCCCGGAACATGGTGACCACTTCTTCCGCCTCGTTCTGGCGCAGCAGGCCATGATCGACGAAGACGCAGGTCAGCTGGTCGCCGATGGCCTCGTGGATGAGGACCGCGGCCACGGAGCTGTCGACGCCGCCGGACAGGCCGCAGATGACCTTCTTGTCACCCACCTGTTCGCGGATCTTGGCAATCGCATCCTCGCGATAGGCGCCCATCGTCCAGTCGCCGGTGAAGCCGGCCATGCGGATGAAGTTCTCGTAGACCATCCGGCCGTTCGGCGTGTGGTGCACTTCCGGGTGGAACTGGACAGCATAGAAGCGACGGGCCGGATCGGCGGTGATGGCAAAGGGCGCGCCGGGAGAGGTGCCGAAGACCTGGAAGCCCGGGGCAATCTCGCTCACGTGGTCGCCGTGGGACATCCAGACCTGCTCGCGCTCGGCCTGGAACCAGCCTTCCAGCAGCTCCAGACGGGCGTCGGTCGGGGTCACATAGGCACGGCCGAATTCGGCGGTGTGGCTTTCGCCCGCCTCGACCTTGCCGCCCAGGTCCTGCATCATGACCTGCTGGCCATAGCAGATGCCCAGGATCGGAATGCCCCGATCATAAACGCTCTTCGGCGGGCGCGGCGAGCCCTCGCGGGTCACGCTGTCCGGTCCGCCGGAGAAGATCACGGCCTTGGGAGAGAACTCGTCCAAGAAGGCATCCGTGACATTCTGGTACGGATGGATCTCGCAATAGACATTGAGTTCGCGCAGACGCCGGGCGATCAGCTGGGTTACCTGAGACCCGAAGTCGATGATGAGGAGGCGGTCATGCTGTATCATGGGCTGCTTCTACCTGCTCTCCGGATCAAATTGAAGGCCGAATTTCCGGCAGCCAAGGGGTTTTTTGCAAGCTCGGCAGCCGGACGCGACGCCGGAACGGCCATGGCTTTGCACCACCCCCGAGGACTGCCTTGAAATGGCCTCTGGAGAACCATCTTTGCGCGTTTCCCTTTTCGCTGCGCAGAGGCTTCAATGGGGCGACTGTCAACGGGACTGATTCCTTCTGGTGAGCGATCGTATGCAACCACCCGGCGCCGCGTCTTTCGAACGCGCCCTCTACTACGAACGCAACGGCAAGCCGGATGCGGCGCTTGCCGCGTATCTGCAGGCCCTGGAAGAAGCGCCCGACGACCTGGAAATCGCCTATCGCACCGCTTCGGCCCTGCTGCGCGCCGGGCATCTGGACGAGGCCCTGTCGCAACTGCGGCGCATCGTCTTCGTGGCCCCGGATCACCATCAGGCACGGGCCAGCCTCGGCAACTGCCAGTATCTTCTGGGCGACATGACCAATGCGGAGAACAATTTCCGCACGGTGCTGGATGCCCTGCCCGACAATCGCAACGCGCTCTACGGCCTTGCCAGCATCCTTGTCGATCAGGGGCGCGACTCCCAGGCGCTTGCGCCGGCCGAACGGCTCGTGGGGCTGATGCCCGACAACGCCGACGTGCGCACCCTGCACGCCCGGGCACTCTCCCATGACGTCCAGGCCTCTGCCGCGATTGCCGCCTACCGGCGCGCGCTGGAGCTGGACCGGGGCCATCTGCCGGCCATGCTCGGGCTCGCCCGGCTCTATCTCAAGCGCAGGCGTTATGACGAGGCGGCGGTGCTTGCGGCCCAGGCCGCCTCTCACGCGGCGAAATCCATCGAACCGCTGCAGGTGCTGGCCGATGCCCGCACCCTCGGCGGCGACTATGACGGGGCACAGGCCGCCCTGCATCAGGCCCTGTCGATCTGCACGCCGGATCAGCAGGCAGACCTGCTGCTGCGGCTCTCGACCTGTCTGCGGAAGGCGGGCCAGCCGGAAGCCGCCCTGGTGGAAGCCTTCCAGGCCTATCAGCTTGCCCCGCAGGACAGCGGTGTCCTGAATGCACTCGGAACCTGTCTTGCCGGACTGAAACAGGGTGCCATGGCCCGCGCCGTGCTGACAGCCGCCTCCAGCGGTTCGGATCTGGACGAGGGCCTGAAGGCCCGCATCGCGCGGGCTGCCGCGGACGCGGAACAGGCAACCGCCCCGGATCTTCCGGATGCGGTCTCTCCGGATGGCTCCGCTCCCCTCGCGCGTGACGCGGACCCGGAACATGCCCCTGACGCTCCGGTCGAGATGCAGACCGAGCCCGCACCCGACGTTGCCGCGGAGCCTGTGCAAGATCAGGCCGGTGCGCCGGATACGCCGCCCTGGGAGACGGAGGCCGATCTGGAGGCTCAGCTCGAGGCCGAAGCGGGATACGCCGAGGCCGCAGACGAACAGGATCCGCGCAGCTGAGCCGCACCTGCGCAGCCGACCAGACAACAAAGGGGCGTGATCCTGCCGGACCACGCCCCTTTGTTCATCTCGGTTGTCGTCTCAGACGCTCGCGTCAGGCGCGGCGCTGAAGCACGGCGGCAAAGAACCCGTCGGTGCCGGTGCTGGCCGGAGTGAGCAGCACGTCGCCGCGCTCGTTCACGTAGCGCGGCAGCGCAACACCGGGAAGTGCTGCAGACCATGCTGCAGCCGCAGAGCCGGCCCCGAAGTCGTCGTGGCGCTCGAGGAAGGCGGTGATCTGCTCGCTGTTTTCCTGCGGCAGGACGGAGCAGGTCACATAGACCAGACGGCCGCCGGGCTTCACGTAGGCAGCTGCCGCATCGAGCACCTTGCGCTGATCGTCGAGACGGTCGGCCAGGGCCTTGTCGGTGAGCTTCCACTTGCTGTCCGGGCGACGGCGCCAGACACCGGTTCCCGTGCAGGGCGCATCGACGAAGACCAGATCCATGGCGCCTTCCAGCTCGTCCAGACGGGACGAGGCCGGGTCACGAACCTGCACGTTGCGCACCCCTGCCCGCTTCAGGCGCTCGTGGATGGGAGCCAGCCGCAGACGCTCGGCGTCATAGGCAAAGATCTGCCCCTTGTTTTCCATGGACGCAGCGAGCGCGAGGGTCTTGCCGCCGCCGCCGGCGCAGAAGTCCAGCACCTGCTGGCCGGGCCGGGCAAGCCCGAGGGCCGCCACAAGCTGGCTGCCCTCGTCCTGAAGCTCGAACCAGCCCTTCTGATAGCCTTCTTCAGCCTGCACGTGGGGCATGCGCGCCGCGCCAGGCTTTGCAAAGATCCGCAGGCCGTTCGGCGACAGGGGGGTCGCCCCGGCAGACACGTGAGCGAGCTTCTTCAGAAGCTTCTCCCGGTCGGATTTCAGGGTGTTGGCCCGCAGGTCGATGGGCGCACGCGCGGCGAGCGCCTGACCTTCGGCCACGGCCTGATCGGCAAAGACCGCCTCGAAGCTCGGCCAGAGCCAGGCCGGAACGTCGGCGGCTGCCGCGCCCGTTGCCTGGGCCTCACGCGCTGCCTCGAGAGCCGCCTCTTCCTCGGCACTCAGGGGCTCGGGGGCATGGCGATCGGCTTCCACCGCCGCCTTGAACCCGTCGATCCCCTGATCCCAGGTGAGCACATAGGTCGCGATGACCGCCATGCGCGGATCGTCACGGCCGAGCCGTTCGGTCAGCGAACCGCGATGACGCAGGGCGTCGAACACCAGATTGCCGATGACCGTGCGGTCCCCGGATCCGGCGAAACGGTGGGCGGTGCCCCAGTCCCGGAGCGCGAGCTGGACCGGACGATGCCGGGTTTCCACCTCGGTCAGAACTTCAATGGCAGCAGAGAGACGTCCACCGTCTTTCATGATCGTACCTTCCTGAGAAAAGCGGGCCTGAGAAAACCGGGACAGGCGCCCGCCTTTCCCAATGTCATGGGCCTGATTACAGACTGGAGGGATAATTCGGGCTTTCGCGGGTGATCGTCACGTCGTGAGCATGGCTTTCACGCAGACCGGCACCGGAAATGCGCACGAAACGCGCCTTTTCCTGGAAGTCCGGAATGGTCTTGCCACCGCAATAGCCCATGGCAGCGCGCAGGCCACCGGCGAGCTGATGCAGGACGCTGGCGAGCGGTCCCTTGTAGGGCACCTGACCCTCAATGCCTTCCGGCACGAGCTTCAGGGTGTCGCGCACTTCCGCCTGGAAGTAACGGTCTGCGGAGCCGCGCGCCATGGCGCCCACGGAGCCCATGCCGCGGTAAGCCTTGTAGGAGCGGCCCTGGTGCAGATAGACCTCGCCCGGGCTTTCTTCCGTGCCGGCCAGCAGGGAGCCGACCATGACGGTGGAGGCGCCAGCGGCGATGGCCTTGGCCAGATCGCCGGAGTACTTGATGCCGCCGTCGGCCACGATCGGAATGTCCTGCTTGGAGGCCTCGTTCACGCAATCCATGATGGCGGTGAGCTGGGGCACGCCGACGCCGGCGACGATACGGGTGGTGCAGATGGAGCCCGGGCCGATGCCGACCTTGACCGCATCAGCGCCCGCATCGATGAGCGCCTTGGTGGCTTCACCGGTGGCGACATTGCCGGCCAGAACCTGGGTGGCGTTGGAGATCTTCTTGACCTTGGTGACCATTTCCAGAACGCGCTGGGAGTGGCCGTGGGCGGTGTCCACCACGATCAGGTCGACGCCCGCATCGATCAGGCGCTCGGCGCGCTCGAAGCCCTCGTCGCCGACGCTGGTGGCGGCGGCCACCCGCAGACGGCCCTGATCGTCCTTGGAGGCATTCGGATTGAGCTGGGCCTTTTCCATGTCCTTGACGGTGATCAGGCCGATGCAGTTCTGCTTCTTGTCGGTGACCAGCAGCTTCTCGATGCGGTGATGGTGCAGAAGACGCTTGGCTTCTTCCTGGCTCACGTTGTCGGAGACGGTGACCAGGTTTTCCCGGGTCATCAGTTCATAGACCTTCTGCTCCGGATTGGAGGCGAAGCGCACGTCGCGGTTGGTGAGGATGCCGACCAGGCGGCCGGTGACCTGACCGCCCGCGCCACCGTTTTCGACGACCGGCACGCCGGAGATGCCGAAACGCTTCATAAGGTCGAGGGCTTCGGCCAGGGTCGCGTCCGGGCCGATGACCAGCGGATTGACGACCATGCCGCTTTCGAACTTCTTCACCTTGCGCACTTCCTCGGCCTGCTGCTCGAGGGAGAGGTTGCGGTGAATGACGCCAATGCCGCCGGCCTGGGCCATCGCGATTGCCAGACGGCCTTCGGTGACCGTGTCCATGGCAGAAGAAATGATCGGAAGGTTGAGTTCGAGGTTCTTGGTCACCCGCGAGCGCAGATCGGTCTGCGCGGGCATGACCTCGGAGTGGCCGGGAATCAGCAGAACGTCATCGAAGGTCAGTGCTTCCACACCGGTCGACGGAACATAAAACGTGGCCATGCGCCAATTTCCCTTCCTTGAATAGGATCAACACGACGCCGGAATGGTGAGTTCCCGCATCGATGGATGTGCTTCGGCTGTGCCGGAGAAGTTGGCGCGGGTCAATAACATGGAGGTGACAGTCTGAAAAGGGTGCGGGGCAAAAATCTCGCCCCGGACCCGATTTTCCTGTCACCGCGTTTTTCCTGTCGCCCAGAGGTTCCTTGCCCCGGCCCCCAGCCCCGAACGGGACGGATCAGTCGTCGTCGTGGCTTTCGCCGCGCGGGTCGAAGCCCTCTGCGGCTGAGGCCCTTCCGGCCGCACTTCCGGCATCAAGCGGCGCATTATCCGCATCGCGGCCCCGGAAGCCCTTGGCGATGACGTAGAGTTCCGGGCTTTCCTTGCGGCTTGACGGCGGCTTCAGATGAGCCACCGTCTTGAAGGAGCGCTTGAGCTCCTGCAGCAGCTCGCCTTCGGTGCCGCCCCGGAAGACCTTGGCCAGGAACGACCCGCCGGGCACCAGATTGCGCTCGGCGAAATGGATCGCCACCTCGAAGAGATGGGTCGTGCGCAGGTGGTCGGTCTGGCGGTGGCCCGTGGTGGGCGCCGCCATGTCGGAAATCACCACGTCCGGACCGTAGCCGCCGAGGGCCTCGATCAGCATCTGCGGCGCGTCATCGTCCAGAAAGTCCTTCTGCAGGAAGGTCACGCCGGGCAGATGGTCCATCTCCAGATAGTCGATGCCGACCACCTTGGGCGCTTCGGGAGCGGATTTCACCCGCTCCGCCGCCACCTGGCACCAGCCACCGGGAGCCGCCCCAAGGTCGACGACCCGGTAGCCGGGCTTGAGCAGCTTGTGCTTGTCGTCGATCTCGATGAGCTTGAAGGCCGCGCGCGAGCGCCAGCCCTCCGCCTTGGCACGGCGCACGTAGGGGTCGTTGAGCTGCCGCTGCAGCCATTGGGTGGAGGAGGAACGGCGGCCGCGCGCGGTCTTCACCTTCACGTGAAGGCCGCGGTCACCGGTGCCCTTGCTCGAACGGGTCATGTCTTGCCTTTGTTGCGGGAGCCCCAGCGCCCGCCCTTTCCCTTCGACCACACCCCATCTGCGGCCATGAGTTCTGTCAGAATGCCTTCGCGCAATCCCCGGTCCGCGACGCGCAGGCGCTCGCAGTTCCAGCGCCGGCGGATCGCCTCAAGAATGGCGCAGCCGGCAAGCACCAGATCGGCGCGGTCGGCACCGATGCAGGGATTGTTCACGCGCTCCTCGTAAGACATTTGGCGCAGACGATCAATCATCTCGCTGACCTGACCGCTTTCCAGCCACGCGCCGTCCACACGGCGGCGGTCATAGCGCTTGAGGCCAAGCTGCACGCCCGCCAGCGTCGTGACCGTGCCGGAAGTGCCCAGCATGTGCACGCCCCCGCCCCGGATTGCCGCGCTCAGATCCTCTCCCAGCGCGAAACCCGCGAGATGCCCTTCCACGTCGCGGACCATGGCCTCGAACACCTCCGGCGTCACATCCACGCCGCCGTGGCGCTCGGCCAGGTTCACCACACCCACGGGGAGCGACGCCCAGGAGCGGATGAAGCGGGTGAGCGCAAAGCCGCGTGCCCCGCAGCGGTTGCGCAGGTCGAGCCAGACGATTTCCGACGAGCCGCCGCCGATATCGAACAGGATGACCCCGTCGGCGGCGGGATCCACCAGTGTGACGCAGCCCGCGACCGCAAGACGGGCTTCCGTCTCGCGGCTGACGACCTCAAGCGTCATGCCCGTCTCCGCTCGCACCCGCTCGATGAAGTCGAGCCCGTTGGCGGCGGCCCGGCAGGCCTCGGTGGCAATCAGGCGGGCACGGGCCACCCCGCGCTCCTCCAGCTTGCGCTGGCAGATGTCGAGGGCTTCGACCGCCCGGTCCATGGCCTGGGTGGAGAGAAGGCCGGTGCTGCCGACCCCTTCCCCCAGACGCACGATGCGCGAATAGGCATCGACCACCCGGAAGCCCCGGTCATCGGGACGGGCAATCAGCAGCCGACAATTGTTGGTGCCCAGATCCAGCGCGGCATAAAGCGGATCGACCCCGCGCCCGGAGGTGGCGCGCACACCGGGCCGCAAGCCAGTCCGCATGTCCGCCCGCACGTCTGCCCGAACATCACCAGGAGCCGCCGGAGAAGACTGTTCCTGCCGGGTCTGGACGCCACCCGCAGGCAGGGACGCGCGGTCCTCGCCCGTCAGACCTTGAGCAGCTGCCTCGCTGCGTGCCTGTCCCGACGGGATCTTTGCGTGGCCCGTCCCCTCTCCGGCGCTTGCGCGCCTGCGTCCGCGACGACGCCCTTTTGCGCGCACGGGGCCGTGCTCGGTCAGCCCGGATTTCTCCGCAACAGCCCCCAAAGGAGCTGAAGAGGCAGGATGCCCGGCACCCATGCCTGACAGAAGGTCACGGCCTGGCATGAGGTCACGACCGCCCGCACCGTCTGCAGGCCCTGCATCCGCCGCATGGCGATCCGGTTCGCCCTGTCCGGTCCCAGATGTTCCAACGGTCTCCGAGCCCTGACCGGCCGAGAGCGGCCGGGGTGCAGAACCAGTCCCCTTGTGCGAGGGCCGCCCATCGCCGCCGTTGCGCCCCTTGCCCTTGCGGGCCGCGCGACGTCGCGATCTGGGCCCCTGCGGGGGCTTGCCCGGTGCGGACCCGGCCTCTGCGCCACCCTCGGCGGCGCGAGACCCGGACCGGTCCGGGATCGAAGTCCCGTCGCCCGCACTTGGTTCGAGCCCTCGGGGCGCTCCTTTCAGAGCCTTGCGCTGCGCCTTGCGACCCGTTCTGGAGCCGCTGGACGCACCCGATGCCTCGCCGGTCTGACGACCGGAAGCGCTGTGGCCGGCACCGGTGGAGGAGATATCCCCTCCGCCTTCAGCCTTGCCGTTGCGACGCCGGCGCCGCTTGCGCCGGGAATTGGCCCGCTGACCTGCGCGGGAAATGGGTCCGGACGGATCAGCCGCTTCCCGACGCGATTCGGGAGGCTCGTGTGCTGAATCAGTCACTTTTCATGCCTTGTCTGGCGCGGGAAACCGGAGCTGAAGCCCCATTTTTCGCACGCGTCTCTTCGTTGGCTGACATGTTATCAGCAAGACTGCCCGTCGACTAGGCTTCTGTCCGCGCCGCGATCCTGCCTGGGCAGGGACCCGGCGGACGCAGGGCAGGCAGACGCAGGAAAGCGGCGCGCGCGACGGACAGACGAGACTGACAGACAAGAGGCATCGGAGAGGCGCGCACTGTGCCCCCCCCAGCTCAAGACCCGGACCACAGCGGATGTCGATCTCATGCCTCCCTGCTCCCATTCGGAGCAGGCTCAGCGGTGAAACCGCCCCGACCCGCCGAGGTCATGATATGTTCAATGCATCGGTCAGGCTCATCCCATGAGCGCCCCGCGCTTTCCCCGGGCCCGTCCGCGCGGCTCCACCCGCTCCAGTCAATGGGCCCCGCTGACGACATCGGCCTTGTCGAGCCTGCGATGACCCGCCCGCTCGCCTCCCCGCGCCTCCCCTGCATGCGAATGCCAACCCTCATTCATATTCGGTTGAAAAATCTGCACGCCGGAGGGGCCTGCTCAAGCGACCACAGATGCCAATCCGGTTATCCCCAGGCAGCTCCTGCGCGCGACAAACCGATCTTTCCCGACGTTTTCATTTTGAAAATTCGCGCGTTTCCGCAAGGGTTTCCGGGCACGAGCCGCAGTGCTCTGTCCCGGCACGAGGCGGGATGAGCAACGCCCGCAGACCGGCCACGTCGACCGGCTGTGGAAAGTCGGCAAAAAAAGTTCGGCGGGGCGCTTGCGCCGAAAGCCCGGTTGGTTATATACCCCAGCCATCGACGGCGGCACGGCCCGCCGCACCGGCCACCAGCGCCGGACGCGAGACAGCTCGCTTGCTGGGGAATAGGTTAACGGTAGACCCGCGGACTCTGACTCCGTTAGTCCTGGTTCGAATCCAGGTTCCCCAGCCAACTCTTTTTGCCTTAGCAAATTCAATGACTTATGGGCAGGTGCGTACCTCAGATCGTACCCCGTTATGTACCTCTGCGCCTTCTCCTAGCCGCCTCTCCCAAGAGATCGACCAACCGTGAGCGGCACTGTCGCCAAACGCTCCCGGCCGGACCTGAGGCAACACAAGCTGCTCCCAGCAAAAACACCTGATCCACCCACGACTGCAACTGTCCCACGCGTGGGTTAAATACATGTTTTTGTTGACATAAACCTGATTTTCATTTCTTCTTCGCCTGACCTTCGAAGGACCTCACGCCTCCTCTATGGGGCATCATTCGCAACGGGCACACAGCCCGAAGGAGAAGTCATGCGCTGGAATATTGATGTTTTGGGTTTGAAGTTGTTGGTCGAGGTCGCCGGGACTCACTGGGCCTATGTCAGCACGAACTGGTTCGAGGCCTTTTGGTCGAGACATGATCGGTTCGAGGGGAAGAATGGCGGAGTCCGACACTGGTGTTTCGACAGGAAAGGCAGTGCAGCCTGAGTGGCGGGCCGATTGCGGCCACTAAAGGGAAGAGGCACGAATGCCCCTCACATAGGGAGAGAGAAGGCCGGTCCATGTGACCACTCGACACCTAAGAGTTGGCCTCTGTCCCGCTCACGTTTCCATTGTCAGCTTAGCCCCGTGGTCCCTGCGACTGCGGGGTTTCTTTTTGGTCAGTGGTGGAGACGACAACAACAAAACGAACATCATGGCAATCAATGGAAACAACGATGACGACCGAGGAACACAAAGCGCCCTCATTGGCGGGTTCCGGAACATTACCGGCTGATTTGCCGTCGCGAGATCCTGCCGACATACTGAAGGTGTTGGGGGAGGTGAAAGCTACGGGGCGCGACGATCCCGCCAAGCCAGACAGAATCAACCCTAACGATCTGCTCCACATCGAAGCCCTGTTTCAGGCACGGGGAGCGGGGGAGATCGACAACAGACACGTTGAGAGCCTGCTCTACACCCTGACCACTGGGGACGATCTGAGACCCATCTCTGTTTGGAGATGCGGTGGCTCGATCATCCTCCTTGATGGCCATCATCGCGTGAAGGCCTACAAGCTGTATCGGAGGCGGACCGGGAAGCCGGTGACGATCCCTGTCAGTTGGTTTGAAGGCACACCTCAAGACGCACTAGCTTTCGCCACTGGTTCTCACCTCGACATCAAGCTTCCCCTCACATCGGCACAAAGGAGCAACCATGCATGGATGCTGGTCTGCCTTGGGATCTACTCCAAACAACAGGAGAGCAAGCTTACGGGGCTCCCTACTAGCACCATCGGCAACATGCGGAAGGTGAGGAAGGAGTTGTTGAAGGCGGATCAAACGCTGCCTTCCGCTTGGAATGCGGCTCTGTCGTTGGCCAAGGGCCGAACATGCAAGATGGATTTGGATTGGGAGGATGTCGTGGAGCAGAAGGCGAAGGAATACGCTGACAGAATACAACGGGCCGTTGGCCCCCAGTTTTTCAAGAACACGGAGATCATGGCGGCTACCATTGAGAAGCTTTGCCCGGGCAGAGTCGAGGACATCATACGGCTGCTGTCTGAAGGCGATCTGGATGGCTTCACCGACGACGAGGAAGAAGCCGACTTCTGAAGCCAAGGGTGTACATTTCTAGAGGTGTACATCTTGTACACCCCGCCCTCTGACCGGCACCTCTTGCCACCCTTGCCGGTCACCCTTCGTGGCCTATTGTCGGGTTCCCTCTGCCGCCTTCTTCGAGGTCGAGCCTGACGAGGGGTCACGGTGTTTTGCCGCAAAAATTCTTCCCCCCAATCATATAGAGAGCCATGGCGATCTCCCCCCTCCAGGGGTAGTGCTGCTCGTGGCGTCTTAGAAGGAACACCATGGACGACAGCAACATTCTGATCGATCTCCGCTGGGGTGATGACTACGAGGCAAAAGCCCATGATCATTGCGACCAGCACCACCAGCTCCAGAAGATCCCCCAGCGGTCGGACGACGAAGCAGCGCGTCAGGCGAAGCTGGAGAAGAGGCAGGCAGCATATCAGGCGAAGCAGAAGCGGAAACTGGAGCGCATCAAGGAGCGGTACAGGACAGACCCTGACTTTCGAGCCAAGAGGCTGGAGGTCAGCCGTGAGGCGAACAAGAGGCGCTACCACAGCGACCCTGAGTATCGGCAGCGGGTACTTGAACGGAGCCGCACCGCTAAGAGCCGCCGCAGCGCCCAGAAGGCACACCAGTCCCAATAGACCACGCCCTAGTGACTCCCTCGGAGTGACGTCATTGATAGTGCCACATGAGTGGTTATTGACTTTTGAGACTGACGGTATCACAAGGTCAATGACTTATATGGCACTTCGGAGCTTCACCTATGCCCTCTACCATCATCGGCTATGCCCGCACCTCGACAATTGACCAGACCTATGGCCTCGCTGCCCAACTTCGCGACCTTGAGGCTGCTGGCTGTGAGAAGGTGTTTCAGGAACAGGTTTCCTCAGTGGACAAGAACAGGCCAGAACTTGAGCGGGCCTTGGAGTATGCCCGTGAGGGTGACGTGTTCGTAGTCACCAAGCTGGATCGTCTTGCCCGTTCAATGCCCGATCTGGTCAGGATCACGGATACGCTTCAAGCTAAGGGCGTGACGCTCAAGATCCTGGCCCTTGGGATCGATACCTCGACACCGACCGGCAAGCTGATGATGAACCTGCTAGGGTCCATTGCAGAGTTTGAACGGGAAATCATGCTGGAGCGGCAGCGGGAAGGCATTGCCAAGGCTAAGGAAGAAGGCAAGTACAAGGGCCGCGCACCAACAGCCCAAAGAAAGGCTGATGATGTCAGGCGACTAAGGGCCGAAGGAAAGACTGCGGAAGAGATCGTGGAGGTTCTGGGGGTCAGCCGCTCCAGCGTATTCAGGATCCTTAGGGGGACAGAAAACCTCTCCGCATCTTCCAGAGGGGGCGATAATGCTTTTTGAGTATCCGGTAGAGCCCTGAGCGAACAGCAATTGACAGTTGAATTTGCAGTTTATACCCATTGACATCGAATTTGGGTCTGGGAGGCAAGTATGGCAGTTATCAGCGTTGTAAACATGAAGGGGGGCGTGGCAAAGACAACCCTGGCAACCAATCTTGCCGACACATTGGTACGACGACACGGTCGCAAAGTCTTACTTGTCGACCTTGACCCTCAATTCAACGCTACTCAGTGTCTGATCTCGCCAGAAAAATATGTGAAATCTCGGGCCGCTGGGCAGCCGACAATCGTTAGCATCTTTGACGACGCTCCCATGGCCGTTAGCGCTGTCGAAGGAGCCAAACCGCAAGCCCCCATTGCACTCAAGGACATCAAGCCTTGGCGGATAAAGGAAAATTTTGACCTTCTGCCCGGGGACTTGGAGCTGTATCGGCTGGAAATGGGAGGCGGGCAAGGCCGAGAACAACGGCTCAAGAGGTATCTGGAAGCAATTAACGCGGCGGAGATATATGACTTTGTCATCGTTGACACTCCACCGACACCGTCCCACTGGATGATGGCGGCGCTTCTGGCATCAGATGGCTATTTAGTTCCCGTCAAGCCAGAGCCGCTATCTCGAACCGGCATAGATCTTTTGCGAGGTGTTGTTGAGCGCTTCTCTCAGAACTACGGACATCCGATTGAATGCGTCGGAGTGGTTCTGACCATCGTTGAAACCAACACCGTGGTGTACCGGGAAGCCGTAGAATTTTTGGACAAGAACCCCGTCTGGGCAGGGAAGCGATACGCGGCTTCTTTACCTAAACGAGTTAAGCTCGCAAAAGGACAAGGGCACCAAGCCTTGATCTTTGATCTAGATGACAACGACCTCAAGCGCGGTATCACCGGTATTGCCAAGGAGTTCGCGGAGAAAGCCAATGGCTAAAAAGGCGGAGAAGAAATCTACGACGAGGTCCGAAAAGACCCGTGACGTGCGAACCGCTGGACGGTTTCTTGAGGAGCTATCATGGCTGCTCCAGTCCTACTCCCATCTGGATTTTAAGATGCTGACTGAGGCGAATTTTCAGACTGCCCCTCCAGAGTCACTACGCAAGGCCGGCTCCAGCAATGGAAACATTCAGTTCCTAGTGGGTTCCCTACCTATAATTTTCAACAATACTCGGTATTTTCCTAACAACGAAGACATAGCCGACTTTGCCAATGGTGCCCTTGGCTTAAACATCGCGCGTTGGGAAAAGCGGTCGCGTTATGAACTCATCGGCTTAATTGTTTGCGAGACCGCCAAGCTTGATGATCAAAGACTTGGTCGTCTTGTTGAAGCCATTACCCGCGTCACTCAAGATGATCCGGGCATTGATGCTATAGTAGCAGATCGACGAGCCAACAGCCAAAGCTGGAACGAGCTGATACAAATTCTGACACGGCGTAGCGTCGATGAAACATAAAACAAAAACCGCAGAGTTAGAGTACAGCCAGTTCCTTAGGTCGTTCAACATAGGACCATTGCTGGACGACGCTCGACTTCAAAGCCACATAAGCAAGGTATTTAAGCACTATTACCCCCTACTTATTCTCGAGGCGAACCTCAGCAAGAAGCCATCATGGAAAATAAAAGAAAAAAATGAACAATTTCATGTTTATTTCCGCGAGGCGATTTCAGATATATGCCAAAGCATTTTCTTGGCAAGCACTGGATTATACAAATCGTCCCAACTTTCCTTAAGGAGCGGCTTGGAGAACTGGATGAGATGCTTGGGACTATCTCAGGATCAGGCAGTTCTTGCGCTAAAATCTACCTATGAACTCCTTGACTTAGTGAGCAGCGTTCCAGCTATCAAAGACGATAAAATAGTATACGGCTACTTCAATGTGCTAAGAAGTAGATACGCACTACTGTGCGGATACGTCCACACGTCCAATGCCGCGCATATGGCGCTTGTGACAGCCTCTGGGGAGTATCCTCGTTATCTAGAAAAAGAGGCTAATGAAACATTTGGGGCAATATCGGAAACCTGCAGCAGAGTACTTTATTTGTTTTGTATCGTTGCCGAGAAAACCTACCGGGGCCTCCATCATCGTGATTTTGACTTGGTTAGTGATGCGCTTCCTAAGTCCTTAAAGAAGGCACTCAATAGCTGACCTTGGTCGGATTTCCTACAAAATTGAAATCACAGCGGCGGTAGCCTCACCGCCTCCACACATTCTCGCATCTGCTCGATGGTCAGCCCTCCGAGGTACACGCTAGCTGCCACGCTCTGCGGCTTGTGCCCGACCACGATCTGAACCACCAGTTCTGGCTGGCCCGCTTGAAGTGCCTTCGTGATGAACCATCGGCGGAACGAGTGGAAGTTGACGCGATCTCTGCGCTTGCCCTCCACCGGATCAACGATGCCGGAAGCCCTGCGGTAGTAGGTGAAGGCCTTGACCGCCGCCGGCATGGACCGTTCCTGCGGCTTGTCAGCGGCCACGGGAGGACATTCGGGGAATAGATCATCATCGGGCTGTTTGCCCTTCACAAGCCGCTCCATGGTCGATTTCAAGGCGCTGTGGATAGGGACCAGACGGGAAGCCTTCTCCCGTTTCTGCGGCTTGAAGCGGATGTTTCCGTCCTCGGTGATGTCCTTGCGCTTGAGGCTGATAATGGCATCGATGCGGGCACCTGTCAGGGCTCCGATTAACATTACATCCCTGAGATAGGGCTGATTGGGTTGGCCGCTGAACAGCTTCACCATCTCGTCGTCAGTGAATGGCCTCTCCTTCTCGTCCTCCTTCGGCTGGACCTTGGGCAGCGATTGGCGAGACCAAGGAGAACTATCACGCTCGACGTAGCCGCGCTTCTCCAGCCAGAACCAGAACTGCGACAGGCAGGACAGATATTTGTTGATGGTCCGGTTGGTAAGCGGCCTGTCAGGGTTGGACGCTAGGTCGCCGATGAACTGGCCAGCCCTCTTGCGGGTAATAGCCTCGATAACGAAGGGCACACGCTTGTCCTTACACCAGTCATCCAGCGCGTTGATCGCCCTGCCGCTGTCACTCTTGGTACGCGGCGACCACTTCACCTGCGCATGGAAGAGATCCAGCGGCTCACGAACTGGTGTCTCCTTTCCGAGGGCAACTCGGAGAAACTGACCTGCCTTCTTCTCGCTGTGCGGGTCGAAAACTGGGCTGTCCCTCTCCTCATCAATCCCGATCTCAGGCCCCCTGATCAGTTCGGCAACCTGAAAGATGCCTTCTTTCTCCAGTTCGAAATCGTCGGTGCCTTCGTCTTGGGACTGGAGATTGCTTCGAAGATCAAGGGCCAGACTGGTAAGCTCCCGGTCGGACATGGAAGGCGCGGCGGCGATCCCCACGACTGTGGCCTTCGGCAGCCTTCCTTCCCGGGCGGCTTGAATCATCGCGAGAAACTCGGCCACGACGGCATGTTTCTTCCGTTCCGCTTCGGCTTGGCTGTGCGTCTCAAGGGATCGCTTCAGGCGGGTCTTGCCGATGGCTTTGACGAGTTCTCGGGGGACCGGAACCGACACCCTCCAGCCACCGTTGTTCATCTTCTCAAGGTAGGTCGGCGCACGACTTCGAGACAAAGAATGTACCTCAAAATGCCCTGTTGAATGTACCCTACCTTTATGAAATCGCTGAATGTTTTTCAAGATCAAACGCTTATCTGCGCACCCCATGAGGGTCCAGGTTCCCCAGCCAACTCTTTTTTCTTTCCCAGAAACAACTTCATCCTGCATCGTCACCTCATGTGACGGCGTAGTGTGACGTTCAAGGTCTTGTCCGGCTTTCCGATTGGTTCGGGGCCGGTTTTTCGTGTTTGTGCCTCAAACACCAAAGCGCCGGGCCCTTTCGGGTCCGGCGCCGGGTTCAGGAGGTCGTGGGTCGTCGCAAGGATCAACCGTGCGGGGCGTCAGCCCTTGGCGGTCAGGTCGTGCTTCGACAGGGGCAGGCTGCGGATGCGGGTGCCGGTGAGGGCCGCGACCGCGTTGACCACCGCAGGCGGCACGCCAGGCAGGCCCGGTTCGCCGATGCCGCCCATGGGCGCCCCGCTCTCGACGATCGTCACATGCACCTTCGGCATGCGCTCGGGCGAGAGGATGGGATAGAGGTCGTAGTTGCGGGCCTCCGGCATGCCGTCCACATAGGTGACGCCTTCGAGGAGCGCCGAGGACAGACCGAGGGCCACGGCGGAATTGACCTGGGATTCGATAATCGCCGGATTGACGATGGATCCCGGATCAATGGCCACCCACACGTCATGGACGACCACTTCCCCATCCTCGAGGGAGACTTCCGCGATGGTTGCGACTTCCGAGCCGAAGGGCGAGGCCATGGCCACGCCACGGGCCCGGCGGCTGCCGTCTTCCGCCTCGAAAGGACCGCGTTTCCAGCCCCCCGACAGATCGCCCACCGCCTGAAGCAGGGTGTTGTGGCGCGGGCTTGCCTCCAGCAGCTTCATGCGCAGCTCGAAGGGATCCTGCTCGCCCGCGTCGGCCATTTCGTCGAAGAAGGTCTCGTAGAAGAAGTCATTCATCGAGTGACCGACAGAGCGCCAGAAGCCGATGACCATCGGATCTTCCACCAGGATGTTGCCGACGCGCCGGTTGGCAATCGCATAAGGCTTGCCGGCAATGCCTTCCACGGTGGAGCTGTCCACCTTGTCGGGCTGACGGCCGAACCAGCGGCCGATCGGACCTTCGCCCACGGTGACGGCGGAGAGCGCCACCGGCTGGCCCGCATCGTCGAGAGCCGCCTCGAAGCGGGCAACACCCATGGGGCGCTGGGCATCGCGCAGGAACTCTTCCTCGCGGCTCCAGAGCACCTTCACCGGCTTGCCGACAGCCTTCGACAGGGCAATTGCCTGGGGATAGGGGCTGGCAGCCGCATAGAGGAAGTGACGGCCGAAGAAGCCGCCGAGCATGGGCGAGTGGATGATGACCTTGTCCGGAGTGACGCCGGCGATCTTGGCGGCATCGGCCTGAAACATCTCCGGGGCCTGGTTGGGCAGCCAGAGCTCCAGGGTGCCATCGCCGTTCCAGCGGGCGAGCGCGGACGGCGGCTCCAGCTGACCATGAACCAGCGGCGGTGCGTCATAGACGGCCGAGACCTTGCGGGTGGCCGAGGCCAGAGCGGCCGCGGCATCGCCTTCGCTCTCGAAGGCAAGACCTTCGCCTTCCGTGGTCTTGAGCTTCTCCATGTGGGCAGCGGTGGAATAGTCCGCCGGCATGACGAAGGGCGTGCCCTCCCCCGCTTCGGCCCATTCGACTTCCAGAGTCTCGACGGCGCGGCGAGCGCGCCACCAGCTGTCGGCGACGACGGCCACCGCGCCCTTCAGCTTGTGCAGGGAGTGGACGCCGGGCATGGCGGCAACCTCCGCCTCGTTGGTCAGGGAGACGGGCTTCTGACCGAGGCGGCCGGCGTGCTGGACGGCCGCATAGAGCATGCCGTCCACCTTGAGATCGATGGCATACTGGGCCTTGCCGGTGGACTTGGCCAGAACGTCGACGCGCTTCTCGGGCTTGCCGATGTAGCGGAAGTCCTCGCGGGCCTTGAGCTCGACCGTCTCGGGCACGGGAAGTGCGGAGGCTGCCTCTGCAAGATCGCCGTAGGCCAGCGACCGACCGGAAGCGGCGTGGACGACCTTGCCCGGCTCGGTGGTCAGTTCCGAGACCGGCACGGAGAGTTCGGCCGCGGCCGCCTCAAGCAGCATGGCACGGGCGGAGGCGCCGAGCTTGCGCATGGCGTCATAGCTGGTGCGCACGGACATGCTGCCGCCGGTGAAGCGCATCTGGCCGCCGATCAGCAGGTAGTCCGGGCCGGGAGGCGCGGTTTCCACATGGAAGTTGGCCGGCTCCACATCCAGTTCCTCGCCCACGATCTGGGCCATGGCGGTGTAGATGCCCTGCCCGCCTTCGACGAAGGCGCTGCGGAACTTCACGGTGCTGTCGGGAAGGATCTCGAGGAAGGCCTCGATGCGGGTGCCGGCGGCGGCCGGCGTTGCCTGCTGGGCCTGCACCCGGGCACTGCCCATGGGCACGGACACGGAAAGCACCAGCGCGCCCGTTCCGGCCAGGAAGCCGCGACGGGACAGGTTGAGCGGACGGGCCGCTTCTACGGAGTGTTTCATGAACCGGTCCCCCCTCACGCTTCGGCGGCCTGCCGCACGGCGGCGGAAATGGCGTTGTAGGTGCCGCAGCGGCACAGATTGGTCATCGCGGCGGCGATGTCCTCTTCGGTCGGGTTCGGCGTTTCCTTCAGAAGCGAGGTGGCCGCCATGACCTGACCCGACTGGCAATAGCCGCATTGCGGGACCTGATTGTCGACCCAGGCCTCGACCACCTTGCGGCCGACCGGGTCATTGCCGATGGCCTCGATGGTGGTGATCTCGGAGCCTTCGACCGCCTCCACCGGGGTCACGCAGGTGCGGGTTGCCACACCATCCACCAGCACGGTGCAGGCACCGCACTGGGCCAGGCCGCAGCCGTATTTCGTGCCGGTCATGCCCAGCGTGTCGCGCAGCACCCAGAGCAGCGGGGTATCCGGCTCCACATCGACCTGCTGCATCGCCCCATTAATGTTCAGTTGCATGGATCCTCTCCTCGCTCGGATGGGCGCACTCCACCCCCGGCACGATCCGATGCGGATCGCGGCGTCCCCGGGAAACGGAGGCCTCTGCCCTCTCCCGCCGGACCGGCGGGTCAATTCTTGATCAAGGCTTCGGGAGTGCACCGAAGCGTTTACCCGATATGGCGTGAGACTGCCCGCGGACTAGGGGCCGTTCGCTCAGCGTTATGCTGAACGGCATTCATCAATCGTGGCAATCACTCGCGAGGATCAGTCGCGGGAGCCGTCGCGATGCTCACCGGAGACATCGAGCGCGTGGCCGCTGGCGGGTCCGATCAGCGGCTGAATCAGCATCCGGTCAAGGCGCAGGTCAGCGGGCTCGCGAAACTGCTCGATGCCGATCTGCATGGACTCGTGCCCAAGCGCCGGCTGGGCCACATAGGTGCCGAGCAGCCGGTCCCACCAGGGCACGGAGAAGCCGTAATTGGAGTTGGTCTCGCGCGGATCGACCGAGTGATGCACCCGGTGCATGTCCGGCGTTACCAGCACCAGCCGCAGCCACCGGTCGACAGAGGGGCTGAGGCGGATGTTGGAGTGATTGAAGAGCGCGGTGGCATTCAGCAGGATCTCGAAGACGAGGACCGTGACGGGGGACAGCCCGAGTGCTGCCACGACCGCCAGCTTGATCCCCATGGAGAGCAGGATTTCCAGGGGATGAAAGCGCAGGCCCGTGGTCACGTCGAAATCGAGGTCAGCGTGATGCATGCGGTGGAGCCGCCAAAGGGCCGGGACCGCGTGAAAGAGCACGTGCTGGAGATAGATGGCGAGATCAAGGAGCAGGATGCCGGCGCAAAAGGCCAGCGCGCCGGGCAGCTCGACCATGTTGAAGAGGCCGAAACCCTTGTCCTGCGCCAGGACGCCGACACCGACGGCCAGAACCGGAAACGTCAGGCGCAAGAGGGCCGTGTCCATCGCCACCAGCGCCAGATTGTTGGTCCAGCGCAGCACCCGGGGGATCTCCAGGCGGCGGCGGGGCGCGGCCAGTTCCCACAGCATCATCCCCACCAGAACGCCGAGGAAAACGGACAGGCGCAGAACGGGTTCGTGGGTCAGGAGCATGTCACCCATGAGTGGATCGGATCCGCATCGGTTGGCTGCGGCGAAAGCAGAGGGCCGCAGCCCGATGATAGGACGCGGGTCCCCTTCCTTCAATGGCAGGCGGCCCCAATGCGCGCTGCGGGCAGCTGCGCCGGTGTCCGGAGATCCGGGCTCGGAACCGGCGACTCAGGAACGGGGGACGGGGGTCAGGGATCTGGGTTCAGGGATCCAGGCCGGCGCAGCGGGCGGTGTTGCGGATGTGGGTTTCCATCTCGCGCCGCGCGCCTGCCCCGTCATTGGCCCGCAGGGCCTCGATGATGCGCCGGTGCTCGGCAATCGATTGCTTCATGCGCTCAGGATCCGTCATGGGGATCGGCTGGCGCTGGGTTTCCACCAGCTGGTCGCGCACGGTCTGATAGAGCGCCTTGAGCATGGAATTTGAACAGGCCGAAACGATGGTCTTGTGGAATTCCAGATCCGCCTCGACATTGGCGACCAGATCCTGCGCCTCCCAGGCCTCCTCCATGGCGGTGGTGGCCCGCTGCAGGGCATCCAGATCCATCTGGGTGAGACGGCCGGCGGCGAGGCGCACGATCTCCCCTTCCAGCATAAGGCGGGTCTGGAACACGTCGAAGGCGGAATGAATGTCGGAATAGCGCCAGGGGGCCATGCCGGACGACGACGCCCCCGGACCCGACGTCACATAGGTGCCGCGCCCGGCCTCGGTCTTGACGAGGCCCAGGGTCTCCAGCGTCAGCAGCGCCTCGCGCAAGGAGGCCCGGCTGATGCCAAACTTCTGGGCAAATTCGCGCTGGGAGGGAATCTTCTCTCCGGCCTTCAGGGTTCCGGACTGGATCATCGCCTGGATTTCCCGGACCACCGATTGCGGCACGAGGGTCTTGTTCAGCATCTTCCGTCCCGTCTCCCAGGCATCTGTTCGCAGGTGCACTCTATTTTTCATGAGCCATCTTGCAAAGTCCAAACCGCCATGCTTGTTTGGTCTAACTGGTCTGACCAGTTGGACCAGCCATACAGTGAGTCATGTTCAAAACACAAGGGGAACAGTCATGACAAGCGCAACCAGCTTCAAGGGGATCCTGCTCGCAGGCCTCGTCGCCGCCTTCGGCGCGACCGCATCGCATGCCGCCGACCTGACCGTCGGCGCAAACATCGGCAACGTGCCGTGGGAATTCGAAGACGCCAGCGGGAAGGTGACCGGCTTCGAAGTGGATCTCGTCAACGAGATCGCAGCCCGTCTCGGCAAGTCCGTCGAATTCGTCAACACGCCCTTCAACGGCCTCTTCCCGGCGGTTCAGTCCGGCCGCATCAATATGGCGATCTCCTCGATCACCATCACCGAGAAGCGCCTGGAATCCGTGACCTTCGCCCAGCCCTACTATGACAGCGACCAGTCTCTGACCGTCACTGCCGCGTCGGGCATCGAGGGCCTGAAGGGCATGTCCGGCAAGGTTGTCGGCGTCGACACCGGCTCCACCGGTGACATGTGGGCCGAAGCGCACAAGGGCGACGTCGGCCTGTCCGAGATCCGCCGCTACGAAGGCCTGGCTCCGGCCATGCTCGACCTGGTGGCCGGCCGCGTGGACGGCTACATTTCCGACATCCCGGCCCTGCTCTACTACGTGAAGGACAAGCCGGAGCTGAAGGTCGTGGAACGCATCCCGACCGGCGAGAAGTACTCCATCATGTTCAACAAGGATGATCCGCTCGCGACGGAAGTGAACGAGATCATCACGACGCTCAAGAAGGAAGGCTTCATCGCGAAGCTGCACGAGACCTGGTTCGGTGCTCCGGCCGAGGAAACCACCTCCACCGTCTCCATCCTCGACATGCCGAAGCTCAAGTAAGTCCGGACGGCCGGTCACCGCACGCGGGACGACCGGCCGCTTTGACACCTCAAGGGACGATCCGGCGGCGCCTCTCCGCCGGGCCGGATCGTCCAGCCTTGCCCGGGGATCCTTTCGGCATGAACCTTCTCAATACCTTCTTCAACGGCCCGGTGCTGCTGGCGAGCCTGCCCCAGCTGCTTCAGGGCCTGCTGGTCACCCTGCAGATCGGCATCACCAGCATCATCTGCGGCCTGATCGGCGGCCTGTTCCTGTCGGTGACCCGCCTCTATGCGCCCGGGTTCGCCCGCGGGCTCATCCGGGTCTACATCGACATCTTCCGCTCCATTCCGCTCCTCGTCCTGCTGATCGTCGTCTATTACGCCCTGCCCTTCGTCGGCATCCGGCTGTCGCCCTTCCTCTCCGCCGTCACCGCCCTGTCGCTGGTGTCTGCCGCCTATACGGCCGAGATCTTCCGCGCCGGCATCGAGGCGATCCCGAAGGGTCAGTTCGAGGCCTCGGCGGCGCTTGGCCTCTCCAACCGCCACACGATGGTGGATGTGGTGCTGCCCCAGGCGATCCGCATCGTCATTCCGCCGCTGACGAACAACTGCATCAACGTGCTCAAGGACACCGCCCTTGCTTCCGTGGTCGCCATGCCGGACCTTCTGAAGCAGGCGACCCAGGCGCAGGCGCTGTCGGCCAATCCGACGCCGCTGATCGGTGCCGCCCTCATCTACGTGGCCCTGCTGTGGCCCATGGTCGCCATTGTCGGCCGCCTCGAGAAACACTTCAGCCGGGGACGCAGCTGATGACCACCCAAACCGCCCCCCTCATCTCCATTCGCGGACTGGTCAAGGCCTATGATGCCTTCACCGTGCTGCACGGGATCGACCTGGACATCGCCGAGGGCGAGGTCGTCTGCGTGATCGGCCCGTCCGGTTCGGGCAAGTCCACGCTCATCCGCTGCATCAACCATCTGGAGGCCTTCTCCCCCGACAGCACCATCACGGTCGACGGCATTCGCGTCGAGCCGGGCAAGGCGCTGGCTCAGGTCCGGGCCGAAGTCGGCATGGTGTTCCAGTCCTTCAACCTGTTCCCGCACATGAGCGTGGTGCGCAACGTGATGCTGGCGCCCATGCGGGTGCGCGGCACGTCTGCGGCAGAGGCCGAGCGCAAGGCCCGCGAGCTTCTGGCCCGCGTGGGCATTGCCGAACAGGCGGACAAGTTCCCCGGCCAGCTTTCCGGCGGACAGCAGCAGCGCGTCGCCATTGCCCGGGCGCTGGCCATGGAGCCGAAGGTGCTGCTCTTCGACGAGCCGACCTCGGCGCTCGACCCGGAAATGGTCGGCGAGGTGCTGGACGTGATGCGCCAGCTCGCAGGCACCGGGGTCACCATGGTGGTGGTGACCCACGAGATGGGCTTTGCCCGCCAGGTCGCCGACCGGGTGATCTTCATGGATGGTGGCCGCCTCGTGGAGGCCGGCACCCCGCAAGAGATCTTCGACCGGCCCAGCCATGAACGGACGCGCGGTTTCCTGCGCGCCGTCCTCAATCACTAAGAACACACGTCAAACGGAGGACGCCAGCAATGGCGCAGACCATGTCCCAAACTTCCGCTCTCGATCTCGCCTATGCCCGCAGCCAGTTTCCCGGCCTGGACCGGGGCTGGACCTTCTTCGACAATGCCGGCGGGTCGCAGATCGTCGCCCCGGCGCTGGCCCGCATCAACACCTTCCTGATCGAGAAGAACGTGCAGATCGGCGGCACCTATGACGTGTCGCGCGATGCGGCGGCCGCTCTCTACGAAGCCCGTGTCGCGGGCAAGGATCTGGTCAATGCCAGCCGCCCGGAGGAGATCGTCTTCGGCAGCTCCACCACCGTTCTGCTGCAGAACCTGGCCAAGGCGATGCAGAGCCAGCTGCAGCCGGGTGACGAGATCATCGTCAGCAGCGGCGACCATGAATCCAACATCGGCCCCTGGGACCGGCTGCAGGCCATGGGCATCGTGCTGCGCTTCTGGCCGGTCAACAAGGAGACGCTGACGCTGGATCTGGCGGATCTGGAGCCCCTGATGAGCGAGCGGACGAAGCTCGTCTGCGTCACCCATTGCTCCAACATCCTGGGCTCCGTGAACCCGATCCGCAGCTTTGCCGATTTCGTCCACGCCCGCGGCGCGCGCATCTGCGTCGATGCGGTGGCCTATGCCCCGCACCGGGCCGTCGACGTGCAGGCGCTCGACGTGGATTACTACGTCTTCAGCCTCTACAAGACCTACGGTCCGCATTTTGCCATGATGTACGGGCGTTACGACTATCTGGCCGAGCTCGACACGCTCTATCACTACTTCTACGGCAAGGACAAAATTCCGGGCAAGCTGGAGCCGGGCAACCCGAATTACGAACTCGCCTATGCCACCTGCGGCATCGTCGACTATCTGTGCGAGCTGGGGCGACGCGCCGGAGCCACGGGCAGCACCCGCGACCTGATCGTCGCGGCCTATGGCGCGATCACCGCCCAGGAGGATGCGTTGACCGAGCGGCTTCTCGCCTATCTGCGGGCCCGCAACGACTGCCGCATCATCGGCCAGAGCGTTAACCGGGACAGCACCCGGGTGCCGACGATTGCCTTCCGCTTCGAGGGCCGCGACGCGGGCGAGATCTGCAAGGCCATGGACGCGGAAGGGATCGCCATCCGCTTCGGCGACTTCCACTCCCGTCGCCTGGCCGAATATCTCGACCTGACCGATCTGGGCGGCATGGTGCGCGTCTCCATGGTCCACTACAACACCCTTGAGGAAGTGGACCGATTCACCGCAGCCCTCGATCGGATCCTGGCGGGCGACACCGGCCTGCGTCAGGCCAGCTGAGGCCGCGGCAGGACAGGAGATGGACAGGATGACATTCGACACGGTGATCGCGAACGGCACGGTGGTGACCGCCAGCGACACGTTCCGCAGCGACGTCGGGATCCGCGAAGGGCGCATCGTCGCCCTTGCGGAGGGCCTTTCTGCCAGCGCCGGCCCGGACACGGAGATCATCGACGCCACCGGGCTCTACGTGATGCCCGGCGGCATCGACAGCCACGTGCATCTGGACCAGCCCTCCGGCGAGGGCATTGTCATGGCCGATGATTTCGACAGCGGCACCCGCTCGGCCGCCATCGGCGGCAACAGCGCGGTTCTGGCCTTCTGCATGCAGGAGAAGGGCCAGCCCCTGCGCGAGGCGCTGAAGGACTATCACGGCAAGGCCGAGGGCAAGTGCCATGTGGACGTCTCGTTCCACATGGTCATCACCGATCCGACGCCGGAAGTGCTGGGACAGGAGCTCCCTGCCCTGGTCGAGGACGGCTACACCTCGCTCAAGGTCTTCATGACCTACGAGGGGCTGCGGCTGCGCGATGACGAGATCCTGGCGACCCTGGACAGCGCCCGGCGCACCGGGGCCCTCGTCATGGTCCATTGCGAGAACGAGGATGCGATCCGCTATCTCATCGGCCGGCACGAGGAAGAGGGACTGACGGCGCCGAAATACCACGCCACCACCCGCCCCGTGGCGGCCGAGCGGGAAGCGACCCACCGCGCCCTGTCTCTGGCCGAAATTGTGGATGTGCCGATCGTCATCGTCCATGTCTCCAACCGGGAAGCGATGGAAGAGATCCGCCGCGCCCGCGTCCGGGGCCAGAAAATCGCCGGCGAGACATGCCCGCAATATCTGGTGCTGACCGCCGACGATCTGGATCTGGACGGGCTGGAGGGCGCGAAATTCGTCTGCTCTCCGCCGCCCCGCGACAAGCCGAGCCAGGACGCTTGCTGGGAAGGGCTTGAACAGGGCGTCTTCGACCTGTTCTCCTCCGACCACTGCCCCTTCCGCTTCGATGATCCGGAAGGCAAGCTCAACGAGAAGGGCAAGCGCACCTTCCGCTGGATCCCCAATGGCATTCCGGGCGTTGCGACCCGACTGCCCATTCTCTTCTCCGAGGGGGTGGTGAAGGGGCGCATCGATCTCAACCGCTTCGTGGCGCTGACCTCCACCAACCACGCCAAGCTCTACGGCATGTACCCGCAGAAGGGGACCATCGCGGTCGGCGCGGATGCGGACATCGCCCTATGGGATCCCAGGCGCCAGCAGGTTCTGACCAACGACATGCTGCAGCACGGGACCGACTACACGCCCTATGAGGGCATGGAGATCACCGGCTGGCCGGTGCGGCTGCTGGTCCGGGGCAAGACCGTGATGAGCGAAGGCGCTCTGGTGGATGAAGGGGCCGGCCGCTATGTGCCGCGCGCCCGCTCTCCCCTCACCGGCTCGCGCGTCTGAGGCAAGGCCTCTGGCGGCCACCTGGTCGCAAACCCTGAACGAGAGACCCGGTCCGTTATCCGACGGGCCGGGTCTTTTGATCTCTGCAGATCAGATCACCGGAGCCTTGGGCCGCGCCTCGGCGAGGCTGTCGGTCAGCACATGGCTTACCTCGGTCACGCGCCAGGCTTCGTCGCTGCCCCCCAGAGCTGCGCGCAGCTCGTCACAGATCTCATGATCCAGCGAGGGAACGACTGTGGCCCGGATGAAGCGTCCGGTCTCGCGCAGCCGCACGTCATGGCCGGGATAGCGGAGCCTGAGCTCTTCTCTCAAGGCCTCTGCCACAGGATGGATCTCGTCCGCATCCAGCTTGCGCGGCGCGCCGTCGAGCAGTTCGGCCAGCGCGATCTTGCAGTTGCTGATCCCGTCCTTGAGAACGGAGAAGGAAATGATGAGGGCGGCGGCCGCATCGGCCCACCAGAAGCCAAGGCCGATGCCGACAATGCCCGCAATGCCGGCCAGCCCCGTCTGCCAATCGGCCGCATTCATGTCCGCATCTGTGCTGAGGATCTTGTCGGAGAGGTTCTGTGCCGGCTGCTTCTTCATCCGGCCGAGCACGACTGGCGGGATCACTGAATAGGCGAGACCTGCCATCATCAGCCAGCCGAGCCAGATGGTTTCGCCGAAGAGCTCGACCGTTCCGATGGTCGGATGTTCGGCCCGCACCAGTGTGGTGATGCTCTCGTAGAGCAGGAAGACGCCCATGACGAGCAGCGCGCAGGCGGCGGCAAAGAAGCCGAGGGAGCCCACCCGGTGGAAGCCGAAGGGGAAGCGCTCGGAAGGAGGCTTGCGTTCTGCCCAGGCCGAGAGCAGGAACAGCGAGGGCGGCAAAAGGCTGAGAAGATCCTCGATCCACGCGGTCTTCATGGCCTGGCTCGACCCCATGATGAAATACATCACGGCAACGATGCTCGCCAGGAAGCCGAGCGTCCAGATCTCGATGCGGACCGCCTTGCGCAGCGCCGCCCGCTTGTCTTCAGGCAAAGGGGGATAGGAGGTCTTTGCGCTCACTTCACCTCTCCCGCCACGGTCTCAAGCAGGCTGAGGAACCGGTTCTCGCCCTTTCGGACGGCAAAGACCGTCTTCACCGTCTCGCCCCGCAGCCGGGTTTCGGACATGGGCCGGGACAGGCCGAGCCGGGTGGCAAAGGGCGTCGTCTCCGGTAAATCGCCCGCGATCAGGTCGACCTCGCCTTCCTCCAGTGCGGCGGCAAGCTGATGAAATTCGTCATGGCGCAAGACGATCCTGGCGTCGAGGCGCTCTGCGAAGCGGGTGAGGATGGCCCGTTCGCGCGGGTTCTCAAGCCCAGCAGCCGGGTCCGCCTTGGACGAGCCATTGACGCCGACGACAAGCTCTCCGCCCCGGACCTTGTCCAGGGTCTCCTCAGGATCTTGGGGAAAGTTGCAGGCGGCCAGAGCCAGGGGAAGCAAAAGGGAAAGGCCGAGGCAGGCCCAGAGGCGCATCTGTGGATCTCCGGTGACAGGACGTATCACGGAGATGAACGGCAGAGATGCACCCCGGTTCCACCCATGTGCCCGGGTCTGCTGTCAGGTGGCGACGCGGACCTTCTGCTCTCCGGGCATGGGGAAGACACCGAAGCGACGCTTGTCTTCCAGCACGCGCTCCACAATCTCGCGCCCGATCTCCGGGGCCTCAGTCGAATAGCCGTAGAGAAGCGCCGTGTCGCAGAGCAGGTTGATGAGACGGGGCGTGCCCTGGGTCGCGTGGAAGATCATCTCGCTGGCTTCCGGCGTGAAGAGCGTGCGCTTGGCGCCTGCAACCCGCAGCCGGTGATCGATGTAGCTCGCGACCTCGTCGGGCTTGGAGAGATAGGGCAAATGGAAGTCGGAGGACACGCGCTGCACGAACTGCTTCATGCTGGGGGACGCGAGCAGTTCCTTCAGCTCCGGCTGGCCGGAGAGCACGATCTGCAGCAGTTCCCGCGCATGGCTGTTGACGTTGGTCAGCATGCGCAGCTCCTCAAGCGCCTCAGCGCCAAGGTTCTGCGCCTCGTCGACGATGAGCACCGTGCGGCGCCCCAGCTCATACTGGCGGGTGAGGAAATCCTTGAAGCGCTTGAACAGGACCACGCGGCTGCCGCCATCGAATTCCTGATCGAAGGCCATGAGCACCCATTCCAGCAGCTCGCCGCCGCCGCCGGTGTTGCTGAGCAGGCCCACGCAGATGTCGCCGGGCAGCTTGTCGAGCAGATGCTGGATCAGCGTTGTCTTGCCGGCCCCGACTTCGCCGGTGATGACCGTGAAGCCGGCGTGATTGACGATGCCATACTCGAGCATGGCATAGGCCATGCTGTGCGGCCCGCCCCAATAGATGAACCGGGGATCCGGAATCAGGGCAAAGGGCTTTCTCAGCAGGCTGTAAAACGGTTCATACATGAATGACCCCAATGTCAGGGTGACTGGCCGTCAGGCAACACTTTAAAAATCGGCGGCAACGGGCTCGACCGGCGAAGGGAGAGGCTTCGCACACCGAGGGCCAGAGACAGGCCGCGCCACGCCCCTCTTCAATACGCGCCCTGGGGGTCATCATTCAAGCCCATGGTGGAGAAAGGGTTAAGTGGGCGCTGCGGAAACGGTCGAGACAGAACACGCAGGACACACTTGATGATCGATTGTCCCGACAGGTGTCGGATGGTGCTGCACGGCATCGTGCGCCGAAATCTCCATCGCGCGATCCGCCAGGTCTGGAGCGCCAGCGACGTCGACCGGCGCTTGCCCTGCCCTGCCGCCACGCTCCTCGCGTCACCGCCCTCCCGGCGCTTGGGAGGTGCGTTGTCCAGAACAGACATGGAAAAGGGCCGGAACCCTGCGGTTCCGACCCCTGTTCCCCACTCAGGCCCGGATACGCAGGGCCGAAGCGTCATGTACACTCAGGCAGCAGCGCCGCGGGTCTTGCGACGGCTCATGCCATAGAGGCCGACGAGACCGAAGCCGAGCAGAGCGCCTGCGGCCGGAAGCGGCACCGGCGTCACGCTGACCAGGTTCTGGGAGTGGCTGCCCTTGCGGCCGTTCACGCCTTCATAATAGGTGAAGGCATACTTGCCGGTCGTGGCGCCGCTCAGATTGCTCAGGAACTGATTGGCAAAGCCCACGACACTGGACGGGGTCGCGTCCCGCCCACGGGTGACAGCTTCAAAAGCGCCATTCAGCAGACTGAAGGTGCTCGAGGTCTCATAAAGCACCTCCCAGAGCGCCAGCTGGAAACCAGCGGACTGGGAATTGCTGTTGAGATCCAGGGTCGCGTAGTTCGCGGCAAACAGCTTCTCGACATTGGCCTTCTGGGTGGAGGTCAGTCCGTAGCTGTTGGAGAACGGGGTTTCGGTGGTGTTGTAGTTGCCCGGCAAGCTCA
The DNA here is from genome assembly GCF_008477545.1 of Roseibium aestuarii. Taxonomy (GTDB): domain Bacteria; phylum Pseudomonadota; class Alphaproteobacteria; order Rhizobiales; family Stappiaceae; genus Roseibium; species Roseibium aestuarii. The sequence goes on along the minus strand of NZ_VORA01000001.1, from coordinate 1,564,089 downwards.
GAGAGTTCGACAGATCGAGACACCAGGCGATGATGTTGTTGACACCATCGGTGAGCCGGAAGCCACCGGCCTGTGCCGTGTAGTCATTGCGACCCAGTTCCACCTTGACACCCGCATTGCCACCGCCGCCAAAGACGTCAGAGGACTGCTTGGTGAGAGTCACAGGAGCGGCGCTTGCAGCGCTCGCGAGCATGACCGAAGTCAGGGCCGCAGCGGCCAGGAGTTTCAATTTCATGATAAAATCTCACTTTCTAGAAAATTTACGCAGCACTACCTGAGAGGGTGTACCACAACTTCCCGCCGCACCCCAGAAATATATTGAAACAACGTAAACAACAACACCTTTCCACCCAAGGCTCTTCTTTAAAAGTAACGTAGACGTATGGTATTTTTACCTTGGGACTCGAGTACCCGCATCTAGCCAAAAAAGGCGCTGAGAGTTCAGTGTATTGGCAAGGCCCTCGCCGTCCTGCTTTTTCGCAGCCCCGCCTGTCGGCCACAGGGCAGCGAAGTGGGAGGACGGCGCGAGATGGAGCTCTGCCCGCGCACAACTGCAGGCAGTTGCGCACGAAAAAGCCGGCGCCGGGCTCACCCCAGACGCCGGCTCTCCAAGCCGTCTTGCTCAGTAATAGTAATACTTGCTCGGAAGATCTTCGCTCTTGTTGAGGATCACACCCAGCAGCTTGTTCAACTCACTCATCTGCAGTTCACACTCATCGACCTCTGCCGTGGTGGTCTGACCCGCGGCGACCACCAGAAGCGCCGTATCGATGTGCGGCAGCAGGGCGATCGCATCATCCGTGCTCTTCATGGGCGGAAGATCGAAGAGCACGAGCTCGGGCTTGAGGGCCGTGTAGATGTAATTGAAGAGTTCCTGGATGCGCGCGCCCTGGATGAGTTCGGACGACGCGGAAATATGCCCGGCATTGAGACCGACAATCAGATTGGGATCCACCTGAACGAAACAATCGCGTGCGTCCTGCTCGCCGAGGAGATAACGCCCGATCGACCCGGTCGGACGGACACCGAGGGTCGAGGCCACGGCCGGCTTCTTCAGGTCAAGATCCACCACGACAGTGCGGATCCCAGGCTCACGCGCGAGACTGAACGCGAGATTGAGCGTCACCATCGTCTTGCCGCAGGCCGGTGTCGGAGACGTCAGGGCGAGAGACGTCCAGCCATTGTCCTGCATGGTCTTGCGCACTCGCGTCCGCAGATGATTGAACGATACATGGTTCGGGTCCTTCATGGAGCGGGCAATAATGCGCCGACGCTCCAGATGGGTCGGATCGAGCTTGACGATGCGAAGCTTCTCCGCAGGCTCTTCGACGACAGGCACAGGAGCCACCTCGGGTCGCCGAACGGCCTCTCCCGCGCTCACCGTTCCCGCAACCGGTGCTGCCGAAAAGGCACCCAGGCCGGGCGTTGCCTGCCGGGCCTTTTCAAGAGCGTTCTTGATGTGCTGCACTTGAAATTACTCCGAAAAATCGATGACGGCGATCAAACCTGGTTCGCCAGACGGACATGAATGATCTGCCAGCCGCGCTCCGCGAGGAGATCGAGGGGCAGGTAAAGGAAATGAACGGCAAAGACGGCAAGGGTGATCGCCACCGCGACACCGCCGGCCATCATGATCCGGCGACGCAGGCGCTGGCGCATCTCGGCGGCCGTCTCGATATAGGGAATGACTGCGAAGGGACGCAGCTTCAGGCGGCGCTCCAGATCGGAAGACGTGCGAATGGAATTGTCCAGAAGTTCCAGAAGCAGGGCGAGACCCAGCCCGACCGCCAGCCCGCCGAAACCACCCGCCAGGATGATCTTTACGCGCTCCGGCTTGGCTGGCGTTTCAGGGACGGTCGCCTGTTCCAGCACCTCGAAGCGCTCCGCCTGACGGTCCTGCTCCAGCCGCTCGCCGGTCTCGGCTTCCGCGAGCTTCGCCTTTGTCTGATTGTATTCGGCCTGGAGGTTGGCGTATTCGCGCTGCAGGGCAGCATATTCCACCTCGACCGTGGGCGTGCGGGCGATGCTCGTCTTCAGCCCGTCGACCTTGGCCGCCAGTTTCTCCCTTGTTTCCTCCAGAAGTTGCTGGCGGGTGGCCGGATCGGCGGAGAAGCCCTGCTGAGACATCTGTGCCTTGATGGACTGAAGGTTGATCTCGGAGAGCGAGATCGCCTTGTCCAGGTCGAGGATCTGGCTCTTCGGGACAAAGCCCTTGGCCAGCAGAGGCTCCAGGACCTTCCGACGCTCGACGAGAGAGTCATAGTTCAACTGCTCCGCCTGAAGACGAAATGCCAGCTGCTGCGAAGCCGATCCATCTGCAACGGCGGTCGTCGCGTCCGGGCTCGCGGCCAGTCGCAACTCCCGATCCACGGTCGACAGGTCGGTCAGGGCCTGGGTAAGCTCCACCCGACGGGTGTCCAAGGTCTCGGGAAGATCTGCCTCGTTCTCGCGCTTGAAATCCGCGAGACGGCCTTCCGTTGCCAGAAGCCGGGATTCGAGCTGGGTCAGCTGCTGCTTGAAGAAATCACTCGTCTCCGCCGCCCGGTTCAATCGGGTCTCGACGTTCTGGGCAAGGATCGACGACACGAGTTCGTTCGTCACCCGGGCCGTCATGCGCGGTTCCCCATATTCGAAGGAGACGTGGAAGCCGACGATCTCCGTGTTGCGCCGGGAGTTCAGCGTCACCGAGATCTGCTCGATCAGAATGGCTCCGCGCATCTTCTCCACGATTTCGGTGGGAGACGGGCGCTCACCGTTCGTCGTGTAAAGATCGTATTTCGCGGCAATCTCGAGAAGACTGTCGCGGGCCATGAGCCTCTGTTCGATCACCTTGATCCGTTCATTGGTGTTCGAGGTCACGGTGGAGGACGCCAGCTCGGAGGGAATGCGCTGGGATTCGATCAGGATCGTGGCGGTCGAGAGATAGGTCTTCGGCAGGAGAAACGCCACCGCGACCGTCGCGGCAAGGATGACCAGCGCGGGAAGGATGACGAACAGATATCGCCGCTTCACGATCGAGAAATACCGGCGAAGGTCCAGATCTTGTTCCATGGTCAATCCACTCAATGAGGTCCGTTCGGACCCGTCACTCACGTCATCATCGTCTCTTCCGGCCGGTCAGGTCGACCGAAAGAAGCCTGTTATTGTGTCGCGGTCGCTGCTGTGCCCGCCTCGATCTGGGCAATGGCAGACCGCGCCTGCTCCAGATCCGCCTCGGTCATCAGGGCGCCGGACTTCAAAGCACGCTCCAGCACCGGCTTCGCCCGGTCCCCCTGGCGCTGAGCGAGCAGCGCCATGCCATAGTGATACTGTATGAGGCCTACATCCGGCAGCTTCTCCGCAGCCGTCTTCAGAAGCGGCAGGGCCGACGCATGCTCGCCGCGCAGATGGTAGATCCATCCAAGCGTGTCGAGATACTGGGGGATCTCGGAGTTGCGGAACCGCTGGGCAATCTCGAAGGCGCGTTCAAGGGATGCGGGATCGCCGCGCCGCTCGGAGAGCAGGCTCGCCAGGTCGTTCGCGGCGATCGTCGATTCCGGGTCAGCCTTGAAGAGCTCCTCGTATTCGGCAATGGCCTCGTCGAACTTGCCCTGGCGCTGATAGACGGTGGTCAGGAGCAGGCGAAGAGGCATGCTCGCGCTGTCCTTCTTCAGGCCACCACGAACAGCGGCCTCCGCATCTTCAAGTCGGTTGGCGCTCTGGTAGAACTGTGCAAGTGCAGTATCGCCCAGGGCCCCCGTGTCACGCGCGGCGGCCTCCTTCAGGGCTGCCTCGGCCTCATCGGCCTTCTCCATCGACATGTAGACCGATCCGAGCAAGACACGGGCCTCAACCCGATCCGGCTCGCGCGAAATCAGATCGACCAGATAGGCGGCCGCAGCATCCCCGCGCCCGGCCTGGAGATAGGACCGGATCAGGTCAGGCAGGACCACCGCATCGTCCGGACGCTCGCTCGCCGCCGTTTCAAGCAGCTTGATGCTGTCCGCATGCCGGTTCATGCCGGTCAGTGCCGCGGCAGAAATGCGGTCCGCAGCGGTGCCGGCGCCCTCGACGGTCGCTTGGCGCAGCCGCTCGGAGATCTCCTGAGCGCCTGCCCAGTCCTGGGATGCCAGCCGCAGCTGGGCCAGCAGGCTCAGGGACGGGATATCGCGCGGCGAGCGCTGCACAACATTTTCCAGCACGCGGCGCGCCTGCTCGACCTTGCCATAGCGCAGAAGGAACCGCGCCATGGGCAGCCCCATCTCCGGATTGTACTCCGACAGGGTCACCGACTTGGAGAACTGCTCCTCGGCAAGAACCGTTGAGCCACCGCGCTCATAGATGCTGGCGAGCAGCGCATGGAGCTGGGGATCGTTCGGAGCCTCGTTGATCGCAGCGCGCAGATCTTCCGACGCACCTGCCACGTCTTCGCGGGCCAACCGGACCTGCGCACGAACCTGAAGCGCCTCGACATTGCGCGGATCGTCCTTGAGCACCCGCTCCACAAGCTCCTGAGCTTCATCGATCTTCTGCTCGGGAAGTTTCAACGCTGCAAGCTGAACGCGAACGCGCGCAACGCGAACCGGATCCTTCTCGCGCTCGGCCAGGGCTTCAAGGAGAGCCCGGGCTTCCTCGATCTGCCCGCCCCTGACCATCAGCTGCACCAGGGGCATCTCGAGTTCGAAGGGATCAAGTGCTGCTGTCCCCTCTCCGGCCGCCGCGCTCTTGCGCCGGTCGATGATCGCCTTCAACTCGTCGATGGCGGCCGTTATGCCGCGCTGCGAGTTGAGAAACCCGACTAGATTGAGCTGGGCCTTGGCGTCCCCCGGGTGAGATTCCGCAAAATCACGAACGACACGCTCCGCATCGTCAATGCGGTTCTTGCTCAGATACCACTTCGCCCATCCTTCCCGGAAGGCTTCGGCCTCCGGAGACGCCTCGACAAGTCGGGCAAACATGTCCTCCACGCCGGCTTCGTCTCCGGTCGCCTCGAGCGCGGCAAGACGAAGGGTCTGAAGACCGATATCCGTTTCCCCAGCGATAGGGCGCTCATTGAGGACCTCCAGGACGCCCGCCGGATCACCTGCATTCAGGCGCTCCGTCGCAAGCACCACATAGGCGTCGGCGAGGCTCGGGTCCTTGGCGAGAGCCAGCCTCGCCAGCCGAACGGCCTCTGCGCCCTTGCGCTCCTTCACGGCCACGGCCGCATTCGTGACAAGGACCTGGGGGTCCTCAGGCGCGAGAGCCATGGCCTGGTCGGCAAACTTGCGAGCCTGCTCGACCTGGTTTCCGCCCAGCAGGAAGGCTGCTACGCGATTGCGCGCCTCCACATGCTTGGGATCCAGCTCGATGACAGACATGTAGATCTTGAAGGCGGTTTCGAGATTGCCCGCGCGCTCCTCGGCCCGTGCCAACTCGTAGCGCGCGGGAATGGACTCCTTGCGCAGCTTCAGCGAATTGCGGAATTCGAGCCCAGCCTTGGCGTATTGCCCCTGCTCTGCGAGTTCCAGACCGCGACGATAGTGTGCTTCTGCGCGTTCCTCGGCGGAGTCACAGGACGCCAGGACAAGCGAGCCCCCCAGCGCGAGCGCGAGAGAGACGATGCGAAGGGAGGACTGGACACGTCGAAAACCGACCGGGGGCATGAAACTCAGCTCCAAAAATCAATAAACTTACGTATGGTCAGAACTATACCGAAGAAACGGTGAAAATCGAATCGGAACATCAAAATGTCGCTGCCAGAAAACGGCTGCGGCAGGTGGACATCATGCACGAGAACCACCTCACGCCAAGATGCTAGACCGGCAAATCGCAAGATGAGGTTAAGATCGGCGCCCCCGCGTGATCGCCCCCATGCATCGTGCCGTCTTCACCACTCTCGTTCACGCCTGCAGCATACGAAACATCTTCCGAAGACCGATGAGCTCGGTCGGCAGGCGAAAAGAAAACGGTGGCTTCTGACCGGATCCTTCCGGAAAGCAACCACCGTTTCCCGTTCAGTCAGCAGAAACCGTCACGCACCACTCAGGCGGCGACGAGATCCTTGCCGGCCTTCGCCTTGCGACGACCCATCAGGCCGAGACCTGCCACGCCGGTGCCGATCAGCAGGAGACCTGCCGGAAGCGGAACTGCGGTGGTGGAGGAGAAGGACGCCAGGCTGCCGACAGCGTTGCTCGAGAAGGAGAACACGCCGTAGGTGTCATCATAGCCAGCCTTGGTGATCAGGCCACGAGCGACGAAGTTGATGCCATTGGCATTGTTCAGCACCGGAGCGGTGATGAGCGAGGTCAGGGCGAAGTTGAAGCCAGCCACAGACCAGACCTGGCCGAGGTTGGAGAAGTCGATGTCGGTCATGGAAACCGGCAGGAACAGTGCACTGGTGAAGTCACCCTGAGCACCCAGAACGAATGCGTTAGACGCAAAGTCAACGCCGGTCAGGGACGTCGGGTTGTTGACGTTACCCTGGATGTTGATGGCGCCGGAGATCGGAGCAGCTTCAACCGAGCCGGCAGCGCCGAGAACGGCGACGCCGAGAACAGCAGCAGCTGCCAACTTCTTGAGAGAATTCAGAACACGCATAATTATTCCTTTCGAAAATCAGGAACTCGCCCACTCCACCCCTACAAGATGGACAGGGCCCACAATCATTAAACAACTGCTTGCCGCATTAAGGTTTTTTTAACCCCCTGCCGTTGCGAGAGTCAAGAGATTGAGTGCCAATCGCAAAGTCTCACTCGACATATAGTTAAATTCACCAATTCCAGTGACGCGAAGCAGACCAGTTCCCTCCTGGGGCGACCTGCCTCGCGCGGCGTGCCGTTGTCGTTCAATGCTCTCCGAAACAACGTCCGGCCCCGTACCCACACCCGGCATGATGACCCGACGACCTGTTCCAGTCACATCTTGCTGAGCCGGTTGCTGCTTCCCTTTGGAGGTGGAAGCTTCCCGGCTCTCGGGAGGATCGGTCAATCCCGTCCTACCGTCTGCCCTCACGCCCCGAAAGCGAGCACTCCGTCGGGGCATGAATTCCTTGCCAACCGCTAGAACGCGGGAAACCCTTGCGGATCTTCCGAACGCCGCACACGAGGTGCGCCACGCCTAGGCGCACAGCTCAATAGCCGCTGCCGCGGAAGAACTCCCGCCACACCGTCTTGAAGAGGATCTCGATGTCCTTACGGTTCGAATATCCATCAACATATTCAAGGTCATAACGAAGGCGCATACGCGCAGCATGGGCATCCGTCGTCTCGCCACGGTAGCCATTCACCTGGGCCAGTCCGGTGATGCCCGGACGCACCTTGTGACGGTTCATGTAACGGTGGTCGAAATCCTCGTAGCGCACGCCGGCAGCGAGCATGTTCGGGACATGCGGTCGCGGCCCGACCAGAGCCATGTCTCCGCGCAGAACGTTCCAGAGCTGCGGCAACTCGTCAAAGCTGCTGCGACGCAGGAACCGGCCGATCGGGGTTACGCGAGGATCGTTCTTCTGGGTCTGCTGAACGCCGCTCTCGTCGGTCTGGGCCAGATGCATGGTCCGGAACTTCAGAACGGTAAAAAGCTCGCCATTCAACCCGTAGCGCAACTGCTTGAAAAGCACCGGACCTGGGCTGGTAACCCGGATCGTCGCCGCCACAATCACAAGTAAGGGGGACAGCATCACCAGTCCGCCGATTGCCCCCGCGACATCGAGGGTCCGCTTGAGCGGGAGGCGATAGGCCCGCGAGCGTTCCGAACTCGGCTGAAGGTCCGGACTGCCAAAGGCGACGTCGGGCATGCGCATCGCATAAGACCCGGCATAGACCGGCGCGAGCGCACGGATCTGGCGCTCCTCGCCCTCTCCGAGCCGCATGGAGACAGAGGACCTTCCGCCGCGGCGCCAACCGCTTTCTTCCGCGCGACCACCCCCCCTGGGTCCGAAGAGACGCCAGGACCCAATGAGCTCTCTCGCAAGATCCGTGATCAGCGTGAGGCGATGAGACTTTCCAGGGAAGGTCGATGACGAGGCAAGGAAAGATTTTCGGTCGCCGGGAAGTGAGCCACCGATTGTCACGTCAAAAGTCATAAAACATGCCCCCTTTTTTGAGGAGACCCCGCATTTGCTCAAAAGAACCGCCCGAAAGGGCGAGATGCCGCAATTTAAAAAGTTGCAAACAGGCGTCTGAGATCCGAATCCGGATTTCAAATTGGTACGTATTAATAACGGAAAATTAACACAGACCACATGAGGAGGCAATCCTTCGAAGGGGCTGGAGTTCCGGAAATCGGGAAAATTTTCCGCAAAGTCAGAGAGGCCGGCGAGTGCGCGCTCCGCAGCGCAACAGGGGACCTCGAACATTCAGAAAATTCGCCCCATGAGGGGCAAACCTGCGCCGCCGGCGTCATCTCTCATCCACGACCACAGAGTTCCCGACCGGATGACTCGCCGCCATCTCTGCGACGCCCGCCACCGGCTGGGAGAAATCCGCACTGGCAGGCCCCGACCTGCAGAACGGTCAGTCTCCGGATCCCGGAACCCGGACCCTCACCTGTCAATCGAGGGCGGGATAATAGTCCGGGATCTGGGGATAGACCTGATCAAGGAAGGCAGTTGCCCGCTCCTCTGCGCGCGCGACCGGCTCGCCCGGCGCCATGGGAACCACGACACGCACAAGGCCACCATCGGACCGGCCATGGCGGACCGTATCCCACATGGAGACGAACTTGACCTCGAAGTCATTGGTGATCTGACGCCCGCGCTGCTCGAACCAGTAATAGACGAGCTGTCGCTCCAGACCGAGCTGGATGATGGCCCGGTTGGCATGAACCGTCTTCTCACCTTGGGCACCGGTCAGCCGCAGGTCCGCCTGCTGCCACTCCGACACTTCCCAGCCGCCGCCGGGCAGGCAGATTTCGGGAGAGTGGATGCCCTCCCCTTCGGTCTGGGAGCGATAGAAGGTGAGGAGCAGATTGGCCTGATCCGACCCGTTGGAATAGGTCGCCAGAAGATAGTCATCCGCCCCGAGCACCCGCTCGATCGCGGGCTCCAGCATGGAGGACTGCCCCTCCCAGGCGCCGAGCTGCATGGGGAAGACCCCGAGCGGCAGACGGTCAACATGGGAGGCCTTGGTATCCGGCAGGGTCTGCCAGATCGCTCCGGCCGCGAGAATCCCCAGAACGGAAAGGATGAAGGCGCGGCCGGCCGGAATGGTGGGCACCTTCTTCAGCGGTTCCCACACGCCCTCGAAATCCATCCAGACGATGTATTCGGGACGGGGACGGCCAAAGAGGAAGAACCGGGACAGGATCACCGCCTCCAGATAGAGGATGGCCGTGCAGGTGATGAAGATGATCCAGCCTTCGAAGAAATGCAGGAACCCTTCCGCCTGTTCGATGCCATAGGCATTGACCAGAACGCCGATCACGCCGATGCGGAAGCTGTTCATGACGATGGTGACCGGGATGGTGGAGAAGAAGATCACCACCCGATGCCAGTTGGGGCCGTTGTACAGAACGGCCATGAGCCAGCCGAAGCTGAAGAGCGGGAAAAGATAGCGCAACCCGCTGCAGGCCTCGGCGACCTGAAGCTTGTAGTCCCCCAGATCGATCACATTGCCATCGAGGAAGACCGGGATCTGGGCAAGCTGAATGAACCAGACCCCCAATTCCGAGGAAATGAACTGCAGATGGGTCGAGACCTTGAGGTAAATGAAGCTCGGCAGAGGCAGCATGAAGATGAGATGCAGCCAGCCCGGCCAGAAACGGAACCCTTCGCGCGTGCCGGCAAGAAGCAGGATGATCGCGCCGATATAGAGAATGAAGCCATAGGTGATGACATCGGGAATGCGCACGAGATTGCCAGCCAGACCGACGATCAGGGCCAGGACAAAGACCAGAAGCCCGAGGGTACGGCGCCCGTCGTCCTTGCGGATCGGTCGCCTGTGGATCTCCCGAAGCGTCATGTAGCCGGTGATCAGGGGCACGATCGGACCGTAGCTATACTCAGGCCGCGCCCAGGCAACGCCCAGGGAGATCAATCCATCCCAGAAAAAGGCAGCCGCGCCCACACAGGCCACCAGAAGCCAGGGCCAGGCCTTGCCGGCAAGCGGCGCCAGGCCTTGCGGCCGGGACAGGGTTCGGGAAGGTCCAAGATCGTCCTTGCGGATGTCCATGCTCATCAAAAAGAACCACTCAAAAACAGCCCGCAAACGCGGAAGAAACAGATCAAAAAATCGCAAGCCCCGGCAATCAAACAGCTGCGCCAAACGGCTTCCTGAGGCGCATGGGCAGGCCAAACAGCCCTCCCCCCACACTAAGGTGCTCGCCCGCCAGCCGCCCCACCAAGAAGAAGCCTCTCCGGCGTGAGCGATCAGGCGCCGTGGTCACACTCCCTGCGAGACCACCAGCCTCAGGGCCGCCCGCTGCCGTCCCGCACTCCAGACGAGAGATCCGGGAGGACCATGCCCGGGCACCCGAACGGGTCAAGATGCAGGAGCAGGCGTGCGGCAAAAGCCCGAAACAGGCTCCCGCCAGGTCCTGTGACCCTGCCTCTGACCTGACCCTGACCCCAGCCCCGGCTTGAGGCCCGGATCCGGTCCATCCTCATCCTAATTTAGGAGGCAATCAGGGGCAAAGCACAATGATTTTATTGGTAAACATCCTAACTTGCTGTTTTTGCGGAGCTATCTTTTTCGCGATGTTGCCGGCGGCAAATCCGGACCACTGCCCGGCCCAGAAATCCGTTGACGCAGGAAGAGCTTGAGGCCACCCTGAGCTCCTATTTTTTTGAATTTTCTCAATCAAGGATTGGTTTGTTGATTCACTCGGCAAATCCGCGTCAGGCCGCCCCGGGCAAGGTCCTGATCATTGTGGAAAATCTTCCCGTCCCGTTTGATCGGCGTGTCTGGCAGGAAGCAACGGCCCTCAAGGATGCGGGCTACGAGGTTTCGGTCATCTGCCCCACCGGGCGCGACTATCAGGCCCGCGAAGAAACCATCGACGGCATCCATGTCTATCGCCACCCCCTGCCCTTCGAGGCCTCGGGTGCGCTTGGCTATCTGGTCGAATACTCGGCCGCGCTTTTCCATGAGCTGCGCCTGTCGCTGAAGGTCCTGCGCCGCCACGGCTTCGACGTGATCCATGCCTGCAATCCGCCGGATCTCATCTTCCTTGTCGCCCTGGTGCACAAGGTCCTCTTCGGCAAGAAATTCATCTTTGACCAGCACGACATCAACCCGGAGCTGTTCGAGGTCAAGTTCGGCCGGAAAGGCTTCTTCCACAAGCTGCTCCAGTTCTTCGAAGCGTGCACCTTCCGCACGGCGGACGCGAGCCTGGCCACCAACGAGACCCTGAAGCGCCGCGCCATCGAGCAGGGCGGCATGCCCAAGGACAAGGTGTGGGTGGTGCGCAGCTTCCCGGACCTGAAGAAATTCCAGCGCACCGAACCCGACGTGGCGACCCGCAAGGGCCGGAACCATCTGATCGGCTATGTGGGCATCATGGCGCGCCAGGACGGTGTGGATCTGCTCGTCGAGGTCATGCACCAGATCGTGAATGTCCAGGGCCGCTCGGATATCGGCTGCGTCATTATCGGCAACGGTCCCGACTACGAGCGCCTTCAGGCGCTCTCCGCCAGCCGGGGCCTTGAAGACTACATCGAGTTCACCGGCTATCTGAGCGGCCAGCCGATGCTCGCCAAGCTTTCGGCCTGCGACATCGGGGTTATTCCCGACCCGTCGAATGCCTGCAACGACAAGCTGTCCATGAACAAGGTCTTCGAATACATGGCCCTCGGCCTGCCCTTCGTGCAGTTTGACCTGCCCCAGGCTCGCATCGATGCGGGCGAAGCCGCCCATATCGTGAGCGGCACAGAGCCGGAAGACCTGGCGCAAGGGATTTCCGAACTCCTGGCGGACGAGGATAAGCGGGCGCGCATGAGCGCCTATGGACAGGAACGGGCCCAGCGGGAATTCCACTGGAGCCTGGAGAAGCACGCCATGCTGGCCGCCTATCGGGATGTGCTGCCCGCCGCCGGGGACATTCCGGCGACCTCCAACGTCCCGGTTTCTTCGCAATGACCTCCGCCACTGCTGCGTCCGCCCCCACCCTCACCATCGTCATTCCCCACCTCAACCAGCCGGGGCATCTGGCGAATTGCCTGAGGTCTCTGGAGGCGCAAACCGCCGCGATGGACGATGTGGAGATCATCGTGGTCGACAATGGCTCGAAGGAACTCCCTCACGCGCTCTGTGCCGGCTCGCACCTTGACGTGCGCCTGACCCAGGAAGCGACCCCGGGTCCGGGGCCTGCCCGCAACCATGGCATCTCGCTCGCCCGGTCGGAACTTCTCGCCTTCATCGATGCGGATTGCCTCGCCCATCCGGGCTGGGTTGCAGACATTCGCGATGCCTTCAGCGACCCTTCCGTGCAAGTTGTCGGCGGTGATGTGCGCATCGCGCTGAAGGATCCGCAGCGCCTGACGACGCTCGAGGCCTATGAATCCGTCTATGCCTACCGGCAGAAGATGTACATCGAGAAGCAGGGGTTCTCAGGCACCGGCAACCTGGCCATGCGACGTCCGGTTCACGCGCAGGTCGGCCCCTTTGCCGGGATTGGTGTTGCCGAGGACCGGGACTGGGGCCAGCGCGCCACCCGGTTGGGCCTGAAGATCCATTACCGGCCCGGGATGATTGCCTATCATCCGGCGCGCGAAAAGATGGACGAGCTCTACACCAAGTGGGACCGGCACATCGCCCATGATTATGCCGAGGTCAAACCCGACTTGCGCAGCCGCGCGATCTGGGTGATCAAGGCACTGGCGCTGGCGGCATCCCCGCTCTGGGAAGTTGCCCGCATTGTCGCATCGGACCGGATCTCCGGCCTGCGCCCACGGCTGCGGGCGCTCAAGGGACTTGCCATCATCCGCCTGTTCCGCGCAAGACGCATGCTGGCCCAGATCGCCCGCGAAGGCGGCGCCGTCTCCAGCACCTCCTGGAACCGCTGACTGGCGGGATGCGAGCGATTTTCCTAGACTGAACCAAACTGGCCCAATTTCCGGAACCGCAACGTGAACAGCTCCGCATCAACCGGCGTCGCCTCTGCATCTTCCACTCCAGCCAACTGGAGAATGGCTACGACCGAGGAGACCACCGGCCATCCGGTTGCGGCATATGTTTTCATGGCCTCGCTTTGCGTGCCGCTCTTCTTCAACATCGGTCCGCTTCGGCTCGCGCCCTTTCTTCTGGTGCTGCTCGTATTGTTTCCACCGATGTTCTTCAAGTGGGTTTCCGGCAAGCAAACCACCGTTCAGCTTCCGGATCTGCTGCTGCTCTTCTACTGCGCGTGGTGCGCGATAGCCCTCGCAATGGTTCACGGCGTGTCGTTCATAACCGAGCCGGCGACCATCGTCCTGCTGCAGACATTCGGCAGCTATCTGGTCGGCCGCATCTATGTCCGGAATGAAGACCAGCTTCGCAAGGTCGTGCGGTTTCACTTCGCGCTCGTCCTCGCGCTTTTGCCCTTTGCCTTGTTCGAAACTGTGAAAGGCTATCCGCTTCTGAACCGGATCTTCGGCGCGCTTGGGCCGGTCTTCCACGATCACCACATGCCCACGCGCATGGGTTTGCGGCGTGTTCAGTCCGTTTTCGAACACCCAATTCTCTACGGAATCTTCGTCAGCTCCACAGTTGGCATGCTGTTTTCGATGGACCGGTTCTCTTCAGTAAAGGTCGTTGCGTTCGCGGCTATCGCCGTTGCCACCTTCGTTTCGCTCTCGACGGGGGCTTTGCTCTGCCTGATGATCCAGATCATACTGCTCACGTGGGGCATGGTGATGGGCAAAAACGAGAAAAAGTGGAAGATGATCATCATCATCTTCATCTCTTGCTACATCACCATCGATCTGCTTTCGAACAGATCTCCGTTTGAAGTTTTCGTGAGCTACATGACCTTCAACACGGGGAGCGCCTACAACCGGGTGTTCATTTGGAAATACGGCACCGCTGAGGTCTACCGTCATCCGCTCTTCGGGATTGGCTACAATGACTGGATCCGTCCCTGGTTTATTCACAGCTCGAGCATGGACAACTTTTGGCTGTTGCAGGCCGTCCGATATGGCCTTCCGGCCTGGGCGTCCATGACGGTGGCATTCGTGATCCTTTTGATCCGTTTGAGCGCCGTGAAGTTCAGAAAGAAGACCAGCGGTGATCTTCGAACCGGTTTTGTCATTTCGATCGTTGGAGTTTTCTTTGCCATCTGCAGTGTGCATCTCTGGAATTCCGCGTATTGTTGGCTCCTCTTCCTCATGGGCAGCGCCACGTGGATGCTCGAGAAGGGCCCGCATTTGGCGGATGCCATCGAGGGAAATGACCCTGAGGAGGACAAGCATCAACGCGCGGGTGCGCGCCGCCTCCAAGCGGGTCCAGCCATAGACGAGGCTCCTGCCGCCGCAAAGCCTGCGCTTCCGGTCAAGCCGCGTACTCGACCGGGCTATACACGCCCCCGTTAGCCGCCTCACGCCTTTTGGCTCAGTGGAACGGGTCGGCGGCAGCCCTCACTAGCGCGTGGCGAGACGATAGGCCTCTGGTGTAAGGCGCGAGCGGACGCTCTTAGGCGGACGCAGACCGAGCAGGCCGCGCGCGGCGCCATCGGCTTCCACGAAATGCCCCTGCAAGGCCAACTTGACCACCTTGGCAGCTGAGTAGAGATAAGCATAGGCCAGGTTCTGCGGGAAGAAACGCCGGACGAAACGGATCCGGTTGCGATAATTGAAATAATTCGAGAAGGACGAACCCTGCTCCTTGCCCACAACAGGTGACCCGATGGCTGTGCCGGCATGATGGAGCACGCGAGCCTTGTCCGCGTGCACCAGGGAAAGCTCGCCGCGCCGGAAGGCCCAATCCACTTCCTCGTAATAGAGAAAGTAGTCGTCTTCCATCTTTCCGACCGTCTGGAGATATCTCCGCGACGCGACAATGCATGCGCCCGGAATATATTGCAGGTCCTCATCTTTCGGATGCGGAGTGGACTCGGCATCCGCGAAGAGGTGAATATTGGAGCACATGCCAGACCGGGGATTCACGCGCCCGCCATCGGTCTGGATGCGGTTTTCCGGAGACACGTAGATCACGCGCCCCCCCATCAGCCCGAAGCCGGGAACATCGCCAGCCTTGGCCACGAAGGCTGAAGCCGTTTCTGGGAACACCCGGCAATCCGGGTTAAGCACCCAATACAGATCGCAATCCTGTGCCATAAGGAAGTCGAGACCAAGGTTGACGCCCCCCGCATAGCCGAGGTTGACCGCGGATCGGAGGACCGTGACATCTGGACAATCTGGAGCCTCTCTCGTCACGCGTTTCAGACGCTCCTCGGCGTCAAGAACCGCCACCCCACTCGGACCGGCCTCCAGGTCATGAAGGACTTTCATCGTGCCGTCAGTCGAGGCATTATCGACAACGACGATGCGAAGGTTGCGGTGACTGGAGGACAGGAGGCTCTGGATGCAATCCCGGATCACGTCTTCTGAATTGAACGCGACGACAACGACACCAACCGACACTTCTGCATCATGCGACATTTGTGAAAACCATCTTTCTCAAACATGTCTTTTCTCGCGACGCGACCAATCGACGGTTGCGTCTGAGCTAACAAGAATTTCCTACCAAAGTCCCGGCGGGAGCGGAAAGCCGAACCGGGGCAGACAATACAATCGGAGTATTTCATGACCCTGATGAAGGTCAAGAAGCGTGGCCTTGGCCATTTGAGCGGTCTGCGCAATCTGCTCGTCAATCTAAAACGCAACTATTACAACAAGGTCTGGGGCATGCACCTCGACCCCACATGCCAGATCTCCCTCTCCGCGAAGTTCGACCTCACCTATCCGCGCGGCGTCCATGTCGGCGCGAACTCCTATGTGGCCTTCGAGGCGCGTATTCTCTGTCATGACAGGACCCGGGGCCTCTATCTCGACACACGCATCGGACGCAACTGCTTCATCGGTGGCCGGAGCCTCATCCTTCCCGGCGTCGAAATCGGCGACGGCTGTGTTGTCGGCGCCGGTTCGGTGGTGACCAAATCCGTCCCGCCGGGGTGCGTGGTTGCCGGCAACCCGGCACGGATCCTGCGCGAGAACGTCGTCGTCGGGCCCTTCGGACGCTTTGCGGACGCGGACGAGACCGAACACCGGCTCGTGGCCGAAGGCATGGCCTGAGAGAGCGCGGCGGCTTACCATTTCCGCAGATGGATCCTGCGCAGCGTCCCGGCGTAGTTTCGAAGCCAGGCCCTCAGCGAGGATTGCCAGGCCGCTCGCAGCAGATTGTAGCCGGAATAGTTCGGTGCCGGAAACCCGAGGCTGCGCAGGGCCAGGAGCCGGGCCAGCACATGACGCTTCCGGTTGGCCTGTGAGGGCTGCATGGTCTCGATTTCGGTGAGATCGACCTGTCCGCTCTCCAGGTAGCCGGCCGAGCGGGCGGCCGTGACCAGGTCTTCGCCGGCGCGGCTGCGGGTGACCACGAGGCTGCGGCCCTGCTGTTCCTCAAAGAGCGGATAGCCCTTCTCGTCCGCGTGCCAGGCATCCGCACAGACCACGTCCGCCGATCCACCTGTCCCATCGGGGCAGATCTTGCAGCGGAATTGCACGTGACGGCTGAGGATATTGCCCCAGGAGGCCGCGTAGCTCATGCCGACGGAGCGCCCGTCCTTCAGCACGGCTGTCGCCTCGCCGGGCCAGCCCTCGCCACGGTAGCGGAAGCGGGCCACGTCGTCCTGCTCCACGCCAAGGGTGGAGAGCACCTCCTCCCCTCCCTTGAGGCTCGGCACACCCGCGCAGAAGAAGGAGAGCATCGCCGGAATCTTGTCCGCAACCCGAGGATCCTCGCGCCCCAGAGCGCGCGCCGCGGCGATGTCGCAGGGTTTGCCGACAAGCGCGAAGGTGCCCGGAGCCCCCAGCTCCTGAAGGAGCGTTGCCAGCGGCGCGGAGGGAGCGTAGCGCGAACCGGCGCGCTGAAGGATTTCCGCCCGATCATGGCTCACGCCAAGACGGTTCTGCAGAGGAAAGGCATCATCGGCACCGATATGCACGATGCGATCCACCTTGCCGCTTTCAATGAGATAGGCAAGCATCGCCGACAGCGCCCCGCCGGAGGAGGCCCTGTGCCGAAGCGCCTCGTCGGTTGAGGCACCGCTCGAGACAGAAACAATCGGCCCCCAGAGCACATGATCCTCGCCGTCCCCTTTCGGCTGCGCAAGGGTCAGACCCGGGCAGGTTCGGGCAATCCTTGCATCCACCTCAGCCGGCACGGGCTGCGTCTGCACGGGGCGCAGATAACCATCCGTGCTGACCTGCATTTCGACTGCGTCAGGCGCAAGCGAAGCGCAGAGGCCGCAGCCTGCACAGAGATTGCCCCGCGCCACCCGCTTGAGGCTTGCTGCCGGCATGACTGGCGTCACGCTCATCGACGGGCCTCCAGCAGCGTCTTCAGCACGGCCTCATAGGCACCGAGCTTGCGATAACCTTCCGCCAGCGCGATCTGCAGGTCCGCCGTCAGCCGGTCCCGCTCCTCGTAGCTCCTCATGACGGTCGCCAGGATTTCATCAGCCGGCTGGCTGCGGCAATCGACCAGATGGTCATAGCCAATGGTACCGAAGAGGCCTGCGAACTTGCGACTGTAGGCCATGGGCAGCACCGGAACGCCGGAGGAGAAGGCGGCGATGCAGGCGTGCATGCGCGCGCCCATGAAGAAATCGAGGCCGGAAATATAGCTCTTGGCCGCAGACGGGCTCTCGAACCGCGGCGCAAGGACGGCGCCGGGAAACTCCTGTGCCAGGGCTTCACAGACACGGTAGTCGTCTTCGACCACATGGTTGCGGGAGTTCACGTGACCGACCAGGTGCAACTCGCATTCTTCGCGGGAGGCGAAGTAGCGACAGATGTCGCGCACGAGAGCCGCGTAATCCGCGACCAGGTCAAACTGGTTCTTCTGGGTATAACCGCCGTTGAAGAGGAGGCCGGAGACATTGAGGCCGACCCGAACCTTGCCGTCCGCGATCGGTGCCGCCGGCTCATAGGGCAGCTTCAGCGCCACGTCGCAGGCTTCGATCAGCTTGTGCCCGAGGCCAAGGGACTTGAGATAGTCGCTGGACAGAACATCGCGGGTCACCACCTTGTGGGCGCCCCGCATGACGGTTGCGGCCAGAGCCCGGGTCCAGCGACGCTGGAAGGGGCCGATGGTCTGCGGGCTGAGCAGGAGCGGCCGCCGGGCGGCGAAGACCGTCAGCTTGGAGAGGATGTTGTAGAGGAAACGCTGGACGCCATAGATATCGGCGAAGCTGTCGCCAGCCGAGATATCGAGAACGATATCGCATCCGCGCAGGGCAGAATAAAGCCCGGAGGGCTTGAGGAAGTCCTTTGCCGAGAGCGCAACAACCTCGACATTTGCACCGGTGACGTAAGCAGGCTGAGGATCGCTCCAACCAAGAATGCGGTATCGCAAGGTGACGCCGACGTCGCGAGCCACCTGGTCCAAAATGGCGATGTGGCCGGCAGTCAGGGCGCCGACGCCGAGATTATCGGAATTCACGGAATGCCAGAGAAGGCCGATGGTAAGTGTCTTCATGAAAATACCCGAAACCAAAACCGTTCAACATATGCCGGGAGACCTGAAATCCCCCGATGAGACAGCCGATAATCGCCGAACCGCCCCTCGAATTTCGTCCCATGCGCCATCGTCCCCTCAGATGACAAAATCCGCATGACGATGAGCCCCTTAGAGGCAACCAGCTACCGCCCCTTCCCCTTCGACGTTCTCAAGTAGGACAGAAGATCGCGAACCTCGGGCGTTTTCCAGATCAACACCCCTGTCAGAACTAGCATGAGAACATGAAGAAAGCCGAAATTGAACAGGTGTTCCCGCGAGGACGGGGCAAGAAGATTGACTGCGACCACGCTTGAAAGAACAAGGACCATCAGTCCAAGCGACGGAAGAAGCGCCGACACGCGCACCAAGAACACCCTGTTCAACAGATAGAGCGAGGCGAGCGACGCCGCCAGCTCGCCAAGGATGCCGACGAGGACCAGTCCCTCAATGCCGCCACCCGACTGGACCACGAACCAGACCACCGGCACGAACAGCGCCCGCACGATATTTGCCTGCATGGGATTGCGCGTCCGGGCCCGGGAAATGGCGACGATGGAGGTCCCGGTCCTCGCTAGCCGCAAACCGTGCATCAGCCCGAGCCAGCCGATGAAGCCAAGTGCAACCTCGTATTTGATGCCATAGAGGACCGCGATCAGCAGTGGACCGAAGGCCGCGTAGCCGACAACGAACCCGGCAGCCGCAACGAGCGACAGGCGCAAGACGCCTTCCGCCATCTCTCGACCCTTCTCAGAGCCTGCCGACGTTGCGGAAAGACGCGGCAGCAGGATGGACTGAAGCGTTGTGGCAGTAACCTGAGCAGGCGTCATCGTGACGGCCAAAGCGGCACTGAACCAGCCGAGGTCCTCCAGGCTTTCAAGACTTCCCAGAATGACTCGGTCACCGTGAAAGATGCAGAAGATCAGCAGGCCATTGATCATCAACGGCCAGCCAAAAGACTGTACACGTCCCAGGATCTGGCGGTCCCACGCCCAGGCATAACGGCGTTCGGCCACCACCTGGGAGAGGCCAAGATAGGCGACCTGCTGCAGGAGAATGGAGTAGAGCATTGCCCGGAAGTCGCCAAGGATCAGACCAAAAGCCACCGCAGAAGCCACGGCAACCAGCTGCGACCCGAGATCGACCGCGATGAAGCGCGAGAAGCGGTAATCTTTCTGAAAGCGGTAGATATCGAAGTTCAACGCTCCGCGCAGGACCGGAACAATGGCGAAGAGCTGATAGGCCCAGACGAGATGCGGGACCTCGAAGAGGCTGGCGATCGGCCCAGCCGCCGCGAACAGGATCAGTCCGGTGACAAGGCCACGCAAGAACTGGACCGCCTGCAATGTCGCTTGAAAGCTCGGCTCCCGCCCCTCGGCATCCTGCAGCATGAGCTTGTTGAGGCCCAGATCGGTCGACATTTCGAGAAGGAAGAGCGTGATCGCGAAGGTGCTCGCGATACCGAAGTCCTCGACGCTTATCAGCCTGGCAATCAGGATGTTCCGCGCCAGTCCAAGCACGGAAACCGCAGCGTTATTCGCTCCGATCGAGGCAATGCTCTTCAACATGAGGAAATCCGAAAATCTTCAAACGGAAAGGTGTTTAGGATTTAGTAACGAGGGCAAATATGCGAAGGTCGCTACGCTATCACCCACTGTTTGATCAAGTCATTTTTCTGATTGAATTTCCCAGGCAGGACGAAAGAGGTTCTCCACGCTATGTCGCGCATTCCGCTTTGTACACTGGCATTCTGTTTTCATGGTGAAGCTCCGGAGACGGAGAAGGCGCGGTTGATTTCCAACGGTGTCGACGCGATCGCAGCGCTGGGAGCAGAGCAGATCTATCGCATCGATGTGGCCGATGACGCGATCCTGCTCACCAATTACCCACGATCAAACATTGCCTCAGGTGATTGTCAGGAACGCACATCTTGGGTTCTGCTGCACAATCATCTCGCGCTTTCCACTGACGGCCGGGCCCTCGGCGCCAATGATCTGGTGAAGGGGCTATCGTCTTACGGTGTGGCGTTCCTGGATGACTTCGAGCCGCCGTTTCTCGCCTTTGCCGCCAAGGACGGCGAGATCGTCGCCTGCCCGGACCGGTTGGGCCTCGCTCATCTTTTCGCGCATGCCCACGCGCACGGCGCCGTGCTGTGCACCCAATCGAGCGTTCTCTCGCGGGTGTTTTCGCTCCCCTATGACCCTGCCGGACTTCTGACATTCATGACTGCAGGCCATCGGATCGGTAATCGATCAACGATCTCAGGCGTCACCATGGTGAGACAAGGGTTCCGGGCCAGGCTTCGCGGGGGCGAGATTGTGGAAGAGCCCCTCTCCATCCCATACATCGATCTGCCGGACGACCCCGTCGAAGCCGGATGCGAAGCCATTCGCCGGAGCGTTGCCCGTTGCCTTGACGCAGCTCCGTCTGCGGGCATGGAATTGAGCGGGGGGCTGGACTCCCGCATGATCCTCGCCGCCATTCCCCAGGCCTCTCGCGTCGGAATGCTGGCGCACACGATTGGTTACGCCCCCTCCCCTGACATCACGACCGCCGGGCAAATTGCATCGCTCTTCGATATGGATCATGACGTGCTCGATCTGTCATCATTCGGATTGGAGCAACCTGACCAGATCTGGGCTCGCGCCTCGCGCGTGGCCTTGAGGGACGATTTCACGAGCAACATTCATGATCGCCTGACCATCGATTGCGTGGACGATCATCTCCTCGGCGCCACCAGGCTTGGAGGCGTGAACGGAGAATATGCGCGCGGCTTTTACTACCCCGCCCTTCCAATTGACAAACCTGTTTCGGAAGATGCCATCGACAGGCTGATCAGCTGGCGGCTCATGACCAATGACGCAGCCCCGAAATCGCTTTTTGCGGACGATCTCGGCTCTCGGATCGGTGCTACCCTGCGCGAAAGCGTGAAGGAGGCGCTCGCGACAGGTGACGAGCCCTTCGGTCAGGCACTCGACACTTTCTATCTCAACCAGCGCATGCGCCAGTGGGCTGGAAACAGTCTGACCCGGGCCATGAGCAATCGCATGATCCTCGCCCCCTTCTTCCACCGCGAGTATCTTGCCTGGGCCAAGGGCCTTCCGGTGGCGGCGAAACGAGATTCGAAGCTGTTTTGCGATGTCCTGACGCGTCTCGACGGTCAACTCGGTCACCTTCCCCTCGACACCGGGCTCATTCCCGCGCATCGCTCTTCTTCAGGCGTCAGCGCAAGGCTCTCGGATTGGCGGCACAAGGCAGGGAAGCTCAGCACCAAACTTCGGCAACGCTTCGCAGGTGCTCGCAAGCTCAATCTCGGTGGAGAGAGCTTTCAGTCCAAACTGGCCAAACGGGAAATCCTCGAACGGATCAACTGGGATCAGCTTGCCCAGACAGGCGTCCTCGATCCCGCATTCCTCGATCAGATGCGCCAATCCAAGGTTCCGGCAGGGCGCACGACACTCGGCTATCTCTTACCGATGCATTTCCATTTGGGCTACTTGACCCCGACCCCAGGCTCTGCGCGAGCAGTCACACTTCAGGCAAGTCGAGAGGAAATCACGCAATGACGACCAAAGATCTCGACATGATTACTCCAAAGTTAAATGTGCCACTTGAATTTTTACGAAAATTAGCTGCAGCACTAGCTACCCTGTTTGTTTTCGCGCTCATCTTCGTGACAGCCTGCACATCGAGCGCAGACGCCAATACTTTATTTACCCAAATTGACAATGGCAAAAACAACAATCAAATTAAACCGTGGATATTTGAGAATTATAAGGATTATCTGCCGAGGATCGAGGTGAATACGAGCACCCGACCCTTGAGTGAGAATGCGTTTAAAATTTGCGTAAATGCCCGATGCCTGACGCAAGAGGCGAGCAAGACGCGAATGCTAGATCACTCTCAGCACGAACCGACATCGGAGCTGAAAATGGCAGACAATTTCGCAGCGACCTCCGGCAACGAGGCAAACGTCATTCACGTTTCTACGGCAGCTGAACTGGCCGTGGCCCTCGAGGTTGCGACGGGTGGGGAGACCATCCTTCTCGACGGCGGCAACTACGGAGAGTTCACCTTCTCCGATCTGAACTTTGCCTCAGAGGTGACAATCAAGTCCGCGGACGCCGAGAACCCGGCGACCTTCAATATCATCACGATGCGTGACGCCTCGAACCTGCATTTCGACGGTATCAATGTGGACTTCATCCCCGATGAAGAGACCTATGCCTTCAGTTCTGCGGTCAAGATCACGGATTGCGCAGATATAACCTTCTCGAACTCCACCTTTACGGGCGGCCCGGCGGTCAATGGCGTTCCGCCGGAGACCGAAGCTGGTGGTCTGGATGAGACGGGCAATGTCCTGGGTCTTTACACCGGCCGCGCTTTCACCATCAGCCAGTGCACCGGCATCACGATCGAGACCAGCGATATTTCTGCCTTCAAGAACGGCATTGTCGTCGGGCAGACGGACGGTTTCGAGCTGCTGAACACGGAAATTCACGATCTTCGCTCGTCTCCGCTGCGTGGAGCGGAAGTGGACAATGTGACCGTTGACGGCAACCATTTCTACGACTTCCATCCCTGGCAGCTCGGCGGCGCCGGCGACCACGGTGATTTCGTCCACTTCTGGTCCCGCCCCTCCACTCAGACTGAGGCAAGCCAGAACATCACGATCACCAACAACTTCTTTGAACAGGGTGACGGCCAATCCCTGCTCGGGATCTATCTCGACGACAACCACAACGGCTTGGGCTTCGAGAATGTCACGATCTCGAACAACGTGATTTACAATGGTGACCGTCAGGGTATCCGCATCGAGAACGGTGACGGCGTTGTCATCGAAAACAACACCCTGCTTCAGAGCAGCGGCGATGCTCAGGACGGCCCGACCATCGTGCTGCGCGATGACACCAAGAACGTGGTGATCAAGGACAATATCCTGTCCTATGAAATGGCGTTCGATGACGAAACCAACGTCAATCTCGACACGATAACGGTGACCAACAATCTCTTCGTGCAGGGAACCGACGCCACCGCTGACAATTACGTGGGTCATCTCTTCGTCAATCCCTTCGCAGGTTTCGACGCGGAACTGATCGACCTGCAGGCCCTGCCTGACAGCCTCGTCGCCAAGATGGGTGTGGGGGCGGCCCTGACCGTCTATGGCTCCACCACCATGGACGGGATCTCCGGCTACGTGGTCGATGAAACCGGCAAGGGCCTCGACAGCCTGACGCATGGGTTCTCGGTGTCGGAAATCCTCGATGAGGGCAATCCTGTCGACCTTACCGGCGCGACCATCTCCTGGGACTTCGGCGATGGTCGCCAGGCGTCTGGTGACAGCGTTTCCCACAAATTCGCGGATGCCGGCGATTACAAGGTGGTGGGTACCATCACGCTCGCCGACGGAGAGGTCATCACCGTGACCAAGACCGTGACGGTGGAGTCGCCAATCACCATGCTGCTCGACTTCGACCAGCTCGAAACGGCAGCGTCGGCGTCAATGATGGCTGCCGCAAGCACTGGTGCGACCTACGAGGATCATGACGACGGCCAGGCCATTCGCCTGAACGGCACCACCGTGAAGTACGCGACAACCTCCGAATTCTTCAACAACGAGGCCTACACGCTTCTCGTCGACTACAAGAAGGATGAAGGCAACGAGACCTCGAGCGGGCGTATCCTCAACTTCTCGAAGAGCTTCGTCGTCAATGTCGAAGGCAGCGGTCTTGCTGTCTCCGTGGTAACTGACCAGGGATCCGCATGGATCCGCACTGGAGACATCGGTCTCGACGACGCCGAGTGGCACAACATTGCCCTGACCTTCTCCGGAGAAACCGGCGCTGCAATCCTCTACGTCGATGGGACCGAGGTTGGTCGCATCGAGGGATGGGTTGGGGCGACTCAGGTCGGCCTGTCCGGTCAGTCGATCTATCTCGGCAATCCCTGGGGAGAAAGCTTCTCCGGCCTGATCGACAATCTGGCCTTCATCAAGGGTGCCTTCACGGCTGAGCAGATCGCCAGCGCCAGCGAGACCCTCGCTACGCTCACAGCCGCTGCAGAGGACGTCATCACCGATGGCGGGTCCAATAATGGGGGCGATGGTGCGGGTTCGGGCGATGGCACCGGATCCGGTGGCGACACCGAGACCCCGGTCGAAGTGCCCAACGTCATCAAGGGCAGTCTCGACAGCGAGCACCTCTATGGCACCGACGGCAATGATGAGATCTACGGACTCGGCGGCCAGGACCGCATCTACGGTGGTGACGGAGCGGACACCATCTACCTGGGCGACGGCAACTATAGCGTGGCCGAAGGCGGCAACGGTGCCGACGTGATCTATGGCGGTAACGGCAGCGAGTCGCTTTTCGGGAACGATGGCAACGACATCCTCTATGCCGGTGAAGGCACCGACAAGCTCTTTGGTGGCGCGGGCAATGACATGCTCGTCGGCGGCGGCAACGGTCGGGACTATCTCTATGGCGAAGACGGGGACGATCTCCTGATCGCCGGCGATGTCGACTACAGCGCACTCTACGGGGACGCCGGCAACGATACCCTGATCGGCGGGACTGGGCAGGACAAGCTCTATGGTGGCGACGGCAATGACGTCCTCATCGGCGGGGCTGGCCGGGACAACATGACTGGCGGTGCCGGAATCGATCAGTTCGTCTTCGAGGAAGGCTCGGGGCGTGACGTGATCCAGGACTTCAACGTGGCAGAGGACAAGATCGTCCTGAAGTCCCTGGGCTTCGCCACCGCGGCCGATGCCCTGGCCTGCCTGTTCACCGTCCATGACGAGCTCTACGTCAATCTGGATGGCCCGGACGCTGCCTTCTCCTGGTCGACCACTGACTGCGTCAAGCTGGTCGGCGTCAACCTCGAGGACATGACGGCGGACAACTTCTCCCTGGTCGCCTGAGACCTGATCGAGAAACCTGACTGCAAGGGGCCCGGATCTTCCGATCCGGGCCCCTTCTTCGTTTGCGCAGCGCATTCCCGAACGGCATCAGTCGGTTATGAATTGAATTCGCCACAACTTGCGATGACTTCCTTCAGTCCCCGCTTGCAACTCCCGTTTGCGCTTTCTTAAGGCCTTCAAACGCAAGGTCATTTCAGAGACTTGAAGAAACAACGGGATAGAACTTCGGTAAATTTACCCATTGTTACTTCTGCAAAGAGAATCCCGCGACCGAGCGAACTGCAAGAAGATTGGAACCCCCTGGCGATGCGCAATCCAGAGACCTGGCGCGATATCCGCAAACACTTCCAGGAAGAGAACCGGCGTCTTGGCGGAACGACCGGCGGTGATGCCCCGGGCCGTGCAGATGAGACCGCATCCAGGACGCAGCAGGCGCGGAGCGAGAAAACGTCTCTGCCCGCACCCTATCTGGGCGGGACGCCGACCTCCACGCACCCCAACAGTTGGAAGATCTTCCGCAAGGCCACCGGCGAGATCCGGCGCTTCATCGTCGCAGTTGCCTTCTTCAGCTTCGTGATCAACGTGTTGGTGATGGTCAGCCCCATTTTCACCATGCAGGTCTATGACCGGGTCCTCTCCTCGGGAAGCCTTGCGACCCTCTTCTATCTGGCGCTTGCGGCAACGGCCCTCATGGCGGTGAGTGCCATGCTGGAGGGGGTGCGATCGCGCATCCTGGTCCGGCTGGGCGGCCGCTTCGACGATCTGCTCAGCGGCGAACTCTTCACCGCCCTCGTGCGTCAGTCGTCCCGCGGAACCAAATCCAGCTCGCTTTCGGATCTGGACACATTGCGCGGCTTTCTCACCGGATCGGGCCTGTTCTTCTTCTTCGACGCCCCCTGGACGCCCCTGTTCCTCGGGGTGATGCTGATGCTGCATCCCCTGCTCTTCGGCATTGCGCTGGCAGGCGCAGGAATTCTCTTCACCCTCGCGCTGATCAGCGAGGGCATCACCCGCAAGCCTCTGACGGAATCCGCCGGCCACTTCAACCTGGCCAAGCAATTCGCCGGTGAGGTGACCTCGAAGGTGGACACGGTCGAGGCGATGGGCATGTCGGACCGGCTGCGTGAGCGCTGGCAGACTCACTATCAGGCGGGTCTCGCCCATCAGGCTCGCGCGAGCGACCACGCGGGTGTTCTGACGGCCATCAGCAAGTTCGTGCGCCCCGCCCTGCAAATCGCCCTTCTGGGGTCCGGGGCCTATCTCGCCCTGAACCAGCAGATCTCGGCCGGCGCGATGATCGCCTCCTCCATCATCATGGGACGTGCCCTTGCACCTGTCGAAGGCGCCATCAGCAACTGGCGGTCCTTCATCATGGCGCGCGCTGCCTACAGCCGCATCCGCAAGGTGATGAAGGAAGGCGAACACGAGCAACCCAAGCTTCGGCTTCCCCGTCCGGCGGGCGACGTGTCCGTGGAGCGGCTGGAAGGCGCGCCTCCAGGCTGCAAGACCCCCGTCATCAAGGGCATTTCCTTCGCGATTTCCCAGGGTGAGGCTCTGGGCGTGGTCGGTCCGAGCGCCTCTGGCAAGTCCACGCTGGCCCGGCTGCTCGTGGGTGTCTGGCCCACCTCCAAGGGCGCTGCCCGGATCGATGGCTCCGACGTCTGCGACTGGGACCGGGCGGAACTTGGACCCCACGTGGGATATCTCTCTCAGGCGGTGGAGCTCTTTGACGGCACGATTGCCCAGAACATCGCCCGCTTCGGCGACGAGGATCCGGAAGCCATCATCGAGGCCGCCCGCGAGGCAGGCGTGCACGACATGATCCTGCACCTGCCCAACGGCTACAACACGGTGGTCGGTCCGAGCGGGTCGGTGCTCTCCGGCGGTCAGCGCCAGCGCATCGGCCTTGCCCGCGCGCTCTATGGCGGCCCCGCCGTGGTGGTTCTGGACGAGCCCTATTCCAACCTGGACGACCAGGGTGAGCGGGCGCTGAAACAGGCACTGTCGAACCTCAAGGCCCGCGGGACGACGGTGGTCATCATCGCCCACCGCCCGTCGATCCTGCACAATGTCGACAAGGTTCTGGTGCTGCGCGACGGGCTGATCGACCAGTTCGGCCCGGCGGAAGTCGTGCTGGCAAATCTCTATCGCGCCGCGCAGCGCGCCGCAGCAGGTCCCGCTCAGGGACCGGAAACCCCGGCGCAGAAACAGGCCACCGGCCCGGCCGACCCGCGTCTGCTGGCTTCTTCGAACTCGTCAAGGACTGCCTGACATGAGCAAGACCGACACCCGGCTCCTGTACAAGCCGCCTACCAACCCGCGGCCGGCCATCGTCTTCGGCATGGCGCTGATCGTTCTCGGCCTGGGCAGCTTCAGCGCCTGGAGCGCCTTTGCCAAGCTATCAAGCGCGGTGGTGAGCAGCGGCACCCTCAAGGTCGCCACCAACCGGAAGATCGTCCAGGCGGCCGAAGGCGGTACCATCCGGGTCATTCTGGTGGAGAACGGCCAGAAGGTCACGGCTGGCGATGTGCTGCTGCGTCTCGACGACACCAAGGCCCGCGCGTCCCTCGACGTGATCCAGAGCCGCTACGATCTGGAGCAGGCCACGGTTGCGCGCCTGCGGGCCGAAATCGAGGATGCGGAGGAAATTTCCTTCTCCGACGATCTTCTCTTCCGCCGCGCCGATGGCAGCGTCGCCCAGATCCTGGAGAGCCAGCAAAGGCTCTTCACCGCGCGGCGCAATGCGCTGGACGGTCAGGTCAAGGTGATGCGCGAGAAGATCCGTCAGCTCACCGGCAAGATCGACGGTCTGATGTCCCAGTCCAAGGCTGTCAACGACCGGGCCAAGCTCAGCCGCGAAGAACATGAGATCCTGAACCAGCTGCTCGACCGCAATCTGGTCAGCAAGTCCCGGGTTCTGGAGTTGCAGCGTGCCATGGCCGCACTCGAGGGCGAGAAGGGAGATCTGGAGGCCCAGATTGCCGCCGCAGAAGCCGAGATCGCCCAGACCAACCTGCAGGTCCTGCAGGTGACGATGGATTTCGAGGAAGAGGTCAACGACGAGCTGGGCAAGCACGAGGCAGCCATGTACGAGCTGGCGCAGCAGCTGCTTGATGCCCGCCATTCGCTCGAGCAACTGGTGGTTCGGGCCACCGAAAGCGGCACCGTCGTGGACCTGACCGTCCACACCATCGGTGGCGTGGTGGAACCGAGTGCCACCCTGCTCGAGATCGTGCCGAACAAGGATGACCTGATCATCGAGACCCGCATCCGTCCCGAGGACGTGGATCAGGTCTTCGCCGGCCTTGCGACTGATATCGTCTTTTCCGGACTGTCCAAGCGCGAAACCCCGCGCCTGAGCGGCAGTGTCGCCTATGTGTCTGCCGATGCCCTGACGGATCCGCGCAGCGGTGCGGCCTATTTCTCCGTCCATGTGGCCCTGCCCAAGGACGAGATTGCCAAGATCGGCGACCATGACCTGGTGCCTGGCATGCCTGCGGAAGTCTACATCAAGACCTCGGAACAGACGCCCTTTGCCTATCTGACCCAGCCCCTGCGCCAGAGCCTGAGGCACGCCTGGCGCGAGAGCTGATCACCCGGCAAACCCCTAACCCTGCCCCCGGAAGTCGTAACCCAATCGGCGTCCGGGGGTCTTTTCATTCGCGCGCATGCGCCCGCCTCCAGTCCCTCCTGTGTCCCGCCACGCGCCGTTAACCCTCGGCCTTAACGCTGAGGCAGAAAAGACCGCGCCCCCACTGTCGCAGACAGCGACCCTCCGTTGCCTTGCGGAGGCATTTGCCGTAAGCCATTAGGGTGTTTTGACGATCTGATTTTTACCCTGCGGCTCGCGCCGCTCCCGTTTCAAACAGGCCTTGCAGTGATCCTTTCCAGACAGAGCATTGCGGATGTCGTCCTTGTCCAGCCGAAGGCTTTCGGTGACAACCGCGGCAGCTTTTCCGAAGTCTATCGCGCCTCGACCTTCGCCGACGCCGGGCTTCCGACCGTCTTTCCTCAGGAAAACATCTCCCATTCCGTGCCGGAGGGCACCCTGCGCGGCCTGCACTACCAGTCCCCGCCCCATGCCCAGGGCAAGCTGGTCCGCTGCCTGCGCGGCGCGATCCTGGACGTGGCGGTGGACATTCGCCGCGGCTCGCCCACCTTCGGGCAGCATGTGGCAGCCGAACTGACGCCGGAGAACGGACACTGGCTCTGGGTGCCGGCGGGCTTTGCCCATGGATTCTGCACCCTCGTCCCCGACACGACCGTTCTCTACAAGGTCACCGACTATTACGCGCCCGAGTGCGACCGTGGCATCGCCTTCGATGACCCGGATCTCGCCATCGACTGGCCCTTTGCTGCCGACCGTCTCGTGCTGTCGCCGAAGGACCAGACCCAGCCGCGCCTGGCCCAGATCGAGAGCCCCTTCACCCTGGAAACCGCGGGAGCGAACTGACATGCGGATCATCGTGACCGGCGGTGCCGGCTTCATCGGTTCGGCGCTGGTGCGCCATCTGGTGCGCGACGTGGGGGCCGAGGTTCTGACCCTCGACAAGCTGACCTATGCGGGCAACCGGGACTCCCTGCGGTCTGTCGACAACCTGCCGAACCACCGCTTCGTGCAGGCCGACATCTGCGACCGGAGCGCGGTGCGCGAGGTCTTCGACAGTTTCCGTCCGGACCGGATCTATCACCTGGCGGCCGAAAGCCATGTGGACCGCTCCATCACCGGCGCGGGCGACTTCGTCCAGACCAATGTGGTGGGCACCTTCACCCTGCTTGATGCGGCGCGGACCTACTGGAACGGGCTGGACGTTGCGGGCCGCGAGCGCTTCCGCTTCCTGCATGTCTCCACCGACGAGGTCTACGGGTCGCTGGGTGAGACCGGACTTTTCAGCGAGACGACTGCCTACGACCCGTCCTCGCCTTATTCCGCGTCCAAGGCGGCATCGGACCATCTGGCGATCGCCTGGCAGCGCACCTATGGCCTGCCGGTGGTGGTCTCCAACTGCTCGAACAATTACGGGCCCTACCATTTCCCGGAAAAGCTGATCCCGCTGATCATCCTCAACGCGCTGCATGGCAAGCCCCTGCCCGTCTATGGCGACGGCAGCAACATCCGCGACTGGCTCTATGTGGAAGACCATGCGCGTGCCCTGCATCTGATCGCCGACAAGGGCCGTCTCGGGGAGAAATACAATGTCGGCGGACGCAATGAGGTGCGCAACATCGATGTGGTGCGCCGCATCTGTGCCCTGCTCGACCAGATGCGCCCGAAGGGCGCGCCCCATGACCGGCTGATCACCTTCGTGCGCGACCGGCCCGGCCACGACCAGCGCTATGCCATCGACGCAACCAAGCTGGAAACCGAGCTGGGGTGGAAGGCGCAGGAGACGTTCGACACCGGCATCGCCAAGACCGTGACCTGGTATCTGGAGAACGAGGACTGGTGGCGCCCGCTGCAGACCCGTTATGACGGCCAGCGCCTTGGCGTCCTGAACGAAACGCCGAAAGAGGTTGCCCGATGAGCGTGCGCCTTGCGGTCACCGGCACGCAGGGTCAGGTGGCGCGTGCCCTGATGGAGATCGGGCCCGAGCTCGGACTGACCATCCTGCCGCTTGGACGCCCCGACATCGACCTGACCCGGCCGGACGGGATCCTTCCCGCCCTGCGTGCCCTGGCGCCGGACGCTGTCGTGTCCGCCGCCGCTTTCACCGAGGTAGACCGGGCCGAGGACGAGCCGGAGCTTGCCCACGCGATCAACGCGGCAGGGGCCGGCGCCGTGGCTGAGGCCGCGAAGGCGCTTGGCGTGCCGGTGGTTCACCTGTCGACCGACTATGTCTTTGCCGGAGACAAGATGTCTCCTTACATAGAGAGCGATCCGACCGGCCCCACCGGTGTCTATGGCGAGAGCAAGCTTGCCGGCGAGGCGCTGGTGCGCGCCGCCAATCCGAACCATGTGATCGCCCGCACCGCTTGGGTCTATTCGCCCTTCGGCAAGAATTTCGTCAAGACGATGCTTCGGGTTGCCGCCGACCGGCCAGTCCTGCGGGTGGTCGACGACCAGCGCGGCAACCCGACCAGCGCCCATGACATTGCGCGAGGGCTGATCGATCTGGCGCACCTGCTGCGGGAGCGGCCCGACGACGAGACCCTTCGCGGCACCGTTCATCTGGTCGCCCGGGGCGAGGCCAGCTGGGCCGACTTCGCCGAGGAGATCTTCCGGCTTTCCGCAGAGCTCAACGGTCCCCATGCACAGGTGGAACGGATCCCGTCCACCGCCTATCCGACCCGCGCCCTGCGTCCGGCCAATTCCCGGCTCGACACAAGCCGGCTGGAAACGGTCCACGGGATCGTCCTGCCGGAGTGGCGCCTTTCGCTGGAGCCGGTCATCCGCCGGATTCTGAACGAGACGCAAGGCTGAAACCTCCATCTGGCCACCCGTTCGGGCCGCCCAACCAACACGCCGACCCCAAGGAGCATTTCGACATGAAAGGCATCATTCTCGCAGGCGGCAGCGGCACCCGCCTCTATCCGATCACCATGGCTGTGTCCAAGCAGCTCATGCCGATCTACGACAAGCCGATGATCTATTATCCGCTGTCGACCCTGCTTCTGGCCGGCATCCGGGAGGTTCTGATCATCACCACGCCGCAGGATGCGGAGAACTTCAAGCGCCTGCTGGGCGATGGCAGCCAGTGGGGCATCTCCATTTCCTACGCCGCACAGCCGGAGCCCAAGGGGCTGGCTCAGGCCTATACGATCGGAGCGGATTTTGTCGACGGCAAGCCGTCCTGTCTGGTGCTCGGGGACAACATCTTCTACGGCCACGGGCTGACCGACCAGCTGCAACGCAGCGCGACCCTGACCAGCGGCGCCACGGTCTTTGCCTATCGGGTGGCCGATCCGGAGCGTTACGGGGTGGTGGAGTTCGACGAGAACATGCGGGCGATCTCCATCGAGGAGAAGCCCGAACGGCCGAAGTCCCACTATGCGGTGACCGGGCTCTATTTCTACGACGCCAGCGTGGTGGAGATTGCCGCCAACCTGAAGCCGTCGGCCCGCGGCGAACTGGAAATCACCGACGTGAACAAGGCCTATCTGGAACGCGGCGACCTGACCGTGGAACTGATGGGCCGTGGCTTTGCCTGGCTCGACACCGGCACGCCCGACAGCCTGCTGGAGGCAGCCGAGTTTGTCGGCACGCTGGAGCGGCGCCAGGGCGTCAAGATCTGCTGCCCGGAGGAAATCGCCTGGCGCAGCGGCTTCATCGACACGCAAACCCTGCTCGCCTCGCCAAATGCCCAGGGCAAGGGCCCCTATTCGGTCTATCTGCGCAGCATCGCTGAGGGCGGGCTCTGACGAGCCCGACCCTTTCGCGAGACAGATCTCAGCCTGCGCCTTAGGCGGCGTCCGAGAGCAGATGGCAAGCAGCCTGACGACCGGGCGCCACCTCCCGCAATTCCGGCTTCACCGCCTTGCAGATTTCGGTCGCCTGCGGGCAGCGCGGATGGAAATGACAGCCGGACGGCGGATTGAGCGGTGACGGCACTTCCCCCTTGATCGGGTGGAACGTGCGCTTGCCGGCGCGCAGGTCCGGCGCCTCGGCCAGAAGAGCCTCCGCATAGGGGTGCAAGGGCTTCGCAAAGAGCTCCGAGGTGGGGGCCAGCTCCACCACCCGGCCGAGATACATGATCGCCACCCGGTCGGAAATGTGGCGCACCACCGACAGATCGTGACTGATGAACATGTAGGTCAGATCCAGCTCTTCCCGCAGATCCATGAAGAGATTGATGATCTGCGCCTGGATCGAGACATCGAGGGCGGCGATGGATTCATCGCACACGAGAAACTCCGGGTTCACCGCGAGCGCCCGGGCGATGCCGATCCGCTGACGCTGCCCGCCAGAGAACTGGTGCGGGAAGCGGTCTCGCAGGCTCGGATCCAGTCCAACCCGATTGAGCATCTCGACCGTGTAGTCGTCCCGCTCGCGCCGGGAAATCAGCCCGTGGGCGACCGGTGCCTCGCTCACCGCCTGCACGATCCGCTTGCGCGGATTGAGCGAGGAGAACGGGTCCTGGAAGATCATCTGCACCGCGAGCACATAAGCCTTGCGCTCGCGCGACGTCATCTGGGACAGGGCCTTGCCCTTCCAGACGATGTCGCCGGAGGTCGCCTCGTGAATGCCGGCGACCGTGCGCCCGAGGGTGGACTTGCCGCAGCCGGATTCTCCGACCACGCCCAGAACCTCGCCCCGGTTCAGGGACAGGGACACGTCGTCGGTCGCCTGGACGCGGATCTCTCGGTTGTTCGCCCCCACAAGATTGGCCAGCTTCTCAGCCCCGTCGAGCGGGGTTCGGAAGACCTTGGAGACATTGCGGATATCGAGAAGGGCAGTCATGACGGCAGCTCCGCGGAAAGGGGTCCGGTCGGCAGCGGTTCCGCCGCGCTCAAGGGGTGATGGCAGCGCACTGCACGCGGGTGGCGGTTGTCGCCGATGGCGGCCTCTTCGGTGGCACCATGGCCGGGCACCAGATCCGGCACCAGATCTGGCACCTGGGCGCAGACCGGGGTTCGGGCGAAGCAACGTTCGCTGAACGGGCATTCGGCGCCGAGCCTGAGGAGCGACGGGGTCATGCCCGGGATCTGGAACAGGCGCTTGCCGGTCATGTGTTCGCCCGGCACCGAGCGGATGAGGCCGCTGGTGTAGGGATGGCGCGGGGCGGCGACCACCTCGGCGGCAGCACCGGTTTCCACCACGCGCCCCGCATACATGACCGCGATCGTGTCGGCGAGGCCGGCCACGACGGAGAGATCGTGGGTGATCCAGATCATCGCCGTCCCACTGTCGCGGCACAGCTTCTGCGCCTCGGCCAGGATCTGCGACTGGATGGTCACGTCGAGGGCGGTCGTCGGTTCATCCGCCACGATGAAATCGGGCCGGTTGAGGAAGGCAATCGCGATGGCGACCCGCTGGCGCATGCCGCCGGAGAGCTCGTGCGGATAGCATTTCAGCCGTTCTTCCGGCGAGGGAATCCCGACCTGGGCGAGACCATCGCGGGCCCGGGTCCAGGCCTCCTTGCGACTCACCTTCTCGTGGGCCTGGATCGCCTCGATCATCTGGGTCTCGATGCGCAGGACCGGATTCAGGGTCATCATCGGATCCTGGAAGATCATGGCCATGCGGCCGCCGCGCAGGCGGCGGAGCTCCGGATCGGGCAGTCCGACGAGTTCGCGGTCAAGCAGGCGGATGGAGCCACCGACGATGCGGCCGGGCTCGTCCACAAGGCCGAGGATCGAGAAGCCGGTGATGGACTTGCCGGAGCCGGATTCCCCCACGAGGCCGAGGATCTCGCCCCGATTGACAGAGAGCGACACGCCGTTGACCGCCTTCACCACGCCACCGCGGGTGAAGAAATGGGTCTGGAGATTGTCGATGGACAGAACGGTCTCGGTCATTTCGCCAGCCTCGGGTTCAGAACATCGCGCAGCTGGTCGCCGACGAGATTGATGCAGAAGACGGTGACCAGAAGGGCCAGACCGGGGAAGAAGGAGATCCAGTACTTGCCCGAGAGGATGTACTCGAAGCCGTTGGAGATCAGGATCCCGAGGGAGGGTTCAGTCTGGGGCAAGCCGATGCCGAGGAAGGACAGGGTCGCCTCCAGCGCAATGGCATGAGCCGTCTGGATGGTCACGACGACGATCAGGGGCGACAGACAGTTGGGCATGATCTGGCCGAAGAGGATGCGTGCCGGCGACAGGCCGAGATTGCGCGCCGCCTCCACATATTCCTTGCGCCGCTCGGCCAGGGCGCTGCCACGCACCGTGCGGGCGTAATAAGCCCACTGCACCGCCACCAGGGCGATGATGATCTTGTCGACACCCTTTCCTAGGGCGGCCACCAGCATGAGCGCGATCAGGATCGCCGGGAAGGACAGCTGGAGATCGACCAGACGCATAATCAGAGTCTCGATCCGGCCGCCCGCATAGGCCGCCGTCAGACCGATCACGGTGCCGATCACCATGGCGATCAGCCCGGAGAAGACACCGACCGCAAGGGAGATCCGCAGGCCGTAAAGCATGGCGGAATAGAGGTCGCGCCCTGCCCCGTCGGAGCCGAGCCAGAAGGTATAGCCGGCAAAGGCCTCCTCCCCCGGTTCCATGCGGGCATCCATGATGTCGACCTGGGCGAGGTCATAGGGGTTCTGCGGCGTGATCCAGGGAGCCAGGGCCGCAAGCGAGATGATGACCACGAGAATGGCGAGGGCCACCACCGCCACGGGGCTTTCGAGGAACTGGCTGACGAAGACGCCGAGGCTGGTGTCCTTGAAGCGGGGCTTCTGGGAGGAAGGAAGGGACGCGCTCACGACTTGGCTCCGGTCAGGCTTACCCGCGGATCGAGGGCGGAATAGATCACGTCGACGATCAGGTTGATCAGGACGAAGAGGAAGACAACGATCATCAGGTAGGCGACGATCACCGGCCGGTCGAGCTGGAGAACGGAATCGATCAGAAGCTTGCCCATGCCCGGCCAGGCGTAGATGGATTCCGTCACCACCGAGAAGGCGATCAGCGAGCCGAATTCCAGGCCCAGCACGGTCACCACCGGAATCATGATGTTCTTGAGCAGATGGACGCGGACGATGCGCCCGAAGCTCAGGCCCTTGGCGCGGGCGAACTTGATGTAGTCCTGCTGCATCACCTCGCGCGCGCCGGCACGGGTCAGGCGGATGATCATGGACATCTTCAGCAGCGCAAGGTTGCTGGCCGGAAGGATTATGTGGCGCAGGCCATCGAGGGTGAAGAGCGAGCTCTCGATCCCGAGGAAGGAGCCCACATCCCCGCGCCCGGTGGAGGGCAGCCACTGGAGCTGAACGGAGAAGAACATGATCAGCATGATGCCAACCCAGAAGGTGGGCAGGGAGAAGCCGAAGATCGAAGCGGCCATGATGGCCCGCGCGCTCCGCGTGTCCGGCCGGATGCCGGCGTAGACGCCGAGCGGAATGCCGAAGACGAGGGCAATGACCAGCGCGCTGACCGCCAGCTCCAGGGTCGCGGGAAAGCGCTGGAGAATGAGCTGCACGGCAGGCTGACCGAAGATGAAGGACGTGCCCAGATCCCCCTGGATCGCTCCCTTGAGGAACAGTCCGTATTGCTCGATCACGGGACGGTCGAGACCGAACTGGCGGATCACCCGTTCGATTTCCGCCTGATCGGCGTCGGGGCTGACGAGCATGTGAACCGGATCGCCAACCACGTTGACCCCGAAGAACACGATGGTGGCCATGAGCAGCACGACAATTGCGCTCTGGCCTGTGCGGCGAATGAGAAAGGCGAGCATGGGATCCGTTTGCACCGAGCCCTCCCGGCGGGAACCGGAAGGGCAGCTGTTAAGCCTTGGAAAAGGACCCGGGCCGCAAGGTCCGGGTCCCGATGAGGCAGGCCTCAGTTCTTCGAGACGCCCATGGCGATGGTGTATTCATCCGTGCGCGGCTCATAGGCGAGCCCCTTGCGGGTGGCCCAGGTGTTCACCTGGAAGTGCAGCGGGATGATCGCGACGTTCTCGATGGACTTCTCGGTGGCTTCGACCAGAAGCGCGCGGCGCTTGTCGTCGTCCACGGTGGCGAGAGCCTTTTCGATCAGGGCATCGACTTCCGGGTCCGAATGACGGCCACGGTTGGAAGAGCCGAAGCCGCCAGCCTTGTCATAGGTGTGCACCAGGGACTTCAGCGGAGAAGACGCTTCACCGGAGCCGGCACCCCAGCCGGCCAGGATCAGGGAGAACTCCGGGAGACCTTCGGCACCCGAGGACGCACGGGTGAAGAAGACGGAGCGCGGCATGGTTTCCACGTGCATCTTCAGACCGATGCGGGTGAGCATCTGGCCAACCGCCTCGGCGATCTTGGCGTCGTTGAGATAGCGGTCGTTCGGGCCGTGGATGGTCAGCTCGAACCCGTCCGGATAGCCAGCTTCCGCCAGAAGGGCCTTGGCACCCTTTGCATCATAATCCAGCGGCTGCAGCTTTTCGGACACGCCAAAGAAGCCCTTGGGCAGAAGCTGGCCGGCAGGAAGCGCCACGCCTTCCATCACGCGGTCGACGATGCCCGGACGGTTGATGGCCATGGAGAGGGCCTTGCGCACGCGCACATCGAGCAGCGGGTTCTTGATGTCGGACCCGTCGACGCCCTTCACGAAGGGCGAGTTCTCGCGGAACTGGTCCAGGTGCAGGTAGATCACCCGGTTGGAGCTGCCCTGCCAGAGGCTGACCTGATCGGCGGCCTTGGTCTTGAGCGTCTCCACGTCGCTGGTCGGCACATCGTTGATGATGTCCACGTCACCCGAGAGAAGGGCTGCCACGCGGGCCGGATCGGACGGGATCGGCTTGAAGGTCAGGTTGTCCCAGCCCGGTGCGCCACCCCAGTAGTCGGCATTGGCGGCCATCTCGATCTTGTCGCCCGGCACGAAGGCCTTGAACTTGAACGGACCGGTGCCGATGGCGGCCTTGCCGGAGTTGAAGTCGGCGGTGGTGGAGGTGTCCTTGATGCTGTCGGAGATGATCGCGATCTGGGAGATCTCGTTGGGCACCAGCGGATACGGGCCTTCGGTCTTCACGTGGATCGTGTAGTCGTCCACCTTCACGATAGTCTTGCCGCTCGTGTAGGTCGACATGCTGGACGGCGAGTTCGGCACGTTCGGCGCACGCTCGAAGCTGAAGACCACGTCATCGGCGTTGAAGTCGGTACCGTCGTGGAATTTCACGCCCTCGCGCAGCTTCACTTCCCAGGTCGTGTCATCAATCGGCTTCCAGGACACGGCAAGCGCCGGATAGAGACCCTGAACTTCGTCCTGCCCGATGAGCGGGTCGAAGATGTGGCGGGTCAGCGAGTGGTTCGGCGTCAGGTTGTGATAATGCGGGTCGATCGCGGTCGGCTCGGAGGAAAGGCCGATCGTCAGATCATCGGCCCAGGCAGCCGACGACAGCAGGCCCATTGCAATCGAAGTTGCGGCCAGAATTCTCTTCATTCGTAGTCCCCATGTCTGGAAGCTTATTTTTTAGGCGAGCATCATTTTTGCCGAGTATCCTAGCAATCCAATTTCGTATGAAAAGCCAATAGTCTATGCGTTTAAGTCATAGACTTAGAACCGAAGCCGCTCTTTGCAGGCCGGTGGAAAAACGCAAGGATCGCGCATCGTGAGAAAAGCATGGCATTCCATTCGAGAATATGAGGTCCTGCGGGCCATGATCCTGTCCGGGACAACCATCTCGGCAGCGCGTCAGCTCGGGATCTCCCAGTCTGCGGTCAGCCGGGCGCTCGCAAGCCTGGAAGCCCGGCTGCAGACGACGCTCTTCGTGCGCAACGGTGGCCGCCTGACCCCGACGGCGGAAGCGGTTCGCCTCAACGATAATCTCGACACCCTGTTTCAGGCGCTGGATGGAATCGAGGGCAAGGACCGCGGCGCGCCGGAACAGCTGGTGCTGCGCATCGGCGCCCCGCCGACCATGGCGCACCGGTTTCTTCATTCCCGCGTCATCGCCTTCATGCGGGCACAGCCGCAATACCGCATCCTCTTCGAGATCTGCGACAGCGACACGCTGCTGCTGCGCATCGCGGAAGAGCGGCTCGACATCGGTGTCTCAGACCTGCTGTCGCGGCATGCGGGCGTGCGCATCACCCCGTTCCGCCGCTCGCACATGGTCTGCGCCATTGCCGAGGACAGCCCCTTGCGGGACGTGGAGGTGATCACGCCGGAGCATTTCCACGATCTGCCGATCATCACGCCGATCAAGCGTCATTCCCTGCGCGGCAACATCGACCGCATGTTCGCCCGCGCCGGCGTGTCCCCGAAGATTGCTGCGGAAGCCGCCACCATCGTTTCCATTCTGGAGCTGGTGAAGGCCAATCTCGGCGCCGCCTTCATCAATCCCTTCCCCATCGCCCTGTCCGCGCCGGAGGGCATTCTCTTCCGGCCGATCAATCAGGAGATGGAATATCGCACCTCCTTCCTCACCCCCATCGGCGCGGCCATGAGCGCGGGCACCCGCTCCTTCATGCGCTATGTGCGCAGCGGGGTGAAAGCTGACCAGTGGTCGGAGCCGATCCCCTGATCCATTCCCTCTCTCCCTTTCCTCCCCCTCGCCGTCATATCCGGACCTCGTCATGACCCTGACCGCCACTTCCCCCGACTTCCCTGCAAGCTCCGTCGACCTCCTCGCCCGGCTCGTGAGCTTCAACACCGTCAGCTCCAACAGCAATCTGGAGCTCATCGGCTTCCTCGAGGCCTATTTCGCGCATTTCGGCGTCGCCACCCGGCGCTACATGGACGAGACCGGCGAGAAGGCCAATCTCCTCGCCACCATCGGCCCCGACACGCAAGCCGGATACATCCTCTCCGGCCACACGGATGTGGTGCCGGTGGAAGGTCAGGACTGGTCGAGCGATCCCTTCACCCTGACGGAGCGCGACGGGCTTCTCTATGGCCGTGGCGCCTGCGACATGAAGGGGTTCCTCGCCTGCATGTTGTCTGCGGTGCCCGACATGCTGGCCGCCGACCTCAAGCGCCCCATCCATCTCGCCTTTTCCTATGACGAGGAGGTCGGTTGCATCGGCGTGCGCAGCCTGGTGGAAGACATGGCCGGATGGCCCGTCACGCCTGCCGGCTGCATCGTCGGCGAACCGACGCTGATGGATGTGGTCATCGGCCACAAGACCAAGCGCAGCCTGCGGGTGACCGTCCGCGGCAAGACCGGCCACTCGTCCCTGGCGCCCCAGTTCGTCAACGCTGTCGACTATGCGGCCATGCTGGTGGTCAAGATCCGCGAGATCCGGGGCCGTCTGGAGCGAGAGGGCCTGCGCGACGAGCTCTACGACATACCCTTCACCACCAGCCATACGGGCGTGATCCAGGGGGGCAGCCAGCTCAACATCGTGCCGGACCGCTGCGTCTTCGACTACGAGTTCCGCGTTCTGCCGGAAGAGGATGCGGATGCCCTGGTCGCCGAAGTGGAGGCCTATGCCCGCACGGTTCTGGAACCGGAAATGAGGGCGATCGATCCGGCATGCGGCATCGATTTCGACTGGATCTCCCAGTTCCCGGGCCTGTCGACGGAGCCGGAAGCGGACATCACCCTCCTGACCAAGCGGCTCAGCCAGCGCAACGGCCATTCCAAGGTCGCCTATGGCACGGAGGCCGGCCTGTTCCAGACCGTGGCCCATGTGCCGACCATCGTCTGCGGCCCCGGCTCCATCGAGCAGGCGCACCGGGCGGACGAGTTCATCGCCCGGTCCGAGCTGGAGGCCTGCGACCAGTTCATTCGCCGTCTCATCACCCATTGCTGCGCGTGATCCGGCTTTGCACCGGCGTCGCCAGAGACGCCAACCAACAGGGAAGACAATGAAGAATACGGAACAGATCTGGGATCATGTGGAGACCCACAAGGACGACCTGATCGGCATGGCCGACAGGGTCTGGGGCACGCCGGAACTGCTTTACGGGGAATTCGAGTCGGTGGCAGAGCACACCGCGATGCTGAAGCAGAAGGGCTTCGCCGTGAGCGAAGAGGTTGCCGGCATTCCGACCGCCGTGACCGGCATCGCAGGCTCCGGCGGGCCGCTGATCGCATTCCTGGGGGAATATGACGCCCTGCCCGGTCTGTCGCAGGAAGCGGGTCTCGCCGAACCGCGCGAAGTGGTGAAGGGCGGCAACGGTCATGGCTGCGGCCACAACCTGCTGGGGTCGGCCGCCCTTCTGGCGGCCTGCGCGCTGAAGGACTGGCTGGAGGAAACCGGCACGCCGGGCCGGGTGATGTATGCCGGATGCCCGGCCGAAGAAGGCGGCGGCGCCAAGAGCTTCATGGCGCGCGCCGGTGTCTTCGACGACGTGGATGTGGCCATCACCTGGCACCCGGGCTGCATGACCCATGTGGACGACATGCTGAGCCTCGCCAACACGCGCATCGATTTCACCTTCACCGGCCGCCCGAGCCATGCCGCCGCCTCGCCGCACCTGGGTCGCAGCGCCCTGGACGCCGCCCAGATCATGTGCGTCGGCGTAAACTATCTGCGCGAGCACATGCCGGACAGCGACCGGGTGCATTACGCCTATCTGGATGCGGGCGGGTCCGCCCCGAACGTGGTGCAGAGCACGACCACCGTGCGCTATGTGGTGCGCTCGCGCTCCCTGTCGGGCATGCGCGCCCTCATCGAGCGAGTGAAGAGATGCGCCGAGGGCGCGGCCCTGATGACCGAGACCCGGGTCGAGGCCAAGGTGATCACCGCCGTTTCGAACATGCTGAACAACGAGCCTCTGGCCGTCGCCATGAAGTCGGCGCTCGATGCGCTCGGCGGCGTTCCCTTCGATGCGGACGACCGGGCCTTTGCCCGCCAGATCCAGGCAACGCTTTCGGAGGAGGATATCGCCAGCTCCTATATCGCGCTCGGCCGCGAACCGGTGAAGGGCGAGGAATTGTGCGACTACGTGACCGACTATGCGCCGGGCTACACGCCAGCGCTGGGCAGCACGGATGTGGCCGACGTGTCCTGGCAGGTGCCCACCATCCAGGCCCGCGTCACGACCCATGCGGTGGGCACCGCCCTCCACACCTGGCAGGCGACCGCCCAGGGCAAGTCGGGCATTGCCCACAAGGGCATGGTCCATGCGGCCAAGGCCATGGCCCAGACCGCCGTCAAGGTTCTCACCGAAGACGGCCTGCTGGAAGAGGCCAAGGCCTATCATGCCCGCCTTCTCGAGAAGGAACCCTATGTCTGCCCAATCCCGGCCGAGGTGCAGCCGCCGCTGAAGCCGCGCCCCGTCAAGTAACCGTCACCACCGCCGGGCGGCCTGCGCCCGGCGGATTTTTCTCAAGCTGAATTATTTAATTTCAATCATTTATATACCTATTTGAAAGTGAACCATCACTTCAGGTCGAGGCCGTGAAGGCCCCCTTCGTCCAGGGGTCGGCATTGATCGCCGCAAGGGTGCCATGGGTCGCAAGGCTGATCTCCTTGCGCAGGCTGCGGGTGCCTGCCGTGGTCAGCCAGAGCTTCACATATTCCACATCCCAGTCGCCCGGCATCGCCGGACTGTTTCCCACATAGGTGAAAAAGAACAGGCGCCGGCCAGTCTGGGCGGTGGACCCGGAGACGCTCATCGTCCCGCTTTCCACCAGCGTCCCGTCGCGGGTCAGGGTCACGGTGCCGGCGGCGAAGTCGACACTCAGCGCCAGGGTCGTGCGCTCACCCGGCACAAGGGTGTGGCGGCCGGCCCCGGAGAAGACCTGCACCGTCGACACATCCTCGATGGCCAGAACCGCAAATGTCCCGCCGGAGACGGCCCTGAGCCCCCCGGCCGAACTCTGGCCGAAGATCTGCTGATTGCTGGTTGCGACCGTGACCCCGGGCGCCAGACGCGCCTCACACTCGAAGCGGGTCGTGCCGGCAGGCACATTGGTTGTATCGACGAAATAGCCCGTGCCGATCCGGAAGGTCGGCGGCTCGCCTGGTGTCGGATCAATCGGAGACAAGGAGGCGGCAGGCACGCGCCGCGGACTGGTCAGCGACAGGGCGAGATCGATCATGGCACACCTTTCGACAGGAAACGGGAGACCCCGAGATTTTCTCAGGATCCGGGGACCTGTCAGGATAGGGCCATATGCCCAAGTGGGGATAAGTGCGTGATACTCATCGGCACTCATCGACACTTACGGCCGACCACCGTCCTCCTCGACCGCTCGCCAGAGCCCCGCTCCTGCGGCCTGTGCCTCCGCCTCGATCTGGCGCAGACGGACGGGATCCGGTGCATTCTTGACGTTCTGTGCCGCTGCATCGTCGTCAGGTGCGCCGTAGAGGGTCCCGTCAGATCCTTCGGCCAGACGCGCCGCACCCAGGCGCAGCAGCTCCTCCGCCAGATGCCGGGTCGCATCGACCCTGCACAACAAAAGGACCTCGGCCGATGCCGCTCCGCCTGCCACCGCGGTCTCTTCATCGCCGGGATCTTCAGGCCCCGGCAGACAGGCGAGATGCCGGCCGGCGACCAGAGTGCGCAAGGCTACGCGCGACGCGAGACCGCAGGCCCAGCGGGCACCGTCCCGGTCCGTGCAGATCCGGCGCGGCGCCACCGGCACGAGGCCCGGCACCCGGTAATACCGGTCCTTCACCCGAAACCGCGTGCTGTCGATGACCACAAGCGTACGCGGCAGGGACAGGATCTCAGTGAAAGGGTCGCGTGGCGGTCGCGGCGCGACCCGAGGCAGGGAGTGAGCGGGGCTCACGCGCATGGGCTCCCGGGTCCAGAGCAAGGGTCCGGAGGTGGAGGGAGAGACCGTAGTCCGGGTTGTCTCGGTGCTTGGAATGTCCCGATCGGGGGACACCTGATCCCGCAGCGGCGGAGGGAGCGCATCCTCAGCGAGGCCCGGGGAAACAAGGCCCGCGAGCATCAATCCCGCACCGGCAAGTCCGAGACGCCAGAGATTGCGCGGCTTTTCCGTGCCCCCTGCGAAACTTATCCGCGCCGCTCCCGACGGGCCCATACTATCCGCCCCTTCGTGCCTCATCGGCCAATCCACCACGCAAAGGACACGTGACCATGCCCGACCGATACGAGAGTTCAGGCGCCAGCCTGTCAAGCCCGGCCTATCATGGCTTTGCCGTGACGCCCGCGGATGCGACCGATCTGCCCGAGGTGACCCGAGCCCTCTATGTGGGAACGGCAGGTGCCCTGCGGGTGACCCTCGCCTCCGAGGCCGTGGTGACGCTGACGAATGTGGCCGCGGGCAGCCTTC
Organism: Roseibium aestuarii; assembly: GCF_008477545.1. GTDB lineage: Bacteria > Pseudomonadota > Alphaproteobacteria > Rhizobiales > Stappiaceae > Roseibium > Roseibium aestuarii. The sequence goes on along the minus strand of NZ_VORA01000001.1, from coordinate 1,519,808 downwards.
TGCCCCTCCGGGTCACTCGGGTTCATGCGACCGGCTCCACGGCTGGGGACGTGGTCGGCCTTTCGTGACCTGCTCAGCGCTCGGTGCTCTCCCCTTGGCACTCACCCCTTGGCGCCCTGGCCGCGGGAATAGAGATCCTCGTAACGCACGATATCGTCCTCGCCCACGTAGGACCCGGTCTGCACCTCGATCAGGACCATCGGCACCTTGCCCGGGTTTTCCATCCGGTGAACGGCGCCGAGCGGGATGTAGACGGACTCATTCTCCGTGACCAGCCGGACCTCGTCGTCAATGGTGATGCGGGCCGTGCCTTCAACGACGATCCAGTGTTCCGAGCGGTGGAAGTGGCTCTGCAGGCTCAGGGCCGCGCCCGGATGCACGTGGATGCGCTTGACCTGAAAGCGGGAGCCGACGACCAGGCTTTCGAACCAGCCCCAGGGGCGATGATCCTTCGGGAAGGCAGTCGCTTGCGCCGCCCCCCTGGCCTTCAGCAGATCGACTGCCTTCTTCACATCCTGGGCCCGGCCCATGTCGGCCACGAGGACCGCGTCATTCATGGCGACGGCCATGATGTTTTTGAGCCCGATTCCCACCAGTTGCAGGCTGTCGCTGTCGGAGCGCAGAAGCACGTCGTGACAATCGATGGCATGGGCCTCGCCCGAGGTCACGACGCCATCCTCGCCCTTGTCCGTCTCGCGCCAGACCGCATCCCAGCCCCCCAGATCCGACCAGCCGGCCGCGAAGGGAACCACCGCCAGGTTGTCTGCCCGTTCCATCACCGCATAGTCGACCGAGATTTCGGCGGCACCGGACCAGGGCTCGGGGGCAAGGCGCAGGAAGCCAAGATCCGCGGCCGCGTCTTCGACCGCACCGCGCACGGGCGCCATCAGCTCCGGCGCATGGCGCTCGAAGGCGGCAATGATATCCTTCGCAGCGAAGAGGAAGATGCCGGCATTCCAGAGGAACGTGCCGGCCGCAACCATCGCGCTCGCCCGCTCCAGATCCGGCTTTTCAACGAACTGCTTCAGATCGACCGGGTCGCCCGCCTCCGATGGCTTACCGGACAGTTCCAGATAGCCATAGGCGGTTTCGGGATGGGTCGGCCGGATGCCGAAGGTCACGAGCTTGCCGCGTGCCACGTCCCCCAGTCCCTTTCCGACCGCCGCATGGAAGGCCGCCTTGTCCGGCACCACGTGATCAGAGGGGGCGACCAGCAGCACGGCCTCAGGGTCCTTCGCATGCAGATAGAGGGCGGCCGCAAGCACGGCGGGGGCCGTGTTTCGGCCCTCCGGCTCGATCAGGACGGCGCCGGGATCGATCCCGGCGGCAGCCAGCTGCTCGGTGACGATGAAGCGGAAGTCGGACCCGGTGATCACCACCGGCGGAGCGAAGCTCAATGTGTCGCTGGACGACAGGCGGCTGGCGGAGGCCTGGAACAGGGTTTCCTCGCCGACCAGGGGAACGAACTGCTTCGGATAGGACTTGCGCGACAAGGGCCACAGGCGCGTGCCGGACCCGCCGCACAGGATAACCGGATAAAGCATCAATTTCTCCCTGACCCCGGAAAACCCCAAGACGAATATCCCCCTTATACCAGCACACACAGCCCTTGCGGCAAGGGGCGCGGCATCCGGCCCGCTTCTGTCAGGCCGAGTTTTCTGGGGAGCGTTGACGGCCGGGTGCTGCGGTCGGGCTCCATGCTTTCACCAGCCCCTGCCCCATGCTATCGAAGACCCGCTCTGTCACCTTCTGGATCGGGACCGTCTCTGCCCATGAAAACCGCGCTCGTTACCGGCTCTGCCGGCTTCATCGGCTTCTTCCTGTGCAAGCGGCTTCTGGCCGACGGGTTCCGGGTCATCGGGCTGGACGCCATGACCGACTATTACGACGTGACCCTGAAGGAACGGCGCCAGCAGATGCTGCTGCAGAATGCGGAGTTCACCGCCGTAACGGAACGGGTGGAGACGCCGGGGCTGCTGCGGGATCTCTTCGAGCGCGAGCGGCCGGACGTGGTGATCCACCTCGCCGCCCAGGCGGGTGTGCGCTATTCCATCGAGAACCCGCGCTCCTATCTGGATGCGAACATCACCGGTACCTTCGAGCTGCTGGAGGCCGCGCGCGCCTTCCCGCCCGAGCACATGCTTCTGGCCTCCACGTCCTCGGCCTATGGCGCCAACACCGAGATGCCCTATCGGGAGACCGACAAGGCCGATCACCAGATGTCCTTCTATGCGGCGACGAAAAAGGCGACAGAGAACATCGCCCATTCCTATGCCCATCTCTTCGGGCTGCCGGTGACCATGTTCCGCTTTTTCACCGTCTATGGCCCCTGGGGCCGGCCGGACATGGCGCTCTTCAAGTTCACCAAGTCGATCCTCGAGGGCCAGCCCATCGACGTCTACAACTTCGGCGACATGAAGCGGGACTTCACCTATGTGGAAGATCTGGTCGAAGGCATCCGGCGGCTGATCGACGCGGTTCCCGTGCGGCCCGAGGACGGTGTTGTGCCGGTGGGCGACAGCCTGTCGCCGGTGGCGCCCTGGAGGATCGTGAACATCGGCAATTCGCAGAGCGTCCAGCTCACCGACTATATCGGCGCCATCGAGGAGGCGACCGGCCGGACCGCGATCCGCAACCTCATGCCCATGCAGGCCGGCGACGTGCCCGCCACCTGGGCGGATTCCTCGCTGCTGCAATCCCTCACCGGCTATTGCCCGAGCACCCCCGTCGCCGAAGGCGTCAGCCGCTTCGTCGCGTGGTACCGGGACTATTACCGGATCTGAAATGCCCTTGCTGCGCCGCCAACCCGCCAGGCTCAGCCCGCTGCGAGGCGGGCGAGCTTGGAGAGGATGGTGGCCGCGCCCTTGAGGCGGGTATCGGTCTTTTCCCAGTCGCGGGTGAGCACGACCTTCTGGTCGGGGCGGATCTTGGCGAGCACGCCCTGTTCGGCGATATAGCCGACAAGGCCCGCCGGGTTGGGGAACTGGCTGTTGCGGAAGGTCAGGACCACGCCCTTCGGGCCCGCATCCACCTTCTCCACATTGGCCTTGCGGCAAAGGCCCTTGATGAAGACGATCTTCAGCAGGTGCTGCACTTCTTCCGGCATGGAGCCGAAGCGATCGATCAGCTCGGCCCCGAAGGCGTCGATCTCGTCGGCCTCGGTGAGATCCCCCAGACGGCGATAGAGCGACAGGCGCAGCTGCAGGTCGGGCACGTAAGTTTCCGGGATCAGGACCGGCGTGCCGATGTTGATCTGGGGCGACCACTGCTCCTCGCCCATGTCCGCGCCGCCATCCTTCAGGCTGGCCACCGCCTCTTCCAGCATCTGCTGGTAAAGTTCGAAGCCCACTTCCTTCACATGACCTGACTGTTCCTCGCCGAGCAGGTTGCCCGCGCCGCGAATGTCCAGATCGTGGCTTGCCAGCTGGAAGCCCGCCCCCAGGGTCTCAAGCGACTGCAGCACCTTGAGGCGGCGTTCCGCCGGTGCGGTCAGGGTCTTGGTGGCAGGCACCGTGAAGAGCGCATAGGCGCGGGTCTTGGAACGGCCGACGCGGCCGCGCAGCTGATAGAGCTGGGCCAGGCCGAACATGTCGGCCCGGTGCACGATCAGGGTGTTGGCGGTCGGAATGTCGAGCCCGCTTTCCACGATGGTGGTCGACAGAAGCACGTTAAACTTGCCCTCATAGAAGGCATTCATCACGTCCTCCAGCTCGCTCGGCGGCATCTGGCCGTGAGCGATCGCGACCTTCAGTTCCGGCACGCTGTCTTCCAGGAACTGGCGGATGTCGGCGAGATCGGCCAGGCGCGGACAGACATAAAAGCTCTGGCCGCCGCGGTAATGTTCGCGCAAAAGCGCCTCGCGCACGACGATTGGATCAAAGGGCGAGACGAAGGTGCGCACGGCAAGGCGATCCACCGGCGGGGTGGCGATGAGCGAGAGCTCGCGCACGCCGGTCAAGGCCAATTGCAGCGTACGCGGGATCGGCGTCGCGGAAAGCGTCAGGACGTGAACGTCCGACTTCAGTTCCTTCAGCCGTTCCTTGTGCTTCACCCCGAAATGCTGCTCCTCGTCGATGATCAGGAGCCCGAGATCCTTGAACTCGACGCCCTTTCCAAGCAGCGCATGGGTGCCGACCACGATGTCCACCGTGCCGTCGGCAATGCCCTTCTTGGTCTGGGTCAACTGCCTGGTCGGCACCAGACGCGAGGCATGGGCGACATTGATCGGCAGGCCGTGGAAGCGCTCGGAGAAGGTGCGGAAATGCTGGCGCGAGAGAAGCGTCGTGGGCACGACAACGGCCACCTGGCGGCCGGACATGGCGGCCACGAAGGCCGCACGCAGCGCCACTTCCGTCTTGCCGAAACCGACGTCGCCGCAGACGAGCCGGTCCATGGGGCGGCCGGAGGAGAGATCGCCGAAGACCTGGTCGATGGCATTGAGCTGATCGTCGGTCTCGTCATAGGGGAAGCGGGAGGCGAACTCCTCGTAGACCCCTTCCGGGGTTTCCACCACGGGGGCGGTCTTCAGGGCGCGCTGGGCGGCGGTCTTGATCAGTCCGTCAGCGATCTCGAGGATCCGCTTCTTCAGCTTGGCCTTGCGGGCCTGCCAGGCGCCGCCGCCGAGCTTGTCGAGCTGGGCTTCCGTGTCCTCCGAGCCGTAGCGGGACAGGAGCTCGATGTTTTCGACCGGCAGATAGAGCCGGTCACCGCCCTGATATTGCAGCTCGAGACAGTCATGGGGCGCGCCCAGCGCCTCCACGGTCTTCAGGCCGACGAAGCGGCCGATGCCGTGGTCCACGTGAACGACCAGATCGCCTTCCGACAGGCCGGTCGCCTCGGTGATGACATTGGCGCCCTTGGCCTTCTTGCGCGACTTGCGCACCAGCCGATCGCCGAGAATGTCCTGTTCGCCGATGAAGGCGATGTCTTTCAGCTCGAAGCCGTGCTCGATACCGATGACGGCAAGTGCGGTCGTTCCCTTCGGCAGGGTTTCCGCTTCGGCGAGCGTCGCGACCGGGGCGGCAGAGCCCAGACCGTGATCGTCGAGGATCTGGGCAAGGCGATCGCGGGAGCCTTCTGACCAGCAGGCCAGGATCGGCTTGCGGCCGGCCTTCTTGAGGTCCTTCACGTGGGTGACGAGCGCGTCGAAGATGTTCACGTCGCCGGCCGCGCGTTCGGCGGCAAAGGAGCGGCCCTGCCGGCCTTCCAGCGACACCACCTGCTTTCCCGACCCCGGTGGCGGCGTGAAGGGATCCAGCGTCGCGCTGGCGCGGTCCGCGATCATGGCCTTCCACTCGGTCTCGGTCACATAGAGCCGGTCGGGCTGAAGCGGATTGTAGGGCACGGTCCCCTTGGCGGAGCCGCTCTCGCGGGCCTCCTGACGGGCGGTGAAATGCTCGTTGACCTGTTCGAGGCGCTCGTGCACCGCATCCATGGTGCGGGTGTCGAGGACCACAGGCGCGTCGCCCACATAGTCGAAGAGGGTCTCCAGCCGCTCATGGAAGAGCGGCAGCCAGTGTTCCATGCCGGCATAACGTCGGCCTTCGGAGATAGACTGGTAGAGAATGTCGTCGCGGGTTGCAGCGCCGAAGGCTGCCAGATAGCCGCGGCGGAAGCGGGAAATCGCCTCTTCGCCCAGGGTCAGCTCCGACATGGGCGCCAGATCGAGCCGCTTGAGCTGTTTCAGGGTGCGCTGGGTTTCGGGATCGAAGGAGCGGATCGATTCCAGCGTGTCGCCGAAGAAGTCGAGGCGCACCGGTTCCTCGGAGCCCGGCGCATAGAGATCCACGATCCCCCCGCGAACTGCATATTCACCCGTCTCGCGCACCGTCGGCGTCCGGGAAAAGCCATTGAGCTCCAGCCAGCCGGAGATGCCGCTCATTTCCACCCGGTTGCCCGGAGCGAGCGAGAAGGTCTGCCCGGCCATCCAAGCCCGTTCCGGCACCCGCTGGACCGCCGCATTGACCGTGGTGAGGAGCACCGTCGGCCGGGTTTCCGGCAATCCGCGGGCCAGCGCGCCCAGCGCCATGAGACGGCGGGCGGAAATGGCGGTATTCGGAGACACCCGGTCATAGGGCAGACAGTCCCAGGCAGGCAGCTGCAGCACATCGGCCTCTGGCGCGAAGAAGGACAGCGCCTCGGTGATCATCTGCATGCGGGTCGCATCGCGGGCCATGAAGACCATAGCCAGTCCCTTGGCCTTGCTCTCGGCAAGCAGACGGGCAATGGCATAGGCCTCTGCCCCGTCGGGGACGCTGGCGAGGGTCAGGTTGGCCTGGGCGGTCAGCAGGCTTTCGAACACGGGCTTTTCCTTGACGGTCTGGAACGGACAGTTGGCTTGCGCGGGCAGGCTTCGATCAGGACGGGTCCGGGAGCGTCAACTCCCGGAGCATTGGCCCCCTGACAGAAAGCCTGCCGGGATGATGGGTTCCTAGGCACGGAACACCAAGAACAAAAAGAGAACGTTTCCTCAGATGGCCGGACGGCCGGCCCGCAGGCGGGCGATTTCGTCCTCGTGATAGGCGATGATGCGGCGATAGAGCGGGCCGTCCCACTCCTGCGGCAGGGGCTTGCGCCCGCTCATCCAGGAATAGAGATCCTGATCATGGGCGGTCAGCAGATGCTCCAGCTCCACCAGTTCCTCCTCGGTCAGCTCGTCGATCTTGGCATCCACGAACCCGCCAAGGAGCAGGTCCATCTCCTTCATCCCCCTGTGCCAGCAGCGGAAGAGAATGCGCTTCAGGCGCGGATCGCGGTCTGCGGCAAGGGTGTCGGTGTCTTGGGTCATGGAAACTCTCGATTGGCTGGCCGGGGTCGCGCGGTTGCGGCGAACCTGCTGCGGCGGCGACGCGTGGACTGGAGGCTATATAGCGAGCGGGAACGGAAAAGTCAGCGCCGCAATGCGCAGGTTTTTGCCGCAGGGCGATGAGAACATATTGCGTACATCTGCCGGGCCATGCGAAAACTTCCCCAGACACGAGTTTCCGACGGGGGTGATCGCGCCCCTGCCCCGCAGTCCAGCCGCGCTGACCGTTCCGCCCATGCGTCCTCCCCTGCTTGATCCGCTGTTTGCGCCCGTATCCACCCTGCAAGGGGTGGGGCCGAAGATCGCCCAGCTTCTGACCGAGTTCCTCGGAAGCTCTCCCGACCGGGAGGCGACCGTGGCGGATCTTCTGTTCCATATCCCGAGCGGGCTCATCGACCGACGTCACCGGCCGGGCATCGCCTATTCGGAAAGCGGCCAGATCGTCACCCTGGATGTGACCATCGACCGGCATCAGGCCCCGCCGCGCGGCTCCAAGGCGCCCTATCGAATCACGGCCTTCGACGACACCGGGTCGATTGCCTTCGTCTTCTTCCATCCGCGCCGCGACTGGCTGATGAAGATGTTCCCGGAAGGGGAACGGCGCATCGTCTCCGGCAAGGTGGAGTGGTTCAACGACCGGCCGCAGATGGTGCATCCGGATTACGTCGTCTCGCCGGAAGAGGCGGAAACCCTGCCCGCACTCGAGCCGGTCTATCCGCTGACTGCCGGTCTCTCGCCCAAGACCCTGCAGAAGGCCATCGGCACGGCGCTGGAGCGCATTCCCCATCTGCCGGAGTGGCTGGATGAGGCGCACCAGTCCCAGAACCTGTGGCCCGACTTCACCGCGTCGCTCACGACCTTGCACCATCCGCAGGAGCAGGAGGACCTGTCTCCCGCCTCTCCGGCGCTGGCCCGCGTCGCCTATGACGAGCTGCTTGCCTCGCAGCTGGCGCTGGCCCTTGTGCGCGCGTCCATGCGCAAGCTGGGCGGCATTGCCCGCAGGCCCTCCGGCAGGCTCCAGAGGGACGTGATCGCGGCCCTCCCCTATACACTCACCGGCTCGCAGCAGACCGCCATTGCCGAGATCAACGGGGATCTGGCCGAGCCGGTGCGCATGCTGCGCCTGTTGCAGGGGGACGTGGGCGCGGGCAAGACGGTTGTCGCCCTGGCGGCCATGGCCCAGGCGGTGGAAGCCGGCGGTCAGGCCGCGCTGATGGCCCCGACGGAGATCCTCGCCCGCCAGCACTTCGCCTCCATGGGACCGATCTGCGAAAAGGTCGGCCTGCGGCTGGCGCTGATGACAGGCAAGGACACGACCCGAGAGCGCCGTCTCACCCAGGAAAGGCTGGATGCGGGAGAGATCGATATTCTGGTGGGCACCCATGCGCTCTTCCAGGGCTCGGTCACCTTCAAGGATCTCGCACTCGTTGTGGTGGACGAACAGCATCGCTTCGGCGTGCACCAGCGTCTCGCGCTCTCCGCCAAGGGGCGCGGCGTGGACGTGCTGGTGATGACGGCCACTCCCATTCCCCGCACCCTGCTGCTGTCGTCCTTCGGCGACATGGACGTGTCGCGCCTCACAGACAAGCCCGCGGGCCGAAAGCCGGTGACCACCGTCTCCGTGTCGCTGGACCGGCTGGACGAGATCATCTCCCGCATCCGCGCCGCCATCGCCGAGGGTCAGAAGGTCTATTGGGTCTGCCCGCTGGTGGAGGAGAGCGAGAAGATCGATCTTGCGGCCGTGGAAGACCGGCACCGGGTGCTGGAACAGGCCCTGCGCCAGCGCATCTCCCTCGTCCATGGGCGCATGAGCGCCGACGAGAAGGACGCGGCCATGCAGGACTTCAAGGAGGGCCGGACCCGGGCGCTCGTCGCCACCACCGTGATCGAGGTGGGCGTGGACGTGCCGGATGCGACCATCATCGTCATCGAACATGCGGAACGCTTCGGCCTGGCCCAGCTGCACCAGCTGCGCGGGCGGGTCGGGCGTGGCGAAAAGCCCTCCTCCTGCGTGCTGCTCTACAAGGGACCGCTGGGCGAGACGGCCGGCGCGCGGCTCAACATCATGCGCCAGACCAACGACGGGTTCCTGATCGCGGAGGAAGACCTGCGCCTGCGCGGTGGCGGCGAGATCCTGGGCACGCGCCAGTCCGGCACGCCCGGCTTCCGCATTGCCAATGTGGAGGACCACGCAGATCTCATGGAGGTCGCCCGGGACGATGCCCGTCTCATTCTCGAGCGGGACCCGGAGCTCCAGTCCGACCGGGGCCAGGCGCTCAGATGCCTGCTCTATCTCTTCGCCCGCGACGAAGCCATCCGCCTGCTGCGGGCGGGGTAAGGCGTGAAGCGGGAGAGCCTTCGCCGCCCCAAGACGCAGCCCATTCCCCCCGCCCCTCCATCGCCCCCCCCCGGACGAGGGCGCAGCGGAGATCCGGGGCCGGTGAGCCAGCGCTGCCCCATGTTGCCATGACGCTCGAAGAGACTGGATCCTCGGCACAGGGCCGAGGATGACCGGGAGGTGAGGCTCAGGCTGGGGCCGGGTAATGCCCGCCGTGCCCTGCGCGGGCGCGGTGGCTCACCGATCCCGGCTCAAGGGCGGGATGACGATGGAGAGCCAAAGAACGCTTCCGCACCGACCTATCCGCCGTCCCGGACGCAGCGCAAGCGGAGATCCGGGACCTCGAAACCGACGCGCACATGGATCTTCGAGAGAAGACTGGGTCCCGGCTCAGGGCCGGGACGGCACGGAGAGAAGAGCGATGCTTCGAAAGCCAGGACGGCAGGGCGCGCGCGGAAGAGCATGTGCGGGAGCGGGCGTCTGCCTCGGACATTCAGCCCTCGTCCTCTCCGCCGTCATGCTCGGGCTTGTCCCGAGCCTCCAGTCATGCAGCTCGAAGGCTGGATCCTCGGCACAGAGCCGAGGATGACCCGGAGGTGAGGCTCAGGCTGGGGACGGAGCATGCCCGCCGTGCCCTGCTCGAGCTCGGTGGCTCACCGATCCCGGCTCAAGGCCGGGATGACGATGGTGGGGATCGGACGTGTCGAGGGGCGTAGCCGGGCGGAGGCCAGAAGCTGTTCGAGCGCATGACCGCCGGATGCCACCGGCACCGACCCTTCACCTCGCCCTCCGTCGTCACCCCGGACGCAGCGCAGCGGAGATCCGGGGTCGGTGAGCCAGCCCTGCCCCATGTTGCCATGCATCTCGAAGGCTGGATCCCCGATCAGGTCGAGGATGACAACCGACACAGAGACGACGCCGAGAAGCCGCTTCCGCTCGGCCCTGTTACGCCTCTTCCGGCTGGCGGGCGGTGTGAGTGGCGCGCTTCTTGGGATCCTCGATGAAGTCTTCCAGCGCTTCCGGATAGGACGGGTTCACCAGACCGGCGGAAATGATCAGCTTGGCGGCGTCTTCCACCGTCATGGTCAGTTCCATCACTTCCGACTTGGGCACGAAAAGCAGGAAGCCGGAGGTCGGGTTCGGCGTGGTGGGCAGGAAGACGGAGACCGTGTCGGCCTTGTCGCGCAGCTTGCGGGCGATCTCGCCCTTGGTCTCGGTGGAAATGAAGACGATCGCCCACAGACCCGGACGGGGATACTGGATGAGGGCGGCCTTGGAGAAGGAGCTTCCACGCTCGTTCAGCACCGTCTCGAAGATCTGCTTGAGGCCGCTGTAGAGATTGCGCACCAGGGGCATGCGGTTCACCAGCCGCTCGCCGAAGGACAGCATGGAGCGGCCGAGGAAGTTGGCGGCGAGGAACCCGATGATGGTGAGCAGCACGATGGCCGTCACCAGACCGAAGCCCGGCACCGGGAACGGCAGATAGGTGTCCGGATTGTAGGTGTGCGGAATGATCGGCTTGACCCAGCCATCGACCCACTGGATGAAGGTCCAGGTGAGCCAGAGGGTGATGCCGATGGGGCCGGCAATCACGAGGCCGGTCAGGAAATAGTTGCGGAGCCGCGTCGCGAAGCGGGTCTTGTGGGGAACGGGAGCTGCCGGATCGGCGGCGGGGTCTTTGCGCATGGTGATCGGGTCCGAAGGCCTTCCTGTGAGCCTGCCACATTGCCGCTCCGGCTTCATTTGCCGGTGCGGGGGTTCGCTTTTGACGAACAAGTCCTATAGATAGGAGTTCCTATCAGGTTTCGAACAGGCCTGAACGGATTAATTTTGGGCGCCCTCCCGCGTCCGCTTGCGTGTTCTGGAGGCAGGTGCGTGCGGCGCACAACATTCAAGGCATTGGGCGTGGCCTGTGTCGGGCTCGGCATTCTGGGCGCGATATTGCCCCTGTTGCCAACGACGATCTTCTTCATTCTCGCGGCCGCCTGTTTCGCGCGCTCCTCGCCGGAGCTGGAGGCGCGCATTCTCGACCATCCGCGCTTCGGACCGATGGTGGTCGCCTGGCGCGAAAACGGGGTGATCCCCCCGAAGGCCAAGATGATGGCGGTGGGCGGCATGGCGCTGGGTTACGGGGTCTTCTATTTCGGCAGCCAGCCGCGGGCCCTGTGGGCGCTTGTCGCCGCGGGCGTGATTGCCGCCTGCGCCGGATATGTGCTGTCGCGTCCGTCCCATCCGGCCGGCTGAGGGGAAGAGCGGATCTCGCCGGCGGGCGCGCTTCACCTCACCTATCGGGCCTCACATGTCTGGCCTCAGATGTCGGGCCTCAAATGTCCGGAATGAGCCGCTTGCCGAGGACCATCGCCTGATCTTCCGAAAAGCCCTGATCCTCATAGAAGCCGACGACCTTCTCGTTGCCCCGGCGCACCATGAGATTGACCTTCGGGCAGCCGAGGTCGAACAGAAAGGCCTCGCAGTCGGCCATGAGGTGCCGGCCGAGGCCCTGCCCCTGACAGGCCGGATCGATGGCGAGATAGTAGATGGAGCCACGGTGCCCATCGTAGCCGACCATGACCGAGCCCACGACGGTCTCGCCACTCAGCAGCAGCCAGAAGCGCCCCTGGGTGTCGGTCAGCTTCCGGTCGATGTCCTTGTCCGGGTCGTTCCACGGGCGAACCAGGCCGCAGGCCTCCCACAGGGCCTTGACCCCGTCCCGGTGCGCGGGCGCAAACGTCACCTTCCGCACGCCGTCCGGCCACGCCCCTGTGGCGGGCGCGGCAGAGCTCGCGGCAGAGCTGTCGGTCATTCCACCGTCACCGACTTGGCAAGATTGCGCGGCTGGTCCACGTCCGTGCCCATGAAGACGGCCGTATGATAGGAAATCATCTGCACCGGCAGGGCATAGATGATCGGCGCGACGATTTCCGGCACGTCCGGCATGACGACCACGTTGCCGGCGGTGTCACCGCTCTCTGCCGCGCCCTTGGCGTCGGTGATCAGCACGATGCGACCGCCGCGGGCGGCCACTTCCTGCATGTTCGACACGGTCTTGGCATAGATGCTGTCATGGGGAGCGATGACGAAGACCGGCATGTTCTCGTCGATCAGGGCGATGGGCCCGTGCTTCAGCTCACCGGCCGCATAGCCTTCCGCGTGGATGTAGGACAGTTCCTTCAGCTTCAACGCCCCTTCGAGCGCAAGCGGGAAGTTGGTGCCGCGTCCGAGATAGAGCGCGTTCGAGGCCTTGGCGAGGGACTGGGACAGACGCTCCACGTCCACCTCGCGCTTCAGCGCCTGGACCGCATAGCCCGGAACTTCCGTGAGGGCGCCGATGAGGGAGGCTTCCTGTTCGGCGCTCAGCGTGCCGCGAATGCGGCCGGCCTGCACGGCCAGGACGGCCAGAACCGCCAGCTGGCAGGTGAAGGCCTTGGTGGAGGCCACGCCGATTTCCGGGCCGGCGATGGTCTGGAAGACGACATCGGCCTCACGGGCGATGGTGCTTTCCGGCACATTGACGACGGCACCGATGCGCGCGCCGTTTTCCTTGCAGTAGCGCAGGGAGGCCAGCGTGTCGGCGGTTTCGCCGGACTGGGAGATGAAGAGCGCGAACTCGCCGTCGCTGACCGGGGTTTCCCGGTAGCGGAACTCGGAGGCCACGTCGATTTCCACCGGCAGTCGGGCGTATTTCTCGAACCAGTATTTGGCCACCAGCCCGGCGATATAGGCCGTGCCGCAAGCAGAAATGATCAGCCGGTTGATCTTGTCGAAGCCGGCATGCTCGATCCCCGGGACGGCGGCCTTGCGGGCGCCGAAGTCAATGTAGCGGCTCAGGGTGTGGCCGAGAACTTCCGGCTGCTCGTGGATTTCCTTGGCCATGAAGTGGCGGTAGTTGCCCTTGTCCATGAGGGCAGCCGTCACTGAGGAGCGGGACTCCGCGCGGGTCACGGGCGCATTGGCCGCGTCGAAGATCTCGACGGAGCTGCGCGTGAGGACCGCCCAGTCGCCTTCTTCCAGATAGGTAATGCGGTCGGTAAAGGGCGACAGCGCGATGGCATCGGAACCGAAGAACATCTCGCCATCCCCGTGGCCGACGGCCAGCGGCGATCCCTTGCGGGCGCCGATCAGGAGGTCTTCCTCGCCGGCAAAGAGGAAGGCGAGCGCAAAGGCGCCGTGCAGGCGCGGCAGGACTTCGGCCACGGCCTCGCGCGGGGTCTTGCCCAGCTCCAGCTGACGGTTGACCAGATGGGCGACCATCTCCGTGTCGGTGTCGCTCTCCGGAACGGCACCGAAGGTTTCGATCTCCGCGCGCAGTTCCAGGTAGTTCTCGATGATGCCGTTGTGCACCACGGCCACGCGGCCAGCCACATGGGGGTGGGCATTGCGGGTGCTCGGGCCGCCATGGGTGGCCCAGCGGGTATGGCCGATCCCGGATGTGCCGGCCAGCGGCAAGCGCTCGAGGGCCGCATCCAGATTGCGCAGCTTGCCTTCCTCGCGGCGGCGCTCCAGCTTGCCGTCGATCAGGACGGCGACCCCGGCAGAGTCATAGCCGCGGTATTCCAGCCGCTTCAGCGCATCCACCAGACGCGGTGCCACTTCCGTTTGTCCCAGAATACCGACGATGCCACACATGAAGACGTAACCCTTGTGAAAATTGATAGTATCGCTTTAAGCGTGTGCGCTGCGAAAGCGAAATCAAACCCTGTTTCAGTTCATGACAGGGCTGCGGTGTCGATTGGTTAAAGTGAAGCGCGGCGCCGCCGCTGTCAGTCCCGGGCGCTTTCGGCCACCTTGGCGGCCTTGGCCGCCTTGAAGCGGGCGCGCAGTTCCGCCGCCTTGCCGGGCTTGTCGGTCTGGCGGCCGCGACCGATGACCAGCGCGTCGGCGTCCACATCCGCCGTCACCGTGCTGCCGGCCGCCACATAGACCCCGTCGCCCAGGGTGAGCGGGGCCACGAGCGTGGCGTTGGAGCCGATGAAGCTGCCCTTGCCGATGACGGTGAGGTGCTTGCCGTAGCCATCGTAATTGCAGGTGATGGTGCCTGCGCCGATGTTGGAGCCGGCCCCCACATGGGCATCGCCGATATAGGTGAGGTGATTGACCTTGGCGCCGGTCTCCACGGTCGCCTGCTTGATCTCGACGAAATTGCCCACGTGCACGCCCTCTGCAAGCCTTGCACCGGGACGCAGACGGGCATAGGGGCCCATGGTGACACCGGCACCAACCTCGGCCCCTTCCAGATGGGAGAAGGCCCGGATCCGGGTACCGCTCTCGACGCGCACGCCGGGACCGAAGACGACGTTAGGCTCCACCAGAACATCGGCGCCAAGTGCCGTGTCATGGGAGAAGAAGACGGTGTCCGGCGCCTGAAGGGTGACGCCAGCCTCCATGGCGGCCAGGCGGGCGCGCTTCTGGAACACGGCCTCGCAGGCGGAGAGCTGGACGCGGGTGTTGATGCCCTGCACCTCTTCCTCGTCGGCGGCCACGGCCACCACGGCAAGACCGCATGCATTGGCGATTTCCACCGCGTCGGTCAGGTAATATTCGCCCTTGGCATTGGCGTTGCCGATGGCGACCATGAGATCGAGCGCGACGGCGCCGCGGAAGCCCATGATGCCGGAATTGCAGAAGGTGACGGCGCGCTCCTCAGGGCTTGCGTCCTTTTCCTCGCGGATGGCGACCAGCCGGCCGTCGCGCATGAGAAGTCGGCCATAGCCGAAGGGATTGGCAGCCTCGAATCCCAGCACGGCCACATCGGCGCCAGCGGCCAGTTCGGCCCGGACGCGGGAAATGGTTTCAGCGGTGACAAGCGGCGTGTCGCCGAAAAGCACCAGCACGTCGTCGGCACCCTCTTCCAGGGCGGGACGTGCGGCAAGGGCGGCATGGGCAGTGCCCAGCCGGTCCACCTGAACGAAGCAGCGCGCCTGCGGGGCAATGCGCGTCACGGCAGCCTCGAGGGCCGGCATGTCGGGACCGATCACCACGGCCGGGGCTTGCGCACCTGCCTCGGCGAGTGCCTTCAGCACATGGCCGACAAGCGGCAGGTTGCCGATTTCGTGCAGCACCTTGGGCAGGTCGGAGCGCATGCGCGTGCCCAGTCCGGCTCCCAGAACGATCGGAAGAAAGCTGCGCTCGGTCATGCGTGTCGTCCCCTGCATTACGCTTCGGTCCCCGTCTCCGGCGACGCGGCCTTGCGCCCGCCGGAGCCCTTGTCGCCAGCCTGTATGCCCCGATCCACAAGACATTGAAAGACTTTCCGCCTTTCCCCCCACTCATTCTTGTTCGTTAACCATAATTGAAGTCAGATGGCCAAGATTACGCTACAAGATTCGCCTGATCCGGACCGAAAGACACCGTGCCCGAGAAACCCGCCCGCAAAGCGTCACGACGACGCCACGCCCGGGAGACGCTGACATCCCAGCGGCTCACCGTGCTTGGCTGGGCGTTTGCCGCCACGCTCTGCGGTCTGGCTGGGCTGTCGGCCGTGCAGTTCACGGCGCCCGGTGCCCCCTCGCCCTTCCGGCTTCCTCCCGGCACACCCTATGCCGGACTGCGACTTCCCGATGCCAGCCCCGTCACCTCGACGGCCTCCATCGGGCTGAACGGGCAGGATGTCTCGATCGGGGTCTATGGCCGACCTGGCACTGGCAGCTCCCTCGATCCGTCCGCGAGCGCGCATCTGGAAACCCTGCAAAAGGAAATCGTCTCCCTGCGCCGGCGCCTTGCGGTGATGAGCGAGCAGAATGGCGCCTACAGCCGAAGGCTTGCCGCCCTGGAAGACGTGGTGAAGGGCGCAGATGACGCAACGCGCGCTGACGCGGCCTCAGGCACGGCCTCCACCGCGAGGCTTGCCACGCCGTCCGCAAGAGAGATCTCAGCCCCTGCCGGCGCTCCGGTTCCGCGCCCGACCGCGGCCGATGCGGCCCGCACGAGCGCGCCCAGGGCCGTCGCGAATCCGGCCAGCGTACGCCAGATCCAGCCGCAGGCTGGTGTGGTTCCCGCGCCTGAAAGCGGTCTCGCCGGCGACGATGACCGGGACTCGGTTCGCTCGCGCATCGAATCCATTCCGGCCCCAGAAACCCGGGAAGGCCCTTTCCTGAAACTGTCGGAACTGCCGCGCGGAGCCAACAAGGGCGAAGGGTCGGGCGCTCCCGCCCCCGCACCGCGCCCGGTGCGTCTCGTCCAGCTTCCCTCCGCCGACCTGCCGCCCGCCCCGCAGACGCAGGTGGCCTTTGTGCCGCAAGCCTTACCGGAGGCGGATGCCGACGACCCGGTATCGACCGCATCGATCCCGCAGGACGCCGCCGACATCGAACAGGACGCACGCGACGCCATGCGCGTTCAGGTATCCCGGCCGGCGGGCCGATCCCTTTCGTCTGCCCCCGGGCCGATCAGCCGCACGGATTTTGCCGTTGTGGTGGCCCATCTGGACAAGCCCGATGACGCGACAATCGCGTGGCAGTCTTTCCTGTCGGAAAACGGAGAGCGTCTCGGCTCGCTGGAGCTGAGCGCGCGCACGGCCGCCTCCATGCTGAGCCCGGGCAAGACCGACCTGCTGGTCGGCCCCTTTGCCAATGCGGCGGATGCGACCGTGGCCTGCCTGAAGCTGAAGACGGCGGGCGATCATTGCTATCCGACGCTGTTTGCCGGAGATGCGCTGCCGCTCGCACCGCGCGAGGGCACGGCCCTTCAGGCCGCCAACTGAGCGTACCTCATTTCTGAAGCCCCTCAGCCGATCTCGGTCAGGACCGGGAACCACTCCTGCAGCAGGGCAGAGAAGCTGGTGAAGACGCCGAAGAGCAAAGCGATGCCGGTGAGGATCAGGAAGACGCCCATCACCTTCTCCACCACGCCCATGTGACGACGGAAGCGCTGCATCAGGCCGAGGAACGGCCGGGCAAAGGCGGCAGCCAGCAGGAAGGGAATGGCCAGTCCCAGCGCATAGGCGGCAAGCAGGATCACCCCTTGCGCGACACTTGCCTTGGAGCTTGCCACCGTCAGGATCGCGGCCAGGATCGGCCCGATGCAGGGGGTCCAGCCGAAGGCGAAGGCCAATCCGATGAAATAGGCCCCCAGCAACCCGGCCGGCTTGCGCTCCACTTGGATGCGTGCCTCACGGTAGAGCAGCCCGATGCGGAAGGCACCGAGGAAATGCAGGCCCATCAGAATGATGAGCCCCCCGGCGATCCAGGTGAAGATATCCCGGTACCAGGCCAGGAACTGCCCGACGACGCTGGCACTTGCCCCCAGCGCGATGAAGACGGTGGAAAAGCCCGCGACAAAGGCCAGCGCGGCAAAGAAGACCCGCCGCGACACATCGGCCCTGGCATCGCCCGCGCGCAACTCGTCAAGGGACACACCGGCGAGGAAGCCGAGATAGGGTGGCACCAGCGGCAGGACGCAGGGAGAGACAAAGGACAGGAGACCGGCAAAGACGGCTCCCCAGAGGGTGAGATCCTGCAGCATGGCGTCGGCATTCCGATTGAAGGACAGGGACTTGCTGGGCCCACAGATAAAGAGGCGATGGGACGGGTGCAAGCTTCGGACCTGCGCCCGACTGTCACGGCCCGATCAAGTTCCGGTCATCCGGCACCACGCACCGGCACCCTTGAGTGCCTTGCAGCGTCCGGCCGACCCATCCTCTCCTGCCACAGCGTCCCGAGACGCAGGCGTACGCAAAAAAGGCCTCGGACCCGATGGGGCATCCCATGGGTCCGAGGCCTTGATCCGTGTCGCGGTGGTTCCGGGCTCAGCCCTGGTGACGCCCACCGTTGATCACTTCGAAGAGGGTTTCGCGCAGCTCCTGCTCCTCGCGACCGTCGCGCAGTCCCTGGCGCCACTGGTCGAGCACGAGACGCAAGCCCAGCGTGTCGCGATTGTGAGGCAGCTGGCTGATGAAGCCGGCAAAAAAATCATCCAGACGATCGCGATCCATGACCTTCTGGTCGATCATCGCGTGAATGAGCGTCATCGTGGCGGCAATGTGCCCCTTCACGAATTCGAGCTCCATCGAGCTCGTTCGCATTTCGGCGGTGTTCTCGTACATATAACCCTCGCTGGTCCAGCACGTTTCCCCTCACGCCGGACAAAAAGGAACGACCCCGTTGATCAAGGTTCATTCGGCACTAAACAGCCGAAAGGATACAACAAATCCGAGGGTTGACCATATCCGTCGAACGACCTTGGTCGGATCTGCTTAGGGCCGGATGAAAACAAGATTAAAATACGACACGAACAATAAAAATGACCCTACGTGACTCGGCGTTTTTTCGTCAAGTCGGGGCATTCGCGCAGTCATCAACAGACGAGCTGGGCGAAAGAGGATTTTTGGCTTGCATCGTTCGCGCTCGGCGCTTAAACACACGGCCATTCCGGAGGGCAACGACGACGGACGTCACCAGACCCGTCCAGCATCCGGAACCCCTTCGGGAGCCGATAGCTCAGCTGGTAGAGCAACTGACTTTTAATCAGTAGGTCCAGGGTTCGAACCCCTGTCGGCTCACCACTCCCCTCCCCGAAGACAGAATGGTCGCAGGCGCAAACATGCGTTGGCGCGTTCCGACTATCCACATCTTGTCCACAGGATGTACGCGGGTTGAGCACAGGCCGCCAACAGGCTTTCGCACAGGATCTCCCAGCCTCTGGCCACAGGTTGTACCAAAGGGGATCCACA
Organism: Roseibium aestuarii; assembly: GCF_008477545.1. Classification (GTDB taxonomy): domain Bacteria; phylum Pseudomonadota; class Alphaproteobacteria; order Rhizobiales; family Stappiaceae; genus Roseibium; species Roseibium aestuarii. The sequence goes on along the minus strand of NZ_VORA01000001.1, from coordinate 1,500,998 downwards.
GGCCGTCCTCACGCTTGTGCACAGGTTGTTCCGGGTGTCAGCCACCCGGATATCCAGAGCATTTGCAGCGGGGTTTCCCCAGGCTAAGCCGCCGGATCAGGCGGGGGTGAGGATAAGCGTCATGCCGTGCAGCTGCCCGGCGGGGATCACCTGACGGGTGAGCAGCCCTTCGCAGGCGATCTCGAGGGCGGCGAAGCAGGGCCGCTCGTCCGGCAGGGACACGCGTGCCGGCTCGCCCAGGAGATAGGCGTAAGCGTCCTCGGTCACCACACGGATCAGACCGCGCGGCGTGGGCAGATCCAGGCCAAGGCTCGTCGCGCGCATCTCGCGCTGGCCGATGAACCCGCCCAGGAACTCATGATGATCGGAAGGATCACCGGCCACCATGTAGAGGGTCGCGACCGTCTTCGCGCCATTCTCGTGGGTCTGGAAGGCCGGCTTCCAGAAATGTTCCGGGAACTTGTTGTGACAGGTGAAGAAGCCCAGAGCCGGACCGTGCGGGTCCGTGGCAAAGGTCAGATCGAAGGCCACCTGCGCGGTGGTGCCATCGGGCAGATTGGCCACCCGCTCGAAGCCGAAGGGTGCCCAGGTCTTCAGACCCAGGCGCTCGAAATCGGCCCGGTCGGCCTCGGCGCCTTCCGATTGCGCCACCAGCATGGAAATGCCTTCGCGACGGGCGAGGAAATCCCGGTTGAAGGCGCCGAAGGAGAACTCCGTCTCCGTCGCCTCGGTGATCCCCTCCGGATCGGCGACCGTCAGAAGTTCGACAAAGAAGCCGTCAAGCTGCACCAGCTTGTTGGCGGTGCCCCAGGGGTGCCGATTGGTCGGCGTCACGGTGAAACCGAGCGCTTCCCATGCGGCGCCTGCCGCCTCCAGATCGCGCACCGCAACGACAATATGGTCCAGTCCCCGGGTCATTCTTCCAGCCTCTTGCTTCGCATCGGGTCCGCCAGCGCGGCCCGACCCCTCTGCGGCCGGTCATAGCAGAGAGCGCCGGGCACACAAAGGCCAAGTGACGAGAAACACGGGACAGGCTGCATGTCAGCGCACGTCCTGCGCATGCAGGCACCCCCTCCTCCAAGCCCCTCAGCCAAACGAAAAGGCCGACCCAGAGGGCCGGCCTTTCACATGATTTCGAGGCAGGAGCCGCGGTCTGGTCAGACCAAGCGGCTCTGCTTCATGGCGGCGTCGATGAAGGACGCGAAGAGCGGATGGGGCTCGAACGGACGGGACTTCAGTTCCGGGTGGTACTGAACGCCGATGAACCAGGGATGGTCATCGATCTCGACCGTTTCGGGCAGAACGCCGTCCGGAGAAGTGCCGGCGAAGTTCAGGCCGCAGGCTTCCAGCTGCTCCCGGTAGCCGATGTTCACCTCGTAGCGGTGACGATGGCGTTCGGAGACGCTGGTGGAGCCGTAGATTTCCGCAATCCTGGATCCGGGCTTCAGGGCCGCCTGATAGGCGCCGAGGCGCATGGTGCCCCCCAGATCGCCGTCTTCGGAGCGCACTTCCCTAGCATTGCCCCTGGACCATTCGGTCATCAGGCCCACGACCGGCTCCTTGGCGGGGCCGAATTCGGTGGAGCTGGCGTCCTTGATGCCGGCCATGTTGCGGGCCGCTTCGAGAACGGCCATCTGCATGCCGAAGCAGATGCCGAAATAGGGGATCTTGCGGGTGCGGGCAAAATGGGCGGCGGCAATCTTACCTTCCGCGCCGCGCTCGCCGAAACCGCCGGGCACCAGGATGCCGTGGACGCCTTCCAGATAAGGGGACGGATCCTCCTTCTCGAAGGTTTCCGATTCCATCCACTCGATGTTGACCTTGACGTTGTTGGCGATGCCGCCATGCACCAGGGCCTCGATCAGGGACTTGTAGGCGTCCTTGAGCACGGTGTACTTGCCCACCACCGCGATCTTCACTTCCCCTTCCGGGTTGGCGATCTTCTCGGAGATGGTGGTCCAGCGGTCCAGCACCGGCGCAGGCGCGCCCTTGATGCCGAAGGCTGCCAGGACCTCGTCGTCCAGGCCTTCGTTGTGATAGGCGATCGGCACGTCATAGATGGACTTGACGTCATAGGCCGGGATGACGGCGCTTTCGCGCACGTTGCAGAAGAGCGAGAGCTTGCGACGGTCGCTGTCGGGGATCTTGCGATCGCAGCGGATCATCAGGATGTCCGGCTGGATGCCGATGGAGCGCAGCTCCTTCACCGAGTGCTGGGTCGGCTTGGTCTTCATCTCGCCGGCTGCCGGAATGTAGGGCATCAGGGTGAGATGGACATAGACCGCATCGCCGCGCGGCAGTTCATTGCCGAGCTGACGGATGGCCTCGAAGAAGGGCAGACCCTCGATGTCGCCGACGGTGCCGCCGATTTCCACCAGAACGAAGTCATAGTCCTCGTTGCCGTCGAGAACGAAGTTCTTGATCTCGTCGGTCACGTGGGGAATGACCTGGACGGTGCCGCCCAGATAATCGCCGCGGCGTTCCTTGGCGATGATGTCCTGATAGATACGGCCGGTGGTGATGTTGTCCTGCTTGTTGGCAGGACGACCGGTGAACCGCTCGTAGTGACCGAGGTCGAGGTCGGTTTCCGCCCCGTCGTCGGTGACGAAGCATTCGCCATGCTGATACGGGCTCATGGTGCCCGGATCTACGTTGAGATAGGGATCCAGCTTGCGCAGCCGAACCTTATATCCGCGTGCCTGGAGCAGAGCGCCCAGGGCCGCAGATGCCAAACCTTTGCCAAGCGAGGAGACCACGCCGCCGGTGATAAAGATGTATCGCGCCATGGAGCCACATCATATCGTTGCCGAGGGTTGTTTGACCACTCGTGAGTTTTCATTAGACACAACAAAAATGCCCTGCGGGGCCCGCAGGGCATAAAGAGCTGAAGCGACGGAACAATCGGCCCGCCGCCCGCATGCCGCCCCTTACTGGGCTGCCGGGACCTGAGGTCCGGCCGGCGCACTCTCTTCACTTTGCTGCTTCAGCGAATCAAGGAGACCATTGCCCGCGCCTTCGGTGCCGGTGGCCGGAGCGGTGGTCGTGCTTGCGGGAAGCTGATCCAGAACCGAGCCCGGACGATCCCCCATTTCGGCGATCAGGCTGAGGCCGAGGGAGGTCACGAAGAAGACCGCAGCAAGGATCGCGGTCGCACGGGTCAGCACGTTTGCCGTGCCGCGGCTGGACATGAAGCCACCGCCGCCACCGCCGCCGATGCCCAGGGCACCGCCCTCGGAGCGTTGCAGCAGGACGACCAGCACCAGCGCCAGCACGACCATGAGATGAATAACGATGACTACGGTTTCCATCGTGGGCCATTCTGTTTGATCAAGATTTGCCGCCTTCTACACCAGTTGGAAGGAGCTTTCCACCCTTCATGTGGGCTTTTGCAGGGGAGCTGTCCAGCGTGCCTGCACGCCCGTGCCCCGGACATGCTTGGCATTCACGCAAGGGGACGCTATCCCTTGGCAAATCAGGGCGAAAGGGGGCGAGATCCCCTCGCCTTTCCTGACCCACGCACTGACACGGGCTCCGCTCCAACATGACCATCCTGATCACCGGCGGCGCCGGCTACATCGGCTCCCATGCCTGCGTGACCTTTCTGGAGGCGGGCCATGACGTGGTGGTAGTCGACAATCTGGCGAATGCCCGGGAAGAAAGCCTGCGGCGGGTGGCCAGGATCACCGGCAAGTCCCTCGCCTTCGAGCAGGCCGACATCCGCGACGGCGCGGCGATGGAGCGCATCCTGCGCGATCACGGCTGCACGGCGGTGGTGCATTTTGCCGGACTGAAGGTGGTGGGCGAATCCCTGCGCGATCCGCTGGCCTATTACGACGTGAATGTCACCGGCACCCAGCGTCTGCTTTCGGCCATGGAGCGGGCGGGCGTGCATCAGCTCATCTTCTCGTCCTCCGCCAATATCTACGGCCCGCCGCAGATCCTTCCCGTGCCCGAATCCCATCCGGCGGCCCCCATGTCGCCCTATGGGCGGACCAAGCGGATTGCGGAGCACTTGCTCAACGATCTTTCGGCCAGCGACCCCAAGTGGCGCTTCGCCATCCTGCGCTATTTCAATCCGGTGGGCGCCCATGAAAGCGGGCTGATCGGCGAGAACCCCCTCGACGTGCCGCAGAACCTGTGCCCCTTCATCGCCCAGGTCGCCAGCGGTCGGCGCGAAAAGCTCATGGTCTATGGCAATGATTACGAGACCCGCGACGGCACGGGCCTGCGCGACTACATCCACGTGGTCGATCTGGTGGAAGGGCATCTCAAGGCCTATGAGGCTCTGCAGACGGGTGCAGACGCGACCCGCTGCTTCACGGTCAATCTGGGAACCGGCACGGGCTATACGGTGCTGGAAATGGTGCGGGCCTTCGAGCGGGCGACCAACCGGCCCATCCCCTTCGAGATCGCCCCGCGCCGGGATGGCGATGTGGGCGAATGCTATGCGGAAACCCAGAAGGCCGCCGATCTCATCGACTGGCGCGCCCGCTTCGGCCTGGACGACATGTGCCGGGACGCCTGGAACTGGGTCTGCAAGAACCCGACAGGCTTCGAGGACTAGGCGCCCCTCCAGAGCGATCAGCCCCCTGCTTGCTGTCTTGGATGACAATGGTGTGGGGGCAGCCGAAGCGTCGCCCTTCTCTCCGCGCTGTCCCGGCCCTGAGCCAAGACCAACCGTTCTCCCGAAAACCAATATAGGCGTCGGTGGCGAGGTCCCGGATCTCCGCTCGCGCTGCGTCCGGGACGGCGGTGAGGTCGGTACGTTCACCTTCTCGGCGTCCTCCCGGACGAGGCGGACGCCGAAGATCCGGGATCGGTGAGCCCAAGGCCTCTCTGTGGCTCACCGGTCCCGGCTCAAGGCCGGGATGACGATGGAGGAGTTCAGGCACATTGAAAACGACGGTGAGGATCGCACGGCTCATCCCCCGTCACCTCTCCCAAGATGGGAGAGGTCGGAGCAACGCTCCGGGTGAGGGTTGAGACGCATCCGCCACCGACAGTTCCGCGCCGTCCCGGCCCTGAGCCGGGACCAACCGTTCTCCTGCATATCCATCTGGGCGCCGGTGGCGAGGTCCCGGATCTCCGCTCGCGCTGTGTCCGGGACGGCGGAGAGGTCGGTGCGTTCACCTTCTCGGCGTCGTCCCGGACGAGGCGGACGCCGAAGATCCGGGATCGGTGAGCCCAAGGCCTCTCTGTGGCTCACCGGTCCCGGCTCAAGGCCGGGATGACGATGGAGGAGTTCAGGCACATTGAAAACGACGGTGAGGATCGCACGGCTCATCCCCCGTCACCTCTCCCAAGCTGGGAGAGGTCGGAGCAACGCTCCGGGTGAGGGTTGAGCCTCACCATCAAGCAGACTTGGCCTCCGGGGCGAAGCCTTCCACCCTCACCCGACGCTTCGCGTCGACCTCTCCCGGTCCCGGGAGAGTTTGCACTCCGTCCTGACCACGCGCCCGCACTAGCCGTGGGCGATCATCACGTGGCGAATGGCGGTGTAGTCCTCGAGCGCGTAGTGGGACATGTCCTTGCCGTAGCCGGACTGCTTCATGCCGCCGTGCGGCATCTCGTTCACCAGCATGAAGTGGGTGTTCACCCATGTGCAGCCATAGCGCAGGCTGGCGGCCGTCTTCATCGCCCGGGAGACGTCCTTCGTCCAGACCGACGAGGCGAGACCATAGTCACTGTCATTGGCCCAGGTGACCGCCTCTTCCTCATCGGTGAAACGGGTGACGGAGACCACCGGACCGAAGACCTCGCGCCGGACGATCTCGTCGGACTGCAGCGCCCCCGCGATCACCGTGGGCTGATAGTAGAAGCCGTTGCCGCCATGGGTCTTTCCGCCGGCGGTTGCCTCCATGTGGGACTGTTCGAGAGCGCGCTCGACGAAGCTTGCCACCCTGTCGCGCTGGCGCAGGGAAATGAGCGGCGGCATCTCGTTGACCGTGTCGTCCTCGTTCGCAAAGACGATGGAGGAGACGGCACTGGAGAGATCGGCCACCAGCCGGTCATAGATCCCCGCCCCCGCATAGATGCGGCAGGCCGCCGTGCAGTCCTGGCCGGCGTTGTAATAGCCGAAGGCCTTCAGCCCCGCGACCACCGCCTCCAGATCCGCATCGTCGTGAACGATGACCGGGGCCTTGCCTCCCAGTTCCAGATGGGTGCGCTTCACGGTGCGCGAGGCGGCCTGCATGATTTTCTTGCCGGTGGCCACGTCGCCGGTAATCGAGATCATGTTGACCTTGGGATGGTTGATCAGCGCATTGCCGACGCTCTCGCCGCGGCCGAGGATCACGTTGACCACGCCCTCGGGCAGTTCCTCGGCGAGGATTTTCGCCAGCTTCAGGGCGGTGAGCGGCGTCTGCTCGGAGGGCTTGAAGATGACCGTGTTGCCGCCGCCAATGGCCGGGGCAAGCTTCCAGGCCATCATCATCAGCGGATAGTTCCAGGGGGCGATGGAGGCGACGATGCCGATGGGGTCGCGGCGGATCATGGAGGTGTGACCGGCCAGGTATTCGCCTGCGGCAGAGGCCGGAACGCAGCGCACCGCGCCGGCAAAGAAGCGATAGCAGTCGACGATGGCGGGGATCTCGTCATTGCGGGCCGCGTTGATGGGCTTGCCGCAGTTGAGCGCTTCCAGCGTGGCGAAGCCATCGGCCTCCGCCTCGATCCGGTCGGCGATCTTCAGGAGATATCCGGCGCGCTCCGCAGGCGTCGTGCGCGACCAGGTCGCAAACGCTTTTTCCGCTGCCGCAACCGCCCGCTCGACCTGATCCAGAGAGGCTTCGGGCAAGGCGAGAATCGCCTCGCCATTGCGCGGGTTGAGAATGGTTTCCTCGGCTTCGGTGCCGGTCTCGAAGGCGCCGCCGATCAGCATCTGAGTGTCCATGTGTACCCTCCGGGTCCTGTGTGTCTCTTGGTTCGTGTTCACTTGCCCTGTCCGGCAACCTTGTCGCCGTCCCGGGTGAGGTAATAGGCGCCGAGGATCGGCAGGGCGGTGACGAGCACCACCACCATGGCCACCACATTGGTGACCGGTCTCTGGCGCGGGCGCACCAGCTCTTCCAGCATCCAGATCGGCAGGGTCGCCTGTTGCCCGGCCGTGAAAGTGGTGACGATCACCTCGTCGAAGGACAGGGCGAAGGCCAGCATGCCGCCGGCCAGAAGCGCGGTCGCGATATTGGGCAGGATGACGTGGCGCAGGGTCTGGAAGCCGTTGGCGCCCAGATCCATGGACGCCTCCACCAGCGACGCGGAGGTGCGCCGGAAGCGGGCGACCGCGTTGTTGTAGACCACCACCACGCAGAAGGTCGCGTGGCCCAGGATGATGGTCCACATGGAATACGGGATCTCCGCCAGATGGAAGGCCGAACGCAGGGCAATGCCGGTGATGATCCCCGGCAGGGCGATCGGCAGGATCACCATGAGGGAGATCGCCTCGCGCCCGAAGAAGCGCGAACGGGCGACGGCTGCCGCACAGAGGGAGCCCAGCACCACGGCAATCAGGGTGGAGATCGACGCCACCTGCAGCGAGAGCACGAGCGCCTCCCACACGTCCGGCCGGTTCCAGGTCACCTCGAACCAGCGCAGGGTCAGGCCGGGGGGCGGCCACTGGTAGCTCTTCTCCTCGGTTGTGAAGGCGTAGATGAAGATGAGCGCAATGGGCAGGTGCAGGAAGGCAAGCCCCAACCCTGCGGCGATCTTCAGGCCCATCGGGGCCCTGGAGGAGGACGCGCTCATGACTGCCCCTTTTCCGATTGATCTTGCAGCACGCTCGCTTTCATCATCCCGGCCAAGCGCAAGCGACGAGCCGGGATCGGTGCGCCCAAAGTGTCTCTGTGGCTCACCGGACCCGGATCAGCCTGAGGCTGTCCGGGATGACGACGGAGGGGCTGGTGTTGTGCTGTCGCCTGCAACGCTGTGCCGTCCCGGCCTTGCGCCGGGACCTGACTGCTGCGGCGCGGACCAAACCCTGGGTGGCGGCGTCCCGGATCTGCGCTCACGCTTCGTCCGGGACGGCAGCGGGCGTCGAAAGATCGTCTCGCCTTGGCGTCATCCCTGCGCAGGCAGGGATCCAGTATCCCCTGTGGCCGCGGCAGGAGCCCCTCACGTGCCCCCCGAGAAGAACGACGGCAGGGCTCGCTCGGCATGGACTGGACATCACAGTGCATCGAAGGCCCCCACCCGTTTGGCGCCCCAGAGATAGAAGCCCATGATGACCACGGGCACGACGGTCAGGGCGGCGGCGAGGGGTATGTTTCCTGCCGTACCCTGGTGGGCGTAGACGGCCTGACCGAGGAAAAGCCGGGAGGAACCCACAATCTGCGGAATGATGTAGTCGCCGAGGGTCAGCGAGAAGGTGAAGAGCGACCCGGCGACGATGCCGGGCAGCGCCAGCGGCAGGAGCACGTGGCGCAGGGTCTGGGAGGGATCGGCGCCCTGATCGGCGGAGGCCTCCAGCAGGGAGACCGGCACCCGTTCCATGGCCGCCTGCATGGGCAGGATCATGAAGGGCAGCCAGACATAGAGGAACACGAGGAAGGTACCGATATAGCTGACGGAGAGCGAGTTCCCGCCGATCACGGGGATCGCAAGGACGAGATCCAGCAGCGGCATCAGACCGAGCTTCGACAGGCCCCAGGTGAGGATACCTTCCTTGGCGAGGATCAGCTTCCAGGCATAGACCTTGACCAGATAGCTGGACCAGAGCGGCAGCATGACGCCCAGATAGAACACCGCCTTCCAGCGCCCGCTGGCATAGCGCGCCGCAAAGAAGGCCACGGGAAAGGCCACGAGCACGGCCGCGATGGTGACGACCGCCGCCATCAGCACGGTGCGAGCAATGATGTCCAGATTTACTGGGTTGAGCAGCTCGCCATAGGTCTTGAGCGTCCACTCGTACTGGATCATTCCGGAGAATTCGTCGATGGAGAAGAAGCTCTGCACAAGAAGCGCGAGCAGCGACCCCAGATAGATGATGCCGAGCCAGGCGACCGGCGGTCCGAGCAGCACCAGAAGCAGCACCGAGGGACGGCGCCAGAGCGTGTCGGAGAAGCGGGCGAGAAGACCGGGCCGGCGCTCCAGAATCGCGGGCTGGGTGGCCAGTTGGACGCTCACCTTGCGGCCTCCATCAGATGCAGGCTGGCGGGATCCCAGGACAGGCCGACCTGTTCCCCGCCCCTCGGCACCGGCTGCCCCGCAGGGATGAGCGCCGAAAGCGCCAGATCGCGGACACCGAGCTGCACCCTTGTGACGGCACCGGTGTAGCTCAGCCCGGTGACGGTGGCCGTCAAGCGGGACGCATCTGGGTCGGATGCAGCCTCCGCGCCGCTGACGAGGCGCAGGGCTTCGGGCCGCAGGCTGGCAGGAACCGCAAGACCGGTCAGTTCCCGGACCAGATCGGGCGGAAGCACGTTGGAGGAGCCGACGAAATCGGCCACGAAGGGCGTGTCGGGACGCTCGTAGACATCCTGAGGCGTGCCGACCTGCTGGATCCGGCCCTCGCTGAAGACGGCCACACGATCGGCCATGGAGAGGGCCTCGCCCTGATCATGGGTGACGAAGATGAAGGTGATGCCAAGCGACCGCTGAAGACCTTTCAGTTCCTCCTGCATCTGTTCGCGCAGCTTGAGGTCCAGCGCCCCGAGAGGCTCGTCCAGCAGGAGGACCTTCGGCCGGTTGACGAGGGCACGGGCGAGCGCCACCCGCTGGCGCTGGCCTCCGGAAAGCGCGCTGGGCCGCCGGTCGCCGTAGCCCGGCAGCCGCACCATCTCCAGCGCCTCTTCAGCCTTGGCATGACGCTCGCGGCGGCCCATGCCGGCAATCATCAGGCCGTAGGCGACATTGTCGCGCACGCTCATGTGGGGAAAGAGGGCGTAGTCCTGGAAGACCGTGTTCACGTTGCGCCGATAGGGCGGCACCCCCTCGGCGGTCTCGCCGAAGATCTCGATATGCCCTGCGGTCGGCTGCTCGAAGCCTGCGATCAGGCGCAGGCTGGTGGTCTTGCCGGAGCCGGAGGGGCCGAGCATGGCGAAGAATTCTCCGGCGCGCACGTCAAGGTCGACCCGGTCGACGGCACGAACCTCGCCATAGTGGCGGGAGACAGTCTTGAATAGGACAGCAGTCTGCATGGTCACGCTTCATCATTCGCCTGCCGGAAGATCCGGCAGGCGTCTCTGGTGCTGATGGACGGGAGCGGGATGAGCGGGCTCAACGCCCGCCGATCACGCCGATGTAGTCGGAGACCCAGCGGTAATAGGGCACGCAGGCGTCTTGGCTGGCGCATTTGGCCACCGGCGTGGTCCAGAACCGGATCTTCTCGAAGTCATCCATGCCATTGGCGGTGCAGCCCTCGGCCGTCTGCATGCCCGAGCCATCGGTGCAGGCCGCCGGAACGACCGGGTTGGCGCCGAACCAGACGGAGAGGTCGCTCTGCAGGTTGGACGACAGGGTGTGCTCCATCCACATGTAGGCGCAGTTCGGGTGCTCTGCATCCACGTGCATCATGGTGGTGTCGGCCCAGCCCGTTGCCCCTTCCTGCGGAATGGTGGAGGCGATGGGCTGGCCTTCGCCCTTGAGCAGCCCGACCTGGAAGGGCCAGGAGCCGGAGGCCACGACGCCCTCGTTCTTGAAGTCGTCGATCTGGATGAAGGCATCGTGCCAGTAGCGCGAGACCAGATCCCGCTGCTGGCGCAGCAGGTTGAGGGCTGCGTCATACTGCTCCTGATTGAGCTCGTAGGGGCTCTTGATGCCCAGCTCCGGCTTGTGGAACATCAGGTAGTTGGCCGCATCGGCAATGTGGATCGGCCCGTCATAGGCCTGAACCCGGCCCTTGTTCGACTTGCCGTCGTCGAGGGTGGTTTCCTCGAAGACCACGCTCCAGCTCTTCGGCGCTTCCTTGAAGGCCTCGGTATTGTACATCAGCACGTTCGGGCCCCACTGATAGGGCACGCCGTAATGGACCCCGTCGACCGTGTGCCACGCGGCATCCTTCAGGCGGTCATCCACCTTGGACCAGCTGGGCACCAGCGCGGTGTTCACCGGCTGGACGCGCTTGCCGGCGATGAGGCGCAGGGAGGCATCGCCGGACGCGGTGACCAGATCGAAGCCCCCTTCGTTCATCAGGGCGACCATTTCGTCGGAGGTGTTGGCGGTCTTGACGTTGACCTTGCAACCGCTGGCTTCCTCGAATTTCGTGACCCAGTCGAAGCCCTTGTCGGTTTCGCCGCGCTCGATATAGCCCGGCCAGGCGACGATGGTGACTTCACCCTCGCCCGCGCCCAGTTCGGACAGCATCTCGGCGGCGGACAGGCTGGCGGTCTGAGCGGCCAGCATGGACAGGACAGAGCAACAGCTCAGGAATTTCTTCATGATCGAATTTCCCCTCGGACAGATTGCGCGAGATTTCGTGGAGGTGATGCATTTTGATTTTTTCTTGTGCCGCGAGCTTGCGCGCATCCTCCGGCCTTCGCAATTTCATAATATCGAAAGCGATTATCGGAAAAACCGATAGCAGAGACCAAAATACTCACAGGGTCAGACGCTTGGACGAGCGGGCAAGCATGCGCTGCGCCAGCGGCCCTATCCGAGACTGAAGCGGGACGCCGGCTAACGGTTGCGCAGCATGCGCTGGGCCTTGGCCAGCTCGATGAACTGGGCGGTGGGGGTCTTGGGGGCAGAGCCGCGCCGCCAGACGATGCCGACCTGCACGACAGGCAGACTGCCGCTCACGTCCCGGCTTTCGATCCGGTCGCCTTCCAGCGACCAGGGGCGGTAGACCAGATCCGGCAGGATCGCGATGCCCGCACCCGTGGCGACCAGCGAGCGCACGGCTTCGACCGAGCGGGTGCGGAAGGCCACCGGCGGGCGGGAGCCGAGCGCGCCGAGGAGCTTGGCGGTCGCCTCCTCGATCTCGTCAAGGGTGAGCATGATGAGCGGCTCGCCGAGCAGGTCGGACAGGGCGACGCTGTCGGGGGTCTCCAGCCGGTGACCAAGCGGCAGCCACAGGCGATAGGGCGACACTTCCAGGATTTCCGACTGGAGCGCCATGGGATCGCGCAGGTTCGAGACGACCATCACCGCCACATCCAGCTCGCCGCCGATCAGGAGATGTTCCAGATATTCGCCGCTGTCCTCGATGGCGGTCACCTCCACCCCCGGATAGGCGCGGCGATAGCGGGCCAGAATGTCGGAAAGCACGTAGCCGGCCACCAGCGATGTCACGCCCAGGTGCAGGCGTCCGGGAGAGGCGTCGGGCGGTTCGGCGAAGGCCCGCCGGGCATCGGAGACGCTGGCCAGGATCGAGGTGGCATGGCGCAGGAACTGGTGCCCCTTGTGGGTGATGGTCAGGCCGCGCGAATGGCGCTCGAACAGGGCGACTCCCAGATCGCTCTCCAGCTCCTTGATGGCCTCGGTGACGGCGGACTGGGAAATGCTCAGGGACTGGGCGGCGCGGGAGATCGATCCGCGCTCGGCGGAGGCCACGAAATACTGCAACTGGCGGATCGTGAAGGACATGCGTCCGACTGCACTTCCTCGTTTCGCGCGGCACCCGCGCCATCCGGCGGGCTTCCTCACCCCATCAAACACCGCCACCGCCGCCGGAACAAGAGGCAGAGCCGCTTCTCCCGGTCCGGGCGCCGGTCATCGTGGCATTTCCGCCGCTTAGATGGGAGAGACCGGGATGGCGACAGGCTCGCGACACGGATTGGCGCCGGATTTGCGGGGGCTACCCCTCACTGTTCACAGGCGGTGAACACTGCGTGCGCCGCCCCTGCCCTTTCACCGGTCAGTTTCCCATGCCATATGGCAGTGCAGCAGACAGGCCCCGCGCCGCCCTGAAACAGATTTCCGGAGTTCCCCCCAATGACCAAGGTCCTCGTTCTCTACTATTCCACCTATGGCCACATCGAAGCCATGGCTGAAGCCGTTGCCGAAGGCGCCCGTTCCGCCGGTGCAGAGGTTGCCCTGAAGCGCGTTCCGGAAACCGTTCCGGAAGAAATCGCCAAGCAGGCCCACTTCAAGCTGGAACAGTCCGCTCCGATCGCCACCCCGGCAGAACTGGCCGAATATGACGCGATCATCGTCGGCGCACCGACCCGCTTCGGCCGTCTGCCGTCCCAGATGGCAAGCTTCTGGGAGCAGGCCGGCGGCCTCTGGGCAACCGGCGCCCTGGAAGGCAAGGTGGGCGGCGCCTTCACCTCCAGCGCCACCCAGCACGGCGGCAATGAAGGCACCCTCTTTGCCCTGCTGAACACCTTCCTGCACTTCGGCATGGTGGTGACCGGCCTGCCCTATTCCTTCGCCGACCAGATGACCCTGGACGAGATCGCCGGCGGCTCGCCCTATGGCGCGACCACCATTTCCGGCGGCCAGGGCCAGCGCATGCCGAGCAAGATCGAGCTCGACGGCGCCCGCTACCAGGGCAAGTTCGTGGCTCAGACCGCGGCCAAGCTGACCGCCGGTGCCAAGACCCCGGAACTCGCCTGACACAGGCGCCTGCGGGCAAGCCCCCAGCGGCCCTGCCCGTAACAGCTTCAAGACTGCAGACTTCCAGCGGAGTGCCCCCGGGCGCTCCGTTTTTTTGCCTCCGCTCAGGCGAGGCTTGCCGCCAGCAGGATCTTGAGCGCGAGGATCAGGAGCAGCCCGAGGATCAGCCAGTCGAAGACCTGGCGTGACACGCGCTCGCCGATCCAGCGCCCCACCGGCATGGCGGCAAGGGTGGCAAGCGTCGCGAAGGCCCCGATCAGGAGCCTCTGGCCGTCCAGCAGTCCGAGGGCGGCCTGACGCTCGATCTGGCTGATCGTCATCAGGGCAAAGAAGACGGAGATCGTGGCGATGAAGGTCGGCCGCGGCAGGCGCAGGGCGTTGAGGAACGTCAGAGAGGCGGGTGCGGAGAGCCCCGTCGCCCCTTGCAGGATGCCGCCAGCACCCCCCACCGGCAGGGCCAGCTTGCGGGCAAGGGGATAGGCGAGTACCCAGTCCATGTTCCACAGGCGGAAGGCCACATAGCCGATCACCACGAGCGCCATGGCAATTTCCAGCAGGTCACCGGGCAATCCGGCCAGAAGATAGGTGCCGACAACGGCGCCGATGGCCCCGCCGCCGCCGAAGAGCAGCAGGAAGGACCAGGGCAGCAGATGCCGACGATAGGCGAAGGCCTGCCAGAGATTGGTGAGAAGGTTGGGCAGAACAAAGACCGAGACCGCGAACTGGATGTCGACCAGCGCGGTGAGCACCGGAATGCCGATCACCGGCGCACCAGCCCCGGTCGCGCCCTTGAGCAGGCCGCCCAGCCCGCAGGCCACGAGGGCAAGAACCAGCGTAAGCGGATCGATGGCGCCGAGAAGGGTCATGACAGATCTCTGGAACAGGCGCGGCTCTGCGTGGGACAGGCCCGCGAGTCGCCGCCAATTGGCAAGGCAACCTTTGTTTCATGGCGCGGCCGCCCCTGTCCAGACCGGAGCCGGCGCGTTGCCCCATGCCAACGAATCCCGTCCTCGCGGCAGCGTGATCAGGATTGTCACAGGACGGGCTTGCCCTCCGGATCCGGCAACGTTATAGAGTAACTGTTACTGAATAACATTACAGGGACCCCACATGTCACGTCTCCGCGTTTCCCCCCTCGCCGGCCTTGCCCTCCTTGCGGCGTCGACCGCCCTGTTTTCCGCGCCCGCCCTGGCAACCCCGAAGGTGGTCGCCACCCTGAAGCCGATCCATTCGCTCACCGCCGCCGTGATGGAAGGTGTGGGCTCCCCCGATCTTCTCATTCAAGGTGCTGCTTCCCCCCACGACTTTGCCCTCAAGCCCTCCCAGGCCGGCCTCCTGCAGGACGCGGATCTGGTGATCTGGGTCGGTGAGGCTCTTGAGACCAGCCTTGCCAAGCCGATCGAGGCGCTCACCGGAGAGGCCCGGGTGCTGGAGCTGATGGAGGCCCCCGGCCTCACCCTGCTCGAGTTCCGCGAGAGCGACGACTGGGGCCATGATGACCACGCTCACGGGGACGAGGCCCATGAACATGAGCATGAAGACCATGGGAAAGACGCTCACGCAGATGGCGCCCATGAGGATGAAGCGGCGTCGGAAGGCGCGCACGAGCATCACCATGAGGGGCTCGACCCGCATGTCTGGCTGTCGCCGGACAATGCCCGCGCCATGACCGCTGCCATCGCCGCCCGCCTGGCCGAGCTCGACCCGGAGAATGCCGCAACCTATCAGGCGAATGCCTCCGCCCTGGAGACCCAACTGGCCGCGCTGAAGGACGAGATCGCGGCGCAGGTGGCCCCGGCACGCGAGACCGGCATGATCGCCTTCCACGATGCCTATCACTATTTCGAGGAGAGCTTCGACCTGCATTTCCAGGCCGCCGTCGCACCCCGGCCCGAGGTTCAGTCCGGTGCGGAGAGCCTGTCGCATCTGAAGGACCTGATTGCCTCTGAGGGCACCCGCTGCCTCTTCACCGAGCCCCAGTTCACCCCGAAGCGGGTTCAGCTGCTGCAGGACGGCACGGGACTGAAGGTCGGCACGCTCGATCCGCTCGGCGCCGATCTGGCCGACGGGCCCGGCCTCTATCCGCAACTCCTGCGCAACATGGCCAGCGCCATCGCCGACTGCGCGGCCAACTGAGGCCCGGCGCGGTTCCCCCTGCCGGGCGCGGCCGCACAGGCCCCGCCCGGCATTCATGACTGCCAGCTCAGTGCGCCCCTCAGGTCCGGGTTTCTTCCACGCCCCCCTCCACCGTCATGCGCGGGATTGTCCCGGGCCTCCAGTCTTCGACGCAAAGGGCTGGATCCTCGGCACAAGGCCGAGGATGACCGGCGTGAGGCGTTGGGCGGAAACAGGCAGCGTTCACAGCTCACGCCCTCTGCTCGTCTCCCCGCCCCTCGTTGCCCCTTTCCTCTCCACCGTCATGCTCGGGCACGTCCCGGGCCTCCAGCCTTCGACGCAAAGGGCTGGATCCTCGGCACAAGGTCGAGCAGGACCGGGCAAACGCTTGAAGCCGGAGAAAGGGCGCATCTACCACAAAGCAAAAGGGCCGCCCCATCGGGCGGCCCTTTTTCATTCCGCAGGCACTCTCGCGCCATTGGCCGGATGATCAGCCGCGGGTCTGGTCCGTGGTCTTGATCGCTTCGAGAAGCTTCATGTCCCGGTCATAGACATCGCTGAAGTAGCCGATCTTGCCGTCATCCTGGGGCCAGGCGGTGAAATAGGCCACATAGACCGGAATGTCGGCCGTGACATTGTCCTGATCGTTCTGACCCTGCGCGATGCGGCCCGACACATAGTCTTTGTTCTTGCCCAGCACCGCGGCCGCCATGGCGCGCGGATCCTGCAGACGCACGCAACCATGACTGAAGGCGCGCTCGTCCCGGGAGAAGAGGTTCCGCGACGGCGTGTCGTGCATGTAGATGTGGTGCTTGTTGGGGAAGAGGATCTTCAGCTCGCCAAGCGCATTGGACGCACCGGGATACTGGCGCACGTTCACGCTCGCCTTCTTGGTGGCGACCGCATGCCAGTCAACCGAGGCGGAGGAGACCTGACGGCCGTTGGCTGTAGTCACCTCGTAGCCGGCATTGTCCAGATAGCTCGGGTCACGTGCCAGCTTCGGCAGCATCTCGTTGACGATGATGGAATAGGGAACGCCCCAATAGGGGTTGTATTCCACATACTCGATCTTGTCGTAGAAGAAGTTGGTCTGGTTGGACTTCTTGCCCACCACCGCACGCATGGAAAGCGGCTCGGAGCCCGGCTCGTAATAGGTGGCGGTGTAGGCCGGCTGGTTGATGAAGACCCGGCGCTCGCCCAGGGTTTCAGGCAGCCAGCGCAGGCGTTCCATGGCCAGCTCGACCTTGGCGATGCGCGCCACATTGGTCTCGCCAACGAGGGCCCGAACCGAGTTCTTGCCGATCACCCCGTCCGCCGACAGACCGTTTTCCTTCTGGAAGCCCTTCACGAGCTCGACCAGGGCGGGGGTGTATTCCTCGCCGTCCTGATAGGCCAGGATCGTCTCCGCATGGGCATCCTGCAGCTCCCGCGAGCCGTTCTTGCGGATGGCGGCCATGACGTTCTTCAGCTCCGGGTTCGACTGACCCGGCTTGATCAGGGTGCCCGGCGCGATCACGATCGGATCCGCATTGGCATCTTCTGCCCGCAGACGTGCCAGCTCGCTGGCCAGCGCCTTGAACGGCGCATTGTCCGGCTGATGGGAGACGAGGGCTGCCAGCGCATCCGGTGCGGCGGCCACACCCTTCAGACCGGCCACCAGGTCCACTTTGTGGCGCGGCAGGTCGTGGTATCCCGAAATACGGTTCGGATCGACCCGGCCCCGCTCCGCGTCGAGCATGTAGGTCAGGGCCGCCTTGCTGAGCGCCATCTCGAAGCCCATGAGGGCGGCGGCACGCTCGGCTTCGGGCAACAGATCGACATTCGGCATCTCGACCAGATAATCCTGCGGATCAAGTCCGTAGGCGTCGGCGGCGGCGAGACCACCGAGAACGGCCTGGGCGCGCTCATTCACCCGGCCGTCGGTCACCCAGACGAAATCCGGATGTTCCCGATAGAAGGTGACCAGCGCGGAGCCGACTTCCTTCAGGGCGGTGAGGCTCAGGTCGGAGAGCGCCGGGCGGGCCTGATCGAAGGCGGTGAGCTGGACCGTCGCCGGTGCAGCCGGAGCATCACTGCCGACCGCAGCCGGGCTCTCGCCGGTCGCAGGCGTTGCAGCAACGCCATTGGCATCAGGCGCCGGAGTGGCGGCGGGCGCAGCCTCGGCCGTTCCGGCGGTGGTGGCAGCCGGGGCAACGGGGGCGGCAACGGCGGCGGTCGTCACCTTGGCGAGATCCTTGAAGTCCACCGGAACGAGCGGATCGGCCTTGTAGGTGAAGTATTTCGGGGCGGGAACATAGGAATTGTCGGCGGCATCGATGATGCGCTGCCGGTCCTGCTCCACCGCCTTGGTAGGGGCGGCCGCCTGCGGGTTGAACAGGCGCTTGAAGAAGCCCTCCGCACGGACATCGTCCGTGGTCGCGGCCAGGAACGGCGCGCTCAACGCCAGCGCCAGGGTCAGCGTCAGGGCGGAGCTGGCGCGCCAGCGTGCGCCGGCAGCGACCTTGCGGCCGCGCGCGGACGTATCCTGCGATGCCTGGCGGAGAGTGAATTCGGGGAGACCTTGCATTTCAGTCAAACCTGCTCGTCATGATGTTCGTTTGCGTCCAGCCCGGTCATGCCCTGCCCTCGCATGGCCGGATGTCTTGCGACAGGTCGGAGCCAGCACCCTTGCCCCGGGCCCCCTGGTCCGATGTTGCGGCGTCGCCCCGCCTGCTATTCCCTGCCGGTTGCCCGCCTTGCGGGCATGCCGCGAACGCGCCTCAAGCCTAGACCCTTGGCACAGGCAAGACCACCCTCGGGACCGCGTTCATCCCGCGCCTCAGCGCCGCATCGATCGAAACGGCGCCAGAAATACGAGATGCAACCCGACATGCGACCCGAGAAGCACCCCTCCAGATTCGCCCCCGACACACAAGCGCCGGAAGCCTCCTCCGAAGGCCGGAAGCGTCCCATTTCCGGAGCATCTGCCCCCGACCTGGTGACAGGCTCCGCTTCCCCGGCCAGAAACCACGGCAATCGGGAAAAAATACGGCATTCCCTTGAGGCCTGCCGAATGCCGGTGCTCCGGACCTCCGACGCGCTTCCCGTCAAGGACAGAAGCCCCTGACCGGTCCCCGCATGCGCGCTCGCCCCTTCGCGGGCCAGCATCGGCGAAGACGGGGCATGGTGCCTGCCGGCTCACCAAGAGCGGGTTAACCCGACCCCGGAAGCTGGCCTGCCCTTCCCCTCACATTCTCGTGAAGAGCCCCTCCGCACCTGAAAGGGCCGGGGCAGCTTTTGCCTGAATGTGAAACCGGACGCAAAACGGCCGCGCACGTCAAGGACGTGCACGACCGCTTGAACCTGCGTTTCGCCGTCAGATATCAGAACGGGATCTCGTCGTCCATGGGGCCTGCACCGCCCCCGAAGCCGCCGCCAGCACCACCGCCGGAAGAGGAGCCTCCGCCGTAGCCACCGCCAAAGCCGCCGCCCTGACCGCCGCCGGAGCTGCCGCCACCATAGCCACCGCCGTAATCGCCGCCGGAGCCACCGCCATAGCCGCCGCTGTCACCGCCGTAGCCGCCGGACCCGCCGCCCTGGCCGCCGCCGCCGTCGCCACGACCATCCAGCATGGTCAGCGTGGAGTTGAAGCCCTGAAGCACGATCTCGGTGGAATACTGGTCCTGACCCTGCTGGTTCTGCCACTTACGGGTCTGGAGCTGGCCTTCGATATAGACCTTGGAGCCCTTGCGCAGGAAGTTTTCCGCCACCTTGCACAGGCCTTCATTGAAGATCACCACCCGGTGCCACTCGGTGCGCTCCTTGCGCTCGCCGGTACCGCGATCGCGCCAGCTTTCGGAGGTGGCGATGCGCAGGTTGGCGATCGGACGACCGTCCTGCGTGCGCCGGATTTCCGGATCCGCGCCGAGATTTCCGACCAGAATGACCTTGTTGACGCTTCCCGCCATACCCAAAACTCCTCATGTTGGCCTGCAGCCCGGCTCATGATGCCCCGGGTCTCCCCCGGTCCGGCCCTCATGCTCCGGCAATGCTGTCCGGCAATTCCTTATTCGCCCCGCCGCAGGCGTCGTACCTGCCCGGCCCCGCGTTCAGCAGACCGCGGCCACGCGCCGCAAGCGCCGTCTACGGTCCGCAAGGCAGATCTTCGGCGGCAAGCCTACACATCCGGCGCGCGCGCGCCGACCCTTTTTGCACCTCCCTCACCTGTTTCCACAAGGAGGTGCCGTCCCTTGCGCCGCCAAGAGGGCCTCACCGACGCAATCAGGACGGCCACCGGAGGCCGACACCGTCGGATGAAGCCGCCCGCTTCTGAACTCTCTCGCTGGCGACGCCGGGAAACGGCCGCAGAAGGGGCTTGCCAGAGAGGATATGTTCACTTTATGTTCCAAGCAAGAAGAGAGTCACGCACGGAGAGGCTCTTCCAGCCCAGGGCAGTGGACGCTGCAAGAAGCAGGAATGACGGGACGCCGTGGCCTGAATGCTCCCACCGCAGAAACAGAAGACGGCATGGAACGGAAGACCGTCGCGGCTGGTTGGTTTTTTGCCGCGTCTAGCGCGAAGCATCTGGCAGAGCTTGCGCGAGTTGCTATATGGGCCCTGAATGAGCGAAAGACCGTCGCGAGGATCGGTGCGCGAGGACCGGGGCGCGCGAACGCGAGGCAGCGCAGCGCAGAGGCGGGGTCGAGAGTGCCGGTTAAGGGTCCGCAGCAAGACGGGTGAATGAGTCAAAGACCGGACTGCAATGAAGGCCGGACTGCCGCGAACGAATGACACGATGCGAGGGTGCCCCTCCCGGCGCCCGGCATCCACTGGGAACGAGTGAAGACATGGGCCGTGAAACGGGAACGACCGGCATGCCGGATGCCAATACGGTACTCAGCGTGCGCGGAGCGCGCGAGCACAATCTGAAGAATGTCGATCTGGACCTGCCGCGCAACAAGCTGATCGTCATGACCGGCCTGTCGGGATCCGGCAAGTCCTCCCTCGCCTTCGACACCATCTATGCGGAGGGGCAGCGGCGTTACGTGGAGAGCCTGTCGGCCTATGCCCGCCAGTTCCTCGACATGATGCAGAAGCCGGATGTGGATCATATCGCCGGCCTGAGCCCCGCCATCTCCATCGAGCAGAAGACCACCTCGAAGAACCCGCGTTCCACCGTCGGCACGGTGACCGAGATCTACGACTACATGCGTCTGCTCTTTGCCCGGGTCGGCGTGCCCCATTCTCCGGTCACCGGCCTGCCCATCGAGAGCCAGACGGTCAGCCAGATGGTCGACCGGATCCTGTCGCTGGAGGAAGGCACCCGTCTCTATCTGCTGGCACCCATCGTGCGCGGCCGCAAGGGCGAATACCGCAAGGAACTGGCGGAGCTCATGAAGAAGGGCTTCCAGCGGGTGAAGATCAACGGCGAGTTCCACGAGATCGCCGAAGCCCCTGCCCTCGACAAGAAGTTCAAGCACGACATCGATGTGGTCGTGGACAGACTTGTCGTGCGCGAGGATATCGCGGGGCGTCTGGCAGATTCGCTGGAAACCGCGCTCGGCCTCGCCGACGGGATCGCGATCGCGGAATTCGCCGATCGTCCCCTGCCCCAGAGCGAGGACGGGGTGCTGCAGAATCGCAACGAGACCCACGAGCGCATCGTCTTTTCGGAAAAATTCGCCTGCCCGGTCTCCGGTTTCACCATCGCCGAGATCGAGCCGCGGCTGTTTTCCTTCAACAATCCGTTCGGCGCCTGCCCGACCTGTGACGGGCTGGGCAGCACCCTGGCCTTCGAGGCCGATCTTGTCGTGCCCGACACGACCCTGTCCTTGCGGGAGGGCGCCGTGCTGCCCTGGGCCAAGACCGGGAGCACCTCGCCCTATTATGCCCAGACCCTTGAGGCGCTTGCCAAGCATTACGGGGTGGCCATGTCCGCCCCCTGGAAGGACCTGCCGGAAGACGCCCGCCAGGGCATCCTGCATGGCACAGGCAAGGAGAAGGTCACCTTCGTCTATGATGACGGGGCACGCAGCTACAAGACCGAGAAGCCCTTCGAAGGGGTGATCGGCAACATCGAGCGGCGCTGGCGGGAGACCGAGAGCAACTGGGTGCGCGAGGAGCTGTCGCGCTATCAGGCCGACCACCCCTGCCCGGCCTGCAACGGCTACCGGCTCAAGCCCGAGGCGCTTGCGGTCAAGCTCCAGGGCAAGCACATCGGGGAAGTGACCGAGTTTTCCATCCGGGAGGCCGGCGCCTGGTTCTCGTCGCTGGACAGCGGCTTCACCGCCAAGCAGCGGGAAATCGCGGAACGCATCCTCAAGGAGATCCGCGAGCGCCTGCGCTTCCTCAATGACGTGGGTCTTGAATATCTCTCCATGTCCCGCTCCTCCGGCACGCTGTCGGGCGGCGAGAGCCAGCGTATCCGTCTGGCCTCGCAGATCGGCTCCGGCCTGACCGGCGTGCTCTACGTGCTCGACGAGCCCTCCATCGGCCTGCATCAGCGCGACAATGCCCGGCTGCTCGACACGCTGAAGCACCTGCGGGACCTGGGCAACACGGTGATCGTCGTCGAGCATGACGAGGATGCGGTGCTGCATGCGGACCATGTGGTGGACGTGGGCCCGGGCGCGGGTGTTCACGGCGGACAGATCATCGCCAGCGGCACGCCGGCGGAGATCATGGCCAATCCGGACTCGCTCACTGGCAAGTATCTCTCCGGCGCGCTGCGGATCCCGAGCCCGCCCGAGCGGCGCAAGATCAAGAAGACCCGCAAGCTGACGGTGCGCGGGGCGCGGGGCAACAACCTCAAGAACATCGACGTGGATGTGCCGCTGGGAACCTTCACCTGCATCACCGGGGTGTCCGGCGGCGGCAAGTCGACCTTCATGATCGACACGCTGTTCAAGGCGGCCGCGCGCCGGCTGAACGGGTCGCGGGAGACCCCGGCGCCCCATGACCGGATCGACGGTCTGGAACATCTGGACAAGGTGATCGACATCGACCAGTCGCCCATCGGCCGCACGCCAAGGTCCAACCCGGCCACCTACACCGGCGCCTTCACCCACATCCGCGACTGGTATGCGGGGCTGCCGGAGGCCAAGGCGCGCGGCTATGCGCCGGGCCGCTTCTCCTTCAACGTGAAGGGCGGCCGCTGCGAGGCCTGCCAGGGGGATGGCGTCATCAAGATCGAGATGCACTTCCTTCCCGATGTCTATGTCGCCTGCGATGTCTGCAAGGGCAAGCGCTACAACCGCGAGACCCTGGAAGTGCAGTTCAAGGGCAAGTCGATTGCCGACGTGCTGGACATGACCGTGGAAGAAGCAGCAGGCTTCTTCTCCGCCGTGCCGTCGATCCGCGACAAGATGGAGACGCTGGCCCGGGTGGGCCTGGGCTACATCAAGGTCGGCCAGCAGGCGACAACGCTGTCGGGCGGCGAGGCCCAGCGGGTGAAGCTCGCCAAGGAACTGTCGCGCCGCTCCACCGGGCGCACGCTCTACATTCTGGACGAGCCGACGACGGGTCTGCATTTCCATGACGTGGCGAAGCTGCTGGAGGTTCTCCACGAGCTGGTGGATCAGGGCAATTCGGTTTTGGTGATCGAGCACAATCTCGAGGTGATCAAGACCGCCGACTGGGTAATCGACTTCGGTCCGGAAGGCGGGGATGGCGGCGGGACGATCGTCGCGACCGGACGTCCGGAAGACATTGCGCAGGTGCCGGCGAGCTACACGGGGCAGTTCCTGGCCGAGCTTCTTGAACGCCGTCCTCAGGAAAAACCTGCCGCTGCCGAGTGATTGTGCATCGCAGCAAGTCCGACGTCGCGAGAATCGACTGATTCTCGCGACGTTTTCACACATGCAACGCAGGCGCACCCAATTCATGCTGCATTGCGTTATATGCATGACTGGCATGCGCATAACGCGCTTCTATTAATTCGATCCTCAAATTATATATCTCTCAACACGGTGATGACGCGGCGCACAAAACTTGCTGCGAAGCACCACAGAAGGATCGAAACAATGTTTGGCATCGCCCGCAAGTACAGCAACTGGGTTCAGTACCGCCGCACGGTGGATGAGCTGTCCCGTCTGTCCCAGCGTGAACTGAGCGATCTGGGCATTGGTCGTGGCGACATCAAGACTGTCGCCCGCCGCGCCTCGATCTGACACGAGATCGCGTCCACACGAGCCACCTCCTCCCAGGCTTCGGGGCGTGTGACACAGGTGAGACATCCTCCTCCCAGTCTCACCCAGTCAATGTCGTCCGCCAGTACCTCCTCCCACTGGCGGACGACCTGAAATTCGGATCGCGTTCCCATGAGCCACCTCCTCCCAGGCTCCCGGAACGTGTGGCAAGTGCGAGACATCCTCCTCCCAGTCTCGCCATCGCAAAACGTCGCCCGCCAGTACCTCCTCCCACTGGCGGGCGTTCGTTTTTTCAGGGCCCCCATTTCCTGAACGTCTCCGTTGCGAGCTCCGGCCACATCCCTTGTCTTCCATGCCTCTCAACTCCCTTGCGCGCCACTGATCACTTCATGCGTCCAGGCATCTCTGCGTCCTCAGCATAGCAGCACCCCAAGCGCGTGCCGCAGGGCCTGCAAGGTCCTGTGCAGCTGAATTGAACATGGTGCGAAACGCTGACGCGACGTTGCGCGGGTCTCAGCGGCCGCGTCTTTCGGCACGCGTGACGAGACTGCGCCGACACCTCCCGATTCCGCTGCCTTGTTTTCCGGCAAGCTGCTCAGGAGCTGTGCATTTTCCGCAAGGCTGGGCTGCAGGAAGCAGACTTTTCAAAGGGCTTTGACACGACTATCTCAGCGTCATCGGATTTGAGGCTGCGGGCGAGGCATTTGCCCCCTCGGCCTTTCCTCAACAAGCAAGACCTTTGAAAGGCATTCCCATGCTCGACACCATCGTGCGCAAGTACCAGACCTGGAAGCGTTACCGGTCCACGTTTGACGAACTGTCCCAGCTCACCAATCGCGAGCTGCAGGATCTGGGCATCAACCGCGGCGACATCGACCGCTTTGCCCGGTCTGCCACCCGCTAAGACCACAAGGGCGGAACACGCGCTCCTCCCCGCACCTGTTCCGCACGCTGCGCCCTGAGCGCGGCACCTGACGAAAACGCCCGCCGGCTCCTCCCCCGACGGGCGTTTTCTTTTGTTTGCCGCCCACCTGCCTTGCCGGGCCGGATGTCAGCCGCTTGCCGGACGGCTCGCCATCCAGGCCTCCAGCGCCTGCACCACCGGCAATTCGCCATTGGGGCGGGGCCAGGAATCGATCGCGAAGACCTTGCCGCTCGTCGTTTCACGTAAGGTTGCGGTGGCATGGGGATAGCGGCCATCGAGGAAAAAGCCCCGCGCCACGGGCGAGGCCACCTTGTGATGCCTCAGCAGCCCGTGGGCTTCGGCCACCACCAGCAGGCTGTTGGTGTTGGTCGATTCGTCGAGGCAATCCATCTGGCCGCGCACGCCGCCATTGTGCATGTCGAAGCCGCCGACATCGCCCGCCGACCCCACGGTGGAGGCCACCCGGCGCTCCTGCCAGGCCACGGCTTCCGCAACCGCCCTGCGCTCGGCCTCGGGCGACTTGCGCCCCTGCGCCAGAATGGTCTTCAGCCGGGCCAGATCGCGGCGGGAAAAATCCACCGGCGTGCGGTAGGTGCAGCCGAACCCGTGACAGATATAGATGCGGTCGCCGCGTGGCGCCTGACGCTCGCCGTCATACCAGGCCATGGCGTCCTTCTCGGCCTGCATGGCGCAGCCGGAAAGCACCATTCCGATCAGGGCACCGAGACAGGCGCGTCCCCATCCGGTCGCCGAGATCCTGCAGTGTGTCATGCTATTCTTCCCAACCGCAAGTTTGCCGTCGCGTCAGAGTAACAAGGCAAGCGCGGCTGGCAAGAGCTGATCGCGGGGAAGGGTTACGCCCGGCTCAACGGCCCCGCGCCATTGCACTCCACGGGGCTTCACGGTATCAGACCGCAAGACCTTGCCGGGGCGTCTGACCCTGCGGCGGCATGGGAGGCACAGCCCCACCCGGAGCCCCGCGCCGTTGCGCTGCCCCCGCCCCCAATCCGGACAGGACTGATGACAGACAAGAACACCCCCATCCACGTGATCGGCGGCGGCCTCGCCGGGTCCGAGGCCGCCTGGCAGATCGCCCGGCGCGGCATCCCCGTCGTGCTTCACGAAATGCGCCCGGTGCGCAAGACCGATGCCCACAAGGGCGAGGGCCTGGCCGAACTGGTCTGCTCCAACTCCTTCCGCTCCGATGACAGCGACCTGAACGCGGTCGGCCTGCTGCACCACGAGCTGCGCCAGGCCGGTTCCCTGATCATGGCCTGTGGCGACGCCAACCAGGTGCCGGCCGGCAGCGCGCTGGCCGTCGACCGGGAGGGGTTCTCCGAGGCCGTGACCCGCACGCTGGAAGACCATCCGCTGATCACCATCGCGCGCGAGGAAATCGCCGGACTACCGCCAGCAGACTGGGACAGCGTGATCGTCGCCACGGGTCCGCTGACCTCTCCCGACCTGTCGGCGGCGGTTCTGGAAAAATGCGGGGAGGAAGGGCTCGCCTTCTTCGACGCCATCGCGCCGATCGTCCATTTCGACAGCGTCGACCTGTCGAAGGCCTGGTTCCAATCGCGCTACGACAAGGTCGGCCCGGGCGGCACGGGCAAGGACTATCTCAACTGCCCCATGACCAAGGAGCAGTATGACGCCTTCGTCGATGCGCTGATCGCCGGCGACACCACCGATTTCAAGAAATGGGAAGCCAACACGCCCTATTTCGACGGCTGCCTGCCGATCGAGGTGATGGCGGCCCGCGGCCGCGAGACCCTGCGCCATGGCCCGATGAAGCCGATGGGCCTGACCAATGCCCACGCGCCTGACGTGAAGCCCTATGCGGTGGTCCAGCTGCGCCAGGACAATGCGCTCGGCACGCTCTACAACATGGTCGGGTTCCAGACGAAGCTGAAATACGGCGCGCAAGGGGACATCTTCAAGATGATCCCGGGGCTGGAAAACGCCCAGTTCGCCCGCCTCGGCGGCCTGCACCGCAACACGTTCCTCAATTCGCCCAAGGTGCTGGACGGAACCCTGCGGCTGAAGGCGGAACCACGTCTGCGCTTTGCCGGCCAGATCACCGGCTGCGAGGGCTATGTGGAATCTGCCAGCGTCGGCTGCATGACGGGCATCTTCGCCGCCATGGAACGGCTCGGCCAGCCGGTCACCACCCCGCCGGAGACCACCGCCATGGGCGCGCTGATCGCCCATATCACCGGCGGCCACATTGCCCGCGAGATGGAAGAGACCGGCGGCGGTCCGCGTTCCTTCCAGCCGATGAACGTCAATTTCGGCCTCTTCCCCCATGTGGAGGTGCCGAAGGTGGACGCGGACGGCAAGCGCATCAAGGGCAAGGACAAGACCCAGGCCAAGAAGCTCGCCTTCACCCGCCGCGCCAAGACGGACTTCGCCGGCTGGATTGCGCCCCTTCAGCCTGAGGGCTGAAGGCCAAGGGGCTGACGGCCTCGGCTCAGCATGCCGGATCCCCGGCACGGGGCCGAGGATCCGGCTGACCCGACACCGATGATCGCAAAAGACAAGACTGTCAGCGAGTTACTGGATCCCTGCCTGCGCAGGGATGACGGGAGAATATGCGCATCAGGACACCGCTCCATTTGGGTGTGGTCACGTCCCTCTCCTCGGTCATCGCCGCATGTTCCCTCTTTCCCACACCCTCCGTCATGCTCGGGCTTGTCCCGAGCACCCAGTCCTGCAGCTCAAAGGCTGGATCCTCGGCACGGGGCCGAGGATGACGATGGAGAGGTTTGAGGCGGAATGACAGAAATCAGGAAATTACCCAGCAACCGCCACGCTTGATCGAGCCCATCCCCTCTCCTCCGCCATGCTCGGGCCTGTCCCGAGCATCCAGTCTTCCGGGCACAAAGACACGATCCTCGGCACGGGGCCGAGGATGGCGGATAAAAGCAAGTCTGACTTGTCAGACGCCGGCGCCCTTGCGGCGGGTGGCGCGCCAGAGGTGCCATTGGCGGCGGAGCTGGGAGAGGTCGACCGGGGACTGGAGCGGGTCGTGGCCCGGCTTTTCCATCGCGCGCAGGAAGGGCTCGACCAGGGCCAGAGGCAGGAAGGCCGGCTTCAGGCGGGGTGCCAGGCCTTCGGACTTCTCGCGCACGCGCTTCAGGTGATGGCGCACGTGATCGCGCAGTTCGGAAAGGGCCGCGCGCAGCTCCGGGGTCGTCTCGCCCCGCAGCACCGTCGCCGTGTCCACCCCGTGACGGGCGAGGAGATCGGCGGGCAGATACATCTGCCCCCGGGCGGCATGCCAGGGCAGCGCCCGCATCAGGCCGGTGAGCCCGTAGGCCACGCCCGCATGGCCGGCGAGTTCACCGGTCAGCGGATCCTCCCCGTCGTTCAGCACCAGGCAGGCGAGCTGGATCAGAGCCGAGGCGGTCTCGCCGCAATAGCCCTCCAGATCATGGAGGCTCGGCATGGGATCGTCATAGAGGTCGAAGATCCGGGCATCGAGCATGTCGCTGAGTGCTGCAACTGGAAGCCGGTAGCGATCAATGGTCGCAAGCAGGGAAGCGGCGACCGGATTGGCCTGCACCTCGCCGTGCCCCTCGCCGGCCAGCAGATCGCGCCACCATTGCAGGCGCATTTCTCCGGGCAGCGGCTGGGAGACGGTCTCGCGCACCCGGCCGATCTCGACGTTGAAGGCATAGAGCGCCATCAGGCCCTTGCGCGCGTCCTGCGGAGCAAAGAGCGAGGCGAGGAAACGGTCCCGATCGGCGGCATGGACCAGATCGGACACTTGCGCGAAATCAGTCTGCGAAAACCTGTCCATGGAGACAGAGATGGGGCGCTCAGCGTTCATAGTCCACCGCCAGAAGGGCCGCGGCCACGGCGCGCTCTTCGGCCAGCATGACATTGAAGGTGCGGACGGCGGCGCCCGTGGACATGGTGTCGGAAATGATGCCCGCCTCACGGAACAGGGTCTTGAGGGCAGCCGGGATCGGGCGCAGGTCTGCGCCGGTGCCGATCAGCAGAACCTCGATGCCTGCGACCTCCTCGAAGACCTTCTCGAAGGCCTCGGGCGTCAGGTCGGCAAAGCTGCTCGGCGCCCAGCCATAAATTCCAGAGGGCACGCAGAGCAACGAGCCCAGATGGGACATGCCTGCGAAGCGGAAGCCGCCATTGCCATAGGCGTCGAGCGGGGCGCGCCCCGGAAAATGGGCCTTGCGGATCTCAACCATCTGCGTCCTCGGGTCTTCAATGCGCGGGGCCGCGCCCCCTGTCCGGATCGGACGGCGGCGCGGCCCCGCATTCACTCATGATGCTCGTGTCGAGCGCCGGTGCCTGCTCCGGGTCAGGCCGAGGCGGGAGCAGGCTCCTCGGTGCCCTCATCCTCGCCTGCATCGCCCGACGACTTGCCGTCGGGGCGCAGGTTGAAGAGGATCAGGAAGGGTGCGGCCAGGAAGATCGACGAATAGGTGCCGATCACCACGCCGAAGATCATCGCCAGGGTGAAGGAACGGATCACCTCGCCGCCGAAGATCCACAGGGCCAGCAGGGCCAGCAAGGTGGTCAGCGACGTCATGGTCGTGCGCGACAGGGTCTCGTTGATCGAGAGGTCGAGCAGTTCCGACAGGGACATCTTCTTGTAGCGCCGCAGGTTTTCGCGGATGCGGTCATAGACCACCACCGTATCGTTCAGCGAATAGCCGATGATGGTGAGCACGGCCGCGATGGACGACAAGGAGAAGTCCAGCTGAAGTACAACAAAGAGACCGATGGTGACGATCACGTCGTTGAAGGTGGTCAGGATCGCGCCAAGCGCGAACTGCCATTCGAAGCGCACCCAGATGTAGATCAGGATGGCCAGAAGGGAGACGGCGACGGCGAGCGTGCCGGCGCGGGCCAGCTCCTCGGAGACGCTCGGCCCCACAACTTCCACGCGGCGGAACTCCACCTTCTGCTCGGCGAAGACATCCCGGATATTGGCGACCACGGCCTGCTGGGCCAGCTCGCCGCCGGGTTGTTCTTCCACGCGCACCAGCACCTCGTCCGGATTGCCGAACTGCTGCACCTGCACGTCGCCCAGATTGAGCTCGCCGAGGGAGGAGCGGATGGCGGACACGTCCGCCGGTCCATCCGTCTTCAGCTCGATGATGGTGCCGCCCTTGAAGTCGATGCCGAGGTTCAGACCGACGGTCGAGAACAAGGCGATCGAGGCTAGACCCAGCACGATGGCCAGCGGGAAGCTGACCTTGCGCAGCCACATGAAGCGGAACTTGGTGTCGTCCGGAACAAGTCGAAGCAATGCCATTTGTCTTCTCCCGGATCAGATCGGCAAGGTGGAGGGACGCCGGCGGCGGACCCAGAAGGCCACCAGAAGGCGGGTGAAGGTAAAGGCCGAGAAGACGGTGGTGAAAATGCCCACCGCCAGGGTGACGGCAAAGCCGCGCACCGGCCCGGAGCCAAGCTGGAACAGGATCACCGCGGCAATCAGCGTGGTGATGTTGGCGTCCAGGATGGTGCCGAGCGCCCGGCTGAAGCCGGCATCAATGGCCGAGATCACGGAGCGCCCGTTGCGGGTTTCCTCGCGGATACGCTCATAGATCAGCACGTTCGCATCCACCGCCATGCCCATGGTGAGCACGATGCCCGCAACGCCCGGAAGCGTCAGGGTCGAGCCCAGGATGGTGAGAGAGGCGAAGATCAGGAACAGGTTGGCGACCAGGGCAATGTTGGCGATGATGCCAAGCAGGCCGTAGGCTGCCACCATGAAGCCGACCACGAGAACCAGCGCGATGATCGCGGCGAGCTTGCCCGCCTCGATGCTGTCTGCCCCCAGGCCCGGACCGATGGACCGTTCCTCGATGACCGTCAGCTTGGCCGGCAGGGCACCGGCACGCAGCAGCACGGCAAGATCATTGGCGCCTTCGACGGTGAAGTTGCCGGAGATCTGGCCGGAGCCGCCGGTGATCGGTTCACGGATGACCGGCGCGGAGATCACTTCGTCATCAAGCACGATGGCGAAAGGCTTGTTCACGTTCTGCTGGGTGATCAGGCCGAACTTGCGGGCGCCTGCCGTGTTGAAGCGGAAGTTGACCACCGGCTCGTTGGTGCGCTGATCGAAGGACACGGAGGCATCCACCAGATCTTCGCCCGAGAGCAGCGGCGCGTCTTCCACCAGATAGGGAACTGGGGGATCGTCCACCGAGTAGAGAACCCGGGTGCCGACGGGAGGACGGGACTGAAGCGCCTGCTCGCCCGACATGGAGGTGTCGACCATGTGGAAGGTGAGCTGGGCGGTCTGGCCGACCAGATCCTTCAGGCGCTCCGGATCGCTTTCGCCCGGGGCTTCCACCAGAATGCGGTCGGCGCCCTGACGCTGGATGTTCGGCTCAGTGGTGCCGATCTCGTCCACGCGGCGGCGGATGACCTCGATCGACTGCTGCACGATGGAGCCGAGGCGCTGTTCCAGTCCCTGCTCGGTGTAGGTGAAGCGGGCGAGGCCGTCGTCGGAGAGGGTGACGTCGAATTCGTTGAGCTGCTGGCCGCCGAACACGCTGTTGACCAGCGGGTTGACCAGGCCCTGCAGACGGGTGCGGGCATCGTCGAGACGGTCCAGGTCGCGAATGCGGACCTGTGCGGACTGTCCCTGCACGCCGAGACCGGTGTAGCCGATGCGCGGCTGTTCGCGCAGGGCGTTGCGGATGTCGCCGACCAGGGTCTTCAGGCGCTTCTGGACGTAGTCTTCCCGGTCCACCTCATAGAGCAGATAGGCACCGCCCTGAAGGTCGAGACCAAGGACCATCTGGCCCTTCGGCAGGAAGGACGGCCAGGCCTCAAGGGTCTTGGAAGAGAAGAAATTCGGGAGCGTGAAGACCACACCGGCGAGGACCGTGAGCACGATCAGGGTGATCTTCCAGCGGGCAAAATAGAGCATGTCGAGCGCCTGTGCTGGGCGGCCGGGCCTTCATCCGGTGGTGGAAAGGCCCGGCCTAGTCTCGTGGATTGCGGGGGCCTGAAGGATCAGGCGCCTTCCTTGACCGGCTCGCCCTTGGCGCGGACTTCCTGAACCATGGAGCGCACGACGCGAACCTTCACGCCTTCGGCCAGTTCGATCTGCAGTTCGCCATCGTCCACGACCTTGGCCACCTTGCCGATCAGACCGCCGGAGGTGACGACCGTGTCGCCGCGACGCACGTTGGCGATCATTTCCTGATGCTGCTTCATGCGCTGACGCTGCGGGCGAATGATCAGGAAATACATGATCACGAAGATCAGGACGAACGGCAGGATGTTCATCAGTGCAGCCGGGTCCATGATGGATCCGGTGGACTGAGCGTAGGCCGGGGTGACAAACATTCAAAACTCCTCAAGGCGCGTGGCGGAAACCGGAAGGCCCGCCCCCTGCGTCTCTTTGCGATTGGCGAAACTCGCCAGATTCCAGGTGGCCGGACTATACCGAGCGACCGGCGGTTTTCAAGGCTCAGAACCATGCGCAGGCGTACCGAAAGGGCAAGATCGGACGTTTTCCCGGCTTTGCGCCCGTGATACTGGCTTGGGCCCAGTCTTGCGTCCGCCCCCTGCCCGGCAACTGCCGCCTGCGCGGGGTCGTACGCCCGAAGCACATAGGTTCGAGGAGCGCCTGCAACAATGACCCGCGACACGGAAATCGCCGCCCTTTCCGCGAAATTCGATCAGCTTCTGGAGCTGGTTGCCCGCGCCGTGCCCCAGCGCCCGGCCGCACCCGACTTCGACGCCGCCGAGGCCTTCGTGTGGCAGCCGGTGCCCGGCGAGTTGCAGCCGGTGCCGAAGGTGAACCGGGTGGACATCACCCTGCTGTGCGCCGTGTCGCGGGTGCGGGACCTGCTCGTCGACAACACCAGCCGTTTCGCCAGGGGCCTGCCCGCCAACAACGCGCTGCTGTGGGGCGCGCGCGGCATGGGCAAGTCGTCGCTGGTGAAGGCGGCCCACGCCAAGGTCAATGCAGAAGACGCGGGGGGCAGCCTGAAGCTCATCGAGATCCACCGGGAGGACATCGAAAGCCTGCCCGCGCTGATGAGCCAGATCCGTCACAGGCCGGAACGCTTCATCGTCTTCTGCGACGATCTCTCCTTCGACCATGACGACACGTCCTACAAGTCGCTGAAGGCCGTGCTGGAAGGCGGCATCGAGGGCCGTCCGGAGAACGTGATCTTCTACGCCACCTCGAACCGCCGCCACCTGCTCCCCCGCGACATGATCGAGAACGAACGCTCGACCGCGATCAACCCGGCCGAGGCGGTGGAGGAGAAGGTCTCCCTCTCCGACCGGTTCGGCCTGTGGCTCGGCTTCCACAAGTGCTCCCAGGACGACTATCTCGACATGGTCAACGGCTATGCGGCGCATTACGACCTGGGTGTCGAGGCGGACCGGCTGCGGCGCGAGGCGCTGGAATGGGCCACCACCCGCGGCAGCCGCTCGGGCCGCGTCGCCTTCCAGTTCATCCAGGATCTCGCCGGACGGCTGGGCGAAACGCTCGACTGAGCGGCTCTCGGCTGCCCCGGAGAGCGGCGCTTGCCGTTGATGCTTGGGAATGAGCCGAGGACCCGGCTCTTCGCCTGCGAGACTGGATGCTCGGGACAGGCCCGAGCAGGACCGTGGAGAGGTCGGAGGACAATGACGGGTATGCCGATCCCGAGACCCCTCCAGCGCAGGACGGCTCGTGTTCCCGCCCATGTCTCTCGTCCCCGGAAGGGTCATCCTCGGCCCTGTGCCGAGGATCCAGCCTTGGTCTGCGAGACTGGATGCTGGGGACAAGCCCGAGCAGGACGGAGGAGAGGTTGGGGTACTGGGCCCCTGCCCGCTCGCCCGAACACAAAAAAGGCCCCGTTTCCGGGGCCTTCTGTCATAGCGAACCAGTGCGATCTCAGCCCTTGGGCAGGTAGCGCAGGGGATCGACCGGCTTGTTTTCCTTGCGCAGTTCGAAGTGCACCTGGGGCTGACTGACCGAACCGGTGGCGCCGGCAAGGCCGACCACGTCGCCCTGGCGCACCTTGTCGCCGCGCTTCACGTTGAGCTTGGAATTGTGGGCATAGGCGGAGACCCAGCCGTCCTCATGACGGACGAGAACCAGATTGCCGTAACCCTTCAGCTCGTTGCCCGAATAGATCACGGTGCCATCGCCCGCAGCCTGGACAGGCGTGCCTTCGGCCACAGCGACGTTGATGCCGTCATTGACCGAGCCGCCCGGCTTGGCGCCGAAATCGGACAGAAGCTCACCGCGCACCGGCCAGCGGAACAGGGCACCGCCCGCGTTGCCGGAACTGGTCTCGATCGCGGGCTTTGTTGCTGCCGGATCGAGGGCCGCCACCTGCTGACGCTCGACCGGGGCGGCCGGACGGGTTTCCGTCTGGGCCTTGGTCTCGACGCGCGGCTGCACCACCACGGGCTTGGTCGCGGCGGCCTGGACAGGCTCGCTGCGCACGGGCTGGGCGACCGCGGCCGACTGGGTGCGGGCGCCGCGCGGCTTGGGCGCGGGCACGGCGGACACGGGTGTGGCAGAGGCCACATCGCGGTAGCTCGGCTGGGCGGGTGCGGGCTGGGCCGCGTTCACGGAACCGGTGGTCAGGCCATCGGAAGAGCCGGCGGGCGGCAGGCTGTTGCCCGCAGACGCCGTGGCGCTGGTGCCGTTGCCATAGACATAGACCGGAATGATGAGGCTCTGGCCCGGACGGACCTGGGACGCATCCTGCAGGCCGTTAACCGCGACGATCGCCTCGGCGGGCACGCCGTACCGGCGGGAGACGGTTGCCACTGTCTCGCCATTGCGCAGGGGCACGACCGTGCCACCGGTCGAGGTCCAGCCCTTCCAGCTGCGGCCAGCGGTGGGCGCAGGCTCGGCACGGGCGACTTGGGCCTGAGCAGGGGCCGGAGAGGACGAGATGGGAGCAGAGGCAACGGGCGCCGGCAGGGAGCGGCTCTCGACAGCACCCCGGGAGGAGCTGGAGGCGACGGGGGCAACCGGCGCACCATAGCCGCTCGAGGCGACCTGACGCGGGGCCTGACCACCGACATTGCCGTTGGGAAGATGGCGCGGCTGGACATCCACGACCGGCCCGCGAACCGGAACGGAGCCGGTGCTGGTCGGCGCACCGGATGCGGGCGGAAGCCCGGCGGAGGTGCCGCCATTGCCGTTCATGATGTCCTGATAGCTGGGCTGGCGCACATTCCCCGAAAGGATCTGTCTCTGGTTGGCGGTCGAGCCCGTGTAGAACTCACTGCCGAACCGTTCGGTCGCCGCGCTGCAGCCGGCGAGAACGCCCGCCGTCATGGAAATCACCGCCACCCGCGAAATCAGGTCACAGTGGAGAAGACGTAACCGCTTACTCATCGCCCTACTCGAACCGATAAACTGTTGTGCTTATGGTTAAGAGTAGAAAGCAGTAAGGTTGATAAAGGACTAATGCGGAGCAGGTTTCCGGGACGGAAGGCCGAAGACGGAAAATTTCCACCTTTAAAGACGGCGTGAGATGGGGCTACCCCGGTCGGCGGGCGCCCTCCCCTAAAGCACCGTGGCCTAAAGCGCCCTGCCCTGAAGCGCCGTGGACTAGAGAACGGCGGCCGTGCCGCGCACCAGCGACACGGTGCGCACATGGTCGAGCAGCTCCACGTCCTCCACGCCGGTCGTCACGCGCACATGGCCGTCCGCCATCACCTCCGCCCCGGGCCAGACCGTGTAGCGAGTGAGTTTCTGGATCTCGCGCGGGGCCCCGAGAGGCAGGATCAGAATGCCATTCGGCTTGAGAAGCCCGCGCAGATCGTCAGGCACCACGGGCCAGGCCGCATTGACGACGATGCGGTCGAACTTGTCGGTTGCCTTGAGGGGGCGCACCGCCAGACAATCCTCCAGGGCCCGCTCCGGATCGGCGCCGGCATCCGCGAGACCGATGGTGTCCTCCACCGCGCGGGTCGGCGCAAGACCGTCGCCGTGATGCAGGTGGATGTTCTTGAGCTTGAGGGCCGCCAGCCGCTGGCGCGCCAGATCCACCAGCCCCCGGTAGCGCTCGATGGAATGCACTTCCGCCGCCAGATGGGAGAGAACCGCCGTCTGGTAGCCCGAGCCGGTGCCGACTTCGAGAACCCGATGGTTCGGTTCGATGCAGAGCGCCTGCACGACCCGGGCCACCAGCGAGGGAGCCGAGGCAGTCTGACCGCATTCGATTGGGACGACCGCGTCCTGATAGGCCAGCGCGTGATAAATGGCGGCGAGGAACAGGCGCCGGGGCACGCGCTCGATGGCGGCCAGCACATTGCGGTCGCCGATGCCGGAGCTGCGCAGGCGCAGAACGAAAGCGGCGCGGGCTTCCCGCTCATCCAGCCCGAGAGCCGGAGAGGTGTCGGAAAGGCGATCCGCGCCGTTCTTGTTCATGGTGCCCCGCTCGGAGAAATCAGTTCCGGCCGTTCAGCACTCCGTTCAGGGAGCCGACAAGATCATGGGCCGTGAGATCGATCCTAAGCGGTGTGACCGAAACATAGCCATCGTAAATCGCATGGAGGTCGGAGTTGTCCAGAACAGAAGGAGCCCGCTCCTGGAAGCCCAGCCAGAAATAGGGATAACCCCGGCCGTCCTTGCGCTCGGAGATGGTCAGGCCGCTCTGCTCGTGATGGCCCTGCACCGTCACCTTCACCCCCTTCACCGCTTCCGGCGCGCAAGCGGGGAAGTTCACGTTGAGCAGGGCATGACGGGGCAGATCGAAGGCGACCAGCTGGCGGAAGAGATCGGGCGCCAGCGCCTCGGCACAGGCATAGTCCGGCTCGCGGCTGACATCCCAGTTGTAGGCCTGGGAGACGGCGATGGAGCGAATGCCCAGGATCGCGCCTTCCATGGCCCCGGCGACGGTGCCCGAATAGGTCACGTCCTCACCGAGATTCTGGCCCCGGTTGATGCCGGACAGGACCAGATCCGGCATGCCCGGCAGAACCTTGCGCACGCCCATGATGACGCAGTCGGTCGGCGTGCCGCGAAGGGCAAAGCGCTTCTCGCCGACCTGGCGCAGACGCAGCGGGTCGGAGAGGGTCAGCGAATGGGCAACGCCCGACTGATCCGTTTCCGGCGCCACGACCCAGATGTCATCGGACAGGGTGCGGGCGATCCGTTCCAGAACCTCCAGCCCTTCCGAGTGAATGCCGTCGTCGTTGGTGATCAGGATGCGCATGATCAGCCGATGACCTCCAGCCCATTCATGTAGGGACGCAGAACCTCCGGCACGGTGATCGTGCCATCGGCATTCTGGTAGTTTTCCAGAACCGCGATGAGCGCGCGGCCGACGGCGATGCCGGACCCGTTCAGTGTATGGACGTGGCCGAGCGCCTTTTCACCGGTAAGGCGATAGCGGGCGTTCATGCGGCGCGCCTGGAAGTCGCCGCAGAGCGAGCAGGAGGAGATTTCGCGGAACGTGTCCTGACCCGGCAGCCAGACCTCGATGTCATAGGTCTTGCGGGCACCGAAGCCCATGTCGCCGGTGCACAGCGTCATGACCCGGTAGTGAAGGCCGAGCTTCTTCAGCACGTTCTCGGCGCTGGCCAGCATGCGCTCGAGCTCGTCGACGGACTGGTCGGGCGCGGTCACGGAGACCAGCTCGCACTTCTGGAACTGGTGCTGGCGCAGCATGCCACGGGTGTCGCGACCGGCGGAACCCGCTTCCGAGCGGAAGCAATAGGTCAGGGCGGTGACACGGACCGGCAGCTCTTCCTGGGGCAGGATCTCGCCGGCAACCAGATTGGTCAGGGGCACTTCCGCCGTCGGGATCAGGTAATGATCGCCGGTGGTCTTGAAGAGGTCTTCCTCGAACTTCGGCAGCTGGCCGGTGCCATAGAGCGCGGTGTCATGGACGAGCAGCGGCGGGGAGACTTCCGTATAGCCGTGTTCCTGGGTGTGCAGGTCGATCATGAACTGGCCGAGGGCGCGTTCCAGACGGGCGATCTGTCCCTTCAGGATGACGAAGCGCGAGCCGGAGATCTTGGCGGCAGCCGCGAAGTCCATGCCGCCCTGGGCTTCGCCCAGCTCGAAATGTTCCTTCGGCGCAAAGTCCAGCACGGGCTTTTCGCCCACGACGCGCAGGACCACATTGTCCACCTCGTCCTTGCCGACCGGAACATCCTCAAGCGGCAGGTTCGGAATGACCGCAAGGGCTGCCTCGACGGCCGCCACGAGCTCGCGTTCCTTTTCCTCGCCTTCCTGAATGAAGGACTTGATGCCGGCGACTTCTTCCTTCAGGGCCTCGGCCCGTGCCATGTCCTTTTCGGCCATGGCCTTGCCGATTTCCTTGGAGGCCGCGTTGCGCCGTTCCTGTGCTTCCTGAAGCCTGGTGATATGGGACCGGCGGGCGTCGTCCAGCGCAATCAGCCTGGCGGAGGAAGCCTCATATCCGCGCCGTGCAAGGCCGGCGTCAAAGGCTTCCGCGTTTTCCCTGATCCATTTGATATCGAACATGATGCTTCCCGAGCAACGCTTGTGTGGGGGCTGGCCCGGGCGTCAGGTGCGGGAAGCAGAGACCGTGCAGACACGGATCAGGCCTGCTCGGCCTCCCGTTCGGCATCGCGCTCCGCCCGCTGACGCTCGATCAGCCGGACAGAAATGATGGAGACTTCGTAGAGAAGGAGGGTCGGGAGCGCAAGACCGATCTGCGAGATGGGATCGGGCGGGGTCAGCACGGCAGCAGCGGTGAAGGCGGCCACGATGGCATACTTGCGCTTCTCCCGCAGCGACTGGGCGCTGACCAGACCGGCGCGGCCCAGCAGCGTCAGGACGACGGGCAGCTGGAAGACCAGACCGAAGGCGAAGATCAGCACCATGATGAGGCCGAGATACTCGCTCACCTTGGCCAGATGTTCGATGGCCACATGGCCCTCGCCGCCGGTCTGCTCCATGGAGAGGAAGAAGCCCATGGCCATGGGCATGACCATGAAATAGACGAGGCAGGCGCCGATGGAAAAGAGGATCGGCGTGGCGATCAGGAACGGCAGGAAGGCCGTGCGCTCGTTCTTGTAGAGGCCGGGCGCGACGAACATGTAGACCTGACCGGCAACGATCGGGAACGCCAGGAAGAGCGCGCCGAAAAGCGCCAGCTTGAGCTGGGTGAAGAACCACTCCTGCGGCGCGGTGAAGATCATCTTCACGGCGTCCGGATTGGGGGCGGCCTTCAGATAGGGCACGGTCAGGATGTTGTAGATGTCGGTCGCGAAATAGAAGCAGATGATGAACATCACGCCGATCGCGATGACCGACTTCAGCAGACGGGAGCGCAGCTCGATCAGATGCTCGATCAGCGGCGCCTTGGAGTCGTCGATATCTTCCTGGCTCATGCCTTGGTGTCTTCTGCTGCGGGAACGGGAGCCGCCGGCGCGACGGGGGCAGCAGCGGGCGCCTCGACCGAGACGGCGCTCGCCTCCGTCGCCACCGGCGTTGCGGCGGATGCCTCGGGTGCGGGCGGAATGGCCGGAGCGGCAGGCGCGGGCGTGGTTGCAGCTGCCACCTTGTCGCCGACCGCCGTCTTTGCCTTGTCCTCCTCGATGGACTTCTTCAGATCACCGAGAGGGTTGAAGTTGCCGACGGCTTCCACCTGCTTCTTCATGTCGGCGATGTCGGCCTGCTTCTCGGCTTCGCGAATCGCGTCATTGAAGGTGGACTGGAATTCGCGCGACATGCGCCGCACCTTGCCGATGGTCTGGCCGATGGTGCGCAGCATGCGCGGCAGGTCCTTGGGGCCGACGACGATGATCATCACGCAGACGATCACCAGGATTTCGGTCCAACCGATATCGAACATCTAGGGATCCAGACTGCTCAAAACGCGCGCGCAGAACCATTCGACCGGTCTGCCGCCATCCCCATCCATTCCCCTCCGGCCCCGTCAGGCGGCACCTTGCGGGCCGGCGCGACGGGTTGCACCGAAGAGGGGTTCGCTCGGATCCGCAGCGCCCACGACGGGGGCGGATCCGGCAGATCTCAGCCGACCTTGGACTGGTCTTCCGCCTTCTCGGCAGAAACGGTCTCGGAGGTCTGATGGTTGATGGTCTTCGGAGCCGGCGTATCGTCTTCCGCCATGCCCTTCTTGAAGCTCTTGATGCCCTTGGCAACGTCACCCATCAGATCGGAGATCTTGCCACGACCGAACAGCAGGACGACCACCACAGCGATGATCAGGATCTGCCAAACACTAATTCCCATTACGCCAAACTCCCGCTCAGGCGGCCTTCAACGGCCTTTTTGGCACTATTACAAAAAAGACCAAGGGGCCGCAACTTAAAGGGCCGTCAATGCGACCGATTGATGAGGACCGTCCTTCATATAGGTCAAACCTCTGGAAAAACGAGGGTTTCACGAGGAAGTGGCCGCAGGCTGACGGTTTCGGTGGAGCGGAAGCCCAATCCGGGCGCCAGTCGGGCGTGGAAGGGATGGTCATATCCCTCGACCGCCAGGGTCAGGATATCCATCTCGCCGACGAATCGGGTGGCCATCACCGTGGCCTGCCCGAGGTTCTGCCCGATCTCGCGAGTGATCTCCATGAAGCGGTCCTGACCGGACTTGCGCCCGAGCATGAGACCGGAGGGCCGGATCACGACCCGCACCGGCGCGCCCAGACCGAGCCCCTCCAGCGTGCTGCCGAAGTAGATGTCACGGCGAAACAGGCCGATGGGCGTGTCGACGCCCCCCTCCACCACCGTTCCCGGCAGCTCGTTGAGCTCCGAGAAGAAGCGGGCGGCCGCCAGATCGGCCGGGTTCTCGAAGAAGTCACGCGGCGCTCCCACCTGCACCAGACGGCCCTTGCGCATGAGGGCGATGCGATCGCCCATGCGCATGGCCTCTTCCGGATCGTGGGTGACCACGATGCAGGAGGCACGGCTTTCCCGCAGGATGGCGAGGGTTTCCTCGCGCACCTTGTCGCGCAGGCGCTTGTCGAGGCCAGAGAAGGGCTCATCCATCAGCAGGATGCCCGGCCGGGGCGCCAGGGCGCGGGCAAGCGCCACACGCTGCTGCTCGCCACCGGACAGGGCATGGGGATAGTCCTCGGCGTGGTCGAGCAGCCCGACCCGCGCAAGGGCGGCGCACGCCTGTTCGCGGGCCTCGGCCCGGCCCAGATGCTTCAGGCCGAAGAGCACGTTCTTCAGGATGGTCATGTGCGGGAACAGGGCATAGTCCTGGAACATCAACCCGACCCCGCGCTTTTCCGGCGGCACGAAGCCCCCCTCCCCGGCCACGATGCGGCCATTGATGCGCACCTCGCCGGAGGTCTGGCACTCGACGCCGGCGGCGACCCGCATGAGCGTGGTCTTGCCGCAGCCGGAATGGCCGAGCAGGCACAGGACCTCACCGGGCGCCACCGACAGGGACACATCGTCGAGAGAGGTCACCGGCCCATAGGCATGGGTGATGTTGCGCAGTTCGAGACCGGTTCCGGTTTCCTGGAGGGCAGCGGACGCGGTGGTGTCTGGGGTCAAAGCTTTCATTCCTCCGGATCCGCCTCCTCCGGTCCCGCCAGTTCGGCGGCATCGAAGAGCAGTCCTTCTTCCAGGGGATCCTCGTCTTCGGCAAGGTCGGCAGAATCATTGGGCATCGGCACGAGGAAGTTCGCCGGGATGGCACTGTCGAGCAGTCCGGCCCCTTTCAGTTCCTCGAGACCGGGCAGATCGCGAACATTGTCCAGGCCGAACTGATCGAGGAAGCCGCTGGTCGTGCCATAGGTCACGGGACGTCCCGGCGTCCTGCGGCGGCCGCGCATGCGCACCCATCCGGTCTCCAGCAGCACGTCGAGCGTGCCCTTGGAGGTGGATACACCGCGGATCTCCTCGATCTCGGCCCGGGTCACCGGCTGGTGATAGGCGATGATGGCGAGGGTCTCAAGCGCGGCACGGGAGAGCTTGCGCTGTTCCTCCCGGTTGCGGTGCATGAGGAATTTCAGATCCTCGGCCGTACGGAAGGCCCATTTCCCCGCCACGCGCACAAGATTGACGCCCCGCGTCCGGTAGAAACGCTGCAACTCGGCGAGAAGTGCGGGCACGTCGGCCCGGGCAGGCAACCGCTCAGCCAGCTCGTCGGTCGACAGGGGATCGGCGGAGGCAAAGAGCAGCGCCTCGGCCATGCGCAGGAGGTCGAGGTCGGGCGCGGTGGCTGCGGGCTCGCGTTCGAGCGCGTTCAGCAGGTCGCCCGTGGTGTCTTCGGCCAGGTCCGTGCTCGGGTCCTTGGTGATCGTGCTCATGGGCGTCAGGCTCCTGCAGGCCGCGAGCGAATATAGACCGGGGCGAAGGGTTCGGCCTGACGCAGCTCGATCTGTCCCTCGCGCACCATCTCGAGGCTGGCGGAGAAGGTGCTGGCAATCACGGTGGCGCGATCCTCGTCGTCATAGAGATAGTCCTGCAGAAAGCTGTTGATGGGGGCCCATTCGGCGATGCGGCCGATGAGGCGGGAGAGGATCTCGCGCGCTTCGGCGAGCGACCAGACGTTGCGGCGCAGCACCCGGACCGTGGTAACCGAGCGGCGCTGGCGCTGGGTCGCATAGCTCGACAGCAGTTCGTAGATCGAGGCGGACCAGATGCTCTTCTGTTCCACCGAGGTGTTTTCAGGCGCTCCGCGGGCAAAGACGTCCCGGTTGAGCAGGCAGCCCTCATAGAGCCGTTCGGCGGCAAGCCGCATGGCCTCCAGGCGGCGCAGCCGGAAGGCGAGTGCTGCGGCCAGCTCTTCCCCCGTCGGTTCGTCCTCGCCCTTCTGCTCGGGCAGAAGCAGGCGCGACTTCAGATAGGCTAGCCAGGCGGCCATGACCAGATAGTCGGCCGCCAGTTCCAGACGCATGCGCCGGGCCTCGGCCACGAAGGAGAGATACTGTTCGACGAGGGCCAGGATCGAAATGCGGGCGAGATCCACCTTCTGGCTGCGGGCAAGCGCCAGCAGCAGGTCGAGCGGGCCTTCGAAGCCATCCACATCGACCAGAAGCTGGGGATCGCTCGTGGCGCGGTCCTCCTGAAAGGCCGCGCTGAGCAGATCGTGCTCATCCCCTCGTGCCATGCCCTGTCCCTTGAAGGTCGACGCCGGTCCCGGCGTCCGTCCCCTATTCGTCCACCAGCACGCGGAACCGCGCCCGGGCAGCCTCGATGTCGAAGTCTTCACCGCGCCGGGGATCCACGAAGGCCAGCGCCTCGCGGCAGCGCCGGGCCGACGAACCGGTGAGCAAGGGCGCGACCTCGGCCAGCGCCCGCATGTCCTCGATCTCGCCATTGCAGTGAAGCACAAGATCGCACCCGGCCGCAAAGGTCAGGGCGCTGCGTTCGCGGATATCCCCACCAAGCGCCTTCATGGAGATGTCGTCGCTCATCAGGCAGCCCTGGAAACCGAAGCGGCCGCGGATGATCGTGTCGATGACGAGCGCGCTCTGGGTCGCGGGCGCCACCGGATCGATCTCCGGGAAGCGGATATGCGCCGTCATGGCGAGCGGATATCCGCTCAGCGCCACGAAGGGCGCAAAATCGCACGCGACAAGATCGTCCATGGACGCATCGACCACGGGCAATTCCAGATGGCTGTCGACGGTGGCCCGCCCGTGACCGGGCAGATGCTTGAGCACCGGCAGCACGCCCCCGGCCAGCAGACCCTCGGCAGTCTCCCGGCCAAGCACCGCCACGGCCGCCGGATCGCTGCCATAGGCCCGGTCGCCGATCGCGTCGACGGTGGTCTCGCAGACCACATCCAGCAGCGGCAGGCAATCGACCGTGATGCCAAGCTCGCGCAGCTCATGGGCAATGAGGCGGGCGCCGAGCCATGCGGCCTCGCGCCCCCGGCCCGGATCGACCCGGTAGAGATCGCCGAAGCGCTTCTGCGGCGGGAAGGACGGCCAGTGGGGTGGACGCAACCGCTGCACCCTGCCCCCTTCCTGATCGATCAGGACAGGCGCGTCTGCACGCCCGACCGCCTCGCGGAAGGCGCTCACCAGCGCGCGCACCTGATCCGGGCTCGCGCAGTTGCGACGGAACAGGATCAGCCCCCAGGGCTGGTGCTCGGCAAAGAAGGAAATCTCGTCTGCGGTCAGCGCCTCGCCGGCACATCCGCTGATAAAGGCCTTGATCATGTTCATCGCATATCCGGCGCATGGAATCCGGTCAAGAAGTCCGGTGCCATGGGAGAGACGTCCCGCGCCCGCGCCCCTGCCCCCAGCTGCGGCGATGAAAGCCCCAGCGCAGCGCCTGAGCGCGGCGTCTGCGGGGAGGTTCCCGGCCACCAAGCCTCAAGTGAAATGCCCTGCCCGCCTTGCATCCCCCGGCCGCCCCGGTCATTGATGGGGTGTCATTCACCCCCAGATGCGGAGCCCCCTCCTTGCACGCGCGTCCCGATTTGCCGGAAGGCACCCTGCACCGACTGAAGGTCACCTCCGAAGCCCTGGCATCCAATCTGCTTGGCGATCCCAGCACCCGTACAGTCGTGGTCTATGTCCCCCACGGCCACACCGGCGAGGGCCTGCCGCTGCTGGTGGATCTGGTCGGCTTCACCTCCGGCGGCCCAGCCCACACGAGCTGGAAGAACTTCGGGGAAAATGTTCCCGAGCGGCTCGACCGGCTGATTGCCGATGGCGAGATGCCGCCGGTGGTGGTGGCCTTCCCGGACTGTTTCACCCGGCTGGGCGGCAACCAGTATATCGACAGCGCTGCCATGGGCGGCTGGGCGACCTTCCTGACCACGGACATGCTGGCGGCGGTCGAGGGGCGCTTCGGCTGCGGCGGACCGGGCAGACGCGGGCTCTTCGGCAAGTCGTCGGGGGGCTATGGCTCCATCGTCCACGCCATGCAGCATGCCCGGGTCTGGTCGGCGGCCGCCTGCCATTCCGGCGACATGGCCTTCGAACTCTGCTACCTGCCGGAAATGCCGAGCGCGCTCCGGGCCATGGAGCGCAAGGGCTCCATCGAAAGCTTCATCACGGAGTTCGAGCGCGGTCCGAAATATCCCGGCGGCGCCTTCCACGACCTGATGACCTTCGCCATGGCCGCGACCTATGATCCGGACCCGAAAGCCTTCTGCGGCGTCCGGCTGCCGGTGGACCGCCAGACCTGCGAGATCCTCCCCGACCGCTGGGCCAACTGGCTGGCCTGGGATCCGGTGCGCATGACCGATGACGCCGGTCACCTGAGCGCCCTCAAGAGCCTCAAGGGGCTGTGGATCGATTGCGGCACGGTGGACCAGTACAATCTGCTCTACGGGGCCCGCCGGCTCTCGGCCAAGCTGACGGCCGCCGGCGTCACCCACACCTAC
Source organism: Roseibium aestuarii (assembly GCF_008477545.1). Lineage (GTDB taxonomy): Bacteria > Pseudomonadota > Alphaproteobacteria > Rhizobiales > Stappiaceae > Roseibium > Roseibium aestuarii. Next base: position 1,456,099 of record NZ_VORA01000001.1, on the reverse strand, counting down.
GAGGAATTCGACGACAACCACTCCTCCATCGACTACCGGATGGACCGCAGCCTGCCCTTCCTGGCGAAGGCCCTCTGCTGAGCCCACAAGGCGCATCGCCTGCCAACAAAAAACCCGGCCAGTCGGCCGGGTTCAGGCTGCCCACAAAGGGCGATCCCACAGCGCGTCATCCCGGGCAAGCGATAGCGCGACCCGGGATCGGAGAGCCAAAGAACGCTTCCGCACCCACCTCTCTGCCGTCCCGGATGCAGCGCAAGCGGAGATCCGGGACCTCGCAAGCAACGCTCACATGGATCTTCGGGAGAAGGGTTGGTCCCGGCTCAGGGCCGGGACGGCGCGGAGAGAAGCGCGATGCTTCGATAGGCCCTCTCCGTCGTCAAGCCATGACATGACGATCCCTAAGGTGGAGGGCCCTGGTGAAGGCCGAAAAACAGGGTTGATGACGACAGTGAGGTTTGCCGCCTGCCAACAAAAAACCCGGCCAGTCGGCCGGGTTTTTTCGTGTTGCTGAGAGCTGCCCTCGAGAGCATCAGTCCTGACGGACGAAGCAGTCGCCGCCAGCGGCCTTGAGGCTCTCGCAGAGCGAAATCGCCTCGGCCTTGGAGCCGGCCGGAATGCGGGCCCGGTAGAAGGTGCCCTTGCCCTCGATGTCGGCGCGGACGATGACCGCCCGACGGCTGCCAAGTACCGAGGGGAAGCGACGCTGCAGATCCTGATAGGAAGTGCGCGCGGTTTCCTCAGACTGGCGCGAGGTCACCTGAACTACATAGGTGCCCGGAGGAATGGACCCACCGCTGGCAACAGGTGCAGCCGTGACCGGCGCCGAGGCGACCGGAGCCGCCGCGACGGGCGCGGCCGGAGCAGCGCCCAGAACCAGAGGTCCGGAGCTGCGCACGGGGGCACTCGGCTGGGTCGCCACAGGCTGGGTTGCCACAGGTTGGGCGGCAGCGACCACGGTGCGCTCGGACACGCCCGGCTTGGTGCGCGGGATGCCCTTGGGCGCATTGGCCTGATCTTCCGCAGAGGCGGTGGAGGCGAAGGGATCTGCCGCCGCCGCATCAGGCTGCGTGCCATCCTGAGCAGGCGCAAAGGGATCCGGAGCCGCGGCCGTCTGGGCACCTGCGTCCGGACCATTGGCGGACGGTGCGAAGGGATCGTTGGCCGCGGGAGCGGAAGTCTCGGCGGAGGTTACACCGGCATCCGGCAGCGGCGTCGCGGGAGACGCGTCGGCCGCAGGCTGCGTCGCAGAGGAACCGTTGACCGCGGCCGGGCTGGTGTCGATCACTCGCGCCTGGGTCTGACCGGCACCTTCGCCGGACACGATGCTGCCATCCGGGCGCACGACAAGGGTGCGCACCTTCTTCGGGCCGCCGGGAACCAGCGGATCGGTGGTCACGACCTCATCGGGCGCGGGTGGCAGGGCTGCGGGTTCGGTCTTTTCCGGCAGGATCAGCCGCTCGCGGCTCGTGTCGGAGGTGCCATCCACCCGGTCATAGATCAGCTTGGAGCCGGAATCATCCTCCTCCTTGGCCGGTTCCATGACCTTGAGCGGGCCTTCGAGACCGGCAATCACGGGGGCGGGACCATCGGGGATCACCACGCTGTCGCCACCGCCGACGAGGGCATAGCCGATCCCGCCGAGAACGACCACGCCGAGAACGGCAGCGGCGACGCCCAGGCCCTTGCGATTGCGCGCGGCCCCGCGGGGAACGGCCACTTCTTCCTCATGGCTGTGGGGCGGCAGAACGCCGGAGCGGCCGATGGTCGGGTCGCTCTCCTGCATGGCGGCAGCAACCGCGTCGAGATCATAGCCTTCGGGGGGCGGCGCTTCCTCATCGTCATCCCCTTGGGGAAGCCGGTTGGCCGCCGCAGGCCAGGCCATATCGTCGATGTCCTGCGAGAGGCTCGCGGAGCCGGAGAGGCTGCGATAGTCACCGCGCGCGGGCTGTGAGGTTGCCGGCGTATCGAAGACCGGATCGGTCAGGGACGCAGCGCCAAAGGCCGGATCATCGAGAAAATCGTCGGAGACGAGCGGTCGGCCAGTGGACGCACCACGACCGGAGGCGGGCTGGGCGCCGTGGCTTGCGGCGGTGTAGGCCGCAGCCCCGAACGATGACCGATCGGCCGACGATGCAGGCTCCGTCAGGTCGGCCGCATCGGGCGCGCCGCCACGGCTCAGACTGTCGGAGGCTGCCGGGGTTTCCTCGGTGACGAAGCCGCCCACTTCGGCGAAATAGCCCTCGCTGCGCACGGAATTGCGCGACGCGGAAGACGCGGCCAGCTGACCGAGTTCGGCAAAGAGCGCATCGAGATCCGTCGCGGGCGCCGGGGTCGGTGCGGCGGCGGCCGTCCTTGCACCCTGATCCGACACCGGCTCACGGCTGGCCTGGACCGCATCCGCATAGGTCGGCTCGTCCTCAATATCGTCACTCAGCTCGCCGTCACCGGGCGCCTCGTCCGCGTAAGCGTCCTGCGCATAGTCGTCTTGCGCATACTCCGCCTCACCGCCGTCGAAGAGATCATCCTCATCGGCACTATCCAGATGCGGCTCATGACGCGGCGCGGCACGCAAAGGGTCATCGACCTGGGTTTCATCGAGCTGCAGGTCGGCAGAAAATTCGCGTTCGAAGGAGAGATCCGCCGGACCGCCGGCAAACGGCGCACGGGGCTGGAGATCGATGTCGTCATCGGCCTCGGGCTGGCGACGGGTGAAGTCAAAGGAACTGCGGAAGGCCCCGATCAGCTCATCCTCGAGCGCGGGGAAGCCCTCCTCCTCGCCCTGATCCGCAGGGGACTGCACGGCCGGGGCGCCGCCCAGGCGGGGCTCGACCCGCACGGCGGGGGCGGCATGTTGCGCGTGGGAAACGGAAGCCGGTGCCTGAACCTCGTCCGGGCTTTCCTCGGCCCAGTCCTGCGCCCAGCCCTGGGTCTCGTAATCCTCGTCACGCAGCGGTGCCTGAGGTGCAGCAGAGCCACCGAATGCAGGCTCCTGCCGGCTGCCGAAGGACGGCTCCTGGCGCGTCCCCATCACCGGCTCGCGGCGCTGGGTGTCGTGGTCATGGTCATGTTCATGGGCATGATCGTGGGCGCGGCCATGAGCCGCCTGCGGACGGGTCTCCGCCTGAGGGCGCTCGGCGCGCGTGTCCTGACCGAAATCCGGAAAATCATCCAGACCGGCAAAATAGTCCGTTGTGCCGACACGATCGCTCGTCACGCTTCCCCCTGACGGCCGGGTGCGGTTGACGATGCGCGCCAACTCGACCAGCGGATCTTCCGCCGCAGCCGTTTCATCACTTTGCCCCGCCGGGCGCAAACTGGGCGCGTCAGACGAGGAATGTTCATTGTCTCGTGCCATAGGCTTCAGCTGTCCGGCCATAGTCTTCGCCCGCCGAACCGTGCCGCGCGGCCTTCAGCCTGCGACAAAATACGACGGGCGCTTGCAGGCTCAGCGCATTTCCAGCGGCGCATCCACGCCAAGAATCGCCAAACCTGATGCAATCACCTTCGATATTGCACGTACCAAAGCAAGACGCGCCAGAGTTAATTTTGGATTATCGGGATGAATGAAGCGCAATTGAGGCGCTTCCTTGCCCCGGTTCCAGTGGCCGTGAAGGGCGCTGGCGAGCTCGTGCAGATAGAAGGCGACCCGGTGCGCCTCATGGGTTTCGGCTGCGGCCTCGACGATGCGCGGCCAGCTCGCCATGCGGGCGATCAGCTCCAGTTCCGACGGATCGTCGAGGAGTGACAGGTCAGCCTCGCGCAGGGCGGCATCGGACAGGTCGAGGCCCGGCAGCTCTTCGCCCGCCTGACGCATGACCGAATGGCAGCGGGCATGGCCGTATTGCACATAGAAGACCGGGTTGTCCTTGGACTGCTCGGTCACCTTCTGGAAGTCGAAGTCCAGCGGCGCGTCGTTCTTCCGGTAGAGCATCATGAAGCGGACCGGATCCCGGCCAACCTCATCCACCACATCGCGCAGGGTGACGAAGTTGCCCGAGCGCTTGGACATCTTGAAGGGCTCGCCGGCACGGAACAGCTTCACCAGCTGGCAGAGACGCACGATGACTTCGGACTTGCCGCCGGACACCGCCTTGCCCACCGCCTGCAGACGCTTGACGTAGCCGCCGTGGTCGGCGCCGAGGATGTAGATCATCTCGTCAAAGCCGCGCAGATACTTGTCGCGGAAATAGGCCACGTCGGCGGCGAAATAGGTGTAGGAGCCGTCGGACTTCTTCAGCGCCCGGTCCGTGTCGTCGCCATAATCGGAGGCGCGGAACAGGGTCTGCTCGCGGTCTTCCCAGTCATCGGGCACTTCGCCCTTCGGCGGCGGCAGGGTGCCTTCGTAGACCAGACCGTCGCCGCGCAGGGCCTCGAGCATCTCGTCGATCTTCGAGGGCTTGCCGTCTACGTGGTCATGCAGGGTCTTCTCGGAGAAGAAGACGTCATGGTTGACGTTGAGCTGAGCCAGATCCTCGCGGATCATGTCCATCATGGCGCTGACGGTGAAGGGCTTGACGATGGCGAACCAGCCGTCCTCGTCCATGGACTTCAGCTCGGTGCCATAATTCTCGGCCAGCGCCTTGCCGACGGGGACCAGATAATCGCCCGGATAGAGACCGGCCGGGATCTCGCCGATGTCCTCGCCGAGCGCCTCGAGATAGCGCAGATAGGCGGAGCGGGCGAGCGTGTCGATCTGGGAGCCCGCGTCGTTGATGTAATATTCGCGGGTCACATCATAGCCCGCGTAGGCAAGCAGGTTGGCCAGCGCATCGCCGACAACCGCGCCACGGGTATGGCCCACGTGCATCGGACCGGTCGGATTGGCGGAGACATATTCCACGTTGACCTTCTTGCCCGCACCAAGGGTGGCGCGGCCGAAGTCCTCGCCCTTTTCGGTGATGGCGGCAAGGATCCGGTGCCAAACGGCCGGGGCCACGCGCAGGTTGATGAAGCCCGGACCGGCCACGGAGACCTCGGTCACGTCCGCATCCTGGGAGAGACGCTCGGCCAGCCGGTCGGCCAGATCGCGCGGCTTCATGCCCAGCGGCTTGGCCAGAACCATGGCGGCGTTGGTGGCCAGATCCCCGTGGGCCGGGTCACGCGGGCTTTCCACGGTCACGCGGCTCAGGTCGAGCTCGGAGCCATCCGGCATTGCAAGGTCGAGCTGACCAAGGGCGACACGCACCCGCTCAGCGAATTCGGCGAAGATATTCATATCCATCCAACCGGCAGAGAGTGAATTCAGGAACAGCGCCGCGGCCGGCCCACAAGGCCGCAAGTCATCGCGGAGCAAAATCGAGCTGGGGCCTAACCCAAATCCGGGGTGTCGTCAAACAATCTGCGGTGTTCGTCTATGGCGTAACGATCCGTCATCCCGGCAATATAGTCGCAGACCCGGCGGGCAAGCGCCGGCTGGGAAAGGCTTTCCAGACCGACGTTCCAGGGCCTGGGCATGTCCTGCGGACGAGCCATGAAGGCGCCGAAGAGCTCGCGCACCACACGGGCCACCTGCCGGCGCACGGCCAGCACATCCTCGTGCCGGTAGACCCGGGCGAAGAGGAAGGTCTTCACCTGTCGTTCCGCCGCTGCCATTTCCGGGGAAAAGCTGACGAGGCAGCGTCCGGCGTTGCGCACATCCTCCACGGAGCGCGGATCGACCTCCTTCAGGCGCTTCAGCGCCTCGGTGATCACGTCCTCCACCATGCGGGTGATGGAGCGGCGGACGATCTCGTGGATCCGGCGCCCCTCTTCCAGTCCCGGATACTTCGTGTCGACTTCCGACAGGATGTCGGCGAGATAGGGCACCTCGCGCATGTCCTCGATGGCAAAGAGCCCGGCGCGCAGGCCGTCGTCGAGGTCATGGGCGTCATAGGCAATGTCGTCGGCTATCGCTGCCGCCTGGGCCTCCGCGCTCGGCCAGGTGTCGAGGGCCAGATCGTGGCGCTGCTGATAGGTGCGGATCGCATAGGGAAGCTGGCTGCCCGCGAACTTGCCGAGCGGATGGCCCTGCGGGTCGACGAGCGGCCCGTTGTGCTTGACCAGACCCTCCAGGGTCTCCCAGGCGAGGTTCAGACCGTCGAACTCCGCATAGCGGTGCTCGAGCGAGGTTACCACCCGCAGGGACTGGGCGTTGTGATCGAAGCCCTCGAAGGCGGCCATGCATTCATGCAGGACATCCTCGCCCTCGTGCCCGAAGGGGGTGTGGCCCAGATCATGGGCGAGCGCGAGGCATTCGGCCAGATCCTCGTCGAGGCGCAGGGCGCGGGCGAGCGCGCGGGCGATCTGGGACACCTCGATCGTGTGGGTCAGCCGGGTGCGGAAATGGTCGCCCTCGTGATAGACGAAGACCTGGGTCTTGTGCTTGAGGCGGCGGAAGGCCGTGGAATGGATGATCCGGTCGCGGTCACGCTGGAAGGGCGTGCGGGTCGGGCTGTCGGGTTCGGGATGCAGACGACCACGGGTCTCGAAGGGTTTCTGGGCGAAGACCGCCCGTTCCTGTGCGCCGAAACCGACTTCCTTCAGGGTCTTGTCCACTCTCACCTCTTCCCGTTGCATTGCGGTTGCGCGCCGCTGTCGTGCGCGGGTTGTTGACGCGGAGCCTGCCACTCCTTACCTGTCTGGGGCAAGGAAGGGTCTTGCCCCTGCCCCGCTTTGACGAGGCGCCTGATTTCTTCCGCTCCGCGCGCCTCGCTCCCGAGGTCCCGGAGAATCGTTTCAAGCAGAACGGCAGCACCATGAGCGAAACACTTGAAAATCCGGTAACAGTAACCGACCGCGCTGCCAAGCGGATTGCAAAGATCCTGAGCGGCGAACCGGCAGGCACCATGCTGCGCGTTTCCGTCGAGGGCGGCGGATGCTCCGGCCTGCAATACAAGTATGATCTTGTGGCCGACCGGGAGGCCGATGATCTGGTTCTGGAAAAGAATGGGGTCACGGTGCTGGTGGATGCCATCTCGCTCCAGTACATGGGCGGATCGGAAATCGACTTCGTCGACGACCTGATGGGACAGTCCTTCCAGATCAACAATCCCCATGCGGTCGCCGGCTGCGGCTGCGGCACCAGCTTCACGATCTGACGCGCGTCACAACCGACCGCACAGAGTTTCGAGGGCGCCGGATCTCCGGCGCCTTTTCTTGTGCCCGCGCCTCTTTTCATGCCCGCCCCGGCCCTTTCCCCAGAGAATCGCCCCGCCGCGGGGCGCTGCGACAGGACAGCGGCCTTCGAGCGATGCTAAGACTGCGGCATCAATCGCCCACATGAAGACGAGCGCCGGGGTTTCACCATGAAGATCGCTACCTGGAACATCAACGGCGTCAAGGCGCGGATCGATACGGTTCTGGCCTGGCTGGACGAGGCGAAACCCGATCTCGCCTGTTTCCAGGAGATCAAGTCGGTGGACGAGGCCTTCCCACGCCAGCCCTTCGAGGATCTGGGTTACAATCTGGAAATCCACGGCCAGAAGGGCTTCAACGGCGTGGCGCTGCTATCGCGCATGCCGCTCGAGGACGTGACCCGCGGCCTGCCCGGCGACGACACGGATGAACAGGCCCGCTACATCGAGGGCACGGTGTCCACCGAGACCGGCGCGGTGCGTGTCGGCTGTCTCTATCTGCCCAACGGCAATCCGCTGGGCACGGAGAAGTTTCCCTACAAGCTCGGCTGGATGGAACGGCTGATCGACAACACCCGCAAGCGTCTGGCGGAAGAAACCCCGTTCCTGCTGCTCGGGGATTACAACGTCATCCCCGAGCCGATGGACGCGGCCCGGCCCGAGGCCTGGGTGGACGATGCCCTGTTCCAGCCCGAGAGCCGGAGGAACTTCCGCGCGCTCCTCAATCTCGGCATGACCGAGGCGGTCCGGGCCTGCACCTCCGCCCCGCAGACCTATACGTTCTGGGACTATCAGGCCGGCGCCTGGCAGAAGAACAACGGGATCCGCATCGACCACGTGCTGATGTCGCCGCAGGCGACCGACCTCTTCCGGGGCTGCGGGATCGATGCCCATGTGCGCGGCTGGGAGAAGCCCTCCGATCACGTGCCGGTCTGGGTCGATCTGGCGGCCTGACCGCCGCGACCTGTCCCGACACGCAGCGCAAACGCAAAAGGACGGCTCAAGGCCGTCCTTTATCATGTCTCGCAAGTCTTGATGCCGTGCCCTTACTGGGCGGGGGCTGCCGGAATGCTCTGGGCGGCCTGGACGGTGAGCGTGTCGCTCAGGTCCGGCCGGTTGTGCTGCATCCAGCCTTCGGCCATCACGAGGGCCTGACGGCGGATGTCCTCGCTGGCGCGGGCGAAATAGGTCTCGTGCAGGGCGCCGATCCAGTCATCCTGAACGCCGCGGCTCTGCCACTGGGCCACCGTCAGCCACATGAGGCCGCGGGCGCGGCGGTCATCGGACTGGGCCATGTCGAAGAGGGTCTCGCCAAGGCGGGCCTGGGCGGCCACATGGCCCTTGAGCGCGGCCAGATTGAACACGCGCACGGCCTCGAGGCGGCGATCCTGCTGATAGATCAGCCCCAGCTCGTACTGGGCCTGCGGATCCCCAAAGTTGAAGGCAGCGGAGCGGAAGAGCTTTTCGGCAAACTGGGTGTTGCGCGGCACCACGCCGTCGATGCCGGTCTTGAAGAAGTTGCCGAGGGCGACATAGGCGCTGGCGACATAGGGCGCTGCGCGGGAGTCGAGCCGATCGGATTCGTGCTGGCGGATCACCTGGCTGTAGTACTGGAAAGCCATGCGGTCGTCTTCGGTGACGCCATCGCCGGTCTCGTACATCTTGCCGAGCTTCCAGGCCGCACCCGGTTCGCCCTTCTCGGCGGCATATTGCAGGGAGGTCAGAGCGCCGGACGCGTCTCCGGCCTTGGACTGGCCAAGCCAGTTGCGCAGGGCTTCCTGACGGCTGGGCTCCTGGGGCACACCGGCGGGCTGAGGCAGGATCGACACGGTCGGCCGCGGTTCGCCGTCGAAGGCGAGCGCCGGACCGGTCGGGGCCAGAGTGGCCAGGGCCAGAACCATCCCCGTTACTGTTACCGCATTCCGCATGGCGGACATGATGTCCAACTCTTTCGCTCGTTGTTGACGGGTCGAAGCCCGGATCCGTTCGCCAGATGCTGCGCAGACCTGCGCGCCCACTGTCGTCCCGGACCCCTCACCACTCTCATGGCGAGACGTGCCTCGACGCCCCCTGATGCGTCCCCGGTCCCTCGGACCCGATCCCATGGCACCGTTGTAGCGGCGCATTGGGACAGGAATTTGGCCCCGGTCCGGCAAGGCGACGACATTTTCCGATCGTTTCCAACCGGCATCTTGCCCTCTCGTGCCGTGGCTCAACATCTGATGATCAAACATGGCCGAAGAGCGGCAGCAATCGGGAATGACTCCGTCACACGCATGTCCGTTCCGGGGTGTTGCAACCGCGCCACATTCCCTCGCCATTTGCCGCAGTGCAGCGCAGGTTTCAGCGGTTTCGGGGCCCTCGAAACCCGATCTCCGGCTGGCCGCGATCGCCTTTTCGGCACCGAAATCAGGCGCACCACCCCTCCCCGGAGCCCTGCCCCAATACCGCCGGACAGGTTGCCCTTCGGTTAACCATAAGTTCCGGAACCGGACAGCCGCCTTTTGCCAGCAGGTGGCGGAGGAGCGCCGTGACGCCCGCCGGGCGGAGCACGGGTCCCCAGCGGCAAAATGAGGCCGGGACACGGCCGAATCCCCGACTTGGCTGGGGATATGTCGAAATGTTCCACTTTTGTTCAAGGACAGGGCGGAAAGATTCGGTAAATCCTAAAGCCTGTCCGGCATGGTCAAGCCGCAGCCGGCTGCGGTTTCCTCTGCCATGATCGGGGCACGCCGCAGGGCGTCCCTGGCTGACGCCGATGGCCGGACCCGGATGCCCAGTCCCGCACCCAGACCTCCTTGCGGAGATCGACGCCGGGACGGACCTTGAGTGGATGTGAGCAGAGCATGAGCGCGAAGAACGATCTTTTTGGCGGAACGGCCGCGAAGCTGGAGACGGAGACCTCGTCCGAACCGGCGCCGCAGTCTGCCGCCGCCGCGCCCAGTTCGTCGCCGAGCGCCACGCCGAAGCCCGCCCCCCAGCGCAACGAGACGCCTCCCCCGGCCGCCAGCAGCGACTATTCCGCCGCCGACATCGAGGTCCTGGAAGGGCTCGAGCCGGTGCGCCGCCGTCCGGGCATGTATATCGGGGGAACGGACGAGAAGGCCCTGCACCATCTCTTTGCCGAGGTGATCGACAATTCCATGGACGAGGCGGTCGCCGGACATGCCTCCTGGATCGACGTGACTCTGGACACGGAAGGCTACCTGACCGTGACCGACAACGGTCGTGGCATTCCGGTCGATCCTCATCCGAAATTCAAGGACAAGTCGGCGCTGGAGGTCATCATGACGACGCTCCACGCCGGCGGAAAGTTCGACAGCAAGGCCTACGAGACCTCCGGCGGCCTGCACGGGGTTGGCGTTTCCGTGGTCAACGCCCTGTCGGAAGATCTGATCGTCGAGGTGGCCCGCGCCCGCAAGCTCTATCGCCAGCGCTTCCAGCGCGGCATCCCGCAAGGCGGGCTCGAGCTGGTCGGCGACACCCAGAACCGGCGCGGCACCCTGGTCCGCTTCAAGCCCGACTGGCAGATCTTCGGCAAGGACGCGAAGTTCGATCCCGCCCGCCTGATGAAGATGGCCCGCTCCAAGGCCTATCTCTTCAACGGGGTGGAGATCCGCTGGCATTGCGCCCCGGCGCTGCTGGGCGAGAAGAGCGAGACGCCGGCCGAGGCCGTTTTCCACTTCCCCGGCGGCCTGAAAGACTATCTGGACGAAAGCCTGACCAAGGAACGCAAGGTCGTCGATGACGTCTTTGCCGGGCGCACCGCCAAGACCAGCGGCCACGGCGCCGTGGAATGGGCGGTCAGCTGGTTCGCCGGCGACGGTTTCGTCAACTCCTACTGCAATACCGTTCCGACACCGGAAGGCGGCACCCATGAGGCAGGTCTGCGCTATGCCCTGCTGCGCGGCCTCAAGGCCTATGGGGAGCTCACCAACAACAAGAAGGCGGCGCTGATCACCGGCGACGACGTGATGACCTCGGCGGGCGCCATGCTCTCCGTCTTCATCCGCGAGCCGGAATTTGTCGGCCAGACCAAGGACAAGCTGGCCACCAACGAGGCGACCCGCATCGCCGAGAACGCCATTCGCGACGCCTTCGACCACTGGCTCACCGCCTCCCCCAACCAGGCCAACAAGCTGCTGGAATGGGTGATCGACCGGGCCGAGGAACGGCTGCGCCGGCGCCAGGAAAAGGACGTGGCGCGCAAGACCGCCGTGCGCAAGCTGCGCCTGCCCGGCAAGCTGGCGGACTGTTCCCAGAACCAGGCGGAGGGCTCGGAGCTCTTCATCGTGGAGGGCGATTCGGCAGGTGGCTCGGCCAAGCAGGCGCGCAACCGGCGCAATCAGGCCATCCTGCCCTTGCGCGGCAAGATCCTGAACGTGGCCAATGCGGGCCGCGACAAGCTGGTCGCCAACCAGCAGCTGGCCGACCTGATCCAGGCGCTCGGCTGCGGCACCCGCTCAGCCTACAAGGACGAGGAGCTGCGCTACGAGAAGGTCATCGTCATGACCGATGCGGACGTGGACGGTGCCCATATCGCCTCGCTGCTGATCACCTTCTTCTATCGCGAAATGCCGAACATGATCCGCAACGGCCATCTCTATCTGGCCGTGCCGCCGCTCTACCGCCTGAGCCAGGGCGGCAAGACCATCTACGCCCGCACCGACGCCCACAAGGACGAGCTGCTCTCCACCGTCTTCAAGGGCAAGGGCAAGGTCGACATCGGCCGGTTCAAGGGTCTGGGCGAGATGCTGCCCTCGCAGCTGAAGGAAACCACCATGGATCCGGAGAAGCGCACCCTGCTGCGGGTCTCCATCGACGAACGCCCGGAAGCGGCGACCGCCGACACGGTGGAACAGCTCATGGGCAACAAGCCGGAGGCTCGCTTCCGCTTCATCCAGGAGAACGCCGAGTTCGCCCACGACCTCGACATCTGAGGCCTTGCGCGAATCCAGCGGCCGATGTGATGAGGACGCTCACTGGCGCCCTGCGCAGGTAGTGCGCAAGGTGGGTGAAAAGGAAAGGAGCGGAAGATCTGCAAGACGATCTTCCGCAAACCGGCCGATTGTTAACTCCATTACCTTTCTTTTTTGACCCAACGCCGAATTTCCCTGCTTTTCCGCGTGCCTGTCATTGACACTAGGGCGCAGGACTGTAGGGTGTGCGCCAAATTGCCAAGGTTCTCCCACACCTTGGATTTCGTCATTCCTTTGCATCCGCAAGCAAGAAACCTGGGCCACACGCTCCATGTCATTCAAAACGCTCGGCCTTAGCGAGAAAGTCCTCGAAGCAGTCGAGGCTGCCGGTTACTCCGAACCGACCGCCATTCAGGCAGGCGCAATTCCCTATGTCCTGGAACGCCGCGACGTGCTGGGCATCGCCCAGACCGGAACGGGCAAGACCGCCAGCTTCACGCTGCCCATGCTGACCCTTCTGGAAAAGGGCCGTGCGCGCTCTCGCATGCCGCGCACCCTGATCCTCGAGCCGACCCGCGAGCTGGCTGCCCAGGTCGAGGAAAACTTCGAGAAATACGGCGTCAACCACAAGCTCAACGTGGCCCTGCTGATCGGCGGCGTGTCCTTCGGCGAGCAGGACAAGAAGCTCGACCGCGGCGCTGACGTGCTGATCGCGACCCCGGGCCGCCTGCTCGACCATTTCGAGCGCGGCAAGCTGCTGCTGCAGGGCGTCGAGATCCTGGTGATCGACGAAGCCGACCGCATGCTCGACATGGGCTTCATTCCGGACATCGAGCGCATCTGCAAGCTCATTCCCTTCACCCGCCAGACCCTGTTCTTCTCGGCCACCATGCCGCCGGAGATCCAGCGCCTGACGGAAGCCTTCCTGCAGAACCCGGCCAAGGTCGAAGTCGCACGCACCTCGTCCACGTCCGAGAACGTCTCGCAGCGTCTCAAGGCTGCCGGTTCAGAGGATTACGACAAGCGGGCCGCCCTGCGCGAACTGCTGGAAGGTGCCGAAGACCTGAAGAACGCCATCGTCTTCTGCAACCGCAAGAAGGACATTGCCGTTCTCTTCCGGTCGCTGGAGAAGCACGGCTACAACGTGGGCGCCCTCCATGGCGACATGGACCAGCGCTCGCGCATGATGATGCTGGACAATTTCCGCAAGGGCACCATCACCCTGCTGGTCGCCTCCGACGTCGCCGCCCGCGGCCTCGACATTCCGGATGTGAGCCACGTCTACAACTATGATGTGCCGATCCACGCGGAAGATTATGTGCACCGCATCGGCCGCACCGGCCGCGCGGGCCGCAAGGGCTCTGCCTTCACTATCGTGACCGGCAATGACGAGAAGTATCTGAAGGCCATTGAAGAGCTGACCCAGCAGTCGATCGAATGGATCGGCGATGCGGTCGACTTCGAGGCTGCCGCCGCAGAGCGCAAGGCCCGTCGCAAGCGTGGTCCGAAGGCCGATGCCGAGGGCGACACCGCTGCCTCCGCTCCGGCAGCCAAGCCGCGCAACGCCCGCCGCGGGCGCGGTGCCAAGGCAGCGACTGCCGAGGCCGCACCGGCCGCGGTGGAAGCGCCTGCCGCAGAACCGGTCGTGGATCTGGCAGAAGCGCCCCAGCCCGACGTGCCGCGCAGCAACAGCCGCCGTGGCTCCGGCCGCGCAGCCGCCTCTGCTGCCAACAGCAACCAGCAGTCCGAGGCACGCCAGCCGGCTCAAGCTCAGGCACAGGCTCAGGCCAAGCAGCAGCCTGCTCCGCGCCGCGGCAAGTCCCAGACGCCGGAACCGGCCTTCGGACACGGTGGGCACATCCCGGCCTTCCTGCTGCGCGAGCCGCGGCCGAAGAAGGCTTCCTGAGCCACCGGCGCAGAACAGATTTCCGCAAAGCGAGATCAGTGACGCTGCGGAACATCCTCAGACTTTCAAAAAAGGGGTGCCGTTCATTCGGCACCCCTTTCGCTTTTGTCGGATGCCGGAAGACCATGCGCAGTTCTGCAAGGATGTATCCGGTCAAAAATGAACGTAAAATAAGCGAACCCGGCGCCATGCCGGGAAGAATATGCCGGGAGAGAGGCAGTTTTTTCCCATCTCGCACCTGCGCTTAACGGCACCTTAAGCGTTGAACAGGCATTTTTGACCATGAAAAAGCTGCGGGGTGCAGCGCCGGGTGCAAGCGACTGGTGGGGACCGATGACGGATCTGGATGCGCACAAGCGAACTATCATTTATGGAGACAGCGCCCTCTCCTACATCAAGCGCTATACGCTTCCCGCCGTGCCGCGTGCCTATGAATTCTGGTACACCTATTCCGCCGGATACAATTACGGTCTGAACCGCGCTGTCAACCAGGCTCTCAAGGAGAGCGGCAGCCTGTCCAACGAGGACATGGAAGGCATCTACGGCAAGTATCTGGCGCCGACACGGCTTGGCGACCGGCTGAACGAGGTCGGCACCAAGGTCAGCGCCGAGGTCGAAAACCTGGTCGACACCCTGCGGCACAATGTGGATGCCACCACCGACTACGGCGTCTCGCTGAAGGAAGGTGCCGCGGCCCTGCAGTCGCTGCGTGATCCGAAGATGCTCGAGGCTTTTGTCGGACGCATGACCGAGGCGACCCACACCGCCCTCAAGGCCAATCAGGCGCTGGAGACCCAGCTGCTGGAATCCAAGCGGCAGATCGAGACGCTGCAGGCCAATCTGGAAGCCATCCGCTACGAGTCGCTGACCGACGAGCTGACCACGCTGGGCAACCGCAAGCACTTCGACAACACGCTGGAGAAGGCCGTTGCGCTCGCCAAGGACAGCGCGGCAGGGTTCACCCTGCTCCTGACCGATATCGACCATTTCAAGAAGTTCAACGACACCTTCGGCCACCAGACCGGCGATCAGGTCCTGCGCCTCGTGGCCTTGTCGGTGAAGCAGAACGTCAAGGGCCAGGACACCGCCTGCCGCTATGGCGGCGAGGAATTCGCGATCATCCTGCCCCATTCGCACATGTCGGACGCCATGGAGATCGCCGAGAAGATCCGCCATGCGGTGCGCTCCAAGGAGCTGATCAAGCGGTCCACGGGCGAGAACCTGGGCCGCATCACCATTTCCATCGGCATCGCGACCTACCGTCCGGGTGACACCACCGAGTCGATCGTGGGTCGTGCCGACGAGGCGCTCTACGCCGCCAAGCGCAGCGGCCGCAACAAGGTCTGCACGGAAGCCGATCTCGCGGGCGCGGACAGCAAGAACGCGGTCGCCTGACCGCTCTGGCCTGCCGGCACGAAGGAATTGAAAAGGGTCGCGGCATTTCTGCTGCGACCCCTTTTTCGTTCAGATGACTGTTTCAGCCAAGGTTCTTGAAACCCATCTGCCAGAAATCGGCCTCCAGCCTGGAGGCCTCTGAAAAGATCCGGCGCAACACCGGATAGCGCGCCTCGGTCAGATAGGCAGACGCCGTCTGGTCCATCCAGTCGCAGAAGTCGCGGGCAGCGTTCTGGTAGTCATCGCTGGCATATTCGGCGAACCAGCGCGCGTAGGCAGGCGCGCCATCCGTGCCCTCCGGCACCACGCCGCGATGGCGCGCACCGATCTCCCCGTAGCCAAGGATGCAGGGCGCCAGCGCCACCTGCAGATCGAGCAGATCCCCGCGCAAGCCGCTTTCCAGCACGAAACGGGTGTAAGCGAGGGTTTCGCTTTCCTCGGCGACCGTCTCCAGCTCCTTGCGCGCAATGCCCCATTTGGCGCAGAGCTCGACATGAAGCTCCATTTCCCCTTCGAGGATCGTCTTCAGGCCAGCCATGCCCCGGCGCATGTCGCCGAGGGTCTGGGACTTGTAGATCGCCAGTGCATAGGCCCGCGAGAAATGGATGAGGAAGAGGTAGTCCTGCTTCAGATAGGTGCGGAAGGCGTCAAGTGGAAGCGAGCCGTCGGCCATGCCGCGCACGAAGTCATGATCGACGTAAGCCGCCCACTCGGAGGCGCAATCCGTCTTCAGACGGTCGAAAACGCTCATGGAGCCCCTCAGGCCGGGGTCGACAGCTTGGAGGGGTCGGCCGCCTGAAGCGACACGGATTCCCCGCAGCCGCAGGCAGACACCTCGTTCGGGTTGCGGAAGAGGAAGCCGGAGCGGAACTTCGTCACCTCATAGTCCATTTCCGTGCCGAGCAGGAACAGGACGGCGGAAGGATCGACGAAGAGGCGCGCGCCCTTCTCCTCGATCACGTCGTCACCGGGGCGCGCGGCGTCCACCATTTCCATGGTGTATTCCATGCCGGCGCAGCCGCCCTTCTTGATGCCGACGCGCAGGCCGCCGGCGTCCTTGCCGGAGCCTTCCAGAAGCTCGCGCACCCGCTCTGCGGCCGGGTCGGTCAGGGTCATGACCTGAAACTTGCGTGCTGTCGCCATTGTCGTCTCGCAATCCTTTCAGGGTCCGCGCATCGCGCGGCTCCAGCAGAAGTCGGGAAGCCCCCTGCCCCTTGATATGGAGATCGGAAGCCACCGGTTCCAGTCCGCCCGAGGGCGAACCGGCGCCTGGTCAATACCAGTTGAGGGCTACCTTGGCCTCGTCCGACATGCGTTCCGGCGACCAGGGCGGATCGAAGACCATGGTCACGTCCACGGACTGAACGCCGCCGACGGATTCCACGGCCTGCTGCACCCAGCCCGGCATTTCGCCCGCCACCGGACAGCCCGGCGCGGTCAAGGTCATGTCGATGGCCACCGAGCGGTCATCCTCGATATCGACCTTGTAGATCAGGCCGAGCTCGTAGATGTCGCAGGGGATTTCCGGGTCATAGACCGTCTTGAGGGCGGTGATGATGTCCGCCGTAAGCCGCTCCAGTTCCGCCTGCGGAATGGCGGTCGGGGCTGCCACTTCGGCGCGCAGCTCTTCGCCCGCGGCATTGTGGTCGATGGTGATGGTGTCTTCGCTCATGGTCTCAACTGTCCTGAGAGGACCTTGTTCTCGTCTTGCCGTCCGAATTCTCTGCCTGAATTCTCTGCCTGGCGCGCGGGGCGCTCAGGCGAAGAACGCCTGCGCCCGCACCAGCGCATCATGGAGGACATCGACCTCCGCGCGGGTGTTGTACATGCCGAAGCTTGCCCGACATGTAGAGGTCACGCCGTATCTTGCCAAGAGCGGCTGCGCACAATGGGTGCCTGCGCGCACGGCCACGCCGGCCCGGTCGATGATGGTCGACACGTCATGGGCATGGGCGCCCTTTATCTCGAAGGAGACGATGGCCCCCTTGCCCGGCGCGGTTCCGAAAATGCGCAGGGAGTTGATTTCCGACAGGCGCTGATGGGCATAGGCCGACAGGTCCGCCTCATGGGCGGCGATGCGGTCGCGGCCGACGCTGTCCATGTAGTCGAGTGCCGCGCCCAGACCGATGGCCTGCACGATGGGCGGGGTGCCCGCCTCGAAGCGATGGGGCGGTTCCGCATAGGTGATGCGGTCCTCGGAGACCTCGCCGATCATCTCGCCGCCGCCCATGAAGGGACGCATGGCCTTGAGCTTCTCGGTTTTCGCCCAGAGCACGCCGATGCCGCTCGGACCGTAGACCTTGTGGCCGGTGAAGCAATAATAGTCGCAGCCGATGTCCTGAACGTCGACCGGCATGTGCACGGCGGCCTGGCTGCCGTCGATGAGCACCGGAATGCCGCGCTCATGGGCGATGCGGGTCAGTTCCTTCACCGGCACCACCGTGCCCAGCACGTTGGACATCTGGGTGATGGCCACCAGCTTGGTGCGCTCGGTCAGGGCATCGGCAAAGGCGTCGAGGTCGAAGGAGCCGTCCTCGCGCACATAGACCCACTTCAGCACGGCGCCGTTGCGCTCGCGGTGGAAGTGCCAGGGCACGATGTTGGAGTGGTGCTCCATGATGGAGAGCACGATCTCGTCGCCGGGGCCGAAATGGTCCGGGCCCAGGCCATAGGAGACCAGATTGATCGCCTCAGTGGTCGAGCGGGTGAAGATCACCTCGTCGACGGAGGGAGCATTCAGGAAGCGGCGGACCTTCTCCCGCGCGCCCTCATAGGCATCGGTCGCGGCGTTGGAGAGGAAATGCAGGCCCCGGTGCACATTGGCATATTCCTGGGAATAGGCATGGGTGATCGCGTCGATCACGGCCTTCGGCTTCTGGGCCGAGGCGCCATTGTCGAGATAGACCAGCGGCTTGCCATAGACTTCCCGGGACAGGATCGGGAAATCCTTGCGGATCGCCTCCACGTCATAGGGCCTGTCGAGTTCTGCGGTTGCGACCGTCATTGCCGCCTGCTCCCGTCTGGATTTCTTCTGATGTCGTCATGTGCCGTCCCGGCCTTGAGCCGGGACCGCAAGTCTTGTGGCGCGAGGTCCCGGCGCAAGGCCGGGACTGCGGTGTCAGAAGGCCTCTGCGCCCCCTCCTCCCCCTTGAGGGGGAGAAAGGGGCTGCGGTCTTTGGCTGCTTACGCGCCTGCGAGCCAGTCGCGGACGCGGGTTTCCAGAGCCTCGGTGACGTAGTCTTCCTCGAACTCCTCGATGGCTTCCGACAGGAAGGCCATCACCAGAAGGGTGCGGGCTTCGGCTTCCGGAATGCCGCGGGCGCGGAGGTAGAAGAGCAGGTCCTCGTCGATCTGGCCGCTGGTGGCCCCGTGGGCGCAGAGCACGTCGTCGGCGAAGATTTCCAGCTCCGGCTTGTTGGCCATTTCCGCGCCTTCCCCGAGAAGGAGCGCCTGGGTCATCATCTCGCCGTCGGTCTTCTGGGCGTGCTGGGCCACGTTGATGCGGCCCTGATAGACGCCGCGCGCCTCGTCGTCCAGCACCGTCTTGAAGAACTCGCGAGAGTTGCAATGCGGCACGGCGTGATCGACGATCAGGGTCTGGTCGGCCAATCCGTTGCCGCGCGCCATGGAGACACCATAGAGCTTTGCATCGGAATTCTCACCCGCGAAGGCAACGAACTGCTGGTTGCGGGCAAAGGCCGGACCGGCCATGAAGCCGAGGATCTTGAACAGGGCCTCGCCGCCGACCTTCGCAAGGGTGGTCAGCAGGCGGGCGCCTTCCGAGGCGCCGACGACCAGACGGGTGACGGCCAGGGTGGCCTTGTCGCCGATCTGATAGTCGAAGACCACGTTGCTCTCGCCCGCTCCGGTGGAACCGGCAAAGGTCTCGATGAGCTTCAGGTTGGCACCGGTGCCGACTTCCACCCGGTTGCGGGTGACGATGGCGCCCGCTTCCGTGGACACATGCACCAGCTCGACCGGACGGGAGACCTCGACGCCGTCCTTGACGCTCAGGACGATGCCGCCCTGGACGAAGGCCGTGTTGAGGGCCAGCACGCCATCCTGACTGGCGCTCTTCGGCGTGGCCAGCAGCTCGGCTGCGGTGTCCGCATCGAGTGCGGCTGCGAAATCGCGGATCACGACGCCTTCGGCTTCAAGGGCCGCGACGTCGGAGGCTTCAGCCAGGAAGGAGCCGTTGGCGATGACGAGGCGATAGCGCGTCAGACCGGCGAAGGCTTCGTCCGCGGCCAGCACCGCGCGCACGGCGGCCGCATCGGCCTTCGGCGCCAGGGGGGCAGCGGATTTCATGAAGGCGCGCAGGTCGGAGTACTTGTACTCCTCCACGCGCCGGTGGGGCAGACCACGGGTCTTGATCTGCTCGGCAGCCGCCACGCGCAGGTCCTTGACCGCGGTGGAACCGGCGAGTGCGCCCTTGGCCTCGTCGAAACGGGCCAGCAGGTCGCTTTCCGCCTGGGTGTGGCTGATCTGGGTCGGGGCAGTCATTGTCTGATGATCTCCCTCAGGCTCAGGCTGCTTCGATGTAGTCGGCGTAGCCGTTCTTTTCCAGCTCGAGAGCCAGTTCCTTGCCGCCGGTCTTGACGATGCGGCCCTTGGACAGAACGTGGACGACGTCCGGCACGATGTGGTCGAGCAGGCGCTGGTAGTGGGTGATGACGATCATCGCCCGGCCCGGGTTGCGCAGCTTGTTCACGCCTTCGGACACGATGCGCAGGGCGTCGATGTCGAGGCCGCTATCCGTCTCGTCGAGAACGCAGAGGCTCGGCTCCAGCAGGGACATCTGCAGGATCTCGGCGCGCTTCTTCTCACCGCCGGAGAAGCCGACGTTCAGCGGGCGCTTGAGCATATCCATGGTGACGTTCAGGTCGGCGGCCTTTTCCTTGACCAGCTTCATGAAGTCCGGGATCGACAGCTGGGCAAGACCCTTGGCCTTGCGCTGCGCGTTGAGCGCGGTCTTCAGGAATTCCATGGTGGCGACACCCGGGATTTCGATCGGGTACTGGAAGGCCAGGAAGACGCCGGCAGCGGCGCGCTCGTCCGGCTCCATGTCGAGCAGGTTCTGGCCGTGGAAGATGATCTCGCCTTCGGTGACTTCGTAGTCTTCCTTGCCCGCCAGGATGTAGGACAGAGTGGACTTGCCGGAGCCGTTCGGGCCCATGATCGCGTGGATTTCGCCAGCGTTCACTTTCAGGTCGATGCCGCGCAGGATCTCGGTGCCTTCTTCGGCGATGCGGGCGTGCAGGTTCTTGATCTCAAGCATTTCTATAACCTTCGTCTTTGGCTCGGCTTGCGCTTCGCTGACGGTGGCTCGGCCTAATCGCCGAACCAGCGCCTTCGCATCGCATGAAGGAGAACGGGAAACTGCTCCGCGCTCACCCCGAGCTCAACAACATCCTGAATGGAAATAACGGCGTCGATCGCGCAGGACGGACAGAGCGCGGTAACCTCACGCTCTTCGACTTCGTTACACCATTCCTCAATTTCCTTTGCCAGAAACACCGCCTCACAATGGAAGCAGCCCGCTGGCGTGTTGCTTTGGTAGCGTCGTCGCTGTCGCGTACTCAGCTTGTGCGCGGCAGTGACGATCTGCTTGTCCATTAACCGACGGAGCCTTCCAGGCTGATCGAGATCAGCTTCTGGGCTTCAACGGCGAATTCCATCGGCAGCTGCTGGATCACGTCCTTGACGAAGCCGTTGACGATCAGCGCTACAGCGCCTTCTTCATCAAGACCACGCTGCAGGCAGTAGAACATCTGGTCGTCGGAGATCTTCGAGGTGGTGGCCTCGTGCTCGAAGACGGCCGATGCGTTCTTGCTCTCGATGTAGGGCACGGTGTGGGCGCCGCAGTCCTGACCGATCAGCAGGCTGTCGCACTGGGTGAAGTTGCGGGCGTTGGAGGCCTTGCGGTGGGCGGAGACCAGACCACGGTAGGTATTCTGGGACTTGCCGGCCGAAATGCCCTTGGAGATGATGCGGCTGGACGTGTTCTTGCCCAGATGGATCATCTTGGTGCCGCTGTCGATCTGCTGATAGCCGTTGGAGACGGCGATCGAGTAGAACTCGCCCACGGAGTTGTCACCACGCAGGATGCAGGACGGGTACTTCCAGGTGATCGCCGACCCGGTCTCGACCTGGGTCCAGGAGATCTTGGAGTTCTTGCCCCGGCAGTCGCCGCGCTTGGTGACGAAGTTGTAGATGCCGCCCTTGCCTTCCGAGTCGCCCGGGAACCAGTTCTGGACGGTGGAATACTTGATCTCCGCGTCATCCAGGGCGATCAGCTCAACCACGGCCGCATGCAGCTGGTTCTCGTCGCGCTGGGGGGCCGTGCAGCCTTCCAGATAGGACACGTAAGCGCCCTTGTCGGCGACGATCAGAGTGCGCTCGAACTGACCGGTGTTCTGCTCGTTGATGCGGAAGTAGGTGGACAGTTCCATCGGGCAGCGGACGCCCTCCGGCACATAGACGAAGGAGCCGTCGGAGAAGACGGCGGAGTTCAGCGTCGCGTAATAGTTGTCGGTGACCGGAACCACGGAGCCGAGATACTTCTTCACCAGATCCGGATATTCGCGCAGCGCTTCGGAGATGGAGCAGAAAATGACGCCGGCCTTCTTCAGCTCTTCCTTGAACGTGGTGACCACGGACACGCTGTCGAAGACGGCGTCGACGGCGACCCGGTTCTTCGGCTCGACGCCGGCGAGGATTTCCTGTTCGCGCAGCGGAATGCCCAGCTTCTCGTAGGTCGCGAGCAGCTCCGGATCCACTTCGTCCAGGCTCTTCGGGCCTTCGACGGACTTCGGCGCGGCCCAGTAGTAGAGGGCATCAAAGTCGATCTTCGGGTAGCTGACGCGGGCCCAGTCCGGCTCGGTCATGGTCTGGAAGCGGCGAAGGGCGTCGAGGCGCCACTCGGTCATCCACTCCGGCTCGTTCTTCTTGGCGGACAGGAAGCGAACGGTTTCCTCGCTCAGTCCCTTGGCGCTTCGCTCCGACTCGATGTCGGTGACAAAGCCATACTTATACTGGTCAACATCGATCGCCTTGACCTGATCGATCGTCTCCTGCACAGCCGGCATTTCAACTCTCCGTCCTGCGGCGCCCAGACGGCGCCACCATTTCAAGTGTCACAAGGCCACAGGGCCCTGATCGCGGGGTCACCCTCGGGAGGAAGGTGCATGTCTTTCGGCGCACCAGGCACGCCGGAATTTTAGAACGCTCACGCGGCCCGGGTGCGGGCCTGCGGATTGAGCCGGTCGACCACGCCGGGCCAGACCTCGAGGAACCGGTCCACATCCGCTTCGGTCGTGGACCAGCCCATGGACACGCGCAGCGCGCAGCGAGCTAGATCCTCATCCACCCCCATCGCGCTCAGCACATGGGAGACGGACACCTTGCCGGACGAACAGGCCGAGCCCGACGACAGGCACAGATTGGCCAGATCGAAGGCGATCAGCGCGGTCTCCGCCTTCACGCCCGGCACGGCGAAGCAGCTGGTGTTGGCCAGGCGCGATGCCCCTTGCGAAAAGATCACGGTGCCGGCGCAAACGGCGCGCAGACCCTCTTCCAGCCGGTCGCGCAGTGCGGCAAGGCGTCCTGCCTCGCCGGCTTCCACGGCAGCGTCCTGCGCTGCCACGCCAAGACCCACGGCCCCGGCGACATTTTCCGTGCCCGCCCGGCGCCAGTTTTCCTGTCCGCCACCGGTGAGCAGCGCCGAGGGTACCCGCGCGGTGGAGCGCACCACCATGGCGCCCATACCCTGAGGCCCACCGAACTTGTGAGCAGATAGGGTGATCACGTCGGCCTGCCAGTGCTCGATGTCGATCGGCATGCGCCCGGCGGCCTGGACCGCATCCACATGGAAGAAGGCACCGGCCTCCTTCGCCATGCGGCCGATCTCTGCAATCGGCTGGATCGCGCCGGTCTCATTGTTGGCGGCCATGATCGAGATCAAGGACGGGGTTGCCGTTTTCAGTTTCTCTGCGAGGGTGGGGAGATCCACGACGCCGTTGGCATCGACGGGAATCACTTCCTGCTCGGCGACACGGAACCGGCCACCGGCCACGACGGACGGGTGCTCGCTCGCGCCGCGCAACAGTCGGTCCAGATAGACCGGTTCGCCCTGATCGACCCACGCGGGCGACAGGGCCGTCATGTTGGCTTCGGTGCCGCCGGAGGTGAAGGTCACCGCCCGGTTGCGCGCGCCACACAGACGCGCCACCTGTTCGCGGGCCGCTTCCAGCCGCCCGCGGGCCCGACGCCCCGCACCATGCACCGACGACGCATTGCCCACATCCGCCATCGCCTCGATCATGGCATCGCGCACGGCCGGACGCAGGGGCGCCCCGGCATTGTGATCGAGATAGACGAGAGGAGGCCTTGCCGCCATCGGGACTTTATTCCTGATCCGTCGTGTCGAAACCGCGCGAAAGCCCGCCGACCGGCGGTCATGACTTCCGGCGCTGCGTGAAAAGTCTCGGGCGCGGCGCCGTCACGCTTCACGGAAAGCTTGAAATTTTCCGCGCAGATGACGTAAACGTGCCGAAACTCGGTTTGTCGGCGCGACCGCAGTGCGCGCCGTTCGAATTTCGAATAATTCTAAACAAGGGTTTTAGAAACTCGGAGCCTGATAGTCAAGTTTGGACTTCACAGGTTCGCGTATCAAAATCCCCAGGACAATGGCCGCCTGCGGCCGCAACAACCATAAAAAGGACTGAGCGCCTATGCCTGAGGTGATCTTCAACGGCCCGGCCGGCCGCCTGGAAGGCCGTTTTCATCCCGCCAAGAAGCGCAATGCCCCGATCGCCCTGGTGCTGCATCTGCATCCCCAGTTCGGCGGCACGATGAACAATCAGATCGTCTATCAGATGTATTACATGTTCGCGCAGCGCGGTTTCGCGGTGCTGCGGTTCAACTTCCGGGGCGTCGGCCGGTCCCAGGGGTCCTTCGACCATGGCCAGGGCGAACTGTCGGATGCGGCAGCGGCCCTCGACTGGGTGCAGACCGTGCATCCGGATGCGCGCGCCTGCTGGATTGCCGGCTTCTCCTTCGGCGCCTGGGTCGGCATGCAGCTGCTGATGCGCCGTCCGGAAGTGGAAGGCTTCATCTCCGTCGCGCCCCCGGCGAACCTGCATGACTTCTCCTTCCTCGCCCCCTGCCCCTCCTCGGGCCTGATCGTCCACGGCGAGAACGACAAGGTCGTGCCGCAGAAGGACGTGCAGACCCTGGTGGACAAGCTGAAGACCCAGAAGGGCATCGTGATCAACCACCAGGAGATCCCGGGCGCCAACCACTTTTTCGAAAACCACATGGACGACCTCATCGGCCGCTGCGGCGACTATGTGGACGAGCGTCTGGGCATCACCCCGGCCGATTACGTCGACGTCGGCTGAGCGTCCGGCCAGTTCGAACTTGGAAGAAAGCCCGGCCCCTGCGCCGGGCTTTTTTGCTTTCGGGCGCCCCCCAGATGACCGCAGGCAGCGAAACGGTGGGGCCGGCCTGAGCCAGCCTGCGCGTGCGCCTACGCCTCCCCTTTGTCATCCCCGCGCAGGCGGGGATCCAGTATTCCCGGCGGCGCGGTTGACCCCACAAGCGAGCGACAACGGTTACTGGATCCCGGTCTTGGCCAGAGGCCAAACCGGGATGACGACGGAGGGGACGGCGTGAAAAGGCGAGGATAGAGGAGACGTGCGGTACGGAAGACGTAGCGGAGCGTGGTGGCCGCGATGGGCCCACGTTCGAGGCCAGAACGCAAAAAAGCCCGCAACTTGCGGGCTTTTCTTAAATGCATTTATTAAAGACCGAAGGTCTTACTGACCGGGCGTCCAGGCGTCGTAGTCGCCGGTCACCGTCGGGCGACTTTCCGGTGTCAGGATCGACCCGTGGGGACGATAGGCGGCTGCCGTTCCGGTCAGGTTCGCGTGATGCGGCTTCTGCCAGTGCTTGGCGTGATAGGTCTCGTCGGTCGGCGGGGTATCGACCCGGTGGTGCATCCAGCCGTGCCAGCCCGGAGGAATGGCAGACGCCTCGACCAGGCCGTTGTAGATCACCCAGCGCTTCTTGCCGTTGCGCTCGCGGTAATACTTGTTGCCGAACTCGTCCTCTCCGACGAACTCACCCTTGCGCCAGGTGAAATAGCGGGTGCCCATCGTGCGGCCGTTCCACCAGGTCAAGATTTCGAGCAGGAGGTTTTTCATCGTCCCGACGCGTCCTTCGAGAAAACTCAGATGTTTGACCAAGCGTTTCGCACTCCGACCGGGCCGCGTCAAGCGGCAAGGCGCGGTTTGCGGGGATTTGGCCTCTGCTTCTCACCCGCTCACGTCGCGGCCGCGGCGCGCCAGACTCGTCCCGGCCGAGGCCGTGCAACCGGCCTCCGGTCAGCGGGCGCGACCGGAAATCCGGGAGGGTGCGGCAAAGCTGCCACGAGACCCCTTGCCCGATCCCTTTGAACTTCCCTTTCCGCCCTTCCCGGCGGTCCGGGCACCGGCGGCAGGCGTCGCCTCCGGCTCTGCGGAGCCGCTCATCTGGGGCGCAACGCCCGCAAATTCCTTTTCCACCGCGCCGCGCACCTTCACCAGGTTCTGGACGGAGCGTTCCTGCAGCTGCCGGGCATTGTCGAGGGAGCGGGTGCGTTCCTTCTGGGCGTCCAGCAGCTTGTGAACCCCCTGGATGTTGTAGAAGCCCGAATTGTCGAGCACCAGCGGCCGGCTGTCGGCCATGAGCCAGCGCAGGCGATTGTAAAGGGTCGAGGGCGCGACCGGCTTGACGAGGAGATGATGGGCGCCGGAGCGCAGGGCCCGGTCCACCAGGGCGCGGGTGCCATGGGCGGTGATGAAGAGCAGCGGTACGTAGCAGAGCGGGTCCATGTGCCGATGGCGGATCAGCTTGAGGAGCTGATAGCCGGAGGTCGGCGCCATGCGCCAGTCGGTGAGGATGAGATTCGGCGGCTCGGACACCATGGCCGGTAGCGCCTCGTCGACCGAATCGAAGACGCGCACCCGGGCCACCTTGAAGCTCATCAGGATGGAGCGAAGAATGGACTGCATCGGCTTGCTATCGTCGACGATGACGATGTCGAGATCCTCGATGGCAAGACCGAAGGCCGCGTGGTTTTTCATTGAGCCGCTTTCACTTGAGCTTCCTCTCTGACCACCCTACGCATATTCCCATTAAGGGCCGCCCAAACGGCTGCCGACAATTTGCTTCAAATTTTAACGATCCCACGGCCAGTGAGAATGCGGGCGGTCAAAGGGTCGCAGCGCGCTTGACGACGGACATGGCTGGCGCAATTCTGTGCAAGACTTTCGAGCCTGGCTGTCCGACCTGATCTGCGCCCCGGCACCCTCGATCCGCCCTGCCCGAACCGGCGGTTTCGCTGGAGTTCCGCAGGTTCCCGACCCCGCCCCGACGGCGGGCGACCCGCTCCGATCTCCGGCACGGGACGTTCGGCTTGCACCTTCCACCCTCACTATATTTTGCGATCCGCCCAGTTCCCGACCACAAGAGGTGGAGGAAATGGTCTTGACGGTCGGAAGCTCTTTCCCCTAATTTTCGGTCGTACCCGAGTAACGCGTCTGGAAGCCGACCAGCCGGTCCGGACCTTCCTTCCCAGTTCCAGTCTTCACGGTAAAATCGCCCTCAGGCCGCAAGGCCAGGATGCGCGTTGCCGTGCGCCGGCTTGTGTCTGGCTGCCGCGTCCCTGCCCCCTCCACATCCGGGCAGCGCGTCACCCGCCCCTCGCAAGCGCTTCCGCCGCCGCCACCTGAACATGGGTGCGCCGCTGCGGGAGGGATGATAGAGTTAACCGTTCATAAACCTGTTGATGGACACCATATCTAGTAGCAACGACACGCCCATCTACCAGATAATGATTTAACACCAGTTCACTCCCCAAGGGTGGACCGCAAGGACCCGTCGCTGAGACGGGCGGGACTGCAAGAGCGGGCCGCAGACCTTCGGGAGCGGCCCGGAACGCGAGGAACAGGCATCGGCCGGCCACAGGGGCATCAGCGTGCGGGCTGCCGACCAGAGATCTTTGAGGGGATACGGAATGCGGATTGAGCGGCGCTATACCCAGGACGGACAATCGCCCTATGCAGCAGTCGAGTTCCGGACCGCGACGAGCGAGATCCGCAACCCGGACGGTTCCATCGTGTTCCGGCTGGAGAATATCCAGGTCCCGGCCCAGTTCTCGCAGGTTGCCGCCGACATTCTGGCGCAGAAGTATTTCCGCAAGGCCGGCGTTCCGGCCCGCCTGAGGGCTGTGGAGGAAAACACCGTTCCCTCCTGGCTGTGGCGTCACGAGGCCGATGAGGCCGCCCTTGCCGCCCTGCCCGAGGACGAGCGCTTCGGCTCGGAAATCGATGGCCGCCAGGTCTTCGACCGTCTCGCCGGCACCTGGACCTACTGGGGCTGGAAGGGCGGCTATTTCGACCGGGAGGAAGACGCCCAGGCCTTCTATGACGAGCTGCGCTACATGCTGGCGACCCAGAAGGTGGCGCCGAACTCGCCGCAGTGGTTCAACACCGGCCTGCACTGGGCCTATGGCATCGACGGCCCGAGCCAGGGCCATCATTACGTCGACTTCCAGACCGGCGAGCTGGTGAAGTCCGCCTCCGCCTACGAGCATCCGCAGCCGCATGCCTGCTTCATCCAGTCCGTGCAGGATGATCTGGTCAACGAAGGCGGCATCATGGACCTGTGGGTGCGCGAGGCGCGCCTGTTCAAATATGGCTCGGGCACCGGCTCGAACTTCTCTCACGTGCGCGGCGAAGGCGAACGGCTGGCGGGCGGCGGCAAGTCCTCCGGCCTGATGAGCTTCCTCAAGATCGGCGACCGGGCAGCGGGCGCTATCAAGTCCGGCGGCACCACCCGGCGTGCGGCCAAGATGGTCGTCGTCGACGTGGACCATCCGGATATCGAGGACTACATCAACTGGAAGGTGAAGGAAGAGCAGAAGGTTGCCGCCCTCGTCACCGGATCGAAGATCTGCCAGAAGCACCTGAACCTGATCATGAAGGCCTGCGTCAATTGCGAGGCCGACAAGGGAGAGTGCTTCGACCCGGCCAAGAACCCGGCGCTGAAGCGCGAGATCCGGGCCGCCAAGAAGATGCTGGTGCCCGACAACTACATCCAGCGCGTGATCCAGTTTGCCCGCCAGGGCTTCACCAAGATCGAATTCCCCACCTACAACACGGACTGGGATTCGGAAGCCTATCTGACCGTGGCCGGCCAGAACTCCAACAATTCGGTGCGCGTGACCGACGGCTTCCTGAAGGCCGTGCTCGACGATGGCGACTGGGAACTGACCGCCCGGCGCGACGGCAAGGTGCTGAAGACGCTGAAGGCAAAGGAACTGTGGGAGCAGATCGGCTATGCCGCCTGGGCCTCCGCCGATCCGGGGCTGCAGTATCACACCACCATCAACGACTGGCACACCTGCCCGGCGTCCGGCGAGATCCGCGCCTCCAACCCCTGCTCGGAATACATGTTCCTGGACGACACGGCCTGCAACCTGGCGTCCCTGAACCTGATGCAGTTCCGCCGCGCCGACCGGTCCTTCGACGTGGAGGCCTATGAGCATGCGGTGCGTCTGTGGACCATCGTGCTGGAAATCTCCGTGCTGATGGCCCAGTTCCCCTCCAAGGAAATCGCCGAGCTTTCCTACAAGTTCCGCACCCTGGGGCTCGGCTATGCCAATATCGGCGGGTTGCTGATGACCTCCGGCATTTCCTATGACAGCGACGAGGGCCGGGCGCTCTGCGGGGCGCTGAGCGCCATCATGACCGGTGTCTGCTATGCCACCTCGGCCGAAATGGCCGGAGAGCTCGGCGCCTTCCCGGGCTATGCGGACAATGCGCCGCACATGCTGCGGGTGATCCGCAACCACCGCCGTGCCGCCCACGGGGAGACCAGCGGCTACGAGGGTCTGTCGACCCTGCCCGTTGCCCTCGACCATGCCTCCTGCCCGGACAAGACCCTCATCGAGCGGGCAAAGCTCTCCTGGGACAAGGCGCTGGAGCTGGGCGAAAAGCACGGCTATCGCAACGCCCAGGTCTCGGTGATCGCGCCGACGGGCACCATCGGCCTGGTGATGGACTGCGACACCACGGGCATCGAGCCGGACTTCGCCCTGGTGAAGTTCAAGAAGCTGGCCGGCGGCGGCTATTTCAAGATCATCAACCGGGCCGTGCCGGAAGCGCTCGAGGTGCTCGGCTATTCCCCGTCCCAGATCGCCGAGATCGAGGCCTATGCGGTGGGCCACGGCTCGCTGGAACAGGCGCCGGCCATCAATCCGGGCAGCCTCAAGGCCAAGGGCTTCACCGAGGAGAGCCTTGCCAAGCTGAAGGGCGCGCTGAAGTCGGCCTTTGACATCAAGTTCGTCTTCAACCGCTGGACCCTGGGCGACGACCAGATGGCCGCCCTCGGCGTCTCCGCTGAGCAGCTGGAGGATGGCGCCTTCGAGCTGCTGCCCTTCCTCGGCTTCTCCAGGTCCGAGATCGAGGCCGCCAACACCCATGTCTGCGGGGCGATGACGCTGGAAGGCGCGCCCTTCCTGAAGGCCGAGCACCTGCCGGTCTTCGACTGCGCCAACCCCTGCGGCAAGATCGGCAAGCGCTTCCTCTCGGTGGAAAGCCACATCCGCATGATGGCCGCCGCCCAGCCCTTCATCTCGGGCGCGATCTCCAAGACGATCAACATGCCCAATGATGCCACGGTGAAGGACTGCGAAGAGGCCTACATGCTGTCGTGGAAGCTGGCGCTGAAGGCCAATGCGCTCTACCGCGACGGGTCCAAGCTGTCCCAGCCCCTCAACGCCCAGCTTCTGGCCGACGAGGACGAAGACGAGGACGAGGCCGTCGAGACCCTGGCCGCCAGGCCCATGGCGGCGCGGGCCGAGGTGGTGGCCGAACGCATCGTGGAGCGGATCGTGGAGCGGGCCGTGCGCGCCCAGGAAAAGCTGCCGACCCGGCGCAAGGGCTACACCCAGAAGGCCAAGATCGGCGGGCACACCATCTTCCTGCGCACCGGCGAATATGACGACGGGCGCCTGGGCGAGATCTTCCTCGACATGAACAAGGAAGGCTCGGCCCTGCGTGCCTTCATCAACAACTTCGCCATTTCCGTCTCGCTCGGCCTGCAATACGGGGTGCCGCTGGAGGAATATGTCGACGCCTTCACCTTCACCAAGTTCGAGCCGGCGGGCATGGTCCAGGGCAATGACGCCATCAAGAACGCCACGTCGATCCTCGACTATGTGTTCCGCGAGCTCGCCGTCTCCTATCTCGGCCGGCATGATCTCGCCCATGTTCCGCCGGAGCGGTTCGGCTCCACCGGCACGGTGACGGCGGCCGGCTCCGA
This sequence comes from Roseibium aestuarii, assembly GCF_008477545.1. Lineage (GTDB taxonomy): Bacteria > Pseudomonadota > Alphaproteobacteria > Rhizobiales > Stappiaceae > Roseibium > Roseibium aestuarii. The sequence continues at coordinate 1,425,398 of NZ_VORA01000001.1, read as the reverse complement.
TCCGGTGAAGGACAGCGGCGTGGTCTCCCACGGGCTGGTGCGCGGGCAGACGGAGCGGTTCCGCCTGATCTCGGCCACCGAACCGGCCGGCACGCTGACCCAGGCCGTCGCTGGCCAGACGCTCTCCTCCCCTGCCCTGCAGACCTCGGCGGTGGCCACCGCCTTTGCCCGCTCGGCAGAGGTGACCAGCGTCAAGGTGGAAACGTCGGTGGGTACGGCGAGCGCGCCGAAATCCTCCACCGCCCAGCAGATCGCCCAGGCGCGGATGAAGGGCTACGAGGGGGAAAGCTGCCCGGAATGTGCCAATTTCACCATGGTGCGCAACGGCACCTGCCTGAAATGCGACACCTGCGGCTCCACCAGCGGCTGCAGCTGAGCGGCGGGGTTAACGTGGTCCCGGATCGCACAGGATGAGCGATCTGGGGCAATAGGCGGCTCAAACGGGCCTGGAAAACGGAAAAACCCGCGCGATCAGAGAGGATCGGGCGGGTTTTTGTTTGTTTAGGTGGGAACAGAAAACGTACGGTTATGATCGATCAAGCGAGATGAAAATAAAAATATATCAACCATTAAGTCTTCAATTTCTAAGCTTAATTTTTTCAGAGTTCCGCTTATAAGATTCAGTTGATGCGGCATTTTCAAGATCTGTTTTATATTCTCGCATTATTTTAAGAATTTCATCAAGAAGAACACCGAACTCAGAACCACCGATATCGATAAACTCTCCATGCGCGATCCTGTTACGCCTATGAACCAAGCTTTCGTCGATCAGGTTGTATCGCGAGATGTATCTGCCGAGATCGATGTCCAACGACAACGCAATATTACTGAAAACTTTTGAAGTTAAGTTAGATTCTGTGTTTATTGCAGAACCTAGCTTTAATTTAGACCGACTCTCAAGCTCAGCTAGAATAAAATCAAATGCATCAATATTGGCCGAAGACTGGCGAGATTGTGCTAGCGTCTGCAGCTTGGATTTTAACCCAAAAACGGAAAAACACGACTTTAACTCGCTGTATTTAAGTCCACGGCTATCGACAAACCTAAGATACATTTCGGAGGAGGCTTTTATGAACCCCTCCCAATGAGCATACAATAACGCGACCCCAGCCCTGATAAAATGGCGACGCTCAGGGCCATTAGTTTTCGCCGCGACGCTGAACGCTTTGACTTCCTTAACTCGCCACGCCATTTCCTGGTCTAACGCGTCTTGCAGCTGGTCGAGGGTACGGATATCCGCCACGGCCATCCCTCACTGCTGAAAAACTTCGGTCGCCAAAGGCAGTAGTCTCGATAACCGTGTTGTCCCGCGAACACCAGCGCCAGAATTCTGCGAGAAAATTTCGTTCCGCCAAAGGTTTTTTGCCCTGCTCGAAATGAAGGTGTTGCGTTCCTCGTCTGTCATCTGCCGCATCACCTCTAGGTTATCAGCAACTCCCTTCGATATGACCTCGAAAACCGACATCAGAAACTTCCCGCTGAAGATATTGCCATTCCACCGCTTAAATGCATCTGAACCAAGGGCATCGTTTATGTACTGAAAAGTAAGGTTAAACTCCTCACCTCGGGTGTGAAGGTCGAAGGTGCCGTCGCTGGCCATTGTGATCAGCGCTTGGTCCAAATACTCGTGAACATCCAATCCTGACTGGTACGGAACGTTCCGGAACGCGTGGAACCGCAATACCAGCTCAACCCCAGCTTGAGACTTTAGAGCTGCTTCAGTTTGCTGGGTTGTGGTGATGAAATTTGGGTCATTCGCTAGGTCGATCATCCAGTCATAGAACGGCCGGTTGATCGAAACAGCCATGCTATTTCTGACTTCCTGTTCGGAAAGGCCAACCCCCCCGGTGTTGAGGCGCTGGAACAACTCGAACTTGGCCGCAGCATCGCTTTCGGCTTTCAGGATTTCGACCCGCACCCGCGCGCGCTTGATTTCAATTTGAAGCGCTGTCCCAAGTCCGTCACCCGCATCAGGTGCGCTTTCTTTCCAGCGCTTACCGTTCAAACTCGGCAGCAACCGGGTACCATTCAGAACCAACGCCCCCTTAGCTTCGGCGACCTCACCTTTCAACTCACCGACTAGCTGCAAAACAGTAGATATGCGTTGCAGACCATCGACAAGCTCCCACACGCCGTTGTCCTTTTGCGACACGAAAATCGACGGAATGGGAATACCCAATATGATCGATTCAATGAACCGCGTCTTCCTTTCGTCGTCCCACCTAAAAAGTCGCTGAAAGACTGGGTCGATAAGGAGCTCCTCATCACGATAAAGGTTGAGGATTTCTCCTAGGGACATATCGTAGCCATCAGTGACCACGTTCTTCCGCGCAGCCTGGACCTCTTCCGAAAGCGACAAGATTCTCTCCATACGTCTCAGCAATAGATTTAGGCATCTATTACCACCAGGAGTGGGTCCTCCTCAAGAAATATGCGGGGTGGATTCCAAGGGATCAAATGAATTTAAGCGGCTAAGCCTACAGAGTCGATGAGCTCAATGACAAGCTTGGTTGGCTATGAAAAGTCACCAAAAACTGCTCCCAGCCCGCCGCTCACCGCCGCTCCTTCCCCCTACTTCACCTCACCTTCGTCATCCCGGACGAGGGCCCGCCCGAAGATCCGGGATCGGTGAGCCGGGGCGCTGGAGGCTTCTACATTCACGAGAGGCTTCTGCCTCACCGGTCCCGGCTCGCGCTGCGCTTGGCCGGGATGACGATGGAGAGGGAAAGGTGCGGGTAGAGAGGCCGCACCAACCTCGCCGGTCAGCCGATGCGGATCGACTTGACGTTGACGAATTCCTTCAGGCCTTCCGGGCCGTGTTCGCGGCCGTAACCCGAGGTCTTCACCCCGCCGAAGGGCATGGCGGGCGAGGCCACGTTGAAGGTGTTGATGAAGACCATCCCCGTGTCGAAATACTCGGCGGCGAGGAGGCGGGCCCGCTCCACATCGCGGCTGAAGATGCCGCCGCCAAGGCCATAGCGGCTGCTGTTGGCGATGCGCAGGGCGTCCATGTCGTCCCGGGCCTTGATGATGGCCGCGGCCGGGCCGAAGAGCTCGTCCTCATAGGCCGGCTGGCCCGGGGCCACGTCGGCAAGCACGGTGGCGGGATAGAACCAGCCCTCGCGGTCCGGGATCTCGCCGCCGACGACCAGGCGGGCGCCCTTGTCGATGCTCTCTCGCACCTGCTCGTGCAGGGTGTCGCGCTGCTTCTTCGTCACCATCGGGCCGAGCTGGGTGGCCTCGTCGGACGGGTCGCCCATGCGGATGGCCTCGAACTTCTCCGCATAGGCCTTGAGGAAGGCGTCGTGGTTCTGCTCGGTCACGATGAACCGCTTGGCATTCACGCAGGTCTGGCCGTTGTTGTAGAGGCGGCCCTGAACGCAGGTCTCCACCGCAAGCTCCAGATCCGCATCGTCGAACACCAGATAGGCATCGTTGGAGCCGAGCTCCAGCACGGTCTTCTTGACGAGCTCCGCCGCCCTGGCGCCCACGGCGCGGCCGGCCCGGTCGCTGCCGGTGAGCGTAACACCGCGGATCCGGTCGTCCTCGAGGATCCGGTCGGACTGGTCGTGGGAAATGAGCAGCACGCCGAAGAGGCCCTTGGGCAGACCGGCACGCTCATAAAGGTCACGCAGGAAGAGGCCGCTACCGGTGCAGGGCTCGGCGTGTTTCAGCAGCACCCCGTTGCCGGCCATCAGGCTGGCGATGGAATAGCGCACGGCCTGGTAAGCCGGGAAGTTCCAGGGCTGGATGCCATAGACCACGCCGATGGGCGAATGGGTGACGTAAGCCGTGCCGCTGTCGACCTCGCGCTCCTCGTCGGCCAGCGCGTCCGGGCCGATCTTTGCGGTGTAGTCGCAGATGGCGGCACAGAGATCCACCTCGCTGCGGCTGTCCTTCAGCAGCTTGCCGACTTCATCGGTCATGAGACGGGCGAAATCGTCCTTCGAGCGGCGCAGCTCCGCTCCGATGGCGGCGATCACCCCTGCCCGCTCCTCCAGGCTTTTCAGGCGCCAGTCCAGGAACGCGGTGTGCGAGGCCTCGACCACCGCGGTGGCTTCTGCGTCAGACATGAGCGGATAGGTGTCGATGACCTGTTCGGTGAGCGGATTGGTGGTCTTCAGAGGTCCGGACATGGTGTGATCTTTCTTGTCTTTTCTCGTCTTGGGAAAATGGGTGGGGCGGTGCGGGGTCAGCCGTGGGTGGCGCGGTGGCGGGAGAGCGTCTTCTCCACATCGGCGAGGCTCGCAAGGATCTCCTCGCGCCAACCCTCCGGCGGCAAGTGGCGAGTTGCTGAATGGGCGGCGCAGACGATGGGCGTTCCGGCCCAGATCGCGGCGAGATCCCGGGCCCAGCGGGCATAGGCATCCGCAGCCCCTTCCCTCTTCTGCAGAGCCTTGGCAAGCTGGGGGTGGAAGCGGAGCCGGGACTGGGGAAGCAGTCGTCCAAGCAGGCCGGGTGCGGCAAAGACGTTGAGCGTGTCGTCCACGTGGACGATGCGGCTTTGCCGGTGACGCACAAGCACGGAGGCCACGTGAACGCTGTCGTCGGCGCAGATGAAGTCCACACCGGCGGGCACCGAGAAGTCCAGATCCCCGGCAAACTCCTGCTGCAGGGAGGCGTCCTCAATCAGGCCCGGATCCCAGGGCAGATCAGGCAGTTGCGCGTGGTGACGCCGCGTCCCGATCAGGCGAGCATGGGGCAGCAGCTTGTGGGCCGCGTGGCAGTGGAGCGTGTGAAAGGGGTGGACGTTGAGGATCGCCTCCACCGCCCGGCCGCCATCGGTCAGCGCCAGCAGGGCCTCGCGGTCGCTCTCGTCCAGTTCATAGCTGTCGAGCAGGAGGAACCGGCCACTCTCCCGGCGGACGAGGGACATGTGCGTGCCGAGGTTCAGCACCCGGGCGATCCGCAGATCGCCGCGAAAATTCCAGAAGTTGTCGGCCAGTTGCCTCATGTTGCGGCTTTCCCACGTTCCTGCTTGGTCGAGCGGAGCGTCGAGCTCCAGTCTACCAATGCGCGGGCGCCCGCTCTGTTCCCTCGACCGTCAGAGCACAGTCAAAATTCCGCGTTGTTTCAGGGCGTTGGAGAGGAAGATCCGTTCAGGCCCGACGGGAAAGACCGCGCTGTGCCCTCAGGCTGTCGGCTCCAGTGCACCGGTGAGGACAGAGGCGGTCGACGGGGTGGCAGGCGTGGAGGCAGGCATCGTCGCGGACGGTCCGGCCTCCTCCCCCAGGCCCAGCAGCTCGGGCCAGACGGGGGCGCTGGCGCGCGAGAACACCTGGATATGGCCGAGGCGGCGCAGACCGTGGGCTTGCGGGTCGAGGATCCGGTAGGCGACCCGCTCGGCCGGGAAACAGTCCGCATAGCGGCGGCAGGCGGCGGGCGGCACCACCGGATCGTCAGCCATGGTCAGCACCCGCAGGGCCGGCGTCACCCGCTCATAATCGGGATGGGGCAGCAGCGAGCCGAAATCGTGAGAATAGAAGCCGTGCCGGGTGCACCAGCGCCGCCACTGCCAGTAAACGCCCTTGGGCAGATCCGCGCCAAGCGCCAGATGGCGGCCGGGCAGATAGCCTGTCAGCGCAATGCCGACGGGACCGAGCAGATACCAGAAGGCCAGCGCCAGAGGCCGGTAGCTCCAGGGATGATCGCTCACATGGCCGACCCCGGCGCCGACCGTGGTGATGCAGTCGACGCGCGGATCGGGCACGCGGAAGGAGAAGCCCAGGCCGCCGAGGGAATGACCGATGATCCGCAAGGAACCTTCCGGCGCAAGGCGGGCCAAGGCCTGCTCGGCCGCCTGCTGGTCGCTCAGCATCCAGTCGATGAAGGTGGCGCGGCTCCGGCGCAAGGGGCCGGTGCCAGACTCCCCGAAGTCCCGGTAGTCATAGGTCAGGGTGGCCACACCCCGGCTAGCGGCCCATTCCGCAAAGGGGCGATAATAGAGCTGGGGAACGCCGGTTGCGCCATGAAGCACCTGATGGGCGCGCAAGGGGCCGACCGGCCGGTAGAGCCGGGCCGCAAGCAGGGCACCCTCCGCCTCGATCGTCATGCGCTCCATGTAATGCTCCATCTCCGCCTCCCCTGCCCGTCGCGGCCCATCAGCCCTGATGACCACGGCGGTCGATCACTAGACCAGTCGGTCTAATAGCCCATCTGGACCAATCGGTCTAGTGCGGATAGGATTGCGCCATGACCGATCTCTCCACCCGCGACCTGCTGCTCAAGACCGCCTCCGACCTGTTCCGCCGCAAGGGCTATGACGGGGTCGGGCTGTCGGAGATCCTGAAGGCCTCCGGCGTGCCCAAGGGGTCGCTCTACCACCATTTCCCCGGCGGGAAGGCGGAACTCGGTGCGGCCGCGACCCGCTGGATCGGCGGCGTGCTGCAACGGCGTCTCGACCGGGCCTTCGAGAGCTCTGCCAGCTTCACCGATGGCATGGTCGCCCTGTGCGCCCTGCTGGGAGACTGGGTGGCGCTCGGCGCCTGTCCGGTGATGAGCGTGGTGCAGGCGGGGGATCAGGATCCGCAGCTGCGCGAGGCGGCAAGAGCCGTGCTCGACGACTGGCGCGGCTGCCTGCGCGCCCATGCGGAGCGCCTCGGAGAGCCGGATCCGGAGGATCTTGCCGAGCAGCTGCTCATGCAACTGGAGGGGGCATGGGTGATCGCCAGCGCGGAAGGCGAGCCCCGCGCGTTCCGGAAATTGTCGGATTTTCTTCAAAAAGCGCAGAAATTGGCCATCTGACCCAAAGGTTCCACATCCTCGCCATAGTTTGGCCCTCTGGGATCCTTAAGGGAAACGCTGCGTAAACAAGACGGCAGCTCCGGCTGCTCGCGATGTCCGGTCCGCGAATGCGGCAGCGGTCGCCCTTCAGAAGAGACACCCATGAAGCTTCAGCCGATCCTTCTTTCGGCGGGCCTCCTGCTTGCCCTTTTTCAGGCGAACGAAGCAGCGGCCTTCCCCAATTGCGGCAAGGCCTCCTGGTATGCCCTCAAGAGCCGGACCGCGTCCGGCGAAATGATGGACGCCAGCAAGATGACCGCCGCCCACCCCAGCCTTCCCTTCGGCACCCTGCTCAAGGTCACCAATGTGAGCAACGGTCAGGATGTCTATGTGCGGATCAATGATCGCGGCCCCTTCAGCGGCAAGCGCATCCTCGACCTGTCCAAGGCCGCGGCGCGACAGCTCAGCTTCGTTTCCAAGGGCGTGACCAAGGTCTGCATCAAGCCGGTGACGAAGCAGGAAGCGGCAAAGCTCGAAGCCATGCCCCTGCCCCGCAAGCGCCCGAACCTCAAGGTCGCGCTCAAGGACGTGAAGGCCCTCGACAAGCCCTGGTTCTAGGGGCCCTGGTTCTAGAGCGCCCTGGTTCTAGAGCGCCCTCGCTTCACATCATCACATGTCATGAAAAAGGGCGCGGCAGATCTGCCGCGCCCTTTTCGCGTTTCGCCCGCAGCTCATGCGGTCAGGCGAGGCTTGCCTTGCGGGTTGCCGCGTTGCGCGCGGTGCGGGCCACCAGAATGCCGACGATCATGGCGCCGACAAAGACCAGCGGCTCAACGCGGCCGAGGCCCAGCGCCGGAATAGCCCCACCCGGGCAGAAGCCGGCGATGCCCCAGCCCACGCCGAAGATCGCAGCCCCTCCCACCAGGCGCAGATCGATGGTCTGGGCCGTCGGCAGATGGAAGCGGGTGTCGAGGAGCGGCGCGGTGCGGCGCCAGGCCAGCCGGTATCCGATGAAGGTCACGACGATGGCGCCGCCCATCACGAAGGCCAGGGACGGGTCCCAGGTGCCGGCCACGTCGAAGAAGTTCAGGACCTTGGCCGGATTGATCATGCCGGCCAGAGCGATCCCGGCCCCGAAGACGAGACCGGCGAGAAGAGCAAGAAGCGCACGCATGATCAGAAGCCTCCGAGAACGTGACGAATGACGAAGACGGTCGCAGCCGTTGCGGCCATGAAGGTCAGGGTTGCGGCCAGCGAGCGGACCGAGAGGCGCGACAACCCGCAGACCCCGTGACCGGAGGTGCAGCCGGAAGCGAAGAAGACGCCAACGCCCACGAGCAGGCCGCTGATGATGGTCCAGACCATCGGAATGTCGGTCTGGAAGGTGATGGTGTCCGGGCCATAGACGGCGGTGATGATCGCCGGTGCCGCGATGGCGCCGATCACGAAGAACAGGCGCCAGTCCCAGTCCTTGGCAAGGGGCGGTAGGATGCCGGTCAGGATGCCGGTCATGCCGGCGATGCGGCCGTGGAAGAGCATCAGGAGCACGGCCGCGAGGCCGATGAGGGAGCCGCCCACGAAGGACAGCAAGGGGGTGAATTCAGTGATCATGGTTCGTCAGTCCTCGGAACAGGATCGGTTCGGCTCCCGAAGGAGCAAGGTCGTCAAATCGGCGCGTGGTCAGGGGTCACTCCGCGCAGAACAGGCGATGCAGGGTCTCGATCACGGTGCGGACCTTGTGATCCGCCAAGGAGTAGAACACCTGCTTGCCATCCTTGCGCGGGACGACGAGCTCGGCCCGGCGCAATTCGGCCAGTTGCTGGGACAGCCCGGGCTGCCGGATGCCGAGCTGCTCTTCCAGCTCGCGCACGCTGCGTTCCCCTTCCATCAGGGCACAGCAGACGAGAAGCCGGTCGGGATTGGCGAGCTTCTTCAGGAAGCCGGAAGCCTCCAGCACCTTCTCGCCCATCGCTGAGAGGGGCGCCGCCGCACCGCTCTCCGCATCTAGAGCCATGTCGTCCATTGAGACGTCGAGAAGAGCCATCAGGAACCTCGCCACGGGGGATCTGGGTCGGGGCACGGAGAGATCGCCGGTACCCGTCCAACTTGAGGAGAAGATAGTACGATTAAGTTTTTTTGCAATCGTTTTTTCGAAATCGTTCTGACCTGTACAGCGGCCCGCAGCGACGGCCGCCGCCTTGCTGCAAGGGCGCGGCTTGACCGGCTTCGTGCCCCGCCCTAAAACCAAGGTGTCCTTATCAAGTTTCCCGAGATTCCCCGCCCGAGCCGCGACCGCGTCCTCTCCGGACGCGCGATCCGCCTGCAACGGGCGACACCAGCCGAGGCGGTCCCGCGCCCCGGCCCGGCCCTTTCGGGACGCCCTTTTGAAGTTGCTCCATGCCCCACCGGATGTTCCGATCGCTTGCCAACCGCAACTACGCGCTCTTCGCCATCGGCGCGCTGGTGTCCAACATCGGCACCTGGATGGAACGCACGGCGCAGGACTGGCTGGTTCTCACCGAGCTGACGGATCACAATGCCTCCGCCGTCGGGCTGGTCATGGCGCTGCAATTCGGTCCGCAGCTCCTGTGCCTGCCCTGGACGGGGGCGGTGGCCGACAGTTTCGACAAGCGCAAGCTGACGATGATCACCCAGTCGATCATGGGGCATCTGGCGCTGGTCCTGGCAGGCCTCACCCTGTCCGGCCACATCCAGCTCTGGCATGTGTGCCTTCTCGCCTTCCTGCACGGCTGCACCGCCGCCTTCGACATTCCAGCGCGCCAGACCTATGTCTCTGAGCTGGTGAGCAAGGAGGAGCTGCCCAATGCGGTGGCTCTCAACTCGGCCTTCTTCAATGCCGCGCGGATGGTGGGACCGGCGGCGGCCGGGATCGTCATTGCGCTGGCCGGCACGGGCTGGGGCTTTCTGCTGAATGCGCTGTCCTTCGGTGCGGTGCTCGTCTCGCTGTTCCTGCTGCGGCCGCGGGTGGCGCCGACGGAAGCGCGCAAGCGCCTCTCCATGCGCGGCGGCTTCCTTGAGGGGCTGGCCTATGTGCGGGCGCGCTCAGACCTGATGACCTGGCTGCTGATGCTCTTCTTCATCGGCACCTTCGGCCTCAACTTCCCGATCTATGTCTCGACCATGGCGACCAAGGTCTTCGGGCTCGGCGCCTCGGACTACGGCTTCCTGTCGTCCTGTCTTGCGGTGGGAACGGTCAGCGGCGCGCTTCTGGCGGCCGGGCGGGCCCAGGCCACGGGCACGGTTCTGGTCGCGGGGTCGCTGGGCTTTGGCGTGGCCTCGCTGCTGGCCGCCCTTGCGCCAACGCCGGTGCTCTTCGCCGTGGCGCTGGTTGCCTGCGGGGTCAGCGCGATCACGGTGATGACGACCTCCATGGCGCTGATGCAGCTGGACACGGAACCGGCCATGCGCGGCCGGGTCATGTCGATCCGTATTGCGGTGACCATGGGCGGCACGCCGGTCGGCGCGCCGATTGCCGGTTTCATCGTCGACCATTTCGGCGCGCGCTGGAGCCTCGGGCTTGCGGTCGCCTCCGGCCTGATTGCCGGGCTGATCGGCCTGCGCCACCTGATGCGGCCCGCAGACCTGAGGGAGCCGCCGGGCACACCGCCCGACGGTCCCCTGCCGACGTGACGCCGCGGCTCAGCCCTGGGGCAGAAGCAGGCGGTCGAAATAGGCCGTGAGCGGGACACGCACCTGAAGGGGCAGCACGTCCGCCACATACTGGTCCGGCCGCACCACGATCAGCGCGCCCTTCTCCCGGTCGATGCCCCGCAGGTCGAAGATGTCGATCCCCGACTTCAGGTCGGCGCAGAAGACCTTCTCGTAGTCGGTGAGCCCGAAGCTACCCTTTGCGGGACGCAGGAGGCCGGGCATCAGACCGAAGGCCAGATCGCGGAAGCCCTGCTGGAAGATCGCCCGCACATCGAACACCGCATCGGCATCGGCACCCGCCGGAGTGAAGCGGCGCACAGGAGAGGCCGCATCCGTTTCCAGCCAGGCCATCAGCTCGGCAATTGCGCCCCCGGCCATTCCCGTGTCGCCGGCCGGGGCAAAGGCATAAAGGCGCCAGCGGCCATCGGCCTCGGCCGCGTGTCCCAGTTCCATCGGCTTGCCGTCAGCCAGGCGCACCACGGGGGCGGAGTGGAAGCGCATGCCGACGGTGAAACCGGTGGCCAGCGGCTGATGGGCTGCATCGCTGGTCAGGACGGAGGGGCGATAGTGGGTCGCCGTGCCCGCCGTAAACCTGCCCTGCTTGACGAAGTACCGCTGGAACGCCTTGGGATCGACCGCATCGGCCGCCGCCTCGCCGTCTTCCACCGGCTTGGCGGAGAACATGCGCGCAAATTCCCGGTCGAAGTCGATCAGGTCCTGGGCGATGCCCTGACGCTCGGCCGAATAGGTCAGCAGAAGCTCAGGTCTCGCCAGACCCTGCAGCACGGCGGCCAGTTTCCAGCCCAGGTTGAACGTGTCCTGCATGGAGACATTCATCCCCTGCCCGGCCTTGGGGCTGTGGGTGTGGCATGCATCGCCCGCGATGAAAACGGACGGGATCCGGTCGCCCGCGGACGGATCAGTCACATTGTCGAACCGGTCGGTGATGCGCTGGCCGATCTCGTAGACCGACCACCAGGCGATCTCCTTCACGTCGAGCGTGTAGGGGTGAAGAATGCGCTGGGCGGCGGCCACGAGCCGGTCGCTGGTGATCTTGCGGTCGGCGACGCGCTCGTCTTCGGCCAGCTTGTCCATTTCCACATAGAGGCGAACGAGATATCCGCCCTCGCGCGGGATGATCAGCAGGTTGCCCTCTCCCGACGAATGGACAGCCGCCTTCATGCGGATGTCGGGGAAGTCGGTGACGGCCAGCACGTCCATGACGCCCCAGGCCTGATTGGCGGCATCGCCCTTCAGCTCGCGGCCGATAGAGCGGCGCACGACACTGCGGGCACCGTCGCTGCCCACCGCATAACGGGCACGCACGATCTCCTGCCGGGTTTCCCCGTTCACGTCATGCTCGAAGGTCAGGGTGACCGGATGGCTGACAGGCTCTACCGCGACATCGACGCTGATCAGGCGGCGGCCATAGGCAGGCTCCAGCCGGCGCGGGCTCTTGCGCATGAGGTCGAGATAGAACTCGTGGACGCGGGCCTGATTGAGGATCACATGGGGAAATTCGGAGAGACCGTCCTCCGTGTCCTGGATGCGCCCTGAGCGGGCGATGGACGCCGGGTTCGCCGGATCCGGCTTCCAAAAGGTGGTCTCGTTGACCCAATAGGCTTCCTTCAGCACCTTTTCGGCAAAGCCGAAGGCCTGGAACATCTCGACCGTGCGGCAGGCAATCCCATCGGCCTGGCCCAGCTCCAGCGGGCCGTCGCGCTGGTCGGCAATGGCCGTGACGATGCTGGGGAAGCGGGCGAGCTGGGCGGCGAGCGTCAGACCGGCCGGACCGCAGCCGACGATCATCACATCTACTTCAGCGGGCAGCGACGTGACGTTGCCCCCCTCGATTTCCGGAGCTGCGCGTGCAATGGCTGGATCACCGAACTGATAGCCGTCGAGATGGAACTGCATGAAAATCCTCCACGAGAGACCGGCCCGCCCTGGATCGGGTCCGGAACCGGACCTCCGCCCCCTCGGGGTATGGTCCGGCATGAGCGTCTGGAATGGGGACGACGAGGACAGATCCGTCTTGCGGGATCCTCTCCTCGTCGTCCGTTCCGTGCCGTCCGTGGGTCGACCGCCTTGCGGAGGGCGACCGCCCTCGTTTTGCAACGAGAGCGGATGGGGCCACGCGGCAGCACGTTGATAATCAGTATACTGATGATTAGTATGCTTGTCAAATTCCTCTCAGACTTTCACAGTCCAGACAAGGAGACGCCATGACCGAACTCAAGCAGATGCCCGGGCATCTGATCCGACGTTACCAGCAGATCGCAGTGGCGGTGTTTCACCGTCAGGTCGACCCGCTGGGACTGGATCTGACGCCGGTGCAATTTGCCGCCCTCAACACCCTGCGCGTCCACAAGGACATCGACCAGGCGACCCTTGCCGGGCTGATCGCCTATGACCGGACCACGATCACCGGGGTGATCGACCGGCTGACGGCCAAGGGGCTGGTGGACCGCAAGATCAGCCCGACGGACCGGCGCGCGCGGGTCGTCTCGCTGACCGCGGAGGGCGAAGCAGCCCTTGATCGGGTCATGCCCGCCGTGGAGGAAGCGCAGACCGTGATGCTGCAGGGGCTGGACGCGCGCGAGCAGCAGGTCTTCATGGAGCTGCTGACCAAGGCGACAGAGGCGACCAACGACCTGAGCCGCGCGCCGCTCATCCCCCTTGCGACCCCGGAGCCCACCGAAGGAGCCGAATGATGACGCAACCCCCTGCCGAGACCTCCGCCAACAAGCCTTGCATCATCTGCGTGGCCATCACCGGCAGCCTGCCCACCAGGGCCAACAACCCGGCCGTGCCCATCACCGTTTCCGAGCAGGTGGAAAGCACCCAGGAAGCCTTCGAGGCGGGTGCGACCATCGTCCACGCCCATGTGCGCAATGACGACGAGACCCCGAGCTCGGATCCGGAGAAATTCGCCCGTCTGCTGGAGGGCCTGCGCAAGCATTGCCCCGGCATGATCGTCCAGTTCTCCACCGGCGGTCGGTCGGGTGCAGGCCAGACCCGGGGCGGCATGCTGCCCCTGTCCCCCGACATGGCGTCGCTTTCCGTCGGCTCCAACAACTTCCCCAACCGGGTCTACGAGAACCCGCCGGATCTGGTCGACTGGCTGGCCTCCGAAATGCGCCGCTACCATGTGAAGCCGGAAATCGAGGCCTTTGACCTCAGCCACATCCATCAGGCGGCGACCATGAACCGGGACGGACGGATCCCGGGCCGGCTCTACATCCAGTTCGTCATGGGGGTGAAGAACGCCATGCCGGCCGACCGGGACACGTTCGACTATTACATCCGCACGGTGCGGCGCCTGACCCCGGATGCGGAATGGTGCGCGGCCGGCATCGGCCCGAACCAGATCGTGCTGAACGAATGGTGCGTCGCCTCCGGCGGCCACGCCCGCACCGGACTGGAGGACAACGTGCGCCTCGACCGGCACCGGCTCGCCCCCTCCAATGCCGCACTGGTGAAGCGGGTCACCGAGCTCTGCGACCGCTACGCGCGCCCCGTCGCCACCTGGCAACAGGCCCGCGACATGCTGGACCTGCCGCTGAAGGGGTGAGCAGTCCATCCGGACCTCACCGGCGGCGCGTCGCCGTGAAAGCCCCCCTCTGTCCGTTTCACGGACATCTCCCCCTCACGGGGGGAGAGAGGGATCAGCGCTGGACGATCTGGCGGATCTGACGAAGGGTCATGAACAGTCGGGAGGGCCTGCTGGCAAAGCTCCGGAAGCCGAAGGCCACATACCAGTCCTTGCGCCGCTGAAAGGCCTCCGGGCCACCATCGCTCATCACGTCCAGCAGAACCGCGCGGCACCCCACGTCGGCGGCGATGACGCAGGCCTTTTCGAACACGTGATGCAGAAGGATGCCGCCCAGGCCGCAGCCCTGCGCCCGGCGGTCCACGGCAATCTGCCCCAGGAACAGGACCGGAATCTCTCCGTGGCTCGGGGTTGCCCTTGGGGGGCTCGCCAGTTCGGCGACATTCATCATGCCCATGTTGATGGCGGAATAGCCGAGGATCCTCGTCTGCCCCTCCTCGACGGCCACATGCACGCGGGTCATGTCGTCCCGCTGCTGCCGTCTGGCAGAAAGCGCAAGATAATTGTCGAGGCGCTGGACGCCGCAGTCGAAGCCGGACCGGTCGTGCCGGTCGGGATCCCACCTCTCGATGCGCAGGGGCGTGTCGTCATTCGGCATGCGTGACGCGGCGGCGATAGGTTTCGGCCGCCTGCAGCGCGCGTGGGGTCGGTGGCGGTGGCGTGTCGAGCGCTGCGGCAAACAGCCTAGCGTCTTCCGCACTCAGGACGTGGTGGGAACTCTCTTCGATCACCCGGCGCGCCTCGCGGGCAATGGCATCGCGCAGGAAGACCGACTTGTCGACGCCAAGCGTCACCGCCGCCCGCTCAATGAGCTGTGCCAGAGCCTCTCCGTGGCGGATCTGCGTGGTCCGCGTCTGCTTTTCACCGGGCTCCCCGGCCTCCGGCCGATCCAGCATGGAAGCACTCCTGGGCTCCAGAACCTATGTGGTGCAGATAGCACTACATTGGAACGGAAACGCAGGTCAAGTTAAGACTAGAAAATGCAACCAGAAAACAACTCTGGCAGTGCGTGTAAACGAATTGAAAAACAAAAAATTGTAATAAGCCCATATGAACTCATCAATAAAATTACATCAATCAATGAAGTTGCAAAAACTTAAGCATCTACATAAGTCATTCTCGAATAAAGTAAAAGACGGGGCAGACCTCAGGCAACTTAATCTCTGTTCCTGCGCAATCCTAACAAGCACCTGACCAGAGGAGGTCATTTTCGTTTGAGCGCCTCTGACAATTCCATCGAGCATCGCCTTCGGATCACTCAATCTCTCGGCGTGACGCCCATCTCTCGGCATTAGATTGCCCGTGAGAGACCTAACACCTAAAGCTGTTTTGACGGCATCCTCATCCGCCAATGCCCACGCCTCAAGTTCCCTGTTCGGCGAAAGCAAAACTGCTTTACGCGGATCAAATCCACATTTGGCTGATGCCATCTCCACTAGCTGCTCTCTTCTTTGCCTGAGAGAGCCTGCGGTATGCCGACCTCCAAGATCAGCATGAACAAATAATATGTGAAACTCCCTTCGCCTCAAACAAATCTGATCAGCGACAGAGTCAAAAGAACGCTTATTTATACCAAACTCAACAGCAGGAAATTCACCAACGTCGCAAGGCCTACGCCCGCGAGTTAATATTATATCCTCTAGTAATCGCGGAATCAATATATTTAAATATCTTTGATCTGTAACACCCTCATAAAACGCTGACCATGAAAGATACATCAAATTCCACCCGCTCGATTCCGGAGAATCTCGTCTACCTTCTCACGATACAAATGATGCTCATCATCAAACAGAGTCTTCTCGGGGACTATTCTACGCATACGTGTGCGCGTCTGCGCTACGGCTCCATCCCCCACGAAGCTACGAACCATATCGGCAAACAAAATTTCCTCGGCCTTTAAAGCACTCATAACTGCAGGAGAGTGTGTATTCATAAGAACTTGAAAATAATCACCATAAGGACCTTGCTCCTGCGTCGCATCGCGCAACAAATTTATAAGATCTGGTATCCTACCCTCATGAACACCATTTTCAGGCTCCTCAAAACACAATATACCCTGACGATCAGGATCATCGATCACTGCAAGAAGAGCAAGTAAGCGAATTGTCCCATCACTAATTACACGCGAACTAAATGACGCCCCATCCCTAACTTCTACATCAAATGCATACTCTCTATTTTTTGCATCATCGAGAACACGTATCCCCTTAACTTGAGGAATCAACATTGATAGGTCGGCAGAGATATCAGCCAGCGCACCCATTGGACGGTTCTCAGATGCAGAAAGACGCTGAATTTCAGACAAACTCGCCGCCAAGTTTGAGGCATCGCTTTTAAGGCGTTTATTCTCGAACCTGTCGTTGGCTTTACGTGCTTCCGCTGGATTAATTTCAAGAAATTGCGGCCGCGCGATTAGCTTTTTCAGAGCGTACAAATGGCGAAATTCTGAAGTCGCAATAGTTGATAGAGCACTTCTAGAGGCCTCAGCCGCTGGCAGCTGCAAAGGGTTCCCTCTCTTCGACGCACCGCTCTCCGCAACTCCATCCTGCCTAATAGTAAATACCCTAGGCCGACCTTGAATATCTTGCTCAGTTTCCAGATACGGCTGCTTTCTGCTTGAACGACTTATCTTCTTAGATGGCAAGAAAACCATGCGATCGTTTTTGGCTTGAATGACGCGACACTCCTCATGACAAACAAATA
This sequence comes from Roseibium aestuarii, assembly GCF_008477545.1. GTDB lineage: Bacteria > Pseudomonadota > Alphaproteobacteria > Rhizobiales > Stappiaceae > Roseibium > Roseibium aestuarii. The sequence goes on along the minus strand of NZ_VORA01000001.1, from coordinate 1,408,687 downwards.
TCCCATGAGGCTGATCTCGCATCTCAACGTCAATTTCATATCGAAGCCTCTGCGACTGCGTCTCAAATGACGCACCAAAATCATCCACGCCACGCGTTGGCAGAAGGACTTCAATTGCGAACTTCATAACCTTTTGCATACCTGCTGACGTATGGCGAAATAGCTCTTCAGGCTCGCCCCTGAGCTCCTGCATTGCTTGCCGGACATCAACTTGAGCGAGACGCGAAAGAAACTTCAATGCATCAAATAGATTTGATTTTCCCGTTGCATTAGCCCCAACAACAGCAACAAATGGCTGAAGGTCCGCCGAGAACTCCTTAAAGGTCTTAAACCCATCTATTTCAATTCGGGTAATCAAGGAGCTAGCCTTTTCACTATACACTCACAAAGATTCATCTGAGTGATTTCTATATTAAGTGAAAAATCCTTAATATCAACGTATTTTAAAATTTTGACCTAAATTTTCTTACAGATAGCATCGTACCATCCATTCGGAAACTCTAATCTTAGCCTCAATGCTTATCAGCTCCCCTTGCCTTTTTGCGTCGAGTCTCGCCATAGGTAGGGTCTCACCGGATTCTGGCCGAATGCGGCCGGCTCCTCGTTTCCTCCCGAGATTTTCCCGTGCTCGACGTTCTTTCCATCACGTCCGTGATCTTCCTGCTCGTGGGCCTTGGCCGGCTGGTGTTGTGGCTGGGGTGGTTTCAGGCGGGGGACATCCGGATCCTGGGGGCTTATGTGGCCAATCTGGCGCTGCCGGCGCTGATCTTCCGCACGCTGGCGCAGGCGGATCTCGCCCATGTGCTGCAGGCCGACTATCTGGCGATCTATGCGGGCGCCTCCCTGCTGACGCTCGGGCTCGGGCTCTTCGTCTCCACCCGGCTGCTCGGGCTCTCGCCGGTGGAGGCGGCCTTTCAGGGGCTGGGCATGTCCTGCTCCAACTCGGGCTTCATCGGCCTGCCCATCGTCCTGATCGCCCTGCCCGCCGTGGCGCCGCTTGCCTTCACCCATAACGTGATGGTCGAGACGCTGCTGATGCTGCCGCTGATCCTGGTGCTGGCGGAGCGCGGCCGCAACCGGCATCTGGGTGGCGGGGCGCTGGCGCGGCAAATCGCCCGGCGCCTGTCGGCAAGCCCCATTCTCTGGGCCATGCTCTCGGGCATCGGCGCCTCGCTCTCCGGCCTTTCCCTGCCGGCAGGCCTTGCCATGCCCCTGTCGCGCAGCATCGATCTGCTCGCCCAGTCGAGCGCTGCGGTGTCGCTGGTGGTGATCGGCGCCTCGCTGGCCAACCTGTCCTGGCGCTCCATCGATGCCAGGGTGCTGTCGGTTGCCGTGTTCAAGGTGGGGGTCATGCCCGCGCTCGTGGTGGGGCTGACGGGGCTCGCCATGGCGCTCGGCTGGCTGACCATGCCGGCTGACCTGCTCAAGGCGATGATCGTTCTGGCCGGCATCGCGCCCGTGTCGATCTACCCGATCCTTTCCATGGCCTATGGCATCGACCGGGGGCCGGCGGTGGCGCTGGCGCTCTGCACGGCGCTGAATTTCGTCACCGTCACGGCTGCCCTCTGGCTGCTCGGCGCCGGGCTGTAATCGGCTCTTCGGGAACGACCCGAGACCGGGTCAGAACACCTTCGCCACGTCATACATGACCGGCTCGAAACTCTTGCACAGGGCAGCGATCCGGCGGTTGCGCTCGCGCATTTCCGGCGTGCGCAGCATGGCAAGAAAGTCCTCGCGCCGCTCCCACTGGGAATAGTTGGCGATGCGGGTCTGGGCGTCGTTCACGTGGAGGCCGGCGCCGATGAAGCCGGGCTGGCGGGAGATGAACTCCGCATAGGCGTCCTTCAATTCCTCCAGCAGGTCGTAACAGGTGCCCGGCGTCATTTCGAAGGTGGTCAGCACCGTCTGGCAATGGGCCTGATCGGAAATCTTCGGCATGGCTCTCTCCTCCTCGGGAGGGCGCCCCTCCCCTCAAGCGCGCGCATGAGATGCGCGACCTTTCGGCTTTGCCCGAGATGTCAGCAAAACACAGAGCAGGCTGCCGGTCCATTGGGCGTTTTGGCAAGCAGGGCCCGAGCCCCCGCGCTTCCCCGTTGACGGCGCCCGGGCAAGGACCCACTGTGAGGTTTCTTCACAGGTGCCGGAGATTCTCCCGCCCCACCTCCCCAGACCGCACAGCGAAGACAGCATGAGCAACCGCACCTATTACGCGCCTCCCGGAGGCCTCGCCCCCCAGACCCAGCTCCTCACCGACCGGGCCATGTTCACCGAGGCCTATGCGGTGATCCCCAAGGGCACGCTTTCCGACATCACCACAAGCCTGCTGCCCTTCTGGGACAAGACCCGGCTCTGGGTGATCGCCCGGCCCATGTCCGGCTTCGCCGAAACCTTCTCCCACTACGTGATGGAGGTGCAGCCCGGCGGCGGCAGCACCCGTCCGGAGGCGGACAGCGGCGCGCAAGGGGTGCTCTTCGTGGTGGATGGCTCCATCGAGGTGATGGTCGGCGGCGCGGCGCACACGCTGGTGCCCGGCGGCTATGCCTATCTGCCGGCCGGCAGCGGCTGGACGCTCAAGAACACCGGCGGGGCTTCCGCCCGCTTCCACTGGATCCGCAAGGCCTATGAGGCAGTTGACGGTCTGGACAAGCCCGAGCCGCTCTTCCTCAACGAGAACGACATCGCGCCCTCGGTCATGCCGGATACGGACGGGGTCTGGGCGACCACCCGCTTCGTCGATCCGAGTGACCTGCGCCACGACATGCATGTGACCATCGTCACCCTGAAGCCCGGCGGGGTCATACCCTTCCCCGAGACCCATGTGATGGAACACGGGCTCTATGTGCTGGAGGGAAAGGCGGTCTACCGGCTCAACCAGGACTGGGTGGAAGTGGAAGCGGGCGACTACATGTGGCTGCGCGCCTTCTGCCCCCAGGCGTGCTATGCGGGCGGCCCGAGCGACTTCCGCTACCTGCTCTACAAGGACGTCAACCGGCACATGAAGCTGCGGTGAGCGCCATGGACCGGACCATCATTGCCGAGCCGCTGACGGCTGCGGCCTTCGCCCCCTTCGGCGAGGTGCTGGAGGCCTCGGGCAGCCCGGACAAGCTGATCAACCAGGGGCTCTGCGGCCGGTTCCACGACCGGGCGACCCTCGACTTCACCGGAGAGGACGGCAAGGCCGGGATCTCGCTCTTCCTGTCGCAGAAGCGCGATCTGCCTTACCGGCTGGACATGGTGGAGCGTCATCCGCTCGGCTCGCAAGCCTTCCTGCCCATGACGGCGGAGCCCTTCCTGGTGATCGTCGCCCCCGACGAGGCCGGAAAGCCCGGCCGGCCGCTGGCCTTCGTCACGGCGCCCGGTCAGGGCATCAACTTCCACCGCAACACCTGGCACGGGGTGCTGACGCCGCTGTCCGATCCCGGGCTCTTTGCGGTGATCGACCGGATCGGCCCGGGCGACAATCTGGAAGAAATCTGGTTCGAGGAACCTTTCGAGGTGGTGCTGCGTTAAGTCAGCATCCCCTCCTAAACGTCATGAAAAAGGGGCGGACCTGCCCGGTCCGCCCCTTTTCCCTTGTCCGCTTATGCGGACACAGCTCACTTGGCCGTGATGACCTGCATCACCAGCTTGCCGTCCACCTTCACGGGGCCATCTTCCTTGGCGCCGAGGGTGTATTCGAAGACGCCGGGTTTCATTCCGCCCTCTTCGCCGTGCAGCATGAGCATCAGCATCTCGCCGGATTTGACCGGCTCGTCGAGGGTGGCGGTGACGCCCTTGTTGTCGCCGGCAGCAAGCGCCGCGTGGCCCACGACAGGACCGGGCTTCATGGCCGCATCCGTGCGGTGGACGACAAGCCAGCCCGGCGCGGCTGCCATCACGTTATCGGCCATCACCGAGCCGCCGGAGACATCCTGATCGGATGCCATCACACCCAGCTCACCGCTGGCGCCCGCTCCTCCCACGAAGGCCAGAGTGGACAGGACCATCGCTGCGGCAAAAATCTTCTTCATGCGAACCTCCTCAGACACATGCGTGTCAGTTGACGCATTCATTTACGCTGCGTCAGATCAGCCAGACCACAGGATACACGCGGCGGGGAGCGATGACTGAAAACGCTCCTAACAAAGCATGAAGGGGCGGACCTTTCGGCCCGCCCCTTGCACTCGGTAATCCGTTTGCAAAGCCACTCACAAGGCGGCTTCGGCTGAGGCAGGCTCGGCCTCTCCCTTCTTCGGTGGGCGCACTCCGTAGAAGAGCGCGAAGAGCACCGGCGTCGCGATCAGGGTCAGAACCGTGGCAAAGGCCAGACCGCCCATGATGGTGACCGCCATGCCCTGGAAGAAGGCGTCTGACAGAAGCGGTGCCATGCCGAGGATTGTGGTGATGGCTGCCAGCATCACCGGGCGCATGCGCGAGACCCCGGCTTCCACGATGGCATCATATTTCGGACGGCCCTCCTCGATCAGGATGTCGATCTCCTCGAGGAGAACGATCGCATTCTTGATCAGCATGCCCGACAGGGACAGGAAGCCCAGCAGGGACATGAAGCCGAAGGCGGTGTCCGTGCCCAGAAGGGCCAGCGCCACGCCGTTGATGGACATGGGCACCATCAGCCAGATGATCAGCGGCTCGCGGATCGATCCGAAGAGCAGGATCGAGGTGATGAGCATGACCAGGAAGCCGAGCGGCAGCTGGGCCCCAAGCGAGGCCTGTGCGTCACGGGTGCTTTCAAACTCCCCGCCCCACTCCAGGTGATAGCCATAGGGCAACTCGATGGCCTCGATCTGCGGGCGCACGCGCTTCAGCGCCGCATCCGCCGTCTCGCCACCGGTCACCTCGGCGGCCACGGTCAGGGTTCGTACCCGGTCGCGGCGATGGATGAGGGTGTCCTGCGGCTCCATCTGGAAGTCGCGCACGATCTGATCGACCGGGACATACTCGCCTTGGGAGTTGGAATAGACCAGGTTGTCATAGAGCGTCTTGGTGGCTTCCTGCCCTTCCGGACGGGCCTTGCGCGCATAGATCGGAATGTTGTCATCCCCATCGCGGAAGGTACCGACCTGAACGCCTGAGGTGGCGAACTTCAGGGCGTAGGACAGGTTCTGGCGGGTGATGCCGGCGATCCGGGCCCGGTCCTCGTCGAAGAGAGGCCGCAGCACCAGCTCGCGCTGACGCCAGTCGGCACGGATGTCGTTCAGACGGTTGTCGGGATCGCGGAAGATCGCCTCGGCCTTGGCCGAGAGCTGACGCAGCACATCCGCATCCGGACCGGAGAAGCGGGCCTCGATCTTTGCCCCGCCGCCCGGGCCAAAGACCAGACGCTTGGTGATGATCTGCGCTTCGGGATAGTCCATGCCGAGCTTCTCGCGCAGGTCGAGGGCCAGCTGATCGATCACGTCGCGGCTGGTGGTGCGCACGATGAGATGGCCATAGGCGTCATTGGCGCTTTCGGGAGCATAGGTCAGCATGAAGCGGGTCGCACCGCCGCCGGCATAGCTCGTCACCGTCTCCACCCGCTCGTCGGCCTGAACGATGTCCTCGATCTCGGCGATGTCACGAGCCGTGGCAAGGATGTCCGTACCCTGGGGCGCCCAGTAGTGGATGTAGAAGATCGGTGTGTTGCTGTCGGGGAAGAAGGCCTGCTTGACGCTGCCGAAGGCCACGAAGCAGACCGCAGTGATGGCCACCAGCACCACCACCGTCAGCACCCTCGCCTTGAGCGAGACGATCAGGAACTTGCGGTAGAAGGTGTAGAGGATGCCCTTGTAGGGATCATGGCCATCGCCGCCGGCGCCAACCTTGAAGAAGTACTTGCCGAAGAGCGGGGTCACGGTCACGGCAAAAACCCAGGACAGCAGCAGCGAAATGCCGATCACCGCGAAGAGCGAGAACAGGAATTCGCCGGTCGCGTCCGGGGACAGGCCGATGCCGGAAAAGGCCATAATGCCGATGACGGTGGCGCCCAGCAGCGGCCACATGGTCTGGCCCACCACCTTGCTGGCAGCGGGAATGGCCTTCTCGCCACGCTGCATGTTGATCATCATGCCTTCGGCGACCACTATGGCGTTGTCCACCAGCATGCCCATGGCGATGATCAGCGCGCCCAGCGAGATACGTTCCATCTCGATGCCGAATATGCGCATGAAGAGCACCGTCGCCATGACGGTGAGCAGGAGCACGGCCCCGACCACGAGGCTGGCACGCCAGCCCATGAAGAGGCAGAGCACGCCGATCACGATGACCACCGAGGCGGCCAGGTTGACGATGAAGCCGTTGACGGCCTCGTCCACCACCACGTTCTGTTCATAGATCGGGCTGATTTCCATGCCGACAGGGAGCTGGGCGCGGATTTCCGCCAGCTTGGCCTGCACGCCGGAGCCCACGTCGACGATGTTGGTGCCATTGACCTGAGACACGCCGAGCGTGACGGCCTCGCGGCCATCGTGGCGGATGATCAGGTCCGGTTCTTCCGGCGGCAGCACCTCGAGGGTCGCGATGTCGGAGAGGTGGATCATGGCCGTGGTGCCCGGAACACCGACGACAAGATCCTGGATCTTCTCGTAGGCATCGAAGGCCGACGCGGTCATGAGCTGGATGCGCTTGTCGCCGGAGAGCGCCGATCCGTTGGTCTGGATGGCGTTTTCAGCCGCGAGCACATCGGCCACGTCGGACATGGAAATGCCGAGGTTGGCCATCTTCTCCTGGGAGATATTCAGGTAGATGCGATCATCCGGCTCGCCGGCGATCTCCACCTTCGCCACCCCGTCGACGGTCAGCAGCTCGCGGCGGATCTGCTTCACGGTCTTGCGGATCTCGCGGCGGGAGTAGCCCTCGGCGGTGAAGGCGTAATAGAGGCCGAAGACGTCGCCGAAGCTGTCATACACCAGCGGCGGCTGCACACCGCTCGACAGGTTGCGCACCTCGTCATTCACCTTGCGGCGCAGCTCGTCCCAGACCTGGGGCAGCTCCTCGCCGTCATAGGTGTCCTTGATCTCCACCTCGATGCGGGAGAGACCGGGCTGGGACACGGACTTGAGCTTGTCGAGCTGGGGCATCTGCTGGATGGCGGTTTCCAGCTTTTCGGTGACCTCCAGCTCCACTTCCTCGGCGGTCGCGCCCGGATAGGCGGTGATCACCTGAGCGGTCTTGATGGTGAAGGCCGGATCTTCCAGCCGCCCCACGGTCATGAGGCCCCAGAGGCCTCCGAGCAGGGCGACCAGCACGATCATCCAGGTGTTGACCGGCTTTTCGATCGAGTAACGGGCAATATCCACGGGTCAGGCTCCCTTGTTTCCGGACACGCGCAATCAGCGCAGCGGCCGGACGGCCTGGCCGTCGGTGAGATAGGAGACGCCGGCCGAGACGATCTGGTCGCCCACGGACAGGCCCTCATGGACCGGGATATAGTCGCCATTGACCACACCGATCTTCACGGGCGCGCGCGAGACGGTTCCCGCTGCCTCGTCAAAGGCCCAGACATAGGCTTCACCGGCCCCGTCCACCGCGACGGCAGACGTGGGCACGAGCAGAGCCTCGCGGGCACCCGGGTTCTCGTTCAGATTGGCCACAACGGTGGCGGACATGCCCGGCTGGATCCGGTAGTCGGGGTTCTGCGGCATGGCCAGGGTGATCCGGTAGGTCTGGGTCACGTCATCGACTTCCGAGGAATGCTCGCGGTAGACCAGCGGGAAGGACTGGCCCGGGAAGGCCTGGAACTCGGCGTGGAGATTGCTGACATCCTCGCCCTTGACCCGCGCGAAGAGGGCTTCCGGCACGTTGATGTCGATCTGCACCTCGGAGACATCCTGCAGGCGCAGCACGGCCGCCCCGGCCGTCACAAAGGTGAAGTTGTCCACCAGCCGGCGGGTCACAACCCCTTCGAAGGGCGAGAAGAGACGGGTGTAGGCCAGGTTCTGCTCGGCCGTCTTCAGGGCTTCGACCGCCAGATCATACTGGTTCTTCTGGTCGTCATAGGTCGACTGGGAGACGACGGAGCGGGCGCGCAGGGTTTCCTGACGGTCAAGATCACGCTTGGCCTGATCGACCCGCAGCTGGGCCTCGCGCACGGCACGCTCATAGTCGGTGGGGTCGAGGGCCGCCAGAAGGTCGCCCTTCTTCACTTCCGCACTCTCGAGAACCGGCAGTTCCTGCAGCTTGCCGCCGACCTGGAAGGCCAGATCGACGGTCTTCACCGGCTGGACGCGGCCGGTAAAGCGGCGCGAGAGGGTGGCCGTGTCTTCGGAGACCGTGAAGATCCGGGCCGGGCGCGGCTGGGCAATCAGCTTGGCCTCGGCTTCGGCAATCGGGTCGGTCGCCTCGTCCTGACAGGCAGCAAGTCCGAGGCCGAGAGCCAGAACGAGACCTGCGCTCTTCAGCAGGCGGGCACCGGAAAACCGGGGAGACAGAAACATCGTCTACAGTCCTTCATTCAGGAACGAACCGCGGAGGAGGGAACGCAGTTCGTCAAAAAAAGCAGTCAGTTCGGTGTCGGAGAAGCGCATCACCCCGTGGGCATAACTCATGAGAACGCCTTCGAGGGCGCTCCACACGAGCATGGCGCGGGGCAGGTTGCGCGTCTCGCGACGCATCTCGTCGCGCAGCTTTTCCTTGTGCGCGAGAAAGGGTTCACACAGGTCCGGCGCACTCACATGGGTGAGGAGAATGCCGCGCGGCCCCGCATCGTTTCCCCGGATCCAGAGCTCGCCGGCCTCGACAAGCGCGGCCAGTGTCGGGCAGCCCGAACCAAGATCGAGCTGGCGCTGGCGCTCGGTCTCGACCTGGGAGGCGAAGCCTTCAACTTCGCGCTCTACCATTCCCTTCACCAGCAGTTCCTTGTTGGGAAAGTTGTAGAGAACGCCGCCCTTGGAGAAGCCGGCGCGTTCAGCGACAGACTCGATGGTCAACGCCCCTGCCCCCTTCTCGCAAACGAGTTGGAGCGCGGCTTCGAGAATGGCTTCGCGCGAGCGGCCGGACGCGTCCGGCTTGCGGCCACGGCGGCGGGGCGCAGCATCGGTCTCGGACGTGTCGGCAAGGTGGGGGGTAGAGCTCAAGGCTTCAGATCCGGTGCGAAAAATCTGCCCGCTTTTATACCGTCCAGCCGGTACAGACAATAGTCAGAACATGCCAGGGTGGGCAGAAAAACGCCCTGCCCGACTGCGGGATCAGGTCACCCGGGGGAAGATTTCGAAGGGCATGCGGATCAGGCGGCGGCTTCCGCGGCGGCGGCGGCCTCGGCCTCGGCCCGGGCGCGCCGGGCGGCTGCGGCGAGATCCTCCTCGACCTTCGCGGCGAAGGCGATGTATTCCGACGCAGGCATTGGCCGGGCGAAGAAATACCCCTGCGCCGCCGTCACCCCCAACTCGCGCAAACGGTCGATCTGGTCCTCCGTCTCGACCCCCTCGGCGATGATGCCCATGCCGAGGTTGTCGGCCAGCTCGACCATGCTGTCCACGATGGTGGTTGAGCTGTCATCGTCGCCGATGCTGTCGATGAACATCTTGTCGATCTTGATGATATCGATGCCCAGCTTCTGCAGATAGGCCATGCCGCCATGACCCGTGCCCACGTCGTCGAGGGCGACGCGCAGGCCCATGGCCTGCATCTCGGCAATCATCTTTCGCGCCAGATCCAGATCGTCCAGCGGATAGCGCTCAGTGACCTCGACGACGATCTGCTGGAAGGAGATCTTCGAATTCTCGTAGATGTCCTTCAGATCCTGAATCACCTCGCGGTTGCGGAAGTGTCCGGCAAAGAGATTGACCGACAGCTTGAAGTCCGGGTTTTCCTCGTAGAGCTGACCGACCTCCTGGGTGGTCTGCACCATGATGGAGCGGGTCATGTCGAAGATATGGCCGGTACTTTCCGCATAGGCCATGAACTGGCCGGGCGACACCATGGTGCCATTGGGCCGGCGCCAGCGCATGAGCACCTCGCAGCCGCGCAGCTTGCCGGTCTCGATGTCCATCACAGGCTGGTAGTAGGGAATGAACTCGCCGTTGCGGATGGCGGCGGAGAAGTCGTCGTGCGCCTCGCTTTCCGGGCGCCAGGAGAACCAGACGCCGATGGCCACGAAGATCAGCACCAGCGCGCCGCAGCCGGCTGCGGCAAGCACCTTCAGGTCCTGGATCATGGTCAGCGCGGCCGAGCGGGGCGCGATGATCATGGCCGAGAGGGGATACCGGGTGGAGTTAATGGTGGCGACCATCACGTTTTCCGGGTCATTGCCCTGGGACGTATAGCCACCCGACGTATACCAAAGCAGATCCGCCCCGAGGCGCAGCTCGACACGGCGGTAGGAGCGGATGAAATCCGGACCCGGATCGATGGCGATGGCCGCCGGATTGATCTCGGCAAAGAGACGGTAGCCGTTGCGAAGGTCCCAGCTGACCACGGCGGCCCGCGCGCCAAGATATTCGCGCTCCAGCATGCCGATGCCGACCAGCGGACCGTCCTGGCGCAGCACGGGCAGGATTGCCTTGCCGGTCAGCTCCCGGTCGGGAACAATGCACATGCGCTTGCCTTCATGATCCACCAGACCGACGGAATCAATTGCGCCTTCGCTGGAGACCACCTTCTGGAAGAGCACCCGGTCCGCGCCGTCGCAAGTCTGGACATCATCCCGATCGAGCCGCTGCAGGGCGGTCACGGTCTGGCTGATCATCTCCTCGGCGCGCTGGACATAGCGCTCGCCCATGCGCTCCATTTCCACGTAGGCGTGACTTTCCGCGTGATAATTGAGGATCCAGTTGATCACGAACAGCGGTGCCGTCGCCAGAAACAGCGCGACAATCACAGCCTTCACGAAGAACAGGTAGCGGCGGGACACAATCGAAGGCCTACGGTAAACAAGTGCTGCAAAATCATGGGGCAAAGGCGTAAACAAGCGCTGAACAGAGGCTTTGATACTTGTCATTTGCGCCACGCATCAGCCTGTCTATGCTGATGCAACCTGTTCGACAAAACGGGACATCCTTTCCGAGAATGCCGGCCCCACGGAGTTTCCGCCGCCATGCAAGCCCTCTTCATCGGCCAAGCCTATATCGACATCACCTTCCTCACCGACCGGCTGCCCACGGGCGACGAGAAGACCATCGCCCGGGACTATGCGGTGTCCTTCGGAGGCAATGCGGTGACGGCGGCCTTTGCCTGCGCCAAGCTCGGCGGCAAGCCGGAGCTGCTCTGCTCCCAGGCCGATGACTGGCTGGCGCGCATGTTCCTCGACATGGCGGCGCAATACGGCATCTCGGTCCACGGCCGCAAGGTGAAGGAAAGCTCCCTCTCCTTCATCATGCCCAAGGACGGCAAGCGCGCCATCGTTCGTTGCCGGGACAACGAGTTCCTGCATCCCTTCCCGCCCCTGACCCTGACCGGGCTCAAGGCTCTGCATCTGGACGGACACATGCCCGATGCGGCGCTCCACTACGCCAAGGCGTGCCGGGAGCACGGGATCCTGACCTCCCTCGACGGGGGCGCGGTGCGCGACAACACCGACGAGCTCCTGGCCCATATCGACGTGGCCGTGGTGTCCGAGCGCTTCTGCGAGCAACTCGGCCGCACGCCGGGCGAAACACTGGACTATCTGCGCTCGCGCGGCTGCCCGGTGGGCGCCGTCACCCTCGGCGAACACGGGATGGTCTGGTATGATGGCAGCCGGCATCACGAGATCATGCCGGCCCTTGACGTGCCGCGCGACCGGGTGGTCGACAGCAACGGCGCCGGCGACATCTTCCACGGCGCCTATATCGCCTCCTACCTGCATGATCCGGCCCATTCCTGGCTGCATCACTTCACCCAGGCCCGCGGGGCCTCCAGCCACGCCATCCAGCATCTGGGCAACGAGAACAGCCTGCCCACCTGGGCCGACATTGCCGCGGCCATCGCCGAGTTTGCCGAAAAGCCGGACTGACCCGCCGCCCCGGCAAGACCGCACCGGTTGAAACCCCGGATCAATCCCTTACCTCAGGGGACGGATCCTCTCCCTGCGCCAATGGCCTGTCGCCGTCTGCGAGCGGAGAGACCCGGCCCATGGCACGCAAGCGGCATGTCCGGCGTTGTCCTTCCGCACACCGTCATGGCATCATGGCGGCGTTTTAATCATGTCATTGCCCTGCGGACCGGCCGAGGCCGGCCTTCCGCCCAGACGGAGCCTTTCATGCATCTGCCCCCCTTCCGATCCGCATCCGGCCCGGGCCTGCGCCCCTTCACCCGCCTGGCACTGAGTGCCGCACTCCTGTCGGGAGCTGCCCTCGTCACCCCGGCTGCCGCCTTCGAGCCGACCGGCAACGAGATCGCCGACACTTATCTGACCCTGCTGGAGAGCGGCCAGAACGAAACCGTCACCGTGGGCAAGGTGGAGGCTTCGGGCGATGTGGTGACGCTGAGCGATCTGCTCTTCGTCAACAACGGGGATGACGGCACGCGTCTGAGCATCGACACCAACACCCTGAAGGGCGCGACGATAGAGGCGGATGGTCGGCTGACCATCGAGACACTCGCGCTTCAGGGCATCCGGATCACCGACAAGCAGGACACGACCGTCACGGCAGCGACCGCCGAGGCCCGCGACGTGACCCTGCCCTCCGTCGAGGACGTGCGCGCCGAACGCGGCCTCGAAGGCAAGTCCATGTACCGGGAGGTCGATGTCGACACGATCCGCATCGACAACAAGGACGGGCGCCATGTGACTGTCGGCCATTTGGGCGTCCGCCTCGACGATCTGCGCGAGGGTGTCGCCCACAAGGGCAGTCTCGAGGTCAGCGACCTCAACCTGCCGCTGGACGCCTTTGATCCGAAGGGACGTGCCCAGATCCGGGCGCTCGGCTATTCGGAGGTCAACCTCGGCCTGAAGGCCGCTGTCGGCTGGGCACCGGAAACCAGCACCCTGACCATCGAGAGCCTGCATGTGGACGCCCGCGACATGGCGAGCCTCGACCTGAGCCTGACCGCCGGCGGGGTCACCAAGCCGCTTATGGACAAGCTGCAGGCGGTGTCCGCGCTCAAACCCTCCCGGGAAGAGCAGCAGAAGCTCCAGCAGGAGCTGCTCCAGTCGGTGACGGTCAATTCCATCACGCTCGATCTGGTCAACCACGGGCTCTACGAACGCGTGATCGAGCTGCAGGCACAGGGCCAGGGCGTCAGCCGTCAGGATCTGGAAAAGCAGCTCGGCATCGTCCTGCCCATGGCGCTGGTCCAGATCCAGGACACGGAGCTGCGACGCCAGGCGCAGGAGGCGCTGACTGCCTTCCTCGCCACTCCGGGCAGCCTGCGGGCGACGGCCACGCCGGCCACCCCGCCGGTGATCGGCGTTCTGATGGGCGCCGGAATGATGGCCCCCAACAGCCTGCCCGGCCTCCTGGGACTGAAGGTCGAAGCCAACCCCGCGAACTGACAGCCCGTCAGGACCGCACAAACGAAAACGGCCGGAACTCTCCGGCCGTTTTTTTGTCTCGCAGGTGTCATGACCTTCAGGGCTGGCCGGGCTCGACCGGATCGGCACCGGCGGGAGCTGCCTCGCGCTGGCCGGCGCGGAATTGCAGGTCGCAGAGGCGGCGATAGATGCCGTCCCGGGCATTGAGCGCCACATGGGTGCCCTCTTCCACGCAGCGGCCGCGATCCATGACCACGATCTTGTCCGCATGCATGACGGTGGACAGGCGATGGGCGATCACCAGCGTCGTCCGGCCCTGCATGAGGCGCTCAAGCGCTGCCTGAACCTTGGCCTCGGATTCCGCATCAAGGGCGGAGGTCGCCTCGTCGAGCAGCAGGATCGGCGCGTTGCGCAGCATGGCCCGGGCGATCGCGATGCGCTGACGCTGACCGCCGGAAAGCTGGTCGCCGCCCTCGCCCACGGACGAGTCGTAGCCCTTGGGCATTGCAGTGATGAAGTCATGAGCGTTGGCGTCGCGGGCAGCCTGCATCACCTCCTCGTCGCTCGCCTCCGGGCGGCCGAGGCGGATATTGTCGCGCACGCTCAGATCGAACAGGAACGTATCCTGCGAGACATAGGCGATCGACCGGCGCAGGCTTGCCAGCGAGACACCGGAAAGCGCCTGACCGTCGATGGCAATGCGCCCCGAAGCGGGATCGTAGAAGCGCTCGATGAGGGCAAAGACCGTGGACTTGCCCGCTCCCGAGGCACCGACCAGCGCGGTGGTGCGCCCGGCTTCCGCCACGAAGGTGAGCCCGTTGAGCGCGGAGCCCTCGCCATAGGAGAAGCTCACATCCTCGAAACGGACCTCACCGGCGGTGACCCCCAGCGGACGGGCGTCGGCGGCATCCTTGAGCTCGGGCTCCTCGTCGATCAGGTCATACATCAGTCGGACGCCGACCAGCGAGTTGGTCAGGTTGACCTGCAGGCGCGCCAGGCGCTTGGCCGGATCATAGGCCAGCAGCAGCGAGGTGATGAAGGAGAAGAAGGCACCGGGCTCCTGGCCCATCTCGACCACGGAATAGCCGCCGTAGAGAATGACCAGCGCCACGGCAAAGCCGCCGAGGGTTTCCATCAGCGGCGAGGTACGCGCGGTCAGGGAGGCGATCTTGTTGGCCTGCCGCTCCACGTCGCCGACGGCGGCATTCATGGCGGCCTGAAGCCGGTCCTCGACCCCGAAGGCCTTGACGATGCGAATGCCGAGGGCAGTCTCCTGAAGCACGGACAGAATGCGCGTGGTGGAGACAAATTGGGACTTGGCGTGCTTGCGCACCCGGCGCACCAGCAGCGACACGCCGATGACCGCCGGCGGCATGATGACCAGCGCGAAGAGCGAGAGCAGCGGATCCTGCGCGATCATGACCGCGACCAGACCGATAATGGTGAGCACGTCACGCCCGAGGCTGACGACCACCAGATCGATGACGGCGCGGGCGGCCGACGTGTTGTGCTGGATGCGGGTGGTCAGTTCCCCCAGCGGCGTGCGGCTGTAATAGGCCATGTCCTGCTCGAGCAGGCGGGCAAAGAGCCGGCGCTGGCAATCGGCGACGATGGCATTGCCGACCCGGCTGAGAACCACCTGCTGGCCATAGGTCGAGGCGCCCTTGACCGTGAAGATCGCCATGACGAAGAGCGCGATCGCGACGATCATGCCCTTGTCCTGGTTGATGAAGACCTCGTTGATGACGTCCTTCATGATCCAGGCGCTGGCGGCCGTGGAGGCGGCCACCGCCCCCATGAAGACGAAGGCGACCGCATATTGGCGCAGGTAGCTGCGGGCATTCTCCAGCAGCAGACGGCGGATCAGGGGGATCGTCGTCTCGGGCGCGAGCTTTTCAGCGGTCTTGGTCTTTTTCGACATGATCCGTTTCGGTCGGCTTTTCAGGTGGCAACAGGTGAATGATCGTCATCATCCGGCAAGGCCGGGAGTTCCGGGATGGGTGAGCCGCCGGCACTCGCGGCTCAAGGCAGAGGGGCGCCGCTTCGGGCACTCCGGCCCCTTCAAAGACGGAAGGGGCACCGAACCGATCCAGCGCCCCTGTTCCAGAGTTTCAATCACATCCCGAGGGGATCCGATGCGTGTGCCACCGCACCGATCAGGCGCTCGGCAGGTTCAGGCGCAGATGCAGTTCGCGCAGCTGCTCCGTGGTCGGCTCGCTCGGCGCGCCCATCATCAGGTCTTCCGCCTTCTGGTTCATCGGGAACATGATGACCTCGCGGATGTTCGCCTCGTTGGCGAGAAGCATGACGATGCGGTCGATGCCGGCCGCGCAGCCACCGTGGGGAGGCGCGCCATACTGGAAGGCGTTGACCATGCCGCCGAAGCGCTTGTCGACTTCCGAGTTCGGATAGCCGGCGATCTCGAAGGCCCGGTACATGATTTCCGGCTTGTGATTGCGGATCGCGCCGGAGACCAGCTCGTGGCCGTTACAGGCCAGATCGTACTGGAAGCCCTTGACCTCAAGCGGATCGCCGTTCAGCGCATCCAGGCCGCCCTGGGGCATGGAGAAGGGGTTGTGCTCGAAGTCGATCTTGCCCGTGTCCGGATCCTGCTCGTAGATCGGGAAGTCGACGATCCAGGCGAATTCGAAGCGGTTGAGATCGGTCAGGCCGAGCTCTTCACCGATGATGTTGCGAGCCTTGCCGGCGATCTTCTCGAAGGACTTCGGCTTGCCACCGAGGAAGAAGGCGGCGTCGCCCACATCCAGACCCAGCTGCACGCGGATGGCTTCCGTGCGCTCCGGACCGATGTTCTTGGCCAGCGGACCGGCGGCTTCCATGGAGCCGTCGTCGGCCTTGCGCCAGAAGATGTAGCCCATGCCCGGCAGACCTTCGTCCTGGGCGAACTTGTTCATGCGGTCGCAGAACTTGCGGCTGCCGCCGGTCGGGGCCGGAATGGCGCGGACCTCGTTGCCGTCCTGCTCAAGCAGCTTGGCGAAGATCGCGAAGCCGGAGCCGGCGAAATGCTCGGAGACGACCTGCATCTTGATCGGGTTGCGCAGGTCCGGCTTGTCGGAGCCGTACCACAGCATGGCGTCGCGATAGGCGATCTGAGGCCAGTTGCGGTTGACCGGACGGCCACCGCCGAACTTTTCAAAGCAGCCGGCCAGAACCGGTTCGACCGTGTCGAAGATGTCCTGCTGCTCCACATAGGACATCTCCAGGTCGAGCTGGTAGAAGTCGGTGGGCGAGCGGTCGGCACGCGGGTCTTCATCGCGGAAGCAGGGCGCGATCTGGAAGTAGCGGTCGAAACCGGAGACCATGATCAGCTGCTTGAACTGCTGCGGCGCCTGGGGCAGCGCGTAGAACTTGCCCGGGTGCAGACGGGACGGCACCAGGAAGTCGCGCGCGCCTTCCGGCGAGGAAGCGGTGATGATCGGCGTCTGGAACTCGGTGAAGCCGATGTCCCACATGCGGCTCCGCAGGTCGGCGACGACCTTGGAGCGAAGCATGATGTTGTTGTGCAGCTTCTCCCGACGCAGGTCGAGGTAGCGGTACTTCAGGCGGATTTCTTCCGGATAGTCCTGATCGCCGAAGACGGGCAGCGGGAGTTCCTTGGCCGCGCCCAGGATTTCCATGTCGCGGATGAAGATCTCGACCGCGCCGGTGGCGATGTCGGCGTTGATGGTGGCGTCGGTGCGCTTCTTCACTTCGCCATCGATGCGGATGCACCACTCGGAGCGCACGGTTTCAGCCAGCTTGAAAGCGGCCGAATCCGGGTCGATCACGCACTGGGTGATGCCATAGTGGTCGCGCAGATCGATGAACAGCAGACCGCCGTGGTCACGGACACGATGGACCCAGCCGGACAGGCGAACGGTTTCGCCAACATGGGTTTCGCGCAGGTCGCCGCATGTGTGACTACGGTAGCGATGCATGTATTCCTCGACAGTTTTCTAATTCGGACAGCCCCGTCCGGCAGTTCGACGGCCATGGTGGACGGGATTCGACAGATGGGGTCGGCGCGCACGCCAGATCTCGATGGGTGGAGAAGCCACGTCACCGGTCAGAAGTCAAGGCGCAGGGCGGTTTGCGACCCGTTTTGCGCCGGCATATCGCAAAAGCGCGGGCGCGTAAACGGCAGCGGGGTCTGCCGCGCCCCTGCCCCGTGCTTTCCCTGTCCTCCGGCTGCCGACCTGCGGCATGGATGCAACCCGCTGCAGCTCCCGGGCCGGTTCGCGCGATTTCGTGGCGACAAAGAGGCAGGACTGCGATATAGCACTTGGTCACCATGAATGTGATTACGACTACATCCGAACTCGCCGCCGCCTGCGAGACCCTCGGCTCGAACGATTATGTGACCGTCGATACGGAGTTTCTGCGGGAGAGCACCTTCTGGCCGCAGCTCTGCGTGATCCAGCTGGCCGGTCCAGGTCAGGCCTACGTGATCGATGCGCTCGCCGAAGGCCTTGATCTTGCGCCCTTCTTTGCCCTGATGGCGAAGGAGGACGTGACCAAGGTGTTCCATGCGGCCCGCCAGGACATCGAGATCATCTATCATCTGGGCGGTCTGATCCCGACCCCGCTCTTCGACAGCCAGGTGGCCGCCATGGTCTGCGGCTTCGGCGATTCGATCTCCTATGACCAGCTGGTCTACAAGGTGACGGGCGCCCAGCTCGACAAGTCCTCGCGCTTCACCGACTGGGCCCGGCGTCCCCTGACCAGGAAGCAGCTCGAATATGCGGTGGCCGATGTCACCCATCTGCGCGACTGCTATGCCTTCTTGAAGGCCAATCTGGCCGAGCAGAAGCGCAGCCACTGGGTCGAGGACGAGATGAAGGTGCTGCTGTCGGAAAGCACCTATCGCACCGAGCCCGCCCATGCCTGGCAGCGCCTGAAGCTGCGCGTGCGCAAGCCGATCGAGCTGGCGGTAATGATGGAAGTCGCCGCCTGGCGCGAGCGCGAGGCGCAGGGGCGCAACGTGCCGCGCTCGCGGGTGCTGAAGGATGATGCGATCTACGAGATCGCCGCCCAGCAGCCGGCCGATCCGGAATCGCTTGCCCGCCTGCGCACCATCCCCAAGGGCTTCGAGCGCTCCAAGCCGGCCGAGGAAATCCTCAAGGCCGTGCGTGCCGCCCTCTCCACCCCGCGCGACAAGCTTCCGAAGGTACCAAAGGGCCGTCAGTCTCCGGACGGATCCGCCGCCGCCGTTGATCTCTTGAAGGTGCTGCTCAAGCTCGTCAGCGAGAACCACGGGGTTGCCTCCAAGGTGATCGCTACGGTCGATGATCTGGAAAAGATCGCCGCCGATGACCACGCGGATGTGGCGGCCCTGCAGGGCTGGCGCCGCGAGCTCTTCGGCGAGACCGCGCTCAAGCTGAAGCGCGGCGAAGTGGCCCTTGCCTTCCGCGACCGGCAGATCGTCGCCATCGAGCCTGCTGCCGAGCGCGAAGCCGCCGAGTAAGCGGCCCTCTCCTTCGCAGAACCCTCAAACGGCGCGGTCCTCCGCGCCGTTTTTTGTTTTCGGGCGTCCCCGCTGGTTTTCGTTCTGGTGCAAGGACAGCTGCCGCCGGAGCGTCGGGTTTCCGGCCCGGGCGCTAGCCTGCTCATGGCCAGCTTCGTCCACGTTTCCACCGATCGGGGCGGTGGATCTGGAACTGCATGACGCGACGGGGCGCGATGACCTGCTTGACCCGGACGACACGAGCGACGGACAGACGATCGGACGGGCGCTGCGGGAGGCTGAATCGAACGGCATCGTCTATCCGAGCGTGCGTCACGAAGGCGGATGCTGCATCGGCGTCTTCTGGCCGGACCTGCTGCCGATCCTAGTGTAGGGCGACCACTATGACTTCCATCTCGACGGGCAGCGCGTCGACCGGATCCGCAATGCAAGCCGGGGTAGGCTCTACGCCCTGTGACTTGCCGGATAAGGGGCGCGCGTGACGTCAGCTGTCGCTGACGACGATCTCGCCCCGGCAGTCCACCAGCTTGGCAAACTGGGTGAAGCGCTTGCGCAGGCGCTCGCCGTCGAATTCGGCCAGATCCTTCGGCAGGGTCAGGGTCACGAGCCCCTCTTCCGCCTTGATGCCCGTGCGCGGCAGGATGCCGGGCATGGAGGCGGTCAGCAGCGAGGCCACCCGCAGCATGGCGCCCACCATCCGGGAGCGCTCCTTCAGGCGCCCGTCGAAGAGCTGACGGATCACCGGCGACAGGCCCGCGTCCCCCAGCCCCTGATGGCGATAGAAGACCGAAGCCGCCAGGAAGGCGCGGCCCGCGTGGTCGAGCCCGACGAAGGCCGCGTTGGAAATGATGTTGAGGCTCTGCTCGCCGCGATAGTCGGGATGGGCGCGCCAGCCGATGTCGGAGAGCAGGCAGGCGGCGTGGCGCAGGGGCTTCTCCTGCCCCACTTCCTCGATGGCCAGTGCGCCGAAGATCCGGTCGGACCAGGCCACCAGCTCCTCGGCATGTTCGGGCGAGCGGGCGCGCAGCAGCGCGAATTCCCGCGCGGCCTCGATCACCGGATCCTGCAGCTTCATGCGGGCGGGCAGCATGTCGTAGAGCAGGCCTTCACGCACACCGGTGGCCGAAATGATCAGCTTGTCCGCCTGCATGGCGGTGAGCACCTTTTCCAGCACCACGGCCCCGAAGGGCACGAGGGACCGGCGCTGCTTCGACACGACCTCCGATCCGGCCACGCCAGAGAGGTCCTTGACCGAGACCTCGCGGCAGAAAGCGATGGCATCGGCCGCCGGGATCTCGAAATTATGCATCACGTGCAGGGGATAGGCGACGCGCTCCATGTAGAGGCGCGCCAGCGAACGCCAAGTGCCGCCGACCGCATAGAAGATGCGCTCGCCCGGCCCGAGATCCGGCCACTGATAGGTCGCCAGCGCCTCTTCCGCCAGGGTCTGCGCCCGGGCAATCTTGCCTTCCGAGGCTTCCGCCAGACGCAGGCCGCCGAGCGCGAAGGTTTCTCCAGGGCCGGATGTGCCCTTGTCGACGGGCACCAGCTCGAGGCTGCCGCCCCCCAGATCGCCGACGATGCCGTGGGGATCCCAGAAGCCGGCGATGACGCCGAGGGCGGAGTAAAAGGCTTCCTCGCCACCGTTCAGGATGCGCACGGGAACGCCGAGGATCTCTTCCACGGCCGCAACGAATGCGGGGCCGTTGGCGGCGTCGCGGGCAGCAGCGGTAGCAATCACATGGGTCTCGCGCACGCCGATATGGGCGCTGACCGCCTTGAAGCGGGTGATGGCGCCAAGCGCGCTCTGAACGCTGTCCTCGGCCATGCAGCCGGTCACCGCGATGCCGCGTCCGAGGCCCGCAAGCGTCTTCTCGTTGAAGAGCATGGTGGGCGTACGGGCATGGCGCTCATAGACCACCAGACGCACGGAATTGGAGCCGATGTCGATGACGGCGATCGGGCCGGTGCCGTTCAGACGGCCGCGAGCGGGATAGCGGTTTGCAGTCATGTCACTCTTTCGGCGGTGCGCCTTCGGCAGCCCGCTTGAGGAAGGATTTCGGCCGATCGCTCTTCAGCGACTTGCCCCGGCCCGACAGGGAGGGGTTTGTCATGAAATAGCGGTGGGCGTTGAAAGGTTCCTCGTTGTCCCCCGGGATCACCCGTTCGTGCGAGCCGTCCGGCAGGATCCGCCAGCTCTGCTGATTGTCCCTGAGGTTCGCCACCATGATCTGGTCGAGAACCTGTTCATGCACGGTCGCCGTCCGCAGAGGAACAAGCACCTCCACCCGGCGGTCGATGTTACGAGGCATCATGTCCGCAGAGCCGATGTACACGTGGGCCTGCGGCGAGGGCAACCCGTGCCCATTACCGAAGCAATAAATTCGTGAATGTTCCAGAAACCGTCCGACGATGGACTTCACCCGGATGTTGTCGGAGAGGCCCGGAATGCCCGGGCGCAGGCAGCAGATGCCGCGGATGATCAGGTCCACCTGCACACCCGCCTGGCTTGCCCGGTAGAGCGCATCGATGACCTGGGCGTCGACGAGGGAGTTCATCTTCATCCAGATCTGGCCGGGACGTCCGGCCTGGACATGGTCGATCTCCGCTTGCGTGAGCTCGAGGATACGCCGCCGCAGGCTCAGCGGCGAGACCGCCAGATGGTTGAGCTCGCCCGGCTCCGCATAGCCGGTGATGTAGTTGAACACCCGGGCCGCGTCCTGGGCCACGTCCGGATCATCGGTGAAGAAGGACAGATCCTCGTAAATCCGCGCGGTGATCGGGTGATAGTTGCCCGTGCCGATGTGGCAATAGGTGCGCAGGCTGCCGTGCTCGCGGCGCACCACCATGGAGATCTTCGCGTGGGTCTTCAGCTCGATGAAGCCGAAGACCACCTGAACGCCGGCGCGCTCCAGGTCGCGGGCCCACTTGATGTTGGCCTCCTCGTCGAAACGGGCCTTCAGCTCCACCAGCGCCGTCACCGACTTGCCGGATTCGGCGGCTTCCACCAGCGCCTTGACGATGGGCGAGTTGTTCGACGTGCGATAGAGCGTCTGCTTGATCGCCACCACATCCGGATCCTGAGCGGCCTGGCGCAGGTACTGCACCACCACGTCGAAGGATTCATAAGGGTGATGAACGATGATGTCCTTCTGGCTGATGGCGGCAAAGCAGTCGCCGCCATGCTCGCGGATGCGCTCGGGGAAACGGGCCGTATAGGGCTCGAACTTCAGGTCGTTGCGGTCCAGGTCGACGATCTGGGAGAGGTTGTTAAGGGCAAGCAACCCGTCGGCCAGGAAGATCTCGTCCTCGCCCACATGCAGCGCCTCGGCCACGAAGGCGCGCAGGGCCGGCGGCGTGGTGTCCTGGATTTCCAGACGGATCACCGATCCCCGGCGGCGGCGCTTCAGGGCGCTCTCATAGAGCCGGACGAGATCCTCCGCCTCTTCCTCGATCTCGATGTCACTGTCGCGGATGATGCGGAACGCGCCCTTGCCGATGATCTCGTAGCCCGGGAACAGCCTCCCGATGTAGAGGCCGACGACGCGTTCGATGGCGATGAAGCGGATGCCGCCGTCCTCGCCATTGGGCAGGCGCACGAAGCGGTCCACCTGGGAGGGGATGCGCAGGAGCGCGATCATGCCGCGGCCGCCCTTTACCGGGGCCAGCTCGAAGACGATCGAAAAGCCGAGGTTCGGAATGAAGGGGAACGGATGGGCCGGATCGATGGCGAGCGGCGTGAGGATCGGGAAGATGTAGGTGAGGAAGTGATCCTCGAGCCAGCTGCGGTCCGCAGGCCCAAGTTCTGCCACGGCCAGCGTCTGGATACCGGTTTCGGCAATCTCCGTGCGCAGGCCGCGCCAGATGGTCTGCTGCGACGCCTGGAGCCCCCGCACGGCCTCGGAGATGCGGACAAGCTGTTCGGACGGGGTGAGGCCATCGGCGGAGCGGCTGATCACTTCCGCCCGCTGCTGACCGCGCAGGCCCGCCACGCGGACCATGAAGAATTCGTCGAGATTGTTGGCGGAGATGGACAGGAACCGCAGCCGCTCCAGCAGCGGATGGTTGCGGTTCATCGCCTCTTCGAGCACCCGGTGGTTGAACTGGAGCCAGCTGAGCTCCCGGTTCATGAAGCGGCTGGGGGACGAGGCCAGGTCCGGGTCGGCAACGGCCGGATCTCCCGCCAGCGAGCTCGGGGCTCCCGCAGAGGCCTGCACCGCATCCCTCAGATCGATCTCGTCCGTCATCCCTCTACGCTCCCACGCTGTAACCGCCGCAGGCCCGCCGCCCCTCCGGCCTGGTGCCGCAGGGACACGAATCTCGGACCTTGCCCGCCCCACTAGTGCCGCATAAGTGGCCACTTGTCAGCAGGCACAGGCCCTCACGTCTCGCAGCGGGACAGGCTCAGACGAGGGGCTCGGCCTCCAGCCGGTCGAGAACGCGGCCCACGAGGGGCTTGGAGATCTTGACCCGGCCCGCCAGCGCTTCCCGGTCGATGGCCTCGACAGCCCGGCAGGCCACGCCCAGAGACCGCTCCATGCGCACCACCAGATAGTCGACCACGGCCAGATCCACATGGAGCTGACGATCGGCGAAGAGCTTGACCAGCACATGCTGAAGCAGACCGTCGTCCGGCTCCAGGATCTCGACCGGGGTCGCTGCGCGCAGGCGCGACATGAGATCCGGCAGGCGCAGGTTCCAGGCACTCGGCCAGGTGCGGCTGGTGATCAGGACGTTGATGCCTGCCTGCCGCGCCGCGTTAAGCAGATGGAAGAGCGCGGTCTCGTCGACGCCGCGATGGGCATCCTCGAGAACCACGGCCGGGGCCAGAGCCAGATCGCCCACGAGCTCGCTCGTCAGATCCTGGGCATCGATGACGGCAGCCCCGCTCTCGGCCCGGAAGACCTCCACGAGATGGGTCTTGCCCGCACCGACCGGCCCGGCAAGGATCACGACCGAAGACGGCCAGTCCGGCCAGCGGTCGAGCAGTTCGAAGGCCGCCATGTTGGAGCTGCCGACAAGATAGTCGTCTCGACCGAGCGCCTCATCGTGTGGCAGGTCCAATGGCAGCTGGCGAGGAGTGTCCGCCATCATGTCATGCGCCTGTTTCTTCTTGGGCCGCTGCGGTGCGGCCGGTCCCTGTGTACAGTGGGCTCGCTAGGTACTGCCTCAGGGCAAAACGCGCAAGCACCCCAAGCATGGCCGCGACCGGAACGGCGATCAACATCCCCACAAATCCAAACAGGTAGCCGAAGGCGAAGAGCGCGAACATGAGCGTGACCGGGTGCAGGCCGGTGCTTTCGCCCACCAGCTTGGGCTGCAGCACGTTGCCTTCCAGAAACTGTCCGGCGCCGAAGATGGCCGCCACGACGAGTATCATGCTCCAGTCCGGCCAGAATTGCACCAGGGCGACCCCGAGGGAGACCAGGAAGCCGAGGCTGGCGCCGACGAAGGGAATGAAGCTGACGAGCCCTGCCCCCATGCC
Source organism: Roseibium aestuarii (assembly GCF_008477545.1). Taxonomy (GTDB): domain Bacteria; phylum Pseudomonadota; class Alphaproteobacteria; order Rhizobiales; family Stappiaceae; genus Roseibium; species Roseibium aestuarii. The sequence goes on along the minus strand of NZ_VORA01000001.1, from coordinate 1,384,372 downwards.
GATCAGCAGGCCGAAGTTGAGACCGGCGAGCATCAAGCCGATGGCATAGAAGGCGCCGAGCAGCAGGCAGACGGAGACCTGTCCGCGCACGAAGCCCGACACCGCGGCGTCCATTTCCCGGGCCAGCTGGCGGATGGTCTCCTGATGATCGCGGGGGAGCCAGCTATCGATATGGGCGACCATGTGGTCCCAGTCGAGCAGCAGGTAGAAGGCGACAACCGGGGTCACCACCAGAAGGGAGACAACGGACAGAAGCGCCTGACCGCCGTTCCACACCGACTTCAGGATACCGGTAACCCAGCTCGCCCCCTGCCCCAGCAGGTTGCCGAAGGAGGACTGGAGGTCTTCCATGCGGAACAGGCCGAGACGGGCGAGCCGCTCGCCGAAATTGGTGCGCAGAAGCTGCTGCAGCTGGTCCACCAGCCCCGGAGCCTTTTCCAGGAAGCCCGAGACCTGGGAGCCAAGCACCGGACCCACCACCAGCAGGAAGAGCAGCACCATCAGGATGAAGACAAAGAGGATCGTCAGGGTGGCCCAGATGCGGCTCATGCCCCAGGCCTCGAACCGGTCGGCCACCGGATCGAGCAGATAGGCAACCGCCATGCCGGCCACAAAGGGCAGCAGCACGTCGGAGAAAACGGTGAGGAAGAGCACCAGAAGCGCGGTAGCCAGCAGCCAGAACTGGACGTGACGACGCAGGGACATGGGACACCTTTTCGCGCGGAGGGTTGCAGTCTGAGCGGCCGGACGGCGATCCCGCGTCCGGCCTTCGCACTTAGGGATGACCAGCGGCTCAGGTCAAGAGACACATCAAGAGACCGAGGTGACCGGTTTCCGGCCAAGGCGTCCCTCCACTGCCCCTCAGCCGCCGATCTGGCCCCTCCGGGAGAATGGCGGAGGACCCGCATTTGGGTCCCTGCCGAGCCACTCCTGCACGGTGCAGGACTGCCCCGTCGGGTGCGCGCAGCCAAGACCGTCTCGAAGAAGCGGTCGCTGCCCGGCATAGGCCCTTGTTTTCCGGCGCTTCACCCTGTAAGCGCGTGGCCTAGAGACGCATTCATCCCCCTGGAAGCGGAGTCCCCCATGAGCGATACCTCGTCCACCGGCCAGAACGGTCTGACCTACGCCCAGTCTGGCGTCGACATCGACGCGGGCAACGAACTGGTCAAGCGCATCAAGCCGCTGGTCAAGGCCACCGCCCGGGCAGGCGCCGACAGCGACATCGGAGGCTTCGGCGGCCTGTTCGATCTCAAGGGCGCGGGCTTCAAGGACCCGATCCTGGTGGCCGCCAATGACGGCGTCGGCACCAAGCTGAAGATCGCCATCGACACCGCCCAGCACCGCACCGTCGGCATCGATCTGGTGGCCATGTGCGTCAACGACCTGGTGGTCCAGGGTGCCGAACCCCTCTTCTTCCTGGATTATTTCGCCTGTGGCGCCCTTGACGTTGCCACCGCAACGGATGTGGTCGCAGGCATTGCCGATGGCTGCAAGATCTCCGGCTGCGCCCTGATCGGCGGCGAAACCGCCGAGATGCCCGGCATGTATGCCAAGGACGACTATGACCTCGCCGGTTTCTCGGTCGGCGCCGTCGAGCGCGACCAGATCCTGCCGCGCAAGGATGTGGCGACCGGCGACGTGCTGCTGGGCCTCGCCTCCTCCGGCGTTCACTCCAATGGCTTCTCCCTGGTGCGCAAGATCGTCGCCGTCTCCGGCCTGACCTGGGACGATGCGGCGCCGTTTGCCGACGGCAAGTCGCTGGGCGAAGCCCTGATGACGCCGACCCGCATCTATGTGAAGCCGCTGCTGGCCGCACTCAAGGAAACCTCCGGGGTCAAGGCGCTGGCGCACATCACCGGTGGCGGCCTGCCGGAAAACCTGCCGCGCGTGCTGCCCGAGGGCACGGTAGCCGAGATCGATCTGAGCGCCATCGATGCGCCGGCGGTCTTCAAGTGGCTGGCGAAGGCCGGCGGCGTGGCGGAAAAGGAAATGCTGCGCACCTTCAACTGCGGCGTCGGCATGGTGATCGTGGTGGCGGCCGATCAGGCGCAGGCCGTGACCGATGTGCTGACCCGTGAAGGCGAGACCGTGTTCCGCATCGGCACGATCGCTCCGGAAGGCACCGGCACGGGCGAAGCCGTCCACTTCACCGGCTCCCTGGGCCTGACCGCATGAGCGGCACGGGAACCGGCGCTGGCTCCGAGACTGGCACTGGCACTGGCAGCGACACTGGGCCGGTCCGCAAGATCGAGCGCAAGCGCGTTGCCGTGCTCATCTCCGGACGCGGCTCCAACATGCAGTCCTTGATCGCGGCGGCGATGGATCCGGCCTACCCGGCGGAAATCGCCCTCGTGCTCTCCAACAGGCCGGATGCGGGCGGGCTGGCCCGCGCCGCGGAGTTCGGCATTGCCACCGCCGTGGTCGACCACCGGGACTACAAGGGGGACCGGGAAGGTTTTGAGCGGGCCGTGGACGCCATCCTCAAGGCAGAACGGATCGAGATCGTGGCGCTGGCCGGCTTCATGCGCCTGCTGACCCCCTTCCTGGTCAATGCCTGGAGGGACCGGATGATCAACATCCACCCGGCGCTGCTGCCCTCCTTCAAGGGACTGGCGACCCACGAGCGGGCGCTGGAAGCCGGCGTCAAGCTGCATGGCGCGACCGTGCATTTCGTCTCGGCCGAGATGGACGACGGACCGATCATCGCGCAAGGGGCCGTTCCGGTCCTCGATGACGACACGCCCGAGACCCTGGGCGCGCGGGTGCTCGGCGTCGAGCACCAGATCTACCCCCGCGCCCTTGCGCTCGTGGCCTCCGGCAAGGCCAAGCTGCGCGACCGCCGGGTCGTCAGCGGCACGGACAGCTTCAGCGGCGACGCCCCCGAACCCGGCGCCCTCATCGTGCCCTGAGGCGCGAGACCCGTTCCTGACAGGCAAAAGGCCGGAGGCAGCGATACGCCCTCCGGCCTTTTTTGTGTCTTGTGCATGAACAGGGCTCTCGCTTCAGCACCGACCGACCACGACCTGCGGCCTGCGTCTCCACCGAAGCCGATCCTCGCCATCATCTCGTGGCTCTGCTGCTAACTCCGAGGTGAGAAGGCACACCCCTCACCCGGCGCTGCGCGCCGACCTCTCCCGGTCTCGGGAGAGGTAACAGGTGGCTGCCTCCGGGACCCGGATCCGCTCGCCAATGCCACCTCAGGGCCGCTCCCTCGCAAGCTCTCTTGCGATATCCCTCCCTTCTCCTCCGTCTTGCTCGGGCTTGACCCGAGCATCGATGCGGTGACGCCTTGACCCAGCACGGCCCCGCGAGGAGGCAAGGGAACGGCATGGATGCCATGGCATGGAGGAGAGGTGAAAGCGAAAGACACGGGGGCCGAGGACCGTATCCTCGGCACAGGGGACAGGATTGCCCTCCCTGGCCGCAAGCCCTATGTGCCGCACGCTTTTGGCTCGCGCCTTCACGTGGTCGGGGTCAACGGGGGCGGCGGAGCATGTCGTCGTACCATTGCACGAGCGCCGCATCGCCGGGTTCGGCGGAGGATGCATCTTCCTGCAGTTGGTCGCGGATCTGCAGCCAGAACCGGACGGCCCAGGCAGGCGCGCCCTCCGGCCAGAGGGGCATGGTCAAAAGCTCTGAGGGCGACATGCCCGAGCGCAGGGCGCACATGTCCTGATAGGTGGCGCAATCGTCCTCGTCCTGCCCGAGGCGGGCGGCCGCGATGAGCGCCCGGGCGCGGCTGTAGAGATCATCCTGATCGCGAAAGTCCTGAGGAATCGTCACGCGCTGCCAGTCCCGGGCGAGGGTCTGGAGGGCATTGCGGCTCCGCGCCGCGGGATCTGCCTCTGCCGCCGGCCCCTGGCCGGAGAGCAAGGGGAGCACCCTCAACTGCGCCCGCACCACGAGGGCCATCAGGGCCTCGGCGGACTGGGCCTTGCGCCAGAGGTCCCATTGCATCTCGGGCGCACGCGGGTCCGTCATCGGCCCTTCACGCCTTGCGGATCCAGACCGCCGTGTCGTGGAAGGCGGCGCCGCCGTAGGGGGCGACGGGGTCGGCGCCGGTGAGTGTGTTGATGCCCTTTCCGCCGACGAAACTGTCGTTCGGCCAGATGCCTTCGGAGATCACCGTGCCCGGGGTCACGTCCTCGTAGAAACGGGCATGGAGGGTCACCACACCGCGGTGATTGCCCATCTTCACCAGATCGCCATCGGCAATGCCCAGGGCTTGCGCATCGGCCGCCCGCAGCCACGCCTCCGGGCGGCGTTCCTTCTTCCGGCCAGTCTCGTTCTCGTTGAAGGTCGAGTTCAGGAAGGAATGGGCCGGCGCGGTCACCAGACGGAACGGATGACGCTCGTCGGCGGCCTCGATCGCGTCCCACTGGTCGGGCAGCTCGGGCATGGTGGTCCAGGGACCGAAGACGCGCCCGTCGGTCGGCTTGTTGGGCGCTGCCGAGCGGCCCCAGTCGGGCTTGAAGTGGAACTTGCCGTCGGCATGTCCGAAGCCCTTGAGATAATGGGCAGTCTCGAAGTCCGGCTGCAGGTCGATCCAGCGCGCGGCCTCGAAGTCCTCCAGGGTGCCGTAGCCCGAGGCACGCATCATCCAGTCCACGTGCTCGCGGGCGCTCATGTGGAAGCCGGGATGATCCTTTGCATGAACGCGCTTTGCGATCTCGTTGAGTACGAAGAGGTTCTCCTTCGGCCCCTCCTCCGGCTCGACGACCTTCGGGCCGAAGAGAAGATACTGATGGCCGCCGCCCTTGTAGATGTCGTCATGCTCCAGGAACTGGGTGGCGGGCAGCACGATATCGGCCATCCGGGCCGTGTCGGTGAGGAACTGCTCGTGGACCACGGTGAAGAGATCCTCGCGGGCGAAGCCCTTGCGCACCAGCTCCTGCTCGGGGGCGACCGAGACCGGATTGGTGTTCTGGATGATCATCGCCTTGACCGGCCCGCCGCCGAGAAGGGCGGCCTCATCGCCGGTGAGGATGCGGCCGACGAGGGACTGGTCGAGCTGACGGGTCGGATGATCCAGCAGCTCGGGCGCCTCGATCATCGACTTGTCGAGCTTGTAGATGGCACCGTTGTTGTGGAAGACCCCGCCGCCCTCGTATTTCCAGCAGCCGGTGACCGCGCCGATGCTTGCGGCCGCATGCATGGAGACCGCGCCATTGCGCGAGCGGGTGAAGCCGTAGCCGAGGCGGAAATAGGTCTTCTTGACCGTGCCGATGGCATTGGCCGCCTCGACGATCTGCTCGACATCGAGCCCGGTGATCGCCGCGGCCCATTCCGGGGTCCGGGTCTTGAGGTGTTCTTCCAGCTCATCCGGGCAGTCGGTATAGGCGGCGAGATAGTCCCGGTCGGCAAAGCCATCGCGGAAGAGCACATGCATGATGCCGCAGGCAAGGGCCGCGTCGGTGCCCGGCCGGATCACCAGGCCGATGTCGGCCTGCTTCATGGTCTGGGTGCGGTAGACGTCGACCACGATCAGCCTTGCGCCACGGTTCTTGCGGGCGGCGGTGACGTGGGTCATCACGTTGACCTGGGTGGCCACCGGATTGGTGCCCCAGATCACGATCTGGTCGGAAACCGCCATCTCGCGCGGATCGGGGCCGGCCAGAAGACCGGTTCCGGCCACATAGCCGGTCCAGGCCATGTTGGTGCAGAAGCTGCCGAACATGCGGGAGTAGCCCTTGGCATGGGTCAGGCGCCAGATGCTGTCGCGCTGCACCAGACCCATGGTCCCGGCGTAGTAATAGGGCCAGACGCTCTCGGCGCCGAATTCGGCCTCCGCTGCCAGGAACTTCTCGGCGATCAGGTCGAGTGCCGCATCCCAGGAGATGGGCTCGAACTGGCCGGAGCCCTTGGGGCCGATGCGGCGCAGGGGCGTCTTCAGCCGGTCCGGATGATAGAGCCGGTCCGCATAGCGGGCGACCTTGGCGCAGATCACGCCGGCGGTGTAGCCGTTGTCCTTTGCCCCGTTCAGGCGCTTGACCCGGCCCTCCTCGTCCAGATGCACATCGAGGGCGCAGGTCGAGGGACAGTCGTGAGGGCAGGCAGAAAAGGCGGTCGACGGCAGGGGCTTGTTCATGATCGGGCTCGTGGAGGAAAGTGAGCGGAAAGTCGGTCGGAAACCCTCCGCTGTCAAGGAGGGGGCGCGCTCCCTCCCCGCTCTCCGTGCCGCCTGCCCAGCGCTACTTCAGGGCCGGCCGAAGTCGTCGGCACGCACGACCCCGTCGCCATTGCGGTCGATCCGGGCAATCCAGCCGGCGGCGGCATCCAGAAACTCGCCGCGGGACACACGGCCGTCGCCGTCCAGATCATTGACCTCCAGACGCAGGCCATTGGCCGGGTTGCGGCGGCCCTCGCCCATGCCCTGACCGTTCTCGGCCTGATCATTGGCACGCGCCTCGTCAAAGGTCACGTATTCCTCGGCATCGAGAAACCCGTCGTCATTGGTGTCAAAGGAGGCGAAGACATCGGACCGGCGGTCGCGGGCCTCGTCGACGGTGACGGCGCCGTCGCCGTCGAGATCCCAGTTCTCGATGAAATGCGCGCCGGGCGCGGCCTGGGCAGCAGAAACGGCGGCGAAGGGGGCAACAAGGCCGGCGATGAGAATGAGGGTCGGCATGCGCATGAGAAGGCTCCTTGTCCGGTCAGAGGCGTCTCCGGCGGGCTATCCGGCCGGTCTTGCGCTCCGTAGTGAAGATGGAGCCTTGCGCGGGCAAATGCTGTCCTTGAGCCGTCGCGAGATGTAACGGAGCCATGTCAGGCGTGGGGTCCGCGACCGGCCGACACACACGTCATGCAGCTGGACACGCAAAAAGGGCCCACCCGTTGCCGGGCAGGCCCTTTTCAAGTGAACGCGATCAGGCGTCCGGTCGAACCGTCAGGCTGGATTAGCCGACGATTTCGTGACCGGCGAACCAGAAGGCGATTTCTTCTGCTGCGGTTTCCGGAGCGTCGGAGCCGTGCACGGAGTTTTCGCCGATGGACAGGGCGAATTCCTTGCGGATGGTGCCTTCGTCAGCGTTGGCCGGGTTGGTGGCGCCCATGACTTCACGGTTCTTGGCAATGGCGTTTTCGCCTTCCAGGACCTGAACGATGGTCGGAGCGGAGGACATGAACTCGGTCAGTTCACCGAAGAAGGGGCGGTCCTTGTGGACAGCGTAGAAGGCTTCAGCCTGGCGCTGGGACATCCACACGCGCTTGGAAGCGACGACGCGCAGGCCGGCGTCTTCGAGCTTCTTGGTGATGGCGCCGGTCAGGTTGCGCTTGGTTGCGTCCGGCTTGATCATCGAAAACGTGCGTTCAATCGCCATGGTCTTGGGTCTTCCTGTTGGTCTGTGAAGGCGGGCCGAGGGATCGGGTCCCGCCGATACGCAAGAGGCCGGTGAATTGCTTCGCCAGCCTCGATTTGGCGCTTCTATAGCCGTGCCACGGCGGGATCGCAAGGGGGGCCTTCATGACGTTTTTGCGTCTTGCCCCCAGAGCTTTCGTCCCGCTCTCTGGCCCGACTCAGGGGCGGCCGCTAGGCTGGTCGCCACGGGCAAGGGGCCTTCCGGCTTCCGCAAGGGCGGATCGCCACATCGACACAAGGGTTAGTCCCCATGGCGGACACGACAGGTTTCACGCAGATTGCCTCGACGGGGCGCGACCCGATGCGCTCCTCCTGGAGACGGGCGCTTTGCCTCTCCCTCCTTCTGGCCCTCTCGCCTCTTTCTCCCCTTTCAGGTCTTGCAGCATCCAGCCCGGCCCAGGCGGCGACGCGCGAGGACCTTCCCGTGGAGGCCGTGACGCCCCCTGCCGCGTCTGCCGAGAGCCTCTCCGACGATCCGTTGCCGGCCCTCCTTTCCGCCATGACGCCGGATCAGCGCGACGAGTTCTTCATCTTCCTCGCCGGCAATGCCTATGTCGCCCTGCATGACCGGCTGGCCGAAGCCGTTCTGCAGCGGCTGGGACTGGAGAAGGGCCCGTCACCCCAGACCACCCTGGACGCGCTGTCCGCCATCCAGATGTCGGCGCTGGCGGAGGACGAGGCCGCCCTTTACCTGTCCACCGGCCTGATCGGCGCCGTTGCCCTTGGCCACATGGCTTCCTCACCCGCAACAGAGCTTTCGGCCCTGCCCGCGCGCAGCGACCTTGCCAACCGCCTGCTGCTGTGCAGCCAGCTCGACCCGGATGATCCGGCGGGCTTCGCCGCCCTTGCCGAAGGTCTGGGCTATCCGGAGGAAGATCTGGAGACCTGCGCGCCCCGGCTCAACGCCGCCTTCGACACCTGGCACGACCTGACCTTCGGCCTGCGCCCGGAGGCGGTGCCGGACCGGGTGCCCGTTGCCGTGATCCACGAGGATGCCGCCACCGATCCCTTGCGCCTCTTCCTGAAGGAGAGCCACCTGCTGGAGCTGGTCGCCAGCCAGATGAACCAGCTCTATGGCTTTACCCGCCCGCTGACGCTGGCCGCCCGCAACTGCACCACGCCGGCCATTGCCTGGGACGATGCGCGCAGCGAAGTGACCCTGTGCGACGGGTTGCTGCGCGGATATGGCGCGCTGTTCCTGGAGATCTTTCCCGCCACTTACGACGGCGAGGGCGACGGCGAGAGCTACAACGAGGACGAGGACGCAGCGGCACCTGACGCGAGGGGCGCACAGGGCAACTGAGCGGCGGGGGCAACACACTCGCGGCCGGCCGGGGGCTCCGCAAAATCTCCTTGCATGGGCGCACAAGCTCCGCCATTCCTCCTTCCCATGTTGCAGATCACCGACCTCACCTACCGCATCGGCGGCCGGCTTCTCATCGAGAAGGCCAGCGTCACCCTTCCCTCCCGCGCCAAGACCGGCCTCGTCGGCCGCAATGGCGCCGGCAAGTCTACCCTGTTCAAGCTGATCACCGGGGATCTGGCCTCGGAGACCGGGTCAGTGACGATCCCGAAGAATGCCCGGATCGGCCAGGTGGCGCAGGAAGCGCCGGGCACGGAAGAGACGCTGCTGGAGGTGGTGCTGAAGGCCGACACGGAACGGGCCGCCCTGCTGGCGGAGGCCGAGACCGCCAGCGACCCGGCGCGCATTGCCGAGATCCACACGCGGCTTGCCGACATCGGCAGCCACACGGCGGAAGCGCGCGCGGCCTCGATCCTCTCGGGCCTCGGGTTTGACGAGGAAGCGCAGGGGCGCCCCTGTTCCGCCTTCTCCGGCGGCTGGCGCATGCGCGTGGCGCTCGCGGCCGTGCTCTTTGCCGAGCCGGACCTGCTGCTGCTCGACGAGCCGACCAACTATCTCGATCTGGAAGGCACTCTCTGGCTGGAAAGCTATGTGGCGCGCTATCCCCATCAGGTTCTGCTCATTTCCCACGACCGGGACCTGCTGAACAAGGCGGTGGACAGCATCGTTCATCTGGATCAGGGCAAGCTCACCTATTACTCCGGCGGCTATGACAGTTTCGACCGGCAGCGGCGCGAGACCATGGCGCTGCAGGCCAAGGCGAAGGAGAAGCAGGATGCGCAGCGCAAGCACCTGCAGGCCTTCGTCGACCGGTTCCGCGCCAAGGCCACCAAGGCCCGCCAGGCCCAGTCGCGGCTGAAGATGCTGGAAAAGATGCAACCGATCGCGGCGCTGACGGAAGAAAGCGCCCGGCCGATCCACTTCCCCAATCCGGAAGGCCGCCTCTCCCCGCCGATCCTCAAGCTCCACGGGGTGAGCACCGGCTATGGCGACAAGCCGATCCTGCGCGGCCTGACCATCAACGTGGACACGGACGACCGCATCGCGCTTCTGGGCGCCAACGGCAACGGCAAGTCCACCTTCGCCAAGCTCATCTCCGGACGGCTGGAGGCCATGAGCGGCGAGGTCACCCGCGCTTCGAAGCTGAAGATCGCCTTTTTCGCCCAGCACCAGCTCGACGAGCTGCGCCCGGCCGAGACGGCGGTCGACCATGTGCGCAGTCTCATGCCCCAGGCGCCGGAAGCCCAGGTGCGGGGCCGTGTCGCCCGCTTCGGCCTGCCCACCGACCGGATGGACACGCCCGCCAAGGATCTCTCCGGCGGCGAGAAGGCGCGCCTGCTGCTGGGACTTGCCACCTTCGACGGACCGAACCTGCTGATCCTCGACGAACCGACCAACCACCTGGACATCGACAGCCGCGAGGCGCTGGTGCTGGCGCTCAACGACTTCGAGGGCGCGGTGCTGCTCATTTCCCACGACCGGCATCTGGTGGAGGCCTGCGCCGACACCCTGTGGCTGGTGCACGGGGGCACGGTGGCGCCCTATGACGGGGACATGGAGGACTACAAACGCCTGATCCTTCAGGGCCCGGAAGCCGCCCGCAAGGCGCGCGAGAAGGAAGCCGCCGCCGAGGCCGCCGTCTCGGGTCAGGACAAGCGCCGCGACGCCGCCCAGAAGCGCGCCCAGCTCAAGCCGCTGAAGGCCAAGATCGATCTGGCGGAAAAGGAAATGGCCCGCCTTCAGGAAAAGATCGAGAAGATCGACGAGATGATGTCCGACCCGGAATTCTTCACCAGGGACCCGGATCGCGCGGCGAAATTCGCCAAGGAACGGGCCTTCTGCGAGAAGAAGCTGATGAAGACGGAAGAGGAATGGCTGGAACTCTCCGCCGAGTATGACGAGGCGGTTTGAGGGGGCGATTGTCTCAAAGAGTGCGGTGGCGGGTGCGGGTGCCGTCCCGGACCTGATCCGGGACCTTGCCGGTGTCGCACCAGAAGCCCTGTGCGCTGAAAGCACCTCCCGGCGAGAGGTCCCGGCAACAGGTCCCGGCTCTGGGCCTTCCTCAGGGCCTTCCTCAGGGCCAGGAGCGAATAACACGACGGCAGTCTTCGCAAGACACTCAACGTCAGCGGTTACTGGATCCCTGCCTGCGCAGGGATGACGACCGTGCAAATGGCGCCGCCTCTCCACCCATCACCCCCGCCTTTCCGCGTTTCACCCCCTCTCCTTCGTCACCCTCGGGCTTGACCCGAGGGCCCATGCCGTGAGCTCTCGGCACATGAGGGCCTCTCCAACGGCGCAAGGTCACGGCATGACGAGGGAGAGGTGGGAAGAACGGAGAGCAGCGATGGCGATCTGTGGAGCTTCCGCTGGGCCGCGAGGTCAGAGGCCCCCCTCACCCTGCGCTGCGCGCCGACCTCTCCCGGTCTCGGGAGAGGGAATGGGTGCCAGCCGCACGGTCTTGGCTCCTCACGGTACCCCCACCTGAAAGCCGCATCCTCGCAAGCGCCCATGCGGCGGAGAGGTGCGGGCAGGACTGATGAAGAGACGCTTGCGACCTAGCGGCACTGGACAAGCGGCCGTTCCCGAGGTCAGATTTATAAACCGGCGCTCAGAAAGTCCGGTCTGCCCCGATGCGACGCGCAGCAATGTCCAGAGCTTCGTCGCGGTAGGATCCGGACTGATGGTCCAGAAGGGCGCTCAGATCAACAAGCGAAAGTGGTCGGCTGATCAGGTATCCCTGATAAAACAAACAGCCAGCACTCTTTAGCGCATCAAGTTGCTCTTCCGTTTCAACGCCTTCCGCAATGATATTCAAATCCAGGCTTCGAGCGAGATCAACGATGGTCTTGACGATGGCCATATTACGTGGATCCGCGATGAGGTCGCGAACGAAAGATTGGTCAATCTTGATTTGATCGAAGGGAAACCGCTTGAGAGAGCTGAGAGACGAATAGCCTGTTCCGAAATCATCCAGCGACCACGTGATTGACTCAGCGCGTAAAGCCTCCATCTTTGCAATCACCCGGGTCCAATCTTCGGCCAATGCACTTTCTGTAAGTTCCAGTTTCAATCTGGAAGGCCGAGCGCCGCTGGAATTAACAATTGATATGACTTGGCGAACGAAGTCATCCTGGCGGAACTGGATGGCACTGACATTAACAGCCATTGTTAGATGGGCCGTCGCCGGATCATGGGACCAGCGCTCCAGTTGGGCGCAGGCAGTTCTGAGCACCCATTCGCCGATGGGGACGATCAGTCCCTCTTCTTCGGCGAGAGGAATGAAGTCGGCGGGTGATATCTGTCCTCGTTCGGGATGGGTCCAACGCAAGAGCGCCTCGACCCCCAGGATTTGTCTGTCTTCACCCACCTGCGGCTGAAACTGAAGATGGAACTCGCCTCTCAGGAGACCACGACGAACGTCGGCGACAAAGGTTCGACGTCCCACGAGATTCGATTGCATCAGAACGATCGACACAGCAGCACCACCAATCCCGGTCAAATGATTGACGAGGACGCCGATCTTGTGTCGCCCGGGCGTGCCTTCGAACCCCAGATGGTTCAACACGTTTAGATCGAGAGAGAACGCGCAGAAGATGACCAGTGCAAGCGTGGGCAGCACAATACGCAGATAAAAACCTTCACGGTACAGAAGGAAGTACGACGCAGCAGCAACCGCGAGCATGTTTAAGTGAATGGACCGCGACACCTCTGCGCTGGGAACATCAGAAAGGCTTGAGAGCGTTACCGTGACAATGAGCATATGGCTCATGAGGATCGCGGCAAGCCTAAGGCGCCCGATCAGGGCAAGTGCCACCATCGCCGCTCCGACACCGATCGTTAGCATGTTCACGCAGTACAGGAACCAGCGACCCTCGACGGCATAGTAAAAGCACCAGAGCGCGCTGATCAGCACGCAGACCAGCCCGCCGATCAGTATCAGCTTTCGGGCGCGCTCATTGTCCAGACCGACAACACCCAATTCCTTCGTGTAGGACTTATCCCGGCAATTTGAGACCTTACGCAGGAGAACATTCAAATCCAAAGCCTTCAGTATCACCAACGAGCGCGAAGCATTTCCAAAAGACGACCAGATCTCTATTGCCACCTCAGTCGAAAAACAAGAACATCTCCAAAATTAGGCAACGCATACACCATATCTCGCGCGCAACTTTCTTGATTACAAAACCGATGACGGGTCACTCCACTCTGTTTGCCGGGGTGCCGTCCCCGGCAAAGCTCGTGATATTTTCCACCGTGGTCCGGGCGATGGCCGTCAGCGCCTCGCGGGTAAAGAAGCCCTGATGGCCGGTGATGAGCACGTTGGGGAAGGTCTGCAACCGGGCGAAATGGTCGTCGGGGATGATCCGGTTGGAGAGATCCTCGAAGAAGAGATCGCTCTCCTCCTCATAGACATCGAGGCCCAGCGCGCCGATCTGGCCGGACTTGAGCCCGGCGATCACCGCATCCGTGTCGACCACCGCCCCGCGGGAGGTGTTGATCAGCATGGCGCCCGGCTTCATGGCCGCGACCGCCCGCGCATCGATGAGATGGCGGGTTTCCGGCGTCAGCGGGCATTGCAGGGTGATCACGTCACACTGGCCGAGCAGCGCCTCGAAGGGCAGATAGGTGACGCCTGCGGCCTGAAGCGCCTCATTGGGGTAAGGGTCGCTCGCCACCACCTTGCAGCCGAAGCCGAGGAGAATGCGCGCCAGAACCTGACCGATCACGCCGGTGCCGACGACCCCTGCCGTCTTGCCGTGAAGATCGAATCCCATGAGGCCGTCGAGGGCGAAATTGCCCTCCCGCACCCGGTTGTAGGCCCGGTGGATCTTTCGGTTCAGCGCCAGAATGAGCGCCACCGCGTGTTCGGCCACCGCATGGGGGGAATAGGCGGGCACGCGGGCCACCTTGAGGCCGAGCTCCCGGGCGCGGGGCAGATCCACGTTGTTCACCCCGGCCGAGCGCATGGCCACAAGCCCGATGCCCATGTCGGCCAGGAGATCGAGGACGGGTGCGGAGAGATCGTCGTTGACGAAGGCGCAGACGGCCGTGGCGCCATTTGCCAGCATTGCGGTGGAGGGCCCGAGCCGGGCGTCGTGAAAGACCAGTTCGAGGGGGGGCTCCGCCCCTTCCGCCGCCCGGGTCAGGAACTCCCGGTCGTAGGGCTTGGTGGAAAAGACATCGATCCTCACCTGTGCCGCATCACTCCGCATGATCCTCGATCCCCTCGCCTGTCTCGCCGCTGCCCCAAGCTGCCGATCGTTTGTCGCCGTTCCTGCCGGGCGGGGGCCCCCGCTGGTGAAGACCCTAAGCGCTTTGGCAGAGGGAAAACAGGTTCTCTGCGGGCGTCCTCCACGATAGTGTCGCAGGCGATGCCCTCCGCGAGAGATCCGATGCCACAGACCGCGCCCCAGACCTCACAGATCACCACCCTCGGTTTCGATGCGGATGACACGCTCTGGCACAATGAGCGGATCTTCCAGTTCACCGAGGCCCATTTCACCGAGCTCCTGGCCGATCACGCCGCAAGCGATCACCTGCGCGAGCGCCTGCTGGCGGCCGAGCGGCGCAACCTGTCGCGCTATGGCTATGGCATCAAGGGATTCGTGCTCTCGATGATCGAGACGGCGCTGGAGGTCACCGACAACCGGGTGCCGGGCGAGATCATCGAACGGATCCTCGCGGCCGGGCGGGAGATGATCGCCCATCCGGTGGAGCCCCTGCCCCATGTGCGCGAGACGCTGGAGGCGCTCTCCGGCTCCTATCGCCTCGTGCTGATCACCAAGGGCGACCTGTTCGATCAGGAGCGCAAGGTGGCCGAAAGCGGGCTGGCGGAGCTGTTCCGGGCGGTGGAAATCGTGTCGGAAAAGACGCAAGTCACCTATGCCACCCTGTTTGCCCGCCACGGCACCGGGCCGGTTGAAGCCATGATGATCGGCAACTCGGTCAAGTCGGACATCCTGCCCGCGCTTGGCGCCGGGGCCCATGGGGTCCACGTGCCCCATGACATCACCTGGGCGCTGGAGGAGGCCGACGCGCCGGAAGGCATCGAGCGGTTTCACCGGATCGATCACATGGGCAAGCTTCCGGAGCTTCTCGCGCGGCTGACGTGAGCCCCGCGCTGGCCCGGACCTTCAGGCGGGACGGGCGAAGACGGCGCGCACATGGGGAATGGTGCGGCCGGGCCGGGTGATCTCGTAGGAGGTCGCCTCCACGAGCGTCAGCCCGAGGCTCTCGAAGCGGCGCCATTCGGAGGGGCTCAGCGGCCAAGGCGGCCCATCGGAGGCTGCGCCTTCCGCGCGCACCCGGCTGATCAGCAGCAGCCGGCCGGCGGGTTTCAGCAGACCGGCAAGCACGTCGACCGCCCGGGAGCGCAAGGGCTCCTGCAGGGCCTGGAGCGTGTAGCATTCATGCACCAAATCGAAGGCACCCGACCAGTCGGGCGGCAGCTCAATCAGATCGGCGGCCACATAGCGCACGGAGGACCCGGGAAAGCGCGACCGGGCCCAGTCGATCGCCTCGGGGGCCAGATCGAAGGCGGTGGTGGTGTAGCCGGCTTCCGCCAGTGCCTGCGCATTGTCGCCGAGCCCGCAGGCCACATCGAGGGCGGTCTGCCCCTGCCCCGGGTGATCGGCCAGCCAGTCGACCAGCGCCTGTTTCGCCTTGCCATCCGCCCAGGGCACGGCGGCGGTGTCGCCGGCCGCCTCGCGGTAGACGGTGCGAAACCATTCGGCCCTGTCGGCAGACGAGCCGCCCTTGCCGCCGGTCAGATCGTCGAGGCGGGCGCGGGCCGCGTCCCGGCGGGCGAGAAACGCGTCAGGTCTGTCGTCAGGCATGGTCCAGTCTCCCGGTCATGGTCACGGGCGGCAGGTTGCGGTGGGCCTCAGGCCTTCTTCTCCCAGCCGCCGCTTTCGGTCTGCTGCCAGTAGGTCAGCGCGTGACCGGCGGCCTTCACGGCCTTCCAGGTCTGGCGCGCCTCGCCGAGCGCTTCCGGGTCGTTGCCGTCGAAGAGATAGACGACCCGTGCATAGGGGGTAAGGTCCGCAAGCTGGGCCCGGTCCACCATGAAGCGCACCTGCGCCTCGTTCGGGTTGTCCCCTTCCGCAGTGAGGTAGATCGGCTGCTGTTCGGGATAGCCGTCCTCCTGCGTGCCATGGGGCAGGAAGCTCTCGTCGGAGAAGGTCCACAGATGGGCATTGAGCGCATCGCGCCGCTCAGGGTTGCCGGCCTGCACGGCCACGACCCAGTCGCGCTCGAGGCACTTGAGCAGCAGACGCGGCAAGGCGTCTTCCAGCGGCTGATGCATGAGGTGATAGAACAGAACTTCGGTGGTCATGGTGCCCGTGCGCCGTGGGGCCTGCCGCAGCGCCATTGTCCGGACGCGCCCAGGGCCCTCGCGATTCTCCTGGTGGCCTCAGTCTAACCCGTCACGGCCATGGCGGGGGCTTCGCATCGCACAAGCCTTCGCAAGCTGGGGAAAACTTTTGCTCACAGGGAACTTGCGGCCATTTCATGGCGTTTTGCGGGTGTCGGCGCGGCCTTGTGATGCAGCACGGCAACACCGGAGGCAGGGCAACGACACGCGGTTGGTTGCCGGCGGATTGGCACTGGACTCTTTCCACGCCCAACGTCATTAACCGATCGCAAATCAGGACCACCTAATCTCGCCGACCGGGGACACGAATCCGGAAGGTTCGCGGACGGGAAACACGACGTTTCCTGCGCGACCCGACGGCTTGGCAAGGCGGGATCGGTACGGTCCTGCAGCGTTTTTCAAGGGGATGAGCATGGCTGCTCGCATTGTTGTATTCTTTGCTCTCGTTTTCGCTCTGGCCGGCGCCACCGCCTCCATCGGACTGCTGGTGTCCGAGGAAGCGTCTGCCTGCCAGGCCTACAAGACCTGCTGAGACGCGGACCTCACGGCCTGCTAGCTCACGCCGCAAACGAGACATGAAAAAACCCGCCGTTTCCGGCGGGTTTTTCTTTTTGCAGGCCGTGAGGCAGCGACGGCGGATCAGCCCTCGTAATTGTCGGCAACCAGCCGGTCGAGCAGACGCACGCCATAGCCGGACGCCCAGCCCGGATTGATGTCCGTCTTGGCGCCGCCAAAGGCCGTACCCGCGATGTCCAGATGAACATGGGGCACCCCGTTGGAGAAGCGCAGCAGGAACTGGGCCGCCGTGATGGAGCCGGCCGTGCGACCGCCGGTGTTCTTCACATCCGCATTGGGGGTGTCGATCAGCTTGTCATAGTCCTTGGAGACCGGCAGGCGCCAGACCGGCTCGCCAGAGGCCTTGCCGGCCGCGGTCAGCTTCTCGGCCAGGGCATCGTCCTCGGTGAACATGCCGGCGTTGAGATGTCCGAGCGCGATCAGCACGGCACCGGTCAGGGTGGCCAGATCGATCATGAAGGCCGGCTTGAACCGGTCCTGGGTGTACCAGAGCGCATCGGCCAGCACTAGGCGGCCTTCCGCGTCCGTGTTGAGCACCTCGATGGTGGTGCCGGACATGGCGGTGAGGATGTCACCCGGACGGTAGGCATTGCCGTCGGGCATGTTTTCCACCACGCCGATCACGCCGATGGCGTTGACCCGCGCCTTGCGGGCCGCGAGCGCATGCATCAGGCCTGTGACGGCAGCCGCGCCGCCCATGTCGCCCTTCATGTCCTCCATGCCCGCGCCGGGCTTGATGGAGATGCCGCCGGTGTCGAAGACGACGCCCTTGCCGACGAAGGCAAGCGGTGCCTCCCCCTTCTTGCCGCCGTTCCACTTCATGACGGCCAGACGCGGAGGACGGACGGAGCCCTGGGCAACCGCCAGAAGCGCGCCCATCTTCAGCTTGCCCATTTCCTTCTCGGTCAGGATCTCGACCTCGACGCCGAGCTTTTCCATTTCCCTGACCCGGTCGGCGAATTCCACCGGACCGAGGGCGTTGGGCGGCAGGTTGACCAGCTCGCGGGCGAGCAGCACGCCGTCGCTGACGGCTTCCAGATCGGCCCAGGCCTTCTTGGCAGCCTTGGATTCGGCGCAGGCGAAGGCAATCTTCAGGGCTTTGGGCGCGTCATCCTCGGCCTTGGGGGTCTTGTAGCTGTCAAACACATAGGAGGCCAGGCGCGCACCCATGGCCATGCGGGCTGCCGCCACGCTTGCCGCCGCCTCGTCCAGATCGGCCATGTCGGTCACGACCGTGGCCGCTTCGACCTTGCAGCGGGCGAGCAGCGCCTGCAGCTTGCCGCCGAGACCGATCCAGTCCTCTTCGCCAAGCTCGGCCGCCTTGCCGAGACCGAAGACCACGAGACGATCGGCGGTGAGCCCCGCGGGGGCGATCAGATCCAGGCTCGTGCCCTTCTTGCCGGTAAACCCACCGACGGTCGCGGCGCGCTCCAGTCCGCCGGACAGGTCGGCGACCAGCTCGCCGGCGGCGGCGCCCAGGGTCAGCCCCTCTCCTGCGAGCAGGACAACCGTCCCCTCGGACGGCTTCGACATCTTGACGAAGGAAACCTTGGTCAACTGTGCCATGACTTCTCAAATCCTCTTGTCAGCCGGGCGGGCCAGGCCGTCGTCGGCGCCGGATGCGCCGGTGGCCGGAGGGCTCCGCCGGGAGCCAGATCATGGCCGCTCGCCCTCACCGCTGCAAGCACCGGATGCATTCGCTCAACCATGAACGGATTTTTACCAATCTTGTTGAGCGTTGATTCACCAAGGGGCGTGCTATTGCTGATGGGAAGCGCTTCCCCTAGAAGAGGCAGCCTGGACCGGTTCGACGCACATGAAAATTCTGGAACGCTACATCATCCGTCGCACCGCCTTCGTGTTCATCATGACACTGGGCGCAATGACCGGTGTTGTCTGGGCGACCCAGGCCCTGCGTCAGCTCGATCTGGTGACCTCCAAGGGCCAGACCGTGGTGCAGTTCATCGGCATCACCCTGCTTGCCATGCCCTTCCTGCTGGTGATCGTCGCGCCCTTTGCGCTGATGATCGCGCTCATCCTCGTGCTCAATGCCCTGTCGGGGGACAGCGAGCTCATCGTCATCAACGCCACGGGCGGGTCTCGCTTTCTGGTGCTGAAGCCGGTGATGCTGTTTTCCGGCCTGGTGTTCCTGATGGCGGCCAGCATGTCGCTGCATCTCGCCCCGCTCGGGCTGGCGCAGCTGCGCGACGAGCTGACCCGGGTGCGCGCCGATCTGGTGGCCAATATCGTCAAGCCCGGCCGCTTCATCTCGGTCGAGGACGGGCTGACCTTCCACATCCGCAACCGCTCGGGCAACGGCACGCTCGAAGGCCTGCTGCTGCATGACACGCGCGACGAGGCGACCGCCTTCACCTATCAGGCCGAGAACGGCCAGATCATCGAGGCGGCCAACCGCACGCTTCTGGTCATGCAGAACGGCACCATCCAGCGCAAGCCGAAGTCGGAGGGAGACATCTCCATCGTCCGCTTCCAGTCCTATGCCTTCGACCTGTCGAGCCTGATCCCGGAAGCCGGCGAACCGGTCTACAAGGCCAGCGAGCGCTCGACCTTCGATCTGCTGGCACCCTCCGCAGACGACGCCTATGCGAACCAGCATCCGGACCGGCTGCGCACGGAACTGCACGAGCGCTTCAGCCAGCCGCTCTATTGCCTTTCCTTCGCGCTGGTCGTCTTCGCCTTCCTCGGCCGCGTGCGCACCACCCGCCAGAGCGCCGGTCTCATCACGCTGGGCGCCATCGCCTGCTGCATCGGCCTGCGCACCGCCGGTTTCGGGGCCAGCGCCATCGCCGGCACCAATCCGCTGCTGCTGAGCCTGCTCTATGTCATTCCGCTGGGGGGCGCTGCCCTGGCCCTCTGGTCCATCGTCCGGTCCCAGCGCCTGCACCTGCCGGGCGCCGTGGCGCGGCGCGCGGAGCGGCTGACCGAGGCCTTCGAACGGCTCTGGGCGCGGCTCACCCCGTCCGGCACCGGCCATGGAGCGTCCTGACCCCATGTTCCTTGGCCGCACGCTCTCCCTTTATTTCTCCTTCCGCTTCCTGCGCTCGATCCTCGGGCTGTTCCTGCTTGCGGCGGTGCTCATCTTCCTCTTCGACGTGCTGGAACTGGTACGCCGTGGCGCGGACCGGGAAGGCTTCTCGGTGCTGCGGGTCGCGGCGATCTCGCTGCTACGGGTTCCGCTCCTGCTCGAACAGGTCTTCCCCTTCGCGGTGCTCTTCGGCTCCATCGCGGCCTTCGTCTCGCTCAGCCGGGCGCTCGAATTGGTGGTGACGCGGGCAGCCGGCGTTTCGGTGTGGCAGTTCACCCTGCCCGCGCTTCTGGTCGGCCTGGTGCTCGGCACCTTCTCGGTGACGGTCTACAATCCGGGTGCGGTCTGGCTGCAGCAGAAATCCGAGGAAGTCTCGGCCGGGATCTTCGGCTCCGGCGACAGCATGCTGATGCAGACCACCGATGACATCTGGGTGCGTCAGGACGGGCTGGACGGGGAAAGCGTGCTCCTGGCCAAGAAGCTGCTCGACGGCGGCGCGACGCTCCTCGACGTGACGATCTTCGCCTTCGACAAGGCGGGCCTGTTCCAGGAACGGGTGGAGGCGCGCGAAGCCCGGCTCGGCAACCGGATCTGGTATCTGCAGGATGCCACGGTCTACACGACCGAGGCCGATCCGCAGCGCTACGAGAACTACGAGGTCAGCACCTTCCTGACGGCGACGGAAGTGCGCGAGAGCATCGGCTCGCCCGAATCAATCTCGTTCTGGAAGCTGCCGCGCTTCATCGAGCTGGCCCAGAATGCCGGATTACCGGCCTATCGCTATGCCCTTCAATATCAGACGCTTCTGGCCCGTCCCCTGCTTTTGGTGGCGATGATTTTGATTGCGGCCGCAGTTTCGCTCAAGGTGTCCCGGTTTGGCGGGCTCGGAAAGATGATTGTGGGTGGAATCCTCGCTGGCTTCGTGCTTTACGTTCTAACGGAGCTCGCGAAGGACTTTGGCGGAGCGGGGATTGTGCCGCCTGTAGTCGCCGCCTGGGCTCCGGGACTGTTTGGGGTGCTGATGGGTTTGACCATCCTGTTGCATCAGGAAGATGGGTAGGGAACGCGTGTCTTGTAACTCCCGATCTGACGTGGCGCTGACCGGCCGGCGGAGCGATGCTCCCGCGGGCGCAGGATCCTCGCGCCTGCGCGCGAGCCTGATGCTCGGCGCCAGCGGTCTGTGCCTTGCCGTGCTGCTGGCAGGCGGAACGCTCGATGCCGCGCGCGCCCAGTCCGGCCTGAACCCGAACCTTGTTCAGAACATCGCGGCCGAAGACGAGCAGCTGCTGCTCGAAGCCGCGCAGGTCACCTATGATTTCGACCGGGACGTGATCGTCGCCTCCGGCCGCGTGCAGGTTTATTACGCAGGCTACACGCTTGATGCGGACCAGCTGGTCTTCGACCGGGGCGTGGGCACGCTGACGGCACGCGGCAACGTGGTGATGGTGGAGCCGGGCGGCAACGTGGTGCAGAGCCGCGAGCTGACCCTGTCGGAAGACTTCGCCGAAGGCTTTGCCAACGCGCTGCAGATCGACACGCCCGAGCGCACCCGCTTCCTCGCCGAAAAGGCGACGCGGACACAGGGCAACACGACCACCATCGAGAACGGTCTCTACACGGTCTACACCCGCGAGACGCCGCATCCGGAAAAGCCGCCGCTCTGGCGCATTCGTGCCGCCAAGATCATCCATGACCAGCAGGAACAGATGATCTATTACGAGGATGCCTCGTTCGAGTTCTTCGGCCAGCCGATCGCCTACCTGCCCTATCTGTCGATGCCGGATCCGACCGTGAAGCGGAAGTCCGGGTTCCTGATCCCGTCGGGCGTCTTCAACGACAAGCTGGGATACGGCGTCACCCTGCCCTATTACTGGGCGCTCGATCCCCATTACGACCTGACCACCTCGCTGACCCCGCTGAGCAAGCAGGGCGTGCTGGGAAGCGCCCAGTTCCGCCACCGGCTCGCGAACGGCCAGTACACGTTCTCCGGTGCCGGCATCTTCCAGGGACGTCCGGGTGAATTCGTCGGCACCAGCGGTGACACGCGCTGGCGCGGCGCGATTAACACGACCGGCACGTTCAGCCTGTCGCCGAACTGGGAATACGGCTGGGATATCACCGTCAAGAGCGACCGTCGGGTCCTGAGCGACTACGACATGACCATGCTCGGCAACGACAACGAGACGTCCGAGATCTATCTGGAGGGCAGCACGGACCGCAACGGTCTGAGCGTGCGCGCCTATTCCTTCTCGCTCAGCCAGGAAGACTACGTCTCCACCGGAAACAACGCGACCCCGGCGCTGTTCTCGTCCGTCGGCTCCTCGCTCCAGGACAAGCAGCCCTTCGTCATGCCCGTGATCGACTATGATCACGTGTTCGAGGATCCGATCTTCGGCGGCGAGTTCTCGACCACCGCCAACTTCACCTCGCTGACCCGCGCCGAGACCGACGCCTTCCGCCCCACCGGCACGACCACCGACCGGTTCCGCGGCATCGACGGCACCTTCTCGCGCCTGTCCGGCGAAGCCAACTGGCGCCGCAGCTTCATCGACCCGCTGGGTCAGGTGTTCACGCCCTTTGCCTATGCCCGCGGCGACCTGTTCTTCATCGCGTCCGCCGACAATGACGTGGGCGCGCTCACCAGCGACAGCTTCGTCGGCCGCGCCATGCCGGCTGCCGGCCTCGAGTACCGCTATCCCTGGCTCGTCGGCTTCACCGGCGGCAACCAGATCATCGAACCCATCGCCCAGGTGATCGTGCGCCCAGACGAGGCGAGCATCGGCGAGCTGCCGAACGAGGATGCCCAGAGCATCGTCTTCGACAGCACCACCCTCTTTGACTGGGACAAGTTCTCCGGCTTTGACCGGGCGGAAGGCGGCAGCCGGGTCAACACCGGCCTGCGCTACAAGCTGCAGTTCGACAACGGCCAGTATCTGAGCGCCCTGATCGGCCGCTCCTATCACATTGCCGGCGAGAACTCCTATACCACAACCGACATCCTGGGTTCGACGCAGGATTCGGGTCTGGCGACCGGTCAGTCCGACTATGTGACCAGCATGTACATGGACACCCAGTACGGGGTCCGCTTCGGCGCCCAGGCCCGGCTCGACGACGAGGACTTCCGCGTCCGCCGCCTGCAGGCTCAGGCTGCGGCGACCTATGGGCCGGTTGTCTCATCGGTTGCCTATGCCTTCCTCGGCGCCCAGCCGAACCTTGGCATCAACGACCCGCGCGAGGAAATCGTCGGCTCCACCAGCCTGCGGCTGGAGGAAAACTGGCGCATCTTCGGTCACCTGCGCTATGATCTGGAGAACAAGGACATCGTGCAGAACGGCATCGGTCTGGGTTATGACGACGAGGGCTTCTCCATGTCCGTCTCCTATGGCGAAGACCGGAGCGACAGCAGCGAGCAGACCGACCGCACCATTTATCTGCGGCTTGGTCTGAGAACCATCGGCAACACCCAGTTCTCCTCCGGCACCAACTGAGCCGACGGCCGTCCGCATTGCGGCCGGAGCGGCCGCCGGCCATCGCCTTATTTGAGACATGGTGGAGAGGCAGGACTTGCAGGTCGGCGCTGCGAAGCGCCCCAGCCCGCCACCGGCCCCGCAGACCGGTCCGGGCGCAAGATTTGAAATGAGCTCGGGAACTGTGCAAGATCCCGAAACAGGATTTTCGAGACCACGGGGCCAGCGACATGCGCGCCGGCCCACGACAGGACAAGATCAGGGTTCCCATGACTTTCAAGCGGCCGGCACTCACTCCCCTCCTTCTGGCGATCAGCCTGCTGGGCGCGCCGATTGCCGCTGCTCCCGTGCTGGCCCAGACCTCCATCGCCGTGGTGGTCAATGATCAGGCGATCACCACCTATGACGTGAACCAGCGCGCCAAGCTGCTGCAGCTCACACAGCGCAAGCAGGGCGCTACCGCCAAGCGTCTGGCCGAGCAGGAGCTGATCGACGACACGATCAAGCTGGCCGAAGCCAGCCGTCTGGGCATTTCCGTCAGCCAGGCGGACGTGGACAACGCCTTCGGCTCTATCGCACGCAACGTGAAGCTGTCGCCGGCCCAGCTCGGTCAGGCCCTGCGTCAGGGCGGCGTCGACCCGCAGACCCTGAAGGACCGTCTGAAGGCGCAGATCGCCTGGTCGCAGGTTGTGCGCCGCCGGTTCTCCGCCAGCGTCGACATCAACGACAGCGACGTCATCGCGGCCCTGCGCAAGTCCGACATGAAGGACAAGCAGACCAGCGTCGAATATGACCTGAAGCGCGTGGTCGTCGTCGTGCCGAAGAATGCCGGAGGCGGCTTCAAGTCCCAGCGCAAGCGCGAGAGCGATGCGATCCGCGCGGCCTTCAACGGATGTGACGCGAGTGCCACGGTTCTCGGATCGTACAAGGAAGTGGTGGTGATGCCCATCGGCCGTCGCCTCGAGACCGAGATTCCGGAAGATCTGCGCGGCGCCATCGACAAGACCGAAGTCGGCCGTCTGACGGCCCCGGAAGCCTCGCCGCGCGGCTTCGAGATGATTGCGGTCTGCGAGAAGCGCGAGATCAAGTCCGATATCGCCGCCCGCACCGAGATGGAAAACCAGCTGCGCGAGCAGGAAGGCGAGAAGCTGGCCCGCCGCTACCTGATGGATCTGCGCCGCCGCGCCACCATCGTCGATCGCTGATCGGGATCCTTCCCATGTCCCAGCCGAAGATGCCCGTTGCCGTCACCATGGGAGAGCCCGCCGGCATCGGTCCCGATGTCGCGCTCATGGCCTGGGCTGCCCGCAAGGACCAGTCCCTGCCGCCCTTCTATCTGCGCGCGGATCCGGGGCTGCTGGCCCACCGGGCCCAGCGGCTGGGCCTGAGCGTTCCGATCCAGATGGTGGAACCCGAGGACGCTGTTGCGACCTTCGGCCGTGCCCTTCCCGTTGTCACGGGCACCCATGCGATCGAGGACCGGCCGGGCGAGGAGACCTCCGCCACGGCGCAGGACGTGATCCGCTCCATCGAGGCCTGCGTGACCGATGTGCGCGACGGGCGGGCCATCGCCATCCTGACCAATCCGATCAACAAGGCCAATCTCTACAGCGCCGGCTTCGATCACCCGGGCCACACGGAATTCCTCGGCGCCCTGGCCGAGCGCTACTGGCAGCCGGACAGGCCCGTAAAGCCGGTGATGATGATCGCCGGACCGGACCTGATGGTCGTGCCGGTAACGATCCACATCGCGCTCAAGGACGTGCCCTCTGCCCTGACCGAAGAGCTGATCGTGGAGACCGTGCGGATCGTCGCCGGTGACCTGCGCCAGCGGTTCGGTCTTCCCGCCCCGCGCCTTGCGCTCTGCGGCCTGAACCCGCATGCGGGCGAGAATGGCACCATGGGCACGGAAGACCGGGACGTGATCGCCCCGGCCGTCGCCCGGCTTCAGGCGGAGGGGATCGACGCCTTCGGCCCCCTGCCCGCCGACACCATGTTCCATGCCCGGGCGCGGGAGACCTATGACTGCGCCATCGGCATGTATCACGATCAGGTGCTGGTGCCCGCGAAGACGCTCGGCTTCGATGACGCGGTGAACGTGACGCTGGGCCTGCCCTTCGTGCGCACGTCGCCCGATCACGGCACGGCCTATGGCATTGCGGGCACGGGCAAGGCCAAGCCGGACAGCTTCATCGCCGCGCTGCGCATGGCGGCCATTCTGGGCAACCCGGACGCATTGTGACCCGCCATTCCGGAGCGCCCCGCAGCCCCTTGCACCCGAGCCCTCTGGCGCCATCGCTCTTGACCTGACGCTGCCGAGGGTCTAGGCCCGCGACGTGCCTGCAGGCCTCGGTTCCAGACTGGGGTTTCAGGCTCCGCCCTTTGGACTTGTTTTCAGGATCTGCCCTTCATGGCTCAAATCGACGATCTGCCCCCCTTGCGGGAGGTCATCGCCACCTACGGACTGGATGCCCGCAAGTCTCTGGGGCAGAACTTCCTGCTGGACCTGAACCTCACCTCGCGCATCGCCCGCTCCGCCGGCGACCTGACCAATTGCACCGTCATCGAGGTGGGACCAGGGCCGGGCGGCCTGACCCGCGGCCTGCTGGCCGCCGGCGCGAAGCGGGTCATTGCCATCGAGAAGGACCGCCGCTGCCTGCCCGCCCTTGCCGAAGTCTCCGCCCATTATGACGGGCGGCTGGAGGTGATCGAGGGGGATGCCCTGGAGATCGACCCGCAGGCACTGGCGCCCGGCGAGGAGATCAAGATCGTCGCCAACCTGCCCTATAACGTGGGCACCCAGCTGCTCATCAACTGGATCACCACGCCGGAATGGCCGCCCTTCTGGTCGTCCCTGACGCTGATGTTCCAGAAGGAAGTGGGCGAGCGGATCACTGCTGCTCCGGGCACGGACCACTATGGCCGGCTGGGTGTGCTGGCCGGCTGGCGCACCCATGCGGGACAGCTCTTCGACCTGAACCCCAAGGCCTTCACCCCGCCGCCGAAAGTGACCTCCACGGTGGTGCATCTGACGCCGCGGGCCGAGCCCCTGCCCTGCGAGCTGAAGCAGCTCGCCAAGGTGACGGCCGCCGCCTTCGGCCAGCGCCGCAAGATGCTGCGCGCAAGCCTGAAGATGCTGGCCAAGCCGGCGGAGCCCTATATCGAGGCTGCAGGCCTCGATCCGACGTCCCGGGCCGAGGAAGTGGATGTGGCCGGCTTTGTCCGCCTCGCCAACGCCTTCGCCGCCGACGGCCTGTAAGCCACCGCCACGCGTGAGGGGGCGGCGTGGCGCGCCATCCCCTCCCCGCAGAGGCCCGGTTTTCCCGCAAACCTCACCGCGTTCGTCATCCTCGGCCCAGTGCCGAGGATCCAGACCTCACCCGCAGACGCTCGGGCTGATTATCCCTTCAGGGCGTCCTGGAGGTCTTCGACCATGCCGTCGATGAAGGGGCCGATGGCGGCGGAGCGGGCCTGCTTGTGGCGTTCGGCGCGCAGGATGGCGCGCACGGCCTCATAGGCCCGGTCGAGCACCTCGTTCACCACCACGTAGTCGTAGTTGACCCAGTGGCGCATTTCGCCGACGGCGGTTTCCATCCGGCGCAGGATCACGTCATCCGCATCCTCGCCGCGCCCACGCAGACGCTTCTTCATGTCCTCGATGGAGGGCGGCAGGACGAAGATCGAGACCACGTCCGGACGCATCTTCTCATAGAGCTGGAACGTGCCCTTGATGTCGATGTCGAAGAGGATGTCGCGGCCGCTCTGGATCGCGGCCTCCACGGGGGCGCGCGGCGTCGCATAGTAGTTGCCGTGCACTTCCGCCCATTCCAGCAGTTCGCCCGCTTCGCGCATCTCGAAGAAGCGCTCCTGGCTGACGAAGTGGTAGTGGACGCCATCCTCCTCGTAGGAGCGGCGCGGACGGGTGGTGACGGAGATGGAGAGTTCCAGCCCCTTCTCGCGCTCGAGCAGCATGCGGGCGATGGTCGACTTGCCCGCGCCCGAGGGCGAGGACAGGACCAGCATCAGGCCGCGGCGCTGTGCTTCCGCCTGATCGGCGGTGACAAGCGTACCCTTCGGCATGGGGGGAACGTCGGACATTGGTGTTACTCCAGATTCTGGATCTGCTCGCGCATCTGGTCGATCACCGCCTTCAGCTCCAGGCCGATGGCGGTCAGGTCGACGTCATTCGACTTCGAGCACAGGGTATTGGCTTCCCGGTTGAATTCCTGGGCGAGGAAATCGAGGCGGCGGCCGATGGCCCCGCCCGAGCGCATGAGATCGCGCACGGCCGCCACATGGGCGGTCAGCCGGTCGAGTTCCTCGCGGATGTCGGCCTTGGTGGCCAGCAGGACCGCTTCCTGATGCAGGCGCTGGGGATCGAGCGCCCCGGCCCCGGCATCAAGCAGTTCGGCCACCTGCGCGGCCAGACGGGCCCGGATGGCCTCGGGCTGACGGGCCGGAAGGGTTTCGGCGGCCGCGGTGAGTTCGGCGATCCGGTCGATCTGACCGGTGATCAGCGCGCCGACGGCCGTGCCTTCGGTGGCGCGCATGGCGGAGAGCTCGGCCAGAGCCTGATCGAGGGTCGCCGTCAGCTCCGCCATCATCGCCGCCCGGGTTTCCTCGTCATCCTCTGCGTCATTGACGGTCAGGATGCCGCTCTGGCCAAGGATGCCGTCCATGGTGGCAGGGGCCAGATCGGGGGCGCGCTCGCGCAGCAGGGCAACGGCCTTCAGAACGGCCTCGAGAGCGGTCTCGTTGACGGTGAAGCTGGTGGCCGACTGGTCGCGCTGCATGGACAGGCCGACGGAGACATTGCCCCGCTTGAGCACGGCGGCACAGCGCTCGCGGATCTTCTGTTCCAGCGTGTCGAGACCGTTGGGGATGCGGATGCGCAGGTCCAGGTTCTTGCCGTTGACGGAACGCAGTTCCCATGTCCAGCGGACCACGCCGCTTGCGCCCTGAACCCGGGCAAAGCCCGTCATGCTGGCCACTGTCATGTCTTCCCGTTCCTTCCCTCACAAGAGCCGACGGACCCCCGTCAGTTGGACGGCGCCGGCGTGGCCGCCTTTTCCTTCTCGCGCTGTTCCTTCTCGAGCTTGCGCCACTTGGCGACATTCGCCTGATGCTGCTCGTAGGTTTCCGCGAAGATGTGACCGCCGGTGCCATCGGCCACGAAGTAGAGATCCTTCGTGCGCGAGGGGTTGGCGACGGCCTCCAGAGAGGCCCGGCCCGGGTTGCCGATCGGCCCCGGCGGCAGAGCATCGATCTGATAGGTGTTGTAGGCGTTTTCCTTCTTCAGCTCCGACTGCTTGATCGCGGACCGGTCCTGCAGCCAGGCTTCACCGCCATAAAGGCCATAGAGGATGGTCGGGTCGGACTGAAGGCGCATGCCCTTCTCCAGCCGGTTGACGAAGACACCGGCAATGCGCGGGCGCTCGTCGGCCTTGGCGGTTTCTTTCTCCACGATGGAGGCGAGGATCACCAGGTCTTCCGGGGTTTCCACTGGCAGGTTCGGCGCGCGGCGTTCCCAGGCGGCGGCCAGAACCTTGGCCTGGGCGGCCTTCATCTGGTCGATGATGTTCTGGCGGGTGGTGCCACGCGTGAAGGCATAGGTTTCCGGCAGAAGGTCGCCTTCCTTGGGCAGCTCGGTGATCTCGCCGACCAGCACCGGATGGGAGCGCACGCGCTGCAGGATCTGCGCGGTGGTCCAGCCTTCGGGAATGGTGACCTGATGGACGACGGCCTTGCCAGAGACGAGGGCCTCCATGACGTCCTTCATGCTGACGCCGGCCTCGAAGGCATATTCACCGGCCTGCAGACGGGTCGCATTCTTGTAGAAGCGCACACCGAGATTGAAGAGCAATTCGTCGACGATGCCGTCCTCGATCACGTTCTGCGCCTGAAGGCGCTCGGTGATGCCGGAGAGACCGGCGCCGGAGGAAATCAGGACCGTGGAATCGGAGCCCAGCGGTCCCGGCTCCTCGAAGGCCTGCTTGCCGAAATAGAGCGCGGCCCCGCCCCCCAGAAGGGTGAGCACGGCAACGGTGATGACCAGATTGATCAAGATGACGATCGGATTGCGCACATGCCGCGACCGCGCAGGGGGCGCCGGGGCCACTTCCGGCTGGATCGCCTCTCGCGGACTCTTCGGCTTGATACGCATGAAAACGCTCCTTCGCTGATCGTCGCGGGCGTCTGCCCGTTGGGCCCGGGGCCTGCCTGCCATCTGAACCATCCGGGGAAGGATCCGTTCCCGGGAGGCGTGGCGCGCATGTTCCGTTTGGGCTCAGACTTTATAAAGGCATCCGAAAAAAAGATCGCCGCCGAATCCCGGATCCGGCGGCGTTTTCCTGAATTTCCGTCAGGCGCGAGCGATCACCCGGCAACCTTGCGGAAGACCAGCGACGCGTTGGTGCCACCAAACCCGAAGGAGTTGGAGAGTGCCACGTCGATGTTCATGGACTTGGCCTTGTGGGGCACCAGATCGATGGCGGTGTCCACGGAAGGATTGTCCAAGTTGATGGTCGGCGGGGCGACGCTGTCTCGAATCGCCAGAACCGAGAAGATGGCCTCGATGGCCCCGGCGGCCCCCAGCAGGTGACCGGTGGAGGACTTGGTCGAGGACATGGTCAGCTTCGAGGCTGCATCGCCCGCCAGACGGGTGATGGCTCCAAGCTCGATCTCGTCGCCGAGCGGCGTGGAGGTGCCATGGGCGTTGACGTAGTCCACATCGGCGGCCGTGATGCCGGCGCGCTTGAGCGCGGCGTCCATGCAGCGATAGGCCCCGTCGCCATCAGAAGACGGCGCGGTGATGTGATAGGCGTCGCCCGACAGGCCGTAGCCCACCACTTCGGCGTAGATCTTGGCGCCGCGGGCCTTGGCATGCTCGTATTCCTCGAGCACGACAACGCCGGCACCTTCGCCCATGACGAAACCGTCGCGGTCCTTGTCATAGGGACGCGAGGCGCGCTCAGGCTGATCGTTGAAGCCGGTGGACAGAGCCCGGCAGGCGGCAAAGCCCGCCAGCGACAGACGGCAGATCGGCGATTCCGTACCGCCGGCCACCATCACGTCCGCATCGCCGAAAGCGATCAGACGGGAGGCATCGCCAATGGCGTGCGCCCCGGTGGAGCAGGCGGTGACGACCGCGTGGTTCGGGCCCTTGAGACCGTGGCGGATGGACACGTAGCCACCGGCCAGGTTGATCAGACGCCCGGGAATGAAGAAGGGAGAAATGCGCCGCGGACCCTTTTCGGCCAGCACGTGCGCAGCGGTTTCAATGCCCTGGAGACCACCAATGCCGGACCCGATCAGAACGCCGGAGCGGATCTGGTCTTCATAGGCAGTCGGCTTCCAGCCGCTGTCCGCGATGGCCTGATCAGCCGCCGCGATGGCATAGACGATGAAGTCATCGACCTTGCGCTGCTCCTTGGCGTCGAGCCAGTCGTCGGGATTGTACCCGCCGTCCTCGGCTGCTCCGCGCGGGATCTGCGCTGCGATCTGACAGGCCAGATCAGAGGTTTCGAAGGTCTCGACCCGCGAGGCTCCGCTCTTGCCATCGAGAATGTTTTTCCAAGTGGTATCGACGTTTCCGCCAAGCGGAGACACCATACCCAAACCGGTAACGACTACTCGCCTCATCGACCTGCATCTTCTGGGGACGGCGGCGCCAGGACCCCGATTGATCGAGGTTCCGCGCCGCCCGTCCGTTCAGTCATTCAACCGGCTGAAATCAGCCAGCGTTCTTTTCCAGGAAGGAAACGGCATCGCCAACGGTCAGGATGGTTTCTGCAGCATCGTCCGGGATTTCCACGCCGAATTCTTCTTCGAAGGCCATGACCAGCTCGACGGTGTCGAGGCTGTCTGCGCCCAGGTCATCGATGAAGGAGGCGTTGTCGGTGACCTTCTCGGCGTCGACGCCGAGGTGTTCGATCACGATCTTCTTCACGCGGTCCGCGATGTCGCTCATTTTATACTTCCTTGAGTTTTCACGTTTTTCCGGAGCACATCCTATCGACCTTGCAGTCGGATAGAAAGGCCCATGTTTGCTACGCCGCGGTGCCGTCCGGCCGGGTTCGACCCGCCGGGGCACACACGATGTTCGAACTGGTCCAGAGGAGATCCGGGCCGCCACGGCGACCCATTCCCTTCCCCATCCTTAATCGGCGGCTAGGTATCACACTTTAGCCCCCTTGGCCAGCCGCTCCGGACGCGCGGACGCGGCCGGTATCCCTGCTCTTGTCTGACGGGAAAATCCCAATCAGATCATGGCCATGCCACCATTCACATGGAGGGTCTGGCCGGTGACGTAGGCCGCTTCGTCGCTGGCCAGATAGGTGCAGGCGGCAGCGATCTCGTTCGCGGTGCCCAGACGGCCCGCGGGAACGCTCGTCAGAATCGCTTCCTTCTGCTTCTCGTTCAGGGCGTCGGTCATTGCGGTCTCGATGAAGCCGGGCGCCACGGTGTTCACGGTAATGTTCCGGCTCGCGACTTCACGTGCGAGGGACTTGTACATGCCAATCATGCCGGCCTTGGCCGCGGCATAGTTGACCTGGCCCGGGTTGCCGGTGACGCCGACGACCGAGGTGATGCCGATGATGCGGCCGGTGCGGCGCTTCATCATGCCCTTGATCGCGGCACGGCACAGGTGGAAGCCGGAGGTCAGGTTGACTTCCAGCACCTGGTCCCACTCGTCGTCCTTCATGCGCATGAAGATGTTGTCGCGGGTGATGCCGGCGTTGTTGACCAGAATGTCCACCTTGCCCATCAGTTCCTCGGCCTTCGGCAGAAGGGCTGCGACTGCGGCGCGGTCGGACAGGTTGGCGGTGGCCACGAAGGCCCGCTCGCCCAGATCGGCGGCCAGGGCTTCCAGCTTTTCGGCGCGGGTGCCGGAGAGCACCACGGTCGCGCCCTGGGCGTGGAGGGCACGGGCGATGGATTCACCGATGCCACCGGTCGCACCGGTCACAAGGGCGGATTTCCCCTCAAGGCTGAACATGTCGAGTTTCCTTCCTCGGATCTGGGTTGGGCTGACGGTTCAGCCGTTGAATGCGGCGATGAGCGCGTCGATGTCATCGGCGGTGTTGACGGCAACACCCTTGGCATCGGGGGCGATGCGCTTGACCATGCCGGTCAGCACCTTGCCGGCGCCCACTTCATAGAGCGTGTCGACGCCGGCTGCCGCCAGCCAGGTGATGCTTTCGCGCCAGCGCACGGTGCCGGTGACCTGTTCGATCAGGCGCTGACGGACTTCCGCCGCATCGGTGATCGGACGGGCCAGCACATTGGCGACCAGCGGTACGATCGGGTCCTTGATGGCGGCTTCGGCGAGAGCCGCGGCCATGGCTTCGGCGGCAGGCGCCATGAGAGAGCAATGGAACGGTGCGGACACCGGCAGCTTCAGGGCGCGGCGGGCGCCCTTTTCCTTGGCCAGCTCGATGGCGCGCTCGACGGCTGCCACATGGCCGGAGACGACCACCTGACCCGGAGCGTTGTCGTTGGCGGCCTGGCAAACTTCATCCCCGGCAGCAGCCCTGGCGATCTCGTCGGCGGCGTCGAAGTCCAGACCCAGAAGGGCCGCCATGGCGCCCTGCCCGACCGGCACGGCGGTCTGCATGGCCTCGCCACGGATGCGCAACAGGCGGGCGGCGGTGGCCACGTCGAAGCTGCCGGCAGCGGCAAGGGCGGAATATTCGCCCAGCGAATGGCCGGCCACATAGGCGACAGAGGCCTTGAGGTCGAAGCCGCGGGCTTCCAGCACGCGCATGGTGGCCAGGCTGACCGCCATGAGGGCCGGCTGGGCATTGGCGGTGAGGGTCAGCTTGTCCTCGGGGCCGCTCCACATGATATCGGAGAGCTTTTCACCGAGCGCATCATCCACTTCTTCAAAGACGGCGCGCGCTTCGGAAAACTGGTCGGCGAGCGCCTTGCCCATGCCGACAGCCTGGCTGCCCTGTCCGGGGAACGTGAATGCAATGCTCATGTGGCGCGGCCTTCCTTGGGGTTCTCTCACGGCGGACCAGATGGCCCGGACCGGGAATTTGCGGCAGGCTCCTGCGCCTTGCAACAGCACGGACACCACCTCTTTGGCGCGAGGCTATGGGGTCAACAGCAAGGCCCTGTCAAGACCTGCAGCCCCTTCCGACCTGCTCCACTGTGGGAAAAAGCGAGAATTTCCCTAGGGAAGGTCGGCGAAGTAGGCGAAGCCTCCACGTTCAACTGGAAAGAGTGTATTTTTACGGCAACCTCCAAACCGGACTTTTAAGTAGTAGGAGCTAGACAGCGCTGCGCTTGACGGCCTTTGCGGTGCGTGCAATTTATTCACACAACATCCGAGGGTGGTATGATGGAATTTGTGAAATTAGGCAGCACCGGTCACACATGGACCGATTTTGCGTCGAATTGGCGTGCAATCTGTGAAGAATACGATGATGATTTTGACGATTACGCATGGGGTATCATTTCTGTTTTAAAGCCCTTGTGCGAAAAACCTGAACGGCAGGCAGCTGCGTTCGCAGTCTTTGACGGCTCAGAATATCACAGCATTTGCCAGCTAAACTGCAAGCCGATCAAGGGCCACAATGGCCCGGTGTTAAGAATGCGTCACTTGACGATTAACCCACACTATGATTTGGGCTGTCGCGAAGTCGCGGATTATGCCAAGCTCATGATCAAGACGGTCATCGGAATATGGCGCCTCTCCGAGGCAGAGAGTTCTGACTTCTTTGCAGACACGATTAAGTTTCACATGAAGAGCCCGGCGGACCGTGTGCTATTTCATGCAATGGGTGAAATGCTGGGTGGTGTGCGCAAGATCAAAACCACCACGCATGGCGGGTGGCTAGAACTAACGAAGACGTAACACTCAGGTAGTAAGTTCACTGAGAAGGGAGAAGCCAATGCTTCAAAGCTCCATAGAGGTCGAGATAGCGCAAGCTATCGAAGCTGCCATTAGGAAAGTCGGAATTGAAAAAATTAAGCAGAGCTCGCTCTGCTTATCCAATAGTCGACAGCCGCTTAAGCAGGCCGCCTAAAAAATAAAAAAAAACCGCCGATTTAGGCGGTTTTTTTTATTAACACCATTACGATTGGCTTCTTAACAGCCAAGGCTTGCAATTCCGGCTCACTCGTGTAGAAAGCGGCCGTCCGGGATCTTGGCCGAAGGCTGAACGGAAGAACCTGCCTGAGCAATCAGGCTTGTTAGGGTGGTCCAACAAACCCGTCTTCCCGTGTCTCCGCTCTCGTTAGAATTCTCGTCACCTTTCCACGGGTCGCGAGGAGGCTTTGCGCCA
Source organism: Roseibium aestuarii (assembly GCF_008477545.1). Lineage (GTDB taxonomy): Bacteria > Pseudomonadota > Alphaproteobacteria > Rhizobiales > Stappiaceae > Roseibium > Roseibium aestuarii. Next base: position 1,349,894 of record NZ_VORA01000001.1, on the reverse strand, counting down.
GATCCTGTCTGAAACCCTAGGAAAGGCTTTTCTCATGCCTCTTTACGAGCACGTGTTCCTGGCTCGCCAGGACGTTTCGGCCCAGCAGGTCGAAGCCCTCGTCGAACAGTACAAGGCCGTCATCGAAAACGGCGGTGGCACTGTTGGCAAGGTGGAAAATTGGGGTCTGCGCGCTCTCGCGTACCGCATCCAGAAGAACCGCAAGGCTCACTACACCCTGATGAACATCAACGCTCCCCATGCAGCTGTTGCTGAAATGGAACGCCAGATGGGCCTCAGCGAAGACGTTCTGCGCTTCATGACCTTCAAGGTCGAAGAGCACGACGAAGAGCAGTCTGCCATGATGCAGAAGCGTGACCGTGATGACCGTCGTGGCGGTGGCCGCGGCGAGCGTTTCGGTGACAAGGGCGGCCGCGGTGAACGCGGTGGCGATCGCGGCCCGCGCCGCGCAGAAGCGGAGTAAGATACAATGGTTGATGTTGCACAGCTTCCGAGCCGCCGTCCGTTCTTCCGTCGTCGGAAGACCTGCCCGTTCTCCGGCGCAAACGCACCGAAGATCGACTACAAGGACCTCCGCCTCCTGCAGCGCTACATTTCCGAGCGCGGCAAGATCGTTCCGAGCCGCATCACCGCGGTTTCCGCGAAGAAGCAGCGTGAACTGGCCCGCGCCATCAAGCGCGCCCGCCTGCTCGGCCTGCTGCCCTTCGTGATCAGCTAAGCCCTTTCGGGACAGCACGATCCACACTCTTTTCGCGGCCCGGGGCACTCCTCCGGGCCTCTTTTCAGGACTGGGGTCGGCCGGCGAGACCGGCAGCGACCTCTAACCGCGATCCCTGACCGGATCCGCGGGACAGACCAGGAGAAATCCCATGGAAGTCATCCTTCTCGAGCGCGTTGCCAAGCTCGGCCAGATGGGCGAAACCGTCCGCGTCCGTGACGGCTATGCCCGTAACTTCCTGCTGCCGCAGGGCAAGGCTCTTCGCGCCAACAAGGCGAACCTCGCCAAGTTCGAAGCCGAACGCGCCCAGCTCGAAGCACGCAACCTGGAACGCAAGACCGAAGCCGAAGGCGTGGGCGCAAAGCTCGACGGCCAGAGCCTCATCGTCGTCCGTTCCGCTGGCGAAACCGGCCAGCTCTACGGTTCCGTTTCCAAGCGCGACATCGCTGACGGCCTGACCGCTGCCGGCTTCACCGTTGGCCGCAGCCAGGTGGAACTGAACACGCCGATCAAGACCATCGGCCTGCACAGCGTTGCCATCGCCCTGCACCCGGAAGTCGAAGTCACCGTCACCGTGAACGTTGCACGTTCCGAAGACGAAGCCGTGCGCCAGGCCGCCGGTGAAGACCTCTCCACGCCGGACCAGGACGTCTTCGAATTCGAAGAAGAAGAAACTGAAGGCGAAGAAGGCGACGACGGCGAAGAAGAAGCCGCCGACGAAGAATAAGCCTCTCAGAACCTACGCAGTTCTACGAAGCTACACAGGAAACGGCGCCCGTATGGGCGCCGTTTTCGCATGTCCGGGTCCTTGCAAGATTTCTGTGCAGATCGCACTCTGCTAAAAATCACCCTTGTCAGAATTACTGCTGTTTTTTCAGTCAGGCTTGGCAATTCCTGAGACGCCTCCGGAAATTCATTAAGAAATTCAGACCCTCGCCTCATAAATCCGTGAGATCGTCACATTTTCCACCGTCAAGCCGTCCTGATGATTATCCCCGCTGATTTCGAGCGCCCGACCTGAATCGGAGTCAAGGTTTTTGATTCCTTGATAGCGCTTCGGAGTTACGGTTAGACGGATGGACCAGGGTCATCGGGGGACGTCATGAAGGGCAAGCTACAGTCGGTCGAAGCGGAGGACATCTCCCAGCGCATCGCTCCGCACAATGCGGAGGCGGAACGCCAGCTTCTCGGCGCGATCCTCGTGAACAACGAGACCTTCTACCGGGTCTCCGACTTCCTCGAGCCCTTCCATTTCTTCGTGCCCCAGCATCAGGAAATCTACGAGAAGGTCGGTCAGCTCATCCGGGCCGGCAAGACTGCCTCGCCGATCACCCTGAAAACCTTCTATCCGGCCGATGCGAAGATCGCCGACCTAAGCGCCACCCAGTTCCTGCTGCGGCTGGCCGCCGATGCGGCCTCCATCATCAATGCGGAAGACTATGGCCGCACGATCTATGATCTGGCGATGCGCCGGAACCTGATCCGCATCGGCGAGGACATGGTCAACATCGCCTATGATGCGCCGATCGACGTGCCGCCGGCCCAGCAGATCGACGATGCCGAGCGCCGCCTCTTCGAACTGGCCGAAACCGGCCGCTCCGAAGGCGGGTTCATCGCCTTTGGCGAGGCCCTGACCGAAACCATCGAGATGGCTCAGGCCGCCTATCACCGCGAAGGCGCACTGTCGGGCATTTCCACCGGCCTCATGGCGCTCGACAAGCTCATGGGTGGCCTGCAGCATTCGGATCTGATCGTGCTTGCCGGTCGTCCCGCCATGGGCAAGACCTCGCTGGTGACCAACATCGCCTATAACGTGGCGCAAGCCTATCAGGCCGAGGAACAGCAGGACGGAACGATCAAGACCGTCAACGGCGGCGTGGTCGGTTTCTTCTCTCTGGAAATGTCCGCTGAACAGCTAGCCACCCGTATCATTTCCGAGCAGGCCGAAATCTCCTCCTCGAAGATCCGCCGCGGCGAAATCTCGGAAGCCGAGTTCGAGAAGCTCGCCGCGTGCGCCCAGATCATGCAGACCGTGCCGCTGCACGTGGACCAGACCGGTGGCATTTCCATTGCCTCGCTGGTGGCGCGCGCGCGCCGTCTGAAGCGCCAGCGCGGCCTCGACCTGATCATCGTCGACTATATCCAGCTGCTCTCCGGCACCTCCAAGACCGCCGGCAACCGCGTGCAGGAAATCACCGAAATCACCACGGGCCTGAAGGCGCTGGCGAAGGAACTGAACGTTCCGATCATCGCGCTGTCCCAGCTCTCCCGTCAGGTGGAAAACCGCGACGACAAGCGCCCCCAGCTCTCCGACCTTCGCGAATCGGGGTCGATCGAGCAGGACGCCGACGTGGTCATGTTCGTGTACCGCGAGGAATACTACCTGTCGAAGACCGAGCCGGAGGAAGGCACGCCGGAATATGAAGTCTGGCGCGACAAGGTGGAACGGGTGAAGGGCAAGGCGGAAGTGATCGTCGCCAAGCAGCGTCACGGCCCCACCGGCACGGCGGCCCTGCACTTCGAAGGCCAGTACACCCGCTTCTCGGATCTGGCGGAAGACGACTACCTGCCCGAGCGGATGGAATAGGGATCCCCGGATCCCCTCGGCCGGTCTCCCGGTCCAAGAAAAAAGCGGCGGACCCTGGCCCCAGCAATTTCGGTTGCTTGGGGCCAGTTTTGTTTTGGGGCACACTGGCCATACGGGTCCCGTCTGGCCTAGATTCGTGATCACAAGCGGCGGCGCCCTTTGGCGCGCGCCCCAGCTCCCACGGTTGGCCCCGAGCCGCACAGAGTTCCAAGATGTCCCTTCCCCTTCCCGCCGCCGGCGGCGTTCTGACCATCGACACCGATGCCATTGCCGCCAACTGGCTCCAGCTCAAGTCCCTGCTCGCCTCTGGCACGTCCTGTGCCGCCACCATCAAGGCCGATGCCTATGGCACGGGCGCGGCGCGCACGGCCCGCCGTCTGGCCGAGGCGGGCTGCGAGACCTTCTGCGTGGCGCTTCCCGCCGAAGGGATCGAGGTGCGCAACGCGGTGCCAACGGCGCGCATCTTCATCCTCAACGGTCTGTTCCCGGGCACTGCGGAGCTGCTGAGTGCCAACCGGCTGATTCCCGTGCTGGGATCCATGGAGGAGATCGCGGACTGGGCCGCCCACTGCCGGGCGGCCGCCACGCGCCATCCGGCAGCCATTCACGTGGACACGGGCATGAACCGGCTGGGTCTGCGCCCGGATGCCTTTGCCGCGGTGATGAGCGATGCGGCGGCGACCCGCGACTTCGAGATCGTGCTGCTGATGACCCATCTGGCCTGCGGCTCCGAGCCCGAACACCCGATGAATGCCCATCAGCTGGCCCGTTTCCGCGAGGCAACCGCCCCTTACGCCCATATCCCGCGCTCCATGGCCAATTCAGCTGGGGTGCTGATGGGCCGCGACTTCCATTTCGACATGGCACGGCCGGGCATCTCGCTCTACGGCGGCAAGGCGCTGGACACGGTGGCCAACACCATGCAGCCGGTGGTGAAGATCGAGGGCCGGGTCATGACCCTGCGCGACGTGCCCGCCGGCGAGACGGTGGGCTATGCGGCAGCGCGGACCACCACCCGCCCGACCCGTATCGCCATGGTGTCGGCCGGCTATGCGGACGGCATGCACCGGCGCGCCGGCTCTACGGATGCGGAACCCGGCGGATATGGCTTTGCTGCCGGGCAGCGGGTTCCCCTCTTCGGCCGCATCTCGATGGACATGATGGCCTTTGACGTGACGGACCTGCCCGAGGGCACCCTGGACCGCGGCTCGCTTGTGGAAATTCTCGGCCCCAACGTTGCGGCCAGCGATCTGGCTTCCTATGCCCAAACCATCGACTATGAATATCTGACCGGGCTCGGCAAGCGCTATGCCCGTCACTATGGCGCCCTGACGGCCACCGGCACGACCGGCTGAGCCCCTCGCGCAACGGAGACCCGATGGCCAAGCGTTCCACCAGTTTCGTCTGCCAGTCCTGCGGCGCGGTGAGTTCCCGCTGGGCGGGGCGCTGCGACAGTTGCGGCGAGTGGAACACCATCGTGGAGGAACAGACCGGCGGCGGGGTCGGCGGCGGCCCGGCCCGGGGCAAGCCCACCAAGGGCCGGATCGTCGAACTGGTCGGCCTGGAGGGCGATGCCAAGGAACCCTTGCGCATCCAGTCCCGGGTTGCCGAACTCGACCGGGTCACCGGGGGCGGGTTCGTGCGCGGCTCGGCCCTGCTGGTGGGCGGGGATCCGGGCATCGGCAAGTCGACCCTGCTGATCCAGGCGGCGGCCGCCCTCGCCAGCCTCGGCCACAAGACGATCTACATCTCCGGTGAAGAGGCCATCGGCCAGGTGCGCCTGCGCGCCGAACGGCTGGGTCTGGCCAAGGCGCCGGTGGCGCTGGCGGCGGAAACCAGCGTGGAAGACATTCTCGCCACGCTTCAGGCCGACACGCCGCCTGCCCTTCTCATCCTCGATTCCATCCAGACGCTGTGGACCGATCAGGTCGACAGCCCTCCGGGCACGGTGACCCAGGTGCGGGCCTCCGCCCAGGCGATGGTGCGCTATGCCAAGAAGAACGGCACGACGCTGGTGCTCGTCGGTCACGTGACCAAGGACGGCCAGATCGCCGGCCCGCGCGTGGTGGAGCACATGGTCGATGCCGTGCTCTATTTCGAAGGGGACGGGGCGCATCAGTACCGCATCCTGCGGTCGGTGAAGAACCGCTTCGGCGCGACGGACGAGATCGGCGTCTTCGAGATGACCGGCGCGGGCTTGCGCGAAGTGGCCAACCCGTCCGCGCTGTTCCTGGGCGAGCGCAACGGCAATGCACCGGGCGCTGCGGTCTTCGCAGGTCTGGAGGGCTCCCGCCCGCTCCTCATCGAGATCCAGGCGCTCGTCGCCCCCTCGCCGCTCGGCACCCCGCGCCGGGCAGTGATCGGCTGGGATTCGGCACGCCTTTCCATGATCCTCGCCGTGCTGGAAGCCCGTTGCGGCGTGCGCTTCTCCCAGCATGACGTCTATCTGAATGTGGCCGGCGGCCTGCGCATCAACGAGCCGGGCGCCGACCTTGCGGTCGCGGCAGCCCTCGTCTCCTCCCTCAGCGGGCTTGCCCTTCCGGCCAATTGCGTCTATTTCGGCGAGGTCAGCCTGTCAGGGGCCATCCGGCCTGTCGCCCAGGCGCAGTCCCGCCTCAAGGAGGCGGAAAAACTGGGCTTCGACAAGGCCTATTGCCCGCAAGGCAACCTGAAGGACAAGGCTCCCACCGGCATGACCGCGCAGGGCCTTGAGGAACTTGGGGATTTCATCGCCAAAATTTCGGCGCACGGCGGCCGTAAGGGGTGAAATACCGCATAAGGGTTGCTGACGCGACAGACTGACCAGGCACCTGCCGTGGAGCAGCCCCCGAGGGCGCCCTGCGGCATCGAGGACAAGGGACCGGGAAGACACATGCCGATTACGCTGCTCGACGGAATTCTCATCGTCATCATGCTGGTTTCGGCCGTTCTGGCGATGATCCGCGGTTTCGTTCGGGAAGTCCTCTCCATTGCCTCGTGGATCGCGGCGGCAGCCGCCGCCTTCTTCCTCTATGGCGACGTTCTGCCCTATGCGCAGCAATATATCGCCAATGCCCATGTGGCGCTTGGCGTCTCGGTGGCCGGGGTCTTCATCCTGACCCTGCTGATCGTCAGCTACATCACCATGCGCATCTCCGACTTCGTCCTCGACAGCCGCATCGGCGCGCTGGACCGCACCCTGGGCTTCGTGTTCGGGGCCGGTCGCGGGTTGCTGCTCGTCGTGGTGGCGATGATGTTCTTCAACTGGTTCGTTCATCCGGACCAGCAGCCGGGCTGGGTGTTGCAGGCCAAGTCCCGTCCGGTTCTGCTCTCGGTGGGCGAGCGGCTCATCGCCTTCCTGCCCGAGGATCCCGAGCAGGCCATTCTCGACAGGCTGAAGGCCGAAAACAGCCAGACCACCGGCTCCGTTCCGGGCACTGCCGACACGGGCTACAGCGCGTCCCAGCGCCAGGGCCTGAACCAGCTGACCGGCAACAACAACTGAGAGATCTGGCCGGCCCTTGCCGGCCTTTTTCGCGTGTGCGCCCCCCAGGCGTTGCCTGGCGGCCCGACGCGACACCAGACCCTGAAGACCTGCCGCACTCCCCGGCGGCGCATATGAAGGAGCTTCGCCATGCGCGGCGAGACCATTCTTGACGATCCGTTCGACATCCACGGCGACACGCTGCGCGAGGAATGCGGCGTCTTCGGCATTCTGGGCCACGAGGATGCCAGCGCCCTGACGGCGCTCGGCCTCCACGCCCTACAGCATCGCGGTCAGGAAGCGGCCGGCATCGTCACCCTCGACGGCGACCAGTTCCGCTCCGAGCGCCACCTGGGTCTGGTGGGTGACCATTTCTCCGACGCCTCGACCATGGCGCGCCTGACCGGCAACTCCGCCATCGGCCACGTGCGCTACTCCACCACCGGCGAACCGGCCTTGCGCAACGTGCAGCCGCTGTTTGCCGAGCTGGAAGGCGGCGGCATCGCCATCTGCCATAACGGCAACTTCACCAATGGCCTGACCCTGCGCCAGCAGCTGATCCGCGACGGCGCGATCTGTCAGTCCACCTCGGATTCGGAAGTCGTTCTTCAGCTCATCGCCCGCTCGCGCGAAAAGAAGATCGTCAATCGCTTCATGGAAGCCATCCAGCAGATGGAAGGCGCCTATGCGCTCGTCGCCCTGACGCCGAAGAAGCTGATCGGCGCGCGCGACCCGCTCGGCATCCGGCCGCTGGTCCTCGGCGACCTGAACGGCGCCCCGATCCTGGCATCTGAAACCTGTGCCCTCGACATCATCGGCGCCACCTTCATCCGTGAAGTGGAGAACGGCGAGGTGATCGTCTGCACGCCGACCGGCATCGAGAGTTACTTCCCCTTCGGGAAGCGCCCGGCCCGGCCCTGCATCTTCGAATATATCTACTTCTCCCGCCCCGACAGCATCGTCGGCGGCCGCTCCGTCTATGACGTGCGCCGCGAGATGGGCCGTCAGCTGGCGCGCGAATCCAGCGTCGAGGCGGACGTGATCGTGCCCGTGCCCGACAGTGGCGTTCCGGCGGCCATCGGCTATTCCCAGGAAAGCGGCATCCCCTTCGAACTCGGCATCATCCGCAACCACTATGTGGGCCGGACCTTCATCGAACCGACGCAGCAGATCCGCAACCAGGGCGTCAAGATGAAGCATTCCGCCAACAAGCCCATCATCCAGGGCAAGCGCGTTATCCTTATCGATGACAGCCTGGTGCGCGGCACCACCTCGGTGAAGATCGTCCAGATGATCCGCGAGGCCGGCGCAGCGGAAGTGCACTTCCGCCTCGCCTCTCCGCCGATCCGCTATTCCGACTATTACGGCATCGACACGCCCGTGCGCGAGAAGCTGCTCGCCGCCAAGTACAATCTCAAGGAGATGTGCAACTACATCGGCGCCGACAGCCTCGCCTTCCTCTCCGTGGACGGGATCTACAAGTCCATGGGCTATGAGGGCCGGGACAACGAGAACCCGCAGTTCACCGACCATTGCTTCACCGGCGACTATCCGACCCCGCTGACCGACCTGCACGGGGACAAGGATCTGGTGAAGGCACCGCGTCTGGTGGAAGCGAGCTGACGGGACACCCATGAGCGAGACGGCAAATCTCTCCGGTGACTTCACCGGCAAAGTGGCGGTGGTGACGGGAGCCTCCCGGGGCATCGGCTATCAGGTGGCCAAGGCGCTCGGCGCCCGCGGGGCCCATGTCTTCGCCCTGGCCAAGACCGTCGGCGGCCTGGAGGATCTCGACGACGAGATCCGCGCCGCCGGAGGCAGTGCCACCCTGGTTCCGGTGGACATCACCGACTATGACGCGCTCGACCGGCTGGGCGCGGCGATCTACGAGCGGTTCGGCAAGCTGGACATGCTGGTGGGCAATGCGGGCATTCTCGGCACCCTGTCGCCCATCGGGCACATCAAGCCGAAGGACTTCGAGAAGGTGCTGGCCACCAACGTGACCGCCAACTACCGGCTGATCCGCTCGCTGGACCCGCTGCTGCGCCAGTCGGAGGCCGGACGCGCCGTCTTCATGACCTCGTCCCAGGCGAGCGACCGGGTGCCCTTCTGGGGCCTTCAGGCGACCTCCAAGGCCGCGCTGAACGCGCTTGTCGTCACCTATGCGCACGAGCTGGACAAGGCCGCGCTCAGGGTCAATCTCTATGATCCGGGCCCGGTGCACACGGGCCTGCGCGCCAAGGCCATGCCGGGCGAAAAGGGCCAGGGCATCACCCAGCCCCATGAAGTGGTCGACGACGTGCTGCGGCTTCTCGGCCCGGGTCTGAGCGAGACGGGCCTGTGCTACCGCCGTGAAAGCGGCCGCTTCGAGACCGTCTGACGCAGCCGGGACATACCAAAAGAGAACGCGGCCAGTGTGCGGCGTTTTTTGTGTCCAAGCAGCACTTCCGCTGCCCCACGCCTTCGTCCTGCCCGGGCCTGTCCCGAGCATCCAGTCTTCCTGCACAAGGGCTGGATCCTCGGCACAAAGCCGAGGATGACGGTGGAGGTTCAGAGACGGAGGCCGTTCTGAGCGAAGGACGGCTCAGGGCGAAGGACGGCTCAGGCGCCTCTCGAGCGGGCCTTTCGGCCTGCCTCAGGCGTAGGCCTTCTCGGCCAGGGTCACGACCGCATCGAAGACGCCGGGGCTTGCGACGACCACGCGGGTGCCCTTGTCGAGGGCGGCGTCGGCGTCATAAGGCGCGACGCGGACACCGGCTTCCTCGGCCATCAGCATGCCCGCCAGGCAGTCCCAGGCGTTCATGTGGGCCTCGACATAGCCGATAAGCCGGCCGGAGGCGGCATAGGCCAGCATGAGCCCGCCCGACGCATTGCGGAAGAAGACCCCGCCCTCGTCGATCAGCAGCTGGACCGCATTGACCGCATCTTCCTTGCGGGAGCGGCCGTTGAAGCCGACGCCGAGGGAGCCGTTGGCGAGGCTCTGGCTGGCAGAGGGCTTCATCGGCATGCCGTTGACAAAGGCGCCCGCGCCGCGCTCGGCCCAGAAGAGTTCGCGGGCGACCGGGTCGAAGGTCACGCCGATGACCACCTGACCCTGATGGACGCAGGAGAGCACCACGCACCACTGGGGAATGGCGGTGACGAAATTCGCCGTGCCGTCGATGGGGTCGATGACCCAGGTGTAGCCGGAGGTGCCGTGGATGCGGCCGTGTTCCTCGCCCAGAATGCCGTCTTCGGGATAGGCGCGCGCGAGTTCATCCCGCACGAGCGTCTCCACATCCCTGTCAGCTTCGGAGACAAGATCCTGATGGCCCTTGGCGGAGATGGTTAGCTCTTCCAGCCGGCGGAAATAGGTCAGGCCCAGATCACCTGCCTTCTGCGCGAGGGATTTGGCGAATTCCAACCGGTCGGACATGGCGAGCTTGCTCCGAAAGTGAGGGCGAGATGGGCGAAAGGCCCCGGATGGGGCCTCTCGTGTAGGTCGGTTTCATGACACTCGGGTGACAGCGACCGCGCGGCCCTGCCCGGATGCCTGCAGGACGCTGCTGCGTCCTACTGAATCTTGCGCTTCTTCTTCACCGCATAGGGGTTGTCGCCCTTGCGGTAGGAGAAGCGGATCGGCGTGCCCTGGATGTCGAAGGTCTCGCGCAGGGAGTTCACCAGATAGCGGGTGTAGCTTTCCGGCAGCTGCTCGGGACGCGAGGCAAAGGCAACGAAATGAGGCGGACGGGTCTTGGCCTGGGTCATGTAGCGCAGCCGCACCCGGCGACCGGCCACCGCGGGGGGCGGATGGTTGCCGGTGACGCGCTCCAGCCAGCGGTTCAGGCGGGAGGTGGAGACACGGGCGTTCCAGGCCTCATAGGCGGTGAAGACGCTCTCGAACAGGCGGTTGACCCCCTGCCCCTGAATGCCGGAGAGGGTGCAGATCTGCACGCCGCGGATCTGGTTAAAGTAGCGGTCGTTGGCGTCGCGAATCTTCTGCCAGGCGACTTCGCGGTCTTCCACCAGGTCCCACTTGTTGATGGCGATCACCAGCGCGCGGCCTTCGCGGGCCACCAGATCGATGATCTGGAGATCCTGCTTCTCGAAGGAAATCATGGCGTCGAGAGTGACGACCACCACTTCGGCGAACTTGATCGCGCGCAGGGCATCGGCGACGGAGAGCTTTTCCAGCTTCTCCTGGACGCGCGCCTTGCGGCGGATGCCGGCCGTGTCGAAGAGCTTGATGTGCCGGTCGCGCCACTCCCAGTCGACGGAGATGCTGTCGCGGGTGATGCCGGCTTCCGGCCCCGTGAGCATGCGGTCCTCGCCGAGGAGCGTGTTGATCAGGGTCGACTTGCCGGCGTTGGGGCGGCCGACGATGGCCACGCGCAAGGGGCGTTCCTTCGTGCCGGCCGGCTCCTGATCCTCGATGATCTCGCCGTCTTCGTCATACTCGACGTCGACTTCGGTGACCGCCTCGATGGACTGGGCAGCTTCCTGCTCTTCCAGCTCGGTCACGAGATCGACATGCGGCTTCAGGGCGTCATAGAGGTCGGCAAGACCTTCGCCATGCTCGGCGGACATGGCGATCGGCTCGCCCAGGCCCAGCGAATAGCTCTCGTAGATACCGGGAGCGCCGGCGCGGCCTTCGGCCTTGTTGGCCAGCAGGATCACCGGCGTAGTGGTCTTGCGGGCCAGGGCGGCGAAATGGGCGTCCAGCGGCGTGATGCCTGCGCGGGCGTCGATGACGAAGAGGATGACGTCGGCTTCCTCGATCGCCTCTTCGGTCTGACGGCGCATGCGCCCTTCCAGAGAGGCGCTGTCCGCGTCCTCCAGACCGGCGGTGTCGACGATGGTGAACTTGAGGTCGCCAAGGCGCGCGTCGCCGGGACGACGGTCGCGGGTCACGCCCGGCGTGTCGTCAACCAGCGCCAGCCGCTTGCCGACCAGACGATTGAACAGGGTGGACTTGCCGACATTCGGCCGTCCGATAATGGCGACTTTTGCGCCCACGTGACAGTACTCCTAAAGAGCCGCCAGCCCCGCCGCTGCCGGCAGGGCCCTTCTTCAGTTGAAGGCGGCGACGGCGTCATCGCCGTCCAGAACGATCATGCGCCCGCCGGCGGCAATCGGCGACACATAGACATCGGTTCCGACGTCATTGGTCGCCATGATCTTGCCGGACGCCGCATCCACCTGTGCAATGCGGCCATCGCTCGACATCACGACGAGCGCCCCATTGGCAAGAAGCGGACCGGCCCAGTTGCGGCGCTGTTTCTTCTTCTCGGGCTTCGGCAGGGCCGTGAGCCAAAGGGTTTCCCCGGTCTTCCGGTCGAGGGCGACCAGACGATCATCCAGATCAACCATGAACAGGGCGTTGCCGGAAACGACCGGCGTATGCACGGAGCCCAGATCCTGAGCCCATTCGCGGGTTCCCGTCTTGAGGGAGGCGGCAATCGTGCGGCCCGAGACGCCGGTGGCATAGACAATGCCGTCGGCGATCACCGGGCTTGCCGAAACATCGGAAAGGCCGGAGAGAGCGAAGGTGCGGATACCACGGTTCACCCCGTCGATCCAGACCGCTTCGCCGCTTTCGCTGTCGATCGCCATCACCTCGCCGGAGGAGAAGGGCACGACCACGGCCTTGCCGGAGACGGCGGGAGCGGCCGCAGACAGCACGCCCGCGGTTTCCTCGATGCCGGTGTAGCTCCAGACCTGGGAACCGTCCTGCAGGCTCAGGGCATAGACTTCATTGGACTGGCTGACCACATAGACCTTGCCCTGACCGACTGCGGGTGCGCCGCGGGCCGGAGTGGGCAGATCGGCTTCCCAGATGACCTGGCCGGAGGCGGCATCCAGGGCCGCCATCTTGCGATAGGCGGTCGCCACATAGAGACGGCCATCGGAGACTGCGACACCGCCACCGGGTGCCAGACCCTTTTCACCCTCGGGGCGCAGAGACTTGCTCCAGACCCGGCCGCCGTTGGTGCCAAGGGCCACGACCTCACCGGAGGGCTTGTAAACGAAGACCCGCGATCCGTCTGAGACCGGACGGGCATAGCTGCGCAGGGCATCAGACGTGAAGCCGCCGCCGGACGAGCCGATGCTGGCGCGCCAAGCCCGGGAGCCGGAGACGCTCACGGCCACATTGCCCGGATTGTTTTCCGCGTTGCCGCCGACAGTGGTCCAGCTCTGGCCGCCGGTGGCGTTGCCGATGCTGGCAGGGCGCGCGGTCGCCGCGAGCGCCGGGTCCGCGGTCTCGAACAGGGCCTTGCGCTCGCCGGGCAGGATCTTTTCCTTGCCCCACGGATTCATGCCGGAGGTGAATTCGGACACGCTGCCGCAGCCGGCGAGCGAGACGCCGAGCAGCAAAACGGCGGTCAGGGGCGCCAGCGCGCGACGGGTGTTGCGCGGGGCGCGAACAGATGCGGTCATCAGTTTCCGCCCTCCGGGGCCTTGGTTTCGCTCTCGCCAGCTTCGCCTGCAGTGGCGCTGTCCGGCATCGCCTCGCCATGGGCGGCGAGGATCAGGTCGTTGAGCAGGGCGACACGGCGGCTCACATCCGTGGGCGTTTCGGTGTCGTCATTGAGGGCGTCGAGCCAGTCACGGGCCCGGTCCACGTCGCCGGCCTTCCAGGCGGCCACGGCGAGGATCTCGCGGGCACTGGCGCGGAAGGGATTGGCGTCGCCCGTCAGGGGTTCCGCCCGGTCTGCGACGGCGGCGTAGTCCGCGGTGTCGGCGGCGATATAGGCCGCGCGCAGGGCAGCGACATCGCGCAGGGTCTTGTCGAGAGACGTGTCCCGGGACAGGGCGTCGAAGGCGGCCAGGGCATCCTCGCTGGAGCCCTGCTGGGCCAGCACGCCGGCAGCGCGCATGCGGGCCAGCTCCGGATAGCCGCCAGCGGCATCGGAGAGGCTGTCGAGCAGGTCGCGGGCCTCGTCCAGATTGCCGGCCTCGGCAGCGGCGACGGCCTGCTGGAAGGTGGTGCCGGCGGCATCAGCCTGGGTCTGACGGTAATAGTCCCAGCCGCGATAGCCGGCGGTGCCGACGACGATCAGGGCGGCGAGCAGGATCACCCAGGGACCAAAGCGGTCCCAAAGCCGACGGTAGCGCTCCTGGCGGATGTCTTCATCGACTTCACGAAAAATATCGGACATTGCGTGACCTGTAATCCAACTCTGAAACTGTCTGGCGGCGCGGGCGACAGGCGCTGAACCCTCCGGTTTCGCGGGTGCGGCAGGCGCGCACGGCCATGAAACGGACCGAGGCCTCTTCCCCCGATTTCATGGCGGGAGTGAGGCGGCGCGGCCGGGGCAAGAGGGCAGACATGTCTCGCCAATTGGAGTGCTTACGAAAGACCGGCGGGAATTACAAGGTTTAGGGCGCGCGCAGCCGACGCTGCGGCGCTTTCCGGGCACCTTTTCCCGGAGTTCGGGCAGGTAGGCGACGGAAGGGACGGCAACGGGGAGCGGAAGGCGAATCTCCCTCCCCGCAGGCCTCAGGTGAGTTGCAGCCGGATCACTTCTCCGCCATCCATACGCTCGCTCATCCAGACATGGTCGAGAAAGCCCTGGATCGGCATCGGACGAGCGAAATAGAAGCCTTGAAGGCAATCGACCCCGAGCTCCTCGAGAATCGCACGCTGCTCGGCTGTCTCGATCCCCTCGGCCACGACCCGAGCCCGAACGGAGCGGGCGATGTCGAGGACCGGACGGATCAGCGAGGAGCGTAGCGCCTTCTCGTCACGACCGATCTCGCGGATGAAGGACCTGTCGATCTTGAGGATGTCGACGGCGGCGCGGCGCACCTGAGCAATGTTGGAGAAACCTGTGCCGAAGTCGTCGATGGCGATCTCGAATCCCTGCGTGGTGGCAAAGTCCCGGAACTTTGTCATGCGGTCCCAGGATTGCACTCCCGATTCCAGAACCTCCAGGCACAGGCAAAGACCTGTCTCGCCTGCGATGCGCAGGGCGAGGCTGCGTTCCAGCCGATGGGCGCATTCATCAGTCAGGTCCACCGGGAAGACATTCACGGAAATGCGAAAGCGTGGCCGCACGTCCGTCAGCGGACGCAATTCCTCAATGGCGCGCAGCAGGATGATCTCGGTGAACTCCCAGGTCAGACCCAGAGCCTGAACCTCGGGAATGAACTCCGCCGGCGAGACCGGGCCGAGACCATCGTCAAAACGGGCGAGCACCTCACACCCGACGACTCGGCCCGTGCGAGCTGCAACGATCGGCTGGTAGTGACAAAGGATGCCCGCGCCCCCAGCCCGGATGGCCCGGCGAATGCGGTGGGATACCTGCATTTCCCGGCTAGCATGTCGACGCAGATACCCGAACGCCGAAAAGGTCAGGGCGAGATTGGCCAGTAGTCCGCCGCAACCAATGATCACTTCGTCTCTCGCGACCACGTAAGCGTGGCGGTAGATGAGAAAGCACGCCCGATTTTTAGGCTTAAGGCATTCCACGGCATAAAGCGCTCGCTCAAGCGGGTTCCAGCCGAGTGAGAGGTAATTCGCAAGCACCTCCGGCCGACCGCTTATCAGCTTTCTGGCGCCGCTCGGCAGCACCTGAAAGCCAGCATATTCAAACCCGTCACCCAATTGCTTCTCGGCTTGATCGAAGAAAAACACCCCGACTTCACCGGAGCGAAAGAGGAAATTCTTGCTGCGGCCCCACTCCGGGACTTGTGTGAGCCCCATCCAAAAGAAAATGCCCGGCTCTGCTCCAGCCATTTTCTTCTGTCCAGACAGGGTTATCGGTTCGGAAAGTCGCCCCGTCAGGGCGGTGCACAGGATGTCGTTGGTACCCGGGGCAAAGATCACGGCATCGTTGATAAGGTCAAATTCAAAAAGGCCCCCGCGTAGTCTTGCGAGAGCGGTCTCGTCGCATCCCTCGAAACTCATCGCTCTGAGGCTATCGAGGAACTCAAGGCGATGCCGACTGGTCTCGTGAATGCGACTTACGAACTTCTCGACCTCCACCTGCGTCCGCACGCCGATATCGACGCTCAGAACAAACAGGAGGAATCCCAGTCCCGCAAGGAAAACCAAACCGCTGCCAGCGTGGGCAGCGTATCTCAGTCGCAATAAACGGTGCACAGCCGCACTCCCTGGCCCCGATTGTCTAGCGCTTTCTGAGGCTCAATTATTCCACTCACTTAAGGGCCACTCCTTACCAGCAAGTTTACCCGGAAAGATCCTCCGCCGTGACGTAGTAAAAATAAGTAGATATGGCCCCATTGATCTCAACCTCAGCTACGTTACGCGCTCTTAAGTTGTAACGCGGCATAACAATCGCCTTCAGCCTGCAACCCTACAATCTGCGAGTGCAGGCTCCGGTATTTTTCCCGGGAACCGAGGTCGCGCAATATTTTTTTAGGATTAAGGGCTTAGAGTTACCTCAAAGTGCAAACTGCTGACTCAACGGACCCGATGACATGACGGAAGAACGCCGAACCGACCCGCGCCGACGCACTCTCAAGTCCGCCCGAATCGTCTTCGGAGGCTTGTCGCAGGTCTTCAACTGCACCATCCGCAACACGAACGAGACCGGCGCCCTGCTGGTCCTTCCCAGCACGGTCGGCGTGCCGAACAGCTTCCTGCTCTATGTCGACAATGAGGCGACCCGCCGTCCGGTGGAAGTTGTGTGGCGGTCCGAGGACCGCATGGGCGTGCGCTTCATCGGACCGGCCGAGAGCACCCTGCGCCGGGCCATCTGACCCGGCCCATCCCTCATCCCGCGCAGACACCCGGCTCAACCTCACGGCCGAGCGAATGCTTCACGCCAGTAGTCTGTCGATTTCCGCCGAGACGATCGGATCTGGCGCGCAGCAATCAGTGCCGATGACCACACGACGGCCCTCGCGTGCTGCGTGCTCGATGCCTTCCAGCACCTCAACCACATGAACGGCCAGATAGTCGGAACAGCGATAGCTGCCGCCTTCGCGGAGTGCGCGCGCCATGTCGGCCAGCGCCAGCCCGCGATAGAAATCCTCCGCTCTCAGATCCGTCGGTGCCGCAAGCGTCGAAGGCACGACGGTGGGTGACACAAGTCCGGTCCCCTCATCGACGCGGTTTAGCACCACCTCCCCCTCGTAGGTGGTGGGGTCGGGCAGTTCCAGCGTGCCATGGGTGCCAAAGACCCGGATTCCGGACTCCGCCGGACCCCAGACATCCCAGCTCAGCACCAGCGACACCTGCATGCCATTGCGGAAGGACAGCAGCGCCTGGAACGTGGTGTCGCAATCCACATCCATTTCCACCAGCGCCCCGTCCGTCGTCACGCCGCGACGCCGGGACTGGGGCGAAGAGGCCACGGCGCATACGGTCTCCACCGAACCGAAAAGGGCCACAAGGGTGGAAATGCAATAGGGTCCCTGATGGGTCAGCGGCCCCTGCCCCGCCAGGTAATGGGCCTGAGGATTGTGATGACGCAGCTCCGCCCCCCGGTTCATCACGTGGCATGTGGCGAAATTCACCTGACCGATCTGCTCAAGCTGGAGCATGAGACGGGCTGTCTGATAGGCGGGGGTCAGGAAAGTGTTGGGCGCCACGCCGATGCCGCGCCGGTTCTCGACAGCGAATTTCTGCAGGGCTTCGGCCTGGGCAAAGGTCAGGGTCAACGGCTTCTCGCTGAAGAGATGCTTGCGCGAGCGCAGGACCTCCCACCCCACGGCGTAATGGGCATCGGCCGAGGTGAGGTTCACCACAAGATCCACATCGCCAGCATGAAGCAGATCGCTGACCGTGGTGGCGCGGACCCCGTGGTCCTGACCAAATCGCTCGGCCATGCCCCGGTTGAGGTCGGCGCAAGCGCGGATCTCAAGTCCCTTGAACCGGGGGATGGCGTTGAAGTAGCTGGCGGCCACCTTGCCGCAACCGATGATCCCGATCCCGAGCGCCTGATCCATGTCGTCGTCCTCCCGCCGGGAAGAATTCGCAAGGCCCTCGTCACTCCTGCGTAGGAGCCGCCAGCAAATGCCTTGCGAATACTTCCAATACCCACCACAGATTGAATACGGTGTACGGGAAGACTATTTCAGGTGTTGTTTCTCAATGCTTTACGCAGACGGATAATCGTCACGACATCTTGCCGCAACGCAACCCCGTCGGGCGCCAGAGAGGGTTCTGGCGCGGCGGTCAGCGTGCCTTCTGGCAGCGCTGGCATTCCCCCCGCAGTTCCACCGTGGTGCGGGCAAGCGCGAAGCTGTGCTCCCGGGCCCAGTCCTGCAACAGGCCGATGGCGGTGTCGGGCGCGAACTCATCCACCTGACCGCAGGTCTCGCAGATGGCGAAGGCCGCCGTATCATGGGATGCACAGCCGGGATGGGAACAGACGACGAAGGCGTTGAGACTTTCGAGCCGATGCACCAGACCCACGTTCATCAGCTTTGTGAGCGCCCGATAGACCTGCAGGGGCGCGCGCATGCCCTCGTCGCGCAAGGCGTCGAGGATGGCATAGGCGGTCAGCGGACCATCGGCCGCCGCCAGCGCATCGAAGACAAGCGCCTGGTTGCGGGTCAGATCCAGCTTCTGGCGATGAACGTGATCGTGCATGGTCTGGTGTCTTTCTGACCGGTCAGTCTGCCCTGGAGATGCGAAGTCCCGGCAGAAGGCTCGCCAGGAAGATGAGAAGCGCCGCGACGACGATCGACGGCCCGGAAGGTGTGTCCCAGATCCGCGAGGCATACAAGCCCCCGATCACGGCGGCACAGCCCAGAAGGCTCGAAATCAGCGCCATCTGCTCCGGTCCGCCGGACAGGCGCCGCGCCCCGGCGCTCGGCATGATGAGCAGCGCCGTGATCAGAAGCACGCCGACGATCTTCATGGCAATGGCGATGACGGCGGCCATGAGCAGCACGAAGACCAGCTCCATCCGGTCGGGATTGGCGCCCTCGGCAGCCGCCAGCTCCGGACTGACGGTCGCGGCAAAGAGCCGGTGCCAGATCCAGCCGAGGCCGGCGAGCACCGCGACGCCGCCGCCATAGATCATGGCAAGATCCATGCGGGTGACGGCGAGAATGTCACCGAAGAGAAGGGCCAGCAGATCCACCCGCACCCAGGCCATGAAGGACAGGCCGACCAGACCGATGGCGAGCGCCGAATGGGCGAGAAGCCCCAGAAGCGCATCGCGCGACAGGGAGGGCCGGCGGGAGAGAAGCACGAGAAGCACGGCCAGCAGGCCGGAGACGGCAAAGACCGCCAGCATCACGTTGATTTCCAGCGCCAGGGCGAGCGCCACCCCAAGCAGACCCGCATGGGAGAGCGTGTCGCCGAAATAGGCCATGCGGCGCCAGACGATGAAACAGCCGAAGGGGCCGGCCACGAGAGCAATGCCAATGCCGGCCAGAAGGGCGCGGATGAAGAAGTCGTCAAGCATGGGTCGTCTCTCCGCGCCGCTCCGCGCCCGTTGCTGCGGCGTGATCATGGCCATGATTGGGGGCCTGATCATGTGCGTGATCGTGAGCATGATCGTGTGCGTGATCGTGAGCATGATCGTGGCCGTGGTGATGATCATGGGCCGGGTCATGACCGTGATCGGCGCAATGCTCGCCCGCGCAGCTTTCGGCGATGGAGCCATCCGCGTGACGCACCCGGCCATCGGGGAGGTGCTCGTGGTCATGCTGATGGCGATAGAGGGCAAGCCCCGCCCGGCGGCCGAAGAGCTCGCGGAAACTGGCGCTCTGGCTGACGGCAACCGGCGTGCCCCGGCAGCAGACGTGGCCATTCAGGCAAATGACCTGATCGGTGGAGGCCATGACCATGTGCAGGTCGTGGGAAATCATCAGGATGCCGCAGCCCAGCTCGTCGCGCAGGCGGGTGATCATCTCGTAGATCTCGATCTCGCCGGAGAAGTCGACCCCCTGCACCGGTTCATCGAGCACGAGAAGGTCGGGCTTGCGGGCAATGGCGCGGGCCATCAGCACCCGCTGCAATTCGCCGCCCGACAGGTTGCGCACTTCCGCGTGAAGAAGATGGGCGGCCCCGGTCCGCTCCAGCGCCTGGCGCAACTCGGCAGAGGAGAGCTTCTGGGTCAGGCGCATCAGACGCTCGACCTTCAGCGGCAGCGTCCAGTCCACCTGCAGCTTTTGCGGCACATAGCCGACCTTGAGCCCCGGACGGCGGCTGGCTGTCCCTTCGGTCGGGGACCAGATGCCGAGCGCCATCTTGGCGGTGGTCGACTTGCCCGATCCGTTGGGGCCGATCAGGGTCACGATCTCGCCGGGTGCAACGGTCAGGTCGACCCCCTGGACGAGCCAGCGGCCGGACCGGAACAGTCCCGCCCGCGACAATTCGATGAGGCTTCCGGCTGGCGCCCGGGTCTTCATCCCCGTCTCTCCCCTGACACTGCACGTGGCGCACAATGCGTTATAACATTACGTAGCTTGTCTCGATATACGAGCTTGGGCAGTCCAAGGCAAGCGCCCTCACCGCAGTGTGATCCCCGGACCACACAGAAGACACCGCTTCCCCGTCAGTCTCGGCCTTGTGCCGAGACTCCAGACTTCTGGAAGGTCGAACTCAAACAAGATGGCCGGACCCATGGGGTCCGGCCTTGCATGTCAGTCAGAGCCTCCGGAGCGGGCGGGGATCAGATGTCCTGCCCGTCGATGGAGGTTGCCGGGGCCACCAGATAGTTGTTGGCCCGCAGGAACTCGATCACCTCGTCGGCAACGGTTTCCGGGTCGCGGCCGACATTTACCAGACGCAGCTCCGGCGTTTCCGGCGCCTCATAGGGGCTGTCGATGCCGGTGAAATTCTTGATCTCGCCGGCTTCAGCCTTGGCGTAGAGCCCCTTCGGGTCGCGGTTCTTGCATTCCTCGATGGGCGTATCGACGAAGATCTCGATGAAGTCCCCCTCGCCCATCAAGTCGCGGGCGAGCTGACGCTCGGCGCGGAAGGGCGAGATGAAGGACACGAGCGTGATCAGGCCCGCATCGACGAAGAGGCGCGCGACTTCCCCCACCCGGCGGATGTTCTCCACCCGGTCGGCATCGGTGAAGCCGAGATCCCGGTTGAGCCCGTGGCGCACATTGTCCCCGTCGAGGGTATAGGTGTGACGCCCTTCCAGATGGAGCTTGCGCTCCACGATGGAGGCGATGGTCGACTTGCCCGAGCCCGAGAGACCGGTGAACCAGAGCACGGCCGGGCGCTGGCCGAGGGCCGTGGCACGCGCCTGCTTGTCCACATGCATGGCCTGCCAGTGGATGTTGGTGGCCCGGCGCAGGGCAAACCAGATCATGCCCGCCCCGACCGTGGCATTGGTCAGACGGTCGATCAAAATGAAGGAGCCGGTGGTGCGGTTGGCCTCATAGGGATCGAAGGCCACGGGCTGGCTGAGCGACAGGTTGCAGAAGGCGATCTCGTTGAGATCCAGCTGCTTGCCGGCCACATGCTCGAAGGTGTTCACGTTGATCTTGTGCTTGATCTCGGTGACGGTGGCCGTGACCGTCCTGGTGCCGATCTTCAGCAGATAGGGACGGCCGGGGAAGAGCGGCGCGTCATTCATCCAGATGAGATGGGCAGCCATCTGGTCGGCCACGTCCGGCCGGGCACCGGAGGATGCCAGAAGATCGCCACGGGAAATGTCGATCTCGTCTTCCAGGGTGATGGTCACCGCTTCGCCGGCGCCGGCGCGCGCAGCCTCACCCACCGGGGTCAGGATCCGCTCGACCCGGGAGGTCTTGCCGGAGGCCGCGACGACGAGCTCGTCGCCCACCGCCACGGTGCCGTCGGCAATCGTGCCGGAATAGCCGCGGAAGTCGAGGTTCGGCCGGTTGACCCACTGGACGGGGAAGCGGAACGGCTGGTGCAGCTCATGGCCGCCGATCTTCACGGTTTCCAGGTGCTCCAGCAGGGTCGGACCCTTGTACCAGCCCATCTTGTCGCTGCGGACGGTGACATTGTCGCCGTAGCGAGCCGACATGGGGATCGCCTCCAGGGTCTCGAAGTCGAAGCCGCTGGCAAAGGCCTCGAACTCGGCACGGATCTCGTCAAAGCGGGCTTGCGAATAGTCCACCAGGTCGATCTTGTTGATCGCCAGAACCACGTGCCGGATGCCCAGCAGCGAGGCGATGAAGGCGTGACGGCGGGTCTGGACCATCAGGCCGTTGCGGGCATCGACCAGAAGCACGGCCAGATCGGCGGTGGAGGCGCCGGTCGCCATGTTGCGGGTGTATTGCTCGTGACCGGGCGTATCGGCGACGATGAACTTGCGCTTGTCGGTGGAGAAGAAGCGATAGGCCACGTCGATGGTGATGCCCTGCTCGCGTTCGGCCTCCAGACCGTCGACCAGAAGGGCCAGATCGATTTCCTCGCCCACGGTGCCGTGGCGGCGGGAATCCTTTTCCAGCGCGGCGAGCTGATCCTCGAAGATCAGCTTGGTGTCATAGAGCAGGCGCCCGATCAGGGTGGACTTGCCGTCATCCACGGAGCCGCAGGTCAGGAAGCGGAGCTGATCCTTCTCTTCCTGGGCCAGGATGTATTCGGTGACGGATTCCGCGCTGGCGGTGATGGCATCGGTGATGGACATCAGAAGTATCCCTCGCGCTTCTTCTTTTCCATGGAGGCGCTGTCGTCGTGATCGATGAGGCGGCCGGAGCGTTCCGAGGTGCGGGCAATGAGCATCTCGCGCACGATCTTCGGCAGGGTGTCGGCGTCGGATTCGATGGCCCCGGTGAGCGGGTAGCAGCCCAGGGTGCGGAAGCGCACGGTGCGTTCCTCGATGCTCTCGCCGGGCAGCAGCTTCATGCGGTCGTCATCGACCATGATCAGCATGCCGTCGCGCTCCACCACCGGCCGGGGGGCGGCGAAATAGAGCGGCACCATGGGAATGTCCTCGGTGAGGATGTACTGCCAGATGTCCAGCTCGGTCCAGTTGGAGAGCGGGAAGGCCCGGATGCTCTCGCCCTTGGCCACGCGGGCATTGTAGAGGTTCCAGAGCTCGGGGCGCTGGTTCTTCGGATCCCAGCCGTGACTGGAATTGCGGAAGGAGAAGACCCGCTCCTTGGCCCGGCTCTTTTCCTCGTCGCGGCGCGCGCCGCCGAAGGCCGCGTCGAAGCCGTATTTGGTCAGCGCCTGCTTCAGCGCCTCGGTCTTCATGATGTGGGTGTGAACGGACGAGCCGTGATCGAAGGGCGAGATGCCGCGCTCGATGCCTTCCGGATTGGTGTGGACGATCAGATCCAGCCCGAGCCGGCGGGCGGTCTCGTCGCGGAAGGTGATCATGTCCCGGAACTTCCAGGTCGTGTCCACATGGAGCAGCGGGAACGGCGGCTTCGAGGGATAGAAGGCCTTCATCGCCAGATGAAGCATCACCGACGAGTCCTTGCCGATGGAATAGAGCATCACCGGGTTGCGGAATTCCGCCGCAACCTCACGGATGATGTGGATGCTCTCAGCCTCCAGACGGCGCAGATTGCTCAGGCGCTCTTCGGAGAGAATGGGTGTGGTCTTGTCCATGCGGACACCCTTTTTCTTGCAAGGGGGCCGGAACCGGCCCGCAGTTCAAACTGGATATCGCGGAAAGTCCGGCTTCAGGCCGCGACCGGAATGCCGGCCGCCTTCAGGATGCCGGCGGAACTCACGGCGACGAAATGGGGGTTGAGAAGATCCTGCTTGGTGGCGCCGGCCGGCACCGCATAGGCGCGCGGGGTCCAGCCCTCGGCCTCCAGCACCAGCCCTCCGGCCGCCCGCAGCACCGCGTCACCCGCGGCAATGTCCCACTGCATGGTGGGCGACAGACGGGGGTAGAGATCGGCCTGACCGGTCGCCACCCAACAGAGTTTCAGGCTGGAGCCGACCGAGACCCGGTCGGCAACCTCGAAGCGGTCGATGAAGTCAGCCGTCTCGGGCGACAGGTGGGAGCGGCTGGCAAGCACCGTCAGCCCCGCCTCGGGCGCACGGCGCACGGAAATGGCGACCGGCGCGCCGATCACTCCGTCCGTGACGGTGGCGCGGAAGGCGCCCCGCTCCCCTGCCCCGCCGAGATCGCGGGCAAGCGCCCCGCCCCAGTAGAGTTCGCCAAGGGCGGGCGCATAGACGACGCCGAAGACGGGAACACCCGCCTCGATCAGGGCGATGTTTACGGTGAACTGGCCGTTGCGGCTGATGAATTCCTTCGTGCCGTCGAGGGGATCGACCAGAAAATAGCGATCGGTGACGGCAGGCAGATGTCCGGCCTCGACCGATTCCTCGGCCACCACGGGGATGGCAGGAAAGCGCGCGGAGAGGCCTGCGAGGATCACCGCCTCGGCGGCTTCGTCCGCAGCCGTCACCGGCGAGCCGTCGGCCTTGGCGGTCGCATCCACCGAAGCCTTCGCATAGATCTCCAGAATGCGGGCACCTGCCTCCACGGCCAGTTCGCACAGTTCGCGGGCGCTCTGTGCGGGAATGGGGGAATGGGTCGTGTCAGTCACCTTGTGCCACTTTCTCGGTCTGGGTCGTCTGGGGAAGCCTCGGCACCGCCCGAAGAGGACGGCATCGTTGAGGGCACTTTAGGCGCGCTGGCGGCGGGAAGAAACAAACGGCTTTGCGAGGGCGTCGAGAGCGCAGGGTTTTTTTGTCTCAAATTTCCCCCAAGGAAGAAATGACGGCCCTGCCGACGGGGCGCGAGCCGGGACAGGCGCAGCATCAAGCGCCGAAGGCGTCAGTTGAACGCCCGACAATGAAAAAACCCGCCGGCGCAGAGCCAGCGGGTTCTTTCATTTCAGATCAGCATCGAATGCCCTGTCTAATGCAGGAAGCCCGGCATGAAGAGCACGATCGCCGGGAAGGCCATGAGCAGGGCCACGCGGATGATCTCCACGCCGAAGAAGGGCACCACGCCGCGGAAGGTCTCGCTCATCGGCACGTCCTTGGCGAGGGCGTTGATGATGAAGACGTTGAGCCCGACTGGCGGGGTGATGAGCCCGAGCTCCACCACGATCAAGGAGAGGATCCCGAACCAGATCTTCAGCTCGTCCACGCTCATGCCGAAGTTGGAGGAGGCTGCGGTGGCGTAATCGCCGCCGTTCAGGTCCACCAGCACCGGCCAGAAGAAGGGCACGACCACCAGGATCATGGCCAGACTGTCCATGAAGCAGCCCAGGATGATGAAGATGATCAGCATGATCATCAGCACGACCCAGGGGTCCAGTCCGCTGGAACCGGCCCAGGCGGCCATGGCGCTCGGAAGGCCGGCGCGGGTGAAGAAGCCCTTGAGCACTTCCGCACCGAAGAGGATGAAATAGATCATCCCCGAGGTCACGGCCGTCTCCAGCAGGGACTTGGACACGCCGCGGATCGACAGGCCTTCCTCGCCCCACAGCCTCTGGGCGAAGCCATAGGCCATGATCACGAAGACCCCGATGCCGGCGGCAGGTGTCGGCGTGAAGAGACCGACGCCGAGGCCCAGAATGATGGTGCCGAAGATCAGCAGAACCGGAATGAGCCGCAGCAGCGCCCGCCGCCGCTCGTCCGCAGGCATGCCGGAGGTGTCAGGGGCGAGCTTCGGGTTGAGACGCACCTGAATGGCGATGACGGCGATGAAGAACACCACCGCGATCAGGCCCGGAATGATCGCCGCACGGAACATGTCGATGATGGAGGCCTCGACGATGACCGCGTAGATGACCAGCGCCACGGACGGCGGGATCAGGATGCCCAGCGTGCCGCCGGCGGCCAGCGCCCCGGTCGCCAGACGCGGCGAGTAGTTCATGCGCCGCAGTTCCGGCAGGGCCACGCGGCCCATGGTGGAGGCGGTGGCAAGCGACGAGCCGCAAACCGCACCGAAGCCGGCGCAGGCGCCGATGGCCGACATGGCGACGCCGCCACGGAAACGGGACATCAGGGCGCTCATGCCGCGGAACAGGTCCTGGCTGAGGCCCGCCTGGCTGGCGAGATAGCCCATGAGCACGAAGAGCGGCACGACCGACAGGTCGTAGTTGGCCATGTTCGACCAGAGCAGCGTCTTGAACTGCTTCAGGTAGGGCACGAAGCGCACGTAAGGGGCCGCCAGCGACAGGCAGAAGTAGCCGCCGACGCCCACGAGCAGCATCGACAGGCCGACGGGCGCCCGCAGCGCCAGCAGAATGAACAGGATCGCCAGGCCGGCGATGCCGATGAGTTCCAGTTCACCCATGAGAGGGCCCCTTTTCAAAGGTCTGGGCGAGGCAAACCAGCGACCAGAGGATCATGGAGATGATGCCGGGAATGTACCAGGGCCACTCGGACCAGCCGAGAACGGAGGTCAGCGTGTTGTCGGCGCGGGTTTCCTGCAGGCCGAGCACCATCCAGTAGGCCAGGAAGAGGCCGAGCCCGAAGGTCAGGACAAGCCAGAAACGGTCGAGGACGGACTGAAGGAGCGGCGGGAAGTGCTGGACGAAGAGTTCCACGGCCACATGCCCGCGGCGCATCTGGCAATAGGGGAAGAAGCTGAGTGCAGCGGCACTCACGGCAAGGCGGACGAAGTCCTCGTAGCCGGGCAGACCCGGCACATAGACGCCCAGGGGCTTGAGCACGCTGTCCAGGAGGAAGGCGCCGACATTGACGGCCGTGACGAGCACGATGGCAATCACCAGAAGACCGCCAAGGAAAGCCCAGCCGCTGACGATACGTTGCAGAAACGCGTACATGATGCAGCCTTTTGTAGGAAGGGCGAACGGCACCTTGGTCCCGTCCGCCCCGGATGTCCCTGAAAGTTCAGAGAGACTTACTTTGCGTGCTGGGCCGCAACGGCGGCGCGCGCCTTCTCGACCAGACCGGCGCCGTCGAGACCGTTGCCGGTGGCTTCGGCCACCCAGCGGTCGACGACGATCTGCATCTTGTCGTTGAAGGCCGCGGTCTGCTCCTCGGTCATTTCGATGAGCTCGCCCTGTTCGCGGCGCAGGCCCTTGCCGTCTTCCTCGATGGCATCCCACAGCGCGCCGTATTCGGCGGCGATGGCACCCATGGAGTTGTCGTCGATGACCTTCTTCAGGTCATCCGGCAGAGCGTTGTAGCGGTCTTCGTTCATGGCGATCATGAAGATCGAGGTGCCGAAACGCAGGTCACCCGCACCGACGGTGGTGTACTTGGTGAGTTCCTGCAGCTTGAGCGGACGCACGATTTCGAAGGGCACCATGGCACCGGCAACCACACCCTTGGACAGGGCCTGCGGCAGGTCCGGAACCGGCATGCCGACCGGCTCTGCACCGAGAGCCTCGAGGCTCCAGCCACCGACGCGCGACGGGGTGCGGATCTTCAGACCGGCCAGATCGTCCGGGCTGGTGACCTTCTTGTCGACCATGTGGAAAGCCTGACCGCCATGGGTGTGCAGCAGGATGATCTTGAGGCCCTTGAAGTCGTCCTTGATCATGTCGAAGGAGTCGAGCAGCGCCAGGGTGGTTTCCTTGGCGGAGCCGAGGTGCACGGTCGGCAGCTCGAAGACTTCCGCGTGGGGGAACACGCCCGGGGTGTAGCCCAGAAGCGTCCAGGTCATGTCGACCACGCCGTCACGGACCTGGCGGTAGAGTTCCGGCGGCTTGCCGCCCAGAGACATGGCCGGGAAGATCTCGACCTTGATGCGGCCGTTGGATTCCGCCTCCACCTTCTGTGCCCACGGTTCCATCATCTTGGTCTGAGCCGGAGACTTGGGGCCGAGGAAGTGGTGCAGCGTCAGGGTCACTTCCTGCGCGCTGGCGGTCACGGTCATCATGGTTGCGGTCAAGAGACCGGCAGCCACGGAAAGAATACGCTTCATTTGAACCTCCCTTGGGATGTGGCAACCTGACCGCCCGGGTCTCCGTCCGGATCCTCCCAGTCCGGTCAAATTGCCGTAAAACGCTACGCCATTCCCGAACGTCCGTAAAATGATGTTTCCTCAGTCAACAATAACCGAAACTTATGCAACGCCTACCTCCGTTAAGGCAGATTAGCGCAATCCGGCCATTTCATCATAAGGAGCGATTACCTTTGACCGGCACAGACTGGGCTGCAACCCGCAGGGCGTTCTGGAAGACCAGCAGCGCCGGGGTGGGCGAGGCATCCGCCCGGGTGGTCAGGCCGACCGGCCCGGTGGTCTCCGCCGTCTCCAGCGGCAGCTCGACCAGCTCTCCCTTGGCGACGTCGCGCGAGACCACGCCGCTGGAGATGATCCAGACCGCGTCGGTGCCGAGCGTATAGGTGCGACCGAAGGAGTTGGAGATGGTCTCGATGCGCTTGGGCAGACGGGTGATGCCCTGCGCGATCAGGAGACGCTCCACATAGGGACGGATGATCGCCTCACGGGTCGGATAGAGCACCGGATAGTCGACGATGCGGGTCAGGTCGTCGGCCCGGTCGTCGAGCAGCGGATGACCGCGCCGGACGACGAAGGAGACGCTCTCGGAATAGAGATGGGTGAAGGAGAGACCCGACATCTGGTCCGGTTCCGCCAGGCGGCCGACGACCAGATCCAGCTCCCCGCCCCTCAGGCGGCTGAGCAGCAGGGTGTTGGGACCGGCAATCAGGGTCAGCGTGGTTTCCAGCCCCTCCGCCTGGAAGGACTCCACCGCCTGGGGCACGATGCGGGCCGCCACACTCGGCAACACGCCCACATTCAGGTAGGATTCGCCGGACATGCGCGACTGGGCGACACTGTCGAGCCCCTGCTTCAGCGCGGCGATGCTGGCACCGGCATAATGCAGGAAGACCTCGCCATGCTGGGTCAGGACCACGCCCTTACGGCTGCGCTCGAACAGACGGACCTCAAGGATCTCTTCCAGTTCCTTCAGGGTCTTGGAGACGGCGGGCTGGGTGATCGTCAGGGCATCGGCGGCCTTCACGAGACTGCGGCGCCGGGCGACCTCGAGAAAACACTGCACGTGCCGGTATTTGACGCGGGGATCGATCATTCGACATTCCAGCTGGTTATCATTATCGCTCAATTTCTCATTTTACATAACCACGCTGAGAGTCAAATATAAATTCCACGAAGGAACCGCTGAGCGGCTCGCCCTCGGGCAGGCACGATCAGAACGGGTCCCGCGTTTCGGAGGAGACACCCGTTGAAGATGATGAAGGCCAATGGCCTCACCCTGCATTACACGGACAGCGGCGAAACCGGCCTGCCCGTGCTGGTGTTTGCCAACTCGCTCGGAACCGACCTCCGGGTCTGGGACCGGCTTGTCTGCCATCTATCGGGCCGTTTCCGCATGGTGCGCTATGACAAGCGCGGCCACGGGCTGAGCGGGGCGACGCCCGCGCCCTACGGGATGGACGATCTGGTGTCCGATGCGGCCGCGGTGCTCGATGGCCTGGGGCTCACCAAGGTCATCTTCGTCGGCCTGTCGGTCGGGGGACAGATCGCGCAGGGGCTCGCCGCCCGCCGCCCGGATCTGGTGCGTGCGCTGGTCCTCATGGATACCGCCCACAAGATCAGCACGCCGGAGATGTGGAACACCCGGATCTCGGCCATCGATGAGGGCGGCATTGCAGCCCTTGCCGAGCCGATCCTGGAGCGCTGGTTCTCGGCCCAGTTCCGCAGCCAGCGTGCCGATGAGCTGGCCGGCTGGCGCGCCATGCTGACCCGGACGCCGAAGGATGGCTATCTGGGCACGTGTGCTGCCATCCGCGACACAGATTTCACCACCTCGACAGCCGCCATTTCGGTTCCGGTCCTGTGCCTGTGCGGCTCCGAGGACGGGTCGACCCCGCCGGAGCTCGTGCGCTCCACCGCCGCCCTCGTCGCGGGTGCCCGCTATGTGGAAATTCCCGGGGCAGGCCACCTGCCCTGCGTCGAGTTTCCGGACACGGTCGCTGACGCGATCACCACCTTCCTTCAGGAGAATTCCCTTGTCTAACCGCGCCCCCGGATCCCGCTTCGAGACCGGCATGACCACCCGCCGCAGCGTGCTCGGCGATGCCCATGTGGATCGCGCCGGAGCAAACACGACCGATTTCGACCGGGACTTCCAGACGCTGATCACGGAAAGCGCCTGGGGCACCGTGTGGGCGGACGACACCTTCACCAAGCGCGAGCGGTCCATCGTGACCCTGGCGCTGCTGGCCGCCCTCGGCCACCACGAGGAACTGGCCATGCATATCCGCGCCACCGCCCAGACCGGGGCGAGTGAGGCCGACATCAAGGAAGTGCTGATGCATGTGGCGATCTATGCCGGTGTGCCGGCCGCCAACACGGCCTTCAAGATTGCCAAGGAAACGCTGGCCGGCATGAAGGCCGGCTGACGACCTGAGCCTTCGACCGGGCCCTGCCCGGTTCATGCAATGACTGGAGGGGATCTGGCCACCGGATCGGACGGGACCGCGGCCAAACCTGCCCTGGGAGAGACTGATGACCATCGAAAGACCCAATTTCCAGCCGAGTGCCCCCAAGCCCGGCGAATATTACCAGCGCGACCGCGACTGGCATCCGCCTGCATTCGCGCCGATCTACAAGACGTCCGTTCTGCGCTCGCCCAAGAACGCACTCCTGTCCATCGACCAGTCCCTGTCGGAACTGACCGGCCCGATGTTCAACCACAATGAGCTCGGCCCGCTCGACAACGACATGATCTCCAACTACGCCAAGGACGGAGATCCGATCGGCGAGCGGATCATCGTGCATGGCCGGGTGCTGGACGAGAATGGCCGCGGCATTCCGCACACGCTGGTGGAAGCCTGGCAGGCCAATGCGGGGGGCCGCTACCGGCACAAGAAGGACACCTATCTGGCGCCGATCGATCCGAACTTCGGCGGCTGCGGCCGCTGCCTGACCGACGATCAGGGCTATTATTACTTCCGCACGATCAAGCCGGGCCCCTATCCCTGGCGCAACTATGTGAACTCCTGGCGCCCGGCCCACATTCACCTGTCGGTCTTCGGCCCCTCCTTCTCCCAGCGCCTGATCACCCAGATGTATTTCGAGGGCGACCCGCTCATCGACATCTGCCCGATCGTGAAGACCATCCCGGACGAGGCGGCCATCAAGAGCCTGATCGCGCCGCTCGACATGCACAATTCGATCCCGATGGACACCCGCGCCTACAAGTTCGACATCGTGCTGCGCGGCCGCCGCTCGACCCTGTTCGAAAACCGTCTGGAAGGAAACTGAGCCATGGTGCAGAAGCTCGACTTCATCAAGGAAACCCCGTCCCAGACCGCCGGCCCCTATGTGCATATCGGCCTGGCGCCGGCCTATGCGGGGTTCGACATCTTCGAGAACAACTTCACCAACGAGATCGCGGGCCCCAACACCCGGGGCGAGCGGATCACGATCATGGGCCGCGTCTTCGACGGCTCCGACGCGGTGGTGAAGGATGTTCTGCTGGAGAGCTGGCAAGCCAACACGGATGGCAAGTACAACCACCCGGAAGACTTCCAGACCAAGGACGTGGACGACGACTTCCGCGGCTGGGGCCGGATCTGCTCGGATTTCGAGACCGGTGAATTCACCCTGAAGACCATCAAGCCGGGCAAGGTTCCGGGCCGCAACGGTTCCACCCAGGCCCCGCACATCAGCCTGTGGATCGTCGCGCGCGGCATCAACATCGGTCTGCATACCCGGCTTTATTTCGCCGACGAGACCGTCGCCAACGGCACCGATCCGGTGCTCAACGGCATCGAGCTGGCCGAGCGGCGCAAGACGCTGATCGCCGAGCGTTCCGAGCAGGATGGCGAGGTGATCTACACCTTCGACATCCGTCTGCAGGGCGACGGCGAGACCGTCTTCTTCGACATCTGACACGGGGTCTTCCCGTCACGGACCGGGGGATGCCCCGGTCCCTTTCCGCTTCCCCCCTGTGCGGCACCGGTTCCTGCCTCCCTTCGCGGACGCCCCGGCGCCCGTTCAACACCGAGTAGGATCCATGGCGAAAATCCAGACCCTCTCCGAGGCCGTCGCCGAGAACATCAAGGACGGCGACACCATCGCCTTCGAGGGCTTCACCCATCTCATTCCCCATGCAGCCGCCCACGAAGTGCTGCGCCAGGGCCGCAAGGACCTGACCGTCATCCGCATGACCCCCGACATCATCTACGACCAGATGATCGGCATGGGCGCGGTGAAGAAGCTGGTCTTCTCCTTTGCCGGCAACCCGGGCGTCGGCCTGCTGCGCCGCCTGCGCGATGCGGTGGAGAACCAGTGGCCGCGGGCAATCGAGATCGAGGAACATTCCCACGCGGCCATGGCCAATGCCTATGAGGCGGGCGCGAGCGGCCTGCCCTGCGCCATCTTCCGCGGCTATCGCGGCGCGGAACTGACCCGGGTGAACCCGAACATCAAGTTCATCACCTGCCCCTTCACCGGCGAGGAGCTCGCCGCCGTGCCCGCCCACCGTCCGGACGTGGCCGTGATCCACGCCCAGAAGGCGACGAAGAAGGGCGATGTGCTCATCGAGGGCATCACCGGCGTGCAGAAGGAAGCGGTGCTGGCAGCAAAGCGCTCCGTCGTGACCGTGGAAGAGATCGTCGAGGACTTCGACGACGTGCATCCCAATGCGACCGTGCTGCCCTTCTGGACCGTGACCTCCGTGGTCAAGGTGCCCGGCGGCGCCCATCCGTCCTACACCCAGGGCTATTATGCGCGCGACAACGCCGCCTATCTGGAGTGGGACAAGATCTCGGCCGACCGGGAGACCTTCCTGGAGTGGATGCGCGAGCACGTGATGAACGAGACGCCCGACGTCTTTGCCACGCGCGTTGCGCCCCTCAAGGTTCAGGGTTGAGGAGACGACCAATGACCGCATTCACCCCCACCGAAATGATGACGGTTGCCGCCGCCCGCGCGCTGAAGAACGACGATGTCTGCTTCGTCGGCATCGGCGCGCCGTCGGCCGCCTGCAACCTGGCCCGTCTGACCCATGCGCCGGACATCACCCTGATCTATGAAAGCGGCACCATCGGCACCGCGCCGGACGTGCTTCCGCTCTCCATCGGCGACGGCGAGCTCTGCGACACCGCACTGACCACCGTGTCCGTGCCGGAGATGTTCCGCTACTGGCTGCAGGGCGGGCGCATCACCGTCGGCTTCCTGGGCGGCGCCCAGCTCGACAAGTTCGGCAATATCAACACCACCGTCGTCGGTGACTATGACAAGCCGAAGGTCCGCCTGCCGGGCGGCGGCGGCGCGCCGGAAATCGCCGTCTCCTGCGGCGAGATCTTCATCACCATGAAGCAGTCCCTGCGCGGCTTCGTCGACAAGCTCGACTTCATCACCTCGCTCGGCCACGGCAAGGGCGGCAACGACCGTGCGGCCCACGGCGTGACCACCAAGGGCCCGACCCGGCTGATCACCGATCTGGCGATCTGGGAGCCGGATCCGGAGACCAAGGAATTCACCGTCACCTCCCTGCATCAGGGCGTGACCCGCGAACAGGTCTCCGCCACCGTGGGCTGGGCCGCGAAATTCGCGGCAGAAGTCGGCGAAACGCCGGTTCCCACCGCCGAAGAGCTGGAGGTCCTGCGCGACCTGCATGCTCGCACCAAGGCCGCCCATGGCGGCGGCAACGAGTGAGGCCATCATGAAGCACGCCTATATCTGCGACTATATCCGCACGCCCATCGGGCGCTTCGCCGGGTCGCTCTCCTCCGTTCGCGCCGATGATCTCGGCGCGATCCCCCTGCGCGCCCTGATGGAGCGCAACACGGACGTGGACTGGACCGCCGTCGATGAAGTGATCTTCGGCTGCGCCAACCAGGCGGGCGAAGACAACCGCAACGTGGCCCGCATGTCGGCGCTGCTTGCCGGCCTGCCGGACGTGGTTCCGGGCACCACCATGAACCGGCTCTGCGGCTCAGGCATGGATGCGATCATCACCGCCGCTCGGGCGATCATCGCCGGCCAGGCCGACCTCATCGTCGCCGGCGGCGTGGAGAGCATGTCGCGCGCGCCCTTCGTCATGCCCAAGGCGACCTCGGCCTTCTCGCGCTCCAACTCGGTCGAAGACACCACCATCGGCTGGCGCTTCATCAACCCTCTGATGAAGAAGCAGTATGGCGTCGACAGCATGCCGGAGACCGGCGAGAACGTGGCGGAAGACTTCAACATCTCCCGCGAAGACCAGGATGCCTTCGCCTGGCGCTCCCAGCAGAAGGCGGCCAAGGCCCAGGAAAGCGGCCGTCTGGCTGAGGAAATCGTCGCGGTTACCATCCCCCAGCGCAAGGGCGATCCGATCATCGTGGATCAGGACGAACATCTGCGTCCCGAAACCACGCTGGAGGGGCTGGCCAAGCTGAAGGCTCCGTTCCGCGAGGGCGGCTCTGTCACGGCCGGCAACGCGTCGGGCGTGAATGACGGGGCCGCCGCCCTGATCATCGCCTCGGAGGACGCGATCGCCAAATACGGCCTGACGCCGATTGCCCGCGTCGTTGCGGGGGCTACTGCCGGCGTGCCGCCGCGCATCATGGGCATCGGCCCGGCCCCTGCCACCCGCAAGCTGTGCCAGCGCATCGGCGTCGCGCCGAAAGACTTCGACGTGATCGAGCTGAACGAGGCTTTCGCCTCGCAGGGGATCGCGGTGCTGCGTGACCTGGGTCTCGACGAGACGGCCGAGTATATCAACCCGAATGGCGGCGCGATCGCGCTCGGCCATCCGCTCGGCGCGTCCGGGGCCCGCATCACCGGCACGGCCGCACTGGAACTGAAGAAGCGCGGCGGCAAGCTGGCGCTGGCCACCATGTGCATCGGTGTCGGCCAGGGCATCTCCATCGCGCTTGAGGGCGTCTGAGCCCTCACCCGTCGCTTCGCTCCGACCTCTCCCGGTCCCGGGAGAGGTCGACCCGCAGGATCGGGTAAGGGATTGGCGCGCGTTTTCTGCATTCCGCCCCAGGCTGGAATCCAGTAAATCTCGCCCATCACCGACCATCCCCCGACGCGTCACCCCAGGGACCCTCCATGAGCCTCACCGCCTTCGACAGTCAGGTCCTCGGACCGCTCTTCACCGACCCGGACACCGCCGCGCTCTTTACCGATGAGGCGATGATCAAGGCGATGGTGGATGTGGAAGGTGCGCTGGCGGCGGCCGAAGGGGCCTGCGGGGTGATCCCGCAAGCCTCGGCGGCCATGATCGAGAAGACCTGCGCCCGCGCCCGCATCGCCGCCCACCGGCTGAGCGAGGGCACGCTGAGCGACGGGGTTCCCGTGCCCGCTCTCGTCAAGGAGCTGCGCTCCCAGATGGACGCGGACCATGCCCGCTTCCTCCATTGGGGCGCGACCAGCCAGGACATTTCCGACACGGGTCTGATCCTGCGGCTGAAATCCGCCCTCGACCTGCATGAGGCTCGACTGCGCCAGCTTGCCGACACCCTGGCCGGACTTGCGGCGGCCCATCGCGACACGCCGGTCGCCGCCCGTACCCGCACCCAGCAGGCCACGCCCACGAGCTTCGGCCTGAAATGCGCGGTCTGGCTTAGCGCCGTCCTGCGCCATATCGAGCGCCTGCCGGGGCTTCGCGCCCGGCTGCTGCTGCTCTCCTTCGGGGGTGCTGCGGGCAATCTGGCAGCCCTTGGCGACAAGGCGATGGAGGTGGAAGCCGCGCTTGCGGCCCGGCTCGGCCTCGGCCTTGCGCCCGCCCCCTGGCACACGATGCGCGACGGGCTGGACGAGTATGCGGGCTGGCTGTCCCTCGTCACCGGCACCCTGGGCAAGATGGCCCAGGACGTGATGCTGATGGCCCAGAACGAGGTGGCCGAACTCCGGCCCGGGTCCGGCGGCGGCTCCTCCACCATGCCCAACAAGGTCAATCCGGTGGGAGCTGAAGTCATCGTGGCGCTTGCCCGCCAGAATGCGGGACTGCTTGCCACCATGCACCAGGCGGCGCTGCACGAGCATGAGCGTTCCGGCTCCAACTGGTCGATCGAATGGCTCACCCTGCCCCAGATGGTCATCGCCACGGGCGCGGCGCTTGCTGCCGCCACACGCATGGCCAGCGAACTGGTCGTGCGCGGCGATGTCATGCGCGCCAATATCGAGGCCTCCAACGGCTTGATGCTGGCGGAAGCTGCCATGTTCGCGCTGGCCGACCACATGCCCCGCCCGGAGGCGCAGGAGCTGGTCAAGTCCGCCTGCAAGGCCGTGAACGAGACGGGCACCCATCTCTTCGACGTGCTGGCGCAACGCTGCGACCTGCCCGTCGACTGGGAAGCGCTCAAGGATCCGGCCCGGCACATGGGGGCCAGCGGCCCGATGATCGACCGGGTTCTGGAATCCCATCAGGCACTTGGCGCCAAGAGCTGAG
This sequence comes from Roseibium aestuarii, assembly GCF_008477545.1. Classification (GTDB taxonomy): domain Bacteria; phylum Pseudomonadota; class Alphaproteobacteria; order Rhizobiales; family Stappiaceae; genus Roseibium; species Roseibium aestuarii. The sequence continues at coordinate 1,313,969 of NZ_VORA01000001.1, read as the reverse complement.
ACCCTGAATCAGGTTTGTGACGCTTCACGCCGCCGGTGCGCACCACCGGCGGGCGGTGGCTTGCGCGCGGTCGTCGTCCGCCTCTGACCGTTTCGACAAGTCCTTCTGGAGCCTTGCGTTTTCCCCTGCGTTCAAAAAGTCCAAGCGATGAGGCAATCGCGTCCATTCTCCCGGCGCGCGCGCTCCCTAGAATAGGGCTCACAAACGCATCAGGGAGGAACTCATGCGCACCCAGGTCGCCATCATCGGCGCCGGCCCCTCCGGCCTTCTCCTGTCCCAGCTTCTTCACAAGGCTGGTGTCGACTGCATCGTCTTCGAACGCCGTTCGCCCGACTATGTGCTCTCGCGCATCCGCGCCGGGGTGCTGGAACAGGGCATGGTCGGCATGCTTGAACAGGCCGGCGTGTCAGAGCGCATGCACCGGGAAGGCCTGCCCCATGACGGCTTCGCCATTTCCGTGGGCGACACCCGCCTGCGCATCGACCTGAAGGGCCTGACCGGTTCGCGCGTCATGGTCTATGGCCAGACCGAGGTCACCAAGGACCTGATGGACGCCCACACGGCCCGTGGCGCCCAGGTCATCTACGAGGCGGAAAACGTCACGCCGCTGGACTTCGACACGGATCATCCGCGCATCACCTACGAGAAGGACGGCGTCACCCATGAGGTGGCCTGCGACTTCATCTGCGGTTGCGATGGCTATCACGGCGTGTCGCGCGCCGCCGTGCCGGACGGCGCCATCACCGAGTTCGAGAAGGTCTATCCCTTCGGCTGGCTGGGCATCCTGTCCTATGTGAAGCCGGTGGATCACGAGCTGATCTATGCCAATCACCCGAACGGCTTTGCGCTGGCCTCCATGCGCTCCGAAACGCTCAGCCGCTATTACATCCAGGTGCCGGCCGGCACGGATGTGAACAAGTGGTCGGACGATGCCATCTGGGCGGAGCTGAAGGTCCGTCTGGGGGCTGAAGCCGCCGCCAAAATGGAGACCGGTCCGTCCATTGAAAAGAGCATCGCGCCTCTGCGCTCCTTCGTGGCGGAACCCTTGCGCTTCGGCCGGCTGTTCCTGGCCGGGGATGCGGGCCACATCGTGCCGCCGACCGGGGCCAAGGGCCTGAACCTCGCCGCCTCGGACATCCACTATCTCTCGTCCGGGCTCATCGAATATTACGGCGAGAAGTCCGCCGCCGGGATCGACGCCTATTCGCAGCACGCATTGGCCCGCATCTGGAAGGCGGAGCGCTTCTCCTGGTGGATGACGTCCCTGCTGCACCAGTTCCCGGAGCTGGGCGCCTTCAACGCCCGCATGCAGCAGGCGGACATGGATTATCTGGCAAGCTCAGAGGCCGCCCAGCGATCGCTGGCGGAAAATTACGTCGGCCTGCCCTTCTGATGCGGCCTGCGGCTCCTCACGGCGCCGGGCCCCAAAAAGAAACCCCGCCTTTCGGCGGGGTTTTTCCTAAAAGAATGAATTGCGAACAAAGACCTGCTCGAAATACTCACTCCTGATCCGGCGATGGTGCGCCAGGTCAGGAGCCGGAGCGACGCATGAGAAGCAATGCCTCCTCAAGCCCTGCCGCTACCGCGCTCAAGGGCAAGGTTGGAAGAGCCAAAACGGCCCATGCGGTTTCCTCCCCTTCCTTGAACAGGTGACCCGGATCAAATCTCCGGATCCATTCGCCCGACTTCCGGAAGTCCTCCCCGACCTCGCGGCTGTCCGCGACGAACCTCTGCATCACGCTGACGGCTGTCTCGGTGTTGAGCCCGACCGCCAAGGTCATTCCAGTCGAAAACGCTGCAAACGCGTGAACCGCGAAATACTTGCGGGAACTGGTCATCAACACTCAAAAGTTAACAAGAAATTAACAACATGGAAACAATTAGATGCATTCGCCCCGACGTGCAACCCCTCAGGCCGCAACCCAGAGGGCTTTCCTGACTTATCGTTAATTTTGGCAGGTCTCGTTGGGGAAAGCTGGCATGGCCGGATCGTTACCGGTCCGTCTCGGGGGCGGCGCGGAAGTCTTGGGGTGCGCGCCCGGTTTCCTTGCGGAAAATACGGGAAAAATAGGCCGGATCGTCATAGCCGAGATCGAAGGCGACCTCCTGCACGCTACGGCCGGAGAAGGTCAGCAGGCGCTTGGCCTCCAGCATGACCCGGTCGCGCACCGCCTGAGCGGCCGTGCGGTCGAGGAAGAGACGGCAGAAGCGGTTGAGGCGGGCGACGCTCAGACCCAGCGCATCCGCATAAAACTCCGCGCCACGTTCGGTCAGGAAGTGATCCTCGACCAGCGCCTTGAACTGGACGAGGGAGAATTCGCGGCCCGGCTCCGCCTGGACCGACCGCTCCGCCGGGTCGAAGAGAAGAACCAGCGAGAGCCCGAGAAGCGTGCGGAAGATCGCCCGCCGTGCCCCTGCCCTGTCCCGCTCGACCGCCATTTCCTGCAAGGCAAAGGACAGCCTGCGCGCGCCTGTGGCATCGAGCTTCACCACCCGGGTGCCCGGACAGGTCAGCGCGGCCCGCTCCGCCTGGGTGAGGTCCTCGCCACCGCCGGTCAGATAGTCACCGGTGAAGGAGACCACATAACCCTCGGTGCCGGGCTCGAAGGTCCAGCCATGGATCGATCCGGCGGGCACATAGACGGCGGTCGCGGGGGCAATCGTCGCCTCCTCGCCGTCTGCGGCAAGCCGGCCGGAGCCCGCAAGGATCAGCAGAATCTGGAAAAGATGGGCATGGGAATGGGGCTCGAGGGACCAGCCGAGCGACCGGGACCGGGCCGGGATCGTCTCCACGTGGAAGAAATCGAAGTCTTCCGCCGGGCCGTCCTCGCCGTAGAGATGATAGCGCGGAACGGGCGGTTTCGAAGATGGGGATCGGGAAACTGGGGGCTTCTGGGCCACGCTCGCCTCTGGTCCTGCAGGGGGCCCTTGCGACTGATGCCAGACGGGGCTTCGTCCTTATAGCAAGGAACGCCGCTTCGCGGCCAGCCCGACGCAGTGACAGGTCTCTTCGCGCCTAGGGAAGGCTTGCGCGATGGGTCTGGACGACCGGAGAGGGCGTCGCCTCCGGTTGGGCAGAGGCGACGATCGCCAGGATCGCCGCCGCCAGAAAGAAGCCGCCACAGAGGAATTTCATCACGGACCGTCCCGGCTCGATGTTCGATCCGGTCACTGTGACAGGATTTTCTTCCGACACCGCCAAGAGGCTCGTTAAAATTGTCGGGATCCGGAGTCCTACCGGGCCGGAGCGGGATTACTCGCCCTGGGAGCCCCGGGCGTGATGGGCATGCCAGTGCCAGGCGATGTCGATGCGCCGGGGCAGCCAGACCTTCTCGTGGGACTGGACGTAGTCGAGGAAGCGGGCAAGGGCCGCAGCGCGCCCCGGACGGCCGACCAGACGGCAGTGAAGACCGATGTTCAGCATCTTCGGTGCGCCCTCCTCGCCCTCCTTGTAGAGCACGTCGAAAGCATCCTTCAGATAGGCGAAGAACTGGTCGCCCGAGTTGAAGCCCTGAATGGCAGCGAAGCGCATGTCGTTGCTGTCGAGGGTGTAGGGGATCACCAGATGGTCGCCGTTGGGGCCGTCGACCCAGTAGGGCAGATCGTCCGCATAGCTGTCGCTGTCATAGAGGAACCCGCCCTCCTCCATCACCAGCTTCTGGGTCTGCATGGAGCAGCGGCCGGTGTACCAGCCGAGCGGACGGGAGCCGGTGACTTCCTCGTGGATGCGGATGGCCTCGCGCATGTGTTCGCGCTCGATCTCCTCGGGCATGTCGGCATATTCGACCCACTTCAGCCCGTGGGAGGCGATTTCCCAGTCGGCTTCCTTCATGGCGGCGACCGCTTCCGGGTTGCGCGCAAGAGCCGTGGCGACCCCGTAGACCGTGACCGGAATGGCGCGACCGGTGAACATGCGCCACAGGCGCCAGAACCCGGCGCGGGAGCCGTATTCGTAAATGCTCTCCATGTTCCAGTGGCGCTTGCCGACCCAGGGCTGCGCCCCGGTGATCTCGGACAGGAAGGCCTCGGAGGCCGCATCCCCATGGAGAATGTTGTTTTCCCCACCCTCTTCGTAATTCAGCACGAACTGAACGGCGACATTGGCGCCGCCGGGCCATTTCGGATCGGGAGTGGTGCGGCCGTAGCCGAGCATGTCGCGCGGATAGTCGGAGGTCATGTCGGAGGTCATGGGGGCTGAAGTCTCTCTAACGGTTGGAGAAATCAGAAAACCCCAAGCCCTGCTGCATTGCAAGAGGCGGCAGGGGCGCGAAGGCCCGGACCTGGCGGAAATGGCGGATTCCCGCGATTTGTCCAAAGTTTGGTTCAAATTTTAGCGTGGAGCTTTGCGAAGTCTTTGAGGCCGGCTGATAGAAGGCGCTTCAGCACTAGGAGTTTTAACAATGAAACTGGTTCCGACCGGGCTGCTGTTCATGGTGACCGCCGTCAGCATGGCGTTCATGGCAGACCCGACCCCGACCAATGCAAGCCATCAGGCCCTTGCCGGACGCCTCACCTCAGGCGCCCTGCCGATGGTCACCGTCGCAGGACCTGCGCCTGCCGCTGCCAGCCTGAACTGATCCCCGGATCACGCGAATCCCAGGCACTGGCGAACGGCCGCTCTTTTCCCGTCATTCCCGAAACCATGACCGCAAGGCGCGCGCCGGAGCTTTCAGGCCCGGCGGTCGGTCTGCCTGCGTCCGGCGGTCACGCGCACGGGCACCGGCACGAGTTTCGGCTGGCGGTGAGGAATGAGGGTCTCGAGCAGGGTCATGGACCGGCGACCACGGCCCTTGCGGTCGCCGCTGTCCTCGTCGGACGACCCGAGCATCATGATGGCAGTGCCCATGACGACGGAGGTCATGGTCACGATCAGGCCGCCGGCGAGAAGCACGAGGGGCACGACCGGATCCTGGGCGGCCACGATGAGACTGCGCAGATGGCCCACATCGGCGGCCAGAAGCCCGGCCAGCATGAGCAGGGAAATCGCGACCCCGGCCGCGCCGTTGACTGCCAGAAGGCGCAAGAGCGGATTTGCGGGTGCAGAAGGCTTCAGGCTCTGGCCGGACTTCCGGCTCTCGTCATGCAGAAACGCGCTCATGGGGATGGCCTCCCGAAACTGGTACTGACGGGCCCCTTGCTCACACTCGCGTGAAGGGACGCAGGAGCGATTGCGAAAGACCCACGCACTACGCTAGGACGAGACGCGCAACCGCACAAGCTGACAGTTTAGCGCAGTGGTTTCTGCGTAGACGGCTCAGGGATCCGTTCCGCACCGCCAGACGCCAGCCTCACGCCACCACTCTCTCTTCGTTAAAAAACCCGACGTCACGCCCTTGTCGCACGAGCGGTGCATATATAGATATGCGATATACCGTTTCGAGACATGAGCACTCACGTCTCGCGCGCGGGGGCCTGTGCCTTGGCAACCCCGTCTCGACCGGATGCGAAGACCCATCCTATGCAAGCCGCTGGCATCGCCGGCGCAAGACCGTCGGCAGGAGCAGAGTGACATGAGCGTACGCAGCCTGTGCCTTGCGATCCTGAGTTTCGGCGAGGCGACCGGATACGAGATCCGCAAGGAATCCACCTCCGGCCGCTTCAGCTATTTCGATGATGCCAGCTACGGATCGATCTATCCGACCCTCGCGAAACTGGAGCGGGAAGGCCTCGTCAGCCTGCGCGAGGAGCCACAGCGCGGCAAGCCGACCCGCAAGATCTATGCAATCACCGAGGCCGGCCGGGCCGCGCTGGTGGAGGAGCTGCGCGAACCGCCGGAACCGGACCGGTTCCGCTCGCCCTTCCTGCTGACCGCCCTCTGCGCCGAAAACCTGGACCGGGACACCCTGTCGATGGCCATTGCCCGGCGCCGGCAGCATCTCAACGACGAACTGGCGATCCTGCAAGCACACGACGGCGACTGCGACCATGGCCCCTCCCGCTGGACGCGGGCCTTCGGCATTGCCTGCATGGAGTTTTCCCTCGCCTATCTGGCCCAGCACGGCGACGAGCTGCTCGCCATGGCCGGGCGGGAGAGCCCTGCCCCCCTTGTCCGGGACGAGCGGCGCGATCACGCCGCCGCCCCGTCCTCTTCTTCCCCCGTGAACACTGCCGGTTCCCCGGCCCAGGCTGCCGAGTAGCGCGCCGACCATTTTCGGAGACATCCGCCCATGCATTTCAAGTTTTCCTATGTTCTCGCCCTCGCCATGACCGGAGCGGTCGCCACCTGGATGGCCACCGGCACGATCGTGCGGGGCGGCCAGGAGGACAGTGCCAACGGCACCCCGCCGCCAGCCGAACGCCAGCAGGACAGCCAGGGAACCCTCTTCAAGGTGGAGGTGCTGCCCGTCAGCGCCCAGGCGCGCCTCAGCTTGCTGGAGATCCGCGGGCGCACCGAGGCCCATGCCAAGGTCGCCGTGCGGGCGGAAACGGCTGCGGTGGTCAACGAGCGCCCTGCCCGTTCCGGTGCCCGGGTTGAAGCCGGTGACGTGCTCTGCCGGATGGATGTGGGCACGCGCGAGGCCAATGTGGCCGAGGCCAAGGCGATGCTGGCGCAGGCCCAGCTGAACTACAAGGCTGCCGACAAGCTGTCCCAGAGCGGGTTCACGGCGCAGACCACCCTTGCCGCCCAGCAGGCGGCGCTGGATGCGGCCCGCGCCCGTGTCGAGGAAGCGGAACTGGAACTCGACCGCACCCAGGTGCGGGCGCCGATTTCCGGGGTCATTGAAAGCCCGATGGCCGATGTGGGCGCGCGCCTCAATGTGGGCGACACCTGCGCCACCATCGTTGCCTTCAACCCGATGACGGCCATCGGACAGGTGGCGGAGCTGAATGTGGGCAAGCTGTCTCTCGGCATGACTGCGACGGTCGACCTGATCACCGGCCAGTCTGTTCCCGGCAAGGTCACCTACATTGCCCCCGCCGCCGATGCAGACACCCGCACCTTCCGCATCGAGGTGGAGATGGACAACTCAGACGGCGCCATCCGGGACGGGCTGACCGCGCTCACCCGCATCGAGCTGCCCACGCGCCAGGCGCATTTCCTCTCCCCCTCCATGCTGACGCTGAATGATGCGGGGCAGATCGGCGTGCGCGCCGTGAATGACCAGAACATCACCGAATTCCATCCCGTGACCATCCTTGGCAACGAAGGCCAGGGCGTGTGGGTGGATGGCCTGCCGGAGACGGTGACGATCATCACCGTGGGCCAGGACTATGTGAAGGACGGGGAGACGGTGGAGCCCATCGTCAAGACCGCGGAGGCCGCCCGATGATCGCAGCTCTCGAGGATATCCTGCGCCGTCCCAAGACGGTCACGGTGCTCATGCTGGCCCTGCTGCTGGCGGGCATCGCCAGTTACATCGCCATTCCGAAAGAAGAATCCCCGGACATCGACGTGCCGGTCTTCTATGTCTCCGTCGTCCAGCAGGGCATTTCGCCCGAGGATGCGGAACGGCTTCTGGTCCGCCCCATGGAGACCCAGCTTCGCGGTCTCGACGGGCTGAAGGAGCTGACCGCCATTGCCTCCGAGGGCCATGCGGGCTTCGTGCTGGAGTTCGACGTCTCCTTCGACAAGGACGAGGCGCTTTCCGACGTGCGCGACAAGGTGGATCAGGCCAAGGCCAAGCTGCCGTCCGAGGCGGAAGAGCCGACGATCACCGAGACCAACTTCGCCCTGTTCCCGACCATGATGGTCGCGCTCTCCGGCCAGGTGCCCGAACGCACGCTCTATCAGCTGGCGAGGCGGCTCAAGGACGAGATCGAGGCGGTCGACACGGTGCGCTCGGCCGATCTTTCCGGCCACCGGGAAGAGCTGCTCGAGGTGCTGATCGACACCCAGAAGCTGGAGAGCTACGCGATCTCCCAGCAGGAGCTGATCAACACGCTGACCATGAACAACCGGCTGATCCCGGCCGGGGCCCTGGACAGCGGCGCGGGACGCTTCAACGTCAAGGTGCCGGGGCTCGTTGCCAGCGCCGAGGATGTCTATTCCATGCCGCTCAAGCAGAGCGGTGAAGGGGTCGTCACCCTGGGCGACGTGGCGGAGATCCGTCGCACCTTCAAGGATGCCACCAGCTACACGCGGGTGAACGGCAATCCGGCCATCGCCATTCAGGTGACCAAGCGGATCGGCACGAACCTGATCGAGAACAACGCCGCCGTGCGCGAGGTCGTCAGTGCGGCACAGGCCGGCTGGCCCTCCTCGATCAAGGTGGACATTCTGCTCGACCAGTCGACCAAGACCTTCGAGGTGCTCGGCTCGCTGGAAAGCTCGATCATGACCGCGATCTTCCTGGTGATGATCCTGGTGGTCGCGGCCCTCGGCCTGCGGTCCGCGCTGCTCGTCGGCCTTGCGATCCCGACCAGCTTCATGCTCGCCTTCTTCATCCTGGCCGGCATGGGCTACACGGTGTCCAACATGGTGATGTTCGGCCTTGTGCTGACCGTCGGCATGCTGGTGGATGGGGCCATCGTCATGGCCGAGTATGCCGACCGCAAGTCGGCCGAAGGCATGGAACCGACGGAAGCCTATATCCGTGCGGCCAAGCTGATGTTCTGGCCGATCGTCTCCTCCACGGCGACGACGCTGGCCGCCTTCCTGCCCATGCTGATGTGGCCGGGGGTGGCGGGCGAGTTCATGAGCTACCTGCCGGTCACGGTGATCATCGTGCTGTCGGCCTCGCTCATCACGGCGATGATCTTCCTGCCGGTCACCGGCGGGCTCTTTGCCAAGGCCTCCGCCTGGATGGGCCGCAACGCGACCTGGTTGCTGGCGCTGGTCTTCGGTCTCCTCGTCGGCTTCAGCGCCTATGGGGCACCGATGCTCGCGAACAATCCCGTCAAGCCGATCATCACGGGTGTCGCGGCGATTGCAGCGAGCATTGTCGCCTTCTTCGTGCTGCGCCCCTTCGTGGCCTGGAGCCGGGCGCGGGCCGCCCGCCGCCATGAGCTGGAGATGGAAGAGGCCAAGGCGCTTTCGGCCAACGAGAGCTTCGACGTGCGCAAGGTGCGCGGGATGACCGGCCTTTACGTGCGGACCCTGAAGCTGCTGGCCGGCAATCCGCTGGGCAGCGCCCTGACGATTGCCGCCATGCTCGGCGGCGGTTTCATGATCTTTGCCAGCTTTGCGGCCAACCCGACCGGCGTCGAGTTCTTCATCGACGAGGAGCCGGATCAGGCGGTGGTGCTGGTGTCGGCCCGCGGCAATCTCTCGGCCGCCGAAAGCCTCACCCTTGTCCAGGGGGTGGAACGCGAGGTGCTGCAGATCAAGGGCGTCAAGAATGTGGTCGCGACCGCCAATGCCCCCGGATCGTCTTCGGGCGGACCGGACATCGGCGGCGTGCAGGACAAGCCGGCGGACGTGATCGGCCAGCTGTCGCTGGAACTCGACGACTTCTGCTGCCGGCGCCGAGCCCAGGCCATCTTCGACGAGATCCGTACCCGCACGGAGCCCCTGCCCGGCATCAAAGTGGAAACCCGCAAGATCGAGGGCGGCCCGCCCACCGGCAAGGACATCCAGCTCGAGGTCAAGTCCACCTCCTATGCAGCCATGGTCGAGCAGGTCGGTCGCGTCCGCGCCCATTTCGATGGCATGGACGGGCTGATCGACGAAGAGGATGACCGCCCGCTGCCCGGCATCGAATGGCAGATCGCCATCGACCGGGAGCAGGCCGGACGCTATCAGGCCTCCATCGCCTCGGTCGGCTCCATGGTCCAGCTTGTCACCAACGGGGTGCTGATCGGCACGTACCGGCCTGCGGACAGCGAGGACGAGGTGGATATCCGCGTGCGTCTGCCGGAAGAGGAGCGCACCCTCGGCCAGATCGACCAGCTGCGCCTGCAGACGCCACTCGGACAGGTGCCGCTGGCCAATTTCGTCGAACGCACCGCCTCGCCGAAGGTCTCGGAGATCATCCGTCGCGACGGGCTCTATTCCATGATGATCAAGGCAACCGTCGACCCGGCGAGCGGCGCGACCATCCCCGAGAAGGTCGGCGAGATCCAGACCTGGATCGACGGAGAGACCTTCCCGGACAATGTCTACCTGAAGTTCCGCGGCTCGGACGAGGACCAGAAGGAATCGGGCGAGTTCCTGATGAAGGCCATGATCGGCTCGCTGCTGCTCATGTTCCTGATCCTGCTGACCCAGTTCAACTCCTTCTACCAGACCTTCCTCACCCTCTCGACGGTGGTGATGTCGGTGATGGGGGTGCTGCTCGGCATGCTGATCACGGGGCAGAAGTTCTCCATCATCATGACGGGAACGGGGGTGGTGGCTCTGGCCGGCATCGTGGTGAACAACGCCATCGTGCTGCTCGACACCTACAACCGGTTCCGGGAAGACGGGCTGGAGCCGCTGGACGCGATCCTGAAGACCTCGGCGCAGCGCATCCGGCCGATCATGCTGACGACCATCACCACGATCGCCGGTCTGGTGCCGATGGCCACCCAGATCAATCTGGACTTCATCAACCAGAAGATCGCCATGGGCGGCATCACCGGCTTCTGGTGGGTGCAGCTGTCGACGGCGGTGATCTCCGGCCTCGCCTTCTCCACCCTGCTGACGCTGATCATGATCCCGGTGATGATCGCCCTGCCGAGCGTCTGGGCCCCGTTCCTGCGCCGGTTGTTCCGCCGTGGCGGCACGCCCCCGGCAAGCAGTGCCGCCGCGCCGGACACAAGCGGCAACGAGCGGGTGGTGCCGATGCAGCCCCGCAGCCCGGAAAAGCTCGGCAATGCCGGCTTCCCGGGAGCGGCCGAATAGGCGGGGCCCGGGTCGACCGATCCATGATCTGAAACGAAAACGCCGGGGCCATGCTCCGGCGTTTTTTTTCCCGATCTGCGGACACCGACTCAATCGGGGATGACAAGGGCGGGGGTTCATCTGAAAGCCCAACGGTCCGGCAGACTGGATGCTCGGGACAGGCCCGAGCATGGCCATCGAGTGGCGCAGCGCGCACCGTTCCCGCCCCTTGCTCCTGTCAGACTGGGCACTTCCGGGCGGCCGTCATTTCGCTCAAGCGCTCCCTCACCGTCGTCATCCCGGTCAAGCGGAAGCGCGAACCGGGACCGATCAGCCCGTGCCGCGCTGTTCAGGCAGGCCCCGGCACTCCCGGTGGCTCACCGATCCCGGATCTTCGGGCCTTGCCCTCGTCCGGGATGACGAAGAAAAATCGTCTGGTGCACTGTCTCGCCTAACAAGAGGCGCAAGTTACCTCTCCCAAGCCTGGGAGAGGTCGGACTGAAAAGTCCGGGTGAGGGTTGAGGCCATCCTCCCCTATGCTCTGCGACAAGCCCGACGCCCTTGTCGACCCTCACCCGACGCGTCGCGTCGACCTCTCCCGGTCCCGGGAGAGGTAAAGGCCGCCGTGCCATGAGAGGGAGTCATGACGTGAGCCACAAGCCGACCATGGCGCCCCGTACCCTCTTCAACGCCGGGATCAGAGACGACTTCAAAAAAACAGAGTTGATGACGATGGAGAGCAACAGGACTCTTCCACTCCGACCTCTCCGCGGTCCCGGACGCAGCGCAAGCGGAGATCCGGGACCTCGCGCCAACGCGCAGATGGATATTCGTAAGCAAGTTTGGTCCCGGCTCAGGGCCGAGACGGCGCGGAGCGCGGGGCCCGCGATCCCTGCTACCGCCCTCAATGTGCGCCCGAACCCCTCCATCGTCATCCCGGCCTTGAGCCGGGATCGGTGAGCCACAGAGAGGCCTCGGGCTCACCGATCCCGGATCTTCGGCGTCCGCCTCGTCCGGGATGACACGGTGGCGGACGGTGGAGGGCCAGTGCCAGAGGGGGACAGCCTTTCGGAGGGTCGACAACCTCTCCGGCGTCCTTGCCGGGCTCGATCCCGCAATCCATGCCGTTGCGTTTGCCAAACGCGAAAGCCTCTTTGTGAAAAAGCCTCAGGGACCGGCACAAAAAAGCCGGGGCAAGCCCCGGCGTTTTTCATGTCTGAGTGTGCTCGCTTCGGGCTCAGCCGGCGTCGTGCTTGTCCCGGTCGCCCAGGTGGTCCAGATCCGTGTCCTCGCAGTCGCCGTCATCGTCGAAGCCGAAGGCGGCATCTGCCAGCACGTGCTTGCGATGGGAGCGATAGGCGAAGGGAATCGCCACCAGATAGGCCAGCGTGCCCACCGCCAGCATGCGGAAGGGATAGCTGACGGTCAGGCCGACGATCAGCACGGCCAGCGCGAAGAGCGGCAGCACGAAGTCGCGGCGGATGCGGTTGCCCACCTGCTTGCCCGAGAAGGTCGGCAGGCGCGAGATCATCAGGAAGCCGATGGCGAGGGTGTAGAAGGCGACACCCGGTGCGAATTCCGGCCAGTGCGGCAGAAAGCCCAGGAACTCCCAGTAGATCGGCATAAGTACCAGGAGGGCGCCAGCGGGCGCCGGAACCCCGGTGAAGAACTTCGCGGCCCAGGCCGGCTTGTTGGGATCGTCCAGCGCCACGTTGAAGCGGGCCAGACGCAGGGCTGCGGAAATGGCAAAGAGAAGGGCCGCGATCCAGCCGAAGGAGCCCGCCTCGTGCAGGATCCAGAGATACATCATGAGCGCGGGGGTCACGCCGAAATTGACGAAATCGGCAAGCGAATCCAGTTCCGCGCCGAAGCGGGAAGTGCCCTTGAGAAGCCGCGCGACCCGCCCGTCCAGCGCGTCGAGAACGGCTGCCACAAGCACCGCCCCGACGGCAAATTCCCAGCGCCCCTCGAAGGCCATGCGCACGGCGGTGAGGCCGGAGCACAGGGCCAGCAGGGTCACCATGTTGGGCAGGATCATCCGCAGGGGCACGCGACGGAAGCGCGGCGCGCGGTCCGCAACACCCTCCTGCGCCGTTTCCCGGTGGCCTGCCTGCGACGCGGCGGGGCCGGTCGGCGTCGTTTCCTGCGGATCGCTCACGGGGGTGTCCTCAGCTGATGCGGGTCACGGGACGCGGACGGGCATCCGGCTCGAGAAGATCGAAGAGAACGGTTTCGCCCGCGATCATGGTCTGGCCCACATGGACCTTGGCCACGTTGCCGGACGGCACATAGACATCAAGGCGCGAGCCGAAGCGGATCAGGCCGAAGCGTTCGCCCGTGCCCAGGCTCTCGCCCTCGCGCACGAAGCAGACGATGCGGCGCGCCACGAGGCCGGCGATCTGCACCACGCCGATGCGGGTGTCGCCATGCTCGATGACCAGACCGTTGCGCTCGTTGTCTTCGGAGGCCTTGTCCAGCTCGGCATTGAGGAACTTGCCGGCACGATAGGCGACCCGGATCACCCGGCCGCCCAGCGGCGCGCGGTTCACGTGGCAGTTGAAGACATTCATGAAGATGGAGACGCGCATCATCGGCGCGCTGCCCAGCTCCAGTTCCACCGGCGGGATCACCTCGCCCACGTGGGACACGGTGCCATCGGCGGGCGAGATCACCAGGCCATCGCCCACGGGCGTGACGCGTTGGGGATCGCGGAAGAAGTAGCAGACCCAGCCGGTGAAGATCAGGCCGATCCAGAAGAGCGGATCGACGAACCAGCCCACAACCACCGTGGCCACGACGGAAATCGCGATGAAGGGCCAGCCTTCGCGATGGATCGGCACGAAGGCCTTGGTGATGGAATCGACGAGCGACATGGGCGCGGGTCCTTGCGGGTTGGCCTCCGGAGCGGAGGGGCGAACGACAAAGCCGGCGGGCGCGCAGGCGCGTCCACCGGAAGAATTTGCATATCTAAGGGGTTCTAAAGGCTTTTCTTCACCAGTTGAACCGGAAAAGCGCAGGATCTCCCCAACTTGCGCGCAAGCGGGGAGATCGCCGGATCAGCCGGGAAGGTAGTCGGCCGAGGGGCCGCGCACCACGATGCCTTGCGCATCCGCCGCGCGGACGGCCCGCAGCCGTTCCTCCGCCTCGTCGGCCTCGCGCTGGCGGGCCCACATGGAGGCATAAAGACCGTTGGCTTCCAGAAGCTCCGAATGGGTGCCGCGCTCGGCGATGCGCCCGCCTTCCAGCACGATGATCTGGTGCGCATTGACCACGGTCGACAGGCGGTGGGCGATGACAAGGGTCGTACGGTTCTGGGAAACGTGGTCGAGGGCGGACTGGATTTCCCGCTCGGTGTGGGTGTCCAGTGCCGAGGTGGCCTCGTCGAGGATGAGCACCGGCGGCGCCTTGAGGATGGTACGGGCAATGGCCACCCGCTGCTTCTCGCCGCCCGACAGCTTGAGGCCGCGCTCACCAACTTCCGTCGCAAAGCCTTCCGGCAAGGTCTCGATAAAGTCGTGGATCTGGGCCATGCGGGCAGCTTCGCGGATTTCCGCATCGGTGGCGTTCACCCGGCCGTATCGGATGTTGTAGGCGATGCTCTCGTTGAAGAGCACCGTGTCCTGCGGCACCATGCCGATCGCCTCACGCAGGGAGGCCTGGGTCACATCGCGCACGTCCTGCCCGTCGATGGTCACCCGGCCGCCGGTCACGTCATAGAAGCGGAAAAGCAGACGCGAGATGGTGGACTTGCCCGCACCCGACGGGCCGACGATGGCAACCGTCTTGCCGGCCGGCACCTCGAAATCCACGCCCTTCAGGATCGGGCGGCTCTCGTCATAGTGGAAGGTCACGTTCTCGAAGCGGATGGCGGCGTCCTGCACCTGAAGGGCGGCCGCATCCGGCTTGTCGGTGATTTCCGCCGGCACGCGCAGCAGCGCGAACATTTCCTCGATATCGGCCAGACCCTGGCGGATTTCCCGGTAGATGAAGCCGATGAAATTGAGCGGAATGGCGATCTGCATCAGCAGCGCATTGATCAGCACGAAGTCGCCGATGGTCTGCTCGCCGCGCTGGACCGCCAGCGCCGACAGGATCATGCAGGCGGCCGTGCCTATGCCGAGGATGAAGGACTGGCCGAAGTTCAGCCAGGCGAGCGACGTCCAGACCCGGGTCGCGGCCCTCTCGTAGGTGGCCATGGAGGCATCGAAGCGCGCGGCTTCCATGCGCTCGTTGCCGAAATACTTCACGGTCTCGAAGTTGAGAAGGCTGTCGATGGCCTTGGAGTTGGCATCCGTGTCCGAGGCATTCATCTCGCGGCGGATGCCGATGCGCCAGTTGGACGCCTTGATGGTGTACCAGACGTAGGCCACGATCATGACGGCGACGATGGCCAGATATTCGAAGCCGAACTGCCACCAGATGACCCCGGCCATGATGGCGAATTCCAGGATTGTAGGAATGCCATTCAGGATGGTGAAGCGGACGATCGCCTCGATGCCCTTCACCCCGCGCTCGATGACCCGCGACAGGCCGCCGGTGCGGCGCTGCAGGTGGAAGCGCAGCGAGAGTTCATGCAGGTGGCGGAAGGTGATCTGGGCGAGCTGGCGCACCGCATGCTGCCCGACCTGGGCAAAGAGCGCATCGCGCAGCTGGTTGAAGGCCACCGCCAGCACGCGGGCCGCGTTATAGGCCAGAACCAGCGCCATGGGCGCCACCAGCCAGGCGGGCAGATACCCCGCCTCGCCGGTCAGCGCGTCGGAGGCCCAGGCGAAGAAATAGGGCGAAAGCACCGTCACCACCTTGGCGACGACAAGCACCAGAAGCGCCCAGACCACCCGCGCCTTCAGATCGGGTCGGTCGGACGGCCAGATATAGGGACGCAGGTTGATCAGGGTGGTGAGGGTCGAACCCTCATCGGCCGAAATGCGACCCGTGGTCTTGCCGCTGGCAGCCCCCTTTGGGGCGGCAGACGGGGCTCCGGATTGGTCGGTGCTGGCAGGTTGAGCCAAGGGGATACTCCTCGCGGCCCGGCTGGCGGGCCTTCATGTGGTGCGGCGGCGGGGCCTTCAGGCCCTTCTGTGACGGCCCTTCGCGCGTCGCACGACGAAGGGCCCTGGCGATCGGGTCGGGCGGGTCAGCCCTGAAGAGCGGGATCTGCGGACGGGGTCAGCACATCGAAGAAGGACCGGGCAAGGCCATCGGCGAGGCGCAGACCGTCCGGATCCACCGAGTAGTGGCAGCAGCGCCCCTTGATGACACAGGTCACAAGACCGGCCTCCTTGAGGGCCTGAAGATGCTGGGACACGGTCGACTGGGCAAATGGCGAGGCCTTGACCACATCGCCGCAGCAGCTGGCGGGATGGTCGGCAAGCTGGCGCAGGATCGCGAGACGTGCCGGATGGGCCAGCGCCCGGAAGACGGCGGCAAGCCGCTCGTCCGCGTCCTCGAACCGGCCGGAGCTGCCCTTCGCCGGTCCGCAGCAGGCTTCAGGCGCGGCGCATGAGCCTGAACCGCTCTCCATCACGAGAACTTTGGCGGGAAGGTCCGAAGGGGCTGACATCGCACCTCGACTGCGGGGCTGGAACGGGGGCCGGCATGAGCCGGGGACGGATCTCGAAGCGCAACCGGCACACAGTTCGGCGGCGGCCTCTTTCATCGTAAATATGCGATGGATCTAGCTTTTCAAGTACGAAATTGAAAACCGCGCCAAACCAGAGGCTTGGCGCGGTTTCCTGAGGATCTGATTCCGGCCCTTGCGGACCGATGAGCCCGGTCAGTTCGCCGGTGCTGCATCCGGCTGCGGCCAGGCGTTGTCGCCTTCCGGGGTCAGGAACACCTGGCCCGGATAGATCAGGTCCGGATTGCGGATCTGGCCCTTGTTGGCCTGGTAGATGGTCGTGTAGCGGAAGCCGTCGCCGTAGAGCCGGCGGGCGATGTTCCAGAGATTGTCGCCCTTGCGGATGATCACATTGGGCAGCACCTGCTCGACCGACGCTTCGGTGGAAGCCTCACCGGCGGCGGCCTCACCCTCGCTGGCAACCTTGGTGAGGATGATGGCTTCCTCGGCCTTCTCGAAGGTCACGGCCGCGCGGGAGACCACGGCACCGGTCTTGGGGTCGATCATGTCGGCCCGGACCTCGACGGCTCCGGCGGCCAGATCCATGGCGCCCTGAACGAGCCAGCGCTCGCTGGTCTCCAGACGGGCCTCACCCAGCAGGGCGTCGCCCACATAGACCTGAACCCGGAGGGACAGCGCGCCGGTGCCAGCCACATAGACCGTGCCCTGCTCCGCTTCCACCGCCTCGACGGTGAGGGTCAGATCGGAGGCCGGCGGGGTGGCCGTTTCCGCCGGAGCCTGATCCGCGACAGGCGCGGCCGGGGCAGCGGTCTCCGTTGCGGCCGGAGCCGGCTCTGCGGCGGGAGCCTCGGTTGCGGGAGCCTCGGCCGCAGGGGCCGCGCTGGCGGGCGCTTCGGTCGCCGCCGGGGTGTCGGTTTTCGGGGTGTCGGCTGCCGGGGCTTCAGCAGCGGGCGCCTCGGAGACTGCGGGTGCGGCGGGCGCTTCAGTCGCGGCCGGGGCAGGATCGGCAGCAGCCACCTGGGTCGCGGCCGGGTCGGCAGCCGGGGTTTCGGGGGCCGGGGTTTCGGGGGCTGCAGGCGCTTCAGACGCTGCCGGAGCCGCATCGGCGACCTCGGCGGCCTCATCCTCGGGCAGCTGCAGCACGGTGGAGGGCGCATCCGGATCGCTCAGCACCACCAGCGGGCGGCTCTTGCCACCTTGCGGAATCGACACGGCGAGACGCTGTTTCGACGGGGTTGCAACCCCACCGTCGGCCGATCGGGTGGACAGGGAGAGATCGAAATCGCCAGCCCCGAGCGGGGTGTCGAGAATGATGGTCCACTCCCCGTCCTTGTTGGCCTGACCGGTGCCGACAACCTTGCCGTTGGCCAGAAGCTCGACGATCGTGTCCGGCTTGGCGCGGCCTGCGAGAACCGCATCGCCGGTCGGCTCGACGCCGACCGCATCGAAGGTCGGAGCCTCGTCTTCGGTCGCGGAAGCTGTGTCGGTGCTGGCCGGGGGTTCGGCCTGAGCGGCGGGTGCCGGTTCAGGTGCGGCAGCCGGGGCCTCTGCGGGGGCGGCTGCGGTCTCAGCCGGCGGCGTCGCCTCGGGGCCAGACCCGGCAACGCCGGTTCCCTCGTCCGTGGAGCGGAAGTAATAGCCGGTTCCAAGTGCTGCCAGCCCGACAAGGATGGCAATGAGGATGGTCCGGATCAATGTGGTTCTTGTCATGTTCATTCCCATCGGAATGACCGGTTTCCCACCTCCAACGCACTCCCCAGCTTTCTGGTGGACCGCGCCTGCGGGTTCCCTCCGGTCGCCCCTTGTCCCCTTGCAGGAGGCTCCGGTCCGCCTTGCGGTCCCGGTGCCTGTCCTGGCCCCAGTCTTCGGGCAAGGCGCAGCGCACACGCATTCAGGGTGCGCTGCAACCTGTCACCCCTAACAGCATGGATATACACATTTTTACAGGTCAGCAAGAAAACCGCCCGGTGCTCTTTGACAAGGGTAAATTTCTTCGCCCCTATAAGCCGCGAATGCTTGACCTCTTCACTCCGGGAATGCGACATCATCAGTATGACACATCTTCAAAGCATCTGCGTGTATTGCGGCTCCAGTTTCGGCACCGATCCGGCCTATGAAGCGGCAGCAACCCGGCTCGGACAGGTCATTGCCGGCGCCGGATTGCGCCTCGTCTATGGCGGCGGCAATGTCGGCCTGATGGGCACGGTGGCCCGCGCAGCCCTCGCCGAGGGCGGCAAGGTCACTGGAATCATTCCGACTTTCCTCGAACGCCGCGAGGAAATGCTCGACAGTCTGGACGAGCTGGTGGTCACCCAGACCATGCATGAGCGCAAGCACCTGATGTTCGAGAAGTCGGATGCCTTCGTCGCCCTGCCCGGCGGCATCGGCACCCTGGAGGAAGTGGTCGAGATGATGACCTGGGCCCAGCTTGGCCGCCACGCCAAGCCGGTGTGCCTGGCCGACGTCAACGGCTTCTGGTCCCCGCTCCTCGACCTGCTCGACCACATGCGCGCCCAGGGCTTCATCCGCGAGAGCACGGAAGTGCCCTATGTGGTGGCAAAGCGAATCGACGACGTGATCCCGCTGCTGACCGGCGCCTGCCAGGATGCGGGCGATGATCCGCGCAGCACGGGCCTGAGCCTCGACCAGCTCTGAGGCGCCCAACGGCGCCTTCTGGGGATGGGCGTTCCCTGCTCTTCCATGCCTGAAAATGCAAAAGGCCTCCTCTGTCGCCAGAGGAGGCCTTTTTCGTTCGTGCTGTCGTGGTTGCTGGGGCGAAACACCTCCACCGTCATTCTCGGCCTTGTGCCGAGAATGACGGTGGAGAGTGAGAGCCGGCGCTTCGGCCGTGGCCGGAGGGTTGTCCCGGATCAGACCGTCGGCGTCGGGGTGTGGCGCTGGCGGTGCCAGCGGGCAATGGAGTCGTAGCTGAAGATGGCGAGCGCCACCCAGATAATCGCGAAGGTGGTGAGCGTGCCCATGTGCAGCGGCTCGCCCCAGACGAAGACCGCCTGCAGGAAATGCATGGAGGGGGCGATGTACTGGAGCAGACCGATCATGACCAGCGGCAGGCGGCGGGCGCCCGCAGAGAAGAGGATCAGCGGCACGGCGGTCAGCGCCCCGGACGAGATCAGGGCCGTCACCACCACCGGGTTCCCCGTCGGCATGATGTCCGCACCCCAGGACCAGTTGAGGGCGAGATAGCCCAGCACGAAGGGCAGAAGCAGCAGGGTCTCGATCAGCAGACCCGGCGTTGCCCGCACCGGCGTGATCTTACGCACATAGCCATAGCCGGCGAAGGTCGCGGCGAGGAACAGGGAGACCCAGGGCAGTCCGCCGACGAGCAGCGCCTGCATGAGCACGCCCCCGGTGGCGAGCGCCACCGCGACCCCCTGCAGGCGGGAGAGACGCTCGCGCAGAACGACCAGCGCCAGCGCCACGCTGACCAGCGGATTGATGAAATATCCGAGCGAGACGTCGAGCACCATCTTCTGCTCCACCGCCCAGACGAAGACCAGCCAGTTGGCGACGATCAGCACGGTGGAGATGCAGAGATTGCGGACCAGCCTGGGCTGGCGGAGGATTTCCGTCACCTCGCCGAAGCGGCGGAAGATGACGAGGAACAGGGTCACGAAGATGACCGACCAGACGATGCGGTGGGCGACCACGAAGTCGGCGCGCACGCCCTCGAACAGCTTGAAGAAGGCCGGAAGCACGCCCCACATCAGATAGGCACTGAGGGCGCAGATGAACCCGGTGCGGGCCTCGGCGGCCTCGCCCGTGGTGGGTACCGGCTGGTTGGACTGGGCTGTCATTCGGGCGCGAACCTTCAAAATGGGAAGCGGCTGACGGGGACCCGCCCGCACCCGGTCAGGTGCGCGGGGCCTTCATCAGCGCATAGTTGATGCTGTCCACCAGGGCCTGGAAGGAGGCATCGACGATGTTCGAGGAGACGCCGATGGTGAACCAGCGGCGGTGGGTGGACTTGTCGTGACTTTCGATCAGAACCCGGGTGACGGCCTCGGTGCCGCCATTCAGGATCCTCACCTTGTAGTCCACCAGCTCCAGCCCTTCAATGGCGGCCTGATACTTGCCGAGATCCTTGCGCATGGCCTTGTCCAGCGCGTTGACCGGGCCGTTGCCTTCCGCCACCGACATGCGGCTCTCGCCGTCGATGTCGAGCTTGACCACCGCTTCGGACATGGTGGTCAGCTCGCCCATGGCGTTGAAACGGCGCTCCACCATGACGCGGAAGCTCTTCACCTCGAAGAAGCTCGGCACCTCGCCGAGGATCCGGCGGGCCAGCAGCTCGAAGGAGGCATCCGCCGCCTCATAGGCATAGCCCTCCGCCTCGCGCTGCTTGACCTCCCCCAGCAGCCGGTCGAGCCGGGTGTCGGTCTTCGAGACCTCGATGCCGAGGCGCTCCAGCTCGCCGATCAGATTGCTCTTGCCCGCCTGATCAGAGACCAGAACCCGGCGCCGGTTGCCGACGCTTTCCGGGGTCACGTGCTCGTAGGTCGAGGGATCCTTCAGGATGGCCGAGGCATGGATGCCCGCCTTGGTGGCAAAGGCAGTCTCGCCCACGTAAGGGGCATGACGGTCGGGCGAGCGGTTGATGATCTCGTCGAAGGCATGGGAGATCGACGTGATCTCCGCCAGCTTCTGCCGGCTGACGCCGATCTCGAACCGGTCGGCATAGGCGGCCTTCAGCAGCAGAGTCGGGATCAGCGTGATCATGTTGGCATTGCCGCAGCGCTCGCCGATGCCGTTCAGCGTGCCCTGGATCTGACGCACCCCCGCATCCACGGCGGCCAGCGAATTGGCCACCGCATGGCCGGTGTCATCATGGGTGTGGATGCCCAGATGGGTGCCGGGCACCACCTTCACCACCTCGCCGACGATGCGGCGGATGTCATCGGGCAGCATGCCGCCATTGGTGTCGCACAGCACGATCCAGCGGGCACCGGCCTCATAGGCGGTGCGGGCACAGGCCAGCGCATACTCCGGATTGGCGCGGTAGCCGTCGAAGAAATGCTCGCAGTCGATCATGGCCTCGCGGCCCATGGCGACCGCTGCCTTCACCGTTTCGGCAATGCCTTCCAGGTTTTCCTCGTTGGTGCAGCCGAGCGCCACCTTCACGTGATAGTCCCAGGCCTTGGCCACAAAACAGAAGGCATCCGTGTCGGCGGCGAGCACCTGCTGCAGGCCGGGGTCATTGGCGGCCGACCGCCCTGCCCGCTTGGTCATGCCGAAGGCGGTGAATTTCGCCGAGCGGGTGCGCTTTTCTTCAAAGAACTCGCTGTCGGTCGGATTGGCGCCCGGATAGCCGCCTTCCACATAGTCGACGCCGAGCCGGTCGAGGAGTTCGGCCACCACGATCTTCTCATTGACGGAAAAGTCGATGCCGGAGGTCTGCGCCCCATCCCGAAGGGTGGTGTCGAACAGATAGAGCCGTTCCTTGCCTGCGTCACTCGTCATGGTCGTCGTGTCCCCGTGTCCCTCATGCCGCCGCTTCTGGCGGTCTTTCTCTCTCGTCACGTATTGTCGTGTCGCGTCGTGCCGCGCCGTTCAGGCCGGCTTGCCGGCGAAGTGATCCGTCGCCCGGATCAGCGCATCCAGAATGCCCGGCTCGTCGAAGGCGTGGCCCGCCCCCTCGATCACCTTGTACTCGGCGCGCGGCCAGCCCCGGGACAGTTGCCATGCGGTTGCCAGCGGACAGGGCATGTCGTAGCGGCCGTGGATGATCACGCCGGGAATGTCCTTGAGCTTGTGGGCGTCGCGCAGGAGCTGCCCCTCTTCCAGCCAGCCGCCGTGCATGAAGAAGTGGTTCTCGATGCGGGCGAAGGCATAGGCAAACTCCTCCTCGGCGAAATGGGCGGAGTTGTAGGCGTGGGGCAGAAGGGTGATCGTCTCCCCTTCCCACAGGCTCCAGGAGCGGGCGGCGCGGTAGCGTTCGGCCATGTCGTCGCCGGTGAGCCGGCGGTGATAGGCGGCCATCAGATCGCCGCGCTCGGCCTCCGGGATCGGGGCCAGGAAGGCCTCCCACTTCTCCGGGAACATTTCCGAGACCCCGAACTGGTAGTACCAGTCCAGCTCGCGCTTCGTCAGCGTGTAGATGCCGCGCACGATCAGCTCGCTCACCCGCTCGGGATGGGTCTGCGCATAGGCCAGCGCCAGGGTCGAGCCCCAGGAGCCGCCGAAGACCTGCCAGCGGTCAACGCCGACCATCTCGCGCAGACGTTCGATGTCGGCGACCAGGTGCCAGGTGGTGTTGGCCTCCAGCTCGGCAAAGGGGCGCGAGCGGCCGCAGCCGCGCTGGTCAAAGAGAAGCACGTCATAGGCCTGCGGGTCGAAGAGCTGGCGATGGAGCGGCGAGAAGCCGCCGCCGGGGCCGCCATGCAGGAAGACGGCCGGCCTGGCGCCCTTCGTGCCGGAGCGCTCCCAGTAGATCTCGTGTCCGTCGCCCACATCCAGCCAGCCGCTGTCATAGGGTTCGATCTCGGGGTAGAAGCCGCGCAAGTTACTCATTCCGCTTTGTCTTTCGGGGTCGGCCAATGGAGCGTGTCATGGTCGGGGTGCTGGTAGGACAGCACACGATTGAGAAAGGCATTCGCCTTGGCCTGCTGATCCGGGTCGCGGCCGGGGCGTTGCAGCACCCGCTCGCACCAGGGCACGGCCTGCTCGCGCGCCAGCTGGATGACAGGCTCGGCGGCGGATGGATCATCCAGGGTGAGGATGGCCACATCGGTGGCGCCGCCGTCCTGTTCGTAGGTCAGCGGGGTACCGCAGGTGGCGCAAAAACCCCGGCGAACCAGATTGGACGAGCGGAAATGGGCCGGCGCGCCCCGGGTCCACGTCAGGGTTTCAGCGGTAACGAGCGCCGCATAGGGGGCGGCGAAGGCCTTCTGGCACATGCGGCAATGGCAGATCCCCGCCCCGCGCAGGCCGGAGACCGCATAGCGCACCGCCCCGCACTGACAGCCACCGGTGTGGCTCGGCTTCTTATCCATTCGGGTTCTCCCTTCCACAGGCCGACAAGATGGTGCGGCAGACAGTGTCGATCTCGCCAAGAACCTCGGCATTCCAGAAACGGCAAACGCGCCAGCCCATGGCCGCGAGGCGCTGATCCCGTGCCTGATCTGCTTGCAGGCCCAGGGCGTCGCCATGCTGGGATCCGTCCAGTTCGATGATCAGCCGGTGTTCCGCACAGGCGAAATCCACGATGAACCCGGCGAGCGGAAGCTGGCGGCGGAAGGAAAGGCCGTTGAGGCGATGGGCCCTGAGACGCGACCACAGCAGACGCTCTGCATCGGTCATCCCGGAACGCAGGCGTCTGGCATTCCTGCGCTGTCCATCGGGGAAAGGATGATGTGGCACGGCAGATCCCCCCTCTGTCTTCTGCGAAGACATCTCCCCCTCAAGGGGGGAGAGCGGAGTATGCCGAGCAGTCTTGCCCGTCACAACCGATGACATTCCTTCGAGCATGATGCCCGCGAGAGGCGCGAGGCGACGCAGCGCATTCCCCTCTCCCCCCTTGAGGGGGAGATGTCGGGGAACCCGACAGAGGGGGGAAGGACGCGCGCCACCAAGCATCAGCGCTTCACGTCCCAGGTCGTGACTCGCTGGCCGGTTGTGGAGTCCTTTGAATCCTTTAGGACAATTCCCTGAGACGCCAGGTCATCGCGGATGGCATCGGCACCCGCCCAGTCCTTGGCCTCCAGGCAGGCGAGACGGGAGGCGATCTTCGCTTCAATGGCGGCGGTGTCGAGACCGGTCATGTCGACCTTCACCGGAGCGAGCCCCATGAGCGCGGCAGAGGCGGAATAGACCGCGAGCTGTGCGGGACCCTTCGCCGCATCGGCTGCCAGTTTCTGCAGGGCCTGAATGGCCGCCACCGTGTTCAGGTCGTCGTTCAGCGCGGCCAGAACCGCATCCGCCGGGGCCGCATCTGTGGGAACCAGCTCGGGCCACTTCTTCAGGATGCCTTCGGCCTCGTCCAGACGCTTGACCGAGAAGTCGATGGGCTCGCGGTAGTGGGTCATGAGCATGGCGAGGCGCAGGACTTCTCCCGGCCAGCTGCGGCCGCCGAACTTGTCCGTCGCCAGCAGCTCATGAATGGTGACGAAGTTGCCCTCGGACTTGGACATCTTGCGCCCTTCCACCTGCACGAACCCGTTGTGCAGCCAGACATTTGCCATCTTCGAGGTGCCATGGGCGCAGCAGGACTGGGCGATCTCGTTCTCGTGGTGGGGGAAGATGAGATCCAGCCCGCCGCCGTGAATGTCGAAGGTCTCGCCCAGATGCTTGGCGCTCATGACCGAGCATTCGATGTGCCAGCCCGGACGGCCACGACCCCAGGGGCTGTCCCAGCCCGGCTCTTCCGGCGAGGAGAGCTTCCACAGGACGAAATCGCCCGGGTTCTTCTTGTGGGCATCCACGGCGATGCGGGCGCCGGCCTTCTGGTCTTCCAGATTGCGCTTCGAGAGCCCGCCATAGTTGGGCATGGAGGCCGTATCGAAGAGCACCTCGCCGCCGTCTGCCGTCGCGGCAACATAGGCATGGCCCTTTTCGATGAGAACCTGAATCATCTCCACCATGCCCTCGATATGGGCGGTGGCGCGGGGCTCCACATCGGGGGCCTGGCACCCGAGCGCCTTCACATCCGCATGGAACTGGTCGGCGGTCTTGCCGGTCACCTTCGCAATGGCATCATTGAGCGGCAGATCGGGATAGTCGCGCAGGGCGCGGGCGTTGATCTTGTCGTCCACGTCGGTGATGTTGCGCACATAGGTCACATGCTCGGCGCCATAGAGATGGCGCAGCAGACGCGCCAGCACATCGAAGACGATGACCGGACGGGCATTGCCGATATGGGCGAAGTCATAGACGGTCGGGCCGCAGACATACATGCGCACGTTGTCGTCGAAAATCGGAACGAAGTCCTCCTTCTGACGGGTCAGCGTGTTGGTCAGGCGAAGGCCTCTGAAGGTTCCAGAGGTCTGCGGTCCCGGCACATGGTGGCCATGAGGGGCAGTCATGTCGCTCGTCTCTCCCGGCGCGCAGCAGCACTTCACCACCGGCTGGCCGGGCGGTCCATCTCAGGAGACATTTTGCCAAGAGGGAACGGCCACAGCCAGCGATGTCGCTAGCTGCAAATAATCTTGATCGCAATGATGGTGCGTGTGGCCGTCATCATGGGCTCTTAATGAGCCCTTTGCGGAGTGCGGTCAAGCCCGACCCGCGTCCCGCCCGGTACGCTCGACACAAAAAAGGCGCGGGCGTGGCGTTTACGAAGCTGAACGGTGACTGAACGGGCCTCTCAGACCCGGTTCAAGGGCGAGCCGCTAGAACGGGATCAGTTTCGGGGCGCGGTGGCCCCTCCTGTTCCAGCGTATCGAGGTCCGTCATGCTCAACCGTCTCTTCGCCCTTGCCATCCTGACCAGCCTGCTCGCCATGCCGTTCCTGATCCTGGTGGCCCAGAAGATGGACGGCCCGGCAACCTCGGTGATGGGCCTGCGGACCTACGAGCGCTGCGTGACGAATTCCCCCGTCTGCGAGATCGCCCAGAGCATCCTGCGGGTGGCCGCCTGACGCTCCGGGCGGGCGTGACCTTGCCGCGAGGGCTGATGATCAGTCGTCGAGATAGTCGCCGCAATTGGGCGGCATCTGGTCGCCCCAGGGCATGATGGCAACCGTCGAGGTGGAGTTCTTCGGGCTGCCCTCGATCAGCTTGTCGGAATAGCTCAGATAGACGAGCACGTTGCGCTTGGCATCGCAGCCGCGCACGATCTGCATCTTCTTGAAGAAGAGGGACCGGCGCTCCCGGTACATTTCCTCGCCCTGCTCGAACTTCTTCTTGAAGGACACCGGCCCCACCTGACGGCAGGCGAGCGACACGTCGGAGACTTCCTCCGCCACGCCGAGCCAGCCGGTGATGCCACCCTTTTCCGGAACGGTGAAGTGACAGGAGACGCCTTCGACGATCGGATCATCGATGGCATAGGTCGCCAGCTTGTGGTCCGGCGACATGAATTTCCAGACCGTCGACTTCTTGAAGATCAGATCGGGATCATCCGCCGCCTGGGCGAGCCCCGCCACGGCGGTCAGGCCAAGGGCGACAAGGCTGGTGAAAAGGGATTTCCGGGAAAGACGCATGGCAACCTCGCGTGTGGTCTTGCGGGCAAACGCCCGCCCTGCCGTTCGGGTTGCATGTAGGCACTGACATCGCGCGATGCCAGTGCCTTTTGTCCAGGCCTCACGAAGAGGCCGTTGGTGGGAGACGTTGCCCCTGCCCTCAGTCGCGGGTTTCACCCTCGTCCTTCATTCCGGCATCGGTCTCGATGGCGTCAGTCTCGGCGGGTTCGGTTTCGGCGGCTTCCGTCTCGGCGGCTTCTTCGGGAGTATCGTCCGCGATCTCGTCACTCTGCGCAGACTTCGCAGGCTTGGCGGCAGGCGCGTCGGCGGCCCCCAGCGCGCGGCCGAGTGCGGCCTCCCGCTCCGTGGTCCAGACCGGGGGCATGTCCACACCCTTGGCCTCGTCATAGGTCCGCGCGACGTTGAAGCGCAGCATGGCCGCATGGGCGGCAAGCTTCTTCAGATCCGCCGGCATGGCCTCGTCCACCGCGGCCAGAACCTCGGCGAGGGACGCGCCGGATTCCACCGCTTCAAAGCCCGCGGTCTTCAGCACCGAGAGATAGCGGCTGGTCTGATCGAGGGCCCGGGCCACGGCGTTCGGGCCGATGGCGCACGTGCCGCGCGAGGGCATGATCGCATTGGGGCGGAAGGCCGCCATGCGGGTGAGCACGCGCGGCCAGTCGCCGATGTGGCCGTCACCGCAATAGGGCGCGATGGAGGTCGCCACCAGCCCGCCGGTGAACATGACCCGCTCGTCCTCCACCCAGACCACCGTGTCGCCAAGGGTGTGGCCACGCCCCAGATGCATGAGCCGCACTTCGCGGTCGCCCAGATCGAGGGTCATGGAGGAGGCGAAATTGATGGTGGAGCGCACCCGGCGCGAGGCGGAACCCGCAAGGCCGGAGGAATCACGGGCGAGCGCCAGAAGCCGGTTGTCGGGCCCGTGGTCGGCCAGCATGCGGCGGGTCAGGTCGGAGACGACGATGTCGGCGCCGTCAAAACCCGTAACGCCGAGGGTCTGGCGCGCGTGGAAATGGGTCAGCGCTACATAGCGCACGGGCTTGCCGAAGCGACCGGAAATAGCCTCTTCCACCGCCGTGGCGATGGAGGGATGGGCACCTGCATCGACCACCAGAACGCTCTTGCGTCCGACGACGACGCCAATGTTGGCATCGGGCACCAGATCGGAGCCGGACTTGTCCTTGACGGCGGCACCGGTCAGCCGGGCGGCATAACAATCCCGGCCCAGATCCTCGAAGAAGATGGTGCGGGCGCCCCCGGCAGTCGCTGTCTGGTTGCTCATGTATCTCGCTTCTCACCTGTTGGACCGGAGGATCGAACCCCGCGCAGGGCTCTTGGCCCAAACCACGGCACATCCGGTCGGCGGGCCGTTCGACGGCCTCTCGTTGATCCGTGTCACGCCTGCGTGCGCCCGGGACGGGCATGGGCCCGATCACGGCCTGCTGGTGCCGCAGGCGCGCACCCTTGCCGTCTTCCCATCCGATTCGCGCGACGCAGGGCGAATTCCGTTTGTCTCTCAGGGCGCTTTTCAACAGAAGGATGACGGCAGGAGCAAGGCTAGCCGAGCAGATTGATGGTGACAAGCAAGCCGCCCGCCGGGGCACCCCTGCCCGCCCTTCCCCGCTTCCGCGCCAGTTTGCCGTCGGGGGACCTGCGGTTCCGCATTGTCTTTGCGCAAGGGAAGGGCAACAATGGGAGGATTACGAGGGGCAGCCCCCACCGCTCCCCTACTTCCTGCCGGCCCCGCGCCGAAATCACCCGCAGACGAGGCTTCATGGACGACGTGGCGCGCAGAGGATCTGAAGGGCGCTCCAGGCAGGCAGCCTCCTGTCTGACCGGCGTCATGCTGCTCTCGATCCTTGCCTTGATGCCTGCTGCCGAAGCCGCGGGGTCCTGTGACGACCTGCGGCAGCAGCTCGCGCGTCTGGAACGCAGCGGCGGCCCGGATGGGCAGGCCAAGTGGCAGGCAGAGCATGACCGGCAGGCCGAGGCGCTGACCGCCGCCGAGCGGGATGCCCATCACCTGAACTGCGGCGGCGGGCAAGCTGATGCGCGCTGCGGCCCCCTCACCCAGAAGATGGAGCGGATGCGCCGCAACCGGCGGGCCATCGACAGGCAGCTTGCCAAGGCCGCCGGAACGGGCAAGGCCAAGTCCATCGCCCGGCTTCAGACGCGCCTGCAGGCGGCCGGATGTGGCGGCAAGACGACTACAGAAGCCTCCAGCGCCCGCAATTCGCGTCCGGGCGGATTGCTCGGCGTCCTGCTGGGCAGTCGCGCAAGGGTCGGCGACGGGCTGGAAGAGACCGCCGGCGGCGCGACGTCGGCACCGGTGAGCCGCTCCACCGGGCAATCGTCCCGGGCCGGGATGGTCGGCAGCGGGGCAGGCCAGACGCCGGGCGGTGCGCGCTTCTCTGCGTCTGCGACCTATCGCACCCTCTGCGTGCGGCAATGCGACGGCTATTTCTTCCCCTTGAGCTACAAGACCACGCGCCGGCAGTTCTCGCAGGATGCCTTCCGCTGCAGCGAGGTCTGCCCGGGTGCGGAGACGGAGCTTTTCGTCCATCGCAATCCGGGTGGGGCGGCGGAGGACATGGTGTCCCTCTCCGGCCAGCCCTATGACGGGCTCACCAATGCCTGGCGCTATCGCAGCGAACGGGTGGAGAACTGTTCCTGCCGCCCCCTCGCCTCCCGGACGGGAGCGAACGAGCTGCGACTGGGATCAGCGGGCGCCACCGGCGCCCTGCGGGTGCTGCAGGCCTCACCGGGCCATGTGCGGGCGGTGATCGGCGGTGTGGGTGACGAGAACGGCGACGTCACCGGCTCCAGCGTTTTCGGGCGGCCGGAGCGTCCCGACGCGGTCGGGCTCGAGGTGTTTGTCGCCGCGCCGCTGCCCGGCGATGAGCTCTCGCCGGATCTGGACCCGGCAAGCCGGCTCGACCTGCTTCTCGGCTTCGACAGCGAAGCGGCCTTGCTGCAGGATCCCGCACAGACCGCCACGCGGACTGTAGCAGGAGCGCAAGGCGCAGATCAGAGAATGCCCGTGGGCGAGCCAGGCCTGACGCCTGACGCTGCACCGCAGCCGGTCTTCACGATCGCGGACGAGCCGGTGGCCCGGCCCGATCCGGACCGGCCGGTCAGGGTAGTCGGTCCAGAATATTTTGTTGCCCGATGAAGGGCAGCAGGGCGCCCATGTCGGGTCCGTGATCGAGGCCCGTCAGGGCGCGGCGCAGCGGCATGAAGAGCCCCCTGCCCTTGCGGCCTGTCTCGGCCTTCAGTGCGTCGGTCCAGGTCTTCCAGGTGGAGGCATCGACCGGCCCGTCTGGCAGCAGGCGACGGGCGGCGACCAGGAAGTCGCGGTCCTCCGGGTCGACCTCAGCCTCGACCGTGCCCTTGACGATCTGCCAGTAGAGATGGGCATCGGACACGCGCTCGCAGTTTTCGCGCACGGTCAGCCAGAAGTCTTCCTCCGCCTGGATCCCCAGATCGCAAAGGCGGCTGCTGACCACCGAGAAGGGCATGGCGTGCACAAGGCGGGCATTGAGCCCCACCAGCTCGTGCGGGTCGAACTTGGCCGAGGAACGCGAGACGCCGGCGAGGTCGAACCGGTCGCCCAGCTCGTCCATGGTCGCGACCGCCTCGACCGCATGGCTGGTGCCCGTGAGGACGGCCAGCGAGGCCACCGCCATGGGCTCCAGACCATCCTCGCGCAGGGACCCGATGGACAGGGCGCCCTTGCGCTTCGACAGCCCCTCGCCATCGGCGGTGGTCAGAAGATTGTGGTGACCGAAGACCGGCGGCTCTGCCCCGAGGGCGCGGAAGATCGCCAGCTGCACGGCCGTATTGGCCACGTGATCCTCACCCCGGATGATGTGGGTGATGCCCATGTCGATATCATCGACGATGGAGGTCAGGGTGTAGAGATAGGCACCGTTCTCGCGCACCAGCACCGGATCGGACATGGAGCCGAGGTCGATGGTCTGGGGACCGCGGCACAGGTCCTCCCAGCTTTCGTCGGTCCGGCGGATCTGTTCCGGGTCCTGATCAAAGTTCGGCAGAAGGAAACGCCAGTGCGGCTTGCGGCCTTCCGCCTCGAAGAGCGCCTTCTGCTCGTCGGAAAGACGCAGCGCTGCGCGGTCATAGACCGGCGGGCGCCCAAGGGCACGGGCGCGTGACCGCCGGCGGTCCAGCTCATCCGCCGTCTCGTAGCAGGGGTAGAGCAGGCCCGCATCCTTCAGGCGCTGGACGGCCGCGTCATAGATCTCGAGGCGCTCGGACTGGCGCTCCATGCGGTCGGGGACCAGCCCCAACCAGGCGAGATCCCGCTCGATCGCATCCGCATACTCCCGGCGGGAGCGTTCCAGATCCGTGTCATCGAAGCGCAGGATGAAGCGCCCGCCGTGCTTTTTCGCAAACAGCCAGTTGAACAGCGCGGTGCGGCTGTTGCCAATATGGATGAGCCCGGTGGGCGAAGGAGCGAAACGGACGGTTACAGTCATGGCCTTTGGGTAACTCTCTCCACCTGAGGTCGCAACATCTTTCCCCGCGGAAAGACGACCTTACGGTATTCTTGGCTATTATTTGTGCAGATACAGTGACATGCGACCGTGACCACTCGGAAAAATACTTATAATCTTGCAACTCAAGGTATAAGTACTTGCCCGTAGAAGGTCGGATCGGGAAACTTCCGGGACACCGGTGAAGCGGTGCTCAGCTTCTGTCCCGGAAGCGGTTGGTGATGGGATAGCGGCGGTCCTTGCCGAAGTTGCGCGGCGTGATCTTGACGCCCGGAGGTGCCTGGCGACGCTTGTATTCGGCGATGTAGAGCAGATGCTCGATGCGGTGGATCAGCGCCCGGTCATGGCCGCGCCGCTCGATGTCGCGCACCGCCATCTCGTTCTCCACCAGACAGGTCAGGATGTCGTCCAGCACCTCGTAAGGGGGCAGGCTGTCCTGGTCGGTCTGGTTCTCGCGCAGCTCTGCGGTGGGAACCTTGGTGATGATGCTGTCGGGAATGACCTCGCCCTCGGGTCCCAGCAGGCCGTCCGGACGGTTGGCATTGCGCCACTTCGCCAGATGATAGACCTGGGTCTTGTAGAGATCCTTGATGGGGTTGTAGCCGCCGTTCATGTCGCCATAGAGAGTGGCATAGCCGACCGACATCTCCGACTTGTTGCCGGTGGTCACGACCATGGCGCCGAACTTGTTGGAGATCGCCATGAGGATGACGCCGCGGGCGCGCGACTGGATGTTTTCTTCCGTCGTGTCCTGCTCGCAGCCGGCAAAGAGGCCGGAGAGCACGCGGGAGAAGCCTTCGACGGGCTCGGCGATCGGCACGTGATCGAAGCGGATGCCGAGCGCCTCGGCGCAGTCGGCCGCGTCCGTGACGCTCTGGCGGGAGGTGTAGCGGTAGGGCAGCATGATCGCATGCACCTTGTCCGCCCCCAGACCGTCCACGGCCATGGCCGCACAGATCGCGCTGTCGATGCCGCCGGAAAGGCCCAGGACCACGCCCGGGAACCCGTTCTTCAGCACATAGTCGCGCAGACCCAGAACGCAGGCCTTCCAGTTGGCCTCGTCCAGATCCGGCAGGCGCGCCATGGGCCCCGGCGCGCAGGTCCAGGTGTCATTGTCCTGACGCGACCAGTCGCTGATCAGGAGCCCGGCGTCGAACTGGGGCATCTGGAAGGCGAGGCTGCGGTCGGCGCGCAGGGCGAAGGAGCCCCCGTCGAAGACGAGCTCATCCTGACCGCCCAGCTGGTTGCAATAGACGAGCGGCAGGCCGCTCTCGACAACCCGGGCAACCACGACCTGGAGCCGCTCTTCCATGCGGTTCTCCCAATAGGGAGAGCCGTTGGGCACGAGCAGGATCTCCGCCCCCGTCTCCGACAGGCATTCGCAGACCTCGTCGTTCCAGATGTCCTCGCAGATCGGCACACCGATACGCAGGCCGCGGAAGTCGATCGGCCCGGGCAAGGGACCGGATGCAAACACGCGCTTCTCGTCGAAGACGGCGTAATTCGGCAGGTCATGCTTGAAGCGCAGGGCCTGAACCTCGCCTGCGTCGAGAAGAGCGACCGCATTGTAGAGCTTGCCGTCCTCCAGCCAGGGCGTGCCGACGAGCAGCCCCGGAGCGCCGTCCAGGGTCAGGGCCGCCAGCGCGCGGACCTCGGCCATGCAGCGCTCGACGAAGGCACGCTTCAGCACCAGATCCTCTGCCGGATATCCGGCGATGACCAGTTCGGAGAAGAGGACGAGATCGGCACCCTGCCCGGCAGCGTCCCGGTGCGCCTGGCGCACCAGTTCGGCATTGCCGACAATGTCGCCGACGGTGGGGTTCACTTGCGCGACAGCCAGACGGAACCGGCCTGCGATGCGGAGAGCGGGATTCTCTTTTACCATGTCGCTGATTTAGCCCGGAGTGCGGCGACTTGCAATTGCCGCAGGCATGCAGATCTTGCGGTGCAATGACGTCAGCACCAGGCCACGCCGCGCTCCGGCTCGTCTTCGGCATCTGCGGTCCCGGCGCCCGGCGCCCGCCTTGTCCCCGAGGCACCCAGCAGCGTGGGCGACGTGAGGTCAAGGACCGGGCCGCCCGTGGGCCAGGATGTGGCCGCGAACATGCCCTTGGTCCGCCCATGCGCCTCCTGGAACGCCAGCATGTTGCAGATGCGCTGGTAGAGGACGGCCGGCGACACCGGCTTGGCGACAAAACCGTGGATGCCGAGCTTGCGCGCTTCCAGGATGTTGGCCTTGCGGGAATGGGCGCTGACAACGATCACCGGCGTGGTGCTCAGGGTCGCGTCCTTCTCGCCGCGCAGAAACTGGATGAACTCGCCACCGCTCACCGGCTGCATGGCCCAATCGCACAGGACGAGGTCGGGCTGGCGGTCGATGGTCTTTTCCAGACCGTCGGTCGCCTCTGCGGCCTCGAAGATCTGGCGCACGCCGAGGCCGCTCAGAATGGAGCGGAGAATGGCGCGCATATGCGTGCTGTCTTCAACGATGAGGACGGAAAGTCGCGACAGGTCCCTGCGCTTTTCCATGAGGCGGTGCTCCCGAATGACCAAACCCTCCAGCCGCGAGGGCTGGAGCGAGGCCCGCGATTCCTGCGGCGAAAAATGCCGTGCGCAGCCTCTTTTCTCGAAATTCGGGACAGTCTTGCAGCGCACAGTCTTAAGGTGCGCTTACCAGATTTATTGATAATACAAACAAGCGCAAAATGACTGTCTCAAACGCAAACGGGCGGCCAGGCCGCCCGTTTCCAGATCGTTTGCGAGGAATGCCCCTCAGCCGTTGACGGCGATCTTCAGATCCCGCTCGGCCCGTTCCTTCTTGAGGTTTTCCGCAATCAGGAAGGCCAGGTCGAGCGCCTGGTTGGCGTTCAGGCGCGGGTCGCAATGGGTGTGGTAACGGTCGCCCAGCTGCTCGGCGGTCAGGGCATGGGCCCCGCCGGTGCATTCGGTCACGTCACGGCCGGTCATTTCCACATGGATGCCGCCGGCATGGGTGCCCTCGGAGCGGTGCACGGCAAAGAAGGCTTCCACTTCCTTGAGCACGCGTTCGAACGGACGGGTCTTGTAGCCGCCGGCGGTGATGGTGTTGCCATGCATCGGGTCGCAGGACCACACGACCTTGCGGCCCTCGCGCTGAACGGCGCGCACCAGCTGGGGCAGATGGTCGAAGACCTTGTCGGCGCCGAAACGGCAGATCAGGGTCAGGCGGCCGGCTTCGTTTTCCGGGTTCAGCAGATCGATGAGTTCCAGCAGCCCGTCCGGGGTCAGGCTCGGACCGCACTTCAGGCCGATCGGGTTCTTGATACCGCGGAAGAATTCCACATGGGCATGGTCGGGCTGGCGCGTCCGGTCGCCGATCCACAGCATGTGGCCGGAGGTGGCGTACCAGTCGCCGGAAATGCTGTCGACGCGGGTCAGCGCTTCTTCATAGCCCAGCAGCAGAGCCTCGTGGGAGGTGAAGAAGTCGGTGGAGCGCATCTGCGGCACGGTGGAGCTGTCCACGCCGCAAGCGCGCATGAAGGCCAGCGACTCGGAGATGCGGTCGGCCAGTTCCTTGTAGCGGTGACCCTGCGGGCTGTCGGAAATGAAGCCCAGCATCCACTGGTGCACCTGGTCCAGGTTGGCGAAACCGCCCTGGGCGAAGGCGCGCAGCAGGTTCAGGGTCGCAGCCGACTGACGGTAGGCCTGTTCCATGCGCGAGGGATCGGGCACGCGGGAGGCTTCGGTGAAGTCGATGCCGTTGATGATGTCGCCACGGTAGCTGGGCAGCTCGATATCGCCCTGCTTCTCGATGCCGGACGAGCGCGGCTTGGCAAACTGGCCGGCGATGCGCCCGACCTTCACGACCGGCTGGCTGGCGGCAAAGGTCAGCACCACGGCCATCTGCAGGAAGGCGCGGAAGAAGTCACGGATATGGTCGGGGTGATGCTCGGCGAAGCTCTCGGCGCAGTCACCGCCCTGAAGCAGGAAGGCCTCGCCTTCGGCGACGCGGGCAAGCTGCTTCTTGAGCGCGCGCGCTTCCCCTGCAAAGACAAGCGGCGGATAGCTGGTCAGGCGCTTTTCCACATCGGCCAGGGCGGCCAGGTCCGGATACTCGGGAACCTGCAGGATCGGCTTTGCTCTCCAGCTGTTCGGGGTCCACTTCTCCGCCATAGTCTCACTCCTCGA
Source organism: Roseibium aestuarii (assembly GCF_008477545.1). Lineage (GTDB taxonomy): Bacteria > Pseudomonadota > Alphaproteobacteria > Rhizobiales > Stappiaceae > Roseibium > Roseibium aestuarii. Next base: position 1,278,813 of record NZ_VORA01000001.1, on the reverse strand, counting down.
TCGCAGGCACCCGGCCCGCGCAATCGTTTCACAAATTTCGCAAAAGCCCCCCGGCAAGGGCGTTTCCGTTCATCGTTGCTTCCATATCCGGACGAAACGTGCGCGCGTTTATACACGTGTCGCTTCATGAAGACCACAGGCTATACTGGGAAAAGTTGCCAGCCACCGCCCGCAAATCCAGGAACAGCTTCATGACACTCGAACACAGCCACGCAGCCGAGGATATTGCCCGCCGCCTGCAGGGTGGCCCCGACGCCAGCTACTTGCGCGACTGGGTCTATGGCGGCATCGACGGGGCGATCACCACCTTCGCGATCGTGGCCGGATCGGTGGGCGCGGACCTCTCCTCGCGCATCGTGCTGATCCTCGGGCTTGCCAATCTGCTGGCGGACGGCTTCTCCATGGCGGTTGCCAATTACAGCGGCACCCAGACCGAGCGGGAGGACTATCACCGGCTCCTGCTGGTGGAGGAAAAGCACATTCGCGTGGACCCGGAGGGCGAGCGCGAGGAGATCCGCCAGATCTTCCGGGCCAAGGGCTATGGCGGCGAGGAACTGGAGACGCTCGTCGGCATCCTCACCTCCCGGCGGCAGCCGTGGATCGACACGATGATGCTGGAGGAATACGGCATGACCCGCTCGCCGCGGGCGCCCCTCAAGGCAGCGCTTGCCACCTTCATTGCCTTCTTCATCTGCGGCAGCGTTCCCCTCATCCCCTTCGTCTTCGGCCTGTCGGCCAGCGGCCTCATCACCACCGCCAGCACGGCGCTCGCCTTCTTCGGCATCGGAGCGCTGAAGTCCCGCTGGTCCACGCGCTCCTGGGCGGTCTCCGGGCTGGAAACCTGCGCCATCGGCATGACGGCGGCCGGCATCGCCTGGGCCGTCGGATATGGCCTGAAGACGACGCTTGGAACCTGATGGGGGCACCTGAGCGGGCACCATCCGATCAGCGTTAAGGAGCGGTTTCCGGGATCCATCGACTTGTGGCGCGGGCGACGAGGGCGACTTAGGAATTTCTTCGTATGGTCCTCGGCGATGATCGCCAGACGCCGCCTCTCGCGGTGGACCAACCTGTCAGGATGACCGTGCCTGCCCCGACTGCCGCCAGTTCCCCAAACGGATCGACCAGCCCTCTCGGCGCCCTGAACCCGGTGTCCGTGACCCGCTGGGTCTATCTCATGGCGGGCGGCCTCATTGCGATGGCTGCGGCCTGCATGATCTTCATCGGCGTCACAGCCTCTGCGGAGGCCGACCGGCACGCGCTTTCCGGCGAGAAGCAGCTCTTTGCCGAAGCGATCCAGCGCAATCACATCCGCATGTCGCGGGCCCAGCTCGCGCGCGCCCATTCCAGCGAGGCGGTCGCGCAGGTGGAAGACCGGTTCGACCCGGCTTTCGTGCGCGATCGGCTGCTGCGCCCGCTCTGGCGGGAGGCGGAGCTGGAAAGCAGCTTCCTGATCGCACCGGACGGGACACTTCTCGCTTCCTCAGAGCGGAACGAGGTGCATTTCGAGCGGCGGCGGCTGACGGCCAACGACCCGCTTTCCGTGCTGGCGGCCCAGCAGCGTCGCGCCCTCGTGAGGGCCTGGCCGAAATCGGGTGGTCCCGAAGAGGGTCCTCTTCCGCAGATCTGGTCCGACGACACCGCAAGCTATTCCTTTGCCCTGGTGAACGGCGCTCCGTCCCTTCTCAGTGCGGTCGCGATCGAGACGGTCACGGGAGGGTCGGCCCGCAGTCCGGAGCGCACGACCGTGCTCATCTCGGCCCGGGTCATCGACGCCTCGTTCCTGGATGCGCTGCAGGGAGAACTCCCCTTCCCCGATGTGAGCTTCCGGCTGACCGATACCCCCTCCTCGCATCAGACCCATGTGCAGGTACAGGATGCCTCGGGCGTGGCCTTCGGCTATTTTCACTGGAACGGTGCCAAGCCCGGCCCGAAGATCCTGCGCATGATCGGGCCACTGATCGTGGTGATGGGCCTGGCCCTGGCCGTGTCCTCGGTGCTCGTCGCCCGGCGGATCGGCCGCCTGTCGCGCGCGCTTGAGGAAAGCGAAGCGGCAAACCGCCGGTTGGCCCTGCATGATCCGCTGACAGGGCTCGCCAATCGTTTCCAGTTCACCGCGCTGCTGGACGAGGCGCTCAGCGACTGCGCGTCCCGACCGATTGCACTGTTCGGCTGCGACCTCGACCGGTTCAAGGCGGTGAACGACCGCTTCGGTCATGCGGCCGGAGATCTGGTGATCCAGAGCGTGGCGGAGCGTCTGGCGGCGGTCACCGCAGATCAGGGCACGGTGGCCCGGATCGGGGGCGACGAATTCGTCATTCTCGTTGCGCTCGGCGGCACCGCCTCGTATCGGCAGGCGGATGGATCCCCTGGCCTGTCCAAGGCCGAACGGACGCATCTTCAGGATCTGGCCGACCGGCTGATCGCGGCGGTGGACCAGCCCGTCATGCTGGCATGCGGTGACCGGGTGAGTGTGGGGCTGAGCATCGGCATCGCCGTCGCGCCCCTCTGCGGGATGCGCGACACGGATCTCATTGCTGCGGCCGACGCAGCTCTCTACGGGGCAAAGGATTCAGGGCGGGGCTGCGCGGTGTTCTTCGATGACCGGTCCGCTCAGCGCGCCGAAGCCTCCACCGCCACTCACGCCTCCCCTCCCCGGGGCTCCGATTCGACGCCCCGCAGGACGGGGACAGGGTGAGGCCGCAAGGAAGGCGATCCGGATCAGGGCAGATAGGCGACGCCGTGGTCGGCCAGAAGATCGTCAATCAGCTCGCGCAGGCTGTCCGACAGGACGATCGCCCGGGGATAGCGCGGGGAATCCCGGTCCGCCAGGATCGGCACGTGCCAGCCTTCGGTGGTCTCGATGAAGTGCCTTACGCCCTCCTCGCCCCAGAAATCATGGAAGCCCTTGAGGACACAATCCACATAGCTCTGGAGGATCGGGTTTTCCGCGTCGCCCCAGCCGTAGTAGCGGGGCTTGGCGCGGAAGAGGAACATGTCGTTCGGCCCAGACGCGCCCTGGGCGTCGCAGCGGAAGCGCTCGCCGATGCCATCGACCTTGTCATACATGTGCTCGCGGCGTTCGAGGCGCTCCAGCCCGTCGCGCGGTTCGCGGGCCATGACACCGCGAATGGCCACGCCGTCGCGGGGAACCACGCAGAGCGAGCAGACCCCGTGTCCCTCGATCTCGCGCCCGGCGATGCTCCACTGACGCACCCACCCGTCGAGGGTTCCCGGGGTGACTTCGGCATGATCCGGCAAGGTGGCCACGTTCACGAGGGAGCCATAGCCGAAATAGGAAATCGTCATGTACAGGCCTTCAGGTGAATGAACCCGTCGGGGAAACGCCGCATCGGCGTCTGGCGGGCAAATGCGGGAGATATCGGGCCCAAGGCCTTCGTCTCCGGGGTGAGACGGAGCCGGACAGTCTCCGATCCCTGCCGATTTACTCCGGGATCCCCACCGGGTAAAGCCCCCGCGACCGGCGACCGTCCTCACGCGCGCAGAGGTTGCCCAGCAGGTTCTTGCGAGCAGAGAGCAAGCTTTCCACCGTCCAGCAGGGCAGAGGTAAGCAAAACCCCGTAATGACCGGAAATGAATCCGTCGATATTGCAGAGTTTCACAAGTCAAAAAGACGGGTCATTAAGGCTTTCGGGCTAGATGTCGCCGATACGATAAAGACAAAGGGGGAAAAGAAAGCGTGGGCGAGAGGACGGCACGGCGCTACAGCGACCGCATTTCACGGGAACAGAAGCATCGCATCTCCCGTCTGGCCTTTCTGCTGGCCGGCCTCCTCATTTTCGTGAGCGCCGTATCCCTGGTCTTCGTCGGCTATGTCGCCACCCGCGCCTCGGAGGGAGAAGCTGACCGTAATGCGGGAATGCTCTTCGAGAACACCCTGCGCGACCGAAGCCTGCTGATAGCCCGCGAGCAGCTGCCGCTCGCCCGCTGGGACGAGGCTGTGGAGAAGATCGTGATCGACTTCGACCACGACTTCGTCCGACAGGAACTCAAGAGCCTGTGGACTGACTTTGGCCACGACCGCAACCTGATCGTGAACGCCCAGAATGTGGTGCTGGCCGAGACCTTCCAGGACTACACCCACATCGTGCTGCGCCCCCTGTCAGACACGCCGGAATATTCGCCGCTGGTGCAGCAGGCCCGCGATGTCTTCAAGCTGAAGCGAACGCGGGTGCCCAGGGGCTTCAGCTACTCCTCCCTGCAGGAACTGGACATGAAGGATATCGCGGCCTCGGGCTTCGTGGTGCTGGAGGACAAGCCCGCGCTGGTCAGCGTCATTCCGATCATTCCCGATCAGGAACGGGTCGCCCTGCCCCGTGACGAAGCCACGCTGCTGATTTCCGCCCATTTCATCGATCAGGATTTCGTCAACGGCCTGAACTCGCAGATCCGCTTCGAAGACATGCGCTTCCAGTTCGAGCCGAGCGCAGACAATGACGAGATCAGCTATCCGCTCGAAAGCCTCCAGGGCGAGATCATCGGCTATTTCATCTGGGGTAAGCTGCCCGTGGCAGCCCCCATCTGGCACACGGTCATTCCGGTGATCCTGGCGCTCAGCATCGCGCTCGCCATCATGGCCTTCGCGATTGCCTGGCGGATCGGGCGCCTGACCGCGTCGCTGCAGGCGAGCGAGCATCAGAATCGCTTCCTCGCCCTCCACGACACGCTCTCCGGACTCGCCAACCGCCTGCATTTCAACCGCACCCTGGCGGAGGCGGTGAACACCTTGTCGTACCGGCCCTTCGCGCTCATGCATTGCGACCTGGACCGGTTCAAGGCCGTCAACGACACCCATGGCCACGCCGCCGGTGATGCGGTGATCCGCGAAGTAGCCGCGCGCCTGAAGACCGTCGTCGGCGATGCGGGTCTCGCCTGCCGGGTCGGCGGGGATGAGTTCGTGATCATCCTCAACGACCTGACCGACCGCATCGCCCTGCAAAAGCTGGCCGGCCGTCTTCTCGATGCGGTGCCCCTGCCGATCGACATCGGCGACGGAGAACTGGCTGAGGTCGGCATCAGCATCGGCATCGCCATTGCCCCCGACAACGGCCTGACCCCGGAAGAGGTGCAGGCTGCCGCCGACGGCGCGCTCTACAAGGCGAAGAATGCCGGCCGCGGGCGCATGGCCTTCGCGGATCCGGCCGGGGAAAATGATGCCGCCGCCCAGCGGGCCGAGATGGAAAAATACAACAAGGCCCAGAGCTCGCGTCCCGCCAGCGCCGCGCCCGCCGTCTGAGCCCTTTCAGTTCCCCCCGCGTGACACTGAAACAGAGAAGGCGACGGACACCCGTCCGCCGCCTGAACCTGCCGACACATGAGCATCCCAAGATGCGTCCGCCCGGGCGAGCGATCGCGCGACCCGGGATCGGAGGGCCAAAGAGCTATACTGCACCGACCTCTCCGCCGTCCCGGACGCAGCGCAAGCGGAGATCCGGGACCTCGCACCCAACGCGCCCATGGATATTCGGAAGCAGGGTTGGTCCCGGCTCAGGGCCGGGACGGCGCGGAGCAAGGGGGGCTGCTTCGAGAGCACGCTCTCCGTCGTCCTTGCCGGACTTGATCCGGCAATCCTTGCCGTGACGCTTCGGCAAACGCGGCGCTGCTGTGTGGCGCTACTTCACGGCATGGATGCCATGGTCAAGCCATGGCAAGACGAACACTGGCGTGGAAGGGCATCGTGAAGGCCCAAAGACAGAGTTGATGACACAGGTGAGACTGGGCACAAGAAAAGGCGACGGACACCGGTCCGCCGCCTTGTCTTGCAGGTCAGAAGTGCCGGAGCGCTCAGGCGCCGCGCAGACGCTCGGTCGGCGCGCGCATGGTCACCAGCTCCTCGGCCGCCGTGGGATGAACGGCAACCGTGCGGTCGAAGTCGGCCTTGGTGGCGCCCATCTGCAGGCAGATGCCCAGCACCTGCGCCAGTTCCCCGGCATCCGGGCCCATCAGATGAACGCCCAGCACCCGGTCGTCATCCGCATTGACGATCACCTTCATCAGCATCTTCTCGTCGCGACCGCTGAGCGTGTGCTTCATCGGGCGGAACTTGGCCTTGTAGATGTCCAGGTTCGGGGTCAGCTCAAGCGCCTGATCCTGGGTGAGACCCACGGTGCCAAGTTCCGGCTGGGAGAAGACGGCGGTCGCGATCAGAGAATGATCCACGGTCCAGGGGTTGTTGCCGAAGAGCGTGTCGGCGACCGCATGGCCTTCGCGGATGGCCACAGGGGTCAGGGCCACCCGGTCGGTCACGTCGCCCACGGCGTAGATATGCTCGACATTGGTGCGCGAGGCCGCATCCACCGCAATGGCGCCGTTCGGCTTCAGGATGATGCCGGCCGCGTCCGTGCCGAGACCTTCCGTGTTCGGCCGGCGGCCGATGGCATACATGATCTGATCCACCACGCAGGTGCGGCCCTGGCGTGAGGTCACGTCCAGCCGACCATCGGGGCGTCGGACGATCCTGACGGGCACATCATCGGTGATGATCTCCACGCCCTTCTTCGCCACCTCTTCCTGCACCGCCTCGCGCAGGTCCATGTCGAAGCCGTTGAGGATCATGTCGCGCCGGTACATGAGCTGGGTCTTCACGCCGAGCCCGTTGAAGATGCCGGCGAATTCTACCGCAATGTAGCCGCCACCAACGACCATCACGCTCTCCGGCAGCTCTTCCAGATGGAAGGCCTCGTTGGAGGTGATGGCATGTTCGATGCCGGGAACGTCCGGGTCCAGGTTGGCTGCCCCGCCGGTCGCAACGAGAATATATTTCGCGGTGACGGTCTCGCCAGTGGCGGTGAGACGCAGGGTGTGGTCGTCGACGAACTCGGCGCGGCTGTCGAAGCAGGTCACGCCGGTATTGTCGAGATTGCGCCGGTAGATGCCTTCAAGACGGGTGATTTCCTTGTCCTTGGCGGCAATCAACTGGCGCCAGGAGAAGGAGCGCTCGCCCACGTGCCAGCCGAAGCCTTCCGCATCCTCGAATTCTTCCGAGAAGCGCGAGGCATAGACGAAGAGCTTCTTCGGCACGCAACCGCGGATGACGCAGGTTCCGCCATAGCGGTATTCCTCGGCCAATCCGACCTTGGCCCCATGGGTGGCCGCAATGCGGGCGGCGCGCACGCCCCCGGATCCACCCCCGATGACAAACAGGTCAAAATCGAATTCGCTCATCGCGCTCTCCATCTTCCGAAACTCGTCTTGCATCACCTGACCGGCGGCTCGCCCTCCCATGTCGGGGCACCCCGGGCCGCCTGCAAGGGGGCTCCCGGCTTCGTGATCCCCCCGACAGAGAAACGGCCTGCCCGCAAGGTTGACGGGCAGGCCGTGATCATTTCGCCCTTGCGCTGATCGCGCCCGGTCTTACTGGGCAGCAGCGGCGGAGCGCTTGTCCAGCTCCTCACGCACCAGGGCTACCAGCTCGGTGGACATCTGGTTCTGCCACTCGCGGGCCGCACCGATCGCCAGGGCGGTGATGGTCGGGCCGTTGTCGGCAAGCTTGGAGCCCAGCGGGCTTTCATAGAAGGCGGCGAGCTCCTTCAGCTCCTCTTCGGAGAAGCGGCGCGCCCAGATCTGGTAGATGGTGTTGTTGAGCTCGCTGCGGCGTGCGGCCAGCTTCAGCGCAGCCTCGGACGTGACGTCCACGATTTCCTGGGTCCGGGCCGGATCGGCCTGAACGAAGAGGGTGCGGGTCTGCTCGGCCAGAACCGGCAGGATGTCGTCAAAGGCGCCCATGGCCTTGGTGGCGGTCACCACCTTGCGGGCAGCCTCGATGTGGCTGGCGGAAAATTCGCCGTCCTGAGCCTGAACCGGCTGCAGGGCCGCGAGGAAAAGGGTCGCCGCGACAACCGCTCCGGAGGAAAAAATCGACGTCAGTTTCATTCTCAAACTCCTCAAAAAGGCCCACCGTCGGCGGACCTTTCGACTTAACTTCAGGCTCGGGCGGTCATCTCGAAAACGCCATCCGGACCGGCCACATAGGCCTTAGCGGCCAGGCCGATGAACAGGCCATGCTCGACCACGCCCGGCACGGCGACCAGGGCCGCGGCAAGCGCCTGCGGGTCCGGGATCGCTCCAAGGTGTGCATCGAGGATGTAATGTCCGCCATCTGTGACAAAAGGATGTTCGGCCCCGCCGCGCATGCGCAAATCCCCAGACAAACCGAGGTCGGCAAAAACCTTGCCGATGGCGATGCGGGTGGCGCCGAGGCCGAAGGGAACCACCTCGATGGGGAGCGGGAACTTGCCCAGTGTTTCAACGCATTTGCTGCTGTCGGCAATGACGATCATGCGGGTGGAAGCTGCAGCCACGATCTTCTCGCGAAGATGGGCCCCGCCGCCGCCCTTGATCAGGCTGAGTGCGGGATCGATCTCGTCGGCCCCGTCCACGGTCAGGTCGAGTGCCGGGGTCTCTTCAAGGGTCGTCAGCGGAATGCCCTCGGCTTCCGCCAGCGCCCGGGTGCGCTCGGAGGTGGGCACGCCTATGACCTGAAGCCCCTCGCGGACGCGGGCTCCCAGGGCGCGCACGAAATGCTCGGCCGTGGACCCTGTCCCGATGCCCAGCTTCATGCCCGAGGTCACATCCGCAACCGCCCGTTCGGCGGCGAGGCGCTTCATGTCTTCACTCATGATCCCAGCTCTGTTCCGGCTCTTGTTCTTGCTTATCGACCAGCATGTCGTCATCTTCGTCGCTTCGTGCCAACCGGGTTCCGGCAAGGCGCTGCCGACCCCCGAAGCGGGCACAAAGTCCCTGACGGGCGATGGAACTCCGACTGGCGAATTTCCGCAATCCCGCAGGTCAGATGGCTGCTTAGCATGGCTGACGGCACGGGCAAAGGCCAAAGCCGCCCAGCAGCGCCCCTCACCCCCCAGCAGACTGGGGATAGGCCTGCGGCCACACCGCCCCGCCTTGTCGGTGCGGCACCGCAAAAAGTTTTCGCGCCCCGGCAGGCCCCACAAAGACAGACACGTCGATGCTGCGCCGCAACGTAAGTCAAAACATCAGCGCAAAAATTACCATATCACATGAGGACATCACCTTAAGACGAATTGGCAATAATTACAGTCTTAACCCCTTGGCGAGTATTTCGTCTTAGAGTTGCCTCAAAATATCATCTCACAAGATGCTTCACCGAGGAACGCATGGGCTTTTTTCTTTCGAAGAAACAAACGGATACACCTGAGGCGCAAGATTTGCCGGGCACCGTTGCGGCACCGTCTCCCGACGCGGACAGCCGGGAGAGCCGACAGGCCCTGACCCATACGCTCGATGCCATCGAGGGGGATCTTCAGGTCGCCGCAAGCTCCATGCAGGAGGCCGCCCAGGCGGTGACGGCGCGCATCCAGAGCCAGGGCGAGATGCTGGCCCAGGTGGAGACGGCGAGCGCTGTGCTGGACAGCCAGTCCGGGGAAGCGGCAAGCAACGCCAGCGAGCTGGCCCATTCGATCAACGAACTTTCAGCGGCCAGCAGCGAAATCGGCCAGCAGATCACCACCTCGAATGATCTGGTCGAGCAGGCACGCGGACTGGCTGACGAAGCCAATGCCGGCGTCCTGGACCTGCAATCGGCCATCGAATCCATCGCCAATGTGGTGCGCCTCATCTCCGACGTGGCCAAGCAGACCAATCTCCTGGCGCTGAACGCGACGATCGAGGCCGCCCGCGCCGGCGAAGCAGGCAAGGGCTTTGCGGTGGTGGCCAGCGAGGTGAAGCTGCTGTCCCAGCAGACCCAAAGCGCCACGGACGAGATTTCGGCCAATATCGCAAGACTCCAGGCCTCCGCCGACAACAGCATCGACAACGTGACCCGGGTCATCGACGTGATCGGCCAGATCCGCCCGAGCTTTGCCGCTGTGGAAGCTGCCGTGCACGAGCAGATCGGCACCACCCAGTCCATCGGAGACCGGGCCCAGCAGACGGCGCGCTTCGTGCAGGATGTCTCTGCCCAAGCGCGCATGATCGCCGAAAGCACCCAGCAGGCCCGGAATGTGGCCCAGGACGCCGCGCAGGCCAGCATCGGCATGGGCGAGCGGGCGGCCGGGCTCGGTGGCCGCTTTACCATGATGATCCGTCAGACCGCCGTGGGCGACCGGCGCGCCCATGATCGGCTGCCCCTGCGCCTCAACGGCGAGATGACGGGCGCCGGCGGGCGCATCGCCATCGAGACGCGCGACCTCTCCGAGGGCGGTGTTCTGGTGAAGCCCGGAGCCTCGCCCGCCTCCGGCAGCACCGCCACGGTCACACCGGGCATCACGCCGGGCAGCGCCATCACCCTGTCGCTCGGAACGCTGGGCACGACGCGCGCAAGGGTGGTCGCGCATTCTGACGCAGGCGTCCATTGCGCCTTCGTGGACCCTGACGGCCCCTTCCTCAGCGCCGTGCGCCAGAAGCTCGCCCAGGTTCGCGCCGAACACGACGCCTTCGTGGCCCGCGCCCAGACCGGAGCACAGCGGATTGCGGCCGCGATGGAGGACCTGATCGCCAAGGGACGGCTGCGGCAGGACGACCTGTTCGACACCCGCTACCGCCCCCTGCCCGGCACGGATCCGCAGCAGTTCGAGACGCTTTACCTGAGACAGATCGAAGCCGTGCTGCCCGCCATCCAGGAGGGGATCCTTGCGGAAGATCCGGCCCTTGCCTTCTGCGTGGCCGTGGATCGCAACGGATATCTGCCCGTCCACAACCGGATCTACTCGCACCCGCAGAAGCCGGGGGATCCGGTCTGGAATGCCGCCAACTGCCGCAACCGGCGCATCTTCGATGACCGCGCCGGACTGAGTGCCGGCCGCAACACCCGCCCCTTCCTGATCCAGACCTATGCCCGCGACATGGGCGGCGGCAAGGTTGTGTGGATGCGCGAGGTGGATGCGCCGATCGAGGTGGCCGGACGCCACTGGGGCGGATTCCGCACGGCGTACAAGATGTAAGCCCGGATCCCCGAGCCAGAAGACGCGCAGGCAGGTTTGACCGGCGCCCTCCCTGCCCGAACACGCCGATCCGTGCCTGCGCAGGGATCGGCGAACCGGATGGCGCTGCGCCTCCCGAGATCACCGTTATGAGGCGGGCTTCGCGGCACCGGACGGTGGCCGGGAACACCCTCAATGCATGCAATGGCGCATGCGGCGAATCATGCAAAAGCCGTTTCATTCCTTGGACTTGCCGGACCCTTGGTAAATTTGCCGAGCTTGTTAATCAATTTTTAATTTTTCCGCCCAGGAACTCCATTTGTCATTTGAGGGGAACCGTCTTCGGTGATAGGCGTTGAGGATAAATTCAGAAATAATTTACTGTTATCCCCGCGAGGGGAGCCATTTTGAGGTCCTGCAGATGACCACCCGTTTCCCGCTGCGCCTTGTTCTTTGCGCAAGTGTCACCGTCCTCGTCGGCCTGGCCGGCCTGAGCGCACTCGGCTCCCGTACAGCCGAAGCCGCAACCTTCGATTTCGAAGTGAAGAACGATCCGGCCGACTGGCCCTGGATCGGCCGCAGCACCCGTCCGGTGACGCTGACCAGCGTGCGCCATGGCCTCACCTATTTCCCGACCGAACAGACCGGTGACGAAGGCTCCATCGGCCGCTCGACCTTCGAGCAGAGCAATGGCTTCGCCAGCGGCAGCCGGTCAGGCTCCGGCGGCAGCCGTGGCGGGTCCGGCGCCCGGATCGGTGGCGGCGGCCTGTCGGCTGGTGGCGGTGGCGGCGCAGGTGGTGGCGGCTCCGCCGGCGGTGGCGGTTCGGCTGGTGGCGGCGGTGGCGGCGGCCAGGGTTCGCCGATCGCGACCGCCCTTATCCTGCCACCGGAAGGCGACGGCTCCACGCCCGATGGCGAAACGGGCGGAAATGGCGGCCCGTCGACCCAGGTCATTCCGGTAACGCCGCCGACGACCGTCCCGGTTCCCGCAGCCCTTCCGCTAGCGGCCGGCGGCCTGGCGCTCCTTGGCCTCCTCGGTCTGCGTCGTCGCCGCGCGGCGTGAGCATCGGCTACAGGCCTCGCACAGCTTCCAGATCATTCAAGAGGCCCCCGGCATCCGGGGGCCTTTTCGTTTTCAGGGACAGTTCATTCCCGGCAAGCCCGCACGCAAAGCACCAGGGTGTACCGATGAAAAGACAAATCGCCCGTCGGACACAAATCGCCTGACAGGTTGAAATGTTTTGGGAATTTTTAGAATAGGGGGAATGGTGGGCGATACTGGGATTGAACCAGTGACCTTTCCGGTGTGAACGGAACGCTCTCCCGCTGAGCTAATCGCCCGCGCCTCTCGGCTGGTGAGGGGGTATCTAAATGATCATCTCCACCGGCGCAAGAGCCTTTTTCGCCCCTGTGGAAATTGCCCCCACCCTATTGGGGAGAGCCGCAAGGGGGCCGGTCATCATGACCCTGAAGGACGGCAACCGCGCGCTCTTGTCAGACAACGGACCGGCCAGGGGCTCAGAAAGGTCAACGTCTTGCCTCAGCCGATTGGATCCCCAAGAAACATTGCATGCGTCTCCAGACATCGAACAATTTGATTCGGCAAATTCCCCGGACAGTGACCAGACTAATCAGTATTATTTACTTTAAACCCTGTGAAGACCTGCACCGAACACCAACCACGGAGGAACCGGCCATGGCACCCGTCGCTCGACACCTTCCCGACAACACGCACATTCTTAATTCACATTGAACAATCTCTCCGTTTCTCTGGAGCCGATCTCTCATTGACACATTCTTAACGCGAAGTTAAGGTCAAGCTGCTTGGGATGATCTCGTATTTTAGTAAATAGTCTCAAGAAATATTTGTGCATCTCTTGACGAGACCATGAGAGAAATTCTTTCACCCTCATGGCTCATTCAGAGATTCAACATGTTGTTTGAGTAGCGGCCGATGACATCAGTCACTCGCCGTTTAAAATTTATTACCCTATTCTTGAGGTATTTCATCATGAACCTGAAAACGCTCGTCGCCGCGTCTGCGGTGATGCTTTCGCTTGGAGCCGGATCGGCGTCGGCTGCAACCTTCACCTATGACTATACCGGCGGCGCAACGAACGCTTCGGGCCCCAGCCTGGGTTGCGCTGCTGGTGGCCTGTTGAATGTCGGCTGCTCGGTGACGTTTAACAGCGACGGTCTGGGTGTGTACGGCGCACCGGACACCCAGCCGGATCAGATCGACGGCAATCCGATTCTCAGCAGCGAAACCCTGAGGTTTGATTTCGGTTTCGACAGAAGCTGGGATTCCATCCTTTTCGGACGCTGGGATAGCAACGACGACCTGACCGTGACCTGGGACGGCGGCTCCGCAACCTGGGGCCCTGGCGTCGCAGCGCTCCTCGATCTGGGCGGGATCGTTTCGAGCTTCCTCGAAATCACGGCCACCGGGACCTTCTTCGCTGATGGGATCATCTTCGGCAACGACAGCTTCACGGCAGCACAGATCAACGTGTCGTCCGTCCCGGTGCCGGCGGCTCTGCCGCTCATGGCCGGTGGCCTCGGCCTCCTGGGCTTGGTCGGCCGTCGCCGCAAGCGGTCTGCAAGCACCGAGGTTGCCGCCTGATCGCGGCAGCACTCCGGTCTTTCCGAATCACGACGAAAAACGGCCCTCGCGGGCCGTTTTTCACATCGATCAAACGATCGGCCTGCCAGGGAAAGGCTGCCTGATGCGCCGGCAAATGCCCTTTCGCGGTAATGGGCAGCGCGGCGCGGCTCAGACGCTCAGCTCATCCAGCGCGGCCTCAAGGTCATCGAAATGGGAAATCACCCGGTCGGGACCAAGGTCGCGCACGGGCACCGGCGTGTAGCCGAAATCCACCGCGACAACCGGTATGCCGGCGGCGCGGGCCGCGTCGATGTCGGTCACGCTGTCGCCCACCATCACCGAACCGGTGACCATGCCGCCGGCCCGCTCGATGGCACCGAGAACCGGCCGGGCGTCGGGCTTGGGGCGCTCGAACGTATCACCGCCCACCACCGCATCGAAATGCCAGGTCAGGTCGAGAGCCGCCAGCAGAGGCAAGGTCAGGCGCTCCACCTTGTTGGTGCAGACCGCCAGGCGGAAGCCCCTGTCGCGCAGCCTCGCCAGACAGTCGACCACACCAGAGAACGGCCGGGTGTGATCGGCAATGTGGGCCTCGTAATAGGTGAGGAAATGGGCGTAGAGAGGCGCAAGGCTGTCCTCGGTCCAGGCGACGCCATTGGCCTCCAGCCCGCGCTGGAGCAGCACCTTCGCCCCATGCCCGACCATGGTGCGCACGCTTTCGGGCGCAATCGCCTCGTGCCCGGCCGCCTCCAGCACCACGTTGAGGGTGACGACCAGATCATCCATCGACGAGACAAGGGTCCCGTCCAGATCGAAGACGATGACCGGGGGCGTGGCGGCGGAACGAAGCGGCGTGGAGGACATGAGGCTCTCTCGGGTCGGAATGGGTCGGGGTGGGAAGGGCTGCGGCGTCCCGTCTGCTTATCAAACGGCGGGAAGGACCTGCAACCTTGCTGATCGGGCCCAACGGGCCCAGCGCAAGACGCCCTAACGGAAATATGGAGGCAAACGTAGCGGCAGCTTGATATCCTGAGGGCAAGAATCACGCCCGTCGCCGGACACACCCGACGCCTGGCATACCCGTCGCGCACACCGGAGACCCCATGGCCGCCAAGCAAGCGCTCCGCGCCCCCGCCCAGCCGACCCTCGTCCAGCGCCTGCAGAAGGCGCTCGCGCTTCAGAAGGCCGGAGAGGTGGAACAGGCCAAGCGGATCTATCAGGCCGTTCTGAAGAAGACACCGCAATCGGCCGATGCCAATCATCTGCTCGGGGTCTGCTACCGGCAGCTGGGCGACCCGGACAAGGCGCTCGACTATATCCAGCGCGCCATTGCCATCGCGCCGGACCGGGCGCCGTTTTACGCCAATCTGGCGCGCACCCTGTCCGACATGCCCCATATGGACCCGCAGAGCGTCATGGCGGCGGCCGACAAGGCGCTCTCGCTCGATCCCCTGCTGGTGGAGGCGCTCAATCTCAAGGGCATCGCGCTTTCGCACATGGAGCGGAAGACGGAAGCGGAGCAGATCTTCCGGCAGCTGATCGCCGCCCATCCCGGCTTCGTCGATGCCTATCGCAACTATGGTGTGCTGCTGCGCGACAACAAGGACCACGACAAGGCAGTGGTCTTCTTCGACAAGGCGGCCCAGCTCGATCCGGGCAACCCGGAGAATTTTGTCCAGCGATCCCGCTCGCGGCTGGAGATCGAGGATTACGACCGCGCCCGCGTCGAGCTGCAGGACGCCCTGCGTCGCTTCCCGACCAATGCGGACCTGCTCCACGAAGTGGCACGGCTCATGTTCAAGACCGGCGAGACGGCCCAGGGCCTGCCCTTTGCCCGCAAGGCGGCGGAGCTGGATCCCAACAACCTGCACAAGCATGTGACCCTGGGCGTGACCCTGCACGGGGTGGGCGAATTCGAGGAGGCCATCGAGGCCTTCCTGACGGCGATCCGGCTCAGCCCCACGCCCCTGCCGACGGCGGAATGGAACCTGTCGCTGGCCTATCTTGCGGCAGGCCGACTGAAGGAAGGCTACGCGCTGCACCACCGGCGCTTCGACGACAAGGCTTCGGCCTGCCTGCGCCGCATCTTCAAGACGCCCGCCTGGCAGGGCGAGGACATTTCCGGCAAGCGGCTCCTGGTGTGGACCGACCAGGGCATGGGGGATGCGATCCGCAACGTCTCCATGCTGCGCGAGGTTCAGGCGGTCGCCGGCGAAATCATCCTCGAGCCGCCGCTGAAGATGAAGGAGATCCTGCGCCGGAACTTCCCGGACATTCCGATCCGCACCCAGAGCTTCAACCGGCTGACGCTGGAGACGGACGACGAGGATTTCGACGTGCAGGTCAGCCTCTCCGATCTGGCGGTGTTCTTCCGCAAGTCCATAGAGGATTTCGCCCGCGCGCCGCAACCGACCCTGCAGCCGGACATGACCCGGGCAGCCAGCTACATCACCCGCTTTTCCGAGCGGGAACGGCTGCCGGTGGTGGGGCTTGCCTGGCGCTCGGGGGAACTCGCGGCCGCGCGCGCCCGCTGGTACATGAGCATCCTGGAAACCGCGCCCATCCTGCGCACGGAAGGGGCGATCTTCGTCAATCTCCAGTACAGCGCCATCGAGCGGGAGATCCGCTTCGTGCGCGAGGGGCTCGGCATCGATTTTCACGCCTTCGACGATATCGACCTGCGCGACGACATCGAGGGCGCCGCCGCGCTCACCGCCTGCTGCGACCTGGTCATCTCGTCCAATACGAGCGTGGCGGATCTGGCGGGGGCACTCGGCACGCCCTGCTGGCGCTTCGGGCCGCCCAACGGCATCACGCTGCTCGGGCAGCAGAACCCGCCCTGGCACCCGTCGGTCACCTATTACCGCATTCCGGCCGACAAGCCGTCGGAGTGGATCGCCGGCCCCCTGTCGGAAGACCTGCGCGCCTGGGTCGACCGGTTCGCGCCTGAGGACAGGCCCGAGCGGCTGCGCCAGATTGCCGAAATGGGAGCCGGGATCTCCTCATGACCCTGCGCGTCCTGCATCTGGCGTCCTTCATCGGCAACATCGGCGACAATGCCATGCATGACGGGGCCTATCGCACCCGGGCCGAGGACATGACCCTGCCCCTCTCCTATTCCCGCATGGAGATCCGGGAGTACATCCACTGGAAGACCCGGCACTTCGACGACACCTTCCTGGACGAGGCGAACCGGCACGATCTGGTGATCCTGGGGGGCGACAGCCTGTTCCAGACCTGGCGGGAGGACACGGCAAGCGGCACCTATATCGAGGCGGCGGCGGATTATCTGGACGGTATCAGGCGACCGCTCTGCCTCTACGGGCTGGGCGTCGATGCGACCCGTGGCGTCAGTCCGCTGGCCATGGAGCGGTGCCGGAGCTTCCTCGACAGCCTGTTTTCCCGGCCGGACCGGGTCGTCTCCCTGCGCGACGACGGCAGCATCGACATCCTGCGCCGGCATCTGGGCGAGGCCTATACGGACCGGATCGCCGTGATCCCGGACGGCGGGCTCTTCGCCCGGCCGCGCAGCCACGAGCAGCCGGCCATCCCCGCCGACTGCCGCCGCTTCATGGTGGTCAATCTGGCCGGAGACATGGGCGACCTGCGCTTCGGCTCTCCCACCGCCTCCTCCTCCAGCGGAGGCGACGAGGGGCCAAGCGCCTTCTGCGCGCGAATGGGCAGTTTCCTCTCGGAGTTGCTGCGGGAGGATCCGGATCTCGGCTGTGTCTTCGTGCCCCATATCCACTGGGATCTGGCGGTGATTGCCGAGACGCTTGCCGCCATGGAAGACCGGCAGCGGCGGACCCGGGTGAGTGTCGCGCCCTATCTGCAGGGTGAGGCCTGGTCGGCCGGGTTCGATCTCTATCGCCGGGCAGATCTGGTCATCGCCATGCGCTTCCACGGCAATCTGGTGCCGCTGGGTCTGGAGGTGCCGACGCTCGGCATCGACACCCATCACAAGGTGGGCGGGCTCTATGCGGCGCTCGGGCTTGAGGACCAGTGTGTCAGCCTGTCAGATCCGCAGGCCTTCGACCGGCTGGGCGAGCTGGCGCGGACCGCGCTCGGCTCGGGACGCAGCGCATTTGTCTCCCGTCAGGACAAGGCGGTGGCGGTGAAGCGTCAGGCCCTGCTGCAATTCCACCAGATGCTGGATCTGTGGTTGCCGCCCTTCACCTGAGCCCCGCTTCTGGCGCTTCGTTACAACCCTCTGGCCAGCCAGCCGCCATCGACAGGCAGGTCGATGCCGGTGACATAGCGGGCGGCGTCGGAGGCCAGAAACAGGCAGGGGCCGACGAGATCCTCCGACATGCCCCAGCGGTCCAGCATCATGTGCGACAGTCTCTCGGCATGTTTTTGCGGATCGCGGAAACTCGCGTCGGTCATGGCGGTGTGGATGTAGCCGGGGCAGAGATTGTTCACCCGCACGCCCTGCTTGCCGAAGTCCCGCGCCAGGGCCAGGGTGAGCTGGCGCAGGGCCGCCTTGGATGCCTGATAGGATGGATTGCCGGGAAAGCCCCGCACCGCTCCCAGACTGGTGACATTGATGATCGAGCCACTGCCCTGCCCCGCCATGATCCGCGCCGCGCCCCGCGCCAGACGCCAGGCCGCCTCCAGATTGACGGCCAGCGTCCGGTCCCAGACCGCTTCGGCGTCGGGACTGTCCGCATAAGGATCGTCGCAGGCCAGGCTGACGCCCGCATTGTTGACCAGAACATCCAGCCGCCCGAAGCTGTCCAGGGTCGCCTCCAGAACGCCCGAAGCGGACCTGCCCTCGACCAGATCGACCGTGAGATCGAGGGGGGGACCGGCGACTGGGGCCTGCTCTTCCACAGGAGGCAGAGGTGGCAGGTCGATCCGGTCCACCCGCACCACATGGGCGCCCGCTGCTGCAAATCCGGCGGCGATGGCCGCGCCATTGCCACGGGCCGCGCCGGTGACGATCACGACCCGGCCGGTGACGTCAAAAAGGGCGGATGTTGTGGAGGGGCCCTCCGGTGCCGACGCGCCCGCCATCGGCTCAGCGTCCCTTGCCGAAGGCATAGGTGGTGGGCGCATCGGCAAGGGCGCCCTGACGGTTCCAGCCCTTGATCTGGCTGGCAATGTCGATGCCGACCGTCTCGCCCCAGGCCTTCAGCAGGGCCTGCGTCACGGGACCGGGCGCGCCCGTGCCCACCGGCTGCCCCTCGAAGCGGGTCATCGGCAGCAGACAGAAGGGCGTTGCGGTGAAGAAGGCCTCTTCGGCAACCCGCAGGTCATAGGGTTCCAGCTCGCACTCGCGCACGCTCAGGCCCAGCGCAGGGGCCAGCTCGTCGATCACATAGTCCCGGCTGATGCCGCGCAGCACGTCGCGTCCCGGCGGCGTCAGGAGTTCGCCCTTGCGCAAGAGGAACAGATTGGCGCCGGTGCCTTCCGACAGGCAGCCGCGCTCGTCGAGCAGAACCGCCCAGTTGTTGGACCCGGACATGCGGGCCGCCTGAATGTTGGCGACCATGTAATGCATTCGGCTGCGGTTCTTGATCTTGGGATCGAGATAGGCGGCCGGAATGGCACGCTGGCTGGGGACGACGCCGCTCACGCCGGTGTCGAAGAGATCGCCCATGCCGGCGACGGTCCAGCGCAGCGGGTAGTCGGAGATGATCAGGTTCTGGCCGATCGGCAGGTCGACCTCGTCCCGATAGATGCCGAGGAGGCCGCGGGTGACGGTGATCATCAGCCGGTGCTCGTCGTCCTCGCGGAATCCGGGCGCATTGGCGGCGATGGTGGCCAGACAGGCGGCCTCCATCTCGTCGACCGAGGGAACCTGCGCGTACTCCAGGATCTTCAGGCCGGTGCGCAGGCGCTCCAGATGCTCGCGCAGCTTGAACTGGCGACCGGCGAAGGAGCGGGTCATCTCGAAGACCGCATCGCCGAACATCATGGCGCAGTCATAGATCGACACCCGCGCTTCAGTTTCCGGGATGAATTCCCCGTTCCAGTAGACCACCCGATCCTGCGTCATGTGCGCCCCGTTCACCCCTGCTTGAGCTTCGTCTTCTTCGGTGTCTTGCGTCCGTCCCACCAGGCGATCACGTCGGAGATCCCGAAACTCGCATTGTGGGGATAGAGATCCTCGTAGAGCTGGGTGATCTGCTCGAACTGATCTCGCGTGTTGACGTCGAGGATGATGTCCGGGCGCCGCAGCTCTGCCGGGCAGGCCGGCGAGCCGATGCGATAGCGCTCCGGATGATCATAGAAACAGGTGTGCGGATGCTCCCGGTGGCGCGGGCTGAAGAAGGTCTCCGCCGCCTCCAGCAACACGCTGCCGCGATAGACCTCGCAGCCGATGCCATCGGGAAAGCCGGTGGCCAGAACATCCGGATAGCTGGTCGTCAGATCCTCGCCGCTGCGCAAGTGACAGTCGATGGTCAGATCGATGACCCAGGGCTCGGGGCACGGATTGTCGGCGGGAATGCGCACCACCGTTTCCAGATCCCAGCGGCGCACGGCTTCCGCATAGCGCGAGAGCACATCGTCCTCGGAGCCCCGGAACAGCTCCACGCCGGTGGTCCGGGCCACATCCACGAGCGGATCGTCGCTCGCCAGATCCGGGATCGCCAGAATGAAGACATCCGGCCGGGTGGCGCGCATGGCACGCTCGATCACCCGCTGGACCAGCGGCTTGCCCATGAGCGGCATGAGCGACTTGCCGGGAAGGCGCAGGGAATTCATGCGGGCCTGAAAGACGCAGCCGATACGGGCCGAGGCGGTCATGACCAGATCTCCCCTGAACGGATGGCGCCATAGGCATGGCAGAGGGGCACGGAGCCGTGCTTCGCGTCCCGCTCCTCGCACCAGTAGGAAATGTCCATGACCTGCGAGAGATGGCGCTTCAGATCCTCGGCCGAGCCCAGAACCTCCTGCCCGACCCAGGTGGCACTCGGCGGGAAGGACAGGGTCACCAGCATGTGCGCGCCCTCGCCGCCCAGGCTCGCCATGCGGCGCAGGGCGAGATCCAGATCATGCACCACGTACCAGAGCACGCCACGGCAGACCACAAGATCAAAGCGGTCCTCCGGCGCCCTCCAGTCGGCGGCGAGCAGATCCATCTGGCGGAAGCTGCAATCGGGGAAAAGCTCGGCGGCACGGGCAATGGCCGTGGGCGAGACATCGGTGCCGGTGACCTGCGCAGGCCCGTCGCCGCCCGTTCCGGGAAGCTCGCGCTTCAGGCGTCCAGTGAAGTAGCCAAGCCCGCAGCCGACATCGCAGATCCGGCGGTGGCGTCCACGCTTCAGGATCGCGATATCGATGTCGGAAATGATGTCGAAGGAATTGGCGTCCTGATGCCAAGGGATCTCGGCGCTGTGGCGATACATCCCCTCGAAGTCACCGACAAGCCGACCCTCCTTGAAGACGTAATCGTGATAGTCTCTGGAGATCTCCGCTGCCGACACGTTTTCCTCTTCCGCAAGGTCCGCCAAGGTCGTCACAGGCAATGCGCCTGCAGGTGCGACTCGGCCTATTTGCCCTGAACCGTCACGTTACACTGCGCCTTGCAGGTTTTCATAGAGTTACCTTGCGTCGCAGCTTTTCAGCGATCGGCTTTTCCTCATCCAGGAAGCGGATCACCCCGTCGCCCAGGCAGGTCTGCAGGCGGCGGATGCCGTCGACCATTTCGGCAACTTCCGCCATTTCCAGAGAGGCCTTCTGGTCCGACCCCCAGTCCGCCCGGCTGAGGGTGACGTGGCGCTCCACGGAGAGCGCACCCAGCGCAACTGCGGCAAGGCTCGGCAGATAGTCGGTCTCGTGGCCGGAATAGCCGATGGGCAGATGCGGGAAGCGCGCCTTGAGGGTCGTAATGCCCAGAAGGTTCAGATCCTCGTCGCGGCAGGGATAGGTAGAGGTGCAGTGATAGAGGCAGGCGATTGTCGCCCCCGCCCCTTCCAGCGCAGCCACGGCCTTCTCGATGAGCGGCATGTCCGCCATGCCCGTCGAGACCAGCAAGGGGCGACCGGTTGCGGCGCAATGGGCCAGGAAGTCCCGGTCGGTCAGCATGGCCGAGGCAACCTTGAGATAGGGCGTGTCGTACCCCATCAGGAAGTCGACGGAGGCCTCGTCCCAGGGGGAGGCGAACCACTCCACCTCCAGCTCCCGGCACAGGGCATCGATCTCGTCATAGGCCTCGGCACCGAACTCGAGACCGCGCTTGAGGTCGCCATTGGTGGGGCCGAAGACATTCTCGCGCGGGCGGGCCATCTCCTCGGCGGAATAGACCACGTCGAGGGTCCGCTTCTGGAATTTCACCGCATCGCATCCGGCAGCGGCCGCCGCGCGGATCATGGTCAGGGCCTTGCCCAGATCTCCATTGTGATTGATGCCGATTTCAGCGACGACATAACAACTTCCCGCAGTGATCATTCTTGCCCGACCTTCTCCGAGGGTCCTCCCGGAACGAAAAGGTGCAGGCGGATCATGAACTTCCCCTGCGCGCACTTCGTCACCCTTCAGAAAAGAAGTGCCATTCCCCTAAGGCCTTGTCCAGACAATCGGACCCTTGACCGTGATCTATGCTCGCAAAAACCCATCATTCCCCCGATGATTGTCTTTCGGCCATGAAAAAGGCCGCCCGAAGGCGGCCTGATCCTGGTTCGATCTCTGCGTCAGAAGAGAGAATCAGCCGACGAAGGCGCGCTCCACGACGAACTCGGCGGGCTTGTTGTTCGCCCCCTCGTTCAGGCCAGCCTTCTCGAGCAGGGCCTTGGTGTCGCGCAGCATGTCCATGGAGCCGCAGATCATGCCACGGTCGATGGCCGGATCGAGCGGCGGCACGCCGAGCTCTTCAAACAGGCGGCCGTTCTCGATCAGATCGGTGATGCGGCCCTTGACCGGATAGTCCTCGCGGGTCACGGACGTGAAGTGCTTCAGCTTGCCGGCTGCCAGTTCACCGATCAGCGGATCGTTCTTCGTCTCATTGACGAGATCGATGCCATACTGAAGCTCGGCCACCTCGCGGCAGGTGTGGGTGAGGATCACCTCGTCGAACTTTTCGTAGGTTTCCGGATCGCGGATCAGGCTGGCGAAGGGCGCAATGCCGGTGCCGGTGGAGAACATGTAGACGCGCTTGCCGGGGACCAGCGCATCATTCACCAGAGTGCCGGTGGGCTTCTTCTTCATCAGCACCGCATCGCCGGGCTGCACCTTCTGCAGGTGCTGGGTCAGCGGACCATCCGGCACCTTAATGGAGAAGAACTCGAGCTCTTCATCCCACGAGGGGCTGGCAATGGAATAGGCGCGGTAGAGGGGCTTGCCGTCAATCATCAGGCCGATCATCACGAACTCGCCGGAGCGGAAGCGGAAGCTTGCCGGGCGGGTCATGCGGAATCGGAACAGGCGGTCGGTGTAATGCTGCACCGAGGTCACTTCCTGCACGAAAGCCCCGGCCGGGGCATTGGCTTCCAGATCGGCAGCCTTGGATAGAACGTTCATCGGTCCTCGTCTTCCGTTCTCACACGTGGGAACACTCAATTCTGGGATGACTGTTTAGCATCTGGGCGGCCTGCTGTTGAGCAATGAGGCTCCTGCGCAGACCCGCTCCACGGGAATATTCCACCGGTCCCTGCCCGGTTTGACAAAGTTTATTCGCACGACGCTACGGCACCCAGCCGGGGTCGGTCCGGGGTGGCGCATGCGTCCTGCGGTCGCATGACGCGAGAATACTCTCATTGAACGGTCTTGTGTATGCAGCCAGGCCCGACAAAGACACCCATCTGTCCACCTTCATCCGGCGTACAGGTCTGCGTGGGAGGCAAAGCTCTCCCTATCGCACCCTCATCAGGCTTTCCGGGGGCGCTACTCTGACCTAAGGTGACAGTCGACGCCTGCCGCCCCTCCACCGTCCCACATCCCTTCCGCCGAGCCCGTGATGTCCGCTCCTTCCGATGATTTCGCCCCCGCCGGCTCGGATACCGCAAGTGCCGCACGGCTTTCCAATGATGTGGTGCGGCGCCTGTTCCTGGAGCGCAACGGCCTCAGCCGGGAGGGATTCGGACGGGAAGCTGCGGAGCGCGGCGGAGAAGCTGGTTCCGACACGCCCATCACGCGTCTGGATACGCTGGTGCAGGGGCTTGGACTGGTGCAGATCGACAGCATCAACACGGTGGCGCGGGCCCATCACATGATCCTGCGGCCGCGTCTTGGCCCCTACCGGGAGCCTCATCTCACGCGCCTGCACGATCGGGAGCGCAAGGTCTTCGAGCACTGGACCCATGATGCCTCGTTCATCCCGATGTCCTTCTTTCCCTACTGGAGCTGGAAGTTCCGGCGGGATGGGGAGCGTCTGCGCAGCCGTTGGAAACGCTGGCAGGAGCACGAGTTCGAACACAAGCTGGAAGAGGTTCTGGACCACATCGCCCGGCATGGGCCCGCCTCCTCCGGCGACGTCGGGTCGGACGAGCCGCGCACCAAGGGTGGCTGGTGGGACTGGCATCCCTCCAAGACCGCGCTGGAATATCTCTGGCGCACCGGCGCCCTGAGCGTCACCCGCCGGGACGGGTTCAAGAAGGTCTATGACCTGACCGAAAACGTCATTCCGCCAGAGCTGCGCAAGGCCGAGCCCAGCCTTGCCGAGACGGTGAACTTTGCCTGCAATGCAGCCCTTGACCGGCTGGGATTCGCTACACCCCGGGAGCTGTCGGCCTTTTTCGAGCTGATCACCCCGCAGGAAGCGGACACCTGGTGTGCGGCAGAGCTGGCCCGCGGCGCTCTCGTGCGGGTGGAGCTGGAGGGGACGGACGGCCGGCCTCGCCCGTCCCTGATGCGCCCGCAGACCCTGGAGAGCCTCGCCGACCTGGCGCCGCCTCCCGGCGGTATCCGCATCCTGTCGCCCTTCGACCCGGCCTTGCGCGACCGCAAGAGGGCGCTGGCCATCTTCGACTTCGATTACCGGATCGAGATCTATGTGCCGGAAGCCCAGCGCCGCTATGGCTACTATGTCTTCCCGGTGCTGGAAGGCGAGCGGATGGTGGGTCGAATCGACATGAAGGCCCACAGGGACGCGGACAGCCTGCGTGTCACCGCCTTCTGGCCGGAGCCCGGGCTCCGCATGGGCGCCGGACGCCTGCGCGCCCTGGAGGCCGACCTGTCGCGCATGGCCCGCTTCTGCGGCGTCAACCAGATCGCCTATGCCGACGGCTGGCTGCGGGAGCCGATGCCCCGGACCCCGTGATCCACGGGTTTTTGATCGCAGATTCTGGCGCCCACCAGCCTGCGTTTCCGGTTTGACGCGTGCGAGGGACTACACGCCACGGCAGCACTGTTCCCCTTGCACCTGCCGCCCGGGTTGCAGCCGCGCGCAAGCTCTTGGCAAGACGAACAGGTTTTCGGGAATGATCCCGTCGCGCCCTGATCCTGCGTGCATCGCGAAATAGCCGTAGATCACCGCTGTCCGCTGAGTTAAGATTTTTGCCAACACAAGACCGCGCATGACCGGCCCCATGTATACGCAAGAAAATACGCGCCCGGTGCATGCCTTGCTGTTTTGCCAATGACAGCAGCCCTGTGCATGGAACACCCGGAAGGACCCTGGCCATGATGCCCCAGACGACCGCTACGCTCCTCAGCCCTCACGTGCTGCCGTCGCGGGCGCGCCGTGCGCTCCTTCTTTCCTGAGTTCGGTCAGAGGACGATCCGTGGCTTCCCTGAGTTCAGACATCCGCATTCTCGGTTACGCAAGCCGCCTTCCCGGCGCCCCGTCGACGGACGACTTCTGGACGCTGCTGAAGTCCGGCACCTGCGCGGTAAGGACCGCTGATCCGGATCGCTGGCCCCAGGCCCGCTTCCATCATCCGGACAAGGCCATGGCCGGACGGACCTACACCTGGGCGGCGGGGCAGATCGACGATGTCTGGGGTTTCGATCCTGCCTTCTTCGGCATTTCGCCGCGCGAGGCGCTGCAGATGGATCCGCAGCAGCGGCTTCTGCTGCAGCTGGTGTGGGAGGCACTGGAGCAGGCCAACATCCGCCCCAGCGATCTGGCCGGCAGCCAGACGGGCGTTTATGTGGGCGCGTCGTCGCTCGACTATCACCATCGCTTCGTGATGGACCCGGCCACCTCCGACATGCAGTTCATGACCGGCAACACCCTGTCGATCGTCTCGAACCGCCTCTCCTACATCTATGACCTGCGCGGCCCGAGCTTCACGGTGGACACCGCCTGCTCGTCGTCGCTCGTGGCCCTGAACGAGGCTGTCAGCGCGCTGGAAAGCGGGCGGATCGACACCGCCATCGTGGCCGGTGTCAGCCTGCTTCTCAGCCCCTTCCCCTTCATCGGCTTTGCCCGGGCGACCATGCTGTCGCCGACGGGCCTGTGCCAGGCATTCGACGCCAAGGGCGACGGTTACGTGCGCTCGGAAGGCGCAGTCGTGCTGGTGCTCCAGTCCGAACGGGCCGCCCGGCTTCCCGGCACCACCGTTCATGCCCGGATCAAGGCCTGCGGCCTCAACGCGGACGGGCGCACCGTCGGCATGTCGCTGCCCTCGGCAGAGGCGCAAGGGGCCCTGCTTTCGGAAATCTACGGCGGCGATCTGGGTCTCGACCCGAATGACCTCGCCTTCGTGGAAGCGCATGGCACCGGCACCCGGGTGGGCGATCCGGCCGAAGCCCATGCGCTTGGCACGCAGGTCAGCCAGAAGCGCAATGACCCGCTTCTCATCGGTTCGGTCAAGACCAACGTGGGACACCTCGAGCCGGCGTCCGGCCTCGTCGGTATGCTAAAGTCCGTGCTGGCCCTGAAGAACGATCTTCTTCCGGCATCGCTTCACTTCACCGACCCGAACCCGGACATTGCCTTCGACGAGCTGAACCTGAAGGTCGCGGCCGAAGCCCAGCCTCTGGAGCGCAAGGCCAAGCCCCGTCTGGCGGGCATCAACTCCTTCGGCTTCGGCGGCACCAACGCCCACGCGGTCATCTGCGATGGCGATGCGCCGGAACCTCGCTCCACCAGCACCCCCGCGCCCCAGCCGGACGCCGTGCTTCCGCCGCTGGTCCTCTCGGCAAAGTCGAAGGATGCGCTGGCCGAGCTCGCCGCAACCTATCGCTCCCGGCTTACAGCCGCGCCGGAAGAGGCCGGCGACCTGCTCCGCTCCGCCGCCTTCCACCGGGATCTCCTGTCGGAACGTCTGGTGGTTGTCGGCGGCATGCTTGAGGAGACGCTGGACGCCCTGGACGCTCAGGCGCGTGGCGAGACCTCGCCCCGTGCGATCTCCGGCAGTGCGGCACGCAGCCGCGTTTCCGTCGGCTTCATCTATTCGGGCAATGGGGCCCAGTGGGCCGGCATGGGTCAGGAGGCCTACCGGCTCGACGCCGGGTTCCAGCGCAGCTTCGAGAAGGTCGACCGGATCTTCATGGGCATCGGCGGCTGGTCGCTGCTGACCACCCTTTTCAGCGAGGATCTCGAGGCGGAGATCGAGCGCACAGAGATTGCCCAGCCGCTTCTGTTTGCCATTCAGGTGGCCATTACCGAGGGCCTGCGCGAGCGCGGCATCGAGCCGGAAGCCGTTGCGGGCCATTCGGTCGGTGAAGTCGCTGCCGCCTGGGCCAGCGGCGCGCTCTCCCTGGAACAGGCCGTGAAGGTGATCCATGCCCGCTCCACCGAACAGGAGGTGGTGCGCGATCTCGGCTCCATGGCTGCCCTGCTTCTGTCGGAGGAGGCTGCCCGCGAGGCCCTGAAGGCCAGCGGCCTGCCGCGGCTGGAGCTTGCCGCCGTCAACAGCCCGCGCAGCGTCACGATCTCGGGCGATGCGGACAGTCTCGACGCCTTTGCCCGGTTTGCGCGCAAGAACAAGTGGGCCCTGCGCCGGCTCAATCTGGCCTATCCCTTCCACAGCGCTCTGGTCGACCCGATCCGCGAGCCGCTGATGGCCGCACTGGCCGAGGTGACCCCGGCGGAGCCGGTCCGCCGCTTCTTCTCCAGCGTGACGCCTGACGAGGAGACGCCGCGTCTGGATGCGGATTACTGGTGGCGCAACGTGCGCCAGCCCGTGCTCTTTGCCGAAGCCGTCAGGCGCATGGGCGACAGCGGCATCGGTGTCTGCGTGGAAATCGGCCCCAAGCCGGTGCTGGGCACCTATGTGAACGACGTGCTGCGCAGCCACGACCTGCGCGCGGCCGTGCTCGGCTCTCTCGACCAGCCCGCCCGCAAGACCAGCGAGACGGCTGCGCCAGAGGCCGCGCCGTCCACCGGGTCGCCGCTTGACCGTGTGGCTGCAGCCATACTCGCCTCAGGCGGGACGACCGATCTCGACCGTCTGGTGGGCGCCCGCCCGACCCGGACGGCGGACTTGCCGCTCTATCCCTGGCAAAACACGCCCTTCATCGTGGAGCCTTCCGAGGAACAGGTCTCCCTGATCCAGGGGCAGGACCTGCCGCTTCTGGGCTATCGCCTGCGGCCCGACACGCCGGAATGGTTCAACACGCTCGATACGGGCTCCCATCCCTGGCTTGCCGATCACAAGGTGGAAGAGACCACCGTTCTGCCGGCGGCGGGCTTTGCCGAAATGGCGCTGCGGGCCGCACTCGACTGGAGCGGCGCCGATGCCATCGAGCTGCGGGACTTCGACATCCTGCGTCCGCTCGTGCTGGAAGACGGCGAGAGCTTCGAGACGATGGTGCGGATCTCGCCCGATGACCGGGTGGTGGAGATCTTCTCCCGTCCCCGCCTGAAGGACGGCGACTTCGCACTGCATGCCCGGGGGCACTATGTTTCGGTGGCCCGTAGCAATCGCGATCCGAAGCTGAAGGATGAGGCGGACGCGGCCGGGGGAACCACGCTCGACAGCGCCGCGCTCTACGAGATCACCCGGCGCTTCGGCCTCAACTACGGCCCGGCCTTCCAGCGCGCGACCTCGGTCACGGCGACCTCGCAGAGAGCGGCAACCCTGGCGCTTGCCGCCCCCAATGAGACTCTCGGCCGACTGGATTTCGTCCTCTGCCCGAGCCTTCTCGACAGCGGCTTCCACGGGCTCTTCGCCCTGCTCGATCAGGTACCGGACCTGCCGCGCAAGACCAGCTTCCTGCCGATCCGCATCGGCGCCCTGCGGCTTCTCGCAACCGGTCGCGTTCCGGCGCAGGTCCGCATCCGGGTCACCCGCGCCTCGCCGCGCTCGCTCGAGGCGGAGTTCGAACTCCTCGATGAGGCCGGTCAGGTGGTCGCCCGGCTGGAACGCACCCGCTTCCGGGCCGTGACCCTTGGCAAGGCGGAGCGCGCTGATGATCTCGTCTACCGGACGACGCCGCTGCTGCTGGCGGACGCCAACCGTGACGGCGTCCTGTCCCTTCCCGGTGGCACTCTGACCGCCTTCGGGGCGGCGGAAGGCTTTGCCACCGGCACCCCGCCCGAACTGAGCGACGCGACCCTGCTGACCGAGGCACTGGGACGCAGCGTGGCCCATGAGAGCCTGCTGACCCTTGTGGGCACGCGCGCCTTCTCCGTCGAGGCGCTGGTGGCCGAAGGAACCCTGCACGAAAGCGCCCGCGCCCTCACCCTGAGCCTGCTCGGCTGGCTCGAGGAAAGCGGGCAGGCGACATGTGACGAAAGCGGCATTGCATCCGAGGCGTTGTGGACCCTCTCCGACCCGGACGAAGGACCGGATCCGGCTTCTCTTCTGACCGCGCTCTACCGGGAGGCGGGCGATCGCATCGCCACCGCTTCGCTGCTCGCCCGTCTGCAGGAGGATCTGCCGAGGCTTCTGCGCGAAGGCCTGCCCCCGTCTGCCGGTGCCTATTTCGCACCGTCTCTTCTCAATGCCCATCTCCACGCGGCCGGCCCTGTTCTGGCCGCCGAGAAGGGGTTGCAACGTGCCGCCCTCGCGCTTCTTGCCGCCGCGCCGCAGGACCGCCCCTTGCGGATCCTGCTTGTGGGAGCGCAGGCGCGCGGTCTGGCTCAGGCCCTCGACAAGGCCCTGAGCCCCGCGACCCAGTCCGTCGTCGTCACTGACCCGAACGAGGGGGATCTGCAGCGGGCCGAGCGCCTTTGGACAGGATCGAGCCGCACCCGGCACTCGAGCCTTGCCGACCTTCCGGAGGGAGCGGAACGGTTCGATCTGGTGCTGGCCGCCGTCCGGCCCGAAGCGTTCGACCCGACCCATCTGACCAGCCTGCGCAAGCTGTCGGTCCCCGGTGCCCTGTGGCTGGCGGTGGAGGTTCTGCCCTCGCCGCTCGACGCCCTGATCGAGGGCATCGGCGCTGATCACTGGGCAGGCGACGCCGCCTCGGACGGAGAGACCGCCACGGCCCCGACATCCGGCGAAGGCTGGGCGCAGGTGCTGGAGAGGCTCGGACTTCACGAAGTGGAGACCCTGCCGCTCGACACCGGCGACGGCGAGATCGACATTTCCGCAGGCCGGCTCGCGATTGCAAGTCACGCGGCGGAAACCGGGGACCAATCACACGATCTGGCCGAAGATCAGGCACAAGATCAGGCCGAGCCTCAGTCTCAGGACGCGCCAGGGGACGACATCCCGCTCACGATCCTCTGCGAGCCGCTGGGATCGGGACGCGTCCTCGGCGATGCGCTCAAGACAGCCCTTGCAGCGAAGGGGCTGATGCCCCGGCTGGTGGCGCTGGCGCCGACAACCGAGCCGGCGCCGGAAGATATGTCTTCCAGCGTCGCGGATGCCTCGGACGCAGGTGAGCCTGCGCCGCTGCGCTTCATCGATCTGGACGCTCCGGCTGCGACTGCGGTCCCGCTGGCACTTGCCGATCTTGGCAAGGCTCCGATGGTGTTCCTCTCCGGAGGCACGGCTGCCGACGCGGATCCTCTGATCGAGACCACCGACCGGCTCTGGGCGCTGACCCGGCTGCTGCACGGGCTTGGTCATGATCCGGCCCACCTCATTCTGGTGGCACCGGGTGCCCAGCGGGGCCTGATCGGCGAGGACACCTCCGCGCCCGAACAGGCGGCCCTGTGGGGCTATGCGCGCGTTGCCGCCAACGAGTTCCCCGATCTCGCCCTCACCCTCATCGATGCGGATGTGGCAGCAGATGTAGTGCTGGAAGCCGGTGACGCTGCAGCAGTCGACCGGCTGGCTGCCGAGATCCTGCGGCACTTGCCCGTCTTGCCCACCTTGCCCGGCAGCGCGTCCGTCGCTCCTGCCCTGTGCGAGGAGCGGGAGATCATTCTGGACGGCGACCGGCGCTTCGGACTGCGCATCGAGCAGGGTGGCGTTCTGGAAGACACGCCGCTGCCCGAAGGCAGTGCCGCAGCACTTCGCCTCGACGTGCGCCAGCAAGGATCCCTTGACCAGCTTGCCTGGACGCGGGTCGCACGCGCCGAGCTCTCCGACACGGATGTGGAAATCGAGGTTCTGGCCAGCGGCCTGAACTTCCGCGATGTGATGTGGGCTCTCGGCCTGCTGCCGGAAGAGGCCCTGGAAGACGGCTTTGCCGGCCCGACCCTCGGCATGGAATGTTCCGGCCGGGTGGTGCGCACAGGCAGCAGGGTCACCCGCTTCAGCCCCGGCGACAAGGTGATCACCTTTGCGCCGGCCTGCTTTGCCTCCCACGTCTGCGTGGACGAGAGCGGCTGCGCGCCCATGCCCTCGACCGTGACCGCCGAACAGGCGGCCACCATCCCGGTCACCTTCCTCACCGCCTATTATGCGCTGGTGCGCCTGGCGGCCCTCGACGAGGGCGAGACCGTGCTGATCCACGGGGGTGCGGGTGGTGTCGGCCTTGCGGCCCTGCAGATTGCCCGCAACCGGGGTGCGCGGATCATTGCCACCGCCGGTTCGCCGGAAAAGCGCGCCTTCCTGCGCCTGCTGGGCGCCGATGTGGTGCTCGACAGCCGTTCGCTCGCCTTTGTCGACGAGGTGCTGGAGGAAACCGGCGGAGAAGGGGTGGACGTGGTCCTCAACTCCCTCTTCGGCGAGGCGATGGAGCGCAGCATCGAGGTGCTGAAGCCCTTCGGCCGCTTCCTGGAGCTGGGCAAGCGCGACTATTACGGCAACACGCGGATCGGCCTCAGGCCCTTCCGCCAGAACCTGACCTATTTCGGCATCGATGCCGACCAGCTGCTGACCCGGCAGCCGAGGCTTGCGAAGCAGCTCTTCCAGGAGCTGGTGGACCTGTTCGAGGCGGGCGTGCTGACGCCCCTGCCCTATCGCCTGTTCGAGGCCGATCAGGCCGTCGAGGCCTTCCGGCTCATGCAGCAGGCGGGCCACGTGGGCAAGATCGTGCTGCAGCCGCCAGTCTTGCCAGCAGTCCTGCCAGACGTGACGAGCCCGGATGCGGCAGACCCAACCGCTCGGGCACAGGCCGCCCTGACCCTCGATCCGGAGGCGACCTATCTGGTGGCCGGCGGCTTCGGCGGCTTCGGGGTCGAGTTGCAGAAGCGCCTGGCAAGGCTCGGCGCCCGGCATCTCGCCGTGCTGTCCCGCAGCGGGGCGGAAGGTGACGCGGCCCGTGCCGTCATCTCGGATCTGGGCGCGGCCGGTGTCACCGTGCGCGGCTTCGCCTGCGATCTTGGCCGCGAAGACGACGTGGCGAGCGCCCTCACGCAGATCCGCGCCGAGATGCCGCCCCTGCGCGGGGTGTTCCACACGGCGATGGTTCTGGACGACCGGCTGATCGCCAATCTGACGCGGGACAGTCTGGAAAGGGTTCTGGCGCCGAAGATGTCCGGGGCGCGGGCGCTCGACCGGCTGACCCGTCAGGACAGGCTCGACCACTTCGTGCTCTATTCCTCCGCCACCACTCTGGTCGGCAATCCGGGTCAGGCCAATTATGTGGCGGCGAATGCCTATCTGGAGGCGCTGGCGCGGGCGCGGCGCGTCGAGGGACTTCCCGGTCTCGCGGTTGCCTGGGGGGCGATCTCGGATGCGGGCTATCTCGCCCGCAACACGGACGTGGGCGATCTTCTCGCCCGCAAGCTCGGCAAGCATGCGCTCGGGGCGGAAGAGGCCCTCGACGGCCTTGTCGCCCTGCTGAGCCTGCCCGGACAGGACCCGTCCCTTGCCGCTCTTGGCTATGCGCGGATCGACTGGGCGGCTGCCGCCCGGGATCTCGCCCTGCTCAAGACCCCGCTCTTCGGTCTGATGGGGCTCAGCAACGCAGACGACGGTCAGGGCGTGGAAGGGGCGATCGACCTTGCCGAGATGCTGAAGGGCATGGGCAAGGTGGAAGCCACCCAGACGGTTTCCCGCCTGCTGGCCGCCGAGATCGCCAAGATCCTGCGCATCTCCGGCGAGGAGATCGATCCGCACAAGCCCTTGTCGGACATCGGCATGGACAGTCTGATGGCGCTGGAGCTGCGCATGAGTGCGGAGCGGCAGATGGGCATCGACATTCCGCTCATGTCCCTGGCCAACGGGGCGACGCTCAACGATCTCTCCGGCCGCATTGCCGCCCGGGTGCTCGGCGACACTCCCGAGGCACCGGGCCTGTCGGGGGACACGGAGCATCTGGCGACGGCCCACATGGATACGGCAGGCGAGGATCTGGAGGCCTATTCGGATGTCGCCCGCCATGTGGCGGACAAGACCCAGAAGATGGGCTCCTTCCTCTGAAGGCCCCTGCACAGGTTTATGGAAGAAAGGTCCGCTGATGGACACACGCGACAAGGATCAGCTGATCAGCGCCCTACGCAGCGGCCGCAGGTCGGCCCGCGACAAGCGCAGCACGCCGGCAACCGAACAGGCAGCAGGAGCGGTGCTGGCCGAGGGCACGGAGAGCGCGGCGCCTGCCGGCAAGCCGCGCGCCTTCGACTTCCGCCGCCTGCCGAAGATCAAGCAGCTGCAGATGCAGCGGGCCGCCGCCGACATGATGGGCATCGCCAATCCCTTCTTCCGCCCGCATGAGGGCGTGGCGAGCGGCGAGACCCTGATCGACGGGGAGCGGCACGACAATTTCGCCTCCTACAACTATCTCGGGCTCAACGGGCACCCCGCCGTGAACGCGGCCGTCGCCAAGGCGGTCGAGACCTATGGCACCAGCGCGTCGGCCAGTCGCATCGTCGCCGGCGAGCGTCCGCTCCACGGCGAGCTGGAGACCGCCCTTGCCCGGCTGCACGGGGTGGAGGCCGCGGTGGTGATGGTCTCGGGCCATGCCACCAATGTGTCGACCATCGGCCACCTGATGGGACCGGGCGATCTGATCGTGACCGACAGTCTCGTGCATAATTCCATCGCCGAGGGCGCACGCCTGTCGGGCGCCACGCGCCTCAATTTCCCCCATGACGATCTGGCGGCCCTGGAGCGGCTGCTGGAGGAAAAGCGGCACCGGTTCGAGAACGTGCTCATCGTCGTCGAGGGGCTTTACTCCATGGACGGGGACGTGCCCGACCTGAAGCGGATCGTCCGTCTGAAGCAGTCCTATGACGCCTGGCTGATGGTGGATGAGGCCCATTCCATCGGTGTGCTGGGCCGGACCGGCCGGGGCATTGCCGAGGAACAGGGTGTGGACCCGACCGAGGTGGAGCTCTGGATGGGCACGCTCAGCAAGACCCTGTCCGGCTGCGGCGGCTATATCGCCGGGTCGCGGGTGCTGTGCGACTATCTCAAGGCCACCAATCCGGGCTTCGTCTTTTCCGTCGGCCTGTCGCCGGCGCTCTGCGCGGCGGCCCTGGCCTCGCTTCAGCTGATGGAGCAGGAGCCGGAGCGGGTGGCGCGGCTGCGGGCCAATGGCGCCCTCTTCCTGAAGCTGGCGCGTCAGGCCGGGCTCGACACGGGCCCCAGCATGGGGGCCTCGGTGGTGCCGGTGGTCATCGGCGACAGCATCCACGCGGTGCAGCTTTCAAACCGGCTGCTGGCGCGGCGGATCAACGCCCTGCCGATCATCTTCCCGGCTGTCGCAGAAAAGTCGGCGCGGCTGCGCTTCTTCATCACCAGCGAGCACCTGCCTGAGCAGATCGCCCGGGCTGTCGAGGCCACCGCCGAGGAGCTGGCAGCCCTCAGACAGGACAGCAAGGCCCTCGACCGGCTGGTGCAGGTGTCCCGGGCGCAGATGCAGGCCGAGTGAGGGAACGAGGCAGCTTGGCGGCCCTGTGTCAGCGCGGCTCTTCGTCCCGGTACCGCGGGTCGGGTTCCACCGTCGCGGCGAAGCCTCCCATGAACAGGTCGCCCGCCCAGGGCGGCAGCAGGTTCTGCAGCCGGATGCCCCAGGCCAGCAGGAACGGGAAGGCATAGAAGGCACGCCGGGCGCGGATCGCTCGCCACATTCGCCGCGCCGCGACGTCGGCCGGGATCTCGAAGGGCTTCGCGCCCTTGTGCCTTGCGGACATGGGAGAGGTTACGAAGCCCGGGCAGAGGATCGTGACCGAGACGCCGAAGGGCTTCAGCCACCCGCGCAAGGCATGGCCATAGGCGATCAGCCCGGCCTTGCTGGCACTGTAGGCGGGCATGTCCGGCAGCGGCCGCATTCCGGCGAGCGAGGCGACAAGCGCGATGCGCCCCCGCCTTGCCCGGCGCATGGGCTCGACCAGGGCGGAGACCGTGTGCATGGCCCCGCGCAGGTTCACGTCCAGTTGCCGGTCCTGATCGGCGAGCGCCTCAACACTGCGGTCCGCCCCCAGCCCTGCGGTCACCCCCGCATTGACGATCACCACATCCAGCACGTGGCGCGCCGAAATATCGGACAGGACCTCGGCGAGCCGATCGGTCTCGCGCAGGTCCACCGGATGGATCTCGGTCTCAGCGCCGCGCGCCTTGAGTTCGGCGGCAAGGCGCTCCAGACGCGCGCGGTCGCGGGCCAGAAGGATCAGACACCGGCCGGGACCTGCCACTTCGCGGGCGAGCGCCTCGCCAATTCCCCCGCTGGCCCCGGTCAGGAGGATGGTCTCGGTGGTGGGGCTCATCATCTCATCTCCGGGACAAGGCAAGGGGACGGGGTCACAGGGCCACTCCGAGCGCACGGGCCCGTGCCAGACGCGGCGGCGGCAAGACGCAGGCGCCGGGCTCGTTGACGCTGTCGACCAGAATGCGCGCCGCCATGTTGC
This sequence comes from Roseibium aestuarii, assembly GCF_008477545.1. Lineage (GTDB taxonomy): Bacteria > Pseudomonadota > Alphaproteobacteria > Rhizobiales > Stappiaceae > Roseibium > Roseibium aestuarii. The sequence continues at coordinate 1,243,328 of NZ_VORA01000001.1, read as the reverse complement.
GGGCCGCTTCCTCCACCCCTTCCCTGTTGTGAATGGACCCGCGCACCTGAATGGTGGCCGCAATGGCCTTGAGATAGTCGGCCAAAAGCGCCTGATCCGGTGCGACCGGCGCGGTCCAGAAACTGTCCAGCGTGTCGGAGTGCGTGAGACCCGCGATGTCGAAATGAGCGGGAACGAGGGTCTTGACCGGGACCCCCGCCTGCAAGGCTTCCAGCCCTGCGGTGGAGTTCAGGGTCACGACCCCGCGCAGCTTCGGCCAGAGATCGGAAAGCCGCCCGCCATCGAGGAAGACGACCCGTCCCACCAGCCCCCGGCGGCGGGCAAGGTCCTCCACCTTCTGCGGCCAGTTCTCGAAACCGGCATCCAGCGGATGGCTCTTGATGAGGAGCTGGGCCCTTTCCGGCGCATGGGCGGCGAAGGAGGCGAGCACCCGGTCGATCACCTCGGAGAAGCTCTTGTAGGGCGAATGGGCACGAAGCTGGAAATCGCCTTCCAGCTGCAAGGGGAGCAGGTAGAGCGGGGTGCGCCGGGGCCGGAGCTCGGCGATGCGCTCCGCCGCTTCCGCGTCACGGGCCTTCTTGCGCAGAAGTCGCAGGCCGCCGCGCAGATATTCCGGCACCGGATGATAGATCGTGTGGCGCTCGTACCAGGGATGAAGGACCCAGGCGAAGACGTTGAGAAGATTGTAGATGACGTCCGGACCGATCTCCAGCCAGGTCGACTTCTCAAACCCTGCCTCGAGGTCGATGTCTCCGACGTGCGCAGCAATGGCGCGAATGGCCTGCGGATCGTCGGGGAAGCAGCTGAGCGTCGAGACACCATTGCGCTCGAAGGTCATCCAGCCCGAACGCAGCAGCCCCATCTCCGAAACATAGACCCGGATCTCGCGGCTGTAGGCCGCGTCGATGGCGGGGCGATGATAGAGGCGCTGGTCGCCGTGGCAGACCAGGTCCGTCACCCGCCGAGTGCGCATGAACTCGTCGATGAACTCGGGCCAGTCTTCCGGATGCCCCCGGTAGGAGCGCGCGCCTGGGCCCGGCCAGTGAAGACAGTCCCCGGCGCAGAGGTTGATACGGGACACCTTGACTCCCTCGGCCCGCAGATGTGCGCCAATGCGACGATAGAGGGGCGAGAGTGGCCCCTGCAGGAACAGCACGTGTCGATGTTCAGGTGCGGGCAGTGGCGCACGAGAGGTGGCCCCGACCGTCAGGGCCTCATTTGCGCCAGACATAAAACCATCGCTCCGTCTTGCCGCGTCGGCTCATCTGTTCACGGAACGTCAGGGGAATGTCAAGGGCGCGGGCCTTTTCCAGCCGCGGAGGCGTCTCGCACAAGGCACCCGGCAGGTTCACTCGGCCCTCCATGAGGCGGCGCGCCATGTGGTAGGCCGCCGCACGCTGCCCGGCCGGCTGGTAGAAGTCGCCCTTGACCTGGATCGTTGCCGCCAGAAGGCGCTCCAGCGCGTCGAGCAGGGTGAGGTCCGGCGTGCTGCCCCGGGTCCAGAACTCGTCGATGGGGGCCTGACAGGTGAGCCCTGCTATGTCGTAGAGCGCGATGCCCAGCACCTTGGTCGGGCAGCCGACCCGAAGCGAGTGGAGACCGGTGGTCGAATTGATGGTGAGCGCACCCTTTGCATGGCGCAGCAGTTGGTCGAGATTGCCGCCATCGATGATGCGGACGCGCTTGCGCACCCCGTACCGCCGGGCGATCTGCCCGAGGATGCGGCGCCAGGGCTCGATGCCATTGTCGAGCGGGTGCACCTTGAAGACCAGATCCGCATCCACCGGTGCCGCCTTGGCAAAGGACCGCACGACCTCCTCCGCCGCCGTCGCGATATGCTGGAAGGGCGAGTGGAAGCGCAGCTGATAGTCACTCTGGAGCTGCAGCGGGAAGACGTAATAGGGCCGCTTCGACGCGATGAGGTCGTCGATCACCCGATGGGCCTTGCGGTCGCGAAGTCCGGTTCCCGGCAGGCGCACCAGATGGCTGAGATAATCGGCCAGCGGATGATAGCAGCGGTCCCGGTCATAGGCCGGGAAGAGCCAGCGCAACCAGACATTGGCCATGTTGTGGATCACCTCGAAGAGGGATTCCTGAAAGAAGCTATGGCCGTAGGACGCCCGCCGGTCGATGGGCGGCAGGCCGCGGGCGGCCTTGCGGATGACCGCCGGATCCTGCGGGAACAGGGAATGGGTCGACATGCCGTTGCGCTCCAGAGTGAGCCAGTCCGGGCGCAGATAGCCGAATTCATAGGTGTAGCAGGGAATGCCGAGATCACGGGCGACCTCGCTCGCCGCCACATGATAGGGCAGCCGGTCGGCATAATAGATGAGGTCGGTGACGCGGTTTTCGACGAGATAGTCCCGCAGCCAGTCCTGCCAGGCGTCCAGCGTGCCGCGATAGTTGGTTACGCGGGCATCGCGCCAGGCAAGCCAGTCGCCCGTACACAGGTTGGCGCGCAGGGTCCGCGCGCCAAGGAGCTCCAGCTCGTCGGCAAGCACCCGGGCGAACCGCCCGGGGGGACCTTGCAGAAACAGGAATGTTCGCGAAGCAGCTGTCACGCACGCCTTCCCGATGCCCGATTCACGACAGACTCAAGGCGGCCCGGCACCGGCCACGCCTGACCGACGGGATCAGTCCGTCAGAGCATCCACATTGCGCGCGGTCGTCAGGAGCGGCGAAATGATGTTCAGGAACTTGCCGAACTCGGCTGTCGGGTGATTGGAGACGTAGAGAATGTCCTTGTCACGCAATTCGAACTCCCGGGCGAGGAAGAAGCCGCGCGGGTCCTTCAGATCCAGACGGTAGACCACGGGAACAGCCCTGTCCGGCGGAAGATCGGCGGACAGCTTGGGATCCAGCGACCGGGCCAGAGCCACGTCCTCATAGCGGAACAGGAAAATGCCGCCGGCATTGGCCTTGCTGTCGAGCAGGCCACCGACCGTCGCCAGCCCTTCGGCCAGCGTCACGTCCTTGGTCTTGAACGGCACCAGCGTATTCTGCTTCGTTGCGCCGAAGACGGAGAAGGTGCGCGGCTGGTGGAGCAGCAGCACCGTATCGCCCGGCGACACGGTGACGTTGTTCTCCGGATATTCGATGAGGTTTTCCAGACGGATGGTGCCGGAGCGCTGGCCGCGCTTCAACGTCACTTCCGTCTCGTAGGTCGCCTGGCGCGCCCCGCCGGCAGAGGCGATCAGATCGAGCAGACGGACGGTGCGGTTGGGCAGCGGATAGACGCCCGGCTTGGCGGCATCGCCCACCACGACGGCCGTGGTGGAGAGCTTTTCGCCCAGCGTCACGACAACCTGCGGCTCGACCGCCTTGCCGACCAACTTTTCCTGGATGGACTGGCGCAGGCCTTCGACGGTGAGCCCCGCGGCGCGAATGCGGCCGGCATAGGGCACGAAGACGAAACCGCCCTCGTCGACCACGGCAGGGATCATGGCCACGCCGCTGTCGGAGGTGGTGAAGAGACCTTCGCTGGTGGCTTCCCAGATGCCGATTTTCAGGCTGTCGCCGACACCCAGCACCGAGGTCGAGCCGCCATTGCCGACGCCGAGAAACTGGCTGGCGAAACGCTGCGGCCGATAGGCGTTGACGACCTGAACGCTTGCGGGATCAAGCGGCACGAGGGAATAGCCGGTCAGGGCCGCATCGGCCTGAACCTTCTCGGCGGAAATATCGATTGCCCCCGGACCTTCCGACGGCAGCGCCCCGCAGGCGGCCAGCGAAAGGGACAGCAGTACTGGAACGGCAAATCGCATGAAGTCTTTCCGTTACTAGAAACCAGTCCGTTTCAGGTAGCACGTCGAATCGGTCAGGACCAACTCCCCCGTGTCCCGGGAGGGATTGCTCCGTGACCTGTGTCCCAAGCGTCACAGTTGGCCCGCTTTTCATTAACAAATCGATAACCCTTTTGCACCGCAAATCCACTCGCGCCCACAATCTCCCTTCGCGGCACCAGCAGGATAGGCGCGGCCCCTATTTTTTTGATGCCCCAGCTTGTGCCGGCCTGTCCGCATCTTCATAAGAAGGCGCAGTTTCCTTATTCAGACGGATGAGACCCATGACCCAGGCGACCCTGATCGACGGAAAGGCCATCGCGGCTTCGGTGCGCGAGGAAATCGGCCGGCGGGCCCAGGAATTGCAGGCCGCCACCGGCAAGCGCCCGGGGCTCGCGGTGGTTCTGGTCGGCGAGGATCCGGCGAGCCAGGTCTATGTGCGCTCCAAGGACCGCACCGCCAACGAGCTGGGCTTCCACTCCGTCAAGCACACCCTGCCCGCCGACACGGCCGAGGCGGACCTGCTGGCCCTGATCGAGACCCTGAACACCGATCCGGACATTCACGGCATTCTGGTGCAGCTGCCCCTGCCCGGCCATATCGACGAGAGCAAGGTGCTGCGTCTGATCCGGCCGGAGAAGGACGTGGATGGCTTCCACCCGGTCAATGTCGGGCTCCTGAACGCGGGCGAGCGCGACCATGCGCTGGTGCCCTGCACGCCCCACGGCAGCCTCATCCTGCTGAAGCGCACCCTCGGCGCCGACCTGAGCGGCAAGACCGCCGTGGTGGTGGGCCGCTCCAACATCGTCGGCAAGCCGATGGCAAGCCTGCTGCTGGCGGAAAGCTGCACGGTCACCATCGCCCACAGCCGCACCCGCAACCTGCCCGACGTGATCCGCGCCGCCGACATCGTGGTCGCCGCCGTCGGCCGCCCGGAGATGATCCGCGGGGAGTGGATCGGCAAGGGCGCCACCGTCATCGACGTCGGCATCAACCGCCTGCCCGCCCCGGAACTGGGCGAAGGCAAGACCCGTCTGGTTGGGGATGTGGCGTTTGACGAATGCCTTGACCACGTGGGGGCCATCACGCCAGTTCCCGGAGGCGTGGGGCCGATGACCATCGTCATGCTCATGGCCAACACGCTGACGGCTGCCCGCCGGCAACTGGGCCTGCCCGAGGACAAGCCGATCTTCTGATCCACCGTCCTCGATCTTGCCAGCAGCGGAAAAACGTGATTTGTCAAAGCCATGTTGCCGCTGCGGCAGAAAATCGCGACAGGAGATCGCATCCTGTTAAGGTTATTGCACATAGACTGGCACAGATCTGGAGCAGACCATTCCTGGACATGCGACCTCGCCCGGCTTCGGGACGGCGCAACCAGGGTGGAGAGAAACGCGCCGAAACGCTGGCGCTGACACACTCTGCGGCTGGGACAGAAGGGCGGGGAGTAGCTGAGTTTGACGCCGTCTTCGGCACTGCGGTACGGATCGGATCGGACACACCGGTCTGCCCCTTCCCCACGGGAGCAGGGCGCGGATGGTCTTGTCATGTTTTCGAGCGGACACCCGCTGCCTCAGGCACGCTGCCGTTCGTCCCGTCGTTCCGGGTCTCGCGCGCTGGTCACCGCCCTCGTCCTGTCGACCGCGCTCGTGCTTGTCACCCCCGGCTCCTGGGGCAAGGCACAGGCCTTTGATCTGTTTGGCGTCCATCTCTTCGGCAAGTCGAAGGTGGAAGCTGCTCTCGTGCCCGATCCCCTGCCCTATACGGCCGCGCTCACGGTATCCGGCGATGCGTCGCTGACGGACAGCCTGTCGTCCGCCTCCGGTCTCGTGACCAAGGAAGACCAGCCGCCGAGCGGTCAGGCCGGCCTGATTTCCCGTGGCCTGTCGGATGTGAAGCGCCTGCTCGGGCAGCTCTATGCCGAGGGCTATTACGGCGGCACGGTTGCCATCCGGTTCAACGGCACACCGCTGGAAAAGGCGCTGGAGACCGGCGTCCTGCCCGGCCCGCGCCCGGTCCAGGTCGAGATTACCGTTACATCCGGCACGCAATTCGTCTTTGGCGATCTGACCATCGCAGCATCCGAGGCGAATGCTGCCGTCGATCCCGATGCGCTGGTGCGCGATCCCGCCCATTGGGGGCTGGTGAGCGGAGACCCGGCCCGCTCCGGCAAGATCCTGACGGCAGAACAGCAAATCGTTCAGGCCCTGCGCGCGGATGGCTATCCTCAGGCTGCCGTGGGCGATCGGGAGATCGTGGCCGATCACGCCACCAAGCGCCTTGACGTCACGCTGCCCGTGAGCCGGGGACCGCGCGCCCGTTTCGGCAAGGTTGCCGTCTCGGGCACGGAGGTGACGGACCCGGTCTTCGTGGAACGCTATGCCCTTCTGCCGGAAGGGGAAACCTATTCTCCCGAAGCGCTGGAGCGCTCCCGCAAGCGCCTCAACGATCTGGGCATCTTCTCCTCGATCCGTTTGGTCGAGGGCGAGGTGCAGCCGGACGGCTCCCTGCCCATCACCATCGAGGTGAGCGAGCGCAAGCGCCACGTGATCGGCGCGGGCGCCTCCTGGTCCTCGACGGAAGGGATCGGGCTCGAGGCCTACTGGCGCCGGCGCAACCTCTTCGGCCGGGGCGAACTCCTGTCGCTTGAGGGCTCGGTCGGGCGCATCGCCTCTGCCGGCTACGAGGACATGGAATATCTGACGCGAATCGCCTTCGAGAAGCCGGGGGCCTTCGGGCCCATGACCTCATTCTCCTCGTCGCTTACCGCGAAGCAGGAAGCCCCCGACGCCTACACCAGCCGCTCGGTGACGCTGGACGCCTATTACAAGCGCAGCTTCAGCAAGGAACTGTCGGCCGCGGCGGGGGGCGAAGTCAGCTTCTCCAACGAGGAAGACACGTTCGGCAACCAGAACTATCTGCTCGTCGGCACGCCGGTCAGCATGAGCTATGACAGCCGCGACAATGTGCTGGACCCGACAGAAGGCTTCACCTTCCGGGCCGAGGCCGAGCCTGCCTATGACACCATCGGCTCCCAGGCGATGCTCTTCGCCAAGGTGACGGGCACCGCCTATTACGCCCTCGACGAGGCAAACCGCTTCGTTCTCGCAGGCAAGGCGAGCGTGGGCAGCATCCTTGCGCCCTCCGCCCGCTCCGTGCCGGCCAGCCGGCGCCTGATTGCCGGGGGCGGCGGATCCTTGCGCGGCTATGCCTATCGCAATGTCGGCCCGCGGGAGAATGGCGAGGTCGTCGGCGGGCGCAGCCTGGTGGAGGTTTCCGCCGAGATGCGCGTGAAGGTGACGGAGACCATCGGTCTGGCCGCCTTCGTGGATGCGGGCAATGCCTATGAGGACAGCCTGCCGGACTTTGCCGAGCCGATCCGCATCGGCGTGGGCGCAGGCCTGCGCTACTACACGCCCATCGGTCCCTTGCGGGTCGATGCCGCCCTTCCCCTGGATCCGGGCGAGGATGACCCTGATTTCGCCCTATATGTGGGCTTGAGTCAGGCTTTCTAGCGATTTGCCCTCCGGTTCCGGCCGGACCAACCAGACCCTCAGGTGCCTCCCTTGACCCGACTGGCCAAGTTTTTCGTCGTTCTTCTGGCCTGCCTCGTGCTGGTTCCGGTCGTCCTTGTCCTGCTTGCCGTTCTGGCCTGGCAGGTCCCGGCAGGCCGTCAGGCCGCGTCGTCGCTGATTTCAGATCTGGCCAGCACGCGCGACATGAAGGTGCAGCTCGAAGGGGTGCATCTTGCACCGGATCTGGACCTGACCGTCGACCGGGTGTTGCTGGCCGACCGGGAGGGCGTGTTTCTGGCAGCCGAGACCGTCCGCCTCGACTGGCAGCCGAGCGCTCTGCTTCAGGGGCGCGTTCTGGTTCATGTGGCCGACGTGTCCCGGCTCGACGTGCTGCGCAAGCCGGTCGCGCCGCTGGCGGGCGAGGCCGACTCGGCCGATGAGACGGCGCAGGACGACAGCACGCTCACCCTTCCGGCAGGACGGATCGAGGGCTTCACCATCGGCTCGCTCATTCTGGGCGAGGCACTGCTGGGGGACACACTTGCGCCGGCGGAAGGCACGCAGAGCGGCGCCATCGAGGTCAGTGTCACAGGATCTGCGGCCGTGGAGACCGCCCCGCTCACCCTTTCCGGCAGCCTTGAAATCCTGCGCAAGGGTGTGGTTCCGCAAGCAGATGCTGCCGGTCCGGCGGGCACCGGACGGATTGCGGCCGACATGCGCTTCGCACCGGAGACGGACACCCTCGCCTTCGACCTGAGCGTCACGGAGCCGCGCGAAGGTCTGGCCGCCCGGCTGCTCAAGGTGCCCGGCCTGCCAGCCATCGACCTGCGCCTGACCGGCGACGGGCCGCTGGATGACTGGGCCTCCGAGCTCTCCGTCGCCCTCGACGGCCGGGAAACGGTCAAGGGCACGACCCGGCTGACGGCAAGTGGCGCTGAAGAGCGCACGCTCACCACCAACCTCACCGGCGACCTGTCACCGCTGATGCCGGAGATGGTCGCGGCCTTCTTCCTCGGCGACACGGCGCTGAGCGGCAAGGCGCACCTTTCCCAGGACTTCCGGCCTCTGGATGGCACGCTGTCGCTGACCACCGGCACCCTCGCGCTCTCCGCCGACGGCGGATACGCCCCGGCAACGGGCGCCGTCGAGGGCAAGGCCGCGCTCAAGTTATCCGCCGGTAACGGTAATCTCATCGCGGTGGATCTGGGCGACCGGCAGGTGCGCTTCGGCCCGCTCGACCTGCGCGGCACACTGTCGGGCACGCTGACCAGCGCCGACTGGTCGCTGGCGCTCAACGGACAGTCCCTTGGCACCACCGAGGGCACGCTTTCCGCCCTGTCGCTGAAGGCTTCGGGTCAGGGCGCGGATCTCTCGCCGGAGGTCCTGACCAGCCCGCTGTCCCTCTCCGCGACCCTGACCGGCCTGGCGCCCTCAGACCCGCGTCTTGCGCCCTTTGCCGGGGATGGCAGCATTGCATTGGATGGCCAGGCGGATGGCACGGCACAGCAAGTCGCCCTCACCTCCGCGCGGGTGACCATGCCCGGCACGCTGGTCGAGATCGCCGACAGCCTTGTGGGCGCATCATCCCTGCGCCTTGCCCTGACAGCTGCCCTGGACGATCTGGCACGGATTGCGCCGCTTACCGGGCAGACCCTCGAGGGCGCAGGCGAACTGGCGCTCACCGCCCGTGGCGTGCCGGCTGATCTCGCCCTCGACGGGTCGGTGCAACTGGCCCTCACCGGGCTGCGAACCGGTCAGGCCCAGGCCGATGCCCTGCTGAGCGGACCGGTGAAACTTTCGACCGATTACCGGCTGGCCGGCATCGAGACGGTGAGCCTCTCCCAGCTCGCCCTCACCTCGGAAGGCTTGACCCTTGCGGGATCCGCCGGTCGCGAAGACACGGAGATCCGCGCCGATCTCACGGGCAAGGTCATGGACCTGGCCCGCCTCAACCCGCAGGTGGTCGGCCCGCTGTCCTTCACCCTTGCTGCCTCCGGTCCGCTGACCGCCCCGCTTCTCGATCTGGCGGTGGAGAGCGACACGCTGACCCTGGCAGGCGCGGATCTGACCGGCCTGAAGGCCGATATCTCGGCCACCGCCAGCGCCTCCGAACCGGCCGCGACGATTGACGTCAGCGCGAACCTCAAGGGGCAGCCGCTGGAGCTGAGCGGACGTCTCGTCAGCGCCGACGGGGGCGCCCGGCTTGAGGACCTCGAAGGCACGGTCGCCGGAAACAGCCTGGAGGGTCAGTTCACCCTCGCCGACCTCACCCGGGCTCCGCAAGGGCTGGAAGGCACCCTGTCAATTGATGCGCCGGACCTCTCCACCCTGTCGCCGCTGGCCCTGCGCCCGCTCGCCGGCAGTCTGATGGCAGAGATCGAGGCGCGGCCCGGGACAGGCGGTCCCGCCACGCTGACCATTGCCCTGAAGGGCAGCGACCTGCGGGTGGAGACGCTGGCCATCGGCGCGCTCGATCTGGATGCCAGCGTCTCCGATCCCTTCTCGACCCCGAAGATCGATGCGACGGGCCGTGCCCGCCAGCTTCTGGCCGGATCGACCGCCGTGCCTCTGGTGACCCTGAGCGCCCAGGGCAGCGGCCGCACCACCCGGTTCAAGACCGAGATCGCCCTTCAAGAGGGCACCAATCCGGATGGAACGACCCTGTCCGGCACGCTGACGGTGGAAGACGGGGGCGCCTATGCGCTGGCCCTCGACAGTCTGAAGGGACGCTATCAGGGGATCGAGACCGGCCTCGTGCGGCCCTCGGCCCTGCGCTACGCGGACGGCACGGCCCGGATCGATCCGCTGACCCTCAGCCTCGGCAAGGGCACGCTGACCGTCTCGGGAGCGGCCGGTGAAACGCTTGACCTTTCCGCCGACCTCAAGGACGTGCCGTTGACGCTGGGCAATGCCTTTGCACCCGACCTGGGCCTGGGCGGCATCCTGACCGGCTCTGCCAAGGTCAGCGGCCCGGCCAGCGATCCGGAGGTCACCTGGACGGCGGGCATCGCCGATCTAAGCGTGGCGCAGCTGCGCCAGAAGGGGCTTTCCGTTCTGGGCGTGGGCACAAAGGGCACCTTCAAGGGCGGGGCCGTGACCCAGTCCACCCGCCTCTTCGGGCCGGACAGTCTGGTCCTCTCCCTCGAGGGCCGGGTGCAGACCACCGGGGCCCGCTCTCTCGATCTCGCCGTCGACGGCTCCCTGCCGCTGAGCTATCTGCGCCGGCCCCTGACGGAAGCCGGCTTCCGGGCCAAGGGCGCGCTGGCGCTTTCGGGCAAGGTGGGCGGCACGATCCAGAGCCCGCTCTATCAGCTGACGGCCACCCCGCGCGACATTCTGCTGACCGACCTCAACACGGCGACCACGCTCCAGAACGTGAAGGGCAGCTTCGCCGTGACGCCGAGCGGTGTCACCGTGTCCAGCGTGACCGGCGAACTGGCGACGGGCGGCACCGTGTCGGTCAATGGCACGGTCGGTCTTGAGCCCGGCAACGTGGCCTCGCTTTCCCTCAAGGCGGTGAAGGCACGCTATGTGGATCCGGGCGTGGTCAACGCCCTGCTGGATGCGGAGATCGCCGTGGAAGGCCCGCTCACCAGCGCCTCCTCGGCTGCCAACATCACCGGCAAGGTGACCATCGACCGGGCCGACATCTCGATCCCCGACAGTCTGCCGGGCACCGTGTCGCCGGTTGCTGTGCAACACGTGAATGCGCCGGAACGGGTGCGCGAGCAGGTGGCCGATATCGGTGGCGGCGGCAAGGGCACGAAGGAAGAGACGACCGCCTCCCTGCCCCCACGCCTCGACGTTCAGGTCTCGGCACCGGGGCAGATCTTCGTCCGCGGCCGCGGGCTCGACGCCGAGCTCTATGGCGACCTGCGCATCGTCGGCACCACGAGCGCTCCCCAGGCCATCGGCGCCTTCACCCTGCGCCGGGGCCAGATGGACGTGCTCACCCGCCGCCTGACCTTCTCCAAGGGCGAGGCGACCTTCACCGGCGACCTGACCCCGGTGATCGACTTCCTGGCCACCACGACGGTCTCGTCCACGTCCATCAACGTCGGCGTTGCCGGGCCGGCCAGCGATCCGGTCGTCAGCCTCACCTCGTCCCCGGACCAGCCGCAGGACGAAATCCTGGCCCTGCTGCTCTTCGGGCAAGACATGGGCTCGCTCTCGCCGACCCAGATCGCCCAGCTGGCGGCGGCCATCGCCACCCTCACCGGGGGCAGCGACAACGGTCCGCTGGCCACCTTGCGCAAGTCGCTCGGCCTCGATGCCATCGACATCGACACCTCGGGCGAGAACGGCCCGACGGTCGGCATCGGCAAATACGTGAATGACAACATCTATCTCGGCGTGGAACAGGGCACGACCGAGGGCTCGAGCCGGGTCAAGGTCGACATCGACCTGGACAAGGGCTTCAAGCTGCGCGGCGAAGTGGGCGCGACAGGGGCCGGCAAGGCCGGTGTCTATTTCGAGCGGGAATACTGAAACGCCAGCGTGCGACGAGGATCCGAATGCAGAACGCCCCGGCCGAATGACCGGGGCGTTTGCTTGTCTGCGACGAGGCGCCTGGGACGGGGCGCCTGGGACGAAACGCCTGGCGCGCCGTTACATGTGGCCGAGCAGCGCCACGGTCAGGCTGAGGGCAAGACCGGCGAGGAACAGGGTTTCGGCCACGATCACGCCCACATGACGGGCGCCCAGCGCCACCATGGCCTTGATCGAGGTCTTCACGCCCAGCGCCGAGATCGCCCCGATCAACAGCCAGCGGGAGGTGACGTTGAGCGCCTCCTGACCGACCGGCGGAATGATGCCGGTGGAATTGACCAGGAGCAGCACGGCAAAGCCGACCGCGAACCAGGGGAAGGATGCCCAGCCGCTGGGGGCGGACGCGCCGCTTTCCTCCGCCGCGCGCCGCGCAGCCGCCCGATAGGCAAAGGCCAGGATCAGCACCACGACCGGCAAGAGCGCCACGCGCAGCAGCTTGACGTAGGTGGCAATGTCGCCGGCCTCGTCGGAGACCGCATAGCCTGCCCCCACCACCTGAGCCACGTCATGGATCGTGGCCCCAAGAAGCACGCCCATCACCGTGTCGGAAAAGCCGAAGAGCCCGAAGAGGATCGGATAGCTGATCATGGCGACGGTGGAGAGGGTGGTGACAGCGATCACCGTGAAGAGCGTGTCGCGCTCGGCCTCTTTGGTCTGGGGCAAGGCGGAAGACACGGCCAGCGCCGCCGAGGCACCGCAGATGGCCACCGCCGAGCCGGTCAGGATGCCGAATTCCCGCGAGCGGCCCAGCACCCGGGCAAGGCCCCACCCGGCAAAGATCGTGGCCGCCACGCAGAGCACGACCAGCGCCAGCGGGCCAGCGCCCAGGCTTTCGATCTGCTGCAGGGTGACACGAGCGCCGAGCAGCGCCACGCCGACGCGCAGAAGCTTGCGGGCAGTGAACTCGATGCCGGCGATGCAGGGGCCTTCCTGGGAGAGGAAATGGAAGGCGATGCCCAGCAGCAGGGCGAAGAGCATCACCGGTCCGCCGTAATGGTCGGAGAGGAAGCCGGCTGCGGCCGCAATGGTGAAGCAGAGCAGAAGACCGGGCAGCAGGCGCCCGACCCGCTCCGCCCGGCGGCGGAGTGTGGTCACCGGAGCGCTCATGCGGCCCTCCCCACCCGGCCCGCCAGGGCACGGATCTCGTCATGAATGGGTTGGGGCAGCTTCAGGCCGTCGCGCCGCGCGGCCTCGCGCAGGCCGATGCGACGGCTGCCGGGAAGGCGCGCGCCCTCCACTCCGTCGATGGCGTCGACCAGGGCGAGCATCTTGTCGCCGAAGGCGCCGAAGGAGGACAGCTGCGGGTCAATGGCGATGATCACCTGACCCAGGTCCATCGGGGGACCATCGGCCTTGAAGAGGCTCGGGGCCTGATGGCCGAGCGCGGCCCCCAGAAGGGCACCGCCCAGCACATCGACCATCAGGGCAAGGGCAGCACCCTTGGCGCCGCCGATCGGCACCATGGTGCCCTTCATCGCCTTCGAGGCGTCGGTGGTCGGGTTGCCGTCCTCATCCAGCGCCCAGCCCTCGGGGATCGGCTGACCGAGCATCTCGGCACGCATGATCTTGCCCTTGGCCACGTTGGACATGGCCATGTCGATGACAAGCGCCGGCTGTCCGGGCACGGGGGCCGCGAAGGCAATCGGGTTGGTGCCGAAGAGCGCCGTCTTGCCGCCCCAGGGCGCAATGGCCGCCGGCGCATTGCCGAAGACGAAGGATACGAGCCCCTTGTCGGCAAGGACCTCGCAATGGGCGCCGCCCAGGCCGAAGTGATGGGAGCGGCGGATGGCCGCCATGGCGATGCCCTGGGTGCGGGCCATCTCGGGCAGGGCCTCGAGGGCGAGCGAAATGGCGGGATAGGCAAAGCCGTTGCGCGCATCGATGCGCAGCAGGCCGGGCGCTGCCTTTTCCATCTCAGGCATCACGTAGCCGTCGACCTTGCCGGAGCGGGACTGGACCGCATAGACCGGCACGCGGCTGAGGCCGTGGCCCGGCTGGCCGGCCGCCTCGGCGGCGACAAGGGCGTCTGCAACCTGGCGAGCGTTCTCGGCGGAGGTGCGATTGGCAACCAGCGCCTGGAAGACGAGTTCGTGGGCTTCCTGAAGGGTCAGGGTAACGTCGGTCATGGGAACCTGGGGGGTCTTGAGTTGCGGACCTCGGGGGGTTCCGGATCCCTAGCACGTGCGGCAAGCCCTTGACCAGTGGATCAATCCTGCGGGGAGATTGCGACCGTTTCAGCCGCGCCGGGCAGGATGCGCCCCCGGGCGGAAGACGCTGCGGCAGCATCCGCCGGCCCTGCCGACTGTTTTCGGACAGGCCAAGGAGCTTTGCCCCGCGACAGGCAGACAAGAGGCACAACCGGCACGCAACCGCCCTTGACCGGAACGGGATCTTGCGGTTCCCTGCGGCGGAATAATGTGATCACAAAAGATCTCTGGCGCCTGCGCCGGAAGCATCCCATATGTTGATCCACCATCTGTCGATCCGGTGGATGCGCTGCAGCAGGTTCCACACCCGCACAGCCCTCCCCCGCCTCTACCCGCGAGGCGGCGCCCAGACGCCGCCGCACCTAACCATCAGGGAGCACCGCCCATGAGCTTCGAGAACGCCTTCAAACGGGAAGCCAATTTCATCAATGGTGGCTGGTCGGCAGCCGACAGCGGCGCCACCGTCGAGGTGACCAATCCGGCGACCGGCGAGACCATCGGCACGATCCCCCATGCGGGCCGCGCCGAGACCGCGCGTGCCATCGAGTCAGCGCATCTGGCCTTCCAGACCTGGAAGAAGAAGACCGCCGAAGAACGCTCGACCCTGATGATGAAGCTCGCCGACGAGATCATGGCGAACATCGACGAGCTGGCAGTTCTGCTGACCACGGAAATGGGCAAGCCGCTGGCCGAGGCCAAGGGCGAGATCACCGGTGGTGCCAAGTACATCCGCTTCTTCGCCGAGGAAGCCAAGCGCGTCTATGGCGACATGATCCCCTCCCCCTGGGCGGACCGCCGCATCATGGTGACCAAGGAGCCGGTGGGCGTGGTCGGCGCGATCACCCCGTGGAACTTCCCCAACTCCATGATCGCCCGCAAGCTGGGCGCGGCGCTGGCCGCCGGCTGCACCATGGTCATCAAGCCGTCCGAATTCACCCCGTTCTCGGCGCTGGCCTATGGGGTTCTGGCCGAGAAGGTCGGCATTCCGAAGGGCGTGATCAACGTCCTGACCGGTGAGGCCAAGGATATCGGCGAGGAAATGTGCGAGAACCCGCGCGTCGCCAAGATCACCTTCACCGGCTCGACCCGGGTCGGCAAGATCCTGGCCGGCAATGCGGGCAAGCACATGAAGAAGATCTCCATGGAGCTTGGCGGCAATGCGCCTTTCATCGTCTTCGACGATGCGGATCTGGACAAGGCGGTGGAAGGGGCCATTGCCTCGAAGTTCCGCAACTCCGGTCAGACCTGCGTCTGCGCCAACCGTCTCTATGTGCAGTCCGGTGTCTATGATGCGTTTGCGGCCAAGCTGGCAAAGGCCGTCGAGGCCCAGCTGAAGCCGGGCAACGGGCTGGAAGCCGGGTCGACCCAGGGGCCGCTGATCAATGCGGCCGCCGTCACCAAGGTGAAGGATCATCTGGAAGACGCCCTTGCCAAGGGTGGCAAGATCATCACCGGCGGCACCGCCCTCAACGGACCGGGCACCTTCTTCGAGCCGACCGTCGTGACTGGCGCGCATCAGGACATGCGCGTGGCGCGCGAAGAAACCTTCGGACCGCTGGCCGTGCTCTTCCGCTTCGAGACGGAAGAGGAAGTCATCGACCGGGCCAATGACACGGAATATGGCCTGGCCTGCTATTTCTACACCAAGGATCTCGGCCGGTCGTTCCGGGTCATGGAAGCCCTGGAATATGGTCTGGTCGGCGTCAACGAAGGCGTGATCACCACCGAAGTCGCGCCTTTCGGCGGGGTCAAGGAAAGCGGCATGGGCAACGAAGGCTCCAAGTATGGCCTCGATGACTATCTGACCATCAAATACGCCTGCTTCGGCGGCCTTGGCATCTGAGCCAGAGGCCCGTTCTGAACCGCGAAACGGCCGGGATGTCCCGGCCGTTTTCGTGTCTGCGGCAAACTGGCTGGATTTTCAGCACGAGGCCGGGAATGACACTCGCCTGAATTCTCATGCTACCGTCAGCGAACGTCCGGATCGGCAAGTCTGCTGAAGAACAATCAGAAGACGATCACGCCGCCTTGCGCAAAAGGTTCTGGATGTCCTCAGCGGACATGGGGCGGCCGTAGAGATAGCCCTGACCGATGTTGCAGCCGAGCCGCCAGAGAAGGTCGTTCTGCTCGCCCCGCTCCACGCCCTCGGCGACGACCTGCATCTGGAAACGGCGGGCAAGCCCCACCACGATCTCCACGATGGCCCGGCTCGCCTCGTCGGTCTCCAGATGGTCGATGAAGCTCTTGTCGATCTTGATCTTGGAGAAGGGAATGCGCGGGATGTAGCCCAGACTGGAATAGCCGGTCCCGAAGTCGTCGAGCGCCAGCGAGCAACCAAGGGCCTGAAGGCGGGCAATCGTGTGGTCGAGCGCCCCGTCCCGGTCGTGAACGAAGAGGCTTTCGGTCAGCTCCAGGTCCAGGCGCTCCGCCGGGAAACCGGTCTCCTCCAGGGCGCGCTCCACCATGTCGACGAAGCCCGGATCGGAGAACTGGACGGGCGAGACGTTGACGGCCACCCGCAGCGGACGGGACCAGGCGCCCGCCTGACGCAGGGCTTCGCCCAGAACATGGGCGCCCATGGCGCCGATACGGCCGCTCTGCTCGGCCACCGGGATGAACTCCGCCGGTGAAATCTCGCCGAGGCTCGGGTGATGCCAGCGCATCAGGGTCTCGACCCCCATGATGGAGCCGCTGGCCAGATCGATCAGGGGCTGGAAGACCGCCCGGATCTGACCCCGCGCCAGCGCATTGGCCATTTCCATGTCGAGGGTCTGACGCCGGCTCAGACTGGTGGTCATGCTCTCCCGGTAACGGACCGGAACATGCTCGCCGACGGAGCGCGCAACGGACAAGGCGTTGCCCGCCTCGCGCAGCAACTCGGTAAGGCCGGCGGCCGCCGGATCGCCAAGGGTGAAGCCGCCACGCAGGGTCACGATGACCCGGTTTCCTCCGAGCTCGTAGGTTCCGGAGCCGAGCTCCAGCAGAGAATTGAGCCGCTCCTGCGCCTCGGCATCTGCTGCGACCGGAAACAGCACGGCGAAGCGGTTGTCGCCGATAGACGCAAGCACCACGTCTTGCGTCGTCCGCCGCCGCAGGCGCTCGGCCACTGCGGCAGACAGCAGATCGCCCGCCTGGAACCCGAGGGAGGCGATGATGGCATCGCGCTGGTCCACGGCGAAAAGGGCCAGACAGGACAGCCCCTGCCCGGTCGCATGAGCGGGATCAGCCCCAGGTCCCGGTGCCCCGTTGCGGGGACTGGTGCGTTCCAGAAGCCAGGTCTCGAAGCCGTTGCGGTTCAGCAGACCGGTGACGGTGTCGTGCCGGGCCATGTGACGCAGACGGTCGGCAGCGCGCCGCTGCTCGGTCACATCGCGGCAGGTAATGCTCGCCAGCCGGGTCTCGCGGGGGGTCTTGGCAGCGCCCTCGAATTCCAGATGGGTGGAGCCGGCAACGACGAATTCCACGACGCAGAGCCCCTGTGCGGCGTCCTCAATGCGCACTTCGCGGATTTCGGCTGCGCCGGGTGTCCAGTCGAAGGGACGCGCAAGGACCTCGCGCACCACCTCGGCCATGACACCGGGCAGGACGCGCTCCGCATTGGCGCCGACCCGCACCGCTTCGGGAAGGATGCGGTTGGCAGACCGGCTCATGGCCTGGATGCGGCCGCTGTCGTCCACCACCACGATGCCGTCGAAACTGTCATCAAAGACGCGGCCGAGGATGTTGCCCGAGTTGCGCACCTGGATCCGCGAGCGCCCCAGAAGGAGGCGATGCCAGCTGATCTGGCGGGCCATGAGCGAGACGAGGATCATGGCAATCGCCAGCTGGGAGGGGGCGGTATCCAGGAAAAGGGCGCTGCGGGACTGGAGCACGAGCGACAGGATCTCAAGCACCGCCGACAGGCCGACAAGCAGCGCCACCCTGGCCTTCCAGTCGATCCGCCCGAGGGACGACAGGGGGATGGCGAGAATGACCGTGAGCATCAGGCAGAGCAGCCATCCAGCCTCATGGATGTCGCGCCCCTGCATCAGGCTTTCGGCCGCGAGGATCTGGATCATCGCGCCGGGCAGAACCCCATGAACCGGCACGGAAAAGAGATCGCGCAACTCCTGGGCGCTGGCGCCGATGACGATCTTGCGGCCGGAGAGGACGGCGGGCGAGACGTGACCGTTGAGCAGGTCGACGAAAGGCACCACCGGCACGGTGGCCGGGTCGATGCCGTAGTCTATCAGGAAGTCACGGCCTGCCTGCGTCTCGCCGCCAGAGAGGAAGGCTGCGAGGGAGAGTGTGACTTCCTCGTCCAGCAGGTCCCCCTCGATGGCGCTCCACACACGCCCGTCCACGGCCACCGGAACACTGACGAGCACCGGCCAGCTGACCTCACGCAAGGTCTCGATGGGCCTGTTGATCACTTCGATCGTGCGGCCGCCCACCTTCGCGGGCTGGCGGAAGGTGGCAAGCCCCACCCCGTCGCCGGCGCGGCGCAGCGCCTGGGCGAAGGCCAGATCCTCATTGGGCGTCGAACGGCTGGAGAAGTCGATATCGAAGGCGATGTCACTGACGCCGGCTGCGGTCAGCCGGTCCAGCGCCTTGCCGTAGAGGCTGCGGGGCCAGGGCCAGACCCCGACCTCCTGCAGACTGCGGGCATCGATATCCACGAAAACAATGGAGCCGGTGGCGTGGCGCTCGAGAGTATCGTGACGGGTCTCAAGAAGCGCCAGGCTCAGGCGGCTCAGATGACCCGTCTGCTTCAGGCCAAAGGCCGAGACGAGGGCCACGAGCGCGACGAGCACGCAGGTTCGCAGCCGCTTGAGCGTCTCGCGCCGATCAGATCCGGGGGCCTTCGGTTCCCAGGCAGACATCAGTCGTCGTCATCTCCGGAACTGTTGTTGCCGTTCCCGTTGCCGCCGGCGTTGGAGTTCCCCGAATTGCCGTTACCATTGGAGTTGCCACCGGCATTGGAATTGCCGCTGCCGGAGTTGGCATTCGAGGAGTTGCCCCCGGCGTTGGAATTGCCGGAGTTGCCGTTTCCGTTGCTGTTGCCGCCGGCATTGGAGTTGCCGCTGCCCGCATTCGAATTCGCGTTGGCGGAATTGCCGCCCGCGTTGGAATTCGCGGAGTTGCCCTTGCTGCTGGAGTTGCTGCTGTTCGAGCTGGCATTGGCCGAGTTGCCGCCGGCGTTGCTCGAGGCCGCCTTGGAGCCGGCGCTGGGAACATTCTTCACCGCCGGGGTGTCAAAGAGAGGGGCGCGCGGCGCACCCTTAGAAACCACGGGCATTCCCTTGCCACCAACGGAGAGACCCACCTTCGTTTCCGGATTGGTGGCCGCGAACTGGCCCGCCTCGAGATCCGTGCTGTCGCCGGAGGCAAAGTCGCTGACCCCCACCACGCCACGCTCGACGGTGACGCGACCGCTCTTGCGGGCTACTTCCACGGTGAAGCGGGTGCCCTTCACGACGGCCGCAAAGAACGGCGTCTCCACGGCGAAATGCGGCCGCGCGCGCTTCTCGATGTCGAGGGTGAGCGTCCCCTTCTTCTGAAGGAGCGTCGTCTCGGCGCCATTGGTGCGATAGGCGGAGACAGCAAAGACCGTTCCCGGAGAGACCATGATGCTTTCCGGACCCCGTTCCAGCATCGCCCGGCCATTGGCCTGAGTGGCCAGGGTGTAGCCCTTGGGCAGGGTCATGCCGACCTTCGCGCGCTCAGGCGCGACCCCGGGAGCCACCACATGCACCGTGCCTGTCACGCGCTTGAGCACCCAATCGGCCGCAA
The DNA here is from genome assembly GCF_008477545.1 of Roseibium aestuarii. Lineage (GTDB taxonomy): Bacteria > Pseudomonadota > Alphaproteobacteria > Rhizobiales > Stappiaceae > Roseibium > Roseibium aestuarii. Next base: position 1,223,504 of record NZ_VORA01000001.1, on the reverse strand, counting down.
GGCTCGCACCAGTTCCCAGAAGCAGCATGGATATCGCAGCAGTTGCAATGGCTGCCTTGTGCAGTCTTGCACCGATCCACGCCCGCGGGACATGACCAGAGCATGCATCTCCAAACCGGGAACTTCCGCTCATCTTGCGCCCTTTTCCACCTGTCAAAACATTCGAGGGGAAACTAGCAGGGACTCATTTAACAAACGCAGAACAGAACACTTCGGATTCTCCCGTTTCCGCGGGGTACCTCTGTCAATTGATCCACTCACGAATGCGTCATCCAGACGTGATCCCTCCACAAGATTGCAGAGGCTGGACCTCTGGCCGCTCGCTCTTTTGCCCGAGAACGCTCATGGAAAGCCGTTTCGCGGCTTTCAAACCGGGGATCGTTCACGGTGGATTGACAGTTCGTCAAATTGTTTAGTTTTCGAAATTCGCTATGTGTTTCGGTGTCGCGCTCTCCCGAGCCCGAGCCCACTCGAATTTCAAGGTTAGAAACATGATCCGTCTTGCGACCTCCGCCCTGGCGCTCACCCTCCTGAGCGCAACCGCCTTTGCCGAACCGGTGGCCTATGACTTCGACAAGTCCCACGCCAACCTGTCCTTCTCCTACAACCACCTGGGCTTCTCCACCACCGAAGGCCGTTTCGGTGACTGGGAAGGCACCCTGCTGATCGACGCCGATGCGCCGGAAGCCTCCTCCATCGAATTCACCATCGATGTTGCTTCCCTCGACACGTTCTTCGCAGACCGTGACAAGCACTTCCTCTCCGCCGATTTCTTCGACGTGGAGAAGTTCCCGAAGGCAACCTTCAAGAGCACGTCCGTTGAAAAGACCGGCGACAACACCCTGAAGGTGACCGGCGACCTGACCATCAAGGACATCACCAAGCCGGCCGTCCTCGATGTGACCGTGACCACCTTCGGCGAACACCCGATGGCCAAGAAGCAGGCCGCAGGCTTTGCCGTGACCGGCGTCATCAAGCGCTCCGACTATGGCATGGACCTCTACGTCCCGTATGTCGGCGACGACGTGACCGTCACCTTCCACGCCGAAAGCCTGAAGGCCGACTAATCCCGGCCTCACAGTTCATCGGCCGCCGGTCCCTGCTCCTCCCCGCGGAGCGAGGATCGGCGGCAGAGAACTCTTCCCGAGAGGATCCGACCATGCTGCGGAACACCACGACCGGCTACGGTCTCGTCGCCATCGCCTTTCACTGGACGATGGCCATCCTGATGCTCGGCATGGTCGCCTTCGGTCTCTACATGACCAGCCTCGACCAGTCCGACCCGAGCCTTTACCCGCTCTATCAGCTGCACAAATCCATCGGCCTGGTGGTGCTGACCCTTGCAGTGCTGCGTCTTGCCTGGCGTTTTGTGAACCCCTCGCCGAAGCTGCCCGAGGGAATGGCACCGGTCGAGCGCCTTGCGGCCCATCTCGGCCACGCCGGTCTCTACGGGCTGATCCTGCTGCTGCCCTTCAGCGGCTGGCTGATGGTTTCCGCCTCGCCCTGGGGCATTCCGACCTATGTCTTCGGCCTGTTCCAGGTGCCCCATCTGCCGGTTCCTGCTGCCCTGGGCGACAAGGCCACTGCGGAAGCCCTGCTCAAGCAAGTGCACGAGATCGCCGCCTGGACGCTTCTGGCCCTGGTCGCGGCCCATGCTGCCGCTGCCCTGAAGCATCACTTCATTGCGCGCGACGACACCCTGCGCCGCATGGTCTCCACCGCGCCCGCCCGCGCCGACATTTGAACCGGACCGGTCTGGACTTCGCGCGTCGCAAGCACCAGATCCCGAATGCACAAACCGGAGAGACCCGACCTCCCCCCTCGGCCCCTCTCCCGACCGCCCGACGGATACTCCGCCCCTCTCCGCTCCGGGCCCTGAAGGAACCACGATCCATGAAGACGCTTCTTCTCTCCCTTGCCGCGCTCCCTTTCCTCACCACCGCCGTGCTGGCCGACAGCTGGACGGTGGATCCGGCCAAGAGCACGCTCGGCTTCGAGGTCGGTCAGGCCGACGGCGCGGTGAAGGGCCAGTTCCAGGCCTTCGAGGCCGACATCGACTTCGATCCGGCCAACCCGGGTGCCGCGAAGATCTCCGCCCGCATCGACACCCTGAGCGTTGCGACCGGCAACCGTCAGTATGACGACATGCTGGCCCAGCCCGACTATTTCAATGCGAACACCCTGAGTGTCGCCACCTTCGAGACCAGCGCCGTGACCGCGCTCGGCGACGATCGCTATCAGGCCGAAGGCACGGTCAGCATCAAGGGCATCGCCCAGCCTGTGACCCTCGTCTTCACCCTGCACATCGAGGGCGACACGGCCCATGCGGTGGGAACGGCCGAACTGAGCCGCTCGGCCTTCGACATGGGCGCAAGCGTCACCCCGCCGACCCTGAGCGATGCGGTGACCGTTTCGCTTGACCTGACCGCCTCCCGCTAGTCGTTCTTTTTTCGGGACTTAAACGATTAGTCACGGCCGGTGGTGCATAGCACTTCCGGCCGTTTTCGCTTACATAAGCTGCGAAACAGTTCCAAGAAGGTCCGGCGGCCGCGCGTCTTCCCGCGCGCTGGTGACACAATGTCCGGACCCGCAACGCCAGACAGACGAGCACGCCCGATGAACGCTCCCGTGACGCCTCCCGCCTATCAGCACAGCGCGATGTTCCCGCTCTCCGCAGACACCACGCCCTATCGCAAGCTCACTTCGGATTACGTCAAGACCGCCGAGTTCAACGGCGAGGAGATCCTGATGGTGGAGCGCGAGGGCCTGCGCCTGCTGGCCGAGGAAGCCTTCAAGGACATCAACCACTTCCTGCGTCCGGGCCATCTGGAACAGCTGAAGAAGATCCTCGATGATCCGGAAGCGACTCCGAACGACAAGTTTGTTGCCTTCGACCTGCTGAAGAACGCCAACATCGCCGCCCACGGCGTGCTGCCCATGTGCCAGGACACCGGCACGGCCATCGTCATGGGCAAGAAGGGCCGCCGGGTCTGGACCGACGGGTCCGATGAGGCAGCCCTCGGTGAAGGCGCCCGCGACGCCTATTTCAAGAAGAACCTGCGCTATTCCCAGCTGGCGCCGATCTCCATGTTCGAGGAGAAGAACACCTCCAACAACATGCCCGCGCAGATCGAGCTTTATGCGGAAGGCGACGACGCCTACAAGTTCCTCTTCATGGCCAAGGGCGGCGGCTCGGCCAACAAGACCTTCCTGTTCCAGGGCACTCCGTCCCTTCTGACCCACGATCGGATGATCGACTTCCTGAAGGAAAAGATCCTGACGCTGGGCACCGCGGCCTGCCCGCCCTATCACCTGGCCATCGTCATCGGCGGCCCTTCGGCGGAAATGAACCTGAAGACCGTGAAGCTGGCGTCCGCGCGCTATCTCGACAATCTGCCGACCCAAGGCTCCGAGCTGGGTCACGCCTTCCGCGACCTGGAGATGGAAGCCGAGATCCACAAGCTGACCCAGGCCTCGGGTGTGGGCGCACAGTTCGGCGGCAAGTATTTCTGCCATGACGTGCGCGTCATCCGCCTGCCGCGCCACGGCGCCTCCCTGCCGATCGGTCTCGGCGTGTCCTGCTCGGCCGACCGTCAGGCCACCGGCAAGATCACCAAGGACGGCATCTATCTGGAGCAGCTGGAGATGCATCCGGAGAAATACATGCCGGAGATCACCGACGAGCATCTCTCCGATGACGTGGTGAAGATCGACCTGACGCGGCCCATGCCGGAGATCCTGGCCGAGCTGACAAAGCATCCGATCAAGACGCGCCTGTCGCTCTCCGGTCCGCTGATCGTGGCGCGCGACCTCGCCCATTCCAAGCTGCGCGATCGCCTCGAAGCGGGCGAGCCCCTGCCCGACTACATCAAGAACCATCCGGTCTATTACGCCGGCCCGGCCAAGACCCCGGAAGGCATGCCGTCCGGCTCCTTCGGCCCGACCACGGCCGGGCGCATGGATGCCTATGTGGACCAGTTCCAGGCCGCCGGCGGCTCCATGGTCATGCTGGCCAAGGGCAACCGCTCGGCCGCCGTGCGCCGCGCCTGCCAGGCCCATGGCGGCTTCTACCTCGGCTCCATCGGCGGCCCGGCTGCACGCCTGGCCCAGGACTGCATCAAGTCGGTGGAAGTGGTCGAATATGAAGAACTCGGCATGGAAGCCGTGTGGAAGATCGAAGTCGAAGACTTCCCGGCCTTCATCGTCGTCGACGACAAGGGCAACGACTTCTTCAAGGAACTGAACCTGGGGTAAGGGCCCCCGTCCCTGCAAAGACCTGAGACGCAAGACCCGCCGGTGGCAACATCGGCGGGTTTTTACATGACCGAAAGCTCACGGCATGGATCCCATGGTCAAGCCACGGGATGGCGGATGCGGACCGGGTGGGGTGTGAGGACGGTAGGCTGTGCGAATGGGGGCGGCGAGTGACTGCCTGACTTCCCTGCCGGAGCAGCTAATCAGGCCATGCCCCCCTCAGGCCATGCCCCCATCCGGTTATGTCCCCCATCAGACCATTTCCCCATCCGACACGCCCCGGCGCAGTCCGACAAGAGTTCAGCTGACTTTCGCCGCCGGGCGTGGCATCTCATTGGATCGTGATGCGTTGAGGAGGGAGGGCCTCGGCCATTCTTCGAGATCTCTCAGGCAGACCCATGAAAAAGCTCGGTTTTCTTTCCTTCGGTCATTGGGACCCCTCGCCCCGGTCGGGGGCACGCTCCGCGCAGGACGTGCTGCTGCAGTCCATCGATCTGGCGGTGGCAGCCGAAGAGCTGGGGCTGGACGGGGCCTATTTCCGGGTGCATCACTTTGCCCGCCAGCTTGCCTCGCCCTTCCCGCTTCTGGCGGCCGTGGGTGCCCGCACGCGCAGGATCGAGATCGGCACCGGCGTCATCGACATGCGCTACGAAAACCCGTTCTACATGGTGGAGAATGCGGGCGCTGCGGATCTGATCTCCGGCGGCCGGCTGCAGCTCGGCCTGTCGCGCGGTTCGCCCGAGCAAGTGATCGACGGCTGGCGCCACTTCGGCTATGCGCCGCAACCCGGCGAGAGCGATGCGGAGATGGGGCGCCACCATGCGGAAGTGCTGCTCGGCCTGCTGGAGGGCACGGGCTTTGCGCGCCCGAACCCGCGGCCGATGTTCCCCAACCCGCCCGGCCTGCTGCGTCTTGAGCCCCATTCGGAGGGCCTGCGCGAGCGCATCTGGTGGGGATCGGGCTCCGATGCCACGGCGCGATGGGCGGCGGCCCTCGGCATGAACCTGCAGAGCTCCACCCTGAAGGACGACGAGACGGGAGAGCCCTTCCACGTGCAGCAGGCCCGCCAGATCCGCGCCTATCGGCAGGCCTGGGCGGAGGCGGGCCACAAGCGCAAGCCGCGGGTCTCCGTGTCCCGCTCGATCTTCGCCATCGTGAATGAACAGGACGCGCTCTATTTCGGCAGGTCAAAGGACGAGGACAGCATCGGCTTCATCCACGACACCCGCTCGATCTTCGGGCGCACCTATGCGGCCGAGCCGGACCAGCTCATCGAGGATCTGAAGGCGGACGAGGCGATTGCGGAAGCCGACACGCTGCTGCTCACCATCCCGAACCAGCTCGGCGTGGACTACAACGCCCATGTGCTGGAGGCGATCCTGACCCATGTGGCGCCGGCGCTCGGCTGGCGCTGAGGACGGAAGGCGCCGGAGCTGAACCGCGGCTCCCCCTGCATGGGAAAAGGCCCCTGAATGCAAAAAGGCCGGGCAGATGCCCGGCCTTTTCGATGTTCGTGTCGTATCGCGCCAGCCTCGGACCGTAAGCCTGAGGCCGTCGCGAGGATCTCTATTAGAGAGCCTGCAGGTTGTCGGCGGCGGACTTGCCGGAACGACGGTCCTTGACGACTTCGAAGGAGACCTTGTCGCCTTCGTTCAGGGTGGTCATGCCAGAGCGCTCAACGGCGGAGATGTGAACGAACACGTCCTGTGCGCCATCGTCCGGCTGAATGAAGCCATAACCCTTGGTGGAATTGAAGAACTTGACGGTACCAGTAGCCATAACGATTTCCTTTCAATCGATCATGTGCGGATGCCCGGTTCGGGGTGACCCTCGCGGACGGGAGTTCTCGACGTTGATAGGGAAGATCGTTCAGAACGCGGCCGAAGCCACGGGCAACAAAGTTCGGCAAAGCAAAAGTCGATGGTCGGGTTGATAACCGTTTTCACGCCCGGCCACAAGAGCTTTCCGAGGCCACCCACGATTTTTCAAAAGCCGCAGCCCGTGCCCGCATTTTCCCGCCGCCTCGTGTCACGGCCCGCATTCCGGAAGAGTTTCAAACGAAAAAACCCCGCATATCCAGAGATATGCGGGGTCTAGCTCATGGTCGATCGAAACGCGGGCATGCCGCGCGCCGGTCAGGAGAAGTCGAGCGGACGGTCGCCGTTCTCATCCCGGATGCAGGTCGGCAGGCCGATCTGGTTGAGGATGTGCAGGAAGGGCTTGGGAGCCAGTTCTTCCACGTTGACCATGGTCTTCACGTCCCACTCGCCCGAGGCCACCAGCATGGCGGCGGCGACCGGCGGCACGCCAGCTGTGTAGGAGATCCCTTGCGAGCCCACTTCTTCGTAGGCTTCCTTGTGGTCGGCCACGTTGTAAATGAAGACCTCGGCCGGCTTGCCGTCCTTGGTGCCCTTCACGAAGTCGCCGATGCAGGTCTTGCCCGTATAGTTCGGGGCCAGCGACGAGGGATCCGGCAGCACGGCCTTGACCACCTTCAGCGGCACAACTTCCAGGCCTTCGGCCGTCTTGACCGGCTGCTCCGACAGGAGACCGAGGTTCTTCAGAACGGTGAAGACGTTGATGTAGTGATCGCCGAAGCCCATCCAGAAGCGAACGTTGGGCGAACCCATGTTCTTGGCCAGCGAGTGGACCTCGTCATGGCCGGACATGTAGGCCTTCTGCTTGCCGACGACCGGAAGATCGAACTCCTGCCCGACCTCGAACATGGCGTTCTCTTTCCACTGGCTGTCCTGCCAGGAATAGACCGTGCCGGTGAACTCGCGGAAATTGATTTCCGGGTCGAAGTTGGTGGAGAAATACTTGCCGTGGTTGCCGGCGTTGATGTCGACGATGTCGATGTCGGTGATCGTGTCGACATAATCGTCCTTGGCGAGGCGCGCAAAGGCGTTGACGACGCCCGGGTCGAAGCCCGCGCCCAGAATGGCGGTGACGCCAGCCCTGGCGCACTCGTCCTTGCGCGGCCACTCGTAATTGCCGTACCAGGGCGGGGTCTCGCAGATCTTGTTCGGCTCTTCGTGGATCGCGGTGTCGATATAGGCGACGCCGGCCTCGATGCAGGCGCTCAGCACCGACATGTTGAGGAAGGCGGTGCCGACGTTGATGACGATCTGGCAGCCGGTCTTGCGGATCAGCGCGACGGTTGCGGCCACGTCCATGGCATCGAGCGCATGGGCTTCCAGCACGCCGTCCTGCTTCATGTTGCCCATGTCGTGCACGGAGGCGACGATCTCCTCGCACTTGGACCTGGTGCGCGAGGCAATATGGATCTCGCCGAGAACATCGTTGTTCTGGGCGCATTTGTGAGCCACCACGCGGGCAACACCGCCAGCGCCGATGATGAGCACATTCTTCTTCATGGAAAGACAACCCTCCGTTTGGTGCGGGTCCGGGCTTCCTATGCCTCGCACACCCCGCAGGAAACAGGTGCAATTCCCGAACGTCTTGAGCCCGCCGGGGTCAGACGGCGGGCCCGGAATTGCGGTGGAACTCTCGTGCCGTCAGTGCGGCCGGTGGAGCGGTGACCGTCTCAGCTCAGGCTGGAGACGAAATCCTCGTAGCCGAACGCGCGAACGGGGCGGATGGTGCCGTCCTCCTCGCGGATGGCGATGGCCGGCATCTTCACGCCATTGAACCAGTTCTTCTTCACCATGGTGTAACCGGCCGCGTCCTGCAGGGACAGGCGGTCGCCGGGCTTCACCGGCTGCTCGAAGGAGAATTCGCCGAAGATGTCGCCGGCCAGGCAGCTCTTGCCGCAGACCATGACCTTGTGCGGACCGGTGTTCGGCTTGACCTTGGCGCTCTCGCGGTAGATCAGCAGATCGAGCATGTGCGCTTCGATGGAGCTGTCGACGATGGCGAGATCCTTGCCGTTGTTGAGCGTGTCGAGCACGGTGACCTCCAGGGTCGCGGCCCCGGTGATCGCAGCCTCGCCCGGCTCCAGATAGACCTGGACGCCATGGCTCTCGGCAAACTGCTTCAGGCGCGCGGCCAGCTTCTCCAGCGGATAGCCCTCGCCGGTGAAGTGGATGCCGCCACCCAGCGAGATCCAGTCCATGCGATCGATCAGATGGCCGAACTTCGCCTCGATCAGGGTCAGCATCTCGTCGAAACGTTCGAAGCTCGCGTTCTCGCAGTTGTTGTGGAACATGAAGCCGGAAATCTTGTCCAGCACGCCCTCGATGAGCGCCGGGTCATGTTCGCCGAGACGGGAGAAGGGACGGGCCGGGTCGGCCAGGTCAAAGGACGAGGTGGAAACGCCCGGATTGACGCGCAGACCCCGCACCTTGCCCGCAGACTTGTTGTCGAAACGGGTCAGCTGGCCGATGGAGTTGAAGAGGATCTTGTCGCAGTTGGCGAGAACCTCGTCGATTTCGTTGTCCGCATAGGCCACGGAATAGGCATGGGTCTCCCCGCCGAACTTCTCGAAGCCGAGCTTGACCTCATAGAGAGACGAGGAGGTGGTGCCATCCATGTACTGGCTCATCAGGTCGAAGACCGACCAGGTGGCGAAGCACTTGAGCGCAAGCAGCGACTTGGCCCCGGAGTGTTCGCGCAGCCACGCGATCTTCTCCATGTTGGCCTTCAGGCGCGACTTGTCGATGAGGTAATAGGGCGTTTCCATCTGGCGGAGCCTTTCAAAGTCCGACGGCCGGTTGCGGCCTGTCCCGAGGGCCCGGCTGCCCGCACAAGGGGCGCCGATCCGAAACGAATTTCAGGTGAGCGACTTCTATAGAGGAAGTTTGTGACGTCAAGAGGATATCTTGGGCCATCCCTGCCCATTTCAGGGCACCCTGCCCCGCAATCGCGTGCCGCCCAACTCAGAGGCCGTGGCTGCGATCATAGGCATTGACGGGCGGCGAGCTCCAGCCTTCCAGCGCCTGCGCCTGCGGGCGGAAGACCTCCATCAGCAGCGGGTGGCAGGCGGCGGTGTCGGAAGTGTGCTCTGCGCTGCAATCGCCGCCGGGACAGGCGCTCAGCACCGCCAGCAGGTCGATCTCGGCAAAGAGCTCGAGGAAGTCGCCCGGGCGCACCGGGCTTGCCTTCATGAAATATTGTCCCGTGTCGCGGGTGAAGCCCGTGCACATGAAGACGTTGAGCACGTCATGGACGTGGATCTCCGCCTCCCAGAGCGGCAGGTTGCGGGCCTCGGCCAGCGCCCGGGTCAGATTGGAATGGCAGCAGTGGTGATAGTCCACGCCCTTCAGCACCTGCCCCGTATAGGGGTCGCAGCGGGTGCCGATGACGTCATGCACCGAGCCGCCGAACTCGTCCTTGCCATACCATTCCAGGGTGTCCTCGACGATGGTCGCCATGGGGCGCAGGGTCGGGAACGACGACCACAGCCGGTTGCCGGTTGTCACGTGGGTACCGTGCAGGGCGCGGGTCTTGCCGGAGTAGAAGCGCTCGGAAAGATCGGCCGCGTTGAAGAGATTGAGGTCGCCGACCTGGGACCCCTCGACGCTGGACATGCGCAGGAAGCAGCCGGCGGGAACCTCGATCGTCGCGGCGTCGCGGGGCGGCACCACCGTCTCCGCGATCTTCTGCGCCCCTTCGCGGGCCGCGCGATAAAGCGGCAGGTCGGCGCCGGGCAGCGCATCCACCGGATAGCAGATCACCGGCTTCACCGCCCGGCGTTCGGCGGCATCCTCAGGCACGAGATGGGGAGCGGTCATGGCGGGTTCCTTGCGATCTTGATGGGGCGGAGCGGCGGATCGATCGGCATCATCCGCCTCTCCCATCTCAGGGTGTGGGATCAGCGGGCGGGATATTCCCCCTTGAGGGCGGCCAGATAGTCGATGGCCGCACCCAGCACGATGACGGCAAAGGCCTGATGCCAGAGCGCCAGATGAAGCGGCACCTGCATCACCAGCGTGCCGATGCCGAAGACAACCTGCAGGACCACGAAGCCCAGAATGTGTCGGGCGGGCATGAGAAGCACCTTGTCGCGGCTCGCGGAGCGGGTGCGCAGCCACAGGAGCACGGCGACGATCACCAGCACATAGGCGGTCATGCGATGCTGGAACTGCACCGTCATCACGTTCTCGAAGAGGTTGACCCAGAGCGGATCCATCACGAAGAGCCCCTTCGGGATGATCTGCCCGTCGATGAGCGGCCAGGTGTTGAAGGTGAAGCCGGCATTGAGCCCGGCCACCAGTCCGCCCAGGAAGATCTGCAAGAGCACCAGCGCCAGGAACAGGTTTCCGACCGGCATGAGCCTGCGGACCTCTTCTGACGTCGGCAACCGCCGGGGTGCAAGGCGGCGGGCGATCCAGAACAGCCAGGCGAAGATGACGCAGGCGAGGGTCAGATGGGCGGCGAGCCGATACTGGCTGACGTCGATGCGGTCCACGAGACCGGAGGCGACCATGTACCAGCCGAGCGCGCCCTGCAGGCCACCGAGGACGAGGCCCAGCACAAGGCGGGGCTTAAGCCAGGGCTCGATCATGCCCTTGGCCCAGAAGATCACCAGCGGCACGAAGAAGGCCAGACCGATCACCCGTCCGAGCAGGCGATGGCCCCACTCCCACCAGAAGATGGTCTTGAACTCCTCCAGGGACATGCCTTTGTTGAGGATCTCGTATTGCGGGATCTGGCGGTACTTGGCGAATTCCTCTTCCCATTCGGCCACCGACAGCGGCGGAATGGCGCCGTGGATCGGCTTCCACTCGGTGATGGACAGGCCGGATTCGGTCAGACGGGTTGCCCCGCCCACGACCACCATGGCAAGCACCAGAAGACAGATGCCATAGAGCCACCAGCGGATGGCCCGCCGGTTGCGCGCGATCTGCGCAGGAACGGCTGGCTGCGGCGTCGAAGGCTGAACGGAAGAAGGCGTTGCGCGCATTTGATTTCCCGCAATTGATCTTTGCGTCAGGGAATATAGATGCTTTAAAGCGCCGACAAGCGGCATCCCGCCGCACCGGCCCGCCAGACCCGGCCCGGCTCCCTCACTCTCAGGACACTGCGATGGTTCCTTCGTTCCGCAAGTTCATCGGCATGATCGCCCTGGTGCTCTTCGTCATTATCTATGCCTTCTTCGCCATGGTGATCGGAGACATGAGCCTGCAGACGACGCCGATGCTGGGCCGGATCCTCTATTATGCAGTGGCGGGGCTGATCTGGGTGGTGCCGGCGGGCGCCATCATCTGGTGGATGGAAAGAGGCGGGAAATCCGGGGCTTGAGCCCGAAGCCGGACGCCGCCCACTTGGCCGCGTCATAAAGCACGAAGGGCATGCCGGTCAGATACTGATCGACCATGAACTCGTCCTGGAAATGCCCGTTGAGGGACACCCTCGGCAACAGCATGAGGTTGCGCGCATGGGTGGCGCGCAGCACGCCGGGCTGGGTGGTGAGACAGGCGCGGAACCCGATCGCCTCGGCAATCTCCCCGTCGCGCGGCCCTGCGGCCGCCTCGAAGCCATAGGGATAGGCGAAATATTTCGGCCGGCGCCCGAGCTCTTCTTCCATGCGGGCTATGCCGCGCTGGATATCGGCCGCAGCCTCATCGGGCGAGAGACGCGCCAGGGCGTAGTGGTCGTGGGTATGCGCCCCGAGGGTCACCAGCGGGTCTTCCGCCAGCCGCCGCGCATCGTCCCAGGTCATCATGAGTTCGTCGGCAAGTGCACCGAGATCAAGGCCATGGCGCTCGGCCAGGACGATGATCGCCTCCCGCTGCGCCTCTTCCCGCAGATCGCAGGTGAGCCACCGCACGGCCCGCTTGAAGGCAACGCACTTTTCCTCGTCCGACCGACAGGAGAGCGTCGACTCGGGCGCCCCCGGCAGCCCGGAGAGATCAAGAAGGGAGCGAGTGGCGATCAGACGCTCCAGAGCCACCCACCACACCTGGGACGTGCGGTCGAGGAAGCCGGAGGTCAGGAAGATCGTGAAGGGAACGCCGAGTTCCTTCAGGATCGGATAGGCAATGTCGTGATTGTCGCGGAAACCGTCGTCGAAGGTCAGGACCGCATAGCGTGTGCCTTCATTGTCGAGCCCGTAGCCCATCTTCAGCAGATCGACCGCTTCGCCCAGCGAAATGATCTTGTAGCCGTTGTGGCGGATCCGCTCGACGGTCGCGCGCAGGAATTCCGGTGTGACTTCGAGATGGCGGTTCGGCTGGAAGGCGGCGGACGAGGCAGGCAGCACCCGGTGCAGCATGAAGACGGCACCAATGCCCTGCGTCAGCGGCGCGACCGCGCGGCTGAGACCGGTGCCTTCAAGAACTTGAAGGGTTTGCCTGTAGACCCTCTGGCGCGATGTCATGTTTCCTTCGACCGACCGGTCGGCTCCCGCAGCAATTCCCATCAATCCGAACATCATTTCCTTAAGACTTATTGCCAATAATCGCGATCAAGATCTTTTCTCACGGAAAAATATTGCCATGTCCGTCCCCGCATCCCTCACCGTCACCTATGCAACGGATCCGGCCGGCCATTCCTCCCCAAAGGCCCCTTCCACCGTCGATCTCCCGCAAGCTGCGGCGACACCGGGCCTTGCTGTCGTGCAGCTTCCCGACCTTGCCGCCTATGCGGAGACCTACAGGCTTCTGCGCGAAGGAAGCGGCGGACCGCACCCCTCAGTTGACTTCGCCTACCAGACTCCCGGCTGGATTGAAAGCTGGTTGGAAACATTGGGAAAAAAAAGTGAGACGGTGCCACTCTTCCTCTCGCTGCGTCAGGGCGACCGCACTGTCCTGCTGCTGCCTCTGGGCCTGCGCCGCAGCCGTGGCGCGATGGTGGCGCAGTTTCTTGGCCAGCCGAATGCAAACCAGAATGTAGGTGTCTGGGACCGGGCCTTTCTGAGCATGGCCGATCCGCAAGCCCTGAGCGCGGAGATTGCCCGGGCCCTGCGCCCTGCCCTGAAGGCTGCGGGCGTCGACCTACTGCATCTGGCCAACACGCCCGAGGCTTTCGACGGATGCCCGCTGGCCTTGCCCGGCACGACCCGGCTTGCCAGCATGAACCCGGTGTTCCGCGCCGCGCTCGACCGCGATTTCGACACGCTCTATCGCGACGCCTTTTCCAAGTCCTCGCGCAAGACCCTGCAGCGCAAGGAAAAGGCACTTCAGGAAGCCGGAGCGTTCCGGGTCTTCGAGGCCCAAACCTCGCAGGAAGTCACCGCGGCTCTGGAGGTATTCCAGACCCAGCGACAGGCCCGGGCGGATCTGACGGGCATTCCCAACGCCTTCGGAAGCGAGGCCGGCAAGGCCTTCCTGCGCCGGCTGACCGCCCAGGCAGCGACGGGCGTCGACGGGCCGGAACCGAAGGCGCAGCAGGCGCCGCTTCTGTCCCTGTGGTGTCTGGAGGCGGCCGGTGCCGTGCGAGCGACCTATCTCTGCGCCCAGCATGACCGCACCCTTGTGGGCTACACCAACAGCATCGCCCATGACGATCTGACGGCGCGCAGCCCGGGGGTCGTCCTGCTCAAGGAGATGCTGTCACAGGTGATCGGCGCGGGCCGCTATGCCACTCTGGATCTGGGGCTAGGGGACGAGCGCTACAAGCATGGCTGGAGCACGCCGCAGCCGCTTCACGACCTGTTCCTGCCGGTCACCCGGCGCGGCCAGATCGCCCTTGGCGCCCTGCTGATGGTGTCGCGGACCAAGACCTTCATCCGCAGCACACCGCTGCTCTGGGCGCTGGTGCGCAAGGCGCGCAACTGGAAGGCCCGGCACGCAGCCCCTGCCGCCTCGCAGGACTGAGCGTCCCGCCGGATCCGAATGGCGAGCCTTCGGATCGGCCTTGTGCAGTTCTCTTGCGACTCAGGCGGCGTGACCTGCCCCTCGGGTCAGGGCCGAAGGCAGATCTCCTTCCGTGAAGACCTCCACCTGCGCCCGGCTGTTCTTGCGCAGCAGGCGAGCCGCTTCTTCCAGCTCGATGCCGAGCCCTGCGTCTTCCGCCATGAGCAGCACCCGCTCGGCCTTGCGCAGGATCTGCACGCTGGCCAGCGAGCCGTCGATGGCGCCGAGATCGATCACCACCGTTTCATACATGCTCGAGATGACCTCAAGGGTCTGGGCGAAGCGCGGCTGACGCGCCACCTCATCGGGGATGGCGCGGGTGCCCGCCTCGATCAGATGCGCCGACGACCCGGCATCGCCGTAGATCACCTTGGCAAAGGTCGCTTCGCCACTGACCAGATCGGAGAAGCCACGCGCCGACTGGGGCGCCTCAAGCTCGGGGAAAGCCTCCATCAGTAGCGCCGTGTAACCGCGATCGGCAGCGGCACGCGCCAGATGGAAGGCGCATTTGTGGGAGAGGTCCGGATTGTCGACGGTGAGCACGACGATCATGCCGTCAAGCTGCTGGAAGAGTTCCGGCGCATGGGTGTCCTCGACCGGCGCGTCGTCGGCCTCAGTTTCGATTTCGGAAGCAGCAATCTCGGTTGCGTCAGCCGCGTCGTCATCGTCGGCGCCGGCATCCAGTGTGGAGAGGCGCAGTTCGTCAGCCTCGGCGTCCTCCGCCGGATCGGCCTGCGGCACTGCGGCCACAGGCTCCTCGGAAGCGTGCTGCTCCTGGTGCGCGGCCTCGAGAGGCGCTTCGGCGTTCGTTTCGGCCTCACTGTCACTTTCGGTGCGAACCGTCCGCGACATGGTGGCCAGATGACGGGCCATGGCCGGGCTGAAGGCATATTGCCCCTGGGGTGACGCTGTGACGGGCTGCTCGAAATCGGCTTCCTCGACCACGCTGTCCGCCTCTCCGGAAGGACCGGCAGACACCTCGGCCAGCCAGCTGCGCTTCCTGGGGGCAACGATCGCAGGGGCCGGCACGTCATCGACAGCTTCCGCCTGCGCCGCTTCGTTCTCGACCACGGGCTCTTCGTCGCCCTGCCGCGCAGGCAGAGGCTCGAAGCTCTGCACTTGCGCAAGGACACTGCCGCGACGGCCTGCGCTCATCACCTCGGGCGCAGTCGCGGGCTCGTCGACGATTGTCTCCGGCTCGCTCTTCTCGTCTTCGTTTTTCTCGTGAGCGATTGTCTCGTCTTTAGCGCGGTCATCACGCGGGTCCCGCGCCGCGCCATAGGTCACCGGATAAAGGGCGGCTCCCGTCAGGAAGGCCCAGCCGACCACCAGCGCACAGCCGAAGACAAATGTCGCGACGGCGGCAAGAATGGTCGAGGGGATGATCTTGGGTGCATAGGGCTCGATGGGCACGATGGCGCGGGAAATGATCCGCGCATCCGCCGGCAGCACCTGTGACTTCAGGCGCGTGTCGGCCTCCCGGTAGCTGGCGACCAGAATGTCGAGCTGGCGCTCCTTCGCAGCGGCTTCCCGCTCCAGTTCATCAAGACGCACCTGATCCGCATTGGAGCGGGTGACCTGCTGCTTGAGGTCTTCCAGGCGGGCACCGAGCGCCTCGGCCTGCTGCTGTGCGACACGGGCATCGCTCTCCAGCCCGGCCAGCACCTTTTCCGCCTCGCGACGGATGAGACGGTCATAGTCGTTCAGCTGGGACTGGAGCGCCTTCAGCTGCGGGTGGTTCGGCAGGAGCGTGATCGAGAGTTCGGACACATTGGCCTGGAGCTCGGCCTGCCGCTCGCGCAGACGCTGGATGAGCTGGGAGTTCAGAACGTCAGAGGCGGTTTCCAGCGCGCCGCCGGACGAGATCAGGCCGCGCACTTGGCTGGCCTTCGCCTGAGCCTCATCGCGGCTGGCGAGGGCATTATTGTAGGAGGTGCCGAGCTCGACCAGCTGCTGCTGCAACAGGGTCTGGTTGCCGGAGCCCAGAAGCAGGTCGGCGCTGGAGCGGAATTCGGCGACCGCCTTGCGGGCAGCCTGCACCTCGTCGCGCAGGGCAACGATCTGCGGCTGCAGGGAGAGGGTCGCGACTTCCGTGGTCTCGCGCTTGGCACCGGCCTGCAGGGCCAGATATTCATCGACGATGGTGTTGGCCACGCGGGCGGCGAGCTGGGGATCCTGAGAGGTGAACTCGACCGCGATCACGCGGGAGCCTTCCAGCCGGTAGACATTGATCCGCTTGAAATAGGCGCGCAGCACCAGTTCGTCGGCAGGCGCGGCAGCGCCATCGCTCCCCTGCCCCAGACCGGCCAGAGACAGGAGACGGTCGGCGAGCCCCTTGTCGCCCTCGGCCTCGAACTCAGCAAGGCTCCCCAGATCAAGACGGGTGACGACGCGGCGCGCCAGATCGGCGGACATCAGAAGCTGGACCTGGCTGGCCACACCCTGCTCATCGAGCAGCGCGCGCTCTTCTTCCGCACCACGTCCGCCACCGGGCAGACCGTAGCTCGTGCTCTCGATGAGCACCCGGGCAGAGCCCAGATATTTCTTCGGAGACAGGGTGAGCAGGACAAAGACCGTGGCGGCCACGATCAGCACCAGCGGCAGCAGCCAGCGCAGGGAGCGGCCGATGGCACCCAACAGCCCCTTCAGATCCAGCGCCATATCCGCATGTGGGGTGGCTTCGCGATAACCCGGCATCAACACTCTCCAGCTTTCTGGCGGCAACTATGCCGAACTAGGGTAAGCGATGGGTTAAGCCGCGGAATTCCGCGCTTCCGGCCTTGTTAATTTTTACGGTCGCATTTCTGGCGTGCCTTACGTCAGCTTTTGCGGCCCTTCACCTGACATTAACCATGAATACGCAAGATGCCCGCACTTGTAGGTGGAGTAGACAATGCCCCTTCGCTGGATCCTGCTGGGCCTTCTGGTCCTGGTGCTGGCCGCCTGTAGCGGCTATCGCCAGCCGCCGGCTGCCTTTCACGAGACGCTGACACAGCCTTACCGGCTGGATTCCAGCGACCAGGTGCGTGTGATCGTCTTCGGTCAGGACACGCTCTCCAATAACTATGTGGTTGATCAGGCAGGATATATTTCCTTCCCGCTGATCGGTGCCGTGGCAGCCCGGGGCAAGACCCAGATGGAGCTGGCAGCCGAGATTTCCCGCAAACTGAAGCAGGGCTACCTGCGCGATCCGGACGTCTCCGTGGAGGTGGCGACCTATCGTCCCTTCTTCATCATGGGCGAGGTGCAAAACCCGGGCCAGTATTCTTACGTGGCCGGCATGACCGCCCAGAACGCGATCGCGACCGCCGGCGGTTTCAGCGCCCGCGCCCAGCAGCAGGACGTGGATCTGACCCGTCAGGTCAATGGGGAAATCCTAAACGGACGTGTGCCCATTTCGGACCCGATCCGCCCCGGCGACACGATTTACGTCCGGGAACGCTACTTCTGAAAAGTGACAGGAATTAACCGCAGACTCACCGGGCGTCTGTAGGGTGCAGCTCATCGGGTTCACGGACCGCGCAGACGATCCGGAGCCCCAACAGGGAGCCTGCACCATGACCAAGGATCCGTTGCGGATCGTCCACTGCGTGCGCTCGCCAATTGGCGGGATCTTCAGGCATATCAAGGACCTCGCGCTCAGCCAGGCAGCGGCTGGACACGATGTCGGCCTGATCTGCGACAGCAGCAGCGGCAGCGACTATGACAATGCCATCGTCGACAGCCTGCGCCCTCACCTTTCCCTCGGCGTGGCGCGCTTTCCCATGCGTCGACAGCTCTCGCTGCAGGATCTTGCCGCCACCCGCGATCTCTACCGCCATGTCCGCGATCTGAAGCCCGACGTCCTGCATGGCCACGGGGCCAAGGGCGGCGCCTATTCCCGGTTCATCGGCACTGTGCTTCGGCTTCAGGGTCAAAAGGTCGAGCGAATCTACTGCCCGCACGGCGGCAGCCTCCATTATGATCCGAACCGGCTGGAAGGCCGCGTCTATCATGCCCTGGAGCGCCTGCTTCTGCGCATGACCGACGGGCTGATCTTCGTGTCCGACTATGAATATGCCGCCTTCGAGACCAAGGTTTCCCGGCCGACCTGCCCGACCCGGGTGGTCTACAACGGATTGCAGCCGTCCGAGTTCTCGCCGGTCGAACCGGCTTCCGATGCGGCGGACTTCCTCTTCATCGGCATGCTGCGCGACCTGAAGGGTCCGGATCTCTTCATCGACGCCCTGCACAATCTGGAGCTTCAGACCGGCCGGCGGCCGACCGCCTTCATCGCCGGCGAAGGTCCGGACGAGCCGAAATACCGGCAGATGGTGGAGGACTACGGGCTCACCGACACGGTCACCTTCCTCGGTGCCGTGCCCGCCCGCGAGGCCTTCGCCAACGGGCGCTTCGTTGTGGTGCCCTCGCGCGCCGAGGCCATGCCCTATATCGTGCTTGAAACCGTGGCGGCCGAACGCCCGCTGATCGCCACCCGCGTCGGCGGCGTGCCGGAGGTCTTCGGGCGTCACGCTCTGCGGCTCATCGAACCGGGGAACGTGGATCACCTGACCCGGGCCATGCGCACGGCGCTGGACACGCCCGCGGCCATGCAGGAGGCGGCCGTGCGGCTGCGCCAGTGTCTGGCGGAAACCTTCTCCGTGGAGCTGATGGCAGACCGGATCACGACCCTGTATCGTCTGGCGCGGGGCGAATCCCCCCAGGACGAGACGGTGGATCAGGCCGCACCTGCGTCCGTTCGCCATGGTTCTGCCTACGCCCGCACGAGCAATCCCTCATGATCACCCCTGCCAATCTCCCCGAAAACCGTCCGGCGGAGGCAAGCGACCCGAGCGAGCCATCTGTTGCGCCGGGCACGCCGCTTCAGGCGAACCTCGGACAGCGGTTGACCCGAAGCCTGCGCCGCAGCCAGGAGATCTCCGGATCCTCCAACGTCTACGGCCCCATCGGCATGGTGGGAGACGGGGCACGTGACCCGGCCACGGCCCGTCCGGGCAGCCCGCGCACGCACCTGAGCCCCGAGGCGCTCGACATCGCCGGAAGGCTCTCGGACAACGGGATTTCGGTTCCCGTGCTCAGCGGCTCCGTGCGGCTCATCGACCAGATCCTGATCTGCGGCAGTGCGGCCCTCGTCGGCATGCTCAACCTGCAGGACAGCTGGCTGGCGCGTGGCGATGCGGCCGGCGCCTCCGGAGCCTTCGACACGAGTGCGGCCCATCTGGTCGCCATTGTCGTTGCCATGATCTTCTCCCTCGCCTTCTTCCAGGCAGCCGATGCCTATCAGGTCTCGGTCATGCGGCGGGGCATGTCGCAGCTCGGGCGGGTGACCGCCGGCTGGACCCTGGTCTTTGCCATGTTCTTCCTGCTGCGCAGCCTGACCGGTCTGGGTCAGGGCCTGTCCGAGCCCTGGCTCGGCGCATGGTATGCGGTGGGGCTTGGAAGCCTGATCTGCTTCCGTCTCGCCATCTACCGCCGGGTGC
Source organism: Roseibium aestuarii (assembly GCF_008477545.1). Lineage (GTDB taxonomy): Bacteria > Pseudomonadota > Alphaproteobacteria > Rhizobiales > Stappiaceae > Roseibium > Roseibium aestuarii. Next base: position 1,204,012 of record NZ_VORA01000001.1, on the reverse strand, counting down.
GGCACTGGATGAAGATCGGACGGCTGGAGCGCCGGGCCATCATCGTGGGCGGCGGCACGGCTGCGGCCGAGCTGATCCACGAGCTTGAAGGCCAGCCCGACAACGACATCCGCATCTGCGGCATCTTCGACGACCGGGCCAATGACCGCTCGCCGCCGGTGGTGGCCGGCTATCCCAAGCTCGGCAACATCGCCGCCCTGGTGGAATTTGCCCGCCTCGCCCGCATCGACATGCTGATCGTCTGCATTCCGCTGCGCGCCGAAAAGCGCGTGCTGGAGCTCTTGCAGAAGCTGTGGGTGCTGCCGGTGGACATCCGCCTGTCGGCCCACACGGACAAGGTGCGGTTCCGTGATCGCGGCACCTCCTTCATCGGCACCGTGCCCTTCGTCGACGTGCTGGAGAAGCCGATTGCCGACTGGGACATGGTGGCCAAGCGCGCCTTCGACATCCTCTTCTCGCTCGGTGCTCTCATCGCCCTTTCCCCGGTCATGATCGGGGCGGCGATTGCGGTGAAGGCGACCAGCAAGGGCCCGATCCTGTTCCGCCAGAAGCGCTACGGCTTCAACAACGAGATCGTGGAGGTGCTGAAGTTCCGCTCCATGTTCACCGATCAGCTCGACCCCACCGCCGCCAAGGCCGTGACCAAGGGCGACCCGCGCGTGACCCCGGTCGGACGCTTCATCCGCAAGAGCTCCATCGACGAACTGCCCCAGCTCTTCAACGTGCTGGCCGGCTCCCTCTCGCTCGTCGGCCCCCGCCCCCATGCGGTCAATGCCCATACGGACAACACCACCTGGGACAATGTGGTCGACGGCTATTTCGCCCGCCACAAGGTGAAGCCCGGCGTGACCGGCTGGGCCCAGATCAACGGCTGGCGCGGTGAAGTCGACACGCCGGAGAAGATCCGCAAGCGCGTGGAGTTCGATGTCTATTACATCGAGAACTGGTCGATCCTCTTCGATCTCAAGATCCTCGCCCTGACGCCGCTGCGCCTCCTCAATACGGAGAATGCCTATTGAGCGCGCCGGCCGCCCCAAGCCCTGCACGTGACCTGTCGCCGATGCCGCCGGTTCTGACCGCCAGCCGCATCGGCGATGGTGCCTTGTGGCTCGCGGCCTTCCTCTCCGGCTTCGTGATCCGCGAACCGGCCCCTTACGAGCTCTATCTCGCCGGCCTCAGCGTGGTCTGGCTGCTGTTCGGCCTGAAGCTGCGGCGAGAGTTCGGGCCGCTGGTGATCTGCCTGCTGCTCTATTGCGCCGGGGGGATTGCCGGGGTGCCGCTGGCCCGCGACTTCATGGGCGCCTTCACCTATATCGCCGTCTCCGTCTTCCTGGCCGTGACGGCCATGTTCTATGCCGCCGTGCTGGCCGAGCGGCCCGAGCGCTACCGGATGATCGAGAAGGGCTATCTCGCCTGTTCGGTGATCGTGGCCCTCACCGGCATCCTCGGCTATTTCCATGCCTTTCCCGGCGCGGAATTCTTCACCCGCTATGACCGGGCGCGCGGCACCTTCGAGGACCCGAACGTCTTCGGCCCCTTCCTGGCCCTGCCGACCGTGATCCTGATCCAGCGCCTGCTCGACCAGCCGCTGAGCGCCTGTCTCAAGCTGCTGCCCATGCTGGCGATCCTGGTGCTCGGCATCTTCCTGAGCTTTTCGCGCGGGGCCTGGGGCGTGCTGGTGGCCGCCTCGCTCGTCGTCTATGTGCTGGCGCTGATCACCGAGCAGCATCCGGCGCGGCGCCTGCGGCTGATCTGGCTGGGGATCGCCGGGGCCTTCGCCGTGGTTGCGCTGATCGCCGTGGCGCTCTCCATCGACAGCGTCTCCGACATGTTCCAGCAGCGCGCCAAGCTGGTGCAGGATTATGACGGCTCGCGGCTCGGGCGCTTCGCCCGCTATTCGCTCGGCTTCGGCATGGTGATGGAGCGCCCGCTCGGGCTCGGGGCCCTGGAATTCAACAAGTATTTCCCGGAAGACGAGCACAATGTCTATCTGAAGGGTTTCACCACCTACGGATGGCTGGGCGGCACGGTCTATATCGTCTTCATCGGCTGGACCCTGTCGCGGCTGGTGCCCCTGCTCTTCAAGGCCCGGCCCTGGACGCCCTTCGTCCACTGCGTCTTCGCGGTTCTGGTGGCCCACATGTTCCTGCAGGCCATCATCGACACGGACCACTGGCGGCATGTCTACATGCTCTACGGGCTGGCCTGGGGGCTGATCGGCGCGGACCGGCTGGAGGCACGGCGGCTCGGCACCAGAGTTGCGCGCGGGTCCCGCGCCACGCCCCCTCCCGCCACCGCGCCGCAGAGCAATCGATCTGTGGATCAAGGGGCATGAACCGGCTTGCAAAGCGCAATCGAACCATATAGGTAAGCCTCAGTTCGGGCAGTAGCGCAGCCTGGTAGCGCACTTGACTGGGGGTCAAGGGGTCGTCGGTTCAAATCCGGCCTGCCCGACCATCACACCTTCCCCCACTTTCCTCCTCATCACCGATGATCTTCCCCTTGCGGGGACAGCCATGCGCAAGCGCCTGCCGCGTCACTCGGCTGGAGCGCAAGGTCGCTTGGCAGAAATTCTGGCGCCCACGTCGCCTCCCCTCGCCGCCCAATCCCCACAGTCTGCCTTCGCGCCAAACTGTAGAGCCACAAGATGGTCGCTCGCAGATTTCGACCCAACTGTAGAGCTGCCGTTGGTTGCACGATGTGCGGGGGTCTATAGCGGGCGGGGAACGGTCGTTCGCTGCGGCAAGTTCGAGTGGCCGGTTTGGGCCATGCCCCGTGCCTTCTTCATCCAGTCAACCACGATCACAATTCGTCGCTGCTACTACCAAAGCCTGGGTGGAACAGGCGCTTGTAGAGACGTTCCGCGTAGCTGTCCGTCATGCCAGCAACGTAATCACATACTCGACGCGCATCAGAACTTTCCCGACAACCATCTTCCCAAGATGACTGTGGAATAAGGCTTTTGGGATCTGAGAGCAAAGTATCAAACAGACGTTCCACGACCATCTGACCGCGACGCTCGAGCTGCTGTACCTTTGCCTTACGGATTACGAGTTCGTAGGCTAGCCCCTTGAAGGCTTCCAACAGCCTCGCATGAGGTTCTGGCAGAGCTGCGTTGAACTTTAAAAGCGGGTGTTCGTATGAATTGTCCGTAGTAATCGCCACGCTTGTTATAAAAAGATTCACTAGACTGGAAATCATCTGCTTTCTGTCAAAGCTTTTTCCAAGTAGACCTTTGCAGACTAGATCCGCGTCGAATCCATCCAAGGAGGCGCTATCTATTTTATTGAAGGCTTTGACTATCTCTGTTTCGACCTCGCTTGCAGTCGCCAAACCCCGTGCAACGATATCCTCGATGTCATGAATTCCATATGCAATGTCGTCCGCGAGTTCGAGAATGCTACAATCAAGGCTATGATGGGCAGTTTTTCCATCGGCTGATTCTATTAACCGCTTTTGATCGGAAGGTTCAAATCCATCCATTGCCCACTTCACAACACCTAATTCGTCTTGATGGAACGACTTCGGCGGTTTCTTTGCATAGTTATTGAGGTCGAAGGTATCCATCGAACGCGGATATTTTAATACTGCTAGAATCAGGCGGCGTGTCGGATAAAGGCCTTTTCCTCGCTCCTTGTATTTCTCAAGCTTTGTCAGAATGCGAAGGGTTTGCCCATTCCCTTCAAAGCCGCCATGTCGGAGCATGGCTTTGTGTAGCGCTTGCTCGCCTTTATGGCCGAAAGGAGGATGCCCAAGATCGTGAGCAAGGCAGGCCGCTTCAATCAGATCGCGCGCTGGCAGCCAATCTTGAGCCTGCTTGTGAAAGGTGGCTTTCTTGAAGTCTAGAACTTCCAGTAAGCCATAGCCAATCTGGGATACTTCGATCGAATGGGTCAGGCGAGTTCTATGGAAATCACCCTCACCAATACCCATCACCTGTGTCTTGCCTTGGAGTCGCCGGAAAGCCGCCGAATGCATTATGCGCGCACGGTCCCTCTGAAATGGCGTTCGGCGATCTTGGGAGCGATTTGGCTGCTCTTCGTGCAGCCGTTCTAAAAAACGTGAAAAATTTGAAGTCATAGAATGATCTCGGGTCAAATAATCAAAGCAGATTCTAGGGCGAAAATTATAGCCTTTCAATGGAAGCTTTAGGTTAGCTGCACCTTAGCAGACGGCATACCGCCGAAGGTCCGCTGCGGGCTGAAAGCTACCGCCGAAATATCCTAACGAATGACGGCTTAGGGAAGCGAATTTCTAGGAACTGCTATTTCACCCCCCCTCAAATTGCCCCTGCCTTCGTAAATCCCCCCATTGAGACTGCGCCACCTCTGAGCTGCGCTCAGGGACCACCCCTTTCACGGCCGCCCGGGATCGCTCTTGCCCGTGGCCTGCCCCTCAGCCAGTCCGAAATTTCTGGCTGAAGGCCCACTCGCCGGGACAGGTGCGTGGGTCAGGTTTCACGGTCACGTGGAAGTAGGACGCAGACAGGTAAACCGGGTCTTCAACCCCATTCCCTTTACGGTTGGCCAGAGCGTCGTCCAGCCCCGGGCGGCATGGCCGCGTCGTTTCGCCCCCCCGTTCGCCTAGCATCTCCTTTGGGGGGGGGCCGCTAGGAGGCAATCGATGGTCACGGCGAAGAAAGCGCGACGTGCGGGAGATCGTCTGCGGCGCTCGTTCCGCCTACGTCAGGCGGGCACGGGCTCGGCGGCTTCGCGCGCCCAGTCGGGGCAGGTTGCGGAGACCTCGAAGTCGATGGGCTTGTAGCGGAAGTTGTTGGACTGACCGGCGGAACAGGCGGTCATGGCGATGACCAGATCCTGCTCGGCCCGGAAGACGATGCGCTGTCCCGGCCGGCTCTTCGGCGGAAGCACCCGGATCTTCCCACTCGCGCCATCCACGTCCACATGCATGAAGACATTGAAGGCGATGGGGATGCGGTCGCCGGGAATACTATAGGGCGCGAGCGCCCTTTCCAGATTGCCCTGGCAGCCGTGATGGGGCGTGCGGTCGCCATAGAGGATGCGGAACGTGTCGCAGGAGCAGGGCGTCAGGGTGAAGTCATGGCGGCCCACCTCGTCGGCAACGATGGTGAGCATCGGCCGCGAGCGGTTGGAATAAAGCACGTGGCCGGTGGTGAGGAACAGGGTCGACGCATAGTCGATGCTGCGCCCGGAGGAGATCACCTCGTCCGTGTCGTCCCGGTTGTAGGCGACCAGATCGCTGACCTGCTCGCCCTCCGGGTCGATCACGGTCAGATAATGGCCGCGTTCCAACTCGAAGGCCGTGCCTGTCCTGGGGTCGATACGCAGTCTCACAGCCGGATCTCCTTGTGCTGGAACGGGCAGGTCCACTCGTCGCCCACCGCACGGCCCGAATATTGCCGCGCTTCGGAAGACTGCCCGTAGTCGTCGAGCATGGGGTTGATGGTGCCGGCGAGTTCCTTGTCGCGCAGGCGGATGATGTCCTTCATCTTCTCGAAGCGGCCGTCGCCGCGCAGCTTCTCGAACTGGGCATGGGAATTGAAGACCATCACCGGATGATCAAAGCGCCGCGCCGGACGGGACGAGCCCGGATGCAGGCCCACCACGAAGAAGGGTTCCCCGGCAAGGCTCAGGGAGAAATGGGCGTCGTCCGGATCGGTGGCGACCTTCTCGTTCCATTCCTCGCCGGCGGCCACATCGATGTTGTGCAGGCACTGGAGACGCTCCCAGAGTGCGGCCTCGAAGCCTTCCTCATCGAGCTGCTCGGGCTGACGATAGAGAACCACCAGGGTCTGGAGGACGGGAGTGTTCATATCCAGATCGGAGGCGAAGCGGCGGATCGCCTGATAGATCTCCAGATCGTTCACCGCGCTGTCGATGGCGTCGGCGACGTGGAACTGCATGGTGCCTCGGGCAAGTGCCGACTTGGCACCGACACAGGGGAACTCATCGGACTTCACGAATTGCGAAAAACGTGTCAGCAGACTGTCTTGGGTCATCGTTTCTGAACCGGATGCGCCCTTGCAGCGCATGCGTCTCCCTTTGGCTTGGGCCGCCGCTCACCGGAGCGCCGCCCTTCACCGCATTAATCTGGCAGACCCCGTCCCGGTTCCTTCGCGGCGCGCGCGCAACCTCAAGTCCGTCAGCGCCGCCGCCGCCACCGACCGAAAAGCCCGAGTTCGCTCAAAGACTTGAACGAAAAAGACGAGAAAATGATTCATCCCACCGTCCGACCGCCCGGGACCGGACACACCAAAGGCTCTTCGACACCCCGTGCCCCTCGTGGCAGCGCGACCTCATGCACCAATTTCGCTTTACGATGCGCCGTACCCTCGACTAGGGTCGCCTCCTCGAATGCCCCTCCAGAACAAGTCAGCCGACAGCCAGACCATGACCGACCAGCCCGTCTTCGACCCACTCTCGCCCGCCTTTGCCGCCGATCCCTATCCCTTCTACGCGGCCCTGCGGGAGCGACCGGGCCTGACCTATTTCGAGGACTTCGACATCTGGCTCGCCGCCCGTTTCGAGGATGTGCAGACGATCGTCATGGGCGAGACGATGGTCCGCTCCATGGACCATATCGCCACGGCCGAGGAGATCGCCGAGCAGAAGCGAGCGCAGAACTGGCACGACATGCCGCACCACTCCCGCTTCGTGCAATTCTCGCTGCTCGACAGCGACGGCGCCGTGCATGACCGGCTGCGCAAGCAGGTCTTCCGTCTCTTCACCCCCGTGATGGTCAACCGGCTGCGGGACGAGATCCAGACCTACGTGGACGGGCTCTTCGACAGTCTCGCCGACCGTTCGGAGATCGACTTTGTCGAGGATCTGGCGGCCCATGTGCCCGGCCACATCATCGGCCGGATCATCGGCGTGCCGGACGAGGACTGCCCGCAGCTGCGGATCTGGTCGGAGAATATCGTCCAGTATTTCGACATCGACCGGTCCGACGCCCGCAAGGAGCTGGCCGAGCGCAACACCACCGAGTTCTATCACTATCTGCAGGGGCTGAAGGCCAAGCGCCTGGCCCAGCCGCAGGACGACCTTCTGTCGCTCATGATCGAGGCGGAAAAGGCCGGCGACATGAACGAGGACGAGTTCTTCTCCACCGCCATGCTCATTCTCATGGCCGGGCACGGGTCGACGATCGACGTGCTGGGCAGCGGGTTGCATGCGCTGCTGAAGTTCCCGGCGGAACAGGCGCGGCTGCGCGCGGATGCCAGCCTGATGAAGACCGCCGTGCAGGAGATGTTCCGCTTCGAAAGCCCCCTGCCCTTCTTCCACCGCTACACCACCGCACCGGTGGAGATCGCGGGCCAGCAGTTCGAGGCCGGGGCGCGGCTCGGGGTGCTCTACGGGGCGGCAAACCGGGATCCGGCGCAATTTGCCGACCCGGACCGGTTCGATGTGGGCCGCAGCCCCAACTGGCACACGGCCTTCGGCCGGGGCGCCCATTTCTGCCTCGGCAATCATCTGGCGCGGCTCGACATGGACATCATCTTCAGCACCCTGCTGAAGCGGTTCTCCCGTCTCGATCTGGTGGAGGAGCCGGTCTACAAGCGCGGCCTGTCCGTGCGCGGACCCAAGGCCCTGCGCCTCGCCTGGACGCCCGCCTGAGGGCACGGCGCGTCCCACGTCACCTTAAATCTGAAGCCCTGCAGAAACAGAATCAACGGCCTGAGCCAGGCCGTTGAGGACGCAGAGTCACATGAGGATGCCGCATGGGCTGGAGAGGGGCCAGCGCAGGCGGGCTCAGCGGGCCTGATCGAGCAGGCGCTTGCACTCCAGCAGATCCATGAGAGCCGTCTGCAGGGCTTTCACGTCATCCTTGCTCAGGGGCGCAATCCCCGTGCCCGCAGTGACGGGCTTCTCGCCGCGCAGGCGTCCGAGCAAGGTCGGGCGCGCATGGGCGGCACCGGCCTCGGGCGCGGCAATCACGTCGCGCGGGACACGGGTGTCGACCGGCTCGGTGGCGGCCGGAGCAGACTTCAGGGTCGAAGATGCGGGACCAGCGGGTTGCCCATGAGGACTTGCCCCGCCCTGAGGCGCAAGGCTTGCGGCCATGTGGGCGGCATCCATTTCCTCGTCGGCGGAGTCATGCGGCTGAGACGCCTGACCCGCTTCGTATTGGGCCTCGTATTTGGCAAAGTCCTGCCCGTCCGCCTCGACGGTGGCGTGGCCGACGACGAGCGGCATGCCCGGGGCGAGCCCCTGCGCTTCCTGCCAGATCTGCATGACGAAGCGCGGGCCCTGATCCTTGAGGATGCGCTGGACGCCCTTGATCGTGTAGCCCTCGCCGTAGAGCAGATGACGGATGCCGCGCAGCAGTTCCACATCGTCCGGACGGTAGTAGCGGCGGCCACCGCCGCGTTTCAGCGGCTTGATGTGCGAGAAGCGGGTTTCCCAGAAGCGCAGCACATGCTGGGGCAGGTCGAGATCCTCTGCCACCTCGCTGATGGTGCGAAAGGCGTCGGCCGCCTTGTCTTGAGAGCTCATGGGGGACATCCGGGGTCAGAAATCAGGCTGTGAACCGAGGAGGCTCGGGGAGGACAGGCCTCCCGGCCACCTTGCGCATCAGGGCAACCTGAACCGGAGGATCACTCCTGACCGGTCAGGGCCTCGTTGATGCGCTGCTTGAGCACGTTGGACGGCTTGAAGACCATCACGCGGCGCGGAGAAATCGGCACTTCCTGGCCGGTCTTCGGATTGCGGCCGATGCGCTCGCCCTTGGAGCGAACGACGAAGGAGCCGAAGCTGGACAGCTTCACGGCTTCGCCGGTCAGCAGGCATTCGGAGATTTCAGACAGAACCCGTTCCACCAGCTCGGAGGATTCCGTGCGGGACAGTCCGACCTTCTTGTAGACGGCTTCGCAAAGATCCGCGCGCGTCACAGTTCTATTGCCCATGAACCTCTCCCCAGCAATGCCATGGATCTGGCTGATTTTACTATCGAACTACCGTTAGGTTCAACGGTATTGCCAGAATCCCGGGCGGTCAACAGGAAGTCGTTAAAGACTGTAAAATTGTCGAGACACACGCGAGGCGCGTCCCGACCGTCTTTTCCGACAGATCCGGCTTACCAGCGCAGAAGGACGGAGCCCCAGGTGAAGCCGCCGCCCATGGCTTCCAGCAGCACCAGATCTCCCCGCTTCACCCGTCCGTCGCGCACCGCGTGGCACAGGGCCAGCGGGATGGAGGCGGCAGAGGTGTTGCCGTGGAGGTCGACGGTGGTGACCACCTTCTCCGGCGCGATGCCCAGCTTCTTGGCGCTCGCATCGATGATGCGCTTGTTGGCCTGATGGGGGATGAACCAGTCGAGATCCTCGGCCGAAAGACCGGTGGCCGCGAAGGCATCTTCGATCACGTCGGTGATCATGCCCACCGCATGCTTGAAGACTTCCTTGCCTTCCATGCGCAGGAAGCCGGTGGTCTGGGTGCTCGAGGGACCGCCATCCACGAAGAGCTTGTCCTTGTGGCGGCCGTCGGAGCGCAGGTGGCTGGTCAGGATGCCCTGATCGGACACGGCGCCCTCGCCCTCGCAGGCTTCCAGCACCACGGCCCCGGCGCCGTCGCCGAAGAGCACGCAGGTGGTGCGGTCGTTCCAGTCGAGGATGCGGGAGAAGGTCTCCGCCCCGATGACCAGCGCGCGCTTGGCGAGACCCGCCTTGAGATAGGCATCGGCCGTGGTCAGCGCATAGACGAAGCCGGAACAGACCGCCTGAACGTCAAAGGCAAAGCCGGTGGTGATGCCGAGCTTCGCCTGAACGGAGACGGCAGACGCCGGGAAGGTGTTGTCCGGGGTGGCGGTGGCCAGCACGATCAGGTCGATCGACTGGGCCTCGACGCCGGCATCGGCGAGGGCCGCGCGTGCGGCTTCGGTGGCCAGATCAGAGGTGAACTCACCTTCGGCGGCCACATGACGCTGCCGGATGCCCGTGCGCTGGACGATCCACTCGTCGGAGGTGTCCACCATCGCGGCCAGATCGGCATTGCTCAGGCACTTGGCCGGCAGGTAGCTGCCGCAGCCAAGGATTTTGGAACGCGTGACGCTCACTTGTCACCTTCAGAAGTCTGGGCGGCCTCTTCGAAGCGACCGCGATGATAATGCACGAGATCCTGGGAGATCTTGTCGAGAAGCTGGTTCTTGACCATGTCGTAGGCCAGATCGATCGCGGCCGCATAGCCTTCCGCGTCGGTGCCGCCATGGCTCTTGATGACGATGCCGTTGAGGCCGAGGAACACGCCGCCGTTGACCTTGCGCGGATCCAGCTTTTCCTTGAGCACGGCAAAGGCGCCGCGGGCAAAGAGATAGCCGATCTTGGACATGAGCGTGCGGCCCATGGCGTCGCGCAGGTAGCCGCCGATCTGCTTGGCGGTGCCTTCTGCGGTCTTCAGCGCGATGTTGCCGGCAAAGCCTTCGGTGACCACCACGTCGACCGCGCCCCGGCCGATGTCATCGCCCTCGACAAAGCCGGAATAGGTCAGCGAGCGCAGCGGCATGTCGCGCAGCAGACGGCCTGCGGTGCGCACATCTTCAAGGCCCTTGACCTCTTCGACGCCGATGTTCAGCAGGCCCACGGTCGGCTTCTGGACGCCGAAGAGGGCACGCGCCATGGCGCCGCCCAGAATGGCGAAGTCGATGAGCTGCTGGGCATCCGCACCGATGGTCGCGCCCACGTCGAGCACGACGGATTCGCCCCGGGTCGTTGGCCAGATGGCGGCGATGGCGGGACGTTCAATGTTGGCCATAGTGCGCAGGCAGAACTTGGACATGGCCATGAGCGCGCCGGTGTTGCCGGCCGACACGGCAACCGCCGCCTGACCGCCCTTCACCGCCTCGATGGCCTGCCACATGCTGGACGTGCGCCGTCCCTGGCGCAGGGCCTGGCTCGGCTTGGCATCCATGCCGATGGACACTTCGCAATGGTGGAAGGTGCTGGCGTCACGCACCCGCGGATAGGCTTCCAGAAGCGGCTTCACGCGCTTCTCGTCCCCGTAGATCAGGAAGCGGATGTCGGGATGCCGCACGAGAGCGATCTCGGCTCCGGGAATGACCATCTCCGGACCGGCGTCTCCCCCCATCGCGTCGAGGGAAATTGGAATGCTTGTCGCCATCTACACTCTTTGTGTCTTGAGACCCCCGGCGGCTTTCGCGCTGCGGAGGTCTGGTGGACCGGATCGGCGCTTCGCCCGGGCGCGCGCTTCGCATCCAGTCAGTCAGGCCGGGACCATAACGGTTTTACCGACCGAAACAACCGTTTTCCTGCCGGTGTCCCCCGCCCTGCCCCTGCTGCCCCTTGGGCAGCGGCGCGAGCCGGAGCACCGGCTGGAAATGTTCCGAGCCCGTCAGTGGGCCGAAGGGTCCTTCAGCTTCGCAAGAGCGGCGAAGGCATTGGGGGCCTTTTCCTCTTGCGGCTCGGCATCGCCTTCGGCATCCGCCTCGGTCTCGAAGACGACGCCGGGCTTGCGGGGGAAGGGATCGATGTTGAGGGCCAGCTGCTCGCAGATGAGCGCGCCCAGATCCAGCACCCCGTCCATCATGACGTCGGGCGGATCGAGCGTTTCCAGGTCGATCTCGATCTCGCCCTCGTCGTTGAGGTCACGGGGGCGGCGCGGGCGGCTGGAGGCGGGCAGATAGCTGCGGTCGATCTCGTCTTCCAGCCGGGTCACGAAGGGCTCCAGGGTGACGACGCAGGTCTGGTTCAGATCGGCCTTCAGCTTGCCGACGACGCGCACGCCGCGCTTGCCCCAGGGCTTGAGGGTGAGGTCGGCGCTCAGACGTTCGATGCCGTCCAGCTCGTAGGCCGCAGCGATGCGCTTGAGGGCGGGGGCATCCGGCTCGACCAGGAGCTTCTTCTCCTGATCGGCGATCCGGTCCCCGTCCACCTTGTGGGACCAGGGGAAGGTGTCATTGGACATGATCTTGTTCTCCTTGGGCGGCAGGCTCGGCTGCCACGAAGTCTTCCGGCCGGGCAAAGCCGGGGCGTCCGGCCAGCACGTCCTCCACCGGGGTGGCGTCCATCAGCCCGGCGCAGGCCTGCATGTAGCGGGCAAGCGCGTGCGCGCCGGGGGGCACGTCTTCCGCCTCGGGGAAGAGGTTGCGCGCCAGCGCGGCGGCAAGCCCGTCCGTGTCACCGGCTTCCATGGCTGTCATATAGGAATCAGCGCGGCCGTAAAAAGCCTCGCCCATCACCTTGATCTTCTTGGGCACCCGCACGTCGGCCACGCCCTGTTCGCGCAGGGCTGCGCCCATGTCATGGAAGAAGAGGTCGAAGACATTCTGCGCAAAGCGCGAAACCTTGTCCCCCTCCCCGCGCAGACGGCGGAAAAGCAGCACGGCGTGGAGCACGATCATGTCGAAACGCCCATCGACCGTGTCCGGCACGGCGAATGTCTGATAGAAGACCGGTTGCCGCGCTTGGGCCACGATCTCGCAATAGAGCTTGTGCTCCGCTTCGCGCTGCTTTCGGCGAAAAAGCCCGAAGAGCATGGTGATCTCCGTATCAAGTGGTGTTGCCATGTGCCCTAACCCACGCTAGGGACTTTGCCAAGGACCGAAACGCTGACGACAGGCATGTCTGCCGCCCTACAGGAAGACCCGCATGAATATCAAGACTTGTGCCGTTCTTATCCCGCTTCTGGCCGCCCTGCCGCTCGGCGGATGCCTCTCCCAGAATTACACCCACGGCCATGTCATCACCAATGACATGCTGTCCCAGGTGACGATCGGCTCGAGCCGAGAGCAGGTGGAGCTGGTGCTGGGCACCCCGGACACCCAGTCCAACCTGAATGGCGACGCCTATTACTACATTTCCCAGAAGACCCGCACGACGGCCTTCCTGAAGCCGACCATCGTCGACCAGCGCGTGCTGGCCGTCTATTTCGACGAGGATGGCTATGTACGCGACATGGGCAACTATGGCCTCGAAGACGGCAAGGTGGTCGACTTCATCAACCGCAAGACCCGGACGGGCGGTGCGGATTACGGCTTCCTGACCCAGATCCTGCGCGGCGCGGCGAGCCCCTCCATCGGGCTCTGATCGGACAGACGCCGGTCACTCGGACAAAAGAAAAGCCCCGGACCTGGATCCGGGGCTTTTCGTTTTCTCAGGCCCTGCCTTCAGTGCGAGAGCACGGCGAGCAGCAGAAGTGCGACGATGTTGGTGATCTTGATCATCGGGTTCACGGCCGGGCCGGCCGTGTCCTTGTACGGATCACCCACCGTGTCCCCGGTGACCGAGGCCTTGTGGGCGTCACTGCCCTTGTGATGCACCACCCCGTCCCGGTCGGTGAAGCCATCCTCGAAGGACTTCTTCGCGTTGTCCCAGGCACCACCACCGGCAGTCATGGAAATGGCGACGAAGAGCCCGGTGACGATGACGCCGAGGAGCATGGCTCCGAGTGCCGCGAAGGCATCGGCGGGCGTTGCCACCGCGCGCACCACGAAGAAGACCACCAGCGGCGACAGCACCGGCAGAAGCGACGGGATGATCATTTCCCGGATCGCCGCCTTGGTCAGCATGTCGACCGCCCGGCCGTAGTCGGGCCGCTCGGTGCCTGCCATGATGCCCGGCCGGGCCTTGAACTGGGCCCGCACCTCTTCCACCACGGCTCCGGCCGCCCGCCCCACGGCGGTCATGGAAATGCCGCCGAAGAGATAGGGCAGAAGGCCGCCGAAGAGCAGACCCGCCACCACGTAAGGGTTGGACAGGGTGAAGAGCGTGTCCACATTGATGCCGGCGAAGATCGACCCTTCCGCCGCATTGGCGGAGAAGAAGCGCAGATCCTCCGTATAGGCGGCGAAGAGCACAAGCGCCCCAAGCCCGGCGGAACCGATGGCATAGCCCTTGGTCACCGCCTTGGTGGTGTTGCCGACCGCGTCGAGCGCGTCGGTGGTGCTGCGCACCTCTGCCGGCAGTTCCGCCATTTCGGCAATCCCGCCCGCGTTGTCGGTGACCGGCCCGAAGGCATCAAGCGCCACGACCATGCCCGCCAGCGCCAGCATCGTGGTGACCGCGATGGCAATGCCGAAGAGACCGGCAAGGCTGTGGGTGACCAGAATGCCGGCGATGATGATGATCGCGGGGAGAGCTGTCGCCTCCAGCGAGACGGCCAGACCCTGGATCACGTTGGTGCCGTGGCCGGTGACCGAAGCCTGGGCAATGGAGCGCACCGGGCGATAGTCGGTGCCGGTGTAATATTCGGTCACCCAGATGATCAGGCCCGTGACGATGAAACCGACCAGCCCGCAGGCAAAGAGATCGGTTCCGGTCATTTCCACCCCGGTGGCGGAGACGAAGGTCGAGCCGCCGCCGAGCCAGCCGTAGATCACGCCCGCAAGCGCCACCGCCGAGAGCAGGGTCGTCGCGATGAAGCCCTTGTAGAGGGCACCCATGATGGAGTTGTTGGCCCCCAGCTTGACGAAGAACGTGCCCGCGATGGAGGTGACCACGCAGACCGCGCCGATCATCATCGGCAGGAGCATCAAGGTCGTTGCCTGCTCGCCGGTGAAGAAGATCGAGGCCAGCACCATGGTGGCGACCACGGTCACCGCATAGGTCTCGAAGAGGTCGGCGGCCATGCCGGCGCAGTCACCGACATTGTCGCCCACATTGTCCGCAATGGTCGCCGGGTTGCGCGGATCATCCTCCGGGATGCCCGCCTCCACCTTGCCCACCAGATCGCCGCCCACGTCGGCGCCCTTGGTGAAGATGCCACCGCCCAGACGGGCGAAGATGGAGATGAGGGAGGCGCCGAAGCCGAGCGCCACGAGACCGTCGATGACCATCCGGTCACCGGGGGCATAGGCCATGGGTCCGGTGAGAATGGCGAAGTAGATGGCCACACCCAGAAGGGCGAGACCCGCGACGAGGAGGCCGGTGACCGCACCGGACTTGAAGGCGATTTCCAGCCCGGCTCCCAGGCTCTTGCTGGCAGCCTGGGCGGTGCGGACATTGGCGCGCACCGAGACCATCATGCCGATGAAGCCGGCGAGGCCGGAGAGGACCGCGCCGATCAGGAACCCGACCGCGGCAATGCCGGAGAGCAGGATCCATGCGAGAACGAAGACGACAGCGCCCACGAGCGCGATGGTGGTGTACTGACGGGTGAGATAGGCCTGTGCCCCTTCCTGGATGGCACCTGCGATCTCCCGCATGCGTGCATTGCCCGCGTCCGCAGCCATGACGGACTGAATGGCCCATCCGCCATAGGCAAGCGACAACAGCCCGCAGACGATGATGACGATCAACTCGCTCATGATTCCTCCCAAATCCGCGGCGAGCCAGTCAGAACCCTTCTTGAACGTCTTTTGCTTGGGGTGAGTGACCCGCCCGTGACGCAAGCCGCCGCCGGGTGATTCCGGACCTGCGACAAAACGTCTCCCGAAAGCAGGTTAGCAGCACAGGGACGGGAATCGTCAAGTTCTCCAATCGAATAATCTTGTATTCAACCGGATACAGTATTTCTGGCAATGCAGCATAAACTTGACCAATATTTACGCTGCACCGCCGTCCTCTAGGTCAGGAAAGCTGTCCTTTCCGCCCCTGGAACACCAGCCAGCCGAGAAGGCCGAGGCTGAGCGCCACGAAGGGGAAGACGATCACGTTCACGGTGGTCCAGCCGAAATGCTCCAGAAGCTGGCCGGACAGGAAGGACGCGGAGGCCACCACGCCGAAGACGAGGAAATCATTCACCGCCTGCACCATGTTGCGCTCTTCCGGCCGATAGGCGTCGGTCAGCATGGCGGTGGCGCCGATGAAGCCGAAGTTCCAGCCAAGACCGAGCAGGATCAGCGCGGTCCAGAAATGGGCGAGCTCGACACCGGCGAGCGCCACCATCGAACAGGCCGCCAGCAGGGCCAAGCCGATGGCCACGATCCGCTCCTTGCCGAAGCGGGTGATCAGGTTGCCGGTAAAGAAGCTCGGCCCGAACATGGCCAGCACGTGCCACTGGATGCCGAGGGCGGCATCGGTCTCCGTGAGGCCGCAGCCGATCATGGCGAGCGGCGTGGCCGTCATCACGAGGCTCATCAGCGCGTAGGAGGTGATGCCGCAGGCGGCGGCCACGATGAAACGCGGCTGCGCCATGATCTGCGCCAGCGGCCGCCCCGTCGCGCCGGCCACAACGGCGGCAGGGCGGGGAATGCGCAGGGCAGAAACCAGCGCCAGGGCAATCAGGGCAAGGCCCGCCTGGGCCACATAGGTGCCGGCAAAGAGGATGGGCGAGAAGAGGTCCTTGCTCCAGATCACCGTCTGGGGTCCGACCACACCCGCCAGAACGCCCCCGGCCATCACCCAGGAAATCGCCTTGGGGCGGAAACCCTCGGAGGCGGTGTCGGCGGCCGCGAAGCGGTATTGCTGGACAAAGGCGGCCGCAAAACCGCTGAACATGCAGGCGAGCGCGAAGAGCCAGAACAGGGACTGGAAGATGGCAAAGGCGGCCAGCAATCCGCCACAGGCCGAAAGCACCGCCGCGCCCATGAAGCCGACGCGCCGCCCGAGCCGCCGCGAAATGGCACCGGCCGGCAGGGTGCCTATGGCCGTGCCCAGCACCATGGCCGAGACGGGCAAGGTGGCCAGGGACTTGGATCCGTGAAGCATCATGGTGCCGACCAGCGGACCGGTGGCGATGATGATCGAGGCGGTCGCCCCACCGATGGATTGGGCGAGGGCAAGCAGCACCGCGTTGCGGCGGGCCAGGCGGTCTCCATCGAGCCCGGTCGGCGTCAAGGGATCAACGGATGGCGTCGGATGGGGCGTCGGCTGAGTCTTGGGCTGAGTCTTGGGCTGAGTCATGGGCTTCTGTCGGACTGGCAAGGCGCAGACCGATGCGGGGACCAGAGACGCCGCAGTGGGCGCCGCAGGGCAAGGCGCGCGCAGAGGACCGGCCCCGGCCCGGGGTCTGTCGCGGGCTGGGAATGGCCGCGACCTTACAGAGCAGTCCGTTGAATGACCAGCAGCTTTTGCCCCGCCCCTCTCCCGCCTCCGTCAGCGCAGAGGGGATCAGGACGTGAGGGCGCGAGGGCCTCAGAAGTGCCGGAACCCGTCGGGAGAGACGTCGGTGAGATCGACCCCGGCCTGCTGCAGGATCACCCGGCCCTGGGACTTGTCCATGCTCGCGCTTGCCGTGCCGATGCAGGTGACCGGGCAGCGCTGGAGGGCTGCTTCCGCCTCGAATGCGGCTGCCTTGTCGACCGGAACCAGACAAAGGATCTCGTAGTCGTCACCGCCGCCCAGACAGGCCAGTCCCAGCCGCCGTTCGGCAGCCAGAATGCGCCGCAGGGCGGGCGACAGGGGCACCCGGTCCAGATCGATGTGCAGGTCGACCTTGCTGGCGCGGGCCAGATGACCGGCATCGGCCATCAGGCCGTCGGACACATCCATGGCGGCCGAGGCATGGGCCCGCACGACGGGAGCCAGCGCCACGCGCGGTTGCGGCAGGAGATAGCGATGGAGGATGTGGCGCAGCTCGTCCGCCTCCAGACCCACGTGATCGAAGGCGCGGGCGTCGAGCCTCTCGCGCAGACCTGCGGCCGCATCGCCAAGGGTGCCGGTGACATAGAGAAGGTCGCCTGCCGAACCGCCCGAGCGGCGCACCGCCGTGCCTTCGGGCAGCTCGCCGATGGCGGTGATGGAGATCTGCAGCCGGTCCCCGGCGCGGATCGTGTCGCCGCCCACCAGCGTCACGTCAAAGGCCGCCTGATCGCCATTGAGGCCGCAGGCGAAGCGTTCCAGCCAGACGGCGGTCCAGTCATCGGGCAGGCCCAGGCCCAGAAGGTAGGCTCGCGGCACGGCGCCCTTGGCCGCCAGATCGGACAGATTGACCCGCAGCGCCTTGGAGGCAATCGCCTCGGGCGGATCATCGGCAAAGAAATGAACGTTGGCGGAGAGCATGTCCTTGGTCAGGACAAGCTCGCAGCCCTCGCCCGGATGGTAGACGGTGGCATCATCGGTGAGGCCGAGACTGCCCGGATCGCGGGCGAGTGGCGCGAAATAGGCGCGGATCAGGTCGAACTCGCCCGGACGCTGGCTGTCCTGCCCGTCCGGACGGCCGTTCCGGTCGTCCCTGCCCGTCATCGCACCACGTCTCCCGTCACGCCTTGTCGGCGTCCCCAGCGTCGTCTTCCGCGCTGTCCGCGTCCGCATCGGCGGACCCCGGCTCGGGAGCGACGAATTCCGCATTGCGCAGATCGTGGGCCAGACGGTCGAGCACGCCGTTCACCAGTCCCGGTTCATCGGCTTCGAAGAAGGCCTTCGTGATGTCGATGTATTCGGAAATGATGACGCGGGCCGGCACGTCCTTGCGGCGCAGCAGCTCGTAGCCGCCGGCGCGCAGGATGGCGCGCAGCAGGCTGTCGATCCGCTTGAGCGGCCAGTCCTCGCGCAGCGCCGTGTGGATGAAGGGATCGAGGAAGCGCTGGTCGGCGACCACGCCCTTCACGATGTCCTTGAACCACTGCTCGTCCGCGTCGCGGTACTGCTCGCCGTCGAGCTCCTTGCCAAGCCGAAAGGCGGTGAATTCGGCGATGACGTCCGTCACGTTCGCCTCACCCACATCCATCTGGTAGAGGGCCTGAACGGCACCGAGACGCGCCGTCCCGCGCTTGTTGGCGGGACGAACTTCACCGGTCTTGGTCTGTTTCGGATCGACCTTGTCGGTCATGTCAGTCACACTCCAAGTCGTTCTTTCAGGGCGATCATGGCCAGCGCCGCATCGGCTGCAAAGCCGCCCTTGTTCTTGTCATCCTTGCGCGCCCGTGCCCAGGCCTGGTCGCCGTTCTCGACGGTCAGGATGCCGTTGCCGACCGCCAGGTCCGCATCGACGATCAGGTCCATGATGACCCGGGCGGATTCGTTGGCGACGATGTCGTAATGGGAGGTCTCGCCGCGAATGACGCAGCCGAGCAGCACGAAGCCGTCGTAGATCTCGCCATCGGTTTCCATCGCGGTCAGGGCCATGGACAGGGCCGCCGGGATCTCCAGGACGCCCGGAACCTCGATCCGATCATAGGAAGCGCCTGCGGCTTCCAGCGCGGAGATCGCGCCTTCTGCGAGGGCGTCGGCGATGTCTGCGTAGAAGCGTGCTTCAATAATCAGAAGCTTCGGGGAAGAGCTCATGGGATCAAATTACCTGTTCTGGGGGTCGCGACAAGAACCACGTCACGCCCCGGTTTGTCCACCCCTGAAAGCCCCCTTCAGCCGACGAGCTGAGGACAACTTCCGGGTTCGGTAAACGACAAGGGTCGGACGATACGAACCGCCCGCCCCCGAATGAAGACGTCTGGAGAAAAGACCTTGCGCTCTCCGTTACGCCTCGCGGGAGAATTCCGCAAGTCTTGCGGCGTAGCGCGCCATCATATCGACTTCCAGATTGATGCGGTCGCCTTCCTGGCGCGCGCCCCAGGTGGTCACCGCGAGGGTGTGGGGGATCAGGAAGACGGAGAAAAGGCAGCCTTCGGCCTCGTTCACGGTGAGCGAGGTGCCGTCGAGACACACACTTCCCTTCTTCGCGATGAAGGGTGCGCATTCACGCGGCGCCTCGAACTGGAAATAGACGCTGTCCGCGTGGTCGACGCGCTTCGTCACCCGCGCCATGCCGTCCACGTGGCCGAGCACCAGATGCCCTCCGAGCTCGGTTCCCATGGCGAGCGACCGCTCCAGATTGAGCTTCTGGCCGGGCGCCCAGTCGGTCACGGTGGTGAGCTTCAGTGTTTCCGCCCCCGATTCCACCTCGAACCAGGCCGCACCGGTGTCGTCGCGGCCCTTGGCCACCACCGTATGGCACGGACCGCCGCAGGCAATGGAGGCGCCCAGATCGATGGTGTCCGGATCATAGGTGGTGCGGATGCGGGTGCGCAGCCCTGCCGGGATCTTCTCGGCGGAGAGGATCTCGCCGAGATCCGTGACAATTCCGGTGAACATGTCGGTCAACTTTCCAAAGTCGTTTCGTGGCGCACCGCAGGGCCCGGCCCTCATCGGCGGCGGAAGATCTGATAGCCGTCCGGCCCCCAGGTGCCGGTCTCGGTCAGCACATAGGTATGATCTGCGAGCACCATGTCCAGACTGCGGTCGGCGAAAGGATAGAGTCTCCCCTCCCCGATCCGCTGCGGCGCATGGGCCATGATCATGGTGTCCACCAGCCCGGCACGCTCGAAGGCGTCGGCCACATGGGCGCCGCCCTCCACCAGGACAGTGGTGATGCCGCGCGCTGCGAGTGCCGCGAGGGCGGCCGCCGGGGCAATGCGCCCTTCCCGATTGGCGGGCACCTTGATCACCAGCACGCCGGCGGAAGTGAGCGCGTCGAGGCGCCCGGCCGGAGCGTCGGCGGTGACGATCAGCCAGACGGGCACCTCGGCGGCGGTGCGCACGAGGGTGGCGTTCAACGGCAGGCGGGCGGAAGGGTCCAGCACCACGCGGACCGGCGAGCGGTCGGCCATGCCCGGCAGGCGGCAGGTGAGGCTCGGATCGTCGCCCAAGGCGGTGCCGATGCCCACCAGGATGGCGTCATGGCTGGCGCGCAGGGTGTGGACCTGCGCATTGGCAATCGGTCCCGTGAGATGGATCTGGGCAGCACCTTCGGGCGCACCCACCCGGCCGATGGCGCCATCCGCAGACAGGGCCATCTTCAGGGTCACATGCGGACGGTTTTCCGTGATCCGGCGGATGAAGCCCGCGTGCAGGGCAAGCGCCTCATCGCGGGCCACGCCGACCTCGACCTCGATGCCGGCCTTGCGCAGAAGGGCGATGCCACGGCCGGCAACCCGGGGATTGGGATCCTCCACGCCAACGACCACGCGGGCGACGCCCGCCTCGATGAGGGCGAGCGAACAGGGCGGCGTGCGGCCGAAGTGGGAACAGGGCTCCAGGGTCACATAGCAGGTGGCGCCGCGCGCCTTCTCGCCCGCATCGGCCAGCGCGCGCGCTTCCGCATGGCCCGTGCCTGGTCGTCCCGTCACACCGCGGCCGACGACCACCGGCTCTCCGGCCTCGTTGCGGGCAACGATCAGCGCGCCCACGGACGGATTGGGCCAGACCCGGCCGAGCCCCCGTCGGGCCAGCCGGACGGCGGCGAGAAGAAAGCGGCGATCCTCTGCGGCGGTGTTCATGAAGGGTCCGTGGACAGGGAGTGGGACGGGAGGGCGTGTCGAGCAGGCGTTGCGGCGTGCGGTCAGTCGTCGTCGTTGGCGGAGCGAGACGACAGGGATGCCATCCCCTCCCCGTCGGAATCGCTCAACTCGCCGAGCAGGGCCTCGAAATCCTTGGCCTCGCGGAAATTCTTGTAGACGGAGGCGAAGCGCACATAGGCCACGTCATCGACGCCCTTGAGCCCTTCCATCACGTGGTTGCCGATGGTTTCCGCCGTGATGTCGCTCTCGCCCGAGCTTTCCAGCTGGCGCACGATGCCGGAGACCATGCGCTCGATCCGCTCGGGCTCCACCGGGCGCTTGCGCACGGCAATCGAGACGGAGCGCATGAGCTTTTCCCGGTCGAAGGGCACACGGCGGCCATTGCGCTTGATGACGATCAGCTCGCGCAGCTGCACCCGTTCGAACGTGGTGAAGCGCCCTGCGCAGGTGTTGCAGACCCGGCGCCGGCGAATGGCGGTGTTGTCTTCCGTGGGACGGGAGTCCTTGACCTGGGTTTCCTCGCCGCCGCAGTAGGGACAACGCATGGGCATATGCTCCGTTTGACAAGAAGACCCCCAGCACGTCCGGGCTGAGGGTCCAGGGTCTCTTCAAGATCGTGCAGGAAACGGCCCCGCGCAAGCCTCGCGGTTGCGTGAGGCCTGTCGCCCTCAGAGGGTCGGGTAGATGGGGAACCGCGCGGTCAGCGCTTCCACCTTGGCCTTGACGGCCGCTTCCACCGCAGCGTTGCCCTCTTCCGAGTTGGCAGCCTTCAGGCCGTCCAGCACTTCGGTGATGAGCAGGCCGATCTCGCGGAATTCGGCCTGGCCGAATCCACGGGTCGTTCCGGCCGGGGTGCCGAGACGGATGCCGGAGGTGACGAAGGGCTTTTCCGGGTCGAAGGGAATGCCGTTCTTGTTGCAGGTGATGTTGGCACGGCCGAGAGACTTCTCGGCAGACTTGCCGGTGGCGTTCTTCGGACGCAGGTCAACCAGCATGAGGTGGTTGTCGGTTCCGCCGGAGACGATGTCGAGGCCCTGTTCCTTCAGGGTCTCGGCCAGAACCTTGGCGTTTGCGGCAACAGCCTGAGCATAGAAGCGGAACTCCGGCTGCAGCGCTTCCTTGAAGGCAACCGCCTTGGCCGCGATCACGTGCATCAGCGGGCCGCCCTGGAGACCGGGGAAGATCGCGGAATTGATCTTCTTGGCGATGCCCTCGTCATTGGTCAGCACCATGCCGCCGCGCGGACCGCGCAGGGACTTGTGGGTGGTGGTGGTGACCACATGGGCGTGGGGGATCGGCGAGGGATGCACGCCACCGGCCACCAGACCGGCGATGTGGGCCATGTCGACCATCAGGTAGGCGCCGACGCTGTCGGCGATCTCGCGGAAGCGCTTCCAGTCCCAGATGCGGGAATAGGCGGTGCCGCCGGCGATGATCAGCTTCGGCTTGTGTTCCTCGGCCTTGGCGGCAATCGCGTCCATGTCGAGCAGGTGGTCGTCTTCACGCACACCGTAGGACACCACGTTGAACCACTTGCCGGACATGTTGACCGGAGAGCCGTGGGTCAGGTGACCGCCGGAGTTCAGGTCGAGGCCCATGAAGGTGTCGCCCGGCTGCAGCAGCGCCAGGAACACGGCCTGGTTCATCTGGGAACCGGAGTTCGGCTGAACGTTCGCGAAGTTGCAGTCGAAGAGCTTCTTGGCGCGCTCGATGGCCAGCGTCTCGACCACGTCGGCATATTCGCAGCCGCCGTAGTAGCGCTTGCCCGGATAGCCTTCGGCATACTTGTTGGTGAAGATCGAGCCCTGGGCTTCCAGAACGGCGCGGGAGACGATGTTCTCGGAAGCAATCAGCTCGATCTCGTGCTGCTGGCGACCGAGTTCCTTGCCGATGGCGTCAAAGATCTCGTTGTCGCTGGCTTCCAGCGGACGGTTGAAGAAGTCGTGAATGGAGCTGATTGCGGTTTCCGTCAAAGACATGTCGCCTTCCCTTTTGCTGGAAACGGACCCCTTGGTCCGGCTCTCGCCTCGGCCTCGCAAGGCGTCGACGATCCCCGGTCAGGGTTCATTGAACTGTCGCGGATCGGACTATCACAGAGCACTGTCCGAACCAAGTGCAGAGCGCATGCTCAGGACGATTTGACCGGCCCCGGAAGCGGGTACGCCCTCTCCCGGAGACCTGGTCAACCGGAGGCTGCGCCGCTCGATTGCTCGCGCGCCCGAGATCCACGGGTCAGGCGAGGATGCCGCGACCGGAGGATGGGGGCAGATCATCGCCCTGCGCCATGCGTCGCTGAAGCTTACGGATGGCGAGCGTCTGCAGATCAGACCGTGACGCGGTGACCGGCCCGACGACGAAGACCTCGATGCCGGAGGCCGCATCCATGGCCGTGACACGCACCTGCGGGCCGATGGCCTGGAATTCGATATAGACCTCGCCAGGCTGGGAGGCCTGTCCATTCGCGCGCCCGGAGGGCTGATACGGGTTCTGGCTCATGTGCTGATCACCTGTGCGGGACCGGACGGCAGGGGCTCGGTCTCCGCGAGACACGCGGCTCCACACGCCGTGTCACCGCATCTTCCAGATTATGGGACCCGCGTGAGAGGCGGACAAGCGGGAGACGACGCTTTCCCACGTCTTCACCCACGAAAAAAGCCGCTCCGCAGGGCGGAACGGCTTCAATCTGTCGCAGGAGCTGAGCGCTCAGAGGCGCGCCTGGCTGTCGGTCACGCCCTGGATCGCGTCCTGGTTCTCCATGGCGAAGAGACCGTCGCGGTCGTAGATGTCCTCGCGGAAATGCACCACGCCATCCGCATTGGCCCAGGCCGTCACATAGGTGAGGTAGAGCGGGATCTGGAGCTTCAGCTTCACGTCTTCGCGCAGGCCGGTGCGGATCACGTCATCCACCTTGGCGCGGTCCCAGTCCGGGGTGGAGGACTGGAGAAGCCAGGTCACCAGCTCGCGCACGTTCTGGACGCGCACGCAGCCGGAAGAGTGGAAGCGGTAGTCACTGCCGAACAGGGTCTTGGACGGAGTGTCGTGCAGATAGACCTGATGGGTATTGTGGAAGTTGATGCGCACGGAACCGAGGGAGTTCTCGTCACCCGGATCCTGACGGAACTGGTAGTTCACCGCGTCATTGGTGTTCCAGTCGATCTGCTGCCAGGAGAGCTCGTTGTTCTTCCAGTCGAAGATGCGGATGTGGTTGCGCGCCAGATACTCCGGATCCTTCTTCATCTTCGGGATCAGGTCCTTGCGGATGATGGAGACCGGCACGGTCCAGTAAGGATTAAAGTTCAGCTCGTAGATCTTGGAATTGAGGATCGGCGTCTGACGGTCGATCTTGCCGACCACGGCGGTGTGGCGCGAGCGCACGCGCCCGTCTTCCACGGCCTCGATCTGGGCCGCGGGGATGTTCACCATCACGTAGCGGTCACCCAGGAAGCCGGACATCGAGCGCAGGCGCACCAAATTGGTCTGGAGCTGCTGCAGGCGCACGTCCGCCGGCACATTGAGAGCAACGACCGTGTTGTCCCCGAGCAGGCCGTCGGCCATCAGGCCGTGACGCAGCTGGAAACGGCGCAGGGCGGCATCGACGTAACTGTCGAAGATGTCGGTCAGGCCTTCGCGCTGCTCCAGGTCTCCAGAGACCATGAGGCGGCGGCGCAGCTCGACCACGCGCGGATCGCGATCGCCGATGCGCAGGGGCTTGCCCTTGACCGGGGTCACCTGCCCCCAACCGCCCGTCTGGACGATGCGGGAATAGCGGTCGATGGCCATGGCGATATAGTCGGGGGTCTGGGCGGACAGGGTCGGCGTGGCGCTTTCCACGGCCTTGAGGCCCTCGGTGGAGGTGTCGAAGCGGTCTTCCCACTCCACCGGCTGGTTGGCGGCACGCAGGCTGTCGAGGGCCGTGGACTGGGCATTGGAGCCTGTCACGAAGCCGGAGCCTGCCAGAACGGACAGGGACATGAGACCGGCCACCGCCGAGCGGCGCGCCCGGGACAGGACACGGCCCGTCGCCGCAGTCCTTGGGGTGATTGCCGAGGTATCCAGCGAGACGTTCATGCTCAAAAACCCTGTTTCATCCTTCAGGCGGGAAGCCTAGCGCATCCCGCGTCGATCCGGCCCGGACCCTAACCAAACATGCTTAACAAATTGAAAGCCCTGGTGCTCAGGAGAGCTGAACCGGCACGACCTGCGGGCCACACGGGCACCGGATGCGGGACGACCGCGCAGCCCACGCCAGTCTGGGCGACGAAGCCACGCTTTTGTGTCGATATCATGTCCGCAATGCCGGACAGGCAAAAGCCCGACGCCCGACCGGACAGGGTCAGGAGACGGGCTTTTGGAAAGCGCCTCGATGATCGCACCGGGCCGCGGCGCCGCGGCCCTGCCGGCAAGATCAGAGACGGTAGAGAATCTGGTCGGTCCAGAACCGCTCGAGACGACGCAGGGATTTGTTCAGGGTGACGAAGTCATTCGCCCCGATTTCGCCGACCTGCTCGACGGACAGGATGTGCCGCTCGTAAAGCTCGTTCACGATCTTGGCGACTTCCCGGCCCTTGTCGGTCAGGCTCACTCGCACCGAACGGCGATCCATGCGGGAGCGCTGGTGGTGGATGTAGCCGGTCTCGACGAGCTTCTTCAGATTGTAGGACACGTTCGAACCGAGATAGTAGCCCCGCGTGCGGAGTTCGCCTGCGGTCAGTTCGGAATCGCCGATGTTGAAGAGAAGCAGCGCCTGCACGCTGTTCACGTCAGACCGGCCCATGCGGTCGAACTCGTCCTTGATAACATCCAGAAGACGGCGGTGAAGCCGTTCGACAAGGGTCAGGGCTTCCAGGTACAGCGGCTTGAGTTCCGCTTCCCCTTCTCCGTGAACCACTGCGTCGACTGCCCTTTTAGCGGTGATCATGTGTTTGCGCCTCTTGTTGCCTGTCTTTGTGGTGGCATTGTTTTTTGCGCCACCTTGACCTTCAAACTACAGAGGCGCCTCTAAGATCCGCTTAAGAGACACGCTGAATGATCCGTTAAATAAAAGAAGCTCCGTCAGGTAGTTAGCTCAAGACTTCGTTCATCATAAGGTCTTCAGCCAGGTGACCACGCCGGAGAAGTCGCGGCTCGCCCCGCCGGCCTCGCAATAGGCCTCGTACAGCGCCTCGGCTTGCGCCCCAAGGGGTGTGCGGGCACCGGAGCTGCCGGCGGCCTGCTGGGAGAGCTTCAGATCCTTGAGCATCATCGCCCCGGCGAAACCGGGCTTGTAGTCGTTGTTGGCCGGCGAGGTGGGTACCGGCCCCGGGACAGGGCAGTAAGAAGTCAGTGACCAACATTGGCCAGAAGATTTCGAGGCGATGTCGAAAAGCGCCTGCGCATCCAGTCCGAGCGACTCGCCGAGATTGAAGGCCTCGCTGACCGCAAGCATGGAAATGCCGAGAATCATGTTGTTGCAGATCTTGGCGGCCTGGCCATTGCCGGCCCCGCCCGCGTGAACGATCGTCTTACCCATGATCTCCAGCACCGGACGCGCCCGGGCCACCGCCTCGTCGGAACCGCCGACCATGAAGGTCAGAGTGCCGGCGGTCGCCCCGCCCACGCCGCCGGACACTGGCGCATCCACCATCACGTGACCGCGCTCGGACGCGGCAGCCGCCACGGCGCGGGCGCTGTCCACGTCGATGGTGGAACAGTCGATCAGAAGCGTGTCGGGGGCCAGTTCGTCGAGCAGGCCGTTGCCCGCACCGTCCTTGCCCCCACCGTTCTTACCCATGTAGATCTCGCGCACATGCGCGCCAGCGGGCAGCATGGTGATCACCACGTCGACGCCCTCAACGGCCTCATGAACATCGGAGACCGGCGTGCCGCCCACGGCGCCCAGCGCCTCGAGAGCCTTGGGGTTCAGATCGAAGCCCGCGACCTTATGGCCGGCGCGCACCAGATTGGCGGCCATGGGGCCACCCATGTTGCCCAGGCCGATGAAGGCGATCTTGCTGCTCATGTGACATGTCCTCCCGTTCGGCCTGCCATGGTCCTCCCGGCCGGCCGTCTTGATCTTGAATGCGTCCCGAAGGACGTCACCGGCGCGACTGCCGGGGCTTGCGGCCCGCGAGTCAGTTCGTCCGGTTCTCCCGTTCCATGAGATAAATCAGGATGAGATAGATTGCGATGGTCAGAAGGTAGAAGGCGATCTCATAGGGACGCCGGCCATAGACATCGGAAAAGAGCGTGTGCATCACGATCTGGCTGATGGCCCGGAAGAGCCACATCACCGTGCCCCAGGACACGGCAAGCCACAGACCGATGGCGGCCACAAGGTCAAGCACCGCGAAGAAGATGATGGCGGCCTGCCATTCGGTCGGCATGTCCCAGAACATCAGTCCGCGCCAGGGGGTCAGGCCGACGATCCGCGCCCAGTGGATGACGCCGCCGCCGATCAGCAGCAGGGACATCACGCGCAGATAGAAAACGAGTACCACGCTCCAGGACGGGCGGGCGCTGGCAAGATCCTGAAGGCCTGTCATCTGGGTCCGTTAGGGTTCCGGGCGGTCAAAACGTCAGATCGCCGCCGGCCGGTTCCTCGAAATACGCCGCGATGTCGGCGCTGTCCACTTCCTCGAGGATGGGCGGAGACCATTTCGGTGCATGATCCTTGTCGATCAGAACGGAGCGCACGCCCTCATAGAACTCCGTGCCCTCCAGGATGTGCGAGAGGATCCGGTATTCCATGACCAGGCACTCGCGCAGGTCCTTGCCCTTGGCGCGGCGCATCTGCTCCAGGGTGATCTTCAGGCTGGTGGGCGACTTCTCCACCAGGGTCTCGGCCATGATCTTGGCGGCGGTGGCGTCGCGGCTCGACTTCTCCGACAGCTTGTCCAGGTCGCCGAGAATCTTCTCGGCAGTCGCCCCCGCGAAGATCTTGTCGATCATTGGCTGGCGCGCCATCAGCCCGGAGCCGGCCGGCGCCTTGTGGAAGGCGTCGAGGGTTGCGGGAACGTCCTCGCTGGTCTCCAGCGCTTCGAGCAAGTCCGGGAAAGAGGCCCGCGGCACGGTGTGGGTCAGAAGCCCCACGCCAAAGGCATCGGCCTGCATGATGCGCGCCGCCGTCATGGCGCAGTAAAGGCCGATCTGACCGGGAAGCCGGCTCAGGAAATGGCTTGCGCCCACGTCGGGGAAGAAGCCGATGCCGGTCTCGGGCATGGAAAACAGCGTGCGTTCAGCGCCGACCCGGTAGGCTCCGTTCATGGAGAGGCCTGCCCCGCCGCCCATGACGATCCCGTCAATGAGGGAAACATAGGGCTTGGGGAAGCGGGCGATGCGGTCGTTCAGCCGGTATTCGTCGTGGAAGAAGGCCGTCAGCCCGGTCTCCCCGGCCATGCGGCCGTCATAGACGGCGCGGATGTCGCCACCGGCGCAGAAGGCCTTCTCGCCGGCCGCCGTGAGACAGACCACGCGGATCGCCGGATCCTCGGCCCACAGTTCGAGCTGGGCGGAAAGAGCCTTGACCATGTTGTGATTGAGGGCGTTGAGCGCACGCGGCCGGTTGAGGACGGCAAGCCCCAGTCCCTGTCGCGTTTCGAAGAGAATGTCGTCGGTCATGGTCGTCGTGTTCAAGCCCCCAGCCTCCCTGCCGGTCCCCTTCCCTCCGGTCGCGAAGCAGCCGGTCAGGTGCGGGCTGTGACTTTAGCCAAGGCGCTCGCGAGGTCAAACTGCATATTTTCGGGCATGCGTTGTCGTCCCCCTGCAACGACCACTCCTGCCCACTGGCGGCTTGACTGGCCCCGGTGTCATGCTAAAGCCGTGAGATCCGATCCCCTTGGCAATCAAGGCGTTCCCCGGACCCTCCGGAGGATCGCAAGGGCGAGCAGGTCTCGCGGGGACGGCAACCGAACACAGGAGCCCGCCATGTCCACGCCGCCGCGCAAGCACGCCATCACGCCGGAAACCATGGACGAGATTCTCGGCGGGCGTCGCATGCGACGGAATCGCCAGACCGACTGGTCGCGGCGTCTGGTGCGCGAGAACACGCTGACCATCGACGATCTGATCTGGCCGATCTTCCTGGTCGACGGCTCGGGCATCCGCCAGCCGGTTGCCTCCATGCCCGGCGTGTTCCGCCTCTCCGTGGACGAGGCCGTGCGCGAGGCGGTGAAGGCGGAGAGCCTCGGCATTCCGGCCCTTGCCCTTTTCCCCTACACGGATCCGGACCTGCGCGACGCGCTTGGCACCGAGGCCCTCAACGACCAGAACCTCATCTGCCGCGCCTGCCGGGCCATCAAGGCAGAAGGGCTGAACATCGGCCTCATCACCGACGTGGCGCTCGACCCCTACACCAGCCACGGCCATGACGGGCTGATGGAAGGTCCTCTCATCCTCAATGACGAGACGGTCTCCCAGCTCTGCCATCAGGCGCTGGTACAGGCGGATGCGGGTGCCGACATCATCGCGCCCTCCGACATGATGGACGGGCGCATCGGCGCCCTGCGCATCGCGCTGGACGCCAACGGCTTCCGCGACAAGCAGATCATGGCCTATTCGGCGAAATATGCCTCGGCCTTCTACGGTCCCTTCCGCGACGCGGTGGGCACCAACACCACGCTGATCGGTGACAAGCGCACCTACCAGATGGACAGCGCCAACACGGACGAGGCGATCCGCGAGGTGGAGCTGGATCTGGCCGAGGGCGCCGACATGGTGATGGTGAAGCCGGGCATGCCCTATCTCGACATCATCCGCCGGGTAAAGGACACGTTCTCCGTACCGACCTACGCCTATCAGGTGTCGGGCGAGTATGCGATGATCGCGGCCGCCAGCGCCAATGGCTGGCTGGACGGCGACCGGGCCATGATGGAGAGCCTGATGGCCTTCAAGCGCGCCGGGGCCGACGGCATCCTGACCTATTTCGCGCCGAAGGTGGCCGAGATCCTGCGCCGGGGCTGAAACCCCGCCCCGGGGGCCGTGTCGTCTGACGCTGCTCCACATCGCCGGTCCCGGGGGGAGAGACCGGCATCCAGATCGCTTCAGATCACTCAAGGGGCCCGTGCGGGAGACGCGGCACGGGCTCGCGAAAGAAGACCCGATTGATGAGCACAACCGCCCCCTCAAAGTCTGAAGCCGCCGCGCTGGCGGCCACCCTCACCCTCGACAGCATCCGTCAGGCGGCGGAGCTGCTGAAGGATGCGGTGATCGAGACGCCGTGCCTTCCCGCGCCGCGGCTGTCCGAACTGACCGGCGCCGAGGTCTTCGTCAAATACGAGAACATGCAGGTGACCGGCGCCTTCAAGGAGCGCGGCGCCCTGATCAAGCTGCTGAGCCTGAGCGCGGAGGAACGCGCCCGGGGCGTGATCGCGGTCTCGGCCGGCAATCACGCGCAAGGGGTCGCCTATCACGCCAGCCGGCTGGGCATCAAGGCGACCATCGTCATGCCGGCGTTGACGCCCTTCGTGAAGATTTCCGCCACCCGCGGCTTTGGCGCCGAGGTGGTGCTGGTGGGCGATACGCTGGCGGAGGCCAAGGCCGAGGCCGACCGGCTGGCCGAGGCCCATGGCTATGTCTGGGTGCACCCCTACGACGACGTGGAGGTCATGCGCGGTCAGGGCACCATCGCCCTGGAGATGCTCAAGAGCCAGCCGAACCTGGACACGCTGGTCGTGCCGGTGGGCGGTGGCGGCCTGATTGCCGGCATGGCGGTCGCCGCCAAGGCACTAAAGCCCTCCATCGAGGTAATCGGTGTCGAGACCGTGCTTTATCCGGGCATGTGGGGCGCGCTGCATGACAAGGAGGTGCGCTGCGAAGGCGCCACCATCGCCGAAGGCATTGCGGTGCGCGACATCGGACTGATCACCCAGGAAGTGGTGAAGGCGACCGTCGACGAGATCATCCTCGTCAAGGAAAGCACGCTGGAGCAGGCCATCAATGCCTATCTGACTCTGCAGCGGACGATTGCGGAAGGCGCGGGCGCGGCCGGCCTTGCCGCGCTGCTGAGCGAGCCGGAGCGGTTTGCGGGCAAGCGCGTCGGTCTGGTGCTGTGCGGCGGCAACATCGATCCGCGTCTCCTGTCGAAGATCGTGGTGCGCGAACTGGCGCGCGACGGCAAGGTGGTCTCCATCCGCATCGACACGCCGGACCGGCCGGGCGTCCTCGGCGACATTGCCATGACCATCGGCGACATGCAGGGCAATGTGGTGGACGTGGCCCATCACCGGCTCTTCCTCAATGTGCCGGCCAAGGGCGCGACCCTGGACGTGACCTTCGAGGCCTTCACCGCCCAGCATGGCAAGGACATCGTTCAGGCCCTGCGCGACAAGGGCTACACGGTGCGTCACCTGGACGTGGCCCAAACCATGGCTTGACGAGCGGGACCGGACCCGGGGGCTTGACGGGCGGGGACCTGACGAGACCTCAAGCGCAAGGGTTGCATTGCGCTGAAGGCCTCGACTTCCCATATCCCTGCCATGACCGATGCTCATGCTTCAGGAGCCGCCATGTCCAGCGACAGCCTTGCCCCTTCCGACCGCCCCGTCCTGTTCGACCCGCTTGTGCGGCCGGACCTTTTCGACGGTGTGCGCACCCGTCGCATGATGGCCTTCCTCATCGACGTGATCGCGGTCTTCCTCTTTGCCTCGCTGGCGGCCGTGGTGATCTTCTTCCTCGGGATCTTCACCCTCGGCCTGGCCTGGCTTGCCTATGCCTTCCTGTGGCCGGCGGTTGCACTGATCTACACCGCGCTGACGCTTGGCGGCCCGACGGCGGCCACACCCGGCATGCGGGCGATGGGCCTGGAAATGCGCCTGTGGCACGGCGCCCTGCCCTATCCGCTGCTGGCGGCCGTCCATGTGCTGCTCTTCTGGTTCTCGGTGTCACTGCTGACGCCGCTCGTGCTGCTCGTCAGCCTCTTCTCCGATCGCAAGCGTCTGCTCCACGACATCGTGCTGGGCACCGTGGTCATGAACACGGACGCCCTGCGCCGCAACGGCCTGTAAGCGGACACGGGCTGAGGTGCGTCCCTCGACAGAGCCCTTTGGAAGACAACCGGTTTTCCTTTCGAACCTTGGCGCCATGCACTAAGATCATCTCGGTTTGAGGCGCCATTGCCGGCCCTGCAAGGGCGCGCACTGCGGCGCCTTCGAACACCAGGAGGCTGCCCGGATGAGGGTCCGGGTGACAGCAGGCGGGGCGAATGCAGGCACTTGATCTTCCCATGACGCTCACCTTTCTGGTGATCGGCGTCACGATTGTTCTCTATGCGATGGAGCGCTACGCCATCGAGACCGTCTCGGTGGGCGCGGTCGTCGCCTTTCTGGTGCTCTTCACACTCTTCCCCAACGAGGCCGTGACCCCGACAGGGCTTCTGTCCGGCTTTGCCAACCCGGCGCTGATCACCGTCACCAGCCTGCTGATCATCGGCCAGGGCCTGTTCCAGACGGATGCCCTGGAGAGACCCGCCAAGCTGATCGTGCGCTGGACCCGCGGCCGCTCCGGCCTCGCCAC
Source organism: Roseibium aestuarii (assembly GCF_008477545.1). Lineage (GTDB taxonomy): Bacteria > Pseudomonadota > Alphaproteobacteria > Rhizobiales > Stappiaceae > Roseibium > Roseibium aestuarii. The sequence goes on along the minus strand of NZ_VORA01000001.1, from coordinate 1,171,417 downwards.
CGTGCCGGTCCTGTGCCTGGTCGGGTTCCTCAGCGCCTTCCTCAACAACACCCCCGTGGTGGTGATGTTCCTGCCGATCCTGAGCGCCGTGGCCATCACCATGGGCAGTTCGCCCGCCCGGGTGCTGATGCCGCTCTCCTTCATCACCATTCTGGGCGGCATGACCACGGTTGTCGGCTCCTCGACCAACCTGCTGGTCGCCAACATCGCCAATGCCACCACGGACGTGCACCTGACGTTCTTCTCCTTCACGCCGCTGGGCGCGCTTCTGGCCGTCGTCGGGGGGATCTACGTGCTCTTCGTGATGCCGCGGCTGCTCACCGTGCGCAAGACTATGGCCGAGGAGTTGCAAGGGTCTTCCGGCAAGCAGTTCATCGCCCAGATCAACATCACCTATGGCCATCCACTGGTCGGCACCCAGTCGGTGTCGGGCATGTTCCCGTCGCTGAAGGACATGACCGTGCGGCTGGTGCAGCGCGGCGAGAAGCCGATCCTGCCCCCCTTCGAGAATGTCGTGCTGGCGCCCGGCGACACAGTGATCGTGGCCGCCACGCGCACCGCGCTCGCCAAGGCGCTGTCGGCGCGCAAGCCCCTGCTCGACGGCGAGGGCGGCACCTCGCCGGACTCCCCCGCCGACGCCCCGCCCCTGCCCACGGGCACCCTGACCTTGGCCGAGGCCGTGGTCGCGCCTGCCTCGCGCCTGATGGGCCGCACCCTGCTGCAATCGGGGTTCCATGCGGAAACCGGCTGCGTGGTGATGGGCATCCAGCGCCGCAGCCGGATGCCGCGCATGGCGATGAACGACATCCGCCTGGAGGCCGGTGACGTTCTGCTGGTGGGCGGCGATGCGGATCAGGTGGCGCGTCTGCGCGGCAACAGGGACGTGCTTCTCCTCGACTGGTCCCAGGCCGAAGTCCCGCGCCGCCGCTTCGCGCCGCGGGCGCTGGTCATCTTCCTGCTGGTGCTAAGCCTTGCCGCGACCGGGCTGGTGCCCATCGTCGTCACCTCCGTCACCGGCGTCTTCGCCATGATCGCGAGCGGCTGCCTGAACATCCGCCAGGCCATGCGGGCGATTGACAGCCGCATCTTCATGCTGGTGGGCTCCTCCATGGCGGGTGCGCTGGCGCTGGAGGCCTCGGGCGGGGCGGAGTTCCTTGCCACCTCCATGGTGGCCCTGCTGAAAGGCGCCTCGCCGGCGGTGATGCTGTCCGCGCTCTACCTGATCGTGGCGATCCTCACCAACTTCCTGTCGAACAATGCGGCGGCGGTGCTCTTCACGCCGATCGTCATCGGCATTGCAAAGCAGATCGGGGTGTCGCCGGAAGCCTTCCTCGTCTGCCTGATCTTCGCGGCCAATTCGTCCTTCGCCACCCCCATCGGCTATCAGACCAACCTGATCGTGATGGGTCCGGGACACTACAGATTCTCTGACTTCCTGCGGGCGGGAACCCCGCTGGTGATCATTTTGTGGTTGACCTTCTCCATCGTCGCGCCATGGTATTACCACTTGTGAAGCGCGCCCCCTTGAGGGGCGTCTCCCGTTAGGTGAGAGTGAGCGGCGGCGACAGATGAGAGGACGTTCGTGACGCGGCATCCGACAGACCACCCGCAGTTCTACCTGACGGCCCCTGCCCCCTGCCCCTATCTGGAGGGGCGGCAGGAGCGCAAGGTGTTCACGCATCTGGTGGGAAATCATGCGCCCGCGCTCAATGACGTGCTCACCCAGGGCGGGTTCCGCCGCAGCCAGAACATCGCCTATCGCCCGGCCTGCGAGGCCTGCCGGGCCTGCATCTCCGTCCGCATCCGCGTCGATGATTTCCGCTGGACCAAGTCATTCCGGCGCATTCGCGCAAAGACCCGCCACATCATCGGCGCCCAGTTGCCGCCGGCGCCCTCTGCCGAGCAGTATGATCTCTTCAAGACCTATCTCCACTCCCGCCATGAACACGGCGGCATGAGCGACATGAGCGTGCTCGACTATGCCATGATGGTGGAAGACACCCATGTGGAGACCTTGGTCGTTGAATACCGCCACAAGGGCCCCGACAGTTTCCTGACCGGAACGGGCACCGGTCCCCTGCTCGGGGTCGCCCTCACCGACCGGCTGAGCGACGGGCTATCGATGGTCTATTCCTTCTACGATCCCGACCAGCGGGATCTGAGCCTCGGCACGGTCATGATCCTCGACCATGTTGAGCGCGCCCAGCGGCTCGGCCTGCCTTACGTCTATCTGGGATACTGGGTGAACGGCTCGCCGAAGATGGCCTACAAGGCCCGGTTCCAGCCGCAGGAACATCTGGGCCCTGACGGATGGGTCGAGGTGAGCGACAGCGAAAGCCCCCCCCCTGCCGCGGCACAGACGCCACCCGCCTTCCCGCCCACGGTCTGACGACAGCGCCGTCCAGTCACGCGCAAGGCGTTTCCCGAGACAGGCTCCGCGCGCTCCTCAGGCGGAGCCGGCCGCGTCCAGCTCCTGGCGCATGGCGGAGAAGACCGAGCGGAACATCTCCGTCGTCAGCTTGCCGGTATTCGTGTTGTAGCGGGAGCAGTGATAGCTGTCGTAGAGCACCAGACCCGTGCCGGTCAGCTCGTGGCGGGCGCCATGGGCGAAGGGATGGGCCGCGCGCCTCTGGTCAAGCGCCGACAGGAACGTGTCATGGGCGATGCGACCGAGCGCGAGCACGAGCTTCAAGGCCGGATCCGCCCTGAGCGTCGACAGGAGATAGGGCCGGCAGGTGCGGATCTCCGGGCCCGTTGGCTTGTTCTCCGGCGGCAGGCAGCGCACCGCATTGGTGATCATGGCGCCGCGCAGGGCGAGCCCATCTTCCGGATCGGCCCGGTAGGTGCCTTGCGCGAAGCCGAAGTCGATCATGGTCTCGTAGAGGAGATCCCCGGCATAGTCGCCGGTGAAGGGACGGCCGGTGCGGTTGGCACCGCGCATGCCCGGCGCCAGCCCCACGATGAGGAGCTGCGGCGCGTCGGCGGACCGGAAGGTCGGCACGGGCGCATTGAACCAGTCGGGGAACTGGACCTGCAGGTCCTGCCGCAAGCCGACAAGGCGCGGGCAGGCATTGCAGTCCTTGGGCGGATCGACCGGACCCGGGGAACGCGCGTCAGTCATGGTCTCCCTGACCTGTTGTCCGTGGGTCCGAGCCGGTCTCAGTAGTCGTCGTCATCCTCGACGTCGTCCTGCACGGGCGCGCGGGACGGACGTTCAGAGGGGTCACGACCGATCTTGTTGGCCAGGGTGGCCAGATCGATGAAGTGGTCGGCCTGGCGGCGCAGGTCGTCGGCGATCATCGGCGGCTGGGTCTTGAGGGTGGACACCACCGACACCTTGCGGCCCTTGCGCTGCAGCGCCTCGACCAGAGAGCGGAAGTCACCGTCACCGGAGAAGAGAACGATGTGGTCGACATGATCGACGAGCTGCATCGCGTCGACCGCGAGCTCGATGTCCATGTTGCCCTTCACCTTGCGGCGACCGGACGAATCGACAAACTCCTTCACCGGCTTGGTGATTACCTTGTAGCCGTTGTAGTCGAGCCAGTCGATCAGGGGACGGATAGAGGAATACTCCTGATCCTCGATCAGAGCCGTGTAGTAGTATGCCCGCAGCAGGTAGGCCTGGCCCTGAAATTCCTTCAACAACCGCTTGTAATCGATGTCGAAACCAATAGCCTTTGCGGTGGAATAAAGGTTTGCGCCGTCAATGAACAACGCAACCTTTTCACGTGCATCAAACATCCTTAGGGGAACCTTTCTTATTTTCTGCAATTCCCGAAAGGCGACCTGATCTCTTTAAAAATAAGTTTGAACGGTCGCCATTCACGGCAGACTGCAGAAAGTCCGGGCCTTGTACCGACCCTTAGAAGTGCCTTGTTCTATACCCGCGTGACTCTTCTGATTTTTTTGTAAGGGGAGCCACAATTCAGCCCGTACACCAAATAGCCCCAAAACTGCAATCACAAATAACCGTCCAAGATCATTCGCCCCCTGAAAATCGCTTCACTTCCGCGTGCAAAGCGCTCAAGGTCCTGACAAAGTATGCATTAAGACCTGTCATAAATTTCAAGAGATGTCCGACCGGCAGTTTCTGCCGGGCACTGCTATGCCAGTTGCTCCCCACGCCCTGAACTTGCATGGCCTATTGGCTCCGGCCCGCTGTTTATCACCGGACTGACTTGTCAGACCGGATGCGTGACACGACAGCAGGTCGCAGGAAGGCTTTTGGGGTTGCTTTACCCCACCCGGATCAGTATACGCTCACTCCTCAGGTTCCCTCATTTATGGAGACGTCTTATGGCGCGCGTGACCGTCGAGGACTGCATCGACAAGGTCGAAAATCGATTCGAGCTCATTCTTCTTGCAGCTCATCGCGCTCGTATGATTTCGAGCGGCTCTCCTCTGACGGTCGATCGGGACAACGACAAGAACCCGGTCGTGGCCCTGCGTGAAATCGCGGACCAGACTGTCAGCCCGGAAGACCTCAAGGAAGATCTCATCCACTCCCTGCAGAAGTATGTGGAAGTGGACGAGCCGGAAGCCGAAGCTGTTCCGCTGGTTCAGACCAGCGGTGGCCAGCAGGCGACCCAGGTGGCTCAGGTGGACGATTCCGCCGTCGAGTTCGACCGTATTTCCGAAGAAGATCTTCTTCGTGGCCTCGAAGGCCTGGTGCCGCCGGAGCGTTCCGACGACATCTGATCCGGCAACGGATCATCCGGATGGAAGGGGCGTGGCGCCGCTCTCCCGGTCTTCCCGGGACCGCTCTGGCCGCCCGCCCCTGATCCCCCGCGCGGCATGAGACGTGCCGTCGAAACGGGCCCTCCGGAGCGCAGATTGCGCCCTGTGGCGCGCCAGCGGACGGTCCTGACCCGCTGTTCCTTGCCGGCATGCGGAGACTTCGGTTCTCCCATCTTCAGTTGGTCCGATTGCCGCCATGATGCGCCAATACGAACTCGTCGAACGAGTCACACGCTATAACCCCAACGCAGACGAAGCCCTGCTCAACAAGGCCTATGTCTATGCCATGCAGAAGCATGGCGAGCAGAAGCGGGCCTCCGGCGACCCCTATTTCTCCCATCCGCTCGAAGTGGCCGCCATCCTCACCAACATGAAGGTGGATGACGCGACGATTGCCGTCGCCCTGCTGCATGACACGATCGAGGACACGGACGCGACCCGCGCCGAAATCGATCACGTGTTCGGCGAGGAGATCGGCAAGCTCGTCGAGGGCCTGACCAAGATCAAGCGGCTCGACCTGGTGTCGCGCAAGGCGAAGCAGGCGGAGAACTTCCGCAAGCTGCTGCTGGCGGTGGCCGATGACGTGCGCGTGCTTCTCGTCAAGCTGGCCGACCGGCTGCACAACATGCGCACCCTCGATCACATGCCCGAGCACAAGCGCGGGCGGATCGCGGAAGAGACCATGGACATCTATGCGCCGCTGGCCGGGCGCATGGGCATGCAGGACATGCGCGAGGAGCTGGAGGACATTTCCTTCCGCACCCTCAATCCGGACGCTTATGAGGCAATCGCGGAGCGGCTGCGCGAACAGCGCGAGACCAATGCCAACCTGATCTCCGAGATCGAGCGGGTACTGAGCGAGCGCCTGCAGGAGCGCGGCATGGCGGCCATGGTCAAGGGACGCGAGAAGCGCCCCTATTCCATCTTCCGCAAGATGCAGAACAAGTCGCTCGGCTTCGAGCAGCTGTCCGACATCTACGGCTTCCGGGTTACGGTGGGCACCACCGAGGCCTGCTACCGGGTTCTGGGGATCATCCACACCACCTGGCCGACGGTGCCCGGCCGGTTCAAGGACTATATCTCCACGCCGAAGTCCAACGACTACCGCTCGATCCACACCACGATCGTCGGCCCATCGCGCCAGCGCGTGGAATTGCAGATCCGCACCATCGCCATGGACCGGCTCGCCGAATACGGGATTGCCGCCCACGCCCTCTACAAGGACGGTGATGTGGAACGCGGCGGGCGCAACATTGCCCAGCTCACGGAAGAAAGCCGCGCCTATGAATGGCTGCGGCGGACCATCGATCTGCTGGCGGAAGGCGACACGCCGGAAGAATTCCTCGAGAACACCAAGCTCGAGCTGTTCCACGACCAGGTGTTCTGCTTCACGCCCAAGGGCCGCCTGATCGCCCTGCCCCGCGGCGCGACCCCCATCGACTTTGCCTATGCGGTTCACACCCTGATCGGCAACACCTGCGTCGGCTGCAAGATCAACGGCAAGATCATGCCGCTGGTCACCGAGTTGCAGAATGGCGACGAGGTGGAAATCGTCCGCTCCCAGGCGCAGACGCCGCCTCCGGCGTGGGAAAGCATCGCGGTTACCGGCAAGGCGCGTGCGGCCATCCGCCGGGCGACGAAGGAATCCATCCGCAAGCAATATGGCGCGCTCGGCGAGCATATCCTCAAGCGGGCCTTCTCCCGGGCGGACAAGCCCTATTCGGAAGACGTGCTGAAGCCGGCGCTGGAAGATCATGCACAGGGCTCCGTCGCCGACCTTCTGGCCGCCGTCGGCCGTGGCGACATTCCCGCCCAGTCCGTGCTGAAGAGTGCCCATCCGGATTATCAGGACGAACGCACGGTCGGCCTGCCCCAGCCCAACGAAGAGGGCTGGTTCAACCTGGCGCGGGGCGCGGGCCTCAAGTTCCGCATTCCCGTCTCCGATCTCGATCACGCGATCACCGGATCGGGTGACGACGCCCTGGGCGGCGTGTTCCCGATCCGCGGCTTTGCCGGCGGCGACATTCCGGTGAACTTTGCCCCCGATGGCGGGGCCGTGCCCGGCGACCGGATCGTCGGCATCCTGACGCCGTCCGAAGGTCTGACGATCTATCCGATCCAGTCCCCGGCCTTGAAGGAATTCGATGATCAGAGCGAGCGCTGGATCGACGTGCGCTGGAACATCGACGTAGACAATCCGGAACGCTTCCCGGCGCGGCTGGCCATTTCCGCCGTCAACGAACCCGGGTCGCTCGCCACCATCGCCCAGATCATCGGCGACAATGGCGGCAACATCGACAACCTGAAGATGGTGCGCAAGGCGCCCGATTTTCACGAGATGCTCATCGATCTCGAAGTATGGGATCTGAAGCACCTGAACAGGATCATCAACCAGTTGAGATCCAAGCAGAACGTGTCCAGCGTCACCCGCGTCAACGGCTGACATGAGGCGTCCCTGGACCTGACCGACCCTAGAGAGGACCTGACCCCATGACCCGTGACGAAGTGCTTGAGGTCTTCCGCGAAGCCGGCGCCATCCTGGAAGGCCACTTCATCCTGTCGTCCGGCCTGCGCAGCCCGGTGTTCCTGCAGAAGGCCCGGGTGTTCATGTATCCGGAAAAGACCGAGCGCCTGTGCAAGGCGCTGGCCGCCAAGATCCGCGACGCGGGCCTGGGCCAGATCGACTTCGTCGTCGGCCCGGCCATGGGCGGCCTGATCCCGGGGTACGAGACCGCGCGTCACCTCGGCGTGCCCTCCATGTGGGTGGAGCGCGAGGACGGGGAATTCCGCCTGCGCCGCTTCGAGATGCCCAAGGGGGCCCGGGTGGTGATCGTCGAGGACATCGTCACGACCGGCCTTTCCAGCCGCGAAACGGTGGACGCCCTGAAGGCGATCGGCGCCAACGTGGTGGCCGTGGCCTGCCTGATCGACCGCTCCGGCGGCGAGGCGGACACGGGCGTTCCGCTGGTGGCCCTGACCGATTACAAGGTGCCGGCCTATCCCGCCGACGCTCTCCCGCCGGAACTTGCCGCCCTTCCGGCCGTGAAGCCCGGCAGCCGGGGGCTGGCATAAGCGCCGGTTCCCTGTAGGGTTGGAGTGATGATTCTTCCGGCCCGCACGCGGGTCGCCTTCAGAGCAGTACGGGTAGCGTAGAGTTCATGCTGTTTCGCCGCAGACACAGGCCGACACGACTGGAACAGCTGCGGGTGGCCGTGTGGCCCCGACACAGCTGGGTCCGGTCAACCCGTTACTATGGCAAGCGGGTCCTGCGGCTGACGGCGACGCCCCATGCCATCGCCATCGGCTTTGCCGCCGGGGCCTTTGCCTCCTTCACGCCGCTCATCGGCTTTCACTTCCTCATCGCCTTCGCGCTGGCTTATGTGATCGGCGGCAACCTGATCGCCTCGGCGCTGGGAACCTCCGTCGGCAACCCGCTGACCTTCCCCTTCATCTGGGCGGCCACCTTCAAGGTGGGCAGCTGGATCCTTCCCGGGCGCCAGGGCGGCGGGCCGGGCGAGATCCACGAGCAGTTCCAGGAGCGGCTTCTTTCCAAGTCCCTCGACGTGCTGTTTCCCATGCTCAAGCCCATGATGGTGGGCGCCGTGCCGCTCGGACTGATCGCCGGGGTGACCAGCTATCTGCTGGTCTACAAGAGCGTCGAGCTCTATCAGCACCGCCGGCGCAAGGCGATTTCCGGCAAGCGCCCGCCGCTGCCCTTCGATCCGGATGGCTGTGACGACCGTAGCGGCCCGGGGACTGGCTGACAGCCCTCTGGCGCTCCTCTGCAATCCGGAAGCTGCCCCGGCCATGGTGCCCGGACGTCGTGGCGCATGGACAGCGGACCGCCGAAACGCTATGTGTTTTCGGAATCGGACCCTTGCCCTGTCCCCTTTCCGGTCAGCGGAGCCGGCTCCCTTCCCTGCGCCCCCGATTGCGGGTGCCCGGACCATCTTTTAAGGACGACATTCGCGTGAAAGACAGAAAACAGAACGACGATGGCGGTTTCGTCGAGACCGTGAAGATCATCGTTCAGGCGCTGGCGCTCGCTCTCATCGTGCGGACCCTGCTGTTTCAGCCGTTCAACATTCCTTCCGGCTCCATGAAGGACACGCTGCTGATCGGCGACTATCTGTTCGTGTCCAAGTTCAGCTATGGCTATTCCCGCTATTCGCTGCCCTTCGGTCCGAACCTGTTCTCCGGCCGCATTCTGGCCAGCCTCCCCGAGCGCGGCGACATCGCCGTGTTCAAGCTGCCGACCGACCCGTCCATCGATTACATCAAGCGGGTGATCGGCCTGCCGGGCGACCGGATCCAGATGATCGACGGCGTGCTGCACATCAACGGCGAGGCGGTCAAGCGCGAGCGGATCGACGACTATATCGAGGTCAGCGACTACGGCTCGGAACGGGTGGCGCGCTACCGGGAAACCCTGCCCAACGGGGTGACCTATGACACGCTGGACCTTTCGCCGAATGGCAGCCTCGACAACACCCGCGAGTATGAGGTCCCCGAGGGCCATTACTTCATGATGGGTGACAACCGGGACAACTCGACGGACAGCCGCGTGCTGAACCACGTGGGCTATGTGCCCTTCGAGAACTTCGTGGGACGGGCCGAAATCCTGTTCTTCTCCATCTCCGGCGATCAGCCGGCCTGGGCCTTCTGGTCCTGGCCCGGCTCCGTTCGCTGGGACCGTCTGTTCAAGACGCTCTAACATTCAACCTGGCCGGTGGTCGCACCGGCCGGGCCCCCAAGAGGACGCCGAACCAATGGCGCGTGACGACACCACTGCTGCATTCAAGGCCCTGAAACTGAAACTGGGCCACACCTTTGCCGACGACAGCCTGCTGGCCACGGCACTGACCCATGCCAGCGCGCTGGATCCGGCCGATGCCGGCCGGGGCAGCTACCAGAGGCTCGAATTCCTGGGTGACCGGGTGCTCGGGCTTGTGGTCGCCGCCATGCTGCACACCCACTTTCCCCGTGCCGACGAGGGCGAACTGGCCCGGCGCTTCAACCAGCTGGTGAAGCGGGAAACCTGCGCGGAAATCGCGACCGAGCTCAACATCGGCGCCGCCATGCGCATCGGCCAGTCCGAAGCCCAGACCGGCGGCCGCAAGAAGGGCGCCCTTCTCGCCGACATGTGCGAGGCGGTGATTGCGGCCATTTACCTGGATGGCGGATTCTCTGCGGCGGAAGCCTTTGTCCGGCGCATCTGGGAGCCGCGCATGCTATCCTTCCGCGGACCCTTGCGCGACGCCAAGACTACCTTGCAGGAATGGGCGCAGTCGCGCGGGCTGCCGACCCCACGCTATGACGTGCTGAGCCGGGAAGGCCCGGACCATGCCCCGGAATTCGTCGTGGGCGTGACCGTGCTGGGCCTGCCCCGTGGCGAAGGCCAGGGCGGCTCCAAGCGCATCGCCGAACAAGCCGCCGCAGAAGCGGTACTGCGCCGTGAAGGCGTGTGGAACGAATAGGACACTGCCCGTGAACACTCACGACACCCCTGACGACGATCTGCCGAAGGATCCTCTGGCTGCGACCGAGCAGGCCGAAGATACGCGCGACGACGCCGATCTGGACGCCGAGGCCCTTGAGGACGACGATTTCGAGGGCGCAGACTTCGAGGGCGATGACTTCGAGGGCGACGACTTCGACGATGAAGAAGGCGACGAGGACGCGCTCGCGGCGCGTGCTCCGCGCTTCGACATGCCCCTGCCCGATCCGGCAGCCCCCCTGCCCGACAACACCCGTGCGGGCTTCATTGCCCTCATCGGCGCGCCCAATGCGGGCAAGTCGACCCTGATCAACCAGCTGGTCGGCACCAAGGTCTCCATCGTCACCCACAAGGTGCAGACGACGCGTGCCATCGTGCGCGGCATCGCCATGCATGGCGCCTCTCAGCTCGTCTTCGTGGACACGCCGGGCATCTTCAAGCCCAAGCGCCGTCTCGACCGGGCCATGGTCGACACGGCCTGGGGCGGGGCGCGCGACGCGGATCTCATTGCCCTTCTGATCGATGCCCGCAAGGGGATCGACGAGGAGGTGGAGAAGATCCTGCTGCGCCTCAAGGACATCCAGTCGCCCAAGGTGCTGATCCTCAACAAGATCGACGTGGCGAAGAAGGAGCAGCTGCTGAAGCTCGCCCAGGCCGCGAACGAGTTCGTGCGCTTTGACGAGACCTTCATGGTCTCGGCCCTGAACGGCAGCGGCACGGATGCGATCCTCGACTATTTCTCCGACAAGGTGCCCGAAAGCCCCTGGCTCTTCCCGGAAGACCAGCCTTCGGATCTGCCGCTGCGCATTCTTGCGGCCGAGATCACCCGCGAGAAGCTATTCGAGCGGCTGCACCAGGAGCTGCCCTATATTTCCACGGTCGAGACTGAGCGCTGGGAAAGCCGCAAGGACGGATCGGCCCGGGTGGAGCAGACGATCTACGTGGAGCGCGACAGCCAGAAGTCGATCGTCCTCGGCAAGCGGGGGGCAACGATCAAGGCCATCTCGACCGCCTCGCGCAACGAGTTGTCGGAGATCATCGAGGCGCCCGTTCACCTGTTCCTCTTCGTGAAGGTGCGGGAGAACTGGGCGGATGATCCGGAGCGCTACCGAGAAATGGGGCTGGAGTTCCCCCGCTGAACCGCTCCTCACCAGACTGATAATCACCAGAATAATGATTACGGGGGCGTCGGAGATCCGGCGCCCCCGTCCTGCTTTTGCGACCGGAATCGACTAGTCTGCCCCGATGGAATGGACGAGCGACGCCCTCATCCTGGCAACCCGCAAGCACGGGGAAGCCGACCTCATCGTCGAGGTGATGACGCCCGGGCACGGGCGGCATCTGGGGATGGTGCGCGCCGGACGGTCCCGCCGGCAGGTCTCGGCCCTGCAGCCCGGCAACAGCGTGCGGGCCACCTGGAAGGCGCGGCTGGGCAGCCAGCTCGGCCAGTTCCGCATCGAGCTTCTCACCGCGCGCACGGCAGGCTTTCTCGCCTCTCCGGCCGCGCTCTACGGGCTTCAGCATCTGGCCGCGCTCCTGCGGCTGCTGCCGGAACGCGACAGCCATCCCGCCCTCTATGAAGCCCTCCTGATCCTCTGCGACCATCTGGACGAGCCGCGCATCGCCGCGCCGCTCATGGTGAAGCTGGAACTGCAGGTGCTCTCCGAGCTCGGTTTCGGTCTGGATCTGGAGCGCTGTGCGGCGACAGGGCGGGCGGATGATCTGGCCTATGTCTCGCCGAAGTCGGGACGCGCCGTCAGCCGCGAGGCGGGTCAGCCCTATCATGACCGGATGCTGCCCCTGCCCGGCTTTCTGGTCGAGGGGCACCGGCAAAGGGGATCGGAGATTTCCTTCCGGGACATTCTGGCCGGGTTCGATCTGGCCAGCTTCTTCCTGGAGCGGGTGGCCGAGGGACATGGACACGCAAGGCGGGGCCCGCAAGGCGTCGCAAAGGCGTCGCCATCCTCCCCTGGCCGCGAGGCTTCAAGGGACACGGCCCAACAGGCCCAAGGGCCTCTCGACAGCCTGAGCGCCACGCGCAGGGCGCTGATTGCGGCCTATGGCAAGACCTACCGGATCGAACAGCCCTGGGACTTCCTGGAGATCGATGCCGCTTCGGACGTGGACCCGGGGGACGGATCCTCCACTCTCGGACTGGTAGGTCCGCGGCGCTGAGGGCGCGTGATCAGGCGTTGACCACCCGCGACATGGGCACCTCTTGCGGGGTGGTGTCATCGGCGCCGGTGCCCTGAAGCTGCTCCAGATAGGACAACACCCGGTCCGCCGCCATCGGGCGGGCGAAGTGGTAGCCCTGCATGATGGATCCGCCGAGGTCGCGCACCAGATCGCGGATCTCCGCCGTCTCGACCCCTTCAACGATGCAGCCGACCTGAAGCTGGCGACCGAGGGCGAGAAGCGAGCGCACGATGGTGCAGCTGGCCTGATCCTCCACGAGATTGCAGACGAAGGACTTGTCGATCTTGATCTTGTCGAGCGGCAGGCGGTGGAGATGCACGAGGCTGGAATAGCCGGTGCCGAAGTCATCCAGCGCAATGCCGAAGCCCGCCAGCTTGAGCCGCTCGATCGCACTCGCCATCTCGGCGAAATTGTCGATCATCGCGGTTTCGGTAATCTCGAAGTCGATCCGCTCTGGCCGCGCGCCGAGGGCCTCGATCTCGCCGATGAGCCCGTCGATGAAGTGGCTCGACGTGACCGACTTGGCCGAGAGGTTGAAGGACAGGCGCACATGCTCCGGCCAGCGGGCCAGCTCGGGCAGAGCCTTGCGCAGGAGCGCGAAGGTCAGGCTGTCGATCAGCCCGATGCGCTCGGCAATCGGAATGAAGGTCACCGGGGGAATGGGCCCGAGAACGTCCGAGTTCCAGCGGGCAAGGCTCTCGAAGGCGAGCACCCGGCCGCTGGCCGTGTCGATGATCGGCTGGAAGACGACGCTCAGTTCGCGCTCGAAGGTGGCGGACCGCAGGCTGCGCTCCAGAACGCGGGCGCGCTGCACCTCGAATTCGTGGTCGGGTCCGAAGATCTGGCATCCGGCCTTGCCGCCGCGCTTGACCTGATAGAGCGCATAATCGGCTTGCTCGTAGAGCACTTCCGGGGTCTGTCCCTCCCCCGTCCAGCGGGCAAAGCCGATGGAAACGGAGCATTCCAGGACAGCGTCCTCGAGATCCATGGGGGCCTCGATCTGATGACAGATCTGGCTGCCGATCCGCACCATCTCGCCGTCGCTGGGGTCCGCATCGATGAGCAGGGCGAACTCGTCGCCGCCCAGACGGGCCAGGAACATGTCGTTGCGATTGAGACCGATCAGGCGTTCGGCCACATGGCGCAGCAAGCGGTCACCGCAGGTGTGGCCGTAGACGTCATTGACCCGCTTGAACTCGTCCAGATCCAGAACGCCGATGAAGAAGTTGCCCTCTCCCTCGCCGCGCTGGCGCAGAGCGATGCGATCGCCCAGTTCCTCGAAGAAATGGCGCCGGTTGGGCAGCTCGGTCAGGTCATCCATATAGGCGAGACGGAAGGCTTCCTCGCTCAACTGCCGGGTCATGGCCTCGCGGCGCACGAGCTCCTTCTGCTGGGAGAGCAGGCGGCGGCGGCTGTCGATGAGCGCCTCGAAATCCTTGAAGTTCACCCGCAGGATGACCAGCATCGCCGCAGACGCGAGCACCACGTTGATGGCTTCGGCCAGGAACACCCGGTCGCCATTGAGCACCGCGAACCAGACGAACCCACCATTGACCACGATCGCCATCATCAGGGCGGCCGAGCGGATGTGCATGAGACAGAACATGCAGCCAACGGAGGTGATGCCCAGATAGAAGGCCACGTGACCGCGGGTGTGGTCGTCCGCATAAGGGGTGAGCGTGAGCGCCCAGATGACGAAGGCAAGGGAAATCAGGCCGGAGACGCGGTTGGTGGTGCGCAGCGCCTTGAAGGCGAGTTTGGCGCTGACCCGCTGGTGCCGCAGGCGGACCCAGGTGACAATCCGCGCCGTGGCCACCACCGTCAGGGCAACAGGCAGCCAGATCGACAGCCAGGCGGGTGCCCGTTCGAAGAAACTGGAGGCCAGCCCCCAGGTGCCGACGACCACAAGAAAGTACATCAGGGGAATCTGATTGATGTTGGCCGCGTATTGCGCCTTCAGAAGGTCGGGATCTCTCGAAATCTGAGAAAAGGCTGACTTCAGGATACTCAAGGGACCGGTCTTTTCTTCATGCACTGCCCAACTGCCACAACCGGGATGCACCTGTCCGGGCCCTGGACAGCACCTCATCCTTCGGTCAACACCACTGACAATTCTAACCCTTGGTCATTTATCAGAGATTAATTTGATTACGCATATTTACCGGCACGCATTGTCGTACTTCCCTTGCGTTGCCCCCGCAGCCTCGCTCGTCGCGCCTCTGAGGCAGGTGCAAGGCAAGTCTCCCGGCCGGACCGGCGCTCCGTGCCGGAAGAGCGCCGGGAACCGGGGAAAACTGCCGCTCAGGCGCCCTGCCCCGGGCTCCACCGCATTGCGATCCACCGTCTTCGGCTGCTACTTGTCTTGACATGGGAAACGAGCTGATTCCGCCGAATGGCATCGAAGGCATTGACCTGCGTGAAGCGCTGGAAGAGCGCTACCTCGCCTATGCCCTGTCCACCATCATGCACCGTGCGCTGCCGGACGTGCGCGACGGCCTGAAGCCGGTGCATCGGCGCCTGCTCTATGCCATGCGGCTGCTGAAGCTGGACCCCAATGCCGGGTTCAAGAAATGCGCCCGCGTGGTCGGCGACGTGATCGGTAAGTATCACCCCCACGGGGACCAGGCCGTCTATGACGCGCTGGTGCGCCTCGCCCAAGACTTCGCCCAGCGGTATCCTCTCATCGATGGCCAGGGCAACTTCGGCAACGTGGACGGCGACAGTGCCGCGGCCATGCGATACACCGAAGCGCGCATGACCGAGACGGCCCGCCGCCTGCTGGACGGGCTGGACGAGGACGCGGTCGAATTCCGTGAGACCTATGACGGCGAGGACAAGGAACCCATCGTCCTGCCCGGCGGGTTCCCCAACCTTCTGGCCAATGGTTCCTCCGGCATCGCCGTGGGCATGGCGACCTCCATCCCGCCGCACAATGTGCACGAGCTTTGCGAAGCCTCCCAGCACCTGATCAAGAACCCGGACTGCACGACGCGCGATCTCATGCAGTTCATCCAGGGACCGGACTTCCCCACCGGGGGCATTCTGGTGTCCGACGAAGGCTCGATCCTGGAGGCCTATGAGACCGGCCGTGGCTCGTTCCGGGTGCGGGCGCGCTGGGAGAAGGAAGAGCTCGATCGAGGCCAGTGGCAGATCGTCGTCACCGAGATCCCCTATCAGGTGCAGAAGTCCCGGCTCATCGAGAAGATCGCCGAGCTGCTGCTTGCCCGCAAGCTGCCGCTGCTCGATGACGTGCGCGACGAAAGCGCGGAAGACGTGCGCGTGGTTCTGGTGCCCCGGTCGCGCAACGTCGACCCCCAGCTGTTGATGGAAAGCCTGTTCAAGCTGACGGACCTGGAAAACCGGTTCTCGCTGAACATGAACGTGCTCTCCATGGGCAAGGTGCCCATGGTGATGGGCGTGAAGCAGGTGCTGCGCGAATGGCTGGACCACCGCAAGGAGGTTCTGGTCCGCCGCTCGGAACACCGGCTCGGGCAGATCAACCACCGGCTCGAGGTGCTTCAGGGCCATCTGATCGCCTATCTCAACCTGGACGAGGTGATCCGCATCATCCGCGAGGAGGATGAGGTCAAGGCCGAGCTGATGCGCACGTTCGAGCTGACGGACGTGCAGGCGGAAGCCATCCTCAACATGCGCCTGCGCTCCTTGCGCAAGCTGGAAGAGATGGAAATCCGCAAGGAGCACGACAAGCTCACGGCGGAAAAGGACGAGCTGACGAAGCTGCTCGGCTCCGATGCCCGCCAATGGACCAAGATCAGCAAGGAAATCGCCGACATTTCCAAGGCCTATGGTCTGGATACGGCCATCGGCAAGCGCCGCACCGACAAGGGCGAGGCCTCCGATCACGATCTGGAAGACATCTACCAGGCCATGATCGAAAAGGAGCCGATCACAGTGATCGTCTCCGAAAAGGGCTGGATCCGCGCCCTGAAGGGACACCAGAGCGACCTGAGCTCCGTCGCCTTCAAGCAGGGCGACAAGCTCAAGCTCTCCTTCCACGGGGAGACCACGGACAAGATCCTAGTCTTCACCACGGGCGGCAAGTTCTTCACGCTGGCGGCCGACAAGCTGCCGGGCGGGCGCGGTCACGGCGAACCGATCCGCCTCATGGTGGACATGGACGAGGCCCAGGACATCGTCTCCGCGTTTACCCACAAGCCCGGACGCAAGCTGCTGGTGGCCACCACCGAGGCCCGGGGCTTCGTGGTGGAGGAAGACACGGTCGTCGCCAACACGCGCAAGGGCAAGCAGGTGCTCAATGTCACCTTGCCGGCGGAAGCCTGTCTCTGCGTCGAAGCGGACGGGGACCAGGTCGCCATCATCGGTGAGAACCGCAAGCTTCTCGTCTTCCCGCTGGAGCAGGTCGGCATCATGACCCGCGGCCGCGGCGTGCGCCTGCAGCGCTACCGGGACGGCTCCATCGCCGACATCCGGGTGTTCAAGGCGGAGGACGGCCTGACCTGGACCGACAGTTCGGACCGGAGCTTCAACCGCTCGCTCGAGGACCTCGCGGACTGGCGCGGCGACCGGGCCCAGGCCGGACGCCTGCCCCCTGCCGGCTTCCCCCGCAGCAACCGCTTCGGCCCCCGCAAGCCGTAACCACGACGCGCGCGCCACGGAATGCGCCTTGTGCCCCCGTCATGGCAGCACGTGATGCTGCCATCCATGCCGTGACGCGCGGGCCCACGCGGTGCCGGGTCTGTCGATAGGGAACGGCATGGATGCCATGGTCGAGCCATGGCACGACGATGGCGAGTTAGGCCGGTGGAGAGTGTCTGAGGCATTGAGGGCTGCGGGCAGGGGCGAAGGAAAAGGCCTGCGTCTCACACTGACCTCTCCTCCGTCTTGCTCGGGCCTGTCCCGAGTATCCAGGGCATGTTCTCCACGCACGTTGTGCATACCAGCAGCGCGATGCTCTCTGGGCTATCCACGTCATCCCCGCGCAGGCGGGGATCCAGTAACCCGCTGAGGTGCCGGATTATTTTCCCCCGCCTTCGATGAAGAACTGGATCCTCGGCACAGGGCCGAGGATGACCGGGTGGGAGGCGTTGGGCCCGGGCGTGGACGGTCTCTGGTATGTCCGTTCGGTGCATTCACTGCCGTCTACTGTCTCGGAAGAGAGCACCAATCACCCTTTGGCCTGCTGGGGCGCTGCCCCGGCATCTCGCTGTGGCAGCCCCTCTCAGTCACCGCCCTCTCCTCCGACATGGCAGCACTCGATGCTGCCATCCATGCCGTGACGGGTCGGCATACTCCGCGCCGGGTCTGTCGAGAAGACACGGCATGGATGCCATGGTCGAGACATGGCACGACGATGGAGAGGTAAGAGCGCGGCGAGCGGCGCAAGGCGAGAGGCCAAGGGGAAATGAGAGCGATGTCTAACACGCCGTTCGCCTGCCCGGACAGACGGAAAGACAGACAGTGTCTCACTTCTCCTCACTCACTTCACCGGGAGGGTTTCGCGGGCGGGTGATCCTGGGCTTTAATCGGGAGACCGCCCGACGCGCCTGTCGAGGAGCACCAGATCCCTCATGAAAGAGACACACGCCTTGGCCGAACGCGACGCCCCCCTGCCCCGTGCAAGCTACCCTCAGTTCATCTCAATCGATACCCGATGGGCGGATGTGGATGTCTACGGGCATCTGAACAATGTGGTGTTCTACAGCTACTTCGACACGGCCGTGAACAACCTGCTGATCACGAAAGGCCTGCTGGACCCGGCAGGATCACCCCAGATCTTTCTCGTGGTCGAGACCGGCTGCCGTTATTTCCGCGAGGCGCATCATCCGGCAAGGCTCGACATCGGCGTGGCCGTGGAGCGGGCGGGCACGAGTTCGGTGACCTATCGGCTGGGGGCATTTGTTCAAGGCGCCGACCTGCCGGCCGTCGAGGGTCGCTTCGTGCATGTGCTGGTAGACAGGACAACCCGCCGCCCGGTGCCTCTCACCGCGGCGCTGAGGGCGCATGTGGAGACCCTCGCGCTCCGTCAGAGTTGAGCCGCGTCAGGCCGGTTGCCGGATGGGTGCCTGTCACGACGCGCGGATACGCCGGGCAACACGTGTTGAAAAGCCTGTGCGGAAGGCCTGAGAAACCCGGTGCATGGGTGGAGGATAACGCAAAGAAAACGCCCCGGCCTGCGAGGCTACAGGCCTCGCGCCAGGGGGCGCCAGATCAGCCGTTGTTCTTGAGAATACGCGCCTTTTCCCGGTTCCAGTCGCGCTTCTTTTCGGTCTCGCGCTTGTCGTGGAGCTTCTTGCCCTTGGCGAGCGCGATCTCCAGCTTGGCCCGGCCATCCTCGTTAAAATAGAGCTTCAGCGGGACGATGGTCTTGCCTTCCTTCTGCACGCCGCCGGCCAGCTTGCCGATCTCGCGCTTGTGCAGCAGGAGCTTGCGCGGGCGGCGCGGCTCGTGATTGAACCGGTTGGCCTGCAGATATTCCGGGATGTAGACGTTGTAGATCCAGATCTCGCCCTGATATTCGGCCGCATAGGATTCGGCGATATTCGCCTTGCCGTTGCGCAGGGACTTGACTTCCGTCCCCTTCAACTCGATGCCGGCCTCGAGGGTGTCCTCGATCTCGAAGTTGAAACGAGCCTTGCGATTGTCCGAAATGATGGTCTTGGCCGGAGCGCCGGGGCGTTTGGCAGCCATGTGTCTCTCATCCTTGCGGCGGCTGCCATCCGAGGCGCCGCCGGCCGTCCTGGGCCCGACGGAGGGGAAACCCTCCGCCGGAACCTGTGTCAGTTGATCAGGCCTGCGTGGCGCATGGCCTCTTCGACCGCCCGCTTGGTGGTGTCACTCACCGGAACCAGCGGAAGGCGCAGTTCGTTTTCCATCTTGCCGAGCAGCGACAGGGCATATTTCACGCCGGTCGGGTTCGGCTCGATGAAGAGCGCCTGGTGCAGCAGGCCCAGCTTGTCCTGATATTCCAGCGCCTTGGCGAAATCGTTTGCCGCGCAAGCCGCCTGGAATTCGGCCGACAGTCGCGGGGCCACGTTGGCGGTCACCGAGATGCAGCCGTTGCCGCCATGGGCGTTGAAGGCCAGCGCCGTGATGTCCTCGCCGGACAACTGGCAGAAGTCCGGACCGCAGAGATGGCGCTGCTGGGTGGCCTTTGCAAGGTTCGCCGTCGCATCCTTGACGCCGACGATGTTCTTGCAGTCGCGGAACAGCTCGGCCATCGTCTCGGGCAGCATGTCGATCACCGACCGGCCCGGGATGTTGTAGATGAGAATCGGAATCCCGACCGCATCGTTGATGGCCTTGAAATGGGCCTTCAGGCCAGCCTGGTTCGGCTTGTTGTAATAGGGCGTCACCACGAGCAGTGCGTCCGCTCCAGCCTTCTCGGCATGTTGAGCGAAATCAATGGCTTCCACCGTGTTGTTGGAGCCTGCACCGGCGATCACCGGCACGCGGCCGGCGGCGGCCTCGATGCAGAGCTCGATGACGCGCTTGTGTTCATCGTGGGTGAGCGTCGGGCTTTCACCGGTGGTGCCCACCGGCACGAGCCCGTTGCTGCCCTCTTTTATCTGCCAGTCGACGAAGTCCTGAAAGCGTTTCTCATCCACCGCGCCGTTCAAAAACGGTGTAACAAGCGCTGGAATCGATCCCTTGAACATTGTGGTTCCCTCAGTCGACTAAGTAGAGAAAAAAGCCGGCCGAACCCCCGTCCGACCGGTGACGCACCATAGTCGCCTCACTTCATAACGGCAATGGCTAAAGGCCGGTTCCCGCACGCTCTTCACGGTCCGTCCCCCACAGCGCGCGCCCCGTGGGCTGGCGTGCTGCCGCAGGGGCTTTGCAAGGTCATTCCGGACCGTTAGGCTGACCGAAAACGTCGGGCAGAGAGCCCGGGTCCTTCGGGAGGAGCCCTTGACCACAAACCCATCGACACTGCGCAACGGCAGCCCTGCCGAGACTGCGCCCGACGTGACGGCAGAGGTCTTTCACTGGCAGGCTTCTGACGGCCTGCGTCTGGGGGGGCGGATCTTCGCGCCGTGCGCTGCCTCTGCGGTCACCGAGAGAGACGCCTCCCTGCCGGTGCTCTGCCTGCCGGGCCTTTCGAGAAACACCCGAGATTTCAATGATATTGCCGCCTTTCTTCAGGCGCGCGGACATCCGGTCATTGCCCTCGACTATCGCGGCCGCGGCCTGAGTGACTGGGATCCGGACTGGACGCACTATTCCATCGAGATGGAAGCAGCCGACATTGACGCGGCAATTGACCGGCTCGGCCTCGACCGTTTCGCGGTTCTCGGCACCTCCCGTGGCGGCCTGCATGCCATGGCCATGGCGGCGCGACCGCTTCGGTCCCGCCTGGCCGGCGTCATTCTCAATGACATCGGCCCGCATATCGAAGCGGAATCGCTTGCCCGGATTGCCACGAGTATCGGAAAGCAGATGGAATTTCCCTCCTTTGACACGCTGGGACAGCGGCTGCGTGCGGATCTCGGCGACCAGTTCACCGGGCTGACGGAGGCGGGATGGGTGCGGCTGGCCCGTCAGCTGGCCGCGCCGGGTCCCGAGGGCACGGTTCGGTTGAGCTACGACCCCGCGCTCGGCAAGACCCTGAACGGGTGGAGCAACGCGGGGGATGCTCCGGCCTTCCCGGACCTGTGGCCCCTCTTCGACCTGATGGCCGATATCCCGCTCATGGTTCTTCGCGGCGAGACCTCGGATCTGCTTTCGGAGACGACGTTCCGGGAGATGGGGCGCCGGCGCCAGGCCTGCGCTCTGCACACGGTTGCGGGCGAAGGTCACGCACCCCTGCTCTGGGATGCGGACACACAGACACGGATCGCCGCGTTCCTGCAAACCCTTTCCTGAGTAAGCGCCGCCGTGACGAGCCGGGCCCCGGAGGCGTCGTCCCCTCCTTGCCGACAGCCCCGCCGGATTACGGTCCAGACTGCCACGCCCGGACCAGACGCGACATGCTCGCACCGTCAATCCGCTGACAACGTAAAAAGGGCCCGGTGTTGCCACCGGACCCTTTCCAACCTCAGGTGAGGCGCACGTTCTTAGAAGGTGCGCTGCACGCGGAAGGCTGCAGACAGGTTTTCGTCGTCACCAGTGGTGTCGAAGTCGGTGTCGGTGTAACCGACGTCAACACCGATCTGGAAACCGGAGACCGGCTGCCACACGACGGAGCCGTCGATGGCCCACTTGGTGTAGTCATTGGTGGTGTTCGCGAGATCGACATCCAGGTAGGAGCCGTCCAGAGCGAGACCGACGGTCGAGGTTGCCTGGTAGTAGATGCCGCCGCCGATGTTGTAACCGGTGGAGGTGTCGCCAGCAGCACCGTCAGCGCCAGTGGCGTTCAGGTAGGACAGAGCGCCATCGGCATAAGCTGCCTGGAAGGCGATGTTGGAGCCGGAGGACAGCATCGGCAGGTTGATCACGACACCACCCTGGATGGCGTAGCCGAGTTCTTCATCCGGAGTGCCGGTCATGTTGACGTGGTGCAGGGCACCAGACAGCTTGGCACCGCCCCAACCCTGGGACACTTCCAGAGCGCCAACCAGATCCGGGAAACGCTGACCGTCATAGGTGCCGGATTCGCGGAACGAGCCTTCTTCCACGGAGATCGTGGCGGAGAAGCCGTTGCCGAAAGCGGCGGTGTAGGCGATCAGGTTGGTGGTCACGTCGGAGAAGTCACGATCGACGACGCCGATGAAGGTCTGGCCGGTGAAGTAGTCGAAGAACGACGTTGCGTAACCGAAGGTCCAGCCACCCCACTGGATGAAGGCCTTGTTCACGTTGGCAGCAGCTTCGGCACCAGCGGACGCGCCAGCTTCGAGTTCGAAGAAGGTGCGCAGCAGGCCCCACTCGGTGGCGGTGCGGCTGTCGAGGTAGAGGTAGCCACGGCCAAGGAAGGTATAGCCGTCGGTTGCCGGGGTTGCCCAGTTGCCGCCATCAGACATGTCGTTGATGGTGTACTGAGCGCGGACGCGGCCGCCAACGCGCAGGCAGGTGTCGGTGCCCGGGATGTAATAGAAGCGTGCGCCGTAGGCGTCGCAAACCTTGACGTAGTCAACCGGTTCGGCGGCGACCGGAAGATCGGCAGCCTGGGCGGTGGTGGCGGCAGCGGCAGCAGCGGCTGCGAGCAGAACGCTCTTAAAGTTCATTTCTGACCTCCAAATCAGTCATGTTAAAGATGACGCGTCCTTTCGGAGGGGCTTTTGCCCGATCATCATCTCAATCCCCGCGAATAATCTCTGAAGTCGAAGTGGTTCGAAGGTTGGACGTTCGAACTTACGGTTCAGCGCGACCCCAAGGGCCGCTCGCACCCTGACCTTACGCATCGGCTTTCCATGCGCAACGACGAAAACCGCCTCACGGGGGGTGAGACGCTGGTTTCAAATCACACTGTTGCGCGAAGGACACAAAAAGGCGACCCGCGGAAAGACTTCGGTAAGGAGTGAGGCAGCCATCGGGCGGCTTTGCCGGGTCACTCTCGTGAAATCTCGCGATCGCTCTTTTCTCCCCATCCGACTCACCGGGCACTGAGGCCGGGAGGTTCAGGACGGGAGGGAGACAGAAAAGCTGCCTCACTAAAAAGGGGACGGCCCGGCGAGGTGGAATTCGCCGGGCCGCATGACCGACTGGAGATCAGAAGATCAACCTGTCAGATCAGGTAATCCGAGAGACCCGGATTAGAAGGTGCGCTGGACGCGGAAGGCTGCTGCCAGTTCGTCCGTGTCGGTGGAACCGACTTCGGTGTTGGCGTAGCCGAGGTCAACACCCATCACGAAGCCCTTGACCGGGGTCCAAGCGACGGAGCCGTCGATTGCGTAACGGGTCACGTCCAGATCGTCGATGTCCATGTAGGAGCCATCGAGGGCCAGACCAACGGTCGAGGTTGCCTGGTGGTACAGACCTGCGGACAGGGAGTAACCAGCAACGGTGTCGGTGCCGTTCACGTCGGAGTAGTCAGAGCCACCGATGTAGGACAGAGCGCCGTCAGCGTACTGAGCCTGGAAGAAGATGTTCGAACCAGCGCCGAGCATCGGCAGGTCGAAGGTCACGAGACCGCCGAGAGCGTAGCCAACTTCGTTTTCGAAGCCATCAACGTTCACGTCATGCAGAGCGCCGGAGAGCTTTGCAGAGCCCCAGCCCTGGGACACGCCGAGGGTAGCGACCAGATCCGGAATGCGGGTACCTTCGTAAGCGGAGTCGCCTTCACGACGAGCGCCGTTTTCCAGACCGACAGTTGCCTTCAGGCCGTTGCCGAAGGAAGCGGCATAGGTCAGCTGTTCGGTGGTCTTGTCGGACCAGTTACGGCCAATGATGCCTGCCAGGGTCTGGCCGGTAGCGCCGTCGAACTGCGAGGTGGCGTAACCGAAGGTGAAGCCGCCGAACTGGATGTAAGCAGAACCCAGACCGAAGCCAGAAGCGGAAGAACCGTTCAGCTCGGTGAAGGCGCGCAGCAGGCCGAATTCGGTTGCAGTGCGAGCGTCGAGGTACAGGTAGCCCTTGCCGTAAGCGGAGTAGCCATCAGCAGATGCATCGCCCCATGCGCCGTCGTCAGCGAAGTTGTTGACAGCGTACTGAACGCGGACGCGGCCGCCAACGCGCAGGCAGGTGTCGGTGCCCGGGATGTAGTAGAACTGTGCGCCGTAAGCGTCGCAGACCTTGACGTAATCAACCGGCTCAGCGGCGACCGGCAGATCGGCAGCCTGGGCGGTGGTGGCGGCAGCGGCAGCAGCGGCTGCGAGCAGAACGCTCTTAAAGTTCATTTCTGACCTCCTAAAGTCAAAACCATAAAGATGACGTCGAAACCGGGTTGGCTCGGGTCATCAATCCCCGCGAATTTTGACGTTACATGCATGGTCGTTGCTGAGGTTCAATAACGACCGGGAATGTAATGACAACGGCGCTGTGCCGTTCGCAAGACGGAATGAACCAAATCGGATTCCCCGCCGCAACCGATTTCAGGCCCGCGCCACCCCTCCCCGACCTGGTCGTGATTTTTTTGCAACATACTGAATTCACATCTATATTTTAATTACGTAAGGTAAGTTTAATTAAATTTCCACCTCTTAGCCACCTTACGCCGAGATAGTTTTGTCGCTAAATAATAGCGATTAAATTTTTGTCATTTAAAAAATTGAAAAATGAAGAATCGACGCTACGTGATATTGAAGTAAAGATTTCAATATCGTGCTTAAAAAAGCATGCAACTCAACGGCATTTCGACGTCAAGACAGGAGCAAATGGATGACTAACTTCAATCGCTGAGTATATCCACGCATCACATCAAATATGTCAGAATATAGACAGGACCGCTGCCCACAGGGCCAGATTTACCGCCCACAGCGAAAACAGATCCCCTGAAGCGTGATTTGCGAGCGGGAATCTCGGCACTCTCACTGGAAAACACACTGACTCGCGCCCGCCCGAGGCACCGCCACCGCAGCTTCTGCCTCGCGACCCGGTCAACGACACAGGAAGAAGGCTGCCCCAGAAATGGGGACGGCCCGGCGGTTAGGAGGCCGCCGGGCCGCATGGCTGACTGGAGATCAGAAGGAAATCCGGTCAGGAGCCATTTGAAGTCGAGGGGTCGACTTAGAAGGTGCGCTGAACGCGGAAGGCAGCCAGCAGAGCGTCTTCGTCGTCGTTTTCGACTTCGACGTTCTCGTAGCCCAGGTTTGCACCCAGGGAGAGGCCGGAGACCGGAGCCCATTCAACGGAACCGTTGATGGCGTAACGGGTCACGTCCAGATCGTCGCCGGTTTCCACGTCGGCATAGGAGCCGTCGAGAGCCAGACCAACGGTCGCGGTTGCCTGGTGGTACAGACCTGCGCCCAGAGCGTAACCGGAAGAGGTGTCGCCGCCTGCAACGTCAGAGACGTCATAGGTGGTGGAGCCGAAGGTGAAGCTGTCGTCCAGGTTGATGTAGGACAGAGCGCCATCAGCATAGACTGCCTGGAAGGACAGCTCGGTGCCGGTGGAGATCATCGGCAGGCCGAAGGTCACGCCGCCGCCGATGGCGTAGCCGACTTCACGGTCTTCACCGGTGACGTTTGCATCGTGCAGAGCGCCCATCAGCTGAGCAGAGCCCCAGCCCTGGTTGACGTTCAGCTTGGCGACCAGATCCGGGTAGCGGACGCCGTCATAGGCGCCGACGCGGCGGTCAGCTGCATCTTCAACTGCGATCGTGGCGGACAGGCCGTTGCCGAAAGCCTGGGTGTAGGCGATCTGCTCGACGGTGGTGTCGGACCAGTTACGACCTGCAACACCGATGTAGGTGGAGCCGGTGAAGAAGTCGAAGTTGGAGGTGGCGTAACCGAAGGTGAAGCCGCCGAACTGGATGTAGGCCTTGTCGATGCCAAAGCCGCCGGTGGAACGGCCGTTCATGTCGATGAAGGCGCGAACCAGACCGTATTCGGTCGCAGTGCGGGCATCGAGGTACAGGTAGCCACGGCCGTAAGCGCCGTAACCGTCTGCGGAGTCGTCACCCCAGTTGCCGTTGTCGGAGAAGTCGTTGACGGTGTACTGGACGCGAACGCGGCCGCCAACACGCAGGCAGGTGTCGGTGCCCGGGATGTAGTAGAACTGTGCGCCGTAAGCGTCGCAGACCTTGACGTAATCAACCGGCTCAGCGGCGACCGGCAGATCGGCAGCCTGGGCAGTGGTGGCGGCAGCGGCAGCAGCGGCTGCGAGCATCACGCTCTTAAAGTTCATTTCTGACCTCCTAAAGTCATTTTTCAAAGGCGCCATGTCCGGGAAGTATTTCCCTGGACGCCTCGCTGGCGTCGCCCCTTCCCCGCGCAACAGATCCACCGGACCCATCCCTCCCCCTCGTGAGGACGAGCACCGCGGGAAACGGCCTTCGCTCGACGTGATGAAAGCCACAGGCCGGAGGTATACTCAATAGTTTTTTCGCCGCTTGTAAACTTCAAAGTTTCCACAGCGTCCTTTTTGCAACACTGCCAGAAATGGCTCTATTTCTCACATTTTGGTGAGGCGCCATTGTAAACTATCTAGTGCAGTTTATTTTCGTTGCTCTCCGGCTCCATGGCAAGAAATCAATCCGCTCGCCTTGAGTCTTCGTAAAATCGGATGGCTTGCTTCAACTTTCAAAGACGGATTTCTGACCAAATTTCCGTTTCGGCATTCCGTGTTGCGGAACACGAGAACTACTTTGCATTACGCAGGATATCGAGCGCACTGGCTTGCCCTGAAGGCACAGCCCCATTGATGCCGTATTTTCGTCAGAAGTCGGCATGGAGCCAACTTGTCACAACCTTGAGTGACCATCCGTTCTTCTTGCGGACCTTTTCGGGGACTCGCGCACAGCCGATCGGCCGGAAGAGGGTCGACGCTCACTGGGTCGGGACTCGACGCCGTGAACTTCACCTCCGTTTGAGCGCGCAGCACTCAGCAGCCCGTCAAAGGGCTGGAAAGCCGGTGCTTTGTGGAGTGTGTCTTGTGGGGAGGCGCGGCGTTCGGCGCGACGGGTCGAGCGCCTGCGCCATGCCAGACCCTGCCCCCGGAAAGGCCGGCGCCTAAAGGCGCGTGGCGAGTTCCTGCAGCAGCGCCGTCATTTCAGCTGCGGCCTTGCCGGAGGGATCGGTTTCCATGACCGTCCGCCCCTGCCCCATCGAGGCGGCAAAGGCCGTGCGGTTGCCAAGACGTGCGCCGAGCGCCTGAAAGCCATGCTTGGCGATGGCCTCGGTCATCTCGAGGGTGAGCGCTGCGCGGGGGGGCACCCGGTTGAAGACAAGAACCGCGGGCGTGTTCTCCCGCTCGGCAAGTCTCAGGGTCTGGTCGGTCGCCCAGAGGTCCACAGGCGTGGGCTGGATGGGAACCAGCACCAGATCGGCTGCATCGATGGCGGGCTTGGCGTCCGCGTCGGTCTTTGGCGGGGTGTCGACCACCACATAGGCGTGATCGCGGGCCAGGGCCTTGGCCTCACGCCGCGCGCCCCAGCCGGAGGCTGTGCGGAAGACCAGACCGGTCGCGTCTTCTCCCAGGGTTTCCTCCCGGGTTTCGAACCAGGTTCCGAGCGAGCCTTGCGTGTCCACATCGAGGATGGCGACAGCGCCTTCGCCCCTGCGGGAGAGGGACACCGCCAGATGGGCGGCCAGAGTGGTCTTTCCAGAGCCGCCCTTTTGCTGGGCAACCGTGAGAATGCGTCCGGACATGGCTGTTTTCCCCGATCCAGCGGCCGGCCGGCACCTGATGCCAGACCGATCTTTCCGCTCACCGAGAGCCATATTGCGCTGCAATATCGACAAAGACAACCGCTACGTCAGGTTTCCGGCGAACGGCGGGCAGACATGCAGACGGGGCCCGCCTCAGGAGCCGCCGAGGAGCGTGTAGATGCCATAGGCGGGGCGGCCGGTGACCGGCAGGCCGAAATGGGCCTCGGCCTTCTTGATCCCCTCGCGGGTGGCGGGTCCCACCTTGCCGTCCGGCTCGCCCACGGGGAAACCGGCCTTGTTCAGCAAGTGCTGCAACTCCTTCCGCTGGGCGCGGGAGAGCCCAGGATTGTCGGTCGGCCAGGGCGTCTTGAAGGGCTCGCCGCCAGACACGAGCTCCGACAGGAGGGAAATCGCCAGCGCATAGGACGTCGAGACATTATAGGAACGCAGCGCCTCGAAATTGCGGGTCACGAGAAATGCCGGGCCACCCTTGCCCGCCGGCTGGATGAGCGCCGCCGCCTCCCCGCCCGACAGCTTGCCGCCGTCCATGCGCGTGATGCCGCGCTTGGCCCAGGTGGACAGGGGCGCCCGCTTGGTGCGCCCTTCCGGTCCGTTGTAGCCCTTGGGCAGCCGCACCTCATGGCCCCAGGCACGGGCATTGCTCCAGCCTGCGTCCTTGAGGAAATTGGCGGTGGAGGCGAGCGCGTCCGGGACGGAATTCACCAGATCCTTGTGGCCGTCGCCATCATGGTCGACCGCCAGGCGCAGATAGGTCGTCGGCATGAACTGGGTCTGACCGAAAGCCCCCGCCCAGGAGCCACGGAACGCTTCCGGGTGAACATGGCCGGCCGAGGCGATCTTCAGGGTCTTGATCAGTTCATCCTTGAAGTAGCCCGCACGCCGACCGCCCGCACAGGCCAGATTGGCGAGTGCGTGAGGCGTGTAGAAATCCCCCTGGAACTGGCCGAAATCGCTCTCGATGCCCCAGACGGCGAGAACCACATGCCGGTCGACACTATAGCGCTTTTCCACGCTGCGCAGGGTGCGGTCGTGCTCCTTGAGCAGGCGCTTTCCATCCTCGATCCGCTCCGGATCCACCAGAAAGGCCATGTAATCCCAGATCGGGGTCTCATATTCGGGCTGACTGCCGGAAAAGCGGATCACCTTTTCATCGAAGGTCGCCCCGTCGAGCATGCGTCCGGCCACATCGGCGCTGACACCGGCCTCGATCGCCTGTTTCTTCAGGCCGCTGACGCAGGCCCCGATGGAGGCGGCCTCAACCGGCGCGGCTGCCAGCAGCAGGCCGCCCGCAAGGGTCGCGCGTTTCGAAAGGGGTCCGGGGATCCAGGTAAACATGTCTGTCTGCCGCTCCAGCGTGATTCGGGCCCATCGTGGCGCGAGATGATGGGGGAATCATGACATGGGTGCGCCGCACCCGGCAAACGGCGGGCGTGCCGGAAGCTGGTCGGGCTGCTGGTGCCGTCGCGCAGGAGCAGCCCAAAGCGGCACATGCTCCCTACAGCTGTGATGCCCCGACCTCTCCCGAGCACCCAGAACCAGAGGCATGAACCCGAGAAGACTGGGTTCTCGGCACAGGGCCGAGAATGACGGGGCGAAGGCGCACGTCGCCGAACACAACCGCCGAGCAGGGTCACGGCATAGAGTCCATGGTCGAGCCTTGGAATGACCGAGCCCCCCAAACGGCAAGAGGCGGGTTGCCCCGCCTCCGAACTTCATTGCCGTGATCAAGTCATCCGTCAATCAGCTTGCGCCGCAGCCAGCCGGAGAACTGGTCCATGAGGATCACCACGGCGATGGTCAGCAGGATGATGTAGAGGGTGTTTTCCCAATCCTGACGGGTGCGGATCGTCTCCAGCAGCTTCAGACCGATGCCCCCGGCCCCGAGCGCGCCGATGACCGTGGCGGAACGGGTGTTCGATTCCAGGAAATAGAGCACCTGGGAAATGAAGAGCGGCAGGATCTGCGGGAAGACGCCGAAGCGGTATTTCTGCACGGGCGAGGCGCCGGTGGCCTGAATGCCTTCCACCTGCTTGCGATCGGCGTTCTCGATGGCCTCGGAGAAGAGCTTGCCGAAGGCGCCGGTGTCGGTGAAGACGATGGCGAAGATCCCCGAGAGCGGGCCGAGGCCGAAGGCGCGGATGAAGATCAGCGACCAGATCAGCGTGTCGATACCGCGCAGGAAATCGAAGCCACGTCGCAGGCCGAAGCGGGCAAGGCCGGAAGCATTGATGTTGCGGGCGGCGGCAAAGGCGAGCGGCAGGGCCAGAATGCCGGCCAGCAGGGTGCCCACCACCGCCATGATCACGGTCTGAAGCAGGGCGTAGGCGACCTCGCCGTGCTGCCAGTCCTCGTTGTTCCAGAATTCCGAGGCGATCAGGGACAGGTTTGACCGGGCCGGATCGATCCGCTCACCGGAGGCGGCAAGGGACACGATCTCGGAGATGGACTTGCCGGCCAGCGGCGAGGAGAAATCGAAGAAGAAGTTCTCCCAGCCGATAAAGTAGCGGTGGATCTCGATCTTGCTCTTGGTGATCCAGATGCGCGCAAAGGCAGAGGGCCGCATGTCGACCTGGATCTCGGAGGCCCGGATCCAGTCCGGCACCGGCTCGCCGGCCGGCACGTTGCGAAGGGTCGGCACTTCCCCCTTGGCATAGTGGATCACCCAGGGCAGATCCCGGCCCGGTTCGAAATAGGAGACCGTGTCGGCGGTCACGTCCACCCATCCGGCAGCCCCCAGCTCGATGCGATCGGGGCCAGGGCCCTGCTGGACCCAGTCGGGCAGCGGGTCATATTGAGCGAAGCGGGCGCCTTCCAGATTGGCGGTGAAGCGGTCATCGGTCAGGCGGCGCACCACGTGGATCTTGTGGGCGAAGCTGTCGAGGAAGAAGAGCTGCACCATGTCGCCCCGGAAACCGCGCATCACGCCCGGCAGGTCGAAGGTGATGAAGCAGGTGGCCAGATAGGCCAGCAGCGCGACGAAGGCCCCGAGCGGAATGAGGCGCGCGGAGAGCGGGCGGTCGATCACCCCGGGATGGCGGGCGGAAAGGGCATCGATCCGGGACGCGGTCAGGCTGGTCATGATCGGTTCCTGGCTTAGAGGACGCCGGTCCGGCCGATCAGGGCGCGGCGGGCAAAGGCGGACAGATAATCGATGAGGGTGATGGCCGTGACGAGCAGCACGATGATCGCCGTGATGTCGGCGCCATAGTTCCAGTCGACCACCTTCTTGAGCTCGGCCCCGAGCCCCCCTGCCCCGACGAAGCCGAGGATGGCGGAGGCGCGGACGTTGATCTCGAGACGCAGCAGTCCGTAGGAAAGGTAATTGGGCAGAACCTGCGGCAGGACGGCGAAGCGCATCCGCTGCAGCCAGCTGGCGCCCACGGAGGCGAGGCCCTCCACCGGCTTCATGTCCGCGTTTTCGTTGGTCTCGGAGAAGAGCTTGCCCAGCGCACCGATGGTGTGGAAGGCCACCGCGATCACGGCGGCAACCGGCGTCGGGCCCAGCGCCAGGACAAGAACCAGAGCGAGCACCAGTTCCGGGAAGGCGCGGCAGACATCCAGCGCGCGGCGCATGATGAAGACCACCGGCCGATTGTCCATCAGGTTGCGGCTGGCGAGGAAGCTGAAGGAGCCGCCGATCACGAAGCCGATGATCGTGGACAGGATCGCGATGTTGATGGTTTCCAGCAGGTAGGGGAAATAGGTGGCCAGCAGGCCGAACCAGCCCCAGCCGGCGGCCCAGGTGTCCTCGATCAGATCGCGGGGATAATCCAGGAAGCTCGACAGGCCGCCCCAGAAACTGCCGGAGTTGGCCTCTTCGGCCACCGTCAGACCGCCCACGATGGCGAGGACGGCGCAGAGGATCAGCAGAAGCGTGTAAAGGGTCCGACGGCCGGACAGCCGGTCATAGGCCGCCCCGATCTCGGCCAGATGAGGGTGAGCGGAGAGGTCGGTCTGGGCGCGCACGGCGGATCTTTCAGCTGGGCACCGGGCGGACGATCCGCCAGAGGCCGGTCAGGACAGACGAAAAGGGGCGCGAGCCGCGCCCCTTTCCAGAGAGAGAAGATCAGTTCTTCTTGGCTTCGATCGTCGCGCGGCGGGCGTCGAAGATCGGCTCGTAGAAGGACGGCTGGACTTCGACGTAGCGGTTGATCTCGCCGGCAGCGACCTTGTACATGCACTCCGGATCGTCCTGGTTGAAGGACAGGAGCGACGCCTTGAGCTTGTCCTTCACGCCCTGCGGCAGGGAGGAACGCACCACGGTCGGGCCGTTCGGGATCAGCGGGGACTTCCAGATCTCGCGGACCTGGGACATGTCGAGCATGCCCTTGTCGACCATCTTGCGCAGGTTGCCCGAGGAATAGCCCTCTTCCCATTCGCCCACGCCCGAAGCCCAGGTCACGCCGGCATCGACGTCGTGGTTCAGGACGGCCAGAACGTTCTGCTCATGGCCACCGGAGAAGACAGTCTTGGCGAAATAGGCGTCCGGATCGATGCCCTGCTTCTTGAAGGACACGTAGGGGATCAGGTAGCCGGAGGTGGAGTTCGGGTCGGCGTAGCCCAGGACCTTGCCCTTCATCTCATCGAGGTTGTCGATGTTGCTGTCTGCCAGGGTGATCAGAACGGAGTGATAGCCGGTGGAGCCGTCGGTCTGTTCGGTGGTTGCCAGCGGCTCGACCAGGTTTTCGTCTTCCAGGTAGAGAGCGGCATAGCCGGAAGCGCCGAGTTCGGCATAGTCCAGGTTGCCGCCCTTCAGACCTTCGATCGTGCCGGCATAGTCAGCAGCCGGGAAGAGCTTGACCGGAACGCCAAGCAGGGCTTCGTAGCGCTTGACCAGGCACTCGTTGGAGCGCAGACGGTCGGCTTCGTTTTCGCCGCCGAGGATGCCGATGCGGAATTCGGTGATGGTTTCTTCGGCCGAGGCATGGGTGGCGTTCAGGGCGATCATGCTGACGGCAGCGAGGGCCGCGAACTTGGCAAGGGTCTTCATCGGTCTACTCCGATTTCAGGATAGGGATGACGGTTCTGGCGTTACGATCCTCAGACCGCAGACGATGCCACCGGCGTCATCGCACCGGCGGAATACAGGGGACGGGGCGCCGGCCGCTCGATGGCGGTGGAGGTGGCTGCCTCGTTGAAACTTTCATCGGCGCCGTAGATCTCGCGTGCCACGTCGGTGGTCAGCGCCTCCGGGGCACCATCGAAGACGATGCGGCCGTCGCGCATGCCGATCACCCGGTCGCAATAGGCGCGGGCGGTGTCGAGGGTGTGCAGGTTGCACAGGACGGTCTTGCCGTCGCGCTCGTGGATCTCGCGCAGCGCATCCATGACGATCTGGGCATTCATCGGATCCAGCGAGGCGATCGGCTCGTCGGCCAGCACCAGCTTGGGGTCCTGCATGAGCGCCCGGGCAATGGCCACGCGCTGCTGCTGGCCACCGGAGAGCGCCTCGGCGCGCTTGGTGGCCTCGGATGCAATGCCGAGCCGGTCGAGGGCGAGCAGCGCCATGGCACGCTCTTCCCGGGAAAAGACCTTGAGCAGGGACGGCACGGTGGAATGCATGTTCAGGCGGCCGAGCATGACGTTGGTCAGCACGTCGAGGCGCAGCACCAGATTGAACTGCTGGAAGACCATGGCGCAGTCGCGCTGCCAGCGGCGCATGCGGTCGCCCTTGAGCGCCAGGACGTCCTGCCCCTCGATGACGATGCGTCCGGAGGTCGCCGGCGTCAGGCGGTTGATCATGCGCAGCAGGGTGGACTTGCCCGCACCGGAGCGACCGATGACACCGACCATCTGGGGCCGGTCGAGAGAGAAGCTCACCTGATCCACGGCACGCCGTTCGCCAAATGCCTTGGTCACGTTTTCAAAGTGGATCACCGGACAGCCCCGTCTGTTCGCGTTGTCTGTGCAGCGACAAGAGCCACGCGAACATTACAGAGGCATGACAGAAACCGGTGCGGTTCTTGAAGTTTTCATGACATGCCGCATAAGAAGAGATGACGCGCGGCGCGATCTTAGCCCTATAACTTTCCCGGCA
This sequence comes from Roseibium aestuarii, assembly GCF_008477545.1. Taxonomy (GTDB): domain Bacteria; phylum Pseudomonadota; class Alphaproteobacteria; order Rhizobiales; family Stappiaceae; genus Roseibium; species Roseibium aestuarii. The sequence continues at coordinate 1,137,762 of NZ_VORA01000001.1, read as the reverse complement.
AATCTTTAAACCGTGATTTTACATCTCCCTCCTCGTGACAAGACCTGACAGACGCCGGCCGGGAATTGCCGTTTCGCCCGCAGCCCTGCGGGGTCCGCAATCCGGCGGGGGGCATGCAGTGGATCGTGGATGAGCGGGGACAGGCCGCCCCGTCGCGGGCAGATGCGGCGACAGGGCGTCAAGCATCTCCTGACCAACGCCAGACCTTGCGTCCTGCGCCTTTTTTTTGCACTGACGTTAAGTCAACGGAAACCGCACCCCTGTTTTCCTGCCGTCAGTACTGATGCTTATTCCTGTCTCGATTGGGGGATCACGATGAAGACCTTGCTGCGTGTCACCATGGCCGCGCTGTTCCTGGGAATGACCGGAGCAGCCCTCGCCGCCCCGGGTGGCCAGTTCTATGACCCAAACACCCGCCAGTGGATCCAGTATGGTCCGACCTACGGCAACCCGAGCGGCAAGTCCCCGGTGCGCCGGGAAACGGTCCGTTACAGCGGGCCGCACGCACCGGGCACGATCATCGTCAACACCAAGGAGCGGCGTCTCTACCACGTGCTGCCCGGCGGCAAGGCGATGAAATATGGCATTGGCGTTGGCCGGGAGGGCTTCCAGTGGGCCGGCACCCACCGCATCACCCGCAAGGCGGAATGGCCGGGCTGGACCCCTCCGCCGCAGATGCGGGCCCGCGAGAAGGCCAAGGGCCGGATCCTGCCCGCCCACATGAAGGGCGGCCCGAACAATCCGCTGGGCGCGCGGGCCATGTATATCGGCTCGACCATCTATCGCATTCACGGCACCAACCAGCCCTGGACCATCGGCGACGCGGTCTCGTCAGGTTGCATTCGCCTGGCCAATGACGACGTGATCCACCTCTACAATTCCGTGCAGGTGGGCTCGAAGGTCATCGTGCAGCGCTGAGGCGGATCGAGCTACCGGTTCGTTCTTGCCGGTGAGCTGCGCCCAAAGACCCTCGGCTCACCGGCCCCGGATCTTCGGCTTGCAGCCTTCGTCGGGGAGGACCAAAGGCGATGGATTGTCTGAAGGCCTGACCGTCGTCATTCCCGGCCTTGTGCCGGGACTCCAGTCCGTTGGAGGACGGCCCGGCAGACTGATGCTCGGGACAGGCCCGAGCATGACCGTCGAGGGGGCATCGCGCATCCAGCCCGCGCCTATTGGGCACTACCGCGCGGCCATCATTTCGCTGAGGCGTTCCCTCTCTGTCGTCATCCCGGCCAAGCGGAGGGCGAGCCTGGATCGGTGAGCCAAGAGACCATCGAACAGGTGAAAGGCCGGCCTTTGACGCTGCGCTCCCCTGCTGACCTCTGATCTGCCTTGAGGTAGACTGAGAGACATGAGGGACAGCCACATGCCTTTTCATCGCGTTTTGCCCGGCACGCCATCCAGACCCTTCCGCCGCACCGCCCTTCGGTCAGCGGTGAGCCTCGCCCTTTCGCTGGCGGCGGCGATGGCGGCTCCCTCATTGAGCCTTGCTGCATCAGGTGCTGCCAAGGGGCCGGTCGTTCCGCAGGACGGCCCGGTGCGAAGCGGATACGCGCTGTCGAAGCTCCATTGTGCCCGGTGCCACATCATCCATCCGGACGACCGCTTTACCGGCCACGCCTCGACCCCGTCCTTCATGATCATGATCGATGCGCTGGAGGACTGGCCCGAGCGCTTCGACACGTTCATGGGGCGCAATCCGCATCCGGCCCACCTGCGCCTTGACGGCAGCGATGCCCGACCGGACAACCTGCCGGCGACCATCGTCGAGGTCATCCTGACGCAGCAGGAGATCGAGGACATTCTCGCCTATGTGGATTATCTGGCCAAGGAGCAGGGACGGCCGCGCCCGGACTGACCGGCCTTGCCGCCCCCCTTCCCCTCGGATGCGCGCCCGCAACAAGATGTGGACTGCGTCAATCTGGCAGGTCTCATCGCAGCGCCTTGTGGGATATGCCACGCACCCGACTGAGACAGCAGCAAGGTGTGGAGTTCCGCAATGAACGGGGTCGATTGGTTCCCTCTGGTCTTTTTCCCCCTGAAATTCATCGTGCTGGGAGTAGGCATGTTCTACTCCATCAAGTGGCACTATGATCAGGACAAGAAGAAGGAAGCCGAAGAGCAGGCGCAGCGGGAGCTGCAGCAGGCCTCGGCGGCCGAACACGCTCTGGCCGAGGCGAAGACCTCCTGAGCTTCAGGCCACTTTTCCGAGACGCGAGGCCTTGAGCCTCAGCGCTCGCGCTTCAGGCCCTTTTCCTCCAGTTCGCGCAGATAGACACCCCAGTGGGCGTCCGGATTGCGGCCGAGCTCGAGGAAATAGGCCCAGCTGAAGATGCCGGAATTGTGCATGTCGTCGAAGTGGATGCGCACGGCGTAGTTGCCCACCGGCTCGATCTTCATGATGCCCACGTCGCGCTTGCCGGGCACGGTCTTCTTCTGGGAAGGGGAATGGCCCTGCACTTCGGCAGAGGGCGAGCAGACCCGCAGGTATTCCGCCGACAGCTCATGGGTCTCGCCGGTGTCGAACCCGATGGTCAGGGTCTTGCGGTCGCTCGACACACGCAGTTCGGTCGGCCAGGCCTTCTGTTCGTCGCTCACCGCGGCATCCTTCCTGATGGCGGCAGGGTGCTGCCGCCCACGTCTTTGATCGGGAGCCGAACGATAGTGGCTCAAGATCAAAGATCAAGGTGGCAGGGGCTGCTCGTCAGGTGCCCATCAACAGGCAACCCTCACAGGCCAGCCCGCAGGGCACCCGGCAGGGCAGCCGGCAGGGCGTCGCCTGGATCTCAGGCGGCCGCCTCCCCTTCCCGCTCCTCGCGGCGGGACTTGACCGCATCATAGCCGTCGAGCGCCTTCTGCCGCGCGGTTGCATGGTCGACGATCGGCTTCGGATAGTCCTTGCCCAGCACCACGCCGGCCTTTTTCAGCACGGACTCCGGCGCGTCGAACGGGGCGTTGAGATACTGATCCGGCACCTTGCTCAGTTCCGGCACCCAGCGGCGCACATAGACCCCGTCGGGATCGAACTTCTGGCCCTGGGTGATGGGATTGAAGATGCGGAAATAGGGCGCAGCATCCGCTCCGCTGCCGGTCACCCACTGCCAGCTAGCGGAATTGTTGGCCAGATCCGCATCCACCAGCGTGTCGCGGAACCATTCCTCCCCGTGATGCCAGTGAATGCGCAGATGCTTGACCAGGAAACTGGCGACGATCATCCGCACCCGGTTGTGCATGTAGCCGGTGGCCCAGAGCTCGCGCATCCCCGCATCGACGATGGGATACCCGGTGCGGCCCCGCTGCCAGGCTGTCAGATTGGCCTCGCTGAAGGCCCAGGGGTAGGCGTTGAAATCCTCGCGCCAGTTGCTCTCCGGCAGTTTCGGGAAATGGTAGAGCAGGTGATAGGAGAATTCGCGCCAGGCCAGCTCGCTCAGGAACTTCTCCCCGTCCTTGCCATGATCGCCTTCGCGCACCGCATGCCAGATCTGGCGGGGCGAGATCTCGCCGAAGTGAAGATGGGGAGACAGGCGCGAGACGTTGGGCAGATCCGGCCGGTTGCGCTTGTCGCCGTAACCGGCCATCCCCTCCTCGAGAAAGGCGCTGAGGCGGGCATGGGCTCCGGCCTCGCCCGGGATCCAGATATCCTCCCAGCCCTCGGCCCAGTTGGGCGACACGGGCAGGAGACCCAGGTCCTCCAGGGTTTCGCCACCGTCGAAATCGGCAAGCCGGATCGTCTCGGGACGCGCAAGCGGCGCATCAAAGGTCAGGCCCTGAACGGCGCGCCAGAAGGGCGAATAGACCTTGAAGGAGCCTCCGGCCTTGGTCTCGATCTCGAAGGGCTCCACCAGAAGGTTGGCCTTGAAACTGCGGGCATCCAGGCCCTCGCTCTTCAGCTCGGCCTTGATGTCGCTGTCGCGCTCGATGGCACGGGGTTCATAGGCCCGGTTCCAGTAGACGCCGGTTGCGCCCACCCGTCGCGCCAGATCCGGGATCACGTGCCGGGCATCACCGCGCAGCAGAACGAGGCCCCCGAGATCCTTTTCAAGCGCCTTCAAGGCGTGATGAAGCCACCAGCGGCTTGCGCCGCCCATGGGATGGGTTTCGCCGGTCGCCGCAGGGTCTTCCAACACGAAGACGGGCAGGATCGCGCCCTTTTCGACGGCCGCAACAAGGGCCGGATTGTCGCTGAGGCGAAGGTCATTGCGGAACCAGACGAGGGTGGTCATGGGGCGTGGGGCCTCTTGTCATTCGGTCTTCTGCCTCCATCTACGGGGGACGGACGGGGAAAGATCACCCAGGCGGGGCCATCTGGGCCCGCAGCTCAGGCGTGGTCCGAGCTTTTCCCGGACGGCGAAACCGTTTGCCGTGCAAATGGCTTGAAGGCGTGGAACCCGCGCCTTTATACTCTTGAAAAAGCGGTGCGGGCGAGTAGGTTCCCAAGGGTCAGGAGACCTTTGAAGGGCCTGCCGGCCCGGACCCGGACGAGAATTCCGGCGAGAGCCCGGGATCAGGGCCCGAAAGCGCGGGGCAGTCTGCGCCACGGGACGAGGGAGAAAAACATGACGAACTCTTTGATCGGGAGTTCCCTCGAGACGGCGACCACCGCCGGCGCGTCTCCGCGTGCCGAGATGATCGATCCGTTCGGTCGCGCGGTCTCGTATCTGCGCGTCTCCGTCACGGACCGCTGCGACTTCCGCTGTGTCTATTGCATGGCCGAGAACATGACCTTCCTTCCGAAGCGCGAGATCCTCTCGCTGGAAGAGCTGGATCGCCTGTGTTCGGCCTTCATCGAGAAGGGCGTGCGCAAGCTGCGGCTGACCGGCGGCGAACCGCTGGTGCGCAAGGACATCATGACCCTGTTCCGCTCGCTCTCGCGTCATCTGGACAGCGGTGCGCTCGAGGAACTGACCGTCACCACCAATGGCTCCCAGCTTGCCAAGCTGGCGCAGGAGCTGGCCGATTGCGGCGTGCGCCGGATCAACGTCTCCCTCGACACACTGGATGCGGACCGGTTCCAGGCCGTCACCCGCTGGGGCAACCTGCAGAAGGTGATGGACGGCATCGCGGCAGCCAAGACTGCCGGCCTCTCGATCAAGATCAACATGGTGGCGCTGAAGGACTTCAACGAGCACGAGATCGTGCCGATGATGGAATGGGCGCACGGCGAGGGCCATGACCTGACCCTGATCGAGACCATGCCGCTCGGCGAGATCGACGGCGACCGGACCGATCAGTACCTGCCCCTGTCGCGGGTCCGAGCCTCGCTCATGGACCGGTTCACCCTGACCGACATTCCCTATAAGACCGGCGGCCCGGCCCGTTATGTCACGGTGGAGGAAACCGGCGGACGGCTCGGCTTCATCACGCCGCTGACCCACAATTTCTGTGAAAGCTGCAACCGGGTGCGCGTCACCTGCACGGGCCAGCTCTACATGTGCCTCGGTCAGGAAGACATGGCCGACCTGCGGGCGCCCTTGCGCGCCTCGGAAGGCAACGAGCTGCTTTCCGCCGCCATCGACGAAGCCATCGGCCGCAAGCCCAAGGGCCACGACTTCGTCATCGACCGGCAGACCCGGGCTCCCGCGGTCTCCCGCCACATGAGCGTGACCGGCGGCTGACATGGCGGACACTCCGTCCGGATCGTCCTCCGTCCCCCTCTGGCCGCGGCTTGCCGCCGTGGCCATCGCGCTTGCCTGTCTGGCGCTGATGGGGTGGATCGGGCGGGACGACGTGCCCTTCCTCAAGTCCTTGAGGGCGCAGGTGACGGGCGAAAGCCCCGCCCCTGCGGCCACCGGCAATCCGGAGCTGGATGCCTGTCTGGCCAAGCGCCTCGGCGATGTGGAGCAGATGAAGCTCGACGGCGTGATCGCCCCGGCGCAGGAAGAGCTGTTCCGCTCGCGGGCCGTGTCCTTCTGCGAGACCCAGTTCCCCCGCGACCGCTAACCATCTCGCCAGACACTTTCGCCAGACACTCTCGCCTTTTTTGCGCGGCCGCCCCTCTCGGGGGCGGTCTTGATCCCTTGTCTTGCCGGGAAGACCAGGATCAGGCCGGGTCCTGGCCGAACTGCATGCGGCGGCGCAGGCCGACGCGGGGCATGCGCTCCTCTTGCTCCTGCTCGTCCGGATCGGCGGATGGTTCGGCAAGGTTCCTGGAGGCTTGCACCGAGGCGGCGTCCGCAGGGAGCGTCCTGTCACCCTCCCCCCCAGATACGGATGCGGATGCCTCAGCGGTGTCGTCTTCGGCGGCAGCGGCCAGCGCATTTTCCCGTGACGCCTTGACCGCCGCAGAGCCGGAGAGACCGGGCACGCCGGGCACTTCCTCGGGTTCCGCATTCACGCCGGCGCGCAGGCGGGCCAGACGGGCGCTTTCTTCCTCCATGCGCCGCGCAATCTCGTCGGCCTTGTCCGCATAGCCCTTGCCCACGGCCCAGGCGGACTTGAACCCGTCGGCAAAGGTCTGGGCATTGCGGTAGTCGTCGTCATAGTCGTTCAGGCCGTCGAGCACGGCGAAGACCGGGTTGGACCGCCACATGCGGCTGAGGGCGGCATTCTTCAGGGCCTTGGGCACGCCACGCTTCAGGAAGGCGGTGATGTCGGACTGGCTCGTCAGGCTCTCCAGATCGATGGCCTCGGCCGCCACCCGGTTGGCGCGCGCTTCCTCGTCCTCGATCTCCTCCGTCAGGCCCTCGGGGTTCGTCGCGTCTGCAGGCCCATTCGTGCCGTGATCCGAATCCCTTGCGGCCATCGGCTGCGACGCTGATTCAGGGGGCTCACCGGAAATCTCATCCGCGGCATCCTCGATCTCGCGCGTGTCGTCCGACTGGCGCTTGCGCCGGGACCAGCGGGCGAGGAAGCCCTCATCGGCATTGCGCGTGCCGTCTCCCCGATTCATGATTTGCGGCCCTGGGGAGAGAAGATCGGATCCTTGCCGAACTTCTGCTCCTCTTCCCGTTTGAAGGTCACGCGCTTGCGCTTCTTGAACTGTTCGGGTTCGGGCATTTCCTGCATGTAGCCGGCCATCCACGCCCGGATGGCCTCGGGCATGGGCAGGCGCTCGATGAGCCCCTCGGCACAATCGAGGAAGCCCTGGGCCTCGAAGGGATCCACCGTCACACCCCGGAACCGGTAGGGCACGGTCTCGCCGATCAGGTCGTCGAGCATCACCCACACGGCCGGGTGACCGGTCAGGATATTGTGGTCATAGGCCTCACCCATACGCCGGTGCAGGGTGATGAACACGGGCCCGTAGCAGAAGCGGCGGACACCGTCATCGGCCTCGCCCGGCGCGGTGGTCGGCAGCTCCTGCCATCCGTCCATCGCCGGAGGGTCGAGGATCAGGTCGACAACCTGCCAGGAGTGGTCGACCCACTTGTTCTGGCTGGGCCTGCGTTCCAGAACGATTCCAACCGGATAGCTGACTTCGCGAAGCACGATGCGTCTCCTTTTTTCTGGCGCGATCTTACGGAATCGCATCCGCCGGTGGAAGACCCCCTTCCCCAACGACGTGCAGGGCTTGAAATGGCCCTTCCTTCCGCTAATGTTGACCCAACTTGGAATAATTACAAACTGACAGGAAACGTCCCCATCTTCCACACTCCCCTTGCGGCGGAAGATGCGACCGGAAAGATCACAGAGGCCAGCCCATATGCCAGTTCCTCACGATGCGCGCATCCTGCTTTGCTCGTGCTTCAAGTCCATGGAGCTTGGAGGGGCGGCCGCCGCGCTCTCCGGCCAGCTTGCCGCGCCCCTGTGCTCTCAGCTCTGCCGGGACGAGGTCGGCACTTATGAAGCCGCCCTTGGCGAAGGCATGCCGCTGATCGTTGCCTGCACCCAGGAAGCGCCGCTCTTCTCCGAGATCGCGGAAGACATGGAGCGCCCCGAGCTCGTCTCCTTCGTCAACATCCGCGAACGTGCCGGCTGGACCGCCGACCGGGGCGACATCGCTCCGAAGGTTCAGGCCCTGATCGCCGAAAGCCTGCAGGCCGCGCGGTCCACTCCGGCACGCGTGCAGGAAGTGGTTTCCGACGGCATGTGCCTGGTCTATGGCCGGGGTCAGGAAGCACTGGATGCGGCGTTGGCGCTGGAAGAGCATCTGTCCGTCACGCTGGTGCTCAGCGACTGGGCGGACGTGCTGCTGCCCTCCATCCTGCCGATCCCCGTCTTCTGCGGCCGGCTGCGCAGCCTCGGCGGCTCGCTTGGCAGCTTCGAGGTGGTGCTGGACCGCTATGCTCCGATGCTGCCTTCCTCCCGCCGCCAGCCGGACTTCGGCCTGACCCGGGACGGTGCGCGGGCGACCTGTTCTGTCGTGGTGGACCTCTCCGGCGACCCGGCCCCGCTGACCGGACCGGACCGGCGTGACGGCTATGTGCGCGCCGACCCGGGCGCGCCGGCCGCCGTTCTGGAGGCTGTCCGCAAGGCCTCCGACCTGACCGGCACCTTCGAAAAGCCGATTTACGTCAGCTATCAGGCCGATATCTGCGCCCATTCCCATGCGGGCAAGACCGGCTGCAGCAAGTGTCTCGACGCCTGTCCGGCGGGCGCCATCACCTCCACCGGCGAGAAGATCGCGGTGGATGCGGGCATCTGCGGCGGCTGCGGCAATTGCGCGGCGACCTGCCCGACCGGTGCGATCAGCTATCGCTATCCGTCCCGCGCCGATCATCTGACGCGCATCGACGCCCTGCTCGGCACCTATTCTGGCGCTGGCGGCAGCGCGCCCGTGCTCCTCGTGCATGATGCGGGCCACGGCCTGCCGATCCTCACCGCACTTGCGCGCCTCGGCGATGGCCTTCCGGCCCATGTGCTGCCGCTGGCCGAACATGCGGTCACCGGCTTTGGCCACGAGGCCATGCTGAGCGCGCTGGTGGGCGGTGCGCGGGCCATCGTCTTCCTGGCCGATCCGCGCAAGCAGGACGAATTCGCGACGCTGGAGGCCGAAATGACGCTGGCTGCGGCCCTCGCCGGTGGTCTGGGCTTCGACATGGCCAACCGGCTGCGTCTGGTGGCCAGCGACGATCCGGATGCGCTTGCCGCAAGCCTCGGAATGCCAGTGCCCTCCGCCCTGCTCTCCCGCCCGACGCCGCTTGCGCCGGTGGGCAGCAAGCGCGACATCGTGCGTCTGGCCCTGTCGCGCCTGCAGCAGGAAGCCCCGGCTCCGACAGAGACCATTGCCCTGCCGGCGGGGGCTCCCTATGGCCGCATCCACATCGAGGCTTCCGGTTGCACCCTGTGCCTGTCCTGCGTGTCGGCCTGCCCGGCCGGAGCGCTGAGCGACAATCCGGACCGGCCCGAGGTCAGCTTCACAGAGACCGCCTGCGTCCAGTGCGGGCTCTGCCAGTCGACCTGCCCGGAACGGGTGATCACCCTGGAGCCGCGCTATTCGCTCTCGCCTGCCGCCTTGCGCCAGACGGTGCTGCATTCCGAGGAGCCCGCGATCTGCGTCTCCTGCGGCACGGCCTTCGGCACCGCCTCGACGATCGCGCGCATCAAGGAAAAGCTGGCCGGTCGCCATTCCATGTTCCGCTCCGAGGCCCAGGCTTCGCTGATCGAGATGTGCGATGACTGCCGCATCCAGACCCAGGCGAACATGGGCAGCTTCTCGGGCCAACCGGTCTCCGGCGGCTTCGGGGATCCGGCCGCGACCGGTCATGCGCCGCGCCCGCGCATCCGCACCACCGACGACTACCTTCAGGCCGATCGTCAGGGCCTCAGCCTCGAGGATTTCCTGAAGGAACACTGAGGACGGCGGATCGGATCCCGGTCACTCGCCCCACCGGGTCACTCGCCCCTGTGAACCCCTTGAGGGCTCCTCAGGGGCGGGTGCGTTCCAGACGGCGCGCCTGCGCCACGCCGGCAAGGGCGAGAGCCACGCAGGCGCCCATGACGATCACCATGGGCCAGGCGGTATCGGCGAAGCGGTCGGTGGAGATGAGATGGGCCACCAGCGCCGAGGAGAAGGCGCCCAGCCCCATCTGCAGGCTTCCGGTCAGGCCGGAGGCCGCACCAGCCAGATCCGGGCGGACGCTGACCGCGCCGGAGATCGCGCTCGGCAGGCAGAGCCCATTGCCGATGCCCACGAAGAACATCGGCGCGAAGAGGAAGAGCGGCTGGTAGAGGTCGGCCGCGACAAAGCCGGTGAAGGCCACGATGCCGACAAGCGGCAGAGAGGCCCCGATCAACACCATGCGCGAGGGTCCGATGCGGCGAGCATAGCGCCCGGACAGGAAGTTTCCGGCGATGTAGCCGAAGGCCAGGGTCATGAAATAGAGCCCCATCACCTGCGGTGACATGGCAAGGCGCCCGGCGGCCAGGAAGGGCATGCCCCCCAGATAGGCGAAATAGGTCGACGAGGCGCACATGATCGTGACCCCATAGGCGACGAAGAGCGGCTCGCGCAGCAGGGAGACGAAGGAGCCCGCCAGCTGGCCGAGCTTCAGGCTTTCGCTGCGGGTAAAATGGGTCTCGTGCAGACGTAAGGCAGCCACCGCCAGCGTGGCAAGGCCAAGTACGAGCATCAGCCAGAAACTGCCCTGCCAGCCAACCAGATCCTGCAGAGTGCCGCCGATGAGCGGGGCGCACATGGGGCCGATGGCCATGCCCATCGTCACATAGCCCAGCATGCTGGCGGTGGTGTCCCGATCATAGAGGTCGCGCACGATGGCCCGCGACAGGACGAGGCCGGAACAGCCGCCCGCCGCCTGGATCATGCGCGCCGCAATCAGCCCCTCGATGGAGGTCACGAGAAGACAGGCGAGGCTTCCCGCGCAATAGAGCGCCATGCCGGCGAGCAGCACCGGACGCCGACCGTAGCGGTCGGACAGGGGACCAATGACGATCTGGGCGAGTGCCACGGCCACGAAATAGAGCGACATGGTGAGCTGCACCATGCCCGAGGTGGTGCCGAAGACCTCCGCCAGATGGCCCATAGAGGGCAGATACATGTTCATGGAGATCGGCGCGATGGCCGAGACGACGATGAGCATGAGAAGCGGCGGCGTCTTGCGCGCCCCGTCCTGACCTGCCGGATCTCCCCCGCCGGAGACCGGTGCCTTCACACCATCGAGGGAACGGGGAGCATGGGTCATGAGCAGAAATCCGGAGGCAAGGCCTGAGCAGGAGCGGGAATGGCTGCGGGAAACACGCGCGCAACCGGCAAGGAAGGGGCGGACCCTAGGCCCGGGGGCGCTCGTCCGCAAGGGAGGCATCGCCGGCAAGGGTGCCGCTGTCCGTCAGATCCACCGGACCGGGTGCCACCGCAGGGGCTGCGACCGCCGCAGCCTGCCGTCCCAGGCGTGCCACGCGGCGCTCGCGCAGGAACATGTAGACCCCTGTCGCAATGATGATGCCGGTGCCCAGGAGGGTCAGGCGATCGGGCACTTCGCCGAAGAGCAGGAAGCCCATGCCCATGGCCCAGAGCACGCTGGAATAGCGGAAGGGCGCGACGACGGAGATGTCACCGATGCGCACGGCCATGATCAGCAGAATGTAGCCCGCGACCAGAAGCCCGGCGCAGAGCGCCAGAAGGACCAGTTCGGAGAGGTCCGGGGTCTTCCATCCGCCCAGATCGGGGAAGACGTTGCTGACACTGATGACGCCGCCCAGCACCGCCACCGTAAAGATGGTCATGATGGAAATGCCGAAGGTGTGGACGTCGGGCGGAATGCGGCGGGTCACCAGATCGCGCGCGCCCATGAAGACCACGCTCGAGAGCGTCACCAGGGCCCAGCCGGAGAAGCCTTCCAGCCCTGGGCGGATGATCAGCATGACACCGGCGAGGCCGATGAGGATCGCCAGCCAGCGGCGCCACCCGACCGGCGCGCCGAGGAAGACGGCCGCCCCGGCGGTGACCACCAGAGGCAGGGCCTGAAGGATCGCGGCCGAATTGGCGACCGGCAGATGCAGCAGGGCGTAGAGGTAAAGGAAGGACGCGGTCGTCTCCAGGGCCGTGCGCAGCAGAACCGCGGGCTGGAAGAGCCGGTCCATGCGCCGGAAGACGCCGACCGCCTGACAGGCAACAAGCAGCAGCGCGAAGGCGAAGGCACCGCGCAGCGCCATGACCTGCCCCAGCGGCATGCCGATGCCGACCGCCTTCACCAGCGCATCATTGACCATGAAGACCGCATTGGCGGCCAGCATGGCGGCGATGGCGCGGCCATTGTCCCTTGCGTCCAAGGTCGTCACTCCGGAGATTGCGCGCGCAGGCGTGCGGCGCTCAGCTGGAACGGGCCAGGGGCAGGTTTGTCAGCAGGTTCTGCGGCTTCATGCGCAGGTGACGATCCGGCCCCATGGCCAGGCCGAGCCACACGGGCTTGCCGGCCAGATCGGATCTCTGGTCCCTTGCGTGCAGGAAGTCAAGGCGGAACAGGGACAGGATGCGCACGGCTTCCTCGTCGCTGGGCGTCTGGCCCTGATAGAGACCGTTGAGGAGGCGGGTCGCCTCCGCATCGAGACCGATGTGCCAGGACCAGCGCTCGTCGCGGATCTTCATCACCGGCTGGATGCGCACCTCCACCCCGGCGAAATGCAGCACCCAGGCCTCCAGAACCCGGGCAAAGGCATCCGGCCCCGGCTCGGTGAAGCGGAAGTCGAGCGCCGTGTCGAACCGGTCGGAACGCTCCCAGTAGATTGCGGCGTTCTCCTCGGTCAGCACGTCGAGGGAGACCTCCCGCATGGGCGTGCCGCTTTCGCGCAGCAGCGCACCCAGACCGCCAAGACCGCCGGTCTCGGACATGCGCTCGACGATTTCCGTGTCGGCGACGGTCACCCGACCGCCCTCCAGCGAAACGCTCTGCTCGCGGAAGAAGAGTTCGGCGGCCCGCAAACGCAGCGGCTCATGGGTCTTGCGCAGGATGTTGCGCAGGATCAGATGCACCATCTGGTCGATAAAGACCGGCGGAATGGCGATGGGCTGGCCCTGGAAGAGGCCGGCATAGGCGCCTTCCACCGTGCCGTGACGCAGCAGATGATCGCGGAAGCCCAGCACCACCCGGTAATTGTCGACGGCATCCGGATCAGCCATGGCGGCAAGTTCCGCCTCGGTGACCGGGCGCTCCGGGTCGGCCATCAGCGCCTCGAACAAGGCGATCTCGGCCGGGCAGCTTTCCTCGACCGGATGGATCTCGGGCCGGGTCAGGTAGGCGCGAACGAGATCCGGCGTCACCTTCAGCCATCCGGATCCGTCGCGCTCCACCAGGTGATAGCCCGCGGATTTCCAGAAGTCTCTCATTCCCCCTCCTCGACCACGTCCCAGATGCGGGCGTGGGCCTCCTTGTCGGCGGGAACGACCACCTGGATGCGTTCCCGAAGCTCACCGTTCTCGCCCACTTCGCGCGCCAGCGCCAGCAGCGTGTTGAGCGGCAGGTCTGCCGCCAGATCCTGTGCTGCGGTCATTTCCTCGCGCGCCGCCTCGCGGGCGACCATGTCATTGGGCGCGCCGCAGGCCCGGACGAAATGCTGGCCGAGAGCCTCCACGGCCGCCTCCAGCTCGTCGGTCCGCGCCTCGCCGACGCTGACCAGCGTGGAATATCCGAAGGAGACACATCCGAGGAAGCCGCTGACGAAGGCCTGTCGGGCCTTGCCCTTCAGCTCGCCGGGATCCCCGAAGGCGCCGCTGGCAAAGACCGTGGTGCCAGGCACCGCCCATTCATCGGGCTGGGCGACCGCGGCAAAGACGTGGGTGTCGGACGCGTCCAGCCGGATCACGCGCAGGGCCTTGGGCATGTCAGGCAACCTCATGAGGGCCAGTGGAAGGGGCGACTGCCGGCCAGGCCGCAGCAGCGTCTTCCCGCGTCAGGGCCACGTCGAGGGCGACCATACGCGTGCCCTCAGCCGTCTCGACGATCAGGTTGCCCCCGTCATCAAGTCCGAGCATGGTGCCTTCCACTACGCCATCTTCGGTCTCGAAGCGGACCGGCTTGCGATAGAGATCACAGCGGAACAGCCAGGCGTCCATCAGGGCGCGCAGCCCCTCCCCTTCCCAGCGGTTCAGCCAGGTCAGGAAATGGCGGGACAGGCTTTCCAGCAGAGGTGCGGTTTCCAGATCCACAGCCCCTTCGTCCCAGAGCGAGGTGATCTCCGGCCGCAGGCCCGGATCGGTGTCCTCGGCGGACCTGACGCTTTCCGGCTTCAGCGCGAGGGATTGACCCAGCACCAGCCACTCGGGCGCACCATCACCGTCAAGGGTCTCGCTCATGGCAAGCCGCACCTTGCCCACCCGTCCCCGGTTGGCAAAGAGGCCGAGCGGCCAGTCCCAGGTGATCGCCAGCTCCGGTGGCGCGATGGCGCCCAGGGCGTCAGCGGCGGCCACCATGGCCACGAAGATCATGTGGCGGGCCTGCTGCGGCCCAACTTCGGGAGCGAGCACCAGGGCGTAATCCAGCCGGTCGTCGCGCACGGACCAGAAGAGATCCCCGGCCTCGGTCGCGTCCATCCGCAGCGCCTCGAGCGCACTGGCGAAGGGGTCCTGCGGCGGGACAACGGGCCGGGAGGTCAGAAGCGGCGGAAGGGACAGGTCGGTCATGTGGATCTTGCTTGCGGAGGACTGGTCCAGGGGCGGGGGCGGGGGCGGGTGCGAGCGGGTCGTGTCTGCATCGGGGCATGCGGGACCAGACGCCCGTCCATGCCCTCACGAACAGAGTCAAGTGCCTGGCAGCCTGATTCAATCAGACTGCACAAGCCTTTGAGATTGCTCGATCAATGGGTCTCGCCCGGGCGCTCGCCCATGCCCGGATCCAGACGCACGGCAGACGGGTTATGGCTCTGATAGGTGGACACGGAGGAATAGTCGAGTTCCTGGGTGAGCACGACCCAGGCGCCGACACCGATCACGACCATAGCGGCAAGGCTGGAAAGGAATGCAGTCATTTCACTGTGTCTCCGGTGGTGTCTTGCGACGCTGCCGAACCGCCTGAGGTCGGGCGCGTCGCCTTTTCAAGGAATGTCACAAGCGCCAGCCGGTCGTCCGGTGAGCGCATGCGCTGGATGGGCATCTTCGTGCCCGGGGTCACGACATCCGGTCCATGTTCGAAGAGCTGCGAAATGCTCTCGCGGGACCAGACGATATCACTTTTCAGCAGGGCGTCCGAATAGGGATAGCCCGGAAGGGATCCGGCCTTGCGGCCGAAGACCCCGTAAAGGGTCGGTCCCGCGCGGTTGCCGTCATCCGGTGTGAGCGTATGACAGACCGAGCACTTGCGGGCGAATTGCAGCGCGCCCGGATCGTCCGCATCCGCCACCTGGAAGCGACGGGGATAGGTCACCTCCAGCGGCTCGAACGGCTTGCGCGGGGTGATCTGCCAGCGGTGGATGGTGTCGTCCAGGCCGACATAATAGAGCGCCGTTCCCTCCGGGTCGAAGCTCAGGCCCCAGACCGGACCATAAGGGGTCTCGAAGGTCTCGATCAGGGTCTGGGTCGCCCGGTCATGCACGTGGATGAGCCCGTCGCCCCCGCCGCTGGCGAGCCGACGCCCGTCCGGCGAGACGGCAAGGGCCAGAACCGGGCGGCTGTGGGGTGTCAGGCGACCGAGATCGAAGCCGCTCTCGCCGTCGATCAGCCCGACCGTTCCGTCCGCTCCGCCGAACAGGAGACTGCGCCCGTCGTCCAGACGCTTCAGGGTGTTGATCCCCCAGCCCAGGGAGAAGAGCTGTCGTTCCAGCGCAGCCGTCACCCGGTCGAAGCGCCGGATGGCTCCATCGGTGGACGCGGTCCATACCTTGTCGCCCTCGGGCGAGAAGGCCAGGGCATTGACGTTGTTGCGGTGACCTGAAAGCGTGGCCTCCAGACGGGGTTCGGGACCGGTCAGATCGTAGATCCGGGCCTCGTTCTCCCAGCTCGCGACGCCGATGTGGGCGCCGTCGTCGGAGACTTCGAGGGAGAGAACCTTCTCCCCCTTGCCCGGAAAGCGGTGGAGCGGCGTGCCCGAACCGAGATCCCAGATGATCAGGTCGCTGTCGTCGGACACGGTGGCGGCACGGTTGCCGGGGAGGAAGCGGGCATCATTCACCGCCGCCTCATGGCCGATCAGCACCTGCGGCTCGGCGAGAGACGCCCCCTCTGCCGGCGCGGTCCACACCCGGGCTGAATAATCGAAGGACGTTGAGATCATGCGCTGTCCGTCCGGGGACATCTGCACGGACTTCACCGGGCCGCCGTGGCCAGCAAGGACGTCGGGCCAGGAAACGGCCGTGTCGGGGTGCCTTGCCGTTTCGGCCCCTGCACCTGTTGCGAAGGCGACCGCGACCAGCGCAGCCGGGATCAGGCCAGCCGCCAGGGACCGGCGGAAGCGCCCCGTCGATCTCCGGCTGTCGGACAGACTGACCCTGTGCATCGGATCTGGCTCCGTGGCGTGTCGCGGGAACGACGGCGGTCCGGCGAACCGAACCGCCGCGGTCTCATTCGGCCGGCTGCGCGGCCGTGCTGCGGCGGCCCGCCTCGCGTTCCTGCACTTCGTCGACCCAGAGCGAATGGTGTTCCTTCGCCCAGTTCAGATCCACCTCGCCGGAGCCCATGGCATCGAAGGCGCCTTCCATGCCGATGGAGCCGATGTAGATGTGGGCCAGGATCACGCAGACCATGAAGATGGCCATGATCGTGTGCCAGAGCTGGTTGATCTGCTGTTCCTGCAACACGCTCAGGGACGTCGGCAGGTCGGTGCCGAAGAGCCAGTTCACGTGAGAGAACGTGTCGGAGAAGAAGTGGGTGGTGAAGGGGAAGAGCAGCGCCCAGCCGGAAAGCGAGAGCGAGAGGCCGCCCAGGATCACCGACCAGAAGATCAGCTTCTGACCCGCGTTGAACTTCTTCGCGGGCGGATGCAGCTTCTTGGAGAAGAGCCCGCCGGCCTGCAGCAGCCACTTGCCGTCGGTACGGTCCGGCAGGTTGTGGCGCACCCACATGACGAAGATCATCACCAGGCCTGCCATGAAGGCGAAAGCCAGATAATTGTGCAGATACTTGCCGACCTGTGTGAGGAAGCCGAAGGCCTCGTCCCCGATCACTGGGCGCAGGGCATAGCGGCCATAGAGCACGTTCAGCCCGGTCAGGCCCAGGATCACGAAGGAGATCGCGGTCATCCAGTGGCCGAAGCGCTCGATCCAGGCGAAGCGGGTGATGGTGGCGGCGGACCGGCCATGCTCGATGCGGATGCGTCCGCGCAGGGCATAGAACAGGCAAAGCACCACGATGGTGCCCAGGATCGCCCAGCTGGCATAGAGCGACAGAGGGCCATTGCGGAAGGAGCGCCAGGCCTCGCCCTCGGACTGGACCAGCGTGCCGGCCTTCTTGTCCGGGATGGACACGAAACCCTGGGTGCCGGAGCGCACCGCGCGCCAGTAGTCGGCATCAGACGTGTCGCCCAGGGTGTTGCCCGGAACCAGACCGTCAACCGGGGTTTCCGAGGTCACTTCGTCGCCGGTGCGCACCGCCTGCTGGGCGGAGGCCGCGCCGGTGAAGGCCAGCAGCGAGAGGACAAGGGTCACGAGCAGGAGTGGTGCCGCAAGCGCGGCCCCCAGCCGGTCGAATGCCCCTCTGAAATCCTTGCGGGTGTGGGTCGCCATCATTGGTTTCGTCTCCCGATCGCCCCGTCCCGTCCGGCGGGGCGCTAGTTGAAGCTCAGTTCTGCTGAAGGCTGCCGCGCTGGCGCAGCTGGCGGAGGGTGTCCTCGTTCAGCTGGTTGTCGTGCTGCCCGGCATATCCGCCCTTCTCGAGCTTGATCTGGCGGTGTTCCTCACTCTCGCGGCATGCGGAAAGCCCGGCCAGCAGGCCGGCGAGGATCACGATGGTCTTGAAGGTGCGGCCGTTTACGTGGCTCGTCATCTGGTGTCTTCTCCTGGCCGAAGCCTGGTCCTGGCCGAAGCCTGGTTGCGAGGGGTCGCGGCCATCCGGCCTGCTCGGTGCAGACCCTTGCCAAGGCGACCTTGCGCCAATGCTGGAAACGGAGACCTCCCGTCTGGGAAGCCTCCGTTTCCTCTAATCGCGGAAGATGGGGCCAACCGCGAGTTTGTCGATGCCGTCGCTCAGAGACCGCCGGCCTTCTGCTCATAGGCGGTGCCCCAGCCCCAGGCGCCGGATCCGAAGCCGCGGGCGACAACGCGCTCGCGGTAGATCGCGGAGACCACATCGCCGTCACCGGCGAGCAGGGCCTTGGTGGAGCACATTTCGGCGCAGAGCGGCAGCTTGCCTTCGGCCAGACGGTTGCGACCGTACTTCTGGAACTCGGCTGCGGAATTGTCCGCTTCCGGGCCACCGGCGCAGAAGGTGCACTTGTCCATCTTGCCACGGGAACCGAAGTTGCCGGCCTGCGGATACTGCGGCGCGCCGAAGGGGCAGGCATAGAAGCAGTAGCCGCAGCCGATGCACAGGTCCTTGGAGTGCAGGACCACGCCTTCGTCGGTCTGGTAGAAGCAATCCACCGGGCAGACGGCCATGCAGGGCGCGTCGGAGCAGTGCATGCAGGCCACCGAGATGGACCGCTCGCCGGGCTTGCCGTCGTTGATCGTCACGACGCGACGGCGGTTGATGCCCCACGGCACTTCGTGCTCGTTCTTGCAGGCGGTAACGCAGGCGTTGCACTCGATGCAGCGTTCGGCGTCACAGAGGAATTTCATACGTGCCATTGTTGTTCTCCTCCCTTACGCCCGTTCGACCCGGCAAAGGGTTGCCTTGGTTTCCTGCATCTGGGTGACGCTGTCGTAGCCATAGGTCTGTGCAGTGTTGGTGCTTTCACCCAGGACATAGGGATCGGCGCCGGAGGGATATTTCCCGCGCAGGTCCTCGCCCTGATAGAAGCCGCCGAAGTGGAAGGGCATGAAGGTCACGCCGCGTCCGACGCGCTCGGTGACCATGGCCATGACCTTCACCTTGCCGCCTTCCGGACCGTGCACCCAGACCATCTCGCCGTCCCGGATGCCAAGGTCGTTGGCGTCCCCGGTGTTGATCTCGATGAACATGTCCTGCTGCAGCTCGGCCAGCCACGGGTTGGAGCGCGTCTCGTCCCCGCCACCCTCGTATTCGACCAGACGGCCGGAGGTGAGGATCATCGGGAAGTCCTTGGAGAAGTCGTTGTCCTGGATGGACTTGTAGGCCGTCGGCACACGCCAGAAGGTCTTGTCCTCGTAGGTCGCATACTTCTCCAGCAGGTCACGCCGGTTGGTGTAGAGCGGCTCGCGGTGCAGCGGGATCGGATCCGGGAAGGTCCAGACGACCGCACGGGCCTTGGCGTTGCCGTAGGGCGCGCAGCCATGCTTGATCGCCACGCGCTGGATGCCGCCCGACAGGTCGGTCTTCCAGTTCACGCCGCCGATCTTCTCTGCCCAATCGGACGGATAGGGACCGGTCTGGGACTGTTCGCCCACCTCTTCCTTGTCGTTGCGGACATAGCCCGCGACCTTCTCGATGGAGGCGCGCTCTTCCTTGGTCAGATCCTTGTCCCAGCCGAGCTTTTCCAGCATGGCCATGGTGAATTCCGGATAGCCGTCCTCGATCTCCGAGCCGACCGGCCAGGAGCCTTCGGCCAGAAGGTTCTCGCCGTTGCGCTCCACGCCGTAGCGGGCGCGGAAGCCCATGCCGCCTTCGGCGACCGGCAGGGAGGTGTCATAGAGGTTGGCAGAGCCCGGATGCTTCATTTCCGGAGTGCCCCAGCACGGCCACGGCATGCCGTAGAAGTCGCCGTCGCACGGGCCGCCATTCGCCCGCAGGGTGGTGCGGTCGAAGGTGTGCTGGTTTTCCATGTGAAGCTTCATGCGCTCCGGCGACTGGCCGGTGTAGCCGATGGTCCACATGCCGCGGTTGAACTCGCGGGTGATGTCCTCGATCAGCGGCTCTTCGCCATTGACCTGGATGTGCTTGAACATGTCGCCGTCGAAGCCGAACTTCTTGGCGAACTTGTACATGATCGTGTGGTCCGGCAGGCTCTCGAAGAGCGGCTCGACCACCTTCTCGCGCCACTGC
The DNA here is from genome assembly GCF_008477545.1 of Roseibium aestuarii. Taxonomy (GTDB): domain Bacteria; phylum Pseudomonadota; class Alphaproteobacteria; order Rhizobiales; family Stappiaceae; genus Roseibium; species Roseibium aestuarii. Next base: position 1,117,823 of record NZ_VORA01000001.1, on the reverse strand, counting down.
AGGGAGCGGTTGGACGCCGTCACCGAGCCGTAGGTCTCGAACTGGGTCGAGGCCGGGAGCAGGTAGACGCCGTCCTTGCGGTCGGAGAGCACTGCGGAGACGGTCGGATAGGGATCGATGACCACCAGGGTATCGAGCTTCTCCATCGCCACCTTCATGTCCGGCAGACGGGTCTGGGAGTTCGGGGCATGACCCCAGAACACCATGACCTTGGTGTTGTGCGGCTGCTGCAGCTTGTCTTCGTCTTCCAGAACGCCGTCGATCCATCGGGACACCGGAATGCCCGACTCGTTGATCATCGGCACGTCCTTGCCGTCCTTGCCCTTCATGACCGAGAAGCGCTCGCGGATCGACTTGACGTCCACGTCCCAGACGCGGGCCCAGTGAGCCCAGGAGCCGTCGGTCAGGCCGTAGTAGCCCGGCAGGGTGTCGGCCAGCACGCCCAGATCGGTCGCGCCCTGAACGTTGTCATGGCCGCGGAAGATGTTGGTGCCGCCACCGGCCTTGCCCATGTTGCCAAGGGCCAGCTGCAGGATGCAGTAGGCGCGGGTGTTGTTGTTGCCGTTGGTGTGCTGGGTGCCGCCCATGCACCAGATCACGGTGCCCGGACGGTTGTTGACCAGGGTGCGAGCCACGCGCTTGAGCTGGGAGCCCGGAACGCCGGTGACGTTCTCGACCTCTTCCGGCGTCCACTTGGCCACTTCGCCGCGGATCTGATCCATGCCCCAGACACGCTGGCGGATGAATTCCTTGTCTTCCCAGCCGTTCTCGAAGATGTGCCACAGAATGCCCCAGACGAGGGCAACGTCCGTGCCCGGACGGAAGCGGACATATTCGGTGGCATGCGCCGCGGTGCGCGTGAAGCGCGGATCGCAGACGATCAGCGGGGCATTGTTTTCTTCCTTGGCCTTGAGCAGGTGCATCAGGGAGACCGGATGGGCCTCGGCCGGATTGCCGCCGATCAGGAAGATCGCCTTGGAGTTATGGATGTCGTTGTAGGAGTTGGTCATCGCGCCATAGCCCCAGGTGTTGGCAACACCTGCGACCGTGGTGGAGTGACAGATACGGGCCTGGTGGTCGATGTTGTTCGTGCCGAAGAAGGCAGCGAACTTGCGCAGCAGATAGGCCTGTTCGTTGGAGTGCTTGGCGGAGCCGAGCCAGTAGACGGAGTCCGGACCGAATTCGTCGCGGACCTGCATCATCTTGTCGCCGAGCTCATCGATGGCGGTGTCCCAGGAGATGCGCTCCCACTTTCCGCCGACGAGCTTCATCGGGTACTTGAGGCGACGCTCGCCATGGGCATGCTCGCGCACGGACGCGCCCTTGGCGCAATGGGAACCCAAGTTGAACGGGCTGTCGAAGCCCGGCTCCTGGCCCACCCAGACGCCGTCCTGCACTTCCGCCAGAACGGTACAACCGACCGAGCAGTGGGTGCAGACGGACTTCTTGATTTCCACCTTGCCGGCACCGGCTGCGCCTGCAGCCTCGGCCTTCTTCACCATGGCGCCACCCGACAGGGCCGTCACGGCGGCAACACCACCGGCAGCCAGACCGGAGCGACGCAGGAACGTACGCCGGTCCATGGTGGCCATGGTGGCGCCCGACAGCACCGCAGCAAGGCGGCCCTGGGTCGGACGGGCCATGCGGCTCGACTTTTTCCTCAGCATTTCCTTGGTCTCCCTCTCGCGGAACCGAACCGGATCCGAACGGCCGTCACTCCGGCGTTCCTCCTGGGCTCGGCCCCTGGCGACGTGATCCAGCCTTCTCGCATCCGCTGGTCCGCCACCGTCTCTCTCATTCCTGTCCGAACCGGCTCAGCGCCCTCTCATCAGCGCCCTGCCCTTCCGGACCGTCTATTCCGTTCGTCAGAAGCGGGCGGTCTCGTAGACCTTCCTGACGTGATCGGTTTCCCGATAGCCGGCCGCCGTCTCGGACGGGGTCTCGGCGGCAACCGCTTCACCGGCCACCAAGGTGGCGCCGCTGGCCAGGGTGCCCAGGCCGGCGAGCTTCAGAAAGTCCCGACGCCCGGCACCTTCGCCCGCCTGGCTCTTGCTCTTCTTGTCCGTCATCGCTGTCTCCTGCGTTGATCAGAGGGGGACCGGCCCTTGCAGCCGGCGTCCCGGTTCAGGCCTCGCGGCCGGTCATGTCGAATGCTTCGGTCTCGATGGCTGTCAGGACACCACCCAGGGCGCCGAGAGCCGCATAGAAGGGGCTGGTCGTCTGTGCGGCCAGATCCTTGAAGAAGTGGGGAGCCCAGGACGCGATGTGCCGGGTGAAGAAGGTCCGCTGAGTGCAGAGATCCGTCGGGCCGAAAGACCCGTCGATCAGGCCTTCCATCGACTGGAAGAGCGCGGCGATATGATCCTCCGGCTCCTTCACGTCGTCGGCGCGCGCGATTCCCAGCGAGGCCATGTGGACGCGCAGGTCCGCCAGCGGCTTCTCGTTGAGGAACCCGGTCAGATAGAAGCTGGCGTAGGGGACGAGCTCGCCCCGGCCCAAACCGATGAACAGCGCGTTGAACTGATCCCGCAGGGCATTCACATCAGCCTCGCGGGCGGCAGCCGCCAGCTGGCCCAGACCCTGACCGAATTCGGTCTCGTCTGCGGCCAGACGCCGGATGACATCGAGATCGGCCGACGTGGGCGGCGCCTGCAGAAGGCGCGCCACGAAGCCGTAGATGGCGGCGCGATCAGCCTCTTCCGGCGCCAATTCGCGCGTCTGTGACGACACTTGCGTCATGAAACAATACTCCCTCAACCTCGGACTTTGGCCCTGATCCCTGTCCATCGCAAATGAAACGTGTTTCGCGCCGCACAAGACACTGCGCGACACAGCATTCTCTCCGAAATGACCAGATTTTCGTAAGAAACACATGAAAAAGCATGTATAGACACGTAAGTTTCAGGCCGCTTTCATATTTTCGGATTCGTGAAATCAGGCCAAAATGCCCATGATTGCAAGCGCATCGGCCCGTTTGGGACGCTCAAGCCCCGGGTTTTGGCGCCAAACCGCTCGAGCTTCCCTGAGGAGATGTCGCGAGTGACCGGTTTTTCATCGCCTTTTTGTGCATCGCACACAAATCCCGGACCAAATCACCTTTTCTCCCAGTGCGAAAATGACCGGACGCAAGGGCGCTTCGGGGCAGGATCACGCAACGGAGCCTCGTCACGCAAAAGGGCCGGATCCCGCTGGATCCGGCCCTTCGCCTGAAAACGTGCCGCCGTGGTAGGTGCGGCGGAGGCTCGACCCTCAGTCGAAGACGATGGAGGGTGCCGCCTTGGCGGTGTCGGTCGCATACCGATCGACTTCGGCCATCACCTTCGTCGCGATGTCGCGGTAGATGCGGGCGTGATCACTGTCGGGGGCAGAGACCACCACCGGCGTACCATTGTCCGAATTCTCGCGGATGGCCATGTCGAGGGGCACCTCGCCGAGGAAGGGCACGCCCAGCTTCTCGGCCTCCTTGCGCGCGCCGCCGTGACCGAAGATGTCGTGGCGCCCACCGCAATCCGGGCAGAGGAAGTAGCTCATGTTCTCGACGATCCCGAGGACCGGCACATCCACGCGGCGGAACATGTTGAGACCCTTGCGCGCGTCGATCAGCGCCAGATCCTGCGGGGTGGAGACGATCACCGCGCCGGCCAGCGGCACCTGCTGGGCCATGGTCAGCTGGGCATCGCCGGTTCCCGGAGGCATGTCGACCACCAGCACGTCCAGTTCGCCCCAGGCCACTTCGCGCAGCATCTGGGTGAGTGCGGAGATGACCATGGGCCCGCGCCAGATCATCGGCGTCTCTTCCTCGACCATAAAGCCCATGGACATGACCTTGATGCCATAGCCTTCCAGCGGCTTGAGGATGCGGCCGGAGACCGGCTCGGGACGGCCATTGACCTGGAAGAGGCGCGGGATCGACGGGCCGTAGATATCCGCGTCCAGAACGCCGACCTTCAGCCCGTTGGCCTGCAGGCCCAGCGCCAGATTGGTGGTGGTGGTGGACTTGCCCACCCCACCCTTGCCGGAGGCCACGGCGATGATGTGCTTGACGCCGGGGACGCCCGGCTTGGCGGTTGCCGTTTCCTGGGCGCCGTGGCCGGCACGGCCCTGCATGGGCGGCGGCACGTTGCGCGCCTGAGCCGGGTTCGGGGCGGGGCGCACGGGGGCGGCCGGGATCGAGGCCGGGGCCGGGGCCGACGACTGGGCGCCGGGCAGCTTTTCCGCCGTCAGCGCGACCATGGCGGCCTCCACGCCCTCGACCTCGCGCACGACCTTTTCGGCCGCCTGGCGGAGCGGCTCCAGCTCGCGGGCCCTGTCCGCGGGCACAGTGATGGAAAAGGCCACGCGCCCGTCGGAGACGAAGATGTCCGACACCAGGCCCAGGGACACGAGATCCCCTTCCAGGTTCGGCCCCTTCACCTTGGCGAGCTGTTCCAGCACGGCCTTCTTGATCTGTTCACTCATCTGCTGATCACGTCCTGATCTGTTCGACCGGCCGCGCGGTCCCCTCGTTCCGCGTGCGATGGCTCGATCCTCTGTCGCGCCTAACGTAGTCACGTTGAACGGCGCGTCAATCGCCATGGGGACGGTCTTCGGCGTGGCTTGCAGCCGCAGGCCAAGCGGGAGCGGCCAAAAGCGCGCCACGCACCGGCAAGCAGCCCCGCCCGCCGCCTTCATCAGCGTGACAAGACCTGTGGGCAAGTTCGATGCAGGACGCCGGATCGGCCGAGTTCGTCTTGCGCTTGCATGAAAGCGCCATTGCCATCATCGTCAAGGTTCCCACCCTGCCGCCCCGGGCACATGTTCCTGTGTCCGGCCCCACCCGGAGTTGTCCCATGTCCCGTTCGATCCGTTTCCCGCTCTCGCGCCGCACGCTGCTGAAGGGGGCCGCCGCCGCAGGCTTCACCGCGGCACTGCATCCCTATTCGGTGCTGGCCAAGGAGGGCACGGCCCATCTGCGGCTGATGGAAACAACCGATCTTCACGTGCATGTCTTCCCTTACGACTATTACGCCGACAAGCCGACCGACACGGCCGGCCTGGCCCGCACGGCGTCGCTGATCAAGAAGATCCGCGATGAAGCCACCAATTCGGTGCTGGTGGACAATGGCGACTTTCTCCAGGGCAACCCGATGGGTGATTACATCGCCTATGAGCGCGGCATGAAGGGGGGCGACCTGCACCCTGTGATCAAGGGCATGAACGTGCTGGGCTTCGATGCCGGCACTCTGGGCAATCACGAGTTCAACTACGGCCTGGAGTTCCTGACCAAGGTGCTGGCCGGCGCCAATTTCCCCATCGTCTGCGCCAATCTCGCCGAGGGACAGCTCGCCGACAATCCGCGCGACGACACATTCCTGCTGCGCCCCTATGTGATCCTCGACAAGACGATCATGGACGGCTCCGGCAAGAGCTATCCGATCCGCATCGGCTTCATCGGCTTTGTGCCGCCACAGGTGATGAACTGGGACCGGGACCATCTGGCGGGCAACGTGTCGGCCCGCGGCATCGTGGAGACGGCCATGGCCCTCGTGCCGGAGATGAAGGAGCAGGGCTGCGACCTGATCATCGCTCTCTCCCATTCGGGCATCGACGCATCGGCACATGCGGAGGGCATGGAAAACGCCTCCCTGCATCTGGCAGCCGTGGAGGGCATCGACGCGGTCTTCACCGGTCACCAGCATCAGGTCTTCCCGGGTCCGGATTTCGAGGGCCTTGCCGGGGTCGACACGGCGAAGGGCACGCTCTTCGGCAAGCCTGCTGCCATGGGCGGCTTCTGGGGGTCGCATCTGGGCGTGATCGACCTGATGCTGGAGCGGGAAGACGACAGCTGGAAGATCGCCGGATTCACCACCGAAGCCCGGCCGATCTACGAGAAGGAAGGCCGCACCGTCACGGCGCTGGTGGAAAGCGTGGAGGAGGTGCTGGCCGCCGTGCAGGAGGACCACGAGGCGACGCTGGCCTATGTGCGCCGGCCAGTCGGCAAGACCTCGGCCCCGCTCCATTCCTATTTCGCGCTGGTGGCCGATGACCCCAGCGTCCAGATCGTCTCCAAGGCGCAGATCTGGTACATCGCGCAGATGATGAAGGGCACGGAATGGGAAGCCCTTCCGATCCTCTCCGCCGCAGCGCCCTTCAAGGCCGGTGGCCGTGGCGGCCCTGCCTATTACACGGATGTTCCCGTGGGCGACGTGGCCATCAAGAACGTGGCCGACCTCTATCTCTATCCGAACACGGTGCGGGCGGTGAAGATCACCGGCGCGACCGTGAAGGAGTGGCTCGAGCGCTCCGCCGGCATGTTCCTTCAGGTGGAGCCAGGGGCGAAGGATGCGGCCCTGATCAACCCCGAATTCCCCTCCTACAATTTCGATGTGATTGACGGAGTGACCTACCGGATCGACCTGAGCCAGCCGTCGAAATACGGCCCCAAGGGCGAGCTGATCAATCCGGACGCCAGCCGGATCGTGGATCTCGCCTTCCAGGGCGCGCCGATCGACCCGGCGCAGGAGTTCGTGGTGGCGACCAACAACTACCGCGCCGGCGGTGGCGGCAACTTCCCCGGGATCAATGACGAGGTGGTCATCTTCGTCGGCCCGGACACCAACCGGGACGTTCTGGTCCGCTATATCGTTGCGGAAGGCACGATCAACCCGTCTGCCGATGCGAACTGGAGCTTCAAGCCCATGGAAGGCACGACCGTGCTCTTCGACACGGGCCCGGGCGGCAAGGATCACGCGGCCAAGGTCGAAGGGGTGAAGATCGAACCGGCCGGCGACGGCGCCGAAGGCTTCGCCCGCTACCGCATCACGCTCTGAGGGGACGCCGCCCCTCACCCGTCACCGCGCGCCCTCTTCACCCCGGCGGAGAGGGCCCGGTGCAGGGTGCGGATTTCCCTGCGCTCCAGCCGCTCCCTCTCCGTGGCCATCCTCGGGCCTGGCCTGAGGAACCCGTTTTTACCCGCGTTGATGGCAAAGCATCGCTTTCTCAGCGGGCTACTGGATCCCCGCCTGCGCGGGGATGACGGTGATCGGCGGGCGAAGCCACTCACACTCCCCCTCACCTCTCCCGGACCGGGATCGGGTGAGGGGGCGCTTCCCTCGCGATCTTCGCTTGGCCGCGCCATGCCTGATCGCCTAGACTTGCCTGCGATTCTCCCGCCACGACCTTCCAAGGCGTTCCCATGTGCTGGCCTGATCCCTTCTGCAGTCGCGGAAAATACGTCACCCTTGTTCCCCTGTCCCAGGACCACGCGGCCGATCTGAAGGAAGCCGCGCTCGATGGCGACGTGCACAAGCTGTGGTACACGGCCGTCCCCTCCCCGGAAAACGTGCCGGCGGAGATCGACCGGCGGCTCGGGCTGCAGCGGGAGGGCAAGATGCTACCCTTCGCCATTCTGGGCAAGGCCAGCGGCAAGGCGGTCGGCATGACCACCTACATGAACATCGACGCGCTGAACCGGCGCGTGGAAATCGGCTCCACCTGGTATCGCAAGAAGGTCCAGCGCTCGCCGTTCAATACGGAATGCAAGCTCATGCTGCTGCGTCATGCCTTCGAGGAGCTTTCCTGCATTGCCGTGGAGTTCCGCACCCATTTCATGAACCAGCAGAGCCGGCGCGCCATCGAGCGACTGGGAGCGAAGCTCGACGGGGTGCTGCGGTCGCACCAGATGCTCGCCGACGGATCCCTGCGCGACACTGCGGTCTATTCCATCATTGCCTGCGAGTGGCCGGCGGTGCGCAACCATCTGGAATGGCAGCTGGAGAAGCCGCGTGGCTGACGGCCGCGCGCTCGCCTAAGCCCTGTCCCTGTTTCCTCTCCCCCGGGCACGGCCCGCGCCTGTCCCCCTTCGCTCTGCCCCTCCCATTCAAACGGTGCCTCATGATCGCCCGGTCGACCTCCCCCCTGCCCAGCGCCCAGAACCTGTCCACCGGCCTGCTCGTCGGACTGGTGGGCACCGGCAGTTCCTTTGCCGTGGTCGTCCAGGGCCTGCTGGCGGTGGGGGCAAGCGAGGCGCAGGCAGCCAGCGGCATGATGGCGCTGTGTCTCAGTCTCGGCCTGATGGCGATCGTCGCCTCGTGGATGACCCGCATGCCGATCAGCACCGCCTGGTCGACGCCGGGCGCTGCCCTTCTGGCGGCCAGCGGCGCGTTGGAGGGCGGGTTCAATGCGGCGGTCGGCGCCTTCATCCTCTCCTCCGCCCTGCTGCTGCTCGCCGGGCTGTTCAAGCCGCTCACCCGGCTGGTGGCGCGCATTCCTGCCGCACTCGCCAATGCCATGCTGGCCGGCATCCTGATGGGTCTGTGCCTTGCCCCGGTGAAGGCCATTCCGGACCATCCGGTCGAGGCACTGACCATCATCGCCGTCTGGGCCGTGACCTTGCGGGTGAAGCGCCTGCTGGCCGTGCCGCTGGCCGTCCTCGTGACCCTCGCCTTCATCGCCTTCGAGGCGGACGGATCGCGGCTGCAGGGGCTCACTCTCTTCACTCCGCCGGTGTTCGTGACGCCGGAGTTCACCTGGTCGGCCGCAGTCGGCCTCGCCCTGCCGCTCTTCATCGTCACCATGGCGTCCCAGAACATTCCGGGCATGGCGGTGCTCGCGGTCAACGGCTATCACCCGGACGGCGGTCGCCTGTTCTCGCTCTCCGGCCTGTTCAGCCTGCTGAGTGCCCCCTTCGGCGGCCACGCGGTGAACCTCGCCGCCATCACCGCCGCCATGGCCGCCGGCGAGGATGCGGACCCGGATCCGGCACTCCGCTACCGGGTCTGTCTGGTCACAGGGGTCTATTACCTGGTGTTCGGGGCGCTCGCCGGGGCGGCGACCGTGTTCATCACCCTGGTGCCGCCGGTGCTCATCCAGGCCGTGGCGGGGCTCGCCCTCATCGGTCCCCTGGCCAATGCCACCATGGCCGCGACCCGGGAGAATGACACGCGGGAGGCAGCCATCGTCACCTTCCTCGTCACCGTCTCGGGCGTGAGCTTCTTCCAGATCGGCGGCGCCTTCTGGGGCCTGATCGCGGGCGGGGCCTTCCTGGCACTCATGCGTTTTCGCCGGGCAGAACCGGCATAAGCCCCTTGCCCCGCCGGGAGAGCCCTCCTACTGTTTGAAGCCTGATGAGCCAAGACGTTCTCTCCTCCCCCTCCCGCCCCGCGGCGGATGCCGTCGGCCCGGAGGCCACGGACCCTTACCTGCTGCGCCCCGACCCCCTGAAGGACGGTCTGTCGACCACCGTCGAGGGACTGGATCAGGATGGCCGCCTCGTGGAAACGCGGGTCGTGACCGAGAAGGCGCTGACCCTCTATCTCAACTCCCAGGAAGTGGTCACCATGATGACGATCGGGGATCACCCCGATCTGCTGGCCGTCGGCTATCTGAAGAACCAGAACATGCTGGCGCCCGACGACGTGATCACCGGCATCGACTATGACGATGACCTGGAGGTTGTGGTCGTGCGCACGCAGCGCGAGACCAACTACGAGGAAAAGCTGAAGAAGAAGGTGCGCACCTCGGGCTGCGCCCAGGGAACTGTCTTCGGCGACATCATGGAAGGCTTCGACGAGATCGCCCTGCCCGCGACGGCGCGGCTCAAGACCTCGTGGCTCTATGGGCTGACGAAGACCATCAACACCACCCCGTCGCTCTATCTGGAAGCGGGCGCCATCCATGGCTGCGTGCTGTGCCAGGAGGACCGGCCGCTGGTCTATATGGAAGACGTCGGGCGGCACAATGCGGTCGACAAGATCGCCGGCTGGATGGCCATGAACGGGGTGTCGCCGGAAGACAAGATCTTCTACACCACCGGCCGCCTCACCTCGGAAATGGTGATCAAGACCGTGATGATGGGCATTCCGATCCTGGTCTCGCGCTCCGGCTTCACGGCCTGGGGCGTGGAGCTGGCCCGGCGCGCCGGACTGACGCTCGTGGGGCGCGCCCGGGGCAAGCGCTTCGTCGTGCTCTCCGGTCAGGACCGGATCGACTTCGATCTCTCTCCGGATCAAGCCGAGGCCGAGCCCGACCGGGCGGGCCGCAAGGGGAGCCGTGACGACGAATGACCGACACTCCTTCCTCTTCGCCCTCTTCCGCCTCCGGCAGCGAAGTTGCCTCGCCGATCCTCGCCTGCGTCCTGGCCGGCGGTCAGTCGCGGCGCATGGGCGGGGGCGACAAGACCCTTCTCGATCTGGGGGGGCGCTCCATGCTGGAGATCATCCTCGACCGGCTGCGCCCGCAGGCAGGGCAGATCGTCCTCAACGCCAATGGCGACCCGCAGCGGTTTTCCGCCTACGGCCTGCCGGTGATTGCCGATCCGGTGGAGGGCTTCAAGGGGCCGCTGGCCGGCATCCTCGCCGGTCTGCTTCACGCCCGTGACACGGCCCCACAGGTGACCCATGTGGTATCCATCGCCGGCGACACGCCCTTCTTCCCGGCCAACCTGATCGCACGGCTCACCGGACACCTGCCGACCGCCCGTCCGACCATCGCGCTCGCCTCGTCCAACCAGCGCCTGCATCCGGTGTTCGGCCTGTGGCCCGTGGCTCTGGCCGACGATCTTGCCGACTGGCTTGCGGCCGGCGAGAGCGGCAAGGTTCTGGCCTGGGTCGACCGGCACGACAGCATCGAGGTGGACTTCGCCGACGATCCCGCCAGCGGACTGGACCCGTTCTTCAACGCCAACCGGCCGGAAGACCTGGACCTCGCCCTCAAGGCCCTTGCGGAGACCCGCATCCCATGAGCCGCCCGCCCGTCTTCGGCGTGACCGGATGGAAGAACTCCGGCAAGACCCAGCTGGTCACGGCGCTGGTGCGCGAGCTGACCGGGCGCGGCTTCAGGATCGCCACGGTCAAGCACGCCCATCATGCCTTCGACGTGGACACGCCGGGCACCGACAGCTACCGCCACCGGGAGGCCGGGGCCACCGAAGTCGCGCTGGTGTCGGGACGCCGCTGGGCGCTGATGCACGAGCTGCGCGAGGAAGACGAGCCGCCGCTTGCCGACATCCTGTCGCGACTTTCGCCCTGCGATCTGGTGCTGATCGAGGGCTACAAGCGCGAGGATCATCCCAAGATCGAGGCGCGGCGGAAGGACGCCAGCAAGACCGCGCCGCTGAGCCCGGACGATCCGGCGATCCTGGCCATTGCCGCCGACCACCCTGTCATCGATACGGACTTGCCGGTCTTCGACCTGAACGACATATCCGCCATGGCCGATTTCATCTGCCGCACCACCGGCCTTTGAGCGCCCGATGAGCGAGAGCCTGATGAGCGACACCCCGACCCCGTCCCTTCTGAACGACTGCTTCCTGCATGACCGGGACAGGCTGCGCCACGACGAGGCGCTGGAAATCCTGCGGACGCGGATGTCGACGGTCACGGGCCTTGAGACCCTGCCGCTGGAGGCCTGTGCCGGGCGAATCCTGGCGCAGGAGATTGCCGCGCCGCGGGACGTTCCGCTTTTCGACAATGCCGCCGTGGACGGCTATGCCTTCCGCTTCTCCGATCATGATCCGGCTGGCGGCTTCTTCAGGCTTGGCGCGCGGGTCGCGGCCGGTCATCCGGTCGAGGGACCGCTTGCGCCCTGGTCGGCGGCGCGGATCTTCACCGGTGCCGTGATGCCCGAGGGGGCCGATACGGTGGCCATGCAGGAAGACTGCCGGGTGAGCGAAGAAGGGGGCGAGACCTTCGTGATCGTTCCCGCCGGTCTGCGGGCAGGGGCAAACCGCCGCCGGGCGGGTGAGGACCTGAAGGCGGGAACGCCGCTGATGGCGCCGGGCCAGCGCCTGCGCCCCCAGGATCTGGCAGCACTTGCCTCCATCGGTCAGGCGGAGGTTCAGGTTCATCAGCGCCTGAAGGTGGGGCTGTTCTCCACCGGCGACGAGCTGCGCCGTCCCGGGCGGGCGCTTGCCGCAGGCGGCGTCTATGACAGCAACTTCTTTCTTCTCAAGGCCCTGGCCGAAACCCTTCCCGTGGAGATTCATGATCTCGGCATCCTGCCGGACCGGCGCGCGGACGTTGAGGCGGCGCTTGCTGCCGCGGCACAGCGCTGCGACCTGCTGCTGACGACGGGAGGTGCCAGCCGGGGCGAGGAGGACCATGTGGGCGCCGCGCTCATGAGCCTCGGGCACCGGCACATGTGGCAGCTGGCCATCAAGCCCGGACGTCCGATGATGTTCGGCCAGATCGGCACCACCTTGCTGCTGGGCCTGCCCGGCAACCCGGTCGCGGCCATGGTGTGCTTCCTGCTCTACGGCCGCCCGGTGATCAACCAGCTTGCCGGCGGGGCCTTCCTCGCGCCCCAGCGCTTCGCCGTTCCTGCCGCCTTCTCGGTCAAGGGCAAGAAACCGGACCGGCGCGAGTTCTATCGTGGCACCCTTGTCACCGGTCCGGACGGCGAGACCCGCGTGACGAAATTCGAGCGGGACGGCTCCGGCCTGATCACCGGCCTCAGGGCCGCCGACGGGCTGATCGAGATTCCCGAAGAGGTGCGAAGTGTGGACGAAGGAAGCCTCGTGACCTTCCTGCCCTTTTCCGGCATGGGACTGGCAACGGCCTGACCGCACCCCGGCCCTGATCAGACCCGATCAGGCAATCCGATACCCTCGCCCCACGAAAAGGCGAGGATGCCCCTGCGTCGCCGCGACAGCCAGATCTGTCCGGGTTTTGCGGAGCGTCTGCGGACAGCTTCACATCCGGATTCAGGACCTTGGAAGATCTCCCCGTAAAATTTTGTTTTTTTATTGGGCATGCTTGAAATTCGTGCTCAAGTGCAGCGAAATCTACGCAAGGGGTGCCTGACAGTCTTCCCGGGCCGGCAGATGCCCCGAGACCAAAAAAGGGGAACACATAATGCGTATGAAGCGTATCGCCGCGGCGGCAGCCGTCATTCTCGGCACCCTGACCGGCGCCCAGGCCGGCGACTGGACCAAGATCCGCATCGGCACCGAAGGCGCCTATCCTCCGTTCAATACCCTGACCGCTGACGGCCAGCTGGTCGGCTTCGACATCGAGATCGCCAAGGCGCTCTGCGAGGAAATGAAGGCCGAGTGCGAATTCGTCGTGCAGGATTGGGATGGCATCATCCCGGCTCTTCTGGCGGGCAAGTTCGACGCCATCATCGCCTCCATGTCGATCACCGAAGAGCGCAAGCAGAAGGTCGACTTCACCGGCAAGTACTACAACACCGGCCCGGCCATCGCCGTCCCGAAGGACAGCAAGCTGACCGGCGTCACCGATGAAGACCTCAAGGGCGCGCTGCTGGGCGCACAGTCCTCCACCACCCACTCCAACTATGCCGAAGAGAAGTTCCCCTCGGCCGAGCTGAAGCTCTACCCGACCTCTGACGAATACAAGCTCGACGTGGCCGGCGGCCGTATCGATGCCGTCATCGACGACGTGGTGGTGCTGTCCGAGTGGCTGGCCTCCGACGACGGCGCCTGCTGCAAGCTGCTGGGCACCCTGACCCCGGATCCGAAGATCAACGGCGAAGGCGCCGGCATTGCGATCCGCAAGGAAGATCAGGACCTCAAGGAGAAGCTGAACGCTGCCATCCAGGCGATCCGCGCCAATGGAAAGTACGAGGAAATCAACAAGAAATTCTTTGATTTCGACGTTTACGGCGGCTAATCACCACCCCTGACGCGGCGCGGCCCGGGAGGCTTCATCCCCGGGCCGCGCCTCTTTCCCTGCAGGCTTCCCGGCCGCAGCGGAGTTCCTGTTCACCAGATCGACGAAAGCTGCGCCGACGGCATGAACGACATTCTGACGCTCCTTTCCTTCGGCGATTCCGGCTGGGCGGACGAAATCGCAAAGGGTGTGGTGGTGACCATCACCCTGGGTCTGGCGACCCTGCCCTTCGGTCTGGCCCTGGGCTTCCTGATCGCGCTGGCCAAGCGCTCGCCCCACCACAGCCTGCGGCTGGCCGCCAACATCTACACCACCCTGTTCCGCGGACTGCCCGAGCTTCTGACCCTGTTCCTCGTCTATTACGGGGTGCAGATCGGCCTGCAGTCGCTCACCCAGGCCCTCGGTCTGGATCTGGTCATCGAGGTGAATTCCTTTGCAGCGGGCATGGTCGCGCTGGCGATGGTGTTTTCCTCCTATGCGTCGGAGGCCTTCCTGTCAGCCTTCCAGGGCATCCCACAGGGACAATATGAGGGCGGCTATGCGCTTGGCCTGACCCGACGCCAGACCATGGGTCTGGTGATCGCGCCGCAGCTGCTGCGCCTGTCCCTGCCCGCTCTCGGCAACTTGTGGCTCATCCTGCTGAAGGACACCTCTCTGGTGTCGGTCATCGGGCTGGCGGATCTGGTGCGTCAGGCCGGCATGGCCGCGCGCATCACCAAGGAACCGTTCCTCTTCTTCGGCCTAGCGTTCCTGATCTACCTGGTGCTTTCGGTCATCTCCTCCGTCGGCCTCAGCCGGATCGATGCCTGGACCAAGCGCGGGGAGACGGCCCGATGAGCATCTCCGAGCATTTCATCGACGCCAAGGCGCCGCCTCCGATGCCCGCAGCCCCCTGGACCTCCGGGCGGATCATCGGGCATGTGCTTGTCGCCCTGTGGATCGTCGCCGGCTGCGCGCTGCTGTGGTATCTGGGCTCCAACATCACCGGCCCCTTCGTCCAGAAATACTGGCCGGAATATCTGGAAGGCTTCTGGGTCACGCTGCAGATCGTGGCCGTGTCGCTGGTGATCGGCGCGTTGCTGTCGGTGCCCGTCGCCATGGGCCGCATGTCCAGACGGAAGATCTTCGCCTGGCCGGCCTATGCCTATGTCTACATCTTTCGCGGCACGCCGCTGCTCGCCCAGACCTTCCTGATCTATTACGGCGCCGGATCCTTCCGCCCCGAGCTGCAGGACCTGAACCTGTGGTGGTTCTTCCGGGATGCCTGGTATTGCGTGATCTTCGCCTTCTCGCTCAACACCTCGGCCTATCAGGCGGAAATCCTGCGCGGCGCGATCGAGAGCGTGCCGAAGGGCCAGTGGGAAGGCGCACAGGCGCTCGGCCTGTCGCGTCCGGTGATCTTCTGGAAGATCATCCTGCCCCAGGCGCTGATGGTGTCGCTCCGGCCTTATGGCAACGAGATCATCCTGATGGTCAAGGGCTCCGCCATTGCCTCCATCGTCACGGTCTTCGACCTGATGGGCGAAACCCGCCGTGCCTTCTCGCGCTCCTTCGACTTCCAGGCCTATATCTGGGCCGCCGTCTTCTATCTGATCATCGTGGAGATGCTGCGTCAGGTCTGGGACCGGCTGGAAGCCCGGCTGACCCGCCACCTCAAGCGCTGACATCGCAGCCTTCAATTCCCCCGTTCCCGGAAAAACTATTTTCCCGGGAGCGGGCATGCGACTTCCGTTGACGGGTTGCTCCGCAGATCTGCTAAGAGAGGATCACCTTTCAGCTGCGGAACACTCGAATGACCAGCAATATCAACAAGCACGCCGATCTCTACGCCTCCCTCCACGCCGACAGCCTGCTCGCCCATGGCGGCGGCGGCCATGATGCGGTGACGGGCGCGGTGACCCCGGCGATCCCCACGGCCACCACCTTCGTGCGCGACGAAGCCTATGACCTGGTGTCGCCGACCCACCTCTATTCCCGCGACCACAACGACCTCTTCCGCAAGGTGGAGGGGCTGATCGCCACCCTGGAGCACGGCGCCGAAAGCCGGCTCTTTGCCTCAGGCATGGCCGCCATTGCCGCCATCACGCGCACCGTTCGTCCGGGCGAGACCATCCTGCTCCAATCCGGCATCTACTGGGGCACGACGGTGTTCTTCCGCCGCACCTGCGAGCGCAACAACATCGCCCTGATCGAGGTCGACGCGACCGATCTCGGCGCGCTGGCCGACCAGATCACCGCCACCCGACCAGCCATGGTCTTCATCGAGGTGCCGACCAACCCGTTCCTGAAGGTCGCCGACATCCGGGCGATCTCTGCCCTGACGAAGGCCGCCGGCGCGACGCTCTGCGTGGACGCGACCACCGTCACCCCGCTGATCATGAAGCCGCTGACACTCGGCGCCGATCTGGTGGTTCATTCGGCCACCAAGGCACTAAACGGCCATTCGGACCTTCTGGGCGGCGTCGTCACCACGGCGGATGCCACGTCTGCGGCCTGGGACTTCATCCGCGTCGAGCGGCAGGGGGCAGGCGCCGTCATGGGCTCCTTCGAAGCCTGGCTGCTGCTGCGGGGCCTGCGCACCCTGGCGCTTCGCGTGGAGCGCATGAATGCCAATGCGCAAGGGTTTGCCGAGCATTTCGCCCCCGACCCGAGGGTGGAGAGCGTGCTCTATCCGGGCCTGCCGACCGCAGAGGGGCATGATCTGGCCAAGGCCCAGATGACCAATGGCTTCGGCTCGCTGATGTCCATCGTGCTGAAGGGCGACCGGGCCGGCGCGCTCAAGGCCACCGGCGCGCTGAAGCTGTTCCAGCGGGCCACGTCGCTGGGCGGGGTCGAAAGCCTGGTGGAACACCGGGAAACCATCGAGGGGCCGAATTCGGGCATTCCCGGCACCCTGCTGCGCCTCTCCATCGGCATCGAGCATCTGCCGGACCTGATCGCCGACATGGATCAGGCGCTCGCCGCCATCTGATCGCGGCTCAGCGCCGGCCGCAGCGCTCCGTCGTCTCGGCGGCCTTCTCCTGCACCCAGCGGATGAAGGCCGCGAGCGGCGGTCGCGGCACGCCCGGCCGGCGCACCAGATGGTAGCCGCTCTCCGGCGGGCGCAGGTCGCTCGCCAGAACCCGCAGGCTGCCGGCCCGGATTAGCTCCTCCACGAAAATCCGCGCGGTGGCGGTGATCCCCGCCCCGCGCCGCACCCCGTCCAGCACCATGTAGCCGGGCAGATGGGTGATGTTGAGCCGGGCCCGCGGCACCACGCCCTGCCGCTCCAGCCAGCGCGCCAGCTCGTTGGTGCCCAGCTCCTGCAGCCAAGGGAAATCCTGCAGGGCTTCGGGTGCCACATCGCCCTCCTCCCCTACCAGGCTCGTTGCGCCGACCACCACGTAGTCGGTCAGGATCAGGGATTCGGACTGCAGGCCCGGCCAGGGTCCCTCGCCGAAGCGGATCGCCAGATCCACATCGCCGTGCTGCAGGTCAACGAGCTGCGGGGTCGGATTGAGCATCAGCTCGATGTCCGGGTGACGCTGCTTGAAATCCGAAATGCGCGGCATGAGCCAGCTCATGGCAAAGGCCGGGGTCAGGGTCACATGCAAGGGACGCTCGCTGGCATTGCGCGCGACCTCTGCCACCGCCCCGGCGATGCGGCCGAAGCCCTCACCCAGGCCGACGGCAAGCTGCTGACCTTCGGCGGTGAGCGCCAGGCCCCGCCCGGCGCGTTCGACCAGCGACACTCCGAGATGGGCCTCCAGCCCCCTCACCTGCTGGCTGACGGCCGCGTGGGTGACGTTCAGCACCCGTCCAGCCTCGGAAAAGCTCAGGCTCTCGGCCACGCAGGCAAAGGCGCGCAGGGCGGAGAGCGAGGGGAGGTCGCGCCAGTCCATCTGTTAGTTCACGTTACATCCGAAAAAGATTGCTGACTCGCGATTATCGCCAGATAGCGGCACATTCATCGCATCAAAACGCAGATGAAGGTGTAAGGCAATGTTTTACTTCTACGTTCGCGAGATGCTGCGGGCCAGCCGCTTCACCCGCTTTATCCGCCCCCTGCCCGACACGCGACCCCAGACGCCGTCGCAGGGGGATCTCGCCCGGGCGGAACGGGCGCGGCTCGATCACTGCCGCCGGTCTGCCGGAGGCCGGTTCAGCTTCTGGATCTAATCCGGGTCCCGACGCATCCGCCCTTGCCTGAGGATCACAGGAGCTGTTCCGTCCCGGACCTGACAGGCCGGGGCTCATGGGCTAAACATGTCCGAAAGTCAGGAGGATCTGCCGGGGAGGCAGACGGCACAGTTTCGGAGGATCAAGGTCATGGCAAAGGTTGCGTTCATCGGGCTCGGGGTGATGGGCTATCCCATGGCGGGGCATCTGAAGACCCGGGGCGGTCACGATGTCACCGTCTACAACCGGACCACGGCCAAGGCGGAAAAATGGGCCACGGAGTTCGGCGGCCAGTTCGCCGCGACCCCGGCGGAGGCCGCCCGGGACTGCGACTTCGTCTTCTGCTGCGTGGGCAATGACGACGACCTGCGGGCCGTGACCACCGGGCCGGACGGCGCCTTCTCCACCCTGAAGCCCGGCGCCATTGTCATCGACAACACCACCGCGTCGGCGGAAGTTGCCCGCGAGCTCCACGCCATCGCCCGGGACAAGGGCTGTGGCTTCATCGACGCGCCGGTCTCCGGCGGTCAGGCCGGGGCGGAAAACGGCGTGCTCACGGTCATGTGCGGCGGGGATGCGGAGGTCTTCGACAAGGCCCGCCCGGTGATCGAGGCCTTCGCCCGTTTCGTCGGGCTGATGGGCGAGAGCGGGGCCGGCCAGCTGACGAAAATGTGCAACCAGATCTGCATCGCCGGCGTGGTTCAGGGCCTGTCGGAAGCGGTCCACTTTGCCAAGCGCGCGGGGCTCGACGTGGAGACGGTGATCTCCGCCATCCGCGGCGGGGCGGCCCAGTCCTGGCAGATGGAAAACCGCTGGCAGACCATGGACAAGGGTGAATTCGGCTTCGGCTTCGCGGTCGACTGGATGCGCAAGGACCTCGGCATCTGCCTGCAGACCGCCAACCGCACCGGCGCCCGCCTGCCGCTCACCGCGCTCGTCGACCAGTTCTATGCCGACGTGCAGCAGATGGGCGGCGGCCGCTGGGACACGTCTTCCCTGCTCACCCGCCTGGAAAAGCCGAAGGACGCCTGAGGACCGGTTTCGGCGCGGCGAGGCCGGTGTTACGGGTCCGAGCCTCTCTGCCCGCGCCACGCTCTCCATCGCCCTCCTCGGGCCTGTCCCGAGGATCCAGGACCCTCAGGCGCGCCTTGTGACCACGCAAGCAGGTCTGGCGGATCCTGGATCCCTGCCTCGCAGGGATGACGAGAACGAGAGGAATGGTTTTGCGCCGAAGGCTGGATCCTCGGCACAGGGCCGAGGATGACAATCGAAGCTCTCCTGCCTCTCCATCGTCATTGCAGCACTTGATGCTGCAATCCATGCCGTGTCCTCTCGGCAGTGCGAGGTCTTGCCATGGAGGCGAGGTCACGGCATGGCATGACGGCGCAAGCGTTGGCGGGTGGCCCGGCCTCCCGCCTTACTCACCCTTGGGCTTTTCCGCCGGAACGTAGCCCAGCGGGAGCTGGGTGGTGTATTTGATCTGCTCCATGGCGAAGGTGGTCGAGACGTCGGAGATCTCGATCTTCGCGATCAGGCGCTTGTAGAAGGCATCATAGGCGCCGATGTCGGGCACGCAGACCCGCAACAGATAATCCACCTGGCCGGCCATGCGGTAGAACTCCACCACCTCGGGGAACTCGCGGATCACGTCGGCGAATTTCTTCAGCCAGTCTTCCGTGTGCTGCGAGGTGGTGATCGCCACGAAGGCGGTGACCTTCACGTTCACCTTGTCCGGATCAAGCAGGGCGACCCGCCCGGTGATCACCCCATCCTCTTCCATCTTCTGGATGCGGCGCCAGCAGGGGGTCGTCGACAGGCCGACGCGACGGCCGATCTCGGCAACGGGAATGGTGCAGTCCTCCTGGAGGATGGACAGGATGCGGCGGTCAATACGGTCGATCATGGGGACCCCAGCAGGACAGGAGACAGGAGGACAAGAAACGCGAGGCACCGCGCCTCACCCCGCCGCAATAGAAAATCATTGCGCGAGGCCTCCAGTTTCCATGCGCTCAAAGGACAGACAAGTCAAGTTCACCCGAAGAGCGAAACTATTTTCCAAACCGCCCGTCGAGGCGCGCTGCCATCACGATCCCGCGAGACGGGCGACTTCCGCCTGCAGCACCGGCAGCAGCTCCTCCTCGAACCAGGGATTGCGCTTCAGCCAGGCGTTGTTGCGCCAGGAGGGGTGCGGCAGGGGCAGCACGCGCGGATGCAGTGTCTCATCCTCCCAGTAATCCCGCCAGTGCACCACGGTTTCCGTGAGCGAGGCCTTGCGGCGCGGCCCCAGATGATAGGCCTGGGCATACTGGCCGATGATGACGATCAGCTCCAGCGCCGGCAGACGGGCAAAGAGCATGTCGTGCCAGGTGCGGCGGCATTCGGGGCGCGGCGGCAGATCCCCGCCCTTGGCATCAAGGCCGGGAAAGCAGAAGCCCATGGGCACGATGGCCAGCCGGTCGGCATCGTAGAAGATCTCCTCTCCGATCCCCAGCCACTGGCGCAGGCGATCGCCGGACGGGTCGGTGAAGGGGCGCCCGCTGCCGTGCACCCGAGTGCCCGGCGCCTGGCCGCACAGGCAGATGCGGGCCTTGGGCGAGACCTGCAGCACCGGCCGCGGCGCGTGGGGCAAGGGCTTGCCCCGGGGCACCTCGGCGCAGATCCGGCAGGCGCGAATGCGCTCGAGCAACGGGTCGAGCGGGAGGGAAAGCGCTTCATCCTGAGTGGTCACGAGTTCCGATCCTGATTCGAGACTGCGGCCCAAGTGCTTGATCCCTTTACAGATCGTTCACCATGAACCTGAGCCTGTTCTTAAGGAATTGTGAGAGAGAAAGGAGGAAGACACAAACGGCAAGTGACATTCTCCAAAGGGTTCCGACAGGCGCATGGCGACGACACCTCCCTCTGCGACAGGCGGCACGACGCAGAAAGCGTCGCAGGCACGCACGGTGGTGAACCGGGAAAGAGCCCGGCGCCGGCGGGAAATGGCGCGCACCCTGCGCACCGCCCGCAGCCACATCGGCCTGCGCGACCGGGACGCCACCACCTTCCAGCAGGAACGGCTGCATCTCTTCGCCGACACGCGGGTCTCCTCGGCCTTTGCCGTGCCTTTCCTGGCCGTGGTCATTGCCGCGATTTCCTCCCTGTGGATCCATCCGGCCATGGTCGCCGTGTGGTTCGTCATCACCTTCTGCATGCATGTGCTCACCGTGGCCACCTGCATGGCCTATGAGCGGGCGGGCACCGTGCGCCGGGCCAAGCGGCCCTGGCTGCGCCGCTTCGTGCTGGGCGACCTGCTCTATGGCTGCTCGTGGGCCGGATTCTTCCTGCTCCCTCTCAACGAGAGCGGCAATGACGGGTTCCTGGTGTTCCAGTTCGCCGCCATGCTGATCGTGGTGGCCATGAACACCATGCAGTCGGCCACCCTGCCCCGGGCGCTGCTGGCCAGCACCCTGCCGGTCTCCCTGATGCTGACGGCGACCTTCCTGCGCCATCCGGAGCCGATGCAGTTCACGCTGGCCGCCATGGCGCTCGGCAGTCAGGGCTTCTTCCTGATCCTGGGCAACCAGCTCCTGAAGAACGCCAACACCATGCTGGAATACCGGGCGGAGAAGGATCACCTGATCGCCGAGCTGGAAACCGCCAATGCCATGTCGGACGAATCGCGCCGGCGGGCGGAAGAGGCCAATCTGGCCAAGTCGCGCTTCCTGGCCACCATGAGCCACGAGCTGCGCACGCCGCTCAACGCCATCCTCGGCTTCTCGGAGATCATGAAGGACGAGGTTCTGGGCAAGATGCAGAACCCGACCTACAAGTCCTATGCGGCTGACATCCATGCATCCGGCGCCCACCTGCTCAATCTCATCAACGAGATCCTCGACCTGTCGCGGGTGGAGGCCGGGCGCTACGAGCTGCAGGAAGGGCTGGTGGATCCGGCTGCCCTGCTCGACGAGTGCATGGCGATGATGCAGATCCGCGCCAAGTCCAAGAACATCGAGCTCTTCGAGACGGCTCAGGGCAAGATCGGCCGGGTCTGGGCGGACGAGCGCGCCCTGCGCCAGGTGCTCCTGAACCTCATGTCCAATGCGCTGAAATTCACCCCCGTCAAGGGCCGGGTGGAGGTGCGCACCGAACGGACGGCCGAGGGCGGCCTGCGCTTCAGCGTCATCGACAACGGTCCCGGCATTCCGGACGAGGAGCTGCCGATCGTGCTGCAGGCCTTCGGCCAGGGCTCGGTCGCCATCCAGAGTGCCGAACCGGGGACGGGTCTGGGACTTTCCATCGTGCAGGCGCTGGTCGCCATGCACGGGGGCACGTTCAAGCTGAGCTCCAGGCTGCGCGAAGGCACCACCGCCAGCTTCACCCTGCCGGCCGCGCGGCTCAAGACCGACGCCCCCGCCTCCAGCGAGGTCACCGACCTCTGGGCCGAAATGGCCCGCCGCAGCGCCTGAGGCGGCCCGCAGCGCCGCTCCTGCATCCCGCCTCCGATCCAGCCTCTCCAAGTCCGGCAATGACGAACGTGAGGATGTGCGGGACAGGCAGGCAAACCTCTTCGGTCTCGACTCCTGGAGATGCTTCTCCCTGCGTCATCCTCGGCCCCGTGCCGAGGATCCAGCCTTCGGCACGGGAATTTGCGACACGCCTTACCCTCGTCATGCCTGCGCAGGCAGGGATCCTTTACGCGCGCTGCTCTGCTTCCGTGGGCACAAAGTGGCGCCGGGGATACTGGATCCTCGGGACAGGCCCGAGGATGACGACGGAGAGCTGAGAGGCAAGACCCCTCTGCCCCCGCCAGCCCTTCTTACGCCACGCCAGCGCTGACGCCGGGCATATTCCGCTCACGCCAAGCCTATCGCGCTTCCCCGGCATTCCCGCAAGGTGCGGCTCACGCTTCGTCGGCGCTCACGCCGGGCTTTGTCACGCTTCGCTGGCGCTGACGCCGGCCTGGGCGAAGGTGGCCATGCCGTTGTGGGTTTCGGCGGCGGCCTTGACCAGACCGGCGGCAAGGGCGGCACCAGTGCCTTCTCCCAGACGCATGCCCAGATCGAGAAGCGCTTCCTTGCCCATTGTTTCCAGAGCGCGGCGATGGCCCGCTTCGGCAGAGACATGGGCGAACTGGCAGTGGTCGAGACCGGCCGGATCCATGGCATAGACGACAGCCGCCGCCGCCGTGGTGACGAAACCGTCGACGAGAACCGGCACGCGCTGCAGGCGGGCGGCGATGATCAGACCGGCCATGGCGGCAATTTCACGGCCGCCCACACGGCGCAGAACCTCCAGCGGATCCTTCTCGCCGTTCAGGCGGGCAATCGCCTGGGTCACCGCCTCGCGCTTGCGGGCCAGACCCGCGTCATCGACACCGGTGCCGCGACCGACCCAGTCAGCTGCCTCGCCGCCGAAGAGACCGTTGAGAACGGCCGCCGCGATGGTGGTGTTGCCGATGCCCATCTCGCCCAGGCAGACCAGGTCGATGCCGCCGGCCAGCGCTTCCATGCCATAGGCCATGGTGGCGGCGCAGTTGGCCTCGTCCAGCGCGTCTTCCTCGGTGATCGAGGGGGTGGGAATGTCGACGGCCAAGTCGAAGACCTTGAGGCCGAGATCATTGGCGCGGCAGATCTGGTTGATAGCGGCCCCGCCTGCGGCGAAGTTTTCCACCATCTGCTGGTTCACCGCGCTGGGGAAGGCAGAGACGCCCTTGTCGGCGACGCCGTGGGCCGTGGCAAAGATCGCCACCAGCGGACGGGTCACCTTCGGGCTGGACTTGCCGGACCATGCGGCCAGCCACTCGGCCAGCTGCTCCAGCTTGCCCAGAGACCCGGCGGGCTTGGTGAGCTGGGCGTCGCGCAGGCGCACGGCCTGAAGGGCGTCCGTGTCCGGGCCGGGCATGGACTTCACCAGGTTGCGGATATCGTCGAACGGCAGGGCGGACTGGGAAAAGGACATGGAACCTGAAACTCCTGATGGGGCAGACCGGACCGGCCGGTCAGTGCCGCCTAGGGCCACGATGGCGAGGGCCCGCGGGAGATCATCGGGTCCTGGAGCGCACGTGGCCGCTCTTGGTTTGTCATTGGCGCCGATCTATAACGGGCACGTCAGAAAACACAAGGTCGGGGACCGGCAGCAAGACGATGGTAGAAGACGAGATGCCCGGCCGTCCCGCAGAGGATGCAAGCCTGTCGGCCGCCCGGGTTGTCGCCGATGCGGCCCTGTGCGTCCGCTTCTTTTCCCGACTGCCGCTGCCCCGGCTCAACCGGATGGATGATCCGGACCGGGCACCGGAGTTTTCCCGCTCCAGTCACGCAGCCCCCCTCGCCGGAATGGTGGTTGGCGCCCCCGCGGCGCTGCTCTTGCTGCTCCTCTCCTTCACCGCCCTGCCCCCGCTTGCAAGTGCCGCTCTCGTCGCAGGCCTCCTGGCGGCGATCACCGGAGCCCTGCACGAGGATGGGCTCGGCGACGTGGCCGACGGGTTCTTCGGCGGTGCCACGGTGGAGCGGCGGCTGGAGATCATGAAGGACAGCCGGGTCGGTGCCTTCGGCGCGCTGACACTCGCCGCCGCCTTCGTGCTGAAGACCGCGCTGATCGCCGGTCTCCTCACGCGCTTCGGCGCCGGGGCTGCGGCGGTGCTGCTGGCGGGCGAGGCCTTGAGCCGATGGGCGATGCTGACCCAGTGGCAAAGGCTGCCCAGCGCCCGGCCGGAAGGGCTTGGCACACGGTTCGGGCGGCCGGACGCGGGCCAGGTGCTGCTCGGCGGGGCATGGGCGCTGCTGGGCCTGATGGCGGCCCTCGGCGTCGCGCCTTTTTCCACCGTGATCCTCGGAGCGGCCTGCGCCATGGCCCTTGCCCATCTGACCAGTCGGCTGGCGCTGGCCAAGATCGGCGGTTTCACCGGCGACGTTCTGGGCGCGGTGCAACAGGTGTCCCAGATGGGGTTCCTGATCGGCCTGCAACTTCTGGCGCCGTAAGGCGTTGGACCGACGGCTGGTCCACGACCATCACCTTCGCCGATCCGCCTGCCCACAGAGCCACCCTTGCCTGCCCCTGTTCGTGTCGCTGCCGACCCGCTATCCTTGACGCTTCCTCTCAACGTCCGCGAGCCCGACCCGTTGTTGCGTAACCCCCAATTTCCTGCAGTTTTCCTCAACCTGCCGCATCACCTTGAGCGGTCAATGGGGCGGCTGCTCGCGGTTCTGCTGCTCGCCACCCTTGCCGCCTGTGCCACGCGGCCGGAAACCGGAGCGCTCGCCGTGATCGACACGCCGGCCACGGACGCCACCCGCCACGACCTTCTGGTGGTGTCGACCCGGGCCAAGTCGGAGGAACCCGACACCTATTTCGGTGCGGAGCGGGACAGCGAGGCCCATTACGCCGCCATCTCCCTCAGCGTTCCCAAGGACCACACCTCGGGCAGGATCGAATGGCCTGACAGTTTCCCCGGCGATCCGGAGACCTCCTTCACGGCGGTGAAGGCCGGGTATCTGGACGATGGCGCCGCCATGACCCGCGAGCTGAACGCCCGCCTGACGGATCTGCCGAAGGAGGACCGGGCGGTCTTCCTCTTTGTCCACGGCTACAACACGCTGTTTGCCGAAGGGGTCTATCGCTTCACCCAGGTGGTGCATGACAGCGGGTTCAAGGGCGTGCCCGTGTTCTTCAGCTGGGCCTCGCGCGGGGCCCTGACCGATTATCTCTTCGATCTCAACAGCGCGATGATCGCGCGTCAGGCCCTGCGCCAGACCCTGCTCGATCTCGCGAAGTCGAAGACCGATCACATCTTCATTCTCGCCCATTCCATGGGCAACCAGCTGCTGGTGGAAACCCTGCTGCTGATGACCCCGGCAGAACGACATCTGGTGAGCAAGAAGATCGAGCAGGTGGTGCTGGCCGCGCCGGACATCGACGTCGACCTGTTCAAGGCGCAGCTGCGCCAGATCGGAGATCCGGAAAAGCCCCTCGTCCTGCTGGTGTCGCGCGATGACCGGGCGCTGCAGCTCTCCAGCCTGCTGGCCGGCGGCAAGCAGCGGGTCGGCGCCTATGAGGATGCGGAGGAGCTCGCCAATCTGGGGGCCATCGTCGTCGATCTGTCCGAGATCGAGGGCGAGGACGGGACCAACCACGTGAAATTCGCCGAGATCGCCAGCTTCGGCCCCCAGTTGCAGGCGGTTCTGGGCCAGAAGGACTTCCGGGTCTTCGACCCCAACGAACCGACGGGCCTGTCGCGGGCCGGGCGCGACCTGACCGGCTTTGTCGGGGCGACCAGCCGGATCGCGATCACCCTTCCCGCCAACATCATCGGCGGCGGGCTGGCAACGCTGGGGCGGCGCTGAGCAGCCAGACTTGCGAGACCGCGCTAGCCTTCTCTCAGGTGATCGGGAGGGCGGCTTGCGACCATTGGACCGGCCGACAACGGGCCTGATGGTCTGGCGATGCACGGGCCGCTCCCCTATATCGGAAGACATGGAAACGCCCTGCACCAAGATCTGCCAGATCCATCCGGTCACCCGCCTCTGCCTCGGCTGCCTGCGCAGCCTGGACGAAATTGCCGGCTGGAGCTCCTATACGCCGGAGGTCCGCGCCCGCATCATGGCCGAGCTGCCCGCACGGCGCGCCACCGCGGGAGACCTCCGCTGATGGGCCAGCTGCGCGGCTTCGCTCTCGCCCTTGTCGTGCTTGCCATGCTAGGCGCCGGGCTCGGATATCTGGTCTGGCCGGGGCCGGAGACGACACCGCCGGACTTCGACCAGACGGGACCGCGGCTTGTGGCGCTGTCCGCGCTCGCCTTCGTCTTCATGGCAAGCCTGATCTTCGGCCGCCCGAAGGCCAGCGAGATCCTGCGCGGTACGCTCTTCTGGGGCGGGCTCTGCATTCTTCTCGTTGTCGGCTACACGTTCCGCCATGACATCGTGAACGGGGGATACCGGGTGCTGGGCGCCCTGTCGCCCGGGCTGGCGGTGACGCAGGACGACGGATCGATCCTCGTCGTGCGGGATCGCTCGGGCCACTTCCAGGTCGGCTCCACCGTCAACGGTCATCCGGTCGACATGCTCTTCGACACGGGCGCCAGCACCGTGGTGCTCACCTATCAGGATGCGGTCGAGGCGGGCTTTCACCCCGAAAGCCTGCAGTTCACCGTGCCCGTGCGCACGGCCAACGGTCAGGCCATGGTCGCGCCCGTGCGCATCGACCGGCTGACCATCGCCGACCTGCAGCTTTCGGACCTGCGCGCCTTTGTCGCCCGCGACGGGGCGCTGGAGACCAGCCTGCTCGGCATGCGGGCGCTGGACCGGCTGAAGAGCTGGCGCATCGAGGGGGACCGGCTGATCCTCATCCCCTCGCCGCTCAGCCGCTGACCGGAGCGTCTCAGTAGCCGGCGAGGCTGGCGAAGAAGCGCAGGGCCACCAGCAGCAGGAAGCAGCCGAAGAGCACCTCCATGCGCCGGCGCGGCAGAGCATGGGCGACCTTCACGCCGAAGGGCGCCATGAGCACCGTCACCGGAATGATCAGCGCCACCCCGAGCAGATTGACATAGCCGAGCGAAAAGGGCGGCAGATGCTCCGCCCCCCATCCGGCCCAGATCAGGCCGATGGTGCCGGGAATGGAAATCAGGATGCCGGTGCCCGAGGACGTGGCGACCGCCTGATGGATCGGGCGGCCATAAAGGGTCATGAAGGTGTTGTTCATCACCCCGCCGCCGATGCCCATGAGGGTGGAGAAGAAGCCGATCAGCGCCCCGCAGAGCGGGCGGATGGGGAAGCCCGGAATGTCGTCGGCGATCCTGGCGCCGCGCTTGTCGAAGAGCATGCGCAGGCCCAGAATGACGGCCAGCACCGCGAAGATGCCCTTGAGCCCGGCCCCCGACACGTGGGCGGCCAGAAGCGAGGCGATCACCACGCCGAGCGGCACCGGCACGATCCAGCTCTTCAGCAGCTCCAGATCCACCGCGCCGCGCCGCTTGTGGGCCATGAAGGAGCGCAGGGACGTGGGGATGATGATGCCGAGCGAGGTGGCCACAGACAAGTGCATGCGCACGCTCTCGTCCACCTGAAGCACGGTCAGGAACTGGTAGAGCACCGGCACCAGGACGGCCCCGCCGCCAATGCCGAAGAGACCGGCGAGAAAGCCTGCGATGGCGCCCGCGCCAATGAGCGCAAGGGCGAGCCAGACGGCATCCATGAGCTGGAAGCTGCCGGTGATGGTTCCGAAATCCATGGGTGTCCAGATGACCTGAGGTGGCAAGGTGCGGGGCAGGCTTGGCGGATCGAGCCTGGGCGGGGACCGCCGCCGGATCTTCACCGCCCGCCCTTGCTCGGGCGCCAGGCCTCAGGCCAAGGACTTGGGCCCAGGGCTTGGGCATCAAGGCTCTGGCGTCAGCGCTTGGGCATCAAGACTCAGGCGGCGTCGGATCCCGCGTCGGAGGAGATCAAATCCTCCTCAGAATGATCCTGCGGCGAGACGGAGGCAAGGGCTCTTTCCACGACTTCGGTACCCGCGCCCGGCTTGATCGCCTCCACCGTCAGGATGCGCCGCCAGCTGCGCGCACCGGGGCGGCCGTGGAAGAGGCCGAGCATGTGGCGGGTCATGTGGGGCAGCTTGACGCCCTCGCCGAGGCGCGCCTCGATATAGGGCAGATAGGCCTCGACGGCCTGCCAGGGCGAGACATCCTCACCCGTCTCGCCATAAAGGCGCCGGTCCACCTCGCCCATGATCTGCGGCGTGTGATAGGCCGCGCGGCCAAGCATGACACCGTCGAGGGCGGGCAGGAAGAACTCTGCCTCGTCCAGATCCGCGATGCCGCCGTTGATGCCGATGAAGCGGTCCGGAAGCCGCGCCTTGAGGCGGCGGACACGGTCATAGTCGAGCGGCGGAATGTCCCGGTTTTCCTTGGGGCTCAGCCCCTTCAGCCAGGCCTTGCGGGCATGGACCCACAGGGCATCGCTGCCGGCGGCGAAGACCGCGTCGGCCATGGCATCGAGCGCCGGTTCGGGATCCTGATCGTCGACGCCGATGCGGCATTTTACGGTCACGGGGATCGACACGGCGGCCTTCATGGCGGCCACGCACTCGGCCACAAGCTGGGGCTCCTGCATCAGGCAGGCGCCGAAGGAGCCGGACTGCACCCGGTCGGATGGACAGCCGACATTGATGTTGACCTCGTCATAGCCCCAGTCCTCGACGATCTTCGCCGACTGGGCCATTGCCGCCGGGTCCGATCCGCCAAGCTGGCAGGCAATGGGATGCTCGCAGTCGTCGAAGCCCAGGAGCTTTTCCCGGTCGCCGTGGATCACCGCCCCGGTCGTCACCATCTCCGTATAGAGCAGCGCACGGGTGCTCAGACGCCGATGAAAGGCGCGGCAATGGCGATCGG
Source organism: Roseibium aestuarii (assembly GCF_008477545.1). Classification (GTDB taxonomy): domain Bacteria; phylum Pseudomonadota; class Alphaproteobacteria; order Rhizobiales; family Stappiaceae; genus Roseibium; species Roseibium aestuarii. The sequence continues at coordinate 1,088,699 of NZ_VORA01000001.1, read as the reverse complement.
TCCAGTCCATCATGGGCGCCACGGCAAAGCGGGGCTGATGGTCGGTGTAGAGGCGGGGCTGTTTCGTCATGGGCGGGCTTTTAGCAGAGCAGGCACCAAAGGCAAAGTCCCCGGCCTTCGCGCCTGCCCTGTGGGCTACCCGGTGGCGGCAGGGGGCGCCCGCGTTGTGGCGACGAAGGCGAAGGCACCGGAGCGGGCGGCCCCCGTCAGGTCTGCCCCCTGATCCGCAATGGCCTGTGCGACCGCGACCGAGGCGGCCGCGAAGTCCCAGTTGTTCGTGGGTGCGGTGTCACCGATGCCATTGTCTCCGTCGCCTTTTGTGCGGCTTCCAGCGTCAACGACATCATCCAGAAGCGTCAGCAGGCGCAGGCGCTCCGGCCGCCAGGTGGTGAAGCCGTCGCCCCTGAGGGCTGCGGTGGTCATTCCCAGCGCCTCGCACAGGGCGACACGGGATTGTGCCTCAGCGTAATCGGTGAGGCGCGAACGCTCGATCACTGCGGCCAGATCCGGATCAACCACCCGACCCGCACGCAAGAGCGGCGACGGCGTGGTTGGTGTTGCCGCCGACGCCTTGCCCCAAGCCTCGGGCGGACAGTCCTTTCGCTCCGAACGGAGGGGAAGGTGCGGATTTGTTTCCATGGGATAGATGCGGCAGACCATGGGCCGGCGCTCATAGATCCGGCATCGGAAGCTCTCGTCCAGATTGCGGCAAAGCCCGGGATTCCAGGCGGCAAAGGTCGCCGCGACACGGATCCGGGTGCCGCCGCTCTTCGCGCGGCCGCAGCGGGCCAGCACGTGTTCGGCTTCTGCGCCGGGCAGCGCTGCCACCTGTTCGGGCAAAAGTGCCTCGATCAGGATGATGATCTCTCCGCCGTCACGGCACCAGTCCCGCGCCTCGGAAAGCGTCAGCGGCACATGGTGGCCGGTGCAGCAGCGACCGCAGCCCACACAGGCGAAATCGACCGTCGCGCCCTGCGGCTGTGTGGCCGGACGGGCCTGGCCTGCGGCACTGGCAGGAGTGTCAGACATGTTCGGACATCCGGTCTCGGAAAAGGGACAGTTCTCGTCCGATTATCGGCCGGACAGGCGGGCAGCAACCGGAAACATGAGGAACAGGCCTCCCCTTCCCCAGCGATCTCCCGCAGGCGGGTGCTCACCCGGCCGCGACAGCCCCACGGCCGCGCGCATTTCCGAGCGGACGGTTCGACGGACGGGCTCCCTTGCCAAAGGCCCTCGAAGCAGGTCAGATGGCGGCAATCATAAGGGAAACGTACCAAATGGCCTTGCCTGCCCACCAGACCGGCGACCGCGCGCCTGCGGGGATCCTCATCATGTGCCTTGGCGTCGTCTGCCTTTGCGCTAATGACGCGCTCGCCAAGGCGCTGGGAGAGACCTATCCGCCGGTGCAGATCCTCTTCATCCGCAACCTGATCGCCCTGCCCATTGCCGCGGCCATCGCGCTGGTCATGGGCGGGCCGCAGGCGCTGGTGTCCCGGTCGCCTATGGTACATCTGGGCCGAGGTCTCATCTGGATGGCTGCGGCCTATCTCTTCTTCACCGGCCTCACCCTGCTGGAGCTGGCGGAAGCCACGACCCTGATCTTTGCCGCACCGGCGATCATCTGTGCCCTGTCAGCCCTGGTGCTGAAGGAGCAGGTGGGCTGGCGGCGGTGGAGCGCGGTACTCGTCGGCTTCGGCGGGGTGCTGATCGTCGTGCAGCCGGGAACGGACGCCTTCCAGACAGCCGCGCTCTATCCGCTGGCCACCGCCTTCCTCTATGCGCTGATGATGATCAGTTCCCGCTGGCTCGATGCGCGCGAAAGCGTGTGGACGCTCACCCTCTATCTGGTGGGTTCCGGCGCGCTCATCAGCGCCGTTCTGGTCCCCTTCTTCTGGGTGCCGATCCGCGCCGAGGATCTCTGGCTCTTTGCCGGCATTGCCGCTGCCGGAACGGTGGGGGCAACGCTGATCACCCAGGCCTTCCGCATCGCGCCGGCAGCGGTGGTCGCGCCCTTCGACTACACGTCCCTGATCTGGGCGGTGCTGCTGGGCTATGTCCTCTGGGGCGAGGTGCCGGACCATGCCACCTATCTGGGGGCGAGCGTGATCGTCGCCAGCGGGCTCTACATTGTCTACCGGGAGTGGCTCCATTCGCGCAGCACCAAGGCCGTGAGCCGCCTGCAAGGGTGACCCGGCCCCGGATCAGGGCCTGATTACGGACCCACGGGCGGCAGCCTACGGCGGATCGGCTGGGCCTTGACCACGGCGGTGCTCGTCTCGGCCTTTTCCGAAACCCGGTCGAGCAGCGTGTCCAGCTCCTCCATGGAGCGCACGTGCAGGCGGGCGTAGAAACAGTCGTCGCCGGTGACCTTGTCGCATTCGACGATCTGCGGAATGTCCTGCAGCAGCTTCTGCACCACATGCAGGGTGCCCGGCATGGGCCGCACGCGGACGATGGCCTGGAAGAGATAGCCGAGCGCCGAGGGGTCCACATCCACCGTGAAGCCGCGGATGACGCCCCCCTCCTCCAGCCGGCGCAGGCGATCGGAAACGCTGGGGGCGGAAAGCCCGACGCGGGATGCCAGTTCCTTCAGGGAAAGCCGGGCATCCTCGAGCAGCGCCTCCAGCAGCTTGCAGTCAATCTCGTCTATTTTCATTTCAAAGGCCTTTTTCCAAAATCAGCCTTCACCATGAAGGAAAATTTCGGATATCGCAAATTTCCGTCGATGGAATCCGCTTGATTGACCTGTGATGCTTCCGGTCATTCGAACGCTCATCACAAGGACCATCGACATGACCACTTCCCCAAGCCTCCCTTCAACCCGATCCGGGCATCGCAGCGGCGCGCTCCAGATGACGGGCGCCATGCTCATCTCCGGCACCATCGGCTATTTCGTCCTGCTGAGCGGTCAGGGGCCGTTCCAGGTCGTCTTCTGGCGCTGCGCCTTTGGCATCGCCGCACTTCTTCCCATCGCCTGGGCCTTCGGCCTGCTGAAGCCGGGCATTCTCACCCTGCGCCAGGCAGGATGGGCGGCGGTCGGCGGTGTGGCCATCGTGCTGAACTGGGTGGCGCTGTTTTCCGCCTATGACAAGGCGGGCATCGGCATCACGACCGTGGTCTACAACACGCAGCCCTTCCTGCTGGTCGGACTGGGCATGATCTTCCTGCGGGAACGGCCGGGTGCGACGAAGCTCGGCTGGCTGGGCCTTGCCTTTCTCGGCATCGTAGCGATCATCGGCGAGGCGCCGCAGGGTGACTATCTGACGGGCGACTATACGCTCGGCGTGGCCCTGTCCCTCGTTGCCGCCGCCCTTTATGCGGTGGCAGCCCTGATCGCCAAGAAGCTGACCGGCGTTCCGCCGCAAGTGATCGCGCTGATCCAGGTCACCGTCGGGCTGGTGCTGCTGTCGCCGGCGCTCCTCGCCGCCCCCCTGCCCGCCTCCGCCCAGGGCTGGGGAAGCCTTGCCGCCCTCGGGCTGCTGCACACCGGCTTCATGTATGTGCTGCTCTACAGCGCGATCCAGAAGCTGCCGACGCCGACCACGGCCGCCCTGTCCTACATCTATCCGCTGGCCGCGCTTGCCATCGACACGCTGGTGCTGGGGATCGAGCTTCAGCCGCAGCAATTTGCCGGAGCGGCCATGGTGCTTGTCGCGGCCGCCGGATCCAGCTTCGGCTGGGGCCAGGGTCTCTTCCGGCGCAAGCAGCCGCAAACCCTGGATGCGGCGGAGTGAGAAGTATGAGGCTGACGCCAGCGCAAAAGGGATGACACGTCCGGTGTCGCGCGGTCGGGATCAGGTCCCGGCGCAAGGCCGGGACGGCACCCTGTTCCGATCCCCAAACAAGCGAAAACGCCCGGTCCGTTGCTGCGGACCGGGCGTTTCCATTCATCCTGCCATTAGGGGGGCAAGACAGGATCAGATGGCAGCGTCGCGGGAGAACTGGATGAAGATCTCGCGCAGGCGCTTGGCAACCGGGCCCGGCTTGCCGTCGCCCAGGGTCACGCCGTCGATCTCGATCACGGGCACGACCATGCCGGTGGCGGAGGTGGTGAAGGCTTCCTTGGCGGCCTTCGCCTCGTCCACGGTGAAGGGCCGTTCCTCGATCTTGATCTGGTGCTCTTCGGCGCAGCGCATCAGGGAGGCGCGGGTGATGCCGGCCAGGATGTCGTTGGAGATCGGCCGGGTCACGATGGTGCCGTCAGCGGTGACGATATAGGCGTTGTTGGAGGAGCCTTCGGTCACCTGACCGTCGAGCACCATCCAGACATCGTCCACGCCGTTGGCCTTGGCTTCGTTCTTCAGGAGCGACGCGTAGAGCAGCTGCACGGTCTTGATGTCGCAACGGCGCCAGCGGATGTCGTCGGCCGTCATGATCTTCTGGCCCTTGTCGGCCAGCGCACTCTTCACCAGGGCCTTTTCCTGGGTGAACATGACGAGCGTTGCCGGGGTGCCTTCGGCCGGGAACAGGAAGTCCCGGTCGGCTTCACCGCGCGAGACCTGCAGATAGATCAGGCCTTCGGTGATGGCGTTGAGCTTCACCAGCTCGCGGTGGGCGGCGAGAAGCTCCTCGTCGGTGACGGAGAGCGTCATCTTCAGCTCGGCGAGCGAGCGGCGCAGGCGGGCGATGTGGCCATCGAAGTCGACCAGCTTGCCATCCAGCACGCAGGTCACTTCATAGACCGCGTCGGCAAACAGGAAGCCGCGATCGAAGACGGAGATCTTCGCTTCGTTTTCCGGCACATAGGCGCCGTTTACATAAACAGTCCGCATAACATCAAATTCCCATTTAGCCCCAGAGCGCGGGGGTGGACGGCGTCACCAGGGAGCCGGAATACTCGAGCGGAACCTCCCGATCCCTGGCCAGAAGCAGCGGACCGTCGAGATCGACATATTCCGCGCCCTGGGCCAGCAGGATGGCAGGGGCCATGGCAAGCGACGTGCCGACCATGCAGCCGACCATGATCTGGTATCCTGCGGCCCTTGCGGCCTCGCGCAGGGCGAGCGCTTCAGTCAGACCGCCGGTCTTGTCCAGCTTGATATTGATCACGTCATACTTGCCGGCAAGATGATCGAGGGAGTGCCGGTCGTGGCAGCTCTCGTCGGCGCAGACGGGCAGAACCCGCTCCAGACCGCGCAGGGCCTCGTCATCGGCGGCCGGAAGCGGCTGCTCGACCATGGCCACGCCCAAACGGACGAATTCCGGCGCCAGGCGCTGGTATTCGGAGACCGACCAGCCCTCGTTGGCGTCGATGATGATCTTGGAGTTCGGCGCGCCCTTGCGGACCGCCTCGATGCGGGCCTCGTCGCCCTCGCCGCCCAGCTTGACCTTGAGCAGCGGGCGGGCGGCATTCTTGGCCGCCTGTTCACCCATGGCCTCGGGAGTGCCGAGAGACAGGGTATAGGCCGTTGTCACCGGATCGAGGGACGGGAAGCCTGCCAGCTCGAAGGCGCGCTTGCCGGCCTGCCGGGCCTCCAGCGACCACAGGGCACAGTCCACGGCATTGCGGGCCGCACCCGGCTTCAGCAGGGACTGAAGCTCGGTGCGACCGGCGCCGTTGGCCAGATCCTGACGAATGGAGAGGATGGTTTCCACCACCCCCTCCAGGGTTTCCCCATAACGGGCGTAGGGCACGCATTCGCCCAGCGCCACATGGGTGCCGTCCGAGACCTCGACCGTCACCACATGGGCTTCCGTCCGGGAGCCGCGCGAGATGGTGAAGGTCCCCGCGATGGGGAAGGTCTCGGCATAGGCCTTGATGGTCAGTCCGGCCATCAGATCACAGCGCTGCCAGTGCGTCGGCCAGACGGCCGGCGCCGTGGCGGAACGGATCGACGCAGGGCAGACCCATGCGCTTTTCCACTTCGGCGCAATAGGCCAGCGATTCCTCATCCGACATGGCGGAGGTGTTCAGGGACACGCCGACGACCTTGCACTCCGGGTTGACCACCTGGGCAATGCGCAGGGACAGGTCACGCACGTCTTCCAGGGACGGAAGCTGGTATTCGGGCAGACCGCGCATGTGCGGGCGGTTCGGCTCGTGGCAGACGATCAGCGCATCGGGCTGGCCGCCGTGAACGAGGGCCATGGTCACGCCGGAGTAGGAGGCGTGGAACAGGGAGCCCTGGCCTTCGATCAGATCCCAGTGATCGGCATCATTGTCCGGGGTCAGGTATTCGACCGAGCCGGCCATGAAGTCGGCGATGACCGCGTCAAGCGGCACACCGTCGCCGGTGATCAGGATGCCGGTCTGGCCGGTGGCGCGGAAGGTGGCCTTCATGCCCTTTTCGCGCATGGCCTTTTCCACGCAGAGCGCGGTGTACATCTTGCCGACGGAGCAATCGGTGCCGACGGCGAGCATGCGCTTGCCGGCGCGCTTCTTGCCATTGGCGATCGGGTACTTGACGGAAGGCACGCGCACGTCGTGCAGGGTGCGGCCCAGTTCCTTGGCCTTGGCGGCCAGATCGGCTTCGTCGCGCAGCAGGTTGTGCAGGCCGGAGGCCAGGTCCAGACCGGCTTCGAGAGCCTCGATCAGAACGGACTTCCACGCCGGGGAGATCACGCCGCCACGGTTGGCGACACCGATCACCAGGGTCTTCACACCCTTTGCCACGGCTTCGGCAATGGTCAGGTCCGGCAGCTTCATGTCGGCATTGCAGCCTTCGAGGCGCAGCTGACCGACGGCGAATTCCGGACGCCAGTCCTTGATGCCCTGGGCCACCTTGGCGGCCAGCTTGTCCGGGGCGTCACCGAGGAAGAGAAGATAAGGAGTCTCGATCATGGGTCGATCCTGCAACTGGAAGGTTTGTGAGATGGGCCCGGCCTGCGGCGGCTTGGGATGCCGCTTTTTCAGGCATGCCGGTTCCCTGGTCCCCTTCGCTATCGCATCTGGCAAATCTTGTCGCAAATGCCGATTTTGGATAGGTTATGCAAAATTTGCATAAGGGCAGATCCCATGGAACTCAGCTGGCTCGAGGACTTCGCCGAACTGGCGGCCGCGCGCAATTTCTCCACCGCGGCTTCCGCCCGTCACATCACCCAGCCGGCGTTTTCCCGGCGCATCAAGGCGCTGGAGAACTGGGTCGGGGCGGAACTGATCGACCGGTCCTCCTATCCGGTGGCCCTCACCCAGGCGGGGGAAACCTTTCTGGAAACGAGTCGCGAGCTGATGCGCTCGATCTACCGGCTGCGGGACGATTGCCGCCAGCAGGCGAAGACGGCGGCCGAGACGGTGCATATCAGCGCCCTGCACACCATCGCGCTCGCCAATTTCCCCGGACTGCTGCAGCAGGTCGAGAAGCGGGCGGGTCCCTTCAACACGCGGATGAATGCGACGGAGTTCTACGACTGCATCGAAAGCCTGTCGCTGGGGCGCTGCGACCTGTCCATGGCCTATGTGCATCCGCTGGGACCGCCGGTCCTGCAGACGGGACAATTCGTGTCGCGCAAGATCGCCAGCGATCCCTTCGTGCTCGTCACCGGGACCGGCGCGGACGGGGAGCCGCTCTTCCGGCTGGAACCGCGGGACGACGCCTACCCGCTGATCTCCTATTCCGCCGACACGTTTCTGGGCAAGGTGCAGACCGATCTCACGACCCAGCTCGCCCGGCGCGGCATCCGCTTCCAGACGGTGTTCGAAAACACCATGTCGGAAGCGGTGAAGCGCATGGTCCTCACCGGCAAGGGCCTCGGCTTCCTGCCGCGTGCTGCGGCCGAACGGGAAATCGCCGCCGGCGACATCCAGGTCCTAGGCCCCCTGCCCTCGGAGGTGGAACTGGAAATCCGCGTCTTCCGCAAGATCGGCCCGGGCTCGAAGGTCATGGAGCGCTTCTGGAACGAGATGCACGAAGTGGCGTGAAATGTTTCGAGCGTGGGCCAAATACGAAAAACCCCGACCTTCTGGCCGGGGTCTTCTCGTTCCCATGACTGGACCATCAGGCGTTACGCAACGCCGCGATGGAGAGCTGCAAGGAAAGCGTTCACATGAGCGCGCAGGCTTTGAGCCTCCGCCTGCATGTTTTTCGAGGCCGTCTGCACCATGTCCGCAGCCGAGTTCGTGACCCGAGCAGAATCTGACACGCCTGCGATGTTGTCCGACACCTGCTGCGTGCCGCGTGCGGCCTGCTGGATATTGCTCGCGATATCTTGGGTGGCGGCTCCCTGCTGCTCGACAGCCACCGCGATTTGCGACGTGATATCGTTGATCCGGGTGACAGTTTCCGTGATCACACCAATCGCGTTGACTGCGAGTTCCGTCTCGCCCTGAATATTGGCGATCTGTGCGGAAATCTCTTCCGTGGCCTTGGACGTCTGCGTGGCCAAATCCTTCACTTCGGCGGCGACCACGGCAAAACCGCGTCCAGCCTCACCGGCTCGTGCCGCCTCGATGGTCGCATTCAGCGCAAGCAGATTGGTCTGCTCGGCAATGGCCTGGATGAGGGAGACCACTTCACCGATCTTGCCGGCGGCGCTCGACAGGCCCTGGATCCGGTGATTGGTGGCGGAAGCCTGCGAAACTGCCTCTGATGCTACCTGGCTGGAACTCGAAACCTGCCGGGAGATCTCCGAGACCGAGGCGGCCAGCTCCTCTGCGGCAGCGGCAACAGTTTCCGTGTTGCGCGAGGCATTGCCTGCGGCATCGCGCACGGCAGCGCTTTGCTCGGTTGTCTGAACCGCGCCGCTCTTCAGTTCGGAGGCAGCCTTCTGCAAGCCATCGACGGACCCGGCGATCGTCTCCAGAAGGGCGCCAACCGTCAGCTCGAACTCGCCGGACAGGTGCTCCACCTCTTCGGCACGTGCCATGTTCCGTTCGCTGCTTTCTCGTTGTTTGCGCTCCAGCTCCCGGCGCTCGGTTTCATTGATGACGAAGACCTGCATGGCAGACGCCATGGCCCCAATCTCATCGCCTCGCCCGGAGCTGTCGATGACGATTTGCGTGTTGCCCTTGGCAAGCTCCTGCATGTCCTTCGTCAAGGCAGTGAGTGGTCTGGCCAGACTGCGCACCACGGCGATAGCGAAGACTGCAACCAGGAGCCCACCCCCTGCGAGCACTGCTCCAAGTCGCGCAACATTGGACCAGAAGACGGACATGACGTCGTCCACGTAGCTGCCTGTCGCCACGTACCAACCCCAGGGCTCGAACTTCTGCGCCCACGCGATCTTTGAGACTGGATCGGTGCCGCCATTGCGCGGCCACGCATATTCGTAGGTGCGTCCGCCAGCATCCGCCGACGCCACCGCTTCGCGCGTGAAATAGACACCGTCCTGATCCTTCAGGTCCCAGCCGTTGGTGCCCTCATATTTCGGACTTCCCGCGACCAACTGAGTGCCGTCCTTGAGCATGACGAAGGCATAGTTGCCTCCCTCATATCGCATGGAGCGGATCACAGCCTTGGCCTGTTCTTCCGCCATCTCCCGCGTGAGCTTTCCCTCGGTCTCGAGTGCATGGAAATGCCGGGCGACAGATTCCGACAGATCCACGACGGCCTGGAGCTTCTCTGCGCGCTCCTGAAACAGGAGGTCCCGCATGACGGTGAGTTCATAGGTGAGCGCTGCGATGGCGAAAATCGCCAAGCTGATGACCGGCAACCAGATCTTGTAGCCGATGCGAAGGTTCTCGAATTTCATGTAAGGCGCTTCTCAACTGAGGGACGATGCCGCTAGGAGGCACCTGCAACCTTAAGCTGAGGTAAATTTACCTAAGGTAAGAAATTCAATAACTTGGTCGATCTCTTGATCTGCCAGACAACTGCAAACAATGTCATTCCGCACTCTCCGGAACCGGTATGCATTGCGCCGAGAAACTAGCATCAGCTCCGCACTCGCAGCCTTCTACGCCAAGGCCTCGGCGAGCTTCACCGCGCTGGCGACGCCGTCGATGACGGGGACGCCGAAACTCTCCGAGAGGTCGGCGGCGAGGTCTGCCATGCCGGCGCAGCCGAGCACGATGGCGCCGCTGCCGTCCTCGGCCAGCGCCCGGGCGATTTCCGCCTCGATGCGCGCCCTTGCATCGCTTGCCGGGTTTTCCAGCTCGAGCACCGGAACCTCGGAGGCGCGGACCTTGGCGCAACGTCCGGCCAGACCGATGTCGATGAGGTTCTCCAGCAGCACGGGCACGGAGACGCTCAGCGTGGTGACCACCGAGAAGCGGCGGCTCCAGAGGCTGGCGACGTGATAGGCCGCCTCGCCAATGCCGATGACGGGCACGCTCAAGGTCTCGCGCAGGTGCCACAGGCCCGTGTCGTCGAAACAGGCGATGATGACGGCGCCGATGCCGGGGTCAGCGGCAAGTCTCTCGTCAATCAGCCGGAAGAGCCCGGGAAGGGCGGCCGCCCCGTCTTCCGGGCCCTGGATGGCGGGAGGCGTGTCGTGCGGATTGACGGCGGTGATGCGCGTGCCCGGGCCGGCGGCGGCGCTCGCGGCGCGGCCGATCTTCTCCGTCATGGAGGCGGTGGAGTTCGGATTGACGACCAGAATATGCCGCATGGCTTGCGCCTCCTGCCCTTCCCCGCTCAGACGAGCCCCTGCCCCGCATCCGAGCCCCGTTTCGCCTGGGCGCGACGCAGCAGGGCGACGATGGTGAGGAAGGACCCGATGATGACGAAGGAGAAAAGGGTCGTGAGCGTGCCCAGCGCATAGAGCACCGGCGAGGTCACGTTGGTCGTCATGCCGAAGATTTCCAGCGGCAGGGTGTTGTAGGAGCCGGCCGTCAGGAGGGTGCGGGCGAATTCGTCATAGGAGAGCGTGAAGCCGAAGAGGGCGACGCCGATCAGCATGGGGGCGATGATCGGCAGCACCACGTGGCGCACGGTCTGCCAGGGGGAGGCACCGAGGTCGCGGGCCGCTTCCTCATAAGACTTGTCGAAGCGGTTGAAGACCGCGAACATGATCAGCAGGCCGAAGGGCAGCGTCCAGGTGAGCTGGGCGCCGAAGCCGGAGGTGGCCCAGTGCACGTCCAGATCGAGGATGTTGAAGATCAGGCCCACGCCGAGGGAGACCAGGATCGAGGGAATGATCAGGCTGGCGATGATCAGGTAGAAGAGCGCGCTCGAGCCCCGGAACCTGCGGCGGAAGGCCATGCCGCCCATGACGGAGAAGACCACGGTCACCACCATGACCATGAGCCCGAGGGCGAAGGAGCGCCGGAAGGAGCCCCAGATGTCGCCCACGGCCTGCTGTTCGAAGAGATCCCTGAACCAGTGGAGCGAGACCCCGTTCATGGGGAAGGTCAGCCCGCCCTGCGGCCCCTGGAAGGACAGGATGCCGATGGTGATCACCGGGCCATAGAGGAACAGCACGAAGAGCGCGAAGAAGGCGGCGAGACCGTAGAAAGAGCGAGACCGGGGTTCCATCACAGTTCCTTCCGGATGTTCACGAAGCGCATCATGATGCCGATCATCAGCAGCACGGTGACGAGCAGCACCACGGAGGATGCGGCGGCTGCCGGGTATTGCAGCAGGGAAATCTCGTTGGAGATGATGCGGCCCACGGAGGCGCTCTGGCCGCCGGACATGTGGCGCACGGTGATGACATCCCCCATCACCAGGGTCACGACGAAGATCGAGCCGATCATGATCCCCGGCTTGGTCAGGGGAATGATCACGTTCATCAGGATCTGGAAGCCGGTCGCGCCCGCATCCCGGGCAGCTTCGACCAGCGACTTGTCGATGCGCATCATGGTGTTGAAGATCGGCACCACCATGAAGAGCGCGTAAAGGTGGACGAAGGCCAGGACCACCGCGAAATCCGAATAGAGCAGCCACTCCAGCGGTTCGTCGGTCACGCCGAGCGAGATCAGCGCCGAATTGGCAAGGCCGTTGCGCCCGAGGAACGGGATCCAGGAGATCATCCGGATGATGTTGGAGGTCCAGAAGGGAATGGTGCAGACGAGAAACAGCGCGATCTGCACCGGCAGGGACTGGACGTGGAAGGCCAGGAAATAGGCCACTGTGAAGCCGATGACCGCGCAGAAGACCCAGGTGAGCACCACGAATTTCAGGGTCTTCAGATAGGTCGCCCAGGTGACCGCCGAGGTCAGATGGAAGAGGTAATTGTCGAAGGTGAAGTCCGGATAGAAGGACCACTCGTTGTAGCCCCAGAAGCTGACCGTGACGATGGTGGCGATCGGCGCCAGCAGGAAGAAGCCGAGCACGAGGGTCAGCGGGGTCACCAGCGCCCAGCTGACGCGCTCAGAGCGCTTGTCCGGGTCGAGAGCCTTGCGAGTCTTCATTCTCGGGTCCTGCAGTTCGGGGGCCTGAGATCGGCCCGGTGTGCGGAAGAGCGGCCCGCCCGGCCCGAAGGCCGGACGGACGTTGGCGGATCACAGGGCGGTCAGGCGCCCGACGGATCGGGTGCCCTGTCCTCGTTCTGTCAGCCTCAAGCGGCGATGAACTCGTTCCACTTGCGGACCATGTACTGGTTCTCGTCCATGACGGCGTTCCAGCAGGCCACGGCGCCCATGCGGTCGTAGAAGGAGCCGCCATCGCGGGTTTCGCCGGCCTGGGCCATGGCGTCGCCGAAGGGGTTCTTGATGACATCCGTTGCCGGCTTGCCTTCGAACCAGTAGCCCCACTCGTTGGCGTCCATGAACTCCTTGGAGGTTTCCGGCACGGCCGAGTAGTAGCCCTGGCGCATGAGGAAGCCGCCGACCCAGCCGGACAGATACCAGTTGATGTATTCGTAAGCGGCTTCCAGCTCGAGGCCGGTGAGGGCTGCGGAGAGACCCAGACCACCACCCCAGGAGCGGTAGCCTTCCTTCAGCGGCTGGTAGACGCAGGGGATGCCCTTGGACTTCACGGCGGTGATGGCCGGGGACCACATGGACTGGATGACGACTTCGCCCGACGCCATCAGGTTGACGCTCTCGTCGAAGGACTTCCAGAAGGCACGGAACTGGCCGTTCTTCTTGGCCTCGGTGAAGATCTTCATGGTGAGGTCGATCTCGTCCCGGGTCATGTTGCCCTTGTCCGGATACTTGTATTCACCCATGGCTTCCACAACCATGGCCATGTCCATGATGCCGATGGAGGAGATGTCGAGGATCGAGGCCTTGCCCTTGAATTCCGGGTTCAGCAGCTCGGCCCAGGTGTCGATCGGACGGCCGATGAGGTCCGGGCGGATGCCCAGGGTGTCGGCGTTGTAGATGGTCGGGATGAGGGTCATCCAGCCGGTTTCGGTTTCGGCAAAGGTCTTGCCGTCCGGGCCTTCCACGAAGCCGACGGAGTGGGGCGCGGTGCCCTGGGCGATCACGCTTTCCGGCGTCAGCTTGCCCGACTTGAAGATGCCGACGATCTTGTCGTAGTTCTTGATCTTGGAGGTGTCCATGGCCTGCAGGTTGCCGGCACCCCAGACCTTCTTGCAGATCCAGTATTCGATATCGGCAATGTCGAAGGACTTGGGCTGGGTGGCGGCGCGCTGGGTCACGCTGTCACTGTCCAGCGCGGTCATTTCCAGCGTGAAGCCAAGGTCTTCCTTCACCTTCTGGCCAACTTCGTTGAGGTTGGACACGCCGGTGCCGAACTGGCGCAGGGTGATGTTCTTGATGTTCTGGGCCCAGATGGTCGGGAAGCCGGTGATGGCGCCCGAGCCCAGTGCGGCACCGGCGACGGCGGCCCCGCCCTTGAGCATGCTGCGGCGGCTAAGGCCCTTCTTTTCGGTCGTCTCAGTCATATTCCTGCTCTCCTGTTCCCCGTTGGAGGTTTCGGCCCCGGTCTGGATTTGTCTCTGTCGGGCCGGTGACGGCGGGCCTTGTGTCAGGCCGCCAAGGAATGGGCGTCTTCCGGCTTCCAGGTCAGGAAGACGGTGGCGCCGATCTCGATCGGATCCGCGAAATAGGCGGCATCGGTGAGGGCTGCGGTGAGATCCCCTGCCCCGTCGGCGGTGAGACCGACATTGACGGTGGAGCCGAGATATTCGACCTCGCGGACGGTGGCGGAGATCGCCCCGGACTGGCGCGACAGGGCCAGCCGGTCGGCACGCAGGGCGACCGGACCGGCGGGGGTGGCCAGCACGTTGTGGCCGCCGATGAACCTGGCCACGAATTCGGTCTTGGGTGCGTTGAAGACCTCGCGCGGACCACCCGCTTGCTCGATCAGGCCGTTGTTCATGACGATGATGTCATCGGCGAGCGCGAGCGCTTCGTCCTGGGAGTGGGTGACGTGGATGAAGGAAATGCCGAGCTCCCGCTGCAGGCGCTTGAGCTCCGAGCGCATGCGGATCCGCAGGAAGGGATCGAGCGCGGAGAGCGGCTCGTCGAGCAGCAGGACGGAGGGTTCGGTGATGAGGGCGCGGGCCAGCGCGACGCGCTGCTGCTGACCGCCGGAAAGCTGCGCCGGAAGGCGCTCGGCATAGGCGCTCATGTCGACGAGTTCCAGCAGCTCCATGGCCTTCTTCCGCCGCACGTCCTTCGCCACGCCCTTCATCTTCTGGGAGAAGGCGACATTGTCGACGACACTGATGTGCGGGAAGAGCGCGTAGGACTGGAACATCATCGCCGTGCCCCGGGCCGCCGGCGGCAGATCGGTGATGTTGGCGTGGCCCAGCAGGATGTCGCCGTCGCTCACGTGCTCGTGGCCGGCGATCATGCGCAGGGTGGAGGACTTGCCGCAGCCGGAAGGACCGAGCAGACAGGAATAGGTACCCGCCCGGAACGTGTGGTTGATGGCCTTGACCGCGACCGTGTCGCCATAGCGCTTTGTGGTGGCAACCAGTTCCAGATCCTGGATCTTGCCGGCAGGGGCGGTCTTGTTCATGAGCGGCTGTCCTTGCAGGTAACGTCGACACACCCTGATTTGCAACCGCTGTGCCAAACGGAAAAAACCGCACAAACCTGGCGTTCCTGTGCGCTTCACCCGAGAAGCGTCACCCCGACGCCGGATCTTGAAGCACAATTTTTTGGCAATTCGCATACGACATGCTCAAAAATTGTATACGATCTTAAATTGCTTCGTATCCAGCGCTCGGGTATCCTGCGGCCATGACCCGCCCCTGCAAGGCCTGCTGACATGGCCCGACCCACGCCGCCTGCCGGAGACGCCTCCGGCCCCGCGCCGCATCCCCTCTTTCCGCTGCCTGCGGGAAGAACCCTCGACATCTGCACAGAGCTTCATACGGCCATTCTGGAGCACCGGCTGGCGCCGGGCATGAAGCTGTCGGAAGATGAAGTGGGCGAGATCTATGGCGCCAGCCGCACCGTGGTGCGCGCCGCGCTTCAGGCCCTCGCCCACTCGGGCCTGGTGACCATCGAGAAGAACCGGGGCGCCTTCGTCGCCAAGCCGACCATCCGCGAAGCCCATGAGGTCTTTCAGGCGCGGGCGCTGATTGAGCCGCCCGTGGCGCGCATGGCCGCCCAGGCCATGACGGAGAGCCATCTTGCCGGACTGAAGGCGCATCTCGATGCGGAACATGCCGCCCTTCACGCGGGCGACATGGGAAGGGCGCTGGCCCTGTCGGGCACCTTTCACACGGCCATCGCGGAGATCGCCGACCAGCAGGTGCTGACGGCCATGGTGCGCTCGCTGATCTCGCGCTCGTCGCTGATCATCGCGCTCTACTGGAAGCGGGCGGACACCGCCTGCGAGAGCCACTCCCACCACGCGCTGATGAAGGCCTTCCAGGCCCGCGACGGCAAGGCGGCGGAAGAGGTGCAGAAGAGCCACATCGTCGATCTTCACTCCGGCTTGAACCTGCGCGCGCAGGAAGAGGCCCCGACGTCGCTGGCCACCGCCCTGAAGCGGTGAGGCGTTCGGGCTCCTTCGCCCTCCCCTCTGGCGGTCCTCTCGTCAGAACGCAGAACGAGCTCACAGACCCCTGAAACGCAGAAAACCCGCCGGCTGCCTGCAGCCGGCGGGTTTTCCGTCCCGGAGGTTAGCCCCCCTCTGGTATTCTGGGTGTTCGTATTCTGAGTGTTCGTATTCCGGCTGTTCGTATTCTGGGTGACCGGCCGCGAGGGCCGGTCCACGCCGCCTCAGAACGAGCGGGCGAAGCTCAGCTTGAAGCTGCGGCCGGCGCCATTGTCGTAGTCGAGGTGATTGCGGTATTCCCGGTCGAAGACGTTGTCGACATTCACGCGCACTTCGGACCCTGCCATCATCCCGTCTTCCGGCTTCCAGGCAGCAAAGAGATTGTGCAGGGCATAGCCACCGGTGGCGTTCTCGGACCCGGACACCAGATCCTGACCGGCAAAGAACTCGCCCTTGTAGCCGACCGTCAGGTCGTAATCGGCGAAGACATAGCCCAGCCGGACGAAGGCATTGTCGGCGGGGATCGCCTTCAGATAGTCGCCGGAGACCTCGTTCTCGCCCCGGATCAGGGAAGCCCCGGCAGAAGCGAACCAGGTCGCGGAGGAGTAGCCTGCCTCCAGTTCGAGGCCATGATAGATTGCGTTTTCGAGCACGTCGGTCACGACCGAGCTGGTGGTGCTGTCCCAGTAGCTGGCGTAGAAGTTGGTGATGGAGTTGCGGAAGGCGGTCGCCTTGAAGCGCACGCCGTCACCGGCGGTGATCACATCGTCGAAGGACAGCGAGAAGCCGCCTTCCACGTTGTTAGACAGTTCCTTCTTCACGTCATTGACCCGGTAACCCGCATAGACCTCGTCGAGGCTGGGCAGCCGTTCGGTATGGGCGACCGACCCGAAGACACCGAGCCAGTCGGTCACCTTCACGTGGGCGGCAAGCTTCGGCGAATAGCCGACGTCAGACGAGCTGTCGAGATTGTCCACCAGCACCCCGCCGGAGCGGTAGGAGGTCGGGTCCAGGTTGGTGTAGTCGATGCGCATGCCCGGGATGACGGTCACCCGATCGGCCCAGAGGAACTCGGCCTGGGCAAAGCCGCCGGCAATCGTCGTGTAGCCTTCCGCGTGGGAGCTGGAGCCGGGCTGTGTGTAGGTGGCGAAATAGCGCGGGTTGCGACGTTCCTGATACTGGGCATCCACACCGGTCGTCACGAAGGCTTCCAGGCTGTCTCCCAGATCCAGACGCGCGGTGTTCTGGGCCTTGGCCTGCCAGGTCTCGTAGGAATAATCGGAGGCCAGACCGAAGGGATAGGTGCAATAGACCGGCGAATAGCAGATCTCGTCCTGATTGGTCTGTTCGATGAGGGTCTTGGACCAGCTGACCTGTGCCTTCACATCCAGCAGGTCGTTGCCGGTGAAGGCGTTGTCATAACCGATGATTGCCGTCTGGTCAGTGACGGTGCGGTCCACATCCCCGAAGCTGCTGCCCCATTCCAGCTGATCGTAATTCTGGTTGTCCTCGTCGGAGGTCCACTGGGAATAGCTGCCCCAGACTGACTGGTCCTTGTCCGCCCCGAAGGTGTAGCGGGCCTTGGCCAGACCGTTCAGCGAAGTGAAGTCGCTGTCGTCGATCTTGTCCCCTGCCCCGTCGACCACATCGTTGGCCTGCCGGTAGTTGAAGGCGCCCAGAAGCTCCAGATCCTCCACCGGGCGTCCGGCGAAGATGGCGCTGCCAAGCCAGCCGTTTGCGTTGCTGTCCCAGGTCGTCTTGAGACGTCCGCCGAAGACGTCACCCGGGTCCAGGAAATCGGAGGCATCGCGGGTGGTGAAGCTGATCACACCGCCCATTGCGCCGGAGCCGTAGAGGGTGGAGGATGCCGGGCCCTTCAGCACCTCGACCCGCTTGTAGAGTTCGGGATCGGCGAAGAAGGACCCCATGCGGTACTGTTCGAAGAACTTGTTGACCCCGTCCACCTGCATGATGATGCGGGTCTCGTCGGAGGACAGCGTTTCGCCGATGCCGCGGATGTTGAAGCTCTCGCCCAGAACGGAGGACGAGCCAATCACGGTCGCGCCCGGAACTTCGGAGAAGAGCTCGCCGACGGAACGCGCCTGGATACGCTCCAGATCCTCTGCGTCCAGCACCGTGACGGCCTGGGGCGTGTCGATTGCCACCTTCTCCTGACCGGCCCCGACGACCACCACATCAAGCAGGGTGCCGCTGGTCGCGGTCGCGGCCGCCTCGGCCTCTGCCGCAGCTGTCTGACCAGCAGTATTCTGGGTGGCGGCTTCCTGGGCGCGGATGGCGCCAGAGAACAGAGCGGGAGACAGGGCAAGAGTAGCAAGGACGGTGCCGGCACGCAGCATCGCCTTGCGCGCATGAACGGTCATGGCGCAATTCCTTCGAGAGACTGGTCTTTAGGGGGGATGAGGCTGGCGGGCCGGTCGCGAAGGGATCCGGGTGGCTGGCAACTTTAGGAGATCGACCTTCGCGGAGTGGCCCTGGGGCCGCCCGGGGAAGGCATCCTGTAAATATGACTATATAACTCAAGAAATACAAAGTTGACTACAAAATTCCTGTTTTATGCCATTTTTCGAAGGAGGAGCACTTTCGTGACATTTCCGTCACACAGATCCTCGCGATTTTTCGCCTTTCCCCCGCCCCTTGCGCGCAAGACGACAAAAGGCCCGGCGGGTCGCGCCGGGCCTTGTCGCATCATGTCAGATCGTTCGTGACGATGAGGACCTGCGCCGTCAGCGCGGATCGCGCTCGTCTGCCAGATCCCGCTCGCGCATCTCCAGCCACATGGCGTTGAGGATGGCGAGGCAGCAGGCCAGAGGCATGCCGAGCAACCAGGCGAAATACCACATGTGTCGAACTCCTCAGTAAGCGGTGTCGCTGTTTTCGGTGATCGTGCGCTCATCCACCCGGCCCCACAGGACCTTGTAGACCCAGGCGGTGTAGGTGAGGATCAACGGCAGGAAGATCACCGTGGCCACCAGCATGTTGAACAGGGTCGAGTGGCTCGACGCGCTGTCCCAGACCGTCAGGCTCGCTTCCGGCTGGGCGGAAGACGGCAGCATGAAGGGGAACATGGACAGGCCCACGGTGGAAATGATGCCGAGGATCGACAGTTTCGAGCAAAGGAAGGTCAGCGCCTCGAAGCGGGTCTGAAGACCGATCAGGGCACCCAGTGCGCCCAGGAAGCCGAGCGCCGGGGCAATCATCATCCAGGGACGGGCCGCATAATTGGCCATCCAGGCGCCACCGTCGCGGGCAACCTCCTTCAGGGTGATGTTGGAGGGCATTTCCGGATCGATGACCGAGGTGATGCGATAGCCTTCCACCGCGCCCGAGGTGATCAGATAGCCGCCAAGCGCAAAGAGCACGAGGGACACGACACCGGCCAGCGAGCCGTAGCGGCGGCCGCGTGCGGCGACAGGCCCGGCAGAGCGCATGGCAAGCCAGGCTCCGCCGTGAAGCACGAGCATCGCCACGGACAGGACCCCGCAGAGCAGCGAGAAGGGCGAGAACAGATCGAGGAACGTCCCCTCATAGGTCATGCGCAGGCGGTCATCGAGGGTGAAGGGCACACCCTGAAGCACATTGCCGATGGCCACGCCGAAGACGAGGGCCGGAACGAAGGAGCCGACGAAGAGCGCCCAGTCCCAGCTGCTGCGCCAGGTCGGATCCGGCCGCTTGGACCGGTACTTGAAGGCCACCGGCCGCAGGATCATCGCGCCCAGCACCAGGAACATGGCGAAGTAGAAGCCGGAGAAGGAGATGGCATAGAGCGGCGGCCAGGCGGCGAAGATCGCCCCACCGCCCAAGATGAACCACACCTGATTGCCTTCCCAGGTCGGCGCGATGGAGTTGATCGCAACGCGGCGTTCGATGTCGGTGCGGCCGACGAAGGGCAGCAGGGTGCCGACGCCCATGTCGAAACCGTCGGTGGCGGCAAAGCCGATCAGCAGGATCCCGAGCAGCGCCCACCAGATCACCTTCAGGACCGAATAGTCGATGAATTCATAGAGGATCATGGGTTTACTCCGCAGCAACGGGAACGAAGGCGGCACGGGCCACGGCAGGATCGGGACGTTCGCGATGCTCTTCCGGTCCCTTGCGGATCGCCTTGACCATGAGGGCCATCTCGATGACCAGCAGGGTGGAATAGAGCCCGACGAAGCCGGCGATGGTCACTAGCAGTTCCCAGACCGCCAGGTTCGAGGCGGCCTGCGCGGTGGGCAGAACCCCTTCGATGATCCAGGGCTGACGACCGTATTCGGCGACGAACCATCCCATCTCGCAGGCGAGCCAGGGCAGCGGCAGGGACCAGAGCGCCACATGCAGCACCCAGCGGTGCTTCGTGCGCAGGATGTCCAGCTTGCCCAGCGACGAGATCACCGCCAGCGCGCCGGTCAGCACGATGAAGAACATGCCGCAGGCCACCATGATGCGGAAGGCATAGAACATGGGCCAGACATTGGGCACCGCCGACCATGCGGCCGCATCGATTTCCGCGTCAGTCGCGTTGAGGCGGTCGGAGGTATAGGGGTCGAGCAGGTAGCCGTAACCCATGAAGGGCTTGTTGACCTCGAAGATCTGGCGGACCATCGGATCCACCTCACCGCCCTTGGCGGCGCGGATGGTCGCCAGGGCATCAAGGGCGCGGGCGCCTCGCTTGATATAGTCCTTGGACTGTTCCACCAGTTCCTTGATGCCGGGGATTTCCTCGGTCAGTGAGCGGGTGGCGATCAGGCCCATGACATAGGGCACATGGATGGCGAAGACGTTGTCGCGGGCGTCCATGTCCGGAATAGCGATGATGTTGAAGGAGGCCGGCGCCTCTTCCGTCTCCCACATGGCTTCCATGGTGGCCAGCTTCATCTGCTGGTTCAAGTTGGCCTCGTAGCCGCTTTCATCGCCGAGGACGACCACGGAGACCGCCGAGGCGATGCCGAAGGCCGAGGCCACGGTGATGGAGCGCCGCGCGATGTCCAGGTGACGGCCCTTGAGCATGTACCAGGAGGACACGCCGATGACGAAGAGGGCCGCAGTGACGTAACCGGCCGAAACCGTGTGCACGAACTTCGCCTGAGCCACCGGATTGAACATCACCTCGAAGAAGGAGACGATTTCCATGCGCATGGTGTCGGGGTTGAAGTCGGCGCCGACCGGATGCTGCATCCAGCCATTGGCGATCAGGATCCACAGCGCGGAGAAGTTGGTGCCGAGCGCTACGGCCCAGGTCGCCGCCAGATGCTGGCGCGCCGAAAGCCGGTCCCAGCCGAAGAAGAACAGGCCGACGAAGGTCGCCTCGAGGAAGAAGGCCATCAGCCCCTCGATGGCGAGCGGCGCCCCGAAGATGTCCCCCACATATTGGGAGAAGTAGGCCCAGTTCATGCCGAACTGGAACTCCATCGTCAGGCCGGTCGCGACCCCGAGCACGAAGTTGATGCCGAAGAGCGTGCCCCAGAACTTGACCATGCGTTTCCAGATCTCGCGACCCGTCATGACGTAGACGGTTTCCATGGTCGCCAGAAGGATCGAAAGGCCGATGGTCAGGGGAACGAAGAGAAAGTGGTAGAGGGCCGTCATGGCGAATTGCAGCCGTGACAGACCGACGACGTCGAGTTCCATGTGTCCAACCTCGCACTGGCCGTGCGCCACCTGCCCCTCAGGCCTGCGCAAGAGCCGATTGTCTGTGACCTTAGTATAGGACACAGACCGCAAAACCCATTGTGACAAAATCACCCACGACAGAAATTTCAGGGTAAATTCTGCAAAATCAACGGGTTAGAAGTGAACCTTCGAGTGTACACAACCCGGATCAGACACGTCCCTGTAGGGCACCGACGGACACCACCCGGTCGGCGCGGGCCATCTCCTCGCGCTTGTGGGCGATCATCAGAACGGCAGCCTTGCCCCGGAAGGCCGTGAAGCGATCCAGTACCAGTGCCGCGGTCGGGGCATCAAGCCCCTCTGTCATCTCGTCGAGGATGAAGAGATCGGGTGTCGTCAGATAGGCGCGCGCCAGTCCGAGGCGGCGCTGTTCGCCCCCCGACAGACCCAGCCCGCCCTCGCCCAGCACCGTTTCCAGCCCCTCCGGCTGGCGGGCGATGCGGTCCTTGAGGGCCGCTGCCTCGAGCGCCTGCCAGAGCCGGTCATCGGAGGCAGTCTGGTCGGCGATGCGCAGGTTGGCGGAAATCGTATCGTTGAAGAGCGCCGGACGCTGGCCGATGACGGTGATGCGGCGGCGCAGTTCCGCCTCGCCAAGGGCCGCCAGATCCGTGCCCCCCAGGCGCACGGCGCCGGATAGGGGGCCGAGAAGGCCACTGGCAAGGCTTGCCAGCGTGGACTTGCCGCTGCCGCTCGGGCCGACGATGCAGACCCATTCGCCGGCGGAGATCTGAAGCGACGCATTCTCCAGCACGGGCCGGGCGGCGCGCGGCCAGGCGAAGGTCACGCCGTCGAGGGTCAGGACGTCATGGCCGCCTGCCGGCTCGCCGGACGCGGACATGACGGCTTTAAGTGTGAAGGGCTCTTGCGGAGCCGTCTCGACAGATCCGGCGCGGGCCGTGGCACGATCGGCCGCCCGGGCCATGAGGCCGATACGGCTGTAGCCGGCGATGAGGCCCGCCAGAACTTCGGGCAGGCCGAGCACCAGAAGCACGGCGGCAACGGCGCGGGGGAGATCAAGATCGCCGGAGGCAACCAGCCAGAGAGCGAGCGCCAGGGTCAGGGTCACGGCGGCCTGAGCCGCAAAGCCCGCCCAGACGTTGGCACGCACGATCCGCGCCTGAAGGGCCGCTTCCGCGTCGCCCATGCGGGCATCGGCCGCCAGAATGGCTGCGCGCCGGGCGTCCAGTCCGCCATAGACCGCAAGTTCCCGCCGCCCGGCCACCAGATCGACCGTGCGCACCCGCAGCGCCTCCTGGGCGGCTTCGAGGCGGCGTCCGTCGGCAGACTTGCGATGGCGCACGAGGCCGCTGGCAACAGTCGCTGTCGCCACGAGGGCGAAAAGCGGCCCGAGCGCCAGGGACGGCGAAAGAAGGGCGCAAGCGAGGATCACCACGGCACCCACGCCCGCAGCCACAACGGTGGGCACGGCAAGGCGGAGATAGACCCCGTCGAGGGCCGCGACATCGGCGGTCAGGCGGCCGAGCAATCCGGCAGAGCGCCAGACCCGGCCGCTTCCGGCTTCCCGGGCCTGACCCGAGAAGATCCGGCAGCGCAGGTCTGCCAGGAAGCGGAAGGTCGCATCATGGGTGACGAGCCTTTCGCCGTAGCGCCCGAAGGTCCGCGCCAGGGCAAGGCCGCGGATCAGGGCGCTGGGGATCATCACATTGAGG
Source organism: Roseibium aestuarii (assembly GCF_008477545.1). Classification (GTDB taxonomy): domain Bacteria; phylum Pseudomonadota; class Alphaproteobacteria; order Rhizobiales; family Stappiaceae; genus Roseibium; species Roseibium aestuarii. Next base: position 1,065,616 of record NZ_VORA01000001.1, on the reverse strand, counting down.
AAGACGCCCGTCAGCCCGGCCAGAGCCGCGGCCGTGATGAACCAGCCCGAGAGACCGAGCAGGGTGATACCGGCAATCGCCGGCACGAAGGACATGGCAAGCCCGGCGGCAAAGGCGAGCGGATGGAAGCGCCATTGCCACGAGAGGATGCGGCGCAGGCCGTCGGCGTGCCGGGAGCGGGTCGAACGTGCGGTCATCAGGCATCCCTCCCCTGCGTGTCATCATCCACCGGCGGCACGGACGCCTCCAGCCGGCCGAATTCGAGAACCGGGAGACCGCGATCCAGCAAGGCCTCGTCGTGGGTGGCGATCAGCAGGGTGCGGTCGCGCCCAAGGGTCATGAGACCCTCGATCACTGCATCGGCGGTGTCCCGGTCGAGGCCTGCGGTCGGCTCGTCAGCCAGGATCAGTCTTGCATCCTTGCGCAGGGCGGCCCGGGCCAGAGCAACGCGGCGTTGTTCGCCGATGGAGAGACCGAAGCCGTTTTCGCCGATCGGCGTGTCGAGACCGCGCGGCAGACGGGCAAGGAGTTCGCCGCAACCCGCCAGCGCCAGGGCGTCGAGACAGTCGCGATCCCCTGCCCGTGCATCGGCGATGCGCAGATTGGCCCGCAGGGATCCGTGGAAAAGCACGGGAGCCTGGCCGAGCCAGGCCACATGATCGCGCCACCAGTCGAGGTCCAGGCTTTCCAGATCGAACCCACTGACCAGAATCCGGCCGCGATCCGGCCGGTGGAACCCGAGCAGCAGGTCGAGGAGCGTGGTCTTTCCGGACCCGCTCGGACCGCTGAGCAGCAGATGGTCGCCCGCGTTCACGCGCAGGCTTAGGTCATTCAGCACCCTGTGCCCCCCCAGCGACAGGGTGACGCCTTCCAGCGCCAGGGACACGCCCGCCCCCGGCAGGCTCAGGTTGCGCCCGCCCAGGGCCCGGTCACCAGGGCCGCCACCGATGGGGCTTGCGGCCGCGCTGTCCGCCCGTGCGGAGGCCGTCGCAGCTTCGCACGACTGCGCCGAGGCAAGGCGCTCGTTCAGCTCTGCCAGGGTTTCCAGGGCGGCAAGGCCGGCAGCGCGTTCGTGATAGGCGGCGGAATAGGCGCGCAAGGGCGCGAAGAAGTCTGGAGCCAGAAGCAGGATGAAGAGCCCCGCCCCGAAGCTCAGCGGCGCGCCCCAGGTGCCGGTGGTCACGTCGCCCAGCAGGGAAAAGCCGACGAAGACCGCCATGAAGGCGATGCCGAGCGCGCTGAAAAGCTCCAGCACGGTGGAGGACAGGAACGCAATGCGCAGCACCTTCATGGTGCCGATGCGGAAGCGGGTTCCGGCCTCTTCGATCTCGTCGCGGGTCCGCTCGACGGCACCGAAGAGACGCAGGGTCTCCAGGCCGCGCAGCCGGTCCATGAGCATGCCGCTCATGCGGGTCAGTTCCTTCTGCTGACCGAGGCTCGCGGCCTTGGCCCGCAGCCCGATGAGAGCCATGAACACGGGAATGAGCGGACCGGCCACCAGCAGAATCAGGGCCGCCAGCCAGCTCACGCAGGCGGTGGCGAAGAGAATGCCGAGAGGCACGATCGACAGGCGCACCTTCTGGGGCATGAAATTGGACAGATAGGGGCCGACCGCTTCCACCTGCTCGCCCATGTGGGCGGCCATCTCACCGCTCCCCGGCAGAGGGGCGGAGGGCGATGCGGCGGCAAAGGCGGCCAGAAGATCACGCCGCAGGCGGGTGCGCGCGCCACGCCCGGTCTCCAACGCCAGGGTCTGGGCGGAAAGGTTCAGGCGCAGACGGGCAAAGGCCAGAAGAAGAAATACTGCCGCAGCGGCGAGGATCACGGGCAAGCTGTTCGCGGCGGACTGCCCGGCCTCGCCATCGGCGCCGGAAAGCAGGGCCGCGACCAGCCAGGCGATGACCCCGGCCTGGGGTATCCAGAGAAGATCGGACAGGGACATCATGTTGCCGGCACGGCGCATGGCGCGCATTTCGGCCGGAGCCAGAAGCGCCTGACCGGAGGGCCGGGAACCTGCATCGGCTGCACCGCCGGACAGGTCCGCGCCTGACGGAGACGTACCGGTCACGGCCACGGTCACGTTCGGGGCGCGGTTCGCGTCGTGGTCTGCGGTGGTCGCCTGCGGGGCCTGATTCATGTCGTTCTTGTCGTTCTCGTTATCCGGCACGTTCTCTGGCTCGTTGTCGGGCACCCCACCCGTTCCGTGACCCGACCGAAGCCGCGGCACATGATGGCAGTCTGCATTACAGACCCTCTAATAGGTCAGAATTCGGAAATCCAGAACCCCGGACTTGGCAAAACAGCCCGTCCGGAGAGGGCGCTACGCATTTCTGCGTGTTTCGGCCCCACCGCCCCCCTTGCGCCACCCCACAACCAAAAGGCGAATCCCACAAGGTTGCCTCGCATTGTGGATATCTCCGCTAGGGAAGCCCAAAGACCAGACCATCCGGTCAAAAAATGAGACACATTGAAAAATGCATTATCGCATTTTATTTCAGTAAGTTGCGCATTGTTTCGGAGGTTCTGGCTTTACAGGTAAAATTACCAATCTCGATAGGTGTCTCGAAATTGAGGTGCAATCGGGAAAAACATGTGATTGAAAGATGGCGTTTCAGACATGCCTTTCAGTGTCGATTTCAAAACCGATTTCCAGACGTGCCCGCTCCGCAGGATTTTCGCGGGGGACCCGGCATGTGACCTTGTTTCAAGGTACTCGCAAACAAACTCCAAAGCCGGCGCATGCCGGCTTTTTTTTGCCCGGCGCTTCGTCACATGGCCGTTTCAGGAGATGTCCCGAACCTCCCGCCATGATTGAACATGACAAACGGGCGGAAGTTTCCTTCCGCCCGTCGCTGTATTCCTTGTCCCAGATACTTCCGAGACCGGAAATTACTTCATGGTCGGAATGGAGAACTCTGCGCCTTCCTTGATGCCGGACGGCCAGCGGGCGGTCACGGTCTTGGTGCGCGTGTAGAACTTGAACGCATCCGGGCCGTGCTGATTGAGATCGCCGAAGCCGGACTTCTTCCAGCCGCCGAAGGTGTGATAGGCGAGCGGCACGGGAATCGGCACGTTGATGCCGACCATGCCGATGTTGATGCGGCTTGCGAAATCGCGGGCAGTATCGCCATCACGGGTGAAGATCGCGGTGCCATTGCCATATTCGTGATCCATGGCCAGGCCGATGGCTTCCTCATAGGTCTTGGCGCGGATCGTCGAGAGCACCGGACCGAAGATCTCGGTCTTGTAGATGTCCATATCCTTGGTGACATGGTCGAACAGGTGCGGACCGACGAAGAAGCCGTCTTCATAGCCCTGAAGGGAGAAGTTGCGGTTGTCGACAACCAGCTTCGCACCCTGCTCCACGCCGGAATTGATCAGGCGCAGGATGTTTTCCTTGGCCGCTTTGGTGACAACCGGGCCGAAGTCCACGTCGTCGCCGGCGGTGTAGGGACCGACCTTGAGGGCCTCCACGCGCGGGACCAGCTTCTCGATCAGACGATCGGCGGTCTCGTCGCCCACCGGAACGGCCACGGAGATGGCCATGCAGCGTTCGCCGGCCGCGCCGAAGCCTGCACCGACGAGAGCGTCGGCAGCCTGATCCATGTCCGCGTCGGGCATGATGATCATGTGGTTCTTGGCACCGCCGAAGCACTGGGCGCGCTTCCCCGTCTCCGCCGCACGGTGGTAGATGTAATGGGCGATCGGGGTGGAGCCGACGAAGCCGACAGCCTGGATGGTCGGGTTGTCGAGGATGGCGTCGACCGCTTCCTTGTCGCCGTTGACGACGTTCAGAACGCCATCGGGCAAACCGGCTTCCTGCAGCAGCTCTGCCAGCATCAGCGGAACGGACGGGTCGCGCTCGGACGGCTTCAGGATCATGGCATTGCCGGCCACCAGCGCCGGGCCGAGCTTCCACAGCGGAATCATGGCCGGGAAGTTGAACGGGGTGATGCCGGCGACGACGCCGAGCGGCTGGCGCATGGAATACATGTCGATGCCCGGGCCGGCGCCATCGGTGAACTCGCCCTTGAGCAGATGCGGCGCGCCGATGCAGAACTCGATCACCTCGAGGCCGCGCTGAACGTCGCCCTTGGCGTCAACGAAGGTCTTGCCGTGTTCGGACGACAGCTTGTCGGCCAGCTTGTCCATGTCGCGGTTGAGAAGGTCGACGAACTTCATCATCACGCGGGCGCGCTTCTGCGGGTTCTGCGCGGCCCAGACGGGCTGGGCGGCGGCGGCATTGGCGACAGCGGCGGCGAGTTCCGCCTGGCTGGCGAGCGCCACCTTGGCCTGCACTTCACCCGTTGCCGGGTTGTAGACGTCGGCGAAGCGGCCGGAGGTGCCCTCCACATGCTTGCCGCCGATGAAATGTCCGATGGTCTTCATCGCTTGTTCTCCCTGGAAATTCGGCAGGACGGGACGAGCCCGATCCTGGATCACGCCCTTGGTGCCTTCTATTTTTGTCAATAACAATGCCCTTGCGGGCGTATCCGTTGTGCAATTATCGTAGCAACAGGCTCTGGGCGCGGGTCTTCTGCCGTGGCCGCACGGAGAGCTTGGCCGCAACCCTCGACGAAACCACAGGCTGACGCAAGCCGCGAGAGACCGATGAACTGGGACGATATCCGCATCTTCCTCAGCGTGGCCCGCTCCGGCCAGATCCTCGGCGCGGCCAGGCGGCTGGGGCTGAACCACGCCACGGTCGCCCGCCGCCTGACGGCGCTTGAAGAGGCACTGGACACAAGGCTCTTTGAGCGCTCCACAAATGGCTGCGACCTGACCGAGGCCGGCCACAGCTTCCTGCCCCATGCGGAGCGCATGGAAAGCGAGATGCTGAGCGCCCAGGCCAGTCTTGGCGCGCAATCGGCGGACGTGACGGGAACCGTGCGCATCGGCGCGCCTGACGGATTCGGCGTGGCCTATCTGGCGCCCCGTCTTGCGGAACTTGCGCGCCAGCATCCGGGGCTCACCCTGCAGCTGGTGCCCGTGCCCCGCTCCTTCTCCCTATCGCGACGCGAGGCGGATCTGGTGATCACCATCGAGCGGCCGGAACACGGGCGTCTGGTGGCTGCCAAGCTGACGGATTATGCGCTCGGTCTCTATGCCTCGCCGGACTATCTGGCGCAGAGGGGTACGCCCACAGGGCTCTCCGACCTGCCGGCGCATGATCTTGTCGGCTCGGTGGAGGATCTGGCCTATACGCCGGCCCTCAACTATTTCGCGGATTTCACCCGCACCTGGCCGGCCCGGTTCGAGGTGGCCTCCGCCCTTGGGCAGGTGGAAGCGGTGGCGGCCGGCGCCGGCATCGGCGTGCTCCACGGGTTCCTTGCCAAGAACCGGAGCGATCTGCGCCGGGTGCTGCCGGAAATCGCCGTGCACCGGGCCTACTGGATCGTACAGCACGAAAGCACCCGCGCCCTGCGGCCCATCGCCCTCGTTCTGCAGTTCCTGCGCGAGATCCTGGCGCGCGACCGGGCGATGTTTGCCGACAGGGAAGCGTGAGCGTTCAGCGCAGCGGCGCGTAGCGGTCACCGCGGGTCCAGAGCGGCGACGGCGGGAAGTGCAGCAGGATGTTGAGCCGACGGGCCGCCGTCGCATCGCCAGCGAGTTCCGGATCTTCCGGATGCAGCTGCACCCGCAGACCGTCGCGCGTGCCTTCAAAGGCAGCAAACCCCGCCAGCGCCGGGCGGAAGCCGTCCGGCCAGTCCAGCTGATACCGCTCGGCGACGGCCGCCAGCACCAGTTCCACCCCTTCCAGGCCGTGGGCCGACAGGCTCGGATCCGGCGCCACCAGCTTGAGGCGCAGACCGTCCACCCGCTCAGGTGCGGAGCCGCGCACGATGGCAAAGAGGGTCGTCCGGTCGAAATCGACGCTTTCGGTCACCAGAGGCATGACCTCGCTGGCGCATTGCCAGACGCCGGACTGAAACGGCGCCGGACCCCACTCGCTCATCGGCAGCCCCAGGGTGCCGAGCAACGCGCAGAGCTCCTCCGGCGCGACCTGGCGGATGCGGATGAAGCCTGCCACGCCGTCGCTTTCCTGCGGGGCGAGCAGGCCGGAAACAAGCGACTTGGGCAGCCTGTCGAGCGGGTCGCGGGAGGCCGGGACGGGCACCGGCGGCGGCACCGGGATCGCTTGCGCCTGATCGCGCGAAGCCCCGCCACCGGGCACAAAGCCGACCGCCTGAAGCCCCCACCAGAGCCCCAGGGAGACCCCGGCTGTGAAGACAACGATCGCAGCAGCCAGCAAGGGAATGCGCAGCAGGGCCCACAGGTCATGGGCCTGCGCGCGCGCCCGGCCCGCTGTCCTGCGGGAGGAGGCTTTCTCCTGCACCCCAGAGGCGGATCGGAGCGCCCCTTGCGCAGACGGATCCTGCCAGCGCACTTGTGAGGGCTGCGGTACGGGGCGGCGCAGACGGGCAAACTGGTGGGCAAGCTGGTGGGCGAGCTGGCTGGCCCACCCCTTCGGGTGCCCTGCGCCTGATCCTGCAGATGATCTGCTGGGCCTCGCGGCGGGGCGCTTCTGCGTTTTCCCCCGGCCCAGCCCGTCCTTCGCCTTCATGGCCTGTCCCGCATGGGCAGGGACGCCGCGCGAGCATCTGTTGCTCCCGCTGGCCCTGCCTTCGTGAATATGCGATCAGCTTTGTCTGATGTGCCGGTGCAATTCAACCGTCACATCAGCTGCTCGTCCTCTCGATGTCACCTCCCGCCCCCGACCCGGAGTTGCCCATGACCCTCACGTCTCCCCCGCCCGTCCGTCTCGGTTTTGACTGGGGCGGCACGAAGATGGAGGTGATCGCCCTGAATACCGCCGGAGACACCCTGTTCCGGGAGCGCTGCGCGACGCCCAGGGGCGACTATGAAGGGTGCCTGACGCGTGCGGTGGAGCTGGTGAGCCGGGCCGAAACCGCGCTCGGCCTGGATGGCCCCGGCGCCAGCACCCTCGGCTTTGGCATTCCCGGCTCGATCTCGCCGCGCACGGGTCTGGTGAAAAATGCGAATTCCGTGTGGCTCAACGGACAGCCTCTCAAAACCGACCTGGAGGCCCGTCTGGACCGCCCGGTTCGGATCGAGAATGATGCGAACTGCCTTGCCGTCTCCGAGGCGACGGACGGAGCGGCGGCCGGCGCTCCTGTGGTGCTGGCGGTGATCGCGGGAACCGGATGCGGCACGGGCATCGCCATCGACGGCAAGGCCCATCGCGGTGCCAATGGCATCGCAGGCGAATGGGGTGCCATCGCCCTGCCCTGGCGCCGGATCGACGAATTCCCCGGCCCCGAAAGCTGGACCGGCCATTCGGGCGCGATCGACCAATGGTGTTCCGGCTCCGGTTTCGAGTGGGACCACGCCCAGCGCACGGGCGAGCACCTGAGCGCGCGCGACATCATGGCCCGCCGGGCTGCGGGCGACCACGCGGCGGAGCTGTCCTACAGGCGCCATGCGGACCGTCTGGCCAGGGCGCTCGCCATGGCCACCAACATCCTCGACCCGGACGTGATCGTGCTGGGCGGCGGCCTGTCGAATATCGATGATCTCTACAAGGATCTTCCGGGACTCATGGCACCCTATGTGATGTCGGATCATTTCGAAACCCCGATCCGCAAGGCCCGCCACGGCGACAGCTCCGGCGTCCGCGGCGCGGCCTGGCTATGGGGGCAGTGAGCGGGGGAATTTGAGCGAGGCGTAGACCTTTCGGGGTTGCGTGATCTGCCAAGCCCGTGCAACTTCGTCGAAAATTCAGATAGTCGAAATATTGCAAATGATTAAGCCCAAGATTGGCGTCCTGGTCTGCACTGCGCGACGACCGGAAATGCTGAAACGCTGCCTATCCTCCCTTCTCCCCCAGACCCGATCCGAGCATTTTGACGTCGAGCTCGTCGTTATCGAAAACGAGACACCGACCCGTCTCGATGCTGAATTCTGGACTGACTTGCAAGGCGTGCGGACACATCATGTGGTTGAGCCTGTTCCAGGCATCTGCCCGGCGCGCAATGCAGCCCTTGCCTTCGCTCGACAGGCAGGTTTCGACTGCATCGCCCTGATCGACGATGACGAGATCGCTCAACCCGGCTGGCTCGAGGCCCACTACAAGACCCTCACGCACCATGAGGCGATGGCGACCCACGGTCCTGTCTATTTCGACTACGAGGTGCCACCACCGGCCTGGTGGACAATTTCGGATCCCGAGCCAGGCATTGACGGCGCTGCGACCAGCTGGGCGGCGACCAATAATAACCTGCTCTCATGCCGTATCTTCGACCTTCCCGGGTTCGACGCGAGCTTTGATCCTGAGCTCGTCCACTCGGGCGGGGACATCGACTTCTTCCAGCGTCTCAACGCAGCGGGCGGGAAGATCGTCTGGTCGAGCAATGCGAGGGTCACCGAATGGACCCCACTGGCGCGCCTGCAGATGGACAGGTTCCTCGAGCGGGAGGAAGGTTTTGCCAAGGACCTCGTCAAGACGATCCGCAAGCGAAAGGGTGATTTCCGTGTAGCCTGGCGTTTCGGACTTAGGCTCCTTCGGGAATTGCCGCTGATCAGCCGGGACCGACTGCGCGATCTCCTCCGCCAGGTCGATGACGGAGGGATCGCCCGGCTCAGGTGGCGCCGGCGCATCGCCCATTGCAGGGGCTACTGGAAGGGCTTGTGGTCGCCGGCCCGGGATATCCGCAAGATCGATGGTGCCTGAGGCGTCCGGAAGAGAGCAAGGCTGCTTTGTTTGGACCAACCTGCGCCAGTTCGCCAACATTCTGAAACCTCGTCGCTGAGCGTTATCAAGCGTGCCCCGACCCGCCCGCTCTTTACGCGCTTCTCCGGATGGGGCAGAAACAGGCGTCGGCCCCTTCGGGCCCTATCAGTCAGGGAACGATCATGTTCAGGAAGATTGCGCTTGCCCTCGGGCTCTTCGCCTCGACCGCGACCTTTGCCGCCGCCGAAGACCTTCAGATCACCGATCTGGTGGTGGGAACCGGCGCCGAGGCGAAGGCCGGAGACACGGTGACCGTGCATTACACGGGCTGGCTCACCGACGGCAAGAAGTTCGATTCCTCCGTCGACCGGGGCGATCCCTTCGTGTTTCCGCTGGGCGCGGGGCGGGTCATCCGCGGCTGGGACGAGGGTGTTGCCGGCATGAAGGTGGGCGGCAAGCGTGAGCTCGTCATTCCGCCGCACATGGGCTACGGCTCCCGCGGCGCCGGTGGGGTGATCCCGCCGAATGCCACGCTGAAGTTCGAGGTCGAACTGCTCGGCGTGAACTGAGCAGCGGAGGGGAATGGGCCGCACTGGCGCGCCGGTATTTCCCCTGCCCTTGGAAGGACAGTAAAGTTGGCGCGGGCCCGGTCAGGGTTCGCGCCTTTTCTCGTTTGGGGCTCTGAGGTCAATCTGTCGTTCGAAAACGCTCACGCGTCGCTCGTCTCGGCGTCCAGAGAACGAACCCGGCCGTGACCGGGGTCATCACTCGACGGAGGTCCCAATGCCCTATGATCTGAAATCCTATGAGACCGGAGTCCTGATCACCAGCTCGAACACCGCACCCCAGGCCCAGCCGGGGCTGGATACCTTTGCCCAGGCCGGATGGAACCCTGTTGCCCAGGGCAATGTGGTGACCAATGGGGTCTATCGCCTTGACGGGCCGGACAACGTCAAGCGCAAGATCAAGGTTCTGGCGGTGGGCGCCGGCCTCAATGCCATCACCTATCAGTGGGAAGGCCTCGCCTGAAACCTCCCGCACGTCCAGACGCCTGCCCCGTTCTCCCTCAGCGGGAGAGCGGCGGCATGCGGTTCCAGGCGTCGAGGGCGGCGATCTTGTAGGCCTCGGCGAGCGTCGGGTAGTTGAAGGTGTTCTCGACGAAATACTCCAGCGTTCCCCGCAGGTTCAGAACCGCCTGACCGATGTGCACGAGTTCGGTCGCCCCTTCGCCAACAATATGGCAACCGAGAAGACGACGGGTCTTCAGGGAGAAGATCATCTTCAGCATGCCGTTGTTCAGGCCCATGATGTGGCCTCGGGAGGTTTCGCGGAACCGCGCAATGCCGCATTCATAGGGAATGCCGCGCTTCTGCACCTCTTCCTCGGTCATGCCGACGGTGGAGATTTCCGGCACGGCATAGATGCCATAGGGGAAATATTCCGGCGGATCATAGGCCTGCTCGCCCAGAGCCTGACATGCGGCAATGCGCCCCTGCTCCATGGAGGTGGAGGCGAGCGAGGGGAAGCCGATCACGTCGCCGGCGGCATAGATGTGCGGCACCTCGGACTGGAAGGTCTGGCCATCCACCTTGATGCGACCGCGATGGTCGACGGACAGCCCGCAGGCTTCCAGATTGAGGGAAGCGGTGGCGCCCATGCGCCCGGCGGCAAAGAGCACCACATTGGAGCGCACCAGACGACCATCTTCTAGGGAGATTTCGCAGTCGCCCGGGCCGTGCTTGACGATCTTTTCCACCTTGGAGCCAAAGCGCAGGGCAATGCCCCGGTCCCGCAGCTCGTGGGTGAAGTCCTCCACCAGCTCGTGATCGAGGAAGTCGAGCATCGAATTGCGCGGTTCGACCAGGGTCACTTTCACGTCGAGCGCGGAGAAGATGGTGGCATATTCCACCCCGATGACGCCCGCGCCGATCACGGCGATGGTGCGCGGCAGTTCCTTCAGATCCAGGATCTCGTCGCTGTCGAGCACATATTCCCCGTCGAAGGGCACGTAGTCGGGACGGAACGGCCGGGTGCCGACGGCGATGATGAAGCGATCGGCGGTGTAATGCTGGATCTCGCCCGCGTCTCCCACGACTTCCAGGGTCTTGGGGTCGATGAACTTCGCTTCGCCACGCAGGGTCTGAACCCGGTTGCGGGCAAACTGGTGCTCCAGAACCTCGACCTCATGATCGAGGGTGATGTGCAGCCGGGCGCGAAGATCTTCCGCCGAAATGTCCTTCTTCACCCGATAGGATCGCCCGTAGAAGCCGCGCTCACGCCAGCCGGTGAGGTTCAGGGCCGTTTCGCGCAGGGTCTTGGAGGGGATGGTGCCGGTGTGCACGGAGACGCCGCCCACCCGCCGGCCCTTTTCGAGCACAAGGACTTCGCGACCAAACTTGGCAGCCTGAATGGCAGCCCGCCGGCCCGCCGGGCCGCTCCCGATCACGATGAGATCGTAATGCTGCGTCACGTCCATCTTCCTGTTGTTGCAATGCAAACTGAAGATGTGTGTAGGACACAAAAATGAAGGTCCGGTCAATGGTCGCCGGGGGAGAATCCAAGACAAACCCGGTCAGATGGGTCGAAAGCGGCCACTCGGCTCGCCAGAACCCCTCTTAACGGCGCCGAACCTGCGTCTGCGGGCGTCGATCCGGGACCGATCCACCAACACGCCAGACGTGCAGAGCACTGAGAAATCGCGTCGTTAACGCAAATCCTTAAGCCTTTTTTCAAGGTCAAAGCGAACAGTGCGAATGTCGACAAGCAGGGATTGTACGTATGCGGTTTACAGACAGGATCTCGACAGGCATGGCGGTGACGCGCATTGCACGGTTGAAGCCGATCCGGATCATGCCCTTCCTCAAGCGTGTCCTTCCCCTTGTCACAGCCCTGCTGCTTCCGGCGCTGAGCGCAAGTGCCTTCGAGCCCCTGCCCCGGTTCGAGGCCGAACCCGGGTCGGCCGGCCCGGGAGGTCTGGTGATCACCCATGCGGGAACGGCCCGCACGGTGACACTGGCGGAGTTCGAGACGCTTCCGCTTTTCGAACTGACCGGACGCACCAGCCCGGACGAAGAGCCGACCCGCTTCCAGGGGGTTCTGCTGCGCGACGCGCTGCGGCTGGCCGGAGCAGAGAGCGCTCGACAGATCACCCTGCGCGCCAGTGATGGCTATGCGATCGAGATCCCGCGCGAGGACTGGGAGACCTGGCCCGTTCTGCTGGCGACACGGGCCGAGGGCCAGCCGATCACCGTCCGCCAGCGCGGACCTGCCCGCATTCTCTACCCACAGGGCCTTTATCCGGACCTTCAGAAACGGGTCTACACCGACCGCAGCATCTGGCTGCTCACGGAACTGGACTGGTAAGCCCATGACACGCAAGACCCCGGGATCCGGGTTGAACAGGCGACTGTCTGCCACCGTGGCCATTGCGGTCGCGTTGGCCATGGCAGCCGTGGCCTTCCTCGCCCTGCCCGGCGTGACGTACCTCAACCAGCCCCGGACCGACTATGGCCAGCACCTGATCCGACACATGCGCTTCACCTACAGCGAGCTGACCGGGCTGGATGTGCTGTTGCGCAGCCTCGACAACCGGAAGTCGGATGCGGCGGCGATGGAGCAGGTGGCCCAGATGGCGGATCATCTTTACATCCGCATGCAGGTTCTCTCCGGCCTGAAGACCGGCCCGATCTCCCAGCCGGACTCGACACTCTCCCAGCATGCCCGCGAGCTGATGGAGCAGCTGGACGACCTGGTCGCCGACGGCGCTCCCATCAACGGACAGGCCCTGTCGCGCCTTCAGATCCTGAGCAGCACGCTTCTACGGCAAACAGGCGACTATACGCGAAAGATCGAGGAGCAGATCGATGCCCTGGTCACCCAGCAGAAGCGCCAGGCGGGCAATGCCCTCAAGCAGGTGGTCATCTCGATCATCGTGCTGGTGTTCTGCGTGTCCATCACCTCCGCCCTTCTCGTCTACAACCGATCGATCGTCCGCCAGCTCAAGGCCAGCAATGGCCGGGACAATCTCACCGGTCTGCTCAACCGCCGTGGTCTGGACGAGCGGCTGCGCCGGAACATGGTGCCTGCCTCCGTCGCGCCTCAGGCTGTGCTTGTGTTCGATCTGGATCGCTTCAAGGTGATCAACGACCAGTTCGGTCATGACGCCGGCGACGCCATGCTGCGGGCGGCCGGGCAATCCCTTTCCAGGATGTTCGGCCGCAACGGATATGTGGCCCGCTGGGGTGGGGACGAATTCGTCTGCGTGGTGGAAGCGGCCGACGCGGATGACCTGCAGCACCAGCTGGAAGAGCTGATCAGCGAGCCCCCGAGCGTGAGGGTCAAGGGGCAGGACATGCCCGTGCGCTTCAGCTGCGGCATCTGCATGATGCCCACGGACGCCCGCACCCTGGAAGAAGCCATGTCGCGGGCGGATGCTGCCCTGCTCGAGGTCAAGCGCACCGGGCGTGGCCGCCATGCCTTCTACAGCGAGGCCATGACCGAGCGGCACAAGGTGCAGGACCGGATCCGCAGCCATCTCGGCGCCGCCATCCGGGACGGCGAGCTTTTCCTCGAGTTCCAGCCCCAGTTCGACATCGCCCGGCGCAAGATGGTCTCCGCGGAGGCTCTGTTGCGGTGGCAATGTTCCCGAACCGGCCGTCTGGTGCCGCCGAGCGAATTCATTCCGATTGCCGAGGAGAGCGATCTGATCTGGGCCATCGACACCCTGGTTCTCGATCAGGCCTGCCAGACGGCATCCCATTGGCTGAGGGGCCCCAACCGGCTGGAACGGATTGCCGTCAACCTGTCGCCCCACAGCTTCCAGCGGCTGGACCTGATCCATCGGGTCGCGAGCGCCCTGAAGGTCTGGTCGATTCCGGCCGACTGCCTGGAAGTCGAGATCACCGAAGGTGTTCTTCTCTCGGACAGCCCGCAGGTTCTGGCCAATCTGGATGCACTGGCCGACCTGGGCGTGCGCATCGCGCTGGACGACTTCGGCACGGGCTATTCGAACATCGCCTATCTGGCGCGCCTGAAGCCGGACCTGCTGAAGATCGACCGGTCCTTCCTGCGCGAGGCCGACGACCTGCGCAAGACGCGCATCGTCGAGGGCATCAGCCAGCTTGCCGACACGCTGGGGGCCGAAACCCTGATCGAAGGGGTGGAGACGGAGGCCGATCTCCTCTTCTCCCGCAATGCGGGCTGCCAGTATGCGCAGGGGTTCCATCTGGCGCGGCCAATGAGCGCCGACGCCCTGACCGCCTTCCTGCAAGGCACACCCGCGGAGGGCCGACCGATGCCGGCCGCCGTTCGCTGAGCCGGATCAGGCCAGCATGTCGCGCACCAGCGGAATGACCTTGCGGCCATAGAGCTCGATGCTCTTCATGAGCTGGGCATGGGGCATGGGGCCCGTCGCATATTTCAGGTCGAAGCGGCTGAGGCCGAGGGTCTTGATGGTCTTGGCAATGCGCCTTGCGACCGTCTCGGGGCTGCCCGCATAGACCGACCCGTGCCGGACCTCGTTCAGGAACATGTCCTTGCCCATCTGGGACCAGCCACGTTCCCGGCCCAGCCTGTCGTGGAAGGACTTGTAATGGGGCCAGAGCTGCTCGATGGCCTGTTCGTCGGTCTCGGCCACATGACCCGGAGAGTGAACGCCGAGCGGCTTGACCGGGTGCTCCATCTGGTCGCAGGCGCGATGATAGAGGTCGACGTAGGGCTTGAAGCGGGCCGGATCGCCGCCGATGATCGCCAGCATCATCTGGACGTTGTAGGTCACCGCGCGCACGACGCTTTCCGGGCTGCCGCCGACGCCGACCCAGATGGTCGGTCCGGTGCCCTCGAAGCGCGGGAAGACCTTCTGGTTCTTCAGCGGCGGGCGCAGCTCGCCCTTCCAGTTCACCACCTCATCCGCCCAGAGGGTCGTCAGCAGGTCCAGCTTCTGCTCGAAGAGGACCTCGTACTGGTTGAGGTCATAGCCGAAGAGCGGGAAGCTCTCGGTGAAGGACCCGCGGCCGAGGGTAATCTCGGCGCGGCCGTCGGACAGGGCGTCGAGGGTCGAAAACCGCTGGAACACGCGGATGGGATCATCGGAGGAGAGCACGGTCACGGAGGTGCCGAGCTTCAGCCGCTTCGTCCGGGCCGCGAGGAAGGACATGAGGATCTCCGGCGAGGAGATGGCGAATTCACCGCGGTGATGTTCGCCGAGGCCGAGGAAATCGACGCCGGCCTGATCGGCGAGTTCCCCCTCCTCCACCAGATCGCGCAGAACGTCCGCCTCGTGCTTCAGCTTGCCGTTCTCGCCCAGCGTGATGTCGCCGAAGGTGTCGAGGCCGAGTTCGATGGATCTGGTCATGGGTCCTGGTGCTCTCAAGGAATGTCGATTGCCGCCCGAGGCTCGGGCGTCGCGTGTCTGGAGCGAAGGTAATGGCAAGAAACGTCGAACAAAAGGCGGGATTGATCATCCCGGCTGAACACTGTGTTCGGCTCCGCCCAGGTCGGCGAGATGTCAAGGCAAACGGGGCGGGCCGCCCCTGGCAGCCCGCCCCGTTGAATGCTGAAGTCTGAACGCCGACCCTTGCCCGGATCAGAAGACGTGGCCGACGGGCACGTCCTTGCGGGCATTGGTGATGCCGAAGAGGTTGTCCGGCTCGAAGGAGACCGGATCGTCCTCACGGGCCCGGCGCATCAGCGACTTGTCCGACTGACCGAAGTGGAGCTTCACGCCGGCCCAGGCTGCCTGATTGCCGCCCTCGGCGATGCGTCCCTCGGCGAAGGCCGAGACGGCCGTGCTGCGGCCGCTGGTGACCATCATCTCGCCGCCAAGACCCAGCGCATGAACGCCGCTGGTGTAGCGGTGGCCGATGAAGAGCTCGACATTCTCGGTCGGGTAATAGGCCAGATCCGCCTGATCGAAGAAGCGCGCGCCTTCCTCGTAAGAGGTCTGGACGCCGCCCTTGGTGATGGTCTCGCCGTCCGCGAACTCGACACCGGCGATGCCGCGGGCCGTCAGCTGGCCCACATAGGCTTCCGCCTCCGCGCCGACCCGGCCCACGTCCACCGTGCCCCGGCCATAATCGTGGGAATAGCCGACATAACCGCCGACCAGACCCTTGGAGGGATCGCGCCAGAAGACGTGACCGCCGAGGCCGAGATAGGCCGCGCCGTCATTGTTGTAGATCGCGCCGTCGCCCTGGACGCCGTAGCTTCCGCCGATGGGTGCCGCAATCTTGCCCGAGCCGCCGTAGATCTCGCCGTCATCGGACACGCCGCCCATGATGTCGAGGGTTCCGTTGACCCCGTCGACCGCAGGACGGGACGGAGGCGTGGCGTAACCGGCATAGCCGGACGCCAGGTCGGCAGCCTGAGCGGCACCGCCAAACGCGAGGAGAGCCAGGGCAACCAGACCGCCGCCCGCTCTCGTGAAGCACTGAATACTCATGACACACCTCAATGCTGGGAATCATTTCTCCGAAGAGGTATCGGAGCTGCCCGAGACATAGCAAATGAGTGGTTAACGACGGGTGATCCCCGCCATGCGGCCGACGCGGGTCTGACGCCCAGCCCTTGCGCAAAACCCGTTGCGTGGGCTTGCCCGATCCGCTATGCCAGTTCCCATGAACATGCTCAAGGCACAGAACTGGTGGTGGCGGGACGCTTGATTGGCGGCCAGCGAGCACTTGTGTCCGAAGACACTTGAGATCCGATGAGAGGCCGCCGCGAACCCCGCAGGCGGCTTTTTTAATGTTCAGGGACTGACTGAGACAAGCCGGGCCGCCGTCCAACCGCGGTTCCAGGGCACGAGAGGGAAGACAGACATGCCGGCTTTCGCCGACCAGACGTTCGAAACCAAGGGGGGGATCACGATCCACCGTACCTCCCGTCCTTCCGATTATGAGACCGGCACCGAAGCCTGGATCGACCGGCTGGATCAGGAGCGCGGCGCCGTGCTTGCCTCCTCCTATGAATATCCCGGCCGCTACACCCGCTGGGACATGGCCCTCGTCAACCCGCCGCTGGTGATGGAAGCCGCAGACCGGAACGTCGAGATCCGCGCCCTGAACGATCGCGGCCGCATTCTGGTGCCCGCCGTGGCGGCCGCCCTGCGCAACCATCCCGATGTGGCGCGTTTCGAGGCCGACGGGGAGCGCATTGCCCTCACCGTCAGAAAGCCGGACCGGGAGTTCCGGGAAGAGGAACGCTCGCGCCAGCCCTCCACCTTCTCCATCGTGCGGGCGCTCAAGGACCTGTTTGCCTGCGATGACGACCAGCTCGGGCTTTACGGCGCCTTCGGCTATGACGTGGCCTTTCAGTTCGAGCCCATCGACCTGAAGCTGGCCCGCCCGGACGATCAGCGCGACGTGGTGCTCTTCCTGCCCGACGAGATCCTCATCGTCGACCATCACGGCAAGCGCGCCCACGTGCTGGAATATGACTTCGAGGTCGATGGCAAGTCGACCCGCGGTCTGCCGCGCGACGGCGAGAAGACCCCCTATCATCCGGCCAACGAGGACCCGGGCCGGGGCGACCATGAGCCCGGCGAATATGCGAAGCTGGTAGACCAGGCCAAGGACTATTTCCGCCGGGGTGACCTGTTCGAGACCGTGCCGGGCCAGACCTTCTATGAAGCCTGCCCGAACCCGCCGTCCGCTGTCTCCCGCCGCCTCTCCCAGATCAATCCCTCGCCCTATTCCTTCTTCTTCAATCTGGGGAACAAGGAATATCTGGTGGGGGCCTCGCCGGAAATGTATGTGCGCGTCACCGGTGGGCGCCGGGTCGAGACCTGCCCGATCTCCGGCACCATCCGGCGCGGCAAGAACGCCATCGAGGACGAGGCGCAGATCCGCAAGCTCCTGAACTCGGCCAAGGACGAGGCGGAGCTGACCATGTGCTCCGACGTGGACCGCAACGACAAGAGCCGGGTCTGCGAACCGGGCTCGGTCAAGGTCATCGGCCGCCGTCAGATCGAGATGTATTCCCGCCTGATCCACACGGTGGACCATATCGAGGGCACGCTGCGCGCCGACATGGATGCGCTGGACGCCTTCCTCTCCCACACCTGGGCGGTGACCGTGACCGGCGCCCCGAAGCGGTGGGCGATGGAGTTCATCGAGAACCACGAGAAGTCCCCCCGCGCCTGGTATGGCGGGGCGATCGGCGCCGTGCTCTTCAACGGCGACATGAACACCGGCCTGACCCTGCGCACCGTGCGCATCAAGGACGGGGTCGCGCAGATCCGTGCCGGGGCCACCCTGCTCTATGACAGCGTGCCCGAGGACGAGGAAGCCGAGACCGAGCTGAAGGCCGAAGCCATGCGCGCCGCCGTGCGCGAGGCCGGGCTCGCCCGCACCAAGGTGGCGGACGCGGCCAAGGCGAAGCCGGGCGAAGGGGTCAAGATCCTGCTTGTCGACCACGAGGACAGCTTCGTGCACACGCTGGCCAACTACTTCCGCCAGACCGGCGCCGAGGTGGTGACCTATCGTTCGCCGGTGGCCGATCATGTCTTCTATGACGTCAACCCGGATCTGGTGGTTCTCTCGCCCGGACCCGGCAACCCGAAGGACTTCGACTGCGCGGCCACCATTGGCCGGGCTCGCGCCCGCGCGCTGCCGATCTTCGGCGTGTGCCTCGGCCTGCAGGCGCTGGCCGAGGGGCTGGGCGGGGAGCTGGGGCAGCTGGAGACGCCGATGCACGGCAAGCCCTCCCCCATCACGGTGGCCGGCAACTCCCTCATCTTCGACGGGCTGCAGAACCCGGTGACCGTTGGCCGCTATCATTCGCTCTACGCGAAGAAGGACAAGCTGCCGGCCGGCTTCCGCATCACCGCGGAAACGGAAGACGGGGTGATCATGGCCATCGAGCACGAGGCGGAGCCCATCGCCGCCGTGCAGTTCCACCCGGAGAGCATCATGTCCCTGGACCAGGATGCCGGATACCGGATGATCGAGAACGTCATCACCCGGCTGGTCCGCACCAGGGTCACCGAAGGCGCCTGATCGCGCCAGCACCTGCGAACCGACACGACTTAGGCGGGCTTCCTGACACGGGAGCCCGCCTTTTTCATGCCCGCAGGGCTTTGCGCGGCACACTGGATCCTCGGGACAGGCCCGATGATGATCGAGGAGAGGGCGCTGCCCAAGCGCCCCATCCCCTCACGCCCTCCCCTCGAAGGTCATCCTCGGCCCCCGTGCCGAGGATCCAGCCTTTGGGCTGCAGGACTGGATGCTCGGGACAGGCCCGAGCACGACGGAGAAGAAGAGCAGCGTGATTTCCCGCCGCTTCGCGCATGCATTCTGACGAGAATGAGGCGAGAGGAGTGAAGTGTGACGAGAGCTTGCAGATGTCATGCCCATTTCATGGAAACGCGTTGGTTCCCAATGGCTTGCATTAAATTATCGTCATCTCGGAAGTGAATTTTTCGCGGAACGATTGTCCCTCCGACGGTGTTTGCCTGTCGATTGCCAAGGCTGACACCCCATCGACAATCCTGTTCAGACCCGTCAGCCCGAGGCGTCCAACGTCAAAGTCAAAGGAGACATCCAATGCGAAACGTTACCAAGCCGCTGAAGACTGCTCTTGCCGGTCTCGTTGCCACCACCGCCCTGATTGGCGCCGCCCAGGCTGCCGGTTCCTATACGGGTGATGCGAATGGCGACGTCCTCATCAAACCCTCCGCAGCCACCCAGGCCGAAGTGAAGGCCGATGGCGATGCCAATGGCACCACCACGCCGGAAACCATCACCGGTGACGCCAATGGCGAAGTGAAGGTCCAGCCGGGTGCTGCCGTGAATGCGGAAGCCAAGATGGAAGCTCCGGTTTCCACCCCGAAGGACATGATTGGCGACGCCAATGGCGACCAGCTGAACAGCGTTCGTGAAGAGCTTGCAGCCAATGCAGACATGTCGGTCGACGGCATGACCATCATGACCATCGATGGCGAGTCCATCGGTCAGGTCAGCGCCGTGAACCGTGATGCCGATGGCCGCATCCTCTCCATCGAAGCCGAAGTTGGCGGTTTCCTGGGTCTGGGTGCCGACACCATCACCATTCCGTCCGAGCGCTTCACCGTGACCGACAATATGGTCAAGCTCAACATGAGCGAAGCTGAAGTGAAGGTCCTGGCCGACAGCTAAGTCTCGGCGAGGTCTGAACCTCTCTCTCAAGGGGTCGCGCACGCGGTGCGCGGCCCCTTTCTCATATGGGCCGCTGCCTGCCTCGCACGGTTTTCCGAAGCGAAAATGTGGTCCCTGGCGAACCTTCCTGCGTGCCGCACGTTATCTCCCTGTCCGGCACCGGTCCGGATCCCCAACAGGTTCAAGGCTGAGGAACTTCCCATGAGCGACACCACTGCCCACGATTGTGATGCCGGTCTTCTGGCGGCCCGCGTCCTGCTCTTTGCCGGATGCGTGGTCTTCGCCCTTCTGGCGGCCTTCCCCAATCTTCACGCCTTCGGGGCGGAAGTGCAGACGATTGCCCCCGCGACAAAAAGCGTGACCCGCGAACCGATGGAACCGACGGGGAATGGCCAGACCACCGCGGCCGTCGCCGTGCCGGAGGAGCTCATTGGTGAACCGGTGCTCTCGCTTGAAGGCGAAACGCTGGGCGATGTGGCGGCCGTGCAGGTGGATGACAACGGACTGCTCGTCAGCCTCGACGCGGAGCTCGGCGGGTTCTTCGGCATCGGCGCGAAAATGCTGCGTTTTCCGGTGAAGGATTTCGCCGTGAATGCCCATGGCGTGATCCTGGGCCTGTCCTCCGACGAAGTGGAGACCCTGCTGGACTGACCTTCGGCACGGGTGATATCCGAATTTAAACGAGGCCAATTTTACGCAAGGTAAGAGTTGACAAAAACTCTCCAGCAAAAGGAAAAGTTTCCCAGGACTATTATACGTAGTTTCACGCGCACCTGATACGACTTTGCCTTGCACGAACAAGACGTGCCGTATTCAGGATGAAGCGCCTTGCGATTTCTTACTATACTTATTCCCACGCTTCTGAGCGCAGCCTTTTCCGGACCTGCCGCTCTTGCCGCCTCGCAGGACGCGCCCTCCAATCCGGCGCGTGCCGCAAGCGCGACCATCCAGTCGACCCATTTTCTCGGCATCGGGATCTGCCCGCCCTGGAAGCCGATGCCCACATCGGCCTGCGAGACCGCCGTGCACCAGATCGCCGATGCGCTGGGACACCGTCTTTCCATCGACCCGTCCGACCAGACCCTGCTGATCAACGCCTCGGCCACCACCGAGGGGCTGGTGCGGGTCATGGCACAGCTGAGGGCCACCCTGACGCCTGCCGACCGGCTGGTGATCTATGCCACGCTTCATGCGGGCGCCCTCGATCCGTCACGCCCTGCGGGACCGGACAATGACGTGATGGTGCTGTGGAGCGTCGAGAAGCCGGCGGTCATGGCCTTTGCCATCGCAGAGGACCTGTGGATCCGTGCCAGCGACTTTGCCGCAATGGTTCATGACCTGCCCGCCGGCGAGGTGGTCCTCATCCTTGATGCCTGCGAATCCGCTGCTCTGACCCCGCTCTTCCTGGCCAGCCACCCGGCCGATGATCCGGAGCGGCCGGACGCGGTCGTGACCTCGGCCAAGGCAACGCAATTTGCCAACACCACCGCCGACAGGAGCCTTCCGCTCTTCAGCAAGGAACTTGTCGAGGCGCTCGGCACAAAAGCCGACAAGGGCACCCTTCGCGATGCGGTGACGCTTGCCGCAGAGCGCACGGTCGCGGAGGCCCGGCCCCTTTGCGATGCCCTGCGCGCCACGAGCCGGAAGGACGGGCTGGATCCGACCGGATGCTATCAGGAGCCGGTGCTTGCGGATCCGGACAAGCTGCTTTCCGCGATGGTGCTCCGATGAGCGCCACGCCCCCACCATCAGGCCGGGTTCGCCCGCGCCTCACCCCCATTGGCGACGCAGGCCCCTGCCAGCCTGCCCCACGCCAAGACCCCGGACCGGCGACCGGCATATCGCCTGAGGACATCCCGCATTTGAAACCCTGAGCTTACTGGAAGGACATGAGATGAAGACGATTTTGAAGACCGCTTCCCTGACCGCCTGCGCCGCCCTGATCGCGACCGCAGCGACCGCCTTTCCGCTCACGCCCCTGTTCATGGGCACCGATGACATGGAGGCCGGCGTGCTCTGCAAGGTGCAGGATGTGACCGTGCTGGCCGCCTCTGCCGAAGACTGCGGCAAGATCGGTGGCATGGCCACCCATTCCGTCACCACGGTCAAGAAGCCGATGTGACCCGGACTGCCTCACTGCCAATCAACTGATGTCGGATTGCCCCCTCCGCCCAGGCGCGAGGGGGCCTTTTTTCGCTCAGGCTCAGGCCCAGAGTCAGGCTCCGGCGCGGGCCGTCCCGGCCTACAGACCGATCAGGAGCCGGTCGGCGGCGGCCGCCTCCAGCAGGCGCACGGCCTCTGCCAGGTTCTCGTCCACCACGTGGAGATATTCGGTCCAGTTGCCCACGTGCTTCAACTCTTCCTTGCCATCGGAAATGCCGCGCAGGCCGATAAGTGGCACCCCGTGCAGCATGCAGGCCCGCAGGACGGCAAAGCTCTCCATGTCCACCATGTCCGCGTCGATCGCGTCATAGGCAGCCCCAGAGACGATGTTGGCCCCGGTCGACAGACGCGCTTCCGCGATGCCGGGCACACGGAGGGGCATGGGCACAACGATGGGAAGGTCGATCAGGGGCGTCTGACCCTTGGCAAAGCCGAGCGGTGAGGCATCCATGTCGCGGTAGCTCAGGGAGCTTGCCTGATAGACATGGGTCTGTTCCAGGGTGGCGGAGCCGGCGGAGCCGAGCGAGACCACCAGATCCGGCTTGCGGCCGGCATGTTCCAGACGGGTCAGGGCGGAGGAGAGCACGACGCCGGCTTCAACCGGGCCGATCCCGGTCATGAGCGGCGAGATCAGCGCCCGCAGATGCTCCTGATATTCCGCGTCCACCGCCATCACATAGAGGATCGACAGGTCACCGACGGTCTTGGTCTCGATGTGCAAGGGGATCTTCCTTGTGTCTGGATCGGCTGCGGCACTGTGCACCTTCATGCCAAGAAGCACCGCGGGAGACAAGCGTTCTAGGCGATCGCGGCGCGCAGCGTGAAGCCGGCGCACGGACACTGGACACGGAAAGAGCCCCGGGAGAGTGTCCCGGAGCTCCTGCCTGCGTTGGTCCTTGAACCCTGCCGGGTCAGCTCTTCGGGCGCACGCCCAGCTTCACGAAATCCGAGACAGCTTCGATGACCCGGCGGTGAATGTCGGCCCGGTCCGCCCCTTGCGGATCGTCGCAGATCGGATCCTCGCCCTCTTCCTCAAGAATGGCGCGGGCCTTGTCCTTGCACAGGGCGAGGAAGGAAAAGTGCTCGGCCGGGGCAATTTCCACGTGGGTGGCCTCCGGCAGACGGGTGGCGAGCGCACTGCCCCTCACGCCCACGTTGACCATCTCTGGCAGGGTGTCCTGGGTGCCAAGATTGATCAGAAGCACCGGCTTGCGCGTGCGGGCGATGCTTTCGGACGTGAAAGCAAAGGGCCAAGCCGGATCCACCGCGATGGTGCCCGCGAAGCGCTCGTCGCCATAGTTGTCGTCGCTGAGCGTCTTGTCGACCTTCGAGAAGTCCACGCCTCCCTTGCCATAGAAGTCACAGCCCGGCGAGCCGGGCCTTGCCTTGCAGAAGCTGCCGATCTCACTGGCGGAAACCTGAAGGCCGATGCTCTGGAGCGCGGTGCCACCGCCCAGCGAGAACCCGAGCGAATAGATCCGCGAGCGATCGATCCTCGGCCCGAACTCCCGGTCTGCCAGGACCAGGTCAAGGGCGGCGGAAAGGTCTCTCACCCGGTCGGCAAGCCGGGCTGAGCGGCGCGGCGAGCTGTCGCCCGACGTGCTGCCCGGATGGTTCACCGCCAGCACGATCGCGCCTTTCAGGGCAAGGGCGGAGGAGAGCCAGCCGAGGCCATCCATGTTTCCGCCCGACCCGTGGGAGAGGACAATGAGCGGAAAGGTGCCTTCGGCAACACTCGGCCCCATGAGGGCCCGGGTTCCCTCAAACAGCGGATTGTCGCCGACCGGAACCGCATAGGTCCGCGATCCGGCGGGATACCAGAGCGAGCTCGACAAGAGCTGGCTGCGGTGGGGGCTGGCAATGTCGAAGCGGTCATAGCCCGGCAACTCGCCGCCCTCGCTTCGGGTCATGGAGTGGGCAAGGGTCAGGGCAGCAAGCCCTGCACACAGGATCAGGGGCTTCATCTTGTCCCAGGAGCCGGTAAGGGAGGAAAGTCTGAGGAATGTCATGTCAGTGCCTCTTGTGGTCAGTCACGGCCTGAACAATGGTGGGACGGGAGGCCCTGGCGCGTCCTCGAACCGGTTTCAGGACGTCCTCGATCCGGTTCCGACACGTCCTGCGTGGCAATACCGCCCCTGCCCGTCCTCACCTGACAGTGCCCCCCGCCCCTGACCCTGGCTCCGACAATGGGAAGGCTAGATGCTCGCTTTACCGATCCCGCTCATCTCCGCCCTGATCCTGACCTTTCTGGGCCTGCGGGCAGCGCTGGAAGGCGAAACGCCGAAAATGGTGCTGGGGCTCATTGCGCTCTGCGCCGGCCAGTCCCTGCTGATCTCGCTCAACCAGTATTACGGTCTCTCGGTGGTGGCGCCGCTCCAGCCTGTCACCGCGATGGTCATTCCCGTCCTGACCTACCTGACCTTCCTGAGCACGGCGGTACGCCCGCTGAAGGTCCTGCCCGACGCGCTCCATGCGCTGGCACCGCTTGCGGCCGCGATCTGCACCCTTCTCGAGAGCGAGCTGCTCGACGTGGTTCTGGTCGTCGGCTTTGCAGGTTACGGATTGCTGCTCCTGAGCCGGCTGCAGGCGGGCGCCGACGGGTTGCCGCTCGTCCGGCTCGACAATGACAACCGGGCGCTCCTCCTCTGGCGGTGGATGGCCATCGCCCTGATCTCGTCGGCGGCGAGCGATCTGATGATCACGGTCCTGTTCCTGACCGGTCAAGGCTGGTTGCGCCCGTGGCTCGTCTCCCTCTACGCCAGCCTGTTCCTGCTGCTGATCGGATTGCTGAACCTGTCGGAGGTGCTGAAGGGCCGGCCCACGGATCCTGAGGACCGGATGGAAGAGCGTTCAGATGAGCATTCAAAAGACCCACCGGGAGACCGGCCCCTCGGTGCCGCTCCTCCGGCTCGCCACGACCAGATGTCCGGATCAGAGGCTCCGCAGACCATTCCAGCGGATGTGGCCGGGAACGACGCGCCTATCATGGCAAGGGTGCGGACCCTGATGGAGCAGGCAGCACCCTATCTCGATCCGAACCTGTCCCTGAGGCAGATGGCGCGGCGGCTGTCCTTGCCGGAGAAGCAGCTCTCGGCGGCCATCAACCGCGCGACGGGTGAGAACGTCTCCCGCTTCATCAACGCCCACCGGATCGAACATGCCTGCGGGTTGATGCGCGCTGGAATGCCCATCACGTCCGCGATTTACGCCAGCGGCTTCAACACCAAGTCGAACTTCAACCGGGAGTTCCTGCGGGTGAAGGGCTGCGCGCCCTCGCAGTGGCTGGAGACGTCAGACGAAACCGGGGCGCCCGCGGAGGCCTAGCTCGGGCAGCGCAAGGGTGCCTTCTCGGTGGGGACCTCTGGCCCGGGCTCGGCAGGCCGGGCGACCGCGCGGCCGAGCAGGCGGGAGACGAGCCAGTCGCCGTCTCCCTCGGCCATGACCCGGGTGCCAGCTGCGCGGCGGGGCTCGACAGGGTTCACCCGGCCATCCTCGATCTCGGCCAGGGCGAAGCGGAACACATAGTCCGGGGTCATGCCCATCCGCAGGTCGGAGACGACCACGGCGCCGTCGCGCTCCTCCGCCTTCAGGAAGCCGTGACTGAACCAGACCAGCTTTTCGTAAGGCTCCGTCCCCTCAAGGCAGGCGGCCAGGTCGGAACGGCGCGGATGGCTGTAGAGCTGCGGCGGGGTCTTCGTGTCCAGCAGGGACAGGTAGAGATTGTGATAGGTGTCGCTCTCCAGGGCGATCACCTTCCACAGTACCGTGTTGAAGGGACCGGCAATGGCCAGGACCTTTTCCGGCTCCACCCCGGCCTCGCGGAACAGGACGCGTGCCCGCGCCTCGATGTGGGCCTGCAGCCCGAGCCCGAGGGCAAGATAGCCGGTGGAGAAGATCAGAGCTGTGGAAACCGCGCGGCCCAGGGCCTTCGACCAGTGCCTTCGGCTCAGGCTCCAGAGCACCACGCCCAGAAGCGGCAGCGTATAGAGCGGATCGATGATGAAGACCGATCCCGCGCCGACCGGATCGGGATAAAGCGGCCAGAACAGGCGCGTGCCGTAGATGGTCATGGCGTCGAGCAGGGCGTGGGTCGACAGACAGAGGAACACCGCGAGCCAGGTTCGCACCCGCTCGGTCCGCAAGGGCCGGACAAGACGGACCAGGGCCTCCCCGATCACCGGGGCTGCAAGGGCGTGGATCACGAGCGAGTGTGTCCAGCCGCGATGGTAGACGAAGCTGTCGACCGGATCATCGAAGGGCAGGAAGACGTCGAGATCCGGCAGGGTTCCGAGCACGCCACCGAGAATCGCAGCCTTGCGCGGCCCCATCTTCGGGCCCAGCACAACTGTGGAGACGGCCGCGCCGAGCACGAATTGGGTCAGGGAATCCATTGCCTGTCGGCCCTCCTGCCAGGGGTCAGAAAAAAGGCGGGCCTCTCGACCCGCCTTTCATCAGATAGGTTGCAAGACCGGATCAGTCCAGCTTGCGGACCGCGCCCATGGAGGCGGAGGTCGTGAGGGCGGCGTAGGCGCGCAGGGCGGTCGAGATCTTGCGGCTGCGCTTTTCGGTCGGCTTCCAGGCCTCCGTACCGCGGGCTTCCATGGCGGCGCGACGCTCGGCGAGCACCGCATCCGGCAGGTCCACCTTCATCACCCGGTTCGGGATGTCGATGACGATCATGTCGCCTTCCTCGACCAGGGCAATCGCCCCGCCTTCGGCGGCTTCCGGCGAAATGTGGCCGATGGACAGGCCCGAGGAGCCACCGGAGAAGCGGCCGTCAGTGATGAGCGCGCAGGCCTTGCCCAGGCCCTTGGATTTCAGATAGCTCGTCGGATAGAGCATTTCCTGCATGCCGGGGCCGCCACGCGGGCCCTCGTAGCGGATCAGGACCACATCGCCTTCCTTGATCTTGCCGGTCAGGATGGCGGAGACCGCGCTGTCCTGGCTTTCGAAGATGCGGGCCGGGCCGTTGAACTTGAGGATGCTGTCGTCCACGCCGGCCGTCTTCACGATGCAGCCGTCGAGCGCAATGTTGCCGAAGAGCACGGCAAGGCCGCCATCCTTGGAATAGGCGTGGTCCTTCTCACGGATGACGCCCTTGGCCCGGTCGAGGTCCAGATCGTCATAGCGGCGGGACTGGGAGAAGGCGACCTGGGTCGGCACGCCGCCGGGAGCTGCCCGGAAGAAGGTGTGAACGCTCTCCGAGTTGGTCTGGGTCACATCCCAGCGGGAAAGCCCTTCCTTCAGGGAGGCGGAATGGATGGTCGGCACGGTGCTGTCGATCAGACCGGCGCGGTCCAGCTCGCCCAGGATGCCGAAGATGCCACCCGCCCGGTGCACATCTTCCATGTGGATGTTCTCAACCGCAGGCGCGACCTTGCACAGCACGGGCACCTTGCGGGACAGGCGGTCGATGTCTTCCATGGTGAAGCCGACTTCGCCCTCGTAGGAGGCCGCCAGCAGGTGCAGCACCGTGTTGGTGGAGCCGCCCATGGAGATATCCAGGGTCATGGCGTTTTCGAAGGCGGCGAAGGTCGCGATGTTGCGCGGCAGGACGCTCTCGTCATCCTGCTCGTAATAGCGCTTGCAGAGATCGACGATCAGGTGGCCGGCTTCCACGAAGAGGCGCTCGCGGTCGGCGTGGGTGGCGAGCGTCGAGCCATTGCCCGGCAGCGCCAGGCCCAGTGCCTCGGTGAGGCAGTTCATGGAGTTGGCGGTGAACATGCCCGAGCAGGAGCCGCAGGTCGGGCAGGCGTTCTGTTCCAGCGCCATGACGTCGGCATCGGAGACCCGGTCGTCGGCGGCGGCAACCATGGCGTCCACCAGGTCGACGGACTTGGTCACGCCGTTCTCGAAGACAACCTTGCCGGCTTCCATCGGGCCGCCGGAGACGAAGACGACGGGAATGTTCAGGCGCATGGCCGCATTGAGCATGCCGGGCGTGATCTTGTCGCAGTTGGAAATGCAGACCAGCGCATCGGCGCAATGGCCATTGACCATGTATTCGACCGCATCGGCGATGACCTCGCGCGAGGGCAGCGAATAGAGCATGCCGTCGTGGCCCATGGCGATGCCGTCATCCACGGCGATGGTGTTGAATTCCTTGGCGACGCCGCCGGCCTTTTCCACTTCGCGGGCGACCAGCTGGCCGAGGTCCTTGAGGTGCACGTGCCCCGGCACGAACTGGGTGAAGGAGTTGGCAATGGCGATGATCGGCTTGCCGAAATCACCGTCCTTCATGCCGGTGGCGCGCCAGAGGCCGCGCGCACCCGCCATGTTGCGTCCGTGGGTGGAGGTTCTTGACCGATACGGGGGCATGGTCTTCTTCCCTTTGACTTCGCCGGTTTTCCGGCGTTCTGGCCTTGCTTTGTCATCCCCTCCGAACATGACCGGCAAACAGTTATGCCCGCACACGCCGGAGGTCGGGGACCGGCCTCTCCTGCGCGATCCCCTGCTTCGGCCCTGTTGTGTCAGGTTTTGACGAGGAACGGAAGGCCGCTTCCCGCGAAAACAGTACGCCGCGGTACGGTTGAGGCGCGGGCGCGACACCGCCACGCCTGATGAGCCTCGACTTGCAGACCTGCAAATAATGACAGGGCGTAAGACTCGGTTTACGTGCAACCCCTTAGGCTGATCTGCCGCTGTTCCCGCTGGACCCTGACCCGATGCCTCTTGACCCCGCAACGCTGTTTGCAAGCGTGACGATCTCGAACCTCGTCGGTGCGCTGATCATCACCTCCTTCGCGGCGGGAATGCGCCGTCTGTCGGCCGCCACGCGCGGCAGCTGCATGATGTGGGCCGCGGCCCTCGCGCTGGTGGGGTGCGGATGCCTGCTCGTGGGGCTGCGCGGGCAGATCTCGCACGGCCTGAGCATTGTCGCGGCGAATGCGATGATCCTCGCCGGACACTTCCTGCGGCCGAATGCACTGATGCTCTTCTTCCGGCGCGACCTTCGCCTGCTCGGTCTGCCGCTGGTAGCCATGCTCGGCTGGATTGGCCTGTGTCAGTTGCCTGCGTTCATGGACAATCTGCTGCTGCGGATGATCTATCTGCAGGGAGCGCTGGGCCTCGGGCTGGTGCTCGCGATTGCCATCATCTGGTACCACAACAGGGAGCGGCTGCTCACCGGTTCCCTGCTGATCGCCACCATGGCGCTCGAGATCGCCGCCTACGGGCTCTTCCTGCATCATCATCTGGGCAACAGCTATGCTTCCATCCAGGAGTTCGTGCGGGCACCCGCGATCAATCTCTACATGATCACCATCATGGTCTGCATGGTGCTGACGACGATCCTGATCCCCGCCATGGCCATCGAGCGCCAGCAGCTGCTGTCGCGGGCGGACGCCTGGCGCGACGGGCTGACCGGCCTTCTCAACCGCCGCGCCTTCGAACGCGAAGCACGCTCGATCCTGGCCCGCCTTGCCGCCTGCAAGCAGCCTCATGCCCTGCTTCTCTTCAGCCTGCGCGGGCTGGACGAGGCCGAGCAGCGCTTCGGCCCGCCGCTCACCCAGGCGTTGCTGCGATTGATCGGCGAGGTCTGCCGCAGGGAGAGCCCGGACAGCGCGCTCGCCGCCCGGGTGTCGCAGCGCGAATTTGCGATTTTCGTGCCCGAATTGTCGAAGTCCCGGGCGGAGGAGCTGGGCCGCTCCGTCTGCCGGCGGTTCAGCACAGAGATCGAAGGTGCCACGGCGCGCCAGATCGAGGTACAGGCCGGTTGCGGCGTCTACTGGAGCTGGTCCTCCGCCTCCCCTGCGGTGGCTCTGGACGGCGCGCATGGCTGCCTGCGACAGGCGCACAGGGACCGGACCGACGTGGTGACGAATGTGGATCTCACCGTGGCGCGCTCGCGCCGCAAGCCGCGCCTTGCGCTGCTGAGCGGCGGAAAGGCGGATGCGGCCTGAAAACTGGCGCTTTCGACACAGCTTTCCCGCCACCCGGCCTTGCGGGGCCGCAATGGCTGTGGTCTGACAGGAGACCCTTCACCAACCAGAGATGCTCCGTGCTGCTCGACACCCGAACCCTGTTCGTTGCGATCACCATCGCCTATGGCTCCGGTGCGATGCTCTTGCTGCTGATGGCGGTGCTGACCCGCACCCTGCCCTGGCGCATTCGCGGAAGCTGGATCATGTGGGGCACGGCCCTGGCGCTCTCGGCCATCGGCTCGGCGCTTCTCGGACGGCGCGGGATCCTGCCGGACTTTCTGACCCTGCATCTGGCCAACAGCCTGATCCTCATCGGCTACGGCCTGCGCGCCAACAGCCTGACGCTGCTGAAACGCGGACGGCTGGCCTATGTCTGGCTGCCCCTGGCGCCGGTGCTGGGCTGGGTCGTGCTCTACCAGTTCGAGGCGTTCAGCGGATCGGTCGCGGCCCGCACCTTCTATATCCAGAGCTTCTGCATTCTGTCGGCGCTGCTGTCCCTGCGCGAGTGCCCCGGCCTGCACCGTTCGATGCCGGTCACAGCCTTTCTGCTCGTGGCGGCGCTCGTGATCGATGTCGTCGCACGGATCACCTTCATCACGACGCAGGTGGTGCTGGATCCGGATGACTTCCTGATCTCCTTCGGCACAGTCTCCCTGCAACTGTGCATCCTCGCCCTGCTCATCGCGATCATGCTCAAGGTCGCCGGCCTTGGACTGGCCAATTTCGAATATCTGCAACATGCCTTCGCGACCGAGGCCGAGACGGATCCGATCTCCGGGCTGCCGTCTCGCACGCGCCTGCTGCACCAGATAAAGGCCCTCGCCGAGACGTCGCGCAAGGCGCCCGCATGGACCCTGACGGTCATCCGGTTCGACCAGCTGGAGAGCTATCGCGAGCGGTTCGGCGTGCCCCTGACGGAGGCACTGGTGCGGCTGATCGGCAAGCGCCTGCGCGGCTATCTTCCCGGCGAGGCGGAGGCCTTCGATTGCGGCGACGGCGACTTTGCCGTGCTGATTGCCGATGACGGCACGGATCTGGCCTCCGTCATCCACCAGATCTCGCTGGTGGTCCGCCTCGATGCCCGTCAGGCCTCGGACGGAAAGATCGACCTGCACCTGCTCTACGGCAGCACCGAGCTTGCCCGGGGTGACACCGCCGAGGCCGCGCTCTCGCGAGCCATCTCGCGCATACCGCTGCGGCCGCAGCGCAAGCCGGCCGAGCCCCTGGCGGAGACGCAGGTCTTCCTCAACTGCTGAGTGAAACGAAAAACCGGCGCCAGGCTCTTGTCCTGGCGCCGGCTTTCACGCTCCGGTCCGGGTGGGATGAGGGAGCCCCCGTCGGGACGGACGCTCGAACCGGAAGCGAACCTGTCAGCACGCTGCCTAGAGATCCTCAGGCGGCGGCGGTCTGTTCCTTCAGGGTCGGATAGTCGGTGTAGCCCTTCTCCGTCCCGCCATAGAAGGTGGACTGATCCCAGTCGTTCAGCGGCGCGTTCTCCTTGAGGCGCTCCACCAGATCCGGGTTGGAGATGAAGGGACGGCCGAAGGCCACCAGATCCACTGCACCCGTCTCCACGGCCTGGATGGCCATTTCGCGGCTGTAGCCGTTGTTGCCCATCACCGGACCGTAGAACCGGTCATAGAGCGCCTTCAGATCGGCACCGGCCGGAAGGTCACGCGGACCACCGGTCTGGCCTTCGATCAGATGCAGATAGGCGAGCTTGTAGCTGCTGATCAGATCGACGACGTGTTCGAACAGCGCCTGCGGGTTGCTGTCGGAAACATCATTGGCGTTGGAGAAGGGGCTGAGGCGGATGCCGACCCGGTCCGCGCCGATCTCGGCGGTCACCGCATCCAGCACTTCCTTCAGCAGACGGGAGCGGTTCTCGATGGAGCCGCCATAGGCGTCGTCGCGCTTGTTGGAGCTGTCACGCAGGAACTGGTCGAGCAGGTAGCCGTTGGCGGCATGGACTTCGATGCCGTCAAAGCCTGCCTTGATCGCGTTCGCGGCGGCCTTGCGGTAGTCCTCGACGATGCCGGGAAGCTCGGCAAGCTCCAGGGCGCGCGGCTTCGGCGTGTCGACAAACTGGGTGCCGTCGAAGGTCTTGGACTTGGCGGCAATGGCAGAGGGCGCCACCGGATCCGCACCGTTTGGCTGCAGCACCGGATGGGAGATGCGGCCCACGTGCCAGAGCTGGATCACGATCTTGCCGCCCTTGGCGTGAACCGCGTCGGTCACCTTCTTCCAGCCCTCGACCTGTGCGTCGGAATAGATGCCCGGCGTCCAAGCATAGCCCTTGCCCTGGGGCGAGATCTGGGAGGCTTCGGTGATCAGCAGGCCGGCAGAGGCTCGCTGGGCGTAATATTCCGCGTGGATCTCGTAGGGCGCGTCATCCTCGGCCCGGGCGCGATTGCGGGTCAGCGGGGCCATCACGATGCGGTTGGCCACCTCGATGGCACCTACCTTGAGGGGGGAGAACAGCTTTTCATCACTCATGTCGGTCTCCTTGGGGGGACTGTTGGCAGTTATCTGGACCGCTTGGTCCATAATTGGCCGCAAGGATTGACGGAACATCCTGCGGCAAACGGGAAAGCTACAAAGGAGTTCCAGGGGCCCGAAAAGAAGCCCATGGAACGTCGAGGTCAGGTGCGAAGCCTCAAGGGGGAGGCCTCAGGATGAAGTGCGATCAGGGGGCGACGATCCCCCGTGCTGCGGCCAGCGCATGGGCGATCTGGTCCGGCGGCAGGCCGGACTTGCGCAGGGTCAGGGTGCCAATCGCCAGAGCCGAGAGGGCGCGCGCCTTGTCGCGGGCGCGTTCAGGGTCCTGCGGATCCAGCGCCTTGGCAAAGAGATCCTCGATGCGCTGGAGATGGGTTCGGCCGATCTCGGCTACCTCCGCATGATGGGGGGCCAGTTCGGCGATGCAGTTGACGAGCATGCAGCCGCGCGGACCTTCCTTGGGCAGGGAAATGGCCTCGAGCATGGCCATCGGCGCCTCCTCGCGGGGCAGCCGGGTGAGCTCGTCGAGCTGGCGCAGCGCGGAGGCGGAATAATTCCGCAGCACCGCCATCAGCACCCCCTGCTTGGACCCGAAGGCCGCATAGAAGGAGGACCGCGACAGGCCCATGGCCGAGGTCAGGTCATCGAGGGAGGTGGCTTCGAACCCGTTGGTCCAGAAGACCTGCAGCGCCGCATCCAGCACCTGGTCCTCGTCGAAGGCGCGCGGGCGTCCGGGACCGGGTCGCGGGGTGCGGTCACGGGTCTCTGAGGAGCAAGAGGATGCGGTCGTGTGTTTCGTCATGAAGCGCATATCGGACCACGCGGTTCAGATTTCAAGGGGGCCCCTCTTTCATTCTGGACCGTACGTTCCTATTTCCACTCTCACACGTCAGGCGACGGGACATCAGGCCCGCTCGCCGTGCTCTTCCTCTTCGACAGGCCTCGCCATGATCCCCTATTCGCTTCTCGACCTCTCCCCCGTTCCGGAAGGCCAGACGGTTGCCCAGGCCTTGCGCAATACGCTCGATCTGGCCGCCCATGCCGACGGGCTGGGCTACACCCGCTACTGGCTGGCCGAACACCACAACATGCGCGGCATTGCCAGCGCGGCAACCGCCGTGCTCATCGGTCAGGTCGCGGCCGTGACCAGGCGGATCCGCGTCGGGTCGGGCGGCATCATGCTGCCGAACCATGCGCCGCTCATGGTGGCCGAGCAGTTCGGCACGCTGGCCGAACTCTATCCGGACCGGATCGACCTCGGCCTCGGGCGCGCGCCCGGCACGGACATGCTGACGGCCCGCGCCCTGCGCCGGGACATGAATGCCGCCGACAGCTTCCCCGAAGACGTGGTGGAGCTGATTGCCTATCTGGATGACCGGGACGACAGCCGGAAGATCCAGGCGGTTCCCGGAACGGGCACAAAAGTGCCGGTCTGGATCCTCGGTTCCTCCACCTATGGGGCGCAGATGGCCGCCTATTACGGCCTGCCCTATGCTTTTGCCTCGCATTTCGCCCCGGCGGAGCTGAAGAATGCCGCCCAGATCTACCGCCGGTCCTTCCGGCCCTCGCGCCATCTGGACAAGCCGCATTTCATGCTGGCGGTGAACCTGTTTGCCGCCGCCACCGATGCGGAGGGAGCCTATCTGAAGACCTCCATGCAGCAGGCCTTCATCAACCTGCGCACGGGAACGCCGGGTCTTCTGCCGCGTCCCGTTGCCGATCTGGAGGCCCTTGTCGGGCCGGTTGCGGTCGAGATGGTGGAAGATGCGCTGAGTGTCTCGGCGGTCGGGTCCCCGGAGAGCGTGCGCCGCAAGGTGGAACAGCTGATCGCGACATATCGCCCGGACGAGATCATCTTCACCGGGCACATCCACGATCATGTGTCGCGCAAGGCGTCCTTCGAGATCGGCGCCAAGGTGATGGAGCAGATCAATGCCGACGCGCGCGCGCTGGCCTGACATCACGTCATGGGGCAAGCCCGCTCAGCGACAGCCCGAGCGGGCGGAGAGCCCCTGCCCGCTTGCCGCGCCGGACCCGACCATTCCGGCCTGCGAGCGGCAGTCGGGATCCGGTTCCTGAATGCAGATCTGGTAGGCCATGTCATAGAGCGCCTGCCAGCCGCCCGGATAGGACGAGAGGGTGTCGAGAACGGTCTTGCCGCCCTCCACCCGGGCACCCCGGCGCGCGCCGCGCGGACCGGCCCAGAGATAGCCTTCCACCGCCCCGTCCATGGCCCGGTCGATCAGCTCGCCGGTCGGATCCCCCGATCCCAGATGCGCATCCGCATAGGCAGTGGCGCGGGCATCGCACTCCCCGTCGCGGGGACGCACGCGTTCCGGCGCGCGCGGCAGGATTTCGGACGTTTCGCCAAGGGGAGAGGCGGCCGGATCATCGTTGGGGCCGGGATCGCCGGCCAGCGTCTGCGGGACACCTGCCAGCCCCAGGCAGATCAGCAATCCGGGCAGCAAGACGAACGATTTCCGTGCCCCGCCATTTCGATCTGACCCGAAGAGCATTGTCGATTTTCCCGATAATTCTTGAGAAGCCTCCAGAAGAATGCGAGTTAAGGACTTAACAAGAGGTCGTTTTTTGACTTTAAATGCGACCTATACGCAATTTTCGCAGTCGTCGCCCGGATCCACCCGGTGCGCCGGCCCAAGCGAAGCGAGGGGAAAGTTAGAGGGATCACCATGTCACGCATTCTGTCCGCCCTTGCGGCAACGGCACTTATCGGCACCACGGCACTTGTCTCCGGCGCGCTTCCTGCCGCCGCCGAAGGCCTGAAGATCGGCTTCCTGGCGACCCTTTCCGGCCCTCCGGCCGTGCTGGGCGAACACATGCGCGACGGCTTCCTGCTGGCGGTGAAGGAAGGCGGCGGCAAGCTCGGCGGCATCGAGACGGACGTGATCGTCGTCGATGACGAGCTGAAGCCGGATGCGGCCCTGACCAAGGTGCAGGGCCTGATCGAGCGCGACAAGGTGGACATGCTGGCCGGCGTGGTCTTCTCCAACGTGATGATGGCGGTCTACAAGCCGATCATCGAGAGCGAGACCATCTTCGTCGGCGCCAACGCCGGTCCCTCGCCCATCGCCGGCAAGGGCTGCAGCAAGTATTTCTTCTCCGCCGCCTATCAGAACGACCAGAACCACGAGGTCATGGGCCGCTATGCCGCCCAGAAGGGCTATGAGAAGGTCGTGGTGATGGCGCCGAACTATCAGGCGGGCAAGGACGCGATCGCCGGCTTCAAGCGCCACTACACCGGCAAGATCGTGGAAGAGATCTACACCAAGCTCGGCCAGCTCGATTTCTCCGCCGAACTCGCCAAGATCTCGGAAGAAAAGCCGGATGCGCTCTTCACCTTCATGCCGGGCGGCATGGGCGTGAACCTGGTGAAGCAGTATGATCAGGCCGGCCTGAAGGAATCCGTTCCGTTCCTGTCCACCTTCACCGTGGACGAGACCACCCTGCCCGCCACCAAGGACATGGGCGTCGGCCTTTATTCCGGTGCGGAATGGGCGGCCGATCTGGACACCCCGGCCAACAAGAAATTCGTCGCCAGCTTCGAGGCGACCTATGGCTATGCCCCCTCGCTCTATGCGGCCCAGGGCTATGACGCGGCCCAGCTGATTGCCGGTGCGGTGGCCATGGTCGGCAACGCATCCGACAAGGCGGCCCTGATCCAGGCGCTGGAATCGGCGCCCTTCGACAGCGTGCGCGGCGACTTCTCCTTCAACACCAACCACTTCCCCGTTCAGGACTTCTACCTGGTGCAAGCGGTCAAGTCCGGGGACAAGTACACGACCTCCATCGTGGAGAAGGTCTTCGACGACTTCGGCGACGCCTACGCCGGCTCCTGCAAGATGTGATGCAACCGGGTCGACGGGGACAGGCCTGGCCGGTCCCCGTTGACCTCGGATCGCTCCACGCAGGATCCTCGCCCGGCTGCGCGGCAGGTCCGCCTCGCGACGGATCGGCCGAGGGGCCTTTCGCCATGACGGCCTCTTTCTTCGACTTCCTTCTCAAATTGCCACAGGCCCGCCCTTGAGCCTCACCCTTCTGGCCGTCCAGACCCTCAACGGGTTGCAGCTCGGCATTCTCCTCTTTCTCGTCGCCGCCGGACTGACCCTGGTCTTCGGGGTGATGGATTTCATCAACCTGGCCCACGGGGTCCAGTACATGCTGGGCGCCTATCTGGCGGTCGCCGCCTTTCAGCTGACCGGCGGGTTCTGGAGTGCCTTACCGCTGGCGCTGCTGGCCGCCCTTGCCTGCGGTCTGGCGCTGGAGTTCGTCGTCTTCCGCAGGCTCTATGACCGCAGCCATCTGGATCAGGTGCTGGCGACCTTCGGGGTCATCATCTTCCTCAACGAGGCGGTGAAGACGATCTGGGGGGCTGCCCCCCTGTCGGTTCCCCTTCCCGCCCTGCTCGACGGCTCGATCCCGCTGACCGAGACGCTCGCCTATCCGGTCTACCGGGTGGCGCTGATCGGCGCGGGCATCGCCGTCGCCGCCCTGCTTTATCTGCTGGTCACCCGCACGCGGCTCGGCATGCTGGTGCGGGCGGGCGCCAGTGACGCGGAGATGGTTGCCGCCCTCGGCGTCGACATCCGCCGTCTCTTCATGCTGGTCTTCGGCTTCGGCGCGATGCTCGCGGGCTTTGCCGGCATCCTGGCCGCACCGATCTTCTCGGTGGAGCCGGGCATGGGCGACAACCTGCTCATCCTTGCCTTCGTGGTCATCGTCATCGGCGGCATCGGCTCCATCCGGGGCGCGTTTCTGTCTGCCCTGATCATCGGCCTCACCGACACGCTGGGCCGCTCCTTCGCCACCGATCTGGCCCGGCTGCTTCTGCCGCCTGCCGCTGCCAATGACGTGGGGCCCGCGCTTGCCTCCATGCTGATCTACGTGCTCATGGCCGCTGTGCTCTTCGTGCGCCCCGCCGGCCTCTTCCCCGTGAGGTCCGCATGATGGCGCCCTCCTCCCGGCTGCGGGATGTCCTCATGCCGCTGGTGCTCTTCGGAGCGCTCGCCGCCGTGCCGCTCTATGCGACGCTTGCCGATGACCGGTTCATCCTGCTCTTTGCCACGCGCATCGCGGTGATGGCGCTGGCAGCACTCAGCCTCAACTTCATCCTCGGCTTTGCCGGACTGGTGAGCTTCGGCCATGCGGCCTTCATCGGCATCGGCGCCTATGCGGTGGGGATCCTGGCCGAGAACGATATCTGGGGGGCCTGGATCTCGCTGCCGCTTGCGGTGCTGGCCGCCGGTCTCTTTGCTCTGGTGACGGGCGCGATCTCGCTCAAGACCCGCGGCGTCCATTTCATCATGATCACCCTCGCCTTCGGGCAGATGGCCTATTACACGGCCACGTCGCTGTCGGCTTATGGGGGCGACGACGGGCTGACCCTGTGGGGCCGCAGCGAGTTCCTCGACACGCCGGTCTTCTCCGACGACACCTGGTTCTTCTATCTGGTGCTGGCACTGCTCGCCGGGGCCTACGGGCTGCTGCGCCGGATCTGCGGTTCCCGCTTCGGGCGGGTTCTGGCAGGCGCGCGCCAGAGCGAATTACGGCTGGAGGCGCTCGGGGTCTCGCCCTATGCCTACCGGCTCGTCGCCTATTGCCTGGCCGCCATGATCGCCGCACTGGCCGGCGCGCTGATGGCCAATCAGGCGGAGTTCGTGTCGCCGTCTGCCATGTCCTGGCACCGCTCCGGCGAGCTCATCGTCATGTGCCTGCTCGGTGGGCTCGGCTCGCTCCACGGGGCGATCCTCGGCGCCATCGCCTTCATGGTGCTGGAAGAAGGTCTGTCCGGGGTGACGGAACACTGGCGTCTGATCTTCGGCCCGCTGCTGGTGCTGGTGGTGCTCTATGGCCGCGGCGGGTTGCTCGGGCTCCTGGATCTGGGGAAGCGCTCATGAGTGCCGTTCTCGAACTGATCGGCCTGAACAAGGCCTACGGGGCGCTGCAGGTGACCCGCGACGTGAGCCTGGAGGTGCGGGCTGGCGAAGTCCATGCGCTGATCGGGCCGAACGGGGCGGGCAAGACCACGCTCATCGGCCAGATCTCCGGCGCGCTGCGCCCCGAAAGCGGGCGCGTGCGCTTCGAGGGGCGGGACGTGAGCGCCCTCACCCTGGCGGAACGGGCAAGGGCGGGGCTTGGCCGCACCTTCCAGATCACCCAGATCCTGCCCGAGTTCACTGCTCTGGAAAATGTGGCGCTGGCGGTGCAGGCCCATCAGGGCCATTCCTTCCGCTTTTTCCGCGCAGCTGCCCGCGACACCAGGCTCAATGACGCCGCGATGGCGGTTCTGGCGGAGGTCGGGCTGGCCGAGCGGGCCCGGGTGCTGGCGGGTGCGCTCTCCCATGGGGAACGGCGCTCGCTGGAACTGGCGCTGGCGCTTGCCTTGCAACCGAAGCTGCTGCTTCTGGACGAGCCGATGGCGGGCACGGGCCCGGCGGAAACCGAGCATCTGGTTGCCCTGCTGAAACAGGTCAAGCAGCGCTGCCCGCTGCTGCTGGTGGAGCATGACATGGCGGCGGTCTTCGAGCTGGCCGACCGGATCTCCGTGCTGGTCTATGGCGAGATCATCGCCACCGGAACGCCGGAGGAGATCCGCGCCAACGCGGACGTGCGCGCCGCCTATCTGGGCGAGGAGATCCCCGCATGACCACGCCGCTTCTCAGCCTTAAGGGGCTTGCCGCCGCCTATGGCTCGGCGCAGGTGCTTTTCGACATCTCGCTGGAGGTCCTGCCGGGCGAAGTGGTGACGCTGATGGGCCGCAACGGCATGGGCAAGACCACCAGCATCAAGGCCGCGCTCGGCATGATGCCGCTGATGGCCGGCGAGGTGCGGATCGACGGCCAGTCGGTCCGGGGTCTTCACTCCCACCGCATCGCCCGGCTGGGCCTCGGCCTAGTGCCGGAAGGACGGCGGATCTTCCCCACCCTGAGCGTGGTGGAAAATCTTGTCGCTACAGCACGTATGGGGGCACGCAAGACCCAGCACGGCTCCGGCGGCGAGGCCTGGGATCTGGAGGCAGTCTTCGCCCTGTTCCCGCGTCTGCGCGAGCGTCAGCATCACCGGGGATCGCAGCTTTCGGGCGGGGAACAGCAGATGCTGGCCATCGGACGGGCCCTGATGACCAACCCGCGTCTGCTCATCCTCGACGAGGCGACCGAGGGACTGGCGCCGCTGATCCGGGCCGAGATCTGGGACTGCCTGCGGATGCTCAAGTCACGGGGCCAGTCGATCCTGGTGGTGGACAAGAATGTCGCCGCCCTCACGGCCCTCGCCGACCGGCATGTGATCCTGGAAAAGGGACGCACCGTGTGGAGCGGCGACAGTGCGGCCCTTGCCGCCGACCCGGAGCTCGCCCATCGCTATCTGGGGGCGTGAGCCGGGTTTTGACTGCGACAGACGGTTGACGACGGCGGCCTGCCACCGTCAACTGATCGCCACGATTTGCTCCTAGTCCTGACGCTCTTTCAACCAGACGAGATTCTCCATGCCGCTTCACCGCCTCGCCCGCCCCCTTCTTGCCGCAGCCCTGCTGGTGGCCACCGGTACGGCCAGTCACGCTGCTGCCCAGTGTGGTGGCGACTTCCAGGCCTTTCTGGACGGCGTGAAGCAGGAAGCCATCGCCAAGGGCCTGAGCAAGCGGGCCGCCGAGCGCACCCTCAAGAACGCGCAGATCGACCGCAGCGTGCTGGCGCGCGACCGGGCGCAAGGGGTGTTCAAGCTCGACTTCCTGACCTTCTCCAAGCGGGTGATTTCCCAGAACCGCATGGACCACGGCGCCAAGAACATGGCCAAGTGGAAGAGGGTCTTCGACCGGGCGGAAAAGGACTACGGAGTTCCTGCCCCGGTGATCACCGCCTTCTGGGCGCTGGAGACCGACTATGGCGGGTTCCAGGGCGACTTCAACACGGTGAATGCGCTGGCGACGCTCGCCCATGACTGCCGCCGTCCGCATCTCTTCCGTCCGCAGCTGATCGCCGCCATCGAGATGGTGCAGCACGGCGATCTGGATCCGGCGACCATGACCGGCGCCTGGGCCGGCGAG
Organism: Roseibium aestuarii; assembly: GCF_008477545.1. GTDB lineage: Bacteria > Pseudomonadota > Alphaproteobacteria > Rhizobiales > Stappiaceae > Roseibium > Roseibium aestuarii. Next base: position 1,025,152 of record NZ_VORA01000001.1, on the reverse strand, counting down.
ATCGGCCAGGTGCAGATGCTGCCCGAGGACATCATCAAGTTCGGCAAGGACGGCGACAACGACGGCCATGTGAACCTGAAGCAGAGCCCGGCCGACGTGATCATGACGGCGGCCGCCTTCATCCAGAACCTCGGCTTCCGGCGCGGCGAGCCGTGGATCCAGGAAGTCAGCGTGCCTTCGAGCCTCGCCTGGGAGGAAACCGGCCTCGACCGGCCGAAGTCCGGTGCCGACTGGGCGCGCCTTGGCGTGAAGCCGCGCTCGGGCAAGATCTCGAACCTGCCCGCCTCGCTGCTGCTGCCCCAGGGCCGCAAGGGGCCTGCCTTCCTCGCCTATCCGAACTTCCAGATCTATCTGGAATGGAACCAGTCCTTCATCTACACGACGACGGCTGCCTATTTCGCCACGCGCCTCGGCGGTGCCCCGGTCTACACCCCAGGCAATCCGGATCCGGGCCTCGACGATGGCCAGATGAAGCAGCTTCAGACGAAGCTCAGGGATCTGGGCTATGACGTGGGCAAGATCGACGGAATCCTGGGCTCGGGCACCCGCACCGCCGTGCAGGATGTCCAGAAAAAGCTCGGCATGGCCGCCGATGGCTGGCCGACGCCGGAGCTTCTCGGCAAGCTCTGAGGCGCGCCACGCGGCCTGTCAGGCCAGCACCACCAGATCGACCGGCCCGGACAGTCCCTCGACCGACTGTCCGGGTCTTTTTTCGAGATCCTCTGCGTCAAAGCCTTGCGTGCGGGCGAGCGCGAGCGTTCCAGCGTCCGTCAGGGCGTTGCTGGCCTGGGCCTTGTTGGCATCCTCGAGCTTGGCCGCCCGGTTGACCGCATTGCCAATCACGGTGAATTCGAGCCGCGCGCCCGTCCCCACCGTGCCCACGGTGACGGGGCCCGAGGCGACCGCCGCCCCTGCCCGCAGGACGCCCGGCCAGCCGGCCTGCGCGAAGCCTTCCTGCTCCTGCCGCACCGCGCGACAGATGCCTTGCGCGGCGCGCAGGGCATCGGCCGCATGGGTGGGCGATGGCACCACCGCGCCGAAGGTCGCCAGAATCCCGTCGCCGAGGAACTTGTCGACCTGCCCGCCTGCCGCCTCGATGATCCCGACCGCCAGCCGCTGATAGACGGCCAGCACCGCCATGACCTTGTCGGGATCGAGAGTTGCTGCCGTCGCGGTGAAGCTGCGCAGATCGACGCAGAGGATCGAGGCGGTTCTGAGGTCGCCCCGCCCGGGGGCGAGATCCTCGGCCGAACCGGTGATGGAGCGGGCGACCGCCGGATCGAAGAAGCGGGAGAGATCGGCGGCGGCCGCATGGTCCTGGGCGGAGGCCAGCAGCAGGGCGCGGCCCCGGTAGAGCACGGCACAGAGAATGCCGGTCACGGTCAGGATCACCATGACCTTGTCGATCTCCGCCCCGATCAGGATCGTGTTGCCGGTGAGATACTCGACGTAATTGCGGGTGATGCGCATGGCGCCCATCTGTGCCCCGACCGCATAGGCGACGAGCCCCAGCCAGCCGGTGACCGCCACCAGCCCGGTGACCGCGACGAAGCGCAGGTCGAAGCGCAGGGCACGCAGGACGATGAAGATGAAGACATACATCAGCGTCGGGGTCTTCAAATAGAAGGTCGGCGGTTGGCCATACTGGATGTGGAAGGAGAAGATCAGCCCCACCAGCAAGGCCACGTCGACGCCGATGGACAGGAAGAGATACCAGTCCGGCAGCTTGATCCGGTAGGACAGGACGAGCCGGATCAGGGTGAAGAGAAAATAGGCGCCGAGTGCCAGGGGCACGAAATTGAAGCCCGAGCTGCCCTCCGCCCGGGGGGCGATGGAGTAAAGCGTCGTGAAGAAGAGAACGATGGCCAGCTGCACCCAGCCGATCAGCCGCTCGGACTGGAGTTCGGACAGGCGGATCTGGCGCAGCACGCGGGGCGGCAAAGCCTCCAGCCCTTTCGCTGCCCGCGACGACGCAGGACCAGAAGACGCAAGAACGGCAGGCGCGGGCGTGTCAGGCCCGTGAACTGCGGCTTCGGCAAGGGGATCGTGGGAACTCATGACCAGACGTGAGCACGGCGGACACGCGGACGCAAGCCATGGGGCCGGCCGCTGACGGAAGCGTGATCGGACGTTCCTCAGGAACGTCAGCCGAAACCGGTCTGGCCGCCTGCGGGAGGGTCAGGATCCGGATCGGCTCAGGGGGTGAGCAGCATGCCTTCCCTGGCGATGATGGCCCCCGGACAGGCTTCGGCCACGGCCAGACCGATCTCGTCCAGCGCATCGTCGGTGCGGCGGGGATCGTGGTGGAAGATCACCGGAATACGGACATTGGAGGCGCGCGCCAGCTCGACGGCCTTCTGCCACGTGGAATGGCCCCAGCCGCGATAGGTCTCGTATTCCTCGTCGGTGAACATGGCATCATAGATCATGATGTCCGCATCCTGCACGAAGGCGGCCACGCCCGCGTCGATCTCCGGAACGCCATGTTCATGATCGGTGATGATGCAGATGGACTTGCCCTTGAAGTCGAAGCGATAGCCGCAGGCGCCGCCCGGATGGTTCAGCGCCACGGTGCGGATCGCCAGATCGCCGGCGCAGGGCAGGTTCTCTCCGGCGCGGAAGGAGCGGAAGGTGACGGCCTTCAGCGTCTTGGCGGCCACGGGGAAGATCGGCGGCGACATGATCCGGCTGATGATGTCGACGAGGCAGGTCTCGTGATCGAAGTGGCCCGCCCAGGCGGTGACCTCGAAGCGGGGGTCATAGGCCGGCTTGAAGAAGGGCAGCCCGCAGATGTGATCGAGATGGGTGTGGGTGAAGAGCAGGTTCACCTTCCGGGGGCCCTGCTGGCACAGGTCGACCCCGAGATTGCGCGCTCCCGAGCCGCAATCGATGAGAACGATCTCGTCTCCGGCGCGCAGTTCGAAGCAGGTCGTCTCCCCGCCGTAGCGCAGGGTGCTTGCGCCGGGGGCCGGGGTGGAACCGCGCGCGCCCCAGATGCGGAGCGAGAACTCTGAAGACAAGACCAATTCTCCCTAATCTGCTGCCACGGAGCGGGCCGCGGCGAGATCTCGCGTCGTGCGTTCCAGGCGCAGGGCCAGGGTCCGCATGACCTCGAGAGCAATATCAGGAAATTCCTTCAGAAGCTTGAGGAAGTCGTCCTTCGACACGGTGAGCACGTCCATGCGAGTCGAGGCGATCAGCGTGGCCGTGCGCGGCACGTCACAGAGAATCGCGATTTCACCGACAATCGAGTTTTCCTTCACGTCGGCGACCTTGCGCTCTCCGTCCGGTGTCTCGACGAGAACGTCGGCCGCGCCCCGAAGAATGATGAAGGCACTGTCGCCTTCTTCCCCTTGCGTGCAGAGCCGCTCCCCTTCCTGGAATTCCATCCTGTCGGAAATGAACGCCAGAAGCCGCAGCTTGGTTTCATCGATCCCGCGGAACAGAGGCACCTTGCGCAGGACCTCGACCTCGTTTTCCAAAGACACCTCATACCTCCTTGCGGGTGACCCCGACATGCCGGAGATCCGGTTGCACCGCCCTCGCCGGTGGTCCGTCTCTTCCCAGGCCTGCAGCAAAGCACCTCAGCTGCATGGGCTCAAGCTCCCATTTCCGCATCTTCGAGGATACGGCCTTGATCCAGAATAATTTTCTGGTCGAATTCGTCGCCGACGGCGGAATGCGACGCCCCAAAGAGCAGGGTGCGTCCGCCGGCCAGCTCGCGCAGCTTCGCCCGGGCCGCCTTTTCCTCGTCGCCGAGGCCGGTGGCGATGTCGTCCAGAATGGTGATGCGGGCGTTCTTGAGAAGGGCGCGTACCACGGCCAGGCGGCGGCGCTGACCGGCCGAAAGCCGGGAGCCGGAGACGCCCACGTGATAGTCGAAGCCGGCGAAGGCGATGGGTTCGCGCAGGCCGCTTTCCTCCACCATCGACCCGATCACCGCGTCGATGCGCTGACGGGCGTCGCGGCGGTCCACACGGGCCCGGCCGAAGAGCAGGTTGTCCTCGATGGTGAGCGAAGGCAGATAGACCTTGGGGTCGAAGGCCTCGAACTGGCTGGAGCGCGCGACCACGTCCTTGAGGAACCGGGCGCGGGCCTCCACGATTTCCTGGCGCATCTCGTCGTCCATCACGCCCAGACGATGACGGGCGGGCACCAGCTTGAAGGCCAGACCGATGAGCCGCAGCCGGTCCGCATCGGTCAGGCCGGCACGCGGATTGGTGGAGCGGGCCAGACGTAGAATGCGCTCGTAGTCGGGCAGCTCGTCCCTCGTCAGGAACGAATAGGTGTTGAGCAGCCCGCTCTCGCCGCTGACATTGGCAAAGAGCTCGACCATGGTTTCGGCGATCTTCTGGCCGATGGCCTGCAGCCGCTCGTCCAGGCCGCTGTCCTTCAGGAAGGTGCGGACCTCCGGCAGGCTCTGCACGCTTTCCAGGGTCAGGTCCGGGTCGGTGGGCACGGCAAAGAACAGATTTTCCGCCAGGGAGGCGGAATTGTTGAACCGCTCCGCATGCCACAGTTCGGTGAGGCCGGAGAGCTTGGGATCGGAGGCGATGCGCTTGGACAGGGCCTGACGCACCGCCAGGATTCGGGCGCCGAAGTCGGACTGGCGCAGGGTGGGATTGCGGCTCGGATCAAGGCGGGACTGCAGGCCCAGCCGGTAGACATCGGCCTCCAGACGCACGGCCTTGAGCAGGGCCATGGCCCGCGCATTCAGGGCAATCTCGTCTTCGACCCCGGCCGCAGCCAGATCTTCCCACGAGGCGGTCAGGTCATAGGCGAGGTTGCGGGTCTCGCGCGCTTCCGCCTGCCAGCGCTGATACTCGGCAGCCGCCTCCCCCTCACGCAGGACTTCGCCCACCGGCCGATGGCGCAGGCCGTAGAAGAGGTTGTCGCGGATGGTGCCGGTCCAGATATGAACCGCGCCGCCCACATAAGCGATCTCGCGGCCCAGCGTCGCGGCGGTCAGATCCTCCAGATCCCTGCCGCCGATTTCCACCCGGCCGGCGACGGGACTGACGAGACCTGCTGCAAGCTGCAGCACCTCGGATCGGCCCGAGCCGTCCGGACCGATGATGGCGCAAGCGGTTCCGCTCGGCACGGTCAGGGAGATGTCGCTCACTTCCTGACCGGCCGCACCGCCGGAGAAGCTGACATTCTTCATGACCAGGTCGCCTTCGAGGGTCACCTTGTCGTCGGCGATCAGGCGCTCGACCGGGTAGATGTCGGCCGGGTCGAAGTTCTCGACCACGGTCTGGTACTTCACGTCCACGTCGGCGACGAGCTGGTAATAGGCCAGCAGTTCCTTCCAGGGACCGGCCAGATCCTTGTAGGCCGCGATCACCGCCAGAAGGGCGCCGATGCTCAGGTCCCCCTCGATCACCAGATAGCCGCCGATCAGGTAGAAGAAGAACGGCGTCAGCTGGTTCATGAAGTTATTGAGGAACTTGATGAAATACTTCCGATTGAAGATCTCGTAGCGGATCTTGAAATTCTGGTAGAGACGCTCCGACAGGTCACTCGAATGCCAGGCCGAGGTGTCATTGGCATGGATCTCGGCGACGCCGGTGATGCTTTCGCCCACCTTGTCGGCGATGGTGCGCACGTTCTTCACCCGCTCACGGCTGAGCAGGACGACCTTGCGCTGGAGCTTGGGGATCACATAGCCCTGAATGGGGTAGGACGAGATGGCGGCAAGGCCCAGAAGCGGGTCCTGCATGAAGATGAAGCCGAGCTGGACGACCAGCATGCCGCCCTGAAGGGCCGGCAGCGCGATGGCCTCGCCGATGAAGCCGCCCACATCCTCCACCTCGGAGGTGATCATCGGAATGATCTCGCCGGAGCTGATCTTGCGGAAATGGGGCAGACGGAAGCGCAGCACCCGCTGAAACAGCTCGAAGCGCAGGCGGCGCAGCATGCGCTCGCCGAGCCGGCCCTTGTAGACGTTGAGATAGAGCTTCAGGCCGTTGGAGAGGACGACGAGCACCAGGAAGCTGACGCAGAGCACCACCAGATAGGAAATCTGGTCGAACTCGAAACTCCAGATTTCCTTTGGGAAATCCTCGCCCTGAACGGCGTCGTTGACAATGAGCTTGGGCAACTCGAGCAGCACGTAGCTGATCGGGTAGATCAGGACCGTGATCAGAAGGATATAGATCTGCTGTCGAGCACTATAGCGCCAGATAAAGCGAAACAGGCTTTTTTCCATTCCCTCGCCCCAGGTCCCCGGCTGCACCCTTGCTCCATAGCACAGGTCTCCGGGCGCTGTAACCGTCTTGATCTCCGCCCCTTCCCCTGCGGCGACCCGTCCATCCGAGCGCATGGCTTGCGCCTGTGCGCCCTCGGACTGCTGCCCGCGTAGCACGTTGCCAAAACACATGTCGATAACGCTCATGTTGACAACAGTCTGGGGAGCACGGGAGCGGCGGCCGGCAAGCCGGATCGTGACTTCTTGCACTTGTCCCGGCGTCAGCATATTGTTGGCCAACGGTATCCGGTGTCCCCAGAGCAGTCCGCAGGCTGCATGCGCCGAACCGACATCCCCGGTCGACACGCCTGACGCAAGACGGCCGCCTGCAGATTACAAGCTCTAGTGACGGGCAAGCCAACTCACGGGGACGCATGCGCTCTCAGCCGCCCAAGATCCTGATCTACAGCCATGATTCCTTTGGTCTTGGCCACCTTCGCCGGTGCCGGGCCATCGCGCATTCGCTCGTGGGCGAATTCGAGGACATGTCTGTCCTGATCCTTTCCGGCTCGCCGATCATCGGCAGTTTCGAGTTCCGCTCGCGCGTGGATTTCGTCCGCATTCCCGGCGTGATCAAGCTGCGCAACGGCGAATACACGCCGCTTTCCCTGCGCCTGAACATCGATCATACGCTGGCGATCCGCTCCTCCATCATCGAGCACACCGCCAAGGTCTTCGAACCGGACATCTTCATCGTCGACAAGGAGCCGCTGGGCCTGCGCGGCGAGGTTCTGCCGACGCTCGAGGCTCTGAAGGGCACCCACACCCGTCTGGTCCTGGGCCTGCGCGACGTGATGGACGACGCGGAGATCCTGCAGAAGGAATGGGACCGGAAGAATGTCTATCCGGCCCTCCAGGACCTCTACGACGAGATCTGGGTCTACGGGCCGGAGGGCCTGTGCAACCCGCTCGAAGGGGTGAACATGCCCGAGGGCATCTCGGAGAAGCTGCGCTACACCGGCTATCTGCGACGCGACCTGCCGCACGGCGCCGAAAAGATCCCCTCCCCGCGCCCGTTCGACGGCATGCCCTACATTCTGGTCACTCCGGGCGGCGGGGGCGACGGCGTCGAGATGGTCGACTGGGTGATGAGCGCCTATGAGAGTCGCCGTCACGCCCTGTTCCCGGCGCTGATCATTCTCGGTCCCTTCATGCCGGCAGCCAGCGTTGCCGAATTCACCGAGCGGGCCCAGCATCTGCCGGATGTCGAGATTATCCGCTTCACGCCGCAGATCGAGCCCTATCTGGCCAATGCCATGGCGATCGTCGCCATGGGCGGCTACAACACGTTCTGCGAGATCCTGTCCTTCGACAAGCCGACCCTGATGGTGCCGCGCGTCGTTCCCCGCCGCGAGCAGGCCATCCGCGCCGCGCGGGCAGAGGACTCCGGCCTGCTGAAGGTGCTGCCGATCGATTATTATCCGGATCCGGTGCGCATGGCCGATGCCCTGTCCGAGCTGCCCGATCAGCCCCGTCCCTCCGCCGCAGGGGTGGAAAACCTGCTGCGCGGGCTGGATCTAGTGCGGACCCGGGTGCACGAGATCCTCGATGCTCGCCCGGTGCTGCGGCCCGATGGTGTACTGAGCTTCGACACCGACCGGTCGGAGGCGCCCCGTCAGGCCCTGGCGGAGGAAACGGGCCAGCCGGCCGAACCGGAAGCCGTCAACTTCTGAGGCTTCGCCCTGGCGGATCTCCGTCTGCGGCGAGGCCTGCGCCCTGTTTCGATCACCCGTCTCCTCGACCCACCTTTCCCTCGACCCACTTTTCCCTCGACAAAGTCCCGAACACATGTCCCGCATCGCCGTCGTGGTCAAAGGCTATCCCCGCCTTTCGGAAACCTTCATCGCCCAGGAAATCCTCGGGCTGGAGCGGCTCGGGATCCCGATCCTGATCGTGGCGCTGCGCAAGCCCTATGATCCCTTCATCCACGAGCTGCACCGGCAGATCTCGGCCGAGGTCCTCTATCTTCCCGAGTATGTGAAGGATGACCCGGCGCGGGTGGCGCGGGCCCGCCGCTGGGCGCAGCAACAGCCGACCTATGCGGCCGCGAAGGCCCTGTTCGACGCGGACTTTGCCCGCGAACCCAATGCCGGGCGTCAGCGCCGCTGGGCGCAGGGCATGGTTCTGGCGCATGAGCTGCCCGAAGACATCACCTGGATCCACACCCATTTCCTGCACACACCCTGCTCGGCCGCCCGCTACGGCGCGCATCTGGCCGGGTTGAAGTGGTCCTTCTCGGCCCATGCCAAGGACATCTGGACCAGCCCCGAATGGGATCTGCGCACCAAGCTCGACGATGCCGCCTGGGGCGTCACCTGCACGGGCGTCAACGCGCAGCATCTCAAGAGCCTGTGCCGCGATCCGGACAAGGTGGAACTGGTCTATCACGGGCTGGACTTTTCCGGCTTCCCCCTGCCCGATCCTGCGCCGCAGACCCGCGACGGGTCCGGAGATCCGGTGCGTCTCGTCTCGGTGGGGCGCGCCGTGCCGAAGAAGGGCTATGGCGACCTGCTGAACGCGCTGGCCCTGCTACCGAAGGATCTGTCCTGGCACTTCACCCACGTTGGGGGCGGCGACCTGGCGGAGAGCCTGAAGGCGCAGGCCGAAGCCCTTGGCCTGTGCGACCGCATCACCTGGCGCGGGGCCCAGCCGCGCGAGACGGTGATCGAGACCCTGCGGCGCTCGGATCTCTTCGTGCTGCCCTCCAAGATCACGCCTGACGGCGACCGGGACGGCCTGCCCAACGTGCTGATGGAGGCGCAGTCCATGGGCCTGTGCTGCCTGTCGACCCGAGTCTCCGCCATTCCCGAGCTGATCGTCGAGGGCGAGACCGGGCGCATGGTCGCCCCCAATGCGCCGGAAGATCTGGCCCGCGTCATGGCCGAGCTGATTGCCGCGCCGGCAGACCGGGACCGGCTGGGCCGGGCAGGGAGTGCTCATGTGCGGGCCGCCTTCGCCTGTGATCCGGGCATCGAGATGTTGCGGGCGAAATTCGCGCCCTTCGTCGCGGATCGCTGAGGAGCGCGCAGATGCAGATCGCCTTCACCGCCCCGATGAAACCGCTCGATGATCCGATCCCCTCCGGCGACCGGACCATGGGACGGCTGATCGTCCAGGCGCTGGAACTCGGCGGCCACAAGGTGGGCATCGCCAGCCGGTTCCGGGCCTGGCAGAAGTCGCCGAGCGCCCCCGGCTTTGCCGATCTGAAAGCCGCGGCACTGGCCGAGGCCGACCGCATCGGCGACCGCTGGCAGGCCTCGCGCTACAAGCCGGACCTGTTCCTGACCTATCATCTCTATCACAAGGCGCCGGACTGGATCGGGCCTGCGCTGGCCGACCGGTTCCGCATTCCCTATGCGGTGATCGAGGCCAGCCGCGCGCCCAAGCGCCAGACGGGCGACTGGGCGCCGGGCTTTGCGGCGGCCGATGCCGCCCTTGCCCGCGCCGACCAGGTTGCCGCCCTGCACCGGGCCGATGCCCAGTGTCTGGCCGCCGTGCTGCCGCCGCGACGGCTGCAGGTGCTCCTGCCCTTCCTCGATCTCGTGCCCTTCGCGCCCGCCGCCAGCCTGCCGCGAGGGGCGGAGCACCGGCCGGTCCGGCTGCTGAGCGTCGCGATGATGCGCGAGGGCGACAAGGCCCGCTCCTACGAGGTTCTGGCCGAGGCGCTTGCCCATGTGCTGGATCTGCCCTGGGAGCTGACCATCGTCGGCGACGGCCCGGCGCGTGCCCATGTGGAGGCCCTCTTCCCGCCGGAGCGAGTGCGGTTTCTCGGCGCCCTGCCGCCGGAAGACCTGCCGGACGTCTATGCCACGCACGATCTCTTCGTCTGGCCCGCCATCCGGGAGGCCTTCGGATTCGTCTTCCTGGAAGCCCAGGCGAGCGGTCTCGGCGTGGTGGCCGGCAACAGCTTCGGCGTGCCGGACATCGTGCGCGACGGGGAAACCGGGCTTCTCGCCCCGGAGGGCGACGCCCTTGCGCTGGCGCTGAAACTGCGCGCGGCCCTCACCGATCCGGCCTCGATCACCGACATGGGACAGGCGGCCGCCGCCCACATGCGCGATCATCATTCGCTCGAAGCGGGAGCGACCCGTCTCACCGCCTTCCTGGAGGCTGCCCAGGACCAGTTCTGGGAGCGGCTGCCGACCATCCGTCCCTATCGCGCGGAGCTGCCATGACCTTCAAGGCCTTCCTCCATGTCCAGCATCTGCTGGGCACCGGCCATGCGGTGCGTGCGGCACGCCTCGGGCAGGCCCTGGTGGCGCGCGGCGTCGAGGTGACGCTGGCGACCGGCAACCTGTTGCCGCCCACGCTGGATACCTCCGGCCTGACGGTGGTGTCGCTGCCGCCGGTCCGCTCTCCGGATGCGGTCTTCAACCGGCTCGTGACGCCGGAAGGTGTCGAGATCGACGAGGCCTGGCGCGCGGCGCGGGTCGCCGCCACGCTCAACGCCTTTGCCGCGCAGGACTATGACCTGCTGCTGACGGAAACCTATCCCTTCGGCCGGCGCATGTTCGAGTTCGAGCTGGGCGAGCTGGTGCGCGTGGCGAAAGACCGGGCGCGTCCGCCCCTCATCGCCACGTCCATCCGCGACATCCTCGTGCGCAAGCAGGAGCTCTGGAAGGAGGAGTGGATGGCCGACACCGCACTCGCCTTCTTCGACCGGGTTCTGGTGCATTCGGATCCGGCCTTCGTGCAATTGTCCGACAGTTTCCCCTTTGCCGAGCGGATCGACCATCTGGTACGCTACACCGGCTTCGTCGGTGGCGCGCCCCGTGCCGCCTCTGCGGGAAGCGACGGAACGGACGAGGTGATCGTCTCCTGCGGCGGTGGTGCGGTCGCGATCGGCCTGCTTGAGGCGGCCCTTGCCGCTCGCAGCCTCTCGACGCGTGCAGGCGACACGACCTGGCGCCTGCTTGTCGGCCATGACATCGCGGACGATGCCTTCGCCGCCTTCCGCGCCCGCGCGCCCGAGGGCGTGATCGTCGAGCGGGCCCGGCCCGACTTCCCCGACCTGCTGACCCGGGCCCGGCTCTCGGTCAGCCAGGCCGGCTACAACACCGTGCTCGACCTGCTGATCGCCGGCACCCCTTGCGTCTTCGTGCCCTTCGCCCAGGTGAAGGAGACCGAGCAGACCCAGCGCGCGGAGGCCCTCGCCGCCCATGGCCGCGCGGTGGTGGTGGCCGAGGCAGGCCTGACCCCGGACAAACTGGCGAAGGCCGCCGACGAGGCCCTTGCCCTGCCGCGCAAGCAGACCCAGGTTCGTCTCGGCGGGGCGGAGACCTCCGCCGACATCCTGATCCAGGATCTGAAGGAGCGTTTCGCGTGAGCGAGGATCTCGACCGGTTTCGCCGCGAGCTGACGGCCCATCTCGACTGGTTCGCCGAGCGGGGCCAGAAGGTCCGGTTCTGGTGGCGCGACGATGACGCCATCGAGCCGACCGACCATCTGGAGCGGCTGCTTGCCCTCGCCAATGCCCATGACGTGGATGTGGCGCTTGCCGTGATCCCGAGGGATGCGACCGACGCGCTGGCGAACCGGCTGGCCACCGAGCCCCACGCGGTCGTGCTGCAGCACGGCTGGCAACACCGGAACTTCCAGGACAAGGCAAAGGGGGAAAAGGCCGCCGAACTCGGCTCCCGCCGCGACCTGCAAGAGCTTCTGCCGCAGCTGGCGCAAGGCAAGACCCGGCTGGCGGCCCTGTTCGGGGATCGCTTCGTTCCCGCCGTCGTGCCGCCCTGGAACCGGATCGCACCGTCGGTGGTGCGCGCCCTGCCCGGTCTCGGGCTGACGGGGCTCTCCACCTTCACCTGGATGCATTTTCCGCGCGACCTTTCGGGGCTGACGCAGGTGCAGTCCCATGTGGACATCATCAAGTGGAAGAAGGACCGGCGCTTCATCGGCTGGAACAGCGCCCGCCTGCGCCTCGACCTGCAGCTGGCCCGCCGCCGCACCAACCCGTCCGAGCCGCTGGGGATCCTCTCCCACCACCTCGCCCATGACGAGGGCTGCTACGAATTTCTTGAGGACTTCCTGCGCATCGCCGCCCACCATCCCGGAGCGGAATGGCCGCGGGTGAAGGACTTGTTCAGCGCTTGAGGCGGCAGCGGGCAAGACTCCTTCCATGCGTCGTCCCTGCGCAGGCAGGGACCCAGTACCAACCAGCGTTTGCCTGATGGTCGCGTCGTGTGGTTCAGGAGGACTGGGTGCTCGGGACGAGCCCGAGCATGACGGAGGAGAGGGTGGTGCGAGACGCAGGCCGCCGCGTCCGTAGCCCAGACCTGCGCCCCCTGCCCTGGCACCGTCCTGCCGCTCAGCGTTTCTCGTCACGGGCCTCCCCTTCCCCTCCGTCATGCCATGGCTCGACCATGGCATCCATGCCGTGACCGCTCGACAGACCCGACGCCGCGTGGGCCGGACCGTCACGGCATGGATGGCAGCATCACGTGCTGCCATGACGGAGAAAAACGCGACGCCTCCCACCCCGTCATCCTCGGCCCTGTGCCGAGGATCCAGCTCTTGATCCCAGGATGGGGAGAATAATCCGGCACCTCAGCGGGTTACTGGATCGCCGCCTGCGCGGGGATGACGTGGACAGCCAAGAGAACATGGAGGTGTTGGCGCGCGCAGCCTGCGTGGAGACCATGCGCTGGATGCTCGGGACGGGCCCGAGCATGGCGGCGGAGAGGGTAGCGCCTGAAAGCAGAGGCGGTTCCGCCCGGCAATCACACTCTCCTCACATCCCGATTGACAGGGAAAAACATCTGACTTAAGTCAGGCAAATTATGTTGTCTGATATCGAAAGATGTCGGCGGTTCAGCCGGGCGGTCACCAAGGTGACGGGCGCGCTGGACACGTCGTTTCTCGGCCGGGGCCGCCCTCTGGGGGTTGCCCGGGTTCTCAATGCCATTGGTCACGGCCGCCAGGACGTGGGCGATGTGCGCGCCTATCTCGGTCTGGATTCCGGCCTGATGAGCCGGATCCTGCGCACTTTGGAAGAGGAAGGTCTGATCATCGTCACCCCGGATCCGGACGACCAGCGCAAGCGCCGGGCGACCCTGACGCCGGCGGGCGAAGCGGAATATGGCGAATACGAACGCCTGTCCGACGAGCGGGCCGAAGGCCTGCTGACGCCACATCCCAAGGCCAACCCGATCCTGGAGGCCATGGACCTTCTGGCCTCCGCCCTGCTGAAGGACCAGTGGGAGGTTGTCGAGCTGGATCCGCGCGATCCGGTCAGCCGCTACTGCCTCGAGGAATATTACGCCGAGCTGAACCGGCGCTTCGACGGGGGCTTCGACGTGAAGCGCTCCGCCGATCCGGATGCCAAGGACATGATCCCGCCGCGCGGCTCCTTCCTCGTCTGCCTGTCCGACGGCATGCCGCTCGCCTGTGTCGGGCTCAAGGGCACGGACAAGGGCTATGCGGAGATCAAACGCCTGTGGGTGGCCCCGGCGGCCCGCGGTCTCGGACTTGCCCGGCGCATGATGGCCGACACGGAAGCGCGGGCCCGGGAGTTGGGCATATCCGTGCTGCGACTGGACACCAACAAGCGCCTGCCGGAGGCCATCGACTTCTACCGCAAGGACGGGTGGGTGGAGATCGACCGGTTCAACGACGACCCCTACCCGGATTACTTCTTCGAGAAACTGCTTTAGGGTGTCGGTCCAGACCCCTCTCCCGACTCGTTTTCCCGAAGGTTGAAGAGCACATGAAACAGCGCAAGATCGGCACGTCGCCGGTGTCCGCCATCGGCCTCGGCTGCATGAATTACGCCCATGGCTACGGCAACGGGCTGGACGACCGTGACGCGGCCGACTTGCTGCTGAAGGCCCTCGATCTGGGCTACACCCATTTCGACACGGCCACCATGTATGGGGCCGGACGCAGCGAGCGCATCCTGGGCGACACCCTGTCGGCACGGCGCAGCGAGTTCTTCCTCGCCTCCAAATGCGTGCTCTATCCGGGGCCGAACGGTCAGGGCCGGGAGATCGACGGGCGGCCCGAGCGCATCAAGGCGGCCTGCGAGGACAGCCTGAAGCGTCTGAAGACCGACGTGATCGATCTCTATTACCAGCACCGCCTGGACCCGAACGTGCCCATCGAGGAGAGTGCGGGCGCCTTTGCCGATCTGATCAGGCAAGGCAAGATAAGATCCTACGGGCTCTCGGAAATTTCCGCCGAGACCCTGCGCCGCGCCCATGCGGTGAATCCGGTGGCGGCGCTGCAGTCGGAATACTCTCTGTGGACCCGAAACCCGGAGATCGCGACGCTGGAGGCCTGTGCGGAGCTCGGGGTCACCTTCGTCGCCTTCTCGCCGCTCGGTCGCAAGTTCCTGTCCGGCAAGCTCAGCCTCACCGATGTGGAGGCTCCGGCTGCGGGCGACATGCGCGCGTCCATGCCCCGCTTCGAGCCGCAGACCTATGCCCGCAATCTGGCGCTGCTGGACGGCTACCGGGCCATCGCCGAGGACGTGGGCTGCTCCATGGCCGAGCTCGCCATTGCCTGGGTGCTGTCACGCGGAGAGCATGTGGTCGCCATTCCCGGCACCGCGAACCCGGAGCATCTGGCGGAAAACGCCCGGGCCGACGAGGTTGTGCTGACGCCGGAGATCCTCGCCCGGCTGGACGCGCTGATCAACGAGCGCACCGTGCTGGGGCCGCGCTACAACCCGGCCCAGCAGGCGGATGTGGAAACGGAAGACTTCGCGCCCGCGTGACATGAGGCGAGGCTGTCCCGGCGCAGGCCCCCTCGCCGGTGCCCCGGTTCGCCAGACCGGGTCTCACTCGCCCGGGCGGTAGCGCATGGTCTCGACGAAGGCGGAAAAGGCAGGCGAAGCCAGACGCCGGTTCGGATAATAGAGATGGTAGCCCTGTATGCTGGGGCACCAGTCGTCCAGCACGCTGACGAGCTGGCCGCTGGCCAGAAACGGGCGGGCGATATCCTCGGGCACATAGGCAAGCCCGTGCCCGTCCACCGCCGCATGAAGCACGGCGAAGATGCTGTCGAAGGCGAGCTGCCCGGTCACGCGCACCTCGAGGGCGCGCCCCTCCTTCTCGAATTCCCAGGCATAGAGGGCGCCGGCCGAGCTGAGCCGCAGGTTGACGCAGCGATGGGCCGTGAGTTCGCGCGGCAGGCCGGGCGCGGGACGGTGGGCAAGATAGGCCGGGGCCCCGACCACCACGAAGCGCCAGTCCGGGCCGATGCGCACGGCGATCATGTCCTTGCTGACGGATTCGCCCAGGCGCACGCCTGCGTCATATCGCTCGCCGACAATGTCGACAAAGCCGTTGTCGATGGAGACCTCCACCTGCACATCGGGAAAGCGCGGCAGGAAGCGCGCCAGTTTCGGGCGCAGGACCATTTCCGCCGCATGGTCGCCCGTGCTGATGCGCAGGGTGCCGGAGGGGGTGTCCCGAAAGGCGCTCAGCGCATCGATCTCGCCCTGAATCTGCTCCAGATGCGGGCCGACCGCCCGGAAGAGCCGGTCACCAGCCTCCGTCGTCGACACGCTGCGGGTGGTGCGCGCCAGAAGCCGGATGCCGAGCCGCTCCTCCAGGGCGCGGATCGTGTGGCTGAGGGCGGACGCGGTCACGCCCATGCGGGCGGCGGCACGCGTGAAGCTGCGCTCTTCGGCCACCGCCACGAAAGCCTTGAGGTCGGTCAGATCGTCTCGCGCCATTCATGAACTCTCTTCAGGAGTTCATGCGAATTACACCGGCTTATCGGAAAAGCCAAGTCCCCTTACCTTTCGCTCATCGCACTCACACAGGAGCCTCTCCCATGAACATCACCCGAGCCGCAGATCTGGCAAGCCGCGCCGGCCCCGAAGACTGGTTCACCGGCGAGGTGACCGTGCAAGGGCTCTTCAACCCGGCCGCCCCGGAGCGTGTGCAAGGGGCCAGCGTCACCTTCGCGGCTGGCGCGCGCACCGCCTGGCACACCCATCCGCTCGGCCAGACCCTGATCGTCACCGCCGGTCGCGGCCGGGTCCAGCGCTGGGGCGGGCCGATCGAGACGATCGAGACCGGCGACATCGTGTGGTTCGAACCGGGTGAAAAGCACTGGCACGGGGCCGCCCCCGACAGCGCCATGACCCACACGGCCATTCAGGAAGTCAAGGACGGCAAGGTCGTCGACTGGATGGAACACGTGTCCGACGACCAGTACGGCGCGTAAACGACACTCACGCAGAGACGAAAGACAGACATGATCGAAAACAAGGTGATCATCATCACCGGCGCCTCTTCCGGCATCGGTGAGGCAAGTGCGAAACTGCTTGCCGAAAAGGGAGCCAAGCTGGTGCTCGGTGCCCGGCGGGAAGACCGGCTGAAGCAGATTGCCGGCGACATTGCCGCTGCCGGCGGCGAGGCGGTCTATCAGGCCCTCGACGTCACCGACCCGGCGGACAACGAGGCCATCGTCAAGCTGGCGCAGGACCGTTTCGGCCGGCTGGACGCCATCTTCCTCAATGCGGGCATCATGCCCAGTTCGCCCGTCTCCGCCCTGAAGACCGGCGAATGGCGGCAGATGGTCGACGTCAACATCAACGGGGTGCTCAACGGGGTTGCCGCGGTCATGCCGGTCTTCACCGCGCAGAAGTCCGGCCACATCCTCGCCACCTCCTCCGTCGCCGGGCTGAAGGCCTATCCGGGCGCCAGCGTCTATGGGGGCACCAAGTGGTTCGTGCGCAACTTCATGGAAGTGCTGCGCATGGAGTCGGCTGCAGAAGGCACCAACATCCGCACGGCGACCCTCTATCCGGCCGCGATCAACACGGAGCTGCTCGACACGATCACGGATGCCGGAATGGCCGAGGGCATGCACGGGCTCTACAAGACCTACGGCATCTCGCCGGAGCGCATCGCCGGTGTCGTGGCCTTCGCCCTCGACCTGCCGGAGGACATGACCGTCAACGAGTTCACCGTCGGCCCCGCCAGCCAGCCCTGGTAACGGCAAGGCCTCTCCGGTCACGCCCGGGCGTTACGCCTCCCACCCTGTCATCCTCGGCCCCGTGCCGAGGATCCCGCTCTTGATCCCAGCAGGGGGAGAATGATTCGGCGCCTCAGCGGGTTACTGGATCCCCGCCTGCGCGGGGATGACGTGGACAGCATGGAGGTGCTGGCGGGCGCAACGTGGGCAGAGAACATGCTCTGGATGCTTGGGACATGCCCGAGCATAACGGAGGAGAGGTTCACGCCCCTCTAGAAGGTGTGGGAGCCCCCACTCCCCCACTCTCCCTCCAGTGCAAAGGAAAAAGGGCGGCCCGTGGGGCCGCCCTTTCGTGTTTCAGAGCCTCTGGTGCCCTCAGCCGATGATGGCGTTGAGGGTCGCGCTCGGGCGCATGACGGCCGAGACCTTGTCCTGCGGAGCATGGTAGTAGCCGCCGGTGTCGGCAGCCTTGCCCTGCACGGCGTTCAGCTCAGCAACGATCTTGTCTTCACCCGCGGTCAGGGCCTCGGCGATCGGGGCGAAGTGGGCCTTCAGCTCGCCGTCCTTGTCCTGCGCGGCCAGTTCCTGCGCCCAGTAGAGGGCGATGTAGAAATGGCTGCCGCGGTTGTCGAGCTGGCCGACCTTGCGCTGGGGCGACTTGTTGTTGTCGAGCAGTTTCTCGATGGCCTTGTCGAGCGCGGTGGCGAGAACCTGAGCCTTGCCGTTGCCCTTGACCTGAGCCAGATGCTCGAGCGACGCGCCGAGGGCGCAGAACTCGCCCAGGCTGTCCCAACGCAGGTAGTTTTCTTCCATCAGCTGCTGGACGTGCTTGGGAGCCGAACCGCCGGCGCCGGTTTCGAACAGGCCGCCGCCGTTCATCAGCGGAACGATGGAGAGCATCTTGGCCGAGGTGCCTACTTCCAGGATCGGATAGAGGTCGGTCAGATAATCGCGCAGCACGTTGCCGGTGATAGAGATGGTGTCCTCACCCTTGGCGATACGGGCCGTGGTATAGGCGGCAGCTTCGGTCGGGGCGAGAATACGGTAATCCAGACCGGAGGTGTCGTGCTCCGGCAGGTAGGCCTCGACCTTCTTGATCAGCTCCGCGTCATGGGCGCGGTTGGCATCGAGCCAGAAGACGCCCGGCATGCCGGAGAGACGCATGCGGTTGACCGCCAGTTTCACCCAATCGCGGATCGGAGCATCCTTGGTGAGGCAGGCGCGCCAGATGTCGCCGCCTTCGACTTCATGGGAGAGCAGCGTGGCGCCGGCCGCATCGACGATGCGCATGGTGCCATCGGCCTTGGCCTTGAAGGTCTGCGGGTGGGAGCCGTATTCCTCGGCCTTCTGGGCCATCAGGCCGACGTTCGGCACGGTGCCCATCTTGGCAGGATCCAGCGCGCCGTTCTTCTTGCAGTGTTCGATCACCGCATCATAGACGCCTGCATAGGAGCTGTCCGGGATCACGCAGACTGCATCGCCTTCTTTGCCGTCCGGGCCCCAGCCCTTGCCACCGGCGCGGATGAGGGCCGGCATGGAGGCGTCGATGATAACGTCGGAGGAGACATGCAGGTTGGTGATGCCCTTGTCGGAGTTCACCATGTACATGGCCGGGCCATTGTCGAGGGCGGCCTTCAGGTCAGCCTTGATCTCGGCGGCCTTGTCAGCGGCAAGCGTTGCGATCTTGGCTTCCAGATCGCCGATGCCCAGGTCCGGGTTCACGCCGAGCTCGGCGAAGGTGGCTTCGTGCTTGGCGAAAACGTCCTTCAGGAAGGCCTTGACCACATGACCGAAGATGATCGGGTCGGAGACCTTCATCATCGTCGCCTTGAGGTGGACGGAGAAGAGCACGCCTTCAGCCTTGGCAGCCTGGATTTCCTTTTCCAGGAAGGCATCGAGGGCCTTGACGCTCATGAAGGTGGCGTCCAGCACATCGCCTTCGGTGAGCTTCAGGTTGTCCTTGAGCGTGGTGACGGAGCCGTCCTTGGCAACGAACTCAATCTTCGCGGTGCCGGCGGAGGCAGCGGCGATGGTGACCGACGTCTCGTTGGAGGCGAAATCGTCCTTGCCCATGGTGGCAACGCGGGTCTTGGAGGTGGTCGCCCAGGCGCCCATGGAGTGCGGGTTCTTCTTGGCGAATTCCTTCACCGCATTCGGCGCGCGGCGGTCGGAGTTGCCCTCGCGCAGCACCGGGTTCACGGCGGAGCCCTTCACCGCATCATAGGCGGCCTTGATGGCCTTTTCCTCGTCGGTGGCCGGCGCATCCGGATAGGACGGGATCTTGTAGCCCTGGGCCTGCAGTTCCTTGATCGCCGCGTTCAGCTGCGGCTGGGAGGCGGAAATGTTCGGCAGCTTGATGACGTTGGCGTCCGGCTCGGTGACCAGCTTGCCCAGCTCGGCCAGATCGTCGGCCTGCTTCTGGTCGTCGCTCAGGTAAGAGGACATGGCGGACAGGATACGGCCGGCCAGCGAAATGTCCTTGGTGCCGATGGAAATGCCGGCGGGTGCGGCAAAGGCCTTGATGATCGGCAGGAAGGAGGCGCTCGCCAGTTCCGGGGCTTCATCCACCTTGGTGTAGATGATGTCAGGACGGTTCGTGTCGGCCATGTCGGTCTATGTCCTCAAGATTTTGTCGTGATCGAAGGCGGTGACCGGGCGCGCGGAAAAACCGGCGCCGCCCGGGCGCTTCGCGGATCTGTATACGGATGTACGCAATCTTTTTCCAGCCCCTTTGCGGAGCGGGCGTGCGGACCCTAGCAAAGCGCACAGGAAAGGCAACCGGAGCTAGGTTGATGGTGGCACCTTGCCGCGCCCTGCCCCCCACCAGATCGGAATGGGTGCCTTGGTTTTCGTCGAGCCTCCGCGCTCCGGAGCAGGAACCTCTGGTCGGGGTGACAGTGGCATGCCATTTCCTGGGCGGTCATCCCCGGCTCGACCGGGGATCCACTCGCAACCGGAGCACTGCCGGCCTCTTGAGCGGTTCCGCCGCGACGCCGTAAGGCTCTGCGACGACCGAGAGGTGGAGTGGATCCCGCATCGAGTGCGGGATGACGGGGAAGAAGCGTGCGGGATGACGGGGGAGGTCCGGCCGGGGTGATCGGCCTTGGAGGAGGGTTTTCCGGGTCCCGGATCTCCGGCATGCGCCTGCGTCCGGGACGGCCGCGAAACATGTGTGAAAGCGAAACGGATCTGACGTCTCTACCAGTATGGTATCCGGACCCGTGCGAATGCCCTTGCGTTTATCTCTTATCTGGAATTAATTCTCATATATGAGAATCAACCAAAGAGTTCGCGATGAGTGACGAGACGGAAGCGCTGGCGCGGCGGCTGACCTCGCTTCGGCAGGCGCAAGGCTGGACGCTGGAGGATCTGGCGGCGCGGTCAGGAGTAAGCCGGGCGACGCTCAGCCGGATCGAGCGGGGCGACGTGAGCCCCACCGCGCAGGTGTTGGGGCGGCTGGCGGCGGCCCATCGCCTGCCCATGCAGGCGCTGTTTGCCGAAGACACCGGAGCCCTCACCCTGGTGCCTTTCGCCCAGCAGAGCGTGTGGACCGACCCGGAGACCGGTTTCGTCCGGCGCACGCTCTCCCCCAGCCAGTCCGGATTTCGCGGCACGGTGATCGAAGGCCGGCTGCCGGCAGGCCGGACCATTGCCTATGACGCCCCGCCCCTGATCGATCTGGAGCACCATCTGGTGCTGCTGGACGGTGCGCTGGAGGTCACGCTCGGCCCTGAGACCCACTGGCTTTCCGCCGGCGACTGCCTGCGCTTCCGCCTCACCTCCCCCAACAGCTACCACGCGCCCGGCCCCCAGCCCGCCCGCTACATTCTCACGGTGATCCTGCCATGACCGCTCCCCTCCCTGCTCCGACCCTGATCCTGCGCCCCCTGACCGCCGAGACGCTGGACGCCGCCTTGCCGTCGCTGGCCGAGATCCTCCAGGCCTGCGTGCTGGAGGGATCGGGCGTCGGGTTCATCCTGCCCTTTCCCATCGAGGAGGCCGCACGCTTCTGGCAGGGCCGCCGCGAGGGGCTGGCAAGCGGGGCACGTCACATTCTGGTGGCCGAGCTGGACGGCGCCATCGTCGGCACGGTGTCGCTGGAGCTTGCGGGTCAGCCCAACGGGTGCAACCGGGCAGAGATCGCCAAGATGCTGGTGCACCCGGCCGCCCGCCGCCGTGGCATTGCCCGCGCGCTGCTGGCCGAGGCGGAGCGGCTCGCCCTGTCGCTTGGTCGCAAGCTTCTGGTGCTGGATACGGTAACGGGCGACCGGGCCGAAAAGCTTTATCCGTCCTGTGGTTATGTGAAGGTGGGCGTGATCCCCGACTATGCCGCCCTGCCCGACGGGCGGATGGAGGGAACGACGGTCTTCTACAAGGCGCTGGCCTGACGCGGCGCCCACACCGACGAAAAAGCCCGCCCCTTACATGGGCAGCCTGGACCGGAACCCCAGCGTCCCGGCCCAGGCGCGGGGCAGCGGAACCATCAGCGCATCGGGGAGTTGGCTTGGCAGGGACGCTTGCGTCCAGGCTCCGAACTCCTTCCGATCTCAGGCCTTTCCCGCCATGTCCGCGAGAAGGCCCCCTCCCCGCAACAAGGGCCAGCGCCCTTGCCATTCCGAGCCCGACGAGACCGTCCCTGACCCTTTCCGCGCCACAGCTCCCCCGTGGCCGTCGCAAACCCTTCCCGGAGAAGGTCATGGCTCGTCTCATTTCCCTCGTTTGTCTCGCGCTCGTCGGGCTGCCTCTGGCCGCCGGCGGCGCCTGGCTCGTCGCCCTCGGCGGCAGCCTGTTCTATCTGCTTGCAGGCCTCGTGTTCCTCGCCTGCGCTGTGCTCGTCTTCTTCCGCAATCCGCTGGTGTACTGGATCTACGGCCTTTTCACCCTTGCAGCCCTGGTCTGGGCCGTGTGGGAGGTCGGCTTCGACTGGTGGGCGCTGGCACCGCGCGGGGGGCTGATCATCCTCATCGGTCTCTTTCTGCTGCTGCCTGCGGTGCGAAACAGTCTCGATCTGGCGGGCGACAAGCCCTCTGTCCTGCCGCTCGGCCTGCCGGTGGCCATTGCCGTGGTGGTCGCCGTCGGCTCCATGCTCAACGCGCCCCATGATCTGGCGGGGCAACTGCCGCTGCAAACGGTGGAGACCAATCCGGATCTGGGCAATCCCATGCCTGAGGGCGACTGGCAGCAATATGGCCGCAGCCAGTTCGGCCAGCGCTATTCCCCTCTCGACCAGATCACCCCGGACAATGTGGCGAGGCTGCAGCTTGCCTGGCATGCGCAGACGGGCGACGTGAAACTGCCCGGCGACACCAAGGAGACCACCTATCAAGTCACGCCTCTGAAGATCGGCGACACGATCTATCTCTGCACCCCGCACAACTGGGCGCTGGCGCTGGACGCGCGCACCGGCGAAAGGAAGTGGAAATACGATCCGGAAGTGGGGTTGAACACGGATCGCCAGCACCAGACCTGCCGGGGCGTGACCTACTGGGTTGACCCGCAGGTCGCCGCCGGAGAGCGGTGCCACGAGCGGATCTATCTGCCCACCTCCGATGCCCGGCTGATTGCGCTGAATGCGGCGGATGGCACGGTCTGCGAGGATTTCGCCGACCGAGGCTTCCTGCATCTGGAACGGCACATGAAATACAACCCGGCGGGCTACTACTATTCCACCTCGCCGCCCATGGCCGTTTCCGGCAAGATCATCATCGGCGGCGCGGTGAACGACAACTATTCCCTCTATGAACCCTCCGGCGTGATCCGTGCCTTCGATGCCCATTCGGGGGCGCTGGTGTGGAACTGGGACAGCGCCCGGCCGGAGGAGACGGCGCCGCTCGCCGAGGGCGAGACCTACACCACCAACTCTCCCAACAGCTGGTCGGTGTTTTCCGCCGACGAGGCCCTGGGCCTCGTCTATATCCCCATGGGCAACCAGCCGCCGGATCAGCTGGGCATGAACCGCTCGGAAGCGGTGGAGACCTATTCGTCCTCGCTGACGGCCCTCGACATTGCCACCGGACAGGTGCGCTGGGTGAAGCAGTTCGTCCACCACGACCTGTGGGACATGGACGTGCCGGCCCAGCCGGTGCTGATAGACCTGACCATCGGCGGCGCGGTGGTGCCCGCCGTGGTGCAGCCCACCAAGCAGGGGGACATCTATGTGCTGAACCGGGAAACCGGGACGCCCATCGTGCCGGTGAGCGAGGTGCCCGTCGGGTCCACGCAGACCATCCCGGAGGACCATGCCGCCCCCACCCAGCCCCACTCGGCGCTTTCCTTCAACCCGCCTGCCCTGAGCGAGAAGGACATGTGGGGCGTGAGCCTCTTCGACCAGCTGGCCTGCCGCATCCGGTTCCGCTCGCTCAACTACGCCGGGCGCTACACGCCGCCGTCGCTCGAGGGCTCGATCGTCTATCCGGGGAATTTCGGCACGTTCAACTGGGGGTCGGTCGCCGTCGACCCGGAGCGACAGGTGATGTTCGGCATGCCGGTCTATCTGGCCTTTACCTCGCGGCTGGTGCCTGCCAGCGAGATCCCACCCAAGGGCGCGGATGAGAAGGCCAGCGAAGTCGGCCTGAACCGCAACGAGGGGGCAGACTATGGCGTCGACATGGGGCCGTTCTACTCGCCCCTCGGCCTGCCCTGCCAGCAGCCGCCCTGGGGCTATGTGGCAGGGGTCGACCTGACCAACGGCAAGACCGCCTATCGCCACAAGAACGGCACGGTGGAGGATCTGAGCCCCATTCCCCTTCCCATCGAGATGGGCGTGCCGGGCATCGGCGGGCCGATGATCACCCGGGGCGGTCTGGTCTTCATGGGGGCGGCGGTGGATGACTATCTGCGCGCCTATGACCTGACCACCGGCGAGGTGATGTGGAGCGCGCGCCTGCCCGCCGGGGGCCAGGCAACGCCCATGACCTATGAGGTGGACGGCGAGCAATATGTGCTCATGGTCGCGGGCGGTCACGGCTCCATCGGTACCACGCCGGGGGATCACGTGATGGCCTGGAAGCTGCCGAAGGGCTGACCCCCTTGATCCAGCCGGTCCGGACCCCCTGCGCCCGGGCCGGTTTTTGTCTTCTTGCTCAGTGCGTTCGCTGCTAAGGCTTGCAGCATGATTCAGGCCCTTGATGTTCCTCCGCAGATCCGCGCCATCCTGTTCGACAAGGACGGCACCCTGCTCGATTTCGACCGCACCTGGAGCCGCATCAACCTGGCGGCGGCCCGCCACGGCGCGCGCGGCGACACGGCTGTGGCCGAGCACTTCCTGCGCCTCGGCGGACAGGATCCGGTGACCGGACGAACGGCGGCGGGGTCGCTCTTTGCGGCCGGAAACGCGGTCGAGATCGCCGAGGCCTGGGTCGCGGCCGGGGCAGCCTTCGATCACACGACCCTCGCCCGCGATCTGGACCGGATCTTTGCGGAAGGCATGACCGAGGCCGTGCCGCTCCCCGGTGTTCCGGAGGTTTTCGCGCAGCTTTCCGGGATGGACCTGCTGCTGGGGGTGGCGTCCAGCGACAGCGAGGCCTCGGTCCGCGTCTTCGTCGAGGGGCTTGGCGCCGCGTCGTCCTTCCGCTTCCTTTGCGGCTATGACAGCGGCCACGGCCCCAAGCCGGAGCCGGGCATGGTGCAGGGCTTTGCGGCTGCGACCGGGCTCACGGCGGACAGTATCGCGATGGTCGGCGACAACACCCACGATCTGGAGATGGCGCGGCGTGCGGGGGCCGGGCTTGCCATCGGCGTCCTCTCGGGTACGGGAACGCGAGCGGACTTGGCGCCGCTCGCCGACCTGATCCTCGACAGCGTGGCGGAGTTGCCGGCATTCTTCGTGGGAACGAGCACTGCGGCGCCGGTCCTCGCGTCCCCCGCGCCGTCCCCGACCTGATCCGGGACCTCTGCCTCTCCTCCGCCTTCCCCAACGCGATTGGGGACGAACAGGTGATCAGCGTACGGACCTGCGATCGGATGCGCGCGCGTGCAGAAGACTCGCGGCATCGATGCCATGGTCAAGAGGCTAGATCCCCGATCAAGTCGGGGATGACAATGGAGGGGTCGCGGATGACGGAGCAGAGGCTCAAGATTCTCGATAGAGGCATGTCCCCCGAACATTCGCCGCGGTCGTGTCTGGCGACAGAGAGCGAGGGCGCGGAGCCGCGCCCTTCAGGTCAGACGACAGGCTTGACCAGACGCAGGCGCCAGGTGACGCCCTTCTTGTCGGAGCCCAGACGGTAGTCGTCGAGGACTTCCCACTTCGCCGTGTCGTCGGTCGCTTCCCAGAGCCGGGCGATCAGCTTGTTGGCGCCGCTTTCGGGGCGCTTGGGGCTGTACATGGAGAGCGCGATGACGCCGTCCTTCTTCAGGAAGGGCACGTAACGAGCGACGACTGCAGCCGGATCTTCGGCGAAATGCAGCACCTCGTTGAAGACGATGGCCGAGAAGGTTTCGCCGGCCTGGGGCTCGAACGTGTGCATGTCGCCGGCGCGCAGGGAGGCGATGGCCGGATCCACATTGGCGATCTCGAGGGCGGCCGGGGCCAGGTCCATGCCGACGTATTTCGTCAGGCCCATGGGGGCGAGGCGCTCGTAGAGCAGGCCTTCGCCGCAGCCGATGTCCAGCACCTCGGCGTTGGAGCCGGTCAGGTTCAGCCACATGCCGATGATGCCGTAGCGCCCGCTCTCGGGCAGGGAGCGCAGGAAGGCCCAGCGCCCGGCTTCATATTCCTCATCCCAGCCTTCTGCGGTACTGGCGTTCTTCGACATGTGTTCGTCCTTGCTTCATTC
Source organism: Roseibium aestuarii (assembly GCF_008477545.1). Taxonomy (GTDB): domain Bacteria; phylum Pseudomonadota; class Alphaproteobacteria; order Rhizobiales; family Stappiaceae; genus Roseibium; species Roseibium aestuarii. Next base: position 999,199 of record NZ_VORA01000001.1, on the reverse strand, counting down.
GGATCGCGGCCCCCGGATGTGGGATGCCGGCGGAGAAGGTCAACCCTTCCTGCGTCATGCTCGGGCCTGTCCCGAGCATCCAGTGCGATCATCTGTGGATCCTCGGGACAAGCCCGAGGACGACAACGGCAATGCCGTGAAAAGGCGGCTCACTCCGACTCGTGCGCCCTGATCCTCACTTATAGGGATCGGCGGCGTCGCGCAAACCGTCGCCGAGGAAATTGAACGCCAGCACCACGATGATGATGGGGATCACCGGCGCCATGAGCCAGGGGTAGACCGTGACCACGGAAATGTTCTGCGCCTCGTTCAGGAGAACGCCCCAGGAAACGGAGGGACGCCGCAGCCCCAGATTGAGGAAGGAGAGCGCCGTCTCGCCGAGGATCATCGAGGGAATGGACAGGGTGGCGCTGGCAATGATGTGGCTGGTGAATCCCGGCAGCAGGTGGCGGGTGATCACGCGGGAGGGTTTGGCCCCCATCAGCACGGCGGCGCGGGCATATTCCTCTTCGCGCAGGGAGAGGAGCTTGGAGCGCACGGCGCGCGCCAGACCCGGCCAGTCGAGCAGGCCGAGGATGATGGTGATGCCGAAATAGATCCACACCGGCGACCATGTGACCGGCAGGGCCGCGGACAGCGCCATCCACAGGGGCAGCTCGGGCAGCGAGCGCATGATCTCGATGAGCCGCTGGATCAGACTGTCGGCCACGCCGCCGAAATAGCCGGCAATGCCGCCGAAGAAGAGGCCGAGCACGATGGCAATCGCCACACCCACCAGCCCGACGGTGAGGGACAGGCGCGCGCCATAGACCAGACCGGAGAACTGGTCGCGGCCGAGCCGGTCAGTGCCGAGCAGGAAGAGCGTTCCCCCTTCCGCCGGACAGACGAGATGGAAGCGCGCCTCGACAAGGCCCCAGAATTCGTAAGGATCACCGAGACAGAGGAAGCGCAGGGGCTGCACCTGGGTGCGGTCTTCCTTGAACACCCATTTCATCACGGTCATGTCGACCTCGGAGGTCTGGCCATAGACGAAGGGCCCGACGAGCCTGCCCTCGTGGAAGAGATGGACGGGCTGGGGCGGCGCATAGAGATGCTCGGAATTGCGCTGGTTGGGCGTGTAGGGCGCAATCACCTCGGCAAAGGGAACGCAAAGGTAGAAGAGGATCAGGACGATGCCCGACCAGAGTGCCAGCTTGTGGCTCTTGAACTTCCACCACATGATCCGCCACTGGCTGGCCTGATAGTAGCGTTCCTGCTCCGGGGTCAGGACCTCGTCCTCGACCGGATTGAAGGGGGCCGGGTTGACGTAATGGGTCCGGGCGGTGTCGTGACTGTCGCTCATTCTGCTGCCCTCCCCTCAGCCGCTTGCCTTGCCGCCGAGGCGGATGCGTGGATCAAGGATGGCGAGCAGCAGGTCGGAGACCAGCATGCCCACGAGGGTCAGCATCGCCACGAAGAGCAGGATGAAGCCGGACAGGAACTGGTCCTGGCTCTGAAGCGCCGACAAGAGCACGGGCCCGACGGTCGGCAGGTTCAGCACCACCGAGACGATGACGGAGCCGGAGACCAGCGACGGGATCAGATTGCCGATGTCGGAGATGAAGGGATTGAGGGCCATGCGCAGGGGGTATTTCACCAGAAGCGTGCTTTCCTTCAGGCCTTTGGCGCGGCCGGTGGTGACATATTGCCGGTGCAGCTCGTCCAGCAGGTTGGCGCGCAGGCGCCGGATCATGGCCGCCGTGCCCGCCGTGCCGATGACGATGGTCGGCACGATCAGGTGGCCGAGGATCGAGAGCAGCTTGTCGAGGCTCCAGCCCTGGTCGAGATATTGCGGGTCCATGAGGCCGCCGATCGACAGCCCGAACCAGCGATTGAAGAAATAGAGCAGGATCAGTCCGAGGAGGAAGTTGGGCGTGGCGAGACCGATATAGCCGAGGAAAGTGAAGCCGTAGTCGCCCCAGGAATATTGCCGTGTGGCGGAATAGATCCCGATCGGGAAGGAGACGATGTAGACGAAGAGGATGGTCGCGAAGTTCAGGATCACCGTCAGGGGAAGCGTCGGACCGATGACGGCTTCCACCGGCTTGTTGAACTCGAAGGACCAGCCCCAGTTGCCCTGCAGCAGGCCGTCGAAGCCGTGGGGGCCGGACCAGAGGCCGACCCAGATCAGGTAGCGTTCGAAGAACGGGCGGTCGAGGGCGAATTCGGCGCGCAGGAACTCCAGCTTGGCCACGGCGGAGGCCTCGCCGGAGGAGCGCAGGGCAGCAATCTGGTTGGAGATGTAATCGCCGGACGGCAGCTCCACGATGAAGAAGATCAGGAAGCTGATCACGAAGAGCGTCGGGATCATGGTGATGATCCGCCGCACGATATACTCCAGCATTAGGCGTCCCCGTTCCCCGTCCCTGGTTCCTTGCGCCGGGGCTCCGGCGCAAGGGGCATCTCACTGTCGCGAAAAGGCGACCTTATTTGGCGAAGAAGAACTCGTCCATGCGGTGCAGGCCGAAATGGGCGCCCGGATCCCAACCGTAGAAGGCAGTCAGGGGCACGTTCTCCAGTCCCTTCACCACGACGGGCTGGGGCACTTCGGCCACCAGACCGATGCGGATGGTCTCTTCGGCGTGGATCGCCAGCATCTCGTCCCAGATCGCCCGGCGTTCATCCGAGGAGGTGGAAACCAGCCAGTTCTGATAGAGATCCATCAGGCGGATGGCCGGCTGCCAGTCAGGCTTCTCGCCACCGGCGCCCTTGGTTTCCCAGTAGTCGCCCCAGCCGAACCAGGACAGGACCTCGCCGTGCACCGGCGCCAGATCCTCCGGCGGCATGTCGGCGGTTGGAATGCCGTTCTCCATGCCCGACCAGACGGACATGACCAGCTCGCCCGTGATGGAGCGTTCGCGCAGGATGTCGCGCTGGCTGGGCTTGATGAAGAGGCGGATGCCCAGCTCCTTCCAGGTCTCGGACACGAGCTCCAGGGCGTCGACCTGGGCGCTGTCCTCACCGGCGGTCTCGATGATGATCTCGAGCGGGCGGCCATCAGCCATCAGGCGGGTGCCCTCGCCGTTGCGCTGGGTCAGGCCGATCTCGTCGAGGAGCGCATTGGCCTTGGCGGGATCATAGTCGGCCCAGCTGGTGCGGTATTCGGGCTTGAACAGGGGGCTGGCGGGCAACACCGTGTCATTGCCCGGCTTGCCGAGGCCGAAATAGAGGGTGCGGTTGATCATCGTCCGGTCGATGCCGAGCGACAGGGCATGGCGGAAGCGGGTATCGCGCAGAAGCTCGCGCCAGACCGGATCCTTGACCGTGAGATTGGGCAGGATGGACATTTCCGAGCCCTTGGAATTGGCCCAGAGCGCGGTCACATAGCCCTGCGCCGCCTCGCCCTGCTTCAGCACGGTGATGTCGGAGAAGGAGAGATTGCGCGCCTGCAGGTCGGCTTCGCCGGCCTGGGTCTTGGCCGGAATGAGCTTGCCGTCGGCCACGGTCATGACCACCCGGTCCACATAGGGCAGCTGGTGCCCGGCCGCATCGACCCGGTGATAGAAGGCATTGCGTTCCAGAGAGAAGCGGCGGTCGTTGTCGCCGGCCGCACGCACCCAGGGCTGAAGGCTCGGCTCGTCCGGGTTCTGGGCGCCATACATGTCGTCCAGCGCATTGTGCAGCGGCGCCCAGCCGCGCACCTTCTGCTGTTCGGCCAGCTTCGCGATTTCGGCTGCGTCACCATACTTGCCGTGGAACGGCTTCAGGTAATGGGCGGGGCGATAGATGAAAGGCGGGCGGGCCTTGGCCAGCTCGGGCAGGAACATGGGGTTGGGCTTGGACCAGGTGTAGCGCACGGTGGTCTCGTCCAGAACCTCGAAGACCGGCTTCTCGCCATCGACCAGCAGGAAGGGCGGCAGGCCGGCCGGGTTCAGCTCCTCGTTCAGCGCCACGTCCTCGTAATAGTAGCGCAGATCTTCCGCGCCGAAGGGCGCGCCATCGGACCACTTGTGCCCCTTGCGGGTGCGCAGGGTGAAGATGCGCCCCTCCTCCACCGTGACATCGGCCAGAATGTCGGGAACGAGGTTCAGGTCCTTGTCATAGCCGACCAGACGGGCATAGCCCCAGGCGTTGATCAGGCGCACATCCTTGGACCGGCCGATCATGGTCTCGATCGTGCCGCCCATGACGCCGGTCTTGCGGCCCTTGGCCTCCAGATCGACGATCAGCGGTTCGGCGGGCACGCGCTCTCCGACCGGCGGCAGACCGGCGGCGAGACCCGGGGTCTCCTGAAGATCAAGGGCCAGCACCGGAGAGACGCCCCCCAGACCTGCCATGACGGGCAGGGCCAGAAGGGCCGATCGGGACAGGAAGCGGGACAACAGTCGCATCGTCATTCAGGGGTCCTCAAACCTCAGGCCGCGCTCGGAGCATATTGCTTGCCGTGCAGCGCAGGCGCGCAGACAAAGTGATCGGGCTCCATCTCCACCAGCAGGGGGCGATCCTGCGGGCAGAGACGATAGGGTTCGGGCCAGGCGGTCGGGTCGGATGCCCGCGACCGGTTCAGGGCCTCGAAATCGAGAGGTGCATTCAGGTCAGGCTCGGGCACCGCGGAGAGAAGAGCCTTCGTATAGGGATGTAACGGATTTGCGACGACCTGGCGGGTTTCACCAACTTCCACCACGCGGCCCCGGCACATGACGGCAATCCGGTCGGCGATATAGTCCACCACGGCCAGATTGTGACTGACGAAGAGGTAGGTGAGGTTCAGGTCGCGCTTGAGATCCTGCAGCAGGTTGAGGATCTGGGCCTGGACGGAAACGTCCAGCGCCGAGGTCGGCTCGTCGCAGAGCAGGAACTCCGGATTGAGGGCGAGCGCGCGGGCAATGCCGATACGCTGGCGCTGGCCGCCGGAGAAGGAATGGGGATAGCGGCGCAGGAACCGGGGATCGAGACCGACCAGACGCATGAGGGTGCGGGCGCGCTCCGCCTGCTCTTCCGGCGTGCCGATCCGGTGGATCTGCAGGGGCTCGGTGAGAATGTCGTTCACCGTCATGCGCGGATTGAGCGAGGAGAAGGGATCCTGGAAGATGAGCTGGACCCTTCGGCGGAAGTCCATCAGCGCGGGCTTGTCGAGGCTGCAAATGTCCTGAAGCCCTTCGCCGCGGTCATAGGCGACCGTGCCGCTGTCGAGCTCGATGGCACGCAGGATGGCGCGGGCGACGGTGGTCTTGCCCGAGCCGCTTTCCCCCACGAGGCCGAGACATTCGCCCCGGCGGATGGTGAGGTTGATGTCGTCGAGCGCCAGGATCGAGCGGCTGTGGCTGGAGAAGAGCCCGCCCTTGCGCAGGGAGAACTCCTTGCGCGCGCCGGTGACCTTCACCAGCGGCTGTCCGGGCTTGACCGTGCAGTCAACCCGGTTGCCCGTCAGGGCTTCGGCGGGAAGGATGATCGGACGGATCGGCTGCAGCCGCTCGTCCTTGTCCATGTGGAAGCCGGGCACCGCATTCAGCAGCGCCTTCAGGTAGGGATGCTGCGGGTTGCCAAAGAGCTGGGGTGCGGTCCCCTGCTCCATGATCTCACCGTGATAAATGACCACCACGTCGTCGGCCATGTTCGCCACAACGCCGAAGTCGTGGGTGATCATGAGAACCGACATCTCAAGCTCTGACTGAACGTCCTTGATGAGCTTGAGGATTTCCGCCTGGATCGTGACATCGAGCGCCGTGGTCGGCTCGTCGGCGATCAGCAGCGCGGGCTTGCAGATCATGGCCATGGCGATCATGGCACGCTGGCGCAGGCCGCCGGACAGCTCGAAGGGATAGGCATCGACGGCGGAGGCCGGATCGGGGAACTGCACGAGGCGCAGCATCTCCACGGTCAGTTCACGGGCCTCGGCGGCACCGACATTGCGATGAAGCTGGGCCGCCTCGCCGATCTGGTCGCCGATGGTGTGCAGCGGCGAGAGGGAGGTCATCGGCTCCTGGAAGATGATCGCCACCCGGTTGCCGCGCAGATGGCGCATCTGCGGACCCTTGCGATCCAGAGCGGCGATGTCGATCGGGGCCGACCCGTCCCGGGGATCGCAGAGAAGAACACGGCCGCCGGTCACCGCGGCATTGGTCGGCAGAAGGCCCATGATGGTCTGGGAGATCACGGTCTTGCCGGAGCCACTTTCGCCGACGAGGGCGACGGTCTTGCGCTGGGGCACCGCGAAGGAGACGTCCTTGACCGCCCGGACAGGCCCTTCGGCCGTACGGAACTCGACGGTCAGGTTCTCGATCGACAGGACATTCACCCGCTGCACTCCTCCCTTTGGCCGGACCTCTGACGGGATCCTGACCTACAAGGAAAATAGACCCCTTTCCCTGCGAAAAAGACAACCACAAAAAGCGGCGAATTCGCAATGGCTTCGGAAAAAATGCTTAAAGCGTGATTCCGGTCACGTTTCAGACCGGATCGGAAGGCCCGGCCGGCCCTATTCGGCGGCAGACGGGGGGAAGCTCCCGCCCCCGGCGACCCGGCGCTGGGTTCCGGCTGCGGTGTCGGGGACAGCCGCGGGATCGAGCTTGAAAACCTCGAGCTGGGTCGAACGTCCACGCAGGGAGAAGTCCCCTGCCCGCTCCGCGCCGCGTTCCCCGGGCAATTCGGCGACCGTGTCGGCACTTGCGAGGATGACGACCCCGTCGCCACTGCCAAGCTCGCGCCCCAGGGTCTGCAGCCGCTCGGTGACATTCACCGTGTCGCCGACGACGGTGTAGTTCCAGCGGTCAAGCGCGCCAACGTTCCCAACGACGGCCGGACCGGTGTGGATGCCGATGCGCATGCGCACGCAAGGCTCGCCCCGGGCGCTGGCCTGATCGTTGAAGACCTCCAGATCCCGCGCGATGCGTCGCGCGGCCCGCACGGCGGCCTCCGCGTGATCGGATCGGGCGTCGGGCGCGCCCCAGAAGGCCAGCATGCCGTCGCCGATGAACTTGTCCACAGTGCCGCCCTCGTCCTCGACGGCAGCCACAAGCACGGCGAAATGGGCGTTGAGATAGCGCGCAGTCTGGGCGGCACTCATGGTCTCCGACAGAGCGGTGAAGCCGACAATATCGGTGAAGAGGATGGTCAGCCGGGCCTCGCGGGCATCGGCGGCCTGGCTGCCACCGAGGCGCATCAGCTTGTGGAACAGGGAGCGAGGCACGTAGGTGTTCATCGCCCGCAGCCCCACCACCATGGAATTGAAGGCTTGGGCCACCTGATCCAGTTCCGCGACGCGGGACCGGGGCAAGGGATCCACATTCTCCAGCGACAGGGTCGCGACGGCTCGCGACTGCTCGGCCAGTTTCTTCAGGGGCCGGGCGACCACGCGCCCCAGCCAGAAGGCCACGAGCGCAGCGATGATCATGGCCGCGATGCCCACGAGCGCTGAGCCCATGAGGCGCTCGACCTCGCGGGAGATGGTCGCGCCGCGGAAGTACTGGCCGATCACCCAGGGCTCTGTACTGTAGCCGGGAACAACGGCCTTCATGATCACATAGTCCCGCCGTCCCAGTTCCAGTCGGCTGACCTCGATGCCGAGCCGGGCGGCCTTGGCAAAGCCGTCGAGGACATCAGCTTGCGCCAGCTGGGCCAGAACGGGATCGCCAAAGGCTTCGGCGCTGGCGGGAAGCGGCGCCTGACCCTTGCCACCGGACTGGAAGGCATCCCGGTCGGAATGGACGAGGATCTCGTCCCCATTGACCATGACGAAGGTGGTGTTCTCCACCCCTTCGTCGAGGGAGCGGATGGACTCGGCCAGACTGTCGAGGGAGCTTGCGGCCGTCAGGGTGCCGATCATCCGGCCATTGCGGACGATGGGAACGGAGACGTTGGCGAACTGGCCGATGTCGTTGTTGAGGATCGGGCCCCAGGTCGGGCCGGACGCCGCGGTCAGGTCGGGCAGCACATAGGTGCGGTCACCGCCGGGGGGAAGCTGGCGCTTGAATGGCCAGAGCCGGCCATTGGGCGCCTGAAAGACGCCGAAGTTCTCGCCCTTGAGATCGGTCGCGACCAGGACAGTGAGCCGCGACGAGGTGGCAACGGCCACCTTCATCAGCTCCAGGCCGGCATCCTTGTCGTTGAAGTCGATCTCGCCGCGCTCGAAGAAGGGGCGCAGATCGGTGACCGCCTGCTCGACGGCGAGGAAGTGATCGCGCAGGCGCTCTTCCATGGAGGAGGTGAGCAGGATCGCCTTGTCGTTCAGCAGGGAGAAGGTGTTACGGACATTCGCCTTGACCGACAGGAACAGGACCAGGGCGATGGACAGGGCCACGAAACCGCCGAAGGTGAAGGAGACGATCCGCGTCAGCGGCATCTTCAGATAGCGGCGTTTCAAGCTCAGTGCCATGCGGACGGTCCCCGGAACATCTTTCCCGCCCCGCGCGGCGACTTGCCGGTGTCCCGCCCAAGGGCTGGATCAGGTTCGGGGCACACCCGCAAGGCTAGGGCTCAAAAGCAAATGAACCCTTGCCCCTCGCAGGTTGGCATGCCCCGGATGTAGAGGCTCCGGGGGGCGGCGTCCAGATCCACTTTGGTAACGAAATGTGCGCTGCCCACATGGTTTCGCTTTCCGTCCGCGGCATTTTCGGCAGAAAACCTCACCTTGCGACACATTTTCACGGGCTGGAGCGGCCCGACCGCTCATCCGGCTCTTTTGGGCAGGCCCAGTTCCGCGAGGATCTCGTCCGTGTGTTCACCGAGGCGCGGCGCGGCGCGTTCCAGCACCAGGTCACTGTCGGAGAACTTCAGCGGCGTACGGATCGAGGGGGCGGTGCCGCCCTTGACGCCGGTCGCCGGCAGATCGACGCGCATCTTGCGGAAGGTCACCTGCGGATCGGCGAAGACATCGGCCACCGAATTGATCGGACCGCCGGGGACCGCACGCTCCTCGAGCGCCTCGAGCAGTTCGTCACGCCGGAAGGTCGCCATGCGCTCTTCCAGCAGGGGCACGAGGGTGGAGCGGTTCGCGACACGGGCCGCATTGGTGGCATAGGCGGGATCGTCGGCCAGAGCGGCACCCCCAAGGATCTCGCAAAATTTGCGGAACTGGCCGTCGTTGCCCACCGCCACGATCACATGTCCATCGGCGACCGCAAAGACCTGATAGGGCACGATGTTGGGATGGGCGTTGCCCAGACGCTTGGGCGCCGTGCCGGAGACGAAATAGTTGAGAGCCTGATTGGCCAGGACACCGGTCAGGCTGTCGAGCAGGGCAAGGTCCACATGTTCGCCGACGCCCGTCTCGTCCCGCTTGCGCAGGGCCGCCAGCACGCCGATCACGCCATAGAGGCCGGTGAAGATGTCGGCAAAGGCGACGCCGATCTTCTGCGGCTCGCCCTGCGGGTCGCCGGTCAGGTCCATGATGCCGCCCATGCCCTGGATCATGAAGTCATAGCCGGCCCGGTGGGCATAGGGCCCTTCCTGGCCGAAGCCGGTGACCGAGGCATAGATCAGGCGCGGATTGACGGCCTTCAGGCTGTCGTAGTCGAGGCCGTATTTCTTCAGGCCGCCGAGCTTGAAGTTCTCGATGAGCACATCCGCATCGGCCACCAGCCGGCGGACGATTTCCTGGCCCTCCTCGGTGCGGAAGTCGACGGTGATCGACCGCTTGCCCCGGTTGCAGGAGTGGAAATAGGCCGCATCGCCCTTCGATCCGTCCTCGGTTTCCAGAAAGGGGGGGCCCCAGCCGCGGGTGTCATCCCCGTCGGGGCTCTCGACCTTGATCACGTCCGCGCCGAGATCGGCAAGGGTCTGGCCGATCCAGGGACCGGCGAGAATGCGGGCAAGTTCGATGACCTTCACACCGTGGAGCGGGGCGGACATGACAACCTCTTCGAGACACTGCGGAGTGGCGGCACGCCGCCCTGACCCGAGGAGGTAAAGGCTCCCCGGAGCCAAGGCAACGGACAGTTCGTCATGACGTCCGGAAACGGCGCTCCCGCCGGTCAGGCCTTCTTGCGGTAGAGGTGATAACGACCGGGGCGGATCCCTTCCGGCTTCTCCAGTTCCTCGAAGCCGGGAAGATCCAGGGCGAGGCCCGAGAGCACGTAACCGCCGGGCTTGCAGCGGTCGTCGATCAGGGGAGACAGCCAGCTCTGGGTGGCCAGATCGGTGGTGGGGTCGCCGGAGCCGATGTCGGCATGGATGAAGGCCGCCTTCTCGCCGATCCGCGGCTCGCAGAAGGCAAGCGTGTCGCGGATCTCGCCGAAGATCATGAAGTCGCCTTCAGGAATGCAGCTCGGATGGCAGGCCAGATCCCGGTCGAAGACATAAATGTCCCGGCCGGGCAGGATCTCGCGCAGGTGATCATAGGTGCGACCATTGCCGAGGCCCAGTTCGAGGATCGGTCCGGGAACCTCCTTCACCTGCTCGGCCACATGCTCGAGCAGGATCTTCTGGGCGGTCAGCCTGCGGATGAAACTGTCTAGGCGGCTCATGCCTTTGTCCTTTTATCGGGGGAGGTTTTGTCGTGCCGTTGCGCTCTCCTACGTGGGGATCAGACCAAGCCCTGTCAAAGGATGCAAGGAAAAGGACGCAAGGGAAGTGTCGCGGTCACGCTGTGACAAGGGACGAAACGCCCGATCAGCGCAGAAGGTTCCAGAGCCCCGCGCACCTTCCTGCCTGCCCTTGCCGCCGCTGTCGCGAAATGCTTCAACTGCTGTCCGAAATAAACAAGACAGGCTCCAGCCGCCATGACGTCCGCCCCTTCCGTCCCCGGATCCGCACCCGCCCTCGATGCCCGCCTTGAGGCGGAATACAACAACCGGGCCCGTGTGCCCGAGCATCCCGAGCTGATCGCCGCCTGGCACGCCCGCGCCACCGCCTATCGCACTGAGCGCCCGGACGCCCTGCTCGCCCAGAGCTATGGTCCGGATGCGCGCCACACCTATGACATCTTCCCCCGCAAGGCCGGCACGGAAGCGCGCTCGCGCACCGCGCTCTTCATCCACGGCGGCTACTGGCAGGCCCTGTCGCGGGAGGCTTTTTCCCACATGGCTGCCGGGCTCAATGCCCATGGCTTCGATGTGGTGATTGCCAATTACCGGCTGTGCCCGGCGGTGACGGTGGCGGAGATCACCGACGACCTCAGGTCCCTTGCGGTGCATCTCCATGCGCGTTTCGGCAGACCGCTGCTTGTTACCGGGCACTCGGCCGGCGGTCACCTCACCGCCGAGCTGATGGCCACCGACTGGGCCCGCGCCGTTCCGGGTGGTCCTGCGCTGCCAGCGGACCTGTGCAGCCGCGGTCTGCCGATTTCCGGCCTCTTCGATCTCGTTCCCCTGGTGGCGACGTCGGTCAACGGCGCTCTTGGCATGACGGAGGCCAGTGCCAAGGCCGCCTCGCCGCTGTTGCGGAAGCCACCTGCGGGGACGCGGCTTGTTGCAGTGGTCGGCGGGGATGAGTCTCAGGAATACCTGCGCCAGTCTCGAAGCCTTTGCGCGGTCTGGGGACAGGACACCTCCGACACGCAGACCCGACTGGACATCGTGCCCGGCGCGAACCATTTCGCGGTGATCGACCCGCTTGCCGATCCGCAGAGCGCTCTGGTCGCCCATCTTCTTGACCTGGCTGCCGATCCGACCCGGTAAGCCCGTCCCGACCCCGGATGGCGCGGCCCTGCCCGCAGCCGTCCGTTCTCCTCAGGAGCCGCCTCATGCGCACAGACACCGCCCCGGTCATCCGTCTGGAAGACTATTCGCCCGCCCGCTACACCATCGAGACGGTCGCCCTCGACATCCAGCTCTCGCCCCGGGCAACGCAGATCACCAGCCGCCTGGCGCTCCGCCGCCGCGACGAGACGGCGCCGGGCACGCCGCTCGTGCTGGAGGGCGGGGATCTGGAGCTGGTGGGCCTTGCGCTCGATGGCGCGTCGGTCCACCGGGACGACTTCACCGTGACGCCGGAGCAGCTGGTGCTGCTCGCCCCGCCGGAGGGGCCCTTCGAGCTGGAAATCGTGACGAAGGTGGATCCGGATGCCAACACGCGGCTCGAAGGCCTCTACCGCTCCTCGGGCACCTATTGCACCCAGTGCGAGGCGGAGGGGTTCCGCCGCATTACCTATTTCCTCGACCGGCCGGACGTGCTTGCCGTCTACACGACCCGGATCGAGGCAAAACGGTCGGAATGCCCGATCCTGCTCGGCAACGGCAATCCGGTGGAGAGCGGTCCGGTTTCGGACAAGCCGGACCGGCATTTCGCGATCTGGCATGACCCGCATCCCAAGCCGTCCTATCTCTTCGCGATGGTGGCCGGCGATCTCGCCTGCGTGACAGATCGGTTCCAGACCCGCTCCGGCCGCGCGGTGGACCTCGGCATCTATGTGGAACACGGCAAGGAAAGCCTGTGCGACTGGGCCATGGACAGCCTGAAGCGCTCCATGCGCTGGGACGAGGAGGTCTTCGGCTGCGAATATGATCTTGACGTCTTCAACATCGTCGCCGTGTCCGACTTCAACATGGGCGCGATGGAAAACAAGGGCCTGAACATCTTCAACGACAAGTATGTTCTGGCCGACCAGGATACGGCCACCGATCAGGACTACGCCAATATCGAGGCGGTGATCGCCCACGAATACTTCCACAACTGGACCGGAAACCGCATCACCTGCCGCGACTGGTTCCAGCTGTGCCTGAAGGAAGGCCTGACCGTCTTCCGGGATCAGGAGTTCTCGTCGGACATGCGGTCGCGGCCGGTGAAGCGGATCGCCGACGTGCGCCTGCTGAAGGCCCATCAGTTCCCGGAGGATGCAGGGCCGCTCGCCCATCCGGTGCGCCCGCGCAAATACACGGAAATCAACAACTTCTACACAGCCACGGTCTATGAGAAGGGGGCCGAGGTCGTCCACATGCTGAAGACGCTGCTGGGCGCAGAGACTTTCCGGCAGGGCATGGACCTCTATTTCCGCCGCCACGACGGCGAGGCGACCACCATCGAAGCCTTCCTCGCCTGTTTCGCGGAAAGCTCGGGCCAGGACCTCGGCGCCTTCGCCATCTGGTACGAGCAGGCGGGAACGCCACTGGTGACGGTGGCAAGCCGGCATGATGCGGCGGCCGGAACGCTGACCCTCGAGCTGACCCAGGACATCGCGCCCCTGCCCGGCCAGCCGTCGTCGGCGCCGGCAGTCATTCCGCTGCGCTTCGGCCTGCTCGGGCCAAACGGCGCGGACATGACGCCCACCTCTATCGAGGGGATGAGCGTACGCGGGGACTGCCTCGTCCTCGAACACCGCAAGCAGACGGTGACCTTCTCCGGCATCCCGCACCGCCCGGTGCTCTCGCTGCTGCGGGACTTCTCGGCTCCCGTGCGCCTCGAGGTGGAGGAGGACGAAAGCGACATCGCCTTCCGCGCCGGCCATGACCGGGATCCCTTCAACCGGTGGCAGGCAAGCCAGACCCTCGTCACCCGCCATCTTCTGCGGGCGCTTCAGGGCGGGACATCCGCGCCAGAGGACTCCACTCTGATCTCGCAGGTCTTCGGTCAGCTTCTGGCGGACCAGAGCCTCGATCCGGCCTTCAAGGCGCTGGCGCTGCAACTGCCGGGCGAGGCGGATCTGGCGCGCGAGAAGGGCAAGGACGTAGCGCCGGAGCAGATCCACGACCTGCGTCAGGGACTGAGGCGCCGGATCGCCCGCGACCACCTGACCCTGCTTCGGGAGATCGAAGCCCTGCGCCCTCAGGGCAGCTTCGATCCGGGAGCCGACCAGGCCGGGGCACGGGCACTCGCCAATCAGGCGCTGACCTTCCTCGCCGTTTCCGGAGAGGCCGATGACGCGGATCTCGTCGCCCGTCGCTACGAGACCGCCACAAACATGACCGACCGGCTGGCGGCCCTGACCCTGCTGGTGCATGAGGGAATGCCTGCGGCCGAAGCAGCACTGGAGGACTTCCGCGCCCGCCATGCCACTTCTGCACTTGCCCTCGACAAGTGGTTCATGGTGCAGGCGACCTCCCCTGCCGGCGATGCGCTGGAACGGGTGGAGGCGCTGACACGGCACGCACTCTTCGACGAAGGCAATCCGAACCGCGTCCGCGCCCTCGTTCATGCCTTCGCCACGGGCAATCCCGTGCAGTTCGCCCGCAAGGACGGGGCGGGGTTTGCTTTCGCGGCGGCACAGGCTCTCAAGCTCGACGCAAGAAATCCTCAGGTTGCGTCAAGACTATTGACGTGTTTCCGATCCTGGCGTGCTTACGACACTGTCAGATCTGACCTTGCTGAAAAGACGCTGCGCAGCCTTGCCGAGGCGGAAAATCTTTCCCGCGACTGCCGTGATATCGTCGAACGCTGCCTGCAATAGGCAGCGCTCGACAAACTGTTAACATCTTGGCTGTTTTCAGCTTTCGGCGTTAACCATTTTTTTCTTGGGCACTCTGGACAAACGCCCGCTCGTGGATTCAAATGAAGTGATTCGGCAAGGGGCTTGCCGATGAGAACCATCACTTCAACGAAATCGGGGCGATTTTCCGATGGCGCGGGCATTTGCCGGCAGCGCGTCCGTGCGGCGCATTGTTCGGATTCCATTCATGGCTCTGGATCTGACCGCCGCCCTCCTCATGGGGCGACCGGAAGATCACGACCGGAACCGGAACCGCCCCGGGCGCGCCGAACGGGCCGCGCTGCGCGACAGCCTGCGGTTCTGGCGCCACCCCGCCTATCAGAGCCTCTTCCGCTCCGAGCCGATCATGCGCCGGCTGATCCCCCTGCTCTGCCTGATCTTCATCGCCTGCCTTGCGACCTATCGGGCGCTGGCCCTGTCCTTTGCCTATCAGGACGTGGAGCGTGATGCCCGGGACCAGATCGCCCTCATTGCCACCGCCATCTCGGCCAAGCTGGACGCGACCAGCAACGAGCTTCCCGAACTCGGCTACCGCTCGGCCCTGAAGCGCATCCTCGCCGACAGCCTGCCATCAGGGGCAACCAGCAACGGCCGCACCGTGCTGCTGGCCGATACCCAGGGCCGGATCGTGGCCAGCGCCCCGCTGCAGTCGACGCTCGAGGGCCTGCCGCTCAGCGATCTCTTCAAGTCGCCGCAGCCCCTGCTGATCTTCGGCGAGCGCGCCGGTGTTCTCAGCGTGCCGACGACCCTGCACGGCACCCCGCCGGCCGAAACCTTCGTGACCGTGCATCATCTGGGTTCGGATCTCGGCATGCTGGCCGTGCTCCAGTCCGAACAGCTGGTCTTCGCCGAATGGCGCTCGGACCTGTCGATCAATGTCACGCTCTTCGTGGGCACGGCCTGCGTGCTCCTGGTGCTCATCTACGCCTTCTACGCCCAGTCGACCCGCGCCGAGCAGGCCGATGACATGTATGCCTCGACCCGTGGCCGGATCGACGCCGCCCTCACCCACGGCCGATGCGGGCTCTTCGACTGGGACCTGGCGCGTGGCCGGATGTTCTGGTCGGCGTCGCTCTACGAGCTTCTGGGCCGGGCTCCGAAGGATGACATCCTCTCCTTCGCCGAAGTGTCCGAGATCGCCCATGGCGACGACATCGACCTCTTCAAGCTGGCCGAAGACCTTCTGAGCACCGGTGAGGCGACCGTGGACAAGACCTTCCGCATGCGCCACGCGGAAGGCCGCTGGATCTGGCTGCGGGCCCGCGGCGAGATCCAGCACGAGCCGGGGCGCAGCGAACCCCATCTCATCGGCATCTGCATCGACGTGACCGAGCAGCATGAGCTGGCCGAACAGAGCCGCACCGCCGATCTGCGCCTGCGCGATGCCATCGAGACGATTTCCGAGGCCTTCGTCCTGTGGAACGCCCGCAACGAGCTGGTGATCTGCAACTCGAACTATCAGGCCCTGCACAACCTGCCGAACCATGCGGTTCGCCCGGGCACGCCCTATCGGGACGTGATGGCCTTTGCCGCCAACGGCCCGATCTCCTCCACGCCCATCCAGGTCAGCGAAGGCAGTGCCACGGGTGCTGCCGGCCACGGATCCTACGAGGCGCAGCTGGAAGACGGCCGCTGGCTGCAGATCTCCGAGCGGCGCACCAAGGACGGCGGCTTCGTGTCGGTGGGCACCGACATCACCCAGCTCAAGCGTCACGAGGAACAGCTGGTCGACCGCGAGAAGCGCCTCAAGGCGACCGTTGCCGACCTGCAGAAGTCGCGCCGCACCCTGCAGATCCAGGCGCAGCAACTGGTCGAGCTGGCCGAGAAGTACAATTCCGAGAAGACCAAGGCCGAGGAAGCCAACCGGGCCAAGTCCGAGTTCCTGGCGAACATCTCCCACGAGCTGCGCACCCCGCTGAACGCGATCATCGGCTTCTCCGACATCATGACCCAGCAGATGTTCGGCGCGCTCGGCTCCGACCGCTACATGGACTACTGCCAGGACATCCACAATTCGGGCACCCACCTGCTCACACTCATCGACGACATTCTCGACATGTCCAAGATCGAAGCGGGACGCCTGTCCATCGACACGGAAGTGCTGGATTCGGCAACCGCCGCCGAGGATGCCTGCCGCATCATGGCGGCTGCCGCACGGGAGAAGAGCATCGAGGTCTCCTGCGAGGCACCGGCCGACCTGCTCGTCCAGGCCGATCGCCGGGCGCTCAAGCAGGTGCTGCTGAACCTTCTGGCCAATGCGGTGAAATTCACCCCGGACGGGGGCAACGTGGCGCTCACCGTGACCGATCAGGACACGACGGTGCGCTTCGCGATCCAGGACACCGGGATCGGCATCGCGGAAGACGACATCAAGCGGCTGGCCCAGCCCTTCGTCCAGGTGGCCAACCAGTTCTCCCGCGCCCACAAGGGGTCCGGTCTGGGGCTCGCCATCGCCCGCTCGCTGGTGGAGCTGCACGGCAGCAAGCTGGTGCTTGAATCGGACGTGGGCGAAGGCACCCGGGTCAGCTTCACCCTCGCCAAGGCAGACCTCGGCGCGCTGGACGATGCCGAGGAGCAGGCTCCCCCCGCGCGGGCTCAGGCCTGAAGGCGTTCGCGGCCTGTCAGGCGGCGGACACCGTGTTGATGAAACTCGTGATCTGGCCGGTCAGGCGGTTGGCACGATCCGACACGGCCTTGGCGGTGCTCAACACTTGGGCCGTCCCGCTCGCCGTCGATTCCGCCCCTTCACTCACCCCGGCGATGGTGCGCGAGACCTCCTCGGTGCCCGCATAGGCTTCCTGCACATTGCGGCTGATTTCCGTCGTCGTGACAGCCTGTTCCTCGGCGGCGGAGGCCACCATGGCAGACGTCCGGCTCAGATCCCCGATGATCTGAGCAATGCGCTCGATGGCCGGAACGGTGGTCTCCACATCTTCCTGCATCTTGCTGATCTGAACGGTGATTTCCTCGGTGGCCCGTCCGGTCTGATTGGCCAGTTCCTTCACCTCCGAGGCCACGACCGCAAAGCCCTTGCCCGCCTCCCCTGCCCGGGCTGCCTCGATGGTCGCATTGAGGGCCAGCAGGTTCGTCTGGTCGGCGATGGACTTGATGAGACTGATCACCTCGCCAATGGAGGCGGCTCCATCTTTCAGCGAGGACACCCGCGCCGTGGTGGCACTCACCTCGCCCTCGGCCGAGGTGGCGAGGCGGGAGGTCTCCAGGATGCGGGTGCTGACATCTTTGATGGAGGCGGCCATTTCCTCGCTCGCGCCCGCGACAGTCTGGACGTTGGAGGCTGCCTGCGTGGAGGCAGAGGCCACTGTGGTGCTTTGGGCCGCCGTCTCGGCGGCGGTGGCGGACAGGGACTGAGCCGTCGCCTCCAGCTCCTGGGCCGAAGAGGCCAGCATGCCCATGGCTTCATCCACCTCCACGCGGAAGGCTTCCGTGACCTCGCGGATGCGCTCGGCCCGCTCGGCCTTGCGACGGACGTCCTCGGCCTGCATGGTCAGCATCTGCTCCCGTTCGATAGCCTTTTCCTTGAAGATCATCATGGTCCGCGCGATGTCGCCTATCTCGTCGCGCGCATCCCGATAGGAGATCTCGAAATCGAAGCGGCCCTCGCTCAGGGCCTGCAGCCCTTCCACCTGATGGCGCAAGGGGGCTGACATGAAGCGGCGGGAGATGATCATCGAGGCCGACACGCCGGCGATGAGACCGGCAATCACGAAGAAGATCATGGCCATCTGCCCGAAGGACGCGCTGTCAGCAGCCTCGGTCACGAGGTTTGCAGCCTTGCGCTCCGTCTCCGCCACATAGATCTGAAGCTGATCACGCAGCTGCTCGGCCAGAGCCGTATTCTCTTCCACCCGGCGCAGGATGTCGGCACGAAGCGACGCCTCCCCAGCCGCGCGCTTCGCCAGATCCATGTTGTCCTGAACCCGCGTCATATAGTCATGATAGGAGGCGGTCATGGTTTCCAGCATGGCGCGCTGCGGCCCTTCCGCCATCTCCAGGGACTTCGCGAGACGCGCTTCGAAGACCTGACTGTTTTCGCTGATGAAATCCTGGACCTGACCATGAAGGGCCGGATTGGCGGCCAGACGGTATTCCCCCCGATTGAGGGCGATCAGGTCGCGGGTCATTTCCGCACCATAGCGGATCTCCACCGCAGCAGCATTGATCCTGAGTGTGGCATCGTTCAGACCCCGGAGGCTGAAGATGCCATAGGCCGTGTTGGCGATCAGGACCAGGGCAAGAAGGATCACAACGGTCAGAACCTTCAGGAAAATCGACATGTTCCTCATGACAGCCTCTTTCACACGACAACCACACGCGATTGTGATGAGGCTAGGAGCAGATCCTTACGCTTTCTCTAATCAAATCATCAACTTAGATACGTACAACTTCTTCCGGAATGATCCGATTGCAAGGGTTGCCAAGGGTGCCACGCAGAGGCCGTCGCACGACGCTCCTCTTCATAGGCATCATGACCTCCCCCTGTCGGAACCGGCGAAGCGCTCTGCTCTGGCAATGCTCGCTCTTTCTCAGGTCTGGAGGTCGGTGCGCTCCACCTTGCCGACAAGCGTCTCGAACAGGGCACGGATGGCGCTCTGGGTCTCGCCCAGCTCGATCTCCAGATGCTGAAGATTGGGGGCGCCGGCCGCCCGGATCAGCAGGTCGAGCACCCCGCGCGGGGCCTCCGCCGCCTTGAAGGCGCCGGGCAGACACATGCGCAGGATCTGCGTCAGCTTGTGATAAAGCCGCAGGGCCTGAAGCAGCTGGTCGGCCTGACCGGAGTCGAGCGCTCCGCCATCGCGCAGCCCCACCAGGGCCTCTTCCGTGTTCTGGCGGAACAGGTCCGGCCGGCCGGTGCCCTCGGCCAGCTGGAGGAACTGGGTGATGAACTCGATGTCGACCAGACCGCCTGCGACCTGCTTCAGGTCCCAGATGTCCTTGCTGCCCTTTTCCGCCTCGATGCGGGCGCGCATGGAGCGGACTTCGTCGGCAAGCGCCTGACGATCCCGCGTCTTCGACAGGGTGGCGCAGATATGGGCGCGGATCTTCTGCTTGAACTCCGGCGAGGTGGTCGCGATCACCCGTCCCCGGGTCAGGGCCATGTGCTCCCAGGTCCAGGCCTGACGTTCCTGATAGTCGATGAAGCCAGCGAGATTGGTGGCGAGCGGGCCGGAATTGCCTGAGGGCCGCAAGCGGAAGTCCACCTCGTAGAGGGTGCCTTCCGCCGTGGGCGCTGAAAGGGCCGAGACCAGGCGCTGGGTCAGGCGGGTGTAATATTGCGTCACCGGCAAGGGCCGCTTGCCATCGGACTGGGTGGCGTCCTCTGGGGCCTCATAGAGCAGGATCAGGTCCAGATCGGAGGCGGCGGTCATCTCGCGCCCGCCGAGCTTGCCCATGGCCAGCACGGCCAGCTCGCCGCCGGGGATCCGGCCATGGCTCTCGTCCACATGATCGATCACCCGCGGCAACAGCCCTTCGATGATGCATTCGGCCAGCCGGGCGAGCGCATCGCCCACCTTGTCGGCCGTCAGCGTGTCGGAGATGAGGCGCAGGCCGATCAGGAAGATCTGCTCCTGGGCAAAGATGCGGGCCCGGTCCAGCGCCTCCTCGTAGAAACGCGCCTGCGCAAGCGTCCGCTCCAGCCCGGTGCGGAACTCCTCCGGGCTCGGCATGGCGCCGAAGAAGGCCGGATCGAGCACCGTGTCGAGCACATGCACCCGGCGCGACACCGTCTCGGCGAGGCGCGGCGCGGCGCCCATGACGGTGGCCAGGAGGGTGAGGAGCTCCGGATTGGATTTCAGCAGGGAGAAGAGCTGCACCCCGGCGGGGAGCTTGGCGAGGAAAGCGTCGAAGGTCCGCAGGGCGGCATCCGCATTGTCGGTGAGGCCCAGGGCCTTGAGCAGGACCGGATGCAGCTCGGTGAGGAGTTCGCGCGACTTGGTGGAGCGGGTCGCCGCATAGCGACCGAAGTGCCAGGCCTTGACGATGCTGGCAGCTTCTGCCGGCTGGCGATAGCCGAGACCTGCGAGGGTTTCGAGCGTATCCGGGTCGTGATCGTCGCCGGTGAAGACCAGATTCCCCAGTTCGGAGGAGAGCTCCGGCTCATCCTCGAACAGGGCGGAATAATGGCCCTGCACCCGGCGCAGGCGTTCCTCGAAGGCCTGCTCGAAGGCTCTCTGACTGTCGAAGCCCATCAAAAAGGCGATCTTCTCCAGGCCTTCGTCATCCTTCGGCAGAAGCTGGGTCTGCTCGTCGTTCATCATCTGGATGCGATGCTCGACATTGCGCAGGAAGACATAGGCCTCCTCCAGATCCGTGCGGGTTTCCTCGCGGATCCAGTCGGCCGCGACAAGCGCCTTGAGCATGTCGAGGGTGCGCCGGCCGCGCAGCGCCGGATTGCGGCCACCGGCGATCAGCTGCTGGGTCTGGACGAAGAACTCCACCTCGCGGATGCCGCCGCGACCCAGCTTCACGTTGTGACCGGCCACGGCGATGCGCGCATGACCCTTGTGGCGGTGGATCTGCCGCTTGATCGACTGCACATCGGCGATGGCAGCAAAATCAAGATACTTGCGCCAGATGAAGGGAACGATCTCCTTCAGGAACCCCTCGCCCGCCGGAAGGTCGCCGGCGCAGGGCCTGGCCTTGATGAGGGCTGCGCGCTCCCAGTTCTGGCCGAGGCTCTCGTAATAGGAAAGGGCCGCCGGCACGGCCATGGCAAGCGGCGTGGCACCTGGATCCGGCCGCAGGCGCAGGTCGGTACGGAAGACATAGCCTTCTGCGGTGCGGTCCTGCATGATCTTGATGAGGCGCCGGGTCAGTCTGACGAATTCGACGGAAGGCTCCACCCCATCGGCCACCGGGGTCACCGCCGGATCATAGAGCACGATCAGGTCGATGTCGGAGGAGTAGTTCAGCTCCTGCGCGCCA
Organism: Roseibium aestuarii; assembly: GCF_008477545.1. GTDB lineage: Bacteria > Pseudomonadota > Alphaproteobacteria > Rhizobiales > Stappiaceae > Roseibium > Roseibium aestuarii. Next base: position 977,916 of record NZ_VORA01000001.1, on the reverse strand, counting down.
TGCTTGCCCATGGCGAGAATGATGAAGCCGCTGCCGAGCTCTGGCTTCTCGGGATCGACCGGGGCGAACTTGCCCTTCGCCGCCAGCTCGGAGAGCAGGAACCGCAGGGAGGCGTTGAGCGCCGCATCGGCAAAGCCCGCCAGCCCACCGGTGACCACGTCCAGATCGATCGCACCGGCAATGTCGGCCAGACCCAGTGTGAGGGCCAGATCCTGCTTCATCAGGCGCAGATCACGCATGAGGTCGGCTTCGCTCGTCACCCGAAGTTCGCCCGCACGGGCCAGAAGGGACGCCACACGCTCGCGGGGATCGGCGGTCAGGATGCCGGTCAAGCGCGCAACATTCTGCAGGGACAGGTCGCGCAGGAAGGGAGAATTGGCAAAGACGCCCTTCAGGAAGGGCTCGATCGAGGGTTGGTCGGCAATGAGCCCCGCCAGAAGCCCCGCCTGATCCTCGGGGGCCTGCGCGTCCTTCTTCAGAAGATCTTCCAGAAAGAGTTCGGCACGGCCGGCCGCACAGGCGTGGGGGATCACCTCCAGGGTGTCGATCAGTCTATGCCCCATGATCCTCAACTTCCCTTCCGGCGCTCCGCCTCGATGTTCGTCTCCTGCGCCACGACTGCGGCAGCAGCAGGTGCAGGCTTCAGGTCCAGTTCAGCCCGCAGGCCCGGTGCGGCATCGGCCAGCCGCAATTGTCCGCCATGGAGCTTTGCGATGGCATTGACCAGGCTCAAGCCCAGACCATAGCCCGGCTTCGTCCGGCTCTTGTCCAGACGCACGAAGCGGTCGGACACCCGGTCGAGATCCGCGCTGTCGATGCCGGGACCGTGGTCGCGGACAAAGACCGCGATCCGGTCGCCCTCGCGCCGGGCACCGATCTCGAGCTGCGGCGCGGTCTCCTCGTCGCAGCGACCGTATTTCAGGCTGTTCTCGATCAGATTGACAAGCCCTTGGGCGATGAGCTCCCGGTTGCCCATCACCGCCAGCCCCGGTTCGGCGACAAGGGTCAGCGTGCCGCCCTCGTCTTCCAGCACCGGCTGATAGAGATCGGCAAGCTCCTCGACCAGCGCACCCAGATCCACCCGATCCAGACCCGCCTCGGGCGACATGGCCTCGACCCGGGCAATCCGCAGCAGCGCATCGAAGATCCGCAGCAGGCCGTCGCTTTCGTCCAGCGCGCCCTCCAGCGCCTCGCGATAGTGGGCCTCGCTGCCGCTTTCGCGCAGGGCGGTCTCCACCCGGGTGCGCAGCCGGGTCAGCGGCGTCTTCAGGTCGTGGGCAATGTTGTCCGTGACCTCGCGCATGCCCTGCATGAGCAGCTCGATGCGGTCCAGCATGTCATTGAGATTGGAGGCAAGACGGTCGAACTCGTCGCCATTTCCGGCAATCGGCAGACGGCGGCTGAGGTCCCCTTCCATAATGGTCCGGCTGGTTGCGGCCATGCCGTCGATACGCTTCATCACCCGCTGGCTGACGAAGAACCAGGTGGCACCCGCCATGAGAATGACGGAGATGAGCCAGAACTGAAGGGCATCGGAAAAGACGGTGGCAAAGCGCTGCTGTTCGCCGAGGTCTCGCCCGACCAGAACCCTGTAGCCGCCGCGCAACTCGAAGATGCGCACCAGAGCCTCGCGGCTGTCCTCGCCCTCGCCCGCACCCGAACGGGTGTAGCGCATGCGCCGGACGTTGGATCCGGTCTCCTCCAGCACCACGGTCGGCAGGCGGGAGATGTTGCCGACCAGGGGATTGCCGGCGAAATCCATCAGGAGATAGAGGGAGGCGTCGGGCTGGCGGGCCCGACGCTCCATGCTTTCCACAAGGGCCCGCACGCCACCGCGCAGATACTCGTCGCTCAGGCCCCGGATCTCCGCATCCACCGTCTGCACCACCTGGGCTGCCATGAGCTGGTTGGTGGTGCGCGACAGATAGATCAGCAGAAAGCCCGAGAGGGCCGTGAAGACGACAAGGTAGAGCAGGGACAGCTTGAAGGCCGTCGTGCGGATGAGCCTAGTCAGCCATGTCACGGATCGAATACCCTGCTCCGCGGATGGTGTGCAGCAACGGCCGCTCGAAATCCTTGTCGATCTTGCCGCGCAGGCGCGAGACATGGACGTCGATGACGTTGGTCTGCGGGTCGAAGTGATACTCCCAGACGTTTTCCAGCAGCATGGTGCGGGTCACGACCTGGCCGGCGTGCTGCATCAGATATTCGAGCAGACGGAACTCGCGCGGCTGGAGCGTGATCTCCTTGTCACCCCGCCGGCAGGTGTGGGACAGGCGGTCGAGCACCAGATCGCCGACCTTGTAGGTGGTGGCAACATCGCCGCCGGCCTTGGGGCGACGGCCGAGGGCTTCCACACGGGCGAGCAGCTCGGTGAAGGCATAGGGCTTGGGCAGATAGTCGTCGCCGCCGGCCTTCAGACCCTTCACCCGGTCATCGACCTGGCCGAGAGCAGACAGGATGAGCACGGGCGTCTGATCATTCTTGCGGCGCAGGGTCTCGATGACCGACAGGCCATCGCGCTGCGGCAGCATCCGGTCGACGATGAGAACGTCATAGGTCCCGTCGAGAGCCATCTCCAGACCGGTCTCACCGTCCTGGGCGAGATCGGCCAGATGACCCACTTCCTTCAGTCCCTTGGCGAGGTAAGCCGCGGCTTCGCGGTCATCCTCGATGATCAGAATGCGCATCATGACTTCCTTTTAAACTCTCCCAGACCAATGACAATCCTCCCCCGAAAAAGAACTCCGGCGGCAGGTCCTTCTCACGGGACCAGCCGCCGGCAGATCGGTTACCCAGGGTGATGAAGGGGCGTCGGGAGCCCTGGGCACCGGGTCCTGCAAGGATCGGTGCCCTTGCAGGAAATGCGTGAACGAGGAAATCGTTCAATCAGGAGATGCAGAAGCCACTCACCCCAAGTTCATGGGAAGGGCGACAAACTGCGTGGAGTTCTCCCGCTCCACCCGGAAGAGAACGGCCTTTCGGCCTTCCTTTTCCGCCTTCTTTACGGCGGCCTGCACGTCGGCCGGGGTCTTCACGTCCTCACCTGCGACCGTCAGGATGCGGTCGCCGGGGCGCAGGCCCTTTTCGGCAGCCGTGCCATCCGGGGTCACTTCGGCAATGACCACGCCATTGCCCTCAAGCCCCGCCTCGGACGCCGTCACGACCGAGAAGCCGAGATCCGCGAGCGACGTCTCGCCGCTTTCAACGGGCGCGGCGGCTTCCTGCTGGTCGGTGTCCTGCAGGCGGCCGAGCTTGACCTCGATGTCCTTCTCCGCCCCATCGCGCCAGACGGTGACCTTCACCTCCGTATCCGGGGAATAGGCGGCGATCATCTTGGACAGTTCGCGCGGTCCGTCGACGGTGGCCCCATCGACCGCAAGGATCGTGTCGCCGGACTTCAGGCCTGCCTTGGCGGCCGGGCCGTCGGCCTGGGCTTCGGCCACGATGGCGCCCTTGGCTTCCTTCAGGCCAAGACTTTCGGCGATGTCCTCGGACACGCCCTGAATCTGCACGCCGAGCCAGCCACGCACCACGGATCCACCGTCCTTCAGGTCCATGATCACGTCGCGGGCGGTGCTGGCCGGAATGGCGAAGGCAATGCCCACGTTGCCGCCAGAGGGCGAATAGATGGCCGCGTTCACACCGATCACCTCACCCTTCATGTTGAAGGCCGGGCCACCGGAATTGCCCCGGTTCACGGGAGCGTCGATCTGCAGGAAGTCGTCATAGGGGCCGGCGCCGATGTCACGGCCACGGGCCGAAACGATACCGGCCGTGACCGAGCCGCCGAGGCCGAAGGGGTTGCCGATGGCCACGACCCATTCGCCCACGTTCGGCGTGTCGTCCGCGAACTTCACGTAAGTGAAGTCGTGATCCGCATCCACCTTGAGCAAGGCGAGGTCGGTGCGCTTGTCGGCGCCGATCAGCTTGGCGTCATATTCCTTGCCGTCGTCGGTGACGATGGTGAACTCGGTACCCTTGTCGATCACGTGATGGTTGGTGACCAGATAGCCGTCTTCACTGATGAAGAAGCCGGAGCCCTGGGACATGCCATACTGGTGCGGCCGCTCGCGCTTGTCGCCGTCAGACGGGGCTTCCTCGCCGAAGCGACGGAAGAAGCGATAGAGCGGATGGTCCTTGGGCAGATCCTGGAAGAACTCGTTGAAGTCGCCACCGCCGTTGAAATTCATCATGCGCGGTTCGATTTCCTGCTTCACCCGGACGCTGACCACGGCCGGCTGAACGGCAGAGACAACGTGGGAGAAGTCGAGGGGAGCCGCCGTCTCGACCTTGACCGGATCGGCGAGCGCCAGGCTCTGGGGAAGGACGGTCTGGGTGCCGACAATGCCTGCGATCCCGAGCGCCATCGCGCCAGCCATCAGGCGGCCGCGGGTGGTGCGCATCAGCGGGGTCTTGGAAGCGTTTCGCGGAGAAGTCATTGGTGCAGTCCTCACAAGAAGTTGGTCGAAACCCGAACTTTGGTCCCGGGCGGCGATCTGCGGTCGAAACCGTTCGCCGCTCTGGCTGAGGCTGAATATGGGGCGGTCTGCCTTACGGATCCCTGTCGGCGAGATTAAGCTTTCGTAATGTCGCGAGATTCCTGAAAACCTGAAGAATTACTGTCCTGTGCGAGGCCCGCGACGCGCAGAGGCTGCCCCTTTCAAGGGCTCGCCAGATCGCCTTGGCAAGGTTCAGGGAAAGATGAGGGGCGCCGCGCCGGGGCTCCAGGGGGCGGGACGGCCCATGATACGGGCGAAACGCGCGGAGGATTCGAAGCGCTCCAGCGCCGCTGAAAGACGCTCCCAGGGTTCGCCGTCGAACCAGTCGCGGTCGACATTGGCGAACTGCCGCAGGAAGGGAAGGAAGGCGAAGTCGCCCAGAGCGCCCTGCGAGCCGAAGAGAAAGCCGCTTTCGCCGAGCCGCGCATCGACACCGCGAAGGAAGTCAGACGCAGCCGCGCGGGCCTCCAGCGGATCATCCTGCGGAAAGCGCGGCGGATATTTGTAGCAGTCAAGCGCTGCCTTGAAGGGCCCATCCACCTCACGCACAAAGGCGAGCATGGTGTCGAGGACCGCAGTCCCCTCCTCCGCAGCAGTCCGGGGCCCGAGCCAGCCTTCCGGATCATTGATCCCAAGCGCCCAGAGCATGATCTCCAGGCTTTCGTCGAGCACGCGGCCATCCGTGTCGCGAAGGCACGGCACCGTGCCCGTGGGGCTCGTGGCGAGGAACGCTTCGGGCTTGGCCCGCAGCACCACTTCGCGCAGCTCGACCTCGACACCGGCACTGGCAATCGCCAGCCGGGCGCGCATGGCGTATGGGCACCGGCGGAAGGAATAGAGGATGGGGCGCGTGGCGCTCTCCTCGCCGTCGCGGCGGACGCCGGACGCCTGGGCAGGGCTTTCAGGGGGATCGGACGGCAGGCTCATGCCCCTCTCTTCCCTTGCGCAGGCCCACGGGTCAAGGGGCGATGCAGCTGTGGAACAGACATTCCCGGCTGGCACCTGACCCTCGTCAAATATGACGAGATGCCTCTGACTGTTCTGCGAAGATGACTACCAGCAAATACGTAAGTCGTTTCTTGGATGTAAATCTCACGATTGATTTAGCGATTTCGCAAGCATCTTTGGCAAGGATGCGACTTCAAAGAAACGACAAGAAGAGACCCGATCCGATGCTCATGTCCCTGGTAGACCTGGCCCGTGAAAGCTCCAGCGAGAAGCGCCGCGAGCTGCTCGGGCACGTGACCGCGCTCTTCGTGGCCGGGGCCGAGCGCTATACGGATGAGGAAAAGACCCTGTTCAACGGGGTGATGAAGCGTCTGGTGGATTTCGTCGAGGAGGGCGACAAGGAAGCCCTGGCGGAAGAGCTGTGCACCGTCGACCAGACTCCGCATGATCTCGTCATGCAGCTCGCCAACGAGAACATCGCCATTGCCCGCTACATGCTGCAATATTCCCATGTCCTGACCTATGCGGACCTGATGCATTTCGCCAAGACCAAGGGACAGGGCCATCTGCTCGCCATCTCCAAGCGCGATCACCTGGAGGCCCGGCTGACCGACGTGCTGCTCGAGCGGGGCGAGTTGCCCGTGCACCGATCCGTCGCCGCCAACCCGGGCGCCGAGCTCTCCGACTGGGGCACCCGTTTCCTGATCAAGATCGCCGACACGGACGAAGATCTGCGCGAGAACATGCTCGTCCGGCGCGATCTGACGCCAGCCCATTTCGACAAGCTGATCGGACAGCTTCCCGAGCCCCAGGGAAAGAAACTGCGTCAGCTCTACAAGAACAACGAGAAGCTGGTGGAGGCTCTGTTCCACGAGGCCAGCCAGGTGGTTGCCGCATCGAGGCTCGACCGGAAGAAGGCGCGCATCAACACCAAAGTTGATCTGCGCGACATTCGCGATGGCCGGCGCGACCTGAACAAGGTCTTCACCGAATACACCCTGTCGAGCAACCTGCTCGATCTCTCCTTCCTGCTCGCCGACCTTGCCGAGCTGGAACAGAAATACGTGATCAACGTCATCCTGCGCATGGAGATCGACGGGATCGCCATTGTCTGCAAGGCGCTCGGCATCGGGGAGACCGAATTCGGGACCTTCTGCAAGGCGCGCTGCGGCCTGCTGAAACTGCCGACACCGATTGCCGACAACTGGATCTCCGATTATCGGGTGCTGAAGCGGCAGGATGCGGAGCGGGTGCTTCGGTTCCTCAAGGTGCGCCTGAAGGCGATGGAACATGAGGAAGCCCTGCGTCAGGCCTCCTGAGGCCGACAGGCTCGTCTTGCCTGCACCCGTCTTGCCGTCAGGACCTCGCGGAGGTCTCGGAGGCCGGATCAGAGGCGGCGCGCGGCCCCATCTGATCGAGCAGCGCGTTGAGGCGCGCCTCTTCGTCCGCAGACAATGCGGCTTCGGCCTGTGGTGCGTTTCGACGGCGGCGCAGGGCGACCATGAGCGCGACGATCCCCACCCCGAGAGCCAGAGGCGGCACGCCCCAGAGGATGGCGTTGTGCCAGGCAAAGCGCGGCTTCAGCAGCACGAATTCGCCGTAGCGCGCGACAAGAAAGTCGATGACCTCGCCATCCGTATCGCCGGCCTTCAGTCTTTCGCGCACCAGCACTCGCAGGTCCTTGGCCAGTTCCGCGTCACTGTCGTCGATGGACTGGTTCTGACACACAAGACAGCGCAGGCCTGCGGAAAGATGCCGGGCACGCGCTTCAAGTGCGGGATCATCGAGCACCTCGTCCGGGCTGACCGCCCAGGCGCTCGTCGTCAAACCCGGCACGGGCAGCACGGCAGGGCTTGCGAGGGCCAGCGCAAGTGCGACGGCCATGGCACGCAGGCGACATCCGGAACGGGATCGGTGCAGGGACATCTTCATCTCCGGTCTATTCCGCAGCTGCGGGCAGTGCGGAACGGCTTTTGCTGCGGCTGCGAGCCGCCGTGGGCGCTCCCACCCGCAGGCGGCGGTCGAAGATCGACACCAGCCCGCCAAAGGACATGACCACGCAGCCGATCCAGATCAGGGTCACGAGCGGCTTGAAATAGACCCGCACGTCGACACCACCGTCGCCCCGCGCTTCGCCAAGCGACAGATAGAGCTGGGAGAAGCCGGCCGTGTGGATGCCGGCCTCGGTCGTCGGCATGCGGCTTGCCTCGTAGATGCGCTTGGACGGTTCCAGCCGGTCCACCACCGCGCCGTCCTTGCGCAAGGTGAAGAGACCGACATCCTCCTGGAAGTTCGGACCGCGACGGGGCGCGACCCCGTCGAAGGTCACGTCATAGCCGGAGAGCTCCACCGTCTCGCCCGGCCGCATGGTGAGGATGCGTTCGTCCTGGAAGGCGGAGGCGGTGACGATGCCGAGCACGGTCATGCCGACGCCGAAATGGGCGATGGCGGTTCCCCAGGCAGACCCGGGCAGACCGACGAGCCGGGCCACGCCGCGCTTCAGCCCCACGTCAAAGAGGCGCACGCGGGTGATCAGCTCTGCGACAGCGCCGACCATGAGCCAGACGGCCAGACCGACACCCAGCGGCGCGAGCGCCGCCTTTCCACCCCAGAGCCAGTAGCAGAAGAGGATGGCCACGACCGCCAGTCCGAAGGCCGCATAGAGACGCTGGCAGGCCGCCAGAAGATCGCCGCGCTTCCACGCCAGCACCGGCCCGAAGGGCACGGCCAGCAGCAGCGGCACCATCAGCGGGCCGAAGGTGAGGTTGAAGAAGGGAGCCCCGACCGAGATCTTCTCGCCCGTCACCACGTCGAGCGCCAGCGGGTAAAGCGTGCCGATGAAGACCGCAGCGGCGGCAGCCGACAGGAAGAGATTGTTGAGAACCAGCGCCCCTTCCCGGCTGATCGGCGCAAAGAGGCCGCCCTGCTTGAGCATGGGGGCCCGCCAGGCATAGAGCGTCAGGGATCCGCCGATGAACAGCACGAGGAGGCCGAGGATGAAGACGCCGCGGGCCGGGTCGGTCGCAAAGGCATGCACCGAGGTCAGCACGCCCGAGCGCACGAGGAAGGTTCCGAGCAAGGACAGGGAGAAGGCAAAGATCGCGAGCAGAATGGTCCAGACCTTCAGGCCCTCGCGCTTTTCCATGACGATGGCCGAGTGCAGCAGGGCGGTGCCCACCAGCCAGGGCATGAGGGAGGCGTTCTCGACCGGATCCCAGAACCACCAGCCGCCCCAGCCCAGCTCGTAATAGGCCCAGTAGGAGCCCATGGCGATGCCCAGGGTCAGGAAGACCCAGGCGAGCAGGGTCCAGGGCCGCACCCAGCGCGCCCAGGCCGCGTCGATGCGCCCCAGAAGCAGGGCCGCAACGGCGAAGGAGAAGGTGATGGAAAGCCCGACATAGCCGACATAGAGCAGCGGCGGGTGAATGGCGAGGCCGATGTCCTGCAGGATCGGGTTGAGCCCCTGCCCTTCCAGCGGCGGACTGGGAATGCGCTCGAAGGGATTGGAGGTGAAGAGCAGGAAGGCCAGGAAACCGGTGGTCACCCAGGCCTGCACGCTCAGCGTCGCCGCTTTCAGGGGGGCGGGAATCGTGCTGCCGAAGAGCCCGACGAGCGCGCCGAAGAAGACGAGGATCAGCACCCAGAGGAGCACGGAGCCCTCATGGTTCCCCCAGACCCCGGAGATCTTGTAGATCAGCGGCTTGGCGGAATGGGAATTGGCATAGACATTCAGGACCGAGAAGTCGGAGGTGAGATAGGCGGCCGTCAGTCCGAGGAACGACAGGCCGACTAGCAAGAACAGACCGACGGAGACGGGTGCGGCGACCGCCATCAGCGGCCGATCCTCGCGCAGGGCGCCGACCAGCGGCAGGACCGACTGCACGAGGGCCAGCGCAAAGGCCAGCACCAGGGCAAAATGTCCGAGTTCTACAATCATCGTCCCGTCCGTCCCTCTCCGCAAAGGTCTTCCGCAGAGCCTGTTCCGGCGCCATGCTCATGCCCGGCGCGCGTCCTGCCCGTCACTGCGGATCAGTTCTGGCCCTGCCAGACGCCCTTGTCCTTCAGCGCCTCGGCCACTTCCTTCGGCACGTAGTTCTCGTCGTGCTTTGCCAGCACGTTGTCGGCGACGAAGACCCCGTCGGGGCCCACGACGCCCTCGGCGACAACCCCCTGCCCCTCGCGGAACAGGTCCGGGAGAATGCCCTGATAAGTCACGGCAATAGTGCTGGTGGTATCGGTGACGACGAAATCGACCCGCGCGTCATCGGATCTGCGCAGGGAGCCCTCCTCCACCAGCCCGCCGAGGCGGATGCGCTGGCCATGGGGGATCCCCTTCTGGACAATATCCGTCGGGGTCTGGAAGAACACGATCTGGTCGTTCAGGGCAAAAAGGATCAGCCCGGCGGCGGCTGCCAGGACCACACCTGCGGCCCCGATCAGGGTCAGGCGCTTCTGCTTGCGTGTCATAGTCTTCGCGTCCGTCCTCGTCATCGCGAGCCTCTCCGGTCTCCGTGCCCCCGCCGGAAACCGCGCTCGCCTCCCTCTCCTAAAGCCCCAGTTCCGCGACCAGGGCATTGATCTGTGCCAAGGCCTCCTGGTTGTCCACAAGCGCGGTACGTGCCAGATCCGCTGCTTCGCGCGCTGCGTCGGCGCGCCCCAGAACCGCCTGGGCCCGGATCAGACGCTGCCATTCCTCGGCACTACCGCCTTCGGAGCGCAGGCGCTCGTCCAGTCCAGCGACCATCCCCTCGATCATGGCGGTGCGATCGCCGGTTGTCATCCGGGAAGCCGCATCGACCTGGGCTGCATCCGGACCGGGCAGCGCCGGCGCAGGCGCCGTCCCCGTCAGGTCCGCCAGATGCTGCCGCGCCACGGGCACCCAGGCGGCGGTCTCGTCCGCGCCGTCCAGAAGGCGGGTCCAGGCGGCGACGGCCGCATCCCGGCTGCCGTCCTGGGTCAGGGCCAGCGCCAGGAAGAACCGGGGTTTGATGGCCTGCGGATCCAGCCGGACAGCCGCCTCGAAGGCCTGCTGGGCCGCGGCGCTGATAATTCCGTTATTGGCCACCGTCAGGGCCTCGCCCTGGCTGGTCAGGCGCCCTTCCGTCTCGCCGAGCAGGCGGATGGAGTTGCCATAGGCCCGCGCGGCATCCTCAGGACGCCCGATGCGCATGTAGACAGGAGCCACCACATCCCAGCCCTTGCCGTCCTGCGGGTTTTGCGACAGGTGACGCTCGACCCGCGCGACCAGCTGGTCCACGGACTGGTTCTCGACCGGCGCCTCAAGACGGGCCAGCAGCGGCTGATCCGGCAGATCCGGCGAGCCGAGGGTGAGATAGAGACCGAGGGACAGGAGCGGCACGAGGGCGATCACGGCAAGTGTCGCAAGGCGACGGCTGCGGCCGACGGACCGCTCCGGGGTCTGAAGGCGGCGCGTGCGTTCCTCTTCGGCAGCCAGCAGGCGGCGGGCGATTTCCGTGCGGGCGGACGCGTGATCCGCCTTGTTGATGAGCCCACGCTCAAGATCGCGCTCCAGTTCATCGAGCTGGGCGCGATAGACCTCCACATCAGCGTCGAGAGGCACGCCGGTTGCCGCCCCCGCCGGCCCTCCGTCCGAAGACAGGGCCAGGCTCTGGCGCGTGCGCGCCAGGGGCATGAGAACCGAAAGGGCAGCAGCGGCCGTCAGGGCAGCAATGGAAATCCAGAACATCATGACCCGCATATACACCCGGGGACGCCGTCAAAGGCAAGGCCCGGGGCTGTGACGGAGGGTCGCAAGATCGCCGCGAAGTGCCACTTTCAGCACTCGCTCGGAGAGGTGATCGAGAGGGACAGCGTCATGGGCCCGGCTGCTGACCCTGATCGCAGAGACCGGGGTTTCGCCGGGTCAGCGTTCAGTTCGCCGCGATTTCCCGCAGTTTCGGCTGGGTGAGACCGGTCATCGGGGCGCCCGGTGCATGCTCGCGGGCAAAGGCAATGGCGCTCTGGCGCGAGCGGCGCAACTGCTGTGCATAATCCGCGCCGTAGTAGATCTCGGAGAGCATGATGGCCACGTCGACGGCGGCGACATGGGCGTCGAGCGCCTTGCCATGCTGCTTTCGCAGTTCGGTGATGAGCGAACGGGTCACGATCTCCAGCGTCTGCTCAACCGCCTGACGGGTCCGCTTGCCGATGTCATTGACCGCGAAGGTCTCGGTGGCATTGCGCACCATGACGACCACGCGCAGGGCGCGTACCGCATCGTCGATGGCATTCTGATCGACCTTGAAGTCGCCGGCCTTGTTGAGGACAGGCACCTGCATGGACCGACGCACGGCACCATGGGCGCTCGCCAGTTCCCGGCTGACGATGTCGGAGATCTTCTTCTTGGTGTTGGACAGACGCTTGCGCCAAGTATCGGTCTGGCTCAGGTCCATGTCCAGCTCCACGCCCTTCACCAGGCTGTGGTACTCCTGAAGGGCTTGGGAGAAGGCGACCGGGTCCGGATTGCGGGTGCGGTGCGCCTCGGCCAGAATGTTGAGCCGTTCCGCCTCGCTCAAGACCATGTCGACGAAGGGTGCGAAGGGCGACTGCCCGATGACGCGGGGATCATCGGAGCGGGCAAGGCGTCCGGCAAAGCTGCAGAGGGCCGAGGGGCGGTCGGCGCGCTCCAGCAGGGCGGCTGCGACCACCGAGTTGTACTCCGGGAAGCGATGCGCTGCCTTCTCGACCATCTTGAGAATGTCGATGTCACCCTTGAGGCGACGCTCCGTCAGGCTCTCAGGCACGGCGTTGAGAAAAGGCACGAGCCAGCCTTCGGCGGCAAAGATCTTGTTGATGTCGCGCAGATCCGCCAGACCGCGTTCGCCGCCCAGTTCAATGGACAGGCGGCGGTATTCCTTCTCCGAGCTCTTGCCCTTTTCCAGCGCGGTGGAGATGGCGTCCACGGCCCGACGGCGCAAGGCGCGGACCATCGTGTCCAGCCGGTCCTCGTTCAGCTTGCCGGCCTCAACCTGACGGATGAGAATGTCGATATCGTGGGGCAATACGTCCCGGGAAATCCAGGTCCAGACCCGGTTGAGCACAGGCCGGTGAACCCGGCCCTCCTGCTTTTCCGGCAGGTGCTCGTTGATGAGAAACTCCTCCAGCGTGTGGAAGAACATGCGCGGCACGACCTCGCGCCCCGAGCGCAAGGGCGTGCTCTCGACCGGCCCGCCGCCCTTGGCGGCAGGGTCGGTGCGCATCAGCTCCACGGAGGCGGAGAGGATCAGCTCGACATGGGGATCCTTCGTGCCAGACGCCCGCTTGCGTTCCAGCGCGCGAACAAGCGTCTCCACGGCCTGCGGGCTGAGTTCCTGCAGGTAGGATCGGATCTTGTTCGTTACCAGATCGGTATGGGTCATGGTCTGCTTGAAGTCTTTCGACACACCGGTCCGCCGAGGATAGGTGCCAACACTTAAGCAATCGTTGCGAAACTGCTTCAAATGAGCCCGTGACGGGGGCAAAAATCCAAGGTGCGACAAACGGTTAGTCTGACACAGCTGACCTAGCGTCAGACATGCCGGGGAGGCCTCACCCTTGAGGGAGAATCCGCCATCCGCCGGCCTCGTCGAGACAGGCCGTGCTGCGCCAGGTCAGCCGCCGATCCTCGCTCATCATGTCGTGCACGACTTCGCGACAGGTGGTGAGATTGACCTGATAGACCGGGCCGGGCCGGACCTCGCCGCGATGGCCGGTGCGCGAATTGCTCCAGCCGATGGCAACGCCCGTCCCCCTGGTGCGCAATGCCTGCTCCTGCGCTTCCGCAACGGCCTTGTGGTCGGAGGGTTTGAGGGCCCGGCCGAAATCACCGTCCAGAAGCGCGGAGATGGCCGCACTTGCCTCCTCTTGCTTGAGGCTCACGCTCGCGCCGTATTCATTGCCGGTGACCTGAGGCCGCTCGGACTTGGACAAGCAGCCGGTCAACCCCAGAAGCAGCAGCATGACGGCTCCGACCTTGACGGACACGGCACGGGACGGGGAAAGGGACAGCGGGACCATCTGAAAGGAGCACTCCGGGTCGCGGAAGGCAGCGGACCCATCTTGGTTAAGAAAAGAATATGGCTTTCCTACGTTAAAAACGAGGTTTGGTTCCGTGATGGCCATCACATTTTGCAACGCAACGTGACAGGATCTGCGCAAGGCGCAGGGCTCGTCACACACGGCACGTCGCCCTCATCTCGCCGGCACGGAAACCGCAAGGTCAGGATACGAGGCGCTCGTCAGCCGCCGGCAGGGTCAGACGGACCGCGAGACCACCCAGATCGCTGTCGCTGAGCGCCACTTCGCCGCCATAGAGACCCGCCAGATCAACCACGATGGCCAGACCAAGCCCGGTTCCGGGCACGGTTTCGTCCAGACGCTTGCCCCGCTGCACCGCCTCGCGGCGCTGGTCCGGCGACAGGCCCGGGCCGTCGTCCTCGATCAGAAGCTCCAGAAAGGAGCGGCCCGAACGGTCGGCGGCCAGCTGGCGGACCTGAACGCGCACCTGAAGACGCGCCCACTTGCAGGCGTTGTCCAGCAGGTTGCCGGTCATTTCCTCCAGATCCTGGGCTTCGCCACGGAACCTCAGGCCTGCAGGCGCCTGCCAGTCCAGCTCCACGTCCCTGTCGCGGTAGATACGCCCCATGGCCCGCACCAGCCGCTCGACCAGAGGCTCGACGTCGCAGGCCACACCGATGACCCGGCGCTGCGCCGCCAGTCGGGCGCGCTCCAGATGATGCTGCACCTGGGTCTGCATGTGGCTCGTCTGCTCCTCGACCTTGCGGGCCAGAGGCCCCTCGGCCGAACGGGCCTCGTTGATCAGCACGCTCAAGGGCGTCTTCAGGGCATGGGCCAGATTGCCCACATGGGTGCGGGCTCGCTCGACCACTTCCCGGTTGGACCGGATCAGGGCATTGAGTTCACCGGCCAGCGGTGCCAGTTCGCGGGGCATGTCCTCGTCGACGCCGTCCATCAGGCCCTCGCGCACCTCAGCCAGCGAGTGCTGCAGGCGGGTGAGCGGCCTCAGGCCGAAGCGGACCTGCCAGAAGATGGCTCCAACGAGACCGATGCCGAGCACGGCGAGCGTTGCGCCGACCATTCCGGCGAAGTCCCGCACGTCCGAGCGGAAGCCGCCGGTCTCGATGGCGACCGAAATGACGTAAGACGCCAGACCGATGTCGAGCTGGCGGCGCAGATATCGCACTTCCTCGCCTCCGGGGCCGAGCGCAAAGCCGGAGAGGCTCGTCTCCCCCTCCGGCACGGCGGGAAGGGACAGGGCGTCACCGACCAGCGAGGAGGAGGAGAAGAGAACAGACCCGTCGGTGGACCGCACGCTCCAGTACCAGCCGGAGAGCGGCAGGGAAAACCGCGGCTCGCCAAGGGCACCGGGCGCCTGAAGGCGCAGCGCGGCGGGTTCCAGCGCCACCGGCCCCTGACCCGCGATCGCCGGACCGGCGGTCGGCGCAGGCGCAGCTGCGGCCGGAACATCCGGTTCGGGAAGAAGGCTTGCCAGGAGGATCTTGGCATGCTGGTCGAGAAGGGCGTCGAAGGCCCTTTCTCCGGCCTGCTGGTAGAGGCCGACGAGCACGAAACCGGCGAGCCCCAGGGCCAGTACCGACCAGAGGGCAGCCACCCGTACGAGCCGGCTCGCCAGAGACCCCTCGCCTTTCCGGCGCAGCATCTTCAGCGGCGCGCGCGCAGCCGATGGCGCGTCCGGATCAGGCGTCACGGGCTTCACCGAGCCGGTAGCCGAGGCCGCGGATGGTCTCGATCAGGTCGGAGCCGACCTTCTTGCGCAGCCGCCCGACGAAGACCTCCACCGTATTGGAATCCCGGTCGAAATCCTGCTCATAGAGATGTTCGGTGAGTTCTGTGCGCGAAATCACCTTGCCCTGATGATGCATCAGGTAGGACAGCAGGCGGTATTCGTGGGAGGTGAGCTTGATGGGGCTGCCGTCGACCGTCACCCGGCTGGTGCGCAGATCCAGCCGCAGGGGGCCGCAGGTCAGTTCGTTGGACGCATGGCCGGCAGCCCGGCGCACCAGGGCGCGCACCCGGGCCAGGACTTCCTCCATGTGGAAGGGCTTGGCAACATAGTCGTCGGCGCCCGCATCGATGCCCGCCACCTTGTCGGACCAGCGGTCGCGGGCGGTCAGGATCAGCACCGGCATGACCCGGCCATCCCGCCGCCAGTTCTCCAGCACGGAGAGGCCGTCGATCTTCGGCAGGCCCAGATCGAGGATCACCGCATCATAGGGTTCCGTGTCGCCGAGGAAGTGGCCTTCCTCGCCATCGAAGGCACTGTCGACCGCATAGCCGGCCTCGACCAGCTCGGTAACGAGCTGCCGGTTCAGGTCCGCGTCATCTTCAACAACCAGAAGCCGCATGAATATCCTTCTGTCAGTCTTGCAGACCCGGTATCGGGTCGGGAGGGACGGTTATCGGCTGGCGTTGATCACCACGGTGCGCACGGCGCCACCGCTGACCACCGAGACGCGATAGACATACTGGCCACCCTCGATGCAGAGTTCCGCCTTCACGATCTCGCCGCCAATCTGGCCCTTGAGGCTGCCTAAGGGCGCCGCCTGACCGCTGGCCACGGCCTGTCGCGCCTGATCCTGGGACAGGCACTGGGCTGCCGCAGGCGAGGCAAGGCCTGCAAGGGCAAGCATCAGGAAGGCGAGACTGAAGCGGTTCACGGCGGATATCCTCAAGGGTCTGGACCGGATCGGACGGCATCTGGGCGACCCCGCAAGCGCCCTGCCGAAACAGTGACCTGCGGGATCCTGCAAGGGTTCTAGACCGAAGCATCTGAACCCGACATGAACACGTCAGCACCCTTTTGCGCAATGGTGTGAAATGCTTCCGACCGCTCTTGCTGTCCGCTCCGGCGCAAATGCCCGGCCCGTCAGGCGCGTCCGCCGCGCACCATGCGCCCCACGGCCTTCATCCCATCCACCAGAAAGAGGCTGGTGACGATCGCCCCGCCCCAGTCCCGCAGGACCGGCACCTCGCTCACCTTCCAGCCGAAGTGAAAGACGCTGTCGAGGCAGACCGCCGCCCACCACAGGGCCAGCGGCAGCACGAAGGCGAGCCGCCCCAGACGGCCGGCAGACAAGAGCGTACCGTTTTCCAGTTGCAGAAGTTTGCGGGCCTCGGCGCGGCTGGCGATTTCCGCCCGGATCTCCTCCGCCGCCAGATCGGCGGCCAGCTTCCGTTCGAGGCCTCGGCTCTCGAGCCGGCGTTCCTGCATCGCGACAAAGGCCTTCAACAGGGCCTGAAGCAGACCTCCGGTGAGCCAGCCGACAATCATGAGCGCTCCCCTGCCCCATGTTCGTCCGGGAGATCTTCGAGGGGCCGGCCCTCTTCCCCCGGTGCCGGGGCGGTGACCATCCATCCCGCCGGCCCCTTCGTCACGTGCCGCAGATAGATGTTGGCCAGCGCGATGGCGACGATGATGTAGGGCGCAAGATCCGGCGGAACAACGGACTTCCAGTCCATGTCCGTGAGCTGGGTGAGGACTTCCGCGACAAGCGCGAGAGATCCGAGCAATGCGTTGACGATGATCGTCTTCCAACCTTCCATGATGCCTCTCCCTGTTTCAAACGGCAGGATTCGGCCCGCGCAGGCCGCGCGGCACCGGTCTCTTCTGGACGCGGCATCAGCGCCAGCGTGCCCCCTGTCGCGCCAGCCAGGGCACGAGACGGCCGCGATGGCGCAACGCAACACCACCCGCCAGCACGAGAAGGCCGGCGAGCACGGCCAACGCCAGCGCCCAGCGCAGGTCCGCCTCCAGCGCATGAGCCAGGGTTGCGGTGACTACCGCTGTCCCGATGCCCGCGCTCTCGCATCCCCGCCGGGACTGTTCCCGCCGAAGGGCGGCGCGGGTGGCGGGACCGGCGATGCCATCCACCACCAGCGGCGGGTGATCGCGCTGGAAATGACGCAGGGCCTGTTCCGTCTGCGGCCCCGGCCTTCCGTCCAGCGGCCCGGGGCGATAGCCCAGCCCCGCGAGCGCGCGCTGGACCTGGCGCAACTCCGGGTCCGGTCGCACAGTTGGCCGTGCGGGCGTGTTTGCCCCGTCACCTGTGCCATAGTCGCCGGTTTCCAGAAGCCGGGCTTCGTCCGCCCGCCGCCGCACCAGCCCGGGGAGCCGTCGTCCGCCCGCCGTGATCCCGGTCTTGCGCAAGAGGCGCGCTGCCTCGGCCAGACGACCTGCGGCAAGCGCCTGCCCCCAGCGCCATCCGAGCGCCCGGGGGCCGAGGTTGTAGACCACGGAGGCGCAGGCATCGAGCTGGGTCTGGGACAGGGCAGGCAGGCGCGCCGCGACGGCTGGCACCACTTCCTCTCCGGCAATTCGGCCGAGAAGCATGTTGGCCTGGGCGCGGGTGATGCTGTCTCCGACGCCGAGCCCGCGGCCGTGCAGGCCCCGCCACCAGCCGGCAAAGATGCGCGATCCCATGGTGAAGCCGTATCCGATGGTCAGGACCCCGGCCGGGTCCCTGTAGGCCCGCGATACGAACCCTTCATGGGTGCCGATGAAGA
This sequence comes from Roseibium aestuarii, assembly GCF_008477545.1. Taxonomy (GTDB): domain Bacteria; phylum Pseudomonadota; class Alphaproteobacteria; order Rhizobiales; family Stappiaceae; genus Roseibium; species Roseibium aestuarii. The sequence goes on along the minus strand of NZ_VORA01000001.1, from coordinate 959,923 downwards.
CCAGTCCCTGATTGCTGATGCTCCTGCCTGTCTGCGTCATGTCGCCTCCTGCCGCTGCCTTGAGAATGACCTGTCCGTCCGCCCTCAGCCGGTGGGAGCGGCGAAGGTCAGCACATGCAGGGACAGGCGCACGGTGCCGCCCGTGAAGGCCCCGCCATTGGCGCTGACCCGCAGACGCGTCGGCGCATAAAAGGCGGTCGGCCCGATGACGCCGATGTTGCTCGCCCCTGCCGCCACACCGAGCGACCCGCCGAACTTGGACACCTCTCCCGGAACCCCCACGTCGTAGGACGTCGCACCGGTCACGGCCGCAAGCGTCCGGCTGGCAACGGCGAGCACCAGCGAGCGGTCGGGAATGAGCTCGGCCGTCTCGGCATAGGTCCCGGAGAGATCGGTCAGGTCCGTCTCGATCACCTGAACGCGGGTCTCCGCACCGCCACTGGAGCGGGCCTGGGCCTGGTCCGGCCCCACCAGATCGGCAAGGGCCCGCCAGGTGCCTTCCAGATGGACGAGGCGCAGATCTTCGTCGCGCACCAGGGCGCGAAGCCCGTCGAAGGGCTGGAAGAAGACCCAGCCCCCATCCCGCCAATGGGCAATCGCCCCCTCGGACCCGGCCCAGTCGCCACTGGCCGACGGGCCGACGAGGAAGCTCTGCCCCTCGGCTGCGACAGGCGGCGCGCTGAGGCTCCGGCTTTCGAAGAGGGCGTGGGCCAGCACGTCGAGGGTCAGCAGCGCCTCATTGTGGGTCACGTGTTTCTGCGCCTGGGAGGGTGCCAGAAGCGGCAGGGACAAACGCAAGGTCTTAGACATTCAGATCCGCCTTTCCGGGAAAGCCGCGCCCGACGGTCGCGGAGAGTTGCATGACCTGCAGCCGCAGGACGGTAAGCGGCCCGCCGAAATCCGCCAGCTCGTCGGCCGTCGCATAAAGGGCCTCAGCGGCTGAGACCTGCAGCGTGCGGACCACGGTTCCGGAAGCGCTCAGGATGTCGACCTCATAGGCCTCCGTGGTCTCGGCCAGCGGCACCTCCGTCTGGTCCCAGCCGTCGCCTCCCCTGCGGGTCTGCCGGATCCAGCTGATTTGGATGCCTCCAGGTCCGCGCTGCGCCCTCAGGTGCACCGGCGCCCGGGGGCGCAGGCCACGGCCTGTCGCCGCATGGGTCAGGGCGGTGACGCTGTCGTCTTCGAGCGACCGCCCGCCGGGCACCAGACGATAGGCAAGGGTCAGACCCAGCTGATCGGCCGACAGGGGCACCAGCGGCACCCGGTCCGGGTCGAGCAGGACCACCGCGGCCCCGATCAGACCGATCTCGCCGGCTTCCGGTTCCGTGCCCGCCTGGCCGCGCAGCAGGCCGGAGAGGCGGTAGGTGCGCTCTCCCGTCAGCTCCGCGCCGAGAAACTGCAGGACCTCGAAGCCGCCGGAAGGCTTGGCGACGGCCAGCGCGTTCAGCCCGGACAGCACGGCCTCAAGACTGCGGCTCTCCAGCACAGCGCCGAAGAGCGTCACCTCAGGCCGGGCATGACGGTCGAGATAGGCGACCGGGCCGGTCGGCAGGGGCGTGGCAAGCCGTCCCATCACCGAAGGCCGTTCGATTTCGAGGAGCGGCTGGAAGCCGGTTTGTTCCGCCGAACGCATCAGGGTCATCCCCCCGCCCCAGGGACGGGCAAAGGCGGCCAGACGCAAGGGAGCCTCCGGATCGCTGTCGCGCATGGGCGGCAGATCCAGCAGCAGAGCTTCGGCGCGTCCCAGCTCGCCGCCGGGGTAGACCGGGCCGGAGCCCACATCGAGCGCTCTCGGGACGGCGCGCGTGCCCCCCACCCTGTGCCCCTCGATCCGCCGTGCGTCCGTGTCCTCCAGGGAGCCGACGCTGACATCGAGCGCGGGAGAGAAGGTCTCCCCGGCCAGCGCCTCAAGGACCAGAAGGTCGCCGGGCTCCACATCGAGCCGCAAGGGCGACAGGGACAGTTCCACCCGCTCGCGGGCGCTCCAGATCCGGGCGAGCCGTGTTTCTGCCGCCTGTTGCAGAAGATCCGGCGCGACGGACGCCGACAGCGACAGCTCGCTGATCCGCGAGGCGCCGCGTGCGACCGCGCTTTCCGAACGGGCGAGACGCGGGTCCAGCCGTCGCGAGGCGACGACCCGGCGCTGATAGTCCCCAAGCGCACTGGCCGCCGAGAAGCGCACCTCCAACGGCATTTCACTGGCCTGCAGCCGGGTGCGCGTGAGGAGGGCTGCCCCGTCTTCCGTCTCGACCACATCGTCCTCGGTGAGCGGGACCCGAGACGCTGCGTCGCGCGGCAGGAACCGCACCTGCGTCCCCGTGTCGACCGCGATGCCATCAAAGGCTTCCAGCAGGGGTTCGATCGCCTGACGGGTCGTCGTCTGGCCGCCAATGACCAGCCCCTCGATCTGACCGGACAGGCCCTCGACCTGAAAGTCGTCCGGATCCAGCCCGTCTTCCAGCAGCATCGCGCGCAGGACGCCCGCGACGGAGACCGTGCCGAGCCGGCCGTTCAACCAGTGACCGAAACGCCAGTTGCCGTCATCGGACCAGACGTCGCCATAGAGCGGAAAGGCGGGAAAAGGCCGCGCGTCCCAGGTCCACAGATGGATATGAGCGGGATCGATCATCGGGGTGCCATCGAGTGGGGAGACCGGCTGATCGACCGGCTCCACTCCGGGGATCTGAGCCCCCCAGGCGCCGAGCGAGGCTTCAAGCGCCCGGCGCTGGATCAGGTCGTCCCGCGTGCCGCGGGAGAAATGGGGCACCGCGCTCTCGGCCGACTTGGCATCGACGAAGACATTGGGCTGGTTCGCCCCGCGGTCGATCGCGGGACAGCCCAGTTCGGTGAACCAGATGGGCTTGGAGCCCGGAACCCAGCCGGTCGGGGTGGTCAGCTCCACGCCGCCGCTGCGCTCCACGTGAGGGTTGGACCACCAGCCCGCGAAATCCTTCGCCCGATAGACGAAGGGTTTGCCGTAAGCTCCGTCGGTGATGGGGCTTCTCGTGCCCGCGATCCGGTCCTCCGGCGAGGCATAATACCAGTCATGGTCCTCGCCGCCGGTCACGCCCGCGCGCAGGTCTTCCAGATCATACCGCCCACCACCGTCCGGGCCACCCCCGTCCGGGTCGTCCCCGTCCCGCTGATCGGTCAGGGGCACGTAGCAGTCGATGCCGACGAAATCGATCTCAGGGCTTGACCAGAGCGGATCGAGGGGAAAGCGCAGCTCTCCGGCCGCCGGAACGTGGGCGCCATATTCGCTCCAGTCGGCTGCGTAGGAGAGAGACGTGCCGCTGCCGAGAACCGCCCGCACATCGGCGGCCAGGGAGACCAGACCCTGCACGAAGGGATAGGTCCCGGAGGCCGCGCGCGAGCGGGTCAGACCGCGCATTTCCGAGCCGATGAGAAAGGCATCGACGCCGCCTGCCGCCTGCGCCAGTCCTGCCAGATGGAGGATGAACCGGCGATAGCCCCAGTCCGCGCTCGATGCGCCCGTCAGAGCGACACTGTCGCCATTGACCTGCAGATCGCTTCGCGCGGCCGCCCCGAAGAAACTGGCGACCTCCGCGTCCGGATCGCTTGCCGCGACCAGACGGCCGCGCCAGGGAAAGGCAGCCTGTTCCGTGCCACCGTGGGGATCGGCGAGGCCGTTGTCCGGCGGAATGTCCATGAGGATGAAGGGATAGAGCGTCACCTTGAGGCCCCGGGCCTTGAGATCACGGATGGCAGCAATCACCGATCCATCGGAGGGCGTGCCGCCGAAGGCCGGAGCATCGGCGATGCGGCTCACGACCTCGGCCTGACCGCGGGACAGGCCCGAAACGCTCCAGGTCGCGCCATTCGTGGACTTCTCGGGGGTCTCCACCTTGGGACGCAAGGTACAGTGGCCGGCGCGCAGATCGTCGCCGAACCAGGCGACCACCAGGGCGACCCGCTCCAGTCCGGGGCAGAGTTCCTGCAGCTCGTCGAGGGAGGCCTGCCAGTCCGAGAGGGCGGAGGGCACGTGACGGTTGACGCTCTCGGTGACGCCGGGCGCCGGCGAGGCGGTCACCCGGGTCGGCTGATAGACGAACTCGCCGGCGCCGGGGATCAGGGTCACGGCGCGGATCGCGCCTTCGAGCGGTTCGACGACCCGGATCACCTCGAAGGTCAACTGTGGCAGGCGATTGCCGAAAGGCTCCAGCGGCAGGCGCTCGAAGACCACATAGGCGGTGCCGCGATAGGCGGGCGTCTCGCCCTGAACGGCCGCGATGAGCGGGTCGTGCGCCTGAGTGGCCTCGCCGCGATGAATGCGCCAGGTGAGCGTGCTGGTGTCCAGCAGCTTGCCATCGGCCCAGACCCGTCCGATCCGGGTGATGGGTCCCTCGCAGAGCGCGACGGCGAAGTTGCCGTAATAAGCATAGGAGCGCACGGTGACCCGGCTTCCGCCGCCCTTCCCGCCCTGTCGCTCCTCGCTGACCTCCTCCTCGAAGGAAGTCGCCCAGATGACCTGACCGGCGAGACGCATGCGGCCGTAGAGCCTTGGCAGGCTCGCGCCTTCGGTGGAGGCCTGGACCGACAGATCCTCAAGCCGGCTGCCCTCGACGGTGCCGGAGGATCCGAAGAGCTGGCCGTCCAGCCCGGCGCCGACGAGAGCACCTGCGGCCTTGCCGATGACGCCGCCGATGCCGCCCAGACCGAAAAGCCCGCCGAGCCCAGCGCCCAGCGCCTGGCCTGCCGCGGTGAGTAACAAGGTCGCCATCGGATCTCCTCAGGGTGTCGGACCGGTTGCGGGAAAGCGGAAGGCATGGGACAGGCGGCGGTGCCAGGCGGTGGCCAGCGGGCTTTCCACCACGCCGACCCGCTCATAGGCATGGATGAGACGCCCCGGTCCGGAGAGAATGCCCGCGTGGCGGGCGGCGAGCCCGTCGCGCCACCGAAAGAGAACCACGTCACCGGGGCGCGCTGCGGCCAGATCGACAGGCTGAAGCCAACGTGCGGCGGCTCGTGCCAGCGGTTCGTCGGTTGCCGCCACCACCCAGTCCGGGGCATAGGCCGGAACCGGCTCGGGCTCGCTGCCAAGCAGCGCGCGCCAGACGCCGCGGATGAGGCCGAGGCAGTCGCATCCCACCCCGAGGCAACTCGCCTGATGGCGATAGGGGGTGCCGAGCCACCGCCTGGCCGCTGCCAGCACAAGGTCGGGGTCGGCCTCAGACACGCAGGGCGCTGCCATCGTTCTCTCCGCTGTTGCGCACCGGATAGGACAGGACGAAGTCGTTGCCCGGCATGTGGGGGAAGCCTTGGAAATTCAGAAGATTGGCGAATTTCTCCCGGCATGTGGCCAGCCGCTTGTCGCAACCGGCCGTGAGGGAGAGCGTCGTGCCGATGGTCAGGCACACCGGCGGCTCCTGCCAGAAGACGAGCGTGTCGTCTGCAGATGAACCGTCTCTCTGATGCGCACTGATCTCGCTGGCGAAGCCTGTCGCCTCCCCGCTCGTCACCCGAACAAGACCGCCGGTGAACCAGCCCTCGTCGAAGCCGGAGAGGCCGGTGACCCGAAGCTCGGCCCGGCTCACGGTCGCGCTCACAAGTGCAGACCCGGCGTAGCGGGGATCGGTGAGGTCGATGCCGCAGCGGGCCTCTCCCAGATCCGCGTCGCAGGTGGGCGAGAAGACCCGGCCGCGAGTGCCCTCCAGCTGATGGGACAGGCTGCGCAACTCCGCCGTGAAGCGCGCACCGGAGCGACTCACCTCGCCGATCTGCGCCCGGCGCAGCAGCATCGCCTCCCCGGGCGCCTGCCAGTTGACGCGCCAGATGGCGACCTCGGCCCCGTCCCAAAGGCCGAGCTCCAGGTCCAGATCGCGCAAACCCTCGCCGCTGAGGGCGCCGGACCTGAGGGCCCCACTCACCTCTCCGCCGCCCACAGCCAGATCCGGTCCGGTCTGCATGGCGGTGGGATCGAGACCGTTTTCCGGGTGGCAGGTCACACCGTCCACGGCGAGGGGCCGGTCGTGATCGGTAAAGCCCAGGCGGACCTCGTCCCGGCGCGTCACCAGCCAGGCCCAGGCAAGCGTCGTTGTCCGGCTCGCCAGATGGGCGACCAGGTTCAGCGGCACGTCTTTCATGAAGCGGTTCCCCTGCTCAGTCGCGCAGTTCGATCAACGGGATGGAGGGAATGTCCCCGGCCTCGAAATGGGTCAGGGAGAGCTCTAGCCGGTCCGTGTCGAAACGCACCGGCACATCGAAGAGAAAGCCAGCGGTGATCACCGCGCCCAGTTCCGGCGGTTCGTCGAAGACGAGAGCCCCGGCCTCGGTGTCGAGCACCACGTCGGTTCCGGGCGTGTGCCCCTCCCCGTTCACGGCGAGCTTCACGCTCGCGGGATCCGGCAGGCGGATGCGCCGCTGATAGGCGGAGGGCCCGGCGCCATAGGTCTTGATCAGGGGAAAGGACCGGGTGGTCCCGTCTCCCGTGCCGATCACCTGATCAAGCGCCGTGGGAAGGCCGCCATCGCTGCGCGAGGCGTGGTCGAAGGGATCGCGGAAGCGGAACCCGTAAAGCCGGCCCCGGGCACGCTCAAAAAGATCGAGCACCGCCCGCAGATCGCTGAGGGAGCGGATGCCGGTGGCCGCATCATAGCGGCGGCGGCTGTCCGCCCAGCGGGCATTTCGCGCCTCGCGGCCCGAGGCCAGGCTCACCACATCGGTGCGCCGTTCCGGCCCGCCCAGCGCCCCGAAGGCGACCGCAGCGGGAAAGGACAGGTCGAGCAGCTCGGGCATCACATCATCCCCAAATTTCCCCGGAAATCCGGGTCACGATTGATTTGCCTCAAGGTGGCGGGCCGGGCCGGATGTCAATCTCGCGTCATCTCATAAGGAGGACAACATGAGCCACGTTCCGCACGAACTGCACGAGGAATTCCCCGAAGCAGCGGCTGCTCTGACCCATCTGAAGTCGAACGATGCGCATTTTGCGAAGCTGAGCGACGCATACCACGAGCTCAACCGCGAAATTCATCGCATCGAGACGGACATCCAGCCGGCTTCCGATGAAGCGCTGGAAACTCTCAAGAAGCAGCGCCTGGCGCTGAAGGACGAAATCGCCGGCCTGATCAAGGCCGCAGAAGTCACCGGCTCCTGAGCCCCTCCTTTTCAGGCCGGTGTCAGAGCCCGCGTCGTCCCCGTCCGACGGCGCGGGCCACCATCGCAGAAACCTGAGCCTGCGATCGGGAAAAGCTCTCCGCATCCCGCGTGACCACATTGATGGTCACCGATCCACCGGATCCTGCTCCGGTGCGCACGCCCAGACGGCCGTCGAGACCGCGCGCCAGGGGCAAAATGGCCTCCGGCCCCGCCTCACCGGCCAGACCCAGACCTCCCCCTCCCCAGTTTGCAAACAAGGCCGGTGCGCCGACCACACCGCCGCGCGCAAAGGGCGTGACCTGCCCCAACAGACCGGACAACCCGCTGCTCAGGCTGGATCCGAGACCCTTTGTCAGTCCGCCGAGGGCCGAGGTCACAAGCCCGTCGAGAGGCGCCAGCGCGGACGTCAGGACCTTGCCCGACAGGCTGAGGGCAAGACGGGACATCACCTGCTCCAGGCTCCGGCCGTCCACAAGCGCGGCCTTCATGCCGCCGGACAGGTTGAGTGAGAAGCGTTCGGCCCTTGCGGAAATCGCTACCATCTGGCGGTCGAACTCCCTCAGGTCGTCGAGCGGCAGCCTTGTTCCGGCCCCCAGAGATTGGTCGTCATGATCGGTCATCGCCGGCTTGTCCTTTGTCTCGCATCGTCTGTCGGAGGGCTGATCCATCCGGGAAGCGGCGCGCCAGCCGGTTCAGATCCACTGTACGCATGGGGACCCCGGCATCGGCGCCGCCACCCCCGAGTGGGGCAAGCACCAGTGCCAGTTCGCGAAGGGTCGCGCTCCAGAAGGTTTGCGGTGTCCATCCCTGCCCCCTCGCCGCCAGGCTCAGGAGACCGCCCAGGGTGACGGGGGGTTCGGCTGGACTGCCAGGTCCGGATCCCGCGTCTTTTTCGGTTCCGCAAAAGGGTCTTGCGTCTCCTCCATGCTGTTGGGCGGGGTTACGCCCGATGCGGCGAAGGTCACCTGAAGCAGATCGGAAACAATGGCGGCAAAGCCCGCCGCCCCGCCCGCCCCGCGCATCATCGCCACCTGATCATCGGTGACGTCATTGCCCGCGCCGCGCAGGCCCGCCCCCAGAATGCGCACCAGATCGCGCGCGCCCAGCCCGCCCTGGCCGAGACGGGCGACGAGACTGGTGAGATCCGGACAGTCGAACGCGTCCTCCAGTTCGGCGAGTGCGCCGAGGGTGAGCACCAAGGTCCAGGTTCGGCCATCCAGACCGGCGGAAATCTCGCCGCGATGTCGGTTCGGCATCAGAGGCTCCTTTCGCGAAACGGTGTCACAGGGCGGTGAAGGCAAGGGCGCCGGCGGATTCAAGCGCCAGCTCATAGGTCACTTCCCCATCGTGCCGTCCGGCATATTCGAGCGCCGTCACCTGGAAAGGCCCCTCGAGGACACCGAAATCGGGAACGATCACCTGCCAGGGGCGCAGGCCGCCGGAGAAGAAAAGGCTGCGCACCGCCGCATCGCTCGTCTGATCGCGGAAGAGCCCCGATCCGGACAGGTTGGCCGAGCGGGTGCCGGCATTTTCCAGCAGCTCGCGCCACTGCCCCGCACTTTCGGCGGTGGTGATGTCGACCAGACTGGCGTTGAAGGCGATGCGCCGCGCCCGCAGGCCGGCGACCGTCTGGAAGGCTCCACTGGCCGTCTCGTCGAGTTTCAGAAGCAGGTCACGACCAGCCTGGGCTGACATGGGGTTCTCCTTTGGCATTGGGGTCGGCGGAAGGATCTGAATGGAAAGCGGGATCGAGACCCGCTCAGCCGGCGGGTTCCGTCACGGCCCTGAGGGTCGCCTCGGCGCGGAAGGTGCGCCCATCCCGCAGCAGACGGGAGGACACATCCGCACCCTGCAGGCCGATGAGACGGTGGCCGTCGAGCGCGGGCGGGTCCTCCACCAGAACGCTGACGGCACGCAGGACGGCGGACAGGGCCTGGTCGCGCCCCGGTGCGCGGGAAAAGGCCACAAGCACCAGACCATGTTCCTCGCCCTCCTCGATCCGAGAGAGCAAGGGACGGGATCCGAGCGAGGCCAGCACCAGATACGGAAAGGCCTGGGCGCGAGGTGCCGCGTCGAAGATCCGGTTGGCGCCGATGAGCACGGTCAGGACGCTGTCGGCGGCAAGGCGGCTGAACAGCCCGGCTCGCAGGGCGAGGACGGATGCGGTCATCAGGTTTCCTCCTCCACTTCGGTCAGGCAGATCAGCTGCGGGCGGCGGCCGGTCTCTTCCGCGACCGAGAGCACCCGGTGCAGCTTGCCTGCCGCCCGGATGCGCCACCCCGCCGCAAGGTCGGACCTCGCTCGCAGGCGCAGCTCATGGGTGGCTACCCCGCTCAGCCGGTCCGCCTCGGCAGCTTCGGCCTGACGCAGCAGGCGAATCCCGGCAAAGTCGGTCCCCGCCTCCACATGGACGAGGACCTGCGCCCCGTCCGGGGTCAGCGTCAGCACCGGCGCCTCCAGCGTGACGGGACAGCGAAACCGCCCGGCGCTCACAGGCGGGGCATCCGGTTGACGGACAGGAGCCGGTCCAGGCCATGGGGCAGGCTTGCCATGGCCAGTTCCGTTCCCGCCTCCCGGTTCTCGAACCAGTGGGCGGCCAGCAGGCGCACGCTCTGGCGCAGGGTCTCGGGCACGTCAGAAGCGGCCGATCCATAGCCGCAGCGGACATCGATCTCGATGCCGTCGAGCTGGCCATGCGGAAGCCCCGCCCCCAGCGCCACACGCAGGCGGGCCGGATCCGTCCCCCGCGCCAGGCTCCAGTCGGCGGGCGTCAGCAGAACGGAGGCGCCCTGCCGGTCATAGAGCACGATCTGCTCCACGGACTGCACGGGACCGATGGGAAAGGGCACGACCCGGCCCTGCGGCCAGCGGTCGAGGTAGAGCCGCCAGACCTGGGTCAGCAGGCAGCGGCGGGTTTGCCGCTCCACATGTTCGCGGGCGGCCTTGATGAACTCGCCCAGCAGGGCGTCTTCGGCGTCGGAGACAAGGCGCAGATGGGCCTTCATCTCGGCCAGGGACACGGGCTCGAGACTTGCGGCCGTGATCAGGGCAAGGGTCATGGACGGTTCTCCCGCGCGAGTGGGTCGGGGATGGGCGAAGCTGTGAAGGTGGAGGCGTGATGGTCCGGGCGGGATGCGCCGGGCGCGGCCGCACTCCCAAAAAGAAAACCGGGGCCGTTGCCGGTCCCGGTTTCGAGTTGGGGAGGAATTCCCGGATCTTTCCGGGTCAGGGATGCGCGAGGACAGACACCCCTGCCGAAAGGGACTTCGCCCGGCTCGATCCGTGACGGATCAGGCCGAGAAGGTCAGCAGCTTGATGGCGTCATAGTCCTGCACGCCGCCGCCCACACGCTTGGTGGTGTAGAAGAGCACATAGGGCTTGGCGGAATAGGGATCGCGCAGGATCCGCACCCCCATCCGGTCGACGACCAGATAGCCGCGGCGGAAATCGCCAAAGGCGATGGCCGGAGCATCGAGGGCGATGTCGGGCATGTCCTCCGCCTCGGTGACGGGGAAGTTCAGCAGGGTGGCGGCCGCATCGGCGCTCGCCGGCGGCTGCCAGAGGTAGTTGCCGTCGCCGTCCTTCAGCTTGCGGAGCGCGCCCTGGGTGCGCCGGTTCATGACGAAGCGGGCATTCTGGCGATAGCCGCTCTTCAGGGAATAGATCAGGTCCAGCAGCGTGTCGGCAGGTGCCGAGGCCGAGAACCCGCCCGCCTCGCCGGTGGCGATGGTGCCGAGCGAGCCCCAGGCCCAGGCGCTTTCCGCCACCCGCGGCACGGAGAGGAAGCCGGTCGGCTTGTTCACCCCGTTGCCATTGATGAAGGCCGCGCCCTCCTGCTCGGCGAAGGCGGTTTCCACCTCTTCTGCAATCCAGGCATCCAGATCGATGGCCGCATCGTCCAGCAGGGCGGAGCTGGCGGCGGGCATGGCATAGAGTTCCATGGCCGGGAAGGTCAGCTCGGCAAGGGTCGGGGCGGAGGTTTCCGGCCGCGCCACCGTCTCGCCCACCCAGCCGGTCTGCGGACCGGTGAGGGAGAAGGGCTTGCGATAGGTGGTGGCGGACACCTGCCGGTTGCCGGCGATCGCCCGGATGGGAGAGGCCTGCGACAGGCGGGTCAGGATGCCGGCCTCCGTCTCGTCGGGGACGAGATAGCCCCCGTCCGCGTCTGAGCCGATGGACATGGACTTCAGTTCCAGCTGGCCCAGCGCGTGGTCCCGTCCGGTGCGCATGTAGGTCTCGAAGGCCGCCTTTCGCTCGATCGCCGGGCCGGAGCGCCAGGCGCCGCGCCGTTCTCCCAGAGGCGGGCGGGCCTTCTTCAGGGTCAGGCTGTCGAGGCGGCGCTGGGTGGCATCGAGGGCCGCGTCCAGCCGGTCCAGCTTCTCCAGGGTCAGTACGTCGGCCGACCCGCGGCTTTCGATTTCCGCCAGGCGGGCGTCATTGACCTGCCGGTAGCTCTCGAAGGCGGAGAAGAAATCGTCGAAGGTGCGGGCCACATCGTCGGCGGTCGCCGAAGACGGACGCGCCGGCACGCCGGTCAGGGGCGGCAGGTCCCCCAGCGGATCGGCCTTGGTCTCATAGACCGGGTCGCCCGCCGGGACCCCGGAGGCATCGGTCAGGGCAGCAGGTCGGTGGATCATGTCACTCACGGGCATCTCCTCAAGACAAGGTGAGACAGGACGAAGGGTGAAAGAAGCAACCGGGCCGGACCATTCCGGCCTCAGATGGCGGTTGCGGCACGGCGGCGGGCGGACCAGTCGACGAGGGTCGAAAGCCTGTGCTGCGGCCCGCCCCGTGACCTGTGCCGACCAATCTCGAGGGACGCCGGATCGGCCATGGCCTGAAGGCGCACCCTTGCGTCGGGCATCTGGGGGAAGGTCACCAGAGAGATCTCCCAGAGGTCGATTTCCACGAGCACCCGGCGCACGCCCGGTGCCACGGCGCTGCCGGGACCGGCGGCGCGCGGGAGCGGACGCTCCGCCCGCAAGGCCCGAAACCCGATGGACAGGCCGGAGAGCGCCTGCGCCCCGATCAGCCGGGCCGCTTCCTCCGCCTGGGCCACCCCTTGCGTCAGCCGGCCGCTGACCCGCAGGCCGTGCCCATCCTCCTCGCAGGCCGTCCACAGGCCGATGGGCCGGGACGGATCATGCTGCCAGAGCATGGGCAGCCCCCCCTTGCGACGGCGCAGCAGGGAGCGGGCGAAGGCGCCCGGGCGGATGACGTCGCCGCTGCCATCGGCAACGCCGAAGAGTGCTGCATATCCAGTCAGGGCAAGGGTCACGACGCAGCCCCCTCTCGCGATTTGGACGGCGCGATCTGGAGCCGCGAACCTTGGCTCAAGGCCTGCGTCAGGCAGAAGAGCGCATCGGCGTAGCGGCGGAACTCGTGACGGGCACGGTGCAGCTGCCGCACGCGCTGCGTCCCAGGGTCGGACGCGCGAGAGAGGGGCAGGCGAGAGACGGGCAAGGGACTGATGGGCATCCACAGGCTCCTCTGATGGAAAGGCGTTGCAGGATCAGGATCTTGAGGGACCGTCCTGCCAGGATGATTCAAGCCGCGCCCGGTCGGCGGCCCGGCTCAGGTGCCGGTTCAGGCGGGCAATCTCGTCGACAAAGGCCATGAAGCGCCGGTTCGCCTCCGCCAGCTCGCGAAGAAGGAACAGGGCAAGGATGGAAGCCGCAGCCGCCCAGAGAAACAGGGCCAGATGGGCCAGATCGCCCCGTTCGATGACGGAGCGGGTGATCGCCTCGCTCATCGCCGGCGGTCAGTCGGCGACCGGCACGGACGGACGGGGTTCCCCGTCGAGGTGCGCGTCCGGCTCCAGCACGCCATAGCCGACGGCCTGGCGCTTCTCGTCGAGGCTGAGGAACTGCGCCTCACCCACCCGGCGCCACAGGGCCTCCCGCTCGCCGGACAGCGCCTCGATCGCATCAAGATCGGGCTTCAGGGTCAGAAGGGGGCGGTCTGCGCTGCTCCCGGCCATCTCGGGTGCGCCGGCCTGATAGGCCGGGGCGAGCCAGGCCGCGAGGGCGGCGGCCGTGCGGTTGACGAGGGGCAGGACGGCCGTTCGCCAGAAGGCGAGATTTGCCTCCCGGTAGTTGGCGTAGGTGTTGTCGCCGGGGATGCCGAGCAACATGGGCGGTACGCCAAAGGCGAGCGCGATCTCCCGGGCAGCCTGGTTCTTGGCCTCGATGAAGTCCATGTCCTTGGGCGTCAGACCCATGGGCTTCCAGTCGAGCCCTCCCTCCAGCAACAAAGGACGTCCCGCATTGCGCGCCCCCTGATAGCCCTCCTCCAGCTCCTGTTTCAGCCGGTCGAACTGATCGGGCGAGAGGTTCGCCGCGTCCCCTGCCCCATAGACCAGCGCGCCCGAGGGCCGGGCCGCATTGTCCAGCAGGGCCTTGTTCCAGCCCGCCGCCGCATTGTGGGTGTCGAGACTGACCTGGGCCGCCTCGAGGGGCGCAAAGCCATAATGGTCGTTGAGCGGATGGAAGAGGCGCAGATGACGCACCGGAGCGACCCCGCCCTCCTCCTCAGGTTCGGCGGCGAGGCGCAGGGTGCGGCCACCCACCGAATAGTCGAAGGCCTCCACCCAGCCCTCGGCCGAGAGCACGATGCGGATCCGGTCGGGCCGGAGCGCATGCAATTCACGGGGCTCCCCGTTCAGCGAGACCTGCTCCAGATAGGCATTCCCGGCGCCCAGCAGGTGACCGAAGACGGCTTCCAGGAACTCCGCCCCCGTCTGCACTGGCCCCGGATGGGCCAGAAGATCCAGCAGCGGATGGGTCGCGACCTCTCGGTCCCCCTCGAAAAGCAGGAGGGGAACGGAGGCGGCGGCCTCGCTCAGAAGACGGATGCAGCGATAGACCACCGGATTGCGGGCATAGCCCTCCCGGGCAAGCACCGAATAGTCGCGCGGGCTCCAGACCGGGGTGCGAGCGCCTGACCAGGCAATGAGCGGCGCGGTGCGCGAGGACTTCTCCTCGCGGGGCTCCGGATCGGCAGATGGGGCAGAACGCCGCTTGGTGGCAAGCTCAAGTTTTCTCCACAAGCCCATGATGCTTCAGCCCTTTCCCGATCCGCTTAAAGATTGATTCAAGATGATGCCGCGAGGGCCTTTTCCCCACCGGCGTCCTGGCTTACTCTTGGTGACGTAAGGTGAGTTACCTAGCCAAAATCATCAGCGGCGATCCTCTCTATGTGCTCGCGGCTGCGAAGGTCCGCGGGTCTGCGGGCCGCGTTCGGGCGTCAGGTGTTTCAGGCGCCCCGCAGGAGACCGAAGCCGTGACTGACACCATGACCGATGGCCCTTCTGAGGACGTTCCCGACGGGATCCGCTTCAACACCTGGCTGCCGCTGGAGGCCCCGCCCTGCTGGGAGGTCCTGACCCGGAGCCACCATCTGCAGAAGTGGTTCGGCGATCACATCACCCATGACGCGACCCCCGGCGGCTTCTTCCGCGACATCGTGCGGCGCGACGAGGGCACCTCCATCGTCATCGGCCAGATCAGTCACATGGAAGAACCCCGGGTTATTCACATGAGCTGGTCCGACGAGGGCTGGGGCGTCGAGACCCAGCTGGAACTGCGCATCACCGGACTGGCGGGCGGATCGCTCCTCACCCTCACCCATTCGGGCTGGCGCGATCTTGCCGCCCGGGAGGCCCCACAGGTGCGGCGCGATCACGAGCTTGCCTGGAAGCGCCATCTGGTCTGCCTGGAATCCTATTGCGAACAGCTTGCGGCGGAGCGTGCCCCGGCGCCCTCCTCCGGACCGGACGACGGCCCGCTGCCCGGCGGCTCCCGCTCCGACCCGGCCGGATCGATCCCCGGCATGTCGGGGGCCGCTCAGAACGCCTGTTTCCTGTCCCTCTGACGCCTCCCCGTCCAACGCCGGGCGAACACGCCGCCCCGGCCTTGATCAGAGGCGGCGCACCCGCGGCTCCGCCCTTGGCCCGAGCAGCAGGTCGCTGACCGCCCAGACCAGCGCATCCAGCCGGTCCGGCGAGCGTCCCGAGGACAGGCCCGACGGCGCAAAATCGCACATCTCGTCTTCGAGTTCCGGGAAGGTGCCTGCGTGGCGCACCCGGCCCTGGTCGTAGAGCATGGCCACCGGCTCGGCCCTTGCGAACTTGCCTCGGGTCGCATGGACCGTGCGCACCGGCACGGCCGGATCCACGCCGCGCACCACCTCGGCCACCATCTCGCCGCCCTGGTTGGTCTCCGCGATCAGGCTGTCGGCCTTCAGACCGTGATAGAGCCCGACGGCGACCGCCGCCCATTCGGAGGGCTTGAGCCGCGCCCTCGATCGGTCCGCCAGCACATGGACGTTTCCATTGCCATCAAGACCGGCGGCGACAATGCCGCACGCGTCCGAGCGCTTGCCGGAGGTCGCCGGAGGGTCGACGGCCACCACGATGCGCTGGAGATCGTCCGGGGCGGCCGCTTCCCGGAACCGCTCCAGCCCCTCCCGCGACCAGAGCGCTTCGGGCCGGTCGTCGATCAGCTCGCCGTCCAGCTCCTGACGCCCGAGCCGCGTGCCGCCATAGCGGCCGATCACCGCCTCCAGGAAGCCCGGGGCGAGGAAGGGCGCGTTGGCGCGGGTCGGGGCATGGGTGAGCACCGTGTCGCTGAGACCCATGAGCCGCTTCAGCAGCGGCACGGGCCGGGGCGTGGTGGTGATGAGCTGGCGGGGTCTGTCGCCCAGCCGCAATCCGAATTGCAACATGTCGAAGGTCTCCTCGGCATTCTTCCATTTCGCCAGCTCGTCACACCAGGCGAGGTGAAACTGCGGCCCGCGCAGGGCCTCCGGATCTTCCGAACTGAAGGCCTGGGCCACCGCCCCACAGGGCCATTCCAGACGGCGGCGGCTGGCAACCCAGACAGGCCGGTCCTGCGAGGGGTGAATGGCCAGAAGGCCGGACACCCCTTCCACCATCACCTCGCGGACATCGGAAAAGGTCTCGCCCACAAGGGCCACCCGCAGCGCCTGGGCCGGTGACGCCCGACGGGCGGCCGCCACCTGGGAACGCACCCATTCCGCTCCGGCGCGGGTCTTGCCCGCCCCCCGGCCTCCCATCATCAGCCAGATCCGCCAGTCTCCGGCGGGGCTGAGCTGATGGGGATGGGCGAAGAGTTCCCAGTCGGACAGCAGGAACCGCATCTCGGCC
Organism: Roseibium aestuarii; assembly: GCF_008477545.1. GTDB lineage: Bacteria > Pseudomonadota > Alphaproteobacteria > Rhizobiales > Stappiaceae > Roseibium > Roseibium aestuarii. Next base: position 943,638 of record NZ_VORA01000001.1, on the reverse strand, counting down.
ACGGAAAGGCCAGCGAGCGCATCCTCAATCCGCCCGGCCCTGGCGCAATCCTTCAAGGCGTTGCGCAAGCGCATCCCGGAGACGGTCCGGGTCGAGCTCGTCTCCGGCGTTTGCGGAGCCCTCGTCCGCATCCTTGCGTCCATTCTGCCTGCTCCCTTTCGCCGGTTCCGCCTCCAGATCCATCAGCACCGTGAGGGTGCGCGCCAGGCTCGCCAGGGTCTTCACGGTCTTGTCGATGTCGCCCAGATCCGGCTGGCGCAGGGCCTCGCCGGTCTGGGACTCCAGGTCGCGCAGGCGCGCCTCCAGATGGTCCATCTGGGCCAGGAAGGTGCGATAGAGCCGTGCCACCAGTTCCGGATGATCGCCTGAAACCGCCGTCCCCGGCGCCCGCCCCTCGCCAGCGTCCGCGCAGGCCGGGGTCGCGTGGCCGCCCACTGCATCAGCAAGAGGGCTGTCTTCGGGTGATCCAGACGGCTGCTCCAGCTGCTGCTCTTTCGCATGCTCATTCGGCTGCTTCCGGGCCGCCTCCCGGCTTGCGGGGCCCGGGGCCCCCTGGCGTTGGCGGCGGTTGCGGCGGGCACTCGCCCGTCTGCTCGTTCCCTTCATCGCTCCTCCCCCCTCGGCGCCGTCATGGGGCTGCTCCCCCTAAGCGTCCCCGCAATCCTTCTTGGGAGAGCGCAAGACGCAGGGACCCAGACGACAAAGGGCGCCACCGTGTCCCGGTCGCGCCCTTGCGAAATCCTGATGATGAGGCTTGCCTGCCTGAATGCCTGCCTGAATGCCTTGCAACTTGCCGGTACCCCGGCTGTCCCGACTGCGTGCCGACATGGGAACGGGCATCGCCCTGCCCCCATTGCCTCTGCATGAGAGCCCCTGCACGAGAGCCCCGGCCTACAGACACTTATCCCCGCCCGACGAACCTGAGCGATACCGAGGCCCGCGCCAAATGGCAGCAGCAAGTCACAGTTCTTCGATCATGACAAAACCCTACCCGATCACCGTGACGGTGTCAAGGATTATTTTCCTATCACTCTCACACCCCCTGCGTGCCGAGCTTGTGGGCCTTTTCCAGCCAGGCGGCGCGCTTGTCCGGCTTTGAGCCGCGCACGGGGGAGAATTCGCTGATGCCCTTCAGTTTCACCCCGCAGAATTCGAGGATCTGCTGGCGCACCTGGCGGCGCAAGCCGAAGCCGTAGATCCAGTGCAGGAAGAACCGGGGCGTGTCGGAGGTCATGAGAATACGTGCGGTTCGGCCCTTGAGCAGCGCCTCGGGCAAGGCCTGTCCGTCCACATAGCGGAAGGCCTTGCCATGGAGGAAGGACCGGTCGATGAGGCCCTTGAGCTTGGCCGGCCAGCCGCCCCACCAGAGGGGGTGGACGATGACCAGATGCTCGCACCATTCCAGATCGTCCCAGAAGGCCTGAAGGGCCGGCTCCAGCGGCGGCGCATCGCGGAACCGTGAGATGCCCAGATCCGGATCGAAGGCCATGGCGCTCAGGCGGTGGACCCGCAGCTCATGGCCGGCCGCGCGGGCACCGGTCTCATAGGCCTGCATCAGGCCGTGGCAAAGGGTTTCGCTGGCCGGATGGCCATCGAGCAAAAGGATTTTCTTCGGCATGTCACTCTCTCAGAAAGTTCGGCGGTGGACGTCGCGGCCGGGTCAGCCCCCTCTTGCCGCTGCGACACGCGCCTCGTCCCGATCCGTCCCGGCCCTGATTGCCACCCCGAGGGACGCGCAATCCGGCCGCAATGGATCTTAAAATTGACTATGGTCATTTTTTGACATCGCCTCCGAGTCAGGTCAAGAGTTATTTTGACCGCAGTCATTTTTTAGAGTCCTGCCATGCCTCCTCGCCCTTCGCCGTCCGCAGCGCCCTCCGGCTCCCGCAAGCCTCAGGCCCGATCCCTGCGCACCCGTGAGGCGCTTCTCGCGGCCGCCCGGCGCCTTGCGGAAGAGCGCGGCTCGCTGGATGCGGTCACAGCCGATGCGATCGTGGCGGAAGCGCAAGTGGCCAAGGGGACCCTGTTCGCCCATTTCGGCGACATGGACGGGCTGCTCTCCCACGTGCTTCTCGACAGGCTGGCCGGTCTGGTGAGCCGGACAGAGCCGGCGGATCGCAGCACCTCCTCTGTCGTACCGGCCGTTGTGCCGCCCGTTGCGCCTTCGGATCCCATGGGCGTGCTTCTGGACAAGATGAACCGTCTGATCCGGGTCATTTCCTCGGACCAGACGGTGCTGCGCATCTTCCTGAACAAGACCGGTTATGGCAGCGGCCATTGCGCGCCGGAATTCGTCGAGATCCTCTCCCGGCTTGATCAAGAGCTGGCGGGCTTTCTGGGGCTCTGGCAGCAAGCCGGAGACTGGGAGCCGGCCATCAGGGGCGATCTCGCCCCGGAGATCCTGACCGACGGGCTGATCGCCTTCATGGTTCATGCGGCGCTGAAATTCCGCTCCGGTGAAGTGCCCGAGCTCGACGCCTGCCTTGCCCGGCTCGCCCTGCAGACACGCGCCTATCTGCTGGCCGCCCCATCGGTTGCAACCTGAAGGGTTGAATCGGCACCCTCGCGACCAGAAATGATGCAACGCACCTAAACCTGCCAGCTTTGCCAAGGGCAGAGTTCGCAGAGCCGTGACACTGTTTTTACCATTGAATTCGAAACTCTTGCCCGAATGCGCCGATTGAGTGTCATCGCCCTGGCAGGGACTCGACAAAGCCTGTGCGTCGCCTATCCTCTTCAAAAATGCTGCAGTGCACCCTGCGCCGATCCTGAAGGAGCCCCGCGCCCATGCTCTACACCGCCTATCTTGCCGTCTGCCTGGCCTCCACGCCCATCCAGCAGTGCAACCGGGACACCGCGATCAACTGGATGGTCGCGCCGGGCCGCCATCCGCTCGCCTTCTGCATGATCAACGCCCAGCGCTATGCCGCGACCTCGGGCGTGGTGCATGAGGGAGAAGTGGTGAAGGTCTTCTGCAAGGCGCCGGACCAGTTCCGCATCACCGGCTGAGAGTTGCCTCGCCCGGATCCTGCAACTTAAGGCTTTCTTCACATCGGGAATTCAGACTAGGGGCTCCTCTCTCGCCCTTGCTGGATCTCCCGATGTCCCTGCGCCAGATTGCCGTTCTCTTCCTCCTCCTGGGCACCGTCGCCTGTCAGCACCAGACCCTCCCGGGACCTGCCGTCCGCATTTCGTCGATCCAGGTTCAACCGGGGCCGGGTGCCTATGGTCGCCAGGCGGCCCAACAGATGCAGTCGCGTCTGGCGGTGGTTGTCGCCGACATCAACCGTCAGCTTCCCCCCGACGCCCCTCAGGCCCCCATGACCGTGCAATTCGACAAGGTGAAGCACGTGGCACCCGCCGGCATCTTCATGGCGGGCCGCAGCGAGGTCTCGGGAAAGATGCAGGTCGGCGACTGGAGCTTCGCCTTCAAAGGGCGCGACGGGGCCAAGCCTGACGTGGACGAGATGTTCAACCTGGATGGGTTCTACAGTCCGGACCGCAGCTTCGGCCGCATTTCCGATGGCATCGCCTCCCGGTTTGCCGAGCGCTATGCGCAGAGCTTCGGGCTGTCGGCGCTGAAGCGCGGCGAGATTTCCAGAGCCGCCCCGCAGCCCCTCGCGCCCGCCCTGCGTCAGGCACCGGACGTCTCGGTGCCGCGTGGCCGGGCCGCACCACCGCCCCAGGTGCTTGTGGGCGGCTGATCCCGCGCTGATCCGGGGGGCGTGACCTGCCGTATCAGAGGGACAAGGTTGCAAGGGGCTGGTCTCCTGCAACCGGCGTCTTCTCACGGCAAGGATCATCGATCATGACCCCCGATACGTTCCACACGCTGCGCGCCCGCGAGGCTTCGTCCCGGGCGCTGGCCCTTCCCGCACGCACCCCCGCCGCCCTCTCTGCCTCCCGGCTCCTGGCCTTTGCCCTGCCGCCGCTCATGTGCGTGCTGATGGCCCTTGCGCTTGTGATCGCGTCCCCCTCCGGCGCCCGCGCCGCGCAAGCCTCGGCAGCGCCCCAGCCCCTGGCACTGGAGGAGTTCTTCGCAGGTCATGCGCTCGGGACCGGCACCTTTGTCAGCGAGCTGGCCGATGTGGAGCGCGATTTCACCGTGGGCATGTCGGGCAAGTGGGATCCGAAGACCCGCGTCTTCATCCTTCGGGAAGCGATCGTCTATGCGGACGGCGAGCGTGAGGACAAGGTCTGGACCTTCCAGAAGCTCGGACCGGGGCGCTACATCGGCCGCCGGCCGGACGTGCGCGGCCTGACCCAGGTCTTTCCCACGCCGGATGGCGCGCTGGAGTTCACCTACATCACCGACGTGATGCGCAACGGCAAGCCGCAGGCGATCCGCTTCACCGACAGGCTCGAGCGGGTCGATCGCACCACCGTGCGCAACACGGCGCGCGCGAGCTTCCTCGGGCTGACGGTCGGCACCGTGGACATCACGTTCAAGAAGTAAGGCAGGCGGATCCTGTCAGGCGCCGGCGGGGCGCTCGCTGCCAGCGGGCACTTCGCCGGGCCAGGTGACCACGTGGTCCTCGTAATCCTCCAGCTCGATGCCATCCTCGGGCACGGTCTGGCCGGAGACGGAAATGCCGGCCTGATGCACCGTTTCCGGGTCGCCGGAGATGAGGGGGTGCCACCAGTAGAGGTCTTCCCCGTCGCGCACCAGCCGATAGGCGCAGGTGGGCGGCAGCCAGGTCAGGGTGTTGACCTCTTCCACCGTCAGCTGAATGCAATCGGGCACGGTCGCGGCCCGGTTGGGATAATCCTTGCAGCGGCAGCTGTCGCCATCCAGCAGGGTGCAGGCCACGTCGGTCCAGACGATCTGGCCGGTGTCCCAGTCTTCCAGCTTGTTCAGGCAGCAGCGGGCGCAGCCGTCGCACAGGGACTCCCACTCGGCGGTCGTCATCTGCGCCAGCGTCTTGGTCTTCCAGAAGGGAAGCTTGTCTGGATTTTGATCTGAGACGATTGATTTCATCGGCCGGATGACGTTCCTTGGGGGACATGATTTGGGTCGCGGACTATCAGGCTCCGCGAAGATCGGCAAGCAGGACCTTTGACCTTGGCAGATGAGGACAGGACAGAGGACGGAGCGCAGACGGCTCCCGAGCGGGCGGAATCCGTGCCGACCCCGCCGCGCCCTCGCCGGAAGGTCTCGCACTGGCTGCTCGGACTGGACGCCTGGATCGACAGCGGCCTGTGGGCGCTCGGCACCGGTCTGCGCCGCGGTTTCGAGGCCTATGACGGGGCGCTGCGCCGCTTCCGCGCCCGCGGCATCTGGAAGGTTCTGGCCGAACTCTCCTCCGAAGGGGTGACCTGGGGTCTTGTCGGGCTGGTCGTGCTGCTGGCCTTTGCCCAGCCGGCCTTCGAGGCAACGCGCCACGCGGACTGGAAGACCACGGATGATTTCGCCGTCACCTTCCTCGACCGGAACGGCAAAGAGATCGGCAAGCGCGGCATCGTTCTCAACGACAGCGTGCCGCTGGAGGAAATCCCAGACAGTCTGGTCAAGGCGACGCTGGCGACCGAGGACCGGCGCTTCTTCGTGCATTTCGGCATCGACGTGCTCGGCACCTTCCGCGCCATCGTGGAGAATGCCCGGGCCGGCGGCGTGGTGCAGGGCGGCTCGTCGCTCACCCAGCAGCTCGCCAAGAACCTGTTCCTCTCCAACGAGCGCACCCTCGGCCGCAAGGTCAAGGAAGCCTATCTGGCGCTCTGGCTGGAGGCCAATCTCACCAAGAACGAGATCCTCAAGCTCTATCTCGACCGGGCCTACATGGGCGGTGGCGTTTTCGGGGTGACGGCGGCGGCCGACTTCTATTTCGACAAGAACGTGCGGGAGCTGACGCTCGCCGAAAGCGCCATGCTGGCAGGCCTTTACAAGGCGCCGGCGAAATATGCGCCGCACGTGAACCTTCCCGCGGCCCGCGCCCGGGCCAACGAGGTACTGACCAACATGGTTCAGGCCGGGTTCCTCACCGAGGGCCAGGTGATCGGCGCCAGGCGCAATCCGGCCCAGGCGGTCGACCGGGGCCAGCAGCAGCTTCCCGAATATTATCTCGACTGGGCGCTGGACGAGGTGAAGAAGCTGGCGCGCCGCAACCCGGCGCTCGCCCGGGACCGGATCGTCACCGTGCGCACGCCCTTCGATCCGGCGGTGCAGCGCCAGGCGGACCTGACGGTCGCCTCGATCCTCGACGAGAACCGCAAGATCCGGGACGTGCACGAGGCGGCCACCGTGGTGATGCGGCCGGACGGGGCAGTCGTGTCCATGGTCGGCGGCTCGTCCTACGGGGAAAGCCAGTTCAACCGGGCGGTCAATGCGCTGCGTCAGCCGGGCTCGTCGTTCAAGCCCTTCGTCTACATGACCGCCTTCATGAACGGCTACGACAAGGACAGCATCGTCCCCGACCGGCCGATCTCCATCGGCAACTGGAGCCCGCGCAATTATGGCCGCAGCTATGTGGGCCCGGTCTCCCTGAAACTTGCCCTGACCAAGTCCATCAACACGGTGCCCGTGCGCCTGGCCCAGGCCATCGGCCGCAAGAAGATTATCGAGACCGCCTACCGCATGGGCTTGACCCATGAGCTGGAAGACGTGGTCACCCTGCCGATCGGCTCATCGGAGGTGTCCGTGATCGACATGACAGCCTCCTATGCCACCTTCGCCAGCGGCGGATTGAAGGCCACGCCCTATGCGGTGGTGGAGGTGATGAACTCGGAAGGCCGGGTGCTCTACAGCCGCTCGCGCGACGAGGGCGCGGCCGAGCGGGTTCTGCCCGAGGACAAGGTCGCGGAAATGAACGACATTCTGGTGAATGTGGTGGAGGCCGGGACCGGCGGCCGGGCCCGTATCGACGGGGTGATCGCGGCCGGCAAGACCGGCACCACCTCGGCCTATCGCGATGCCTGGTTCGTCGGCTACACGGGCAATTTCGTGAGCGCGGTCTGGGTCGGAAACGACGACTTCACCTCCACCCGCCGGGTGACCGGCGGCAGCCTTCCCGCAATGATCTGGCAAGGCATCATGGCCTTCGCCCACCGGGACATCGAGCTGGCGCCCATGCCGGGGGTCGACCCGGCAAGCCTGAAGCGCTTCCCGAAAGACGGTCAGTCGGTTGCCGCAGACCAGAAGAGCCAGCCGCAACTGCTCAGCCGGGAGACGCAGGCGGTCCTCAAGGAGATCTCCGAGGCTCTGGAGGCCATCGCCCCCCAGGTGGATGCCGCCCTGCCGGGAGAAGCCGCGCCGCAAGACGGACGGTCGGATCTTGCACTCGCCACGGCCAACGGGGAGACACGGCCATGAACCTTGCCGAAAACCCCTTTGCCAAGGACATTTCCGGCCGTGCGGCACCGCATGCCGTTTCCCCTCGAGGCAACGATCCTCGTCTTTACTCCGCCGCCTGGGAGCGCGCCGGCCACCGGGTATCGCAGGGGCTGCGCCCCGAACCGCGCGACCTGATCGAGAGCCCTGCCCGTCCCTTGCGCAGCCTCGCGTTCCTAATGAGCGTGCTGGGTCTCGGCACGGTGCTGGGGATCGGGTCCGCCGCGCTGATCGTCGAACGGGAGCGGCCCTTCGCCACCACCAGCATCGGCCCGTGGAGCGCCAGCCCGACGGCGGGCACGGCGGAGGCGGATCCCTATTCGGTGGCGATCTACACCCGCAGCGCCCGTGTGCCGCTGGCTCTGGGCGAAGGGCTGGCGCTCACCGCCTATACGGACAGTGTCGGCCAGAGCCTCTCGCCCGCCTGCACCTACCGGATCACGGGCAGCACGCCGACCGCACGGATGTGGACCCTGAGCGCGGCCACCGCCAAGGGCGAGATGGTGGAGACGCTTGCCGGGCGCACCTTCCTCACGAGCCTCGGGCTGCTGCGCGCGGATGACGGCACCTTCACGGTCACCGCCTCGCGCGCGCCGTCCTCGGGCAACTGGCTGCCCCTGGCCCGCCAGCCTCAGGCGCTCGAGGGCCTGAGCTTCACCTTCCGTCTTTATGACGCTCCGGTCACGACAGGGGCCTCGCTGGAAGGCGCCGTGATGCCGCGGATCGAGAAAGTGGCGTGCCGATGAGCATCCTTCTGCCCACACGCCTGCGCCTCGGGCTGGGCGCCCTGGCGGTCCTGGCTCTCTCCGTTGTGGTTCATGTGCTGGTGATCCTCGCCATTCCGCGTCAGGCCACCCACAGCTCCTATTCGGAGGCCGCCACGTTCGGCCCCGACCGACAGTTCAACCTGCTGCCGCCCTTGCGCGCCGGAGCCGAGCCCCTGCCCGGCCTCGACCCGGCCATGAAGCACGCGACCTGCCGCTATCAGCTCGATAACGGACCGGTGCTCTTTACCGCCTCGGTGCCGGTGCCCTTCTGGTCAATCGGCCTCTTCGACGACACCGGCGAGGTGATCTATTCGCTCAACAACCGCACGGCCGGCTCCGACATCCTCTCCATGCTGCTGATCACACCCGAACAGCTCTCCATCCTGCGGGAAAACCCGCCGGAGGACCTGGACAAGCTGATCGTGATTGAAACCCGGGCCAGCCGCGGTTTCGCCTTGCTGCGGGCTCTCTCGCCCGCAGCCGCCAGGGATCTGGAGGTGGATCTGGCGCTGAAGACCGCCTATTGCGGCAGCTTCAGCTAGGGCCGGTCTGCACCGACCTTAGCTTGCCAGAACAAGGGCCGCTTCGCGGGTCTTGGCTACCGCCTCGCGGATCTCGCCGACCGAGCCGTCGATCCCGTTCACCGAATTGGAAATGGTGCGCACCGCATCGGCGGCCTGCTGCATGTTGTGAGACATGCCGCTGGTGACCACGGTCTGCTCCTCGACGGCAGCGGCTGCGGTGGAGACCTGCTCCTTCACGGTCTCGAAGGCGTGGTTGATGGTCTGCAGGGCTTCGACCACATCGTCCGAGATCGCCTGCATGCCGTCGATTTCCGCCGAGATCTGTTCGGTGGCCCTGGAGGCCTGTTCGGCGAGCTTCTTGACCTCGTTGGCAACGACCGCAAAGCCACGCCCGGCCTCGCCGGCCCGTGCGGATTCGATGGTGGCGTTGAGGGCCAGAAGGTTGATCTCGCCGGCAATGTCCTGGATCAGCTTGACGATGCCACTCATGGACTGGGTGGCTCCGGTCAGCCGCTCGGTGGCGTTGGCTGCGGCAACGGTGGATTCCGTCGCTCCGAAGGTCGCCTCCCGGCTGCGCGACATGGTGGAGGAAATCTCGGCGATGGAAGCCGCCATTTCCTCCGCGCTGGCAGCCAGGGTCTGCACGTTGTCGGTGGTCTCGCTGGTGGCGTGGACCGCATCGTCGGTGCGATGCTGGGACTGGCTGAGCGCCCGATCGATCTCGGCGAAATTCACGTCGATGATCCGCTCGAGATCCTTCAGGAGCTGAACCTGATCGGTGATGTCGGTGGCGAATTTCACCACCTTGTAGGGCACCCCTTCCGGAGTGAGGATCGGGTTGTAGGACGCCTGGATCCAGATCTCTTTGCCGCCCTTGCCGAGGCGCCGGTACTTGCCCTGGGAGGCCTTGCCGGCTTTCAGACTGGCCCAGAACTCCTTGTACTCGTCGGATCTGGCGTATTCGGGAGTGGCAAACATGGAGTGATGTCGCCCCTGAACCTCGTCAAGGCGATACTCCATGGCCGCCAGGAAGTTGGGATTGGCATCGAGAATGTTGCCGTCGAGATCGAAGGTGATTACGGCGCTGACCCGGTTGATCGCCTCGACCTGCCCCTTCATGTCGGCGGCCTCGCGCACCTGACCTGTCACGTCGGTGGCGAACTTGATGACCTTGTAGGGCTTGCCGTCCTTGCCGAAGATCGGGTTGTAGCTGGCCTCGATCCAGATCTCGTTGCCGCCCTTGCCGAAGCGCTTGAACTTGCCGCTCTTGAAGCTGCCCTGCGCCAGGTCCTTCCAGAAGCTCCGGTAGGCCTCGCTTGCGGCGTAACTGCCCTCAACGAACATCGAATGGTGATGGCCCTGAATCTCGGACAGGGAATAGCCCATCGCCTCGAGAAACAGTTTATTGGCATTCAGGATCCTGCCACTCGGCTCGAATTCGATCACCGCCTGCGAGCGGTTGAGTGCCGCAATCACGTCCTCAAGTCTTCCACTTCCACGCGACCAGGGAAACCGCATCTTGAAACTCCAACAGAACCGTCAAATTCGACCTACGACGCAACGTAACTCTACATTTCAAAAGGTTACGAAGTTGAGAACACATCAAATTGATCCTGTTCATCATTCTACTATTAGTATCAATATTTACTAATAATAATAACATTGTCAAAAACTACAATATAGAGACAAGGTGAACGCCATTCTCGCATTCACCCCTGAAGCGGGGGAGATGCCATCTTCTCCGGATCTCTCCACAGTCCGGCAACGCGGCTTGCGCGCATCCCGCGCTTTTCACGGCGCGGCGCAGAGCCTATAAGGCTCGCATCCGGTCGCAGCCCGGCCCCTCGCCTCTCAAACGCCCGAAGGCCTCCCATGATCGATCTTGCCCGCGTCCTTCCCCATGCCCGCATCGACGAACTGCCGAACCCCTATTTCGGCAAGGTGCGCGACTGCTACGACCTTCCGGACAACCGGCGCATCCTGATCTCGTCCGATCGCATCTCGGCCTTCGACCGCATCCTCGCCGCCATCCCCTTCAAGGGACAGGTGCTGACCCAGACCGCGCGCTTCTGGTTCGAGCAGACCGCCGACATCTGCCCCAACCACGTGCTCGACTATCCCGACCCCAACGTGGTGATCGGCAAGCGGCTGACGATCCTGCCGGTGGAGATCGTCGTGCGCGGCTATCTGGCCGGAACCACCTCCACCTCGATCCTCACCCGCTACCGCAAGGGCGAGCGGCAGATGTACGGCCACAGCTTCCCTGATGGGCTGAAGGACAATCAGGCCCTGCCGCAGGCGATCATCACGCCGACCTCCAAGGCCTTTGACGGCGGTCACGACGAACCGCTCACCGTGGACGAGATCCTGGAGCAGAAGCTGCTCACCCCGGCCCAGTGGGAGCGGATTTCCGACATGGCGCTGAAGATCTTCGCCCGCGGTCAGGAGATGGCGGCAAAACGCGGTCTCATTCTGGTCGACACGAAATACGAATTCGGCGTGGACGAGGCCGGCGAGATCATCCTGGCCGACGAGATCCACACGCCCGACAGTTCGCGCTACTGGCTGGCGGATGGCTATGAAACCGCCTTCGCGGAGGGCACGCGCCCGCCGTCCTTCGACAAGGACATCATCCGAGCCTGGGTGGATGCGCGCTGCGACCCCTACAAGGACGACATTCCGGAAATCCCCGCCGACATGATCGAAAAGACCGCTCGGGTCTATATCCAGGCCTTCGAGGCGATCACCGGCCAGACCTTCGTGCCCGACATGACCGGCGAGACGCCGCTCGCGCGCATCCGCACCAATCTGGCGAGCTATTTCACCCGCTAAACGGTAGGTCTGGGGGCACGTCCTTCAGCCGCGTGCCCGGCCTCGCGCCGGGACGCTGGTCTGCCGTGCCCGCACAAGAGCAGGTCCCCGGTCAGCAGGTCCCGGGTCAGGCCCGGGACGGCGGTGCTCGCGTGGGAGCGCGCGCCATTCGGGAAGCCGGCGGCAGGGCAAAAACCGTGGGCGCCGCCTGTTGCGCCGCTTTTCTCCACGGGAAAACCGCAATCATCATCTTCCTGCCATTTCCTGAGGTTTCTATCCTGCCCTTCGAAACGGCGCGACGACACAGCGCGCGCCGCCTTCCGTCCCTGATCCGCAGTCTCGAGTTCGCCCGCACATGATCGTTGCCGCATCCCCTCGCCTTGCCTCGCGCCTTTCTCGCCTGCTGCCTGGCGTGCTCATGGCTCTCCTGTCGGTCCTGATGACGGTCTCCGCGCTCGCGGCCACCAAGCCCAGGCCCGGTCAGGCCCAGCTGCTCCTCGACATGGGGTCGGGCAAGGTGCTGCAGGAACAGAATGCGGACCAGCCGCTGCATCCGGCATCGCTCACCAAGATGATGACGCTCTACCTCACCTTCGAGGCGCTCAAGTCCGGCGAGCTGGACTGGACCAGCCGGGTCCCGATCAGCGCGGAAGGCTTTGCCACGCCTGCCTTCAAGTTTGCCTTGCCGGAAGGGGCCACCTTCACCGTGCGCGAGGCGGTGGAAGGCATGATCGTGATCTCGGCCAATGATGCGGCCCAGAGCATGTGCGACTATCTGGCGGGCCGGAAGGGCACCTCCTGCGGCGGGTTGATGACCGCCAAGGCCCGGACACTCGGCATGAGCCGCAGCACCTTCACCAATGGCTCCGGCCTGCATGACCCGCGTCAGGTGACCACGGCGCGGGACATGGCGACCCTGGGCCGGGCCCTGATCCGCGACTTCCCCGACACCTATCCCATGTTCTCCCAGCGCTACTTCACCTTCCGGGGCACGAAGCTGCGCGGCCACAACTCGCTCATGTATGGCTATGAGGGCATGGACGGACTGAAGACCGGCTTCACGGAACCCTCCGGCTACAATCTCGTGTCGTCTGCCAAGCGCGGCAACCGGCGCCTCATCGGGGTCGTGCTCGGCGGCACCAGCGGCGGTGACCGGGCGGAAAAGATGCGCCGGATGATGGATACCGCCTTCGGGACTGCGGCCGGGTCCGAGGCCCTCGCAACCCTTGCCCCGTCCGTTAGCAGAAAGACGACGCCCGAGGCCCCGGCTACCGCCGCTCTGTCGGCCACCCGGTCGGCTCCGGCAGGCGCCCTCGCGCTGCGGGAGGACCCCGCTGCGGCCTCCGCCACCGCACTGCCCTTTGCCTTGCTCGCACCGAAGCAGAAGCCGGCGCGGCCCGCCGCCAGCTCCGTGCCCGTCGCACCTACGGCCGGCGCCCAGGCGCAGGCGGTGGACATTCCGGGCTCGCGGAATGCCTCGGCCAATCGCAGCGCATGGGAAGTGCAGATTGCCGCCGTGGAGCGTCAGGACGCCGCCCTCACCCTGCTCGATGACGCCCGCAAGACCCTGGGCGGCCAGTTCGGTGGCCTTGCCCCGGTGACCGAGACCGTCGGCAAGGGGGCCAACCGGCTCATCCGGGCGCGGCTCACCGGCTTTTCCAGCAAGACCGAGGCGATGAAGGCCTGCCGCCTGCTTCAGGCCCGCGACAAGAGCTGCTTCGTCGTCGGCAACAAGGCCTGAGCCGAAGCCACGCTCCCCCTCGCCCTCCTGTCCACCGAGCCTCGTCAGCAGCAAAACGACAAAGGCCCCGACCTTGCGGCCGGGACCTTTCTTACAGTCGTCGCATGTCGGGCGTGACGCGTCCTACCAGCTGTAGGCCACCCGGCCGTTGGCGGCGTAGGACTGGCTGCGCGAGGCAAATTCGCCGTCGAAGGACGCGCTGGCCGACCAGCCGTTGTCCAGCTGCAATTCCGCGCCCGCAGAAATCAGCGCCTGATTGGCCGGGCCCGCATCGGCCTGAACCAGGAAGCTGGTGCCGCCGGAGTTGACGCCGCTCAGGCTCGCATCTGTCTTGAAGTCATGGGCCCAGGCCAGCTTGCCGAAGAGCGTGAGGTCCTTGCCGCCCGACAGGCTGACGGCCTTCTCGACCATCACGCCCAGTTCGCCCCGGCTGGAAATCGCCGCCTTGTCGTCAAAGCTCATGGCCAGCGACGCATTCCCGGTCTCGGTATAGTTCGGGGTGTTCAGCTGCTGCAGCTGGAAGGCGCCGTAGGGGGTGAAGGTCGCAAGGGCCGTGGCCACCGCATGGCCGGCCTCGATGCGGCCGCCGAAGTTCGTGGCATCATAGTCCGCGCGCAGGGTCGACGCGCCGGAGGTGCGGACCGTTTCCATGGACTGCCAGGCCGCCGAGAGGGACGCCCCCAGATAGGTGCCGCCGAAATCATGCCGGGCATAGAGACCGAGCTGATAGATGTCGCCATTGCCGGAGCCGTTGCCCTCGCCCATCTCCCAGCCGGCCTGACCCAGGCCGAGGGCCGCGCCGAACATGGTGTCGGCGGAGAGCCAGTAGTCGAGGCCCGCGGCCATGCCATAGCCACGCGACTGGGAACCGGCCGAACCGGCCTTGCCATCAAGGGCGGCATAGCCGCCATAGGTCGAGCCCCAGACATTCCAGTGGCGCAGCTCGGCGCCCGCATCGCCGTGGGTCGCGACCGCCTCAAAAGCGTCCTGCTCGTCGGCGGAGAGCACGCCCTTGTCATCCGCAAAACCCAGCGGCGCGATGCTCGGCGCGGCCGCGAACCGGGCGCCAAAGGCACCGCGCGACGCGGTGAAGGGGTTCAGGGACATGGCCAGGAAGTCGTTCATCATCCGCGTCGTCGGGCGGAAGAGACCCGGCGCATTGACCGCGCCGGCAACCGGAACGAATGCACTGAAGTCGGCGACGAAATAAAGATCGTAGTTGGAGACGAGACTTGCATCCGTCATGGCAACAACGTCAGCGAAACTGGCACCAAAATTGCTGCCGATCAGCGCCCCGCCCGCGTAACTCTGATCGAACGCGTATGAGTAAGCGAACGCTCCCTCCTGCGCGGGCAAGGTCGCCGTGGTGAAGAAGATGACATATTGCCCGCCTGCCTGGAGCTGGAGACCACCTGTCTGGAGCGTCACCAGATACTCATCCTCTGTGGCCGTCTGGGTCTGCGACTCGAACAGGGGCGAGCCCACTCCGTTCAAGCCGTTCCACGAATAGAGATACGCCTTGTAGTTCAGGACCGTTGAACTGTCGGGTGGAACGAAGAGGAAGCTGACGCTGTCGAGGACGGTTTCCGTCGTGCCGACCGTGAAGGTCTGGCCAAGCGTCTGTCCGGCGCTGGCCGAGCCATAAAGAATCACGGGAGCAACCCCAGACTCGCTGATCGTGCTGATATCGCCAGGGGACAGGGTGATCCCCGGCGTCGGAATAGACGCGGCCATAGCTGGTGCCGCCAGAAGCAGAGCTGCCAGCGACACGCTGCCCGCCATCATGGACCGCAAACCGGTCCGACCCTTTTCACATCCGAAAGTCATTCTTCGCTCCGCCCCATCTTGATGCCAGTGCAGCTGGAGGACACATCGCTCCATTCGTCTCGCACGGGATACAATTGGACAAAACGCTAGATAGCAGGACCAGAGACCTCAATCGGATTTTGACGGCGTCCGGCGTTTGCCAGACAGCTGATGCCTTATTGAAACACCACGAGAAACACGAAGCCTTGCGGACGCTACGTCATAATCACCAGCAGCGGGACTGCCGGCCGTCAGAGACAGCTTGGTGGCGACCCCGGTCCGCACGGCACGTGCCAGACCGCCGAGCTCCGGCGAATCACTTCACCGGCGCCGGGCGCTCAAGCCCCCAGTTGGTGTAGATGCGCGAGCGCCGGGCTTCCGTTTCCGCGCCGCCGCTCGGCATCTTGCTCAGGTCGCAGCTCTGCTCGGCCATACTGGCCTGCGCCTCGAGGGTGCGGATGGCCGTGTTGGCCTTCCAGAGCCGGTCCTTCGTCGGCGTTTCCACCTCCAGCGTGTCCACCGCACGGGTATAGGCCTCGATGCGGAAGCGCAGGGCCTGGGCGACCCAGACGATCACGGTCCGGTTTTCGAAGACGCGGGCCTTGGCGCCCTCATACATTTCTTCCGTCACCAGATCCTTGGTGGAGAGCACCCGCAGTCGCTCGGCGTCGGCGGCCTTGACGCGCAGGGCGACCTCGCAGAAGGGCGGGACCAGCTCCGCATCGCCTTCGGCATCGGCGGCAATCCGGTCATAGCGGGCATCCGACGACTGGAACCGGTCCGAGCGCAGGAAGAGATAATAGGTGTCGGGCGGGATGCGCCCCTCCACCTCGGGCAGGATCCGGGTGCGCGACAGCTCCGCGATGGTGCCGCCGATCCAGTCCTTCACATGGGGCGGGCGGATCAGGCCCCAGGCCAGATCCCGCATCAGCAGCTCGTCATCGGTGAAGTTGAACTTGGAAACCGGATCACCGCGCAGGCGGGCGTTCTGCTCGCCGACCAGCGGTAGAACCTTGTCATGCACCACGCTGGGCTGGGCACGGCCGAAATCGCCAGTGGGACGAACGCAGGCGGCAAGACCGAGGACGAGCAAGGCGCTGAGCACCAGACCGGCGCCGTGCTTCGACACAGGCAGCGCCCGGGAACGAGCCCTGACGTGCAACCGTCCCTGCCCTCCAGAGCAGACCGGTGCAGACGCACGCCCACGCCCCGACAGTCGCTTCAAGCCGTTCATCAAGATGTCCCTAGCGCCTTTCCCTCGGGCACGGCGCTCGACGCCGCATGCCGGATCCGGGATTGCATTTTGCCACGACCGGGCCCGCATGCGGACAGGGACGTCAGACGTCAGCCTTGTTCCTGGGGGGCCGGACCGGCTCCGCTTCTGATCGTCCCGATTCGTGCGGCGAGTTCAAGAGCCTCGCGCTCGTAGCGCACACCGGGGAAGAAGATGATGTCGGCGGGACGGTCACGTCGCGCGATTCTGGAAAGCCGCGCCGGGGGGTGCGAGCGTGTGGCGCGCGCCGCGCTGGCAAAGTCGAGCAGGATGCCCATTGTCACCTCCACTTTCCGCTTCCCTGGCCAGGCCGAACCAGGCGGGAAAAACACTCCGGGAGACGCATTACTGACCTGGCTCATTAGGAATCAGTCAGGGTTAACAGCATGCTAACGCTTTTGGTCTAGCTTTAGGAACAGAACGGCGAACGTTCTCCCAGTTTCAGTTCCGCGTGTGGTCGAGAGCTTATGTACATGCCCAGTTCCCAGCCGGCTCCCCTGTCGGCTTCCGCGTCCAGTGCTCTGTCTCCGTCGCGCTCCGAGTGTCGGCTCCCCCCACTCGACATTCCCGTTCCCACCGTGCTGGTCGCCTCGGCCCGCACGGCCCGAAAGGCCGGTCCGGAGCCAACCCACGTGCTGAAATCCGCTACCGAACTCTTCCTCGCCCGCGAGGGCCACTCCCTGCGCGAGATCACCGTCTTCCGCGAACTTGCGCTGAACCTTCTTCCGGCCACCGATGTGGCCGTCCGCCGGGAAATGTCTTGCGGCCTCGCCCTTCATCCGGACACGCCCGGTGATGTGCTGGTGGCGCTGGCCGGCGACAGCGATCCCTTCACCGCCTTCCCGCTGCTGCACCATGTGGAGGAGCTGCCCGACGACGTGCTGATCCGCCAGGTGGAACGGGGACCGGACGGCCTGCGCAAGACCATCGCCGAGCGTCCCTGGTTGTCCGATGCCGTGGTCGACGCCCTGCTGCGCCACTCCGGTGCCGGCGTCATCGAGGCCCTGCTGCTGCGCGACGACGTGGAGCTGACCGGACCGCAGATCGATTCCCTGCTCAAGCGCCCTGATGCGGCGACCGGCTTCGGCAACATGCTGCGCTACAAGGTGCGGCTCACCGATGGCCAGCTGATGGGCCACTTCCTCTACCTCACGCCGGAAGAACGCCCCCAGGCGATCGCGGCGGCCGAACTCTTCACCCTGGCGGAAATGGGCCGCAAGGGTCTTACCCGCCCCCTGCGCCCGACCTTCAAGCCCACCGTCCTGCATATCCTTCAGGAATGCGCCATGGCGCCGGATCCGGCCCTGTTCATGGCCGAGATGACCTATGCGCTGAAGCTGCCGCGCGCCTTCGTGGAGCGGATGGTGCGCGAGGATGACGGCCAGACCCTGACCATCGCCCTCAAGGCCCTGGGCTTCGAGCGCCACGTGGCATCTGCCATTCTCATCCGCATGGTCGGCGCCCGGGTCCGCTTCAAGGCCCTGCGGGATCTGGTCCGTCTCTACGGCGGCATCAGCCACGGAGCGGCCATGCTTCTGGTCGACCGCTGGATCAGTGCCGAGGCCGGCGTGCGCAAGGTCCCTGCCGGCGACGAGGGCGTGTTCCAGCAGAGCGTGCAGGCCGAAATGGCTGCCCGCGACAGCCAGATGCGCGACGAAAGCGCGCGCAGCGATCAGCCCCGCCGGGTCGGCGCCTATCAAGAGACGGTACGCCCGGCCGCACGGCGCGCCGACCATACCCGTGCAGACAGCGGCTCTTCGGAGGATCGCCGGAAGGACTATCCCTGGCGGGAAATCGAGGAAATCGAGAACATCCTGAAATTCGGCTGACGGGATCTGCGGCGCGGCGCTTGCCCAGCCGCCGTGTCAGAAGCGCCTGATCAGAAGCGGAAAAAACGATTGGGGTCGTCCTCGGGCGGCCCCTTCTTGCTGTCCGGGTTCTCGCCCGCCAGCGGCAGATCCACCACGCCGTCGCGGGCCTCCACCTCGACGGACCAGAAATCCGGATCCATCCGCGCTTCGCTGATCAGACGCGTGGCAATCTCCTCACGTCCCACCCGGCTCAGGACCCGCTCGAAGAACCGCCCCTCCTCCGGTTCATCGAAGAAGGATTGGGGCGCCGGGCCATAGAAGTCGAAGGTGCCGTCCAGCCGGTCCACGGTGATGAAGATGGCGCCAGCCTCCGCAGCGCCCCGCCTCTCCAGAGCGGCAAAAAGCCCCTTGTCCATCAGGCGCCGCACGAGGGCAGAGACGAAGAAATCCGACGTGATGCGCATGGCGCGGGGTCCCGGAATGAGGAAGGTTGGCAGGGGACCAGGTGAGAACCCTGCCGCGGCTCAGCGGACCTTCTTGCCGCTGATCATTTCCAGACGGGCCACCACCGTGTCCGATGGCACGCCTTTGACCGGAAGGCCGCGATCAAGCTCGAAGCGCCGGATGGCAGCCGCCGTATTCTCGCCCATCACCCCGTCAGCCACCAGGGGCCCATAGCCGAGGTCGGAGAGGATTTCCTGGATCTTCGACAGGCGGCGCTCGTCGGCGGTCATCTCGCGCACGGGAGCCGCCGGAATGCTGGCGGTGATTTCCGGCTCGGGCGGACTGCGCAGGACTGGTTCCGCCGCCACCGTGTCAACGGGCGCCGGCGGGGACGGCTGGGCCCGCTCGGCCAGCGTCGGCTTGATGCGGGGAATGGGCATGGACTGGGTGGGAGGATCGGCCTCGACCGGCCCTTGCAGCGCCACCATGGCCAGCAGCGCTTCGCTCGCCTCTCCCGTTTCGGCCATGCCGCGCAGGCGCTGGAAATGGCGAATGGAGCGTTCTGTGGCCGGTCCGGCAAGTCCGTCCAGCGGCCCGACATAGAGGCCCACACGACGCAATTCCTGCTGCAGGTCGAGCACCAGCGTGGAGACGACCGGCGCTTCCACGGCGCGCCAATCCTCCGCGCCTTCCGTGCCAGCGGTCTGTGCAGGCCGCGTGTCCTCGATCACGTCGCGGGTGGAAAAGAGCGGGGCCGGGTGACGGCCGACCTGGAAGCCGACGGCATTGGCAACAATCAGGCATCCGGTCAGGGCCATCACGATCGCCCCGCCAGCCGCCACGGGGTTGTCGCGCGCAAGGCTTCCTGCGCGGGCGATCATCCCATCGTCATAGGCTTCCGGTTCGGGGGTCTGTTTCCGCCGCTGACGCGCCATTGTCCTGCCGTATCACTCCATCTTGTTGCGATGCCCCACTATCGGGGAACACTCCGTCATTTGAAACCCTTGTGCCGCGTCCGCCTCAGGCAGACTTGCGATAGTCCCCGTTTTCCCCGCGGGTCCGGGGGCCTTGCGTCGCCGACGAGCTATCGACGGCTGCACTCATGCGGCGGGCCATGGCGAAGGCCTGCGCGGCCAGACCGCCAACGGAGGGTTCGTCGAGACGCTGCGTGGAGGCCTGAACCGGAGCCGCGAGGCCCTGACCGGTCGCAAGACCGGCGGGAGCCGCCTTGCGCCTTGCGCCGACCTGCTTGGGCGCCCCCAGCGGCAGGCTGACCCGCGCCGTGGTGCCCTGGCCGGGGCGGCTGGAGAGATCCAGATGGCCGCCATGAAGATCACATAGACCGCGCGCAATGGACAGGCCCAGACCGGCGCCTGCCGGATCCGGCAGATCGGTTCCAGACGCACGGCGGGACAGGGGCACGTTGCCGCGCATGAAGGGGGTTCCGAGCTTCGCCAGATCCTCGGCGCGGATGCCGCAGCCCTGATCGATCACGGCGACCTGGGCCTCGCCCTCGACAACGCTGCAATCGAAACGGACATGGCGGCCGGGTTCGGAGAACTTGATGGCATTGCCCAGCAGGTTGATGAAGACCTGACGCAGGGCACCGGCGTCGGCGGCAACCACCGGCCACTCGGACGGAGTGCGAGGCTCCAGAATGACAGAGCGCTCGGCCGCGATCGGAGCCAGCATCTCGACGCATTCGTCCACGACCCGACCCAGATCCACCGGCTCGATGGTGAGCTTGCGGGCGCCGGACTGGAGGGCGGAGCTGTCCAGCATGTCGTTGACCACCTGCAGGAGATGGCGGCCGGACCGGTGGATGAGTTCGGCATAGTCGGCCTGCCGCGCCGGGTCGAGACCGCCGTCCCGGTCGCGCAGGATGTCGGAGAAGCCGATGATGGCGTTGAGCGGCGTGCGCAGCTCATGGGCCGCAGTGGCGAGGAAGGGAGCGCTTTCAGAGCCTGCACGGCGGGCCCGCGGCACGTCGCGCGGCTCGTTCGCCGGATCGGCAGCGAGGTCTGCCGCACGCGCCAGGGTCACGAAGACCTGAGCGTCGCGCTCCGTCCCTTCGGCCGGGCGGCGATGGAAGGTCAGGCGGAAGCTGCGGATGGCGCTGTCGCCCGCCTCACCCGGCTCGGCGGACCCGGTGCGCAGGCGCAGGGTCAGGTCGCCAAGGGCCTTGCCTTCGCGGGCGTCGGCAAGGGCGGTCAGATAGGCCGGGCGGTCGCCGACAAGGACGCGCTGGAAGAGCCAGTCGCCGTGCACCACACGACCACGGGAAGGGCTGATCTCGAGCAGGGCGGCGATGGAGCCGGAGACGACTTCGGCGTTTCCGTCGGCGCGCAGGTGGCACGTCACGTCGCGGGTCATGCTGGAGAGATCGGCAAGACGGCGGCGATCCTCCCCTGCCCGCTTTGTCTGGCGGGCGTGCGCGAGGGTCAGGCGCAGGGCCAGCGCGATCATGTAGAGGCTGGCACCGGTGGCCACCACGATGGTTCCGAGCGTCTGGTAACCGCCGGGGAAGCCATGCAGAAGGGACGCCGGGGCCGCCGGCAGGACGGCCAGCGCACACAGGACGGCAAGGCACAGACCGGCCGACGCCAGGATGATGCGGCGCGACCCGGACAGGGCCGCTTCCATGGGAACCACAGCGAGCCAGACCAGGGCGAAGGACGACAGCCCGCCGGTGAGCCAGGCGACCGCCGTCAGGAAGACGGCGAAGATCATCGAGGACATGCCATAGGCGCGCGCCAGACGGCCGGTCTGGCTGAGATAGAGCGCCAGCGGCAGATGGGCGAGCGCCCAGGCGGAGGCGGCCACCAGAACCAGGTTCAGACCCGGCGACAGGGCAAGATGGAGGGGCAGCAGCACCATGCCGGCGGCTGCGGTCAGGAAACACCCGGACAGGAAGATGCGATGCCGGGGCGCCTCGAGGCTGTCGGTCTGGGCACAGGGATGCAACAGGGCATCCAGCTGGCCCGACCAGGCCTGCGCGAGACGGATCATCCAGGCGGGAACCGCAGAAACTGGGAACGACTTGGAACTTGGCACGCTACTCTTCCCGGCCCCGGACAAAGGCCTGAACACTCGTGATCTGATGCCATTTTCGGGCGCACCACTTAAGGAACGATAAAGGATGAATCTTTTCGGCAAAAATTCAAATTCATCGTTTTGTTTCAATAGCTTGAATGCAGATAGATCAAATTTGAATCAAGTTTTCCTAAAACTTGTCTCAAATACCTGATTCATTTGACGAAAATTGCCCCGGCACACTCAACGTGCCTTTCGGAAGTTGCTGTTAGCGTGGCACCAATCAAAAAGGAATGCGTTCCCGAAGAAGGCACGCATCCGCGCAGACAACCTGAACTTCATGGGTGGCAGCAATGTTCTTTCTTCTCCGGACAGCTTTCTGGCTGACCCTCGTTCTGGCCCTCATTCCGCTGGGAATGCCGCAGGTCGAGCGATCCGAGGAAGCTGCGGGCATCGATCCGGTCTCGGCCTTCTTCGCCGCGCAGGCGACCGTTTCCGACATCGGCGGGTTCTGCAGCCGCAATCCCCAGGCCTGCGAGACGGGCGGACAGGCCCTGTCGGCCATCGGCAGCCAGGCTGCGGTGGGCGCCGGCATTGTCCTCGACTATCTCGACCGCACCTTCTTCGACGGCACCGACCGGTCCGGGCTGACGCTGCCCCGTGACGTGGCGGCCCAGACGCCGCTCGAAACCCTTCCCGCCCCGGAGCTCTCGGCTTCGGGCACTTCCTCTCCTGCCGGAACCGGCCGTGGCGAAACGTTTGTCACCGGCTCTCTTCCGGCAGGTCCCGCTGACGCGCGATCCCCGGGCACCCTGACGAGCCGGGATCTGGCCATGCCGTGGACCGGCGCCGCTGCTGCCTCTGGCACGGCTGGCGCACCGGCTCCGGTGATGGCCGCGCAACGGGGACCCATTGGGCCTCTTCCGAAGCCCAATCCGCGCGCCGGCTCTGCCGGACGCGGTGCTGGCACGAGCCCGGACAAGGTCTGAGCCGCGCCGGCTGTTTGCGCCCCCGCTTGTATGGGGCTGACGGCACCTGTCGCCAGTCCTGAACGACGGATTACCTTGAGCGGATCTTACCGCCACGCCGCGAATGGAAAGCTGCCCTGCCCATTCGCGGCGTTTTTTCTTTGCTTCCTCGTGTCCCGGCCCCATGGGTCCGGCCTGAAACCCTTGCCCTTTGCATCCGGCGCCCGAAGCCTATATCAGAGGCTGGACCTGCCTCAGGCGCTTCGCCTGACCGACCCACTTCCGGACCTTGCATTGCACCCATGACCCACAGCCTTGACGACATTCTCGACAGTTTCGAATTCCTCGACGACTGGGAGGATCGCTACAAGTATCTGATCGATCTGGGCAAGGAGCTTCCCGGCCTGAGCGAGGCGGAAAAATGCGAAGCCAACAAGGTGCGCGGCTGTGTCAGTCAGGTCTGGCTGGTGACCGAAAGCGTCCCGGGTAGCTCGGGCGGACCCGTCCTGACCTTCCGGGGAGACAGCGACGCGCTGATCGTGCAGGGGCTGGTGGCCATCGTGCTCGCCACCTATTCCGGCAAGTCGGCGCAGGACATCCTGAACACGGATGTGGAAGCCATCTTCTCCAGGCTCGGCCTGCAGGAACATCTGACCCCGCAGCGGTCGAACGGCCTCAAGTCCATGGTCGGCCGCATCCGCGCGGACGCGGAAGCCGCCCTCGCCAGCTCCTGATCTGTCGCGCAGGCATGGCGCCGCGGAGGGGCTATTGCAGCCCCTCCCCCGACGACCGCCAGTGGCGTGACCGGCTGCTTGCCGGGCCTTCAACGCGCAGGCCATAGGCATCGGCCAGGCAGGAGAGCGCGATCTGGAGCACGATCTTGGCGGAACGTGCGGGCCAGCCCCGCTCCGCTTCCACGATCTCCAGCCCCTTCAGATGACAGCAGACGTCGACCGAGACAGCCGCCAGAACCGGCGGCATCCCGTCCAGAAGCCTCGTCAGCCGCTGACGGGCGGCGATGACCTGATCGCTCAGCTCCACAGCCCCACCCGCGCCACCGCCCTTTCCGCCCCCTCCTGCCGACAGGACCCGCCAGCCTGAAGAGACCTGCGGCCGCAGACCGGCGAACTCATAATCCCTCCGCAGGCGCTCTCCGGCCACGATCTGTTGAAGCTGGAGCATGGGCTTGCCCTGCCGGTCTTTGCGCCGGGCCAGCCAGGTCAGGGGACTTTCCGCCAGGTTGACGAGCAGGCACGACAGGTCGGGGATCTCGGATCCGGGGCTTGCGGCATCCGTATCCTGCCGCGGCGAGTGCGTCGGACTGCGCCCGGACACGGCCTCACGGGGGCGCTCCGCCAGCTCGCGATGGGCGCTGGCGGCCTCACCTCCGCTGAGCGCCCGCTTCAGGGCGAGCCGCCCTTCAGGGGTCAGGCGGTAGATCGCCCTGGCCCGGTCCTTCTGCCCGTGCCTCTCCGCGTGAGGGGACCGGGGCGCAATCAGGCCGGCCGCCAGCAGCTCGCGCACCACATGCTCCGGAATGGGGCGCTCGGAGGCCGCTTGCCCGGACCGCCCGCTCTTCTCAGCTCCGGCCTCCGCATCATCAGGCATGTCAACGACGGTCCACCCCGCGCCATCGCTCACGCAGGACCCGAACCCGCGGACAAGTGCACGGCAGCGAACGGAGAGACGGCGCAGAAGGGTGAGGTGCTGGCGCACTGTCGTCGTCGCATCGTCTCGAAAGGCGTTGCCCAGAACGGATGGCGACGGGGTCGATGCGCTCGCTGCAGCAACATTGTTGGACGTCTCCATGGGCATCTCCCTCAATTGGTGGCACCGGGGCGCGAGGCTCCGCGCAGGATGGTCTTGCGGCACCCCTGTTCGCTGCCGCCCGGCAAGTTGCGTCGCCCGCCCTGGAGGAAGGGATCGCGGCGCAGGGAGACAAGCTCCTCGATGTGGCTGACCAGGCCGTCGAACCAGGGATCCTCGCGCCGGTCCTCCACCTCGCGACAGGCATAGGCCGCCGTCGATCGGTCGCGCCGATAGCGCGCGGCGACTTCGCCAAGGCTGAAGCCGATCTCCACATGGGCCAGATACATTACCAGTTGCCGGGCCTCAGCCACATCCGCCTTGCCCCGGGTGCGGGCATAGAAGTCTGTCGGCTCCACCAGATAGGCGCGGGCGACATAGCCCTCGGCCAGATGAAGATGGGCGCGGCGCTGGATTTCCACCGCAGGGGCCTGGACCGGTGTCTCACCGGGATTGCCGGGTTGTCCTTCCGGCATCCGGCGCACAGGGGCCACTGCCTCCGGCAAGACGGAAAGTTTACATGGGGACAGGTGCAGATCGTGGGACATCATCATCCTCCAACTCCCTTGGTGAGTTTGCCTGAGGGGCAGGCGATCGAGAGCTTTTCAAGAACCTCGGCGGGCGGAGGCGCGAGCCGTGATGGCGTCACGCTTGCAGACCGACAGCCTAGGCTTTTATTCCTATATTCTAGCAATCAATCAGGAGTTGGGGATAAGTTTTTCATTATCCTTAAATTGCATTTCCGATTACTGCGGGAACCGACCCTGCCGTTGGGGCAAGTCACGGGCTTTGCAGGGGGTTGCGGGCCGCGCACCGGAGATCACGCAGCGCCCGCCGCGGCAGCTCTTCCCGGCCCGTGCGGGAAAAGAAAAACCGCCCCTCTCGGGGCGGTTCTGAAAGTTTGGTGATGTGCTTGCCGCGCGGGTTCCGGGGCCCTCACGGGCCCGCAGGCGGAACCGGATGCCGACGCTTAGCGCGAACGCTTGCGCTGCTGGCCGAGACCCATCTTCTTGGCCAGCTCGGAACGGGCAGCAGCGTAGTTCGGAGCAACCATCGGGTAGTCCGGACCCAGGTCCCACTTCTCGCGGTATTCTTCCGGAGTCATGTCGTAATGGGTGCGCAGGTGACGCTTCAGCGACTTGAACTTCTTGCCGTCTTCCAGGCAGATGATGTAGTCCGGCATTACGGACTTCTTCACCGGAACAGCCGGCTTCAGGGGCTCCGGCTCCGGCTCGACGGTGCCGTTGGCGGTGTTCTGAAGGGCGCTGTAGACCTCGTTGATCAGAGCCGAAAGGTCGTTGGCGGCAACGGTGTTGTTGCTCACGTAAGCGGACACAATATCGGCCGTCAGATCGATGAGGTTCGTTTCCACCGAGTTGTCAGTCATCTTTCACCTGTATTTGTTCAATAAGGGATCTGATCCCTCCTGGCTGCCCAGGCATCTTCGTTCGGCAACAATGCAAAATAATGGATACTTTGCGGCAATCGGACGGAGATTTGATTCTACTTGGGCAACAGCGATTGCGCCCTTATATCCGTACGCCTTTCGGCCTACAAGCCCTGACACCAAACAAATACAGTAAATTCTCAAGAATTGTCTTCCGGCCAAGCAATAGTGGCCGGGTTGTGCGCGCCTTCCAAGCAATATTGACCTTGGGAGCGATCGGAATGTTCCGGACCATTCTTGCCGGGTGAGAAGAGCTCGCAACCAGCAAATCCATGCCAGGTGCCGCAAACGTCATCTTCCGCTTCGGGATCCGGAAAAACCCGGATCCCGCAACGGTTTCTGCGATAAATACCGGGGTTTTCACCGCGTCTGGAGACGTGGAAAGGGTCTGGTAGGAGCCGGACCCACCTGAGCCTAGCGGGTCTTGGGGGTTCCCTTGCCCTTTGCCGTCTTTGCTTTTGCCGGCTTGCCGGAGGCCGGGTTCCCCCCTGCCCCGCCGGAGGCGCGCTTGCCCGGTCGCACCACGTCTTCCAGCGCATCGATGCGGGTGATCGCGCTCGGACGATAGCCTGCCATATAGGCCGCACGCGCCAGCAGATGCGCGGAGACCGGTGCGGTCAGCAGGAAGAAGATCACCCCGGCCACGGCGCGGGTCACCACGTCCAGCTCGTGCGCGTAGGCGGCAAGAGCCAGCAGCATCAGGCCGGAGCCCAGCGTGCCCGCCTTGGAGGCCGCATGCGAGCGCATGAAGACGTCGGGGAAGCGCAGCACGCCGACCGCCCCGGCGAGCGCGAAGAGCGCGCCAACCAGAAGCATCAGGCCGACGATGATGTCGTAAAGAGCGCTCATTGTCCGGCCTTTCTGCGGGCGATGCTTTCGCCCACTTCCTTCAGGATGCTCTTGTCGCCCGCCGTACCGCGATTGTAGACGAAGCGCGCGAAGGCCACGGTGGCGAGGAAGCCGACGAGACCCAGCGTCAGGGCGATGTCGATATAGAGATAGTAGTCGGTCAGGACGCCGATCGCCGCGATGAAGCCGATGCCCACGGCCACCAGCATGTCGAGGGCCACCACCCGGTCCGGCAGGGTCGGACCGCGAACGATTCGCACGACGATCAGCAGGAAGGAGATCGTCAGGATGATCAGGGCCGCCCGGGTGCAGACGACGAGGAACAGGCTCGCGAAACTTTCCATGCCGCTCATCGGAACACCTCCAGGATCTTGCGTTCGAAGCCATTCTTGATGGAGTCGATAGTTTCCTGCGGATCCGGCACGTCCAGGCAGTGGACGTAAAGGGTCTTGCGGTCATCGGACACGTCGACCGACAGGGTGCCCGGGGTCAGGGTGATCAGGTTGGCCAGCATGGTGATTTCGAAATCCCGGTCCACGGTGAGCGGATAGGCGATGAACCCCGGGTTGAGGTTCATCTTCGGGCGAATGACGATCAGCGCAACCCGCCAGGCGGACAGGACGAGCTCGTAGACGAAGAGCAGCATCAGGCTCAGCGCCTGGCCGGCCTTCTTGAAATACTGCGCGGTGCCCACCTGCTCGCGGATCAGGTAGAGGGCAAAGGTCGACAGCAGGAAGCCGAAGGCCAGGTTGATCTCGGAGAAGCTGCCGGTCACCAGCGCCCATGCAAGCGCCATGAGGATGTTGATCAGGAACAAGGAGGTCATGTCACGGCTCCCCGAAAACGGAACGGATATAGGCGGAGGGATCGATCACCCCTTCGGCGCCGCGCTG
Organism: Roseibium aestuarii; assembly: GCF_008477545.1. GTDB lineage: Bacteria > Pseudomonadota > Alphaproteobacteria > Rhizobiales > Stappiaceae > Roseibium > Roseibium aestuarii. The sequence goes on along the minus strand of NZ_VORA01000001.1, from coordinate 916,141 downwards.
CACAAGCTGGAGCAGCGCTTCGGGCTGAAGGCCCAGATAGATCACCAGACCGGTGAGCAGGAGCAGCGGCACCCACAGGGCGGGGCTGGAGAGTTCGGCGGCAGGCGCCAGACGGATCGGCGCACAGCCATCCGCGACCCCTTCCGGACCACCGCGCCAGAAGCTGTAGATCCAGACCCGGCCGATGGCGAGGGTCGTGAGGAAGCCGGAGGCCAGAATGGCGAAGGCAACCCAGGTGCGGCCGGCGTCGATGGAAGCCTCGACCAGCATCAGCTTCGGCCAGAAGCCCGAGAAGGGCGGCAGGCCCGCCACGGCAAAGCCGAGGACGAGGAAGACACCGGCGAAATAGGGGTTGGCGCCGTAGAGGCCGCCCAGCTTGCGCAGGGCCGTGGAGCCCCCCATCAGCTGCATGATGCCGGCGGCCAGATAGAGCGCCGTCATGACGATGATCGAGTGGATGGCGTAGAAGATCGCGCCCGCCACGCCCTGGAGGGAGCCCACTGCGATGCCGGCCAGCATGGCGCCGATACCGACGATGACCAGATAGCCGAAGACGCGGCGCACCTCCGCCTGGGCAAGGGCCCCAAGCCCGCCGGTGATCATGGTCAGGATGGCGACGACGGCAATCAGATCGGCGAAATAGTCGCGCGCTCCAGGCATGATCAGCACGAAGACGCGGATCAGCGCATAGACGCCGACCTTGGTCAGCAGACCGGCAAAGACCGCCGATACCGCCACATTCGGCGTGTGATAGGAGGCCGGCAGCCAGAAGTTGACCGGGAAGGCCGCCGCCTTCATGGCGAAGGCAAGGAAATAGAGCGCGGCGACCGCCGCCAGCGGGCCGACGCTGCCGCCAGCCTCGAGTTCCCGCATCTTCATGGCGATATCGGCCATGTTCAGGGTGCCGAAGTGGCCGTAGAGCAGGCCGGTGGCGATCAGGAACAGGTTCGTGCCGATCAGGTTGAGGATGCCGTATTTCACCGTGCCGTCGAGCTGGATGCGGTCATTGCCTAGCACCAGAAGCCCGTAGGACGAGATCAGCAGCACCTCGAACCAGACATAGAGGTTGAAGATGTCGCCGGTGAGGAACGCCCCGCTCACCCCGGTCATCAGCAGGAGCAGGAAGGGATAGAAGCCGTAGCGCCGTCCCGTGCCGTCGATGGTGACGGCCCCGTAGAGCCCGGCGCACCAGGCCACGATCGAGGCAATGAGCGACAGGCTCGCGCCCAGCGCATCGGCGGTAAAGGCAATGCCGAAGGGCGGCAGCCAGTTGCCCATCACCATGGTGACGACGCCCTTCTGCAGCACATGCAGGAGCAGCGCGCCATTGGCGCCGACCAGCAGGGTGAGGAAGAGCATGGCCACCTTGGGCTGGGCATCGGTGTTCTTGCGCGCCATCAGGGCGATGGTGCCGCCCAGGATGGTGATGATGGAGGGCGCGACGATCAGCCAGTCGGCAGCCGAGACCGGCGCCGTGGTCATGGCCTGGGAAAGGTCGACGTGAGGTGCGTTGGATCCGGCCATGTGTGTCAGTATCCCTGGGGCGGCAGCGGGTCGTCCTCGGGCTCGGCGACGCGCATCTCGTTGGCGTCATCGGTCCCCAGCTCCTGATAGGCGCGGAAGGCCAGCACCAGGAGGAAGGCGAAGAAGGAGAAGGAAATCACGATGGCCGTCAGCACGAGGGCCTGAGGCAGCGGATTGGCCGTCTCGGTCACCAGCGTGTAGAGGTGCTCAGGGATGAGCGGCGGCACCTCGCGGGTCAGGCGACCGGCGGTGAAAATGAGCAGATTGACCGCATTGCCGAGGATGGCGATGCCGAGCAGGATGCGCACCAGATGCCGTGACAGCATCAGATAGACCGAGACCGCGAAGAACAGCCCGATCAGGACGGAGAGGCCGGTTTCCATCAGTCGCTCTCCCTTTCTTCCAGCGCCAGCGCAATGGAGGAGATGGCCCCCACCACGACGAAATAGACGCCCAGGTCGAAGAGCATCGGGGTCAGCAGGTCGATTTGCGTGCCGAAGGCATGAAGCTCCACGAACTGGGTCGTCATGTAGGACTGCTTCAGGACCAGGGACGGCAGACCGGCCAGGGCGGCGATGAAGAGGCCGAAGGCGGCAAGGCTCATGGGGTGTACGCGGATGGCCCGGCGCACCGAGGTGACACCGCAGGCAATGCCGTAGATCGCCAGCGCCGAGGCCGCGATCAGCCCGCCGATGAAGCCGCCACCGGGCTCATTGTGGCCGCGCAGCAGCACAAAGATCGAGAACAGGATCATCAGCGCGGCGAGATAGGGCGCGATGGTGCGGAAGATGATGGTGTTCATCCCTTGGCCTCCAGAACCGGAGCGTGAACGGCGCGATTGGACAGGTCCTGCGGCTTGGCGAGCGCCTCCTCCCCTGCCCCGTCGTCAAACTCGGAGGTGGTGCGGGTGCGCACGCGGATCAGGGCCAGGACGCAAAGCCCGGTCAGCACGACCACGGCGATCTCGCCGAGCGTATCGAAGCCGCGGAAGTCGACGATGATCACGTTCACGATGTTGCGGCCGTGGGCGATCACCCGCGAATATTCGGCGAAGAACTCGGAGAGCCGCGTGTCGAAGGGCCGCTGGGTGATCGACATGAGCGTCAGCATGAATCCGGCGCCGACGGCAGACGCGATGATCGCCGTCGCCACCTTGGCGGCAAAGGGACGGTGATCGGCGGGCGTCAGGTCGAGGCGGGTCATCACGAGGGCGAGGATCACCACCGACAGGGTCTCCACCATGAACTGGGTGAAGGACAGGTCGGGGGCGCCGAAGAGCATGAAGATCAGCGCGACCGCAAAGCCCTGGATGCCGAGCGAGACGATGGCGGTGAGCCTGTTGGCCGCCGTCAGCACGGCAGCCAGCCCCACCACGGCGATGGCGAAAATGCCCCACTCGTAGAACCGGAACTCGGGGAAGGACGGCATCTCGGGCAGGCCGTCGGCAAGGGCCAGCGGCAGCAGCAGGCTGAGCGCGGTGATGGCGAAGACGGCCGTCATGTAGGTCTGCATGCGGCCGCGCTGGACGCCGCGGGTCACGGCGGTCGCGATCATCACCAGACCGGCGACGAACTGGTCGAAGCCCTTGTCTGGGCCCCAGCCGATGGCGGTGAGCGCACCGGCAATGGCGCCGCGCACCCGGGCCAGCGAGAGATAGAACCCGACGCCCAGCGCCACGGTCACAAGCGACAGCAGCAGGGGCATGCCGACATGGGCCGGGACCAGGTGCAGCTCGACATGGGCGGCCTCGCCCAGCAGGGAGGACAGGGTCGGCGCGACGAAGAGCTCGCCTGTGGTGTGGGCCAGAAGGGCGGCCACAAGACCGGTCACCGACAGGGCAACCGGTCCGGCAAAGAGCAGCACCGGGCCTTCATGGGCGTGTTTCGGGGTCTCGACCTTGGGGCCGAAGAAGGGCTTGAGCACCACGGCGGCGGCGATGGCGAACATCAGTGCGTTGCCAAGGACGGCGACGGCCGTCACGACCAGGCCGCTGCCCACCTCAAGCGTTCCCTCGTAGAGGATTTCCTTGGCGATGAAGCCGATGAAGGGCGGCAGGCCGCACATGGAGAGGGCCGCGAGGCTGGCCGCGACAAAGGTCACGGGCATGGCGCCGCGAAGCCCGCCGAGCCTGGTGATGTCGCGGGTGCCGGCCTCGTGGTCGATGGTGCCGGCGACCATGAAGAGCGCGCCCTTGAACAGGGAATGGGCCAGAAGATAGAGCACCGCGCCTTCCAGCGCCTTGTTGACACTGGTGCCGGTGAGCATGACGAGCAGACCGAGGGAGGCCACCGTCGTATAGGCGAGCATCAGCTTCAGGTCGGTCTGGCGCATGCCGAGGATGGTGCCGACCAGCAGGGTCGCGCCGCCGAAGAGCGGCAGCACCGTGGTCCAGAGCTCCGTATCCCCCAGCACCGGATGCAGGCGCATGAGCAGATAGACACCGGCCTTCACCATGGTTGCGGAGTGAAGGAAGGCGGAGACCGGGGTCGGCGCCTCCATGGCGTTGGGCAGCCAGAAATGGAAGGGGAACTGGGCCGACTTGGTGAAGGCACCGCCAAGCACCAGAAGGAAGATCGGCAGATAGAACTCGCTGCCGCGCAGGGCTTCCGGATCGGAGAGCAGCTCGGTCAGGGACATGTGGCCCGTGACGGTGATGATGGTGACGAAGCCGGCAAGCAGGGCCAGTCCACCCCCGCCGGTCACCACCAGTGCCTGCAGGGCGGCCCGGCGCGAGGCGGCGCGCAGATGGTCGAAGCCGATCAGCAGGAAGGAGGTGATCGAGGTAAGCTCCCAGTAGATGAAGAGGGTGATCAGGTTGTCGGCCGTCACCACGCCCAGCATCGCCCCCATGAAGAGGAAGAGGAACGAGAAGAAGCGGCCCTGCTGGGGGTGCCCCTTCAGATAGCCGCCGGCATAGAGGATGATGAAGGTGCCGATGCCGGAGATCAGCAGGGCAAACGTCAGGGCGAGACCGTCGATCAGATAGGAAAGATCCACCCCGTAGCTCGGAACCCAGTGCAGGGCGGGCAGGATCTTCGCGCCTTCGGACACCGGTCCGATCATGGTCGCGAACTGGAGGAAGATCAGCGCCGGAACCACGGCCAGGAGCCAGGCCGCGTTGTGCTTCAGATATCGGGTCAGCACGGGGGCAATGGCGGCGGCGGCGAAAGGCGACAGAAGGGCCAGGATGGTCAGGTCGGTCGATGCAGGCGTCATTCGGGCTCGGTCACTTTGCGGGCTGGAAGGGCGTCAGGCAGGCATGTCGGCGGCCGCGCCGACCTCGCATCAAGGTTTCGCGACAGGAATAATTAGAATGATTGATAAGGGAAGAAGAGTTAGGAAACCCTTTCCGCATCACTCTTGTTGAGTGATCCAGTCTTGGGACCGACAAAGCGCGCCCGTGACAAAATGAAGCGCATAACTGACCATGCGCTTTTTCTACCGCACTGCAAAACAACTGCCCTCTTCGCTTTAGGACAGATGAACTTCGCCAGGTGGAGATCTCTCCCCGAGCCGCCATGAAACCCCTCCCCGGGCTCTAAGCACTTCTACTAGGAAACAGCTGAAATAGTGCTCTTTCCGTCTTTGTCGTTACCTCTTGGAAACGTTTTTCACTCTCACACTTGCAGTGAACCCGAGGGACACATGCCACACGATCCTGCAATCAGAGGTGCCTTGATGGCAACCGCCCGGACAAAACCTGAAGTCGACTACAAGGCTCTAACCGAGTGTTCTTCCGATGTAGTGATGCAAGTCGGCCCGGACAATGATCTGATTTACGTTTCTCCTTCGGCCCGTCCGGTTCTGGGGTGGTCGGCAGAGGAGTTGTACCTGCATTTCACCGAGCTTCTGCACGAGGACGACCGGGACCGGATCCTCGGAAAGGCCGAGGCCTTGCAGAGCGGGAGGACGGAGCGCAGCATGTCCGCGTTCCGGGTCTACCGGAAGGACGGATCCATCCTCTGGGTGGAAGGGGCGGCCCATCGCCTTGTCGATGCGCAGGGCAATCCCAACGGGATCGTCATCAACATGCGCGACATTTCCCAGCGCATGAAGCTCAAGGAAGATCTGGAAGCTTTGGCGCGCACCGACGGGCTGACAGGGCTTGCCAACCGGCGCAGCTTCGACGAGATGCTCGAGAAGGAATGGGCGATTGCCCGGCGCGAGAAAAGCCATCTGAGCCTGCTCGTCATCGATCTCGACTATTTCAAGTCGGTCAATGACAGCTATGGCCATCAGGTGGGCGACGAATGCCTGAGGGCGGTGGGCGACATCCTGCGCTCCACGGCGCGGCGCCCGGCCGATCTGGTGGCCCGCTACGGCGGGGAAGAACTGGCCGTCATCCTGCCGCGCACCCATGAGGACGGGGCCCAGACCCTGGCCGAATACATCCGCCTTGCCCTTCAGGACCTGAAGATCCCCAACGAGATGAACGAGGCGCACGGCCGGGTTCTGACCTTGTCGGTGGGGGTTGCCACCGCGCTCTGCCTGAACAGCGCCACCCACAGCACCAAGGAAAGCCTGATCAGTTGCGCCGATCAGGCGCTCTACAAGGCCAAGATGGGCGGCCGGAACCGGGTGGAATTCTCGCGGCTGATCATCCGCGAGACCGATCCGTAAGCGCCGGGTCCGCTCTGCCGCCTCCCCTCACACCCGATTGATTTCCCGTCGCGCAACGCTCTCTTGCCGACCTGCGCGCCCGTGCCTATCTAGGGGCCTGACCCGGGCCTGACCTTCGCGCAGGCGCCGCAAACCCCAGGAGATGGCCATGAGCGACACGTCCCCCAAGCTGCGCAAGTCCGACGCGGAATGGCAGGAGCAGCTGACGCCCGAACAATTCCACGTGACCCGCCGGTCGGGCACGGAGCGGCCCTTCACCGGCCCCTACTGGGACAGTTTCGACCACGGCCGCTATGACTGCGTGTGCTGCGGCCAGCATCTTTTCCTGTCCGACACGAAATTCGACGCGGGCTGCGGCTGGCCGAGCTTCTTCAAGGCCGCGTCGCCGGACGCGATCACCGAGATCGTTGACCGGAGCCACGGCATGGTGCGGACCGAGATCCGCTGCTCCAGCTGTGATGCGCATCTGGGCCACGTCTTCCCGGACGGCCCGCCGCCCACGGGCCTGCGCTATTGCCTCAATGGCACGGCGATGACCTTCACGCCGGAAGACTGAAAGACGCCAGAAGATCGAGAGCGCCGAACCGGCGCTCTCTTTTTGTGTGAGGTCACTCTCTGGCGGCCCTCAGGCCGCGCTCAGGCCGCGTTCAGGCGTTCGAGGAAGCTGTTCATGGCCTCGCGCAGGGAGCGGGACTGATCTGCCACGTCCTGCGAGGAGTGGCGCACCCGGCCGGTGCTCTGCGCCACGCTCTCGATGGAGCGGGCCATGTCCTGCATGTTGCTGGAGACCTGACGGGTCTGACGGGAGGTGTTCTGGGCGTTGGAGGCAATTTCTCCGGTCGCAGCCCCCTGCTCGGTCACGGCCGAGGCGATGGCCGAGGTGTTGGTGTCGATGGTCGCCATGGTGGAGAGGATCTTTTCGATGGCCTCCACCGCCTCGTCGGTCTGGGTCTGGATCGCGGTGATATGACCGCCGATCTCGTCGGTGGCCTTGGCGGTCTGGTTCGCCAGCTCCTTGACCTCGGCCGCGACAACGGCGAAGCCCTTGCCCATCTCCCCGGCCCGTGCCGCCTCTATGGTCGCGTTGAGGGCGAGAAGATTGGTCTGCTCGGCAATTTCCTGAATGAGGGTGACCACCTCGCCGATGCGCCCGACCGCGCCGGCGAGCGACGTGATCTTCTCGCTGGTCTCTCGGGTCTGGCCGGCGGCCGCCCCCACCACATTGGCCGTGGTGTCGACCTGCCGGTTGATCTCGCCGATGGAGGCACTCAGCTCTTCGGCCGCCGCCGCCACGGTCTCCACGTTGCTGGAAGCATCATCGGAGGCGCCGACCGTGGCCTCGACCAGCCGCTGGGACTGATCCGCCGCCTCGCTCATGGAGCCGATGACCTGCTCGAGATCGCGGGACGCCCGGTCGAGCGCCTCGAAACTGCCGGAGGTCGTCTGGCGCAGGTCCTGCGAGATCTCGCGCAGCACGCGGATCCTCTCGGATTTTGCCTCCTCGTCCTTGGCCGCCATGTCCCGGCTCAGCTTTTCCTGCTCCCGCAGGGACCGGCGGAAGCCTTCCAGGGCATCCTTCAGGTCTCCGAGCTCGTCCCTGGAGGTCCATTCCGGCAGGCGGGCACTGGTGTTGCCCGCGGCCAGTTCCCGTGCCGCGCCGGACAGAATGGCCGCCCGGACCGCGATCTGACGGCGGAAATAGAACCATCCGCCGATGCAGACAAGAATCACGAGAGCCGCGCCAGCCGACTGCATCTTGTTGATGAGGTCCCGGGTGTCCTGCAATTCGCGCAGGCCTTCGGCCATGTCGTCGTGGATGACTTCTTCGGCCTCATCGGCCAGTGAAATGAAGCTGTCGAAAGCAGCATCGAAGACCACGTCGGCGCTGGATCCGGCCGCTTGTGACCCGTCCGATGCCTGATCGAGCCCGGCATGGCGCTCCTGGGCGGAGGCGAGGAAGGCATCGAGCGACGCCTGTACCTTCTTCATGATGTCCTGGACCTCCGGCGACCGGGAGGCGACAAAGGTGCCTTCATCGTTCGTCCCGCCGCTCTGGATGGCCTTGATGTAGAATTGCGCCTCGTCGAGAAGGGTCCAGACTTCGTTGATGTCCTCGCCGGTGTCGCCGGACATGATCTCCTCGAATTTCAGATGAGCCGTTGTCGCCGTCAGCTTGATTTCCATGGCCGCATCGCCGAGCGGCGCAAGCTCTGCCCCGACGGTCTCGCCGAGTGCGCCCAGCCGGTCGGTTGCCAGGAAGGACCCGACCGCCAGCGCCGACGTAAATCCGATGATGACAAGAAAGACAAAGAGCAACTTTGCGGAAATTCTGAGATTCTTCACCGGGCAAATCCTCCGATTGACCGAATCGCAGACTATTGACCTTAAGTTTATTCGAACTTAATCGACATACTAGTCAGTTAAGACAAGTGTAAAAACTTGCAATGCCTCGACATACGCTTCCGAAAGACAGATTTTTCTAGTCCTGAAGCTCAGCCCGTTTCGCGCGCGCCTGGAGGATGCGGCCTGTATTGTCGGCCACCCAATCGGCAAAGACGCGCACCTGGTGGGCGGCTTCGCGTCCCAAGGGCGTCAGGGTGTAGTCCACATGGGGCGGAACGACGGGACGTGAATGGCGGTCGAGGATCCCGTCTGCCTCCAGCGTCTGAAGCGTCTGGGCGAGCATCTTCTCGCTGACCCCATCGACACGACGGCGCAGATCCGAGAAGCGCATGGAGCCCTCTTCCAGGGCCATGAGCACCAGAACGCCCCAGCGGCTGGTGAGATGACGCAGGATTTCCCGCGACGGACAGTTCTGGTCCAGCGGCTCGCCGCGGCGCACGAGATCGGAGAGCGAGCCCTCGATGGCGGCAACCGGCCGTTCCTTCACATCTGCGTCTTCCATGTCGAAGCCTCCTGCCGTGCGATCTGGCGGATGTCGTGTCCTTCCGTCTCCTGCCGTCCCGCGCCAAGGCAAAACGGCATCTCAAAACTAACCTTTTTGTATGTACTTACCAAACGAAAGTTTTCAAGCCATATGTCATTCATCGAAGCCTGAAGACAAGGAAATGTCTCATGATTGCCATCACCGGCGCCAATGGCCAGCTCGGCCGTCTCGTCCTCAAGAGCCTGGCGGAAAAGGGTGTCACCGACATCCGCGCCCTCGTGCGCTCCCCCGAAAAGGCCAGTGACCTCGCCTCCGCCACCGTCAGCGTGGTCGAGGCGGACTATGACCGGCCGGAAACGCTGTCGGCCGCGCTTGAGGGCGTGGACCGGCTGCTGCTGATCTCCGGTTCCGAAATCGGCAAGCGGACCGTCCAGCACGCCGCCGTCATCTCGGCCGCGAAGGCCGCCGGGGTCCGGTTCATCGCCTATTCCAGCCTGCTGCATGCAGACAGCTCGCCGATGATCCTTGCGGAAGAGCACAAGGCGACCGAGGCGCTTCTGGCCGAGGCGGGCATTGCCCACGCCCTGCTGCGCAACGGCTGGTATCTGGAGAACTTCGCCGGATCGATCGGCGGCGCGCTGGCCCATGGGGCCGTTGTGGGCGCGGCCGGCGAGGGCAGGATTTCGGCCGCCGGGCGCGCCGACTATGCGGAGGCCGCCGCCGCCGTGGTGAGCGGAGACGACCTGTCGACCCGCACCTATGAGCTGGCGGGCGGCCCCGCCTTCACCCTTGGCGATCTGGCCGCCGAACTGTCGCGCCAGACCGGCCGCGACATTCCCTTCCACAACCTGCCCGGCGCGGCCTATGCGCAGGTGCTCAAGGATGCGGGCCTGCCGGAAGGCTTTGCCGAGGTGCTGGCCGACAGCGATCTTGCTGCCGCGGGCGGCGCGCTGGAAGGCTCCCCGGATCAGCTGGAGGCCCTGATCGGTCACAAGACGCGCCCCTTGAGCGCGCTGGTGGCCGAAATTCTGGCTTCGGCCTGATGCAACGGGAGGGGCGTGCCAAAGCGCGTCCCTCCCAATGTCGCCCTTGCCTAAAGGCGACAAAAAACCTACCTCCTTGATCATGACGAACACGCCCCTTCCCCCCCGCGCCGAAGCGCGCCCCCTCACCCTCGAGGCCCACGGCATCCAGCGCCAGGACGATTACGCCTGGCTGCGGGCCGACAACTGGCAGGAGGTCATGCGCGACGGCCGCGCGGCCCTTGCCGACGACATCGAGGCCTATCTGGATGCGGAGAACGCCTATCAGGAAGCCGTCATGGCCCCGACCAAGGCGCTGCAGGACTCGCTGTTTGCCGAGATGCGCGGACGCATCAAGGAAGACGACAGCTCGGTGCCGATGAAGGACGGCGCCTATGCCTATGGCATCAAGTACGTGACCGGCGGCCAGCATCCGAAATATATCCGCACCAACCGGGACGGCGGCGACGAGATCGTGCTGCTCGACGGCGACAAGGAAGCCGAGGGCAAGGCCTATTTCAAGTTCGGCTCGGCCTCTCATTCGGACGATCACGCCCTGCTCGCCTGGGCCTATGACGACAAGGGCTCTGAATATTACTCCCTGCGCTTCCGGGATGTGGCCACGGGCACCGACCGGGATGTGGTGATCGAGGACACGGCCGGTGGCGGCGTCTTCACCCGCGACGGCAAGCACCTCTTCTACGTGCGCCTCGACGACAATCACCGGCCCTCGAAACTCTTCCGCCACGAGATCGGCACCGACCCGGCTAGCGACGTGCTGATCTACGAGGAAAAGGACCCGGGCTTCTTCATGGGCGTCGGCCGCACCCAGTCCGGCGACACGATCCTCATCGACATCCACGACCACGAGACCTCGGAAGTCTGGATGATCTCGGCCGACCGGCCGCTGGACGCTCCCGTGCTTATCGCGCCGCGCGAGACCGGCATCGAATATTCCGTCGAGGACAATGGCGACACGCTCTACATCCTCACCAACGCGGACGATGCGGAAGACTTCAAGATCGTCACGGCGCCCAAATCCGCGCCCGGCCGGGACAACTGGCGGGATCTCGTCGCCCACAAGCCGGGCTGCCTGATCCTCAGCCATGAAGTCTTCAAGACGTTCATGGTGCGGCTGGAGCGGGAAAACAGCCTGCCGCGCATCGTCATCCGCCGTCTGGTCGACGGGATCGAGCATTCCATCGCCTTTGACGAGGAAGCCTATTCGCTCGGCCTGTCGGGTGGTTACGAGTTCGACACCACCGAGATCCGCTTCTCCTATTCGTCCATGACGACCCCGAGCCGGGTCTATGACTATGACGTGGAGACCCGCGAGCGGAGCCTGCGCAAGGAGCAGGAAGTGCCGTCCGGCCACAACCCGGACGACTATGTCACCCGCCGCCTGCTGGCCAAGGCCGACGATGGCGAGACCGTGCCGGTCTCGATCCTCTATCACAAGGACACGCCCCTCGACGGGAGCGCCCCCTGCCTGCTCTATGGCTATGGCTCCTACGGCATCTCCATTCCGGCGAGCTTCAACACCAACTGCCTGAGCCTGGTGGATCGCGGCTTCGTCTATGCCATCGCCCATATTCGCGGCGGCAAGGACAAGGGGTTCCGCTGGTACAAGCAGGGCCGGCGCGAGCACAAGACCAACACCTTCACCGACTTCATCGCGGCCGCTAAGCATCTGGTGGCGGAGGGCTTCACCAGCCACGAGAAGATCGTGGCCCAGGGCGGCTCCGCCGGCGGCATGCTGATGGGCGCGGTCTCCAACATGGCGCCGGAAGCCTTCGGCGGCATCATCGCGGAAGTGCCCTTCGTCGACGTTCTGTCGACCATGCTGGACGATACCCTGCCGCTGACCCCGCCGGAATGGCCGGAATGGGGCAACCCGATCGCCGACAAGTCGGCCTATGACTATATCGCCAGCTACTCGCCCTACGATAACGTGGAGGCCAAAGCCTATCCGGCGATCCTCGCGGTGGGCGGTCTGACCGACCCGCGGGTGACCTACTGGGAACCGGCCAAGTGGGTGGCCAAGCTGCGCGCCACGAAGACCGGCGACAGCCTGCTGATGCTGAAGACCAACATGGAAGCCGGCCACGGCGGCGCTTCCGGCCGATTTGACCGGCTGAAGGAAGTGGCCCTGGTGCAGGCCTTTGCCCTGATGGTGACGGGCAAGGCCTAGCCGGCAAGGCGCAGGCTTCGCGGCCCGCACCGCACGCCTGAATGACAAGCGGCCGCGCGACCTCTCGCGCGGCCAACCCCAACCGCGAGGACGACTGACATGCGCTCACAGATTTCCAATGGCTCGCGCCTTTGCCGCGCAGGCGGACGGATGACCGCCCTGATCGCTGTCGCCCTGTCGCTCGCGGCCTGCCAGCAGACCAGCGTCGAAGGGGTCGCCGAGACGGTTCTCTTCGCCCCGACCCCTTATGCCGGGCGCACCATCCCCACCACCTGGGGCACGCCACACCAGTGCGCCACCTTCCGTCAGAGCCATGCCACGGGCTGGAAGGGGATCGTTGGCGGTCGCAAGTATGATTTCGACAAGAGCTATCCGGTCTCCGACGCGGGGTGCTTCGAGACCCGCCAGGAATGCGAAGCCTATCTGACCGGCATGACCCAATATGTGACCCAGCAGGTCTATCGCCGCTGCGATCCGTTCTGAGGCCGAGCCCGGAACACCCCCGCGTTTCCCGCATGCCTCGACACCCCGTCATGCGGTGGCGGGCAATCTGCTTTGTGCCGGTTGCGGATAGTCTGCCCGCGCCTGCTGGCGGAAACGGTCTGACGCATTTCCCTGCCCTTGTCCGTGAAGTCCTGCGCCGCGCCCTTGCACGGGGCCGCGCAAGCCCTCCCCTGCCGGTCTGAGCCAGACTCTCCCCGGGCCCCTGCCGGAGTCCGTCAGAAGGAGAGCACGAGGAAACGCGACGAAGGAGAGATCATGCTGGAAGACCGGATCAGACGCCCGGATCTCAGGAACCGGGTGGTGGATGCCGCGACGGCCGCTGCCCATATCAAGGACGGAATGACCGTCGGGATGAGCGGCTTCACCCGCGCCGGAGAAGCCAAGGCCGTGCCGCTGGCGCTGGCCGAGCGCGCGCTGCGCGATCCCCTCAGCATCACCCTGATCACCGGCGCCTCTCTCGGCAACGATCTGGACCAGACGCTCGCCAAGGCCCATGTTCTGGCCCGCCGCATGCCGTTCCAGTCGGACCCGGGCCTGCGCAAGGCGATCAATGCCGGCGAGGTCATGTTCATCGACCAGCACCTTTCGGAAACGGTGGAGCTGCTGCGCACCCGCCAGATCCCGCCGGTGGACGTGGCCGTCGTGGAAGCGGTGGCCATCACCGAAAGCGGCGGCATCGTGCCCACCACCTCCGTCGGCAATTCGGCCAGTTTCGCCATCCTGGCGGAGAAGGTGATCATCGAGATCAACACCTCCCAGTCGGCCATGCTGGAAGGTCTGCACGACATCTACATCCCCTCGCACCGGCCGAGCCGCATGCCGATCCCGGTGGTGAGCCCGGAAAGCCGGGTGGGCCTGCCCTATATCGACATTCCGGCGGAGAAGATCGCCGCCATCGTGCTCAGCGACAAGCAGGACAGCTCGTCGACCGTGTTGCCGCCTGACGAGGAGACCCGCGCGATCTCCGAGCATCTGACCGAGTTCTTCCTGGGGGAAATCGCCAGGGGCCGGCTGACCAACCAGCTTCTGCCGCTGCAGGCGGGCATCGGCACCATTGCAAATGCGGTGTTGCACGGCTTCATCGACACGCCTTTCCATGACCTGAAGATGTATTCGGAGGTGCTGCAGGATTCCACCTTCGACCTGATGGACGCCGGAAAGCTGGTCTTTGCCTCCGGCTCGTCGATCACCCTGTCGGCGGAGAAGTCGCGAGACATTTTCCCCCGCATCGGCGACTACAAGTCCCGCCTGATCCTGCGGCCGCAGGAGGTGAGCAATCATCCGGAAGTGGTGCGCCGTCTCGGGATCATCGCCATCAACACGGCGCTGGAGTTCGACATCTATGGCAACATCAACTCCACCCATGTGAACGGCACCCACATGATGAACGGCATCGGCGGATCGGGCGACTTCGCCCGCAATGGCTACATGTCGATCTTCGTGACCAAGTCGCTGGCCAAGGGCGGGGCGATCTCCTCCGTCGTGCCGATGGTCGCCCATGTGGACCATACGGAACATGACGTGGATGTGGTGGTGACCGAATGCGGCCTGGCCGACCTGCGGGGTCTCGCCCCGCGCGAGCGAGCGCAGAAGATCATCGCCAATTGCGTTCACCCGACCTATCGGGATGTGCTGGCCGACTACCACGACCGGGCGCTCACGCGCGGCGGACAGACCCCGCATGTGCTGGAAGAGGCCTTTTCCTGGCACGTGGCCGCCCGCGATCATGGCGACATGCGCCGGGCCTTCACCACGGAGATCTGACGCATAGTGGGCGCGCAGTGGGCGCTCTCCTCAAGCGGACCCACGAGTGCCGCCCCTGAGCAAGCGGCCGCGGAGAGCCGAGGCCCTTCGGGTTGAGCCGAGAGGCCTCCGGCTCACCGATCCCGGGTCAAGGATGACGACGGTGGGGGGGGGGGATGACGACGGTGGAGGGAGGACGGTGGAGGGAGTGGGGACGCAGCGCGCTCGCTTCCCGGTGCTGCAGTCCCGGCCCTGCGCCGCGAGTACGGTCCGCTGACACTGGGGTTCCCGGGTCGCGCTGGCGCTTGCCCGGGAAAGCACGGAGGAGAGGCTGGCGTTTCACCAGCTCCGGAAGGCATTGCCCTCCCCGCTATCGCCCCGGCAAGGCCTTGATATAGGCGGCGATCGCCTGTCGATCGCGCGGTTCAAGCCTTGCCATGTTCTCCTGCACCGACACCATCTCGCCCCCGACGCTGTCGTAGTCGGGGGTGAAACCGCTTTCCAGATAATAGGCGATGTCCTCGGCCGACCAGCCGTCCAGATCGTGACCGGGCGACAGGCCGGGGATCTTGCCCTCGCCTGTGGGCGCTGCCGCCCCGGAGAGCCACTGGCCATAGTCGAGGCCACCCAGCGCATCGCGCGGAGTGTGGCATTCGCCGCAGTGGCCGGGCCCTTCCACCAGATACCGCCCGCGCAGCAGCAGGGAGAGAACCTCCTCTTCAGCCGGACGCCCGAGGGCCTCCACGCTCACCACCGGATCGGAGGAGAGGTTGAGGCGCTTCCACAGCCCCAGACCGCGACGCAGGTTGAAGGGGAAGGCCAGCTCGTGATCCGCCGCCCTGCCCGCCACGGCCGGCAGGGTACCGAGATAGGCGAAGAGATCGCTGATGTCGCCCAGGGTCATGCGGGCGTAGGACGTGTAGGGAAAGGCCGGGTAGTAGTGGCGCCCGTCGGGCGATGTTCCGGTGAGCATGGCATTGGCGAAGTCGGCCAGGCTCCACGCGCCGATCCCGTCGGTCTTGTCGGAGGAAATGTTGGGCGCGACGAAGGTGCCGAAATCGGTCACGAGCTTCAGTCCGCCGGAAAGGAGATGCTTGTTTTGCACTGGGATGACGCCCTTTCCGTCAGGCTGCCCGTGGCAGGACGCGCAGCCGCCGGCGAAGAACACCGCCTCGCCGCGGGCCGCATCGCCGGGCACCAGCGCGGCCAGCTCCTCGTCCGGCAAGGTGCGCGGCAGTGTGGCCACCCAGGCAAGCGCCAGAAGCGCCACGACGAGCACGAGGCCCAGCGCCAGGGTTGATCTGCTCATGAAACGTCCTTCCTCCCAGCCGTTCGGCCCGATGAACCCAGGCCACGCGGCAGTGTGCATCCTTGGGGAAGCGACCTGCCCCGGTCAAGGCCGGGACAGGTGGACGCGTTGCCGCATCAGCGGGTGCGATAGACCTGATGGCAATCGCGGCAGGTGCCCAGGACCGGGCCGACGGCGGCCTTGAAGGCCTCGACATCAGCCGGACCATCCTTGCCGCTCGCCTGCATGGCGGCCCCTGCGGCATCCGCCAGCTTGGCAACAGCCGCCTCGAAACCGGCCCGGTCTTCCCAGATCTTGGCCGCCGCCGTGGTGTCGCCCGCCTGCGAGCCTTCCGGGAAATAATCGCCGAAGGTGTGCCCGGCTGCGTTGAAGCTGGAAATCGCCGCCTTGCCGGCGGCAGGGGAATAGGCGACCTCGCCCTTCATCATGGCGCCGCTCAGCCCGGCAGCGCCGGCGACCGACTGCATGATCGCCTTGCGGGTGGCCACCGGATCTCCGGCGGCCTGGGCCGCAACCGCGCCCAGAAGGGCAAGCGCCAGAGTGCTGGCGGCAATCGTCCTGACCATGGGTCCTCTCCTCTCACGTCATTGACGCATTCATCAAACCTGCGTGAGGACGAGAGGCAAACTCAACTCGCCGTGACCGCACCGGAAAAATGTAAGATTTTGTCGCCGTTGGCACCGCTCGCCCCCACTCTCCCCGCTCTGGTTGAGGTACATCAAGGACGCACGCCAGCCACGTGGCATGGTGACCTTGTCCATTCCGACGGCGTGCCAGACCCTTCCGAGGTCAGCCGCCGAACCGCAGGAGACAGACCCATGAGCCAGCAGATGAAAGCGGCGGTGGTGCACGCCTTTGGCGCGCCCCTCGATATCCGCTCCGTGCCGCGCCCCAAGGCCACCCCGGGCAAGATCGTCGTGAAGATCGAAGCCTCAGGGGTCTGCCATACCGATCTTCATGCCGCCAGCGGCGACTGGCCGGTGAAACCCAATCCGCCCTTCATTCCCGGCCACGAGGGCGTCGGCTTCGTCTGCGAGGTCGGTGAAGGCGTCACCTCCGTCAGGGAAGACGACCGGGTGGGCGTGCCCTGGCTCTATTCGGCCTGCGGCTGCTGCCGCCATTGCGTCGGCGGCTGGGAGACCCTGTGCGAGAGCCAGCAGAACACCGGCTACAGCGTGAACGGCGGCTTTGCGGAATATGTGCTGGCCGATCCCAACTACGTGGGCCATTTGCCGGCGGGGCTGGATTTCGCCCCCGCAGCACCCGTGCTCTGCGCCGGCGTCACGGTCTACAAGGGCCTCAAGGAAACCGATACCAAGCCGGGCGACACGGTGGTGATCGTCGGCATCGGCGGGCTGGGTCACATGGCCGTGCAATATGCCAAGGCGATGGGCCGGCACGTGATTGCGGTCGACATCTCCGATGCCAAGCTGAAGCTCGCGAAGGATCTCGGCGCGGATGCCACCTTCAATGCGGCTGAGCTCGATCCGGCGGCAGAAGTCCAGAAGCTCGGCGGCGCCAACGGGGTGCTCGTCACCGCCGTTTCGCCCAAGTCCTTCAGTCAGGGCGTCAGCATGCTGGGCCGCGGCGGCACGATGGCGCTCGTCGGCCTGCCGCCCGGAGACTTCCCGCTACCGATCTTCGAGACGGTGCTCATGCGCAAGACCATCCGCGGATCCATCGTCGGCACCCGCAACGACCTGCAGGAAGCCCTGCAATTCGCGGCGGAAGGCAAGGTGGCCTCCCACTACACGGAGGACCGGCTCGACAACATCAACGCCATCTTCGACAAGATGAAGGCTGGCGAGATCGACGGCCGGATCGTCATGCGGCCGAGCTGAGAGGTTCGGCCGGATGCCCCTCCGCCTTACGAAAGGGAAGATTTACCGGAGTGATGGGCTCTCCATTCATCACTCTTGATCATACGTAGTTTCCCTGATCTATTCATCAGGCCAATGCCTGAGTGAGGGGCTCAAGCAAGGACGGCGGGGGGTGGACTGCCCGTACCACCCCCCTTTTTTTTCGCCCGCAGCGCCCTCATCTTCCCGCCCTGCTGCCTCGCGAAACGCAAACGGGGCGACCCGAAGGCCGCCCCGTCGCATGAACCGGATGGAAAGCGCTGCTTACTTGGCGGCGGCTTCGTACATTTCCAGCACGTAGTCCCAGTTCACCATGTTGTCGATGAAGGCTTCCAGGTACTTCGGGCGGGCGTTGCGGTAGTCGATGTAGTAGGAGTGTTCCCACACGTCGACGCCGAGGATCGGGGACGCACCGTGGACCAGCGGGTTTTCGCCATTCGGGGTCTTCATGATTTCCAGCTTGCCGTTCTTGACGGCGAGCCAGGCCCAGCCGGAACCGAACTGGCCAACGCCAGCGGCGATGAAATCGGCGCGGAACTTGTCATAGCCGCCGAGATCGCTGTCGATCTTCGAGGCGAGCGCACCCGGAACGGCGCCGCCGCCGTCCTTCTTCATCCACTTCCAGAAATGGATGTGGTTGTAGTGCTGACCGGCGTTGTTGAAGAGCGGAGCGTTGGTGCCGTAGCTTTCCTTGACGATCTCTTCGAGGCTCTTGCCTTCCAGACCGGTGCCGGCGAGCAGCTCGTTGCCCTTGGTCACATAGGCCTGATGATGCTTGTCGTGGTGAAACTCGAGGGTTTCAGCGGACATGTACGGCGCCAGAGCGTCATAGGCATAGGGAAGATCGGGAAGTTCAAAAGACATGAGAAAACTCCTTGGGTCTCGAGACCGGCAGCGGACAAGCGCAGATGCTGCACCCCACGGGATTGCCCGTCACGCCCGCCGCGTCACGGGCAATTTAGGAGCCATTGAAGCGGACGGCAATCCGCCTCGGCGCAAATAAAGAAATATTTTTGTTGTTTTTTTCAGGAACCCGACGGAACTCCGCGCGTTTGGGCCGATCCCGCCCGTGCCGGACAGCGCATCACTTGGGCCCGAAGGCCTCTTTCAGCACCCGCTCATCCATCAGACCGCCGGGCATGTGGCCCTTGACCGCATAGATGTAGAGTGCGGCGCGGACAATGCCGTTGAGGGTGATGCCGACGAGCGTCACCAGAAACACCAGCGCAGCACTGAGGGCGAAGTTCCAGATGGCGCGGGGCGGATCGGTCTCGATGAATTCAGACCCCGTGAAAGCCGGAATGAGGCAGAGAAAGATCACGAGACCCTGCAGGGTGCCAAGCCCCAGATGGCTGGTCAGCGCCTCCCCCCAGGTCTTGCGGATGGTGGCGGCCGACTGGCGGATGGCGTCAATCGGGCCGACCTCCTCGATCACCAGAACCGGCACCGCGAAATAGGTGGCAATGCCCCAGGCCAGGTTCATGGCGCCGGCAATCAGGCGCGAGAGAAAGTCGGAGCGGCTGGCGACAAGGTCGATCAGCAGCTTCACGGTGGAGGCAAAGAGCGCCCAGGCAAAGATCTGGGGCAGCACCCGCCAGGAGGAGCGCAAGCCGTCCATCACGGTCGGATCGCCGCCATGCAGGCGGATCATGGCGCAGAAGATCAGCGCCGCATTGAAGAAGATGACCACGAAGCTGGTCAGAACGTAGAAGATGAAGAGCACCACCCAGTAGGCGGGATCGTTCATCAGGGCCTCCGGATTCTCGAAGCGCGCCAGGAAGGTCTCCATGCCGCCGGTCAGGAGAAAGGGCGAGAGGATCCCGCCATAGACGAGGGCGAGCGCGACCAGGCTCATCAGCGGGAAAAGCAGAAGCTCCTTGTCCAGCCAGAGTACCTTGAAGCTCATGCCTGCCAGGGTGAACCCGCGCGCGATCCTGTCGACAAATCCGAACATGTGCCTTCCCTGCCCCGATGGGTCGTCTTGCACCCAAGTCTCGTCCGGCCCCACCCTAAGGGGCGAGATCTTCCGGTTTTCTGAAGATTGATCGGCAAACTTGCGGAATTTCGCCCTGCCCGTCACGACACCGGCGGCCCTGCGTCCATCCACAGGTGGGTTGGTGCTGCGGCTTGCGTGCAACCGCAAGGCTCCCCACGCTTCGATTTCGACCCAACCGATTGATTCGGCACAGATTGAGATGATGATGCGCGACGGAGCATGGCGTTCCCGCAGCGGGCGCCTTCACGCCCTCACCCTAATGATTCCGGTGCTGCTTCTCTGGCTTGCCGCGCCAGCGCAAGCCGCGTTCCGGGTGGTCGACGGGGACACGGTCGAGCTCAATGGACAGAAGATCCGGCTGGTCGGGATCGATGCCCCCGAGGACGGGCAGACCTGTCTGGATGCGGCGGGCCAGGTCTATGACTGCGGGGACACGGCGACGCGCGCCCTGCAAATGCTCTCCACCGGGCGTAACATCATCTGTGTCGGCGAAGAACGGGACCGCTACGAGCGGCGTCTGGCAACCTGCTTTGCCGATGGCAACAACCTGAATGCGGCCATGGTGCGTCTGGGTCATGCGCTGGCCTACCGCACCTATTCGCGCCTCTTCGTCCGCGACGAGGATGCGGCCCGCCAGGCAAGCCGGGGCCTCTGGGCCGGGGTCTTCGACGAACCCTGGGCCTATCGCAAGGGCGAGCGCAAGGTCGCGGCCCTGGCCTCGGCCCGGGTTGCACAGGTGGCGGCCGCCGCAAAGTCCCCGCTCGGGCGGCCCCATTGCCCCATCAAGGGGAACATTTCCTCGAACGGCCGTCTCTATCACATGCCCGGCACCCTCAATTACGAGCGCACGGAGATCAACGAAGCGCGCGGCGAGCGCTGGTTCTGTTCCGAGATCGAGGCGCTGACCGCCGGCTGGCGCAAGGCACGCTGATCCGCGCGCGCGGCACAGGGCGATACCGGTCACGGCCCCATCACGGCTGAAACGCAAAGATGTGATCGGCGGCACAGTCGCCGAAATGCCAAACGCCTAATCCTTCCCTTACGGCAATGACGCCGCATCACAAGGAAGGAAACGACATGACCACGCTCAAATCCCTCAAGATCGCCCTGATCGCCACCGGCAGCCTGATCGCCGCCTCCAGCCTCTCCGCCCAGGCCGCCAGCGGCCCCGGCATGGGAGCCTCTCTGGGCAACTGCTACGACATCTGGATCAACTACTGCAACGAGAACACCAGCGGCTACCCGAACAAGTGCTATGGCGAGAGCCTGGACATGTGCGACGCCCATTACAAGAAGTCGTCCACCCCGCTGCCGCCGAAGACCATGAAGGATCTCAAGGCCGCCAGCCTGCGCCACGTCAAACCGGCGGCAGCCAAGACCAGCTTCGCACCGGTCAAGCCGACCCGCTGAGACCCCTCCGCCTCGGACCGACAAGAGACCTGGCGAGAAGCTGCCGCCAGATCACCTGACACACAAAAAGCCCTGCCGCGGGACGCCCGGCAGGGCTTTTGTCATGCTTGGGAGATTACGCGAGGCCGATCAGGCCCTGGCAAACTCGAAATAGAGCTCGCGGGCCTTGCGGGCCACCGGGCCGGGCTCCAGCACCCGGTCCTCGATGCGGTTGACCGGCACCACCTTGTTGTAGTTGCCGGTGGAGAAGAGCTCGTCGGCGCCCAGCAGATCCTCATAGCGCAGGGTCCGCTCGTGCACCGCATAGCCGGCCTTGCGCAGCAGCTGGATGACCCGCTGACGGGTGATGCCATTGAGGAAGGTGCCGTTGGGCACCGGCGTGTGCACTTCCCCGTCCTTGACGATGAAGATGTTGGCGGCAGTCAGTTCGGCCACATGGCCCAGCATGTCGAGCATGACCGCATTGTCGAAGCCGCGGGCCTTGCACTCGCGCACGGCGCGCGCGCCATTGGGATAGAGACACCCGGCCTTGGCGTTGACCGGCATGGTCTCCAGGCTCGGCCGACGGTAGGGCGACAGGGTCACGCTGATGCTCACGTCATCACCGGCCATGGGCGCGTCGAAGATGCAGAGCGCAAAGCGGGTGCTTTCCGTGTCGCCGGCGATCACGCCGGGGCCATCCATCTCGGCCCAGTACATGGGCTTGATGTAGAGCTGCTTGTCGGAGGCGAATTTCTGCACGCCCTCACGGGTCAGCTCCATGATCTCGCCCGCCTGCATCACCGGCTTGAGATGCAGGGCTCCGGCAGAGGCATTGAAGCGGGCGCAGTGGAGATCGAGATCCGGCATGACCCCGTCGAAATAGCGCGCGCCGTCAAAGACGCTCGACCCCTGCCAGAGGGCGTGGGTGCGCGGGCCAGCGATGGCCGGGTTGCCCTCGTGCCAGGTGCCGTCGATCCAGGTCCAGGTTTCGCTCCAGGCGGTCATGACCAAATCCAGTCCTTCAAGTTCCGTTCAGGGGCGCAGAGAACCTGCTTCGATGGGCGCGGTCAACCGGCCCGGCGCCGCAGGCGATCACAAAACGCATCACCGATTGCGCCCGAAAGTCCCGATCCCGAGCAGCAATCATCCGATGCGGACCCGAATCGCGCGCGGATCGGTGATTTTCCGGAGCTCTTCGCCCGGCGGCCCGATTTGGCGTCGCGATCGTCTTTCCACCGGAAACTGTCGCAGGCGAGCGTATCGGTATGGCTGGTCCCATGAGACAGGTCGGGCAGCCCTTAACACATACAACACTGTATTTATTCCCGATGCTCCGTTACACGTCTAGGTGGAGTACAGCCATGGAACAGAGACTGAGCCTCATCACGCTTGTGGTGGACGATATCGCGACGACCCGCCGCTTCCTCACGGACGGACTGGGCTGGACCGCGCATGGACCAAGCAACGACGAGGTTGCATTCTTCCCCCTGAACGGCATGGTCCTGGGGCTTTATGCCCGGCCAAAGCTGGAGGAGGAGCTCGGCCATCCGGCACCGGCGGGCGTGCACGGCCATTCCTGCTCGATCGCCTGGAACGGACGGTCCCAGGCAGATGTGGACGAGATGTTCGAAAAAGCCCACGCGGCCGGAGCCAAGGTGATCAAGCCGCCGCATGGCACCCATTGGGGCGGCTATTCCTGCTACCTCGAGATGCCCGGCGGACACATGCTGGAACTCGCCTTCAACCCCTTCTGGACCATTGCCGAAGACGGTTCCGTGCGGCTGGACTGAGGCTGCCGCGTCGCGCCAGGCCGACCTTCGGTCAAGTTCCGCCTTCCGTCGTCTTGACGCGGCCCGGCGGGTTCGATCTTCTGGGTGTCAGACGACTGACCGCGCTGCCCTTCCGGAGATTGCCCCATGGCTTATGCCGCCTATGTTTTCGACGCCTACGGGACCCTGTTCGATGTCCACGCGGCGGTGCGCAAGCATGCGGCGCGGCTGGGACCCGATGCGGATCTCTTCTCCGCCATCTGGCGCGCCAAGCAGCTGGAATACTCCTGGGTGCGCGCGCTGATGCACCGCTACGAGGATTTCTGGGTCCTGACCGAGCAGGCGCTCGACACGTGCTTTGCCCTGGTGCCCTCCGCCGACAAGAGCCTGCGAGCGGAGCTGCTCGACGCCTACTGGAAGCTCGACTGCTACGGGGAAGTGCCGCAGGTGCTGACGGAACTGAAGGCGAAGGGCGCCAAGCTCGCGATCCTCTCCAACGGCAATCCGGCCATGCTGGAGGCGGCCGCCAAGGCTGCCGGCATCAGCGATCTGCTGGACGAGATCTTTTCCGTCGATCCGCTGAAGACCTACAAGACCGACGAGCGGGTCTACGAGATGGTGACCACCCATTTCCGCATCTATCCGGAAGCGGTCTCCTTCCAGTCCTCCAACCGGTGGGACATTGCGGGCGCGACGGCCTTCGGCTTCCGCACCGTGTGGATGAACCGCTACAAGATGCCGGACGAATACCCGGACCTGTCTCCGGCCGCCGTGCTGAAGGATCTGAACGGGCTGACCGCGCTGGTGTGATGGGGCGCGCGGCGCCCCTCCCCTGCCCCGTCCTGCCCTGCGCTTTCGGCAAGCTCCGCGCAACCTGCCTTTCCTAGCCTCCCGCGAACGGACAGATCCGTCGGGAAAGGGATACATGATGCAGGCACAAGGAGTTGCCGTGTCCGAACAGAGGACATATCCGCGACGGCGGACCCGGCTGAGAAGCGGCAAGCTGACAAGCCTGAGTGACCGGTTCCTCACCGAATGCGCCATTTTCGACGTTTCCGATGGCGGGATCGGCATGATCGTGCCCGAGCGGCTGGACCTGCCGGAAGAGCTCATCGTCTATGACGACCGGGACAAGACCCTCGCTGAAGTACGGGTCTGCTGGCGCAAGGGCCGGCAGATGGGGGTGGCCTTCGAGATCCCGCCGACGCCGGTGCGCCTGTTCCACGCCCAGCGCCTGCGCCGTCTGCAGTTTGCCCGCTACGCGGTCGACCCGGACGACAGGGGCGACCCGTCGTCCGGCGTGTAAGCCCCGCCGTCAGAAGGCGTAGGACAGACCCAGCATCAGACGATGATTGCCCGACACCCGGCTGACAGATGCGCCGCCGAGCCGGTCCTTCGTGTCCATCACGCCGGTCAGGCTGTAATCGGCGCGCAGATGCACCCGGTCGGTGGCGGCATATTCGGCGCCAGCGCCCAGCACCAGACCGATGCCTGCGGCCGAGGCCTTTCCGCCATTAGCCTTGATCTCGTGATCGCTGACCGCGACGCCGGCGCTCAGGTACGGGAGCACCCGACCGAAGGCCATGCCGACCCGGCCCTTGACGGCTCCGGTCCAGGCGGCGCGGGTCTTCACATCGCCCAGAGTCGGATGAGTGCCCTTGGCCTCTCCGCCCAGATAGGCCGCATTGGCTTCCACCCCGACGACCACCCGGTCGAACTGCCAGTTGTGACCGGCAAAGAGGCCGAAGGCCGCATCCATGCGGTCGATCGCCTTCTTCGCGCCGCCGGACTTCACATCCGTCACGGTCTGGGAAGGGCCGACCTCGACACCGGCATAGGACCCGGCCCAGGAGAAGTTTTCTCCCGCATGGGCCTGCTGCTGGCCGGCAAGAGCCGTGAGGCCCAGCAGGATGAGGGAGACGGTGACCGGCTTCCAGCCCGCCTGCAGCAGACGCCGGCGGACCGGGAGCGCGCCCCCCGAGGCAAGGCGGCGACGCAGGGCGGGGCGCAGTCCCAGCTGGGAACGGAGGCAAGGGGCGGAAACCGGGGCGGCGCGAGACGAGGATTCAATCAGGTTTTTCAAGGACATGCTCCTTCATAGGGAAATTCGCTTCGCAAATTCTTATCGCAAAACAATAATTTTCATATGTTCTATGTTTATTTTTTTGTCAATCGCATTATTTTCTGATTGCGCAACCCGATGCTGAGCCGCTAAAGACGACCCTGAGGCCCTGCGCCGGCAGGCAAGCCACTTCACGAGAGGAGACAGGAGATGAACAGTGCCACTCTTGCGAGCGCCAGCGCGCCCGCCCTGGAGGCCGCAGAAGACCGCCCGGCCCGCCTGCGCCGCATCCGGCGTCTGTCGGCCGTGATGACATGGGGAACGACGGGTCTTGCCGTGGCGATGGGGCTGATCGTGACACTGGCCGTGATCTGGCTGGCCTGGCCTGCCCTCTTCCCGCAGCTGGCGGACGAGCTCTTCGAGATTGCCGAGACCGAGCGCAACCTGCTCGATATTCCCTTCTCCCAACGGCTGGGGCTTGCCATGCTCGGCGCGGTCGGCGGCGGGCTGATCACCCTGATCCTCGTGCGGCTGCGCCAGATCTTCGCGGGCTTTCAGCGCATGGAGTTCTTCGCCGCCCGGACGCTTGGCAAGGTGATCGCACTCGGCCGCACCCTGCTGGTCTTCGGTGTCTTCGACATTTTCCACGATCCGCTGGGAACACTGCTGATGACCCTGGATTTGCCCGAGGGACAGAGGACGATGGAGCTGTCGCTGGATGGGGGCGAGATCTTCGTTCTGATCTTCGGCGCGATCATGCTGACCTTCGGCTGGATCCTGCGCGAAGCGGCCCTGACCCACGAAGAAAACCAGCAGTTCATCTAGACCCATGCCACAGCCGGAAACCGAGACACCCCATGCCGATCATCGTTGAACTGGATGTCATGCTGGCCCGCCGCAAGATGCGCTCCAAGGAACTTGCGGAGCGCATCGGCATCACGGAGCAGAACGTGTCGCTGCTGAAGTCAGGCAAGGTCAAGGGCGTGCGTTTCGACACGCTGGAGAAGATCTGCGAAGCCCTGGACTGTCAGCCCGGCGAAATTCTGATCTATCAGCCGGAGGAATAAGGCGGCAGGGCTTGTGCCCTCTCACTCTCACTCTCACCCTGCCCTCTCCCTCGAGGGAGAGGGTCTGCTGCGGCGGGCCGAGAGTCTCTCCTCCCTGCCACCTCTCCCCGGGCCAGACAGAGCTCCGGGATGGAAAGAGGTCGGCGGGAAGCGCCGGATGAGGCTTTACGCCGCCAGAAGGTTCACTCCGCCGCCTGGGCCGGTTCGTAGCCGAGCGCCGCGTTGAGTTTGGCGATCAGATCGACGGCGGCCTCCGCGATGACCGTGCCGGGGGGGAAGATCGCCACCGCACCGGCCTGATAGAGCTCGTCATAATCCTGGGGCGGAATGACCCCGCCGACGACGATGAGAATGTCCTCGCGGCCTTCGTCAGCCAGCGCCTTCTTGAGCGCCGGAACAAGCGTCAGATGACCGGCGGCGAGCGACGACACGCCGACCACATGCACGTCGTTTTCCACCGCCTGACGGGCGGCTTCTTCCGGGGTCTGGAACAGTGGGCCGATGTCCACGTCGAAGCCGAGGTCGGCAAAGGCGGAGGCAATCACCTTCTGGCCACGGTCGTGACCGTCCTGACCCATCTTGGCCACGAGGATCCGCGGCCGGCGGCCGTCATTCTCCTCGAAGGCCTCGACCAGCTTCTGGACCTTCACGATGGTGCCCGACATGGCGCCTGCCTCCCGCTTGTAGACGCCGGAGATGGACTTGATCTCCGCCTTGTGGCGTCCGAATTCCTTTTCCATCGCCAGCGAGATCTCGCCGACGGTGGCCTTGGCGCGCGCGGCCTTGACGGAGAGATCGAGCAGATTGCCCGCGCCGGTGCGGGCGCATTCGGTCAGGGCGTCGAGGGCGGCCTGGCATTCGGCCTCGTTGCGCTCGGCCCGCAGGCGGTTCAGCTTCTCGATCTGCTCGGCGCGGACCTGGGCATTGTCCACCTTGAGCACGTCGATCGGCTCTTCCCGATCCGGCTTGAAGCGGTTGACGCCGACCACGGTCTGCGCGCCGCTGTCGATGCGGGCCTGGGTCTTGGCGGCCGCTTCCTCGATCCGGAGCTTCGGAATGCCCTTCTCGATGGCCTTGGCCATGCCGCCCAGTTCCTCGACCTCGCGGATGTGAGCGAGGGCCTTTTCCGCCAGATCGTGGGTCAGCTTCTCCACCACGAAGGAGCCGCCCCAGATGTCGATGGGGGCCGTCGTGCCGCTTTCCTGCTGCAGGAAGAGCTGGGTGTTGCGGGCAATGCGGGCGGAGAAGTCGGTGGGCAGGGCCAGCGCTTCGTCGAGCGCATTGGTGTGGAGGGACTGGGTGTGGCCCTGCGTTGCGGCCATGGCCTCCACGCAGGTGCGCACCACGTTGTTGAACACGTCCTGGGCGGTCAGCGACCAGCCCGAGGTTTGGGAATGGGTGCGCAGCGACAGGGACTTCGGGTTCTTCGGCGCGAAATTCTCCTGCATGAGCTGCGACCAGATCAGCCGCGCGGCGCGCAGCTTGGCCACTTCCATGAAGAAGTTCATGCCGATGGCCCAGAAGAAGGAGAGCCGCGGAGCAAAGGTGTCGATGTCCATGCCCGCAGCCACACCGGCGCGGGCATATTCGATGCCGTCCGCGATGGTATACGCCAGCTCCAGATCCGCCGTCGCCCCGGCTTCCTGCATGTGGTAGCCGGAAATGGAGATGGAGTTGAAGCGGGGCATGTTCGCCGACGTATAGGCGAAGATGTCCGAAATGATCTTCATGGAGGAGGCAGGCGGGTAGATATAGGTGTTGCGGACCATGAACTCCTTCAGAATGTCGTTCTGAATGGTGCCCGAGAGATCCGCCTGGGCCACGCCCTGCTCTTCCGCTGCCACGATATAGAGGGCCAGAACCGGCAGAACAGCGCCGTTCATGGTCATGGACACGCTCATCTTGTCCAGCGGAATGCCGGAGAAGAGGGTGCGCATGTCGTAGATGCTGTCGATGGCCACGCCTGCCATGCCCACGTCACCGGCAACGCGTGGGTGGTCGCTGTCATAGCCGCGGTGGGTGGCCAGGTCGAAGGCGACCGACAGGCCCTTCTGACCGGCGGCCAGGTTGCGCCGGTAGAAGGCGTTGGAGGCCTCTGCCGTGGAGAAGCCCGCATATTGGCGCACGGTCCAGGGCTGCTGCACATACATGGTCGGATAGGGGCCGCGCACGAAGGGGGCAAGCCCCGGATAGGTGTCCAGCGCAGCAAGACCGTCCAGATCCTCTCCATTGGCCACGGGCGCGACGGCAATGTCTTCCGGCGTGATCCACGGCTCGGCGGCGCCCGCATGGGCCTCGCTCAGCACATCGGCAAAAGGCAGGGTCGAGAAATCGGGAAAGCGGCTCATCGGGCGGCCTCCTGGGTCTGGGCGACAAGGCCAAGTCGCGCATGGGCTTCGCGCAGCAGGGCGAGCAGATCGCAGCCGGAATAAAGCGCCGTGTCGAGACCGGCGGCCGCGAAGGCTTCTGCCATCGGGCCCGGACGACCGGCGAGATAGACATGGGTGGCTCCGGCCTGTTTCAGGGCCGCGACCAGCGCCGGCCCCTCCTCGGCATAAAGCGCATCGGAGCCGACAAGGCAGGCCATGGTGGCACCCGACGCCTTGAAGGCGGCAACCTGCGCCTCGATGGCACCTTCCGCCGGATCGGCCGTGCGCAGGCCACCGGCCGCAAGGGCGTTGGTGGCAAAGGCAGCGCGGGCCGAGAACTGGGAGAGACGCCCGAGCGCGGCCAGGAAGACATGGGGCGCAGATGCTGCCGACGCGTCCGCCGCATCGCGCAGGGCCTCGAAGGGCGCGGCGAGACGTATGAAGCCGAGGGACTGAAGATCAGGGGCCGGTGCCAGAACCTTGACCGGCGCCTCACCCAGGTTGGGGAAGCTGCTGACGCCGACAAGGGGCTGGGCCAGTTTCGCCAGTTTTGCCGCGCGCCGCGCGTTGGCCTCCTCCAGCATGGCCTTCGCCTTGGCAAGGCCTGCGGAACTCGCCAGTCCGCCAGCGGCCTCGATCTGCTGGAACAGGCCCCAGGCGGCTTCCGCCAGATCCCGGGTGCGGGCCTCGAGCGCGCCGGATCCGGCGGCCGGATCGCTGATCCGCGCCAGATGGCTCTCGTCCATGAGGATGGACTGGGTGTTGCGGGCGAGCCTGCGGGCAAAGCCGTCGGGCAGACCGAGGGCCTGGGTGTGGGGCAGGACGCAGACACTGTCGGCGCCGCCCACGGCGGCAGAGAAGCCGGCCACGGTGTTGCGCAGCATGTTCACAAAGGGATCGCGCTGGCTGAGCATGCGCCAGGAGGTTTCCATGTGCAGGCGCAGAGGCGCGGTTGCGAGGCCGCAGGCTTCCACCAGACGCGCATCGAGCAGACGGGCGGCGCGGGCCTTGGCCAGCGTCTCCTGCTGGTCCGCATCGGCGGCAAGGGTCAGGGTCGACAGGGACGTCCAGCGGTCCTCGGCGACACCGGCGGCCTCAAGCGCGCGGAACTGCGCGAGCCGTGTCGCCAGGGTGAGAGCCAGTTCCTGACCGGCGGTCGCGCCAAGATCATGCCAGACCCGGCCATCGGCGGCAGCAACCGGCCAGCTCACACCGGCGGCGGCACAAGCCTTCAGCGCGGCCGCAAGCTGCGCCTTCAGGCTCTCCGACAGGGCATCGCCCCCCTCGCGATCCGCTACATAAGCCTGGGCAAGGGTGTCCTGCACCAGGGCCACATCCAGATCACCGGCGGAAAGGCCACGCTCTGCGGCGAGCGCGGCAAGGGCCGCGATCCCGTCGGCGAGGGTCGCCGTGGCGCCTGCGGGCAGCTCAAGCCGCAGATGCACGAGGTCGAGATAGACATCCCGGAGAACGGTCGCGAGGGTTGCCTTCAACCCTTCCGCGCCCGCGCCCGTGGTCAGGCCACCACCGCGCGGGTCATCCTTGCCGGCGAGCACCAGGGAAAGACCATTGGCGCCGCCGACGAGATCCTCCAACGCCTGGGCATTGGCGGCCTCGGGCTGCGGCAAATCGATCCGGGACACCATCACCCAAGGCTGACCGACAGGGCGCAGGGAGAGCGGACGGGCCTCGCGTGCGCGGGGATAAAGCGGTGCGATCACCGCCCCATCCTCGCTGCGGCGGGCGAGGGTCTCCCGCGCGGCGCCCTTGAGGGCCTTGTCCACCTGCGCGAGCCAAGCGGCTTCGTCCGGGGTGAAATCGGTGTCAGCCATGATCGTGTTCCTGCATTCTTGTCCTCCCGGCGCCCGGTCTCGGTCGGAGGCGCCTCGGGGGCGGTGCCCCGGCGCAGCCTCCGCGCTCGAACGGGCGCGCGGTCCGGCATCGCGCGCGCGGTCCAGACCGACAGGTGTTTTAGTCCCTCGGCGGCGGCCCTTGCAACTCAACACAATGGACTAACGGCACGAGGAGCCGCGCTTCTGTCGCAGGGCCGGACGGGATGTGCCCCTCCCCCGTCCTTCGGCTCCTCTTCCAGTCCCAAGGTCAGGGCATCGCGCCGTCAGCGGGCAAGGCTCTCGGCCATGATCCTGCCACAGAGACGATGCCCAGGATGCTTCTGGCAATCAGCCCTGACAGAACTGCAGGTTTTTCGTCCTTCCCCTGCGGATCGTCCGCGACAAGACGCCATACCGCGAATCATTGGCGGAGATGCCGAGGGAAGAGGTCCGGAAATATTACCGGGCCCTGACAAAACTCCGTAATACCCCCCATCAGAACCCCATGGGAAAATCCGCGAATGGCCCTTTGGACAGGGTCAATGAAACCATTTGGCAATATTCAGACAACTAATTGGCGCGATCCGCCAAGTTTAGACACATTCTCAGTTGGTCCCCCGCATATTTCTCATGTAACTTATACAAGCTGCCGTATGGGCACCTTCAATTTCCTGCAAGGTAGGGGATCCGGAAACATCCCCACCCCATAGGGAGGAGAAGGTTCCGGTGAAAGCTGACGCAGAGACGGTGTCTCTGGTCCGCCGATCCGGAACCGCCGGAACGCTGCCGATTGCGAGTTGCCCCACTCTCCGCTCCGTCTCGGGAGGTGAGACCGGAAGGGGCTTCCTCCAGCCGACAGTCACCCGGCGCTATGGGACAGAAGAACCGAGGTTGACGGCAAGGGAAACACTTCCGCACCCCCGGCGCTCTGAGGCACCTGTAACTGGATCGCGCAGGAAAGGAGGAGTACACGCGACGCGCCATCGCCCCGCACCCGAAACAGAGTTCATGAACTCCGGTGACGCCGGTCTGGCCTCGGTTTTCTGACCGAAACAGCACCTGCTTCCAGCGGCTTCATGAAAGATCAGCGGCTTCGGGACGACGCTTGCCGCAAGGACCCTCTCGCACGGTCTCCCGGTACGGAACTGCCTCCCCATCGGCAGTCGGATTGGCCAAGACAAAAATTACAGGCCCGTCCGAAACGCAATAAAGGACCGACCAAGCCCCTCAAAAAGACAGGTCGCGTCCCAAATAACGGATGTGCACAATGCTTGATCATACTGAATTGAAGAACAAACTGAGAGCAATCTCGGAAGCCAATGCCGCTCACCACGTCCTGGACATTCTGGAGTCCAACCTGCGACGCATGGGGGCCACCCACATTCTCGTCACCGGCCTGCCCATGCCCAACCGGCCGATCGACAGCCTCGTGCATCGTTTCCGCTGGCCCGACCAGCGCAATGACGGGATCGAAAGCACGTCCCTTTCGGCAAATGACAGCGCCCTCATGCTCGGTCTCACGTCAAACCGTGCCCGCGTGTGGACGATTACCGAAGGGGATGCCCAGCACTCGGAACTTCTCGCCGCTGCCGGCGCCGGATCTGAAATGGTGATCGTTCCCGTGACGGAACTGCATCCGTTCCAGGCCTTCGTCTATGCCGCCGGCCCGTCCCTTCAGGCCAGCAAGCTCGACCTGTCCGGTCTGGAAGCCCTGTCCGCCGCGGCCTTCGCCCGGCTTCGGGATCTGGGCATCATTTCCGGTCAGCGCCCGGGGGCCCTGTCCAACCGGGAACGGCGCGTGCTGGAGCTGACCGCCTTCGGCAAGACCGCCGGGGAAATCGCGGAAGTGCTCGACATTTCCCAGCGCACGGTGCACGCCCACCTGCAGAACGCCAGCGTCAAGCTGAACGCCTCGAACAAGACGCATACGGTCGTCGAGGCCCTGCGCTACGGGCAGATCCGGGTCTGACACGGGTCTGACACGCGATGCCCCTCAGCAAGCATCCGCCAGCCCCGCGTCGAGGCTGGCGGGTTTTTTGTGAGCACCGGAACCCGATAGAGTGTGCGATCAGGCCGCTGGCAGCAGGCACCATCCAGCGCTTCGGCTGCGTGCAACGAAAAACGGCCGCCGGATAAGCCCCGACGGCCGATGGAATTGATCGCTGCTGACGCGGCTCAGTAGGAGAGCATGGGCTCGAGGCTCTTGGCCTGTTCCACCCACTTGATCACCTGCGCCTCGCCGGGCACCTGACGCACGAGCTTGCGCTCGGCGTTGACCTCTGCCATGCGCGCTGCCAGGTTTTCCGGCTTGCGCATCTTCAATTCCTTCACCGTGTCGACGCCAGCGGCCTCGAGCAGCTCGGAATATTCCTCGCCCACGCCGCTGATGCGCATGAGATCGGCCATGTTGGCCCAGCGCAGGATTCGCGACTTGTCGATACCCGTCGCCTCCTCCAGAGCCTTGCGGCCCTTGGGATCCTTCGCCTTTTCCAGATAGGCCTCAGTGGTCTTGATCCCCTGCTCCGCCAGCTTGGCAGCATAGGCAGGGCCGATCCCCTCGATTTCCGAAATTGAATAGCTCATGACATCCATCCTTCCCCAGGGTCAGAGGAGGTCATTAGGCAAGATCAGAGGATCTGTTTCAAGATCGGGATGGAGGAAATCACTTCGTCGACTGCCTCATCGCCGGCCTTCTCGCGGGCCACGCCCACCAGACGCTTGATGATGCGCTGAACGTCGGCCATCTCCAGCCCGGCGGAATTGAGTTCCCCGAGCACCGCCATGGCGCCCATGCCCGGAACCATTCCGGCCAGACCACCGAACAGGCCCTTGCCGGAGGATTTGGTCGCCAGATACTCGGTCACCGCCTCGCGGGTGCCCGGAAGCGCGTCAAAAACCTCTTGCATCCGCTCCGCCGGGGCTTCCTTATTGAGGAAATTGAGAATGATCGTCACGCCCTTGCGCGCGGCATCCTCGTCAATTCCCGTGGTGGCTACGATGTGCTGGATGAGGTCTTCCATCTCTGGCTCCCGGATCTCGATGTGGCTGTCTCCCGCGCTGCGGCAGCGGCGTCGCGCCCCGATCCGTCGCCGGAAATTGACGAGGGCAGGCAGCGACCGGAAGGTGTGGTGCAGCAATACAGGGAAATGCTGCAGCGCGACAGGGGAAAGACCCACCTTCCGATGGGGGATGTCGACGAAAGACTAAGTCGCCGGCCGTGCAGCCTGCCCGGCCCCGGAACCACACCGCGCCGCCCCGCTCCGGGAGGCGAGACTCAACAGCCAGGACAGGACGCAATGGACGAGCCGCAGCACATTTTCATCGGTCGCAGCTTTCTGGGCGAGGACAGCCGGGCGGAAACCCTGACCCTGAAGCTTGCCAACCGGCACGGGCTGATTGCCGGAGCCACGGGCACCGGCAAGACCGTCTCCCTGCAGATCCTGGCGGAAGGGTTTTCCGCTGCCGGCGTCCCCGTCTTCTGCGCCGACGTGAAGGGGGATCTCTCCGGCATCGCCATGCCCGGCGTCTCCAAGGACTTCCTGGAAAAGCGCGCCCGCGACATTGCGCTGGAAGACTATGGTTATGACGCCTTTCCCGCCATCTTCTGGGATCTCTTCGGGGAACAGGGCCACCCCATCCGCACCACCGTGTCCGAGATCGGACCGCTGCTGCTCTCGCGCCTGCTGGAGCTGAACGAGACGCAGGAAGGCGTGCTCACCATTGCCTTCGAGCTGGCCGACGACGAAGGTCTCCTCCTCCTCGACATGAAGGATCTGCGCGCGCTTCTGGCGCTGGTTGCCGAGCGGGCCGACGAGCTGACCAACACCTATGGCAACGTGTCCAAGGCCTCCGTCGGGGCAATCCAGCGGCGGCTGCTGATTCTGGAACGCCAGGGCGCGGAAGCCTTCTTCGGCGAGCCCGCCCTCGACATCCGCGACTTCATGCGCACCAGCCGGGACGGCCGGGGCGTCATCAACGTGCTGGCAGCCGACAAGCTGATGATGTCGCCCAAGCTCTACGCCATCTTCCTGCTCTGGCTGCTGTCAGAGCTCTTCGAGGAGCTGCCCGAGGTGGGCGATCTGCCGAAGCCGAAGCTGGTCTTCTTCTTCGACGAGGCCCATCTGCTCTTCAATGACGCTCCGCCCGCGCTGGTGGAGCGGATCGAGCAGGTAGTGCGCCTCATCCGCTCCAAGGGAGTGGGTGTCTATTTCGTCACCCAGAGCCCGTCGGATGTGCCCGACACGGTTCTCTCCCAGCTCGGCAACCGGATCCAGCATGCGCTGCGGGCCTTCACCCCGCGGGACCAGAAGGCGGTGCGTTCGGCCGCCCAGACCTTCCGGCCCAATCCGGCCCTCGACACGGAACAGGTGATCACGGAACTGGGCGTCGGCGAGGCGCTGGTCTCCACCCTGGAGGGCAAGGGCGCTCCATCCATTGTCCAGCGCACGCTGATCCGCCCGCCCGCCTCGCGGCTCGGTCCGGTTACCGTGGAGGAACGGCAGGAGATCATGGCCTCCAGCCCGGTGGGACATCTCTATGACCGGATGACCGACCGGGATTCCGCCTTCGAGATGCTGGCGCGCCGCGCGGAAGACAAGCTGCGGCTGGAGGAAGAGCAGCGGGCGCGGGAAGAGGAGATGAAGGCACGGGAGAAGCAGGAGGCCGAGGACGATCGTCGGCGAACCCGCACCGGCTTCCAGCTTCCGGATTTTGACGACCGCTCGTCCGGGCGCAGCCGTGGCGGATCGGTGCCCCGATCGGGCAGCCGCAGCCGGACAAGCCGGTCCAGCCGCAGCGACAGCGTGATCGAGGCCGGCATGAAGTCGGCCGCCCGCAGCCTTGGCTCGTCGCTGGGCCGGGCGCTGGTGCGCGGCATCCTCGGCTCGATCAAGCGCGGCTTCTGAGACGGCAAGACGCGACGGACCGATGACCACCGCACTGGAAGATCACGAACAGGGATTGCGAGACGGCTTCTTCGAGGCGGCGCTCGATGCCGACCAGTGGGAAGGTGCGCTGGCAAGGTTTTCCGAACATCTGAACGGCGGCGCGGTCAATCTGATCCTGCTGGAGAAGGCGGGCGCCCTGCCCGTCGACCTCCATTACGAGCGGGTGGATGAACATGCCTATACCCGTTACATCAGCGACTATATCGAGACGGACCCGCGCGTTCCGCGCGTCCTGAATGCGCCGGTGAACACGGTGCTGCTGGAGCGGGACGTGCTGACGGAGGGGGAGCGGCGTCACAGCGCCATCTACAACGACCTGATGGCCCGCAGCGGCATGCGCAACCAGGCGATCTCGCTACTGGCCTCCGACACGCTCTTTGCCGGTTTCGGCATCGCGCCGCGCGACGACAGCCAGCCCTTTGCGACAGAGGACCTCGCCCGGCTGACCCGGCTTCTGCCGAGCCTCAAGCAGGCGGTGCGCCTGCATACGGCCAACCAGAGCCTGCAGATGCAGCGCAGCTCGCTGGGCGACCTCTGGGGTCTCTCCGGCAAGGGGATTGTGCTTCTGGGGGCAAGCCGGCAGTTGCTCTATGCCAACAGCCTGGCGGATGACCTCCTGCGCGCAGGTGTCTTGCGCCGGGTCCATGGACAGGTGTCCTTCGGGGACCGGGCGAGCGAGCAACGCTGGCAGCACGCCTGGCAAGAGCTGCGCAAGCGCGGCGGAACCAGCAGCGACCAGTTTCTGACTGAGCCAACGCCCGGTGGCACGACCTTCGGCGTGCGGCTCTTTTCCTCCCCCGGCATGCTCGGACGCCTGGCCTGGGCCGGTGCGCCGGCGGTGGTGATGCTGCTGACCCCGCTCAGCGACATGACGGTGATTTCGGCGGCGGAGATCCAGCGGTTCTGCGCGCTGTTTTCCATCACCCCCGCAGAGGCGCGGGTCGTGGAAGCGGTCTGCCAGGGCCAGCAGCTTTCCGATCTGGCGCAGGAGCGACAGGTCGCGGTGGACACGCTGCGCAAGCAGCTCAAGTCCGCGATGGCCAAATGCGGCGTCAGCTCCCAGAAGGATCTGATCTCCCGGCTGGAGCGCTTCTGCTTCCTGACGTCAGGCTGACACTCACGTCTGGCTGAAACTCAGGACGCGTACCCGCGCGCCTACCAGCTTGTGAGGGCCCGCAGGGTCGGCGCCTTCTTGTAACCGTGGTCCTGCATGCGGGTGAGCAGCCGGTCGAGGGTTTCCACCCCATCCAGCACGGCGGGGCCCTTGTTCAGCATCACGCAATCGGCCCGGGCCGACATGGCGGCATCGGTCATCTCGCCCCGCGAGGGGGTGCCGCGCTTGACCAGGGTCTCCAGCACCTGGGTCGCCCAGATCACCGGCACGTTGGCCGCCTCGCAGAGCCAGAGCAGCTCTTCCTGCATTTCCGCCAGACGCTCAAAGCCGATTTCGGCCGCCAGATCGCCACGGGCGATCATGATGCCGAAGGGGCGGCGATGGGCGGCGCGGGCAATGAGCGCCGGCAGGGCACGCACCGCCTCGGGTCTTTCGATCTTGGCCACCAGCCCGATGGGCTTGTCGGCCGCACCGATGCGATCCAGACAGGTTTCCAGAAGATCGATGTCCTCCGGCTGGCTGACGAAGGAATAGCCGATCATGTCGGCGCATTCGATGACGCAGGCCAGATCGTCCTCGTCCTTGGCGGTGAGCGGGGCAAGTCCCAGTTCGGTGTCGGGCAGGTTCAGCCCCTTCTCCGGGCGGATCTTCGTGCCGCCCTCCTCCGTGCGGCGCACGCGCAAGACGGCTTCCCCGTCCGCCACAGCGTCGACCACAGCCTCAAGGCGTCCGTCGTCATAGAGAACCCTTTGGCCGGGCCGCAGGCAGGACACGAGCGTGCTCAGGGTCGACGTTGCCGTGACCATGTCCTGACGCCCGCTCCGCTCCCCCGGGTCCTGCACGAGGCGGACGCTGTCGCCGGCGGCAAGGCGCCGGCCGTTCGGCCCCTTCAGCACCTCGGCCGTTCGGATCTTCGGCCCGGCAATGTCCATCAGGATGCGCAAGGGGCGCCCGGCCTCAAGGGCGGCCTGACGCAGATGGGCGGTCATGGCGCGCCATTCGTCCGACGTGTCATGGGCGCAGTTGATCCGGGCGATGTCCATGCCGCGAGCGATCAGGGCGCGCGCCAATTCGGGCGTGCGGGCGGCGTCCGAGGGCATGGTGACCATGATCCGGCTCTTGCGGGCGGCCGCACCGCCACGACGCGACGTGGCCGGGCCGAAGAGACGCTCGGACGCCCGCGCAAGCCGCGCCTCGCCTTCGAAGAAGGCGGTTCGGGGAAGCCCGCTGATCCGCTCGGGCTGACCGGTGAGGGCTGCCAGCACCTGCTCCACGGCCGCAAGGGTCGGCATGACCCGGCTCTCCAGACGCCCGAGGGAGGAGAGGCCGCAGGCCATCAGACGCCGTTGCAGGGGGCGAATGTCGTGGTGACGCAGGGCGAGATAATCCGCCAGATTGCGCAGACCCTCGGTGGCATCGGCTGCCAGAAGATCCAATTCGGCGGCCGGCTTGCCGAACCGTTCGGGCAGAATGCCGCCATGCCAGGCTTCCAGCAGCACGCGGGCCTGTTCGCCCAGCTCCAGACGCAGGGTTGCGACTTCGCCCAGCAGACTGTCGAGCGTGTCGGCAGCATCCGGACCGGATGCGGCCTCAGCTGCGGAAAGGCTGGGGCTTGCAGAATTGGCAGGGGTCATGATGCAGGATCTCCGGCGACTGGTCGCGCTCATGGAGCGGACTATCGCCGGATTGTGCAACGGCGCCATGACGGCGTGTGAGAGAGACACCCCGGTGCCGCGTGCGACCGTGTCCCCTACCCCCGGTCATGCTCGGGCTCGTCCCGAGCCTCCAGTGCACCGAGCCTCGCTGGAAGAAGGCTGGATTCTCGGCACAAGGCCGAGAAGGACGGCGCACCCGGGCGGTTGATGACGGCGCCCCATGTGCGGGTCCCCGAGGGCACCCGCAGGGTATCGCATCAGGCAGCGATCAGGGCGTCGGCCTCGGCAAGCCGGGTCGGGAAGGTCAGGTCATAGCCGTCCTCGGTCGCGGCGGTCACCTTGGCGATGAGTTCGCGCTTGTCGGGCAGGACGAGGGTCACCGTGCTGGACACCTCGAGCCCTTCGGCCCCCAGCAGCTGACCGCCGCTGACGGTGACGCCGAGGAGGCGCGCAGGCTGGCGCCGGCCGTCTTCTGACTTGGCCAGAACCTCGTGGTTCACCGCCCCGCGCAGGCTCTGGCGGCGGGCTTCAACGTCGGCGACGACGCCTTTCAGGAAATCCTCCACCTCCGAGGTCAGGCCCCGGCTGGCGATGGTGACCAGATCGGCGACCGAGTTCACGGACCCGGCCTCCCGCGAGGTGTGGCGCACGGAATCGGCGATGCTGTCCATATTGCGGGTGACGGCGCCCGTACCATCGGAGGCCGAGCGGGCAGACTGGGCGATCTCGCTGATGGCTGCATGCTGCTCTTCCACCGCACCGGCCACGCTGGAGGTCAGGGTCTGAACCTCGGTGATGCGCTCGGCGATCTCGGCGATGGAATCGGCGGCGTCGCGCACAGAGTCCTGAATGCCGGCAATCTGGCTGGAAATCTCGTCGGTCGCCCTGGAGGTCTGCTCGGCCAGCTGCTTGACCTCGGAGGCCACGACCGCGAAGCCCCGGCCCGCTTCACCGGCGCGCGCGGCCTCGATGGTGGCGTTGAGGGCCAGGAGGTTGGTCTGTTCGGCAATGTCACGGATCAGGTTGATGACCGAGCCGATGTGCTCGGCCGCCTGGGACAGGGCCGCCACCTTCTCGTCGGAGGCGCGGGCGGTCTCTGCCGTCCGGTCAACGATCTCGCGGGCGCTGCCGGTTTGCTTGGCGATCTCCTGCACCGTCGCCGTCATCTCCTCGGTGGCCGAGGCAACGGTCGCCACGTATTGCGAGGCCTCGTTGGTGGAAAGCGTCGCCTCGCCGGACTGGGTCGCAGCAGAACTCGCCACATCCTCCAGGGTCGCGGCGCTGTCCTTCATGCGCGACATCTGCTCGTTCACCGTGTCGAGGCTGGAGGCCATGGTTCCCCGGAAGCGGGCGATCGTTTCTTCCATGGCTTCCTGACGCTTGCGCTCTCGCGCCCGCTCCTTCGTGGCCACGGTTTCCAGAAGCTCGCGCTGGACCGCATTCTGCCGGAAGATCTCGACGGCCTGGAACATCTCGCCGATTTCGTCGTGGGTCCGGTTGAGATCGAGCGCCACGTTCACGTCGCCCCTTGCCAGGTCCCCCATGGCCTTGACGATGCGATTGATCGGGCCGGTGATGGACCGGGACGCCCAGAGGCCGATTGCCGAGGCGATGACGAGGAGCAGCGCGCCCACGATGAGCATGCGATTGCGCAGGTCGACGACAGGGGCCGCCATTTCCTCAAGGGATTCAGAGGCGACAAGCGCGTAGGTATGACCGAAATAGTCAAAGGTCTCCACGTCCATGAGAACTTCGGTTCCGCCGAAGAATACGGTCTCTCCGACCGCCTTGCCCTTGGCGAAGGCTTCGCTGACAATCGGATCATCGAGCTTGGTCTTGAGAACGTCGCCGTCCGTGCCAGAAGACCTGCTCTCGGAGCGCAGATATCGGTCCTGACCGACAAGCAGCAGCTCGCCGGACGCGCCCAGGCCGCTGACCTGCGAAATCACGTTGTTGATCCGATCCACCGGCATCTGGAAGGCCAGAACACCCACCGTCTCGCCGTTGCCATTGGCAACCCGGGTCGCCATGAAGCTGGCCGGGGCATCGTTGCTGGGGCCGTAGAAGGCGAAGTCGGAATAGACCACGTTGCCAGGCTCCGACATCTCCATCGCTCGCCGGTAGACATCACCGAGGCCGGTCATAGCCCAGGGACCACCGCCGTCCGCGTTGAAGTTCGTCGCGAAGTCGGTCTCCTTGAAGACGCTGTAGATCAGGTTGCCCCTGGCATCGAAAAGGAAGACGTCATAGTAGCCGCGTGTCTCCTGCAGGCTGCGGAACCACGGGTGATACTTGGCGTGAATGGCGTCATAACCGGACCCGGTGTTGCCCTTGTCGAGCTTCTGGCGCTCGCCGACGGGGAACGGGTTCTCGGTGACATAGCCCTTGACCAGCTCGACTTCCGGATTGCCGCCGAACTGAGCCCACAGGGTCCAGGCACCGGTCAGGTCGCCGATGGCAGATGCCGTGCCCGGATTCTCCGCCACGAGCAGCAGGTCCTGCCGGATCGCGTCGAGATACTCCACCAGGTCGTCGCGCCCCTGAACCGCGGCCGATTGCAACCGGCTCTTCGTCAGGCTGACCACGCTGGACGCAGAGGTCAGATAGCTGGCCGCGCCGATGCCGACAGCCACGAGGGCGGACACGGCCACGAACAGAATCGGAACCTTGCGGGATAGTCTCAGGGCTGGGAGCATTGCGGACTGCCTTCGGTATCAAGACCTCTTTTGTCCAAGACTTAATCACGCGAGACTCTATAAAACCTTAAGATATCATATCGGTATGACCTCCTATTTATTGCAGTGCAACGTAGGGGCGCAATCTGTCTTTCCAAACAAAAGGATCGTCAATTCTTGCAGGTCACAGTTGCAGAGCATAACCTCTTCCATCCGCTGCTCCGCAGTGCCGCAAGACACGCCTTCCGTAAACGAGACGCAGAACGGAAAATCGGCGATTCGCGACGGCGGAAAGGGAGAAGGCTGCGCGCGCGTCAAAAGGCGGCGGAGGGCCTGACCCAAGCGCGAGACCGCCCCCGTGAGGCTCAGTCCAGACATGCGCATCCATCGGGACCTGTCCCCAATCCATTCCGGATTTGAATTTGCGCTTTCACCGCCGATATGAACAATGGCGACAGCCTTGGCAGCAGGTGCGCCGGCGACAGCCCGCCTGCCCAGCCCCGCTGCCCCGTCATTTTCCAGGGCCCCGCGCACCGGCGCCGGGCCCCCAGCCCCAAGGACGCCCGATGAGCACCATCGACAAGGTTCTGGCCCGGATCGACGCCGATCTCGACCAGTCCCTCGACCGCCTGTTCGATCTTCTGAAGATCAAGAGCATCTCGACCGATCCGGCCTACAAGGCCGACTGCGCCGAAGCCGCCGCATGGCTGGCCAAGGAACTGACCTCCATCGGCATCGAGGCCAGCGTGCGCGAGACCAAGGGACATCCGATGGTCGTGGGCCATCGCAAGTCCGGCAAGCCCGGCCCCCATGTCCTCTTCTACGGCCACTATGACGTTCAGCCGGTCGACCCGCTGGAGCTGTGGAACCAGGATCCGTTCGAGCCGACCATCGTGACCAGGGCCGACGGCACGAAGATGATCGTGGCCCGGGGCTCGGCGGACGACAAGGGTCAGCTGATGACCTTCGTCGAGGCAGCGCGTGCCTTCATCGCAGAGACCGGCGACCTTCCGGTCGACGTGAGCGTGCTCTTTGAAGGCGAAGAGGAAAGCGGCTCGCCGTCCCTGCGTCCGTTCCTGAAGGCCAATCACGACGAGCTGGCCTGCGATCTGGCGCTGGTCTGCGACACGGGCATGTGGGACGCGGAAACCCCGGCCATTTCCGTCATGCTGCGCGGCATGGTGGGCGACGAGATCATCGTGAAGGCTGCCAGCCGCGACCTTCACTCGGGCATGTATGGTGGCGCGGCCCAGAACCCGAACCACATCATCGCCAACATCATCGCCGGACTGCACGACGAAGATGGCCGTATCACCCTCCCCGGCTTCTACGACGGGGTCATCGAGGTTCCCGCTGAAGTGACCGCCATGTGGGAAAAGCTCGGTTTCTCGGCCGAAGCCTTCCTCGGCGAGATCGGCCTGAAATATCCGCGCGGGGAAAAGGGCCGTCTGCCGCTCGAGCACATCTGGACCCGTCCGACCTGTGAAGTGAACGGCATGTGGGGCGGCTATCAGGGCGCCGGCTCCAAGACCGTCATCCCGGCGGAAGCCCACGCGAAGTTCACCTTCCGCCTCGTGGGCGATCAGGATCCGGTCAAGGTGCAGGAAGCCTTCCGGGCCTATGTCCGCTCCAAGGTTCCGGCCGACTGCACGGTCGACTTCATCGCCAAGGAAGGCTCCCCGGCCCTGCGCCTCGACTTCGACCATCCGGCCCTGAAGAAGGGCGAGAAGGCCCTGACCGACGAGTGGGGCAAGACCGCCGCGCTCGTGGGCTGCGGCGGCTCGATCCCGATCGTCGGCGACTTCAAGCGCATGCTCGACATGGACAGCCTGCTGATCGGCTTCGGCCTGGATGACGACTGCATCCACTCGCCGAACGAGAAGTACAACCTGACCTCGTTCCACAAGGGCATCCGCTCCTGGGCCCGTGTTCTGGAAGAGCTGGCCAAGGACTGAGCCGCGCAAGGCGCCTCATGACGCGATTGCAAGGGCCCCGGAGGACACTCCGGGGCCTCTTGCGTTTCACTCCCCGCTCACCACAGGCCATCCCCATGATGCCGCAACGTCAGGAAAGCGACCTGCCGACAAGGCCTTAACCATTATTTGCAGGCAAACCTCACCGGTGGTATCAGCAATTCCTGCCTGCACCGCCCGGTGCGCCGAAGACATGAATTCCGGAGTTGATTGGTCTCATGGGTTTGCCGCTGAACGGCCTGAACGTCGCTTGTCTCGCCCTCGCCGCCGGTCTCGTTGCCGCCTGCTCCCCTTCTGCCGATTTCCAGAGCGCCTCGGGCAGCTCGGCCGCTCTCGTCTCGAA
Organism: Roseibium aestuarii; assembly: GCF_008477545.1. GTDB lineage: Bacteria > Pseudomonadota > Alphaproteobacteria > Rhizobiales > Stappiaceae > Roseibium > Roseibium aestuarii. Next base: position 873,289 of record NZ_VORA01000001.1, on the reverse strand, counting down.
TGTCACGCTCATCCAGATCAGCAATGATGCGGTTGGCGGCATCACGCCCGACACGCCCTACAATGCCAAGGCCATCGAGGCCGCCCTGCCGGGCATGACCACCGAAGGCGTCCAGACCGCCGTGGAAAGCAACACGGAATGGGTGACGGCCGCCTTCAACTCCGACGGGTTCCAGGTGCTGCAGGTGTTCAAGGGAGCCGACGGCAAGGTGCGGGAAGTGCATGGCGTGACCCACCATCTGGCGGGCCCCAATGGCGAGCGCATTGGCCAGAGCTTCTACCAGATCGGCATGAACCGCCGGGATTGCCGGGTCGGCAAGGATCTGTGGCGCGGCATGGCCATCTGCAACGCGAAGAAGGCGCCGAACGTGAAGCTGGTCTTCGCCATCCCCGAGTACACCGGCCCCTGGGACCAGCTTCCGCCGGATATCGCCCTGCAGGATTCCCAGCTCCAGCGCATCCTCTGGCAGCCCCAGGGCTGACGGGGGAAACACTCCCCAATCCTTAACTGATCGTCTGCGCCAGGCCCTCGGGGCCCGGCGTCGCATGCTCACACGTGGGCTTGCGAGCGCAGGGCGACCGCTCCCACATCCCTCCAGATGTGCTGCTGACGGAGATAGCGCTCCTGCAGGTCCGAGATCGCGAGGAAGAGGTTCATTTCCCTCTCCCGCAGGCCCGGCAGGGCGATCGGATCCAGCCCCGTCCAGGGCAGGAAGGGATTGCGGCGGTGGTGCCAGTGCACCTCGGCGCGGATCGTGGGCCGCTCGCTCGGCGTGCGGCCGTGGAAGGCGTGGGTGTCGGCGACGATCAGCGTGTTGCCCTTGACCGCCATGCGCACCGGGGCCGGCAGACCCAGACCCGCCAGTGCATCTAGCCCGATGCGGAAGGAGCCTGAGGCATGATGCCCGTCCTTTGCCGAGCTGGCCGAAAGGGATTGCTCGTATTCCCAGGCCAGCCGTTCGGGCGTCATGCGGTGGGAGCCAGGCACGAAGCAGAAGGGACCATCCTCCTCGCCCACATCCTGCAGGAAGAGCCAGGCCTTGGCGGTAGCGTGGAACGTGTCGGAGTGGACATCCGTCTGGGGATCCTTCGCCTTCCGGCTCGGCTCGGCGATCACGGTCTGCAGGAAACAATGGGGCTGGCCGCCCTGGCTCGCCGCATAGCGGATCATCGCCTTAGCGCGCGGATCGCGGGCGGCGGCCGCAAGGCCAGGATTGTGGTCGAGCACCTCCGGCGGCAGGGGCGTCATGCGGGTCACCGTCTGGCCCTGGCGCATCTCGCGGGCCGGAAAGATCTTTTCCGAGGTCTCGCGCAGGAGCGCGGCATAGGTCTCGGGCTCAAGGAAATTCTCGATCACCATGTAGCCGTTGGCGTCGAAGAAACTGCGCTGCTGCGGGTCGAGGCTGGCCGCCAACCTCTGCCGGCGGAAGGCGGCGAGCGCCTCGGCGATCTCCACCCGCTTGCGATGGAGGCCCCAGCGGTTGAGGGTCGGCGATCCGAGGATCGGGTTCTTGCGATAGGATTTCTCGGCTCCGAACACGCCGAGCACCCAAAGGGGCGCGTTCAGATAACTCAAGGCCTTCATTCCCGATCTTCCCCGACCTGCTTGCGATGCCAAAGGGTAGCACGGCGCGGGCTGGCTCCAAGCCCCTTCTTGCATGCCGGCTTGAACCAAAGTGTCATCGCGCACCGGTCTGTTCCGGGTGACAAGCGCATCGCGGATCGGCTAAGTCTCGGGTCATGCAGGAGACACCAGCGACCCCCGCCAGACCATTGCCCGCCACCGCTCGCCCCAGGGGCCTGCCGGACGTGGCGACGCTTGCCGCAGGCATCCGGGCCGGCGACAGGGCGCTGCTCGCCCGCGCCATCACGCTGGTAGAATCCCGCAAGGCCGAACACCGAGCGCTGGCCCGCGAACTGGTGCAGGAGATCCTGCCACTCACCGGCAACGCGCATCGCATCGGCATTACCGGCGTGCCCGGGGTCGGCAAGTCGACCACCATCGACACGTTCGGCTCCAATCTGACGGCCGCCGGCCACAAGGTCGCCGTGCTGGCGGTCGACCCGTCCTCGACGCGCACCGGCGGCTCCATTCTGGGCGACAAGACCCGCATGGCGCAGCTGGCGGTGGACCGGAACGCCTTCATCCGCCCCTCCCCTTCGGCGGGCACGCTGGGCGGGGTCGCCGCCAAGACCCGCGAGACCATGCTCCTGTGCGAGGCGGCGGGCTTCGACGTGATCCTGGTGGAGACGGTCGGCATCGGCCAGTCGGAAACCACCGTGGCCGATATGGTGGATTTCTTCCTCGTGCTCATGCTGCCGGGCGCCGGAGACGAGCTTCAAGGCATCAAGAAGGGCGTGCTGGAAATCGCCGACATGATCGCCGTGAACAAGGCCGATGGCGACGGAGCAGTCCGGGCCCGCTCCGCCGCGTCCGACTATCGCGCGGCGCTGCATATTCTCGCACCGCGCTCGCCCGACTGGTCGCCCCCGGTCATCACCATCTCGGGGCTCGCCAACGAGGGGCTCGACGTGATGTGGCAGCAGATCTGCCTGCACCGGGACCGCCTGACCGCGACGGGCGCCTGGCAGGAGCGGCGCGCCGGACAGCAGGTCGCCTGGATGTGGGATCTCCTGCGGTTGCGCCTCACCGAAGCCCTCACCTCCACGCCCGAGCGCAGCGCCCGGCTGCACGCTCTGGAAGACGCCGTGCGCCGGGGAGACATGGCCACCTCCACCGCAGTGGAGGATATCGCCGCCCTGATCGGGCTCTGACGCGCTTCAGGCCGGCCGCCCCAGATCACAGCCCCAAATCACGGCCCCAATGACGGCATGGCGCTTGCTCCGATTGGGGCATGAACCGGATCCTGCCCCTTCTGCGCACCGCCCGCGCGTCCGACCGTCCCGCCGTGAGCCGGCGTCTGTTCCTTACCGGGACAGCCGCGTGCCTTTTCGGGACAGGCCTCTCCGCCCCCGCCGGAGCCGCCTTCCGGATCGCGGATCTGCGCGGCTCCCTGGATGCGCCGGATCTCGGCCTGGAGCCGGATCGCAGTGACGACCAGACCTCCGCCTTCCAGCGGGCGCTGAACACGGCGGTGCAGAACGGCAAGGCGCTATTCCTGCCGGCCGGCTCCTATCCGGTCGCCAACTTGCGCCTGCCCTCGGGCACGCTGATCGTCGGGGTTCCGGGGCGCACGCGCCTGATCTATCAGGGGGGTGGCGGCGTACTCGCAAGTGCGGAGGGCGTCTCCGACATCAGCCTCTCGGGCCTTGTCTTCGACGGCGGCAACCGGTCGATCGGGGATCAGGCCGACGGGCTGCTCGACTTTTCCTCGGTCACCGGGCTGACCATGACCGACTGCGCCGTCTCCGGCTCGGCGAAATCGGCGCTCGTCCTCACCCGCAGTTCCGGTGCGATCCGCAACTGCCGCTTCAGCGGCGCGGCGGAAGCGGGGATCTGGTCCCGCGAGGCGACCGGCCTGTCGCTCACCGACAATGTGGTGGAGGATTGCGCTGCCGGCGGCATCTGGATCCACCGCTGGTCCGACGGCGAGGACGGCACGCTGGTGTCGGGAAACCGGGTCGAGCGCATCGCCTCGCGCCATGGCGGCACCGGCCAGTGGGGCAATGGCATCAATGTCTTCCGCGCCCATGGGGTGGTCATCAGCGGCAATCGCATCGCCGACTGCGCCTTTTCCGCCATCCGCGCCAATTCCGGCTCCAATGTGCAGATCATCGGCAACTCGTGCCTGCGCTCGGGCGAGGTCGGGATCTATTCGGAATTCGCCTTCGAGGGAGCGATTGTCGCGAACAACATCGTCGACGGCGCGACCACCGGCATCTCCATCGCCAATTTCCTGGACGGCGGACGCATGGCCGTGGTGTCCGGCAACATCGTGCGCAACCTGTCGTCCATTGGGCCCTATCCGGCGGAAATAGCGGGCTTCGGCATCGGCATCTCGGTGGAAGCCGACACGACGGTCACGGGCAATGTGGTGGAAGCCGCGCCGCAGTTCGGCCTGATGCTCGGCTGGGGGCCGTATCTGCGCAATGTGGTCGCGTCCCAGAATGTGCTGCGCGCCTGTGGCACCGGGATCGCCGTCACGGTGGTGGAGGAGGCCGGCAGCGCCGTGCTTCAGGGCAACATCATCGAGGCATCGCGGGACAAGGCAATTGCCGGTTACCGCTGGACCGATCAGGTCACGCAAGATCTGGCTGAGGCAAGCGACTGGGCGCATCTGGCAATCAGCGGCAACATCGTCCGCTGATCGCCATCACGCTTCTGGCGCGGCTCAGTTCAGACTGAACCGCAGGGAGAGACAGGAGAGACCGCCGTCCACCTTGCGCGGCTCGCTGACCGGCATGAGGCGGGTGCGGAAGCCGGCGGCCTGAATGTTGGCAAGCGTTGCGGGATAGCCCTCGGGCACCAGCACCACGTCATTCACCCGGATGACATTGGCGCAATAGTCCTCCCCATCGGCCACGGCCACGACCTTGCGATCGCCGAAGAGACCGCTCTCGATCATCGGCCGGGTCGCGAGAATGACATCTTCGCCGAGGGTGGAGCAGGCCGTCTTGAAATGCAGGACGCCCGCCGGTGTTTCGACGATCCGTACCGAATAGCCCCATTCGGCCAGCAGGGTCGCGAAGGCCTCGGCCCCATCCCTGTCGGTCCGGGCGGACAGGCCGATCAGGATCTCGTCATCGAGGGTGAGGATGTCACCGCCGTCCACATGGCCGGTGCCTGGCAGATCGAGAACCTTGCGGAACCGCTTCTCGAGCGCAAAGCGGATCTCGTCCGGTTCGTCCATGCGGGTGGGATGGCCCGGCCGCAGTAGGATGGCCCCTTCCGGCAGGCAGAAGGCGGGATCCTCGACGAAGCAGCTGTCGGGGAAGGCCTCCAGCGAGGGTAGAACGTCCACCATCAGCCCCGCCTCTTCCAGCGCCGAGACATAGGCCGCGTGCTGGACGCGGAACTCCTGCGGATCCGGGTTGCCGGTGTCCTCTGCCCTGAGGCCATGGGCCACGCTTTCGGCCGGAACCCGGGTGATGGCGTGGGTGAACCTCCAGGACAGGCCGGGATGTTTCGACATGAATGCTGCCTCTCGTCTTTCGGCTTGCGTCCGGTCTCAGGAGAGCTGGGCGTAGAGGTCGGCGACGAAATCGGCCGCCGGGCGCACCTCGCCCGCAGTCACGTCGCGACGGGTCAGAACGGGAGGATTGGTGTAGCGCTGGAGCACCTTCGACTGTTCGTCGTTGCGGTCCTGCATCAGGACCTCCAGCAGCGCGCCCATCATGCTTTCGGCGGCGCGGTTGGCTCCGTCTTCCGCCTTCAGGGCGATGCCCAGCTCCAGCTCGGGGATCGCGGCGCAGAAGACGCCCTCGGCTCCGGTCTTGACGAAGACACGGCCCTCGAAGGCCGCCATCACGTCGGAGCAGAAGCGGTCGGTGCCGGCCACCATGAAGGGTTCGCTGACGCAGGCCTCATAGAGCTTGTCGCAGGCGGCGAGACGATCTTCGTCCAGCCCCTCGCCCGTGCCGAAGATGGCGAAGGCGCGGGCCCAGGCCTTCAGCGGCACCGCATAGGTCGGGATCGAGCAGCCATCGGTGCCGCAGACATCGGTGGTGACTTCCTCGCAGGTGAAGGCCTCGATTACGGCCTTGATCTCCTGCTGCACCGGATGTTCGGGCAGCACGTAGCCCTTGGTCGGGGCGCCGAGGGCGCGGGCCAGACCGAGGAAGCCGGCGTGCTTGCCGGAGCAGTTGTTGTGCAGGGCGCTCGGTTCCTCCTCGGCCCGCACGAGGGCCGCGATGTCTTCCATGCGCTTGGGCCAATGGCTGCCGCACTCCATGTCCTCGACGCTCAGGCCCGCCTTGATCAGCATGACCCTTGCGGTCTTCACATGGGTGTCCTCGCCGTTGTGGGAGGCGCAGGCCAGCGCCAGCTCGGCGTCATCGAGATCCAGCGCATCGGCCGCGCCGCTTTCGACCAGCGGCAGGGCCTGAAGCACCTTGATGGCGGAACGGGGGAAGACGCGGGTCGAGGTGTCGCCGATGGCGCAGACTTCCTCGCCCTGGGCGTTGACCACGGAGACGAGGCCCCGGTGGAAGCTTTCCACCAGATCGCCACGGGTGACTTCGACGGTGATGGGCGCCGTGACAGTGTCGGACATTGTTCGTCCCTTCGTTCCTGAAACAGTGAAAGGGCCCGGCCCGAAGGGGGCAAGGCGCGTGGGGGTCATTTAGAAAGGCAAAGCCCCGGGCGGCAAGACTGCCCGAGGGTTTTCCGAAGGGAATTGCGACCGGCGCAATGCTACCGGTCAGGATCGGCCCGTGCTTCAGCCCTGCATCTGGCCGCGCGCCTGGGCGGCAGCCATCATCTGGGCCTGAGCCTGTCGCTGTTCGGGATGCTGCAGCCAGACGGCCAGACGGGCGATGGCCTCTTCCAGCACGTGATCCTGCTTGCAGAAGCAGAAGCGGATGAAGTTGACCGGGGCATCCGCCCCGTAGAAGGCGGAAACGGGCACGGTGGCGACACCGGCCTCTTCCACCAGCCGACGGCAGACCTCCACGTCCGTTGCGCCCAGCCCCATGTCGGAGATGTCGACGGTGAGGAAATAGGTCGCATCACAGGGCAGCACGTTGAAACCGAGCGCCCGCAGGCCGTTGCCCATGCGGTCGCGCTTGGACTGGAGATCGCCCGCCAGCCAGTCGTAATAGCTGTCGTCCTTGGCGAGACCAAAGGCCACGGCGCGCTGCAGGTTGGGCGGCGTGGTGAAGGTGACGAACTGATGGGCCTTGGCCACCGGCTCGATCAGGTTCGGTGCCCCGGTGATGTAGCCGATCTTCCAGCCGGTGAGCGAGAAGGTCTTGCCGGCCGATCCGATGCGCAGGGTGCGGGTGTCCATGCCCGGATAGGTCATGAGCGGGCGATGCTTCAGGCCTTCAAAGACCAGATGCTCGTAGACCTCGTCGCAGATGGCATAGACGTCATGTTCGACACAGAGCCGCGCCAGCTCGGACAGCTCCTCGTCGGAGAAGACCTTGGCGGCCGGGTTCATGGGGTTGTTGAGCAGGACGGCCTTGGTCTTCGGGGTGAAGGCCGCCGCGAGCGCGTCGAGATCCAGCTTCCACTCCGGCGGCGTCACCCGCAGGCGCACCGGGGTGCCGCCCGCCCGCTGGACCAGCGGCAGGTAGCAGTCATAGAGCGGCTCGATGAGGATCACCTCGTCGCCCGGCTGGACGAGAGCGAAGATGCAGTCGGCCAGAGCTTCCGTTGCGCCCGAGGTTACGATCACCTGGGTCTGCCAGTCGACGTCGAGCCCGTAGAAGCGCTTGTTCGCCTCGGCCACCGCCTGGCGCAGGGCCGGGACGCCGAGCATGGGCGGGTACTGGTTCGGCCCGTCGATCAGGCCGCGTGCGGCTTCCTGGCGGATATCCTCCGGCCCGTCCACATCGGGAAAGCCCTGGCCGAGATTGACCGCGCCATGGGCCATGGCCAGACGGGACATGGTCTCGAAGATGGTGGTTTCCAGACCGGTAAAGACGGGATTGGTCGGCTTCAAGGGAGGCTCCAGCGGCGAAGCAGGCTCCGCCTTTCAGGGAAAACGCATGTTGAAACCGACTTCTAGCCCTCCGCATGGTCGGCGTCGAGATCGTTTTTCCCAAGCTGGCTCAGGGATGGGAAATGCTTTCGCTCGTCACACTGAAGAAGGCCGAAGGCGACGGTCGGTCAGAATAGCGGCAATGGCATCCAGTGCGGCACGAACCGGTGGATCGTGACGCCCGTCATGATGGCAGACAAGCCACTCCCCGCGGGTCAGCTCGTCGATGACGGGACCGACTTGCTGCAGCCCGGGGAGGCTCGCTCCGGCGAAAACCGGCAGCACGATACGGCCGACGCCCGCCAGCGCCAGATCGGCAGCCAAGCGGGCGCTGCTGGCCGTGGTGACGATCGCGTCCGAGCGGTTGTCCAAAACCCATCGCTCGCTGCCGGCCGGCGTCTCGTTGCCGCTTTCCGATCTCAAGACATAACCGGCGATATCAGGTGAGACAGCGAATTCGGCGAAATTCAGCACATGGGTCTGTCGCCCCGCAAGCCAGGGCTGATCCGGCCGGCGGCTGCGGATTCCGATATCGGCCTCCCGGCGGGCAATATCCACGGTGCGCACCCCCTCGACAAATTCGGGCACCCAGGTGGCGTCCGGCGACCAGTAGCTCTTGATCGCATCCACGAGAAACCGAGCGGTCCAGTGTCCCGTGGTCACCCGCACCCTCACCTGCCGGTCCTGCTGCGCAAAGCTCCCCAGGCGGGCCGAAAGCCGCCGCAAGTCCTCTGCTTCCGCCAGAAACTGACGTCCGCGCGCCGTCAGACTGTAACCCCGTGCTCCACGCTGGAAGAGTTTCTCACCGAGAACCCTTTCCAGTTCGCCCATGCGGCGACCCAGGGTTGGCACGCTGACACCGGTCCTGCGCGCCGCGCCCGCAAGCCCTCCGGCATCGGCAACGGCCAGAAAGAGAGATGCGTCATCCAGGGAGAGTCTTCGTTTCATTCTTGAAACACGCCCTTCGACCTTACCAACTTAAACGCGGCTTCGGGTTCGGTGCACATTGAGCTTATCACGTTAAAAATGAAAGGACTGACGATGCATGTCCAGCCATCCCGGCTCCATCCGGACCTTCGGTATCACCCTCCCTGGAACGACACCACACTGACGGAGGCCGAGATCATCGAACAGCGGATGGCAGCTGCGGCCCGCGTCCGAAGGAAACGCTGGCTGCTAGGTGCCGGAATTCGAGCCTGGCGCAGATGGCGCCGGCGCCTCTGTCGCCCTGCCAGCCGGTAGCCCGCAGGGCCGGACGGCGCTCGATGAGCCGGACCCTCCGGGCCTGCGGTTGCCGCGCGGGTCAAATGCGGCTAAAACACGGCCAGTTCCGCGAAAAGGTCTGCGTCGTGCGCCCCTCCCGTTTGGCGAAGCGGCAGACCTTGCAACCTCAATCCCAGTCATTTCGACGCCAGACAAATTGGAGACATCCTTGTCCGGACGTGCCGAGGCGCTTGCGCCTGTTTCCGTTCAACTCACCCCGTCGCGGATCAAGACCGAGCTGCTGGCCGGTCTGACCGTGGCGCTCGCCCTCGTTCCCGAGGCGGTCGCCTTTGCCTTCGTGGCCGGGGTCAATCCGCTGGTGGGCCTCTACGCCGCCTTCTTCATCGGCATCATCACCGCCTGCCTCGGCGGTCGGCCGGGCATGATCTCGGGCGCCACCGGGGCGCTGGCCGTGGTCATGGTGACGCTGGTTGCCCAGCACGGGGTGGAATATCTCTTCGCCACCGTGGTGCTCATGGGGCTGATCCAGATCGGCGTGGGCGTGCTGCGCTGGGGCAAGTTCATCCGCATGGTGCCCCATCCGGTGATGCTCGGCTTCGTCAACGGTCTGGCCATCGTCATCTTCCTGGCCCAGCTCGGCCAGTTCAAGCTGGCGGACGGCTCGTGGCTCGCAGGCGCCGACCTCTTCGTCATGCTGGCGCTGGTCGCCATGACCATGGCGGTGATCTGGCTCTTGCCGAAGGTGACCACCGCCTTCCCCGCACCGCTAGCCGGCATCCTCGTCTGCTCGGCCCTGGTGCTGGGTCTGGGCATCGACACAAGGTCGGTGGGTGACCTGGCCTCCATCGCAGGCGGCCTGCCGGAATTTCACATTCCCATGGTGCCGCTGACCTGGGAAACCGTCGAGATCATCCTGCCCTATGCGGTGATCCTGTCGGCCATCGGCCTGATCGAAAGCCTGCTGACCCTGAACCTGGTCTCCGACATGACCGGCACCAAGGGGGGCGCCTCGAAGGAATGCATGGCACAAGGCATTGCCAATGTGGTGACCGGCTTCTTCGGCGGCATGGGCGGCTGCGCCATGATCGGCCAGTCGATGATCAACGTGAAGTCGGGTGCGCGCACCCGCATTTCCGGCATCGTCGCCGCGCTCTTCCTGCTGTCCTTCATCCTCTTCGCCTCGCCGCTGATCGAGCGCATCCCGGTGGCCGCCCTGGTCGGCGTGATGTTCATGGTTGTGATCGGCACCTTCGCCTGGGCCAGCCTGAAGATCATGCACAAGATCCCGCTCACCGACGCGCTGGTGATCGTGATCGTGACCTGCGTGACGGTCTATTCGGATCTCGCCGTGGCAGTGGTCGTAGGCGTGATCATCTCGGCGCTGACCTATGCCTGGAACGCTGCGGCGCGCATCAGTGCCCGCATCGGCACCTCCAAGGAGGGCTGGAAGGTCTATCGTTTGTCGGGACCGCTGTTCTTCGGCTCCACTTCCGGCTTTGCCGATCTCTTCGACGTCGACAACGACCCGGAAGACGTGGTGATCGACTTCATCGACAGTCGGGTGGTGGATCATTCGGGACTGGAAGCCATCGACTCGCTCGCCTCCAAATACGAGGCCGCCGGCAAGCGCCTGCATCTGCGCCACCTGTCCAAGGACTGCCAGCGCCTGCTGGACAAGGCCGGCAGCCTGGTCGAGGTCTCAGTTCTGGAAGACCCGGATTACGAGGTCGCCGTGGACTATGGCCACAAGTTCGACGGCCAGAAACTGGATGGCTCGAAACTCGACGGCCCGACGCCCGCCAAGGGCTGAGGGACCGGCGTATGGACGATCATGAGGGGCGGCTTCGGCTGCCCCTCTTGCGTTCAGGGGACGAGAAAGGCGGTGAGGCTCAGACCTCGGGCCTCTCCCATTGGAAGTCTGAAAGCCGCGGATCGGCGGCGAAGCTATCCTGCCCGAAGGCATAATTCTCAGCCCCATGATCGGAGAAGGCGATCACACCGGCAGCAGAAAGATGCAGACGCCAACTCTGACGGTCCGTCGGTGCAGGCCTTGCGAAGGCGGCACAAGCAAGGACAGCAAGGTTTGCACCCTGCGCAGGGTCCCGGACGGATTCATAGCGGATCACCTGGCTTCCTGCCCCGCGCGCCTTTTCCGCAAGATCCTGTGTCGAAGAATAGTCGGTGAGGTCCGTCCACTCAGACCTGCTCCCGGCCAGGGGCGATACCGTCAGATCAAGGGCCGAGGAAGTGGCAATCTCAACCCGAAACGCCGTCAGCTCCTGTGGATTGACCGGCCATGGCAGACCGGGAGCGTCATGAAAGAAGAGAAGGCGGTAGAAGGCTGTTTCTGCGAAGGCCGTTCGGAGATTCTCGGACGCATAGAAGACGCCCTCGGTAAAACCGGCCCGGCGAAATCGTGATCCGTGGGGGTATGGCGCGTCATAGCGAAACGGAGTGGACAGAAGGTAGTTCAGCCCTGAACAGTCAGCCGGAACCGGAGGCTTGCTGGCCTCCAGCAGCCCCTCCAGCAGTGCCTGTTCCTCAAGATCATCCACGAGCTTGAGGGTAGAGACCCTGTGCTGAGCCTCCACGACACGCCAGCCCGATCCCTCATACGGGGAAAGCTCAGAGGCGAGCGCGTCGACTGTCCACATAGGCAAGGGCATTCGTCAATCCGGAGATTTTGGCAATGAGATCCCGAGGGACGCCCCCTAAGGCGGTGTTCGGTGTTTCCATCCACCGGCGCAACACCCGCTCGTCTCCTCCCACCAATGCATCCAGTGAGCGGAACAGGCGAATGAGAAGCAGCGACAGCTCGAAGGCCTTGTCCTTACCGCTGAGCTTCAACTCACCATGATAGAGCCGTGACACGGACGCTTCCGAAAGTCCCAGCACACGGGCAAGTGCTGCCTGGGTCAAGCCCAGTTTCACGGCGGCGCGGACCACAGCCTTGCTGACCACAGCATCCGGCTCGACCGCTACGGCTTCCTTTGGTTCAAGCATCCCAGATCTCCAGTCAGAGATTTCTGATGAAATACAATATAGCTATGCTTTCGGTAGAAATCCACTCGGTGTTGAGGACCAACCCCATCTGACGAAATGGATCCCTTTGTGGGATGGAGAAGAGTGACGAAAACCCGCCGCCAAAATGCAAGGGCTCCGGACCGGTCGGTCGCGGAGCCCTTGTCTGCGTTGAACTGGAGCTTATGCCGCGTCTTCAGGCGACCATCTTGACCCAGTCGGAGGCATCGTCTTCGACCATGCAGGCGCCGAAGTCGATGTCGCCGGTGGCATGGAGGCAACCGGAGAGCTCCGCCACCACGCCGGGGCGGAATTCGAGCGCCAGGAAGCGCGCGTAATCCACCGGGCCCGGCAGGCAGACGTCGTCGAGGCGGTCGGCCTCGAAGCCGAAACGCTGGTAATAGGGCAGATCGCCGACAAGCAGCACGCAGCCGTGACCGGCGAGAGCGGCCTGGTTCAGCGCATGGCGCATCAGGCGGCCGCCGACAGCCTGGGACCGGCAGCTGGAATCGACCGCAAGCGGGCCGAGCAGGAGGGCCGGGCGGCCGGCCTCGTCGGTGACATGCCACAGGCGCACGGTGCCGACGAGAGTGCCCTCGTCGTCCAGCGCCACATAGGCGAAGGCCGGAAGACGGCCGGTGCGCAGACGTTCGGAGGTCTTGAGAAACCGGTCCGGACCAAAGGCGAGGTCGAGCAGGGCCTCGCGGGCGCCGACATGGGTCGGTGCTTCGTCAACGATATCGATCATTGTCGTCAGTCCCGAAGAGTTCGCGCGGAACTCAGATGACATGGGAGGCGAGCGGCGCGAAGCCGTTGAAGCCCACGGTGGAATAGGTCGTCGTGTAGGCGCCGCAAGCCTCGATCAGCACCTTGTCGCCGATGGCGAGGGACAGGGGCAGCTCGTAGGGCGTCTTCTCGTAAAGCACGTCGACACTGTCGCAGGTCGGGCCGGCCAGAACGCAGGGCGCGGTCTGGTCACCGTCCTTCGGGGTGCGGATCGGATAGCGGATCGCCTCGTCCATGGTCTCGGCGAGACCGTGGAACTTGCCGATATCCAGGTAGACCCAGCGGATCGGATCTTCCGCCGACTTGCGGGAGATCAGCACCACTTCGGCCTCGATCACGCCGGCATTGCCGACCATGCCGCGGCCCGGCTCGATGATGGTGGCTGGCAGGCGGTTGCCGAAATGGCGGGTCAGCGACTGGAAGATCGCCTCGCCATAGCTCGGCACGCCGGGGACGTCCTTGAGGTAGCGGGTCGGGAACCCGCCCCCCATGTTGACCATCTTCAGCTCGATGCCGCGTCGGGACATTTCGCCGAAGACGTCGGCAGCCATGGCAAGCGCGAGGTCCCAGGCGCCGAGGTTGGCTTGCTGGGAGCCGACATGGAACGAGACACCATAGGCTTCGAGGCCGAGGCGGTGGGCGTGCTCAAGCACGTCGGACGCCATGGCCGGTTCGCAGCCGAACTTGCGGGAGAGCGGCCATTCGGCCCCAACACCGTCGCAGAGAACGCGGCAGAAGACACGGGCGCCGGCTGCGGCACGGGCAATTTTTTCGACTTCTTCGACGCTGTCCACGGCGAAGAGACGAACTCCAAGGGCATACGCGCGGGCAATGTCACGTTCCTTCTTGATGGTGTTGCCATAAGAAATGCGGGAAGCATCGGCGCCGGTGGCGAGCACCATTTCGATCTCGCCGACGGAGGCGCAGTCGAAGGAGGAGCCCAGCTCGGCGAGCAGGTTCAGGATCTCAGGGGCCGGATTGGCCTTCGCCGCATAGAAGACGGAGGTGTCGGGCAGGGCTCCGGCAAAGGCGGCGTAGTTCTCGCGCACAATGTCCAGGTCAACCACCACGCAGGGGCCATCGCTTTTGCGGCGGCGGAGGAAGTCAAGAATTCGATCGCTCATCGGGAGGCTCCCAATCAAGTCTCAACACACGTCGCAGGAAGCCGGAGATGCAGATCCTCGTTCCCCCGGGTGGAACCGGAAGGCGGAAGAGCAAATCAGGCGACGGTTGGGCAGTGGCGACCGCGCTCAGGCGGACACGTCAAAGCTTTCCCGCAAGGGAATGCCGTTGATTGGATCGGGAGAACCGAACCGCACGTCGGGCAATGATGTAACAAGTGCCTCGTCAGTAACCCCGGAGGATGGAACCCCGGCAGAGACCAGAAAGGCCCTCTTACGTCGTTGCTTTAAGTCGTCCGGTTTGCTGCGACCGCTCCGGAGATCCGGAGGTGAATATCGGCAGCGGCCCCGTCTACAGATGGTGGACGACCACGGGCACGTGCGAATTTGGGCTAGTGCGTATTTGCTCTCATTCGGGGTGCAGATCAAGAATTTTTTTGACCCCGTCCGAGCTTTTTTCGGGCAAGGCGGAAATGCAGTTAACACAAGGCTTTCCCTGGGGTTTTCGTGCCTTTATGTGATCACAAATCGCGTCGGGGAGAGAGGCTGTCCAGCAGGCGGCGCAGAGGCGCGGCGAGGACTTGGCGGAGCGTGCGCAGGGGGCTCTTGGTCGATGGGGCCCGCCTGCGCTTCGTGCACTCGCATTAAGATCAGATCTGCGTCTGATTAAACTCAATATGCGCCTGTCATCAGGCACCCGCCATTGGGGACAACCCTAGGCAGGTGTTTTGCGGACCCCGGCGCTCCTGCCGGGGTCAAGACCCTCAGAGGGTCAGCCGCGGAACCAGCGGGGACCATGGCCCTCGCCGCGGCCTTCACCGCGACCGTCGTCCTCATCGTCATGGCCATGGCGGCCTTCGCCGCGCTCGTGGTCACCGTGATGGCCCTTCATGCCATGCTTCTCACCGCCGTGCTTGCCCTTGCCGAAATCGGCCTTGGTGATCACACCGTCGTCGTTGCGGTCTAGATGCTTCATCAGTTCGGCTTCGCGGGCATTGAACTCGCTGACCGTCAGGCCGAGGCTTCCGTCCTCGTCCATGTGCTGGAAGATCCGCACGACTCGGCCGTCGTTGAGGTCCATCCAGATGGAGCCGAACTCGTCCAGAGAGACGCCGCCGGACTTGTCCGCATCGGCCTTGGCAAACATCTCGGCACGCTTGGCATCGAATTCGGCGCGGGTCACCTTGCCGTCGTCGTCACCATCCATGTCTGCGAACATCTGCATCATGCCCATGCGGCCGCCCATCGGGCCTTCACCGGGATGCCCCATGCCACGCGGTCCATGCTCGCGGTCGTCGTCCTGTCCCTTGCGGGCCTGACGCTCGTCGCCGGGCTTGCCTGCGCCCGGGCCCTTGCTCATGCCCTGGCCCTGGCCCATGCCTTCACCGCGCTTTTCGCCCTTCGGGCCGCGCGGGGTCAGCTCGCCATCGCCGTCCCGGTCCATCCGGTCGAAAATCCGCTCGGCGATCTTGTCATATTCGGCCTGGGTCACCGTGCCGTCGCCATCGGCATCCAGCCGCTGGAAGGCACGCACCTGCATCGGCTTGCTCATTTCGGCAAAGCCGGCCTTGAACTCGGCAAGGCTCACCTCGGAGCTCTTGTCCGCATCGGCCTTGGCGAATTTCTCCGCGATGACGGCGTCGATCTCGGACTGGGTGATGACCCCGTCCTTGTTGGTGTCGAACGTCTGGAACATGTGCTTGGCGTGAGCACCTCGGCCGGGGCCCATGCCCTTCTTTCCGAAGCCTTGGCCGAAGCCCTGGCCGAAGCCATGACCGTATCCATGTGCCATTTCCATCTGACCCGGGTCCTTGTCCCCACCGCGCCAGAACTTGCCCCCCTCGGCGTGTGCAGTCACCGCGCCCCCGGCCACTCCAGCAGCCAGAAGTGCCATGGTCAGGGTCTTGATCGGTTTCATGCCAGTCTCCTTTGGGCATCGTTGCGATGGCCTGAAGATAGGAAGCACCTGTCTCAGAACTACGCCGGGAATCGCCGGAAGTGTGATCGTCTGTCCCGCTTCTCGGCGGCCGTTACACCCTGTTACAGTTTCAGCCGATTGCGCGGTGTTTCCCGATCTGTACAAAGATGATGCGGATCGTCACCCTTGGGGAAGACGATGGATCGGCGCCGTCCCGGTACCCGATCCCAGCCCCCCGGAGCGGCCGCAAGAGCCTGCCCCCCCAAAGACGGAGACCTTCCCCGTGAACGTGCCGAGCCCCCATATCCTGATCGTTGACGACCATCGCGACATTCGCGAGACGCTCGCCCGCTATCTGGTCAAGAACGGGCTGCGGGCCACCACGGCGGAAAATGCCGCCCATGCCCGCAAGGCCATGAAGGCGGCTGCCATCGATCTGGTGGTGCTCGACATCATGATGCCCGGCGAGGACGGGCTTTCCCTGTGCCGGCATCTGGTGGAAACCGGCTCAACCCCGGTGATCCTGCTGACCGCCATGGCGGATGACACGGACCGGGTGATCGGGCTGGAGATCGGCGCCGATGATTACGTGACCAAGCCCTTCAATCCGCGTGAGCTGCTGGCCCGCATCCGCGCCGTCCTGCGGCGCACCGGATCCCAGCCGAAAGAGCGCGATCCGGTGGAACAGGAAGTGCTGCGCTTCGAGGGCTGGGAGCTGAGCGTGCCCAAGCGCGAGCTGACCGACCCGGACGGGGTGGCCGTGCCCCTGTCGAGCGGCGAGTTCACCCTGCTCTGCGCCTTTCTGAAGCGCCCGAAGATGGTGCTGAACCGGGATCAGCTGCTGGACCTGACCACCGGCCGGGCGCCGACGGTCTTCGACCGGTCGATCGACAACCAGGTCTCGCGCCTGCGCCGCAAGATCGAGGTCGACAGCAAGGACCCGAAATTGATCAAGACCGTCTGGGGCGGCGGCTACATGTTCACCGCCGACGTGGCGACGGAGGCCTGACGTGCACTTCACCTCCCCTCCTGATGGCGGCGCGCCCGAGGCGACGCCGCCCCCCGCTTCCCGCTCGCGCTGGAGCCCCGCGCGGCTCTGGCCGGCGAGCCTGTCCGGTCAGCTGATCACCCTTCTGGTCCTCGCGATCCTGGTCGCCCAGGGCATCAGCATCTGGATCTTCCACGACGAGCGGCGCCTGGCGCTGGCGGAAGTGGCGCGGGACAACATCCTGTCGCGCTCGGTCGCCATGGCGCGGCTGGTGGAAGACATGCCGAAGGATTTTCAGGCACGGGTGCTGGAGGCCGGCCGCAGCCGCTTCTCCAATTTCTGGATCGCCGATGCGCCGGCTGCCGATCCGCGCGAGCCGAGCAAGACGGAACGGCGTGTCGTCGCTTGGCTTCAGGGCGAGTTCGACGAAGCGCGCGACATCCGCCTCGACATCAACCGCAAGCGCGAGGACATGAGCGCGGAGGAGCGCAGCTTCAAGGACCAGCAGGTGCAGAGCTGGCGCGAGCGGCAGATGCGCGAGCACTCGGACGACGAGCACGAGCGGAAGACCTCCCTTGAAAAGGCCCTGTCCGGCAAGGGCGACGTCGCCAAGGATCTGGACGAGGACTTCCGGCCGCGCAAGTGGCACAAGGATGTGGCGCTGTCGATCCGGCTCAAGGACGGGCGCTGGTTCAATATGACGACGGATTATCGTCCGCCGGACCGCTCCATCATCCCCTTCCTGGTGCAGCTTCTCCTGACCATCGTGGCGACCAGCGTCATCGTCGCCTTCCTGATGCGGCGGCTCTCGCGCCCCTTGCGGGATCTGGCCGGCGCGGCCGAGCGGCTCGGCCGGGGCGAGACCGTCGAGGCCCTGCCGGAGAGCGGACCGGGCGAGGTGCAGGCCCTGACCCGCGCCTTCAACGACATGCAGGACCGTCTGACCCGCTTCGTGCAGGACCGGACCCGCATGCTGGCCGCCATCAGCCATGACCTGCGCACGCCCATCACGTCCCTGCGCCTGCGGGCGGAGTTCATCGACGATGACGAGAACCGGGAGAAGATGATCGCCACGCTGGACGAGATGAGCCAGATGACCGAGGCCACCCTTGCCTTCGCCCGGGACGAGGCGACCCGCGAGGAGGCGCAGAAGCTGGACCTCGGCTCCCTGCTGCAATCGCTGGCCGACGACCAGCAGGACATGGGCCATGACGTGAAGGCGGAGGACCACGGCCGTCTGGTGGTGCGTTGCCGGCCTCTGGCCCTGAAGCGGGCCCTGCGCAACCTGATCGAGAACGGGGTGCGCTACGGCGCGTCTGTCTGCCTGTCCTACGCTCAGGATGCCGGCAATGCGGTGATCCATGTGCGCGACAAGGGCCCCGGGATCCCGGAGGACCGGCTGCGCGACGTGTTCGAGCCCTTTGTCCGGCTGGAGGAAAGCCGCTCGGAGGAAACCGGCGGCATCGGCCTCGGGCTCTCCATCACCCGCTCGATCATCCACGCCCATGGCGGCACGGTGACCCTGGCCAACCACCCGGACGGCGGGCTGGACGTGGAAGTGCGCCTGCCGCTGGGGGGGTGAGGGAGGGCGCCTCTAGGCCTTGCTGTCCGCCGGGGCCTCGTCCCGGTCGGTGAGGCCGTAGTCACGCAGGACATGGGCAACACGCAGGCGGTAGTCGGCAAAGAAGCTGGCGCGGCCGGCAGACTGGGCGCGGCGGTGCTCCATCAGGTTGCGCCACTGGTCGAGGGCGGCCTCGTCACGGAAGAAGGACACGGAGAGCAGCTTGTCCGGGTCGGTCAGGCTCTGGAAGCGCTCGACGGAGAGAAAGCCGTCAATCTCTGCCAGATGGGGCCGCAGGCGCGCGGCCATGTCCAGATAGTCCTGCTTGTGTTCGGCCTTCGGCCAGACCTCGAAGATCACGGCAATCATCCGGCACCCTCCCCTTGCGGCTCGCCTCGGCGAGCCCTTGTCCTCCGCCCCAGAGTGACCGGAGTGCGGCGGGTTTCTCAAGGGCAGATCGCGCGGATCCCGGCGCGATCCACGGTTTGCACGCGGTCCTCAGCGCTCATAGGCCACATAGGCGAAGGCCGCCCCGTCGGGTGCCCAGGAGGGCACGTTGATCGTTCCCTGCCCGCCGAACAGACGGACAAGGGACTGCTTTTCTCCGCCTTCCGGATCGATCAGCCGCAGTTCGACCTCACGGTCGCGGGGATGGCCGAGGGTTCCGGGCTCATAGGAGAGATAGACCACCCAGTCGCCACAGGGCGAGGGATGGGGAAACCAGTTGACCCGCTCGTCGTCGGTCATGCGGGTCAGGCCGGTTCCCGCTGTCGTCATGCGCCAGAGCTGGGCGTGGCCGTCCCGGTCGGAGTTGAACCAGATGTAGCGGCCGCAGGCGCTGTAGTCGGGACCATCCGCATGGCCGGAGCCATCGGTGAGCCGGCGTTCGGGGCCCCCGTCGCGGGGACAGGTGTAAATGTCGAAGCGCCCGCCCCGCTCGGCACAGTAGGCCAAGGTGCTGCCATCGGGCGAGATGCCATGCCAGTAGGAGGGCTCGAGCGGCGTCACCTCCACCGGCGTCCCGCCCTCGATGGGCAGGCGGTAGATGCGCGAGGCGCCGGTCTCGCTCTGATCGGAGAGCAGGATCTCCCGGCCGCAGGGGGAAATCCCGTGGTCATTGTTGCAGCGAAGGGCGAATTCCGTGTTGATCGGGTCGAGCTCGGCCACCGCATCCTCGTGCAGGTCCACCCGGAAGAGCAGGCCGTCGCCATTGACGATGAGCGCCGAGCCATCCGGCATCCAGTTCGGGGCCTCGATCAGGCGATCGGTGGCCAGAACCTCCCGACTGTCGCCACTGGCCATGTCGAAGATCATCAGACGGCTGCGCATGAAGGTGATCCTCCGTGGTCTGGCGGACCGGATCTCCTCCCGGTTCGCTCCGGGAAATATACTGCAATTCGGCGCAAGAGGGGACGCCTGGACCCGCGCCATGCTCAACGGATGGCAAAGACGCTTGCCCCAGGACGGCGCAGCACGGCTTTCGGGCAACAAAAAACCCGGCGGTGGGGCCGGGTTCTTTTACAGGTCGTGCACAGATCGGAGTCTTTTTTGGTGCTCCTTATTCGGAAGGCCCGTGGTCGCCGGTGAGGCCAGCGGGGGCCTTTTCTCGAATGGGGTCGGTTAGGAATAGACCTTCTTCACCTCGCTCAGGAGGCGATAGAGGGAGCCTGGCAGCCAGGGCAACCGGTCACGGTTGAAATCCTGCCGGTGCCGGACAAGGAGGGTGCGGGCGACGAAGACATTCATGGGGGATCTCCGATGACATCTGCGTTGAAAGTCGATGCTTAGAATTTAGCGCACCCAGTGCGCCTTTCAAGACCTCATTCTTCAGATTGACGCAAAAACTCTAATTTTCCCCTACGTCATTTTTGAGCCGAGCCCACCGACATGAGAATGCTCCTCGGTTGTCCTGCTCGGGCGCGATCCGGGTTGCTGCGGCACAAGTAAAAACCCCCGGAGCCTGCGCCCCGGGGGTTTCAGTCTCAGTCAGCTAGCCAGTCTCAGCTGGCCGCGCGGGCCTTGAACTCGCGGCGGCGGGCATGGAGGACCGGCTCGGTGTAGCCGTTGGGCTGGCTGGTACCCTCGAAGACCAAATCGCAGGCCGCCTGGAAGCCGATGGAGGCGTCGAAATCGGCGGACATGGCGCGATAGGCCGGGTCGCCGGCGTTCTGCTCGTCCACCAGACTTGCCATGCGCTTCAGGGTTTCCATCACCTGCTCCTTCGAGCAGACGCCATGGCGCAGCCAGTTGGCAATGTGCTGGGAGGAGATGCGCAGGGTGGCACGGTCTTCCATCAGGCCGACATTGTTGATGTCGGGCACCTTGGAACAGCCGACGCCCTGTTCGACCCAGCGCACCACATAGCCCAGGATGCCCTGCGCATTGTTGTCGAGCTCGGCCTGAATGTCGGCGGGGGCCCAGTTCGGACGCTCCGCCACCGGGATGGACAGAATATCCTCGAGCTTCGCCTTGGCGCGGGTCTTCAGCTCGGCCTGACGATCCTTCACCGAAACCTGATGGTAATGCAGCGCATGAAGCGTGGCGGCGGTGGGGGACGGCACCCAGGCGGTGTTGGCGCCGGCCTTCGGATGGCCGATCTTCTGCTCCAGCATGGCCTGCATCAGGTCGGGCATGGCCCACATGCCCTTGCCGATCTGGGCGTGGCCGGGCAGACCGCAGGCGAGGCCCACGTCCACGTTGTTGTTCTCGTAAGCCGCGATCCAGGGAGCCGCCTTCATGTCGCCCTTGCGGATCATCGGGCCCGCTTCCATGGAGGTGTGCATCTCGTCGCCGGTGCGGTCCAGGAAGCCGGTGTTGATGAAGAACACCCGGTCCTTGGCAGCACGGATGCACTGCTTGAGGTTGACCGTGGTGCGGCGTTCCTCGTCCATGATGCCCATCTTGAGGGTGTTGGCGTCCATCCCCAGGATCTGCTCGATGCGACCGAAGAGCTCGTTAGCGAAGGCCACTTCCTCCGGGCCGTGCATCTTGGGCTTCACGATGTAGATCGATCCGGCGCGCGAATTCAGGCGCTTGCCGTTCGGGCCGATGTCATGCAGGCCGATGAGAGAGGTCACCAGACCGTCAAGGATGCCTTCCGGGATCTCGTTGCCCGCTTCGTCCAGCACCGCGTCGATGGTCATCAGGTGACCGACATTGCGCACCAGCAGCAGCGAGCGACCATGCAGGGAGACGGAGCCCTGTCCATCCGGCGCGGTGTAGCTGCGGTCCCCGTTGAGCTTGCGGGTCACGGTCTTGCCGCCCTTCTCGAAGCTCTCGACCAGATCGCCCTTCAGCAGGCCCAGCCAGTTGCCATAGACGACAACCTTGTCCTCGGCGTCGACGGCGGCAACAGAGTCCTCGCAGTCCATGATGGTGGAGAGCGCGGATTCCAGGATCACGTCGGCGATGTGGGCCTTGTCGGTCTTGCCGATCGGATGCGCGGCATCGACAACGATGTCCAGATGCAGGCCGTTCTTCACCAGCAGCACGTTGGTCGGCGCGCTCGCCTCCCCCCGGTAACCGGCGAACTGGGCGGCGTCCTTGAGCGCGACCGGCTGACCGGAAACGGTCACGGCGAGGGCGCCATCGACGACGGCGAGGCCTTCCGCATCGGCCCAGGAGCCGGAGGCAAGCGGGGCGCTCTCGTCCAGCACCTTGCGCGCATGGGCGATCACCTCCGCGCCACGGGCAGCGTCAAAGCCGCCGCCGGCCGGCAGAGAGCCCATGGCATCGGTGCCATAGAGCGCATCATAGAGCGAGCCCCAGCGGGCATTGGCCGCGTTCAGCGCGTAGCGGGCGTTCATCACCGGCACGACGAGCTGGGGCCCGGCGACGGTGGAAATCTCCGGGTCCACATTGGCGGTGGCGACGGCGAAGTCCTCGCCTTCCGGCGTCAGATAGCCGATCTCGGTCAGGAAGGCCTTGTAGGTGACCATGTCCGGCGTGCCCGGATTGGCGCGGTGCCAGGCGTCGATCTGCTCCTGCAGCTGGTCACGACGGGCCAGAAGCTCGCGATTGCGGGGCGCGAGATCGCGGACAAGGGCGGCCAGACCGGCCCAGAAGGCTTCCTGGGTCACGCCGGTTCCCGGCAGGGCCTTGTCGTTCACGAAGTCATGGAGCTCCTTGGCCACCTGAAGGCCGTGCGTGCTCACTCGCGTTCCCATTGTCTCAACTCCTGTCTGTCCCCGGGCCCGGATGGCGCAGCCCCGCTCTCGCGGCGGCCTGCGGGCGCAAGGGTGTCGATTGTCCCTTTCCTTGTCGCGGGTTGCGGCCCGCGGGTCAATTCGTCGCTGCCACAATTACTTTTTCCAAAACGGAAATAATCTCAGAAACTTTCAACGCGTATAAGTAAGCAAGACTTACGATCCAGGCCCAAACCGTCCTTGCCAGCGGGCAAGCCATGCGCCACAACCAACTGACAAGACAGGCGTGCGACCGGTTCACCGTGGAGGCACGCCGGTCCCGTTCACTCACCCGGAGCCGCAAGCCGCGCTCCACGCGGTTTCCCCGGCCGCGCCAGTCCAGGACCCTTTCATGATTGCAGCAAGCCTCCGACAGGGCGGCCGCGCTTACGGCAATGCCTATGTCCTCCTCATCCTGACCGCGCTCTTCTTCGGCGGCAACACGGTGGCGGGCAAGCTGGCGCTCGGCGAAGTGTCGCCGATGGCGGTCGTGATGCTGCGCTGGATCATCGTCTCCGGTGTCCTGACCATCGCCCTGCGCAAGCGGATCGCCCGGGAATGGCCTCTCATCCGCCGGCATCTCTGGGTCATGGCCGCGATGGCGATCGTCGGCTTCGTCGGCTTCAATTCGCTGTTCTACGTCTCGGCGCGCTACACCAACGCGGTCAACATGGGCATCATTCAGGGCTCGATCCCGGTGCTCGTGCTGCTGGGGTCGGTCGCGGTGTTCCACACCAGGGTCGCCGCACTTCAGGGGCTCGGCATTCTTGCGACCCTCGGCGGCGTGGCGCTGGTCGCCTCGCACGGGGACCTGTCGAGCCTGGCCAGCCTGGCGCTGAACCCGGGCGACGGCATCATGCTCATCGCCTGCATCTTCTACACGGGCTACACGCTCGCCCTGCGCAACCGGCCGCCGATCTCCGGGCTGGTGTTCTTCACCGTGCTGTCGATCTTCGCCGCCATCGGCACCCTGCCGCTGATTGCCTATGAGATCGTCACCGGCACCGTGCAGTGGCCGACGCCCACCGGCTGGCTCGTGGTGCTCTATATTTCGCTCTTCCCCTCGTGCCTGGCGCAGATCTTCTTCATCCGGGGCGTGGAAATGATCGGACCGGCCCGAGCCGGGGTCTTCATCAACCTGGTTCCGGTCTTTGCAGCCATTCTGGCGGTGCTGATCCTGGGCGAGGATTTCCAGCTCTTCCACGGCATCGCCATGGGGCTGGTGCTGGGCGGGATCTGGCTTTCGGAGCGGTTCAAGGCGACCGGTTGAGGCCGGGGGAGCGCCGCTTCCCCACCCCTTTCCCGAACTCGTCAACACCTTGCCAAGCTTCTGCCCGGGCAAGACCTTGGCAATGCCTTAGAGCCTTGTAAGATCGGCAGAATGGAAACACCCTTCGTCCTTGCCGCATTTGCCGGATTGCTCGTCGTCATCGCCCTGGTCCAGCCCCTGGCGCGACGGCTCGATCTGTCGCCGACCGTTCTTCTGGCGACCTTCGGCACGCTGATCGGCATTGGCGCGACCTATCTGCTCTACACGCCGCGCACGGACGTCTTCAACGAGATCGCCGTGGTCTTCGTCGACGTTCCCCTCGACGCCCAGCAGATCCTCTACATCTTCCTGCCCCTGCTGCTGTTCCAGACCAGCCTGACGCTCGACGTGCGCCGCAGTCTGGAGGACGTGGGGCCGATCCTCGTCATGGCGGTCGTAGCGGTGTTCTTCGCCACCGCCTTCATCGGCCTGGCGCTTTACCCCTTGAGCGACGTGCCGCTGATGGCCTGCCTGCTGCTTGGGGCCATCGTGGCGACCACGGATCCGGTCGCGGTGGTCGCGATCTTCCGCGACATCGGCGCGCCTGCCCGGCTGGTG
Organism: Roseibium aestuarii; assembly: GCF_008477545.1. GTDB lineage: Bacteria > Pseudomonadota > Alphaproteobacteria > Rhizobiales > Stappiaceae > Roseibium > Roseibium aestuarii. The sequence continues at coordinate 849,016 of NZ_VORA01000001.1, read as the reverse complement.
CGCATCGTCGAGGGGGAAAGCCTGCTGAACGATGCGGCGGCCGTCGTGCTCTTCGTGCTGCTGCTCGGGCTTCTGACGGGCACGCGCGACATGACCATGGGCGATGCGGTGATTGCCTTCTTCCGCGCCTTCACCGGCGGCATGCTGACGGGCATCATCATCGGCCGGCTCTTCGTGCTGCTGCTGCCGCTGCTGCGGGGCATGCGACTGGCACAGGTCACCCTGTCGCTGGCCCTGCCCTATCTGCTCTATGTGATCGCCGATCAGGTGGCGGATGTGTCGGCGGTCGTGGCGGTGGTCATGGCCGGGATCGTGTTCAACCTCTATGGCCCGGCCCGGATCTCGCCGGAGGCCTGGACCTTCCTGCAGGACATCTGGGAACAGATCGCCTACTGGGCCTCGTCCCTCATCTTCATTCTCGCCGCCATCCTGATCCCCCAGCTCGTGCAGGGGTTCGAACCCATCGACATCCTGCTGCTGGTGGTTCTGGTGGTCGCCGCCCTTGCGGCGCGCGCCGTGGTGATCTTCGGCCTCTTGCCCTTGCTGACAGCCATGCGCATGGGGCAGGCGGTCGACTTCCGCTACAAGACCGTGATGCTCTGGGGCGGCATGCGCGGCGCGATCACCCTCGTGCTGGCCCTGTCCGTTTCCGAACACCTGTTGCTGGACGATGAGGTCGTCGGCTTTGTCACCAAGCTGGCCACCGGTTTCGTGCTTTTCACCCTGCTGGTCTACGGCCCGAGCCTCAAGCCGCTGATCAAGGTCTTGCGGCTCGATCAGCTCAGTGCCCGCGACCAGGCGCTCTCCAACCAGTTCCTCGCCCTCGTGCTGGCCGATGTGCGCCAGGAGATCGCCGACACGGCCCGGGCCTACAACATTCCACCGAAGGTCGCCCGCGAGGTGATGGCGGACTATGAGGCGCGGATCGAGGAAGTGAACGCGCGCACCACGTCCATCGAGGACCTGAAGGACCGGGAGCGGGTCACCCTCGGCCTCATCGCGCTGGCCGAGCGGGAACGGGAACTGGTGCTGGAGCACTTCCGCGAGAAGACGATTTCCGGCCGCTCCGTCGCCCTGCATCTGGCGGTCGCCGGCCGCATCGGCGACGCCACGCGCCAGGATGGGCGCATCGGCTATAACCGGGCCTCGCGCGCGCCCTTGCGCTTCGGCCTGCGTTACCGCGTCGCCCAGCGCCTGCAGCGGACGCTCAGGATCCAGAGCTTCCTGGCGCGGCTGATCGCGGACCGGTTCGAATATCTTCTGGTGTCCGACATCATTGCGGACGAGCTGGTCGCCTTCAACCGGCGCCGGGTGCGTCCGCTGGTGGGCGACCGGATCGGCGACATCCTGCATGACACGCTGGTCAACCGGCGGGACGAGATCAAGGCCGCGCTGGAGGCGTTGCGCCTGCAGTATCCCGACTATGCCGAGACCCAGGAGCGCATGTTCCTTCATCGCACCGCCCTGCGGCTGGAGGATACGGCCTATCAGGAAGCCCATGACCACACGCTGATCGGGTCGGAGGTGTTTTCTTCCCTGCGTGAGGAGATCGACGCGACCCGCCGCCGCACCACCGTGCGCCCCAGCCTCGATCTCGGCCTCAACACGACCGATCTGATCACCAAGCACGCGCTCTTCGCGGACATGCCCGACGACCGCAAGCGCCAGCTCGCCAAGCTGATGAAGCCACGGTTTGCCACGCCCGGCGAACGGCTCATCACCCGTGGCGAAAAGGGCGATGCCGCCTTCTTCATCTCCTCTGGCGCGGTGGAAGTGCGCACGGGCACCGACGTGTTCCGTCTGGGCCGTGGCGACATGTTCGGCGAGATCGCGCTCATCACCGGCAAGCCGCGCACGGCGGATGTGGTGGCGCTCGGCTATTGCCAGCTGCTCGTGCTCTCTGCGGCCGATTATCTGCGTCTGGTGGAAACCGCCCCGGACATCAAGGCCCAGATGGACGACATGTCGAGCCGGCGCGAGAGCATGAATGCCAACGGCACGGCCGAGGATGAAACCCCCGAGGTCGGCACGTCTCAAGACAGCACTTCGGCGAACACGCCGCTGCTAAGCCAGGAGCTCTCCCAAGGCACAGACGCTATGGAAGAGGCTGCGGTTTCCCCGGAAGGCGATGCGGATCCGGACCGGCCGAAGGTGACGGCGGAGCCCTCCTGAGGAGAGATCCGCTTAAAGGCTCCGAAGACCGCGTCCGGCAGCCCGGCCCCGGAGCGAACCGTCAGGCATCCGCCTTGTCGGTTGCATCTTCCTTGCGGCCGAACATGCCACTCAGCCAGCCGCGCCCGGTCTTCGCCGCAAGCTCCTCGCCTTCCGTCTCCCCCTCGGCGCTGACGGTTTCGGAAAAGGTCTTGAAGAACTCGCCGGCCAGCCGCTTGGCCGTGCTGTCGATGAGCCGCGATCCGAGCTGAGCAATCTTGCCGCCGACCTGGGCATCGACCTCATAGTGAAGGAGGGTGATATCGGGCCCCTCTTCCTCCAGCCGGACGAAGGCCCCGCCCCGTGCAAAGCCGGCGACGCCGCCGCTCCCCTCGCCGACGATGCGATAGCTTTCGGGCGGGTTCAGATCCTCAAGGGTCACCTTGCCCGCAAAGCTCGCCTTCACCGGCCCCACCTTGAGGCGCACCGTCGCCTCCATCTCGGTGTCGGACGTCTTTTCCAGGGCCTCGCAGCCGGGAATGGAGAGGCGCAGCACCTCCGGGTCGTTGAGTGCGGCCCAGACCGTCTCTCGCGGAGCGACGATCCTCTGGCTGTCCGCCATCTTCATGGCATGCCTCCTTCTCGTGTCTATTCCTGTCCGGGAACGGCTCTTCCGGCGGGGCCTTCGAAGGATGAGGGCCCGTCCGCCCGTATCCTTCGCCCCGCTGCCGGTCAGTCCCGTTGCCCGGGTCGGGTCAGGCGATGATCTCGCCGATCAGCATGTTCGGCGTGATGTCGGTGAAATGGGTGATGTCGGCCAGAGCGGGCGCGGCGGCGGCCATGCCCTGCCGGTACATGTCCTCGTTCTCGAAGACGAGCGTCGCCACCGCGACATAGGGAGCCGGGGTGTCGGGACCACCGGAGACGCCGCGCACGATCAGGCGCTGCTTCAGGAACGGGCCCATGTGCTCGTCCACGATGGCCATGTGCCGGGTCGTGTAATAGTCGAAATCGAATCGACCGCCTTCAACGGCCGGATAGATGACCTGCAACGTGATGGCCACGGCGGCTTCCTCCCCTTCCCTGTCCGGTTACCGAACCGGAGCGTACGCCCAGTCGAACGGGTTCGCGCCCCACGGTCAAGTTAACGTTGGTCGAATGGTGCCTCTGATTGCACCAATCCCCAGGACAAGGATGAAGAGCAGGGTCTTGCGGCGCTTCAGGAACCCGCTCAGGCCTTGCGGCCGACCACCATTTCCCGCTTGCCCGCAAAGCCACGGGTCTTCTCGATGGCAAAGCCTGCTGCCGCCAGATTGCGCCGCACCCATCCGGCGGACGTGTAGGTGGCGAGCGTTCCGCCGTCGGCGGTGAGCTCTGCCACATGGGCGAGAAGGCCCGCATCCCAGAGCTCCGGATTGCGCGAGGGGGCGAAGCCGTCGAGGAACCAGGCATCCACCGCCGCACCGGCCTGGGCACTGGTTTGGGTACTGGCCTGCCGGATCAGCTCGCGCGCGTCCCCGATGCCGAGGAGCAGCTCATGCGCACCGAAGGACAGGCGGTTCCAGCCGGGCTCCGGGACCCAGCATTCCAGCAGACTGGCCGCCTCATCGGCAAGCTCGGGCCAGGCGGCAAGAGCCGTGGCGAGCTGGTCGCGGTCGAGGGGATAGAGCTCGAAGGAGAGAAAGGTCAGGGCCGGTGGCGAGACGATGTCTCCCAGCGCGTGCAGGGTCGTCAGGAAGTTCAGGCCGGTGCCAAAGCCGAGTTCGCCGATGACAAAGCGGCTGCGGCCGTGCCAGCGCTCCGGCAGACCGTTGCCGGCCAGGAAGACATGACGGGTCTCCGCAAGTCCTCCCGCCTTGGAGAAATAGGTGTCCGAAAAGCGCGTCGACCGGGGGATGCCGCCCTCCAGCCACTCAAGCTCCGGCGCCTGTGGAAGAGCCTGCGCGGTCCCGTCCTCCCGATCGGCTGCGTCCGGTCCGTCGCACATCGTCGCGCCCCCTTGAGCTTGCCCCGCGATGGGGCTATCCCGGACGCCGACATGCGCGCCCCTCGCGTGCCGCTTTACCCGGGCCGGAGCGCTCTGCCAAGCCTCCCCGCCCCTCACGCCCAGACGGATCCCGATCATGCTCGCTTCCTCGTCCCGCACCTTCGACCTTGCCGTGGTGGGCGCGGGCATCTTCGGCCTGTCGATTGCCCGCGAGGCCATGGAGGCAGGCCTGCGGGTGGTGGTTCTGGAGGCCGGAACCCTCGGCTCGGGAGCCTCGGGCGGACTGCTCGGCGCTCTCATGCCCCACATGCCGGCCCGCTGGAACCCGAAGAAACAGTTCCAGTTCGACGCCCTGACCTCCATCGGTGGCCACCTGGCGCGTCTCGAAGCGGAGACGGGCCTGTCCGCGGGATACCGCGCCTGCGGCCGCATTCTGCCCATCGTCAGCGAGGAGCGCCTGGACCATCACCGGGAGAGATCGGCGGAAGCCGCGGAGCGCTGGGTGCTGCAGGGCCGGGAGCTGCGCTATGATCTGGAGCCCTGCGGGGCGCGGGCCGACTGGCTGGCGCCGGAGGCCGCGCCCTTCGGTCTGGTGCACGAGACCCTGGCCGCCCGCGTGGCGCCGCGCGCCTATCTGGCCGCCCTCGCCGAGGCGCTGCGCCATCCCGCCCCCCAGTCGACGGGTGGTGTGCCGCTGACGGCAGCGATGCTTCTGGAAGATCATGCGGTCACCGGGTTCGATCCGGCGAACGGGCAAATTCTCGTCGACGGTCGGGAGAGCGGCATTGTTGCGGAGCAGATCGTGCTCACAGCGGGGTTCCGCAGCTTCCACCTGTTGCAGCAGGTCACCGGCCAGGCAATCGGACGGGGAGAGAAGGGTCAGGCGCTGCTGCTTGACGGCCAGGGACTTGAGGACCGCCCGGCCGTCTATTGCGACGGTCTCTATGTGGTGCCCCATGACGATGGCACGGTTGCCGTGGGCAGCACGTCAGAGCGGCACGAAGAGACCACGCATGTGGACATGGCCGCGACCGACGATCTGCTGACGCGGGCAAGGGCTTTCTGCCCGGCGCTCGAAGGGCGGCAGGTTCTGGAACGCTGGGCGGGGGTGCGGCCGCGCTGCAACAAGCGCGATCCGCTGGTGGGCCGGGTACCGGGGCAGGAGCGGATGCTGGTGGCGACCGGTGGCTTCAAGATTTCCTTCGGCATCGCCCACCGGATCGCCGAGGCGCTGGTGGACACGGCAACGGGGCGCTCCGGCCGGATCACCCTGCCGGACAGTTTCCGTCCTGAACATCATTTCGCGTGAAGGACAAGCGGGCTCGCGCGCCTGAAAGCCTAGCCGAGAAGCCAGGACCCCAGGGCATAGAGACCATAGAGGCTGAGGGCGATGGAGCCCCAGAAAAGGACATTCTTGAGGATCAGCCCGGCCAGACCGGACTGACGGCGGGCAGAAGCGCGCGTTGCGGCTTCCTGGGTGCCTGTGGCCATCTTGCGGCGCTCCCGAATTGCACGGACATCTGAGGCCATCGTGACCGGGAGTCCTTTCCCGCCGGTTAAGACAATTCTTCCAATTCTAGGCATCTGCACGATTTGCCAATGGCCTTGCCCCATCACGCGTTTTTTCCTAAGTCCCTTTCAGGATCCGCCCTGGTCAGGCCCCTCCGCCTGGGCAGGCCACGGCTCCCCTTTCGCCCTGCCTGAAACCGATACCGGGAATTCCCATGAGCCTGGACAGCGTACGCGCCCATCTGGCAGCCGCCGCCCCCGACCTGACCATCCTGATCACGCAAGAGAGCAGCGCCACCGTGGCCGAGGCCGCCCTCGCCCATCTGGTGGAGCCCGCCCAGATCGCCAAGACGCTGTCCTTCCGGGTGGGGGATGAGGTCTGCCTGCTGGTGGCCCGCGGGGACGCGCGCCTGGACAACAAGAAGGCCAAGGCCGCCTTCGGCACCAAGGTGAAGATGCTGGCGCTGGACGAGGTGCTGGAGCTGACAGGCCATCCGGTCGGCGGCGTTTGCCCCTTCGGCCTTGCCACGCCGCTGCGGGTCTATTGCGACGAGAGCCTGAAGGCCTTCGCCGAGGTGATCCCCGCCGCCGGCGCCATCAACGCCGCCGTGCGCATCGCCCCGGACCGGATGGCCGAGATCACCAACGCCACCTGGGTGGACGTGTGCCAGGAACCGGCGGCGGCCTGAGGCTTGATGCCTGACAGTGACCAGATCCTGAGGACGCACTTCGCCCCGGCCGCGCCCTCACCACAACGGTCATCCCCGCCCCCGAGCGGGGATGACCGCTGAGATCAACGACAAAAGGCCCCGGAGCCGATGCCCGGGGCCTTGTCGTGAGCGGATCCGTCTTCCTCAGTGCATCCAGCCTAGAGCATCCAGATGGAGAGCTGAGGGAAGAAGAGCAGCAATGCCAGAACCATGATCTGCAGCACGATGAAGGGCAGCAGGGACTGATAGATCTGGCCGAGGGTGATGTCCCGTGGCGCGACGCTCTTCAGATAGAAGGCCGCCGGCCCGAAGGGGGGCGTCAGGTAGGACACCTGCATGTTCACCGCGAAGAGAATGCCGAACCAGATCGGGTCGTAGCCAAGCTGGCGCACGATCGGCACGAAGATCGGCAAGGTCAGCAGGGCGATGCCGATCCAGTCGAGGAACATGCCGAGCACGATCAGGATCAGCATCATCACCAGGATGATCACCACCGGCGCCGCATCGAGGCCGAGAATGGCCGAAGAGACGAAGCGATTGCCGCCCATCAGGTTGTAGACCCCGACAAGGACGGCGGCGGCAATGCCGATCCAGATGATCATGCCGCAGGTCTCCAGCGTGTGCACCAGACTGTCCTGCAGCATCCGGAGGTTCAATTCGCGCCGGAGCAGGGACAGCACCAGCACGGCCGAGACACCGAGCGCGGCCGCTTCCGTCACCGAGGCGACACCGCCATAGATCGACCCGAGCACCACGAGGATGATCAGGAAGGGCTGGAACAGGGCCCTCAATGCGCCGAGCACGGTTTCCTGCGCTCGCTCTTCCGCCGACATGGGCGGCCCCATGTCCGGGTTCCTGAGGCAACGGAAGAGCACATAGGCGATATAGGCGCCCAGCAGAAGCAGGGCCGGCGTGACGGCGGCCACGAAGAGATCGGCAATGGATACGCCCGCCACCAGCCCGTAGATGATCAGCACGATGGACGGCGGCATCATGGTGCCGAGCGATCCCCCCGCGCAGACCACCCCGATGGAGAGGTTGCGGTCGTAACCCAGACGCAGCATGTGCGGCAGGGCCAGGATGCCGAGCAGCACGATCTCGCCGCCGATGACCCCGGACATGGCGGCCATCAGGGTGGCGACGATCAGCGTCTGCACCGCCACGCCGCCGGGAAGGCGGCCGGCGAGGATCCTCATGCCGTTGAACAGGTCCCTGGCGATGCCGGAGCGATCCAGCAGGGCCGCCATGAAGACGAACATGGGAATGGCCACCAGGGAATATTCGGTGATGAAGCCGAAGATGCGCGAGGTGACCAGCGGCAGGGCCATTTCGCCGAACCAGCCGTAGGTGAAGACGAGGGCCACCAGGCCGGTGACCCAGGCGAGCGGCAGGCCGGTGACCAGAAGCATGAAGATCGCACCGACCAGCACATAGGTGCCGTATTCGATGCCGAGAGCGTTCAGTCCCATGTCAGCGCCCTCCCCTGACCGGTTCCACCGGCACCCGGCGGCGGATCGCCTCGAGCAGATGCAGGAGCGACTGCACGAACATCAGGCAGACGCAGAGAAAGATGATGATCTTGAGCAGCGCCGGGGTCGGCGGGTTCCAGGAGGTTCCCGTCCCCTCGAAATGGATCGCCCCGGTCGGCGTGTGGGTGGCCTTCCAGGCGATGGTCCAGCCGGCGTGGCCGAGCCCGGCGAAAAAGATCATGGCGATGATCGAGTTCACGATGTCGAGCCAGCGGCGGGTGCGGTCGGAGACGGCGTCATAGAGCACCCGGACGCGGATGTGCTTGTCGCGGGATAGTGCGATCGGCCCACCGATGAGAAAGACGGCGGCAATCAGGAACGTGGTCGATTCATGGGCCCAGTAGGTCGGGCTGTCGAAGACGTAACGCGCGATCACCTCGTAGACGCTGATCGCGAAGGCCAGAAAGATGATCCAGGAAAAGGCCCGCGCGGTCATGGCGATGGCGGCATCGAGCGGCGAGCGGATCTCGCCCCCCTCTCCGTGCGGTTCGTGAAGCGGATCGCGCGCCTGGGGCACTGATGGATCCCCTGGACGTTGAAGGTCGGTCATTGGTCGGTTCCCCTCCCCGGGATGCGACACTCTCGTGCAGAAGCGAACGCCCGGCGGAGACCGCCGGGCGCAGAATGCGGGGGAAGCAGGGCTTCAGAGCAGGTTGCGGCCCTTCAGATAGGCAACGACCGCATCATAGTAGCGCTGGGTCATGTCGTTCTTGGCAGCCCAGGTTTCCCATTCGGCTTGCGCGATGCGGCGGAACTTGGCCCGTTCGTCGCCCGACCAGTTGATGATCTCGATCTCCGGATTGGCCTTCGCCTTGGTCACGGCCTCGGCGTCAAGCTTGCGCACGGAATAGACGTGCTGGAAGATGAAGACATCGACGGAGGCCTTGAGGACGGCCTTCAGATCGTCCGGCAGGCCGTCCCAGATCGCCTTGTTCATCGAGATGTCGATGAGCGGCAGGGAGTGGAAGCCCGGATAGAGCGGATAATGGGCAATGTCGTTCATGCCCTGGGCCTGGTTGGTGGCAAAGACCGTGTAGTCGGCCGCATCCACCACGCCCTTGTCGAGAGCCGTGAAGACTTCCGATCCCGGCAGCGCCACCGGCGCGGCACCGGCCTTCTGGAAAATCTCGTAGACCATGCCTTCCGGCGCGCGCAGCTTCACGCCCTTGAGATCCTCGACCGAGCGGATCGGCACCTTGGCAACGAAGGCTTCCGGCTCGGTTGCCGCTGCGCCAAGGAACTGCACGCCGTAGGGCGCCACCAGCTCGGCATAGAGATCATTGCCGCCGCCGGACTGCATGAAGCCCAGAAGCTCGAAGGGGTCGGACCAGGCGCCCACCAGATTGCCCATCATGGCGAAGGCGGGATCCTTCCCGGCAAAATAGCTCGGGTCCGTGAGATGGCCCTGAAGAATACCGGCGCCGACAGCCTCCAGCGTATCCGTGTGCGGCACCACTGCGCCGAGCGGCAGGATCTCGATCTCGATCCGGCCGCCGGACATGTCCTTCACCGCTTCCGCCCACTTCTGCTTGTTGACGAAGCCCGGTTCGCCGGCGGTTTCCGAGGTCTGGAATGTCCAGTTGTAATCGGCAGCATTCGCGGCCGCGCAAAGCACCAGCACCGATGCCGAGGTGGCAACGGCTTTCAACATTGACTTGAACATGAAAGATTTCCTCCCGAGAAATACATGGTGAGACAGGTTTCAGCGCCTCCCACCGACATGGAGGTACGTACCTCAATTCGGCTCACCAAAACCCTGTTTCCCCTGCAGAGGATCATTCCTCGTCAGCTCTGACAAGGGCGGGGCGGCGAAAAAATACCTGAAGAGGGCGTGTAAACTGATCGCAAGGGGGCGCGACCGCAGGCAACGCCTGCTAGGATGGCACGGCAACCGGGACCTCCATCTTGAGCTGCTCTGCCCCAGAGTGAGCGGTTTCAGACCTGTCTCTCTCCGATCCCGCTGCGGGAATCACTCGCTAACCGGATCGGGTTCCGCCTGTTCCTCAACCGCAAAGCCCGCCCATGTCCGAAGATCACGATATCCGCCGCTCCTCCCTCCTCCGCGCCCTTGGCGACAATCAGGCCGGTCTCGAGCGCGAAGGGGCGAATTGGACGTCAGGTCCGTCGACGGGGAGCATGGCCCACGGGCAGCGCGACCTTCCCCAGGGCCCCTTCCGCTTCATCGCGCTGGATGTAGAAACGGCCAATTCGGACCGCTCGAGCATCTGTCAGGTGGGCATTGCCTGCGTGGACGAGACCCATCGCATCAGCACCTGGTCGAGCTACATCGACCCTTGCACCAGCGACTGGAGCTGCACCTGGGTGCATGGAATCACCGCGCGCACGGTGCGCGGCGCACCGGATTTCCCCTCCGTGCTTGCCCTGCTCGACCCGCTTCTGTACGGCCACACGATCTTCCAGCATTCCACCTTCGACCGCAGCGCCTTCAGTGCGGCCTGTGCCCTGCACCAGCTCGATGCGCCCGCATGGCAATGGCAGGACAGCGTCAAGGTCGCCCGGGTGGCCTGGCCGGAGCTCAAGGGCAATGGCGGCCATGGGCTGGCCTCGCTCAAGTCCCATCTAGGGCTCGATTTCCGCCATCACGACGGGGAGGAAGATGCCCGCGCCTCGGCGGAAATCGTCGTGCGGGCAGAGACCCTGACGGGTCTGCATTTCAGCACTCTGGCGCTGGGTCCCCAGACGCCCTCGCGCAAGCGCCGGCTGCAGTCAACCGACTGACCGCGCCCTGCGCGCAGACAGGCTTCCGTACACGAGGGATCAGCACCGCTGAGCCATCGCGCCGACGGTCTCATGCCGTCGTCGAAAGCTGTCAGGAAGAGGGGGTGGCTGGGGTGCCAGGATTCGAACCTGGGAATGGCGGTACCAAAAACCGCTGCCTTACCGCTTGGCGACACCCCAATAACCCACGCGGGAGGCAAAGCCCTCGAACCGCGTCGATGGGAAGGGTGTATAGCCAAGGGCTTGAGAAGTTTCAAGACCGGGACTGGACAGGTCTTGCGGCGCTTTCCTCCGTTATCCCCAGAGGATGCGTGGCCAGGAGAAGGCTTCCCCCAGAAGCACGCCCGTGGCTTGAGCCCATGGCCTGCCTCTGCTTGGGGATCGGCGCGCCATCAACCCCGCCCCCACGCGCTTGGCATCGCGATGACGCAGCCTCTCCCCGCACCGCGTGCTGAACGGGCCTCCCGAGCTCCTTTCGATCAGCCGGCTCATTTTTTTCAAAGCAGCACGGGAGGTTTGCCGGGACATAGATCCCTCCCCGCGCTCGCGCTGCAAAAAATGCTGCGGCGAGGCACCAAAAAGCGGGACATCCGGTTGCCGCAAGGGCTTCCGCCAGCTTTCGGATCCCGCTTGCGGAAATGGGCCGGCGGCGGCCTGTGGATGACTTTCCAGCGCCTGAAACTTTCCACAGACAGGGTGACAAATCCTCTTGCGGGGTCCGGGGAGCGGTGCTAATAGAGCGCCACATCAGCGGCGGCAACGCCTCACCGCTGTTCCCGACAAGCTCTCAAGTGCTTGTAAATATTGTGTCGGAGTGTAGCGCAGCCTGGTAGCGCACCTCGTTCGGGACGAGGGGGTCGGAGGTTCGAATCCTCTCACTCCGACCATTCTTTCTCTCTCATAAATCACTGATCTGAAAGAGCCTTTCGCCTTGTGGCGAGATGCGGCGCTTTCGCCAATTTTTCAGGTGCCAATGAAACTGCCAATGAAACCCGGCGGATTTGTTGACTTGAGCTGGCCGATCCTTCCGTCCGGACAAGGCTCATCGCTCGGCACGAGCGAAGGACGGCAATGCGAAATCACCGTCCCAATCCTGTCATCTCTTAAGCCCCGGCCATCTCTGTGACAGATGCGTTTCCAACGGTCATCAACGCTGCTAGCTGACCCGACTTGCGATCAAGAAGGTCAACGGTCGCGACTTCGATCCGGCTGACATTCTCCGAAATCCGGAAGGACGTCTGCAGTCCGCTTGCCTCTCCAAGCCCGAAATGATGGGGGTAGAGCAACGTCACCTTCGGGGCGCGATAGAGCTGGGCATAGGCCATCATCTGATAGACATCGGCCTGGGAGACGCCGTGGGTCGGCTCTGAAGCTGCCGGACTGATACGCTTCCACTTGGTGTCGAGGATATGCACCACTTCCCTGCCCCGTTTGACGAGAATGTCCGGCCTGGTCTGGAACCGCCCCTTGCCGGTTTCGTCGTGCTCCAGGCAGAACAGGCGCCCGCCCTGCAGGGACACGTTGAGGCCCGTGCCCGCAAGTTCCCGCTGAAGACGGCGGCCGACATAGTCCTCGAACAGGGCGCTCATCTCGAACAGCAGGCAGAAGCCGGAGCCCTGGCCCGACGTGGTGGTCTGATAGCGGCTTGTCAGGAACAGCCGCGCCATCTCCAGAAGCCCCTGCCAGCGCCGGTTGGTGCGGTCGAGCCGGACCTGATCCCAGGGCAGCATGGAGACCGGACAGTCGCCGACATCGCCATAGACGAAGCTCAATTCCTGCAGACGCCGGGCGAGGCCGCTGTTGCGCGTTGCCTTGCGCAGGTAGACGACGGCCGCCTTCATGATGCGGTTGAGCGGGATATCCTCCGACAGCTCGTCGAAGCGGCAGGCAAGGCGGGACGGATTGGCGGCATGCACCGTGAACTGGCGGGTGACATCGAGGCGACCGCGCAGGGCCGGCAGGTCCTCCTCCTGCCGGACATAAAGACGGGGCCTTCCGCGCCGAACCGCCTCCTCCAGCTTCTCGCAGAAGATGCGGATCAGGATGTCGAGCAGCGTATCTCGCTGCCAGTGCAGCTCGGTCAGGGCGCCGACATCAATCTGCACGTTCAGGGCAACGGCCAGCATGCGCACCAGATGCTTGCGGATGGCGGCGTTGTCATCCTGACCATCCGTATGCGGCACATCGATCTTGGGCAGGATTTCGAGAACTGCCCCCTCGGCAGCGACCACCCCGACAATGCCCTTTGACTGAAGCGACTTTCGGCCATGATAGAGGACACCATCCCCCTGTTTGGCCAGGGCGGAGCCGGCGGCAACCGCCGCCAGCCGGTCTGCGGCCGCTTCGGGGATCGTGCGCGGATTGTCCGGATCCTCGCCATAGGGGAGCTTGCTCCACTCCAGCATGGTGCGGCGGATGGTCATGCGGCGAACTCCGAAAGATCGAAGTTTTCGTTCACTCTCCAGCGCAGGCGGGGGGCATCGAGGTCATCGGCTTCGAGGCCCGGAGGCGGGGTGAGAACTTCGGCCGTGAGGAACCTGCCCTCCCCGACGCTGTTTTCAAAGCTGTCGCCAAGCACCATCGCAACCCTGGACCAGTCCTCGTAGAAATATTCGGCGAGCAGCGGGATGACCTTTTCGCGGATCACCGCTTCAACGTCCGCCCGGGTGCGGCAGCCAGTGAAATAGGCGTGACCAATCTGGTGTTCCCGGTCGAAGAGATATTCGATGCGGTCGTTTATCGTCTTGAGCAGCTTGCGCAGGTTGAGGCCATCCAGATTTGTCGGCAGCACTTCCGGGCGCGGCATGAGCTCGCGGAACGTGAAACGGCGGCGCAAGGCTGTGTCGAGAAGCGCAATCGAGCGGTCGGCGGTGTTCATGGTGCCGATGACATGGAGGTTTGCCGGCACGCCGAAGCGCTGGCCTGAATAGGGCAGCTTGAGGCGGATCTCGTTCTCCATGCCGATGCGCTTGTCCCCTTCCAGCAGGGTGATCAGCTCGCCAAAGACCTTGGAGATATTGGCGCGGTTGATCTCGTCGACGATCAGAACGTGGGGGCGTCCCACAGTATCTATGCGGACTGCCTTATCACCAAAGACGATGGCCTCCAGGGCCTCCCAATCGAAGGCGCTTGAAAGTCGGCAATAGGGATGATGGCTGAACCTTTTGCCAGAAACGGCTTTCCATGATCCATTCTCGACACCGGTTCCAAACCATTCGATCTGACGCTTGTGCGGCGTTTCCTCCATGAGGGGATCGAACTCATAATCGCTTATTACCCGCCCTATGGCGATGAACCGGTCGCTTGCGTCCGCAAGGAGGACATAGTTGCCAATCTGGGTCCGGGATCTGAAGGAATAAGTCAGCTCGATGTTTGGATCCTTGCCTGTTGCCTCTGGATCGCGCTCCTCATTCCAGTGATCCTTAATCGCCATCAGCACTTTTTGGCGAACGGCAAATATGGAACCGGGCGCCAGATCAAATTCGTTGCTCGACCAATCAAGGTCGCCTCCACAGGCGGTTGCCATGAAGCCACCGTCGATCATCTGCTGCGCCCAATTGCGCCCCGCCTCGTCATTGGAGACCTGCAGTTTGAACAGGAGTTGATCCCGATCCAGGCGCAAACCCTCTGCGCCCTCTCCCGCATCAAGGCGTGCCCTTTCACTGATGCGCTTGAAGACGCCGTCGTGGGGCTGGAGCGAGAAACCGCCTGAAGAGGTTTCCTCCCCATCGTCGCTGGTGGTCGGGCGCAGGCCCTCGACAAAGTCCTCGTAGGAAAAGGACTGGTGGAAGGTGACGAACTCGATGCGACCTTTCTTGCAAAGCTCATGATAGGCCTGCATCAGTTCGCTGCGGCCTTGGGCGTCCAGATCCTGGGCCTCCATTTCGCCGAGGCAGAGACGGACCGCTTCAAAGGCCGTCGCATAAGTCTTGCCGGTGCCGGGAGGACCAAAAAGGATCAGGTTGGTAGGCTCTTGGGTGGCATTCGGAGCTCCCAATGCTTCTGTTGGCACATTTTGGCGAGAGTTCAATCCAGCGGAGCTTTCAAGCATGTATATATCTACGAGCCTTCGAAGTATTTCTTCTGAATTGACCTCTACGACCCTCTGGCGCCCGTACGATAGTGCCCGTGTGTCCTGGGTGGTGAACCCTGAAGTACCCAATTGCTGATCCGAAACGGTAAGCCTCAATTCGGAGAGGATCATGTTCCAGTCAAGCGGCTGCCCATTCGGTTCATTCTCAAAAACCAACTTTCCAGTCGCCGCCTCGGGAATGACACCAAAGATACGCCTGTTCGGACACCGATAGATAACCGCTTTGGTCCTGCCCGGTTTACTTAGACGCTCCAGCTTCTTTTCCGCCACGAGTACGTCCAGAACTGTTTCCACTTGTTGTCCGTTCATTCCCCACCCCATTCCTTCAACGCACAGAGCGTGTTCACCTGTTTCATCTGTGCGATGGTCTCGCATTTGGCCTCGCACAGCCGATCACTGCCGACCACCAGCGCCAGGCCCTTGGCGCGGGAGACGGCGACGTTGATGCGGTTGAGCGAATAAAGAAAATCCATGCCGCGCGGTGCGTCCTCGGCGGAGGATGCCGTCATGGAGACGATGCAGACCGGGGCTTCCTGGCCCTGGAACTTGTCGACCGTGCCAACCCGGATACCTTCCGGCAGTGCCTCGCGCAGGGCATTCACCTGGGCGCTGAAGGGCGCGACAATGATGATGTCCTCGTGGGTCAGGGGCCGCGTGCGACCGTCCTTGCCGGTCCAGATTCCGTCCACCAGCGTGGAGATGATCTGCCTGATCTCCGCCACTTCCTCGCGGGCGACCTGGGCATTGCCCTCATGCTCGACCGGAACCCACCAGGCCCCGGCCTCGGGCAGACCGTCCGCAACCACGTCCTGCAGGGCGGTGTCGTGGTGGCTCGTCAGGCGATCCTCATAGACCTGCTCGGAAATGAAGGAACAGACGTCCGGATGCATGCGGCGGCTGATGGGGAGGAAGATGCCCTGCTCGGGCGGGACTGTCTGATGGTCGCCGAGCATGTATTCGAGGCAGGAGAGATTGGCCGGTTCCGGATGAGAGCCCTGAATGACCTGCGGCAACTGGCAGGGATCGCCAACCAGCACGATGTTGCGTGCCGCCCGGCCCATGGCCAGCATGTTGGCAAGGCTGACCTGCCCGGCTTCATCGACAAAGAGCCAGTCGAAGGCCTGGATGTTGTTGGGTCTGGCAAAGAAGAAGGCCGTGCCGCCGACGATGGCGCCATTTTCCTCCGCTTCCTCGTTGTCGGTCACCGCCCAAATGACGCTTTCATCGGGATATCCTTGGCTGCCCCTTCCGACCTTGTGCAGAATTTTAGGCTTGCGCGGGAACGAGAATTCTCCCATGGCCGTTTCACAGCCCAGGAGAACATTGCGGATGGCCTCGTGGCTGTTGGAGGCAACGCCGACCCGGTAGCCAGCCTGCACCAGAGACAGGATGGCGCGGGCGCTGACATGGGTCTTGCCGGTGCCCGGAGGCCCCTGGATAGGCAGGACGGTCTCGTCCATTCGTGTCACCGCAGCAATGGTTCCGGCAACCGTGTCCTCGCCCTTGAAGATGTCGCCTGTCCAACCCTTCAGTCGGGGGTTGGAGCGGGAGAGCAGATCCTCGACCGCGCGATAGGCCTTGTCGTCACACTGATCGGCAATGACATTGCGGAGGGCCGAGGCGATCACATCGGTTTCCAGCGGCCAGTCCGGATGCAGAGACAGGGTGTCTTCCAGAAGATGCGCCAGCTTCGGACCGCCCTTCACGGTCACCAGTCGCCGCTCGGGGTCCATGTCCTCGATCGTGACCCGAGCCGGAGCGCCATCGATCACCGGTACAGTGGCCTGATCGCCCTTGCGCAGCTTGGTGTCCTGTTCCGGATATTGATAGGTGCGAGCGAAAGAACGCTTGACCGGGATCGCCTCGCCCCAGGCCCGCAGGCCACCGAGGGTGTTGAGGTCTTCGATCAGTTCATCCTCCTCCCGGCTGGTGCTGTCGAACACCGCCCATTGCGCAGGCTTCTGCTCGCGCCCATGGAAGAGGCCGAGATTGAACAGAAGCTCCTGGCGCTCGGGTGATAGATCCGAGGCTTCGAGGCGGGCCCGCAAGGCTGCCACCTTCTCATCTTCCTCGGCCTGTTTCGGGGCGGCATTCGCCTCCAGAACCGACCAGTCCTCGTCCGGGCGGATGCCGACCAGCCAGTCGCGCAAGGCTTCCGTTGAGACACAATCGATGCGGTTGTAGTCCTCGATCTCGTCGAGGATCTGCTGGTCGGCGTTCTCGCGCCAGGCCTCGTAGGCGACGACGGAGCCACCGGCGGTCTTCACCTCGCCGGAACGCTCGATGCCATAGAAGACCTCCAGCGACTTGATGGAATAGTTCGGCTCGGAAATCTGGATGCCGCCGCGCACCACCGCATAGAGATCGACAAAGCGGCTTTCCCGCTGCAGGCGATCCAGGAAGGCTTCGCCAATGCCGTATTTTGTGGTGAGGCGGCGGAGTGCCGTCACCTCGTAAGGGGCATAGTGATAGATGCGGGCCTGCGGGTACTGCTCCAGCCGCTTTCGGAAGAATTCCAGCAAATCGCGCAGGGCTTCGGCTTCGGCCTTGTGATCATGGGCCCAGAAGGGCTTGAAGGTGCCGTCGAACCAGAGGCCGTGCAGGTATTCCAGTCCGCCCTCATAGTGCGGATCGCCCTCGATATCATAGAAGAGATCGCCCGGCTGGGGATGCGGCAGGAGCGCAAAGCCCTTGCCCAACTGGCGGGGGCGCAGCTCGAAGGCCGGCTCGCCGGTCTTGCGGGCCTGCTGCAGGCGCGCCTGCCCCTTCAGCCGGTCCAGGGTCCCCTCGCCGATGCCGCGCACCCGGCCGGTCACTTCCGACAATTGTTCAAGGGTGCGGATGTCGGCGCGCTCGAGCTTCTTGACTTGGGTCTTCATGATGTTGGCGACCTGGAACAGGCTGTCTTCGGCCTTCCAGGTTGCCGCACAGTGGTCGCGCCAGCGGCAGAGGCCGCAATCGCTGCAGGGGATCGGCCGCGTGGCGGACGGCTCTCGCACGAAGGCTTCCAGCCGCTTGCGGGCGCGGCGGGCATAGTAGCGATAGTCGGCAAGGCGCAGGGTGGCGCGGCTGGCGTCGCCGAGCTCCACATGGGCGAAGTCGGGTGCCCGGCCCTGAAGATCGGTCAGGAGATCGGAATAGAGGACAAGCTGCAGCACATGCTTCGGGTGAGCGCGGCGCTTCAGCTTGGTGTCGCTGACCTCATAGCTGAAAGCACCGAGATTCGAAGGCGTCTCTACCCGCTCCAGAAAGTCGGACCAGCCGCCCCAGGAAATCCCCGGCAGGTCGGCAGCGCCAAAGAAAGCGCCCTGGAAGATGACACTTGCACCCGTGCGAAGAGCTGCCTTCGTCTCTTCCGCCTTGTCGGCAAGGTTTCCTCGCTCGATCTCGATGACGTCCACATGGCGGGTCTTGAGTTTCGCCAGATGGGCGGCCTCATGGGCATCGCCATGGCGTTGCAGGAGCTCGGCATCCTCGCTGTCGGCACAAGGGACGAGATCTGCGCCGCCACCATAAGCGAGATCCAGAGCAGTCGCGTGGCGACACCCCATGAAACGCATGAGATCCGTAGCGGAAAGCAGGATTTCTTCGCCCGACATTTTCATATGCACACCAAAATTCTACAACCAGAATGCGAATCACCTCAATAAGAGGCATAATCTTCAATAGGTTAGAAGGGTGTCAATTTCTGACAGGCTGCGGATGTCATTCTCGAAAGCACAAGAACTGATCCGTTTGGCAAGGCTCGCCCAGAACCGGCGGCGCGGCATCAGTCTTGAGGAAATCTGCGAGGAATTCGACGTGTCGCACCGCACGGCCCAGCGCATGACCGAGGCGCTGGAGACTACCTTCAACAATGTGATCAGCGAGGATGGCGACGACCGCAAACGCCGCTGGCGGATCACCGGCAATATTCTCGATCCGCTCGCCACACGTCAGGAAACAACCCTCGAAGCACTGGAAATCGCCGCTCGAAATGCTGCCGAACAGGGACGGACCCGCCACTCGCAGGTTCTCACCGACCTGCAGGACGAGCTGCTTGCGCGGCTGACACCCAAGGATGCCTCTCGCAGCGAAGCTGACGCCGACGCCGTGCTGGCCGGCATGGGAAGGATCATGCGGCCAGGCCCGAAGGTCGCGCTCGCAAGCGGTGTCTTTGAAACCGTTGCGGAAGCACTGAAGGGCCCCTTTCAGATCAAGGTTCGATATGGCCGTGCGGAGAAATGCGACCGCATTCTGGAGCCGCATGGGGTTCTGCTCGGCCACCGCACCTATCTCGTTGCCCGTGACCCGAAGCGGCCTGAGACAATCCTGAATTTCCGGATGGATCTGATCCGGGAAGCGGAATGCCAGGAAACCAGCTTCCCGATGGCTGAAGACTTCGATCTGGAGACTTATGCGGCCCGCTCCTTCGGGATCTGGCAGGACCCGGCGCAGTACCGGGAGAATGTCTGGCGCTTTGCGCCGGAAGTGGCGGATCGGGCGGCCGAATTCATCTTCCACCCGGACCAGAGCCTGACCCGCGAGCCCGACGGCAGCCTTTCCGTGCGTTTCACCGCCGGCGGCTGGAACGAGATGGTCTGGCACCTCTACCAGTGGGGCGACAAGGTGGAGGTGCTGGCACCAGACGAAATGCGCGAGATGGTCCGGGGCCACCAGCGCGACGACTTTACGGGGCTGCCATGAGCAAGCGTTGGGGGCAAGGATCATGACCGGAATACTGGATTTCGACACGCTGAAGGCGAAACAGCGCGCTGTCCGCTCCGGCTTTCCCGAAACCATGGGTCTGCGCGTCCATCGCTCGATAAGCTGGATCGGGCGGGCTGAAGCCTGCGGCGACGACGAGGATGCACGCTTTCTCTTCCTCTGGATCGCCTTCAACGCGGCCTATGCTGAGGAACGGGATTTCGGCGCGATTGCTCCCAGCGAGCGCAGCCGGTTTCAGGAGTTCTTCCGCAAGCTGGTGAAGCTCGATGCGGGACGGCGCATCTATGACGCCATCTGGCAGCGGTTTTCCGGACCGATCCGGATGCTGATGGACAACCGCTATGTCTTCAGCCCGTTCTGGATGCACCAGAATGGCGTCGAAGGCTTCGAGGACTGGCAGGCGCGACTTGACCGGGACCGGGCGACTTTCGCCCGGGCGCTTGCGGCAAGCGACACGGCGCAGATTCTCAGCATGGTCTTCGACCGGCTCTATGTTCTCCGCAACCAGATGATGCATGGCGGCACCACATGGGCGAGTTCCGTCAACCGCACCCAGGTGCGAGACGGCAGCGCCATCCTGGCCTTCCTCATGCCGGTCTTCATCGACCTGATGATGGACACTCCCGACCGCGACTGGGGCCGGGCTTTCTATCCGGTTGTGGAGTGAGTGGAGACATGCCGGTTTTGCCCGCCGAAATGACCATGACAGGATTTGTCACCCTGCTCGCTTATCTCTGGCGTGAGAGACATCGGCCCCACACGCCGCCACGTCTTCCCGGACCAGAGACCTTGCGGCAGGAGCCCCATGACCGATCCGATCACATATGGACTGGCAGACCAGATCAGGGACTGGATTTCCCTCTCCCTCCCCTGCGCGATGCTCTTCGGCATCCTGTCCTGCCGCGCGTTTCGAAAGGAGCGCGACCTCGCCTTCCTGTTCTGGCTGATCGCGGCGCTGAAGAGCTTCTTCAGCGTGCCGGCTCGATGAGCAGACGGACCGGCAGCGCAGTCATGGGAGCGAGCAGGACGACTGGCGTCACTGAACACGGCTTGATGGCCGCCACAGGTGATCGGGCATGACCGGGTACTATAACGGCTACAGCCCCCGGCAACGGGGAAAGATCGCACCCGCCTTCAGAAGACTGACCGGCAGACCTGCTCCCTTCGAAGGCGAGCCCTGTGCAATCTGCGGCGATCCCGACCGGGCGCCCAATGAATGGCATGCCGAAGACTATTCGGAACCCTTCGACTTCACGCTCACCGGGACCTGCCCGATCTGCAAGCCCTGTCACAGCCGGTTGCACAAGCGCTTCAATGCCCTGCCGGGAGAATGGGATCTTTTCTGCCGACACCTCGCCAGTGGCGGGTATGGCCGCGAATTCGTTGCGCTGTTCAGCATTGCCGAGCGGATGCGCCTGTGTGCGGACATTGCCGCAGGGCGATCCATCTCACTCGCAAGGGGGCGAGACCGGGAGGCCCTGCCCGCATGGTGGCTGAAGCTGACGCTGGACAGGGAGTCGCTTGAAGCCCCCTAAGCGCGACCGCGCCCCTTGCGGCCCAGACCGAGCCCCGAAGCCTATGCGAGGGCTTTCCGCAAAGCCGGCCTGAGCGACAAGGAGGCAAGCCTGCTGAAGGTCCATGCGCACGCACCGAAACGGACCGCCAGCATGCGGACCCTTGCAGACCTCGCTCTCACGAGCGACCAGCCGAAGACGGCCAACCTGATCTACGGCAGCCTTGCCCGGCGCCTGACGGCGCTCCTAGACTGGGTGCCGGACAAGCGGGCCGACGGCTCACCGATCTGGATGTCGCTGCTTGCAGAGGGATGGACACCACCGGGGCGCGAGTATGAACTGACGATGGTGCCGGCTGCGGTGGAGGCGGTGGCTGTATTGATCGAAGAACAGGCCCGTGTTTGAGTTCAACAGCAATACTTATCAATTTGGTGTCCGCCTACTTATACGCGTATCTAATCAAAGTTTTTTAGGCTTAGCCGGGCCCCGTCTGGATGCGCCGCCGTTCCAATACCAGAGGCCAATGCGGACCTTGCGAGACGGCTACCATTAGGCTCTGATATATTTAATATTTGCGGATTCCTCGTGTGACAAATTCAATGCTGCCAACATCCATTTCGTCAAACTCAAACAAGGTATTGCAAACCAGAAAGGTTGATGCAACGCCGTATGCTTCCGCCCTCATCGAGGGCCATCGCGACTTTGGATACAACCTGGAGACAGCATTGGCAGATATTATCGATAACTCGATTTCCGCCAATGCTTCCGAGGTTAAGTTGGTTGCAGAAACAACTTCAGAAACTCCTTGGCTTGCAATCATCGATGATGGCTGCGGTATGACCGAGCATGATCTCGTTGAGGCAATGAGACTGGGCGCCAAGAACCCTACCTCGATGCGCACGCCCCGCGACCTTGGACGGTTCGGCCTCGGGATGAAAAGTGCGAGTTTCTCGCAATGCCGATGTCTAACCGTTATGACACGTCATCGTGACGCTTTGGCATGTGCCCAATGGAATCTCGACAGGATCGCGAGAGAAAACGACTGGACTCTCGAACTCATAGATGACCCGGACCCCTTGGGAAGAAGCTACCTTCTGGCATCTAGTGGTACCGTTGTGTTTTGGGACAACCTGGACCGGATGATGGGCGGTCACGCCGATGATCCGGTCAAACGTACGGCCACCCTCAATTCTGAACTGTCGCGCGCTGAACGACACCTCAGGTTGGTGTTTCATCGCTTTCTTGAGGGAAACAACCCCCGGCTCAAGCTCTTCCTGAATGGAAGACGGTTGACGCCGATCGATCCAATGGCAAAGGATTCAACATCTGGGCAATGGGACCCGCCGGACGAGATTGTTCTAGAGCAAGGTGTTGTGAAAGTTCGCTGCAGGACGCTCCCGCACCACAAGATGGTCTCAAAAGAACAGTGGAACGAACTTGGTGGTCCCGAAGGTCACCTAAAATCCCAGGGTCTTTATGTCTATCGTGAAGACAGACTAATTATTGCCGGTAGCTGGCTCGGCCTCGCGAAACAGACCGAGCTAACCAAGCTCTGCAGGATTTCTGTCGATATACCAAATACAATGGACGCGGACTGGAAGATCGACGTCAAAAAGGCCTCAGCCCAGCTTCCTCCCGTGGTGCGTGAACGACTGAAAAAAGTTATCGAGCGCTTTGTCGGAACGTCCAAGAGAACATACCAGCGAAGAGGACAGAAGCTTGTTGATGAAACCAGACTTCCTGTCTGGAACCGGGTACTCAAAGACGGCCATGTCATTTTTCGACCGAACCTCGAGCATCCGGTTTTTCAGACATTCTCCGCGCAGTTACCCGAGGAGTTGCATATAGACTTCCAGCGTTGTCTGCGCCTGATTGGTTCGTCTCTTCCGATCGAGACACTGCATGCGGAACTTGTAGGAAACGCCGAAGCTGTCGTCGCCGATGCGGCAGACAAGGCAGATCTCGAGCTGCTCGTTCGCGCCATAGGAGAGGCGCTCACTGCAGGCGGCGCATCGCCTGAAAGCCTCTCGGAAATCATGCAAAGTCATCAACTTCTGCGCGACAATTGGGCCGCAGCAGAACCCATTATTAAAGAGTTCATCCGGGAAATATCATAGTGACCAATTCATACGATCAGTTGCGAAGCGTTGTGGAATCCGCCCTGTTCGACCAGCCGCGCAAAACCGAAGCCGAACTTCGAGCGATGATAGGACAACTCGCTGGGATTATCGCACCAGGGCTTGATGAAGAAACCCTCGAAGCCCTTGCCCGTGAAATCGAGGTTAAGCAGGGAATCAAGGCCGGACTGGGAGCTGTCGTTGATGCCGAGGACTTCGAACCCTGGCTTGATGATGCCAAACCCTCTATCGATCCATTTTACTGGAGCCGCTACAGAAAGCTTCTCCTACAGAATGGACTTCCGAAAGATGTTGTGCTCGCAACCGATACGGTTACAGACAAGATTCTCGGGCGACTTGGAAATCCGAACAAGCATGTTCCCTGGGACCGGCGAGGCATGGTCGTTGGCCATGTCCAAAGTGGAAAGACTGCAAACTATACTGGCCTTATCTGCAAGGCAGCCGATGCCGGTTACCGCCTGATCATCGTGATTGCGGGTATTCACAACAACCTTCGCAATCAGACACAAGCCCGGATCGATGAAGGCTTCATAGGCCGGGATACCGCCAAGTCTCAGGACAGGAAAAAGAACGGCGCCAAACATGTCATTGGAGTCGGACATTTTGATCCCAACAACACCCCTGTCAGTCTGACAAATACACTTCGGGACTTCAACAAATCTACGGCATCCACCAATACGAGCGAGATCGAATCCTACAAGGTCCCGGTCGTTCTGGTGATCAAGAAAAACCATCGCACCCTTGCGAATCTACTTGACTGGCTTCGCGATAACAGCGCCCGTGGGGATATGGAGATGATCGATCAGCCCATGTTGCTGATCGATGATGAGGCCGACAATGCGTCCATCAACACCAAGTATGGCAAGAAGCTCGTCACAACGATCAATGGCCAGATTCGCGATCTCCTGAACATGTTTCATCGGAGCTGCTATGTTGGATACACTGCGACGCCGTTCGCGAATATCTTCATCGATCCTGATCAGGACGATGAGATGTACAGCGAGGACCTATTCCCGCGCGACTTCATCATTGGTCTAGATGCACCTACCAACTACTTTGGCGCCAAGAAGATTTTTATCGATGGGCTTCCCGAAGACGGCATGCCAACATGGCTACGTTACATTGAGGACAATCAAGACGTACTGCCAATTACTCACAAAATAACCCATGTACCAGAGGTGCTTCCGGAATCGCTCCTAAGGGCCCTTCAATGTTTTCTCCTTGCGCGAACAATCCGAAATCTCCGAGGTCAAAAGGCCTCTCATTGTTCGATGCTCGTCAATGCCAGCCGCTTCACTGCTGTTCAAAGCCATCTTCGAAACCGGCTGCACGATGCACTGGATCAAATCCTTGATTCAATTAGGATTAATGGGAGCAAAGGCAGCGCGGCACTGGCTGACCCCGAAATACGAGCTCTCAAATCCGTTTGGGAAGAAGAGTACTCCCAGGATGAACCCAATTGGGAGCCTATTCAGAACATGCTTCTCGACGCCTGCGCATCCGCACGAGTTGTCGAGGTCAATAGCCGGGTAAATGATCTGGACTATTCCGCTTCAGGGGACAACGGCCAGACAGTTATCGCTGTCGGCGGGTTCTCCCTCTCGCGGGGCCTCACACTGGAAGGCCTCACAATCACGTGGTTCCTTCGAAACTCCATGATGTACGACACGCTGCTCCAGATGGGCCGGTGGTTCGGGTATCGAGGTGGTTATGAAGATCTCTGCCGCATCTGGATGCCAGATGATGCCATAGGCTGGTATTCCTACATTGCCACGGCAGCCGAAGAACTCCATCGCGAGCTTCGGACTATGGAAAAGGCAAAGGCTACACCCAAAATGTTCGGACTCGCAGTACGGAGCCATCCTGCATCATTGCTTGTAACAGCGAGGAACAAGCTTGGTTCAGGCAAGAAGGTGACAACGCTTGTCGGCCTTTCGAACAAGTTCGTTGAAACCTCAAGGGTCAGTTCCAGCGAAGCTGATCTTAAGGCAAACAAGGAACTGGCAATTCGCCTTGTGAATACCGTTTCCAATGGCGCCTTCAACGAAATTCCTGCCTCAGCCGGCTTCTGCTTCACCCACGTCCCGGTCGAGATTGTCGACCAGTTTCTTGCTGGTTGGCGAAATGCAGAGGAAAGCGTCACGACTAACCCCGGTCCAATTAGAAAGTACATAGATTCCAGGAAGCTCGACGAGCTTAAAAGCTGGGATGTTCTGATAACCAGCAAGAGCGGCAATACCGAAACCGAGGAGTCGATAGGTCTTCCAATCAAACCGATTACCAGAACGATCGCCCCTAAGGATTTGCGAAAAGGCTTCATCGCATTTGGTGGCAAACGAATGCGCATAGCCGATTCTAGTTTCGAAAAGGCAGGTCTCGGGCAGGGTGAAATCGCGTTAGCCGAGGAAGACTATCTGGCCGGGTTTGAAGCCAGCGATAAAAAACCCAACTTCCCCGGCAGGATCTATCGAGAGAAACGGGCCCGTCCACTCCTCATCATCATGCTTGTCAAATTGCAGTATCCGGATGCGGAAGAGCTGGATTTGGAAAGTCCGGAACAGGTTTCCGAGGATTCCGTAGTAGCCTGGGGTATGAGCCTTCCGATTTCAGCCCGACCTCAGGAACGGGTGGAATATATCGTCAATACGGTTCGGTACCTGGAGCTGTTTGGCGAAGAGGATGAAGACGAAGATTTGGAGGCCGAACTTGAAGCCTCTTGATCCATGGGAAAAACTCGAACCCGGCGATGCTCGTCGAGTGGACAGTGCCGGAAAATTCGACTTCTTCTGGGCCCTGCCAGAATTGGGCATGCCGGGGTTGATGCTACGCTTGGCCTCCCTTCCTCGGCCTCTCCCCCAACTGCCGAAACTCAAGGATCTGCAAATATCCTTCAGGTCCCTGACCGGAGGTGCAGCACTTTTCGTCGGTCTCAAGGATCTGAGCCAGCTAGAAGTTTTCCAGATACTCTGCCGGGATGTCGTTGCCGCGGGAGAAGTGGGTGTCAGTCTGGAGGATGCGCTTTCCCGAACAATACGCCGGCTGCTTCGTTGGCACCGGCTAATGCGAGGAGGAAGAGCGTCTAGCCTTACGCTGGAGGAACAACAAGGACTTGTCGGAGAGCTCACGTTCCTCCGTGAAGTCGCTTTGTCACTTGGACCTCAGATAGCTATCAACGCATGGACAGGCCCCAGGGGAGCGCCAAAGGATTTCGAATTCACAACATCATGTGTCGAGATCAAGACGAAGCGTGCGGCCGCCCGCCCCTTTGTCTCCATTTCCTCCGAGCATCAGCTTGCGGATGTACCCGGCTGCCGACTGTATTTGAGAGTTACCAATATAACGTCAGTTGTATCACCCGAAGGCGAGAACCTTCACGACCATGTTCGCGCAACTTCGAAGTTGTTTGAGAACCCGGGCTCCATTTTTGACATGTGGGAAGAAACCCTGTTTTCGACGGGATACGACCCAGACGACGCCTATGACGAGCGACGCTGGGTAGTCGGCAATACAACTGTCTACGAGGTCAGAGATGGCTTTCCCCGAATTGCCGCCGATCTGCCACACGGGATAGAGAACGTAAGGTACCAACTCGCACTTGATGCCTGCACGCCTTTTGAAATTAGCCAAAGCCTGACAGAACTGGTCCGGGAGGGGCCTGAGCAATGAGCGAGCTGGAAGAATTTCACCACCAACTGATTGCCGACATTCAGGGAGATGCAGATGCATTTGGACTGATAACTTCGGAAGCCTTTTTCGAGAAGATCGGAGAGCTCATTACGGAAGCTGGTGAGATCGACAGCGCCTCGCGTGCCTACTTCGATAACAATGCCCTTCAAAAGCGGATCCAACTTGATGGCTATGGTGGCGATCCTAGGGACTGCGACGGTATTTTGAGCCTAATATTATGCGACTTTGAGCTAGGCAAACAAATACGGACCATTGACAAGGCAAAGATCGAAAGACTTGTAAACCGCGTCTATCGTTTCCTGGAAATGTCACGGAAACATAACTTTCGAGAGGAGCTTGAGGAGACAAGCGCTGCCTTTGGAGTTGCAGATCTCATCGCATCAACTTGGAAGCAGGTCGAGAAAGTTCAACTTCTAATCATTTCGAATGCAGATGCGCGCGGCAATGCAGATGCGATCAAGATTTCTGAGATCAATGGAGTGCCTGTAACCTTCAGTCTCTGGGATCTCAAACGCATTAAGAAATACATGGATCAAGGCCAGGCACGCGCCAACCTGTCTATCAATTTCGAGAAAGACTTCGGCGGCGGCATTCCTTTACTCCGCGCCTCAGGTGGGGACGGCTCCCTGGAAAGCTATCTCGCCGTCATACCAGGTCAGCAGCTCTCCAAGATTTACGACAAGTGGGGTCCTCGACTTCTCGAAGCGAACGTGCGCAGTTTTCTGCAAGCGAGGGGCAAGGTTAATCGCGGGATACGTGACACAATACGCGATGAGCCGAAAATGTTTTTCTCGTACAACAACGGCCTGAGTGCCACCGCTAGCAATGTAGAGATCAGGCAGACTGAAAACGGTCTTGAACTCCAGCAGGCCGAAAACCTGCAAATCGTCAATGGCGGACAAACAACTGCATCCATCCATGCGGCTCGAAAGACGTTGGCTGAGCAGATTGGGCAGGTTCACGTCCAGATGAAACTGACAATTGTCCCCCCGGAACAGTCCGAAAGGATTGTTCCAAAGATCTCGGAGTTCGCCAACAGCCAGAACAAAGTGAATGCCGCAGACTTTTTCGCGAACCACCCCTTCCATATCAAGGTCGAAGAGCTTTCACGGCGAATCCTTGCCCCGGCCCGCACCGATAACTATCGGGAGACCAAGTGGTTCTACGAGCGGGCACGCGGACAGTTTGCCGATGAAAGAAGCCGCCGTACCGACGCCGAAAAAAAGAAATTCGACGCGGAATTTCCTCGCTCGCAATTTCTCACCAAAACAGACTTGGCAAAATTTGAGAACACGTGGTCCGGTTTGCCTTACATCGTAAGTTGCGGGGCTCAAAAAAACTTCGGAGAATTCGCGAAAAGCCTTGAAAAGCGGTGGGGGGAAGAGGGGACGTCCTTTGACGAGCTATGGTTCAAACGGTTGATCGCAAAAGCCATCGTGTTCAAGCGGACTGAAACTCTTATCTCCAATGCCGAATGGTACGAAGGAGGATACAGGGCCAACATCGTCACCTATTCAATCGCAAAACTGGTTCATGATGCCGAAAAGGCAGGCATGGTGCTGGATCTCGATCAAATCTGGCGACGACAGGAAATTTCTGACGACCTAAGGTCCGTCCTTAGCGTGGCGGGTGAACAAGCTCAGGAGACAATACTCAATCCACTTGCAGGTGTACGAAACCTGAGCGAATGGGCGAAAAAGCAAGCCTGCTGGAATCAGCTTCGGAGCAAGTCCTTCGACTACCCTGAAGAGCAGGAACATGTCCTTGTCCCGATCGAGATTGCGAAGGAAACCGAAAGGGCTGCCCGTGCGAGCAAAGCCGTTGATGCGGCTGCCAATGCCCAAATTCTGGTTCATCAGTATGGGGCGGATTATTGGGCAAGTGCAGTCACCTGGGCACGACAACATGGGCTCCTGACACCTAGGGATATCGGCATCCTCGAAACCTGTGCTGCAATCCCACGAAGAATGCCGACTGACAAGCAATGCGCACTGGCAATAACGGCCCTTACGGCGCTATTGAATGAAGGTTTCTCCCAGCCCTCACTTGAGAAGGTCGGTTAACTGAATCCCATTGTTAACAGCATAGAGTTCAACCGTCTTCAAGAAAACGGCAGATCTCAGTTCCCTAGCGCCCGCACAAGCAGCCTTGCAATCTGTCGGGCCAGGAACGGAGGAACGGCATTGCCGACCTGGACATACTGTTGTGTCCTGTTGCCCAGGAAATAGTAGTCGTCCGGGAAGGTCTGCAAGCGTGCAGCCTCGCGCACCGTGAGACTGCGGCACTGGGTTGCATCCGGATGGATGAAATAGTGGCCATCCTTGGAAATATGGCTGGTCACCGTGGTGGAGGGCTCACCTGCAATCTGGACCCGGAAGCGGTCGTTGAAGACGCCGCTTTTCCAGTTCCGGTGTTCCGGGCTCAGTTCCTCCGGGAAATCCTTCGCCTTCGGACTGAAACCTCTTTGCGCTCCGAAGACGGCAGCGAAAAGGTAGCGACCGAGATCCGAGACCATATGCGCACGCGTCTCATGCTGGGCAACAGCCTCCAGTTCGGAACATTCCAGCCAGTTCAGCAATTCATCACGCGATTGGCCATATGAAACAGGCAGGGAACGGGAAGATCTGTTAAGTGCCTTCACCTGATCGAAACCGGATTCCAGTTGCCCGAAGGATCCTGCCAGGTGCTTGTCCCCATTTGCGTTGAACAGGTCGGCAAGAGTTGCTGCGGCGTTCGCAGCATGCGCCCGCCACAGGGGAAGCGCATCCAGCTCCCTGCTCAATCCGCTGCGAAGCCGAGGCAGATTGCCGATTGCCTCGGCCACGGTGCGGGGCGATCTGGCGACCTCAATGCTGCGACCGGAAATGCCGGACTCAAGGTCTGCGCGGATGCCGACGATGATCACGCGATGGCGGCGCTGGGGAACACCAAACTCTTCCGCACAGACGATGAAGTCCGATGGTTTGGAAAAGTCCTGCAAGCTCGCCCGACCGTCCTCCAGACGGATAGCCTTCAGTTCATAGAGATGGCGTCCGCCGGTGCCTAGAGAGGCGAGATCTTCCACCAGCATCTCGAAGACGCGCCGGCTTTCGACCGTGGAAGAGAGCATGCCCTTGACGTTTTCCATGACAAATGCCGCCGGACGCAACCTGTCGAGCACGCTGATGTATTCCCGGAAAAGATAGTGGCGCTCGTCCTCCTCCGGCACATAGCCGATCTTGCCACGGGCGCGGGCTCGTCCGACCAGGGAGTAGGCCTGACAGGGAGGCCCGCCGATCAGGATGCTATCGTCGAAATTCCTGCGAAGGGACGGGATCACTGCATCGATTGCGTCGGTTGCCGGCTGGGTGCCTAGCTCTAGACAGCGGGCCTCGGCGGTCGCATGCTGCCACGCGGTCTTGCCTACGGTCTCCCAGTCCGGTTCCGAAATCCTGCCGGCATGGAAGTCGACAAACTGGCGTGGCAGAAGCCCATGACGGTCCCTGTAGTTGCGCAGAAAGGCGCGGAGGGTCAGCGTGCGATGGGCCGAGGCTTCACGCTCTACTGAAATGCCGATATCGAAAGGCTTCCGACCGCCTTCGCGCAGGGACGCAAAGCCCTCGCCAAGCCCCCCCGGACCCGCAAACAGGTCGACAATTCCAAAACTTGCAGGCAATTCGCTTTCTCCAGAAATGTACCAGGACGTGTATACAGTGTTGCCATGCAATTGCCAGGCTGAAGACGATGGACGTTGTAGACAAGACCACGCGGTCACGCATGATGGCCGGGATCCGGAGCAAGGACACAAGGCCCGAGATTGCCCTGAGGCGGGAACTGCATTCGCGCGGCCTGCGCTACCGGCTGCACGGGAAGGACCTTCCCGGCAAGCCGGATCTTGTTCTTGCCCGGTACAAGGCCGTGATCCTCGTGCATGGCTGCTTCTGGCACCGGCATCAGGACTGTCGCTATGCCTCGACACCGTCCACCCGGCCGGAGTTCTGGCAGGCCAAGTTCGAGCGCAATATCTCGCGCGATGCCGAAGTACGCGACCAGCTCGGACAGGCCGGCTGGCGCGTGGCCACTGTCTGGGAATGCGCCCTGAGGAAGCCGCAACAGGTCATCAGGTCCGCCGACATCCTTGAGACGTGGCTCGCCTCAGGCGAGCCGGAGCTCACGATCGGCGAGGAAAAGGTGGCAGTCCGCCCCTCGCCGTTTCCTGGTATCGGCTCCTAAGGCTCCCGGTCAGACCCGGCAGACCATCCTCCCCTGCTCTCTTGTCGTGCACCCCTCGATGAGCCGGGCAATCTCTACGTTCCTGAGAGCTCGCTTTTCCAACAGTTCCTCGACCAGCCGCTGGTGCAATCCCGCCTGCTGCCGGATGAGGCTCCTGGCCCGTTCAAAAGCGTTATTGAGAAGCTGGTCAACTTCAGCACGGACCCTCGCATCCCCCATGAGCATACGACGTCCTGCGAGTTCTCCAGGCGTCGCCAGATGCAGCCAGCTTTCCCCAAAGCCCATGCTGGTTACCATCTCCGTGGCCAGTTGGGTTGCACAGGACAGGTCTGATCCCTCACCTCCTCCGCCACCATCGCTGATGTTTCCCAAAACTACCTCCTCTGCTGCCAGACCGGCCATACGGACTGCAAGCATGGCCTCGTAGTCGCCCTTCGTGCGGCATTGATGGGAGAGGATCTCAACCGAGACGCCACCGGCCAACACAGAGTTAGCCGTTTCAGGAACCTCATCATTGATCCGTATGCTCCCGATCGGCTCCGGTCTTAGCGCGAGATGAACCACAGCATGTCCAGCTTCATGAACTGCGATGCGACGCAGATCCTCATCACTTAACTTTGTGGTTTTCGGAAGCCGTTGGAGCAGATCCGCGAGGTCCATGGCACGTCTCGCGCGTCGGGCAGAGCGACGTGCTTCGCGGGCCATCAGCTCGATGTCAGCACCAGTGCGACCTTCCATTTTCTTGGCGACGTTGGAGAGATCGCTGTCTGCGAGGTCAGCGTTTAGGTGGAAACGCAGGATTTTCTCTCGCGCCTCTGCATCAGGCAGCGGCAGCTCGATAATGCGCTCCATCCGACCCGGTCTCAGGATTGCCGGATCGATCATATGCGCGTGATTGCACGCGCCGAGGACCACGACACCCTCCCGGTCCTGGACCCCATCCAGACACTCCAGCAGACCGTTGATCACCTCGATCTGATAGCGGGCGTGATCGCCTCGTGCCGTGTGGCGGGCACCGACGGCGTCCAGCTCGTCCAGAAAAAGGATGGTCGGCGCGGACTTTTTAGCCTCGGCAAAACTTCGTCTCATCGCCCTGAGCATATCTCCGAGATGCCCTCTCGACTGCCATTGGGCCACCGAGGTCGCTTCCAGATGACACCCTGCAGAGCGCGCCAGAGCCTGGGCGTAGGTAGTCTTTCCTGTGCCAGGGGCTCCAACCAGCAGCGCGCCGCCATCGACATCGGCCCAGCCGATCTTTCCCGCTCGCCAGTCAGCGAGATCCTGACAGAGATCACGCCCCCACAGGCCCGCGCCTGCCAGACCCGGTATGTTGTCCAGATCCAGCTCGCGTTTCGCGGGGGCAGTGAGAGGTTGTGGTTCGCTCCTCTGGGCATCATAGGCTTCGAAGACAGACCGCCATTTGCGGCCTCGATTGAGAATGAGAGCCAGGTCACCGATCGGGAGATCACTCAGCTTCTCGGCGTCCGCATCGGACAGGAGGACCCGATTGCAATGGCGTGCTGCGGCCTGGATATGCCGGACAGTCGGACGTTCGAGAACAAAAACTCCATCAGAGGCCGCAACCAACAGCTCCGGCAGATTGGCGGTGCATCGAGCCATTGCGATCACAGCCCGCCGTGACCCCAGGGCGGACCGGAGCTCCTCATCCTCCACGCGGCCCTCGCCGGAATAGTCGAGGAGGCGGATGCTCCGGTCGAGCCGCATGCCGGCAATGTCACCGTAATCCCGGAGCATCTCGACGCCTAGCGCCGTATGGACATGCGTGACGGGCACCCCAAGATCATCGGCAACGATGCCGACGACGGGCCACGCCCCCCGGGGTGTGTTGTGTAGCGTTCGAAGAGCGCGCCGCACAATGCAATGGGCTAAAAACAAGAGAAAATCCGGGCGCTCACGGCGATAGTAGCTGCGATAAAATGAAGTCATTACTTTGCTCATGGTTGCCGACGTCAGGTCTGGCGTCGGTGAAATAAATTTGGTTTCGGAAAATTCTTGGATCCGGACCGGAGCGAGAGGCCGCCTGCCCCACGTCTTGCGGCTCTAAGCGGCCGCAATCACGGCCCGCATCTGGCGCCCCTGACGGCGGGCTGGCAGGACGGCGAGGCAATCGGCAAGGGTGGCCGTGGGCCTGGTGAATTCGGGAGCGTCATCAACGGAGATCAACCGAGCTACTGTGGCCTCTTCAGCAGTCTTGCTTTCAGGCTCTGTTTGCGGAGAACTTGGATAAAGGGCTGCTCGCAGCAGCGGCTGCATCCGGCTCGTGATCCCCGTAGACAGCCGTTCGGACATCCCTTCTACATAGACCCGGATCGGGATGCCGAAATGGCCATCGATCGAGTGCCGATTGATGGATTTACGCGCCACGACACCGGATTTCCCATACCAGTCGACCATGATCTGCCGAATATTTCGCACAGGGAGGCCTTGGCTAAGCATCAAGAACTTCAGCAGCAGTCCGGCAGCAGCCAGATCCTTGCGAGCCTCCCGAGCGGCCTGACCGCTCTGGGCGCCCCCACCCCGCTTGACCGAAATCACATGCAGATCGCCACTGTCCCGGTCGAATACGACGATGTCGATGATGACCCTACGCCCGCTGGCATCGATTGGCGGTATATGGATGCCGTCGAGGCTTGCCTCCCCATTGGCCTCGATCAAAGCTTCGACAGATTTGGAGACGGTTACAGGGACCTGGGTCTGCACCTCAAAACGACCATCGCCGGCATTAGCAAAAGCTGCGGCGATCGCATGTTCGATCAGAATCCCATGCCTTTTGCAGAGGCTGTCCAGCGGCCCACGGACCTGCGTCAGGGCCTCCCCAAAAAGCTCATCATTCGCAAAGGTTTTTGAGAACACTTCATCCAGAGCGGTATCGACCGCCTCACATAGTTCTTCCGGGATCTGGAATTTATCGGCGGAATCGGTGTACTCAAGATTTGAAATATTCATTTTTAATGCCTTTTTGCAATTTAACGACAGATGCA
Source organism: Roseibium aestuarii (assembly GCF_008477545.1). Lineage (GTDB taxonomy): Bacteria > Pseudomonadota > Alphaproteobacteria > Rhizobiales > Stappiaceae > Roseibium > Roseibium aestuarii. The sequence goes on along the minus strand of NZ_VORA01000001.1, from coordinate 815,038 downwards.
AAAGAGCATTTTTAATGCAATTTAGCAAGTTAAGATGAAGATCATGGTAAATATATGATTAATGCAAAACAGTGCCGTGCGGCGAGAGCCTGGCTCGGCTGGTCCCAGGAGGACCTGTCAAAGGCTTCTCTGGTTTCAAAAAGGGCGATTGCCTCTTTTGAGCTGGAAAAGTCGGTTCCCCATGACCGAACGCTTCACGATCTCAAGCGGGCGATAGAGGATGCGGGCATCGAGTTTCTGATGTCCGGGGCCATAGGCATTGGCCTCCGCGAGGGCGAGAAATAACACTCGATCCATTGCCGAAAACCTTGAGCAACCTGCCTGTAACCTTGAACAAATTGCGGGATTGCGATTCAGTCTCCTGGTTTTCCGATTCAAGATAGAACGCCGTTCCTTCCTCTTTCCGCCGACAGTTTTTCATTGCACCATCAAGGAAAAAGGATGAGCAATGAGAACTTCGCAGGCGGAAATAGCGAGAAGACACAAATCAAAGCGGAAAGCCGCGTATCAAGCAGAATACAGGGCAAAACAACGGGCCCTGAAAAGACCTGACTTCCAGGTGATCTCAGAAACTCTTTTTCATCATCTCGTCAGTCAGATCCTGAAAGCCGAGAACTGGAAGGCCCTCAATTCTTTGGCAGACGCGACTATCAGAGAGCTGTCAAAACGCGGTTACGACCCAATCCAATGCGAGAAAGCTTTCGACGCCATCACCGATCGCATTGAGGATGGCTGGACACTCAATCGGAAAATCCGCCCAACTCCGCCACCAGAAATAAAAGCTCTACTAGATGGTCCTCCCCCCGTTACATCTTAAAACACCGTTCCGTTTTGAATCGGAAATCTGAAGACGTGAATCGGGAGGTGGGGCTGGCTGCATTTGGGGGAATGAGCTTTTCGCGAACCACTGCGGGAACACTTCAACGCGGCGTCTCCAAGTAAAAAACGGAACACCAAATTGAACTCGCAACCAAAAAATGCGGAATACTTAAAATTTTAATTATTTTTCTTCTTACAATTACTGAAAAAACCGGCACATACTCGATCATCACTACCGATTGATGGATTAATGGTGAACCAAAACAGAATACAAGACCAACAACTGAAAATCGCCAATTCCGAAATTCCAGAACTATTTTATCCCGAAAATTTTGATACCCCGATGTCGCTCGAGACGGCTCTTTATCTTCCCGAGCTTGGCGGCACTCCTCCTCACAAAAGCAGATGGGTGACAGTCTCCACGCTGCGTTCCGCTGTGAGCCGTGGAGATCTCATGTGCGAGCGCCATGGCCGCTACATCAAGGTCACTCGCAGATATATCGCCGAATGGAGAGAGAATTGTCGCGCCCATCAAAACCGGCCCGCTTGTGGCTCCGACCTGCCCGCAAGGCAAAAGCTGGCAGCCCGCAGCGGCCGGCGACCTGGGTCATCCTCGACGGCAAGCAGCAACTTAGCACCGGATGTACTGCAGACGATGCTGCTGGAGCTGAAGCAGCACTGAACGCATACCTGGCGGAGAAAAGCCGCCAGGAAACCACCCGTTCAACACGCCGGCGCACGGCAGAGAACCTCCTCATTGCCGAGGTTCTCGCCCGTTACCTGGAAGTATAGGGGCGCAAGATTGCCCGCCCCCGGGAGCTCGGTCAGCGCGTTGAAAAGCTCGCCACGTTCTGGGGGCACGAGAGCTGCGATTATATTTCCTCGGTCACTTGCAAGGACTATGTCGAGACCCGGATGCGCCAGCAGGCCATCGCGTTCCCCTCGCGAACGCCCACACCTGCTGGTGCAAGGCGCGAACTCGAAGACTTGCGCGCGGCCATCAGGCTGGCCATGGCAGACGGCATCCTGAGCGAACCTGTGACCGTCTTTCTTCCGCCTGCCAATCCAGGCCGCGAAGGGTGGCTAACGGAGGCAGAAGTCGAGCTGCTTTGCCAGATTGCGCGCAACACAACCGAGATACAGACAATCCATAAGGGCCTACGCAAAGGTCAGAAGGTCTCCACATCAAAGCGGCCCCTGGCTCATGTCGAAAGATTCATTCGCGTCGCGGTCATGAACGGGTCGCGCAGCTCGGTCGTATGCGAAGCAAGCTTTGTCCGGGAAGAAGGACGCCCCTGGGTCGATCTCGAAAACGGCCTGTTCTATCGCCGTCCACCGGGAGCAATCGAGTTCAAGAACAAGCGGAAGCCGACCATTCCCCTCGCCAAGGCTCTGGTTGAGGAGATGAAGGAATGGCGGGATGCGGGTGCCCGCTACGTCGTCGAGTGCAATGGCAAGCCTCCAGACTGCAAGAAATCGTTCAAGCGTGTCGTCGACCTGGCGGCAATCGACAAGAAGATTGTCCGGCACACCCTTCGGCATACTGCCGCCACCTGGATGATGCAGGACGGCGTGGACCTTGCCGAGGCTGCCGGCTATCTCGGGAAGTCCCTCGAAGTGCTCGAAAAGCGATATGCCCACCATCACCCAGACTACCAGAAGACCGCTGCCAACAAGCTGGCGGAACGGGCAAACCGGCAGACAACAGACAGACAACATGCCAATGAAATGCCAATGAAACTGGCGGAACAAGGGTGAACAATCGCCCATGAGGCATACGAAAAACTGAGGTTTTTCAAGGTTTTCAAGATGAGAATACCTCGTTCGGGACGAGGGGGTCGGAGGTTCGAATCCTCTCACTCCGACCATTCTTTCTTCTGAAGTTCATGTTCGAACGCTCGCAGGGTCGCCCCTTCGGGCGTTTTCTGTTTGCGCCGACAGCCAGCGCTGCGTTGCAGGACAAGGCGGGCGGATCACGCGGTGCGCAGGGGATGACCGCCCGGTCTGGCCTTCTGCCGGAACCTGGGCACGCTGCCCATCACAACGCCCCCCCGCAACGCCCCCGCAACCGATCGCAAGTGACGATGGGGCATTGGGTATTTGCCGCGCCGGAAGGTTTCTTCTATCATGCGCCCGCAAGAGCCGATCCTGGGGAGAGGAACGGTTTTTCGGGAGGATCGGCACGGATGATGGTGGCGCACGAGCCTTGGCTCGTTGCACTTTCCCTGATCGTGGCATTTCAGGGCAGTTTTGTCGGCCTGAGCCTGGCGGTTCAGGTGGTGGATGCCTCGCGCACGCGGCGGCGCTTTCTTCTAGCGAGCGCGGCCCTGACCCTGGCGCTTGCCATCTGGTCCATGCATTTCGTCGGGATGCTGGCCGCCCGGTTGCCGGTGGCCATCGACTTTCTCGTCCTGCCCACCCTGCTCTCCTTCCTCGTCTGTGTCCTGGTCGTGGGCGTTGCGGTGCTGGCGGCCAGCAACGGACGCCTGACGCACCTGCGGCTCGGCTCCTCGGCGCTGGTCATGGGCGCGGGCATCTGCATCATGCATTATCTGGGCATGTATGCCCTGCATGGCTCGACCCGGATGACCCACGACCCGGCGCTGGTGCTCACGGCCTTCGTTGTGGCCTTCAACGCGGCAGGACTTGCGCTCTGGCTCAGCTTCGGGACCGGGCGCCGGCCACCGCTGGTGGTTTCGGCGGTGGTTCAGGCGCTCGCCGTGGCAGCCATGCATTACACGGCCATGGCAGGCATGGAGATCACCGCCCTGCCGGATGCGACCGCTTCCGACGCAGCCCTTGCCACCGCCCCGGCCGTGGGTGCGGGAACGCTGGCCATCATCGTCGCTTGCGTCGCCTTTCTCGTCTCGGGCCTGTTCCTGCTCACCCTAGTTCCCGCGCAGGATGAAGCGGAGGAAGCGGCTGTTGACGCGGCAACCCCTGCCGAGCTTTCCGAAGAGATGACCGCCCCTGCCGAGCCCCCATCCGCAGCCCGCGAGGCCGTTGCCACACGCGGGTCGGCCGGCCTGCAGGCCGCTCCCACCCAGCGCAGCGGGACCGGGGCCATCCGCCACGCCCTGCCGGTGGAGCGTGACGGGATGAAGGGGCAGATCAGCCCGCTGGAGCTGGTCGCGATCCAGGCAGACGCCCATTACACCCAGCTGCATGACGGCCAGCGCACGATCTTCTGCCCGCTCAACATCACCGAGGTGGAGGCCAAGCTCGATCCGCGCCATTTCAGCCGGGTGCATCGCAGCCACATCGTCAACATGGACCGGGTGACCGGATGCCGGCGGGTGGGCGATGCCGGGTTGCTCATCATGGCCACGGCCGACAACCTGCAAGTGCCAGTCAGCCGTGCCCGCTGGTCCCATGTGAAAGCGCGGCTTGCCCGGCAGGGCCAGGACCGGAAGCAAGGTCAAGGTCAGGGAAAAGAAACGCCCCCGGCCCCTTCCGCACCGGCCGCTGCAGACCCGGCGCGCACTCCCCTGAGAGACCCGGCACCGGCACGCCAGGAGCTTGAGCCGCAGACCCCGCTTGCGGTGTCCTCAGCGGCCGAGTAGCGCCCCGAACCGTCATAGCGGAAAGCCGTCAGCTGGGCGGATCTCAGGCAGCTTTGGCAGGGGCCGACAGGCACCGCCCCCCTCCCCCCCTTGCTCGTCCGGCCCCTCCGATGGCTTCTTGGAACGTTCCCCCTCCGCCGGACCGCATACAACCAAAACGTGCTTTCGCAGCGCAGCAGAAGCACCCCGACGCCCTGTTCCCGGCGGCAGTCTCAGTCCTGACGTCTGATCTGGCCTCTGCACGCCATCGGAGAGGCGAAAAACCGGCAATACGCCCCTAACCTGCAGATTTTAAGATGTCTTTCCGCCTTAAGCCAAAGCCTTGAGGGCCCGGATCAGCCTCGAAATACGTCAGTATCTCTGTCGTAATTCATGCGCAAAAGGCCGTCATCCGTGCAATTTTCCGGTTCTCCGTGCAGGGACGATTGTCTGTGCACTGCACTCTTCCCGAGCATGGATGTGTCGGGCGTCGTGGAGGACGCGCCGACCTGCTGTTCCGATCCATCCGGCCGAGAGCGCCTGGTTCGGACCACCGTCGCGGAGGACACCTGCCTCCGGAAGAGGGGGCATCCGCGAGGGGCCCTGGGAGAAATTGCCGGTCGTGGACCTGCCTGCAGGGCCATGGGAGATGCGAGACCGGCATGGAACATGGCAGCGGAGGGCATGGCGCCTCTGGGCCAAGCGTCCCTTTTCCCCCTTCCGAGGGTGCCCCGGACCGTCCGCTTCCGCTGTCGCGGCGAGAGGAACGGCAGGCCGAAGTCGAGCGGTCCGGATGACCCGGTCCAGTTTCGAGGCGGCGGCCCGATGGGACCGACCGAGGGAGGAGAACGACGTGATTCCCGGAGAATTCATCTATCACCGGCCATCGTCCGTGGCGGAAGCCCTGGCGATCCTGGCCAGCCATGGGGACGAGGCGCGGCCTCTTGCCGGTGGCCACAGCCTGATCCCCATGATGAAGCTGCGCATGGCGGCCCCCGAACACCTGATCGACCTGAGCGGCGTGGCCGACCTCAAGGGGATCCGGGACGAGGGCGGCAGCGTCGTCATCGGCGCGATGACGACCCAGCACGAGCTGATCGCCTCCGAGCTTCTGGCGGCAAAGCTGCCGATCATCCGGGAAACCTCCCTGCTCATTGCCGATCCGCAGATCCGCTACATGGGCACCCTTGGGGGCAACGTGGCCAATGGTGACCCGGGCAATGACATGCCGGCGCTGATGCAGTGCCTGAATGCCACCTATCTGGCCGCCGGGAATGGCGGCGAGCGCGAGATCGCGGCCCGCGACTTCTACGAGGCCGCCTATTTCACCGCCCTGGCCCCGGACGAGCTGGTCACGGCCATCCGCATCCCGGTGCCCGCCGCCGGCCACGGCTTTGCCTATGAAAAGCTGAAGCGCAAGGTCGGCGACTATGCCACGGCGGCCGCTGCCGTGATCCTGACCCGCGACGGCTCGACCGTCACCGGCTGCTCCATTGCGCTGACGAATGTGGGCGACACGCCGCTGCTGGCCTCGGAGGCCGCCGAGATCGTCACCGGATCCGGCCTGGATGCGGCGACGGTCGACCGGGCGGTCGCAGCAGCAGAAGCCATCACCAACCCGGCCGCCGACGGCCGGGGACCGGCCGAATACCGCACCAAGATGGCGGGCGTCATGGTGCACCGCGCGCTGGCGCGCGCCTTCGAGCGCGCCGGATCCTGAGGGAGGAGATTTCATGAGCGACATCGACCAGATGCCGGTGACCATGACCGTCAACGGCAAGAAGGTGCAGCGGTTCGTGGATCCGCGCACGCTTCTGATCCACTTCCTGCGGGAAGACCTAAACATCACCGGGCCGCACATCGGCTGCGAGACCTCCCATTGCGGGGCCTGCACCGTTGATCTGGACGGCAAGTCCATCAAGGCCTGCACGCTGTTCGCGGTTCAGGCCAACGGGGCCCAGATCACCACGATCGAGGGCATGGCCAATGCGGATGGCACCCTTTCGGCCCTGCAGGAAGGCTTCCGCCAGATGCATGGCCTGCAGTGCGGCTTCTGCACGCCGGGCATGATCACCCGCGCGCACCGGCTGCTGCAGGAAAATCCGAACCCGACCGAAGAGGAAATCCGCTTCGGCATCGCCGGCAACCTGTGCCGCTGCACCGGCTACCAGAACATCGTCAAAGCGATCCAGTATGCAGCCGCCAAGCTGCAGGGCCGCGAGTTTCAGGAGGCCGCAGAATGAACGACATGACCCCCACTCGCGAACAGCGTGAAGCCGCCCTTGAAGGCATGGGCTGCAAGCGCAAGCGCGTCGAGGACATCCGCTTCACCCAGGGCAAGGGCAATTACGTCGACGACCTGAAGCTGAACGGCATGCTCTTCGGCGACTTCGTCCGCTCGCCCTATGCCCATGCCAAGGTCACGCGCATCGATGCCAGCAAGGCACTGGAGCTGCCGGGCGTGGTGGCGGTGCTGACGGCGGAAGACCTGAAGGGCGTGAACCTCGCCTGGATGCCGACGCTGGCCGGTGACGTGCAGATGGTGCTCGCCGACGGCAAGGTGCTCTACCAGAACCAGGAAGTGGCCTTCGTGATCGCGGAGAACCGCTATATCGCCGATGACGCGATCCAGCTGGTCGAGGTGGACTACGAGGAGCTTCCCGTTCTCGTCGATCCCTTCAAGGCGATGGACGCGGATGCGCCTGTCCTGCGTGAGGATCTGGCAGGCAAGACCGAGGGCGCCCACGGCCCGCGCAACCACCACAACCACATCTTCAACTGGTCGGTGGGCGACCGGGAAGAGACCGACCGGGCCTTTGCCGAGGCCGAAGTGTCGATCAAGGAGATGATCTCCTATCACCGCACCCATCCCTCGCCGCTGGAAACCTGCCAGTGCGTTGCCTCGATGGACAAGGTGTCGGGCGAGCTGACGGTTTGGGGCACCTTCCAGGCGCCGCACGTCATCCGCACGGTGGCCTCCCTGCTCTCCACGATCCCGGAACACAAGATCCACGTGATCGCTCCGGACATCGGCGGCGGCTTCGGCAACAAGGTGGGCGCCTATCCGGGCTATATCTGCGCCATCGTGGCGACCATCGTCACCGGCCAGCCGGTGAAGTGGGTGGAAGACCGGATGGAGAACCTCTCCACCACGTCCTTTGCCCGCGACTATCACATGACGACGGAAATCGCCGCCAAGAAGGACGGCACGGTCACTAGCCTGCGCGTTCACGTGCTCGCCGACCATGGCGGTTTCGACGCCTGCGCCGACCCGTCCAAGTGGCCGGCCGGCTTCATGAACATCGTCACCGGGTCCTACGACTTCCCGACCGCCCACCTGTCGGTGGACGGGGTCTATACCAACAAGGCTCCGGGCGGGGTCGCCTATCGCTGCTCGTTCCGGGTGACGGAAGCCGCCTATTGCATCGAGCGGGGCATGGACATCCTGGCCAAGAAGCTCGGCATGGATCCGGCGGATCTGCGGATGAAGAATTTCATCCGGCCGGAACAGTTCCCCTATCACTCGGCGCTCGGCTGGGAATATGACAGCGGCGACTATCACACGGCCATGCAGAAGGCGATGGACACCATCGGCTACCGCAGCCTGCGCGAGGAGCAGAAGGCCAGGCAGGAAGCCTTCAAGCGCGGCGAGACCCGGGAGATCATGGGGATCGGCGTGTGCTTCTTCACCGAAATCGTCGGGGCGGGACCGTCCAAGAACTGCGACATCCTGGGTGTCGCCATGTTCGACAGCGCGGAAATCCGCGTCCATCCTACCGGATCCGTGATCTCGCGCATGGGCTCCAAGAGCCAGGGTCAGGGTCACGAGACCACCTGGGCCCAGATCATCGCGACGGAAATCGGCATTCCCGCCGCCGACATCATGGTGGAGGAAGGCAACACGGACACGGCGCCCTATGGTCTTGGCACCTATGGCTCCCGCTCCACGCCGGTGGCCGGTGCCGCCATCGCGCTCGCCGCGCGCAAGATCCGCAACAAGGCGCAGATGATCGCTGCGCACATGCTGGAAGTGTCCGAATACGATCTCGAATGGGACGTGGACGGGTTCCAGGTGAAGGGCAATCCGGGCCTGCGCAAGTCCATGAAAGAGATCGCCTGGGCCGCCTACAACGCCCCGCCCCCCAATCTGGAACCGGGGCTGGAAGCGGTGAGCTACTACGATCCGCCCAACATGACCTATCCGTTCGGCGCCTATTTCTGCGTCATGGACATCGACGTGGACACGGGTGTCGCCAAGATCCGCCGCTTCTACGCGCTGGATGACTGCGGCACCCGCATCAACCCGATGATCATCGAGGGTCAGGTGCATGGCGGACTGACGGAAGCCTTCGCCATCGCGATGGGTCAGGAGATCCGCTACGACGAGATGGGCAACGTGCTGGGGGCGTCCTTCATGGACTTCTTCATTCCCACCGCCGTCGAGACGCCGCACTGGGAAACCGACCACACGGTGACCCCGAGCCCGCATCACCCGATCGGGGCCAAGGGGGTGGGCGAAAGCCCGAATGTGGGCGGCGTGCCAGCCTTCTCCAATGCGGTCAACGACGCCTTCGGCTTCCTGGGCTCGACCCACATCCAGATGCCGCACGATGCCTGGCGCATCTGGAAGGCCGCCAAGGAGCTCGGCGCCCACGGCTAGGCTCAGACCTCAAGGATCCGGGGGCAACAGACGCCCCCGGAGCCCCGGCCCGACGGCCATGACAAGGCACGTCGGACTGCTTGTCACCCAATGCCTCCCGCGTGACGGAGATCGCGCGCGGAACGTGTCGCCGGAACCCCTGCCATGACCCCGACCAAGACAGATCTGGCCAAGGCCCTCGCAGACACCGGCTACATCGCCGATGACGGGCTCGCCATGGCCCTTGTCCTGACCGAGATGCTGAAGCGTCCGCTCCTTCTGGAGGGCGAAGCCGGGGTCGGCAAGACGGAAGTGGCCAAGGCCCTGGCCCGCCTGCACGAGACCGATCTGATCCGGCTGCAATGCTACGAGGGGCTGGACCGCTCCGACGCCATCTACGAATGGAACTATCAGCGCCAGCTTCTGGCCATCAAGGCGCATGAAGGGTCGGGTGAAAGTGCCGCCCAGATCGAAGATGCGATCTTTTCCGAGAAATACCTGCTGGAGCGGCCGCTTCTGGCCGCCATCCGGCGCGAGCGCCCGCCCGTGCTGCTCATCGACGAGATCGACCGGGCGGATGAGGAATTCGAGGCCTTCCTGCTGGAGATCCTCTCCGACTTTCAGGTCTCCATTCCGGAGATGGGCACCATAGAAGCCCGCTCGGTGCCCCGGGTGGTGCTGACCTCCAACGGCACGCGCGAACTCTCCGACGCCCTGCGCCGCCGTTGCCTTTATCATTATGTGGACTACCCCACCCCGGACCGGGAGGCGCGCATCCTGCTCAGCCGGGTCGAGGGGCTGGACGCGGCCCTGGCGCTGCAGGTGGCCCAGCTCATGGGCACCCTGCGCAAGGAGGATCTCGCCAAGGTGCCGGGCGTCGCGGAAACCATCGACTGGGCGACCGCCCTGCTGGGGCTCGGCACCCGCAACCTGCACGAGGACCGGGAACTGGTCTTCGAGACGCTCTCCTGCGTGCTCAAGACCCGGGAAGACAGCACCCGCGTGACCCGCGAGGTGGCGGACCGGCTGCTGGGCAGGGTGGCGTGATGGCCTTTGCCGCTCCCCGCGCCCTTCACACCATCGAGACCCGGGACGACCTGGGGGCCGCCCTGCGGCTGCGCCTTGCCGGTTTCCTGCACAGCCTGCGGGACAGCGGCTTCAAGGTCGGGCTGGCGGAGAGCCGGGATGCCCTGTCGCTTCTGCTCTCCCCGCAGGCGGCAAGCGCAAGGGACCTGAAGGCCGGTTTCCGCGCCCTGTTCTGCGGTCGCCTGTCGGACTGGCGCGCCTTCGACGAGATCTTCGACGCCTATTGGCTCGATCGCGGCGTGAAGGGGGTGATCAAGACCTCCGGCACCTCGACCAAGACGGGCGGCAAGACCCTGCGCGAGATGGCCGAGCAGCAGGGCACGCGGCGGGATACGCTGGCCAATGACGTGGACCGCCAGCCCGGCGAAGAGGACGAGCCCCAGGACGAGGAGGCCACCGGCCGCCGCGAAGGCGCCAGCCTGGCGGAAAACCTCGAGCGGGTCGACTTTCGCAAGATCAGTGATCCGGAGCAGCTGGAAGCCGCCCATGCGCTGGCCGAAAGACTGGCGCGGGCCATGCGGGTACGCCTGACCCGCAGGGACCGGCAGATGCGCAAGGGGCCGCGGCTGGACCTGCGACGCACGATCCGCCGGTCGATTGCCCAGGGAGGCACGCCGCTGTCCCTCGTGCGCAAGGGGCCGCGCGAGAAGCAGCTGCGGCTGGTGATCCTGCTCGATGCCTCCGGCTCCATGAGCAATTACACCGGCGTCTTCACCCGCTTCGTGCACGGGCTTCTCGACAGTTTCCGCGAGGCGGAAGCCTTCCTGTTTCATACGCGCCTCGTGCATGTGTCCGCCGCCCTGAAGGAGCGGAATGCGGGGCGCGCGCTGGATCGGCTCGGCCTGATGGCGCAAGGGGTGGGCGGTGGCACGAAGATCGGCGAGGCCCTGACCCAGTTCAACGCCTGGCATGCGGCGCGGGTCATCCACTCCCGCACCTGCGTGATCATCCTGTCCGATGGCTATGACACGGGCGAACCGGAGCGCATGGGCCGGGAAATGGCCGCGCTGCGGCGCCGGTGCAAGCGCATCGTCTGGCTCAATCCCCTGATCGGCTGGGACGGATACGAGCCGGTGACCGGCGGCATGGTGGCCGCCCTGCACCATGTGGATCTCTTCGCCCCGGCCCACAATCTGGCGAGCCTTGCCGCCCTTGAACCCTATCTGGCAACCTTGTGAGAGTGATGTCCATGTCTTCCCGTTCCATCGAGATGCCGTCTGCCGCTACCGAGGAAGATCTGCACGAGCTGATGAACCGGCTGCGCCGGCTGGGGCGCCCCTTCGCGCTCGCCACGGTGGTGCGCACCATCTCCGTCACCGCCGCCAAGGCCGGGGCCAAGGCGGTGATCGAAGCCGATGGCAGCATCGCCGGAGGCTGGATCGGCGGCGGTTGCGCCCGGGGCGCGGCGCTGCGCGCGGCGTCGCAGTGCCTGGAGGACGGCCAGACCCGGCTCATCTCCATCCAGCCCGAGGATCTGCTCAAGGATCTGGGGGTCACGCCCGGCGAGGAGAAGAACGGCATCCGCTTTGCCCGCAACATGTGCCCCAGCCAGGGCACCATGGACATCTTCATCGAGCCGGTGCTGCCGCGCCCCAAGCTGGTGATCCTGGGCTCCAGCCCGGTGGCCGTGGCGCTGGCCGATCTGGCCCCGCGCATCGGCTTTGACTGTGCCGCCTGCGCGCCGGCCGACGAACAGCCGGCCTTTGCCCGCGTCGGCGAGCGGATCGAAGGCTATGCCCTGCCCGTGGAGGCCCCGGCCCAGCGCTATCTGGTGGTCTCCACCCAGGGCAAGGGCGACCTCATTGCCCTGAAGGCGGCGCTGGCGGTGGATGCGGCCCATGTCGCCTTCGTCGGCAGCCGGCGCAAGGCCGAAAGCCTCAAGGCGCGCCTTGCCGAAGAAGGCATGTCGACGGAGCGGCTGGCGCGGATCAAGGCGCCCGCCGGCCTCGACCTCGGAGCCATCACGCCGGAAGAAATCGCCCTGTCCATTCTGGCCGAACTGCTGCAGCTGCGCCGCAAGGGCCAGCGTGGCGATCTGCCCGGTTCCCCCGCCTGACGGCGGCCCAATCAAACGGAGACCCCCCTCATGAAAATGTCCGAAAGCCAGCGCATCGAAGCCCCGCGCCAGAAGGTCTGGGAGGCGCTGAACGATCCCGACGTGCTGAAGGCCGCCATCCCCGGTTGCCAGGAGCTGACCAAGAGCTCCGACAGCGAGATGGAAGCCAAGGTTCTGCTCAAGGTGGGGCCGGTGAAGGCCACCTTTGGCGGCAAGGTGTCGCTGGAGGATCTCAACCCGCCGGAGAGCTACCGCATCGTCGGCGAAGGGTCGGGCGGGGTTGCGGGCTTCGCCAAGGGCGCGGCCGTGGTCCGGCTGGAGGAAGACGGGCCGGATGCGACCATCCTCCACTATGATGTGGACGCCCAGATCGGCGGCAAGCTGGCCCAGCTTGGCGCGCGCCTGATCGACAGCACCGCCAAGCGGCTGGCCGGGGAGTTCTTCTCCACGTTCGGCGAGATCGTTGCCCCCTCGGCTCCGACCGAGGCCGATGCGGCCGCACCCGAAGAGGCAGCAGCGGAAGGCGAGGCCAAGAAGGGCTGGCTCGGCGGGCTCTTCGGCAAGAAGGACGAGAAGGTCGGCTGAGCCGCCCTTTGGTGCGCAAGGCCATTTCAGATCACGGGGGGCCGGACATGCGGACGGCCCGCCCTCAAGGGAGGAATGACATGACCCGGATTTCTGGTTCTTACGGCCGACAAGCGCAGGAGCAAGGGGTGCTTCAGGAGCTTTCCGCCGATCCCTGGCTGCTGACGGCGCTTGGTCTCGGCACGCTTCTGACGGCCTTCCTGATGGCCGCCCATGCCTGCTGCGTCGGGCTGTCGACGCCCCATCTCAGCGCACTGATCAGCATCTGCTCTTCCGCCGGATTCTGATCCGGGCGGACAGGCCCTGCTTCAGAATCTGGTGCGCAAGCGATAGCCGGGCTGATAGCTCATGCGGACGTGGGTGATCGGCACCTTCTGGTTGGCGGTCGCCCGCTCCATGACGAAGAGCGGGGTTTCCTGCGCCACCTCGAAGAAACGCGACAGGCGCTCGCCCGCGTTTGCGGCGTAACAGGTCAGGTCGCCGGAGGTATAGGGCGCGTTCTGGACCAGCCATTCATTCGGCGTGATCAGGTCGAAGGCGATGGTGCCGAACTCCGGTACCGCGTCCAGATTGGTGTAGCGCTCCTCGAACATGAAGGGCCGGTCGTCGGCGAAATAGACCGTCTCGGTGAAGAGCAGCCTTGCGCCCTCGCCCACCGGAAAGGCGGCATGGAGCTGGGGCGGAAGGCCCGCCTCGACCCGTTTCAGCAGGGAATGGCTGTAGGCCGCGCCCCGTGCCTCCACCTCCTCGCGGATGATCGGAATGGTGAAGGTGGCCTTGTGCGGTGGGTTGACGGCGACCCGGGTGCCGGCCTTGCGGCGACGGGTGACAAGGCCCGCTTCGGCGAGGGCCCGCAGAGCCCGGCTCACGGTGGTGCGGGCACAGCCGAATTCCTCCGCCAGATCCGCTTCGCCCGGGATGGTTTCCCCCGGTTGCCAGATCCGGTCGTTGATCCGCCGATGCAGCTCCTCGCGGATCTCCGTCCAGCTGTTGAGTTCCCTGACCGTCAAAACCGTTGCCTCAGCCCCTTCATGGTGGCGCGATAGCGGGCGCGAATCCCGTCCGCATCCACGTGCCGGCCCTGTTTAACCAGATGCCGCCCGGCAGACCAGACATCGCTGACCATGCGGTCGTCGCCGGCAAAGATCCAGGTGTCGAGGCAGGCATCACCCTTGCAGCCCTCAAGGTCCAGGGCGCTGGCGTCCAGCGCCAGAAGATCGGCCCAGAGACCGGGTGCCAGCGCGCCCGAGGCGCGTCCCGCCGCCTGCGCCCCGCCCGCCAGAACCGCATCATAAAGCACCCGGCCGGTGGAACGGTCCGGGGTCGCGACGGTTGCCCGGCAGCGGTCGCGCAGGCGCTGGGAATATTCCAGCGTGCGCAGCTCTTCCGACAGGGAAATGCGGATGTTGGAATCGGAGCCTATGCCAAGCCGACCGTCGGCGGCCAGATAGTCGACCCCGTTGAAGATGCCGTCGCCGAGGCTCGATTCCGTGATCGGGCACAAGCCCGCCACGGCCCCTGTTGCGGCCAGACGGCGGGTCTCGTCACCGGTCATCTGGGTGCAGTGGATCAGGCACCAGTCGGGGGTGACCTCGTGATGGGCGAGCAGCCATTCGACCGGGCGCAGGCCATAGGCGACCTGCACCTCCTCGACTTCCTTCACCTGCTCGGCCAGATGCATGTGCAGCGGCCGCCCGGCGGCCAGCTCGATGCAAGGCGCAATGTCTTCCCTTCGCACCGCGCGCAGGGAATGGGGGGCTGCACCGATGGTGCAGTCGCCGGTCAGGCGCGCCACGGCTCGGGACGCCGCGGCATGGAGGTCGACGAACCGGTCGATGTCATTGCCGAAGCGGATCTGCCCCGGCCCCAGCGCCCGGCCGTCGCAACCGCCCTGGCTGTAGAGCACCGGAAGGAGGGTCAGGCCGACGCCGGTCTGGGAAGCGGCAGCCACGATGCGCTCGGAGAGTTCGCCCAGCGCCGCGTAAGGGGTGCCGTCCGGCTGATGGTGGACATAGTGAAACTCGACGTTGGTGGCGTAGCCCGCCTCCAGCATCTCCATCTGCACGAAGGCGGCAATTGCCTCGATGTCGTCCGGGCTCAGGATGTCGAGAAAGCGGTACATGATCTGGCGCCAGGTCCAGAACGTGTCGAGGGCCTCCGCCCCGCGGCGCTCGCTCATGCCGGCCATGGCGCGCTGGAAGGCGTGGGAGTGCAGATTGGCGGGCGCGGGCAGCAGAATGCCGAGCCGCTCTGCCCCCCGGGCAGCAGGATCCTCAGCGCCGACACCCGCGCGCAGCTCTGCGATCCGGCCATCGCGGAGGGTGACCAGAACATCTTCCTGCCAGCCGTCGGGCGTCAGGGCCTGGGCGGCGAGAAGGCGATGGTCGGAGAGATGAGCCACGGTCGGAATCCTCGTTGACACGTTTTTATGTGCATGCATATTCTCATCTAACGCAATTTAATCAAGTCTGGAAATGGACGCCGTGACCTGCCGGATCTTCCGCAATGCCACCCTCGCCACGCTCGAGACCACCGGGGACGCCGCAGCCCAGGCCTATGGCCTGATCCCGCAGGCGGCCCTTGTCATCGAGGACGGCAGGATTGCCTGGCGCGGGCCGGAAGACCAGCTGCCCGCCCCCTATGCGACGCTGCCCTCAGAGGATCTGAACGGGGCGCTCGTCACCCCCGCCCCCATCGACTGCCACACCCATGTGGTCTTTGGCGGCGACCGGGCGATGGAATTCGAAATGCGCCTCAACGGCGCCTCCTATGAAGAGGTGGCGCGGGCCGGCGGCGGCATCGTCTCCACCGTGCGCGCGACACGGGCGGCGAGCGAAGAGACGCTTCTCACCCAGGCGCTGAAGCGGGTCGATGCGCTGATCGCCGAAGGGGTCACCACCCTGGAGATCAAGTCCGGCTACGGCCTCGATGTGGAGACCGAGCTCAGGATGCTCCGGGTGGCGCGCAAGATCGGCGAGCGACGCCCGATCCGCGTGCGCACCACCTTTCTCGGCGCCCATGCGGTTCCGGCCGAGTTCAAGGGCGAGGATGACCGCTATCTGGACGAGATCTGCCTGCCGACCCTGGAGCTGGCCCATGACGAAGGCCTCGTCGACGCAGTGGACGGGTTCTGCGAGGGCATCGCCTTTTCGCCCGCGCAGATGGCTCGGGTCTTCGACAAGGCTGCCGCCCTCGGCCTGCCGGTGAAGCTCCATGCGGAGCAGCTGTCCAATCTCGGCGGCGCGGCGCTGGCCGCCTCCTACAAGGCGCTGTCCGCCGATCATCTGGAATATCTCGACGAGGCTGGCGTGACGGCCATGGCAGAGGCCGGCACCGTCGCCGTGCTGCTGCCCGGGGCCTTTTACACCCTTCGGGAAACCGTCCTGCCGCCGATGGACCTGCTGCGCCGGCACGGGGTGGCCATTGCTCTCGCCACGGACTGCAATCCGGGCACGTCGCCCCTCACCAGCCTGCTGCTCACCATGAACATGGCCTGCACCCTCTTCCGCATGACGCCGGAAGAAGCGCTGGCCGGCGTGACTCGCGAGGCGGCACGGGCTCTCGGCCTCGACGATTGCGGCACGCTCTGCCTCGGTGCGCGCGCCGACCTGGCCATCTGGGACGTCGCCCATCCGGCGGAACTTTCCTATCGCATCGGCTTCAATCCCCTGACATCCCGCATCTTCGGAGGCTCCTGATGAGCGCCCTCGTCCTTCATCCCGGCCATGTGACCTTGAGCGACCTGGAGCGGATCTACCGCGAGGGTCTGGCGGTCACCGTCGACCGGGCGGCCCGTCCGGCCATCGATGCGGCGGCCGAGCGGGTGCGCATCGCCGCCATGGGCAACGAGGCGGTCTATGGGGTCAACACGGGCTTCGGCAAGCTCGCCAGCGTGAAGATAGCGCCGGGCGACACCGCCACCCTTCAGCGCAATCTCATCCTCTCCCATTGCTGCGGCGTGGGTGAGGATCTCGATCCCGCGGCCGTGCGGCTGATGATGGCGCTCAAGCTCATGTCGCTGGCGCGCGGCGCCTCCGGTGTGCGCTTCGAGGTGCTGGAACTGATCGAGGGCATGCTGGCCCGGGGCGTGACGCCCGTCATCCCGGCGCAAGGATCCGTCGGCGCCTCGGGCGATCTGGCACCCCTTGCCCACATGACCGCCGTGATGATCGGCGCGGGAGAGGCCGATCTCAACGGCGAACGGCTTCCCGGAGCCGAGGCTCTGGCCCGCGCCGGCCTGACGCCGGTCGTGCTCGGCCCCAAGGAAGGCCTGGGTCTCATCAACGGCACCCAGTTTTCGACGGCGCTGGCGCTCGTCGGCCTGTTCGAGGCCTGGCGCATGGCCGAGGCCTGTCTCGTGACCGCAAGCCTTTCCACCGATGCGATCATGGGCTCCACCGCGCCGCTACTTCCGGAAATCCACGCCCTGCGCGGCCATCGCGGCCAGATCGAGGTGGCGGCTGCCATGCGCGGCCTGATGGACGGTTCCGAGATCCGCGAGAGCCACCGGGACGGCGACAGCCGGGTGCAGGACCCCTATTGCATCCGCTGCCAGCCGCAAGTGGTGGGCGCCTGTGTCGACCTTTTGCGCATGGCGGCCCATACCCTTGAAATCGAGGCCAATGCGGCGACCGACAATCCGCTGGTGCTGACGGAAGCCGGGCGCATCGTCTCGGGCGGCAATTTCCATGCGGAGCCCGTGGCCTTCGCCGCCGACCAGATCGCACTGGCCGTGGCTGAAATCGGCTCCATCGCCCAGCGCCGGGTGGCCCTTATGGTCGACCCGACCCTCTCCTTCGATCTGCCGCCGTTCCTCGCCAAGGATCCGGGCCTGAACTCCGGCCTGATGATCGCCGAGGTGACGACCGCCGCCCTGATGAGCGAGAACAAGCATCTGGCCCATCCCTGCTCGACCGACAGCACGCCGACCTCCGCCAATCAGGAAGACCACGTTTCCATGGCCGCCCATGGGGCGCGCCGCCTCACGCGGATGACCGCCAATCTGGCGAATATCCTCGGGGTCGAGCTGCTCTGCGGCGCGCTTGGCGTCGAGTGCCGCGCGCCCTTGCAGACCAGCCCTGCCCTGCAGATCGCGCTGAGCGAGCTGCGCAAGGTGGTGCCGACCCTGAACGAGGACCGCTACATGGCCCCAGACCTGAAGATCGCCGCCGAGCTGATCGCCAGCCGAACCGTCGTGGCCGCCGTCTCCGCCAGCCCGCTCATCTCCCTGGAGGGTTCCCCTCCGCAACGGTGAGGCAAGGCGCATCGCGCCGCCTGCCCCGTTTCCCTGACCGAATACGAACCCAAGATCCAAGTGAACAGGAAGTCTCCCATGGTCGACCGCCGTCACAATGCCCGCGACGTCTTCCCGCCCACCGGCACCGAACTCAACGCCAAGTCCTGGCTGACCGAAGCGCCCTTGCGCATGCTGATGAACAACCTTCATCCGGATGTGGCCGAAAACCCGCATGAACTGGTCGTCTATGGCGGCATCGGCCGCGCGGCCCGCACCTGGGAAGACTTCGACCGCATCGTCGCCGCCCTCAAGGATCTCGACGAGACCGAGACGCTGCTGGTCCAGTCGGGCAAGCCGGTCGGCGTCTTCCGCACCCACAAGGACGCCCCGCGCGTCCTGATCGCCAATTCCAACCTGGTGCCGAACTGGGCCACCTGGGACCATTTCAACGAACTCGACAAGAAGGGTCTGGCCATGTACGGCCAGATGACCGCGGGCTCGTGGATCTACATCGGCACGCAAGGGATCGTGCAGGGCACCTACGAGACCTTCGCCGAGGCCGGACGCCAGCATTATGGCGGCGATCTGACGGGCAAGTGGATCCTGACCGGCGGTCTCGGCGGCATGGGCGGCGCCCAGCCTCTCGCCGCCGTCATGGCCGGTGCCTGCTGTCTGGCCGTGGAATGCGACGAGACCCGCATCGATTTCCGCCTGCGCACCCGCTACGTGGATGAAAAGGCAACCTCGCTGGACGAGGCGCTGGAACTGATCGACCGCTGGACGAAGGCGGGAGAGGCCAAGTCCGTGGGTCTGCTCGGCAATGCGGCCGACATCTTCCCCGAGCTGGTCCGCCGCATGAAGGCTGGCGGCCCCCGCCCGGACATCGTCACCGACCAGACCTCGGCCCACGATCCGATCAACGGTTACCTGCCCAAGGGCTGGTCTGTCGCCGAGTGGCGCGAGAAGCGCGAGAGCGACCCCAAGGCGGTGGAAAAGGCGGCGCGTGCCTCCATGCGCGAGCATGTGGAAGCCATGGTCGCCTTCTGGGACGCCGCCGTTCCGACCCTCGACTATGGCAACAACATCCGTCAGGTGGCCAAGGATGAGGGGCTGGAAAACGCCTTCGCCTTCCCGGGCTTCGTGCCGGCCTATATCCGCCCGCTCTTCTGCAAGGGCATCGGCCCGTTCCGCTGGTGCGCGCTCTCCGGCGACCCGGAGGACATCTACAAGACCGACCAGAAGGTGAAGGAGCTGATCCCGGACGATCCGCATCTGCACAACTGGCTGGACATGGCCCGTGACCGCATCGCCTTCCAGGGCCTGCCGGCGCGCATCTGCTGGGTGGGTCTCGGCCAGCGCCATCGCCTCGGCCTCGCCTTCAACGAGATGGTGCGCAACGGGGAACTCAAGGCACCGATCGTCATCGGCCGTGATCACCTGGATTCCGGCTCGGTCGCCTCGCCAAACCGGGAAACCGAGGCCATGATGGACGGCTCGGACGCCGTCTCGGACTGGCCGCTGCTCAACGCCCTGCTCAACACCGCTTCGGGCGCCACCTGGGTGTCGCTCCACCACGGCGGCGGGGTCGGCATGGGCTACTCGCAACATTCGGGCATGGTGATCTGTTGCGATGGAACAGAGGCAGCGGACGAACGTCTCGCCCGGGTCTTGTGGAACGACCCTGCAACAGGCGTGATGCGCCATGCAGATGCGGGCTATGAGATCGCGATCACTTGCGCTAAAGAGCAGGGACTGAACCTGCCAGCTATCCTGAAAAAATAAATTATAACAATAACTAATACTCCCTTCCGAACAGTTGGTACCAACAGGAGAAGATACATGAAGAAGCAAATCCTCGGCGTCGCCGCCGCACTCGGCGTCAGCTTCGGTCTCGCCGGCTTCGCGCAGGCCGACATGCTTTCCGACATCAAGGCCAAGGGCAAGATCGTCGCCGCAACCGAGATGCATTACGCACCGTTCGACATCCTGAAGGACGGCGAATACCAGGGCATCTGCCACGATCTCTTTGTGGAAGTGGCCAAGGAACTGGGCGTGGAAGCCGAATTCCTCGACCTGCCCTGGCAGTCCATCCTGCCGGGCCTGGAAGCCGGCAAGTTCGACTTCGTCAACGCCCCGGTGACCATCACCGCCGAGCGCATGAGCCGCTACAACTTCACCCTGCCGATCGGCAACGCCACCGTTGCACTGGCCAAGAAGGCCGGCGACGACAGCATCGCCAAGCCGGAAGACATCGCAGGCAAGGCCGTGGGCTCCCAGAAGGGCTCTGCCCAGCTCGAACAGCTGAAGGCCTTCTCCGCATCGCTCGCCACCCCGGCGGACGTGCGTGAATACGTCAACATCGACGAAGCCCTGGCCGATCTCGCAGCCGGCCGCATCCAGGCCGTTGCCAACTCCGCTCCGCTGATGGGCTATGCCGCCGTGCAGCGTCCGGGCCTTTTCGAAATGGTCATGCCGCCCTTCGGCGAGCCGAAGTACTTCGGTTGGGTTGCTCCGGGTGGCGAAGACGCCAAGACCCTGATTGCCGCCATCAACGATGCTCTGATCAAGATGCACGAAGACGGCCGTCTGCAGGCAATCAACGAAAAGTGGCTCGGTTCCAACCCAGACCTGCCGACCACGATGCCGGACGTGAAGTAAGCTGATATCCTCGCACCCGGTCGCATGCGGTCGGGTGCGGGCCTTACCTTCAACCCGGGAAGACAGGACGCTCCGGTTTGAACTTCTCCTTCGATGTCATCTGGCACAATCTGCCCTACATGCTGGCGGCTGCCCGCTGGACCCTGCTGATCTCGGTCGGCGGCATGGCGATCAGTCTGGTCTGGGGCGTGTTTCTGTGCGCCGCCCGCATCTCGCGCGGGCCGTTCCTCTCCCGGATCGCGGCGCTCTACATCTCCTTCTTCCGGGGCGTGCCGCTGCTGGTGCAGCTGCTGATCTTCTACTACATGCTGCCGCATGTGGGTCTTGACCTGCCGGCCGTTGCCGCGGCGATCCTGGCGGTCGGCATGTGTTCGGCTGCCTATACTGCGGAGATCCTGCGCGGCGCGCTGCAGACGATCCCCCGGGGCCAGACGGAAGCCGCCCTTGCGCTCGGCATCCCGACCCTGTCGCTGTGGCGGCGCATTCTGGTGCCCCAGGCCATCCGCATCGGCCTGCCCTCCCTCACCAACGAGCTGATCCTGCTGGTGAAGGTGTCGTCGCTCGCCTCCGTCGTCGGCATCGGCGAGCTGACCCGCATCTCCCAGAACATCACCGGCGAGACCTATCGGCCGCTGGAGATCTATGTGGCGGCCGCCGCGATCTATTTCCTCATCAACGTGATCCTCTCGGCCCTTGGCCGACTGGCCGAGAACCGGTTACTGGTGGGCTGAGACCATGGAACTTGACCTCTTCGTCCGCTATGGCCCCGCCCTGCTGTCCGGTTTCGGCGTCACCATCCTGTGCTGGATCGTCGGGTCGCTGGGCGGGCTCGTCCTCGGCTTTGCCCTGGCCTGCCTCTATCGCTTCGGCCCCCGGCCCCTGCGCTGGCTCATCCAGGCCTATGTGGAGGTGATCCGCGGCACGCCTTTCATGATCCAGCTCTTCATCCTCTATTTCGGCGGCCCGCATTTCGGGCTTCTGCTGACGCCGGTGCAGGCGGGGATCGCCAGCTTCATCATCTATGGCAGCCCCTATTTCGCGGAGATCTTCCGCTCCGGCTTCAACGCCATTCCGAAGGGGCAGATCGAGGCCGCGCGCTGCGTGGGCCTGAGCGAGGGGCGGATCCTGTTCCGCATCATCCTGCCGCAGATGCTGGTGCCGACGACAGCGCCGCTGACCAACTTCTTCATCATCCTCACCAAGGAAACGGCGATCCTGTCGGTGGTGACCGTGCCCGAGCTGCTCTACGAAACGCAGACCATGGCCTCGGAAACCTTCACCTTCGTCGAACCCTTCCTGGTGCTTTCCCTCTTCTACTGGCTGATGGTGATCGGCACGAGCTGGCTCGGCGACAAGGTGGAGCGGCGGGTGACCCGCCATCTGCGCCGCGCCTGAGCCCCTGCCTTCCCTGCCCTTCCGAGACCGGACCCACGACGAGCGAGACCTGACCCATGGGTGACATCACGACCGAGCAGCCGATCATCGAGATCCGGAACCTGAGCAAGCATTTCGACGACTTCGAGGCCCTGCGCGACATCACCCTCGACGTGCATCGCTCCGAGGTGCTGTGCCTCATCGGCCCGTCGGGCTCGGGCAAGAGCACGTTGCTTCGCTGCATCAACTTCCTGGAAGCGTATGACGGTGGCGAGGTGCGGCTGGAGGGCGAGCTGATCGGCTGGAAGTCCGCCGGTGCCCCGCCACGCAAGCCCCTGTCGGGCGAGGCCCTGCGCCGCCAGCGCCAGCACATCGGCATGGTGTTCCAGCAGTTCAACCTGTGGCCACACCTGACCGCGCTGGAAAATGTCGCCGAGGCGCTGATCCACGTGAAGGGCCTGCCCAAAGCGGAAGCGATGACCAAGGCGCGGGCGGCCCTTGCCAAGGTCAACCTCTCCGACAAGGAGGCGAACTTCCCGGCCAATCTCTCCGGCGGCCAGCAGCAGCGCGTGGCAATCGCCCGGGCCATTGCCATGGAGCCGAGCGTCATGCTCTTCGACGAGCCCACCTCCGCCCTCGACCCGGAGCTGGTCGGCGAGGTTCTGGGCGTCATGAAGCAGATGGCGGCCGAAGGCATGACCATGGTGGTGGTGACCCACGAGATGGGCTTTGCCGCCCATGTGGCGGACCGGGTCGCCTTCCTGGAAGGCGGTCGACTGGTGACCTGCGCACCGCCCGCCGACATCTTCGGCCGCGAGCCGGATGACCCCCGCGTGAATGCCTTCCTGAAGACCTACCGCGAGCGCAACGTGGTGTAAGCCCATCGGGCTTCAGGCTGAACGGGTGGACAAGACCACGTCGGCGGCCCATCTAAGGGGCTCGTCACGCTCTGCCTTCCCCTGCCTTGCCTAAAGGTCCCATGCGCCTTCACGCCATCAGCGATCTGCATCTGTCCGCCGAGGAGAACCGGGCTGCCCTTCTCCGGCTTCCCGATCACGGCGCGGACTGGCTGATCGTCGCGGGTGATCTGGCCGAGCGCTTCGATCACATGCGCTTCGGCTTCGAGGAACTGGCGAAGCGCTTTGACCGGGTGATCTGGGTGCCGGGCAATCACGAGCTCTGGTCGATCCGCCGCAAGGAGGAGCCCGATCCCCTGCGCGGGGTCGCCCGCTATGATGCGCTGGTTGAACTGGCGCGGGAGTTCCAGGTGGTGACACCGGAAGACTCGTTCCCGCTCTGGCCTGGAGCCACTCACGGCAATGACGGGGCCGCACCGCTGCTCATCGCCCCGCTCTTCCTGCTCTATGACTTCAGCTTCCGCCCGGAGTATCTGGCGCGCCGCGATGTCTCCCGCTGGGCGCGCGAACATCGCACGGCCTGCGGCGACGACTTCTACCTCAAGGCCGATCCGCATCCGGACCGGGAAAGCTGGTGCGCGCACAGGCTTGAGATGACCCGCGAGCGTCTGGCGCGGCGGCTGGAGGGCCTGCCCGAGACGACGCGCACGGTGCTGGTGAACCATTATCCCCTGCGGCAGGATCTCATCCGCCTGCCCCGGGCACCGCGTCTTGCCCCCTGGTGCGGCACGCGGGAGACGCGGGACTGGCACCGGATCTTCCGCGCCGACGTGGTCGTCTCCGGTCATCTGCACACGCGGCGCACGGATCATCGCCATGGCACCCGCTTCGAGGAGGTCTCCCTCGGCTATCCCGCCCAATGGGACCAGGAGCGGGGCATGGCGGCCTATCTGCGCCTGATCCGCTAGCGGGCGGCTTGCTCTCAGAGCCCCAGCGTGACCTCGGAGAGCGTCACGGGTGCGGCCGGATCGACCGTCTCCCGCGCCAGGGCCAGGACGTGACCCGGACCGGGGAGGACCTGGCGGAACTGCCACTCCGGCGCCGGATCCGTCGCGCCGTCGAGCCGCATGCGCGGCGGCAGGCTGCGGTCTCCGAGATCGAAGGAAATCCGCTTCAGCGGCTGGGCGAGCCCCTTGCCGATGGCCTTCACATAGGCTTCCTTCAGGGTCCAGAAGCGCAGGAAGCGCGGCAGATGTCCGCTTTCCGCACCGGCGAAGATCACCGCGCATTCATCCTCCGCAAAGACCCTGCGCGCGACCAGACCAATATCGGACGAGCGGTCGAAATGCTCCACGTCGATGCCGATGTCGGCGGTCTTGGTCAGGGCGGCGGCGACCATGCCGTGGGTGTGGGAGAGATTGAGCCGCAGGCGCGGGCCGCCATCGGGGGAGATCACCTCCGGCTTGCCATGGGCCTCGACCGTGAAGCGCCAGTGGTCCGTGGGCAGGCCCGTCGCCTGGCTCAGCATCAGGCGGCCAAGGGCATGGGCCGCGACATAGGTCATCCGGTCGCGGGCAAAGCGGAAGCGCCAGGCGCGCTCCAGTTCGTCTTCGCTCACCAGTGCCTCCAGACGGGACCAGACCGGATGATCGGGGAGCCCGCCTTCCGTGTCACTTGGACCTGTCTCTTCAGGGGGCGGCACCGGCATCCACCAGACTCGCGCCTCTGCAGGCCTCAGCGGCCGGAGCGCCGGCGCGGCCCCGCGCAGCAGGTCGGCGCGAAGATCAAGGAGAGGCATCGGGGACGGACAGGCATCGCTCATGGCTTCTGCCTATAGCAGGTCGCCGGCAGAAAGGGCCAGCCCTGCCCACGCCCTCCCCCATAGCGCTGCGAGCATCACAGCGCGGCGCTCAGATCTTCCGCCTCTCCGTTTCCGGGCAAGGTGCCCACGACCTGAAGTTCGCCGAAGACTTCGCCGACGCCGATGAGAACCGGGTCGCCGGTTTCCTCAAGTCCGAGGCTCGCGACACCGGCAGCGAGCGCCGACAGGGGGCCGGTCCAGCGCCGCTCGCTCGCCCGGCCGACACCGGACATGATCGCGACCGGCGTGGTGGCTGCCCGCCCCTGCTCCTGAAGCCTTGCCGAAATGCGCCCGGCCATGCGGCCGCCCATATAGAAGATCACGGTCGTTGCCGGATCGGCGAGGCCGTTCCAGTCAACGCTCTCCGGCAGGTCGCCATGGCGGGAATGGGCGGTGACCAGCCGCAGGGACTGGGCGTGGTCGCGATGGGTGAGCGAGACCCCGAAGCGCTCTGCCATGGCGGCGGCGGAGGTGACGCCGCTGACGACGGACACCGGAATGCCCTCCGCCTTGAGGCGCGCAAGCTCCTCGCCGGCCCGGCCGAAGATCATCGGATCCCCCGACTTGAGCCGCACCACCGACTTGCCCTGTTTCGCCAGCCTGACCATCAGGTCGTTGATGTCCTCCTGACGGCAGCTGTCCCGGCCGCCGCGCTTGCCGACCATCATGCGGCGGGCCTCGCGGCGGGCGAGTTCCAGCACCTCGTCGGCGACCAGGTCGTCGAAGAGGATCACATCGGCCCCCTGGAGCGCCCGGACGGCCTTGAGGGTGAGATAATCCGCGCTGCCCGGGCCTGCGCCCACCAGCGTCACCTTGCCCTGATCGGCCCTGAGCCCCAGCCCCGTCCGCTCGATCAGCGCGGTAGCGCCAGAGCGGTCCTCGGGTGCGTCCTCGCCCGAGAAGGCCCAGTCAGTGAAGCGTTCCCAGAACGCTCGGCGCTGGGGGCCTGCCGCGAGACGGGCCAGCACCTGCTCGCGCAGGCGTCCGGCAAGGGCTGCCCATCCGGCCAGTGCCGGCGGGATCAGGGTCTCGATGCGGCGGCGGATGGCCTGGCCGAGGATCGGTGCGACACCATTGGTCGAGATGCCGATGACCACCGGCGAGCGGTTGACGATGGATCCGAACTGAAAATCGCAGAAGGACGGGTTGTCGATCACATTGACCGGAACCCCTGCCGCCCGCGCCGCGCAGGCGAAGGCCCGCGCCTCGCCGTCCGTTTCGGCGTCACAGATCGCAAGGGCCTTGCCGATGAGACACGCGGGATCCCAGGGGCGGGCGCGATGAACGAACCGTCCTGAGGGGCTGCCGCCGTCCAGAAGCCCCTTCATGACGGCGCCCGGATCCGGGGCATAGACGTGCACCTCCGCTCCGCTGGCGGCGAGAAGCTCTGCCTTCCAGGCCGCGGCATCGCTGTCTCCTGCGAGAGCGACCTGCTTGCCCTGAAGCGAGAAGAACACGGGCAGGACCGCGAGCGGGCCCATGCGGTCGGCCCGACGACGTGCCACGGTGCCCGTCTGTTCGCCTGAAAACACCTCAACCGGCTTGCGCGATGTCATGACGATCTCCCTGTTGATCCTGAAGGGCATTGAGCAGGCTGCTGATTTCCGAGCGGCACGAGCCGCAATTGGTGCCGGCGCGAAGGGTCTGGCCGATGGCCTCCAGCGTGACGTGCCCCTGTGTGGCGGCGCGGGCGATATCTTTCGCGCCGATCTGGAAGCAGGAGCAGACGATGGGGCCGGGATCGGGCCGGCCGGCTGCGGAACGGCCCGCGAGCAGCCCGAGACGATCGGTCAGGGACTGCGCCGGCTGAGCCAGAAGCCCGCAGGCCCATTGGCGCGAGACGGCGACGGGCTCGCGGCTCACGAAGACCGCACCGTCCAGCCGGTCCCCGGTCCAGCTGGCGTAGCGCCCGGACCCGGCGTGACGGTCCTCCACCGAGATCAGGTCCTCGCCTCCGCTGTCCTGGCCCAGCAGGCGCAGGGCCAGATCGCGCAGGGCCGGATCACACGGGGTTGATGCGCCGTCGCATGCAAATTCCAGCCGCCAGCCCTCGCGGATCGGGGCGAGCGCCCAATAGGTCAGGTCGAGATCGACCGGCTTTTCGCGCAGCACCGCGAAGCCGTAGTGCTGCATCTCGGCCCGCGTGACGGCCACGGGGGTGAACTTCAACCCGGGCTGACCGGAGACCGGATCCGTGTCGGGGGCGACCACCGCATCCACACGGGCCTTCGAGGACACCTGATCGGTCCAGTGCATGGGTACGAAGATGTTGCCCTGCGCGGCCCGCTCGGTGACAAGGGCCCGCACCAGCACCTTGCCGTGTGGGCTTTCGACGGTCACGAGATCGGCGGCTGCGATCCCAAGCAGCCCTGCGTCGTCCGGATGAAGCTCCGCATAGGGCTCGGCGATATGGGCGCTCAACCGCTCGGATTTTCCGGTGCGCGTCATGGTGTGCCACTGGTCGCGGATACGGCCCGTGTTGAGCACGAAGGGATAGCGGCGTTCCAGCTTGCGCGGGGCAGACTGGCGAACCGACACCAGGCGAGCGCGGCGATCGGGGGTGAAGAACCCGCCGTCCGCGAAGAACCGGCTCTCTCCCGCCGGCGTTCCGGCCGGCCAGGGCCACTGGAAGGGCGCCAGACCATCGAAGGCCTCGGGCGTGATCTGCGCAAGCGCGCCGATGTCGAAGTCCCGGCTGCCCTGGTTTCTTTCCATGGACAGCCGCGCGAACTCGGCGATGATGTCGGACGACCCCTGCCAGGCAAAAGCCTCACCGAATCCGAGGCGGGTCGCGACCTGAGCAAGCGCCCACCAATCGGCACGGGCCTCGCCGGGCAAGGGCAGGAAGCCTTTCTGACGGGACATGCGGCGCTCGGAGTTGGTCACCATCCCGTCCTTCTCGCCCCAGGCGGCGGCAGGCAGACGCACATGGGCGAAGGCCAGCGTATCGACGGCGGTCGACACATCGGAGACCACCACCAGCGGACAGGCGCGCAGGGCCTCGGCGACACCGTCGGCGTCGGGCAGACTGTCGACCGGGTTGGTGCCCATGATCCAGATGGCCTTGATGCGCCCGTCCCGCACGGCCCTGAACATGTCGACGGCCTTGAGGCCCGGCCGCTCCGCCATGCGCGGGCTCTGCCAGAAGCTCTGGACGAGGGCGCGGTGATCCGGGTTTTCCAGGTCCATGTGGGCCGCCAGCATGTTGGCCAAACCGCCGACCTCGCGCCCGCCCATGGCATTGGGCTGACCGGTCACGGAGAAGGGACCGCTGCCCGGCCGACCGATGCGGCCTGTCGCCAGATGGGTGTTGAGGATGGCATTGACCTTGTCCGTGCCGCAGACGGACTGGTTGACGCCCTGGCTGTAGACGGTGACGGTCTTCGGCGTGCGCGCGACCATGGAATAGAAGGTCGCCACATCCTGAGGGGCCAGACCCGTAGCCTCCGCAATCGCGCGGATGTCGCAAGAGCCAGCCGCTTCAAGGGCCTGGGCCAAACCGCTGGTGTGAAGGTTGACGTAGCGGTCGTTGAGACCGCCGCTTTCGTGCAGGAAGGCAAGCAACCCGTTGAAGAGCGCCACATCCGTATCGGGCTTGAGCTTGAGATGGAGATCCGCCAGCTCGCAGGTCGCGGTGCGGCGGGGATCGACCACCACGAGGCGCAGGTTGGGCCGGGTGCGGCGGGCGGCCTCGATGCGCTGGAAGAGCACCGGATGACACCAGGCCAGGTTGGACCCGACAAGCACGATCAGATCGGCAAGCTCCAGATCCTCGTAGGTGCCGGGAACCGTGTCGGAGCCAAAGGCACGGCGATGGCCGGCAACAGAAGACGCCATGCAGAGGCGGGAGTTGGTGTCGATGTTGGCGCTGCCGATGAAGCCCTTCATCAGCTTGTTGGCGACGTAATAGTCCTCGGTGAGAATCTGGCCGGAGACATAGAGCGCCACGCTGTCGGGCCCATGGTCGGCAATGGTGCGGGCGAAGCCTTCAGAAACTGCGTGAAGCGCTTCATCCCAGCTGGCACGCTTGCCGCCAACGCTCGGGAAAAGCAGGCGATCCTCCAGGGAGAGAGTTTCAGCCAGGGCCGATCCCTTGGAGCAGAGACGGCCAAGGTTTGCCGGATGATCCGGGTCGCCCTTCACCGTAACGGTCCCGTCCTCGAAGCGGGAGGCAAGGACACCGCAGCCGACCCCGCAATAGGGACAGGTGGTTCGCGTCGTGACACAGGATCCGGCCATGCTTGTTTTCCTTGTTTGGACGTCCTGAAGACCCTCGGGAGGCCTTCGCTGAGCTTCCATCGTTCGGGTGGACCGGCTGCCGCCGGTCCAGATCTCGTGTGCAGACAAGGCGCCTGCCAGCCAGGGTGAAATCACCAGGCGTTGTAGGACAGGAATTTTCCGCTCATGCGGATCTCGATCCGGTCGCCCTTCTCATAGGGCACCTTGTCGACGGACATGTCGAAATCGATGGCGCTCATGATGCCGTCACCGCCCTTTTCCTGGATCAGTTCCTTCAGCGTCTGGCCGTAAACGCCCATGATTTCGTAGAAACGGTAGATGCAGGGATCGGTCGGAACGGTCTGGGAGAAGATCTTGTCCGGGTATTCGGCAAGCACGATGGCGGCTTCCTGGGGCAGACCGAGATTGCGGCTCAGTGCCTCCGCCTTGTCCTTCGGCAGGGAGTTCATGCCAAGGCAGGCCGAGGTGACGAAGACCTCGCTCATGCCAATGTCCTCGGCAATGCTGGCCCAGCTGAGGCCTGCCGTGCGCTTCTTCTCGTAGATCATCTGCGTAACGTCACTCTTGCTCAGCATTTCCCTTGTCTCCCCTTCAGGTTCGAAACGGTCTCAAGTCCAATCATGCGATGCTCAGGAGGTAGATCAGCCAGACGACACACACCGCCAGACACAGGCTCACCCCTTGCCAGAACCGAACCGGGTCACGGGCAAAGACGGCCTGATGCAGGACGCCGGGCAATAGCGGGTTTGGGCGGGTGAGATCTGCCAGAAGCTCCGCCGGCTCCAGATGCCGGCGGCTCGGGTCGACGTGCACCGCCTTGCGCAGGGCCGCATCGACCCAGACCGGCACCCGGCTTTCCGGTCCGGCAGCAGGCCGATAGGCCACCCGGCTCTGGGCAGCGGGGGTCGCGGCACGCGCCATGTCCCCGCCATAGGGCAGCCGGCCGGTCAGCATCTGGTAGGCAATGATGCCGAGAGCATAGACATCGAAGGACGGATTGGCCGGCACACCGAAGAAGCCTTCCGGCGCCATGTACTGATGGGTGGCAAGCCCCGCCGCATGGGCCGGATCCAGCGGCGGTTCTCCGTCCTCGGTACCCAGGATGCGGGTGGAGCCGAAGTCGATGATCACCGCCCGCCCCTCACCCGTCACGACGATGTTCTCGGGCCGCAGGTCCTGATGCACCATCTGGCGCCGGTGCATGGCCTGGACACCGGCCGCCATGTCGCGCAGAAGCGCAAAGACCACAGCGAGATCCGGCTGGGGATGGGCCTGCATCCAGCGCGTCAGGCTCAGTCCCTCGACCCATTCGAACACGGTATAGAGCGCGGATTTCTCCCGTTCACCTGGCCCCTTCCAGGCCTTCATGACCTGCGGAGCGTCGATGCGCCGTGCAACCCATTCCTCCATCAGCAGGGCCTGAAGGAAGCCCGGGTCCCGGGTTGCGGAATCTGCCGGGACCTTGACGGCGACGGTCTCTCCGGTCTCCAGGTCGCGGGCCTTGAACACGCGGGAGCGATCGGAGCCGTGGATCTGCTCGATCAGCTCCAGCCCGTCGATCACCTGACCGGGGCGCGGATCGGCAAGGAGGGGCAAGGTGCCGGAGAGCGAGGGCACGTCGCTGCCGGAGAACTCGGGAAGCGCATCGATGCGCAGGATCTGGAGCGTCAGATTGTCATTCGCCCCGCTGGCAATGGCCCGGTCGATGGCCTCGCCGGCAAGCCGGTCGAGATCTCCGTCCACCCGCCCGGCCAGATCGGCCGCGCCGGTCGCCCCCAGATGCTCTGCCATGCCGTCGGTGGCCAGAAGAAAGACATCTCCAGCGGCCACCGGAACGGCGCAATAGTCGATGCGCAGGGTGGGCGAAATGCCGAGCGCCCGGTCGAGAACGGTTTCCCCCTCCCCCAGATGCTGGCGATGATCGCGGGTGAGGACAGCGGCCGAGCCGGCACTGACCCGGTAGAGCCGCGCGTCGCCCACATGCAGCACATGCGCCGTGCGGCCTTTCAGGACGATGGCCGTGAAGGTGCAGACGAAGCCGCGGTCGGGATCATAGCGTCCGTCGCCGGAGCGGGTGCGGCCATAGAGCCAGGCGTTGGTAGCCGAAAGCACCCGGTCACCGGCCTGGCGCACGCTCCAGCCCTCAGGGGTGGCGTAATAGTCGGTGAGAAAGCTCTTGCAGGCAGTCTCTGCTGCCTCGCGGCCGTGTGCGCTGGTCGAGATCCCGTCGCAGACCACCGCCACGACCCCCTTGGCGGCAAGAAGCCGGCCTTCGGGAATGAGTGCACCATGGAAATCCTGATTGATTTCCTTGCCGCCCCTGTGACTGTGCTGACCGATCGAGATGCGCAGCGCGCCTGACATGATCACGGATCCTGGAGTTCGGCCGGAGCCTCCGGCTGGAAAGAGCGGGTATCCGGTCGCCCGGACACCCGAGGCAGGGTTCGAGTCTTATTCCGCCGGTGCGTAGGTTCCGCCCTGGGCGGCCTTGGCGAGACCGCGCTTCGGCGAGGTCTTGTAGTGGGTGGCGTAGATCATCGCGCCGACGAAGGTCAGGCCGCCAACCAGGTTGCCGATGACGGTCGGGATCTCGTTCCAGATGAAGTAATCCATCCAGGTGAACTCTCCGCCGAGCATGATTCCGGACGGGAACAGGAACATGTTCACGATGGAATGTTCGAAGCCCATGTAGAAGAAGACCAGGATCGGCATCCACATGGCGATGACCTTGCCGGAGACGGAGGTGGACATCATGGCCGCGACCACGCCGGTGGAGACCATCCAGTTGCACATGACGGCGCGGATGAAGAGGGTCAGCATGCCGCCCATGCCCGCTGCCGCGTAGCCGAGGGTGCGGCTTTCTCCGATAGTGCCGATCTTCTGGCCGATGGCATTGGGCTCCTCGGTGAAGCCCATGGTGAAGATGATGGCCATGAAGACCGCGGTGGTCATGGCGCCGGCAAAGTTGCCCACAAAGACCAGGCCCCAGTTGCGCAGCAGGCCCTTCATGTCGCACCCCGGACGCTTGTCCAGCACGGCGAGGGGCACGAGGGTGAAGACCCCGGTCAGCAGGTCGAAGCCCAGCAGGTAGAGCATGCAGAAGCCGACGGGGAAGAGCAGCGCGCCGACGAGGGGCTGACCGGTGTTGACCGTGACCGTGACCGCGAAGGCCGCCGCCAGAGCCAGGATGGCACCCGCCATGTAGGCCCGGATGAACGTGTCCTTGGTGGACATGAAGATCTTGGATTCCCCAGCGTCGATCATTTTCGTCGCGAATTCCTGTGGTGTCACGTAAGACATCGTATTCCCCTCTCGATCATGACGGCCCCTGAGCCGGTCTGGTTCAATCACGTCCGCTCGCCGAGCGTTTCCTCCCGCGTGGATCTCTTGCGGATCCTTGCGGCTGCCATGGTTCAGCGCAGGCCGAGCAGGATGGTTTCGCCGTCCAGCTTCACCGGGAAGCAGCGGACCTGCCCCTCATCGGCCCCCTGGGCTTCGCCGGTTTCCAGGCTGATGACCCAGTTGTGCAGGGGCTCCGTGACGTAGACGTCGTGGACGATGCCCGGGCTGAGCGGCCCGCCCTTGGCGCTGGGGCTCCTGTCCTCCAGCGCGAAGACCCGGTCGCAAGCGGTGCGGAAGATCGCGATCGTGGTTTGGCCCCATCTGACGCACCGGGCGCCCTGGCGGGGAATGTCGGGGAGAGTGCCGACCGGCACCCAGTCCTGAAGAGTGAGGACGTTCATTCGGCTGCCTCCGCGGGAAGGGTCGCCAGGGGCTTGAACTCGTGCTTGTCCTTGCCGGAAACACGCTCCGACCACGGGTCCACCTGGGCAAATTTCTGGGAAAAGACGAAACGGTCGAAATAGGCCTGACGCTTCTCCGCGTCGTCCATGATCTGGCGGCGCACCTCGTCGTAGCCGATGCGCCTGGCCCACTTGTAGATACGCTCCAGATAGTGGCCCTGCTCGCGGTACATCTGGATGAGCGCGGTGATGTAGACGAGCGCCTCCTCTTCGGTCTTCACATGGCCGAGCACTTCCGTGCCCTTGATGTCGAGACCTGCTGCCCCGGCAAAATGGATCTCGAAGCCACTGTCGACGCAGATCACCCCCACATCCTTGCAGGTCGCCTCTGCGCAGTTGCGCGGGCAGCCGGAGACGGCGAGCTTGACCTTGGCCGGTGTCCAGGAGCCCCAGAGGAACTTTTCCAGCTTGATGCCGAGGCCGGTGGAATCCTGGGTGCCGAAACGGCACCAGTCGGACCCGACGCAGGTCTTCACCGTGCGCAGGCCCTTGGCATAGGCGTGCCCGGAGACGAAGCCGGCCTTGCCCAGATCGGCCCAGACGGCGGGGAGGTCTTCCTTGCGGATGCCCAGCATGTCGATGCGCTGGCCGCCGGTGACCTTGACCGAGGGGATGTTGAACTTGTCGACCACATCGGCGATGGCCCGCAGCTCGGCAGCGGAGGTCATGCCGCCCCACATGCGCGGGACGACGGAATAGGTGCCGTCCTTCTGGATGTTTGCGTGGACGCGCTCGTTGATGAAGCGGGACTGGTAGTCATCCGCATATTCATCGGGCCAGTCGGAGACGAGGTAGTAGTTCAGCGCCGGGCGGCACTTGGCACAGCCCTGGGAGGTGGTCCACTCCAGCTCCTGCATCACGGCCGGAATGGACTTGAGTTCCTTGGCCTTGATCAGCCGGCGCACGTCATCGTGGCTGTGATGGGTGCAGCCGCACATGGGCTTCACCGCGTTGGGATTGAAGGACGCCCCAAGGGTGACGGCCATGAGCTGCTCGACCAGCCCCGTGCAGGTGCCGCAGGAAGCCGAGGCCTTGGTGTGGGCGCGCACCTCGTCGAGGGTCGTCAGCCCCTTTTCCAGGATCGCCCCGGTGATCTTGCCCTTGCAAACGCCGTTGCAGCCGCAGATCTCTGCATCATCCGGCAAGGCTGCAACGGCCGCCGTAGGGTCCAGGGGT
The DNA here is from genome assembly GCF_008477545.1 of Roseibium aestuarii. Classification (GTDB taxonomy): domain Bacteria; phylum Pseudomonadota; class Alphaproteobacteria; order Rhizobiales; family Stappiaceae; genus Roseibium; species Roseibium aestuarii. Next base: position 781,107 of record NZ_VORA01000001.1, on the reverse strand, counting down.
TCGCCCCCCTGATAGGCCTGACCGAAAATGAGGGTTTCCCGCATGGGGGCGATGTCGGTGCCCTTCTTCAGCATGTCGAAGAACCAGGGCCCGTCGGAGGTCTCGCCGTAGAGCACCGCGCCGACGATCTTGTTGTCCTTGAGCACCAGACGCTTGTAGACGCCGGAGGAGGCATCGCGCAGGACGATCTCCTCCCGGTCTTCGGCCTCGGCAAAGTCCCCTGCCGAATAGAGATCGACACCGGTGACCTTGAGCTTCGTCGCCGTGACCGAGCCCTTGTACTCGGCCGCACCGCCGAGCAGGTTCTCGGCAATCACCTTCGCCATTTCATAGAGAGGAGCCACGAGCCCGTAGCACTGGCCGCCATGCTCGACGCATTCGCCCAGCGCAAAGACGTCCGGGTCACTGGTGCGCATGTCGTCGCCCACCAGGATGCCCCGGTTGGTCTCGATACCGACACTCCTGGCCAGCTCTGCCGAGGGACGGATGCCGACGGCCATGACGACGATGGACGCATCGATCACCGTGCCGTCGTCGAGCTTGATGCCGGCGACCTTGCCCGTGCCGTCATCGAGGATCTCGTGGCTGTTGGCCTTGGTGCGCACATCGATGCCACGACGCTTGAACTCGGCCTCCAGGAGGAAGCCGGCAGACGGATCGAGCTGCCGCTCCATCAGGGTCGGCATGAGATGAAGGACCGTCACCTCCATGCCCTGCATCTTGAGACCGGCTGCGGCTTCCAGGCCCAGCAGCCCACCGCCGATGACGATGGCACGCCCGCCTCGGGCTGCGGCTTCGAGCATCCTCTCCACGTCGTCGAGATCGCGGTAGGTCAGGACGCCGTCCAGATCCTTGCCCGGCAACGGGATGATGAAGGGGGACGAACCGGTGGCGATGACCAGCTTGTCGTAGGATACGGTGATGCCGGTCTCCGACGTGACGGTTTTCGCCGCCCGGTCGATCCCGGTCACCTTCGCGCCCTTGTGCAGGGTGACGCCGTGCTCGGCATACCAGCCGTCGCCGTGGGTGATGATGTCCTCATAGGTCTTTTCACCGGAGAGCACCGGCGACAGCATGAGGCGGTTGTAGTTCACCCGCGGTTCGGCGTTGAAGATGGTGACGTCATAGGCGTCGGCGTTCATCTCGAAGAGATGCTCGAGCATGCGCCCCGGGGCCATGCCGTTGCCGACCACAACGAGTTTCTGTCTGGTCATTGAACCCTCTCCCCTCTTAAGGACTATTCGGCGGCCTGCATGTCGGCCTTGGTGGCGGCTTTCTGGCGGGCCATGCGGGCCGCGCGTTTTTCCTGAATGGATGTGAGCTGTTCCGGGCTCGGGTCGGCGCCGCCCTCATAGGCTTCCAGGAAGTCCAGAAGCTCCTCGCGGTAGGCGTAATAGTCGGCGTGGGCGAGCAGGCTCTTGCGCGACCGCGGGCGCGGCAGATCCACTTCCATGATGTTGCCGATGCGGGCGTTGGGGCCGTTCGACATCATCACCACCCGGTCAGCCAGCAGGATCGCCTCGTCCACGTCATGGGTGACGCAGACGGCGGTGACCTGCGTGCGCTTCCATACGTCCATCAGCACGTCCTGCAATTCCCAGCGGGTCAGGCTGTCGAGCATGCCGAAGGGCTCGTCGAGCAGCAGCAGCTTGGGCGACAGGGCAAAGGCCCGGGCGATGCCGACGCGCTGCTTCATGCCGTTGGACAGGTCCGAGGCGGGACGGGTCATGGCGTCCGCCAGCCCCACCTTGGCCAGGTAATATTCGATGATGTCCCGCTTCTCGCTGGCGGAGGCATCGGGATAGACCTTGTCGACGCCCAGCTCGACATTCTGATAGGCGGTGAGCCAGGGCATCAGGCTCGGGGCCTGGAACACCACGGCACGATCGGGACCTGCCTTGGTGACATGGGTGCCGTCGAGAATGACGGCGCCCTCGGTGATGCCGTTTAGGCCCGCCACCATGGACAGAACGGTCGACTTGCCGCAGCCGGAGTGGCCGATCAGCGTGACGAACTCCCCCTTCTTCATCTTCAGGTCGAAGCCGTCGACCACGGTGAGCGGTCCCTTCGGCGTGGGATAGACCTTCTTCACCTGCGAAAACTCGAGGTACCGGTCTTCGGTCACCGTCTGCGCAGCCCGGGCATAGGCGGCCGGCAGCTTGTCGAGGCGCTGGGTGATCGGCACCAGATCGGGCAGGACGATGTCGCGCTCCAGATCCGCATTGGCCTCGGCGCCGACGGTCATCAGGTATTCGGTGATCTCGCCGCGCAGGCGAATGAAGTCGTCGTCATGGTTGAGTTCACCCCGGTCGCGCGGCCGGGCAAACTCGACCTTGAACTCCGGACCAAGCGTCGCGGGCGTGCCGGGCTTCAGCGGAATGATCCGGTCGGCCAGCAGGATCGCCTCGTCCACGTCATTGGTGATGAGGAGGATGGTCTTCTTTTCCTGCTCGCAGATGGCCGCGAATTCATCCTGCAGCTTGGCGCGGGTCAGGGCGTCGAGCGCGGACAGGGGCTCGTCGAGAAGCAGGAGCTCGGGCCGCATAGCAAGCGCCCGGGCCACGGCCACGCGCTGCCGCATGCCGCCGGAAAGTTCGGCCGGCTTGCGGTCGCGGGCATGGGCCAGCCCCACCATGGCGATGTAGTGATCGGCGATCTCGCGGCGTTCGGCCGCCGGCTTCTTCTTAAAGACCTGATCCACAGCGAGCGAGACATTGCCGAAGACGGTGAGCCAGGGCATCAGCGAATAGGACTGGAAGACGACGCCACGTTCCGGGCTCGGTCCGTCGATCTCCTTGTTCTTGAAGATGATCCCGCCCGCATCCGGCTCGATCAGGCCGGCCAGCAGGGAGACCAACGTCGTCTTGCCCGAGCCGGAGAAGCCGAGAATGGCGATGAACTCGCCCTCCTCGATCTTCAGGTTGATGTCGCCCAGCACCGGCGTGCGGGTCGCGCCCTCGCCATAGGCCTTCGACAGGTTGGAAATCTCAACGAAGCTCATCTGGTTGCCCTCCCCTTACCGGTTGGCCGAGAAGGTGAAGGCGCGCTGCAGGGCAAACATCAGGCGGTCCAGGGCAAAGCCGATGATGCCGATGGTGAAGACAGCGACCATGATCTTGGCGAGAGACTGGGAGGAGCCGTTCTGGAACTCGTCCCAGACGAATTTGCCCAGGCCCGGATTCTGCGCCAGCATTTCGGCGGCGATCAGCACCATCCAGCCCACGCCCAGCGAGAGGCGCAGCCCGGTGAAGATCAGCGGCAGGGAGGAAGGCAACACCAGCTTGGTGACGGTCTTCCAGGTCGGGAGCTGGAGCACGCGACCGACGTTCATCAGGTCCTTGTCGACCGAGGCGACACCGAGCGCCGTGTTGATCAGGGTCGGCCACATGGAGCAGAGCGTCACGGTGACGGCGGAAATCAGCAGCGACTTGGAGAGCCACTCATAGGCATCCGCGTAAGTGGCGGAGACGATCATGGTGACGATCGGAAGCCAGGCGAGCGGCGACACCGGCTTGAAGATCTGGATCAGCGGGTTGATCGCGCCGTTGAAGGTCCGCGACAGGCCGGAGGCAATGCCGAGCGGCACGGCGATGAGCGTGGCGATCAGGAAGCCGAGGCCCACGGTGATCAGGGAGGTCCCGATCTGGTCGATGTAGGTCGGCTTGCCGGTGTAGCTGCGCCACTTGACCTTGTCGGCCTTGCCTTCTGCTTCCAGCTTGGCGTTGCGCTCGTCCTGGCGGGCATAGAAGTCGCTCGCCTTTTCCCGCTCGCGCACATGATCTTCCCAGAGGTTCAGCGCCTGGGACCAGACGGCGGCCGGGCCGGGCACGGCGCCCAGCGAAGTCTGGACCTGGGGGGCGAGAACGCCCCAGAGGACGAGAAAGGCACCGATGCCGATCAGGGGCACCAGCAGCACCCGCTTCAGCTCGCCGAGCTGTTCGTGAAGGCTGTCACCGGCGGCAATCTTCAGCAGAGGCGTCACCCAGGACAGGCCCAGCGCATCGAGCCAGCCGGAGGCCTTGTTGATTTTGGTGAAGAGGCGTTCCTTGCGGGCCTGACGGGCAAGCTGGGATACCTCGGTGGTCTCGACATTGGCCATCTGGGGAGATCCTTCGTGACGGATGGAGCGTGGGGTCGGTGTGTACTGAGGGGTGGCAAGCGGCGGGAAGGAGGCCCGCCGCTTGCCGGGAGACATGACCTGATGGGGGTCAGCCTCCGACCACCTCGGTTCCCTCGACCACCTGGTTGCCCTTCAGACCGATGGGCAGGCTGTCGATGTAGGCATTGGGCTGCTTGCCGTCGTAGGGGATGCCGTCGATGATGTCGGCAGCCGGGGTCGGCGCACGGTAGCCGTCGCTTTCCCAGGGGAAGTCCGCCTCGTCGACCATGCCTTCCTCGACCAGCAGCTTGGCGGCCTGGAGGTAGATGTCCGGGCGGTAGACGGACTTGGCGACCTCGTCATACCAGCTGTCGGGCTTGGCCTCGCCGATCTGGCCCCAGCGGCGCATCTGGGTCAGGTACCAGACCGCGTCGGAATAGAAGGGATAGGTCGCGTTGTAGCGGTAGAATACGTTGAAGTCCGGGACCTCGCGCTTGTCGCCCTTCTCGTATTCGAAGGTGCCGGTCATGGAGTTGGCGATGACTTCCTTGTCGGCGCCCACATATTCCGGACGCGAGAGGATCTCGACCGCTTCCATGCGGTTGGCATTGTCGTTCTCGTCCAGCCACTTGGCCGCACGGATCAGGGCCTTGGTGATGGCCAGCGTGGTGTTCGGGTTGGCGTCGGTGAATTCCTTCGTCAGGCCGAAGACCTTTTCCGGGTTGTTCTTCCAGATCTCGAAGTCGGTGATCACCGGCACGCCGATGCCCTTGAAGACGGCCTGCTGGTTCCACGGCTCGCCGACGCAATAGCCATAGATGGTGCCCGCTTCGAGGGTTGCCGGCATCTGCGGCGGCGGGGTGACGGAGAGCAGCGCGTCGGCCTGGATCTGGCCGGACACATCCGTCTGGGAATAGAAGCCCGGCTTGATGCCGCCGGCGGCGAGCCAGTAGCGCAGCTCGTAGTTATGGGTGGAGACGGGGAAGACCATGCCCATGTTGAAGGGCTTGCCCTCGGCCTTGAACTTGTCGACCACCGGCTTCAGGGCATCCGCCTTGATCGGGTGGACCGGCTTGCCGTCGGCCTGCATCTCCAGGTTCGGCTTCATCAGCTCGAAGATCTCGTTGGACACGGTGATGCCGTTACCGTTCAGATCCATGGAGAAGGGGGTGACGATGTGGGCCTTGGTGCCGAAGCCGATGGTGGCGGCCAGTGGCTGACCGGCCAGCATGTGAGCGCCGTCAAGTTCGCCGGTAATCACCCGGTCGAGGAGCACCTTCCAGTTGGCCTGGGGCTCCAGGGTGACGAAGAGGCCTTCATCCTCGAAGTAGCCCTTTTCATAGGCCACGGCGAGCGGCGCCATGTCGGTGAGCTTGATGAAGCCGAACTTCAGTTCGTCCTTCTCCACGTCGAGCATGTCGGCCAGGGCGCCGTGCACCGATCCGCCGAAGCCGGCCAGAAGGCCGAGCGAGAAGGCGGCTGCGCCCAGAAGGCGAGTAAGTCTCGTCTGTTCCATCACTTGCTGATCCCTCATTCTCATCAAGTCTGCCGAACCCTGGCCAGCCCGCCCGCCCCTTCGGAGATCGCACCTCCGGCGGGAGAACGGGTCGGGTCTGTTGCGGGACGACCAACGGTGAAAAACAAAAAAGCCGCCGACGGGACAGGCACGCGGGAGGTGCGCATCTGTCTCATCGGCGGCTTTGCCGTGTCGCCCCGCTTCGGGCGCCAATTTTCTCTGGAAGGCCTTCTTTGGCTCTCTGCCCCTAACAATGCACGGAGCGTGCCAACTCTTCAAAAATCACGAACCCAAGGAATAACAAGGAATTAACTCATTCCATCTGGATAAGGGATTTTGCGGATCCGCCTTTTTTCTGCGCCCAATTCGTTGGCAGCTGACCAATTATTGCGCATGCGAAGAGATCTGCCGCAGCCGCGAAGAGCTTCAGGACCGGATGGCAAATCCGTTGACGTAGTCCTGCACATGCGCCTCGTCGAAGGGGACGCCGTCGAAGAAGCGGGAGCCCGGATCGGCACTGCGCAGCGCCGGCGGCGCAATCCCGAGGGCGGCAGCATAGATGTCGGGCGAATAGATCGCGCGCACCAGCGGCAGATGCGCCGGCACGAAACCGGTCTGCCCCCAGCGGACCATCTGGGAATAGAACCAGAGCCCGTGACGCGGATCCGGGCAATGGGCCTCGTGACCCGATACCCGGAAGACATCCGCCTCAACCTCGGGCCCCTCGCGTCCGAGGGACAGGCGTCCCCTCAAGGCGGGCAGACAGGCTGCCGGAGTACAGTCGAGGAACTCGGGGCCGGCAAGAAGCCCGGCCAGATCCTCCAGATTGGCCGGATCGGCGCACCAGTCGGCCGCCTGCATGAGGGCACGGATGAGCCGGTGCAGCACATCCGGATTGCGCTCGGCCCAGCTGTCGGTGACGCCAAGCACCTTCTCCGGGCTCGCCCGCCAGATCGCCTCCTTGAAGGTGACGATGCGGCCGCGCCCACCGATCACGGACAGGGTGTTCCAAGGCTCGCCGACGCAATAGCCGTCGATCTGGTGCATGGTCAGGGCATCGGGCATGAGCGGCGGCGGCAGGATAGAGATCTCCACATCCCGGTCCGGGTGAATGCCCACGCCCGCCAGCCAGTAGCGCAGCTCATAGGCATGGCCGGAGAAGGGATGCACGACGCCGAACCGCAAGGGCGGCCGCCCCGCATCCGCGCGCTTGCGCACCAACCGGGCCAGCGCCAGGCCGGTCGCGCCCGGCTCGCCAGCCTCATCGGCACCTTCGGCCTGCATGTCTGCCCAGAGCGCACTGGACACGGTGATCGCGTTGCCGCCCAACCCCAGGAACATCGCGGCCTTCATCGGAACGGCCAGCGTGGTAATCTTGAGCGAGGCCGCAATGGGCATGGGGCCCAGCATGTGCGCGACGTCGAAATGACCGACCGCGATCCGGTCGCGAATATTGGCCCAGGAGGTTTCGCGGATCAGGCGCAGATCGATGTTCTGATCCTCGGCAAAGCCGCGCGTGGCGGCGACGACCAGAAGCGCGCTGTCGAGAAGCGGGATGAACCCGGCGACGACGCTGTCGATGGACCCCTGCCCCATGGTGTCAGTCTCCAAGCAGGCCGCTGGCGATGACAAGGCTCTGGGCAACCTCGATGATCTTGCGGCTCTGGTTCATGGCGGTCTTTCGCAGGAGGCGATAGGCCTCGTCCTCCGAAATGCCGCGGGTTTTCATCAGGATGCCCTTGGCGCGGTCGATGGTCTTGCGCTCGGCCAGCTCGTTGCGCGCCTCTTCCAGTTCGGCGGTGAGGCGCGAATAGGCGCGGAACCGGCTGATCGCCATGTCGAGGATGGGCTTCACCCGTTCCTTCTTCAGGCCATCGACCACATAGGCCGAGACCCCGGCTTCCACTGCCGCCTCGATGGAACCCGCATCGGACTGGTCCACGAACATGGCGATGGGGCGCTGAACGGCGCGGGTCACCTGGAACATGTGCTCCAGCCGGTCGCGGTTGGGGTTTTCCAGATCGATGACGATGACGTCCGGGTCGATCTCGGCGATGCGCCGCACCAGACCGTCCATCTCATGCACCAGAATGACCCGGAAATGCCCGGCATCGCGCAATCCCTGCTCGATGATGGAGGCGCGGATCTGATTGTCGTCGATGACGAGAATGGAAAGGGCGGGCGTCATGCCGTCATTCTAGCCAAGCCCGATATTTGTGCAACGCACCAAATGCGGCGGCGATCAGATTTTTGACAGGTTGGGAGAGCGCGCGCGGAGCCCGCCCCTGACACAGTGGCAAGACATCATCTCCGCAATCAAGCCTTTCATTTCGCGCAAGGTTTTGGTTTGCTGCGGGAAACGGGGATGCACGGGAGGTGCGCCAATCCCCGACCACACGGGAGGAACGCCGCATGGCGAAAATTGCAATTGTCGGGTCCGGCTTCATTGGCCGGGCCTGGGCCATCACCTTTGCACGCGGAGGCTATGACGTGGCCCTGTGGGATCCGGTCGAGGGAGCGGCCGAGGCCGCGATCACCTATATCGGCGACGTGCTGGGGGATCTGGAGGCCAATGACCTGCTCAATGGCCACGCACCTGCCGCGATCCTGGCGCGACTGACCCCGTGCGCCACCCTGGCGCAGGTGCTGGACGGGGCGTCCTATGCCCAGGAAAACGCACCCGAACGGCTCAAGCTGAAGCAGGCCCTGTGGTCGGAGATGGACGCCGCGGCCTCCCCCGGCACGATCCTGGCAAGCTCGACCTCGGCCCTGCTTCCCTCGCGCTTCACCGAACATCTTGAAGGGCGCGGGCGCTGTCTGGTCGCCCATCCGATCAACCCGCCCTATCTCATCCGCGCCGTCGAGGTCGTCCCCTCCCCCTGGACAAGCCCGGAGGCCATGGAGCGCACCGGCGCCCTGATGCGCGAGGTCGGTCAGCTGCCCATCATGATGACCGGCGAGATCGACGGCTTCATCATGAACCGGTTGCAGGGCGCCCTGCTGGAAGAGGCCTTCCGGCTGGTGGCGGGCGGCCATGCCTCGGCTGAGGACGTGGACATCGGCATCCGCGAGGGTCTGGCGGCCCGCTGGGCCTTCATGGGCCCCTTCGAGACCATCGACCTCAATGCTCCGGGCGGCGTGCGCGACTATGCACAGCGCTATCAGGGCATGTTCGCCAACATGTCCTCCCAGATGCTGGCCCGGGTCGACTGGGATGGCCCGGTCATGGACCGGGTGGAGGCGGACCGACGCGCCCGCCTGCCCGAAAGCGGTCTCGTCGACCGGCAGAAGTGGCGCGACCGGCGCCTCATGGCCCTTGCCGCCCACAAGCGCGCCCAGGAAAAGGAACTTGGCGAATGACCTCCCCGTCCGATCTCAAGGGCAAGGTGATCATCACCTGCGCCATCACCGGCTCCATCCACACGCCATCCATGTCGCCGCATCTGCCGGTCACACCGGATCAGATCATCGCGGAGGCCATCGGCGCGGCGGAAGCCGGGGCCGCGATCCTGCATCTCCATGCCCGTGATCCTGAAACCGGCAAGCCGGACCAGAGCCCGGAAGGGTTCCAGCGGATCCTGCCGCGCATCAAGCAGGGCACGAACGCGGCGCTCAACCTGACCACCGGCGGCAGCCCCTTCATGAGCGTGGAGGAGCGGGTGCGCCCGGCAGCCCAGCTGAAGCCGGAAGTCGCGAGCCTCAACATGGGATCGATGAATTTCGGCCTCTATCCCATGCTCGACAAGTTCAAGACGTTCCAGCACGACTGGGAGCGTCCCTATCTGGAAGGCTCGCGGGATCTGGTGTTCCGCAACTCCTTCAAGGACATCGAATATGTGCTGACGACCTGCGCGGAGAACGGCACCCGGTTCGAATTCGAGTGCTACGACATTTCCCATCTCTACAATCTGGCGCATTTCGTCCAGCGCGGTCTGGTCAAGCCGCCCTTCTTCATCCAGTCGGTCTTCGGCCTGCTGGGCGGCATCGGCGCCCATCCGGAAGACGTGCAGCACATGAAGCGCACCGCCGACCGGCTGTTCGGATCCGACTATCGCTGGTCGGTGCTGGGGGCGGGGTCCAACCAGCTCAAGGTCGCCGCCCAGGCGGCCGCACTCGGCGGGAACGTGCGTGTCGGCCTGGAAGACAGCCTGTGGGCCGGCAAGGGCAAGCTCGCCACCTCCAACGCCGAACAGGTCGCCATGGTGCGCAAGATCATCGAGGGCCTTGGCCTGTCGGTCGCAACACCCGACGAGGCCCGCGCCCTGCTCGACCTGAAGGGGGGCGACAAGGTCAATTTCTAGGGATCGGGCGCTCTCGTCCGGAACCCTCCTCCCGGGTGGTCCGTTGGTCGAAGGACCCACGGCATCACCCAGGAGGCTGACCCATGACCAAGGACCACGGACCGTCCATCAAGGACGACAAGCTCTACGAAGACCTGCGCGACGAAGGCATGAGCAAGGAAAAGGCCGCCCGCATCTCCAATGCCAAGGCGGGTGGCGACGAGCCTTCGAAGAAAGGTGGCGAAGCGAAGCCCTACGAGGAATGGACCCGCAAGGAGCTCTATGACCGGGCCCGCGAGCTGGAGATCCCTCATCGCTCGGAAATGGACAAGCGGCAGCTGATCGAGGCCCTGCGGAATCACTGATCGCGGGGCTTGGTGCCCGTCATGCGCGGGCGTGTCCCGGGCATTCTGTCCGTGGGACTGGGGTGCGAAGAAAGGCTGGATTCTCGGCACAAGGCCGAGAATGACCATCGCCGGGCATGTTGCTGAGAGCCAAGGCCTCGGACGATCCCTACTCAGCCAGCATTTCGTGCCCCTCCCTCCGTCATGCGCGGGCGTGTCGCGAGCAGCATTTTGTCCGTGGGGCCTAGACCCCATGAGGCTGGATTCTCGGCACAGGGCCGAGAATGACAGCGTGGGGGCGTTCTGCGCACAGCGAGGGCCCTTGCGATCTCCGTGCAGGCTGAACAGCATACTCCCCCCAACGTCATGCTCGGGCTCGTCCCGAGCATCCAGTGCTGGAGCCTCAGAGCCAGCGTTGGCGAGCGCCTCGGCACGAGGCCGAGAATGGCAAGAGACATGAAAAGAGGGCGCGGACCGATGGTCCGCGCCCCCTTGCATTTCGTCAGATCCGTGGCGCCGCGCTCAGGCGGCGTTGCGGCGATGCTCGCCTTCTTCCACTTCCTCGATGATCTTGGACACGAAGGCGTCCAGATCCTCGGGCGAGCGGGAGGTGATGATGCCGTTGTCGCAGACGACTTCCGCATCGCGCCAATGGGCACCTGCATTCTCCACGTCGGTCTTGATCGACTTGTAGGAGGTTGCCTCTCGGCCCTTCAGGGCACCGGCTTCCACCAGCAGCCACGGGGCATGACAGATGGCTGCAACGGTCTTGCCGCCATGGACGAAGGCCTTGACCAGCGCGAGCGCGTCGTCATTGACGCGCAGCACGTCCGGGTTGATCTGGCCACCCGGGAGGACCAGCGCATCATAGTCCTGTGCCGCGACCTTGGTCAGCGCCAAATCGGCCTTAACGGTGCCGCCCCAGTTCTTGTCGTCCCAACCCTTGATGTCCTCGCCATCCGGCGTGGCCACATGAACGGTGGCGCCGGCCTCTTTCAGCTTGTTCAGCGGAACTTCCAGCTCCGACTGCTCGAAGCCGTTGGTGGACATGATAAGGATGCGTGCTTCAGTGATCTTGGGCATGTCGCCTCTCCTTTTATTTCGGGAACAGATGGGACGAAAACACGAGCGGCACCCGGTCGTTCCACCTGAAATCGGGCCATTTCTGGGGCTTTTCGGGGAACGGACTGCCTCATTCCCGCGTTGCCCTGCCAGGAACCCGCCACCCGCACAGCCCCCTGACGGACGGAGCCCCATGGCCAATTCGACCTCCGACACCCTCGCCCGAGATGCGAACCGCCCCCGGATCGGCACGGCAGCGCCCACGCCCGAGCGTGGATCAGGAGACGACGTCGCGACGGCCGACTGGCGCGGCCAGCGTGGACGGGGACGGCGGGCGCGCTCCATCACCCAGATCCCGTCCCGGGGCTGGCTCGATATCCTGCTGCGTGTCCGCGACAAGCTTCAGGACGACAACATCGGGCTGATCGCCGCCGGTTCGACCTTCTTCATCATTCTCTCTCTCGTGCCCGCGCTCGGCGCCTTGGTGTCGCTCTACGGTCTGCTCACCGATCCGATGACGCTCGGCGACCAGCTTGACCGGTTCGAGCTCTACGTGCCTGCCGGAGCCATGGAGATCATCCGCGGCGAACTCACCCGGCTGGTGACGCGCACCGACCAGACGCTTGGGGTTTCCTTCGTCATTTCGCTGGTTGCCGCGCTCTGGTCCGCCAACAAGGGGGTTGCGGCGCTGTTTCAGGCCATGAATGTCGCCTACAAGGAAGCCGAGACGCGGAACTTCCTCGTGGTGAAAGGCCTGACGCTGGCCTTCACCCTGTCGATCCTGATCTTCGGCCTGATCGTCCTCAACAGCGCCGTCACCCTGCCCCTCGTCTTCGGTGCTCTGGGGCTCGACGGCCTCTATGCCCTGATTGCAGGCATTTCCGTGCCCTTGCTGCTTCTGGGCGGCTCAGTCTTCGGCATCGGCGCGCTCTATCGCTGGGGCCCCAGCCGGCGCGGCGCGAAATGGCGCTGGATCACGCCGGGCGCGCTCTTTGCCGCCGTCGCCATGATCGCGGTTGCCGCAGGCTTTGCCTTCTACCTCTCCCGTTTCGGCGACTATGGCGCGACCTATGGCTCGCTCGGTGCTGTCATCGGCCTGATGATGTGGATCTATCTCTCCACCTATGTGGTGCTGCTCGGAGCCGAGCTGAACGCGGAAATCGAACACCAGACGGCGCTCGATTCCACCATCGGGCCCGACAGGCCCATGGGCGAGCGGGATGCAACTGTCGCCGACACGGTGGGCGAGACCCGAAGCCTCGGCCTGCGCAAGGCCTATCTGAAGGTGAGAAGCCTGCTGGCGCCGACCGGACTGGTGCCGGGCGACGGGCGTTAGTCATCCCCCCCTGCTCCTGTCCCCGCAAAAGACAAGACCCCCGACCGGAGGCATCCGGCCGGGGGTCTTTGTATTCGTCTCGGGCTACGGAGAGGCCGGTCAGGCCGCTGCCACCTGCTCGAGGAAGCTGGCGATCTCGCGCTTCAGCTCGTCGCTGCGGGCGCCCAGTTCCTCGGCGGCCGACAGGACAGAGCCGGAGGCCTGCTGCGTTTCCTCCACCGCATCGGACAGGGCATGCATGTTGGATTGGACCTCGCGGGTGCCTTCCGAAGCACGCTGCACGTTGCCGGAGATCTCGGTGGTTGCCGCGCCCTGCTGGGAGACGGCTGCCGCAATGGCCTGGGTGTAGCCGTCCACCTGTTCCATGATCGAGGAGATCGAGGAGATGGCGTCCACCGCCTCAGTGGTCGAGCCCTGGATGGTGGCGATCTGGGAGGAAATCTCCTCGGTCGCCTTGGAGGTCTGGTTGGCCAGTTCCTTCACTTCCGCCGCAACGACGGCGAAGCCCTTGCCTGCATCCCCGGCGCGTGCAGCCTCGATGGTGGCGTTCAGCGCCAGAAGGTTGGTCTGTTCGGCAATGGCCTGGATCAGGGTGACGACCTCGCCGATCTTGCCGGCTGCTTCCGCCAGAACGGTGACCTTGCCATTGGTCTCGCGCACCGCCTGGGTGGCGGAGGAGACAATCTCCGTGGTGCGCGACACCTGGGAGCTGATCTCGCCGATGGAGGCGGAGAGCTCCTCGGCCGCACCGGCGACATTCTCCACGTTCATGGAAGCTTCCTCGCTGGCGCGGTTGGTGTTGGCGGCCTGCGTGGCCGAACGACCGGCGATGTCGCCCAGCGACCGGGCGGTGCCGTCCATTTCCTGCGCGGTCGTATCCAGCGCGCCGAAGAGGGTCTGAACGCTCTCGCGGAAGCCGGAGATGAGCGTGTCGACCGCAGACTGGCGGGCAGTCTGACGCTGGTTCTCCTCAGCACTCTGCGCCTCCAGACGGCGACGCTCGATGGCATTGTCGCGGAAGACGCGGACCGTGCGGCTCATGTCGCCGATCTCGTCCTTTTGTTCGGTCGAGGGGATCTCGAGGTCGGTGTCACCGGCAGCCAGACGGGCCATCACGTCGGTCAGCGCCCGGGTCGGACGCACGATCACCAGAGACAGCACCATGGCGATCAGGACGCCGAAGGCAATCGAGATGACCACGGCGGTGCCGATCAGCGTCAGCGTCAGTTCGGACTTGCTGGCAGCCTCGGCCGCCTGGCTCTGGGTCAGACCCGTGATGCCTTCACGCACGGCGCTGTCGAGTTCGTTCAGGGCCGTGGTCGCGGCCTGCATGGCGCCATAGGCGGCGTTCAGGTTGGCGAACTCGGTGCGGAAGTGCTCAACCTCGGCAAGGATGGCTTCCGTCGGACCCTTCACTGCCGGGAAGGCCGAGGAATCTGCCAGAAGGGTGCTGGCGATGCTGGAGAGAATGTCCAGCTCGGTGTTCACGTCCTCGATTCTGGTGCCGGCCAGACCGGCGAAGAGGGACATGGTCTTGGCTTCAAGCGCCAGCGCTTCCTTGACAAAGCGGTCTGCGTTCACGGCGACCAGCTCCACAACGGTCACCTGAGAGGTGGCCTTGGCGGCGACCTGTCCGGCTTCGCTGGAGGCGGCGAAGGCCTGACGGCGCAGGGCATGGCTTGCGGCGGTGATTTCCTGCAGCAGCTTGGTGGCGGCCACCCGGGCACGCACCTTGTCGATGTTGCTGGTGGCGGTGGAGGACTGGTTGATGAAGCCGACCAGCTGGCCGCCCATCTCCACCATGGCCTGAACCTTTTCCGGCTCGACGCCTTCGATCTTCAGCTTGCCGACCTTGCCGGCAGAAGCCTGAAGGCTGGCGGCAGACGCGTCCATCTTGCCGAACAGCTCCTTGGCCTTGTCGGCCGCGTCGGCATCGAAGGAATTCTCGAGCTGCTTCAGGGTGGCAAGACCCTCGTCGAGGACCAGGGTCTCTTCCTGGATCTCGGCAATCAGCTGAAGAACCTTGTCCGCCCGGTTGCGCAGGCCGCCGGCGGCCTTGGCTTCGGCAGAGGCACTGCGGCGCAGGGTCTGCATCTGATCGGCGATGGAATTGGCGAGGGACTGCAGGCTGCTGGACGAGGTCAGCAGGCGGGAGAGGGCTTCCTGCTGAACGCCGGTGCTGGCGACCACATCGGCAAAGCGGGCCTTGAGGGCTTCGACCTGCTCGGTGGCCGTGACGACGCTGGCCTTGGCCGCACTCCCCTCGGGCAGTGCTGCATTGAGACTGGCCAGGGAGGCGCTCAGGTCGGCCATGCCCGTTTCAGCGGCGCTGGCGGCGTCTTCCGTCTTCAGCTTGAGATAGGCTTCCCGTTCTGCGGCGACCTGCTGAAGGGCGGCCACCACCTCCGTTGCCGACGCGCCATTCTGGGACTGGGTCCGCAGGTCCAGGATCGAAAGCGTGGCAAAGCCGCCGAGGGCGGCGGTCAGCAGCACAAGGGCAGCGCATCCTCCCCCGAGTTTCCAGGTCAGGCGCACGTTCCCAAGGGGTCTGAGCAGACGGTTCACTGAATTCCTCCCACATGTCATTTGTCAGGAGGATGACGGATCAGTTTGAAAAATTGGTTTATCTCGCAATACCGCAATGCGGCATGAAAAGAGACAGATGGAAGCCACTGTTTCTTCTCATGATTATTGACTCCATATGAAACAGAAAAGCCCCCGAACCGGCCGGTACGGGGGCTTTGGTCTTTTGCCTGGGCGGATCCGCATGGATCCGGAGCCGGTTTCAGGCGCTGGCGACGCGGGCGAGGAAGCCCTCGACCTCGTTGCGCAGGGCATGACCGCGCTCGCCCAGATGACCGGCCGCGGAGAGAACCGTGCCGGAGGCCTGCTGGGTCTCTTCCACCGCGCGGGACAGGGATTCCATGTTCGCCTGAACCGCCCGGGTGCCTTCCGAGGCCCGCAGCACGTTGGTGGAGATTTCCTCGGTGGCGGCGCCCTGCTGGGTGACAGCCGAGGCAATGGCCTGGGTGTAGCTGTTGACCTCGTTCATGGTCTCGGAGATGGCGGCGATCGCATTCACCGCCTCGCTGGTCGAGCCCTGGATCGCGGAGATCTGGGTGCTGATCTCTTCGGTCGCCCGCGAGGTCTGGTTGGCCAGTTCCTTCACTTCCGCCGCCACGACGGCGAAGCCCTTGCCGGCGTCACCCGCACGGGCGGCCTCGATGGTGGCGTTCAGCGCCAGAAGGTTGGTCTGTTCTGCAATCGCCTGGATCAGGGTCACGACCTCACCGATCTTGCCGGCGGCTTCGGCCAGATGCTGGACCTTGCCGTTGGTGTCCTGAACCGAGCTGGTGGCACGAGAGACGATGGAGGAGGTGCGCTCGACCTGGGAACTGATCTCGCTGATGGAGGCGGAGAGCTCCTCGGCGGCGCCGGCAACGTTCTCCACGTTCATGGACGCCTGCAGGCTGGCTTCGGCGGTATTGCTCGCCTGTTCGGAGCTGCTGGCCGCCAGGGTGCTGAGGGCAGAGGCCGTGCCGTCCATTTCGCGGGCGGTGGCATCGAGGCTGGAGAGGACGGCCTGCACGTTGTCGCGGAACTCGACGATCATGGCGTCGATGTCGCGCTGGCGGCGTACCTGGTTCTGCTGTCGCTCCTCGTCGAGCTCCTCCAGACGGATGCGTTCCAGCGCATTGTCCCGGAAGACCTGAACGGTGCGGCTCATGGCGCCGATCTCGTCCTTCTGGTCGGTGTGGGGGATTTCCACATCGGTGTCGCCATCGGCCAGACGCCCCATGACCATGGTCAGGGCGCGGGTCGGACGGGTGATGACCAGGGACAGGACGGTGGCGAGCAGGACGCCGAAGGCAATGGCGATGACCAGGGTGCTGCCGATGCCGATGAGGGCCATGTCGGCGGCCCGCGACGAGGCGGCGAGCTGGGCGGCCACCACCTGGGAAATGTTGTCGCGCACTTCCTGGGAATACATGGTCAGGCTGAAGACGGCGCCTTCGAAGGCATCTGCGGCTGCGCTCAGCTTTTCGAAGTCCCCCTCGAAGGTCTCGATGCTGGCCTGGATCGCCTGGGTCGCGTCCGTCACCTTCGGGAAGACCGCAGCGCCCGTGGCAAGTTTCTCGCCCAGATCGCGGATCGTGACCAGATGATCCTCGACGGCCATCAGCTCGTTCTGGCCCATCTTGTTGAGGAAGTTCAGGGTGCTGGCCTGAAGGGCATAGGTTTCGCGCACCAGCGCATCGGCCTGACCGGCGACCTGGCGCACCCGGGTGGCCTGCTCGATGGCAGCTTCCGCCTTGGCGCGGGAGGTTTCCACGGCCTTGGCCACATCCACGTTCAGCTCGTCGGCGGCCTTGGCGAGATAGGTCGTGCGGGTGCCGACGGCCGAGCGGTATTTCTGCTGCTTCACGGCCGAGGAGGCCTTTTCCATGTCGTCCAGATTGCCGGTCAGCTTGGAGGCATCGGTCTTCATCTGCTCCAGCTTCTTCGGGTCGATGCCCTCGATCTTTACGCCGGCAATCACCTCGGACGACCGGATCAGCGCATCCGCATGGGCACGGGCCTGGGCAATCAGTTCGGCGGCCTTGCTGGCGGCATCGTCACCGGTTGCCATGGATGCCAGACGGTAGCGCTGGAGCGTGTCGGCCATGCCGTCGGACTCGCGCTTGATGTCGGCAAGAGAAGCATAGAAGGCACTGGCCTGGGCGCGGGTGGAGGCCGCTTCGGCAGCCACCGCATTGGCCTCTTCAGCCATGGCAGCCATGAGCGCGGACACCTGGAGACCGGCCTTCTCGAGCTCGGCTGTGGTGACTTCCATCTTCTGCATGCTGGTGTTCTGGCCGATCACGGCCTTCAGGACCGTATCGAATTCGCCAGAGAGGTCGGCAACAGACGCACGTGCCATCTCCGCCTTCTTGCCGCCGGCGGAGTCCGGGTCAAGCAGCCCGGCAAGGGCATCGAGCTCGCGCACCAGATCGCCGGAACGCAGGCGGATGGTGTCGGCCATGGCCAGTTCCTTGCTCAGCAGGAACGCTTCCCGCTGGGCCGCAACTTCCTGAAGCGAGGCCATCACGGTGGAGGCCTGCGAGGTCACCTGATTCTGGTCACGCAGCTCGAGAATGGACAGCGTGCCGACCGCGCCGATCGTTCCGGCGAGGACGATCATGGTGGCAAAGCCGCCGCCAACCTTCCAAGAGAACCCAAGATTTCCAAGAGGCTTGAGGAACGATTTCACGTTGCGATCTCCAGATACGAAATTTCTTACAATGTGAGACGTGCCAATAAACAAAGGATGAAAAACCGTAGATTTACCCGGACCTTTTCGCAGTGCAGCGCGCGCCGGTTCACGGTCTTCAACAGGAAAGGCCCCGGCGGTGACACCGGAGCCTTTCGTCAGTCTTGATCAGGGGCAGATCAGGCGGCCGCGACGCCCTGGAGGAAGCGCTCGATCTCTTCTCGCAGACTGTCGCTGCGCTCGCTGAGGTGACCGGCAGCCCCAAGCACGGCGCGGGAGGCATCGCGGGTCCGGTCAACGGTTCCGCTCAGGTTCGTCATGTTGTCTTGAACACCATGGGTGCCGAGTGCGGCCTGATGAACGTTGCCGGAGATCTCCTCCGTCGCCGCATTCTGCTGGACCACGGCGGTGGCAATCGCCTGCGTATAGGCGTCGACCTGCTCCATGGTGGAGACGATGGAGGTGATGGCGCCCACGGCATCATCGGTCGAACCCTGGATCGTGGCGATCTGCTGGCTGATCTCCTCGGTCGCCCGGGAAGTCTGCATGGCCAGTTCCTTCACTTCCGAGGCCACGACCGCGAAGCCGCGCCCCGCCTCACCGGCCCGTGCGGCCTCGATGGTGGCGTTGAGGGCGAGAAGGTTGGTCTGGGCCGCGATGGCCTGGATGAGGGTGACGACCTCCCCGATCTTGCTGGCGGCGTCGGCCAGGGCATGCATCTTGCCGCTGGTGTCGCGCACGGCGGTGCTGGCGGTGGACACGATTTCCGAGGTGCGGCCGACCTGCGCGCCGATCTCGGCGATGGAGGCGGAGAGTTCCTCGGCTGCGCCCGCCACGTTGTTTACGCTGGTGGAGGCCGCCTCGCTCATGCGCGCCGTGTCGCTGGCCTGCTCGGCCGACAGGGCGGCAATCTCGGTGAGGCTGTTGGCGGTGCTGTTCATGTCGAGTGCCGTCGCCCCCAGCTGGGACAGAAGATCCTGCGAGGACACGCGGAAGCCGGCAATCATCTCGTCCATGCGCGTCTGACGCTCGCTCTGGGCATCCTGATCCAGACGGGCCTGCGCTTCCAGCTGGACGCGCTCGGCCGCGTTGGTCTTGAACACCTGCAGGGCCCGGCTCATGTCGCCGATCTCGTCACGCTGACCGGAGAGCGGAATGTCGACCTCCAGATCCCCTTCGGCAAGACGGCCCATGACGCCCGTGAGCTGACGGGTCGGGGTGGTAATGACCCGGTGCATGACCCAGGCAAGTGCGAGACCCACCGCAAGGCTGACCAGAACGGCCCCGGCGATCAGCAGGAAGGCAAAGTGAGCGCCTTCAGCGGTCTGGCGCGCCTGGGCAGACGTCATGGCGGTGATGCGTCGGCGCACGTTTTCCTGCAGGCTGTCGAGCGACTTGCGCTCGCTGTCCAGCAGAGCCTTGCTGTCGAGCAGCGCCCTGACTTCGGAGTCATAGAGAAGCGCGCCCTCGCCGATCGCGGCGACCGCGCCGTTGATGGCCGGCATGCTGCCCGCATCGTTCTTCAGAGCGGCAACGGTCGTTGCCAGCTCGGACAGAGAGCCCTCCACGAGATCCCGGGGAATGTGCTTCAGTCCTGCGAAATTGCCGATGGTGTTGCTGCGCGCCTGCAGGGTCGCCATCTGGAAAGCCGTGGTGTGATCGGCAAGCGACTGGGTCTGGACGAGTTCGGCCCGCACCTTCTGGGAGGCATCACGAGCCTTCTCGACAACCTGAAGGATCGTCGTGCGAATGCGCTGGGATTGCTGGGCAAGGCCATCGACCCGCTTCAGGATGCCCTGGGCCAGCTTGGAACGCTCGACCGGATTGGAAAGGTCGGCGAGCTTGGCGACCTCGCTCTCCACCGCCATGGCGGAAAACTTCATGTCGGCCAGCATGGAGGCATTCACGCCCTTCACTGTCAGCGCACTGGCCTGGGTCACCTGATCGACCAGAGCCTTGGCGAAGGCCGAGGCCTGAGCTGGATCCTGGGTCTCACGCGGGGCGGACTTGGCCCCGGGCGCCATGCTGGCAAAGGACACCGGATTGGCCATCACGTTGGCCAGAGCCTTGAACTGCCCTTCCAGGCCATCCATGCTCTTCTGCAGGTCGATGAGGATGCGCTCCAGCTTGCCCGCGCTCGACTGCTGGGCATCGGCGTCAGCGACGGCGGCTTGAGCTGCAGTGCGCACCTTGTTCACCTGATCGACAATGGCCCGGGTGTTCTCCTCCAAACCGGTCATGGCGCCGAGAAGCGACTTCATGCGGCGGTTCTGATCCGTCACGGCGGAGACGATCGTGCTGAAACCCTGCTGCAGGCCGTTGACGGCCTCGAGCGACCCCTTCACTTCCGCATCCGCATCGCTGCCTGGCGCGACAATCGCCTGCAGGTCGGTCAGCCGGGTCTGAAGATCCTTCAGACTGCGATCGACCAGGTCCGCCTTGGCGAGGGAGGTGTCACCGAGATAGTCCTGCTGCTGAGATGCACTCTTCTGCAGCTGGGCCATGACGTCGGTGGCAAGGGCCGAGACATTCGACTGGGCCTGCAGCTGGAAGATGGAAAAGACACCAATGGCCCCGACGCCTGCGGTGAGCAGGGCCGCCAGTCCATAGCTGCCGCTGACCTTGAATACGAAACGCATATTCCGGAGGGGAGAAACTCTTAAACGCATGACAAGCCTCATGAATTTTTTTCGAGTAGGCGGTCTCTCCCCTAAACAACTCATGAACGCATAAGTATAAATAACGATGATAATTTAGGCAGTAAAAACCCTCATGATTCCAATCCATTACAAGGGTGCTGATGCCAAAGAAGGCACTTGCGCGCATTGCCGAACAAGGACTCTCCAGGGTTGCACCGCTGCCTTCGTGAGCGCTGCCAAACCTGACGTTAGGGTATTATTGCCGCCATTTCATCTTGCATGGAGGCCCGCTGACGCGTTAAGAACAAATCAAGAACATTGAAGGAGAGTCGTGCCTCACCAGAGCGAGCAGCCCCCTGGTTCGGCAGCGCCCGGCCTGCCCCGGCCCGGCTCACCCGGCACGCGCAGAGACTTTGACAAGGACCACGAGATGGCAGACATCGGCACCCTGGCTGAGACCCAGCCCTCCTCAGCGCCCGCCCCCGGCAATGGCGCGCTTGGCAATGGCGCGCGTGGCAACGGCGCGTCGGGCAACGGCGCGTCTGGCACGCCCACCCGGTTCGGCACCGTGGGCTCCGCCGGATTGACGCGCCTGCCCCCGGATGGGCGCATGAACATTCGCGAGGACGATCTGGAGGAACTTCTCACCTATCTGCAAAAGGTGCGCGCCAAGGCCCGGACCGTGCAGGCCCATGCGCCGGCAGGCAGCTATCTGGCGGATGTGCTGGAACGCACCCTCGACGGCCTCACCAGCGAGATCGGTCAGCTTCGCCATCTTCTGGGCTTGCGTGACAGTCTGCCGGCGGAAGCCTTCCAGCGTCCGGTCGCACACCGGCGCATGCGCCCGGCCTCCTGAGATACCCGGCAAGGGTTCAGGCAGCGGCCTCGTCGCCCGGGGCCGTCTGCCAGCCCAGATCCGTGAGGGTGACGATGCGGTTGCCGCGCAGGTCGGTGGCGCAGACAAGGAACCCGCGCTCTTCCATGTGCGACAGGAGCCAGCGGGCACGCCCCGGCGAGCGGGTGCCATAGGCGGTGGCGATCTCGAGGTTGCCCGGGCACGGGGCCTTGGCAAGGGCGGCCTTGGCCAGCAGCAGATAGACGCCGCGCATGTCGTCGGGCAGTTCGGCGGCGATCAGCTCGGCCTGCTTCCACTCGCCCTCGTCGATATCGCCCTTTTCCACGCCTGCACGCGCGACGGAAAGCCGCTCGCGGAACATCTGCAGGTCCGGTGCGCCGCCCGGCAGCTTGGCAATGCGGCAGCGGACCTGGAAGTCCTGATAGAGCGAGGCGATGGGCTGGAAAGCCGCTTCCGGGTCTTCCAGGATCTCGGCGATGATGGCCTCGATCCGGTCTTCCCGGTCACTCACGTCGAAGAGGTTCTCGGGCTGCGGCACCTCCGCCTCGGCGGCATGGCGGGCGCTCGACAGGCGGCTCAGCACGTCCTCGGTGGAAACCTGCGGCTCCACATGGCGCTGGCGCATGGGCACCGCTTCGCCCGGTGCCGGCGTGAAGATGAGATCCTTGGCGTCTTCCTTCGGCTGCTCGGGCAGCGGCATCAGCTTGGGGCTGCCGCCCCGACCCATGGTTTCCACCGGTCCGATCTTCACGGGAAGCGGGCGGCGGGACATGGCCGGACCGAGGGCGATGAAATTGCCCCGGTCGAGATTGCGGAAGGCTTCGGCCTGACGGCGCTCCATGCCCAGGAGATCGGCGGCACGGGCCATGTCGATATCGAGGAAGGTCCGGCCCATCAGGAAGTTGGAGGCTTCGGCCGCCACGTTCTTGGCGAGCTTGGCCAGACGCTGGGTGGCAATGACGCCTGCCAGACCGCGCTTTCGGCCACGGCACATGAGGTTCGTCATGGCACCGAGCGACCGGCGGCGGGCTTCTTCCGTCACCTCGCCGGCGGCAGCCGGGGCAAAGAGCTGGGCTTCATCGACGATGACGAGCATCGGATACCAGAGTTCCCGGTCCGCATCGAAGAGGCCGTCGAGGAAGGTAGCGGCCGCCTTCATCTGCCGGTCGGCGTCGAGCCCTTCCAGATTGAGCACCACGGAGACCCGGTGCTGACGCACACGGGACGCGATCATCTGAAGGTCCTTTTCGGTGCCCACCGCATCGACCACCACATGACCATACTTGTCGGCCAGAGAGACGAAGTCGCCCTCCGGATCGATGATGGCCTGCTGAACCCAGGGGGCCGACTGTTCGAGCAGGCGACGCAGAAGATGCGATTTTCCGGACCCGGAATTGCCCTGCACCAGCAGGCGGGTCGCCAGCAGCTCTTCCAGATCCATCAGGGCGCGCGAACCGCCCGTCATTTCGCCGATATCGATACTAACCGTCATGCGCCGATCCGACCTCTCTCGGCAGACCGCCAGACCGTCACGGTCCGGGCAAGGTCCCAAGGGATGTCTGTTCGTGGTGTGAATGCAGTCCGTGGGGTCGCAAATGGATCACGATTCCGCCCGCAGCGCAAAGGGCAGGCCCCGGTTTGCGCCAGCTTTCCCCGCTTGCCACAGGCAGAGCCCCCTGACCAGTCCCTTTTTCGGCGCGAGAGGCGGAAAGGCGAGAAAGGCGCCGGGTCCAGACTTTGCAAGGCCGCCTCTCGACCCTACCTAACAGGACGAAGCCATTTACCGTCGGGAGGGCGATCCGGTGTCGTCCTCCCACCCTTCGAGACCTGCGGAGCCCCCCATGAAACTGAATGCCGACCTGACAGAGCGGGCCGTCGTCGACAGCACGGCGCTGGACTGGGTGCCCTCGCCTGCCGGTGGCGTCGAACGGCGGATGCTGGAGCGGGACGGGGAAGAGGTTGCCCGCGCCACGACCATCGTGCGTTTCGCCCCCGGCTCCGCCTTTCCGGCGCACAGCCATGCGCTCGGCGAGGAGTTCCTGGTGCTGGCAGGCGTCTTCTCCGACGAGACGGGCGACTTCCCGAAGGGCTATTACGTGCGCAACCCTCCCGGATCCTCCCATATCCCCGCGACCCGTCCCGGCGCGACCATTCTCGTCAAGCTGCGGCAGATGGACCCGAATGACGACGCTGTCGTGCGGGTCGATACGGGCGACGCCACGCTCTGGCAGGACACCCGCCCCGGCGAACAGATCCTGCCGCTCTTTCAGGGCGCACAGGAAACCGTGGAAATGGTGACCTGGGCAGCCGGCAGCAGCTACGGACCAGAGGTCTTCGGCGGCGGCGCGGAATATTTCGTGCTCGACGGCGCCTTTGCCGATGACGAGGGCTCCTATGGTCCCGGCACCTGGCTGCGGGTTCCGGCGGGCACCCGCCAGACGATCCGTTCGGCCGACGGCGCGCGTGTCTGGCGCAAGACCGGACATCTGGCCTGAGCCTCGCGGAGCGTCTCGGCAGGCATGAAAACTGAAAAACCCCCGGAAGCCTGCTTCCGGGGGTTTTGTCTTGTCACCAGCGTCTGATGGATGACCGGCGTATCGTCACTCGGCAAAGCTGCCGGAGAAGGCAATCTCGTCGAGCGGCTTGCGCGGGCTCGGCGTTTCGCGGGCCTGAAGCCCATCGGGAAGGGTCGTGGCATCTCCGCGACGGCCAAGGGCGAAGGCAACCTCCGGCTGGAACCGGGCGGGCACATTCAGCGCCGCGTGGATCTCGTCCTTCAGGATGCCGGCCATGGCATGGGCATGATAGCCGAGGGCGGTTGCCTGCAGGGCCGCGTGGGCCCAGGCAGCCCCCGCATCAAAGGAATGGCTGCCGGAAGGGCGCGTGCCGCCGTCCTTGTTGTCGATCAGCGTGTCGGAGAAGAGATAGACCAGCGCGGAGGCTTCCTTCGCCCAGTCCCGGTTGAAGGGATTGAGGAGGTTCACCAGCGTGTCCCAGTGAGCATCCCCGCGCCGGGCATAGACAAAGCGCCAGGGCTGGATGTTGAAGGCCGACGGCGCCCAGCGCGCGGCTTCCAGAATGGTCTTCAGATCGGCTTCAGGGATCTCGGAGCCGTCAAAGGCGCGCGGCGACCAGCGGTTGACGAAGAGCGGCTCGACCGGATGGGCATGGCTGCGGTGATCGCTCACCAGAAAGTCCCGGGTGGGGTGAATGGTCATCTCTTGGCGCTCCTGAAAGGGATGTGGCGGGTCCGCAGCGTGAGCTGCGATCCGTATTCCTTCGCTAGATGCGCAAGCCGGACGACCGTTTCAACCCGTGCCCTGCCCTTTTCCCGGTGTCTTCACCGTTCGAGAGCCGTGAACAGTTCCGTGACCGAAGCGCTCAGGCGACCTCGAACCAGCCGGTCATGCCAGAGGCCGCGTGGCCAAGCATGTGACAGTGGAGGAGCCACTTGCCCGGATTGTCCGCGACAAAAGCGATGCGAGCACGGTCCTCCGGCTCGAGGGTCACCGTGTCGTGCCAGTCGGCAGGATCCTGCTCCGTGCCGTTCAGCTCCAGCACCCGGAAATGGTGCCCGTGGAGATGCACCGCGTGCGGGAAGCCGGAGAGATTGGAGACATTGAGGACCACACTTTCGCCCCGCGCCACCTTGAACATCGGCGTTTCGAGTGACCCGGGCGCGCCGTTGAAGATCCAGAACTTGCCGTCGGCCATCAGGGCCTGGGGATCAAGCCCGCGCTGCATCATGATGCGCATGCCGCCCATGGCGCCACCGGCCATTTCCAGGGGCAATTCGCGGGCGTTTGCCAGATTCGGCTCGGGCAGGGCATTCGGGGCGGGCAAGGCGGGCAGATCGTCATCGGCCGCTCCGGCGGCTGCGTCGCGCGGCAGGAAGCGGGCGAAGACGAAGGGCTGTCCGGTTGTCAGCTCGAAGGGGATCGGCAGGTCGCCTTCCGGCTTGATGACGAGGTCCATGCGCTGGCCGGGGGCGAGGCGGACCGGCCCCTCCACCTTGCGCAGCGCCGGGAGGGCCTGACCGTCGAGGGCCAGAAGCTGCGCTCCGAAGCGGGAGGGTTCCAGATCCAGCACCCGGGCGGACGAGGCATTGACCAGTCGCAGCCGGTGCCAGGCACCCCGGACGACGGGAATGTCGGGCCGGCTCTGGCCGTTGACCGTCAGCCAGTTGCCCAGACGCCCCGCGTGGGAGAAATCATGCATGGAGCCGAGGCCAGCGGTGATCAGCACCCCCTCCTCGTCCAGCCGCCAGTCGCTGAGGAACAGGGTCAGGTCCCTGTCCCGGGGCACGAAGGGCGTCTCCTCCTCGACGATGAGCACGCCGGAGAGCCCGCGCGGCACCTGGTTCCAGCTCATGGTGTGGGCGTGATACCAGAAGGTGCCGGCATCGGGCACGGTAAAGGTGTAGTCGAAGCTCTCGCCCGGCTGAACCGGCGGCTGGGTCAGACCGGCAACCCCGTCCATCGCATTGTCGATGCGGATGCCGTGCCAGTGGATCGAGGTCGGCTCGTCCAGCCGGTTGGTGAAGCGGACCGAGAGCGTCTCGCCCTTGCGCAGGCGCAGTTCCGGGCCGGGAAGGCTGCCGTTGTAGAGCCACAGGTCGGAGAGCTTGCCCTCCTTGCCATAGAGTTCCGCCTGACCCTTGACCGCATCCAGCTCGATCAGACCGGGTCCGGTCGCGGCCAGCACGAGGCGAGGCAAGGCGCAACCGGCAAGCGCGCCAGCAGAAGAGGCAAGGAAGCGGCGGCGGTTCATCAGGTGTCTCCGGTGTCGAAGGGCATCGATCTTCAATCTAGCGCAAGCCGCCGACGAAAACAGGGGGCTGGATGGCGCCTGAGGCTGCGGCGCTCAGCTCCAGAGATCCCTGACGCAGCGGCCATCGCGGCCGAGCGAGGCGAAACTGTCCAGACCGTCGAAACGGGTCACGGGAATTTCGGCCACGGCCTGCGGGTCATCGGCCAGGCGCAGGTTGACCGCTATGCGCCGTTGCCCGGTCTTGCGCAGAAGGTTGGAGCGCCAGTAGCCCACGCCGCCGCAAGTGGGGCAGAAGTAAAATCCGATGACCTTTTCGCCCCAGGCATAGGCGATGGTCTCGCCCGAGGTCTCGATCTCCTCGCCCTCGTGGCCATAGGCCCACAGGACGCCGTACCGTCGGCAGACCGTGCAGTTGCAGGCTGTGGCGTCGACAGGCTCGGCCTTGAACTGCCAGCGCAGCTGGCCGCAGTGGCAGGATCCGGTGAGCATGGAGCCTCTCGTGACGGGTGACGGGTCATCAGCGTAAGACGGAATGACGGGGAGAGGCAACAGGCGCGAAGGGGAGTTTCCGCCGCCCTGTTGCCCCTCCCCTTCCAGGTCCGCCGCCTGGGTTCGGGTGCGTCGCCGTGCGACGCCAAGGGACGTGAAGCTGAAGAGGCTGCCCGCCTCAGGCAAAGTCGCCCTTGAACTGGTCGCGCAGCACGTTCTTCTGGATCTTGCCCATGGTGTTGCGCGGCAGGGTCTCGAGCACATGCACCTTCTTGGGCTGCTTGAACTTGGCGAGCTTGTCGGCGAGCGCGCCGGTGATCGCCGCCGGATCAAGGGTAACGCCAGCCTTGGGGGCGACCACTGCCACCACGCCTTCGCCGAAGTCGGGATGGGGCACGCCGACGACCGCGCTTTCCGCCACGCCCTCGATCTCGTCGATGAGGGCCTCCACCTCGGCCGGATAGACGTTGAAGCCGCCGGAGATGATCAGATCCTTGGCCCGGCCGACGATGGAGATGTAGCCGTCTTCCGACACCTGTCCCATGTCGCCGGTGATGAAGAAGCGGTCGACCCGGAATTCCTCGGCGGTCTTTTCCGGCATGCGCCAGTAGCCCTGGAAGACATTGGGGCCCTTGACCTCTATGACACCGACCTCGCCGCGTGCCACTTCGCGGCCGGTCTGGGGATCGGCGATGCGCACGGCCACGCCGGGCAGCGGGAAACCGACCGTGCCGGGGCGGCGCTCGCCGTCATAGGGGTTGGAGGTGTTCATGTTGGTCTCGGTCATGCCATAGCGCTCGAGGATGGCATGGCCGGTGCGGCCCGAGAATTCCCGGTGCACTTCCGCCGAAAGCGGCGCGGAGCCGGAAATGAACAGCCGCATGTGGGCAACCAGATCCTTCGTGAAGGCCGAAGAGGTCAGCAGGCGAATGTAGAAGGTGGGCACGCCCATCATGGTGGTTGCGCGCGGCAGCAGCTTCAGCACCGTATCGAGATCGAATTTCGGCAGGAACAGCAGGGACCCGCCGGCCATCAGCAGACAGTTGGTCGCCACGAACAGCCCGTGGGTGTGGAAGATCGGCAGGGCATGAAGCAGCACGTCGTCCGACGTGAACTTCCAGTAGTCCACCAGGGTGCGGGCATTGGAGGCGAGGTTCTCGTGGGAGAGCATGGCGCCCTTGGAACGGCCCGTGGTGCCGGAGGTGTAGAGAATGGCGGCAAGGTCGTCATCGGCGCGCGCCACATCCTCGAAGGCGCCGTCCTGCGCCTCGGCCAGATCCGTGAGGCTGCCCCGTCCGGCCGCGTCCATGGTTTGCAGGCTGGCGCCGACCTTTGACGCGGTGGCCGAAAGGGCCTCACGGGACGCCGGATCGCAGACCAGCACCTTCGGCTCGGCGTCGGTGACGAAATAGTCGATCTCGGCGGGGGTGTAGGCGGTGTTCAGCGGCAGGAAGACCCCACCCGCCCGCACGGTGGCGAGATAGAGCATCAGGGCTTCCGGCGACTTTTCCACCTGGACCGCCACCCGGTCCCCCGGCTCCACGCCCAGTCCGATGAGCGCCTGGGCGAAACGGGCCGACAGGCTCACCACGTCGCCATAGGTCAGGCGCCGGCCCTCGGCCGTCTCGAGAAAGGTCTTGCCCTCGTCCGGCATGCGGTTGCGGATTTCGGAAAACAGATGGTTGGTCATGGGTCGTCTCGCGAAAGGAAGGGGCCGCGCGGGCCTCAGGATCGGGTCTGCTTCGGATCGGGCAGCTGCCGCAGAAGCTTGCCGACCTGAGAGCTGGCCGCCACCGCACCGGTTGCGGCAAAGCTCTCGTGATTTCGTTCTATGTCTTTCAGATCATACAGATAATTGACCATGAGGCCATGGGATTGGCGCAGGCCGTTGTCCGAGAGGTCCGCATTCCAGTGAATGCGCTCCAGACGGGCGCCATTGCCGATGTGGAAGCGGGCGACCGGATCGAGCGGCCGGTTGCCGCGCGCCTTCTCCTGGGTGAGATAGTGGGCGCAGAGCGTGCTCATGGGGGCTGCCAGCGCCTCCCCTTGCGCCTCGTCGCCAAGCCAGCTGCCGGTTTCGAGCGCGGTCCGGTCGGCCGGGTCGAGCAGGCGGGCCGCAACCCCCTCCCCGTCGGCCAGGTCGCGCGTCAGCCAGCGGGCGAAGCCGGGCACAGGCGACAGGGTGACAAAGGTCTTGAGGTTCGGCAGCTCGCGCCGTAGCTCCTCCACCACCTGCTTGATCAGGAAGTTGCCGAAGGAAATGCCGCGCAGCCCGGTCTGGCAGTTGGAGATGGAGTAGAAGACGGCCGTATTGGCTTCGCGTGCGGTGATCTGGGCGCGTTCTTCGGCCAGGATCGGCCCGATGGCTCCCGGGATCTCCTGGGTCAGGGCCACTTCCACGAAGATCAGCAGGTCGTCCACCAGCGCCGGATGGAAGAAGGCATAGAGGCGCCGGTCCTCGAGACCGATGCGCCGGCGCAGGTCGCCCCAGCCCTTGATCTCGTGCACCGCCTCATACTGGATGATCTTTTCCAGGATGTTGGCCGGCGTCGCCCAGTCGATGCGGCGCATGACGAGGAAGCCCCGGTTGAACCAGGAGGAGAAGAGATGCTCGAAATCCCGGTCCACCTCGATGAGCTCGGGCGCCTCGCCGAGGCACTGGAGCAGATCGGCGCGCATGGCCACGAGACCAGAGGTCCCGCCCGGTGCCAGGTTGAGGCGGCGGATCAGCTCCTGACGGCGCGGTTCGGAGGCGGAGTGCAGCTCGCGCAGCAGCACCGGATCCTCCGGATTGTCCGCGAGCCTGCGGGCAAGCCCTGCGACCCGCGCCGTGTCGGCCCCGAAGGTCTCGTAGAGGGTGCGGAAGAAGGCCAGCCGCTCGGGCGCCTGCAGCCGCCGATAGGTCGCCAGAACCTCCTCGGCGATGGCGACACCCGAGGCCTCCCCGTGACCGGAGAGGAGTTTCTCGCACAGCGCCGACAGAGGCTCCTCCGAGGAGCGAGCGCGACGCCCCTCGATGAGGGCACGGCCCTGTTCGGTGATCGAGGTCAGAAGTTCGCCGAAGAAGCTGGTGTTCACGCTCATCCTCCCATCATCTGGTCAGGAAGCCAGGTGGCGATGCCGGGGAAGAGACAGAGCAACAGGATCCCCACCACCATGCACAGCACGTAAGGGATCGATCCGCGCAGGATTTCGGCCAGCGTGATCTTCGGAGCAATCCCGTTGATCACATATAGGTTCAAACCCACCGGCGGCGTAATCAGACCAATTTCCATGTTGATGGTCAGGATGACCGCGAACCAGTAGGGATCGAAGCCTGCCTGGGTGATGATCGGCAGCAGGATCGGCGCCGTCATCAGGATCACCGCGACCGGCGGCAGGAAGAAGCCGGCGAAGAGCAGGAACAGGTTGATGATGCCCATCAGCACCCAGCGGTTGACGTCGAGAGCCGCGATCCATTCGGCGATGGACTGGGTGATGAAGAGGGACGACAGGGTGTAGGAGAAGAGCTCCGATGCGCCGATGATCATCATGATCATCACGCTTTCCTTCAGGGTGTCGCGGAACATCAGCGTGACCTTGCTGAAGCTCCACATGCGGTAGATCACCACCACCAGCACGATACAGAAGAGCGCGCCGACGCCTGCGGCCTCGGACGGGGTCGCCACGCCACCGTAAAGCACCCAGAGGATGCCGACAACGATGAGCAGGAAAGGCAGGATCTTGGGCAGGGCGGCAAAGCGCTCGGCCCAGGTGAAGGTGCGGGCGAGGTCCAGCAGGCCGATGCCGCGGCGGCGGCAGTCATAGACCGTCCACATCATGAAGAGTGCGGTCAGCATCAGCCCCGGCAGAACGCCCGCGAGGAACAGCCGGCCGATCGAGGTCTCCGTCGCGATGCCATAGACGATCATAGTGACGGACGGCGGAATGAGGATGCCGAGCGTGCCGCCTGCAGCAATGGAGCCGGCGGCGATCTCGTTGGGATAGCCACGCTTGGTCATTTCCGGAATGCCCATCTTGCCGATGGCGGCGCATGTGGCAGGCGAGGACCCGGACAGGGCGGCAAAGATGGAGCAGGCGCCAAGATTGGAGAGCACCAGCCCGCCCGGCACCCGGTTCAGCCAGCGGTCCAGCGCCTCGTAGAGGTCCTTGCCCGCAGGCGAAGAGGCAACGGCGGCCCCCATCAGGATGAACATGGGCACGGAGACAAGGCCGAAGGAGGCCAGGCCGCCGAAGAAGGTCTCACCGAGGATGGTGAGGCTGCCGGCGCCATCGACGATGAGCAGGGCGAGCACGGAGACGAGGCCGAGGGCGAAGGCGATCGGCGTGCCGATGCCCAGCAGCGCCAGAAGGCCGAGGAGGACGAGAAGTCCGGAAATCAGAGGGGTCATTCG
This sequence comes from Roseibium aestuarii, assembly GCF_008477545.1. Lineage (GTDB taxonomy): Bacteria > Pseudomonadota > Alphaproteobacteria > Rhizobiales > Stappiaceae > Roseibium > Roseibium aestuarii. Next base: position 750,071 of record NZ_VORA01000001.1, on the reverse strand, counting down.
TGGGCTCCCCACACCTTGGCCAGTTCGGCGACATATTGCAGGGTCATCAGTCCGATCCCCAGGGGCAGCGGCAGAAGCGGGATCCAGAGCGGCAGCTTCCAGACGGTTTCGGTGGTCCAGTTGTAGCTCCAGGCCTCCTCAAAGTAGATCCAGCCGGACCAGGCGAGGAGCGCGCTGAAGAGAAGACCGGCCAGCCCGGCAAGGGACTGGAGGATCCGCCGGCCGCGCAGGCCGAAGCCCATCTGCAGCAGATCCACGTTCACATGGCCCTTTTCCATCAGCACATAGGGCGAGGCGAGGAAGGTCATGGCCACCAGGGCATAGATCACGAATTCCGTCTGCCAGACGGTCGAGGCGTTGAGCACATAGCGGATCACCACCATCTGGGTGACCACGAGAATGGCTGCGGCGAGAAGAAGAAGCGCCACGACGGCGGCAGCTCGGGACAGGGTCGAGACCCAGCGGATATAGGCGGTCATGGAATTGGCCTGGACATCAGGGACAGGCTCCCCCTCCCCGCGCCGTCACGGCGGATCTGCGGGCAAGGGTCCCTGTCCGGACAAGGAGACGGAAGATCAGGTCGAAGGGGCCCGGCCCGGCCACAGGGCCGGACCAGGCGAGGTCATCCGCTCACTCGACGGCGAGCGCCTTGTCGATCAGGGCCTGACCGTTCGGAACGGTCTCGGCAAAGGACTTGTAGGAGGTCGCCTTGGCGATCTCGAGCCAGGCGTTGTAGTCGTCGGCGGACATCTCGACGACCTTCACGCCCGCGTTGGAGAAGGCCTCCACGAGCTGGTCATCCATGCCCTTGGCTTCGCCGGCGAAATAGTCCTCGGCCACCTTGCCGGCTGCCATCAGCGCATCCTGCTGCTCCTTGGAGAGCTTGTCCCAGCTGCGCTTGGACATGAGGATCGGCTCATACATGAACCAGAGGGCGTTTTCGCCCGGCTTGGTCAGGCAGGTGGTCTGTTCGAACAGACGGTAGGACACGAAGGACCCGGACGAGGTGTTGGCGGCATCGAGCACGCCGGTCTGCAGGCCGGTGTAGATTTCCGAAGACGCCATGGACGAGATGGAACCGCCAGCCCCTACCAGCATCTGCTCGAAGGCCGGACCGGCTGCACGGGTGACCTGACCCTTCATGCTTTCCGGACCGGTGATGCACTCCTTCTTGGAGGCAAAGGCACCGGCGAGCCAGGCATCGGCCAGAACCACCACGCCCGCGTCGTTGATGACGGCCTTGATGTCATCCATGAAGGGCGACTTGTTGAGGCGCGCGGCGCGCTCGTGGTTGCGCACGAGACCCGGCATCAGGGTGGCGGAGAACTCCGGATGGCGGCCGGAGGCATAGTCGAGCGGGAAGGCCGCGATGTCGAGCTGGCCCTTGGTCATGGCGCCCCACTGGTCCTTCGCCTTGAAGAGCGACTGGCCCGGATAGACCTGGATCTTGAGATCGACGCCGGCCTTTTCCACTTCGCGGGCGAGGATCTGGACCATTTCGTCGCGCACGTCGCCCTTGCCGCCCGGCCACTGGTGCGATGCCTTGAGCACGGTTTCAGCACTTGCGCCGGTGGCGGCAAGCGCCATGAGCGGCAAGGCAAGTCCGGCGGTCACGCCCAGGCGGCGTGCCGTCTTGAAGATGTTCTGCATGTTTTCCTCCCAAGTCCGGGTCTGCCCCTCCCAGAGCGGGACCCGATACGGGTGGCGGAAGCCACCTTCCCTTCAGGCAATCATGCAGGGGATGGGGAGTCAATCATTTTTGTATACAAGAATGTTTTTCTCGCATACTTATAATCCCATGACGTCTCATGCCAACCTTTCCCCTGCCACCGCTCCAGACGTGGACACGCTCCCGCGCCGGACCGATCCGGATCTGCGGCCTCACGCGGCGCGGGCGGGCGAGCGCCAGGCGGATCGTCTGCGGCAGGCGCTGGAAGACGATATCGCGACGGGGGTCTTTCCCATCGGCACCCGGCTGGACGAGGTGAAGCTCGCGCAGCGCTTCGGGGTGTCGCGCACGCCGATCCGCGAAGCGCTCATCGAGCTGGCGGCTGCGGGGCTGGTGGAACAGAAGCCCCGGCGCGGGGCCTTCGTGCGCGAGATCGGCATTTCCAGGCTGATCGAGATGTTCGAGGTGATGGCGGATCTGGAGGCCATGTGCGGCCGGCTCGCCGCGCGCCGCATCACGCCGGACGAGGTCCTTCTTCTGGAACAGTCCCATGCGGCCTGCAAGGCAGCACACGATGCCGGTGATCCGGACGGCTACTATCGGGCCAACCAGATCTTCCACGAGACGATCTACAAGGCGAGCCACAACGGCTTCCTCGCCGAGCAGGCGCTGGCCCTGCACGGGCGGCTGGCGCCCTATCGCCGCCTGCAGCTGCGGGCGCGCAACCGGGTCAGCACCTCGCTCAAGGAGCATGACGAGATCGTCGCCGCGATCCTTGCAGGCGACGCGGAGGCGGCCGGCGAGCGCATGCGCCAGCACATCCTGATCCAGGGCGAGCGGTTCAACGATTTCGTGGCCAATCTCTCCACCCAGCGCCCTGGCGGCACGGGAGCGGCCTCCGGCCCGCGCGTGGACTGACCGGCTGCCACGCCCGCCGGCCGATCCCCCGGCTTCCGGTTGATATCGTTCACCATCGCCGAGGCCTTCCCCTAGGAGACCAGTTGCGTGAGCCGACCTTCTCGGGCAGGCTCCTTGCAACCCTGCAAAATCCCGGAGGAGAGATCTTGCGCATCCAGACCCTGGCTGAAAAAATCGCCGACGGCACGATCCACGTGATCGGCATCTGCCTCGGCATCGCAGCCCTCGTGACCTTCATCGTCGTGTTGTGGAACAACCCGGAGCCGAGCCGCATGGTCTCGGTCTTCATCTATTCCGGCTGCCTGCTGATGATGCTGGTGTGTTCCGGGCTCTACAATATCTTCGCGAAGGAAAACAAGACGGGCATCCTACGCCGGCTCGACCATGCGGCGATCTTCCTGCTGATTGCCGGAACCTACACGCCGCTTGCCTCGATGATCATCGGCGGCTGGACCGGCGGCATTCTGCTGGCCGTCATCTGGACCGGCGCCATCGCCGGTGCGCTGCTCAAGCTCTTCCACCTGAAGGGCATGGAGCGGGTGACGATCCCTCTCTGCCTGGCGCTCGGATGGGTGGTGGTCTTCGCCTTCAAGCCCCTGCTCGACAACGCCTCGGACTTCGGCTTCTGGATGATCGTCAGCGGCGGCCTGCTCTACACGGCCGGCACGGTCTTCTACGCCTGGAAGCGCCTGCCCTTCCAGAACGCCATCTGGCACGGCTTCGTGCTCTCGGCAGCAATCTGCCACTTCGCGGCGGTGCTCCACGACGTGGCGCTGGCGCCGATCACCTCGAGCTGATCCGCCCGCTCACGTCGCCGTTCCGATACAAGAACGCCGAGGCCCTGAAACAGGAGCCTCGGCGTTTTCATGTCCAGCAGACCCTCAAGATCCGCGCGGCTTCCGATCAGGCCTTGGTTTCGGCACCGAGAACGGTGACCTTGGTGCGCAGCGGCACGCGTTCGAACAGGTCGATCACGTCCTGATGCCACATGCGGATGCAGCCCGAAGACGCATTGGTGCCGATGGAGGACGGCTCCGGCGTGCCGTGAATGCGGAAGAGCGTGTCCGTGTTGCCCTGCCACAGATCCATGGCGCGGGCGCCCAGCGGGTTCTTCAGGCCGGGCTCCATGCCCTCTTCCCAATACTGTCGCAGGGACGGCTTGCGCGCGATCATCTCCTGCGGAGGACGCCAGAGCGGATGCACGCGCTTCACACGGATCTCCGCATCGCCCGCCCAGGCGAACCCCGCCTTGCCGACGCCCACGCCGTAACGCAGGGCCTTCTTCGGGCTGAGGATCCAGTAGAGGAAGCGATTGTAGGGATCAACGACAATGGAGCCGGGCCGCGCGCCGGTCGGCTTGCTGTCATAGTCGACGATCTGGCGCCAGTACTGGCGGTCGGTGGCCTTGTAGTTGATGGCCGGCCAGGTGAAGTCGCCATCGGGCAGAGCCGCATAGGCCAGGTCGTAATCGAAGGTTTCGTCCGGCAGCGGCGGCTGGCTGGGCAGCCCCACGGAATAGCAGCCCGTCAGGGCGAGAGCCGAAACGCCGACCGCCGTGCGGCCTGCTGCCCTCAAGAAGGCGCGGCGATCGACGCCCGCATCCCGTCCCGAGGTCAGGAATTCTCTGTCTTCACTCACGAAAAACCTCGCTTTGGCACTGGCAGTGCCTGTCCGGCGGCAGACCGGCCGGGCCGAACCACCGCGCTGGTGCCAAGGAATGAGACAAGCGCTTCATGCGCGCAAGGGGCTGGGACAAAGATTCCCGCACCTGTCATTCCACCGCAACATCACCCCACCACCGACAATCACTTGCAGGCACCCGGCAAATCGGATTTCGTGCGCGAAGGGCACCTCCCGGCGGCCGGTCCCGGCGTCCCCTGCGCCGCAGCCGCCCGCAGAAAGCCCCCTTCTTCCGTTCCCGATGACCATGCAGAGCCCGATGCCCCCTTCTCCCGCCCAAAGCCTCATTCCCGTTTTCGACGGACACAACGACACCCTGCTCCAGCGGGTGCGCCATCGCAGCAGCGACCTGGACCGGGACTTCTTCACTGCCTCGGAGGTCAACCACATCGACCTGCCCCGCGCACGGGACGGCGGACTCGCCGGTGGGCTCTTCGCCATGTTCGTGCCCTCGCAGATCGGCCAGGACTTCTCCAAGCCCTTCGACCCGCGGGATCCGGCCAATTACGCGCCCGTGGACCAGACGGAGGCGTTGCGCTTCACCGTGGAGATGATCGGCGAGGCCTTCCGGTTGGAGCGCCTTTCGGAAGGAGCGGTGCGTGTCTGCCGGTCGGCTGCCGAGATCCGCGAGGCCATGGCTGCGGGCGCGCTTGCCGTGTCGCTCCACATCGAAGGGGCCGAGGCCATCGACGCAGAGTTCCGCGCCCTGGAGGCCCTGCACGCACTCGGCCTGCGGTCGCTCGGCCCGGTCTGGAGCCGCCAGAACATCTTTGCCGAAGGCGTGCCGATGCGGTTCAACACCAGCCCGGATATTGGCGACGGTCTGACCGATACGGGCAAGGCACTGGTCAGGGCCTGCAACGACCTGCGCATCCTCATCGACCTGTCGCATCTGAACGAGAAGGGCTTCTGGGACGTGGCGGCCCTCAGCGACGCCCCGCTCGTGGCCAGCCACTCCAACGTCCACGCGATCTGCCCTTCGGCGCGCAACCTCACAGACCGGCAGCTCGATGCAATCGCCGAAAGCAAGGGGCTTGTCGGCCTGAATTTCCACGTCGCCTTTCTGCGTGAAGACGGCGGACACTCGCGCGCGACCCCGCTCGACGTGCTGGTGCGCCATACGGCTTATCTGGTGGAGCGGCTGGGCGAGGATCACGTGGGGCTCGGATCGGATTTCGACGGCTGCCTGCTGCCCGCCGAAATCGGCGACGTGACCGGGCTGCCGCGCCTGATCGAGGCGTTCCGGACAGCGGGATTCGGGGAGACATTGATCCGGAAGATCGCCCACGAGAACTGGCTGAGCGTGCTGGAACGAACCCAGGGAAGCTGAGACACGAAAACGTGAAGAAACGTCAACTCCGTTGATCAGCGGGCTGCATAGTCATAACCTCATGTGATCATTTCACTTTTCCGGAAAAATTGGCGCTGTGTCAAAGAATGGGCCAGTGGTGCGCCGGCCCCTGCGACTTCTCACTCCTTGGCAATTGCGGCAGTGTTGATTGGAGCCATTCTAGTCTGCGCTGCAGCTCCGGAATGGGCCTCAAACAGTCAGGACCGGAAAGCAAGTCCAAGGCGGGCCGAGGTAATGAATTTACCCGGCTCAGGTCCAGATCAGGATTTCCGGATCAGGTCCGTCCGCCAGCCCGCCGCGAAAGCGTGGCAGCGAGCGGATCACGAGCCGAACGTTCCATGAATGGTGGCGCAACGTCCACCATTCGCAAGGGTCACGGAGATCCGGGAAGTCAATCCTGGCCCCGTAGACCACAACCGACCACGGAGTTTGCACGCTCGACCCATCGACATGACGACAAGCGATCCGAGAGAAGATCAAGCAATACCAGATCCATGCGCCAGTGACCCAGGGTCTCTTTCCCCCTCGAACATCTGTTCGGGACCCGGGTTGCCTGACGTAAAGTCGCCTGTGCCAGGCCCGTGCGACATCGTGACGATGCAGCATGCAACGGTCCATGGGCCTCCTGCCTGAAGGCATCGAACCGGTGGTTCCGGGTCGTTTCACGGGATCATCCGGGTTATCCATACCGGATTCCGTAAAGGCAGACAGTTTGACTGGTCTCATGTTGATCCTCGGCTCCGTCTGGACTAGAGGCGAGCGCGCGCTCAAGAGGGGATGAACACGTGACGAAAAAGCCAGATCTGCAGGAGTTCTTCCTCGATCCGGACCTGCTGCGCCAGCCCACCAACCGCAAGACGCGCACGTCTTCCGGAAACGGGGGCAGCAAGGCCTGGGGCGTCTATCAGGCCCTCAAGCGGCGGATCATCGTCGGCCTCCTGACCTGCGACAGTGCCATTACCGAACAGTCGCTCGCCCAGGAATTCGGCTGCTCGCAAGGCACAGTTCGCGAAGCCCTGCTCACCTTGCAGGAAGATGGCCTCGTCGAACGGCAGGGCTACAAGGGCACATTCGTGACCCCTTGCCGCAAGCCGGAGATCGCGCTGCTGCTGCGCCTGCGCTACACGCTTGAAGTCGAGGGACTGACGGAAGAGGCTGTCCGGCGCTGCACGGATCTCGATCTGCTGCGTCTGCGGCGTCTGTCCGACATCTATGTCGCCGCCAAGGCCAATCGGGACTTCTACGCCTGCAGCGAGATCGACCGCAGCCTTCACCTTGCCCTTCTCTCACTCGGCGACCTGGCCGGTCTCGCCCCACTCCTCAACCGCGCGCTGCTCATCACCCAGCGCTATGTGCTGTCGCAGGTCCAGCACTACCCGCGCTGGGCCAGTCTTCCCGAGGATCCCCATGTGGAGCTGCTCGACGCCCTGGAGTCCCGGGATGCGGCCAAGACCCGGGCGCTGCTCGGCGAGCATGTGGAGCAGATCCTGCGCCTGACAATGCCCGAAGAATTCGACAAGCCGGGGCCGTTCCACGTCACCATCGGGCTGAGCTGAGTGAACCGGCCAACCTCAGGCAAACGCAAAAGGGCGGCCTCCTGGCCGCCCTTCGCGCATGCCATCACTTGAGCCGGTAATCAGGCTGACAGGCCGTTGGCCGTCATGAAGGCGGCCCGCATCAGTTCGCGGGTATAGTCCTCCTGCGGCGCCTCGAAGATGTGGCCGACGGACCCGGCCTCCACCACCTTGCCCGACTTCATCACCATGACCGTATCGGACATGGCCCGCACGACCGCGAGATCGTGGGAGATGAAGAGATAGGTCAGGCCGTAATCCGCCTGGAGCTTGCGCAGCAGATCGACGATCTGCTTCTGCACCGTCCGGTCCAGCGCAGAGGTCGGCTCGTCCAGCACCATCAGCTTCGGCTTGAGCACCATGGCACGGGCGATGGCGATGCGCTGGCGCTGGCCGCCGGAGAACTCGTGCGGATAGCGGTTGCGCATGACCGGATCGAGAGCGACCTCTTCCAGAACCTCCGCCGCACGGCGATCGCGGTCGGCGGCCGAGAGCTCCGGCGCATGGACCTTGAGCCCCTCGCCGATGATCTGGCCGACGGTCAGACGCGGACTGAGCGAGCCGAAGGGATCCTGGAAGACGAGCTGCAGGTCCTTGCGCAAGGGGCGCATCTCGTTGCGGCTGAGGCCTGAGACCTGCCGCCCGTTGATCACCACGCGGCCGGTGGCCGGCAGCAGGTTGAGGAGGGCGCGACCGAGGGTCGACTTGCCCGATCCGCTCTCGCCCACGATCCCCAAGGTCTGGCCCTGGCGCAGGGAGAAGGAGATGTTGTCGACGGCGCGCAGGATGTGGGGCGGCTTGAAGAAGCCGGTCTCCAGCGCAAATTCCACGCTGACCTTCTGCGCTTCCATCAGGATCGGCGCGCGATCGGGCACGGGCGCCTTCATGCCGGTCGGCTCCGCGTCCAGCAGCATGCGGGTATAGGCCTGTTCCGGCGTCTTGAAGATGGTCGCGGTTGCGCCGCTTTCCACCATCTCGCCCGACTTCATCACATAGACCCGGTCTGCGATCTGACGCACGATGCCGAGGTCGTGGGTGATGAAGATCACCGCCATGCCGAGCCGTTCCTGCAGCTCCTTCAGCAGCTCCAGGATCTGGGCCTGGGTGGTCACGTCGAGGGCCGTCGTCGGCTCGTCGGCGATCAGCACGTCCGGGTCATTGGCGAGCGCCATGGCGATCATGACACGCTGGCGCTGGCCGCCCGACATCTCGTGCGGATAGGCGCGGATCTTGCGCTCGGGATCCGGGATGTTGACGAGCTTCAGCAGGTCGAGAGCCTTGGCGCGCGCAGCCTTCCAGCTCAAGCCCCCGTGGACGACCATCGGCTCCGCCAGCTGGCGGCCGATGGTGTAGAGCGGGTCGAGGGAGGTCATGGGTTCCTGGAAGATCATGGTGATCTTCCGGCCGCGCACCTGATTGAGCTGGCTGGTGCCGAGCTTCAGCAGGTCGCGCCCCTCATAGGTCACGGAGCCGCCGGTGCGGCCGTTGGAGGCGAGAAGCCCCATGGCCGCCATCATGGTCTGGCTCTTGCCGGATCCGCTCTCGCCGACGATGGCCACGGTCTCCCCGCGGGCGACGCTGATGTCGACGCCCCTGACCGCCTCGATGGGCCCGGTGGGCGTGGTGAAGGTGACGGTCAGACCCCGGATGTCGAGCACCGCATCGGCGGCCGGGGCATTGGTCTTAGTGGTTTCGGTCATGATCGCCCCTTACCTGTCCTTGGGATCCAGCGCATCGCGCAGGCCGTCGCCGATGAAGTTCAGCGCGAACAGCGTCGACGTGAGGAAGATGGCGGGGAAGATCAGCATCCAGAAGGCGCCCTGCATGTTGCGTGCGCCTTCCGAAATCAGCACGCCCCAGCTGGTCATGGGCTCCTGGACACCGAGACCCAGGAAGGAGAGGAAGCTTTCCAGCAGGATGACCTTGGGCACCAGAAGGGTCATGTAGACCACCACCGGACCCAGGGTGTTGGGGATAATGTGACGGCGCAGGATACCGCCATCGGACACGCCCATGGCCTCGGCGGCCTGGACATATTCCTGGCGCTTGATGGTCAGGGTCTGGCCGCGCACGATGCGGGCCATGTCCAGCCACTCGACCGCGCCCACGGCGATGAACATCAGCACGAAGTTCCGGCCGAAGAACACCACCAGCATGATGACGAAGAAGATGAAGGGCAGCGAATAGAGGATGTCGACCACGCGCATCATAACCTGATCGACACGTCCGCCCAGATAGCCGGAGGTCGCGCCGTAGATGACGCCGATGGTGATGGCGACGACGGTGGCCAGAAGGCCGATGGTCAGGGACACGCGACCGGCGATGAAGGTGCGGGTCATCATGTCACGACCGTTGGAATCCGTGCCGAAATAGAAATGCACGAAATTCACGTTCGCCGTCAGGGTCGCGGCCGTCTTGTCGGCCGACCAGTCGACGAGCTGGGGATCGACGAAGAGATCGCTGCGCTCGAAGTAGCGGGTGATGCGCGGGTCGATCTCGCGGCGCGAGCTGACCCGGGCACGGACCTCGTCCCCCACACGCTCGAAGCTCTCGATGGTGACGCGGGCGCGCTTGAGCACGGCCTCGAAGCCGGGCTGGATCTGATCCTCGGCCGGATAGGCGGAAAGGCTCGCCGGTACCTTCACATAGTCCCGGTAGACCTTGTCGAAGGGATGGGGCGAAAGCATGGGGCCAATGATGGACACCAGGGTGATGGCCACCAGCACGAACAGGCTGGCCATGGCCGCCCGGTTGGCGAGCAGCCGGTCGCGGGCATCGTCCCAGAGGGAGCGGCCGCGCGCGAGCGCCTTGTCAGGCACGGGGGCAGAGCTGAGAGTGGTCACGGTCTGCTCCCTCCTCAATCGTAGCGAACGCGCGGATCGAGCACGGCATAGATCAGATCCACGAGCAGGTTGAACAGGATGACGAAGCAGGCGACGACGACCACCGTGCCCATGACGAGCGTATAGTCACGGTTGAGCGCGCCTTGCACGAAATAGCGGCCGATGCCGGGGATGCCGAAGATGGTTTCCACGACCACCGAACCCGTCAGCAGGGCGGCAGCGGCCGGTCCCAGATAGGACACCACCGGCAGGATGGCGCCGCGCAGGGCGTGAACCACGATCACCAGCCATTTCGTCAGGCCATAGGCGCGCGCCGTGCGCACGTGGTTGGAGCGCAGGGCCTCGATCATGGAACCACGGGTGAGACGGGCCACCACGGCGATCTGCGGCAGGGCCAGGGTGACAACCGGCAGAACCGCGTTGACGAAGGCGCCGTTGTTCCAGCCGCCCACGGGCAGCCAGCCGAGCCAGACCCCGAGCGACAGGGTGAGCAGGGGCGCGACGACGAAATTCGGCACGGTCACGCCGAGGGTCGCGGCCGCCATGACCGCATAGTCGGTGCCCCGGTTCTGTCGCAGGGCCGCGATGACCCCGAAGATGCCGCCGACCACGAGGGCGAGCGCCAGGGCGCTCAGGCCAAGCTGCATGGAGATGGGCAGGCTCTCGGCGAAGAGTTCATTGATCGAGAAATCGCGGAAATAGAAGCTCGGCCCGAAATCCAGGCGAGCGATGCTCTGCAGATAGAGCAGGTACTGTTTCCAGAGCGGCTCGTTCAGATGATAGATCTTGCTGAGGTTTTCCATGACCTTCGCTTCCAGCGGCCGCTCCAGGTCGAAGGGCCCGCCCGGCGCGATGCGGATCAGGAAGAACGAGAGGGTGATGATCAGGAACAGGGTCGGGATGGCGCCCAGCAGTCGTCCCAGCACGTAGCGGTGCATGGCTGTCTTGCCCTTTTCTTGGTTGAACGCGGTCTTCCGCCGCGCTTTGCGGGGATCGCGCCACGGCCCGGACATCTGGCGGTCCGGCGGAGCGGCTGCGAAAACCGGAACCGGCGGGGTTTCCCCCGCCGGTCCGCTTGTCACTCTTATTCGGCGATGCTGATCCAGCGGGTCGGGTGGACGTTGAGGAGGTTGTCCTCGAAGCCCGAGACCTTGTCGGAGACCAGGTTCATGGAGCCGTAGTACATCATCGGGATGAAGGGCAGGTCATCCATGAAGATCTTCTCTGCAGACTTCAGGATCTCCGCGCGCTTTTCCAGGTCCACGGTCCCAGCTGCCTCGTCCATGATCTTGTCATAGTCCGGGTTGGCATAGTTGGCGTAGTTGAAGCCGACGTTGTCGCTTTCCACCAGGAACAGGAAGTTCTGCGGGTCGGAGTAGTCGCCGATCCAGCCAGCGCGGGCCAGGTCGAAGTCCCCCTTGTCGCGCAGCATGGCGTAGTGGGTCTTGGTGTCCGTGTTGATCAGCTCGATCTCGACACCCAGCGGCTTCCACATGTCGGCCAGGGCAACGGCCGTGTTCTTGTGGTTTTCCGAGGTGTTGTAGTTGATCGTCAGCTTCAGCGGCTTGTCCGGACCGAAGCCCGCCTGCTTCATCAGTTCGATCGCCTTTTCCTCGCGATCGATCATGGACATGTCCTTGTAGTCGGCATAGGCCGGCTCGCCGTAATTGCCGATCCCCGGGGGAACCAGAGAGTAGCCGGCTACCATGGTGGAGCCCCAGATCTCGTCAGCCAGGAACTCGCGGTCGATGGTCATGGACAGGGCCTGACGAACTTCGCGCTTGGCGAGGTTCTCGTCCTTCATGTTCACGGCGTAATAGTAGGTGCCGAGATAGGGCGCGACGCGGAACTGGTCGCCGAGTTCCGTCTTCATGAACTCGACCTGTTCGGTCGGGGCATCGTTGTTGGTGTCCAGCTCGCCGGCCTGGAAGCGGCGCAGGGCTGCACCGCGATCTTCGGTCGGATAGTAGTAGACGGAGTCGATCTTCACATCGGCGGCGTCATAGTAGTTGGCGTTCTTGACGGCCTTGATGTGGTCGTTGGGGACAAACTCGGCGAGCGTGTAGGCGCCGTTGGTCACCATGTTTTCCGGCTTCACGAAGTCAGAGCCGAACTTGTCGACGGAGGCCGGATGAACCGGCAGTCCGGTCTGGTGCGCCAGAAGGTCGACGAAGAAGGGGGTGGGCGCCCCGAGGGTGATTTCCAGCGTGTGGTCGTCGATGGCCTTGACGCCCAGCTCGTCCCCCGGCTTCTCACCCTTGTTGACGGCTTCGGCATTCAGTATCGGATAGAGCACGGAAGCGTATTTCGCGCCGGTTTCCGGATTCATGATACGCTTCAGCGAATAGACGAAATCGCCGGCAACCACCGGATCGCCATTGGACCACTTGGCTTCCGGGCGCAGCTTGAAGGTATAGACCTTGCCGTCATCGGAAACCGTCCACTCGGTCGCGGTGCCGGGGATGATCTGGCCATCGGCGCTGTAGGCAACCAGGCCTTCATAGAGATCGCGCAGGATGTGGGCTTCATAGACCGTGGAGGTCTTGTGCTGATCCAGGGTCTCCGGGTCGGCGGAGTTGCCGCGGTGGTAGACCATCTCAGCCATGGCGGACAGGCTGGTGGCGGCCATCAGGGCGGTGGCAAGCGCGGTTACCCGCAGGGACTTCATCATCTCGGTCTCCCCTCATTGTTTTGAGTACCAAACGATGAGGGCACGATTCCACTTCCCCCCGCCCTGCGCAAGAGTGACGAGGGACTACAACCCAAACTAAACAGGAAACTTTCCACATCTCCCCCAAATCCCCACTGGAAGACGAACGTATCTTCCGACGTCACGTTAAAATGAGGAAATTCCTTCCGCCTGAACGCCTGCCCGCCAGGCGCCAGCACTACCTTGACGCGAGTTCAAGCACTTCTTCTCCATTGTCAAAAACACCAGTTTCCCTTGCGGAAGAGCCCTGCCCTTCCCCTCCCCGTTGAGCACCATGCCTCACGTGACGGCTGCAGACCGGCGGATTTCCGCGTCCGGATCCGGCACGGGGGCTTGTATTTTGTGGCGCGGCTCTTATTCCTCCTGTCCGGCGCTCGATGCCCGCTTCCGACTTGCAGACCCGACAGGACTCCATGGCCCTTCCCCCGCTTCTGACCCTCCGCGACATCCACCTGACCTTCGGCGGCACGCCGCTGCTGACAGGGGCCGATCTTTCCGTCTCCGAGGGCGAACGCCTTTGCCTTGTGGGGCGCAACGGGTCCGGCAAGTCGACGCTCCTGAAGATTGCCGCCGGCATGGTGGAGATGGACAAGGGGGAACGCTTCTTCCAGCCCGGCCGCACCCTGCGCTATCTGCCGCAGGAGCCGGACCTTTCGGCCTATGCCACCACGCTGGACTATGTGAACGAAGGACTGGCGCCGGGCGACGATCCCTATCGCGGACAATATCTGCTCGACGTTCTCGGCCTGACCGGCAAGGAAGACCCGAAGGCACTTTCCGGAGGCGAGGCGCGCCGGGCGGCGCTTGCCCGGACGCTCGCGCCGGAGCCGGACGTGCTGCTTCTGGACGAGCCGACCAACCACCTCGACCTGCCGGCCATCGAATGGCTGGAAACGGAGCTGAAGTCCCTGCGCTCGGCCATCGTGCTGATCTCCCACGACCGCCGTTTCATGGAGAACCTGTCCCGGGCCACCGTCTGGATCGACCGGGGCATCGCGCGCCGCATGGACCGGGGCTTTGCCCATTTCGAGGCCTGGCGGGACGAGGTCTTCGAACAGGAAGAGATCGACCAGCAGAAGCTGGCCGCCAAGATCAAGCGCGAAGAACACTGGATGACCTATGGGGTCACCGCGCGGCGCAAGCGCAACATGCGCCGGGTACGCGAGCTGGCCGACCTGCGCCAGCAGAAGAAGGACCACCGCGGGCCGCAGGGCTCCGCCAAGCTGACGAGCGCCGAGGCGGAGACCTCCGGCAAGCTGGTGATCGAGGCCAAGTCGATCGCCAAGACCTACGGGGACCGGGCGATCGTGCGCGAGTTCTCCACCCGCATCCAGCGCGGCGACCGGGTCGGCCTCGTGGGGGCCAATGGCGCCGGCAAGACCACCCTGCTCAAGATGCTGACCGGCGAGCTTGGCCCCGACAGCGGCTCGGTGCGGCTCGGCACCAATCTGGAAATGGTGACGCTGGACCAGAAGCGCGAGAACCTGGACCCGAACGACACGCTCTCCTCCGTGCTGACGGGCGGACGCGGCGACACGGTCGTCATCGGCGACGAGACCAAGCATGTCATCGGTTACATGAAGGACTTCCTCTTCTCCCCCGAACAGGCCCGCACACCCGTCGGCGTGCTGTCGGGGGGCGAGCGCGCCCGCGTCATGCTGGCCCGGGCGCTGGCCAACAAGTCCAACCTGATGGTGCTCGACGAACCGACCAACGATCTGGATCTGGAAACCCTCGACCTGCTGCAGGAACTGCTTGCGGACTATCAGGGCACGGCGCTGATCGTTTCCCACGACCGTGACTTCCTCGACCGGGTCTGTACCTCTGTCATCATGTCGGAAGGGGACGGGCGCTGGCAGGAGTATGCCGGTGGCTATTCGGACATGATCGCCCAGCGCGGCGAAGGGGTGACCGCTCGCAAGGTGGACAAGAAGGGTCCGGCTAAAGACAAGGGCGCAGACAAGTCCACGGAGAAGGCCAAGCCGGCCGAAAGCGCAAAGCCTGCGGCCAAGAGCAAGCTCTCCTTCACCCAGCAGCATCTGCTCAAGACCCTGCCGGACACGATCGCCGGGATCGAAAAGAAGCTCGAGAAACTGCAGGGCGAGATGAACGATCCAACGCTCTATTCCAAGAACCCGGACAAGTTCGCCAAGCTCTCCGCCGAGATCACGAAGCTCACGGCCGACAAGGACACCGCCGAGGAACAGTGGCTGGAGCTGGAGATGCTGAAGGAAGAGATGGAAGGCTAAGACGCCTGACACTCTGACCGAGGTCCCGGCTCAGGGGCGGGGCAGCGGGCCGCCTGGTCATCGATAAGGACGCAGCTCGCCCGGCTCACCGATCCCGGCTCAAGGCCGGAATGACGCCGCAGGTCGGTGCGGCGCGATGAGTAGATCCCCGGTCGAGCCGGGGATGCCCCCTGCGAGTGGGCGTAACACACGCGCGATGAGACGAGTGCCGGCGGGGATACCCGCGGCGGTCTCTCAGCCCTCACACCACGAACTCCCAACCTGTCGCCGGTCATCCTCGGCCCTGTGCCGAGGATCCAGCCTGCGGCCCCAAGTCCTCCTCACGGTCAACCCCGCCTTGCGCGGGGATCCACTCATCAACACGGCGAGACCCTTCAGCTCAGCCGCACCGCATGGCGGCAGTCACCAGAGCATGGCACAGCCGAGAGGGAACCCCGCCCCTCCTCTTCCGTTGAAAGCACATGCCCTTTTCAACGGAGACTGACATGCAGACGACAACGCTCCTCGCCGTCGAGGCCGTGACCCATGACGTGCGCCGCTTCACCTTCCGCCGCCCCGGAGGCTTTGCCTACAAGACCGGCGATGCGACCGAACTGGCGCTCGACATCGAAGGCTGGCGGGACGAGAAGCGCCCCTTCACCATGACCTCCCAGCCGGAAGACATCGATCTGGAATTCACCATCAAGTCCTATCCGGAGCATGAAGGGGTGACGACACGGCTGCACGCGCTTTCCCCCGGCGACACGGTGCTCATCGACAGCCCCTTCGAGACCTTCCGCTACCAGGGCCCCGGGGTGTTCATTGCCGGTGGCGCGGGACTGACGCCGTTTCTCGCCATCCTGCGCGACCTGCGCGGTCGCAATGCGCTGGAGGGCAACCACCTGATCCTGGCCAACAAGACGCGTGCCGACATCATCCATGCGGAAGAACTGGCCTCGATGGAGGGGCTGCGCCTGACCCACGTCCTCTCGGAGGAGGAGGCGGAAGGCTATCGCCACGGTCATCTGGATGCGGACCTACTGCGGGAGCTCGTCCCCGACCGGGATCGCCGGTTCTATCTCTGTGGCCCGCCGCCGATGCAGAAGGCCGTTCAGGAGGCACTCAACGAGCTTGGCGTGGAAGCGGACAGCGTGTCGCTGAGCGACTGAGCGACAGGCCTCGATGGGACGTGAACCCTCATCCGATCCTGCGGATCGACCTCTCCCGGTCTCGGGAGAGGTGATGGTGCCCGAGTGACGGGCGGGGAGCGATCTCACGCCAGCCAGGCAATCGCTTCTCCTCCGTCATGGCATGGATGCCATGCTCGAGCCATGGCCTGACGACCGTGAGAAACGCGCGCGTCTCCTTCGTCATCCTCGGGCTTGTCCCGAGGATCCAGCACTCTCTTCCTGAGCGAGCGGAAAAGACAGCTGTCTCAGCGGGTTACTGGATCCCTGCCTGCGCAGGGATGACGGGAGCACAGGGCGTGCGGCGGCACGCCGGCCGGTGCCTGGGGCTTGGGCGCTTGGGGGCGTGCGGATGCAGTCCGGGAAGGCCGCCAAGCCGAGGATCAGCCGAAGATCTTCGCCTTGTCGACTTCGTCCAGCAGGCGCCACTCACCTTCCGCGACGCCGTCGAGGCCGAGGCCGCCGATGGTGAGGCGGGAGAGCGCGTTGACGTGGTTGCCGGTGGCGGCAAACATGCGGCGGACCTGATGGTAGCGGCCCTCGTGCAGGGTCAGACGCGCACGCTTCTCGTCAAGAACCTCGAGCTCCGCCGGACGCAGGGGCTTGTCCTCCCCTTCCAGCATCATGTCGCCGGACGCAAAGAGAGCCGCTTCGTCGCCGCGCAAGGGGCGGTCGAGCTCGGCCTCATAGACCTTGGGCACCTCGGACTTCGGCGAGATCACCCGGTGCAGGAAGGTGCCGTCGTCGGTGAAGAGCAGCGCGCCGGAGGTCTCCTTGTCGAGCCGGCCGATGGTGGAAAGCACGGGCTTGCGCACGCGGAACCGGTCCGGCAGGAGATCATAGACGAGGCGGCCGCTGTCCTTCGTCGAGCAGGTGTAACCGACGGGCTTGTTCAGCAGCAGCACCATGCCAGGTGCGGGGTCCAGGGGCTCGTCGTCGAAGAGGATGTCCTCATGGGCCGTGGTCGCATCGGCCTTGAGACGATTGCCTTCGCGATCGGTGACCCAGCCGTGCCTGATGGCGGTCTGGATCTCCTTGCGCGAGCCATAGCCCAGATTGGCGATCAGCTTGACGAGACGCATGGATTATTTCCCCTTGCCCGTTGCCTTAACGGCGCGGATGACCTTGTAGCCGCCCTCGTCGGCAATCATCTCCACCCGCGCGAAGACCTCGTTCAGGGTCTGCTCGTAGGGCAGATGCCGGTTGGCCACCATGAAGAGCTGTCCTCCGCCGCGCAGGCCCCGGGCGGCCGCCCGGATGAAGCCCTGCCCCACGTCGGACCGGTCGGCCTTGCCGCCCTGATGGAAGGGCGGGTTCATGACGATGAAGTCGTAAGGGCCCTCGATGCCGCGGGTCACGTCCGACCAGACCCCGGTCATGGCCTTTGCCGAGGCGAAGCGCTCCAGGTTCTGGCGCGCGAGGTCCAGGGCGCGCTTTTCCGCCTCATAGAGATCCATGGCGACCACCTTGGGCGCGCGCTCGAAGACAGCGCGGGTGAGCACGCCGAGGCCACAGCCGAGATCCGCGCCGCGACCGGCCAGAGTATCCGGCAGATGGGCCATCAGCAGACGGGAGGCCGCATCCACCCGGTCCCAGGCAAAGATGCCCGGACGGGAGACGAACTCGCCCTCGATCACAGGGCGCGGCGCATCCAGCTCTGCCCATTCGGCCACAAGCGCGCTGTTCAGGATGGCGGCATCCTTCACCGCCCAGATGGCGCGGCACTTGTTCTTGATCAGCGTATCGACGGGGCCGCACAGCGCCTTCAGATCGGTCTCGACCGTCTTCGCGCCCTCGGTGTTGGGCGCGCAGGCCAGCACGATGCCACCGTCGCGGGCGGCCAGGACCGCACGGGCGAGTTCGGCACGGGCTTCCTGACGCTGGCGGGTGGGTAGCACGAAGACCCGCTCGAAGGCCTCGCGGGCGGAAAGCTCCGGTTCGACCTTGAGGCCCAGCGCCTCCAGCCGGTCGCGCTCGGGCGCGAAGCTCTGTTCGCAGGTCAGCGAGGCCGCGCCGAGCCCGGTCAGGGCACGGTCTGCGCGGGCGCGCAGGAAGGCCACCGCATGATCCGGAGCGGGCGTCAGGGCCTCCAGATCAAGGGCCATCATCAGGGTATCCAGGGCCGGGTCGCGCATGGTCTGTCCGTCACGGGTTGGCGGAGCGGCGTCAGGCCGCTCCGCAAAAGGCTGTGGCGGGTGCTATAGGCGCGATGGCCGGCGAGGTCAAAGGGAATGGGCCGGCGCGCTGCGGATCCTGCGGGCAACGGGGGCCCGCGACACGGCAGGCGGCGCGCCTGCCTCGTCCAGCGGATCGTCCAGAACGTCGCCCGGGGTCATGTCGAGCTCCAGGACCTCGATGAAGCGATCGATCACCGCGCGGGTATGCTCCGTCATTTCGGCGCGCGGTCCGGGAACATACTGGACGACCAGCACCGCAAGCCGGCGCTCCTCCGGTGTCTTCAGCAGCCGGGCGAGAGAACTCATCGCGGCCTGGGGCGCAAATTCCACGATCAGCTTCTGCTCGTTGAGGATGAGCGCGCGGGTGTCTGCGGGGATGGAGCGGAAAGGCTCGTTCTGGGTCAGTATGCGGGAGGCCCGTTCCAGCCGGTCGGAGCGCACGTTGCCCCGGCTGTCGGCCAGCAGGATCAGCATGCGAATGACCGCCTCGGCAAAGCCCCCTTCCTCCAGGTGATGGAGGGCGGCGCGCACGGCGGGAAGCGAGAGAAGCTCCTCTTCCGTCTTCAAAGTGCGGCCCGGCTGATGGGTGCGGCCGAACCAGCGGGCAACCGGCGTGCCCCAGAGGCCATAGAAAGTGGCCTCATGGCCCATGTCGCGCCAGTCGCGCCACAGGTCGAGAGACTGTTCGACCATGCCGGCAAAGATCGTCTCGCCCAGCAGGAAGGGATTGTCGGCGCGCGCGGGCTTGCGCTCCCGGGTGGCGCGCCCGGCCGCTTCCTTGAGCGGGGCGACGAGAGGATTGCGGGAGGAGAAGAGACCGCGCTGCAGGCGCATGGGGTGCATCTTGCGGCGCAGGTCCGCGCCCTCCTCCGTCACCATGGCCTGGACGAAGGGACGCAGCAGCACGTCATAGGCCTCCGCCTGCTGCTCGGAGTGGCGGGCAACGGCCGCGAAGGGGATCTCGTCGTCACGGCCATCGTCGAAGGCGGCGATGTCGGTCATCTTGCGTTCGTGGAAGGAGACGGTGAAGGTCCGCTCCATCAGCGGCCCCTCGAAATCCTCGATCGTCATCTCGTAAAGGCCGGGGGCAAGACTCTCGATGGTCTTGAGCGTGGAGGCCACGTGGGTGTGCTCGCGCCGGGCGATCTTGGACGAGACGAAGATGCCCAGATGACCGATCTGCTCGTGCACCATGTAGATGATGCGCTGGCCGCGAATGGCGATCTCGCGCTCGTCCGTATAGGTGTCGAGGATCCAGTTGAGCGCCTGTTGCGGCGGGGTGATGTTGTCGCCCCGGCTGGCGAAGGCGATAATGGGCGAGCGGATCGACTTGATGTCGACGGGACGGCCCGGCTCAAGCCGTGCCTCGTTCTTGGCCAGGCGGTTGCCGACGAAGAGCTGCTCCACGATCCAGCGCATCTCCGCCTCGTTGAGCAGGAAGAACCCGCCCCACCAGCGTTCGAACTCCAGGAAACGCTCCCGCTCCGTGTCGACCTTCGAATAGAGATCGAAATACTTGCCGAAGTAATTGCGCGACGGGTTCAGCAGCTCGAAGTTCTGGACGATGTCGGCGCCATCATAGATGCCGTGACCGAGGTCGGCCGCCAGCATGGCGTTGGCGGTGCCGCCCAGAACCCCGCCGTTGTAGCGCATGGGGTTTTCGCCCACACGCCCGGCCCAGGTCTGCACCGGCGCCCCGTTGAGCAGCACGGGGCCGCAGAGATCCGGGTTGGTGGCGGCCAGCAGCAGCGCCGCCCAGCCGCCCTGGCAGTTGCCCGCGACCACCGGCAGCGGGCTGTCGGGATGCAGTTCGCGCACCTTGCTGACGAAGGCGGCTTCCGCATGGGTGACGGCGGCGAGGGTCTGCCCCGGTTCCGGCATGCGGCGGAAGGCGACGAAATAGACCGGGTGACCATCGCGCAGGGCCACGCCCACCTGGCTGTCCGGCTTGAACCCGCCGATGCCGGCACCGTGACCGGCGCGCGGATCGATGATCACATAGGGCCGCTTCCAGTCGAGGATCTCGCAGCCTTCCGGCGGCAGGATCTTGAGCAGCATGTAATTGCAGGGGCGCGGCAGGTCGGCCCCGTCCAGCACCAGCTCATAGTCATAGGCGAGCACGGGCGGGCAGCCGGCGGCCTCGTGATCGAGGTAGATGTCGCCCCGCTCCCGCAGGGTGTCGAGGGTCAGGGTCATGCGCTGGGCGGCGTCGAAAAGATACTCGTTCCAGGCATCCAGCACTGTGGTGCCCTTGGCGGGTTCCAGCAACTGATGGGCAAAGGCGGTGGTGCGCTCCGCCGTTTCCTTGAGCCGCTCCGAATGGCTCTGCATCAGCTTTTCCATGTGAATGGAGATGCCGCGCTGGAGGATCCCGGCGGTCGAGCCCCATTCCTGGAACTGGGCGGTCCAGGCCAGCATGCGATCGCTTGGCGACCAGGCGGTGGCGTCGGTCATGCGGTCGAGCAGCTCGTTCTGGCTGGCGGTGATGGCGTCGAAGATGTCTTTCATGGCCGTGGGTTCCTGGATCCCGAAAGGTCAGGCGGCGGCTGGTCGGACTGACCGGCCCGCCGGCCTAGCCGATGATGCTGTAGCCCCCGTCGATGGGGTGAACGCCGCCGGTGAGGTTTCGTGCCTCGCGGCTGGCAAGAAAGGCGCAATAGGCGCCCACGTCGTCGATGGATGCCAGATGATGGGTCGGCGCGCGGGCGGCCGCATCATTGAGCAGAGCGTCGAAGGAGGCGATGCCGGAGGCGGCGCGGGTCTGGAGCGGCCCCGGCGACAGGGCGTGAACCGAGATGCCCTTCGGGCCCAGTTCGGCCGCCGCATAGCGGGTGGCCGATTCCAGGGCGGCCTTCACCGGCCCCATGAGGTTGTAGTGGCTGACCACCCGCTGGGCACCGTGGAAGGATACGGTCATGCAGGTGCCGCCGTCTGGCATCAGGGGCTCCGCCTTGCGGATCAGGCGCAGGAAGGAATGGACGGACACGTCCATCGCCAGGGCGAAGCCTTCAGCCGAACAGTCGACCACCCGGCCCTGAAGATCGTCCTTGAGGGAAAAGGCGATGGAATGCACCAGCGTGTCGAGACGGCCCCACTGGCTGGCGATTTCGGCAAAGAGCGCGTTGACCTGAACCTCGTCGCGCACGTCGAGCGGCTCGAAGATCTCCGCGCCGAGTTGCTCGGCCAGCGGCCGCACGTGGGGTTCGGCCTTGGCATTGAGATAGGTGATCGCAAGATCCGCCCCTTGCGCCTTGAGCGCGCGGGCACAGCCCCAGGCGATGGACTGGTCGTTGGCGACACCGACAACCAGCGCCTTCTGACCGGTGAGATCAAACATGCGGCTACCTCCGGATCCGTCCCGACAGGGGAGCGAAGGCTTCATATTGCGCCGCAACAATGAAAGTTTAAAGGCAGGGAATGGATTTTTTAATCCGCAGGCGCGCCTTTTGTCGCAGCGCAGCATGACCAGAGGGCCATCGCGCCCCCCACAAGCGCGGTAAAGAGCGCAATGGCGAAGATCACGGCACGGGCGTCCGCCCCGACGGCAAAGAGCGTGACCAAAAGCCCGGCAAGCGGCTGGGACAGATTGTTGAAGCAGACGATCAGGCCTGTTGTCTTGCCGAAATCGGCCAACGGTATCAGCGTCTTGCGCAGGGTGCGCACATAGACGTTGAACATCTTGTCAAAGCCGGTGAGCAGAATGAAGCCGGCCGCATAGACCACCGGGTCGGCCCCGAAGCCCGTCAGGAAGGCGCCGAGGGTGATGGCCCCGTAGGACAGGCCGCCAAGCAGCGCGAGCGGAAGGCGCACATGGGCGGTCAGGAACAGTACCGCGATGGTTGCCGCAGCCCCCGCCGTCTGCAGCAGCGCATAAGCGGTCTCGTCCTGCCCCTGCAGCCCGGTGACCATAGCGGCCGACGTCGCCAGCGTCACCCCAATCACCAGATTGACCGCCATGGCAAGCAGGATCGGGCGGAATAGCCCGGGAATCGTGCGGATCCGCTCCAAACCGATGAGGAGCGACGTCGCCCAGCTCTCCCGCACGGGAGGCAGCGCCTGAAGCGAGGGATCGTGCCGGCCGGACCACAGTGTGCTGAACAGATCGGCCACCAGAAAGATGACGGCGGCAATGAGCACCACGCCCTGCCAGGGCAGAAGGCCGAGCAGGAAAGCGGCCACAAGGGGCCCCAGCACCGTGCCGAGCTGGTCGGCGAGCTGAGTGTAGCTTGCCACCGTCTCGAACCGTTCGCGGGCAAAGACCCGGGGCAGGATCGCCTCGCGCGCCATCAGCCCCTGGGTGGTCAGGACACCGCTGATCGCCGAGAGCCCGATGAGCCACCACACGCCGCCCATGGTCCATTCCCCCGCCATTCCGAGAAGGCAGACCAGCGCGCGCAGGGCCTGGCTCCAGCGTAGCAGGCGATAGGGCGCGATGCGATCGCACAGGATGCCGGTGACGGGAAAGGCCACATAGCGCGGAAAAGTCTCCGCAAAGAAGGCCAGCCCCGACCAGCCGACGCTTCCCGTGATCTGAAAGACCACGAGCGGCACCAGAAACAGCAGGATCTGGTCACCGAGCCGGGTGAAGAACAGTGAGACGAAGAACGACGCGTGGTGGCGGAGCATTCGGGTTCCTTCAGCGATGGCACGGGGCGCCGGAACCGCCTCGCCCTCGTCCTGCTCGGGCAAGGCGCAGACCGGAGGAGGCTTCTAGCGGGAGAAGATCCAGTTCAGCACAAGACGCCAATCCGTCATGCGGATGGGGGTGCCGTGGGATCCGGTGTCGAAGAGGTGGAACTTGATCGGATAGTCGGGAGCATTCGCCTTGATCTGCTGGAAGAAGGCTGCCTGGTCTTCCCAGTTGTAGACCGTGTCGGCGGAGCCCTGGCCCATGTAGATCGGCACCCGGCGCCCCAGCACGCCGGCAGAGAAGATGTTCGGGTCCTTGGGCGACCCCATGAGCATGATGCCGTCCACCAGTCCGGCGGTGCGGCCATCCTTGATCAGGTTCCAGCAGATGATGCCGCCCATGGAGCCGCAGGCCACCACGACCTGCGCCCCGGGGGACAGCTGGCGCTGGTAGGAGATCAGGGCGGCCAGGTCGGCCGTGCCCTTGTCGCCGAAATCGGCGAACTCGGTGGAGAGATAGGCTCCCCCGTTGCGGACCATCAGGTTCTTGATGCGATTGAAGTTGCCGCCAAAGCTCTCGTCATTCATGCCCTGGAAGCGGTTGCCGCCCTGGCCGTGAACATAGATCACCACCGCCTTCGCCCCGCCGCGAGCCTTGCCCACGCCGACATAGCGGATGGTACGGCCGTTGGCGGAGAGCTCGTAGTTGGACTGGGAACCGCGCGGCTTGTAGGACACGTAATGGCCGAAGACCTTGCGCTCGTCGATCTCGTCCCGGTCCCACAGGTCCCGCTTCTTGGAATAGTCCACCACCAGGAAGTCGCCGTTGAAGCGGCTGTCGGTCACCGTTCGGTAGGAGAAGAGGTTCTCCTTGTAGGGCTGAAGTTCCAGCGCCAGGGCCCCGGCGGGCAGCGCGAGAGAAAGGGCGAACGCCATCGCCAGCGCCCGCAGTCGGCCCCTGTTGGCGCGCAGATGCATCATCACGTCCTGGTCCTTCCACTGGAACGCAAGCGGCGTTCCCTGTCTTGAGCGGCGCGGCGCTGCCTCGCGCCTCCGGTTTGCCGCAAGGGTTTCACGGGGCCCGCCGGCTTGCAAGCAGGCGCCGTGTGCGCCCTGCCCCGGTCCACAGGCAAGACGCTCCGCCCGGGATCCGCTCCCCCGCATTTCCAGCCTCTGCGTTTTCGTCTGCGGTGCGTGCGCCTTGCGGCTGCTTCGCCCCTTCCCAAGGGCGTGTAGCGCGGCTGCGAAAGCAACCTTCGTCAGTTTTGCGGAGGTCTTGGCCATGGTTCTCAGTCATCACCATAAGCATTTGAGCGAAAAAGACATTTTATTAACCAATTAATCTTTTGGTAACCATGTTTCCATGACACTCCCGTTAGGAAACCCGCCCTGAAGAAAGCGGGGAAAATGGAGCCAGGAGACCCAAGATGCCAGTCATTTCCTTCGCGAACGCAAAGGGCGGAGCAGGCAAGACAACGGCAGCCCTGTTGCTGGCGACAGAAGTCGCCGAACGCGGCAAGAGTGTGACCCTGTTCGATGCGGACCCCCAGAGATGGATTTCCACCTGGTCCGATCTTCCCGGCCGGCCCGGCAACATCCAGGTCATCAGCGAGACAACTCCAGCCTCCATCACCGAGCAGATCATGGATGCGGCGGCCCGCAGCGACTATGTGATCGTGGATCTGGAAGGCACGGAAAACCTCATCGTGGCCAACACCCTGTCGGTCTCCGATCTGGTGGTCATTCCGATCCAGGGGTCGTCCATGGACGCCCGCGGCGGCGCCAAGATCCTCAACCTCATCAAGAAGCTCGAAAAGATCGTCCGGCACGACATCAAGCACTGCGTGGTGCTGACGCGCACCAATGCCGCCGTCACGACGCGGGCGCTCAAGGCGGTGCAGGAAAACCTGGCGGTCGCGGGCATCGACGTGCTGCTGACACCAATCGTCGAGCGGGCTGCCTACCGGGATCTCTTCGACTTCGGCGGCGGACTGCGCAGCCAGGACACCCGCATGGTCAGCAACCTGGACAAGGCCAAGGAAAACGCCGAGATGTTCGCGGCCGAGATCCTGGAACGCGCCATGGTGAGCCCGCGCCGGCGCTGGTACGACATCTTCAAGAAGGTCTCCTGAGAGCCCTCCCCCGATCCCATCCCTCTGCTCGATATCAGCCGACAGAGAACCTTGACGCCCCGGACATGTCCCCCCGGGGCGTCTTTTCGTTCTGCACCACGCCCGTCAGTAGTCCGGGAAATGCCCGCGCATGATCGCCTCTTCCTGCCGGATGCGCAGGGCGAGCACCGCCAGATAGACCGGAAGTCCGACCGCTAGCGTCCACCAGGCGCTCAGAGCCAGGGCCAGGCCGATCATCTCGGGCAGCAGGTTCAGGATGTAATTCGGGTGGCGCAGGCGTCTGAACAGGGCGTTCGTCACCAGATGGTGGTCGCGGGCAACGATGATCTTGACGGTCCAGAACCGGCCGAGCACCCGCATCACCCAGCCCAGCGCCAGCATGGACAGAGCCCACAGCACCATCCCGGCGATGCTGAGCCCGCTCACCGCAGCACCCGTCACTTCGGCCTCGCCGATGGCACAGAGGTAATAGGCAATGTGAACGGCGGCCAGAACGGCGCTGGTGCGGGCATGAAATTCCACCGCGCCGTCGCGCTTCATCCGGGCCTCGTTACGCAGGGACACGCGCAAGGCCGCAAAGCGGAGGATCACGGCGAGCGCGATGAAGAGCAGAAGAGGCGTTGGCACGAGGGTTCCCTTTCGGATCATGGGCCCCTGGCTCAAGGGGCGGACTGCCGGAAGGGTTAAGGGGTTTGCGGCCCTCACGCAACGTCGCGAGAGCGACCTTGAGGCAGAGTCTCAGCCGCGCCGCTCGCGCAGATCGACGACCAATGGGGTCCGGCGTGTGGAGATCGGCTTGCGCCCCGAGCCCGGCGGGGGCTCAAGCGTCTCCCGGAGGGCCCGGCGGGCATCGCTCACCGGACACGGATGCCCGAGATGGAAGCCCTGACCTTCCGCGCAACCCTCCTTGCGCACCAGGTCCAGCTGATCCGGCGTCTCGATCCCTTCCGCAAGCACCGGAATGTCCAGCGCCTGTCCGAGGGTGAGCACGGCCTTGAAGATGGCCTTCGAGGTTCGGTCATGGCCAATGCGGTCAACGAAGGACTTGTCCAGCTTGATTCGGCTGAAGGGAAAGACCTGCAGGGTTTCCAGGGAGAAATGCCCGCTGCCGAAGTGGTCCAGGGCAATGCCCACCCCCAGCGCCCGCATCTGGCCCATCACCTGAAGGGCGCGGGTCCGGTCGACGATCAGCGCCTCCTCCGTGATTTCCAGCTCCAGCCGGTCGGCAGGCAGCCCGCTTGCCAGAAGGGTCTCATGCAGCAGCCTGGGAAGTGACGGATCGAGGATCTGTTCGGCGGAGACATTGACTGAGACCCGCGTGGGCGGATCGAAGGTCAGGGCATCATCGCAGGCCCGCTGAAGCACCCAGGCGCTGAGGTGCCCGAGAAGCCCATCACGAAGGGCCACGGGAATGAAGACGCACGGCGCAATGACCCCCAGCCGGGGATGGGTCCAGCGCAGGAGCGCCTCGAAGCCGCTGATCGGATCGCCGCCTGTCAGGCGCTTCTGGACCTGATAGTGAAGCTCAAGAGCATCCTCTTCCAGGGCCAGCCGCAGCGCCTCTGCCATCTGCCGCCGCTCTTCCACGTCCTGCGCAATCTCCGCATCATAAAGGCACAGGTCCTCCATGCCGGAATGCTTGGCGTGATACATGGCCAGATCAGCCCGATCGAGCAGCTCTGCCGTATCGCGGGCATCGTCGGGCCAGACCGCGGCCCCCATGCTGGCCCCGACGCAGACCTTCTGCCCCCCGACCTTCATCGGCATGGTGATCAGGGCAGACAGGCGCTCGGCGAATTTCTGGATTTCCAGTCGGTCACTGTAACGGCGGATGGAGACGAACTCGTCGCCTCCGATCCGTGCCACGAATTCCCCGTCCCGAAGCACTTGCTGCAGGCGCTGGGCAAGGGTCTGAAGCACTTCGTCGCCGGCAGCATGTCCGAGCGTGTCGTTGATTTCCTTGAACCGGTTGAGATCGATGGCAATGACAGCAAAGCGGGAGCGATCCTTGCGGACGCGCGCGAGCATGCGGGACATGTAGTCCCGGCTCGCCACCCGGTTCGGCAATCCGGTCAGAGGATCATGGGCCGCCATGTGCTGAAATTCGGCCCGGGTGTCCTCGCGCACCTGCGTGTCGATGAGGTAGCTGGCCAGCCCTGTCCCGATGATGATCAGGGCAACCACCGCAATCGCCAGCGCCAGGGCGGTGATCGCAGCTGCATCGGTCACGGGGAAGGTTCCGGCCATGGGTGTGACGCGGAACGCCGTCATGCCCGTGAAGTGAAGTCCGACGATGGCCACGACCATCAGGCTGACAGCGCTCCAGAACCGTCGCGCTCCCGCCTCGTGCCACAGCAGATGGAAGGATGTAGCCGACAGCGCCGCAGACAGGGCGATGGAGGCCACCACATAGGCGAACTGCCAGTCCACCAGCCCGGTGACGCGATAGGCGAACATGCCGGTGTAATGCATCGCGGAGAAGGACAGGCCGCACAGGGCACCCGCGACGACAGGCAGGATGCGCGTGGCGCGTCCGCCGCTGACCAGCAGGCTGACGAAGAGCCCGAGCATGGCCACCACGAGGGACAGGCCGGTCAGGGCCGGATCGAAGGTCACGGGCGCCCCGGGATCAAAGGCCAGCATGGCGACGAAATGGGTGGCCCAGACCCCTCCCCCGCCGGCGACAGCCGCCAGAAAACGCCAGCCGGTCTTCTGGGCTCCAGAGGTCATGTTGCCGCGCTGGACCAGACGGAGAAAGACCGTCGATCCGAACAGGCAGACGATCGCGGCGATGATCACCAACGGCAGGCTGTTCTCATAGGCAATGCACTGAAAAACCGACACCATGGTACTACTCGGGAAAATACTTACATTCCCCAGCGTAAGTTACGGAGATTACCAAAATCCTTATTGTATTATAAGCACTTATAACCTCGCGACAAATGACAGAGGTGCGATTGGGATCGTGAAGGGACGGGCGCGAGGGAACGACAGCCCCCCATAAATGATGTGCGGTGCATCGCCCCTCGGACCGTCATGCCCGGGCCTGTCCCGAGCCTCCGAAGTCCTCCCCCAGCTCAAGAAAGACTGGATTCCCGGCACAAGGCCGGGAATGACGGGTGGTTGAGCCTCCCCCCAACCAGGCCTTTGTCCTCCCGGATAAGGGCTTGCCCGAAGATCCGGGATCGGTGAGCCGAGGGCGTTGCCGGGAGGCCTCCCGGAAAGCGCGGCAGGGGCTCACCGGTCCCGGTTCGCGCTGCGCTTGACCGGGATGACGATCGTAAGGGAACCACCCAGTCGGGAACGCAAAAGGGCGCGGCAGGTTGGCCGCGCCCTTGAAACATATCCGGTGATCGCTTGCCGGTCAGGTGTAGACGATCTCGCGGGTCTCGCGGAACTTCACGTCCGGATATTTTTCACCGATGTAGCCCACTTCCCAGGAGTTCTTGAACAGGAACACCGGGCGATCATCGCGGTCATTGGCGATGGACATGCGGTGGTTCTCGATCATCTTCTGCAGGGTGGCGTTGTCGGTCTCGATCCAGCGAGCGGTGGAATAGTTCACCGGCTCGAAGGAGATTTCCGTGCCGTATTCCTGACGGATGCGCTCGATCACCACGTCGAGCTGCAGGATGCCGACGACGCCGACGATCCAGTTGGAGCCGATGTCCGGCTTGAAGATCTGCACGAGGCCTTCCTCGGCCAGATCCTGCAGGCCCTGACGCATCTGCTTGACCTTCATCGTGTCGCCAAGGCGCACGCGGCGCAGGACTTCCGGCGCGAAGGCCGGCAGGCCGGTGACGTGGATTTCCTCGCCCTCGGTCAGGGTGTCCCCCACCCGAAGCTGGCCATGGTTGGGCACACCGATCACATCGCCCGGGAAGGCTTCCTCGGCAATTTCGCGCTCTTCGGCGAAGAAGAAGATCGGCGCGGACACGGCGATCTGCTTTCCGGCGCGCACGTGCTTCAGCTTCATGCCACGCTTGAAGGTGCCCGAGCACAGGCGCACGAAGGCGATGCGGTCGCGGTGCTTGGGGTCCATGTTGGCCTGCACCTTGAAGACGAAGCCGGTGACCTTGTCCTCATCCGGCGAGATCACACGGCCGCCGGTGGCATTCTGGGAATGGGGCGGAGGCGCAAACTGGGCGATGAAGTCGAGCAGCTCCTCGACGCCATAGTCACGCAGGGCCGAACCGAAGAAGACCGGGGTCAGGTGCCCTTCCAGGAAGCTCTCCCGGTCGAATTCGGCATAGCCTTCAGCACCCAGTTCGACGTTCTCGGTCAGCTCGTCCATGATCCGGTCGAAGACTACGTCGGTGAGGATCGGATCCTCGAGGCCAGTGACCTCCTTCGTCTGACGGAACGGGCCGCCGCGCTCACCCTCGGAGGTATGGAACTTGCGGTTCTTCCAGTCATAGACGCCGAAGAAGTCGGAGCCCATCCCAACCGGCCAGGTCATCGGAGAGACGTCGAGGGCAAGGGCTTCCTGCACCTCGTCGAGGATCTCCAGCGCATGACGGCCTTCACGGTCGATCTTGTTGACGAAGGTGATGATCGGAATGTCGCGCAGACGGCAGACCTCGAAGAGCTTGCGCGTCTGGGTTTCGATCCCCTTGGCGGCGTCGATCACCATGATCGCCGCATCGACGGCGGTCAGGGTGCGATAGGTGTCTTCGGAGAAGTCCTCGTGGCCCGGCGTGTCCAGCAGGTTGTAGATGATGCCGCCGCGCTCGAAGGTCATGACCGAGGACGAGACCGAGATGCCGCGTTCCTGTTCGATCTTCATCCAGTCGGAGCGGGCCCGGCGCCGTTCGCCACGGGCACGCACCTGACCGGCGGCTCGGATGGCGCCCCCCGACAGCAGCAGCTTTTCGGTCAGCGTCGTCTTGCCGGCGTCCGGGTGGGAGATGATGGCGAAGGTGCGGCGGTTCTTGTAGGTGGCGCCGTTGGCGGTCATGGGGTCGGGCTCCTGGCCGGAAAATGGGCCCGTCGCGGCCCCTGGCGCCGGCGCTCGACAGGAACGGATACCGGGACCGTCGGTCGCCGGATCGTTTCTGGGCGCGGACGCGGGCCGAAGCGACGGACCGGACTGCTTGTTCGTTGGCGCAAGGTCATAGAGAAACAGCGGCCAAAAGGCCAGAGGCTTTTGCCGGGCGCGTGCCCTGTGCCAGCCTCTTCGCCGGGGCCGCCGGCCCGAGGGTCAGCCGGCCTCCGGGCGCCCGGCGATGGCGTTGGAAATGGCCTTCGCCGTTGCCTTGAGATCGCCAAGGAAGGTGGCGGCAAAGGCCTCGGGCGCCTTGAAGCTGCGCGGCCAGATGAGCGTGACCGCGCCGGAAGGCCAGTTGTTGACGTGGATGGGCACGGCGATGGCGGCCAGTCCGTCATCCAGCACGGTCTCGCCCAGATAGTTCGACAGGCGGGAGCCATAACCCTGCGCCCGCACCTGGCTCAGGCGGAGCATGTAATCCTCGAGGTTCATGTCGAACCGCTTGAGACCCCAGACCGGATCACCGCTGGTCTGGCGGGCGTGTTCGGCGACGACATCATCCGGCATGGCCGCAAGGCACGCGGACCCCGTCGCAGAGCCGAAGATGTTGATCACCCGGTTCACGAAGCCATGGTTGAGGCGATAGGGGCTGAGAGGCCGGGTGCTGT
The DNA here is from genome assembly GCF_008477545.1 of Roseibium aestuarii. GTDB lineage: Bacteria > Pseudomonadota > Alphaproteobacteria > Rhizobiales > Stappiaceae > Roseibium > Roseibium aestuarii. The sequence goes on along the minus strand of NZ_VORA01000001.1, from coordinate 719,318 downwards.
CGACGATGCGCATCTTCGACCCTTCCACGATGTGGATGTCGGAGGGCCAGTCGACCTTGCGGGTCAGGGCCATGAGATGCGGCATGGCCCGGTCGATGAGCATGGCGAGTTCCAGCGCCTGAGGCGCATCGCTGCCGGGCGGAAAGATCACGTTGGAGCGAAACAGCCGGTCGGTGAGCGACTGGCGGATCACGTGCCGCTCGAGCAGGGTTCCGAGCAGACGGCGCAGGGTGGATTTCGGCAGCCCGGTATGGCGGTTCAGGTCGGCCAGACTGCAGGCGCCATGGCGGGCCAGGGCCTCGAGAACGTCGATGCCCCGGTCGAGGGACCGATTCTGCAACCGCGCGGCGGCGTCGGTTCCCGTCTCTGCTTCATCTGTCATTTCGCCTCTCTGCCCTCTTGAAGCGCCTGATAACGGTAAAATTGCCAAAGCCCGACGCGGAAGACCAGTGTCAAGATTCCATCTTCACGTCTGCCGACAGAGGCCTGAGGGCAAACAGCTTCCCGCTCTCACGCAGCGGCAGGCTGAAATCAAGGTTTCGGAATGGTTAAAGGATATCGGTGGAAAACGGAGGGGTGCCTTATTGTGCATTCGTGCCAATGGTAGCTCTTATCTCGGTTTGAATCGCAAGACATCCCGAGTGCCGAGACCCCTATGAAATTCAAGGGCAAGTCCTTCATTGCCATCGTGCTGACCCCGCAGATCCCCAGCGAGGAGTGGTTTGCGGAGATCGACCGGATCATGACCCGTTCGCCCGGGTTCTTCATCGACCGGCCGATCATCCTCGACGTGAAGGGCACCAAGGTCCACATCGACGACCTGGAAGGCATTCTGGAAGGCCTGAATCAGCGCTCCATCCGGGTGATGGGTATCGACGGCATTGCCGGCACGCGCCTCAAGCCGGGCATGCCGCCCAGCTTCGGCGGCGGACGCCTGACGACCGACGTGGATGTTCCCGGGCCGGGCGGCGATGCGACGGCGGCTCCCAAGGCGGCCAAGGTCGCCCGCGTGACCCCGGCTGCCGGGGAGGCTGCGGCGGCAGGCGACCCCGAGACGGATGATCTGGACGACGACACCAATGGGGATGCGCGCTCGATCGTCATCACCGAACCGGTACGTTCCGGCCAGTCCGTCGTCCATCCTACCGGGGACGTGACGATCATCGGCTCGGTCTCGTCCGGCGCCGAGGTGATTGCCGGCGGCTCCATTCACGTTTACGGCGCCCTGCGCGGGCGGGCGCTGGCCGGGGTCTCCGGTGACGAACAGGCCCGCATCTTCTGCACCAAGCTTGATGCGGAACTGGTGTCCATCAACGGGCTCTATCAGATTGCGGACGATTTCGGGGCGGATGTGTTGAATGCCTCTGCCCAGATCCGCTTTGAAAACGAAACTCTGGTGTTCGAACGGCTGGGCTGAGATCCCTTGCGGGACCACGCGCCGGCCTTCGCAAACGACAGGAACAGAACACATGAGCAAAGCCACAGTTGTCGTGGTGACGTCGGGCAAGGGCGGTGTGGGCAAGACCACGTCCACCGCGGCCATCGCCTCGGCCTTGGCCAAGGAAGGCTTCAAGGTCTGCGCGATCGATTTCGACGTCGGTCTGCGCAACCTCGACCTGATCATGGGCGCGGAACGCCGGGTCGTCTTCGACCTGGTGAACGTGGTCCGTGGCGAGGCCTCCATCAAGCAGGCGCTGGTGCGCGACAAGAAGCTGAACAATCTATACCTGCTTCCCGCCTCCCAGACCCGCGACAAGGACGCGCTGACCGACGAGGGCGTTGCCTCGGTGATCAACGAGCTGCGCATGTATTTCGACTGGATCGTCTGCGACAGCCCGGCCGGGATCGAGCGCGGCGCGACGCTGGCCATGCGCTATGCGGACGAGGCGATCATCGTGTCGAACCCGGAAGTCTCTTCCGTGCGCGACTGCGACCGGATCATCGGCCTGCTGGACGCCAAGACCGTGGTGGCCGAAGAAGGCGGGCGCATGCCCAAGCACCTGATGATCACCCGCTTCGACCCGGAACGCGCCAAGAACGGCGACATGCTGTCCGTCGACGACGTGGTCGAGATCCTGTCCGTGCCGCTGATCGGGGTGATCCCGGAGAGCAAGGACGTGCTCAAGGCCTCCAACGTCGGCCTGCCGGTCACGCTGTCCGACGAGGAAAGCCCGGCCTCCAAGGCCTATGTGGAAGCGGTCCAGCGCCTTCTGGGCGAAGACCTGCCGGTCACCATCCCCACCGAGAAGAAGGGCCTGTTCGGCAAGCTCTTCAAGGGGAGGGCTGCATGAACTTCATGAACTTCTTCGCGAGGCGCGGAGAAACCGCTTCGGTGGCCAAGAACCGGCTGCAGATCCTGCTGGCGCACGAGCGCACCGGCGACGGATCCGATGCGAAGCTGATCTCCCAGCTGCGCGAGGACATTCTTGAGGTGGTGCGCAAGCGCATGAACATCGATCCGGACGCGGTGCGTCTGGAGATGGACCGGAGCGGCGACATCACCACGCTGGGCATCGACATCGAGCTGCCCCAGACCAAGAACTGACGCCGATCAGAAGATCCGCAAAGAACCCGGCCTCGCAAGACGCCGGGTTTTTTCGTTTTGCTTTGCGTGTCCCGCAGGCCCTAGCCGCCCTGCCACTGCTTGATGGCCTCGATTGGGTAAAGCAGCATGATCACGTTCAGGGTGAGATTGTCCTTCACCGCCCAGAGCGCGGCCAGCTCGAAGACCACGGCGACGACGACCGTAACCCAGGCGGGCATGCGCCGGGCGAACCAGAAGCCCAGCAGCATGAAGAGAATGTCGGTCACGGAGTTGATGACCGTATCGCCGGCATAACCGGCGGCAACCGTCGCCTCACGGTAGCGGTCGATGACGAGAGGGCTGTTTTCCAGAAGCTCCCAGGCTGCCTCGATCACGATGGCCAGAAGGGCGCGCTCGCCGACCGGCCGCTGGCGCAGCGCCAGCCAGAGCACCCAGTAGAAGATAAAGCCGTGAATGATGTGGGACAGGGTGTACCAGTCGGCAATGTGCTGGGATCCGCCCGACACCGCATCGCCGGGAACCCAGAGGCGGATCTCGCCGCAGGTGCAGATGGGGTCGCGCCCCATCGCAAGCAGGATGACGGCAGTCAGGGCAATCAGGCCGAGGCCGACGCCCCAGGTGACAGGTCCGGACATCAGCGGTCTGGACGGAAGAGATCTGGTCAAGGGAACTCCGGAAGGAAGAAACGCGTCAGGGATGGACGCCCGAGTGTGGCCGTGGCGCGGCAGAACCGCAAGCACAACACCGGGGCGGACGATTGAGATAACGCAAGGCGCGCCAAAGGGATCCGGCCTATGCAGAGGAACAAGGATGCGGGATCCCTCCCCTGCCTGATCAGGGACTGCCAGCAAAGCGCATTGCAGGGATTGCCAAATCGCAACCGCTCGCTGCACCATGCACCCGCAGGTTTACATTGCCCGTTCATCCGAACCTGCCGACGAGGTTCCCATGCCCGCTCTCTCCTCCCGCCTTCTCATCCTCCCTTCGGCCCTTGCCCTGCTCCTGAGCCTGAGCGGTTGCGACGATGCGCCCTCCCATGTGGCACTCGGCACGCTGGAGCGCGACCGGGTTGCCCTGACCGCAACGGCCGCCGAGGTGGTGGTCGAGCTGCCCGTCGCGGAAGGCCAGATGGTGACGAAGGGCACGGTTCTGGTGAAGCTGGACGACACGCGCCAGATCGCCGTCGTTCGGCAGGCGGAGGCTCAGGCGGCCCAGGCGCGGGCGGCCCTCGACAAGCTGAGGAACGGCGCCCGGCCGGAGGAACTGGCGGCCGCGCGGGCCCGTGTGGCCGGCGCGCGCGCCTCTTTGGTCGAGACGCAGCAATCCTTCGAGCGCACCCGCGACCTGCAGCAGCGCGGCACCGCCAGCAAGGCGGCCTATGACACGGCGCTGGCCAATCGCAATGCGGCCGAGGCGGCGCTGAAAAGCGCGGAAGAGCAGCTGCGCGAACTGGAAAATGGTGCCCGCTCCGAAGACCTGAGCGCGGCGGCAGCCAATCTCGCGGCGGCCGAAGCCGCTCTTGCCAGCCAGCAGAAGGTTCTGGCGGATCTGACCGTCGTCGCCTCCCGGGACGGCCGTCTCGACAGCCTGCCCTGGAACCTCGGGGAACGGGTGACGCAAGGCTCTCCGCTGGCCATTCTCATGGCCGATGGCGCCCCCTTCGCCAGGGTCTATGTTCCCGAGCCGGCGCGGGTCCGGGTCAAGCCCGGCGACCAGCTGAAGGTGCATGTGGATGGTCTCGACCGGGAGCTGACCGGCACCCTGCGCTGGATCAGCTCCGAGCCTTCCTTCACACCCTATTATGCCCTGAACCAGACGGAACGGGCCCGCCTCATGTATCCGGCGGAAGTCCTGCTTCCGGACACGGAGGCGGACCTGCCTTCCGGCATGCCGGCGCAGGTGCAGCTGCCATGACCCGCGCCCCCGGCCCCACTGATGCCGCCGAGACTGTGATCCGCACCCGGGGCCTGACCAAGACCTTCGGACCGAAAACCGCCGTCGACCGGCTGGATCTCGACATCGCGCGCGGCACGATCCACGGGTTCCTCGGCCCCAACGGCTGCGGCAAGACCACCGCGATCCGCATGCTGACCGGCCTCTTGACCCCGAGCGCCGGAGAGGTCGAGGTTCTGGGTCTGACCATGCCGCGAGACGCGGAAGCGTTGAAATACCGCATCGGCTACATGACCCAGTCCTTCTCGCTCTATGGCGACATGACCGTGCGCGAGAACCTGGATTTCATGTCGCGGGTCTTCGGCCTGAAGCGCAAGGCTGCGCTTGCCCGGATCGATGAACTGCTTGAGACCTATCACCTGACCGATCTGGCCGACCAGATGTCGGGCAAGATGTCGGGCGGGCAGAGGCAGCGGCTGGGCCTTGCCTGCGCCGTGCTAAACAAGCCGGATCTCCTGTTCCTGGACGAGCCGACCTCGGCGGTGGACCCGGAAAGCCGCCGTGACTTCTGGGAACAGCTCTTCGATCTGTGTGAGGCAGGCACCACGATCCTGGTGACGACCCATTTCATGGACGAGGCCGAGCGCTGCCACTCCATCTCGATCCTGGAGCTGGGCAAGAAGCGGGCGGAAGGCTCGCCGGCAGAGCTGATGGAGCGCATGGGCACCAATGTGCTCGAGGTCTCCGGACCGGATCTGCGCACCCTGCGCAAGACCCTGACCGCCCTGCCCGAGGTCCGCTCCGCGGCCCAGCTCGGCACCCGGCTCAGGGTGCTCGTCACCAAGCAGATCGCCGATCCGGAAGCCTGGTTCCGCGCCCTTCCCGAGAGCCAGAGCGTTCAGCAGGTCGCCCGCGTGCGGCCCAATCTGGAGGATGTCTTCGTGACCAACACAGGCGTCAGCGCTCCGGATGCGACCGGCACCCCGGAGGCCCGCCCATGAATTCGCTCAGCCGGATTTCCGCGATCTTCTTCAAGGAATTGCGCCAGCTGCGCAGGGACCGCATGACCTTCGCCATGGTGGTCATGATCCCGCTCGTGCAGCTCATCCTCTTCGGCTACGCCATCAACACCAACGTGCGGGACGTGCCTGTCGGTATCGTCGACCAGAGCGGATCGGCTGTCGGGCGGGTGCTGGAACAGGTCATCCGGGCGACCCAGGTGGTCAAGTTCACTCATCGCTACGACACGCTGGAAGAGGCCCAGCGCGCGGTGGCGGCCCAGGAGGTGCGCGCGGCGCTGATCCTGCCGAGCGATCTGGTGCAGCGGCTGGCCCGCAGCGGCAGCGTCGGCCTTGCCACGCCCAACTCGACCAACTGGACCACGAGCCGGCCTGTCGGCCAGTGGATCGTGGACGGGTCCGACACGATGGTGGCGAGCGCGGTCAAATCCCTGCGCAACATGCCGCTGACCGAGCTGCTGCGTCAGGCGCCGAACCGGTCGGTTCCAACCTTCGAGATGGCGCTCTTCTACAATCCCGAGCAGCGCACGGTGGTGAACATCGTGCCGGGTCTCGTGCCGGTCATCCTCACCATGACCATGATCATGTTCACCGCCGCAGCCATCGTGCGCGAGAGCGAACGCGGGAACATGGAAATGCTGATCAACACGCCGGTGAAATCGACCGAACTGATGCTGGGCAAGATCATTCCCTACATCTTCATCGGTCTGGTGCAGACAGCAATCATCCTCGGGCTCGGCTATCTGATCTTCAACGTGCCCTTCAACGGCTCGATGCTGGCGCTGCTGGCCGCCACCCTGCTCTTCATCGGGGCCAGCCTGACCCTCGGGCTGGTGTTCTCTACGCTTGCCACGAGCCAGCTTCAGGCCATGCAGATGACGGTCTTCGTGCTGATGCCGTCGATCCTGCTCTCCGGCTTCATGTTCCCCTTCGAGGGCATGCCGTTGCCGGCGCAATATATCGCGGAGATCCTGCCGGCGACCCACTTCCTGCGGATGATCCGGGGCATTGCCCTGCGCGACGCGCTGCTGGTCGACCTGCAATATGACGCGATCTGCCTGGCCGTCTTCATGGTTCTGGGGCTGATCGCCGCCTCCCTGCGCTTCAAGAAGCGGCTGGATTAGCGCCCCTCAGCGGGAGAACAGCAGGGAATAGGTGATGGTGGCGTGGGAATGCTCGCGCATCATGGCCTCGGCGCGGGCTGCATCCCCCTTCGCGATGGCGTCATGCACGATGAGGTGCTGACCATAGCCGATGGTGAGGCGCTGCACCTCGGTGTCATAGCTCTCGTGATTGAAGACCAGAACCCCCAGCCGGACCAGCGGCACGGTTTCCAGCCGTGTGTAGGTGAAGGGCACGAAGGAATTGCCGCATTCCTGCATGATCGTCTCGTGGAAGAGCCGGTTGGCCTCCTGATAGAGATCGATGCCGGCGTCATTTCCGGCGCGCAGCAGGTCGAGGGACTGGCGGGTCATGTCGAGGGAGCGGCGCAGGATCGCGTCCACCTCCGGGCTCATGCCATTCTCCGCCAGGCAACGGGCGGCCAGTCCTTCCAGAACGCCGCGGACCTGATAGGCCTTGTTCGTGTCGTCGAAATCGAAGTCGACGACCGTGTAACCGCGCCCTTCCCGCTTGCGGATCAGCCCCTCCACCTCGAGGGCCCGGAGCGCCAGACGCACCGGCGTGCGCGAGACATTGAGCTGGGCAGCCAGCCCCACTTCGGTGATCTTCTCACCGGCGGGCACGGAGCCATCCATGATGTGACGACGCAGGGCAATCAGCACACGCTCGTCCGACGAGCTGCCGAGGGCCTCGTCGCCCCCTGCGAGCTCCAGTCCGCCGAGGGGATCGGCAGCGGCAGCGTTCGACTCATAACTTTTCATGCGGCGACTATGACTTTGTATCCATAAAACGTCAATCTGGCATGTCCTACGCCAACTGAACCCTGCGGAAAAGCGGATTCAGTCGAATTCATTGAGAATCCCGCTTGTCATTATGGATCCATAATGCCTATCCTGATCGGGAGGCCGAAGGGAGGAGAACCTGTCGGCTCTCACCACTCAGGGAGGAGTGACATGAACAGACGAACCTTGCTGTCCCGCACCACCGCGGGCCTGACGACGCTTGCCGCCGCGAGCCTCTTGAGCTTTACCGCCCTTGCCGCCGACACGATCCGGATCGGGACCGTCGCGCCGAAAACCGGCCCGCTGGCCGGCGGGGCACTGGTCAGCCAGTGGCCGAATGTCGATCTTTGGATCCAGGAAGTGAACGAGCGGGGCGGACTGAAGCTCAAGGACGGGCAGAAGAAGATCGAACTCGTCGCCTATGACGACAAGACAAACCCGACCGAGCACATCAAGGCGGTTCAGCGGCTGGCCACCCAGGACAAGGTCGACTTCATCATCGCCCCCTATGGCACCGGCTTCAACATCGCAGCCGCGCCGATCTATGCCAAATACGACTATCCGCAGATCGCCGTGACCTCCGTCACCGACCAGATCGGCGAGCTGACCGAGCGCTATCCGTCGCTGTTCTTCACCCTCGGCTCCACCACGGCCTTCGTGGAAGGTTTGCGGGACGTGCTCGTCAAGCTGAAGGACGAGGGCAAGATCAACAACAAGATCGCCATGGTCAACGTGGCCGATGCCTTCGGCATCGAGCTGGCGGAAGTGGCACGCCCCACCTTCGAGGCCGCCGGGTTCGAGCTGGTCTATGACAAGTCCTATCCGCTCGGAACGCCGGACCTGTCCCCCATCGTGAAGGGCGCGAAGGCCACCGACGCCGACAGTTTCGTCGCCTGGTCCTATCCGCCGGACACGTTCGGCCTGACGGAACAGGCGGTCATCGAGGATCTGAACGTCAAGGTCTTCTATACCGCGGTCGCCACTGCCTTCCCCGCCTATGGCGGCAAGTTCGGCGCGCAGATCGAGAATGTGCTGGGCGCCGGTGGCGTGAACCCGGACACGCCGGAAATGCAGGCCTATCGCACCAAGCATGAGGAAGTGACCGGCAAGGCCCCGGACTACTGGGCGTCCGCCAACACCTACGCGAGCCTGCAGATCCTCGAGACCGCGATCGAAGCGGTCGGCGAAGTGAACCGGGAGGCCGTCACCGACTACATCAAGACCCACACGTTCGACACGATCATGGGGCCGATCTCGTTTGAGAACCAGAACTCCAACCGGTTCTGGACCGTCGGCCAATGGCAGGGCGGCGTCTTCCGGGGCGTCGTCTCGTCCAACATCGACGGCGCGGTCGACGTGAAGCTGAAGGACGGCTGGAAGTAAGGGGGACACTCCCTCCTTCTTCACGAGCCATCTCTTTTGTCACCCCGGGCGAGAAAAGCGAGACCCGGGGCCGGTGAGCCGAGGCCTTTCACTGCCTGTCGCAGACTTTCGGCTCGCCGGTCCCGGATAAAGTCTGGCGACTTTTCCGGGATGACGACGGAGAGCCCCCCCCGTGCCGCCGAAGACACTCCGGGCGGCAGCTTTCACCAGAACCACAAAGAAACGACCCGATGGACATCCTGATCTCCGGCCTGCTGCTCGGCGGCACCTATGCGCTGGTGGCAATGGGGCTGAACCTCCAGTACGGCGTCGCCCGCATCATGAACCTTGCCAATGGCGAGACACTGGTGCTTGGCGCGCTGGCCGCCTTCCTGGCCTTCACGGCAATTTCCCTCAGCCCGCTCGTCACCATGCTCGTGGTGGCACCGCTTTCCTTCGCCGCAAACTGGGTCGCCTACCGGCTGCTGCTGCGGCCCCTGGTCAAGCGGGCGAAGAGCCCCGGCCAGCTGGAAGTGGACAGCATCCTGGCGACCTTCGGCATCAGCTTCGCCCTCGTCGGGCTGATGGTGTCGATCCACGGGGAGTATTACACCTACTCCTTCCTGGCGCGGCCCATCGAGATCCTCGGCACCACGGTGGCCGAAAACCGGCTCGTCGCAGCGCTTGTTGCGGCCGGTATCGGCGCGGCGCTCGTGGGCTGGCTGAACTTCACCAGGACCGGCACCGCCGTGCGCGCGGTCTCCGTCGACCGGCAGGCCGCACAGCTCGTCGGCATCAACGTGGCCCGCGTCTCCGCCCTTGCCTTCGCGCTTGGCGGCGCGGTGACGGCCACCGGCGGCACCCTGATTTCCACCTTCATCACCCTCGACGGGTCCATGGGCGTCATCTTCACCATGAAGGCGCTGATCATCGTGATCATGGGCGGCGTGGGCGATCTGCGCGGCTCCATCATCGCCGCCATCGTCCTCGGCCTCGTCGAAACCGCCGTTGCCTCGCTGATCGACCCGGGCCTGACCCTCGTGTCGGCCTATGTGATCTTCCTCGGCATTCTCCTCTTCCGCCCGCAGGGGCTCTTTGGAAAGCGAAACGCATGACCGCCAAGGGCTGGAAAGACCTCGTCCTCATCGGCGTCCTTGTGCTGGCAGCCGCCTTCGTGCCCCTGGTCACGGATGGCTACTGGCTCTCCATCGCCGTTACCGCGATGATGTATATCGCGCTCACCACCGCCTGGACCCTGTTCTCCGGGCCGACCCACTACATCTCCCTGGCCACCGGTGCCTTCTTCGGCGTGGGCGGCTATCTTGTCGCCACCGGCATGAGCGACCACGATCTGCCCTTCTGGCTGATGGCGGCGATTGCCCCGGTGGTTTCTGTCGTGCTGGCCGCGCTCATCGGCGCCGCGACCCTGCGGCTGTCGGGCATCTATTTCGTCATCTTTACCCTTGGTCTGGCCGAAATGATCCGCGGCCTCGTCTCCTGGGTGCAGAACAACTTCCTCGGCTCGCGCGGGCTCTATGTGCTCACCGACTTCACCGAGGCCCATATCTACTGGATGCTGCTGGCGATCGCCGCGACCGTCTATGTGATCGGCTGGCTGATCGATCGATCGCGGCTGGGCTTTGCCATGAAGATCATCGGCAATGACGAGGGCGTGGCGAAGCATCTGGGCATCGACACCGCCCGGGCCAAGGTGCTGCTCTTCATGGTCACCGGCTTCTTCTCCACGCTGGTCGGCGCCATCGTCGCCCCGCGCTATTCCTATATCGAACCCAACCAGGTGTTCTCGCCGGAACTCAGCTTCATGGTGGTGATCATGGCCCTTCTGGGCGGCACCCAGAAGCTCTGGGGACCGATCATCGGGGTGATCCCCTTCATCCTCATCTGGGAGACGATCACCGCCTCCTTCCCCAACGCCACCACGCTCTATCTAGGCCTGTGCTTCCTCGCGATCGTCTATTTCCTGCCGAATGGCGTCGTCGGACTTGTGCAGAAGATCATCGCCAAGGGGAGGTCCGCATGAGCACGGGACGCAGCATTCTGACCGTCGACCGCCTGACCAAGCGCTTCGGCGGACTGGTGGCCGTCAACGACCTGAGCTTCGAGGTGCGCGAGCATGAGGTCATGGGGCTGATCGGCCCCAATGGCTCGGGCAAGACCACCACGATGAACCTGATCTCGGGCGCCTTTGCCCCGACCTCCGGCACCATTCACCTGGAGGGCCGCCGCCTGTCCGGTCTGGGCGCCCACGAGGTGACGCGCGCCGGGGTGTCGCGCACCTTCCAGCTGGTGCGGGTGCTGCCCGGTCTCAGCCTGATCGACAACGTGATCGCGGGGGCAGCCTTCGGGCACAAGCGCCGCTGGGGCGGCCCCGCCAAGGAACAGGCCGTCCGCCTGTTGCAGCGGGTGGGGCTCGGCGCGCAGATCGGCCTGCCGGTGAGCGCGCTGACCTATATCGACCAGAAGCGGCTGGAACTGGCCCGCGCCCTTGCCGGCGAACCGGAAGTGCTGCTGCTCGACGAATGGCTTGCCGGGCTGAACCCGACCGAGTTGCAGGAGGGTATCGCCCTGATTTCCGACCTGCGCCGGGAAGGGCGCACCATCATCCTGGTGGAGCATGTGATGGATGCCATCCGCTCGCTGTGCGACCGCTGCGTGGTCATGAATTCCGGCGCGAAGATCGCGGAAGGCACGCCGCAGGCAGTGCTCTCCGACCCGGAGGTCATCCGCGCCTATCTGGGAGACGAATGATGCTGACGGTTAAAGGACTGAAGGCCGCCTATGGCATGCATCAGGCACTGGCCGGTGTGGACCTGAGGATCGCCCTTGGCGAGATCGTCGTGATCCTGGGGGCGAATGGCGCCGGCAAGAGCACCCTGCTCAGGGCGGTTGCCGGACTGTGCGAGGGGCAAGTGAGCGGCGAGATCGCCCTCGACGGCCTGCCGCTCCACACCCTGCCGCCGGAAGAGATCGTTGAAGCAGGCATTGCCTTCGTGCCGGAGGGCCGGGGCATCTTCGGCGACCTGAGCGTGAGCGAGAACCTGCAATTGGGTGCCTACAGCCGGCACGCCCGCAAAAACCGCATTGCTAATCTGGAGCGGGTATACGACCTCTTCCCCAAGCTGAAGGAGCGCGGCCGCCAGATCGCCCGGACCATGTCGGGGGGCGAACAGCAGATGGTCGCCATCGGGCGGGCCATGATGGCCGATCCGAAGATCCTGATGCTCGACGAGCCGTCCCTCGGCCTGTCGCCCCTGCTCTCCAAGGAGCTGTTCCAGAACCTGTCGCGGATCTCCGCAACCGGCCTCGGGGTGCTGCTTGTGGAACAGAACGCCAAGCTCAGCCTCGGAATTTCCGACCGGGGCTACCTGATCGAGAACGGGGCCATCACCGGAGAGGACCGGGCATCGGCCCTGCTGCACGATCCGGCCGTTCAGGCCGCCTATCTGGGGGGCGCAACCGCCTCCTGACCAACCCTTTCCGGGCCTGGCCGCAAGGCCCCTGCCCGACCGACCGCCCCGCGACCCGGACCTCTTGCGTCCGGGGCGCAAAACCAGACCCAGCCGCCCGGACCTCTTGCGTCCGGGCCAAAGACCAGACCCAGGGAGAGACACCATGGCCCGAGTATTTGAAGGTTTCTATGCCGGCGGCAGCTGGCACAAGACCACCAGGACCTTCGCAGATTTCAATCCGGCGACCGACGAGGTCTATGCCGATGTGGCCGATGCCAGCCTTGAGGACGTGCGCAAGGCGATTGACGCCGCTCACGGCGCATTCAAGAGCTGGTCGGAGCTTCCCTTCACCACCCGCGCCGAATTCATGCTGAAGATCGCTGACGAGATCGAGAAGCGCCAGGGCGACCTCTGCGCGGCGATCCAGGGTGAAGCCGGCGGCTGGTTCGGCAAGGGCATGTTCGAAAGCGGCTATGTGCCCGGCGTCTTCCGCGCGGCCGCAGCGCTTTCCTATGCGCCGATCGGTGAAGTGCTGCCTTCCGAGCACAACAAGGTCTCCATGGCCGTGCGCCGCCCGATGGGCGTGATCAGCGTAATCTCGCCGTGGAACTTCCCCGCCCTGCTGACCGCGCGCGGCTTTGCCTTCGCGCTGGTGGCCGGCAACACGATCGTGCTCAAGCCCTCCGAAGAGACCCCCTATGCGGGCGGTCTCTTCTTCGCGGAGGTGATGCATGCGGTGGGCCTGCCCGAGGGCGTGTTCAACGTGGTTACCTGCTCGCGCGACAACATTGCCGAGATCGGTGACGAGCTGATCGCCAACAAGCACGTGAAGGGCATTTCCTTCACCGGTTCCACCGCCGTCGGCCGCCTCATCGCCTCCAAGGCCGGTCAGCACCTGAAAAAGGCCTGCGTGGAACTGGGCGGCAAGGACAGCCTGATCATCTGCGACGATGCCGATCTGGAAAAGTCGGCGCAGACCGCCAACTTCGGCTCCTTCATGCATCAGGGCCAGATCTGCATGAGCGTGGAAAAGGTTCTCGTACACGAGAGCATCTACGACCAGTTCGTGCCGATGTTCGTGGAACGCGCGAAGAAGCTGAAGGTGGGCGACCCGACCACGGACAAGTCCAATGTCATCGGTCCGCTGATCAACGACAAGCAGGTGGCACAGGTGCGCGCCCAGCTGAAAGACGCAGTTGCCAAGGGCGCCAAGGTGCTGTGCGGCGGCAAGATCGAAGGCCGTTTCGTCGAGCCGACCATTCTGGAAGGCGTGACTCCGGACATGCTGGTCTATCAGAACGAGACCTTCGGCCCGCTGGTGCCGGTGATCAAGTTCGCGACCGACGAGGAAGCCGTGCGGATCGCCAATGACACCGAATATGGCCTCTCCTCCGGCGTGATGACCGAAGACGAGAAGCGCGGCCTGGAGATCGCCTCCATGCTGGAGACCGGCATCTCCCACGTGAACTGTTCGTCGGTCAATGACGAGCCGCACATTCCCTTCGGCGGCACCAAGGCCTCCGGCGTCGGCCGTCACGGCGGCCGCTGGTCCATGGAGACCTTCACCGAGACCCGCTGGATCACCCTGGAGCGTGGCGGACGTCACTTCCCGCCGGTCTTCTGAGGCACGGCACCCAGTCCCCGCTCGGCTACCCGACGGAGCGGGCGCCCGGATCCTGTCTGGGGAAACCCACGCCAGCCATGGCGGCCTTCCGCCATGGCTTTTTTTCATGCGCACCTCAGGTCATGCGACCTTTTGCCGGGGAACGATTTAACCTTGCTGGCGTTCTCTCCTCGACATTTTGCCATATTGCAGTGCAATATACTTGAACGCGGGGCGAGCTTTTGGAAGCTTGCGGGATGGAGCACGGCGTGAACATGAGCAATTTCAAGGCGATACTGGATCTCTTCGGGATGTCTGCGGCAGATGCCGCCAGCTATCTCGATGTGTCCGAGCCGGACGTCCTGCGCTGGTGTTCCGCCGAGGATTGCCCGCCGATCAGCGTGTGGCAGAAGCTCGTGGAGCTCTTCGACAGCATCCGCTTTGCCGCCGAGGATGCCGCCAAGGCCGCCGACCTCGATCACCTGACCGCGACCGATCTCAACAGTCTGACCTTCGGCCCGGCCGCGGCCGCCAATGACCGTGGCACGCCGCTCGACCGCCTCGCCGGCCCCCAGCGCATGATCGCCGCCATGGCGACTGCCAGCCTCGCCCGCGTCTTCGTCTGAAGACGCGGCACCAACCCCTTCCCCGATTGTCTTTTCCGATCTGCTGACAGGCGCGAGAGCAGGTCCGCCTGGGCCACGGCTATCTCGGGCCCTGCGCGCGGGCGCGTGTGCGCCTGTCCGGGATGAACCGGTGGCGGCCGATGAGACGGGACAAGGAGGCAATAAAAAAGGCGCCGGACCCTTGAGGATCGACACCTGCACCAAGGCTTCTTCCGAGGAAGAAGGGAAGTGGTGCCCGGAGGCGGATTTGAACCACCGACACGCGGATTTTCAATCCGCTGCTCTACCAACTGAGCTATCCGGGCTTACCGTGGCGCGGGGTGGAGAGTTCTCCGTGCGCCGGAAGTGAGGCTCTTATAGAAGCAGAATTCTGGCATGTCCAGCACCCTGGCAAAGTTTTTCAACATAGTTGAATTTTGCAAGACCGCTTGTGGGAAACTGCGATCAACAGCGCGTAAAAACCGTTATTTTTCAATATATTACGGAATATATCGAGAGCCGTCAGCACCGCCCCTCTGACATCTTCCAGGCGCCCTGCTCCGGGATTTCCGCCCGGTCCGCGGGATCGCATCGCCACGGGCGGAAAGGTCCCCTTGCCGCTTACTGTTGCCCGGCCACGATGCCCACGGCACTCCAGCCGCTGTCCTCGATGTGGAAGTTTCCGACGACGCCCTGTGTGGGCGACAGAGGCCCGCGAACAAGGGAGGTGGTGAGATCACCCACGGTGCCGAGCGAGACATTCTGCAGGGCCCCGGCAATCCGGTTCTGGGTCGAGCCCCAGTCCGACATGGAGGCGGTGAAGTCGCGGCCATCGAAGCTGGTGATGGCGGCCGAGCCGGTTCGGTTGGCGAAGTCCACGGTCATGGAGAAATCGCCGGCCGCGAGATATTGCGATGCCGTGCTGCCCGACCCGCTGATCACGTTGCCCACCGCGTGGCCGGCATAGGTTGCCCCGCCGGTGGTCGGAAACTCGCTCGCGTCGATCACATCGCCAGCCACCCACGTGCCCATGTGCACGTTGACCCGTTCGGTCCCGTTGCCCAGGTCCGTGCTCTGGTTGCCGTCGACCGTCAGATTGGTGCCCCAGTAGCCCCATTCGAGGAAGTCGCAGGTGCATTCGGTGCTGCCGGAGAAGAGGGCCGCATCCCCTGCCCCGACAACGGTGCTCGCCACAAGATAGGACTTCAGACCGGTGGAGGAACTTTTGGTCAGCACATCCTCGCTCTCGGTCAGGATGTAGCTGTCCTGCGCAAGGGAGGCTTCCCGCGCGCCATAGGTGTCGGTGTCGATGAAGGTTCCGCGATTCTCACCCGCATCATCCGTTCCCACGCCGAACTGCAGGTGCAGCCGGTCGATGAAGACGTCCGTTTCCGCCACGTTCGTCCCTGAGTCCGAGACATCGAGCGTCGCCGACATGGTGCTCTCGTCAGGCAGGAAGGTCAGGCTGAAATCATCGGCAGACGTGCTGGCGAAGGCGGTCGGCCCGTATCCGTCGGAGAGATTGAAGGTGCTCTCCAGCACCCCGGCCGCATAGCCCTCAAAGGTCGTGGCTGCGCCCCGATCCAGGGAGGCCAGGTTGGTCTTGCCGAGCAACTCCGCCACATGCATCGTTCCGCTCAGGAGCGATGCCTCATCGACCGCCTGACCGGGATCCGCATAGAGGTCCTGGAAGCTGTCCCCGTCGGTCAGGTCCGTGCCCAGCACCATGTAATTGGCATCCGACCCGAAGATGCTCGCGCCGTCGCCGTTGTCGAGCAGGGTAATGGCCCCCGAATAGCGCGCCGAACTGTCCGTCGCGTTCAGGCGATGACTGCCGCGCCGCCCGGTCTCGAGGGTCAGTTTGTCATTGCTGCTCTCGATCGTCCCCACCAGAAGCGAGGCGAAGGATTTCTGCGACGCGCCCGTTCCGGAGATGAGGAAGGAGCTTGCCAGGGCATGGGCCCCTGCCAGGGTCGTGCTGCTGGTTTCTGCGAGATAGAGATTGGTGCCGACCACATTCTCCACGAAGCCCGCACCGAACTGGGCCGCGACGATGGGGTTCATGAAGAGTGCGGCGGAGTTGAGCGGATCATAGGACCCGTCGCCGTTTTCGGTTCCCAGCGAGAATTGCAGGGTCGGATCGGTCGCCAGATCATAGGTCCGCAGCTGCAACGGATCGGAGGCCGCGCCAAAGGCGCTGAAGTCGGTCGCGACCCCGGTCACGCCGATGACCACATTCTCCGGATCATAGGAGGTCGGGCTGCCGCCGGTCGAAAAGTAATGGGCGAAGGCGAGGAAGCTCTCGTCATAATCGAAATACTGGATGCCCCGGGCGAAGGTGGCAAAGGGATCCGCCCCGCTGTCGGGTGCGGGCGGTGTGGGCACGGCCTCCTGGTCCACGGTCTGGCTGGCCACATTGTCGGCGCTGAGACCCTGGGTGTAGAAATAGCTGCCCGATCCCTCGAAGACGAACTGCACCAGCCAGTTGTCGCCGACAGCTCCCTGCACCACCCCCACGGCCGTGCCGCCGGTGACGGTGCCCTTTTCGAGATTGACGCCTCCGGACTGCCCTCCCGGCCCTCCGATCAGCCCCTGCGCTCCGGGAGCCGTCACCACAACCGAGGCGTCATAGCCGGCGGTGAAGGTGCTGCCGGGGGTTCGCAGGTTGAAGCGGAGGACGTCACTGGCGTCGCTGTCACGCCCGATCTGGCCGCTGATCCCCTCGCGGGTCGGGACCTCGGGCGGCAACAGGTGACGGTGAATGTCCCGCGGCGCCGTCGACTGAACCACGAAGGGTTTCGGCAGCGGCGTGGTGACGAAGCGCGGCAGACGGGAGTTGACGTCCGGAACGCCGGAGCGTTCGATCACCGGATCGGTCGGCGGACGCCCGATACCGCCCTGTTGCCCCGGGGCACCGGTCAGGAACGCCTGCACCTGGCCGAGATCGCCCGGCTCCGTCCGCCGCACCCGGCTGGCCGAACCGCCGGAAGAGACCTCGATGGTGTAGCCCGGTGCATAGGCGCGCGTCGTCCGACCCGAAGGATCGGTGAAGGTGAGTTCATCGCCGAAGATGAAGGAGAAGGTGGAAGGTCCGCCGCCCGGCCCCGCCAGGGCAAGATTGGCGATGCCGCCCCGGATGCCGATGGTGCCGACCGGGGTCTTGACGCTGACGCCACCCCGGTTCTTCGACAACTTGCCGCCGACGAACCGGGCCACGCCCTTGCCGAGCGAGGCAACCAGCGTGCCGGTGCCCGCATTCGGGTCGTAGACGAATTCGTCGATCACCAGATCGGCGTTCGACCCCACCGTGAAGGTGGACCCGTCCTTCAGGAGAACCTGAACCAGACCGCTGCCGCTGGTCTCGATCCGGTGGCGGTAGATGACGTTCTCGCCCAGCACCATCACGTTGCGGGCGCCGCCGGGTGGGGTGCCGAAGGTGGTGGTGTTGATGGCAGCCGCCACACCGACCTGGGGTTCCGCCACCGCAGGGGTGTGGCACAGGGGCAGAAGGACCGTGAAGGCGGTCGCGGTCAGGAGAGACGCGCCGAAGGTGTTTCGCGATGCGGTCATGATCCCCCCCCTCAGAACGTCTTGACGAGGGCCAGAGACGCGGCCCCATTGTTGAAGGTGCCCAGATCATAGGTGGAGACCTGACGGCGCAATTCGGCGCCCAGGGTGAGCGCGATATCCTCCCGCAGGGGCACGGTGAGGCCCGCCTTGAGGAACCCCTCATGGTCCTTCTGGGCGAGGCCGGCATTGATCAGCGGATCCGGGCCCTGATAGATCCGGCGAATATAGCCCGCATCGAGGCTCGCAGACCAATGGAGGCTGAGCCGGGGCGCCGGCGAGGCAAAGCGCCAGGTGACGCCGGCGCCGGCACCGACCTCCCAGCTCTGACGCCAGTCCACCTTCGCTTCCTCGAAATCACCAAAGAGTGTCGCCCGCGCGGTCCAGGCGGCGGAGAGGTGACGCGCGTAGATCAGCGATCCCTCGTAGAGCGCGCCCGAGCGCTCGGAGACTTCCGGGTTGGCCGCAGTGTCATTGTACCAGCGGCGGCGGAATTCCACCTTGCCCTGAAGCTCGCTCAGGGGCTCCGGACGCCAGGCAGCCCGAAGACCGCTGCCCAGAGTGCCGCTGTAATTGGCGTGGTCGAGGCGCACGCCGCTGGCGATGGCATAGACGCCGAGCCGGGCGTCATCGAGTCCGAAGCGGGCCAGGTTGAACGCCGGGCCGAAGGTGACCTCGACCAGCGAGCTGTCGAGCCGGCTGACGTCGCCGTAGCGTGACGCATAGGCCAGCAGATCGGCTTCCAGCGCATCGCCCTGGGTGCCCAGATCATAGCCCCAGTGCAGCGTCGCGGCGGTGTAGGCGTTCACGTCCCGTCGGCCCGTCGAGGTCGGGTCGAGCAGGAAGGTTGTGCCGTTCAGATCGATGAAGCGACTGTCCGGCCCGGCGGTCGCATTGGACTGGACACGCAGGCCGACGAGAAGCGAGGCCTGAAACTCGGTCGGGTTCTCCGCATCGCCGATGGCGGCGAGATAGGCCCCCACCCGCTCGCGCACCTCGTCGGGAACGTTCGGTCCGGAGATGGCCGCCTCGAAATACTGGCGCGCCTGGCCGTTGGCGCCCAGGCGGAAATAGAGGACCCCCAGCTCAAGCTGCACGCGGGGAAGGCCCGGCGCGAAGATCAGCATGCGCTCGAAGGTGCTGATGGCCGCCTCGTAGTCGCCGATGCTGGCTGAGACGGTGGCATATTCGAAGGCGAGGTCCAGATTGTCCGGACGGGCCAGCGTCAAGGCCAGAAGCTCCTGCTGGCGCACGCGCAGGTCGGTCGAAAGCTCCGGGGCGCGGGCCTCGGCGGGGACTGCGAGCACGGCGCTCAGCGCCAGGGCGGCGCCGAGGCTCAGGGCTGCGCTCCCGGTGGCGGGCAGGACACCGGAAAGCATAGCTGCAAGGATGGTGGGCAGGCGCGAGAACGCGCGGCGCCAAGCCGCCCGGTCGCGGTGATGGCTCTTCGTCACGGACAGGCGAGCTCGTCCGGTCTGCCAGGGCAACCGGCTGGCGGCGCGCAGCTGATCTTCACCGCTTGTACACATGAACCGACCCAATCAACGCAACTCGAAAGAAATTGAAGAACGACAAATCCGGAAAGACCCCTAGATGACATCTCGCAGGGGCACATACAAGACGAAAAAAGCGGCGCGCCATGCCATGACGCGCCGCCCTCGTTGACCCAAAGATCAGCCTCCTGCCGAGACCGGCAGGAAACACCATTTACTTCATGACGATACGGCCATCTACATAGGGCTTGTAGTCATTCGACTTGGAAATATAGTCGGCGACAACCTTTTCGAGGTTCGGACCGAAGTCATAGGCCTTCTCACCCTTTTCGGAGAAAATCGAATAGCCGTCACCACCGCCGCGCATGTAGTTGTTGGACACGACACCGTACATCTTGGCCGGGTCGATCGGCACGAAGGCGTCGCCTTCCTTGACCATCACGTCGGAGATGCGCTCGCCCGCGGGCTTGGAGGCATCGACCGTGAAGGTCAGACCTGCCACCTGCGGGAAGCGGCCGGCGCCTTCCTCGATCTGGGACACACCGTTTTCGAGGGCTGCGACGACACCTTCACCGGAGAGCAGGAAGGTCGCCAGGGTGTTCTGGAACGGCAGCACCGTCAGGACTTCGCCCATGGTGACTTCACCGGCATCGATGGAGGCACGCAGACCGCCACCGTTCTGGATGGCAATGGTCACGCCCTGGTCCTTGACGCGGTCCAGCATGGCATCGGCCACCAGGTTGCCCATGGCGCATTCCTTGGCGCGGCACGTGTCGCGGGAGCCGTCGATGGTCTCGGAGGTCGAGCCGATCACCTGCTGACGCACTTCCTCGAGCGGCTTGGCAAGTTCGGTCACGCGCGCGGCAATCGCTTCATCCGGCGTCACCGAGGCATCGAGCAGGATCGGGTCGCCCTTGGCGGAGATGAGATCGCCGTTGTCGCCGAAGGTCAGTTCCACTTCGCCAACATACTTGGAATAGGCATAGGCCTGAACGATCGGAACCTCCTTGCCGTCCGGGTTCGCCACGATGGTCGGATAGGGACCGGCCGCCTTGTCGTCGCTGTTGGACAGGAGGGTATGGGAATGGCCGCCCACGATGGCATCGACACCGGAGACTGCAGCGGCGATCCGCTGGTCACGGGGGTAGCCCACATGGGTCAGGGCGATGATCTTGTTGACGCCGGAAGACTCGAGTTCGGAAACTGCGGCCTTCAGGTAGTCTTCGGCGTTGTTGAAGACGACGCCTTTCCCCGGAGAGGAGGTCTCGGCGGTGTCTTCGGCCAGAACGGAGACGATTGCGATCTTCTCGCCACCGACTTCGAGCACGACGCTGCCGGGAACGTTGTCCTTCAGCAGGGCGTCACCGCTCACGTCGATGTTGCCGGACAGGACCGGGAATGGCACGGCATCGATGAATTCCGCAAGCTTTTCCGGACCATCGTCGAATTCGTGGTTGCCGACGGCCATTGCGTCATAGCCGATCGCCTTGGAGAACTCGGCTGCGGCCTTGCCCTTGTAGGTCGAATAGAAGAGCGAGCCCTGGAACTGGTCACCGGCATCCAGAACGATCACGTTGCGGCCTTCGGCCTTGAGTGCGGCGCGGCGCTCGTCAATCTTGGCCTTCACGCGCGCGATGCCGCCGAAGCACTTGCCTTCAGCAGAATCATCGGCACTGCAGCCGCTGTCGTACTTGTTGATCTGCTCGATACGGCTGTGAATGTCGTTGGTGTGCAGGATCGTGAGCTTGTAATCGGCCAGGGCCGAGCCCGACAGAACCGTACCGGCGGCCAGAACCGCCACTCCCCATCTGGTTTTCTTCGCCATTGTCGCTTTACCTCTTGTTGACGGCCGGGCGCGTCTGAGATCACGCCTCCGATCCTTCCCCTCGACCATAGCACGTGGTTTGCAACGGTTTTTCGTCGCAAAAGGTCATCCCGCCTCCCCGTGCCCCTCTTCCGGCAAACAAGGATTGCCGGGCGACCACGAGCAGGGCGAGCGCCTTCTCCTCACGCACTACGTAAGCCGGAGTATGGCAATGATCATTTTTTCACGACAAGAGGAATTTTTCGCCGCCCCGAGCAAAAATGCGGCACGACTCAGGCAAGTCACTGAAAGCGCTGCGAAAAAACTTAGCCGATTAATTATCGGGGCAGGATCAGGACTCTTCGTTGCCGTCGAGGTCGTCGGTTTCAACCACGGGAACCGTGTAGCTTTCGGAGAACCAGCGATTGAGGTCGACCTGGCGGCAACGATCGGAGCAGAAGGGATAGTCTTCCGGCGTCGACAGCTTGGAGCAGATCGGGCACGGCCGCATTCTCTGAGCGGCGGTGCGGGGGGCGGTCTTGCGGGGCGTCTCGCTCATCGGTCACTCCGTGAATGGTGATCGGCCCGTCGTTCCCCGGCGAGCCGGAGCGGGCGTGAAGATAAGGTAAAGCGGAGAAGCGACCGGAACGGCGCGTCAGGCAGCCGCATGCGCCCAGTTGCCGTGGACGGGATAGCCGGCCCCGGCAAGAAGGTTGACCGTTTCGTAGAGGGGCAGCCCGACCACATTGGGATAGGACCCGCTCAGCTTCACGATGAAGCCGCCAGCCAGGCCCTGGATGGCATAGCCACCGGCCTTGCCGCGCCATTCGCCTGAGGCGATGTAGTCGTCCATGTCCCGGCGGGACAGGCGCTTGAAGCGGACGCGGGTTTCCACCAGCTTGGAGCGGACACGCCCGTCGGCATCGGCGACGCAGACCCCGGTATAGACCCGGTGGCTGCGGCCCGACAGAAGCGACAGGCATGCGAGGGCCTGATCGCTCATTTCCGCCTTCGGGAGAATGCGACGCCCGACGCCCACCACCGTGTCGGCAGCAAGGACGAGGGAGTGACGCAGCTCCGGAGAGGCATCCGCGATCTCGCGGACGGCCTTGGCCTTTTCACGCGCAAGGCGCGCGGCCAGGGCCCTGGGCGTTTCCAGCTTCTTCGGCGTCTCGTCAATATCTGCCGGCATCAGCACGTCCGGTTCGAGACCGACCTGCTGGAGAAGAGCCAGGCGACGAGGCGATGCGCTCGCCAGAATCAGCGAAGGGACCTTGGTCATGGCTGCCCGTGGCGTCTTTCGTGCGTCCGAAGGCCGGAAACCGGCAGAGCTTACTTGAAGCGGTAGGTAATGCGACCCTTGGTCAGGTCGTAGGGGGTCATTTCGACCAGAACCTTGTCACCGGCGAGAACACGGATGCGGTTCTTGCGCATGCGACCAGCGGTATGAGCAATGATTTCGTGATCGTTTTCAAGTTTCACGCGGAAAGTCGCGTTCGGCAGCAGTTCCGTGACGACGCCCGGAAACTCCAGTGCTTCTTCTTTTGCCATTTGGTATCCTGGTTAAGGCGATCAATTGAGCGGGGAAGCTAACGGATCGTTCTGTCAAAGTGAACCGTTCATTTCCGCCAACGTGAGGGGGCATATACAGGAGACTGCGGCCAAGGTCCAGTTTGCTGCCGCCGATCGTCTCACCTCATCCGCTGACGGGGGGTGTCCAGGCCAGCCGTTTCTTGATCCGCTGCATCAGCTGATCCCGTATTCCGCGATAGGCATCCAGGATCTGGGAGCGCGAGCCGGTGGCCAGCGTCGGGTCCATGGTCGGCCAGTATTCGACATCGACCGCATCGGTGCGGGTCAGTTCCAGCGCCGCGTGATGGGCCTCCGGCGCCAGAGTGATCACCAGATCGAAGCCGGATTCGTCCAGATCCTCGAGGGTTTTGGGCTGATGACGGCTGGTGTCCATGCCCACCTCCTCCATCACGCTGTCGACGAAGGGGTCGCGCACGCCCTGGCGAACGCCGGCGGAGCGCACATAGATCTGACCGGGGAAGAGCGAGCTGGCGATGGCCGCAGCCATGGGGGAGCGGACCGCATTCATGCTGCAGACGAACAGCACCGAGGTCGGGCGCCTCGGTGACAGATCGGGGCTCCCCGGGGGCACGATCCGTCAGCCCTTCCAGTGCAGGGCATAGACGAGGGTGAACAGGCGCCGGGCTGTCCGGGTATCGATCTCCACCTTTCCCTCCAGTCGCTCCTGCAGGATGGCTGCGCCCTCATTGTGAACGCCACGCCGGCCCATGTCGATGGCCTCGATCTGGCTCGGCGTCGAGCGGCGGATGGCCTCGTAGTAGCTTTCGCAGATGAGCTGGTAGTCCTTGACGATCCGGCGCAGGGGCGACAGGGACAGGACGTGGGTGACGACCTCCACCCCGTCCCGGTCCTGGATCTGGAAGACGAGCTTCTTCTCGATCACCGAGAGGCGCAGGACATAGGCCTGGGCCGGCAGGCCGACGGGTTGGAACTGGTTGTCCTCGATGAGGTCGTAGATGGCGACGGCCCGGTCGTGTTCAATGTCCGGGGTCGAGCGGGAAATGGAGGCCGCATCGAGGACCACGTCGACGAGGTGTCCGCCCCTGTCCTGGGTCATCCCTGCCTGCTCCGCCTCACTCATGCGTCTTCCCCGTCCCTCTTTCCACATGCGGCGCGCCACGAGCCTCCCCTCGGGAATCGCCTTGGCCCACCCTGCTAGAGGTTGAGCCGAATGGCAACAGAGCGCGCGTGACCGGCCAGGCCTTCTGCCTCGCCCAGGGCCACGGCCGCCGGGCCGATCTGGCGCAGGTTGTCCGCATTGCACTTCAGGATCGAGGTGCGCTTGACGAAATCCAGCACGGACAGACCAGAGGAGAAGCGGGCCGAGCGCGCGGTGGGCAGCACGTGGTTGGAGCCGCCCACATAGTCGCCGATGGCTTCGGGCGTATGGGCCCCGATGAAGACGGCGCCCGCGTTGCGCACCTTCTTCAGGAGCGCTTCCGGGTCGGCCACCGCAAGCTCCAGGTGCTCGGGGGCAATGCGGTTGCTGAGCGGCATGGCCGCGTCCAGATCCGGCACCACGATGACGGCGCCGAAGTCGCGCCAGCTGGCACCCGCGATCTCTGCCTTGGGCAGGGTCTTGAGCTGACCTTCGACCGCCTGCTCGACGGCGGATGCCAGATCCGCACTGTCGGTGATGATAATGGACTGGGCCACCGCGTCATGTTCGGCCTGAGCCAGGAGATCGGCTGCGATCCACTCCGGATTGGCGGTCTCGTCCGCAATGACGAGCACTTCCGAGGGACCGGCGATCATGTCGATGCCCACCGTGCCGAAGACTCGGCGCTTGGCGGCCGCCACGAAGGCATTGCCCGGGCCGACGATCTTGGAGACCGGCGCAATCGTGTCGGTACCATAGGCCAGCGCAGCCACGGCCTGAGCGCCGCCGATGCGGTAGATCTCGGAAACCCCGGCAATGTGCGCGGCGGCCAGCACCTGCGGGTTCAGAACCCCATCGGGGCTCGGCACCACCATGACGATGCGCTCGACGCCGGCCACCTTCGCCGGAACGGCGTTCATGAGAACGGAGCTCGGATAGGACGCCAGACCACCGGGCACATAGAGCCCGACCGCCTCGACCGCCGTCCAGATGGAGCCCAGCTCCACGCCGATCGGATCGGTGTAGCGGTCGTCCTTCGGCATCTGGCGGGCGTGATGGGAGTGGATCCGGTCGCGCGCCAGCTCCAGCGCGTCGAGGGTCTTCTGCGGCACCTGCTTCAGCGCCTCGGCCACTTCCTCGGCACTGACGCGCAGCTCCGCCATGGAGCTGGCCTGCAGGCGGTCGAAGCGGGCGGTGTAGTCGAGCACGGCCGCATCACCGCGCCGCTTCACGTCTTCCAGGATATCCCGGACGATGTGATCCACGTCTTCGGACACTTCCCGCTTGGAGGAAAGCAGTTCACGGAAGCGGGCCTCGAAATCCTCGGCCTGCGCAGAAAGACGGATGGCCATCGTGTGTCGTCCTTGTTCCCATCGACCGGGCCGGCGCCTCTGCATCGTGCTGGCTGCCGACGCCCGGGATCTTGAAAGATTGCAGTTGTTGCGATGCGCTCAGCCGAGGTCGTGGCTCGGCAGGTTCTTCGTTCCCCAGGCCGCGCCCAGATCGGCCAGCTGCACCTCGATGCATTCCACATCCAGCGCCAGCATGCCGCCCCCCGCGAAAGTGAGACGCAGCTCGCCTGTCGGCTCATCCTTGGGCTCGAAGGTCACGGCGAGGAGTTCCAGCACCTGCCCCTTGGCCCGCGGGTCGACACCCAGCGCGCGCAGGGAATGGGCGCGGCGCACGGACAGGGCAGCGCGGCGGCGCTCGTAGTGGCCGGTTCGCCGGTCCTTCTTGCCGTCCCAGACAAAGCGGTTCATCACGAAGATCGCCGTCTGTTCCCTGGGCAGGAAGCGGATGTCGGACACGCTGATCACCGCATCCTGGACATGGGCGGAGAGGACCGCGAGATCCTCCTGATCGAGTGCTGCGAGCTTGAGCTGATCCATGGACATGCCGTGTTTGAAGACCGGGTTCATGAGGATGGAACGAAAGCCCCTTCCCACCCGAAGGCAGGAGCGGCGCGGTTGCCAGATGACCTACAGGGTCGGGACCCTTTTGACAATGCGACAGATAAGGGTGCCACGCAGATATGAAAGGGCGCGGAAACGGAAAAAGGGCGCCGCACATCCTCTGCGCGGCGCCCCTTCCCTCATGATCTGCGATCCGAGCCGGCGGATCAGCCGGAGATGCGTTCGATGGTGGCGCCGCAGCGGGTCAGCTTGTCTTCCAGACGCTCGAAGCCGCGGTCCAGATGGTAGACGCGGCTGACATGGGTCTCGCCTTCGGCTGCCAGACCGGCAATGACCAGAGAGACGGACGCGCGCAGGTCCGTTGCCATGACGGGGGCGCCACGCAGGGTCGACACGCCATCGACCATCGCCGTGCGGCCATCGATGTGGATCTTGGCGCCGAGACGCGCCAGTTCCTGCACATGCATGAAGCGGTTCTCGAAGATGGTCTCGGTGATGCGGGAGCGCCCTTGGGCCCGGGTCATCAGGGCCATGAACTGGGCCTGAAGATCCGTCGGGAAGCCGGGGAACGGTTCGGTGGTGATGTCGACCGGGGTGATGCCATTGCCATTGCGGCGGACGCGCAGGCCATCGGCCTCCTCGACGATATCCGCACCGGTCTGGCGCAGCACGTGGAGCGCGCTTTCAAGCAGGGTCGCGCGGGCGCCCTGGAGCAGCACGTTGCCGCCGGTCATGGCGACGGCCATGGCATAGGTGCCGGTCTCGATCCGGTCTGCCACCACCTTGTGATGGGCGCCGTGAAGGCGCTTCTTGCCCTGAATGCGGATGGTGGGCGTGCCCGCGCCCTCAATTTCCGCGCCCATGGCAATCAGGCAGTTGGCGAGATCGACCACTTCCGGCTCGCAGGCCGCGTTGACGATCTCGGTCTCGCCTTCGGCAAGGGTCGCCGCCATCATGATCGTGTGGGTGGCGCCGACGGAGATCTTGGGGAAGACCACGCGGGCGCCCTTCAGGCCGCCCGGCGCCTTGATGGCCACATAGCCGCCGTCGATGTCGATCTGGGCGCCAAGCGCCGTCAGGCCGTCAATGAAGAAATCCACCGGACGGGTGCCGATGGCGCAGCCGCCGGGCAGCGACACGCGCGCCTCGTGGCAGCGGGCCACCAGCGGGCCGATGACCCAGAAGCTGGCGCGCATCTTGGAGACCAGCTCATAGGGCGCGGTGGTATCGACGATCTCGCGCGCGGTCAGATGAACGGTCTGGCCTTCCAGATCGTCCTGACCGTTGCGCTTGCCATTGACCGAATAATCGACGCCATGATTCTGCAGGATCTGCGTGAGCAGGGCCACGTCGCGCAGGCGCGGGACGTTGCTCAGGGTCAGGGTCTCGTCGGTGAGAAGCGATGCGATCATCAGCGGCAGGGCCGCGTTCTTGGCGCCGGAAATCGGAATAATGCCGTTGAGCTCTGCGCCCCCGACAACCTTGATGCTGTCCATGTCCCCATCCATCAGGTGATGGCCGCGCCGGAGAGGCCGCGCCGGGCCCTTCAGTCTCCATCCGTCGCGGCGGAATTCGTGTGGTCTCCGGCTCTACACGCTCCGTGTGGCCCATGCAAGGCGCAGACGTGGCGGCAACCGGGCAATCCGGCCCTCTCGCCGACCCTGTATCAGGCGTCCGGCGTCTCCTCGTCGTCGGCCCCGCTCGCGCCCGCTTTCCCGGCGGCCTTGCGGCGGCGCAGATTGGCCCTCAGGGCTTCGGCCAGACGGGCCTCGCGCTCCGGTTTGTTCTTCATGGCGGGCTTGCGATGCAACCTGGGCCCGCTCGGTGCCGCATCCTCGGACCGGGGAGCCGCTTCGGCGGCAGCTGCATCGGCGGCAGCTGCATCGGTCCTGGCTGCATCCCCTGTCGCGCCATCGGCCGCGGGACGATCGACGCGGGGCGGAGTGTCCCCCGGAGTGCGGGTCATGCGGTCTTCATCCTCTGCTCGTCTTCCTCTACTCGCCTTGATGGCTTCCGGTCCGCCTTGCCCGGGACCTGCTGGTTCTCGCCGGCCGGGTGATCCCGGAAGGATCAGGTCGGGGCAGACTGGGGCAGGCCGGTCCGGATCGGGCCAGCGCCGGGGAGAGCCCGAAGCCCCCCTGCCCCACCTGAACCTTATCGGGCTCCGCCTGGCCGAGTTCCTTTCCCGCCTCGCCCAGCAACAGCCCCGTTCGGCCGAACAAGCCGGCAACGCGACTTTTGTCGAGCGATCTTACCCATGTGTGCCGTGATCGAAAGGGCGCAAGAGGCAAACCGGACGAAGATCCACAAGGTGCAGCCCGCCCTGACCTTCAGGATTTCCACAAGCACCAAGCCTCGGAAAACGCTGGAGAAAAGCCATTTCCCGGGAGAACGCTGCAGCCGCACCTGAAAAGTTTCACAGGCATTTTTGAAAAAACGCGACAAGGCGCTTGCGCGGCTCCGGGAGTTATGGCAAAAGCCCCTCATTCCGGACGGCACGGCCGCCGGGACACACCGCCGACCGGCAAACATCCTTGAAAATCAGTCGCTTGACTGAGAGTTGAGGAAGGTTCGAGGATCCCCTCACCACCCCACCGGTCCGCACGGGCTGCCGTAGCTCAGGGGTAGAGCACTCCCTTGGTAAGGGAGAGGTCGAGAGTTCAAATCTCTCCGGCAGCACCATTTATCCGAAATTCCCCACTCATCTTTGCATCACGCAACTGATCTTCAGTCTTGCCTTCGCGCGTTCGGCGCAGCATTCGTCGGGGTTCACGTTCGATGTTGCCTGCGCCCTGGATCCCGATTCCTTCGGATAGCATCTTCACGCGCGAAAAAAGCCCCGCGATCCTGGGATCACGGGGCTCTCTTCATTCAAGGACTTGAGGGATCAGGCGACGCGGTTGGGGCTTCCCCCTTTCCCGGGGTGCGCCATGATCCGCATCCTGCGCTCAGGCGTGGTCGGCGATGAGCTGGCGGGCGACGATGTCGTGGTCGAGCCAGAGCACCGGTGCGCCGGCATCGGTCGAGGCGCCGAAGATCAGGGCGCCGGTGGCATTGACCACATGCTGGCTCAGAACATCACTGACAAGCGCCTTGCGGTCCTTGTGCAGGGCGACGATGTCCTGGGAAAGACCGACGGTACGGTCCACCTGTTCGGCGCTGTTGGGCATGGGCCAGGCTTCGAAGTTGTAGAAGGGCTGCATGACCTCGTCGATCTGATAGGCGCGCACCATGGCGAGCACGTCTTCGAGCGAAGTGCCATCCTGAAGCAGCTCTGCGCATTGCTGCCAGAGTGCATCCACGAAGGGGCCGTTGCCTTCCTGGCGCAGGGCTTCAAGCAGCGGCAGGAGCGACAGCTCGATGCCGGCGAAGACGTCGGAGGAGTTGGTGCGGATTTCCGGGCAGTTGAAGACCGTGGCATGCACGCCTTCGGCCCAGGCGGCCTCGGCAAACTGCTCCAGGCGCATTTTGGCATAACCCTGGGTGTAGTTGGTGTAGGTCTGCCAGCGGTATTCGCCATCCACCAGGATGCGGGTGCCGTGGTAGCCATAGGCGCTGTAGCGCACCTTGCCGCCGGCAGCCTCAATCTTTGCGCGCAGGGGCTTGCTGGCGGCCAGAAGGTGACCGAAGCTGTTGGCCGTCACCTCATCGAAATTCTGCAGGATGAGCTTGCCCAGATCGCTTTCCACCAGGGTCTGGGACGGCTGATAGCGCGCGCCGCGGCCCTTGTAGATGCGGTTGGCGATGGCGAGGAACACCTTGGCGCGGGGAATGCCGCCAGCCATGGTGTGGGCGAAGAAGACGTTCTTGCCCGCCGGAATGTGACCTTCCAGCTCGGCCATGACCTTGTCCAGCGCGGCGGTGAAGCGGGCGACGCCGATCTCGCGGCAGCGGGCGATGTGGTCCCAGTCGAGCTTGTGCTCCTGCCAGGTGTCGATGGACATTTCGCCCACCAGATCGGTCGGCGTCTTGCCGCCTTCCGGCGCGTCCATGTCAAAGCCGGCCATCAGGGGCACGTTGATGATCTTGCCGCCGAGATTGGCTTCCGCCTCCGCCAACTCTTCCGCGGTGAGGGCGCGCAGGGCACCGGTCTCGTCGCGCCGACCGACCGTCACGCCCACCACCGTCATGCCGGCGGCCTTCGCTGCTTCGATGAGGCCGGTGGCATAGCCGCGGCCGAAGAGCTCACCGAAGAGGACGAAGATGTCGCCCTCGCCGAACAGGCCGTTTTTGGGAAGGGTGGTCAGGGGTACGGGGGATTTCATATCGGTTGTCTGTCTTTCATCAGCAAGGTCGGGCCGACCGGGTCCGGAAGGGACGTCAGGTCAGGCGTGTTCGCAAGGAGATCGGCCCGCCGTCTGCGGCAGTCCGACGAAAAGGTCAAGAGAGGCCATCACCTGTTCGCGCAAGGATGCCCTGGTCCGGGAGGGCGCGTAGAAGGGGTCGGCCATCATGGTGGCGGTGCCCACGGTCAGCGCGGACAGGTGAAGGAAGAGGGTCTCGGGCGCCTCGTCCCGGCGCCAGCCGGCCGCCTGGGCGGCGCGGATTTCCTGGCGGATCCGGTCGGCAAACTGGCCAACGGCCGCCGACATTTCCGCCGGCGCGTGGCGCATCACATCCGGCAGGCGCATGATCTGGTAGATCGCCGGATGGGCAATCGCCCAGTCCGCATAGGCGCCGGCAATGGCGCGCAGGCGCACAAGCCCCGCCGGCAGGTCGTCATAGGAGCGGGCGAGCGTCACCACCCGCTGCACGCCCTCGTTGGCGATGGCGCCTAGAAGATCGGCCTT
Source organism: Roseibium aestuarii (assembly GCF_008477545.1). Taxonomy (GTDB): domain Bacteria; phylum Pseudomonadota; class Alphaproteobacteria; order Rhizobiales; family Stappiaceae; genus Roseibium; species Roseibium aestuarii. The sequence continues at coordinate 688,658 of NZ_VORA01000001.1, read as the reverse complement.
GGTCTGGAAATGGCGCAAGGGCGCGGCATGGCTGACGCCAAGATGGCGCGCCAGGGCGCGCAGGCTCAGCGCCTCGATGCCCTCGGTGCTGAGGATCTCGATCGCGCGCCTGATCAGCGCCTCGCGCAGGTTTCCGTGGTGATAGGAGGTCGACATGGGATCCGGTGATGTAGTCACCGCAAACATTGCCCAGAAGCAGCCGCCCGTCAAGCAGAGGCGCGGCGTTGTCCCGCATCCTCTGCGCAGGCCCTGCGCCCCTCGTGCGCGGGCCTTGCCACCGATCTCAGGTCCTGGCTGCCCGCCCCGCTCAGAAGGCGAGCCGCACGCCCGCCCGCGCCCCATGGTCGCGAACACCCTGCCCCAGCTCTCCCTGATAGGAGACATCCACCGACAGGCGGTCCTGATAGGTCATCTTCAGCCCGGCTTCGAGCAAGGCGGTGTCGGTCGCCATCGGCGCCCCGGCAATGTCGAAGGAATTGCCGCCCGAGGCGAAGCGCATGGACAGGGTCGGGTCCGTGTCGCCGAAGCCGTGACGCCAACCAAGCCCCCCGGTCAGAGCCGTGGTCAGATCCGGTGTCTGCGCCAGGATCGCGCTGCCCCGCAAGCCCAGGGTACTGACCCCCTGGACGGCCGTATCGAAGGCAACGGAAAGCGCGGCTGCGCCTCCGGTTTCCGTAAACCCGTCGCTGTGCTGGTGCAGCACAGCGAGGCCCACATAGGGCTCCATCACCGCCCGCCCCATGGGCAGGCTCCAGCCGAGTTCGACGAAGCCCTGGGCAGTTCCCGCGTCATAGTCGGCCGCAAGGCGGTCACTGAAACCGGTGAAGGCGACGGTGCGGGCGCTCTCGACCGCGTGATAAGCGTAGGACGCGCCCAGACGAAGCCCGAGAGATCCCTGCCCCAGGTCCCAGGCGGTTCCACCATAGACCCCGACATGGAAGCTGTCCGTGGTCCCGGTCGTGGCATTGAGCGGGGAGTCGAACAGGCTCCTGGACCACCCGGCCATGAGGCCGGTGCGCCAGTCGGGCAGGATTTCGGCGTCCAGACCGGTGAGCAGGCCGCCGCCCCGGCGATTGACCTCTGCCGTTCCGGCCGTCGCATCCACCGTGCCCCAGCCGCCAAAGCCGCGCCCCCAGATCTGGGCATTCACCTGCTCGAGAACCGGAACGCTCCCCTCGCCATTGAAGGCAAGGGCCCCTGCACCGCCAGACGGGCCGAAACCGCTGAGCCGCTGTAGCGCGGCGCCGCGCAAGATGCCCCCGTCGCCGATCATGGCCGTCTGGAGGCCCGCATAGGTCTCGCCCGACAGCTGCTGGAACGCGGAGCCCGGTTGCCCGGCGGGCAGCCCGCGCACTGCATTGAAAAGCGGATTGCCATTGCCGAGGCTTTCCACCCCCCCACCCGCGCGGGTCTGGTTCGGTGTGGACCCGAGGGCGCCGAAGCTGATGTCATTACGGCTCAGGGTCAGGGTCGCCTCCGTTGCGGAGTAGGCAACCTCGGCATCGAGATAGGCAAAGCTGTCGGTCACCGTATCGAAGCGGCCGGACAGGGCGGCACCGCGCAGGATGGTGTAATCCGTGCTGTCGCCATAGGTGACGCCCGTGTCAGTTCCGTTTTCCGCGAGCACCGAGAGGATTGCTCCATTGGCAATGGCAACAGCACCCGAAGCCTCCAGAAGGTCGGACTGGCCGGCCGCGTTGACCTCGATTTCAAGAGTGCTGCCGGTGACCAGATCAAGCCCGCCGCTGACCGTCAGCGTGCCGATGGAATTGCCCGGCGCCAGTGCCGCACCGGCCGCCAGCACCACATCCGAGACCACACCCGTGCCACCAAGGGTGCCGCCGGAGCTGATCGACAGCTGCCCGGTCGCCGTGTCGTTGATCGCGAGCCGCCCCCCGGAAAACACGGTGACGTCATCATCAAAGGCCCCGGTCATGATGGCCGTGCCGCCAAAAACGTCGAAGGTCCCCGTATAAGACGACAGATCTCCCCGGATGCTGGTCGTGCCGGAATAGAACTCGAGGGCACCGCCACCCTGGAGTGCCGGATTGAAGTCGTAGGACGTCTCCGAGTGGTTGAAGACCAGCTTGCTTGAGGAGCCGTCGGTGAACATCACCGTACCGGCCGCAACGGAGCCGGCTGCAGCTGCCGTATCCCCGGCCGCAGCGCCGATGTTCAGGATGCCGGCGGTTCCATTCAACGCACCGAGGCGGACGGTCCCGATATTGTTCAGACTGTCGCCGCCGGATGCCACAAGCTTCCCGCCGTCCGAGAGGGTTACGGTCGCGCCGCCATCCAGTCCCATCCGGACGTTCTGATAGGAGCCCAGCGTGCTGCCCGCACCGGACACGGTGACCAGGGCATTGCTGCCAGGGGCATATCCCAGGACCATGTCGGAGATGCTGGCAAGGCCCCCGCCACCGGTCAGGGACACGATGGCGGTTCCGCTGATCCCGACGTAGGCGATATCTGAAGCCACCAGTCCGCTGGTCGCGCCCGAGATGGAAATGTGGGCCGCCACGCCGGGAGCCGCTGCGAGTACGGCCGTCTGTGCACTCACGTATCCGCCGTTTTCCAGCGTCAGCGTCGCGGGCCCGGTCGACGAAAAGTAGAAGAAACGAGGTGTGGACCAGTGAGCATTGCTGCCGGAGAGCCGAAGTTCCGTGCTCTTGCCCGATGTCCCCGAAACCAGAATGTCGCCGGCTGATGCCGCTGCCGTGCCGACCAGCGTGCCGGAGACGAGGTTGAGTTCCGTCAGATCCACTGCGCCAGTCAGTGTCGTGTGCCCGGCCAGATGCTGAAGTTTCGAGGTTCCCGCGCCCTTCGTGAGGTCCGCACCCAGGACATAGTCCGTATCTGTATGATTGAAAACGAGGGTGCCAAGCCCTGCCCCGAAGGTGATTTCGTCAACCTCCAGAGCCCCGGCACCGGCTGCCGCCTCGCCCTCTGCCGCGCCAATTTCCACGGTGCCGGTGGAGGAAACCCCAGCCGCAACGGCAAGAGCCTCACCCGCACCAAGACGGAATGTGCCGTCATCAGAAACCGTGAGTATGCCGACGCCGGTGCCCCCGATCTCTGCTGAAGTCGAAAAACTCGCCAGACTTCCGGTGCCCGTAATGGTCAGCTCACCGGTATTTCCGATGCTCTCCCCAACCGACAGCTCGACGCCGGTCACCTGACCTCCATTCGAGACCGTCAGACTTCCATCTCCTCCGCTCGGCCCGATGCTCAGGAAGGAGGACGAATCGTAAGGGGAGCCCAGCGTGCCGCCAATGCCGCCACCGATGACTGTCTCGGAGCCCACGATCTGATCGAAGGCCCCCGCAGGGCTCGCGATGACCAGGGCAGCCGCGGTGAGCAATGAGCGCTTCAGCGCGGCAGACGAGGAATGCTTGGTCTCGGCACAAACGATGACCGGGCGCGCGGTGCAATGGGAAGAACCGGAATGCGACGACACAAAAAGACCCATCAGAGAAAAACCCTGGACTCTCAAATCAAAAACAACGACGGCCCGCCTCCCGGATCTGATCCGCTCGGCATTCCGGAAAGTGAAGCGGGAAGGTCATCGGCTGCACGCGCGCTGGCTCGATCGCCATCCCGTACGGCACGAGCCGTGAGGTCACCGCCCGCGCGCAAGAGCCGTTCCCCCGCGCAACAGGATCGGCAGGAGGACACGTGCCGCGCGCAATGCCAGCTTCCCTCAGCATGCGCTGCGTCACTTTGCCCTGACTCGCCCGCAAAGACCACCGGGGAAATCTTCCGAAACACTCAAGATGCAAATATCATGGCGGGGCTGCGGTTGCTGCACGTCGCAGTGACGACAGGGAAACGGTGCCCCGCCTGAGGGATCCGGTCGAAGCCCGGTCCACCGGGTCGCCCCAGGTCCACTGCCAGAAATTTCGCTCCTGTCAGGTTTGGCAATAAACCATGCGCACAGTCTTTGTGCGCAGATGCGCGGAAACGCCACATTTTCCGTCGCATCGTCCATGGTGTCATGGTACGGCAATGGTCACTTGTTAGCAGGTGAACCAATGGGTCACACCTCACCACCTGCCTGAAAATTTGAACAGGATTGGACGTTTACATGCGCGTTGCAATGATTGGGACAGGCTATGTCGGACTTGTTTCCGGTGCCTGCTTTGCGGATTTCGGACACCAGGTCACCTGTATCGACAAGGATGCCTCCAAGATTGACGCCCTCAATGCGGGCAGCATTCCGATCTACGAACCGGGACTGCAGGAACTGGTGGCCAAGAACGTGGCCGAGCAGCGCCTGTCCTTCACCACCGATCCGCAGGACGCCATCCGCCAGGCGGATGCGGTCTTCATTGCCGTGGGCACCCCGACCCGTCGCGGCGATGGGCATGCGGATCTCTCCTATGTCTACGCGGCTGCCGAGGAAATCGCCGGCCTGATCGAAGGCTTCACCGTCGTCGTGACCAAGTCGACCGTTCCGGTCGGCACCGGCGACGAAGTGGAAGCGATCATCGCCCGCACGAACCCGGACGCCCAGTTCGCAGTGGTCTCCAATCCGGAGTTCCTGCGCGAAGGGGCCGCCATCAACGACTTCAAGCGCCCGGACCGGGTGGTCGTCGGCACCGAGGATGACCGCGCCGTTTCCGTCATGCGCGAGCTCTATCGCCCGCTCTATCTGAACGAGACGCCGATCATCGTCACCCGCCGCCGCACCTCCGAGCTGATCAAGTATGCGGCCAACGCCTTCCTGGCCGTGAAGATCACCTTCATCAACGAGATCGCCGATCTCTGCGAGAAGGTGGGCGCCAATGTGCAGGAAGTGTCGCGCGGCATCGGCCTCGACAACCGCATCGGCTCCAAGTTCCTCCATGCCGGCCCCGGCTATGGCGGTTCCTGCTTCCCGAAGGACACGCTGGCCCTGTCGAAGATCGGACATGACGCGGGCGCGACGCTGAAGATCGTCGACAGCGTCATCGAGGTGAATGCGGAGCGCAAGAAGAAGATGGCCGACAAGGTCATCGCGGCCATGGGGGGCTCCGTCAAGGGCAAGACCATTGCCCTGCTGGGACTTGCCTTCAAGCCCAACACCGATGACATGCGCGAGGCACCGGCCATCGACATCGTGGCCAAGCTGAAGGAGGCAGGCGCCAACCTGCGCGCCTATGATCCGGCCTCCATGCATGAAGCCAGCAAGATCATGCCGGATCTGATGTTCTGCGACGGCCCCTATCACGCCATCGAGAATGCGGATGCGGTGGTGATCATCACCGAGTGGGATCAGTTCCGTGCGCTGGATCTGGACCGGGTGAAGAGCCTGGTGAAGGCACCGAAGGTGATCGACCTGCGCAACATCTACAAGCCCGACTACATGTCCGAGCGCGGCTTCGACTATGTGAGCGTCGGCCGGGCCTACTGAGGCCGCCGCCCCGCTGTGGGGCACCGGCTCGCCGTAGCCACTGAAATGCGAAAAACCCGGGTCACTGGCCCGGGTTTTTTCATGCCATCAGGGCGGCTCCGGCGGCTGGGACGCGGGTTCCTAGACAGCGCCGCGCGGAGAGCCGAGCAAGGCGCGCAGGCGGTCGCCGTTGTGAAGGATGTCGCGCAGTGAAATGTTCCGCAGTTCTTCGAAGAAGGCATCGAGCGCCTTCTTCAGGGCGGGACGCAGCAGGCATTCCGCATAGAGGGAACACTGTCCGCTGCGGGAGGCCTGAAAACATTGGGCCAGACAGAGATCCGTCTCCATCAGGGTGACCACGGAACCCAGATCGATCTCCTCCGGCTCCCTCGCCAGCCAGATGCCGCCGGACCGTCCCGCAGAGCTTTCGATATAGCCCGCCTTGCGCAGCACCTGGACGGCCGCCACCACCTGCGACCGATGGGCCTTGCAGCGCTCGACGACGTCGTCGATGGCGCAGCGGGTGCCGCGATGAAGACCCAGGTACATCAAGATCCTGAAGGCAGTATCCGTCCTCTCCGTCAGGCGCATCTCTTCCTCTTTCATACTTGCGCCGGCGCAGGCAAATGCGCCCTGCCGCGGCGCAAACTTTCAGAATGAATATAATATAATCAATATGTTATATTTGAATATCGATATTGTTGCTAAGCCATGGAAACCGGAAACGCAAGAAGGAAACCGGCCCGTGATACGCAATGCAACCCTTGGTCTTGAAGTGTCTCTTGAACACCTGGAGATCGGACCCGTCGATCTTCTCAATGGGCGGGAAGCCTGGACCATTCTCGCGCCGGAGATGCGCCCGCTGCTGGAGGACTTCTATCGCACGAAGCCCCTCGTCCGCCTCTTCACGATGCACCGGGACTTCGATCTGAACCGGCTGATCGATCGGCAGATCGACCATTGGCACGAACTCTTCGTCAAAGGGCCGGACAAGCAATATCTGGAGGGCGTGCGGCGTCTGGGGCTGATGCACCACAGGCTGGAAATCAGCATGCGCGACTTCCTGCTGGCCTATGGCTGGCTGGCCGACCGGTTCACCACGCTGATTTGCGCATCGAACCTGCCGGCAGGCCAGACGGAAAGGCTCACGCGCTCCGTTACCCGCCTCGTCCACCTGGACATGGCTCTCGCCGCCAGCGCCTATTACCTCGTCTACGTGGACTGACGGGCACCTGCCCGGCCTTTCCGGCCCAGGCCGCCTAGCTGGCGGCCACCTTCTGCAGGAAGCTCGCGGAGACCTCCTGCAGGCGACGGGCCTGACCGGACAGTCCTGACATTCCCTCGCGCACCTTGCCGGCTTCCGCAAAGGTCCGCCTTGCGCCCTCGCCAATCGCCAGGATTGCCGAAGATGCCTCTCCTGCTCCGTTGGCAGCCAGCTGGATGTTCGAGCTGATTTCGCGCGTCGCCGCACCCTGCTGGTCGACCGCGTCGTTGATCACGGCCGCGATCTCGTTGAGGCGGCGAATGGTCGCATGCACCTCTTCCAAGGCGGTCGCGGAGGAGGCCGTGACGGTCTGGATCTCTTCCACCTGGGCGGCGATTTCCGCCGTGGCGCGGGCGGTCTGATCCGCCAGATCCTTCACCTCGGTGGCGACAACCGCGAAACCTCGCCCGGCCTCGCCGGCACGTGCGGCCTCGATCGTCGCATTCAGCGCCAGCAGGTTGGTCTTTGCCGCAATGTCGTTGATCAGGCTGATGATCTCGCCCACACGCCCGGCCGCCTGTGTCAGCTGGCTCATGGTCTCGATGGCCTGAGTGCTGGTGGAGGTCGCCTCCTCGGCGATGGCATAGGACTGCTGAACCTGACGGCCGATTTCGCCCACGGAACTGGTCAGCTCTTCGGAGGCAACCGCAACGGTGTTGATGTTCTCCGCCGTGGCATTTGAACCGCGCTCCGCCAGCCCAAGCCCCTGTTCGGTGCTGCTCGACACGTCGATGAGACACTCGGCAGAGTTCGTCAGCCCGCGCGCCATGGTTTCCAGCTCGTCAGAGACCGCGCCGATGGATTGACGGAAGAGATCACCGAGCTCCGCAAGCGCGCGCGTTCGATCCTTCTGGCCGGCCTCGGTGTAGACGGCAATCACCTGGCTCATGTCGAACACGGCGAGCGCGATCAGGCGTTCCAGCGCCTGCGCCGTTGCTGCCTGCTTGCGCCGGGTGAAGAAGCGTCGCGACCCCGGGGCGGACAGGTCCTTCACCAACCGGCTGAGGATAAAGCCATAGGCCTCGAGATAGAGGGACGTGTCGAGCCCGAGGCGATTATGCACTTCACCGATGCGGCGGGCGGAAGCGAAATAGTCCTCGTCGAGACGCCCTTCGAGAAGCAGGGTCCAGTGACGGATCTGCATCTCCGCCGCGTGGTCCATCACCGAAGCATCGGAAAAGAAGCGCCGCGCCTCTGGCGTCACGCGCACATGATCGTAGAAGGCGGTCAGGACGATCCGCAGCCGTTCAAGCGCCTGCTTGCGGAACTCTGGCGAAAACCCCGCGTCCTTCCCCGTTCCCATCCAGGTCCAGACGGATGATGTTCCGCCAGCAACTTCCTTACCGCCTGCGCCCTGCGCCCCAATCTTCCCGGATTTCATGAGAATAACCCCTTTGGATTTTTCTCATTGTATTAATTAACCATATTAATGGATATTTAATCCAGATTACTTGTATGAATTCGCAGGTTTGACGCTCTGAATATAGAGAAATTACTTATACCACAGAACGCGATACTGATACCCCGTACACGCGAACCGCAAGCGGGGGCTTTCGATCTTGCGTCTGGAAAGGCTGGACAGCGTGGCCGCCTTGCTGGCAAGACTGGCAACCGGATTGGAGACCGCCCCCGGATGCCCTCGCCTGACCCTTCGCCCATGTCCACCGGACGTTCCCCGCAGATGGGGGCCCCTGTCGTCCCCTCGCCGGGGTTGCGCGGGATGCGGGTGCTTGATGTGGCGCTCTCGCTTGCCGCACTGACCCTTCTGGCGCCGCTCTTTGCGATTGTCGCCCTGGGGATCAAGGCCAACAGCGTCGGTCCGGTCTTCTGGCGCCAGCCCAGACTGAGCCGCGACCAGCGGCCGTTCGACCTCTATTCGTTCCGCACCACCCATGTTGAGCTGCTCCCGGAAATGGAGCTGGACGAGGCGGAGGAGGCCCATACGGCACGGCCCGGCACCGTGACCGGTTTCGGCACTTTTCTGCGGCGGGCGGGATTTCACCGGTTGCCGCATCTGGTCAATATCCTGAAGGGGGATCTCTCGCTCGTGGGGCCGCGGCCCCATGCGCCGGGCGAGCGGGTCTCGGGCATCCTGTGGGCCGACATCGACCCGCGTTACGAGGCGCGCTTTGCGGTACGTCCCGGGCTGATCGGCGTCGGACGGCTGCGCAGCCGCTCGGGCCGGCCGGCCTCTCTGGACGAGGCCCGCGCCTGTCTGGAAACGGAACTCGCCTTCATCCGGACCGGAACGCTCGGCGACGTGATCGCCTATATGGCAGACCGGATGAAGGTCTGGCTGTTTTCGCCGCGTTAGGCGGCGCCCACCAGATGCATCACGCGGCGCAGGGCCAGCTCGTAACCCTGGATGCCGCACCCGGCAATCACCCCGTCTGCCCGCAGGGAGACATAGGAGTGATGGCGGAAGCTCTCGCGCTTGTGCACGTTGGAGATATGCACCTCGAAGACGGGAAACTCGCAGGTGTTCAGCGCGTCGAGAATCGCGACCGAGGTGTGGGTGTAGGCGGCCGGGTTGATCACCAGAGCGCAGGCCGTGGTGCGGGCCTCATGGATCCAGTCGATCAGCTGATACTCGGCATTGCTCTGATGGAAGCGCAGTTCATAGCCTTCCGGTTCGACCAGGGCACGGCAGTTGGCCTCCACGTCGGCGAGGGTCTCGCGGCCGTAGATTTCCGGCTGGCGAGCGCCAAGGAGATTGAGGTTCGGGCCGTTGAGAACGAAAATGGTCTTCACGATCAATCCTGTATCTGAGGCTGCGCGCATTTCGCGCTGGCCGGCCGACGCTGCGAGGGTTATCGGACGGGCACGCAGTGCTGTCAATTCCTGCGAGACAGCTGGCACTGAAGAAGCAAAGGGAAGCAGCCTGAAAACCGCCAGCCGGACCGGATCAGCCGACGGCCGTCGTCGCGTTCGGATCGCCTTCGCCACCCGGAGAGCCCTGCCAGATCTTCTGGCGGTTGCGGATTTCCCGCGGGGCCGGGCCGAAATAGCTGGAGGTCTTGATGAAGTCGCGCGGGTGCAGGATCACGCTGGAAATGCGCTGGTAGAGCGCCTTGGCGGAGATCGGCTTGGACAGGAGTTCATGCACGCCCAGACGCCGGGCTTCCACGATCCGGCTGCGCTCCGTATGAGCGGTGACCATGATGATCGGGATATAGGCGAAGGGATTGTTGGGGGTGCGGATCATGCGCACCATGTCGGCGCCGTCGAGGATCGGCATCACCCAGTCGAGGATGAGAATGTCCGGATTGGCACGGTCCATCGCCTCGAGGCCGGAGGCCCCGTCTTCCGCTTCCACAATCCGTCGCGCACCGAAGCCCTGAAGCATCGTGCGGATGATCGTCCGCATATAGGCACTGTCCTCGACCAGCAGGAAGGTCAGGGAAGCAAGGTCCAGACTCACACCAAAATCTCCAATGTCGTCAGACAGTCGTGCCAGAAAATCCTGAAGAGAGCGTTAGTGGCTGCCCTTCAGGTCCGGCCGGACCGGCTGCGCCTCGCTGTCCCCTGCCCTGCCAGAGCGGAAGGGCTTGCAAGCCTGCCATGCGGCGGGATGACAACAAATAAGTTCAGAAAGGCTCTAAACTGCGATATTAATTCAGTGCGTTTGCGATTGGTCAATCCGCAGGCGGTGACACTGCCATATGATGGCTGACATGTCGGCACTCCCGGACAGGACGGACGCGAGGGAGGCCGGATGACCCTGTGGGGCTGGCTGGAGGGAGCTGCCCGCACCGTGACCCGGTGCCTTTTGGTCCTTCCCGCGTCAAATTGCCCTTCGACTTTGCCCGAGCGGTTCCCTAGGCTCCGCCGGAAAACGCCAGGACAACAAGGTTCAAGCAATGAACTATCAAGAGACCTTCGAAAACGCGATTGAAGCCCTGCGGGACGAAAAGCGTTATCGGGTTTTTGCCGACCTCGAGCGTATCGCCGGTTCCTTTCCCAAGGCCATCTGGCGCGCCGAGAACGGCCTGGAGCGCGAGATCACGGTCTGGTGTTCGAACGACTATCTCGGCATGGGCCAGAACAAGTCGGTGATTTCGGCACTGACCAGCACGGCCGAAGCCATGGGTGCGGGTGCGGGGGGCACGCGCAACATCTCCGGAACGAACCATCCGCTGGTTCAGCTGGAGCGGGAGCTGGCCGACCTTCACCAGAAGGAAGCCGCCCTCGTCTTTACCTCGGGCTTCGTCTCCAACGAGGCGGCCATCTCCACCATCGCCAAGCTGCTGCCGGACTGCCTGATCCTGTCCGACCAGCTGAACCATGCCTCGATGATCGCCGGCGTGCGCGGATCGGGCGTTGCCAAGCAGGTCTGGCGGCACAATGATCTGGAGCATCTGGAAGACCTTCTCAAGGCCGCCGGCAACGAGCGCGCCAAGCTGATCGTCTTCGAGAGCGTCTATTCCATGGACGGTGACGTGGCACCGATCGAGCAGATCGCCGATCTCGCCGACAAGTACAATGCCATGACCTACATCGACGAAGTTCATGCGGTGGGCATGTACGGCGAACGCGGCGCAGGGATCTGCGAACGCGACGGTGTGATGGACCGGATCGATGTGATCGAAGGCACGATGGCCAAAGCCTTCGGCGTCATGGGCGGTTACATCACCTCCAGCCAGGCCATCGTGGACGCTGTGCGCTCCTATGCGCCGGGCTTCATCTTCACCACCGCCCTTCCGCCCAGCCTCGCGGCTGCCGCCTGCACCTCGATCCGTCATCTCAAGACGTCGCAGATCGAGCGTGACATGCAGCAGCGTCAGGCGCAGCAGACCAAGGAAAAGCTGGCAGCTGCCGGTCTTCCGGTCATGCCGTCGCAGACCCACATCGTGCCGGTGCTGGTGGCCGATCCGGACCTTTGCAAGAAGGCCTCGGACATGCTGCTGGAAAAGCATGGCATCTACATCCAGCCGATCAACTATCCGACCGTTCCCCGCGGCACCGAGCGCCTGCGCATCACGCCGACCCCGCTGCATGACGACGGGCTGATCGACGGGCTCTGCGACGCTCTGGTGGATGTCTGGGAAACCCTGGGCCTGACCAAGGGGACAGTCGATGCCAACTGCCGGATCGTTGCCGAAGAAGGCCGTCCGCAGGCGGCGCTCTATCCGGCAGCAGGCGGCTGATAATCATCTGACTTATAAGTGCTTTTACGGGCTGGGGGCGTTTTCGCCCCCGGCTTTTTTCATGCCCGTGTCAACTTGTTTCGACCGGATATCCCTGCATTCCGTTGCGTCATCCGTTACCGCCCGCTTTCACCGGTCCGGTTAACCTGCTCTTCAGGGCTGCCTGCGCTTATGGATCCACCGCAAGCGTCGTCCCAACCGACGCGGTGCCAGAGTGGCCGCGGCGCGAGGTTGGCCGAAGCGAGAGAGCGTCATGTCCGTGCAATTCATGCCTGAACCGCAAGACGAGACCCCTGTGCCCCCGGCATGCCGCTGGTCGCCGACCCAGGGTCAGGCAGAAACCGCCACCGTTCCCCCTTCCCGCACGCTGCGCGACAATGTCCTGCTGGTTTCAGGCGTCGGGCTTCTGGCCCTGGCCGTCGTGATGGTGCTGAGCGCCTATCTGGGCTGAACGCCCGTCGGCCGCGTGAACACCCTCTCAGGATGACAGGCGGTCGGAAGGCTCGCCCGGCGCGGGAAGGTCATCATCATCCAGAATGCGCCACTTGGCGCCCTCCAGATCCTCGTATTGTCCGGTCTTCAGCGACCAGAGGAAGCCCACGAGCCCGGCAAGGCCGAGGCCGATGGCGATGGGAATGAGAAAAATCAGCACGTCCATGACGCGATCCTAGGCCGATTGTGAGATTGGCGGTAGTGGCGAGGCTGCACGATCCCCCGCCTTCGCAGGGTCGGTGTCGATGGCCGGTCCGCCGAGACGCAGGCGCAGGGCATTCGCCGTGACGATGAGCGACGAGCCGGACATGGCGAGTGCGGCCAGAAGCGGTGTCACGAAGCCCGCAACGGCAATCGGCACAGCAATGGCGTTATAGATCACCGAGATCCAAAGGTTCTGCTCCATGGCGCGACGGGCCCGTCGCGACAGCGCGAGGGCTTCTGCCACAGGGCGCAGGCGCTCGCCGAGAAACACCGCGTCGGCTGCTGCCTGGGACAGGTGAACCGCCGTCACCGGCGACAGGGACACATGGGCTGCGGCCAGGGCGGGCGCATCGTTCAGGCCATCGCCGACCATCAGCACGTTGGCACCTTCGGCCTTGAGGGCCTCCAGCCGGGCGATCTTGTCGGCCGGGGTCAGTTCCGCGGCCCATCGGGACACGGGCAGGACACTGGCGATCTCCTCCACCGCACCCTTGCGGTCGCCGGAGAGGATTTCCAGGCGATATCCCTGACGCGCCAGATGATCCAGCACCTCACGCGCATCGCTGCGCAGCCCCTGATGAAGGGCCAGCAGACGCACCGGCTCGCCGTCGAGTGCGACCGCGATGAGGGAGGCGCCTGGCCAGCGTGACAGGATAGAGGCCACCTCTTGCCCGTCTGCGCCGCAGAAGGCGGGGCTGCCGAGACGCAGGGTCTTGCCATTCCAGAGCGTTTCCACCCCCTGCCCTGCCGTCTCCGTGGTGGCGGCGAAGGGTTCGCGCACGCCGGCAGCCCGGGCAAGCGCTATGGCAAGCGGATGGCGGCTGGAGAGCGCCAGCCTTGCGCCAAGCCGCACCAGTTCATCGGAAAGAAGCTCGGGTTCGGCCAGCTCCGGTTCGGCCCTCGTCAGGGTGCCGGTCTTGTCGAAGACGATGGTGTCGGCTGCGGCCAGCCGCTCGATGGCATCGCCGGAATTGAGCAGAACCCCGGCGCGGAAGAGCTGGCCGGAGGCCACCACCTGCACCGCCGGCACGGCCAGTCCGAGCGCACAGGGACAGGTGATGATGAGCACGGAAATGGAAATGACGAGCGACGGTTGCCAGCCGATGCCCCAGACCAGCCAGAACAGGAAGGTCAGGGCAGAGGCCGCATGAACCACGGGCGCGTAAAGCTGTGCGGCCCGGTCGGCGATGCGCACATAGGCCGAGCGCCCCTGCGCTGCCGTTTCGAGCAGGCGGTTCACGTCGTCCAGGAAGGTGCCGCTGGAGGCAGCCGTGACCTTGAGGGTGAGACTTCCCGAACCGTTCAGGGTCCCCGCATAGACCGTCTCGCCCACCCCGACCGGAACCAGGCGGGTCTCGCCGGTGATCAGGCTCTGGTCCAGCTCGGACGTGCCGAACTCGACGACCCCGTCGACGGGAATGCGTTCGCCGGCGGCGACAAGAACAAGGTCGCCGGGCTGGATGCGTGACAGGGGCGTTTCCCGCACCGAGCCATCCGGAGCGATGCGGCCTGCGACCTCAGCCCTGAGCGCTGCCATGTTTTCCGCAAAGGATTGGGTGCGACCGCGCATGTTGTGGTCGAGATAGCGCCCGACCAGCAGGAAGAAGAGCAGCATCACGGCAGATTCGAAATAGGCGTGATGCTGGTGCTGGATCGTCTGCACGAGGGAGAGCGCCACCGCGAGCGAAACGCCGATGGCGATCGGAACGTCCATATTGAGACGGCGCGCGCGGATCGCCGTCCAGGCGCTGCGGAAGAAGGGCATGCCCGAGTAGGCCACCGTCGGAAGCGCGATGAGGGCCGAGAGCCAGTGGAAGAAGTCGCGGGTCTCGTCCGTGATGTCCGTGGCATTGCCGGACCAGACGGAGACCGAGAGCAACATGATGTTCATGCCGGAGAAGCCGGCCACGGCCAGCGCCCGCAAGAGACGCTTTCCGGTCTCGTCCTTCTGCTGGCGTGCCCGCGCCGGGTCGAAGGGATGGGCCGTGTAGCCTAGCCGGTTGAGGGCTGCCAGAATGTCTTCGGGCGGGGTCTCGGCGTCATCCCAGTCCACCGCCAGCCGATGGCTGGTCAGGTTGACCCGGGCCTTGCGCATGCCCGGCAGACGGGCCAGCCCCCGCTCGATGTCCCCCATGCAGGCTGCACAGGTAATCCCGTCGACGGCCAGATCCATATGGACAGACCCGTCCTCCGCCCTCGTCATGAAGGCATCCCAGTCGCGCTGATGCACGGTCACGGCCTTGGTTCCTACTGCGCCAGGAAGACCCGGTTCTGCGAGCGGAACAGGCGTTCTTCGCCCTGACGGGCCTCGATCACCAGTTCCCAGTTGCCGCTGGTCAGACCTTCCGCACTGCCTTCATAGACACCGCTCTGGGTCTCCTGCAAGTCCAGGGTCAGGTCCTGGCCCTGATGGGCGGGATGCTCGAGGCTGGCGGTCAGGGTCAGGCCGGTCAGCACCAGGCCTTCCTTGTCGCGCGGCTCGATGCGCAGGCGCGCCTGGTCATTCTCGCCCCGCTCCAGGCTGGCGGTGACCGTCCAGCCCCGCTCGGCCTGGGCACGCGCGGTGGCGAGTTCCTTATTGTAGGCCTGGCTGGCCTTATAGGAACTGTCCACCACCACGCCCGGGAAGGACCCGAGCGCGAGGTAGATGAAGACGCCATTGGCGGCGAAGATGACGGCAAAGAAGCCGATCACCCACATAAGCACACCGCGTCCGGTGAGAGGTTTGCCGCCCGCAGGCGTCTGTTGCCGTTCAACCATGGTCATGAGCCCCTCCTCAGGGTGCCTTGAAGTAATCGTCCGCGGTCACCACTTCGCCCATCACGCTTTCGGTCAGGCGGAAGGTGACGTCCGTGCTTTCCGGCAGCTTGGCACCGGCGGGCACGGTGACGAGAACGCGCAGTTCCCGCGTCCGGTCCGGACCGATGTCGATGACCGGCCGGTCCGCGAAGGTCCGTTCGATCCCGACCGCCGACACGCTGGTCTCGGCCGGAAGGCCTTCGACGTGGAGCATGAAGAACCGCTCGTAGTTGCGCTTGTTCAGCACGCGCACGGTGTAGCCGTTGCGAATGCTGCCGTCCGACAGGCGCACGAAGATGGGGTTCCGGTCATGCAGGACGCTGATCCCGGCGAAATCGCGGGTCAGCAGGGCACCGAGCATAATCGCGCCGACCAGCGCGATGAACCCGGCATAGATCACCGTACGCGGACGCACGATCTTGTAGACACTGTCCTTGCCTTCGACACGGCGCTGGATGTTCTCGTCCGTGTCATAGGCGATCAGCCCCGTGGGCTTGCCGACCTTGAGCATCACCGTGTCACAGGCATCGATGCACAGGCCGCACTGGATGCAGTCGAGCTGGGCGCCCTTGCGGATGTCGACCCCGGTCGGGCAGGCATGGAAGCACTGATGGCAGTCGACACAATCGCCGGCGGGCAGGCCCTGACGCTCCAGCGCCTTGTTCTGCTTCAGCGATCCGCGCGGCTCGCCCCGGTCCCAGCGGTAGGTGACATTCAGGGCGTTCTCGTCGGTCAGCGCCGCCTGGATGCGTGGCCAGGGGCACATGTAGATGCAGACCTGCTCGCGCATGTGACCGGCCAGAAGATAGGTCGTCGCGGTCAGGATCCCGATCCAGGCATAGGCCACGAAGGGCGCTTGCAGGGTCGCCAGATCATGAACCAGTGTCGGGGCGTCGGAGAAATAGAGGACCCAGGCGCCGCCGGTCCACCAGGCGACCAGAAGCCAGAGCACATGCTTCAGCGCGCGCTTTCCGACCTTTTCGGCCGTCCAGGGTGCCCTGTCGAGCGCCATGCGCTCGCGGCGGTCACCCTCGACCTTACGCTCGATGAAGAGGAAGAGGTCCGTCCAGACGGTTTGCGGGCAGAGGTAGCCGCACCACAGGCGGCCGGCGACCGCGTTCATGAGGAAGAGCGTGATGGCCGCGATGATCAGCAGGCCGGTGATGTAATACACCTCCTGCGGCCATATCTCGATGAAGAAGAAATAGGCGCGCCGGCCCTCGAGGTCGACAAGCACGGCCTGTCCGGGCGCATTCGGCCCGCGGTCCCATCGGATGAAGGGCAGGAAATAATACACACCCAGGGTGAGGAGAAGCAGCGCCCACTTGATCTTGCGGAAGGTGCCATGCACCGCCATCGGATAGATCTTCTTGGCCGACGCGAACCATTCCTGGTCGTCGCCTGGCGCTGCGCGTTCAGTATCGGCGCTCATGCCGTTCCGTCCTTCGTGTCGTTTCGAACTGGAAGGTCCGGCCTGCCCCGGGCCGGCTTCCGGGCTGGCGCATCGGGCACTCATCTCCGACGCGCGTGGCTTCTAGTTAAGACCTCTCCCCCCTGAAAGCTTTGCGCCGGATCAAATCCTCTCGGATTTGCCCGGCGCAGTTTGTCGCAGCTTGTCAGGTCAGACAGGTGCCTGCCGCTTACTGACCGCCCCCGAAGGAGTGGACGTAGACGGCGAGCGACTTGATGGTCGCTTCGTCCAGACGGCCGGTCCAGGCCGGCATGACGCCGTTGCGCGGGTTGGTGACCTGCGCCTTGATGGCTGCGACCGACTTTCCATAAAGGTAGTTGGCCGACATCAGGCTCGGGGCACCGACTTCCTGCATGCCGGTCAGGTCTTCACCGTGACAGGCGGCGCAGTTGTCCGCATAGAGGGTCTCGCCAGCGGCAAGATCCGCACCGGCTTCCGGCTCCAGACCCGTCTTGGACGCCACGAAGTTCGCCACCTGGGTGATTTCCTCGCGGCTCAGCAGCTCATCGCGACCGAAGGCCGGCATCTCGCCCACACGCGCCTCGTCATGGCCCGAACGGATGCCATAGAGAAGGGTCGTGTGGATGTCTTCCAGCGTGCCGCCCCAGATCCAGGTGTCATCCTGAAGGTTGGGGAAGCCTTCCGCACCGGTGGCACCGGAGCCGTGGCAGGGTGCGCAGTTGTCGCCGAAGGCGGCTGCACCGTTGGCCTGAGCGAACTCCAGAAGGGTCGGCGTGGATTCGATCTCGGAGAGATCGGCAGCGACGATCTTGTCCGCAAACTCGGCACGGGCAGCAATGCCCTCCTCATAGGCGGCGCGGGCATCCGCACGCTGGCTGTAGCCCATCACGCCGGAGGTGTAACCGGAGATGAGCGGCCAGGAGGGATAGATCACCCAGTAGCCGACGGCCCAGAGGATGCAGAGATAGAAGACATTCAGCCACCACTTCGGCAGCGGATTGTTCAGTTCCTTCAGGCCATCCCATTCGTGGCCGGTGGTCTCGACCCCGGAAATGTGGTCGACGTCTTTCTTGTGATTGTCCGACATGGATCAGTCCTCCCGGAACGGGATCTGTGCGGCATCGTCGAAAGTCTTGCGGTTCTTGGGCCACGCGACATAGGCGACGACGATTGCGAAGATGACGACGAAGTAGACAAGGCCCCAGGTCTGAGCGAAGCCCGCTACCGCGGTGTAGGATTCGGTCATGACATCACCTCAGGTTGGCCTTCTCGTCGTAGATCGAGAAGTCGACAAGGGTGCCGAGCATCTGGAGATAGGCGACAAGGGCGTCCATCTCGGTGACTTCGGCGGGGTTGCCGTCATAGTCGCGCACGACGGCGGTCGGGTAGCGTTCCAGGAAGGCTTCCGCCTCGTCGCTGTCCGGCTTGGCCTGGGCCAGGATGTCGGACTTTGCGGCTTCGACCTGCTCTTCGGTGTAGGGAACGCCCACGTAGGTGTTGACCTTCAGGTGATCGGAGATCCCGTAAGGGTCAAGCGGCGTTTCCGCGAGGAACGGATAGCCCGGCATGATCGAGGCCGGCACCACGGACCGGGGGTCCTTGAGGTGAGCCACGTGCCAGTCGTCGGAGTACTTGTTGCCGACGCGGGCAAGGTCCGGACCGGTGCGCTTGGAGCCCCACTGGAACGGATGGTCATACATGCTTTCCGCAGCCAGAGAGTAAGGGCCGTAGCGCTCCAGTTCGTCGCGCATCGGACGCACCATCTGGGAGTGGCAGAGGTAGCAGCCCTCGCGCACATAGATGTTGCGGCCCGCCAGCTCGAGCGGCGTGTAGGGACGCATCCCTTCCGTCTTCTCGATGGTGCTCTTCAGGTAGAAGAGCGGGGCGATTTCCACCAGGCCGCCGATCGAGATCATCACGAGGATGCCGATCACCAGGATGATGGAGTTCTTCTCAAAGATTTCGTGCTTGTGCCAAACAGACATTTCTTCCTCTCCCCCTTATTCGGCAGCGGCAAGGGTGCCGGTTGCGGGAGCTTCCGCTTCAGCCGGCTCGCCAGCCTTCACGGTCATCCAGAGGTTGTAGGCCATGATCAGCGCTCCGAGGAGGAACAGGCCACCGCCCAGCGCACGGATCACGTAGAAGGGGAACATGGCTTCCACGGTTTCGATGAAGGAGTACTCAAGGAAGCCGAGGCTGTCGTAGGCACGCCACATCAGACCCTGCATGATGCCGGACACCCACATGGCGGTGATGTAGAGCACGATGCCGATGGTGGAGACCCAGAAGTGCAGGTTCACCAGCTTCAGGGAGTAGAGGCTCTTCTTGTTCCACAGCCAGGGAACCAGGCAGTAGAGAGCACCGAAGGAGATGTAGCCGACCCAGCCGAGAGCGCCCGAATGCACGTGACCGATGGTCCAGTCCGTGTAGTGCGAGAGCGAGTTGACCGCGCGGACCGACATCAGCGGACCTTCGAAGGTGGACATGCCGTAGAAGGCCACGGACACGACCAGCATGCGCAGGACCGGGTCGGTGCGCAGCTTGTCCCAGGCGCCCGAGAGCGTCATCAGGCCGTTGATCATGCCACCCCAGGACGGCATCCACAGGATGACCGAGAAGGTTGCGCCCAGGGTCGAGGCCCACTGCGGCAGAGCCGTGTAGTGCAGGTGGTGCGGACCGGCCCAGATGTAGATGAAGATCAGAGCCCAGAAGTGCACGATCGACAGGCGGTAGGAATAGACCGGACGCTCTGCACGCTTCGGAACGAAGTAGTACATGATGGCCAGGAAGCCGGCGGTCAGGAAGAAGCCCACCGCGTTATGGCCGTACCACCACTGAACCATCGCATCCTGCACGCCAGACCAGACGATGTAAGACTTCAGGCCGAAGACGGACACCGGGATGGTCAGGTTGTTGGTGATGTGCAGCACCGCGATCGTCACGATGAAGGCGAGGTAGAACCAGTTGGCCACGTAGATGTGGGGTTCCTTGCGCTTCCAGAGCGTGCCGAGGAAGGTCAGCAGATAGAAGACCCAGACGATGGTCAGCCACAGGTCGGCATACCATTCCGGCTCGGCGTATTCCTTGCCCTGGGTGGCGCCGAGCAGATAGCCCGTGCCGGCAATGACGATGAACACGTTGTAGCCCAGCATGACGAACCAGGGCATCACCTTGCCCGGCAGGCGGGCGCGGCAGGTGCGCTGGACGACATAGAAGGACGTCGCCAGCAGCACGTTGCCGCCGAAGGCGAAGATCACCGCGGAGGTGTGCAGCGGACGCAGACGGCCGAAGTTGGTCCAGGGAAGATCGAAGTTCAGCGCCGGGAAGGCCAGCTGAAGCGCGATGATCAGACCGACGAGGAAGCCGGCGATGCCCCAGAACATGGCAGCCACGGTGCCGAACTTGACCGGCCCCATGTTGTAGTTCGGCTTGCCGTCGATTTCCTGCGGGACAGGTCCGGACGTGTCGCTGTTGAAATAGGAGTTGAAGATCATGAACACGCCCGCACCGGCGGCAAGCGCCCCGATGAGTGCGTGGAAGGTCATGACACCTTCATGGGTTTTGCCCGCCACGATCAGGCAGGCGAAGGTCAGAAGCGCAAGGAAACCTGCAAAGAGGCCTTCCTCGAGCGTGACCAATCTGGCTTTTCCAGTTGCCATATTTTGCGCGCCCCAGTCTTGAAATGACACTCGGGTGCCTGGAACAGACACTCTTATGCCTAGGATGGACCGGTTATGCGCTGAGTCCGGAAGAGGAGCGTTGATTCAAATCAACGTGGCGGAAACCACTTGAAATTCCGCCATTCCGCCCCATCGGGCCTCCGGTGCCCCGGCAGGGTTCCGCCCTCCCCTTCCGCCGTTCCGGATCACGCCGGATCGGGCGAAAAGGCCTCCACGCTGAGGATCGTGGGCAGATGACGGGCAATTTCCTGCCAGCTGTCGCCCTCGTCGGCGCTGGCGAAGACGGAGCCCGAATTGGTGCCGAAATAGAGGCCCGCCGGGGCGAGCGTGTCGCCGCCCATGGCCTGGCGCAGGACGGTGAAATAGCACGCCTCCTGCGGCAGCCCCTCGCGCAGGTCCTGCCAGGTTTCGCCACCATCGCGCGAACGCCAGACGGCAGCCTTCGCTTCGGGGGGATAGCGGCCCTGGCTGTCCCCGTTGAGGGGCAGCGTCCAGATCGTGTTGCCATCGGCCGGGTGCACCCGGATGGGGAACCCGAAGGTGGAGGGCAGGCCCGGCGTGCGATCGTCCCAGCTGCGTCCGCCATCGACCGACTTCCAGACCCCATGGTGATTCTGCTGATAGAGCACGTCGCCCTCTCCGGGCGCGCGCATCATGTTGTGCACGCAGTGGCCAACCTCCCCATGGGCGGGGCCGGCCGGATGATCGTGACCCTCGCAGGCGCCCTCATTGGAAAGGCGGTTGCGCCGTTCCCAGGTCTGGCCGCCATCTTCGGTGGCAAAGACCCCGGCGGCCGAGATGCCGATCCAGATCTTCTCCGGCCTGCGCGGATCCGCGACGATCGTGTGCAGCACAAGCCCTGCCCCGCCGGGGGTCCAGCTGCCGGCAGAAGGATGATCGCTCAGGCCCTGCACTGTCTGGAAGGTCTCACCGCCATCCGTGCTGCGCAGCAGCCGGGCCGGCTTGGTTCCCGCCAGCAGCGCACCGCCCGCCAGCCCGAGGGACCAGATCTGGCTGAAGGCCGTATCGAAGGGGGCCGCACCTCCGGCGCAGCGCATCATGCGGGCGAAGTCCGGATCCCTGTCGGCCCAGTCGTCCATCGTGCCCCGCGTCAGCTTGGCGAGCGACCAGTTGCGACCGCCGTCCTGTGAGCGCCAGACACCTGCACCTGTCCAGTCTCCGCCCCCTCCAGCCCAGATCCTTCCCGTTTCCGGGTCACCGATGACGTGGTTGATGGCCCAGCCATCGCAATAGGGACCGCGCACGCTCCAGCGCGCACGATCAGCGTCTCCGTCGATGATGAAGACACCCTTCGTGGTGCCCAGAAGGATCATGAGTGGCGATAGCGGCATGGGGCCCTCCCTCGTGGAGAGAGCCTATCATGACGCTAGGTCATTTACTCGTGAATTCTAGCGAGTTCGCCCAAGAAGCACCGCGGTCACCAGCGGCAGAAGCAGCACCATGCCAATGTAGCGCACCAGCTGATGGGCGGCCACGAAGGCCGGGTCCAGATCGAGCATGAAGGCCATGAGCGTCATGACCTCCAGGCCACCGGGCGCATAGGCAAGGATCAGCTGACCGAGCGGGAGATCCAGCATCACAGCCAGCACCCAGGCAAAGCCCACCGATACCGCCAGCCCGACGATGACCGCGCCCATGCCGACGGCGATCAGCCGCACGAAGGCCGACAACGTGGTCTGGGTGAAGCGGGAGCCGATGAAACAGCCCAGGCCGATGAAGCAGGGAATGAGCACCGGCTCAGGAAGCGCCACGGGAATGGTGCCGGTGGCATTGAGGGCAGAGCTCATGAAGAAGGCGCCCGTGAGCCAGCCACCGGGAAGCCCGACACGTGCCGCTAGGGCACTGGCCGCCAGACAGAGAATGCCGAGAATGGCGAGCTCGGTCAGGCTTGGCAGGACACGCCCCTCGAACCCGTGCGGCGCGTGTCCGGCCGTGGAGGAGATGACCAGCGGCAGCACGCAGACCAGCACCAGAAGCCGGATGGACTGGGAAGCCGCGATCTTCGGCAGGTTCACGTCCCGCTCGGAGGCCAGCGCCATGACGTAGGACAGGGCCCCCGGCAGAGCGCCGAAATAGGCAGAGGCCGGATCCCATTTCATCAGGTGGCGCAGATAGACGTAGGTCGCCGCGGTGACGAGGGCCACGACCGCGACGAGCCCCGCCATGGTCGCGGGCCACTGGCCGATGCGCTCGACCACTTCCGGCGTGACTCCCGCGCCCATCGACAAGCCAAGCACGACGAAAAGCGCGTCGCGCAGCCGTGGCGGCAGGGCAACCGGCAGGCGCGCAAGGGCGGCGGCGGCCACCAGAACCATGGCTCCCGACATCCAGCCTGCCGGAATGCCGAGCGCCATGAAGAGCGCGCCCCCCAGCGCTCCGATGGCGCCGGTCAGCGCGGTGCGCGCCAAGGTGGTCCAGAGGGTGCTGCGCGCATCGGGAGCCGGATCGAGAAAGGGCATGGAGCAACGCCTTGGGACTGGCCGGCGTGACAGGCGCCGGTGCAACGGGGAGCGGGCCGGATCTGGCGGTCCGCGAGACGGAAGGGGCGGCGCGGGTCGACATCCGGTGGGATCCTGCCTTGGCGGCGGGCGCGGCAGGGGATTTCGACGTGGTGCGCCGGTGTTTGCGCAAGATCAAGGACGGCACTGCCGCCCTGCGTCAGGATCGACACATGACCGACATACCTGCAAGCTATGCGGCACGCAACGTGCCGCGCTACACCAGCTATCCCACCGCGCCGCATTTTCATGCAGGCGTCACGGCGCAGACCTATTCGGACTGGCTGGGCGCCCTGACGCGCGAGGATAGTCTTTCCCTCTATCTCCATGTGCCCTATTGCCGGGACATCTGCCACTATTGCGGCTGCCTGACCAAGGCCAGCAAGAAGGATGCTCCGCTCAAGGCCTATGGCGCGACGCTGCTGAAGGAACTTCAGCTGGTGGCGGGCAAGATTGGCAAGGCCGGGCCCGTGCGGCACATCCACTGGGGTGGCGGCACGCCGAGCCTGCTGCCGCGCGAAAGCTTCCTTGAGATCGCCGGCATGATGCGGGTGCTCTTCGATCTGGCCCCGGATGTGGAACATGCCATCGAGCTCGATCCGCGCCTGGTGACGGAAGATCTCGCCGAAACCCTACGGCAGATCGGCGTCACGCGCACGAGCCTCGGGGTACAGGATTTCGACCCGAAGGTGCAGGTTGCCATTGGCCGGGTGCAGCCGCAGGAGACCGTGGCCCGTGCCGTGCAGATCCTACAGGACGCCGGTCTTCGCGACATCAATTTCGACCTCATGTACGGGCTTCCCGGCCAGAGCGTCGCCACGGTGCTCGACACGGTCGAGAAGACCCTGGCCCTGCGGCCGAGCCGCATCTCGCTCTTCGGCTATGCCCATGTCCCCTGGATGAAGAAGCATCAGCGGCTCATCGACGAGAGCCTGCTGCCGGCGCCATCCGAGCGTGTTGCCATGGCCGCGAGCGCCCGCGATGCGCTGATTGCCGGTGGTTACTGCCAGATCGGTCTGGATCATTTCGCCCTGCCGGATGACAGCATGGCGCGGGCGCTGGAAACCGGCGAGCTGCACCGCAACTTCCAGGGTTACACCACCGATCAGGCGACCCAGCTCATCGGCCTCGGCGTGTCGTCCATCGGCAAGCTCGATGCGGGCTACGTGCAGAACATCTCCGACGTGGCGCACTGGACCCGGGCCATCGAGGCCGGTGACCTGCCGGTGGCGCGCGGCTTTGCCTTCAGCGCCGATGACCGGATGCGCGGACACATCATCGAGCGGCTGATGACGGATCATCTCTGCGATCTGGGAGCCGCCGCACAGGCACAAGGGCTGGACATGGACGCGCTGAACGATGCCCGGCAGGAGCTTGCACCCCTGCTCGCCGACGGACTGGCAACGCTGGAGGGATCGGTTCTCACCGTGACACCGCAGGGCCGCCCCTTCGTGCGCCTCGTGGCCGCGGCCTTCGATGCCTATCTGAAGGCGCCCCAGGACAACACCCGCCCGGTGCCACGCCACTCCATGGCGGTGTAAAGCCCGAGATCGAACAAAGAAAAACGCCGGACAACCGGCGTTTTCGGCCGGAGACAAAGCCCACTCTCGCCACCCCGGACGAAGGCGCAGCCTGAAGATCCGGGGCCGGTGAGCCACCGGGATTAGGGCACTTAAGAAGAGGGTGCTGTGGCTCTCCGATCCCGGGTCGCGCAATCGCTTGCCCGAAATGACGCACTATAAAACCAACGGTCTTCAGCAGCCTGAAGCGCGGCTCAGTGGATGCCGGTGATCTGGCACAGGTCGCAGACCCGGCCGAGATGAATCTTGTCCGCCTTCTCGACCCGGATCACACCGCGCTTCTTGAGATCGGAAATGACCCGGCTGACGGTCTCGATGGTGAGCCCGAGGTAATCGGCGATTTCCTGACGGGTCATGTGCAGTTCCAGATCACAGCAATCGTCGGCCGCAGCGGGGTCGGGGCCGATGCAACCGGGACCGCCACGATTGGGCACCAGATACATGAAGAAGCTGGCGACGCGCTCGGTCGCGGACTTGCGGCCCAGCAGCACCGCATGTTCATGCAGGGCGTTCATCTGGCTGATGAGGCACTTGGTCAGCTTCTGCTGCAGCTGCGCGGAGCGTTCCACCTGGTGCAGTTCGACCTCGGAGACCACGGCCTTGGTCAGGGTCTCGGCGGTGCCTTCATATTCAGTGCCTTCGGCCAGTCCGAAGATGTCGCCGACCTGAAGGACTTCCACCACCTGACGCCGCCCGTCGGGAAGCAGCTTGAACAGCATGATCGAGCCTTCGACCAGCTGATAGAGCTTCTTGACCGGATCGCCCTCGTAATAAATCACGTCATGAGCGCCATAGCTGCGCCGCGATCCGCCGAAATCCTCGAATCCGGCATGTCCGGTCACGGCTCGACGCCCGAGCGTCCCGCCAGGGGAGCTAGAGGACTGATTGTTGTGCGTATGGGAACCCGACATTTCGCCCCTCCGTCGTCACGCCATCCCCGTCCGTCCGGCGAAACGATCCTGTTCTGTGGACCCGGCCGCTCACCCGTCCGGAGCCCATGCCGATCTCTTAGAGAGTAACAGGTTCTTGTGCAAAGCGAAAAGGGCAGGCGCAAGTGAGGCGCGCCAACTTGTCGCTCGGCACGGCCATCCTGAGACAGTCCAAAGGCGCCGGAGACCATCTCCAGCGCCTTTGACAAAACCCTGTGAATAAAGACGTTTTCAGCCTCAGGCGCCGAGAACGATGCGCACCAGATCGGCCGCGTTGCGCGCGCCGAGCTTCTCCATGATGCGGGCGCGATGGACTTCAATCGTCCGCGGAGAGATGCCGAGGATCCGCCCGGCTTCCTTGTTGGAGGCGCCCTTGGTGATTTCCTGGAGCACTTCCATCTCGCGGCGGGTCAGCAGATCGGCGCCGGGGAAGGTGGGACGAGCCTCTTCCTTCTTACGCTTGCTCATGGCCGCGACACCCTCTTCCACACGTGCGACGACGCCGTCGGCGGTGAAGGGCTTCTCGATGAAGTCGAAGGCGCCGTTGCGGATCGCCTCGACGGCCATGGGAATGTCGCCCTGGCCCGAAATGATGAAGATCGGCGCCGGATACTCCTCGCCGTTCAGGGCGCGCAGGATATCCAGACCGGAGCGGCCCGGCATGTGCACGTCGAGCAGAACCACCGCCGGAAGCCCCTTGGACGCCGACTGCACGAAGGCGTCGCCGTCGGAGAAGGTTTCCACCTCATAGCCTTCCATGCCGAAGACCACGGACAGCGCATCGCGCACTGCGGGATCGTCGTCGACAATGTAGATGGCCTTGGTTTCGCTCGACATCTTCGCTTCCCTTCCAGCGTGTGCGGCACTCAACCCGGGGACAGTCGCAAAGTTCTGCCCAGTCCGGGAGCACATGCCCTCTCCCCTTCGCACTTATAACCCCGTGCACTGACATGCAAGACGCAGTCCCTGCGGGGGCTGCGCCCAAGGGTCGCGCCCAGTCCACATGGCCCGGCGCGCTCCTCCCCTGACAGTTTCAAGGATACGCGAGGTCCGTTAATGTCCGGTTGCCTGAAAAAGGGAGAAGATCGCGCTCACAACCCTGAGACAGGGTGCGACAGCGAAATGCCGCCCCCGGCCTTCGTCAGAGACGGGAGACCCATTCGACCAGCCGGGTGGCGCCGGTGGTCAGCCGCTGCGGGCTGCAGGCATAGCACAGGCGAAGATGCCCCTCGCCGGTCTCGCCGAAAGCGGAGCCGGGCGCCAGGCCGACGCCGGTCTCGCGCACCAGATCGAGGGCGAACTGGCGGCTGTCGGTCTGACCTTCCACGGAGAGGAAGAGATAGAAGGCCCCTTCCGCCTCGCTGAAGCGGATGCGCGGGCTGGCGGAGAAGGCGTCGACCAGGATCTGGCGTCCTTCGGCCGCACGGCGGATCTGCTCGTCCAGGAAGTCCCGCCCGTGGGTCAGGGCTGTCACGGCGGCCCGCTGGGTGGGCACGGCCACGCCGGAGGTGGAGAACTGGATCAGGTTTTCGATGGTCTGGCCAAGGGCCGCAGGGGCGGACAGCCAGCCCACGCGCCAGCCGGTCATGGCCCAGTTCTTGGAGAAGGTGTTCACATAGAGGACCATGTCGTCCTCCTCGGCCACGTCATAGAAGGACGGAGCCTTGTCGGAGGCGCCGTAATAGAACCGGCCATAGACCTCGTCGGCGATGATCCACAGCCCCAGCGCCCGGGCGCGCTCCAGCACCTCGCGCAGGATCTCGCGGCCTGCGACCCAGCCGGTAGGATTGCAGGGGGAGTTGATGAAGATCGCGCGGGTGCGCGGCGTCACGGCGGCGAAGAGCGCGTCGACGTCCAGGTTCCAGCGGCCATCGGAGAGGGTCATGGCCACGGGCACGGCCAGGGCGCCGGTCAGGTTGACAGCGGCGGGAAGGTTGGGCCAGGCCGGAGACGGATAGATCACCTCATCGCCCGCACCTGCCACGCATTTCACCGCGATCTGGATCGCCTGCATGCCCGATCCGGTGACGAAGAAGCGCTCCGCCGAGAAGGGGCGGCCATAAAGCTCGCCGTGATAATCGGCCAGCGCCTGACGCAGCTCGGGGATCCCGCGCTGATAGGTGTAGAAGGTCTCGCCCCGATCGAACGAGGCCTTGGCGGCGTCGCAGATGAAGGACGGCGTCGGCAGATCCCCCTCGCCCACCCACAGCGGCACCAGGTCGCCGCGCTCGCGGCCCGCATTGACCACTTCAACGATGCCGGATTCCGGGGCACCGCGTGCCTCGCGGCTCAGACGGCCGAGGAGATCCGGCTGGAGGGACGGTGCGGAGGTGCCAGCGGCAAGGGCAGAGATCGTCATGGGGTGGTCTGATCGGTCCAGATGGAAGGGGAGCGAGAGGCAGAAAGCTGCCGTATCTTCTCGGCATCCTAGACGGAAAATCCCATCAGGTGGAATGACATTTCGTGTCCGATCCATCACGCCAGATGATGAATTCACCTGCCCGCCTGGCACCGCGCAGGACCTTCCGCGAAAACGCGGCGCAACCGGTTCGGGCCCACGTGACTGTGGTTCCACCGGGGCTGCTGCTCAAGTTCAATAGACAGGCTCCCCATGCCTGTGATGAAGTCGGCGGAGAGGTTTTTCATCAAGCAACTCAATTGCTTGCCGGACCGGACTATACCGCAGTGCAGCAATCCGGATTGCGTGACGGCCCGTCGAGAGGGCCGACGCGAAAAACCTCCGGGAGGGACGAAAGACAATGGTTCAGGCCTGGCTCGTCATCTTCGCGGCAGTGGCCTACATCCTGCTGCTGTTCGCGATCGCCAGTTATGGCGACCGGAAGTCCCGCCGCGTGGGCCTGAGCGCTCGCGGCCGGCCGGTCATCTATGCCCTGTCCCTATCCGTGTATTGTACCTCGTGGACCTTCTACGGCTCCGTCGGCAACTCCACCCGTACAGGGCTGGAGTTCCTGACGATCTATCTCGGCCCGATGCTGGTCTTCGCCTTCGGCTACCCGCTGGTGCGGCGGGTGGTGCGCATCGCCAAGGCCGAACGCATCACATCGATCGCGGATTTCATCGGCGCGCGCTATGGCAAGAGCCAGTCCGTCTCGGCCATCGCCACCATGATCGCGGTCATCGGCATCGTGCCCTATATCGCCCTGCAGCTGAAGGCGGTCTCCCAGTCCCTGACCACGATGATCGGTCCGGTGGATGCGGGCGCGCTTGCCTCCCTCAGCCTGCCTTACGTGGACATTGCGCTCATCACCGCCATCGGCATGGCCGTCTTTTCCTGGCTTTTCGGCACACGGCACATCGATGCCACGGAGCATCAGGAAGGGCTGATGCTCGCCATCGCGGCAGAGGCCATCGTCAAGCTCGTGGCCTTTCTCGCCATCGGCATCTGGGTCTGCTACGGGCTCTATGACGGGCCCGGTGACCTGACCCGGCGGATCACCGAGGCGCCAGAGGTGCGCGCGGTCTTCCAGCAACCGCTCGACGGTGGCAACTGGCTGATCATGACGCTGCTGTCGGCCTTCGCGGTGCTGCTGCTGCCCCGGCAATTCCACGTGACGGTCACGGAAAACAATTCCGAGCAGGAGCTGCGCCGGGCGGCCTGGCTGTTCCCGCTCTATCTGGTGGCGATCAATCTCTTCGTGGTGCCGATCGCCGCCGCCGGCCTGCTGCGCTTCGGCCAGGATGTGAACCCGGACACATTCGTGCTGGCCCTGCCGATGGATGCGGGCCAGTCGTGGCTGGCGCTCTTTGCCTTTGTCGGCGGACTGTCTGCCTCCACCGCCATGGTGATCGTGGCGACGGTGGCTCTGGCCATCATGATCTGCAACGACATCGCCGTGCCACTGATCCTGCGTCGACGCAGCGAGGACGAGATCATCGCCGGCGGCGGGCAGGACATGAGCCGGCTGTTGCTGAACACCCGGCGCATGGCGATCTTCGCGATCCTGCTGCTGGCCTATGCCTTCTATCTGACCGTGGGCGACAGTGCGGCGCTCGCCTCCATCGGCCTGCTTTCCTTTGCCGCCATTGCCCAGTTCGCCCCGGCCTTCGTCGGCGCGCTTGTGTGGCGGCGGGCCACCGCACGCGGGGCGATTGCGGGCATGTGCGTCGGCTTCGCCTTCTGGCTCTACACCCTTCTGCTGCCGAATTTCGCCAGCTCCGGGGTGCTGTCGCCCACGATCCTCGACTTCGGTCCCTTCGGCATCTCGGCCCTGCGCCCGCAGGCCCTGCTGGGCCTGGAGATCGACCCCTTCATCCACGGCAATCTCTGGGCGCTCGGCAGCAACTTCCTCTTCTTCGTGGTGTTTTCGCTGACGCGGAAGCCCGATCAGGCGGAGCGGCTGCAAAGCAATCTCTTCGTGCCGGCGGAGCTGGCCAGCACGCCGAGCCTGCGGACCGCCCGGTCCTCCGTCACGGCCGGCGACCTGCTGGCGACCATCGCCCGCTATCTGGGGGCCGAGCGCACCCAGCGTTCCTTCACCCGCTACGGGCGGGAACGGGGACTGGCGGTGGACCCGGACGAACTGGCGGATTCCAGCCTGTTGCGCTTTGCCGAACAGCTTCTGGCCAGTGCGGTCGGGGCGGCCTCGTCCCGGCTGATCCTGTCCCTGATGCTGAAGCGCAACGACCCTTCCACCCAGGAGGCGGCCAAGCTGCTCGATGATGCCTCGGCGGCGATCCAGTACAACCGCGATCTGCTGCAAACGGCACTCGACCAGGTGCGGCAGGGCATCGGCGTCTTCGACCGGGATCTGCGGCTCATCTGCTGGAACCGGCAGTTCCGGCTGCTGCTCGGCCTGCCGCCGGAATATGGCCAGGTCGGCACGCCGCTGGAGGCCGTGCTGCGCTTCAATGCGGAGCGCGGCGAATATGGCGACGGCTCGGTCGAGGAAATCATCAACGACCGCATGGAAAAGCTGGTCGTCACCCAAGCGACCTTCCAGGAACGGCTCCTCTCCTCGGGGACGGTGCTCGAAGTCCGCGTCAGCCCCATGCCCGACGGCGGCATCGTGATGACCTATACGGACATCACCGAGCGGGTAATGGCCGAAGAGGCTCTGGCGCGAGCCAACGAGACCCTCGAGCGCCGGGTGCGCGAGCGCACCGAGGAGCTGACCCACGTGAACGAACGGCTGGTTCAGGCCACCCGAGTGGCGGAGGAGGCCAATCTGGGCAAGACCCGGTTCCTGGCCGCCGCCGGCCACGACATCCTGCAGCCGCTCAATGCCGCCCGCCTCTATGCCTCGGTGCTGGTGGACCGGGTCAAGGACGGGGACACGGGCACGCTGGTGCGCAATGTGGATGCGGCGCTGGATTCAGTGGAGGACATCATCGGCGCGGTGCTCGACATCTCGCGGCTGGATACCGGCGCGCTGAAGCCGGAGCCGACCGTCTTCCGCCTCGACGAGTTTCTCTTCGGCCTGAAGCGGGAATTCGAGCCGATGGCGCGGGAAAAGGGCCTCGACCTTCGCTTCGTGCCCTGTGGGCTGTCGATCCGCTCGGACAGACGCCTGCTGCGCCGCCTGATCCAGAACCTGATCTCGAATGCCCTGAAATACACCGCCGAGGGCCGGGTCCTCATCGGCTGCCGGCGGCGCAACGGCCAGCTGATGATCGAGGTTCACGACACGGGAATGGGCATCCCGCCCTCCAAGCTGAAGCAGATCTTCGAGGAGTTCCGAAGGCTCGATGAAGGTGCGCGTGCCGCCAAGGGGCTGGGACTGGGGCTCTCCATCGTCGACCGGATCGCCCAGGTGCTGGGTCATCGGGTCGACGTGATCTCGCGGGTGGAGGAAGGCTCCTGCTTCCGGGTTACAGTCCCGGTTGCCGCGTCCGTACCCGTCGATGCTCCTGTTGCGGTTGTCCCGGCCATGGCGGCCCGCCTCGACGACATGTGCGTGCTGGTGATCGACAACGAGCCGGACATTCTCGATGGCATGAAGCTGCTGCTGGCGAGCTGGAAGTGCTGCGTCGTCACTGCCGCCGACGATGCGGCAGCGCTGAGCGAACTGACCCGGCGCGGCGTGAAGCCCGATTTGGTGCTGATCGACTATCACCTGGACAACGGCACAGGGCTCGATGCCATCGTCCGCCTGCGCTGGAAATTCGGCACGGACCTTCCGGCCATTCTGGTCACGGCAGACCGCAGCCGGGGCGTGCGGGCGGAAGCGGCGGAAAAATCCATCGAGGTGTGTCAGAAGCCGGTGAAGCCGGCGGTGCTGCGCGCCCATCTGGCCCGCTGCCGGGCAGAGCGCTACGCGGCCGAATAAGCTTCGGCCGCGTCAGGAGACGGATCTCTCAAGAAATATTCGGCGGCCGGGTCAGCGGGCTCCGGTTGCTGCGGAATCCGCTGTTTCCTCGTCACCGCCCAGCCACTGACCGTTCTCGATCTTGGAGGCCGCGATCACCGCCTGCGTCCGGCTTTCGACGCCGAGCTTCTGCAGGATGGCCGAGACATGGGCCTTGACCGTGGCTTCCGACACGGACAGCTCATAGGCGATCTGCTTGTTCAGCAGGCCTTCCGACAGCATCATCAGCACGCGGACCTGCTGCGGCGTCAGGGTGGCCAGACGCTGGACCAGATCGCCGTTGGTGTCGCCCGCCGACAGGTCGATCTCGTCGGGCACCCAGGTATCGCCGTTCATGATGGCCTGAACCGCCTGACGGATCACCTCGATGCCGCGCGACTTCGGAATGAAGCCGGACGCGCCGAAGGACATGCTGCGGCGGATCGCCTGCGGATCTTCGTTGGCCGAGACGATGACCACCGGAACCGAGGCATACTGGGCGCGCAGATACATGAGCCCGGAGAAGCCGCGAACGCCCGGCATGGACAGATCAAGCAGGATCAGGTCCACCTCCGAGTCCTGTTCCAGCGCGCCGGTCACCTCGTCGAGAGCACCGAATTCAAGGATTTCCGCCCCTGCGAACAGGGTTTCCAGCGTCTGCCGGAGCGCCCCGCGAAACAGCGGATGATCGTCTGCGATGATGAATTTGTACGTCGCTGCTGGCACGGTCGCCATCCTCCCCAGTCCTCATTCCCTCGGATCGGACCTGCGCGCCTTGCGGGCCTGAGCCCATGGCTTGCGCGTTGCCGGATCCGTCCGGGCCGCCTTGCGGCGCCCTGCATCCTTTTGTCCCCGGCGTGTCCCCCGGGCCGCTTCACCGCCTGCCACATCCACCGTCCGGCAGGTTTCGCCGGCTTTCCTCACCCGTGTGGAGAGTGGTGCGGGAAGTCAAGTTATCCCATCATGTTAGCGGATGGTCGTGGGAGACAACAACCCATCGTTTTGCCCGCATATGTGCAAAGTCTGTCTCACCCCTGCCCCACTCCGCCAAGACCTTCCGGTCGCTGCGTCAGCCTGTCCGTTTTCCATGGCGAAAATCGCCCAACTCGTGCCCGCCCCAGGTCCATTTTCGATGGGATGCTGCGCCGCCAAAACTTACCCCTGCGTCAACTCATCAACAGGAGATTGCAGAGAGCCCTTGATGTTGATCATACCAAAGTATAATCTGACTTCTACCGGATTTGCGAAGGAATTGAACGAGACCGTCGCAAGAACTGCGGTCCTTCCTTTTTGCAAGTGTGCCCCATCACCACGTGCCGGCCTCTGGTTGCCGACGCGCAACGGGAAGGACAATGCCATGAATTACTGGAGCCTCTGTCTCGCAGCGCTGATGCTCACGGGTGCCTTGATCGGTCAGACGACCGGTCCGCGCTCGGACGATGCCCTCGCGCCCTCTCTGGCTCACGCCACCATGTCCGGACTTCCGGTTCTCACCCTGCGAAGTCCCGCAACGCCCTGATCCCACACCTGTCCTGAGACCTCGGCTCCCTGAGGAAGTTCGCCCTTCCGGCGGGCGCGAGGCATGGTTCCACGAGGCTCAACGTGCTCTCAGAGCCTCTGAAGGGGCTTTCGGGGGACTTATCAGGCCCTCTGGACAAATGCTGGATCAGGCCCCGAGATAATGCAGGGTCAGGGTGCGCTGGTGCGGCTGGCGGCGATGTTCCACCAGATAGACCGCCTGCCAGGTGCCCAGATCCAGTCGGCCGTTGACCACGGGGATCTGCTGGCTGACGCCCATCAGGACAGCCTTGATATGGGCGGGCATGTCGTCGGCGCCCTCCAGATGATGGCGATAGCCACCGCCTTCCGGGGCAAGCCGGCCGAAGGCGTCCAGAAGATCGGCCTGAACATCCGGGTCGGTGTTCTCCTGAATGGTCAGCGAGGCGGAGGTGTGGCGCAGAAACAGGGTCAGGAGACCGTCGAGCGCCCCGTTGTTGCGCAGCCAGGAGTTGATGTCGCCCGTGATCGGACAGAACCCCGCTCCCGGCGAGGCGACGACCAGACGCCCCATGATCTGGCGCAAGGGGCGCGCGTCCTCGTCGAACGTCCATGCTCCGATGGGATGCTTGTTCATCCTGCTCTCCCCAATCTGAGGCCCCGTGCCTGGCGCGCTTGCCCGCTGCTGCTCACGCAGTATGGCAAAGCTTCATGACAGGTCAATTCTGCCGGAGCTGTTGAGCCTGGGAGGCAGTTGGGTTGGAGAGACGCGCTCGGCCGCGGCCAGTCGGCTCAAGGTCAGATCTGGTCAGGTGACAAGAGGCTTATCCGGGCGGACCGGATTTCAGCCCGCCTTCTCAGCGCCCCCCGTTTCTCAGCCAGCGTTCTCACCCCCCGTTCTGGCCGAGTTCCTTCTGCATGTCCTGGATCAGCCCGAAGAACCGGCGCATGAGCGTGTCGGAGAATTGCATCATCCGTTCGATCTCGGCCGGATCCTCGCTTTCGGGGGCCGCAGCGCCGGGGCCGGCCTTTGGCTGGGGCACCTGTTCCGATCCCTCCAGTCGCTGGACCTGAGCTTTCAGCTCCGTGATCTCCGCCGACAGGGTCGCAATCTCGCTTTCATAGGCCTGCCGCGCTTCCGGCACGGGCACGCAGCGCCAGAGATCCTCGGCCGGACGGCAGATATCGAGGGTGCCCTTTTCCAGATCCAGCCGGGCAAGTCCGCCTTCGACCGCCGAAAGGGCAAAGCGATGGGGCGCGTCCGCGACAAGTGCGGCAGGGTCGGGATGCGCGGGAACGCTCTCGACCGGCGCTGTCACCGGCGTCTTCGGCGCCTCGGGTGCGCTCACGCTTCCGGTGGAGAGCGTCTCGTCATTCTCGCCGGAGGCGGCAAGGCGGACCGGTGCGTCGAGATTGCGTAAGGGGGCCTTGGCCAGACCGGGCACCACGAGCCTTGGCAAGCCGGCCGCCGTCGCGGCACTGGCCGTCCGTGCGGGCTGTCCTTCCCGCAGGGGCGCAAGCGCCAGATGGCGCCGCGGCTCGAGCTCCTGCAGGGAGGCAGATGCCAGGATCGGCTTGAGGGCGACGGGCTGCACCGGAGCGGCAACAGGCCGAAGATCCGCTGCCATGGCTTCCGTCCCGGTCATCAGATTGATCGCACCGGTCAGAAGGGTCGCGGCAAGAAGGGTTTGAACGCGCAGGGACAGACCCGGCGCCTTGCGAAAGGCTTCGTTCGAAATCTGACGGACGGTCGTCGTCACTTGCATTTTGCGTCACCTTAACCCTTCATTCACCATGCCATATTGGCAGGAAAGAACGGAAAGGGAGAGGTTTTTCTGCTCCGCACGCCGGGCTGATCCCCAGAGACTTTGCCACCGCAGCCCCGCATCAGCGCCCGGTCGCGCCACCCGGCCCTCGCGCGAAGGATCGCGAGAGGGCCGAGGGAAACCCCAGAGTGATGCCCCAATCAGACCGGACGATAGGGCGCGCGACCGCTCACCAGCGCCGCTTCGAGCAGGTCCAGCCGGTCCTGCCCCCAGAAGGGTTCGCCGTTGAAAATATAGGTAGGTGAGCCGATCAGGCCTTGCGCAATCGCATCGGCCTGATTGGCCGCATAGTCTGCCTGCACGGCCTCGCTGGCCGCGCTTTCCAGGAGTGCCGCGGCATCCAGTCCAAGCTCCTGCAGGATCCCGGTCAGCACGGCGGGGTCGGCGATGTCCTGATCCTTCACCCACACGGCCTCGAACAGGCGCGCCGTGAGATCAAGCACCGGCCCACCGGCGCGGGCCACCGCGATGGCCAGGCAATCGGCAAGGCGCGGCGGCGTCGGGAAATGCTTCGGCTTCAGGGTCAGAGGAAGGCCGCGGAAGGCGCTCCAGCGCTGCATCTCGACGAAGCGATAGGCCTGTCGCGCCGGATGGCGCTTGGCGAGCGGCAGGCCGCCGGTGGATTCAAACAGGCCCGGCAGATCGACCGGACGGGGACGGATCGACACGCCATGCCGCTTTGCCAGATCCACGAAGGCCGCGTGCCCCAGATAGGCCCAGGGCGAAATATGGGTGTAGAAATAGTCGATGGTGACGGACATGGCGGGATCCCTGTTCGAATTGCAGAGTGCGACAATGCCGCATCTTCTGCCCCGAGGTAAATGACGTTGTCGCGAGGATCAGTCCTCGCGAAGGAGCAGCTTCAGGGTCTCGAGCCGGTCTGCCTCGCCCGCCGGCTTGTCCCAGCGCAGGCGCGAGATCCGGGGAAAGCGCATGGCGACGCCCGACTTGTGGCGGGGCGAGCGGGCCAGCCCCTCGAAGGCGACTTCCAGCACCAGTCCGGCATCCGGGGACTGGACCACCTCCCGCACCGGCCCGAAGCGGTTGACGGTGTTGTTGCGCACGAAGTGGTCGATGTCCTTCAGCTCGTCGTCGGTGAAGCCGAAATAGGCCTTGCCGACCGGCACGAGCCTCGACGCGCCATCCTCGCCCTCTGCGCCGTCCCAGACGCCGAAGGTGTAGTCCGAGTAGAAGGACGAGCGCCTGCCGTGGCCTCGCTGGGCATACATCAGCACCGCATCGATCAGATGCGGGTCCTTCTTCCACTTGAACCAGGGCCCCTTGGGCCGCCCCGCCAGATAGGTACTGTCGAGACGCTTCAGCATCAGGCCCTCGACGGCCGCCGCATCATCGGCGTCCAGATGGGCGTCCGGTTGCGAGCGGGCAGCGGCCAGGGCCTCCCGGTCGGCCACGTCGAGCACCGGCGACAGGTCGATGCGGGGAGAGGCCGTCTGAGCGACGAGCTCGGCCAGCCGGGCACGGCGCAGGCTCAGCGGCTGATCGCGCTGGTCGTCTCCGGCAAGGCTCAGGAGGTCATAGGCGCGAAGCCCCACCGGATGCTCGCGCAGGAGTTTCGGGCCGACGGTCTTGCGGTTCAACCGCTTCTGCAGATCGGCAAAGGGCGCCACGATCCCGTCGCGCACCACCAGCAGTTCGCCGTCAATGGCTGCGTCGAAGGTAAGTTCAGGCAGAAGGTCCGGGAAGGCCGCGGAGATATCCTCGCCGGTGCGCGTGTAGAGACGGGCCACCCGCGTGCCGGAGGCGTCCAGACCAGCGACGGCCTGCACGCGGATGCCGTCCCATTTCCATTCCACCTGCCAGTCGCGCAGATCCAGCCCCTCGCCATCCTTCTCCGGGTCGAAGGGATGGGCCAGCATGGCGGGGCGGAAGGGGGCGGGGTCACGATAGCTCAGACGTCCGGCCCGCCCCTCGGCCCAGTCGAAGAGTGGCTGGTAGGGCGGGGTCAGGCCGTGCCAGACCTCTTCCACCTCGGCGGGATCCAGGTCCCCCAGCCGGGCCACGGCCACCTTGGCGGAACGCGCCGACACCCCGACCCGAAGGCCACCGGTGACAAGCTTCAGAAGCGCCCAGCGCCCGACCTCGTCCAGCCGGTCGAGCCAGGCTTCCAGCAAGGCACCGACATCGGACCGGGCCGCATTGGCGAGTGCCTCGACGATGACGGCGAGCGCAGGCGGAGGCTGGTTGTGGCCGAGCGAGGGCGCCTCGGGCTCGGGCCACATGAGGGCAATGGTCTCCGACAGGTCGCCGACGAAATCATAGGAGAGTTCGAAGAGATGGGGATCCGTGCGCTCGGCAGCCAGCTGGCGCAGCAGGGCAGGTTTCGCGTGGGAAAAGGACAGGTCGCCGGCGAGTGCCGCAAGCGCATAGCCCCGATCCGGATCCGGCGTCCGCCGCAGATAGTCGACGAGCAGGTCCTCCTTCACCGAACGTCGGGGTTCGAAGGACAGGCGGTCGAGAAGGGCGGCGAAGGCCTGCATTGCGGGGTCCGGACACTCGAGACGGAAGGCGCGGTCAATGCCTTTCCATTTCGGGTGCCGGTGGGGGAAGTCAAGGGCATGCCGCGCCGTTCCCCTCGTCTCTCCTCCCCCGGCCAGTCACGACCCTGCGCCGCAACCGGACCGTGAAGGTCAGCTCGCCTCCAGAAGTGCCAGACCCTCGCGGCGGGCGTTCACGTCGCCCTGCATCTCGCCGAGGAAGTCTTCCAGCGAGCCGGCAAGGTGATCGACCACATGTTTCAGGTCATGTGCGAGACGATCGACCGAGCCTGCCTCCGTCGCCGTGCTGTCGATGGACTCTTCCATGCGGATGGCGCTGTCTTCCGCCAGCTTCGCCCCATCCGAGGCCAGGGTGATCGACTGGGATATTTCCCGCGTCGCCTGGCTCTGCTCGCCCACGGCTGCCGTGATCGCTGTCGTCACATCCTGGATGTTGCCGATGGCGGCCGAGATGCGCTGGATCGAGGACACGGCGCCATCGGTCAGGCCCTGGACCGCATCGATCTGGGACGTGATTTCCTCGGTCGCCTTGGCTGTCTGGGTGGCCAGCTCCTTCACTTCCGCCGCCACGACGGCGAAGCCCTTGCCCGCCTCGCCGGCACGCGCCGCCTCGATCGTGGCGTTCAGGGCGAGAAGGTTCGTCTGTTCCGCAATGGCCCGGATCATCTCCACCACCGTGCCGATGCGCGAGGCGGCTTCCGCAAGGCTCGTGACATTGCCGTCGGTTTCGCGGGCGATGTCGGTCGCCTCGGTGATGATGCCGGCGGCTCGTCCGGACTGGGACAGGATCTCGTCGATGGCGCTGGACATTTCTTCGGCCGCCGCCGCCACGGTCTGCACATTATTGGCCGCGGTGACGGAGGAATCGCGCGAGTTTCCGGCGAGGGTACGGGCGGAGGCGGCGATGCCATTCACCCGTGACGAGACATCGGAGAGGGAGGACGTCCCGTTTTCCACTTCGCCAAGCGCCCCCTCAAGCACACCACGGAAGCGGTTGATGATGCTTTCCACGTGGTCCTGGCGCTGCCGCTCGCGGGAACGTTCCTCTGCGGCTGTGCGCTCAAGCCGGTCTCGGGCCCGGGCGTTGTCCTGGAAGGTGGTTCCGGCCCGGGCCAGATCGCCGATCACGTCGGAACGATGGGTCATGGGCATCTCGAAGTCGGTTTCGCCCGTTGCAATCCGCCCGAGGCTGCGCCGGATTTCGGCAAGAGCACGGGTGACGCTGACGACCTGCCACGCTGCCAGAGCGGCCGTCAGCAAGAGAACGACGGCCAGCTGCACGCCCTGCCACACGAGATGACTGGTGGCCTGCTGGTCCAGTTGGCCCACACGCGTCGTCGCCTTGCCCAGGAAGTCCCGCGAGGCGGCGCGGATCATGTTGAGACGCTCGGTCGCCTTCGCGAACCAGACACCCCCCTCGATCCCCTGGCCGTCCTTCGTCTGCGGAAGCTCGGCCAGAATGGCGCGCCAGGCCTCAACCTGCGCGGCCACCTGAGGGTCCAGATGCCCGGAAAGGATGGCCTTCTCCGCATCGGAGGCCTGGCTGTCGAACTTGGCGAGCCATGCCTTTTCAACCGAGAGCCGGTCCCAGTAGGCCTTGAACACGGGGAAGCGCACCTCGCCGTCCTTTGCGACCGTCGCGAAAAGCTGTCCGCCCAGGGCCCGCTCCAGCCCGCCCGCCTCCTTGGCCTCGGTCAGGAAGGAGAAGGCGAGCATCTGGGAGGAATAGATCGGATCGGGATGGGCGCGCATGGCCTCGTCGATCAGATTGAGCAGGCGCCGGATGCGCGCGGAATAGAAGGCCAGATTGTCGGGTCCCTTTGCCAGCCGCTGGTCAATGGCCACCCGGTGGCCGTTCACCTCTGCCAGGGAGGCAGCCGCCGCGCGCAGGCTTTGCGCATGTTCGGGGATCTCGTCTGTTGCGCTTCCGAGAAGAGACTGAAACGCCGAAAGGGCCGTGTCCGTGACTGCGCGCTGATCGGTGACCGCCTTCTTTGCGCCGTCCGCATAGTCGGACGCGAGCATGACAGCGGTCAGGCCGCGTTCCTTCTGCAACTCATTCAGCACCGTCTCGGCACCGTCGGCCACCTGCACGAGCGGCGCGAGCGCCCGGATGTCATCCAGATCACCAAAGTCGGTTACAATCGTGCGGACATTGAAATAGACAAAGGCAAGCAAGGGCACGACAGCCAGAAGAACGATCTGCACTCGAATATTGCTCAGCATGGACAACGCCTTTCGAGGGAATATTTGCGAGCAAAGTACAACTTAAAACTTTATCTATGTATTAATGCGTGTATTTATCAAATCTCTTAATTTATTCATGCATAAAACGACATTGCTATTTGATACAGTGCCGAAATACGCTTGTTAACTTGATCCAAGATCATGAACGGAACAGAGTGGACGCAGGCGCAACAAACGCTTATACAGTGCGCCAGATATGTTCGCGCCTCCGGCCTCATGTTCCTTGCCACGCGCACAGAACTCCCATCGAAAGACCTAAATGACCGAATTTGCAAACGTCGTTCCGGCGTTGGCTAAAGCCTTGGAAAAAAAGGGCTATAGCACTCTTACTCCTGTTCAGACCTGTGTTCTCGACGATGCGCCGCACGATGCGGACCTGCTTGTCTCGGCCCAGACCGGCTCTGGCAAGACCGTGGCCTTCGGCCTGGCGCTCGCTCCCAACCTGCTTGGCGACGATGATCGGCTGCCGCCTCCGGGCGCCCCGCTGGCGCTGGCAATTGCCCCCACCCGTGAACTCGCCCTGCAGGTGAAGGACGAACTGTCCTGGCTTTATGGCGAGACCGGTGCCCAGACCGCGTCCTGCGTCGGCGGCATGGATCCGCGCACCGAGCGCCGCAACCTGGAACGCGGCGTGCACATCGTCGTCGGCACCCCGGGCCGTCTGCGCGACCATCTGGAGCGCGGCGCGCTCGACCTGTCCCAGCTGAAGGCCGTCGTGCTCGACGAAGCCGACGAGATGCTCGACATGGGCTTCCGCGAAGACCTGGAGTTCATCCTGGGCTCGGCGCCGGAAGACCGCCGCACCCTGATGTTCTCGGCCACCGTGTCGAAGCCGATCGCCCAACTGGCCGAACGCTTCCAGCGCGACGCCGTGCGCCTGTCGACGATCAACGCCCGCGAACAGCACGGCGACATCGAGTATTTCGCCCATCCGGTGGCAGCCCATGAGCGCGAGAACGCGATCATCAACGTGCTGCGCATGCATGAGGCGGAAAAGGCCATCCTGTTCTGCTCCACCCGTGAAGCGGTGAAGCGCCTGACCAGCCGTCTGGCGAACCGTGGCTTTGCCATCGTCTCGCTGTCGGGTGAACTCAGCCAGGCCGAGCGCTCCAACGCTCTGGCCGCCATGAAGGACGGTCGTGCCCGGGTCTGCGTGGCGACCGACGTTGCTGCGCGCGGCATCGATCTGCCGAACCTGGACCTGGTAATCCACGCCGA
Organism: Roseibium aestuarii; assembly: GCF_008477545.1. Classification (GTDB taxonomy): domain Bacteria; phylum Pseudomonadota; class Alphaproteobacteria; order Rhizobiales; family Stappiaceae; genus Roseibium; species Roseibium aestuarii. The sequence goes on along the minus strand of NZ_VORA01000001.1, from coordinate 647,632 downwards.
CCTGCCGACCGGCAAGGAAGCCCTTCTGCACCGCTCCGGCCGTACGGGCCGCGCGGGCCGCAAGGGCTCCTGCGTGCTCATGGTCCCCTTCCCCCGCCGCCGCTCGGCCGAGCGCCTGCTGCAGTGGGCCGGCATCAAGGTGACCTGGACCGGCGCACCGACCGCCGATGACATCCGGGCGCAGGACAAGGCCCGCATGATGGCCGATCCGGTCTTCACCGCGGAAAACGACGAAGAGATCCTGGAAACCGCCCGCGAACTGCTGGCGACCCATGACGCCGAGACCATTGCTGCGGCCTTCGTCAAGCTGCACCAGTCGCGGCTTCCGGCTCCGGAAGAAATCACGGCTGCCAATGCGGACAGCCTCGCCGGTCGCGGCGCGGGCGAACGTGGCGGCCGGGTGGCCGAAATCCGCGGCAAGTTCGAAAGCGGCACCTGGTACCGCCTGTCGCTCGGTCACAAGCACCGGGCCGACCCGAAGTGGCTGCTGCCGCTGATCTGCAAGGCCGGCAACGTCACCAAGAAGGACGTTGGCGCCATCAAGATCTACGGCTCGGAAACCCATTTCGAGATCGCGGGCTCCGAGGCCAACGCCTATACGGACAACATGCGCGAGAATGGCACCGGCGAACGCAATGCCACCATCGAAGTGATCGACCTGAAGGGCGCCAAGACCCCGACGCCGCCGGAAGACACCGGCCGCGGCGGTTTCGGTGACCGGGGCGGTTATGGCGATCGCGGCGGTGACCGTGGTGGTGATCGCGGTGGCCGTTTCGACAAGCGCAAGCGCGGCTTCGACTATGAGGACAGCGGCCGGGAAGACCGCATGGACGGGGAACGCCCCCGTCGCGGTCCGAAATTCGGCGACAAGCCCTTCGGCGATCGCGGCGGCAACGACCGCTTCGGTGGCGGCGCGAAGTTCGGCGGCCCGAAGGGACGCAAGCGTCGCGACGACGACGATGCAACCCCGCATCATCCGGCCTATGCACCGCTGAGCCGGGGCGATCTGGACGGCGGCCGCCCGGACCGGGCGAAGCCCGAAGGTGGCCGCGACTATGCCGGCAAGGACTTCAAGCCGCGTGGCGGCGACTTCGACGGTGATGCCCGCAAGCCGCGCAAGGCCGCAGCTCCCAAGGCCGCTCCGAAGAAGAAGGCCAAGGACAAGCCCTCCCGCGCAGAGCGCAAGGCGACCAAGGCCAGCAAGTAATCAGCGCCTCGCGCCTGACATGAAAAGACCCCGCGGATCGGCCGATCCGCGGGGTCTTTGCTTTTTGGGATGCGTTCCGGCGCGCCGGAGGCCGATCTCAGAGGAAGCGGCCGCCGCGCTGCAGCACCTCGATCTTGTAACCATCCGGATCGGACAGGAAGAAGAAGCGGGCGAAGGGCTTGCCCTCGAAGGGCATGTCCTTGACGTCGCCGACCGTGAGGCCGGCAGCCTTCAGGCGGGCATGCTCAGCATCGATGTCATCGACGGAAAAGGCCATATGGCCATAGCCCGTGCCGAGATCGTAAGGACCGGACGCGGAGGCATTGACGGTGAGCTCCAGTTCGAAGCCGGTCTCCCGGTTCGACATGTAGATCAGGGTGAAGCCGTCGAAGGCATAGCGCCCGGCGACGGTCAGGCCGAAGGCCTGTTCGTAGAAGGCAACCGAGCGGGCTTCGTCGGTCACCCGGATCATGGAATGGATCATCTTGGCCATGGGGCTAAGCTCCTGAAACGGTCTTCGGGACAGTCCCTGAACGCAGGCAGGGGAACCGCCAGCAGAGACCGGGAAAACGGGATTTGCGACGCACAGCCGCGGGAGGAGAGCGCGCGTCGCGCCTGCGCCTCATGCCGCAGCAGCGGACGCGGCGCAAGGGGCCCGTGCGGCAATTTCCAGACGCCCGCCCGCAGCTGGCTTCACGCCTATTCGTTGACGATGCTCGCGATCATCCAGTCATCTCCGTCAAGAATGAGATGATAGTGGCAAGTGAATTCGAGCGCGCTCTCGCCGTCGGAGGTCTCCTGCACCCAGTCCAGGGTGACGAGTGCGGCCGACCCGCTCACGTGGCTGGAGACCACGTGGAACTCGGAGTTGACCACCCCTTCCCGGTCAAGGGCGTCGAGCAGGGCCTCGATGTTTTCCAGCAGCTCGTCCTCATCGGCGAAGACATGCCCCTTCTCGTGCTGCCAGATCGTGGCCGGCAGGGCGAAGCAGTCGGCGATGCGCTCCTCGTCGGCATCGTTGAAACCGGCGAGATAGTCCTCGAACAAGGCATTGATCTTCTCGACCGCCTCGCTGGTGGCGGCGAGCTCTGCCTCGTCCTGATCGTGGGAGGGGCACTCGATGCTCATGATGTTTCCACTCCAGAAGATCCGGATTCCTCCGGGGAGGATGCCGTATCGACAGCCTCTTCGCCGTCATCATAGCCGATCATGTGCAAGGGGCGTGCACCGATCCCGGCTTGTTCACACCAATGCACGAGGGCTTCCTCCGCGCCATGCGTCACCCAGACCTCGCGCGCGCCGGTCTCGCGGATCGTGCGCCGCAGGTCATCCCAGTCACAGTGATCCGAGATGACCAGAGGCAGCTCGGCCCCGCGCTGGCGGGCACGCGCCCGCACCCGCATCCAGCCCGAGGCGACGGCCGTGACCGGATCGCCGAAGCGCCGGGACCAGCGGTCGGCCAGCTGGCCGGGCGGGCACAGCACGATCTCTCCGGCCAGCTCCTTGCCCCGGCGGCCGACAGGCTCAAGGGGACCGAGCGGGACGGATCGGGAGAGATAATATTCGCTGAGATTGACCAGCGCGCCGTGGAGATAGATCGGGCGGTCATAGCCGGCCGCGCGCAGTTCGGCGATCACCCGCTGGGCCTTGCCCAGGGCATAGGCGCCGACAAGATGGGTGCGGTCGGGCACCAGCCGCAGGGAATCGAGGAGCTTTGCCACTTCCTTCGCCGCCGGAGGATGGCGGAAGACCGGCAGGCCAAAGGTCGCCTCGGTAACGAAGGTATCGCAGGGCACCAGTTCGAAGGGCGCGCAGGTCGGATCGGACTGGCGCTTGTAGTCGCCCGAAACCACAGCCCGCTCCCCCGCCCCTTCCAAGAGGATCTGCGCGGAGCCGAGCACATGGCCAGCCGGATGAAGGCTCACCTCCACCTCCCCGATGCGCAGGCGCTCGCCATAGGCCGCCGCCTGCCGGGTGCCGCAGAAGTCGCGGCCATAGCGGATGGCCATGATCTCCAGGGTTTCCGGTGTGGCGAGCACCGACCCGTGGCCGGAGCGGGCATGGTCCGCATGGCCATGGGTGATGATGGCGCGCTCCACCGGTCTCACCGGATCGATATGCGCGCCGATCTGCGGACAGTAGAGCCCTTCGGGCGTCAGGGTCAGAAGCTCGGACATGTCAGGGCAAGTAGGTCGCCTCGCGGAAAATACCAGTGACCCGCCTTCAACTGGCCGGCGTCCGGTGCCCTTTTCTTTCCGCAGCGAAGCACCCTACATAGGGAGCATGGACGCAAGGCCCCTCCCTCCCCGTTTCGAGACCTGGTTCGCCTCCCGGGGCTGGCGCCCGCGCGCCCATCAGCTGGCGCTGGTGGACAAGTTGTCCCAGGGGCACTCGACCCTGCTGATCGCGCCGACGGGTGCGGGCAAGACGCTCGCCGGGTTCCTGCCGACGCTGGTGGAGCTGGAGGCGCGGGAACGACCCGCACCGGGATCCGCAGGCGCTGCCGCATACCGCGGGGTTCATACGCTTTACATCTCCCCGCTCAAGGCACTTGCCGTCGACATTGCCCGCAATCTCGAGGCCCCGGTCAGCGAGATGGGGCTGGACCTGCGGCTGGAGACAAGGACCGGCGACACGCCGACCCACAAGCGGCAGCGGCAGAAGACCAATCCGCCCGACATCCTGCTGACCACGCCGGAACAGATCGCCCTGCTTCTGTCGGATCCGCAGGCGCAGGCGCTGTTTTCCGGCCTGCGCACGGTGATCCTGGACGAGCTGCATGCGCTCGTCACCTCGAAGCGCGGCGACCTTCTGGCGCTCGGCCTGGCGCGTCTGCGCCGGCTGGCGCCGGGCCTGCGCACCATCGGCCTGTCGGCGACAGTCGCCAACCCGGAGGAGTTGCGCGCCTATCTGGTCGACCAGCCGGATCCGGAGACCCGCGCCCTTGCCGATCTGGTGGAGATCACCGGCGGTGCGGAACCGGACATAACCATCCTTCATTCCCGCGACCGCATTCCCTGGGCGGGGCATTCGGCCCGCTATGCGCTGCAGGACATGTACGACCTGATCAAGGCGCATCGGGTGACGCTGCTCTTTGTGAACACCCGCTCCCAGGCGGAAGCGGTGTTCCAGGACCTGTGGCGGATCAACGAGGATACGTTGCCGATTGCCCTGCATCACGGCTCCCTCGACGTGGGCCAGCGCCGCAGGGTGGAAGCCGCCATGGCCGCCGGTCAGCTGCGGGCCGTGGTCGCGACCTCCTCCCTCGACATGGGCATCGACTGGGGTGACATCGATCTGGTGGTGAACATCGGCGCGCCAAAGGGGGCGAGCCGGCTGGCCCAGCGCATCGGCCGCGCCAACCACCGGATGGACGAGCCGTCCAAGGCGGTGCTTGTCCCTGCCAACCGGTTCGAGGTGCTGGAATGCCAGGCCGCCCTCGCCGCCTCGCGGCAGGGCGATCAGGACACGCCGCCCTTGCGCAAGGGGGCGCTCGACGTGCTGGCCCAGCATATCCTGGGTCTTGCCTGCGGCGCGCCGCTGGATCCGGACGAGACCTTTGCGGAGATCCGCGCCACCCAGACCTATCGGCACCTGACGCGGGAGACCTTCGACCGGGTGCTCGATTTCGTGGCAACCGGCGGCTATGCCCTGCGGTCCTATGACCGCTACGCCAAGCTGAAGGCAGGACCGGACGGTTTGCTGCGCATTTCCCACCCGAAGATCGCCCAGCAGTACCGTCTGAATGTCGGCACCATCGTCGAGGCTCCGATGCTGAAGGTGCGGCTCGTGCGATCACGGGCCGCCGGGCGCAAGGCGCCGCTTGGGCGGGGCGGGCGGGTGCTAGGCGAGATCGAGGAATGGTTCATCGAACAGCTGAACCACGGAGACACGTTCCTCTTCGGCGGCGAAGTGGTGCGTTTCGAGGCCCTCCTCGAAAACGAGGCCTATGTGTCGCGAACCGCCTCGGACACGCCGATGATCCCCTCCTACATGGGGGGCAAGTTTCCGCTCTCCACCTATCTGGCGAAAAGCGTGCGTCACATGCTGGCCACCCGCAGCCTCTGGTCCAGCCTGCCGGATCAGGTGCGCGAATGGCTGGAACTGCAAGAGCTGAAGTCCCGGCTGCCGGAGGAAGAGGCCCTGCTGGTCGAGACCTTCCCGCGCGCCGGCAAGCATTACATGGTCTGCTATCCCTTCGAGGGACGGCTCGCCCATCAGACGCTGGGAATGCTGCTGACCAAGCGGCTGGAGCGGCTCGGCATGCGGCCGCTGGGCTTCGTCGCGAATGACTACGCGCTCGCTATCTGGGGATTGAGCGATCTTAGCCTTGCTATTTCTGACAATCGTGTATCGCTCAATGCATTATTTGACGAGGACATTCTTGGCGATGATCTGGACGCCTGGCTGGCGGATTCGAGCCTGTTAAAAAGGACATTCCGTAATTGTGCGGTGATCTCGGGACTGATCGAGCGCCGCCACCCGGGCCAGGAAAAGAACGGGCGCCAAGTGACTGTTTCTTCTGATCTCATCTATGATGTGTTGAGATCTCATCAGCCCGATCACATCCTCCTGGAAGCAACCTGGAACGATGCCGCAGAAGGACTTCTGGATATCTCCCGGTTGAGCCAACTTCTCGCACGGATCAGAGGTCGAATCACGCATACTGGTTTACCAAGAGTTTCGCCCCTCTCGGTTCCGGTTCTTCTTGAGATCGGACGGGAACCGGTGTACGGCGAGGCCCTCGACAGTCTGCTTGCGGACGCTTCTGACGACCTCGTGATGGAGGCCCTGGGACAATGAACCTGCTGCCCGCGCACATGAAGGAATTCATGGTTGTTCCGGTCTGCCATGACATCCAGATCAATGGGCGCACCATCGGGCTGCACGACAGCGGTGTCCTGTGGTGGTCGGAAGAGTCCACGCTGATCGTCGCCGACCTGCATCTGGAGAAGGGATCGTCCTTCGCCCGCCGTGGCCAGATGCTGCCGCCCTATGACACCGTCGCGACCCTGGAGAAGCTGGCCGCCGTGATCGCCGCCTTCGAGCCGGCGCGGGTGATCTGCCTGGGCGACAGTTTCCACGATGCTGCCGGGTCCGACCGCCTGCCGGTCACCTATCGCGCCATGCTGGCGACCCTTCAGCTCAACCGGGAATGGATCTGGATCACCGGCAATCACGATCCGGTCGCCCCGGTTCGTCTGTGCGGCGAATGCCTGTCCGAATATCGCCTCGGCGGCCTGGTCTTCCGGCACGAGCCCTCCAATGATCCGCAGGACAGTCTCGGCGAGATCTGCGGTCATCTGCATCCGGCAGCCCGGGTGCGCCGCTATGGCCGTTCCATCCGCCGGTCCTGCTTCGTCACCGATGGCGCGCGGCTTGTGGCCCCGGCCTTCGGCGCGCTGACGGGTGGACTGAACGTCATGGATGCGGCCTTCGGGCCCCTCTTCGACCGGAAGCGCTTCTCGGCCTTCCTGCTCGGCGACAATCGGCTCTATCCCTTCACCGCAGCCCGCCTCGTCGCGGACTGACGCCGGTCAGCCGGACAGGCGACCGCGAGCCCTCTGTCAGGCCGTTCGGGACTGCCCCTCAATCCTTGCGGAAGATCAGACCTGCCAGCCAGCCGGTGATGCCGGCGAGGATCACCGCGAGCAGGCCATAGACCGCCGGGTGGTTCTGGGCGAGGTTGAAGGTCACCTGCTCGAAGCCGGACTTCGCGACCGCCAGCTCCTGCTCGGTCCGCGCCAGCATCACCCCGTCCTGGATCAGATAGCCCTGCACCGAATACTTGCCGATCGGAATGTTCGCCGGCAGCGGAATGGTGGTGCGGAACATGGTGTTGGTCAGGAATTCGATGGATTCCGGCCGCTCCGAATAAAGCCCCTGATCGGCCCTCAGGCGCAGGAAGGCCTGACGGAAATCGTCGCGCTCCGACAGGGGCACGTCCGAATGGCCGCTGATGGCCAGATTGAGATGATTGAGGCCGAGCCCGTGAGCGTCCAGCAGCTCCCGGTCCCCCAGCTCGCCGACGCGGGCGGTGCTGGCGAGGGAATAGAAGCTCGGCACCTCCACGAAGGTCTCGTAGTCCCGGTTCACCCAGACGCCGAGGAACCGCCCCTTGCGCCGGGTGGTGATCTGCTGGGCCGGCCCCTCCACCTTGACGATCAGGTCATAGCGCCCCGGGCGGGGCACCGTCTTCACGTCAACGCCGATCTGCCCGAAGACCACGATTTCCGTGCCGGTGAAGTTCGACTGGATGGAGACCACGTCGGCGGAGAGCGCGGTCACCAGCTCCTCTGCCCGGGACGGGCCGCCGCCGAGCAGTGCCAGACTTGTGACAACGGTTGCGGCCAGCGTCCGGAGCCTGTGCGGGAGAGGCCTCATGCGCCGGCTCCCCCCATGATGGCGATGGAGTAGAGATCCTCCGGCGTGAGCAGGAGATCGACCGCGAAACGCAGCCCGACGAGCAGCACCAGCAGGGCCAGCAGCAGGCGAAGCTGTTCGCCGCGCAGGTTCTGCCCCATGCGCGCGCCGAACTGGGCGCCAATCACGCCCCCGATCATCAGGGCCAGCGCCAGAACGATGTCGACGGTCTGGGTCTGCATGGCATGGAGAACGGTGGCGGTCGCCATGGTGAAGAGGATCTGCAGCAGGGAGGTGCCGATCACCACATTCGTCGGCACCCGCAGCAGATAGATCAGCGCCGGCACCATCATGAAGCCACCGCCGATGCCGAGGATCGTTCCGAGGAAGCCGATGGTCGCCCCCAGCGTGATCACCGGAATGACGCTGACATAGAGCCTGGACTGGCGGAAGCGCATCTTGAAGGGCAGACCGTGGATCCAGTTGTGCTGGCCGGGTCGCTTGACCCGCACCACCTGGCCACTGCGCCGGCGGCGCATCGCGCGCACGGATTCCACCAGCATCAGACTGCCGATCGTGCCGAGGAAGGTGACATAGGACAGGGAGATGACCAGATCCAGCTGGCCAAGCTTCTGCAGGACCTCGAAGAGGAAGACCCCGATGATCGACCCCATGACGCCGCCGACGAGCAGCATCGTCCCCAGCTTGAAGTCGATGGCCTTGCGCCGCCAGTAGGTGAGCACCGCGGAGGTGGACGAGGCCGTCACCTGGGTGGTCACGGTGGCCACCGCCACGGCGGGGGGAATGCCGGAAAAGATGAGAAGCGGGGTCAGCAGGAAGCCGCCGCCGATGCCGAAGAGCCCGGAGAGAAAGCCCACGGCTCCGCCCATGCCAAAGATCATGAAGATGTTGACGGGGATTTCGGCAATGGGCAGGTACAGTTGCACGGCAGTCAGCAGGCCTTGGAAGGGAACTCAGGGGCGCATTCCGATGCGACCCGGTTAAAGCTCATGTACCCGAAAGGGTCAACGCGAAGTTGGCCTGCACTGCGTCCGGTTGCGGGAAAGTGCGGGGCACTCTCCCGAAACCGCCGGTTCACACATCCTGACGCGACAGCGCCTTGAGAAGATCCGCATCCACCTCGCCGCTTTCGGACACGCCCAGCTTGCGCTGGAAGGCCCGAATGGCGCTGCGGGTCCGCGGGCCCATTTCCCCATCCGCAGTGCCGACGCCGTAGCCGAGACGGTTCAGCTGTTCCTGAACGTCACGGACGAGGGAGGCATAGGAGACCGTATCGCCGGCCAGACCGCTGGCATCAGTGGAGAAGCCCGGACCTTCGGCCCAGGACGGATCCGGCACGACCCGGTTGGCGGCAGCATCCAGCGGCTCGGACTTGAAGCTTTCGACCGCCAGACGCGCCTGGGCAAGCCCGGCCTGATCCAGCAGGTTGGCAACCTCGTCGCGCTTGCGGGCGGCGTCCTGATCTCCCTGATCCGCAGCAATGGCGAACCACTTGTAGCTGGCGACCAGATCCTTATCGACGCCCAGACCGCGAGCATAAAGGATGCCCAGATTGAACAGGCTGTCCTTGATGCCGTGGTTGGCGGCGGCCTCGAACCACTTGGCAGCTTCGATGAAGTCCGGCGTGCCTTCGATGCCCTCGGCGTAGAGGACCGCGAGGTTGTGCATGGACTTGGCGTTGCCCGCTTCGGCCGCGCGCACATACCAGTCGCGCGCCTTGCCGCGATCCCGGGCGACGCCGCGGCCCTTTTCATAGAGGCTGGCCAGGCGATACTGGGCCGGAGCGAGGCCCTGTTCAGCGGCCTGCTGATACCACTTGGCGGCTTCTCCCAGATCGGCGGTGACGCCCTGACCTTCGGTGTATTTCACACCGACGAGGAAGGCGGCAATGGCGTCGCCACGGGCAGCTGCTGTGCGCAGGGCCATGGAGCCGACTTCCGCCGGAGGCATGGGCATGGTCAGGCTGGCAGGCGCGCTGTCTTGGGTCGCGCCGGAGAAGCCAGTGGCGGGGACGGGTTCCGCCTCGCCGATCACCTGCGGGGCGACAGGGGCGGCAAAGGCCAGATCCGTATCGGGTGTTGCACTCTGGGGCAAAGCCGCGACGTCCGCGTCAGCTTCCTGGGCGGCTTCTGGGGCGGCTTCCATAACCGTTTCCGGGGCAACGGGCGGCGTCCCGACGGCGGATTCGGCGGCCTCAGGGGTCTGCGTCAGACCTTCGAGGGCAACCTGAACCGTCACCTTGCCTGCGGGGGCAAGGGTCGCTGTGTCGGTTGCCGGCGCCCCGAGCATCGGAACCTGCGGGATCTGACCCAGGTCGTCCACGCCGGGCGTTTCCAGCCCGGCCAGATCCGATCCGGCAAGCTCGGGCGAATTGGGTGTGACCATGCGCACGACCTGCAGGGTGCCGAGCGCAAGCACCACGGCGGCGGCCGTGAACATCAGCATGCGGCGGCGGCCCTTGCCGCCTTCTTCCGCGTCGTCTTCGGTCGCACTGTCAGCGCCGGCCGCCGGACGGATCTCGCCGCGCAGGGCAGACGGTGCCGGAGCATCCGGGGTCCGCGCAGGCGCGGTCTCTGCCGCTGCCGCCTCGGCGGAACGTTCGGCAGAGCGGGTACGGCGCAGGGTATTGCGGAACCAGCCGGCGCGGCTGTCGTCGCTGCTTGCCTCCTGAGCATCGGCGGGCGCGGCCTCTGCGGGAGCAGCAACGTCCTTGCGGGCGGTAGCCGGACCGGCGGCTGCCGGGGCGACCGACGCGCTCATCGGCGTAGTGGTGCGCCCGGGACGGGCTTCCTCGGGTTGGACGCGCGGTGCGGCGGCCGCAGTCCGGCGGGACTGCTGCTCCAGAAGGGCAGCCTCCTCGGAGGCCGCCTGGGCGGCGCGGCGCGCGGCGGCAATGAAATCGGCCTTGCGATCGCGAATGCGTTCGACCGGACGTTCGGCGGTGTCCTCGGCCGGATCTTCCTGCGGATCGCGACGCAGGAGCGCGCCCATGCGGCTTCCCGCGCGCAGGCCACTGGTGTCGCGGCGGTTGGCCTTCTCAAGCTGTTCGAGTCGATCCGTCAGGGCTGAGAGGATCGACTGCACCCCTTCGAAGGTGCTGCGCGTGCGTTCCTCGGAGCCTTGAGCGGCATCCAGAAGCGCCCGCAGATCTCCTTGCAGGCCGGCAATGGCACCGTCCACATCCTGACCGGCGCCGGAGGCCCTGTTGGCCACCAGTTCCTCGGCGACTTCGCGGGCGGCCTGACGGGCCAGACCCTTCACGTCGTCGCGGCTTGTCTTGAGGTTTTCCTCGATGCGAGCCAGCGCGGAGGCGATCCGTGCGGTTTCATCATCGCGAGACGTGGAGGTTTCGAGCTGGCTGGCGAGGCGGGCGACCTTTTCGCCCAGCTGGTCCAGCCGGTCATCGTCGAGTGCGCCACGGCTGCCGGACAGGGTTTCGGCCAGTTCGGAAATGCGCTGCTCCAGGGCATCGGTCTTCTGGGGCGCGACAATGGCCGCCCGCATCTCCGAGATTTCCCGGCGCAGCAGATCCAGATCGCTCGTGGTCACCGTTTCGGCGGGACGGGCAAGCTGATCGGACATTTCCGCGATGCGCTTCTGCAGATCGCCGAGCAGCCGGTTGCTTTCCTCCGTCAGGCCGTCCTTGCGAGCGCCTGCATCCAGAACCGGGACCGGCCGGCTGGCGCGCTTTTCAATGATGTCGATCTTGACCGCAATGGCCTCGAGCTTGTCCTCGAGGACGGAGAGGGCCTCGTTGCGCTCGCCATCGGGCGCATTGCGTTCCATGCGCTCCAGACGGCCGGCGATCTCGTCGAGACGCGGATCCTCGACCGGTCCGCGGTCATCGGACAGCATGCCGACGATGTCTTCGAGGCGGCCGTGAAGCCGCTGCATCATGTCCGCATCCGGAAGCCGCTCTTCCATGGCGGCGATGCGGGTATCGAGACCCTGCTGAGCCCTGGCCAGATGTTCCAGTTCGTCCAGACGGCTGGAGACGAAACGCAGGCGATCGTCGATGCTTTCCACCACCTCGGTGAAATCGATGCGGGCAACCACCTCGCGCAGCTCTCGCAGTTCCTCGCGCAAGGGCTCGACATCCACGGGCACGTGGCTCTCGATCAGATCCTCGACCCGCTCGGACACATCGCCCAGACGGCTTTCCAGAACCTGCATCTGGTCAGCGCGGGGCAAGGTGGAGAAGGCATCCTCGATCTCGTCGAGGCGCGTGGTGATGGTGCGCAGGACGCGCGGATCAATGGCGCCCCGGTTCAGTTCGTCCAGGCGCTGCAGGATGTGGGCATAGCCGTGTTCCAGCGTCTTCAGCGCGCCATCGACGTTGCTGCGGCCCAGCTGGGCCTTCAGCTCGGCGACGTCCTTCTGCATGTCGCGCAGCGGCGCATCGTCGATGCGCTCTGCACGCAGGCGTTCGACCATGTCGGCCAGATGCCGCAGCTCGGCCGCGTGACGGGAGGAGCGCTCGCGATTGCCGGCCGCATAACCGGAGATGGCCTCGCGCAGGGAGCCGAGTCCCTCGCGCACGGTGCGAATGGTTTCTTCCTGCGGCTTGCGCAGGGCATCGATGCGGCGTCCCAGCTCGCGATAGGCGGACATGGACAAGCCACCGGATTCGGGATCTGCTTCCGGGTCGGCATCGCGATAGGCAAAGCGGCCGGGCCGCTCTTCGCGCGTCGGGGTTTCGGCAACCGGATCTTCGCGCAACGGGCTGCGCCCACCGGCTGCGTCAAAGGCGGTCATGTCGCGGGACAGATCCTCGACCTCGTCCTGCTGGCGGCGAGACAGGGTCGCGACCTTTTCGTCGAGCCTTTCTAGGGCACCGAGCACATCGTCCAAGCGACGGGAGCCGCTCTGGGCTGGCGTCGGCGCATTGCTCTGGGAACCAAACATCTGGGCACCGGAGCGTACGCCCGCGCGCGATGCAGGCGTGGGAGCGGAGACCACCGTCGGACGCACCGAGGCCGGAACCTGTCGCAGGCTGACACCGCGACGCTCATTGCCCCGCTCACTGCGATCCGAAAGGCGCGGGTCGACAGAGGTCTGGGAACGGGCCGTCTCGGTCCGGCCGACGACACGCTGAGCGGTTGCGGCGGCTTCCTCGCGTTCGCGCAGGAGCCGGTCCAGCTCGTCGGCCACGGCCTCGAGTTCGTGTTCGGGATCTTCGCGCAGGGCGTCGAAATCGCCCTGCAGGGCGGAGGCAGTGCGGGTCAGGCGCTCGATGCGTTGCTGGGCCAGGGCCCGCATCTCATCCTCGGGCGTCATCCTCTCGCGCTCGGACATGAACCGGTCATCCTCATACTCACCGGCAGAAGTTCCCCGGAACGAGTGTCCACCGCGGCCTTCTGCATCACGGATTTTCCAAGCAGACATGAGCTGTCCCTGCGCTGGCGATCTTCTGATCGCTTCGAGTTCATGCGCTGCCCAGCTTCCCCACAGTAAAGTCGCCCACGGCAGCAGTTGCGAAATCTTTGTCCCTTTAGGGTAAACAGCGCGTTAATCGCCATTGCGAGCTGCGATTCGGGTAACCACCTGTCAGGCATGTTGCCGCCGCGACAGTGCTCGGCCGCACCACCGGGCGACTTGTCAGAAACCTCAAGAGATCCGCGAGTTAACGCTGATTTTCACTGGTGGTTTACGTGACTGGACCTTGACGTGAACGTAAGCTAAAAGGTTGACATAAATATTTGCGACCAGCCCGGAGCGACGCCCCCTTGCGGTGTCCGAAGCAGCGTTGCGAGGTGGTGGATACTCCTTCCGGTTCCCCTCCCCCGCTTCGACCGCCCGGCTGTCGTCTCAAGCAGCAAGACCGCCGGCAGCACGGCTGCGGGCTGCAGGACTGAAAGACAAGACATGAGTGAAGCGCTCTCCATCCTCAATGAGGACGACCTGGCCGATGTGGCCGATTTTCGCGGCGATGGCAGCCGCAAGCCGTATTTCACCATCGGCGAACTGGCCAAGGAATTCGATTGCACCCTTCGCACCCTGCGCTTCTACGAAGACAAGGGCCTGATCAATCCGAAGCGCGACGGCATGAACCGGGTGTATTCCCGCCGTGACCGCGCCCGCCTGAAGCTGGTGCTCATGGGCAAGCGCGTCGGCTTCTCGCTGACCGAAATCCGCGACATGCTCGACCTCTATGACCTGAAGGACGGTCAGGTGACCCAGCTTCGCGTCGCCCTCAACCGCTTCAACGGGCAGATCTCCGTGCTGGAAAAGCAGCGCGACGACATCGAGCAGGCCATTGCCGAACTGTCGCGCACGGTGGCGGTGGTCGCCGGTCTGCTGCGTCAGAAGGAAGCCGAGGAAGCCGAGAGCGAAGGTCTCCTGAGCGCAGCCAGCGCCCTCGACTGAGCCGACCGGCACACCGACTGCAGACATTCGAAGGCGGGGCGAAAGCTCCGCCTTTCTTGTTTTCTGCGCGTCGCAGGCGTCCCGGAACGCGCAATGCGTGCCTAACCGGCCAGATGCACGCAAAATGACAAAACTGTCATTTTGCGGCAAAAATGCCTGAACCGACGCGCGAAATTTCCGTTCGGTCAGCCGTTTTGAGGCGTATTTTCACGAAATCGGCATAATTTTCCGTTCAGCTTCCCCAAGGACACCACTTGTCTGCCCTCTGGCAGGGGCGTATATAGCAGTCAACGTGACGTTTACGGAAACGTCATGCATGAATGACAGCGGCACTTCTGGGAGGATTCCATGCCGAGCTACCGCGCCCCCGTTGAAGACACCCTCTTCCTGCTCAACGACGTTCTCGATTACGCCAGCCACGCCGAACTGCCGGGCTTCGAGGAAGCGACCCCGGATCTGGTCGAGGCGATCCTCACCGAAGGCGGCAAGTTCGCTGCCGAAATCGCCCAGCCGCTGAACCTGTCCGGCGACCAGGAAGGCTGCAAGCGTTCCGAAGACGGCACCGTGACCCCGCCGAAGGGCTTCAAGGCCGCCTATGACGCCTTCTGCGAAGGTGGCTGGGGCACTCTGTCGGCTGATCCGGAATATGGCGGGCAGGGCCTGCCGCACACGCTGGCGACCGCCTTCAACGAATATCTCTCCTCCGCCAACATGGCCTTTGCCATGTATCCGGGCCTGACGGCCGGCGCCATCGCCGCCATCACCCTGCATGGTTCGGACGAGCAGAAGGCCCTCTATCTGCCGAAGATGATCGCCGGCACCTGGACCGGCACCATGAACCTGACCGAGCCCCATTGCGGCACGGATCTGGGTCTGCTGCGCACCAAGGCCGTGCCCCAGGCAGATGGCTCCTACAAGATTTCCGGCACGAAGATCTTCATCTCCGCCGGCGAACACGACATGTCGGAGAACATCGTCCACCTGGTGATCGCCCGCATCGAAGGCGCTCCGGCCGGCACCAAGGGCATCTCGCTCTTCGTCGTTCCGAAGTTCCTGCCGGATGCCGACGGCAACCCGGGTGAGCGCAACGGCGTGTCCTGCGGCGCGCTGGAGCACAAGATGGGCATCCACGGCAACGCGACCTGCGTCATGAACTATGACGGCGCCACCGGCTGGCTGGTCGGCGAGGAGAACAAGGGCCTGCGCGCCATGTTCACCATGATGAACGAAGCCCGCCTCGGCGTGGCCGTTCAGGGTCTGGCCCAGTCGGAAGTCGCCTATCAGAACGCCGTCGCCTATGCCAAGGACCGTCTGCAGGGCCGCGCCCTGACCGGCACCAAGGAAGCCGACAAGGCCGCCGATCCGATCATCGTCCACCCGGACATCCGCCGCATCCTGATGCAGATCCGCTCCTTCAACATCGGCGCCCGCGCGCTGGTGCTGTGGACCGCCCTGCATGGCGACAAGGCGCACCGTTCGCCGGACGAAAAGGCACGTCAGCACTCCGAGGACATGATGGGCCTGATGACCCCGGTCCTGAAGGGCGTGCTCACCGACACCGGCTTCGCCAATGCGGTGAATGCCCAGCAGGTCTTCGGTGGCCACGGCTACATCGCCGAGTGGGGCATGGACCAGTTCGTGCGCGATGCCCGCATCGCCATGATCTACGAAGGCGCCAACGGCATCCAGGCCCTCGATCTGGTCGGCCGCAAGCTGCCGGCCAACGGTGGCCGCGCGGTCATGGCCCTCTTCAACGAGGTCAAGGAATTCGGCAAGGCCAACAAGGATGACGACGCCCTCAAGGCCTTCATCCAGCCGCTGAAGACCGGTGTGGACCACCTGCAGCAGGCCACCATGTGGTTCATGCAGAACGGCATGAAGAACCCGGACAACGCGGGTGCCGGTTCCACCGACTACATGCACCTCTTCGGTCTGGTCGCCATCGGCTACATGTGGGCCAAGATCGCCAAGGTGATCAACGCCAAGCTGGCAGACGGCTCTGCCTCCAACGAAGCGGAACTGAAGGCCATGCTCGCCTTCGGCACCTTCTACATGGAGCGTCTGATGCCGGAAACCGCCGCTCACCTCGCCCGCATCAGCAGCGGCTGCGAGACCATGATGAGCGTCGAAGCCGACCTGTTCTGAGCCTCGCACCGGCGCGCTCCCCTTCGCGGGAGCGCGCCCTCAAGCGCCCAGCCCTTTCCGGCAACGGGAGAATTCCGACCCATGAGCGAGTACACACTGCATTGCTTCGCCCAGTCCGGGAACGCCTACAAGGTAGCCCTGATGCTGGAGCTTTCCGGTGCCGACTGGACGCCGCAGTGGGTCGATTTCTTCAACGGCGCGACGCGGACCCCCGAGTTCCGCGCCGACGTCAACGAGATGGGCGAGATCCCGGTTCTCGACCATGCCGGCCGCAAGCTCAGCCAGTCGGGTGTCATCCTCGACTATCTGGTCGAGCGTCTCGGCACCTTCGGCTGGACCAATGACGACGACCGGCGCGAGATCCTGCGCTGGGTCCTCTTCGACAATCACAAGCTGACGAGCTACATCGCCACCCTGCGTTTCCTGCGCTTCATCATGAAGAGCGGCGAGACAGAGGTGACGAAATGGCTCGAGGGCCGGGCCCGCGCCGCACTGGCCGTGCTCGATGCCCATCTGGACGGCCGGAGCTTCGTCGTCGGCGAGACGCCGACGATCGCCGACCTGTCCCTGTGCGGTTACCTGTTCTGGCCCGACGAGATCGGCATCGAACTCAACCGCTATCCCCACATTGTCCGCTGGCTGGACCGCCTGAAGGCGCTTCCCGGCTGGCGCCACCCGTACGACCTCATGCCCGGGCATCCGCTGCCGGCCGCATGAGCATCCGAACAACTGGAGGAGACACAAATGCCTGAAGCCTTTATCTATGATCACGTCCGGACCCCGCGCGGTCGCGGCAAGAAGGACGGCTCCCTGCACGAAGTGCCGAGCGTTCGCCTGGCCGCCACGGCCCTGGAAGCCATCCGTGACCGCAACGGTCTGGACACCGGCCTCGTCGATGACGTGATCCTGGGCTGCGTGGACCCGGTCGGCGAAGCCGGCAGCGACATCGCCCGTTCCGCCGTCTTTGCCGCCGGCTACAACACCTCCGTTCCGGGCATGCAGATCAACCGTTTCTGCGCCTCGGGCCTCGACGCGGTGAATACCGCCTCGGCCCAGGTGATGGCCGGCCAGCACAAGCTGGTGATCGCAGGCGGCGTGGAAAGCATGAGCCGCGTCGGTCTGGGTGCATCGGGCGGCGCATGGCCGATCGAGCCGCAGGTTGCGCTTCCCGCCTATTTCATGCCGCAGGGCGTGTCCGCCGACCTGATCGCGACGAAGTACGGCTTCACCCGCGACATGTGCGACGCCTATGCAGTGGAAAGCCAGAAACGTGCCGCCAAGTCCTGGGCTGATGGCCGCTTCAAGAACTCCGTTGTTCCGGTCAAGGACATCAGCGGCATCACCATTCTGGACCGCGACGAGCACATGCGCCCGGAAACGGACATGCAGTCCCTGGCCTCCCTGAACCCGTCGTTCGCCATGATGGGCGCCATGGGCGGCTTTGACGGTGTTGCCATCCAGGCCCATCCGGAACTGGAAACCATCACCCACGTGCACCATGCCGGCAACTCGTCGGGCATCGTCGACGGCGCAGCCGCCGTGCTGATCGGATCCCGCCAGGCCGGCAAAGCCGCAGGCCTGAAGCCGCGTGCCCGCATCAAGGCCTTCGCCAACATCGGCTCCGAGCCGGCCCTGATGCTGACCGGCCCGGTCGACGTGACCGAGAAGCTGCTGAAGAACGCCCGCATGGAAATGAAGGACATCGATCTCATCGAGATCAACGAAGCCTTCGCTTCCGTGGTGCTGCGCTACCAGCAGGCCTTCGACCTGGATCCGCAGACCGTCAACGTCAACGGCGGAGCCATCGCGCTCGGCCACCCGCTGGGCGCCACCGGTGCCATGATCCTGGGCACCGTTCTCGACGAACTGGAACGCCGTGACCTCAACACCGCGCTGGTCACCCTGTGCATCGGTGCGGGCATGGGCACCGCCACCATCATCGAACGGGTCTGAGCGAGCAGCGGAGGAGACACGAAAAATGACCTACAAGAACTTCCAAATCGAAACCGACGCTGACGGCATCGCCACCATCACCTGGGACATGCCGGGCAAGTCCATGAACGTGATCGACCTGTCGGTCATGGAAGACCTGGACAAGATCGTTGATCAGGTCGTGGCCGATGACGCCATCAAGGGCGCGGTCATCACCTCCGGCAAGTCCGCCTTCTCCGGCGGCGCCGATCTGACCATGCTGGAGGGCCTGCTCAAGGACTTCCAGAAGAGCCGCAGCTCCGATCCGGAAGCCGCTGCCAAGGCCCTGTTCGACGGCTCGCGCAAGCTGTCGCTGATCTACCGGAAGCTGGAAACCTGCGGCAAGCCCTTCGTGGCGACCCTCACCGGCGCCTGCATGGGCGGTGGCACCGAGCTGGCGCTCGCCTGCCACTACCGCCTGGCCTCCAATGACGGCAGCCTGAAGATCGCCCTGCCGGAAACCAAAGTCGGCCTGTTCCCGGGCGCTGGCGGCACCCAGCGCGTCATGCGCATGTGCGACGGTCAGGAAGGCATGCAGTTCCTGCTGCAGGGCCGCACCCTGGACGCCGCCAAGGCCGTCAAGATGAGGCTGGTGGACGATGTCGCCGCGCCGAAGAAGCTGGTCGAGACCGCCAAGAAGCTGCTGAAGTCCGGTGCTGTCGACGCGGTCAAGCCGTGGGACAAGAAGGGCTTCAAGCTGCCGAACGGCAACGTCTATTCCCCGGCGGGCTTCCAGTTCTGGCCGGCCGCCAATGCCATCTACCGCCGCGAGACCTATGACAACTACCCCGGCCCGCGCTACATGCTGCACGCCGTGGTGGAAGGCCTCCAGCTGCCGATGGATCTGGCTCTCCAGGTGGAAAGCCGCTACTTCGCCAAGGTTCTGCAGAGCCCCGAAGCCGGCAACATGATCCGCTCCCTGTTCGTCTCCATGCAGGAGCTGAACAAGCTGGCCCGCCGTCCGGCCGACCAGCGCCCGAACAAGATCAAGAAGATCGGCGTTCTGGGTGCGGGCTTCATGGGCGCAGGCATTGCCTATGTCTCGGCAAAGGCCGGCATCCAGGTGGTGCTGATCGACCGGGAGCAGGCTGCGGCCGACAAGGGCAAGGCCCATTCCGCCGATCTGCTGGACAAGGCCATCAAGCGCGGCAAGTCCACGGAAGAGGACAAGGCCAAGCTGCTGGAGAAGATCACCGCCACCACCGACTATGCGGAACTGGGTGACTGCGACCTGGTGATCGAGGCCGTGTTCGAGGACCGCGAGATCAAGCGTCAGGTGACCGAACAGGCGGAAGCCGTGATGAAGCCGCGCGCCATCTACGCCTCCAACACCTCGACCCTGCCGATCACCTCGCTCGCCCAGGCGTCTTCCCGTCCGAAGAACTTCGTCGGCATCCACTTCTTCTCGCCCGTCGACAAGATGATGCTGGTGGAAGTGATCGTCGGCAAGAAGACCTCCGACCGGGCGCTCGCCATGGCGCTGGACTACATCAAGGCCATCAAGAAGACCCCGATCGTCGTCAACGACTCGCGCGGCTTCTACACCTCGCGCGTGGTGATGACCTACATCCGCGAAGGCCTGATGATGCTGGCCGACGGCGTGCCGGCAGCGATGGTCGAGAACGCAGGCAAGATGGCCGGCATGCCGGTTGGTCCCCTGTCGCTCGGTGATGAAGTGGCACTCGACCTGGCCTGGAAGATCGTGTCCGCGACCCGCAAGGATCTCGGCGTGAAGTATGTGGAAGGCCCGCTCGACAACATCCTTGAAAAGATGGTGGTCAAGCAGGAACGCTTCGGCCGCAAGAACGGCAAGGGCTTCTACGACTACAAGGGCAAGGACAAGAGCCTGTGGCCGGGGATCCCGGATGTGGTCGGTCAGCCGAAGTCTGCCGACAGCTTCCAGATCGAGGAACTCAAGCAGCGCCTTCTGGTGATGCAGGCGCTCGAAACCGCCCGCATCTTCGAGGAAAACTGCCTGACGGACGTGCGCGAAGCCGACGTCGGCTCGATCCTGGGCTTCGGCTTTGCCCCCTACACCGGTGGCACTCTGTCCTACATCGACACCATGGGCACCACCGCCTTCGTGGAACTCTGCAAGAAGTTCACCAAGAAGTGGGGCCCGCGCTTCAAGCCGAACAAGCTGCTGCGCGAGATGGCCAAGACCAACGAAAGCTTCTACGGCAAGTTCCCGCCGAAGGCTTCCGCCGCCGTTCAGGATGCAGACAGCGAAGCTGCCTGATCCTTCTCCCAAGATCCCCGGGTTCTCCTCCTCAAACCGCCCGGGGATCTGAAAAGCCTTCCCTGAAGGCTTTCCTCCCGCTCCGCTCCGGGCTCGTCCCGGGGCGGAGTTTTTTGTCTGTGCGTGTGGCAGGCCGGACCGCGATCCCTTGCCATATTCGTGCCGAGTGACGGCACGAAGGTCTTGTCTTCGTCAACCTTTGATCGTTAAACTTGTCAGGCTCCGACTTCTCCGCGCGATCCTGACCCTGGTCGGCGTCGCAACAATCCGGATCCGGCATCATGACCAAGATCCAAGGCTGGGCGCGGGTTGACGCACTCGGCATTCTTCTCAATGCTCGCGAGAGCCAGTCGCTGAACTGGGAGAAGATCTTTGCGCCCCTGGGCCTGGACCCGGAAAGCCTGACGGATCCCCTGGCGACCCTCCCGCTGGAACAGTTTTTCGAAGGTTTCGAGCTGGCCGCCAGGGCACTGGGCAATGATGCCGCCCTCTTCGACATCTACAGTTCTCTGGCGCCAGGCGACCTGTCGGTGTTCGATTACCTGTTTCTCTGCGCCCCCAGTCTGCGGCTGAGCTTTCAAGCCTGGGAGCGGTTGATCTCCGTGCGCATGAGCGCCCTGCATTATCATTTCGAGGTCGCCGACGGATGGGGCCGGCTGATCTGGCCCTCTCTCGCCGATTATGGCCAGCCGCGCCAGAACATGTATGCCCGTATCGCCTGGGCGGCCGGCCGGGTGGAGCTGGCGCTTGATGCCCGGCCTGCCCCCATCTTGCTGGATCTGGTCGGAGACCCACCTTCCGGAGACAGCGCCTTCCTGCAGCGCTACGGCAACCGGATCCGCTTTGGCCAGGACGCAGACATGCTGATGATCCGGGAGGATCTCCTGCAGCATGTGCCGAAGCGCACCGACACCAGCCTCTATGCCCTGGTGAACAAGGCCGCACTTGACGAGATCGTCCAGCTTGAGCGGTCGAATGCCCAGACCTACGAGGTTGCTGCCAGCATCTCGCGGCTGCTCGCCAGCGGCTCCTGCACCGTGGGCGAGGTGGCCCAGGATCTGGGAATTTCTCCCCGCAGCCTGCAGCGCAATCTGGCCGCCCAACAGACGAGTTTCCGCGATCTGATCGAGGAGGTCCGCAAGGCCAATGCCTTGCGCTATCTGTCGGAAACCGAACTCTCGCTCAAGGAAATCGCCTATCTTCTGGGCTTCGCGCAGGTCAGTACCTTCTCCCGCAGTGCAAGGGGCTGGTTCGGCAAGCCGCCCCGGGAGTTGCGCAAGGCTTCAGGCACCGTGTCCTGACCTGCCCGGGCCGGGGGACAAGGCCTCCAGCCCCAACGGACAGGTGGCAGCCACATTTTCCCTCATCGCGCCTTTCGGAGAAATCTCACGCAGGGTTTTCAACCATTTACCATTTGCATCCAACTCCCCTGCCGCATATCCTCATCCCACGTTCAAGAGGCTCATATCTTCACTCGAGGCCGGATCCACGTCCCACGGGGTGCTTCCCACGGGGTGCTTCCAGCTAAGGCTTGCGGAAGGGAGATCATGTCGACCGACGCTGGAACCGAGTGGGTTGTCAGCACCTTCCTGATCAATGCGGGAGCCCTTGCCACGTCGGCAGGCCTGAACTGGTCCGCCATCCTTCACCGTCAGAATGTCTCCACCCGGGCACTCAGCGCGCCGGACCGCCGGATCGGCTTGCGTCAGGCCTTTGCCGTCTTCAACGATGTGGCCCGCACGGCGGGGGATCCAACGCTCCTGCTTAATGGCTTTGCGCGCCTGCCCCTGGGGGCGGGCGACCTGATGGACTATCTCGCGCTTTATGCACCCGACACCCGCTCAGCGCTCTTCAACTGGGCCCATTACGCACCGCTGTGCAGCCGGGGCATCGGGCTGAGCCTGCATCCGACCTCCTCCCATTTCTATCTGGTGCTGAGCGTTCCCAACCGGTTCGGCGCCAACAGTCAGGCGAGCTTCGCCATGATGGGCCTGATCGCCGGCCGTCTCGGCCATCTGCTGGGAGACGAAAGCCGGAGCGTCCAGATGGAAATCGCCGCTCTCGACCCTGCGGAGGCTGGACACGAGGTCGATCTAGGCCATTTTCGCGGCGGCGTGACCTTCGAGGCTCCCGAAAACCGCATCCGCGTTCCCTATGCGCTGGCCGAGCAACCCAATCCCCATGCGGACCGCAACCTGCTGCGGCTGATCGAGATCGCCGCCAACCGACTAATGCAGGACATCAATGCCCCCAGCGATCCGGTCGCCCAGATCGCCGCGACCATCGCCTCCGGTATGGAACAAGGGGATCTGACGATCGACACGGTCGCCTCGTCCCTCGGCCTGTCTCCGCGCACCCTGCAGAGGCTACTTGGTCAGGCCGGAACGAGCTTCCGGGAGGTGCTGGAGGATGTGCGGCGCACGACGGCGGAGAGCTATCTGCTCGACACGCGACGCCCGATCAAGGAGATCGCCTATCTGCTTGGATTTTCCAACCTGTCGACCTTCTCCCGCGCCGTGAAGAACTGGTTCGGGGTGGCGCCACGGGAGTTGCGGCGGCAGGCGCTGGACGAGACGCCCGACGGGTCTGCGCAAACGCGCCGCGGGTGAAGCGAGACCCACAAAAAAGGCGCGGTGCCAACCGGAAGGTGGACACCGCGCCATATCGAGGGCAATGCGGACGAGCCGCTTGCATCGGCTGTGCCTTCGGCCTGTGAGGGGACGGCCGGACACATGCACGTTTCTCCCCGGTTTTCCCTGCCTGTCCGCCACAGACAGCAGGCAACCGAGGTTTGAAAGAGGGACCTCTCAGGCTGGACCTGTCAGGGTTCCTCGCAGAGCTGAACAGCTTGATCGATGGGGCAGATGCAGCTGTTTCTTTTCTTGGGACTTGCGAGGGGCATCCGTGTGACCGGACATCCTTTGGTCGCTTCGCGCGCAACGCCCTCTTTCCGCTGCGTTGAATACAGGTTTGCCGCCGCAGTGTAATTGGCAGAAGCCCCCAAATCTTTATCGGATTGCGCCAATGTCACCTCACGGCACATCTCAGACTCCCGGCCCTGTCGAAAATGTCGTGACCCCACTGCTTGCGTCCGGCCGCCCTCAACCTTAAGTGAAGACTATTCCGTTCCATCTGATCGAGAGCGACATGACGCGCGATTCCCTCACCCGCTTCCTTGGCGGTTCCCCCGGCCAGGTCGCCTTGCGCCTGCTCTTCCTCTCCTTCGTGGTGGGGGTGATCCTCTCCGCGCTCAACCTGGACCCGTGGAGCCTTGTCGAAGCGGCACAGCGATTCCTGGCCCGGCTCTGGAACATGGGCTTCGACGCGATCTTTTCCATGGGCCGCTATCTGGTCATGGGTGCGGTGATCGTGGTGCCGATCTGGCTGGTCAGCCGCGTGCTGTCCTCCGGTCGACGCTAGTCGGTCAGACCGCCTGGCGGTCGGCGCCGGGTGCGCCGACCCCACCCGATGCACCCGGCCTTTCTGTTGCAGACAGGGCGTGCATGACCCGATGGAGGGTGGCATGCCGGTCGGAGAGTTCGTCCATGTCGGTGGAATATCCGCCACCCAGGACGCCGGCGACCGGCAGCCCCGCCGCGCGCAGGCGCGAGATCACCAGCCGGTCCCGCCGCGCCAGACCTTCCCGGGAGAGGGAAAGCCTGCCCAGCCGGTCGCCCTCCCAGGGGTCGACCCCGGCATTGTAGAAAGTAATGTCGAAGGGGCCCATCTCGAGAACCCGCTCCAGCGCCAAGGCGAGCGCGTCCAGATAGGCCTCGTCCTCCAGGCCATCCTCCAGATCCAGATCCAGCGTCGAGGGCACCTTGCGCACCGGATAGTTGCGCCGGGCATGAAGCGAGAGCGTCACCACGCTCGGATCACCGGAAAAGATCTCCGCCGTGCCATCGCCCTGGTGCACATCCAGATCAACCACGAGGGCGCGCCCGATGACACCATCCGCCTGCATCACGCGGATCGCGACGGCCACATCGTTGAAGACGCAGAAGCCTGCTCCCTGCCGGCGGCGGGCGTGATGGCTGCCGCCCGCGGTGTTGGCGGCTAGCCCATGGTTGAGCGCAAGATAGCCGGTCAGGACCGTGCCCCCCGTCGCACAGCGGGCACGCAGGGACACATCCTCCTTGATGGGAAAGCCGATCTCCCGGGCAATGGCTGCTGGCACCTTGCACCCGATCACCGCATCCACATAGGCCGGGTCATGGGCGAGAGCGAGCCATTCGAAGGGGGCCGGGCGCGGCTTGACGAAGCCACCGGCCGCGACCAGCCCCTCCCCCACGAGCCGGGCGGCGAGCGCCCGGAACTTGTCCATCGGAAAGCGATGTCCCTCGGGCAACGTGGCGCAATAGGCGGGGTGATGAACGATCGGCAAGGTCATGAGAAACCGTTATAGGCTTGCCGCCAGTCGGGGAAAGGGGGATCGAGAACCCATGCCCCTCCTTCCTCCGCTGAATAACGGTCGATGCAGGCGGCGGACGTCACGGCTTGACCGCCCCTTGCGGCGCGCCTACGAAGATCCGGCCTGCTCATCGCCGGTCTTCTCCGGTCTTCCGAGGTTTCCGTGACAATTTCCCCCTCCGCTTCGCCCCAGGTGCGTGCCTTTGCCGTCACCCATCGCGGCATCCTCAAGGTCGCCGTGCCCATGACGCTGGCCTATCTGTCGACGCCCATTCTCGGCGTGGTCGACACGGCCGTCATCGGACGGCTGGGAGATGCAGCGCTTCTGGGTGGGATCGCGGTTGCGAGCATCCTGTTCGATCTGGTCTTCACCACCTTCAACTTCCTGCGCTCGGGCACCACGGGCCTGACGGCGCAGGCGCTGGGTGCTGACGACGACCGGGAACTAAGGGCCACCCTGTTGCGCGCCCTGATGTTGGCAGCCCTTGCCGGTCTGGCGGTTCTGGCCCTGCACCCGCTGTTTCTGGAACCGGGGCTTCGCCTCATCGGCGGCAGTGCCGAGGTCACCGCCGCCGCCCGGCGCTATTTCGAGATCCGCATCCTGTCGTCGCCGCTGATGCTGGCCAATTACGCCATTCTCGGCTGGGTTCTGGGCCTGGGGCGCGCCGGCACAGGCCTGGCGCTCCAGACCCTGCTCAACGGCTGCAATGTCGCCCTGTCGATCGCCTTCGTGGTCGGGCTCGGCTGGTCGGTGGAAGGTGCAGCCTGGGCGACCGTCCTCAGCGAGCTCGTCGCCTGTGTGGCCGGTCTTGGCACGGTCGCCTGGATCGGGCGCGGCGGGCGCTGGCCCTCGCGCGCCGAACTCCTCGATGCGACCGCCTTCCGGCGGATGATGGGCGTCAACCGGGACATCATGATCCGGTCCTTCAGTCTGCTCTTCGCCTTCGCCTTCTTCACCCGGCAGTCGGCCTCTCAGGGGGACGGGATCCTCGCCGCCAATGCGATCCTGGAGAAGTTCTTCCTGGTGGGCGGCTATTTCCTGGATGGACTGGCAACGGCAGCCGAGCAGCTGGCGGGGCGGGCCATCGGCGCCCGCTATCGTCCGGCGTTCGACCGGGCCGTGCGGCTGACCTCGCTGTGGAGCTTCGTGCTCGCCGCCCTTCTGGCCGGCTTCTACGGGCTCTTCGGTCCGGCGCTGATCGACATGATGACCGTCTCCGCCGGAGTGCGTGCGCTCGCCTATACCTACCTGCCCTGGGCCGCCGTCACCCCCTTGTGCGGGGTTCTGGCCTTCCAGATGGATGGGGTGTTCATCGGCGCGACCTGGTCGCGGGAGATGCGCAACATGATGCTGGTGTCCCTGGCGGTCTATCTGCTGGCCTTCGCGACGCTCTTCCCGCCGCTCGGCAATCACGGGCTCTGGCTGTCGCTGGAGATCTTCTTGGGCGTGCGCGGACTGACCCTGCTCGCCCTGTGCGGCAGGCGCCGGGACGAAGCCTTCGCCCCGGCATGAGCGCCACGGATCAGGATCCGGGCACTTGAGTGTGTCGGACCAAGATCCGGAGTTCTTCTATTCAGTCGGATCCAGATCCGACCAGGGCACCACATTGCTGTCGCGGGCTTCGGCAAGGCTCGACATGCCATAGCGGTCGAGCCGCTCGGTCAGGCCGGCGAGGATTTCGCTCACGAGCGCGGGGCCCTTGTAGGTGAGCGCAGAATAGAGCTGCAGCAGGTCCGCACCGGCCGTGATCTTGGTCCAGGCGGCTTCCGCGCTGTCGATGCCGCCCACGCCGATGATCGGGAGCTCCGGCCCGGCGAGACGTCGTGCCTTGGCCAACATGATGGTGGACCGGCGGAAGAGCGGGCGCCCGGACAGGCCTCCCGCCTCCCCGGCCACCGGATCCGGCGACAGCCCCTCGCGGGACAGGGTGGTGTTGGAGACGATCAGGCCGTCCACCTTGTGAGCGAGCACCTCCTCGACGATTTCGGCCAGTTCCTCTTCCAGGACATCCGGAGCGATCTTGAGAAGCACCGGCACCTGACGTCCGAGGCTCTGCGTGCGCGCATCACGGGCGGCCATGACCGCGCCGAGAAGCTCGGCCAGGGCGGCGCGGGCCTGAAGGTTGCGCAGGCCCGGCGTGTTGGGCGAGGAAATGTTGACGGTGAAATAGCTGGCGAGATCGGCAAAGGCCTCGATGCCCGCCACATAATCGGCGACGCGATCGGTCGCGTCCTTGTTGGCGCCGACGTTCACGCCGACGATGCCGCGCGCTCTCGCCCGGCGCTCGAGGCGCTGGCGCAGGGCGGCGTGGCCCTCGTTGTTGAAGCCGTAGCGGTTGATCACGCCCTCATCGGCCGGCAGACGGAAGACACGCGGCTTGGGGTTTCCCGGCTGCGCGCGCGGGGTGACGGAGCCGACTTCCGTGTGACCGAAGCCCAGCGCCAGAAGCGCGTCCGGCACCTCGCCGTTCTTGTCGAAGCCGGCGGCCATGCCGAGGGGATTGGGGAAGTCGAGATCCCACAGGCGGCTTGCCAGGCGCGGATCGGTCTTGCGGCAGGCCCGTCCACCCAGTCCCGCCTTCAGGGCCTTGATCGTCACGACATGGGCCTTTTCCGCGTCCATCTGGTGCAGAAGGCCAAGCGCCAGGCCGTTGAACAGGGATTTCATCATTGATCCAGCTCCGGAAACTGGTGGTTGCCATCGGCAGCCATGGGCAAGGGCTTGACCCACAGGGCGAGCGCTGGGTCCAGCGCCCCATAGAGGTGGGGGAAGAGCGCCCCGCCGCGGGACGGCTCCCACTTGAGGTCCGGCCCCAGCGTATCCGCATCCAGCGCGACCAGCAGGAGATCATCCTGACCGGCGAAATGCTTGGACGCCGTGACATGTACCTGGGAGGCATCGGAGAAGTGGATGTAGCCGTCGGCAAGGTCCACCGGTGCCCCCGCAAAGGATCCTGCGGCAAGGGCTTCCTGCCACAGGGTTTCAGACAGGATCTTGTAAATCACGCGCATGGCCGTTTCCCTCGCCGTCCGTCACTCGGGCAGCCTGCCCGGTCAAAGCCGGCGGACCCTAGCGCCGGCAGCGCGCCGGCTCAAGTCACCGCATCGGCCGGTGGCCCGGGACGCTGCGGATTTTCAGGGGATTTAAGGCTTTGACGATGGTCGGCAAGCATCACTAAGCTCGGATCGAGGGATATATTCCTGTTCAGGAAGCGGGAGCGGAGATCAACCATGCTGTCCCATACCCAGGTCTGGGCCGCCATTGATGCGCTGGCAAAGCGTCACGGGCTGACGCCGTCCGGCCTCGCCAAGCGGGCCGGTCTCGACCCGACGACGTTCAATCCCTCGAAACGGATCGCAGGCGACGGGCGCCCCCGCTGGCCCTCGACCGAATCCCTGTCCAAGATCCTCGAGGCAACGGGCGAGCCGGTCTCGCGCTTCGTGGCAGGCCTCGACCCGGATGCCCCGGCACCCGCACTGCGGCCCGAGAGCTTTTCGGGCATTCCCCACAGCACCTTCGGCGTCGAGACAACGGCCGAGTTCGATCCGGACGGGCTGCCCGCGGGCCCGAACTGGGAACCCCTCGACCTGCCTGAACCAGCCACGCACACGCTCTTCGCCCTGAGCGTGGAGGGCGACGCCCTGATGCCGGTCTACCGCCACGGCGACATCGTCGTCATCAGCCGGGACACGCCGGTGCGCACCGGCGACCGGGTGGTGGTGAAACCGAAGAACAGCCAGCTGACCCTGTTATGTCTGGAGCAACGCACCCGGAGCGCGTATGTTTTCAAGGCGCTGAGCGGTGCTTCGGCACGCATGCGCCTTGCCCATGACGAAGTGGACTGGATCGGCCGGATCGTCTGGGCGACCCAGTGAGCCTCCGCAACCGGTCGGACCAGGAGATACGGGCCATGCCCTCCCCCCATCGCAAGGATCTGCCGGGATGAGGCGGCGACAGGCGCAATGAGTTCTCGTGGACTGGTCCTTCCCCTCGTTCTGATCGCAGGATTCGGCGGCCTCGTGGCCTGGCTCAAGCTTGCGCCGCCCCCTGAGGCCCCGGTTGCCCCGGCCACAGTGCGCGAGCCCGTGGTGCCGTCTCCTGCCAGAGAGAGTTGGTCAGGTAGCGAGAGGCCTGACGGAGCACTCGCAAAGGTTCCCCTGCCCGACACCCTGCGCAACGTTGCCCCCGAAGGCATCGCCACTCCCCAGATCACCGCTCCCCTTGTTCGCGTCGAAGCCAGGCTTCCGGTTCTGGAACAACCCAAGCCGGACCCGGAAGTGGAAAAGGGACCGCTGATCGTCCTTCGCCGTCCGCAAGTGGTGAGCGCCGGCATTCTGAGCGGCAACGGGCTTACCCTGAGGCTCGCCCATGTGAGCCCGCTGGCGCCTGAGGCAACATGCCCGACGGACGAAGGATCCTCCTGGCCCTGTGGCGCCCGTGCCCGGACGGCCTTGCGAGCCGTGGTGCGGATCTATGCGCTGACCTGTCACCGGCTTGAGGATCTTGGTCCGAGAGAGGTTCTGGCAAGCTGCAAGCGCGGGGATCTGGACCTTGGCCGCTGGCTGGTGCGCCATGGCTGGGCCCTGCCTGCCGACGAGGCCCCGGAGGATTTCGCCGAGCTGGCGGAGCAGGCACGTCTGGCGGCAGCCGGTCAATGGAGGCGCAGCTGGACCCCGCTTGATGGCGCAGACACGGGCGAAGCCGGCGCGACCTACGTGCCGCTGCGAGGCCCGGAGGCGGAAGCCTCCTCGGCCTCAGCGTCACCGTCAGGCGGCCTTTCGGATCTGGAGCTGCTCCCGGGTCTGCTTGCCCCGGTTCGCGAGCCTTAGATGCCTGATCCCAGCCCGAACTGAGCGCGAACGCAGCTACATGCGCGCGGGCCAGCTCTCCGACAGGCGAGCGAGATCATCCTCCGGGCCCTCAAGGGTCAGGGTCACGCCACCGGCATCAAAGGCCCGGTCGACGATCGTGACGGGGGCGAGACCGACGTCCCGCTCCAGCTCTGCCGTGCGCGAAAAGCTGGCGGACACCCGCCGGGACCCGAGTTTCACGAAAGGAAGCAGCTCCGCGTTCTGGATGGCATCCGCAGCAGCGCCCGAATAGGCTCGAGCCAGCCCGCCGCCCCCCAGCTTCGTGCCGCCGAAATAGCGCACGACGATCACGCCAGCATTGACCAAACCCGCGCCGGCAAGGACCTTGAGGGTCGGCATGCCCGAGGTGCCCGAGGGTTCGCCATCGTCCTTGCCGATTTCCTCGATGCGGCCATCGTCATGCAGCCTCCGGAAGGCATTGACGAAATGACAGGCCTTGCGATGCTCGGCTCGAAGCTCCGTCATGCGATCGTCAAAGCGCTCGAGGGGCATCAGGAAAGCAAGGAACCGAGACTTCCGGTCCTCCAGAAAGCCTTCGAATTCGCGGGTGATGATCGTTCGAGACGCCATCACATCCTGAAATGCTTGGAGAGCTTCAGGGCCTGGCCCTGATAGTTGGAGCCGATGCCCTCGCCGTAGAGGGTGCGGGGCCGTTCGGCCATCTTTTCATAGACGAGGCGGCCGACCGTCTGGCCGTGCTCCAGAATGAAGGGCACGTCGTGGGAGCGGACCTCCAGAACGGCGCGCGACCCGATGCCGCCGGCATGGGCATGGCCGAAGCCCGGATCGAAGAAGCCTGCGTAATGCACGCGGAACTCGCCGACCAGAGCGTCGAAGGGCACCATTTCCGCCGCATAATCCGGCGGCACATGCACGGCTTCCTGGCTGACCAGGATGTAGAATTCGTTGGGGTCGAGGATCAGCTCGGGAGCACCGCGACGGTACAGCGGCTCCCAGAAATCGAGGGGATCCTGCGCGCCGGGCTTGTCCACATCAATGAGACCGGAATGGTGCTTGGCGCGGTAGCCGACAAGCGATCCCTCGCCCTTGCCTTCCAGATCGATGGACAGCTGCACGCCACCACCGATGCGCTGGTTGCCACCGGTGACCAGCGTGTGCTCCCGGTGCACCATCTGCAGGAACTGGTCCGAGATCAGGCTGTCGCCCCGGCGGAAGCGGATCTGGCTCAGACGCGACCCGCTGCGCACGAGAATGGGGAAGGTCAGCGGCGAGATTTCCGCATAAAGCGGCCCGGAATAGCCGGCCGGAACGGTGTCGAAGGCCTGACCGTGGTCGGTGATCACGCGGGTGAAGACGTCGAGCCGGCCGGTCGAGCTCTTGGGATTGGCCGTGGCGGAGACATCGCGGGGAAGCGCCAGGGTCTCCTGCAGGGGGACGATATAGACGCAGCCCGTCTCGAGAACCGCACCCGCGCCCAGATCGACCGTATGCAGCTTCAGGCTCTCCAGCCGTTCGAGCACCGTCGTTTCCGGGCCCGGCAGGAAGCTGGCGCGCACCCGGTAGGCCGTGTGCCCCAGACGCAGGTCGAGGCTGGCGGGCTGGATCTGCCCGGTCACGGGCGCTTCGGCGGCGAAGATCGAGCCCTCTGCAAACATCCGTTCAATGGCCTGAACCGGCAAGATGCCCGAAACGTCCGTTGTCATGTTGTGCCCCGGCTCTCCAAACGTCCCTCTGGCGTGATTGCCACACGCCCTTAACCCGTGATTAGCCCAAAGAGCGGAGCCCGCCAACCGCTATTGCGGTGCAACCGTTGACCCGGGTAAACTTTTGGCCTATGCAGCCTCATACCTCGTGGTCATTTGAGCCGGCCGGCTTGCAGCCACGTTAAACAAGTCGCTAAACAGGCCGGGATCCAAAAGACCCCGGCTCACGGCCGGGTTTTTCTTTTGGAGTAGACGTCCATGACCACCCGCGATCCCAACGAGACCAAGAGCTGGCGCCCCGCCACCACGCTCGTTCACGGCGGCACCACCCGTTCCCAGTTCGGCGAGACCTCCGAAACCCTGTATCTGACCCAGGGCTTCGTCTACGAGGATGCCGAGTTTGCCGAGCGCCGGTTCAACGGCGAGGCTCCGGGCTTCGTCTACTCGCGCTATGCCAACCCGACCGTTGCCATGTTCGAAGACCGGATGAAGATGCTGGAGGGCGCGGAAGCCGCCCGCGCCACCGCATCCGGCATGGCGGCCGTCAATCTGGCCATCATGTCCTCGGTCAAGGCCGGAGACCACGTGGTGGCGGCCAAGGCGCTGTTCGGCTCCTGCCGCTACATCGTCGAAACCCTGCTGCCGCGTTTCAGCGTGGAAAGCACCCTTGTCGACGGGACGGACCTCGACCAGTGGAAGGCCGCGGTGAAGCCCAACACCACCGCCCTCTTCCTCGAAAGCCCGACCAACCCGACGCTGGAAATCATCGACATTGCAGCTGTCGCCGAGATCGCCCATTCGGTCGGGGCGCGGCTCATCGTCGACAATGTCTTTGCCACGCCCATGTTCCAGTCTCCGCTGAAGCTCGGGGCCGATGTGGTGGTCTATTCGGCCACCAAGCACATCGACGGCCAGGGCCGCTGCCTGGGTGGCGTCGTGCTCTCCGACGAGAAGTGGATCACCGAAGAAGTGATGCCCTTCGTCAAGCACACCGGCCCGCACATGAGCCCGTTCTCCGCCTGGGTGCTGCTGAAAGGCCTGGAGACCCTGCCCCTGCGGGTCGCCCAGCAAACGTCGAGTGCCGCGAAGATCGCCGATCATCTGGCCGGCCAGTCCGCCGTGTCGCGCCTGATCTATCCGGGCCGGGACGATCACCCGCAGGCCGAGATCGCCAAGCGCCAGATGACCGGCGGCTCCACCATGCTGGCCTTCGAGATCGCCGCCGGCAAGGAAGCCGCCTTCCGCTTCCTCAACGCGCTGGAGATCATCAAGATTTCCAACAACCTGGGTGACGCCAAGAGCCTGATCACCCATCCGGCGACCACGACCCACCAGTCGATCGGCGCGGAAGCTCAGGCGGAACTCGGCATTTCCGGCGGCCTTCTGCGCCTGTCGGTCGGTCTGGAAGACGCCCAGGACCTGATCGAGGATATCGAAACGGCGCTGAAGGCGATCTGATCCGCGCCGATCATCCCCAGCCTGTCTGAAAAGCCCTCCCCTGTCCTCGCGCGGGAGGGCTTTTTCATGTCGCCCGCCCGGTGCGCGAGGGACGTTGGGTCCAACGCGGGTGCTTGGTGCGGGTGCATGGTGCGGGTGTGAATTTGCAATGCGTCCGGCATCCTCGGCTTCTGCGCCGATGCTCCTGACCTTGTCCTGGCAGACTGGATGCTCGGGACAGCTCGAGCATGACGACGGAGAGGCAACGACAACGGCGCGCGGAATCCAAGGCGTGCCGACCACCCCACCTCCGTCACCCCTGCGCAGGCAGGGGGCCAGTAATCACCCGCGCTCGCTTCCGTGAGCTGCATGCGGCGCCGGGGGGACTGGATCCTCGGCAAAGGGCCTAGGATGACGGCGGACAGGCAAAATATCTGGTGGCCGGTGCGCCCCTCACGACAGCAGCCGTGCGCTCAGGACGGCGCGGGCGCCTGCCGAGACGAAACACACGGCGGCGAAGCCCCAGGCGAGCGCCGGGAATGCTGCGGGAAACACGCACATGAGGCCGAAGAGCGCGATGGTCTCGGCGCCTTCCGCGATGCCGGTGAGATAGAAGAGCGACTTCTGACCCTGAGCGTCGGTCGAAAGCCCGCGCTTTTCCGCCATGATGGCGAAGGCAAGGAAGGCCGAGCCATTGGCATAGAAACTGGCGAGCAGGACAGAGCCCGCCAGCGCGTTGGACGCCGGATCGGCGAGCGCGAAGGCCAGCGGAACACCGCCGTAGAAGAAGAAATCCAGCACGATGTCGAGATAGCCGCCCCGGTCGGTCCGTTCCGTCTGGCGGGCGATGGCGCCGTCCAGACCGTCGGCCAGACGGTTGAGCGCTATCAGCACCAGGCCGATCCAGAAGGCCCCGAGGGCGATGGCAAGACAGGCGAGCGCGCCGAGCGCAAAGCCTGCCAGAGTGACCTGCGTGGCGGTGATGCCGCGCCGGACGAGAGGTGTGGCCAGTCGCGCCAGCGGCGGATCGATGAGAGGGCGCAAACGGGCGTCGAACATGGCAGGCTCCAGGGGCGTGCTCACCGGCAGGTGGGTTCATGGCCGCCCAAGGCTCGGTGGCCGCGGGTGCAGAGGCTCTTTTTCCAAGATTCCGTCCCGCTCACGCAAGGCCGGTGCTTTCAACTTTCGCTCAAAGATCCTATAAGCCTGCCGCTGAGACCCAGTCAGTCCAGATCGAGAAGAATCGAGCACGTGTCAGGACAGTATCGCGCAACCACCCAGGGCATCGCCGTTTCCGTCGAACCGTTCTATCTGGATGACGAGAGCGATCCGGAACAGGGCCACTATGTCTGGGCCTATATGGTCGAGATCCGCAATGACACGGACACGCCCGTGCAGCTGCGGAGCCGGCACTGGACGATCGTCGATGCACTGGGACGCAAGGAAGAGGTCGAAGGCCCGGGCGTCGTCGGCGAGGAGCCGGTGATCGAACCCGGCGACACCTACGAATATTCCTCCGGCTGCCCGCTGAAGACCTCGTCCGGCATCATGTCGGGCACCTACCGGATGGAGCGGGAGGATGGTTCGTCCTTCGACGTGATCATCCCCGCCTTCTCCCTCGACCTGCCGGACGCAGTTCACATCATCAACTGATCAGGCCGCGCAAGGGACCGAGGCGGAGGCGGTGAGGGTGTCCTCCCGCCTGACCGCGTCTTGCTGGCCCGTTCAGGCGCGCTTGTGGCGAGCAAGGGCACCGCGCTCGATGGCCGCGACGGTGAGCTTGTCGAGATCGAAGCGGTCGCGCAGCAGCTGAAGCACGCGCAGTTCCTCGCGCGACACATCCATGTCCGCCGCCGCAACATCCACCGCGAGCGCATAGGCCGTGTCGTAGAGGCGAACGGGCAGCACATCGGCAATCAGCGCCAGAAGGTCGGACAGGCCGTTTTCCCCCTGCACCCTTTCGCCGCAACGCTGGGCGGCGGGCAGCACGTCGGCCGGGTCGAAGCCGTCGAAGACCGGAAGGGTCTTGGCCATGTCGCCGATGGCGGCGAGTTCGCTGTCGGTCATCTGGCCGTCGGAGGCCGAGGTGAGGACCATGACGTAGATCAGGGCTTCCTGGATGCTGATAGTCTCGCTCATGCCGCGTGCAATGCCTCCTCGCAGGTTCGGCCGGCGCACCGACCCCTCAGTCGCCTCGAGAGGTAAGCCCTCACCCGTTTACATTCAAGCGAGTTTCTCGAGTTCGTCGTTGACGCAAGCCCAAGGCTTTTCTAGTGTCGCCGCGCTTTCGCCCGGCCGGATCGCTTCCCTGCCAGAAGGCGGAACGCACCATTCCCAAAAGACAGAACAACCTTAGAAACAGACCATCATGACCGAACGATCCCTGCCACCGCTTGACCTTTCGCCCGAATTCGTCGAGGCCGCCCGGACTTCCAAGGCCTGGCCCTTCGAGGAAGCGCGAAAACTGGTCAAACGGGTCGAGAAGCGGGATCCGTCGCAGCCGGTGCTCTTCGAGACCGGCTATGGTCCTTCGGGTCTGCCCCACATCGGCACCTTCGGCGAAGTGGCCCGCACCACCATGGTCCGCACGGCCTTCCGCCTGCTGACCGAAGACAAGATCCCGACGCGCCTGCTGTGCTTCTCCGACGACATGGACGGGATGCGCAAGATCCCGGAAAACGTGCCGGACCGCAAGGCGCTCGAGCCCTACCTGCAGATGCCGCTCACCGTCGTGCCGAACCCCTTCGGCGGCGACTACGAGAGCTTTGGCCATCACAACAACGCCATGCTGCGCCGGTTCCTCGACACGTTCGGCTTCGCCTACGAGTTCGCCAGCGCGTCCGAGTATTACAAGGCCGGCAAGCTGGACGCGATCCTGCTCAAGGCTGTGGCCAAGTTCCAGGAGCTGATGGACGTGATGCTGCCGACGCTCGGCGAAGAGCGCCAGGCGACCTACAGCCCGTTCCTGCCGATCTCGCCCAAGTCGGGCCGCGTGCTCTACGTGCCGATGAAGAAGGTGGATGCGGAAGCCGGCACCATCACCTTCGACGACGAGGACGGAACCGAATACACCGTGCCGGTCACCGGTGGAAACGTGAAGCTGCAGTGGAAGCCGGACTTCGGCGCCCGCTGGGCCGCGCTCAACGTCGACTTCGAGATGTTCGGCAAGGACCATGGGCCCAACATGGGTCTCTATGACCGGATCTGCGAAGTGCTGGACGGCACCCCGCCGGAGCATTTCGTCTATGAACTGTTCCTGGCCGATGACGGCGCCAAGATCTCCAAGTCCAAGGGCAACGGCCTGACCATCGACGAATGGCTGACCTACGCCCCGACCGAGAGCCTGGCGCTCTTCATGTACAACAAGCCGAAGACCGCGAAGAAGCTCTACTTCGACGTGATCCCGAAGGCCGTGGACGAGTATTACGCCTATCTGAACGCCTATGGCCGGCAGGATGCCGCCGCACGTCTGAACAACCCGGTATGGCACATCCATTCCGGCAATGTTCCGACCGTGGACATGCCGGTGTCCTTCGCCATGCTGCTCAACCTGGTGTCCGCCTCCAACGCGGAAAACAAGGATGTGCTGTGGGCCTTCATCACCCGTCAGGCGGCGGGCGTTACGCCGGAAACCCATCCGGAGCTGGACCAGCTGGTCGGTTTCGCGATCCGCTACTTCGACGATTTCGTCAAGCCGAACAAGCAGTTCAAGGCTGCGGACGAGGTCGAGCTTGCCGCACTGAAGGATCTGGATGCCGCGCTGGCGGCCCTGCCGGGCGATGCGGATGGCGCCGTGATCCAGGATGCGGTTCTGGATGTGGCCCGCAAGATCGAGCGTTATCAGGACCAGACCAAGAAGAGCCCCGACGGCGGCCCCGGCGTCTCGGTCGCTTGGTTCTCCGCGCTTTACCAGCTGCTGCTGGGCCAGGAAAAGGGCCCGCGCTTCGGCTCCTTCGTGGCGCTCTACGGCATTGCGGAAACCCGCGCGACCATCGCCAAGGCCATTGCCGGAGAGCTGGCAACGTAATCGCAGGCACACACTCGTAACATGAGAAAGGCGACTCCCGACACGATCGGGGGCCGCCTTTTTTCTTTATGGATCAAGGCCTTCCGGGAGCCAACGTTACTCACGGCTTGACCGGGGACGCGCTCGCTTGCAGAGCTCCCGAAGGGGCCCCGACCCCGTCCGCAAGGAAGGGACGTGTGGCGGCGTGGAATGGATCCCGGATCAAGTCAGGGATGACGCGGTGGGGAGGGGCGGTGGAGGGACATTGCCAGAGAGCGAGTGCCCCCTTGCGCGCCGCAACCCCGCTGCCGGCCTCAGTGTTTCTCGAGGGCCTTGTCGATGAGCACCTCCGCCATGGCGCGGGCGTCGCCTGCGGGATCGACCTCGTGACCGATATGGGCCGTGACGATGGCCCCTTCCTTCAGCAGCAACAGCGCGCGGGCGAGGACTTCGGGCTCGACGGCGCCGGCCTCGCGGGCCAGCTCCGTGATCTGGCGGTGGAGCAGGCGCTTGTGCTCGGCCGAAAGCGCGTGAATCGGATGATCCCGCTGCGGATATTCCCCTGACGCCTTGATGAACATGCAGGAGCGATATTCCGGCGTCTGGAACCATTCTCGCAGGGCGTCGAACATGGCCAGCATCCGGTCGCGCGGGGTCGGGCCCAGTTGCTCCATGCGGCGGAAGAGCCAGTTGCGAAACTGCTCGTCGCGCAGGCGCAGTACCGCAAGGATCAGCTCTTCCTTGGTGCGGAAATGCTTGAACATCGTTGTCTTGGATATGCCGGTCTCCGCCGACAGCAGGTCCATACCCGCGGCATGGAAGCCTTCCCGATAAAAAATCGTCAGGGCTTTCTGGACCAGTTCGTCACGCTTGCTGGGGCGCATGATCTCTCCTTAGTGCACTGACCAGTAAGTAATTTGTCTTGCGCCACCTTGCAAGACCCACCCTGATTTCCGGCGATTTTCCGCCCTCTCATGACTTCACATGGACGTGAAAGCGCCCATCTCCCTCATTTTTGCGGTTGCATTGTGAACAGATCTGTTCATTTAATGCCCCATCAAACAGAACAGATCAGTTCACTTTGGAGATCACGATGTCCCATCCCGCAGAGACCCGTCCCCCGCTTCCTCCCTTTGATCGGGACAGCGCCATCCGGAAGGTCCGCGCCGCAGAAGATGCCTGGAATGGCCGCAACCCGCAGGCCGTCTCGCTGGCCTACACGCCGGACACCCGCTGGCGGAACCGGTCGGAGTTCCTGAATGGCCGCGAGGCCGTCGTCGCCTTCCTCACCGCCAAGTGGGAGGCCGAGCTCGGCTACCGGCTGATCAAGGAGCTGTGGGCCTTCACCGAGAACCGGATCGCCGTGCGCTTTGCCTATGAGGCGCGCCGGGCCGACGGGTCCTGGTTCCGGGCCCATGGCAACGAGAACTGGGAATTTGCGCCCAACGGGCTGATGGCCGTGCGCTTCGCCTCGATCAACGACCAGCCGATCCGGGAAGACGAACGGCTCTTCCGCTGGCCTCAGGGCCCGCGCCCGGCAGAGCACCCGGGGCTGAGCGATCTCGGCCTCTGACACCAGAACATCCAGGCATGTGACCGCGAAGCGGTCTCGAATGTCCGGCCGGCGGCCTGGCCCGGCCCCTACTGAAGGAGACCACCATGTCCATGAAATCCCCTTGCGGCTGCGGTCATGACCACAGCCACTCCACCGCAGATACCGACCAGAACGGCATGAACCGCCGCAATTTCCTGACGACCACCGCCGCAGGCGTGGCCGCGACCGCCGCCACCGGCATGGCCGTCGCCGGCTTCGCCGACGCCGCCCAGGCTGCCTCGACCAACCCGGCCTACGCCGCTCCGGAAAAGCCGGGCCTGCCGGCATCGAACATGGAACTGAAGAAGGGCCGCGCCGCGCTGGTGGTCGTGGATCCGCAGATCGACTTCCTGAGCCCGGACGGGGTGAGCTGGGGTGTCGTCGGGGAGAGCGTGACCGAACATGGGGTGGTGGACAACCTGACCCGCCTGTTCAAGACCGCCAAGGCAGCCGACCTGCCGGTGGTGATCTCCCCGCACTTCTACTACCCGCATGACCATCGCTGGGAGATGGAAGGCGCTCTGGAAAAGGTCATGCACTCGATCGGCATGTTCGACCGTCCGGGCCCCCTCACCCTGGAAGGCTTCGAAGGCTCCGGCGCCGACTTCATGGCCGAGTACAAGCCCTACATCTTCGACGGCAAGACCATCATCACCTCGCCGCACAAGGTCTACGGCCCGGAACAGAATGACGCGACCCTGCAGCTGCGCAAGCTGCACGTGGACCAGATCATCCTGGCCGGCATGTCCGCCAACCTCTGCGTGGAAAGCCACATGCGCGAATTCCTGGAACAGGGGTTCGAGGTCGCCGTGGTCCAGGACGCCACCGCCGGCGCCAAGGTTCCGGAAGGCGACGGTTACCTCGCTGCCCTGATCAACTTCCGCATGATCGCCAACGCTGTCTGGACCACCGAAGAAGCGGTGTCCCGCATGACCACGCTGGGCGCCTGAACGCGCCCGACGTTTCTGCCCTTTCACGCCGGCCGGCGACCGCATGTGACGGATCGTCCGCCTTCAATTGACCGCAGCCACGGCTGCCCATCCAGGAGTAAAGACCATGAACCTTTTCAACACTCTCGTTGCCAGCGCCACCCTCATCGCCGCCCTTGCCGGCCCTGTCATTGCCTATGCGGAGGACGAATACAATGTATCCACCGGTACAACCGTGGAAGGTCAGGGCGTTGCCCTGCGCGGCCTGGACGCCGTCGCCCTTGCATCGGGTCTGGACCTTGCTGACGGCCAGGCCAAGTTCACCCACGTTCAGGACGGGGTCGCCTATTACTTCGCTTCCGAAGAAAGCATGAAGCGCTTCGCTGCTGATCCGGAAGCCTTCAAGCCCCAGTATGGCGGGTTCTGCGCCCTTGGCGTGGCGCTCGGCAAGAAGCTGGACGGCAGCCCGCGGTGGGCAGATGTCGTCGACGGCAAGCTCTATCTCTTCCTGAACGAGGCGGTCTTTGCCGCCTATTCCAAGGACAAGGCCGGCACCCTGGCCAAGGCCGCAGAAACCTGGCCGTCCATCCATCACGTCTCCGTCAAGGACACCAATGGCCTTATGTAAGCGCACTCCCCGCGACCTGCCCCATCCATTCATTGGTCGCGGTGCCCGGCGGGCGGAGAGGATTTCCTCTCCGCCCGTTTTCATGGCTCAATGACGGTCCGGCCGCTCGCCAAGGCTTTCGCGCAGCTCCGCCATCTCGCGGCGCAGAGCCCGCACTTCGGCCAGAATGTGCTCGGCCTCGGTGTGAATGGCGCGGCGATCCTCGTCGGCGGTGTGCTCGTGCTCCTCCTGCATGGCGGAGACGATGATGCCGATGAAGAGATTGAGGACCGTGAAGGCGGTGCAGAGGATGAAGGGAATGAAGAAGAGCCACGACCAGGGATGCACCTCCATCACCGGCCGCACGATGCCCATGGACCAGCTCTCCAGGGTCATCACCTGGAAGAGGGTGTAGAGGGACTTCGCGATGGTTCCGAACCACTCCGGAAAGGTCTCGCCGTAGAGCTTAGTCGCCATGACGGAAAAGACATAGAAGACCAGTGCCATCAGCACCACGATGGAGCCCATGCCCGGCAAGGCCGCTACCAGACCGCCGATCACCCGGCGCAGGGACGGCACCACAGAGATGAGCCGCAGCACCCGCAGGATGCGCAGCGCGCGCAGAACCGTGAAGGGGCCACTGGCGGGGATGAGCGCGATGGCGACGATGGTGAAGTCGAAGAGGTTCCACGCGCCAAGGAAGAACCTCGGCCCACGCGCAAGGATCCGGATGGCGATTTCCAGCACGAAGACCACCAGAAAGGCCTTGTCG
This sequence comes from Roseibium aestuarii, assembly GCF_008477545.1. Classification (GTDB taxonomy): domain Bacteria; phylum Pseudomonadota; class Alphaproteobacteria; order Rhizobiales; family Stappiaceae; genus Roseibium; species Roseibium aestuarii. The sequence continues at coordinate 607,029 of NZ_VORA01000001.1, read as the reverse complement.
AGGACGAGCAGAACGGGCCCGATTGCCGCCATCACCCGGTCGGAGGTTTCCAGGCCAAGGGTGATGGCATTGAGCACCACCAGCAGGACAATGGCGCCTTCCCACTGGGGGGAGGATACGAGATCGGCCAGACGCTTGCGCATCATCGAGGGGTCTCCGGATCTTGGAACGGTTACTTGCTTGCGCAGATGGGCGAGCCACACCCGCCCTGCAAGTCTGTGACCTGCAATGACCCCGGGACGCAACGGATTTTTTCGCAAGCGGCCTGATCAACTGACCTTGCGGAGTCGAGAGACCGCAGCTCGTGGCCAAGGCCCCCGCATCGGTTTGCGGGCGTCTTTCCCGTCATCTTTTCCACCGGGTCCCGCGCGAGGACGTGGCCCTCGAGAAAGCCCCTCTTGACAGACGCATGGCGGCACAGCAGAAAGAGCCCACGCGAGATGCGGGTGTAGTTCAATGGTAGAACGGCAGCTTCCCAAGCTGCATACGAGGGTTCGATTCCCTTCACCCGCTCCATTCGCCGCCTCACTTCTATTGTGGCGGCCGCTCTCGCAAACTCCCCTCTCCTTTCCGTTCGATCGTCAGACCCCTGGCCCCATTCTATTCGCCGGGTTGCGTGATCCCGTGCGCAGAGGCGGTCATCGTCGGACGGCGGGCGCGCGAGACGCCGTGTTCGGTCTTGTTCCAGCCATGGGGCGAGCGGGCAAATTCCCAGACAGCCTGATAGAAGGCCTGGGCGTTGAAGAGCCAGTAGAGCGGCAGAGTCAGGGCATCGCGAAGCCGGACGCCGAGACCGCGCATGCGCGCCGCCAGAAGAAGCGCCACCGCCGACGCCGCATGGCAGAAAACGAGACTCGCCACGCAGACCCAGCCGAAGGCCCCGCGCCAGGAAGCATCGAGCAGAGGCAGGTCCAGAACCCCCAGCGCATAGAGGCTCATGAGAATGGCACAGAGCGGCCCGAGCGCCATGACCAGCATGTTGCCGCCAATCAGGGCGAGGACGACCGCCAGCCGCGCGAGGCCGAGGTCCTTGAACGTGCCGCGCAGGTCGCGGGTGTGGACGAAGAAGGTCTGGATCCAGCCCTTGTGCCAGCGGGCCCGCTGCCGCCGCCAGGCGCGCCAGGTGATCGGCGCCTCTTCGAAAGTGGTGCTGGCCAGGACCCCGCTGCGGTATCCGCGCCGGGACAGGCGGATGCCGAGATCCGCATCCTCCGTGACGTTGAACTTGTCCCAGGCCCCTGACGCCAGCAGGGCCTCCGTGCGGAAATGATTGGAGGTGCCGCCCAGCGGGATCGGCCAGTCGTGACGGTGCAACCAGGGCAGGAGCTGATCGAAGAGGCAGGCATATTCCAGGGCGAAATGACGGGCGAAGAAGCTCTCGCCCGCATTGTCGGCGCAGAGGCGCGCCTGAAGGCAGCCGACCGTCGGTGGCGAAAGGGCAAAGACCAGCGCGGCCTGCCGCAGCTGATCCGGCTCCGGGCGATCTTCCGCGTCATAGATGGTCAGCAGATCGCCGGTCGCCTGTTCCAGGCCATGCGCCAGGGCGCGGGGCTTGGTGCGCGGCGATCCCCAGGGCACGCGCAGCACACGCATCTGGGGCGGCAACCGCTTCGGCAGATGCTTCAGGGTTTCCGGGTCATCCGGCTCGACCAGCAGCAGGATCTGGAGCTTTTCGCGCGGATAGTCGAGGGCCTCCAGATGGGCGATCAGCGACGCCACGCTGGCCGCTTCGCGGAACAGGGGCACGAGCACCGTGTAGCGTGGCCAGATGACCCGTCGATCCAGCAGGGCCGCTGGAAGGGTGAAGTGCAGGTCACCGGGACCGGCTGCGAGTGCACTGGCGAGCCGGGCAAGGCCGATCAGGGTGGAACAGGCAGCAATCACCAGAGCACCCGCGACCAGCAGGAGGGAGAGCGGCACGGTGGCGCCGAGCACCAGCCCGCCGATCAGGCTCGCCGCCCAGCCGATCTGACCGGACGAAAAGCGGCGCCTTGCGCTGAATTGGGGGAACCGGCTTTCCAGATCCCCTTCCGGAGAATTGAGGTGATTGACCGCAAAGCCGAGGGCGGCCGGAGTGGTAATGCGCACCCATTGCGCCAGATCGGGCCGCCGCCGGCAGAGATCCAGCACTTCGGCAAAGCTGTCGTAGGGCGGCGCCACCGCATAGATGGTCTGGTCGCGGGTCACGCCGATCAGAACCGGACCACAGCTTTCCTCGCCAAGGGCGATGCACTTGGCCTCCACCGACTGGGGGCGGAACCCCCGGTCCGGGAGAAAGGGAAGACCGCAGGCTTCTGCCAGGGCGCTGAAGACCGTCTCCTCCGTCAGGATGCCCTGAGACACCAGATATTCGGCCGGTGTCATGGAGACGCGGGCCGAGCAGGCACAGGCCCGGTCGAGGATTGATTTTGCAATTCCCCTCTGACGCAGTATCTCTAGCTCAGCCGGAAGGGCTGAAGTCACTCGCCGCATATCCTACTCCCTACTCGGGGATACACGAGATCTCGGATCGGACCCTTGAAAACGTCACGCAACGTAAAGTTTAGGCACGCCGCGCGCAAAACCGCAAGATACGCAACCCTTGCGTGTTCTGTCTTTACGGTAATCCTGACCCTGGCGACGGGAAGCGGGACCGCCATTGCGGCCGGGGGGAACAGCGCAGCCGATGCGGACCGAGCCCTCGCCGCTGCCGCCGAAAACCGCCCGGTCGTGCCGAATTTCTGGGATCCGCGCGCCGTTCAGGACCGCCCGAAGGATCTGCCGGAGAAGATCCAGTTTCTGGCAAGCGACGACTTCCCGCCCTTCGTCTTTCGCGACACGGACGGACGGCTGACCGGCTTCAACGTGGATCTGGCCCGGGCGATGTGTCAGGACATGGGCGCCTCCTGCGCCCTCAAGATCGTGCCCTTCGACGACCTGGTGCCGAGCCTGGTCGCTGGTGAAGGCGATGCCATCATCGCCGGGCTGGCCGCCACCACGGCGCTCAACGGCGATCTGACCTTCACCCAGGACTACATGAAGCTCCCTGCCCGCTTCATGGTGCGCGCCGGGGACCGCGAAAGCTTCGACGAGACCCATCTGACCGGACAACGCATCGCCGTCGTTGCGGGCACCCGGCACGAGCGCTTTGCCCTCGCCTTCTGGCCCGACGTTCCGCTGCGCACCTATCCGTCGCCCGAGCGCGCCCGCGAGGCCCTCCTCTCGGGCGATGCGGATGCGGTGTTTGACAGCGGTCTGGCGCTTGCGACCTGGCTGGGCAGCGAAGACGCCAACGACTGCTGCGCCCTGGCAGGCGGCCCCTGGCTGGAACCGGGCCACTTCGACGAGGGCCTGTCGATTGCCGTGCGCAAGACCGAGCCAGAGCTCGCCGAGGCGCTCACCTACGCCCTGAGAAAGACCGCCACCAACGGCACCTACCGGGAACTTTACCTGCGCTATTTCCCCATCAGCTTCTTCTGACGGAGCGCGCCCTCGCCCCTTGCACCGGGGAAAGCCGCAAAAGGCGCGGTTCGCCGCTTGAGCCTGCCCCGGAATGGGGATAGGCGACATTCATGACCCCTCAACGAGGCACGACAAGACAATGACCGATCTTCTGTGGACCCGCCCGGATGGCGAGGTCCTGGCGACCGTGGTTCTGGCCCATGGCGCCGGCGCGGCAATGGACAGCCCCTTCATGACCAAGATGGCCGCCAACCTGGCCGAGGCAGGCCTCGCGGTGGCCCGGTTCGAATTCGCCTATATGGCCGGCCGGCGCAACGGCGGCCCGAAGAAGCCCCCGCCGAAGGCTGAACAGCTGATCGGCGAGTTCCAGACCGTCGTCCAGCAGGTGCTGAAGGAATGCGAGGGTCCGCTGCTGATCGGCGGCAAGTCCATGGGCGGTCGGGTGGCCGCGATGCTTGCGAGTGGCGGGTCGCTTCCCGGGCGCATCAAGGGCGTCATCTGCCTCGGTTATCCGTTCCACCCGACCGGAAAGCCGGAGCCCGAACACTGGCGGCTTGTGCCGCTGGAACAGGGCAAGCGCCCGATCCTCGTGCTGCAGGGCGACCGGGACGGATTCGGGTCGCAGGAAGAGATCGACGCGATCACCCTGCCCGCTGCCGTGACGCTGCACTACCTGGAAGACGGCAACCACGACTTTGCCCCGCGCGGCCGCTCGCCCGCAACCCTTGACGGCAACCTGGCCATCGCGGCCGGCCAGATCCGCAGCTTCGCGGATACGATCCTCTCCTGAGCTTCGGCACAGGACGACCTGACATGAAAAAGGCCGGTCCCCAATGACCGGCCTTTGTCGTTTGAAAGCCTCGGCTGCGGATCAGAAGTTGTCCGCGTCGAACTCGTAGCGGGTCGAGCAGAACTCGCAGGTCACCACGATCTTGTCCCCTTCACGCATGGCGTCGACTTCCTCTGCCTTGAAGGTGGAGAGGATGCCCTCGACGCGCTCGCGCGAGCAGCGGCATCGGTCCTGGACCTTCTGCGGCTCGAAAAGGCGGGCGCCGCGTTCGTGGAACAGGCGGAAGAGCAGATGCTCGACGCCCAGATCCGGATCGACCAGCTCGTCATCCTTGATCGTGTCGACCAGGGCCTTGGCTTCCAGCCAGGCATCATCCTCGTCGATCACATGCGCTTCCGTGCCCTCCGGCGCGTCGCCCGGATGGATATCCGCCTGACGCATGCGCTCGGTGGAGTCCGGCAGGAACTGCACCATCACGCCGCCAGCGATCCAGCGATGGGTCGAGCCGGCTGCGGCGGCCGGGGTCAGCAGCTCGCCAACGGCAAGGCGCACCACGGTCGGGATCTGCTCGGAGCGGGCGAAGTAGCGGTGGGCGATCTCCTCGAGGGAGGCGCCGTCCAGCTCCACCAGACCCTGATAGCGCTGCATGTGCTGGCCCTGATCGATGGTCATGGCCAGATGGCCACGGCCCAGCAGATCCTCGGGGCGGGTTGCGCCCCGGGCCATGGCGTCGGCCACCTGCTCCGCGTCGAAGCTTGCATAGGCGCGCACGGATTCCGGCGCCGAGAAATCGACCACCAGCATGGAGACCGGCCCATCCGACTGGGTCTGGAGGGTGAAGCGTCCCTCGAACTTCAGGGCGGTGCCCAGAAGGCTCGTCAGGACCACGGCCTCCGCCAGCAGACGGGAAACGGGTGCGGGATAGTCGTGGCGGGACAGGATGTTGTCGATGACCGGCCCCATCACGAGGGCGCGGCCGCGCACATCCAGACCTTCCACGGCAAACGGGCGAACGGCGTCAAACCCAGCCGGTTCGACGCCGAAGTCTTTGAGATCAAATGCCACTGTTTCAGACCTTACACGGCAAGCCTGAAGCATCGGCCCGCGTCAGAGCGCGCCGAAGCACCAGGCCAGAATGCCCTTCTGCGCATGCAGCCGGTTTTCCGCCTCATCGAAGACGACGGAGTTCGGACCATCCATGATCTCGGAGGTCACTTCCTCGCCGCGATGGGCCGGCAGGCAATGCATGAAGAGCGCTTGCGGATTGGCCTCCTGCATCAGGCGAGCGTTCACCTGATAGGGTGCGAGCAGATTGTGGCGGGAAGCCTCATCGTCGTCGCCCATGGAGACCCAGCAGTCGGTCACCACGCAGTCGGTACCCTTCACGGCCTCATATGGGTCATCGGTGACCACAATGGAAGCCCCGGCGGCGCGGGCCTGCTCGATGAGCGCGGTCGGCGGTGCCAGTTCCTTCGGAGTTGCGATGCGCAGTTCGAAGTCGAACTTCGGCGCCGCGTGAACCCACGACGCCAGAACGTTGTTGCTGTCGCCGGTCCAGGCCACCGACTTGCCCGCAATGGAGCCGCGATGCTCCTCGAAGGTCATGAGGTCGGCCATGATCTGGCACGGGTGGGAGAGCTTGGTCAGGCCGTTGATGACCGGAACGGTGGCGTTCTCGGCCAGCTCGTTGAGGTCATCGTGGCTGAGGATGCGGATCATGATGGCATCGACGAAGCGGGAGAGCACGCGGGCCGTGTCGGCGATGGTCTCGCCGCGCCCAAGCTGCATTTCCGCGCCCGTCAGCATCAGGGTTTCGCCGCCGAGTTCACGCATGCCCACGTCGAAGGAGATGCGCGTACGGGTGGAGGGCTGCTCGAACACCATGGCCAGCACCTTGCCGGCCAGCGGCCCCTCGCCCCGGCGAACGCCGTTGCGAGTGCTCTTGATGCGCTTGGCGCCTTCCAGAATGTGGCGCAGTTCTTCCGCGCCGAACTCGGTCAGATCCAGAAAATGCCGCGACGTGCCATTCATGGTCACTTTGCCGCTCCCTCAACTGTCAGTTTGCTTTCCAGATCGGCGGCCGCCTTTTCCATGCGGCTGATTGCTTCGCCGATCTCCTCTTCGGTGATCGTCAGCGGCGGCATGATGCGCACCACGTTGTCGCCGGCCGGCACGGCCAGAAGCTCGTGTTCACGGGCAGCCGCGACGAAATCGGCCGGTGCGATCTTGCACTTGAGGCCGAGCATCAGGCCCTTGCCGCGCACTTCCTCGAACAGCGCCGGATGGCTGTCGACGAGGGAGGCCAGCTTCTGCTTGAACGACAGGCCGCGCGACTGGATCTGCTCCAGGAAACCGTCGGCGAGAACCACGTCCAGCACGGCATTGCCGACGGCCATCGCCAGCGGATTGCCGCCGAAGGTGGTGCCGTGGGTGCCGGGAGCGAAGGACTTGGCGACCTCCTCGGTGGCGAGGCAAACGCCCATGGGGAAGCCGCCGCCAATGCCCTTGGCAACCGCCATGATGTCCGGCGAGATGCCGGCCCACTCATGGGCGAAGAACTTGCCTGTGCGGCCGACGCCCGACTGGATCTCGTCGAGGATCAGCAGGGTTCCGGTCTCGTCGCAGAGCTTGCGCAGGCCACGCAGGAAGTCGACCGGAATCTCGCGGATCCCGCCCTCGCCCTGAACGGGCTCCAGCGCGATGGCTGCGGTCTGCGGACCGATGGCAGCCTTCACGGCCTCCAGGTCGCCGGCCTTGATCTGGTCGAAGCCGGGCGCCTTCGGGCCGAAGCCTTCCAGATACTTCGCCTGACCGCCGGCTGCGATGGTGCCCAGCGTCCGGCCGTGGAACGCACCTTCGAAGGTGAGGATGTGGAAGCGCTCGGGCTCTCCGCGATCATAGTGATAGCGGCGCGCCAGCTTGATGGACGCTTCCATGGCTTCCGCGCCGGAATTGCAGAAGAAGGCCTTGTCGGCAAAGGTCGCCTCGGCCAGCCGCTTGCCCAGGGTCTCCTGACCGGTGACCACATGCAGGTTCGAGACGTGCCAGAGCTTTTCTGCCTGCTCCTTCAGAGCGGCAACCAGGTGCGGATGGGAATGGCCAAGCGCGTTGACGGCAATGCCCGAACCGCAATCGAGGAATCGTCGGCCGTCCTTGGAAACCAGCCAGATGCCTTCCCCGCGATCGAATTCCAGACCCGATCTTGCATAGTTCGAAAACAGCGCAGACGCCGACATTCCTCAACTCCGTGGAGCACTGAACAAGGGAGATACGCCTCTTGCGCCCGTGTCGGCCCGCTTCCCGCAAGGAAGGTTTCGGGGCCTGAAACGAAAGAAGCCGCCCCGAAGAGGCGGCACACGCGTATCGGAAGGACCTATACACATGGTCATGCGGGATCTGTCAATGCAATTGCGGACAAACCGACCTTTCCCCTTGTGTCCCCGATGCTTATGGGCGCGCCAAAGCTAAACTGGGGAAAAACTGATTCTTCCCCATCTGAACTTGGCGGCAATCTTGCCTCCACTTTTTACCTTAATGTAGGCTGCGATCAGTCGGATACGAGATCTCGTGCATCACTTTAGTTTCAGGCACAAGATATGGGATTTGCGGCACCTTTTTGTGTGCCTTAATAATGGGTTAATGCCCGTCGTTTTTAACCACGACCAACGGGGTGCGGCAACATGAGTTGGACGAATGAGCGGGTGGAGCTCCTGAAGAAGCTCTGGACTGAGGGACACAGCGCCAGCCAGATCGCCGCTGAACTCGGCGGCGTGACCCGCAACGCGGTGATCGGCAAGGTTCACCGTCTGGGCCTCTCCGGCCGGGCCAAGACTGCTGCCCCCGTTGCCAAGACCCGCCGTCCCCGTGCAGCGGCACCGGCCGCGAGCTCCGGTCAGCCCGCAGCCACCGCCCGCCCGGCCAGCGCCGGCCAGCCCCGCGTCAGCGGCGCCACCGCCCTCAAGGCAGATGCGAGCCCCGCTCCGATGGCCCGGCCCGCCGTAGAGCCGATGGCAGAACTGGTGCCGATCTCCGAACGTGCGACGATCCTCACCCTGAACGAGCGCACCTGCAAGTGGCCGGTCGGCGATCCGAGCTCCGAGGACTTCTACTTCTGCGGCCGCCACTCCGATCCCGGCGTCCCCTATTGCGCGCACCACTGCAAGGTCGCCTATCAGCCCGTCAGCGACCGCCGTCGTAACGAGCGCAAGGTTGCCAACGCCCGGGCCTCCTGATCCCCGTGCACTCCACTTCAGATCGCCCTGCGAGGTCCGTGGTTCACGGGCCTCTTGTCGTTCTCAAGCCTCCGGTCCGGCGAGCCGCCTTGCGCGGGGCTGCATATATGAAAAGGCCCGATCCTTGCGGACCGGGCCATGATCAGATCAGGTTTCGCCCAAGGACCTGTCAGGCCATGGCGAACTGGTCGTTGAAAGCGTAGCCCGCGCCGCGAACGGTGCGGATCGGATCCTTCGCCCGGCCCTTGTTGAGCGCCTTGCGCAGGCGCCCGACATGCACGTCGACCGTCCGCTCATCCACATAGACATCGTGGCCCCAGACCCCGTCGAGCAGCTGCTCGCGGGAGAAGACGCGGCCTGGCGAGGTCATCAGGAACTCGAGAAGGCGGAACTCGGTCGGGCCCAGATGGATCTCGAGCGCATTGCGGCGCACCCGGTGGGTCTCGCGGTCCAGCTCGATGTCACCGGAGCGGAGTGTGGTGGACACCACCTCCGGGCTGGCACGACGCAGGATGGCGCGCACGCGGGCCATCAGCTCCGGCACGGAGAAGGGCTTGACCACATAATCGTCGGCGCCGGTGGAAAGCCCGCGAATGCGCTCGGCCTCCTCCCCGCGCGCGGTCAGCATGATCACCGGGAGACGTTCGGTCTCCTCGCGCATGCGCAGGCGGCGGCACAGCTCGATGCCGGACAGGCCGGGCAGCATCCAGTCCAGGAGAAGCAGGTCGGGCACGCTTTCGCGCAGCAGCAGTTCCGCATCATCTCCCCGGCCACAGACCTCGACGCTGTAGCCTTCGGCTTCCAGATTGTACTTCAGCAGCAGGCTGATGGGTTCCTCGTCCTCGACGATGAGCACCTTCGGCATTCCAGTGAACTCCGATCATCCGGCCTGAGGTGCGCCTCAGGCGTTTTCCTTGTCTTCCACGCCGGTCTCGTCCATGCGCGGACGGTCGTCGAGCAGACGCTTGCCGGTCACCATGTAGTAGACGTTCTCGGCAATGTTGGTCGCATGGTCGCCGATGCGCTCGATGTTCTTGGCGCAGAACAGCAGATGGGCGCACTGGGTGATGTTGCGCGGATCTTCCATCATGTAGGTCAGGAGCTCGCGGAACAGGGAGGTGTAGATGGCGTCGATCTCGGCATCGCGCTCACGCACCTTCACGGCCTCTTCCGCATCCTTGCGGGTATAGGCGTCCAGCACGGCCTTGAGCTGGGCAAGCGCCAGTTCGGTCATGTGCTCAACGCCGATGGCCAGCGTCTTGGACTTGAGGTCGCTGTCGATGGCGATGACGCGCTTGGCGACGTTCTTGGCCATGTCGCCGACCCGTTCCAGATCATTGGCGATGCGGGTGGCGGCCATGATCTCGCGCAGGTCCTGCCCCATGGGCTGACGGCGGGCGATCACCAGCACGTTGCGCATCTCGATGTCATGCATCAGATCGTCGAGACGATGGTCGCGGCCGATGGTTGCCTGGGCAAGGTCCAGATCCTGGGTGATCAGGGCGGTCACCGCGTCGGTCACGATGGACTCGGCCAGGCCGCCCATTTCCGCGATCCGGCCGGCGATGCCGCTCAGCTCTTCGTCGTAGGAGGAAACCGTATGTTCGCTCATAAAAAAACTCCTGTCGTCGTCGGTCCGTCCGGTCGAGGGTTCACCCGGCAGTCCCTGCCGGGGAGCCCGTCGAGACCGGAGGCCTTCCGGTCTATGGATCAGCCGAAGCGGCCCGTGATGTAATCCTGGGTGCGCTTGTCCACCGGATTGGTGAAGATGTCCTGAGTATCACCCACCTCGACAAGATTGCCGAGATGGAAGAAAGCCGTGCGCTGGGACACGCGGGCGGCCTGCTGCATGGAGTGGGTCACGATCACGATCGTGTAGTTCTCGCGCAGCTCGTCGATCAGCTCTTCAACCTTGGCAGTCGCGATCGGGTCGAGGGCCGAGCAGGGCTCGTCCATCAGGATCACTTCCGGGCTGACCGCGATGGCACGCGCGATGCACAGGCGCTGCTGCTGGCCACCGGACAGACCGGTGCCGGGGCTGTCGAGACGATCCTTCACCTCTTCCCAGAGGCCGGCCTTCTGCAGCGAAGAGGCGACGATGTCATCCAGTTCAGACTTGCGACGCACGAGGCCATGAATGCGCGGGCCATAGGCGATGTTGTCGTAGATCGACTTGGGGAACGGGTTCGGCTTCTGGAACACCATGCCGACCTTGGCGCGCAGCTGCACCGGATCGACCTTGGGATCGTAGATATCCTCGTTGTCGATGGCGATGCGGCCCTCGACTCGGCAGATGTCGATGGTGTCGTTCATGCGGTTCAGACAGCGCAGGAAGGTGGACTTGCCGCAGCCGGAGGGGCCGATGAAGGCGGTCACGGTGCGTGCCCGGATGTCGATGGAGACGTCCTTGATGGCGTGGGTCTCGCCGTAGAACACCTGGACCTTCTCGGCCGCAATCTTCACGTTTTCCATAGCCGTAGCCTTGTTCTGGTCAATAGGGTCGGTGGCGCGGGCCAGACCGGAGAAGCTGGACATGACGGGACACTCCTTACCAGCGGCGCTCGAACCTGCGGCGCAGGATGATCGCAACGATGTTCATGATCATGAGGAAGACAAGGAGGATGATGATCCCGCCCCAGGCCCGCTCGTAGAAGGCGGGATCCGCACGCTTGGCCCATTCGTAGATCTGGGCCGGCATGGCGGAATTGGGAGCAAGGAACCCGTCAAACACACCGTCGGGGAATTCGGAGGCAATGAAGCCGACCATGCCGATCAGCAGCAGGGGCGCGGTTTCGCCGAGCGCCTGGGCCAGACCGATGATGGTGCCGGTCAGAATGCCGGGCATGGCCAGCGGCAGCACATGGTGGAACACGGACTGCATCTTCGAAGCGCCGATGCCCAGGGCCGCGTCACGAATGCTCGGCGGCACGGACTTGAGCGAGGCGCGGGTGGAGATGATGATCGTCGGCAGGGTCATCAGTGTCAGAACCAGACCACCGACCAGCGGCGCGGACTGCGGCAGGTGTGCAAACTGGATGAAGGCCGAGAGACCGAGAATGCCGAAGACGATGGAGGGAACGGCCGCCAGGTTGGAGATGTTCACCTCGATCAGGTCGGTCCAGCGGTTCTTCGGAGCGAATTCCTCCAGGTAGATGGAGGCCGCCACGCCGATCGGCAGGGACAGCACCAGCACGACCAGCATCATGAAGAGCGAGCCGATCATGGAGACGCCGATGCCGGCCTGTTCCGGACGGCTGTCGGACGCATCCGAGCCGAAGATGAAGTTCCAGTTGAAGCCCTTCTCGACGATGCCCTTCTCGACCAGCTGGTCGATGATGTCGAGATGCGCCGCCGACAGGTTCTTGTCCTCGGCCAGAGCGGCACGGGTCACGCGGCCCTTCAGATAGCCATCGACGCGGGACGAGGCGAGGAAGTCGAAGGTCGCCGTGGTGCCGATCTGCTCGGGGTGGCTCAGCACGTGGTCGCGCAGGGTGCCCGGCGCGCCGGCAGAGAGGATCTGCAGCAGCTCCTTGCTCTTCATCGAGGTTGCGACGCCAGCCTGTTCCATCTTCTGCACCAGGACAGCTGCGATCATGTCCCGGTACTTGGAGGTCTTCACCACCGACTTCTCGGCGGCATCGATCTCGGTCTGGACCAGCGGCACCTCAAGGGTGACGGAGGTCTGGTAGAAGGCGGTCAGGCCGTTGCTCAGGATCGAGTAGAGCAGTGCCACGAGGAAGAAGAGACCGATGCCGATGGCGACGATGCCATAGACGCGGAACCGGGCTTCGGCGGCATTGCGCTTCTTCGTGTGCGGGTCGAGCTCGAGCAGCGACCGGCTGCGGGAGCCCGGCGTCGAGGACGCGGGGGCGAGGGACGTGTCGGTCATCAGTCGTACTGCTCCCGGTACTTGCGCACGATGTAGAGGGCAAAGATATTGAGGCCGAGGGTGATGACGAAGAGGGTCATGCCCAAGGCGAAGGCCACGAGCGCTTCCGGCGAGGCGAAGTCCGCATCCCCCGTCAGCTGGCTGACGATCTTGGCGGTCACCGTGGTCATGGCGTCGAAGGGATTGAGGCTGAGGCGGGCGGCGGCCCCTGCCCCCAGCACCACGATCATGGTCTCGCCGATGGCGCGGGACGCCGCCAGAAGAATGGCGCCGACGATGCCCGGCAGAGCGGCCGGCAGGATGACCTGCTTCACGGTCTCGGAATGGGTGGCACCCAGACCCAGCGACCCGTCACGCATGGCCTGAGGCACCGCGTTGATGATGTCATCGGAAAGGGACGACACGAAGGGGATGAGCATGATGCCCATGACGAGGCCAGCGGTCATGACGGCCGTGCCACCCTTCATCCAGCCGAGCCCGAGGATCCCGCCCTCGCCGAAGGCTTCCACCAGAAGCGGGCCGACGGTGAGCAGGGCGAAGAGACCGTAGACGATGGTCGGAATGCCGGCGAGCACTTCCAGCAGCGGCTTGGCGACGGAGCGCACGGTGGATCCGGCATATTCCGACAGGTAGATCGCGGCGAAGAGGCCGACGGGCACCGCAACCGCCAGGGCGATGAAGGAGATGTAGAGGGTCGCCCACATGAGCGGCAGGATGCCGAGGTCCGACCCGCCGCCGAAGCTCGGGGTCCAGGTGGTGCCGAAGAAGAAGTCGGTAGCCGGATAGAGCTTGAAGAACTCGACGGTGTTGAAGATCAGGGAGAAGACGATGCCGACCGTAGTCAGGATAGCGATCAGGGCGGCGGAGATCAGGATGCCCTTGACCACCTGCTCGACGAAGTTCCGGGCGCGGAAATCCTTGTCGGCACGGCGGTAGGAGATCGCGAGCCCGACGAAGGCCAGGAGCAGCACCACGCCGGTGCGCATCCAGTTGCCCGTCGCCGTCATGGACCGGTAGGCCTGAGCGGCGCGCATCTTTTCCTGGGTCACTTCCGAACCAAGGGCGACACCCAGGCTGCCAAGGCGGCCGCGAACGTCGGTGAGGTCCGCATGGATGCTGCCGGCGTAGTCTTCGGTCATGGCGCCGCTCTCGACCGCGAGATCGAGACCGTCGGCAATCCGGCGGACATCGCTCATCACGAGGCCGACGTTGCTTTCACCCGCGGCATGATCGGAGATCATGGAGGCGACGGAGTTGTCGATCACCGCCGGCTGGATCCCGAGCCACAGCACCAAGACTACGAGGGACGGCAGGGCCACGGTGAGCGCGCCATTCCATCCGTAGTAGCCGGGAAGGGAATGCAGCAGGCGAATATCCCCTCCTGCCGATTTGAAGGCCTTGCCGCGGGCCAGCACATAGGCCAGCGCGGAAAGGGCCAGAAGACACAGGAGAAGCAGGGACAGCGCCATCAGTCAAAAATCCGAACAGCAGGCAAAAGCAAGAGAGGCGGCCCGAGGCCGCCTCTCCGGGGAACGATGCTTACTTCAGCGTCTCTTCGGCTTCAACAGCCGCCTGGGTCGCGGCCAGTTCCGGATCGGAAACCAGGCCGTACTGAGCCAGCGGGCCTTCAGAGCCGGCGAGTTCGTCGGAGACGAAGAACTGAGCGTATTCCTTCAGACCCGGGATCACGCCGATGTGTGCCTTCTTGACGTAGAAGTACAGCGGGCGGGAGACCGGGTATTCACCGGAAGCGATGGTCGCGGTGGACGGGGTCACGCCGGACATGGTCGCGACCTTCAGCTTGTCGGTGTTGTTTTCGTAGAAGGCCAGGCCGAAGACGCCAACGCCGTTCTTGTTGGCGTCGATGCGAGCCAGGGTCTCGGTGTAGTCACCGTCGATGTCCACGGACTTGCCGTCGGTGCGCACAGCCATGCAGGCCTTCTCGGCGTCCTTCTCGGACATGCCGCCGTCAACCATGGCCTTCAGGGCGCCGGTTTCTTCGCAGCCGGCCTTCAGGACCTTCTCTTCGAAGACTTCACGGGTGCCGTGCTTGGTGCCCGGGATGAAAGCGGAGATTTCGACAGCCGGCAGTTCGCCGTTGGCGTCAGCCCAGGTGGCGTTCGGGTTGTCGACCAGCTGGCCGTCCTTCAGCACCTTGGCGCCGAGAGCGTTGAACCAATCAGACGGGGTGAAGGCGGTGAAGGCCGGGCCGTCCTTCTGGGAAGCGAAGACAATCCCGTCGTAGCCGATGCGGACTTCGATGATGTCCTTCACGCCGGCTTCGGCGCAGGCTGCAATTTCCTTGTCCTTGATCTTGCGGGAGGCGTTTGCCACGTCGATCGTGTTTTCGCCAACGCCTTCACAGAACTTCTTCAGACCAGCGGAAGACCCGCCGGATTCCACGACCGGGGTCGGGAAGTCGGTGTTTTCGCCGAAGGCTTCGGCAACGATGGAGGCGTAGGGCAGGACGGTGGAGGAACCGGCGACCTGGATCTGGTCACGAGCCTGGGCGGAACCGGCAACGGCGGTTGCAGCAGCTGCCAGGGCAGCGACGGAAACGAGGGTCTTGAACTTCACTTGACCACTCCCTTTGAATGTCAAGGTTTCTATCTCTTCGACGGGTCATCGTTGCCCGTTCGACAGCCGCGAACCTAGTCGGCGTGCATGTGACTTCTATGACGCTTTCATATCAGTTTTATGACAGCACAAATCA
Organism: Roseibium aestuarii; assembly: GCF_008477545.1. GTDB lineage: Bacteria > Pseudomonadota > Alphaproteobacteria > Rhizobiales > Stappiaceae > Roseibium > Roseibium aestuarii. The sequence goes on along the minus strand of NZ_VORA01000001.1, from coordinate 591,964 downwards.
TTGAAATAATGAGACAAAATCTGAATTCTACGGACACGAAACCGTAACTTGTCATGTTCGGGGAGGAGGTTCCTCGGGAATCCTGCCAAGGCTGTTCCCGTCGCGTGTGACAGACCGTCAATCTTCAACCGGACGCAGAGTCACCCGCGGAACCCGGTCTGCGCCTCTTCGGCCGGGGGCGGGGCGGCGGAGACCGGGAGGTCAGATCTCTGCGGCAGCGGCCTCGGCCGCATCCGGCTTGAGAAGGGCATCTGCCGGCGGGAAGGCAACGCGGAAGGTCGCGCCCTTGCCCTGTTCGCTGACGATGTCCAGTCGGGCCCGGTGGCGGGTGAGGATGTGCTTGACGATGGCCAGGCCCAGACCGGTGCCCTTCATGGAGCGGCTGGAGGCTACGTCGACCCGGTAGAAGCGCTCCGTCAGGCGGGGCAGATGCTCGGCCGCGATGCCCTCGCCATAGTCGCGCACCTGAAGCACATGGCCCCGGCCGCTGGCGTCACGGGTGACCGAGAGGTCGACCCGGCCGCCGGAACTGCCGTATTTCAGGGCGTTCTCCAGCAGGTTTTCCGTCACCTGGATCAGCTCGTCGCGGTCGCCACGCACCAAAGCCGCCGCATCCGGGGCTTCCACGTTGATGGCAAGGTCCAGGTCACGGGCGAGAGGTGCCAGGGCGTCTGCGCTGTGACGGACGATCTCCACCAGGTTCACCTTCTCCACCGGCCGCACATGGGCCTTCAGCTCGATGCGGGACAGGGAGAGGATGTCATCGATCAGGCGGCGCATGCGGCCCGCCTGTTCCAGCATGATCTTCAGGAAGGTCTCGCGGGCCTTGGCATCGTCACGGGCCGGGCCTTGCAGGGTCTCGATGAAGCCGGTGAGAGAGGCGAGCGGGGTGCGCAGCTCATGGCTGGCATTGGCGACGAAATCGGTGCGCATGCGCTCCAGCCGGCGTTGCTCCGTCTGGTTCTGGATGACGACCAGCACGAAATCGGGACTGGAGGTCACGGCCCCCTCCCCGGCACCGGGCATGAAGATCGGCGCCAGATGCGCCTCGAACCAGGCTTCCGTCGGCACCTTCTCGACCCAGGTGATCTGAACGGCGCGCTTGTCCCGGCAGACCCGGTCGAAGGCTTCGAGCAGAGCGGGGGCGCGGAGATAGAAGGACAGGGGATCGCCGGGCTTCACAAGACCGTAGAGCTCGCCGGCCGCCTTGTTCACGTAGCGGGTGATCCCGCGCCCATCGGCAACGAAACACGGGTTGGGCAGAGCATCGACGGTCAGCTTCATGCCGGTGCCCGGCCACATGCGCCGGAGCTGGCGCTGCTTCACCGCCTGAACGCGCCGGGCCTGCGCCTTTTGCGGCACCAGACCTGCGATCGCGACCTGAAGGGCAACCGCCGATGTACTGACGAGGGCGGGCACGTCGTAGACAAGTGTGGCGAGCCCGGCGAGCCCAGCCCCCAGAAGGATCTGCCAGCGCGACTCGGCGATACGGGTCAGCGGCGAACGGCGCGCGTCGGGGATCCGGTCCTCGGACGGGGCATCCCTGGAAATGTCCTTCAACTGGTTCATCGGCGCGGCACGGTCCTGAGGGGTCTGGAATTTAGGCGGCTATCCATGAGGGGTTTGGTAGCGAAAGCTGTTGCCCCAGGCAATGGGCCTCGCAGCTAACATGATTTTCATGTCAATCCGGCGACAGAGGCGCGCCTTTCCCCATGGGGTGAAGCGTCTGTGTCCAAGGCGCGCCAGACCGGAGACCCCCTGCCGCCCTGCCCGGTCTTGCATCAGGGCGCAGGGCATGCCAGCTCTCGGGAGAGACCTGCATCGCACCGGAGATTGCCTTGGACCATCAACGCGCCTTTGAGCCTGCCTATGGAACAGCCGTCGAAGTGGCGGACGGGATCCGCCGGATGACGGTGCGCAATCCCGGCCCCTTCACCTTCCACGGCACCAACACCTATCTGATCGGCACGGGCGACGTGGCCATTCTCGACCCCGGCCCCGACAATGCGGAGCATCTGGAGGCCCTGCTGGCCGCCACGAAGGGGCAGCGGATCGCCGCCATTCTGGTCAGCCATACCCACATGGACCATTCGCCCGGCGCCCGCCGGCTGAAGGCCGCAACCGGCGCACCGATCATCGGCTGCGGGCCCCACCGGGCCGCACGGGCCATGGCCGAGGGGGAAGTGAACGCCATGGATGCCAGCGCCGACCGGGATCACGCGCCCGATCAGGAGCTGCGCGACGGTGACAGGTTCGACGGACAGGGCTTCACGCTGACGGCGCTGGAGACCCCCGGCCACACGGCCAATCACCTGTGCCTGGCCCTTGGCGGAACCGACATCCTGTTCTCCGCCGATCACGTGATGGCCTGGGCGACCAGCATCGTGGCGCCCCCGGACGGATCCATGACCGACTATCTGACGTCTCTCGACCGGCTGAAGGCGCGCGACGAACGCCTGTTCCTGCCGGGCCATGGCGGGCCGGTCACCGATGCAGCCGGCTACATGGCGCAGCTCAAGGCCCATCGTCTCGGGCGGGAGCGGTCGATCCTCGCGGTGCTGGACGGCACCGCAAGGCGCATCCCCGAGATCGTGGATCTGGTCTATGCGGGACTGGATCCGCAGCTCAAGCCTGCGGCCGCTCTCTCCGTTCTGGCCCACCTGGAAGCGCTGGTGGAGCGTGAAACCGTGGAGGCCCCGGCCGGAGCCTCCCTCGGCGGGCTCTTTCGCCTCAGCGCATCCTGAGGGGCGCCTCTGCGCAACGGAACGACCGAATCAGGTCTGGGGCGCACCGGCAAGCGCTGGTTCGCCCCCTTCCGAGGGAACCTCGTCCGTCTCGGGCAGATAGGGCTTGAAGGCCGGAAGGGGCGCGGGACCACCCTGTTCCAGGGATGGAGTTTCGGGCAGCGGGAGCTCCTCTTCCTCCTCCAGGGACACATCGAGCACCTCGAAGCGTCCATAGGTTTCCAGCAGCACCTCATCCATGGCCGCCAGGAATTCGCGGATCCGCGCCGCGTTGCCGTCGATGTCGCGCAGACCCGTTCGCGAGGCGGAGCGCAAGTCCACCAGCGCGCCGAGCGGATCCGGCTGGATGCGCACGGCCAGATCCCGGACGAGACCGAGAACGGGGCTGCGAACCTCGCCCTGAAGGCGGCTCGGCATGTCCGGCAGATCGGGCAGGATCTCGTCGACGAGGGGCCAGCCCTTGCGGGTGAAGACCTCGCGGGCGGCAAAGTGGATCTGCGAGGGCGCCATGCGATAGCGGCGCGGCACGATGTCGGCCGGGCGTCCTTCCTGCAGGGCGGCGAATTGCCGGTCGACGGTCTCCAGCGCCGAATCCAGCACCCGATCGGTCGCTGCGTCCTCGGCGAGTTCGTTGCGGACCAGTTCCGGCGGATCGAGCGGATTGGTGCTCACGTCCGCCGCATCGCGCAGGAACAGGGGGCTGGCAAGCAGGGCTGCGGCTGGAGCCAGCGCAATCAGGCCGTAGAGCAGGCCGAAGCTCGCCTGACCGAAGCCAATGCCGCCCCGGCGCCACAGGCGCTGGAAGGACACAAGCGCCAGGGCCAGGGCAAGGCCGCCGAGCACGGCTGCGAGAAAGATCGCCACCACCATGTCCCAGGCCGACATGAGGCCGAATCGATGGGCAAGCACGGCAACGAGGCCGACCGGCACGGCAATGGCCCCGAGCGCGCGGCTCGGCACAGCCGCGCTGGCGTGATAGGTCGGGTATCGCTTCGTCATTGCCACGTTCGGTCGCCTGCCATGCTCGGACCCTGGTCAAGTTCGCCCCACAATCGGTGATCCGCGCGGCGCGCGCAAGTCGCGGGTGACCTCGCCACCCCACGCTGGAACCTTGCCACGGTCGGCGGGTTCGTGGTGAAACAGCGCAGACGGGCGCGCTCACGGATTTGCTTTCGCCCCTGCCCCGATGCCGTCTCGAGCCGGAGAGCCGAATGATCCTTGCCTATGTGCCCAATGGAACCGGTCTGACCCGCATCGAGGTCGCCCCGGGAGAGGACGTGCCCGAAGCGGCGGTCTGGATCGACCTGCTGCGGCCAACCCGCGAGGAGCAGCAGGCCTGCGAGAAGCTGATGGGGGCCGAGATCCCGACCCGCGACGAGATGCGCTCGATCGAATCCTCCGCCCGCTTCTACGAGGAGCCGGGTGGACTGGTCATGACCGCGCTGCTGCCCATCGCGGCGCGCACCCACGACCCGGAGACCTCGTCCGTCACCTTCGTGCTGTCCCAGAGCCGCCTCGTCACGGTGCGCCACGGGGAGCCGGTGTCCATCACGCTCTTCGAGCGCAAGGTCGGCAATCTTCCCCCCTCCGCCCATTCAGGTCCGGGAATCGTGGTCGGCCTGTTCGAATTCATCATCGACCGCTGCGCCGATGTGATGGAGGAAGCCTCGGCCAAGGTGGACGTGATGAGCCAGAAGGTCTTCGAGGACGGCATCTCGGCCCGCAAGAGCACGCTTTACAAGGATGCCATCAAGGATCAGGGCCGCATCGGACTGCAGATCTCCAAGATGCACGACGTCTGCACCGGCCTGTCGCGGCTCCTGCTCTTCATCGACAGCCGCCCGGAGAAGGTGAAGTTCAAGGACAGCCAAAAGCGGATGCTGAAGACCTACGGTCGCGATCTCCACTCGATCAAGGAACACGGCGACGCGCTGGACAACCGGCTGTCCTATCTGCTCGACGCGACCATCGGCCTCGTCAATCTGGAGCAGAACCAGACCGCCAAGACCTATTCGGTGCTGGGTCTGATCTTCCTGCCGCCGACGCTGGTGGCCTCGATCTACGGCATGAACTTCCGCTTCATGCCCGAGCTCGACTGGGCCTACGGCTTCGAATATGCGCTGGCCGTCATGGGCGGGCTGGTGCTGGTCACCTATCTGGTGCTGCGGCTGCGGCGGCTCCTGTAAGAGCCGCCACACCCGGTCACGGGATATCAGGGATAGAGGCGCTGGCTGCCCCAGGGCTGGCCATCAGCCTCCCGCTGGAAGACCACACGGTCATGCAGGCGGAACGGACGGTCGTGCCAGAACTCGATCTGGGTGGGCACAAGACGCATTCCCGACCAGTGCTCGGGGCGCGGGATCTCGCCGATGTTGAATTTGGCCGTGTATTTCGCGACTTCCTTTTCCAGTGCGAAGCGGCTTTCCAGCGGACGGGACTGCTTGGACGCCCAGGCCCCGATGCGGCTGCCGCGCGGACGGGACTGGTAATACTCATCGGCTTCCGCGTCGCTCACCTGCTGGACGAGGCCGCGAATGCGGACCTGGCGGCGCAGGGACTTCCAGTGGAAGCACATGGCGGCCTTGCCGGCGGACAGGAGCTCGCGCCCCTTGGCGCTCTCGAAATTCGTGTAGAAAACGAATCCCCTCTCATCGAATCCCTTCAGCAGCACCATGCGCACGTTGGGCAGGCCGGATTCATCCACAGTTGCGAGGGCGAGAGCGTTGGGATCGTTCACTTCGGACTGGGTTGCATCCTCAAGCCACGCGGAAAAAAGCGAAAACGGATCCGTAACCTCCGTAAAGTCACCTTTTGTTAACTCCTTTGCCGAAGGCTCATGGTTGGTCATTTTGTCCTGCCGGGATATCTTGTGAGACGATCAGTTTCGTGAGATGCAAGCGGGGCATCGAGAAAGAAGAACCCCTTGGCACACCGCTTTTCATATACGCCCTTCAAGGCAAAGATCCAGTGGCTGTCCCTCGTGGCGTTGTTCGCCGGAAGCCTGACCGGCGGATGCAGCCAGATCAGCGTCCCGCTCGGCTCGTCCGACGTGGAGACCCCGATGGTGCTGACGGGCTCCCTGCCCTCTTCTTCCGACCAGGCCTTTGCCGACATCGAGGACGGTGACCGCGCCGTGATCACCGCGACGCTGGCGCAGATCATCGATGCTCCCGAGCCTTCCAGTGCCATGGCCTATGGCGCAGGTGCTCCCGCCCCCCAGCGGTTTTCCTGGACCAATCCGCTCACCGGCAATTCCGGCAGCCTGAGCGGGATCGACCAGTCCCAGGCCGAGAGCACCGGCTGCGTGGCCTTCAAGACCACCGCAAACACGATTGCCGGTGTCCGCCTTTATTCGGGAATCGCGTGCAAGGATGTCCGTCAGCAGCTGACCATCACCAGCCTGACGGTCGAAGCGGCTTGAAGCGCGGGAAAATCCCGGTAAAACGACTATAAAGCGGACCGAGCCGCCTCGGCGGTATGGAATTTTTTCCTATCAATTCCGATATTCCGGTCAAGACCCGCACCAGTTCCCTGTGTCAATCGTCCCTGCCACAGTGCGGAACGGTGCCCCAGTACACTTGAATTGGTGATCAACAGATGCGTGACCCTTACAGCGTTCTCGGCGTAGCAAAGTCCGCGAGCGAGGCCGAGATCAAGAAGGCCTTCCGGACGCTGGCCAAGAAATACCATCCGGACCAGAACCGAGATGATCCGGAGGCCCAGCGCCAGTTCTCCGAAGTCAACCAGGCGTATGAAATCGTCGGTGACAAGGAGAAGCGGGGCAAGTTCGACCGCGGCGAGATCGACGCGGAGGGCAAGCCGCGCTTCACCGGTGGCTTTGGCGGCGGCGCGGGCGGCTTCTCCGGCTTTTCCGATTTCGATGACCTGACCCGTGGCGGCGGCTTCCGCGCCCGTGGCGGCCCCGGGGGCGGCCCCGGCGGCGGCGGCGCGACCGGCGGCTTTGGCGGAGCCGGCGGTGGCGGCGGCTTCGACGACATCCTGAATGATATTCTCGGCGGCTTCGGCGGCGGCCGGCGCGGCCGTGGCGGCGCATCTGGCGCAGGGGCCGGCGCAGGCACCCGCCAGCGCGCGCCCGAGGCCCAGAAGGGCGACAATGCGGAGATCGTCGCACATGTCTCGCTGGAGGAGCTGGTCAACGCGGGCAAGACCGCCGTCAAGCTGCCGAACGGCAAGACGGTCAACGTGACCATTCCGGTGGGCACGACCGAGGGCGAGACCATCCGGTTGCGCGGCCAGGGCCATCCGGGTGCCAATGGCGGCCAGCCCGGCGATGCCATGGTCGAGGTCCGGTTCCGCAAGCATGACCTCTTCGAGGTGCGCGGCAGCGATCTGATCCTCGACCTTCCCCTGACCCTCTACGAGGCTGTCCTGGGGGCCAAGGTGCGCACTCCGACCCTCACCGGCGCGGTGAACCTGAGCATTCCGGAGAACGCCTCCTCGGGCAAGGTGATGCGTCTGAAGGGCAAGGGCCTGCCGACCAAGACCGGCGGCCACGGAGACCTGCTCGTGCGTCTGCAGATCGTGCTGCCGCCCAACGAGGACCGGGAGCTGGCCACGCTGATGAAGGCCTGGCGGGAGACCACGCCCTACAAGGCGCGCGGCCCGGAATTCGACTGAGCGCGGCACGCACCGAAAAACCAAAAGGCGGGAGTTTCCTCCCGCCTTTTTTCATGACTTCGCTTGTGGAGCGTGACCGGGGTCAGGCCTTGACCGGGCCCAGATCGCACGGGGCCTTGCTGTCATCCGGCACGAAGAAGTCCGGTGCGAGGGCCTGGGTCGGATCGACCCGGTACTGGTCGAAATCGGTCCAGCCGCGCGAGGCGAGGAACGTGTCGTCGATGACGAAGTTGCCGGAGAACTCGCGCGCCGGGCTCGTGAAGATCTCGTAGGCCGCATCGGCCAGGATCTCCGGAGTGCGGCTCTGGAGCATCATCTTGTCGCCACCGATGATGTTCTTGATGGCAGCCGTGGCAATGGTCGTGCGCGGCCACAGGGCGTTGACGGCAATGCCCTGCCTGCGCAGCTCGCCAGCCAGACCCAGCACCACCAGGCTCATGCCGTATTTGGCGATGGCGTAAGGGGTGAAGCCCGCGAACCACTTTTCCTGCATGTCGAGCGGCGGCGACAGGGTGAGGATGTGCGGATTGTCGGACTTGGCCAGATAGGGGATGGCGTGCTTGGAACAGGCGAGCGTGCCGCGCGTGTTGACCTGATGCATCAGGTCGAAGCGCTTCATGTCCGTCTGGGCCAGCGGGGTCAGCTGAATGGCGCTGGCGTTGTTCACCAGGATATCCAGACCACCGAAGGTCTCGGCGGTCTTGGCCATGGCAGCCTCGACGGCGGCATCGTCGCGCACGTCGAGCAGCAGGGGCAGTGCCTTGCCGCCCGCCGCCTCGATTTCCTCGGCCGCGGAATAGATGGTGCCTTCCAGCTTCGGGTGGGCTTCCGCCGTCTTGGCGGCGACAACCACATTGGCGCCATCGCGGGCCGCGCGCAGGGCAATGGCCTTGCCGATGCCCCGGGAGGCGCCGGTGATGAAGAGGGTCTTACCGGACAGGTTCGTCATGTGGTGTCTTATCCCTTGCGGCTCATGAAGGCCTGGAACGCGGCCTGGGTCTCGGGCGAGAGCAGGCGTTCGGCAAAGATGTGGGCTTCGTATTCGACGCGGGCGATCAACGCCGCCCGGTCGCCGAGCAGGAGATCCCGCGACAGGCGCATGGCCTCCGGCGGCTTCGCAGCAATGCGGGCGGCACAGGCCATGGCCTGAGCCTCCGCATCCTCGCCAATGTGATTGACGAGACCCGCCGCATGGGCGCGCTCGGCCGAGAAGCCCTCACCCAGGCACAGGAGCTCGAACGCCCGCTGGTGGCCCATGGTCAGGGGGCCGAGAAGCGAGGACCCGGCCTCGGGCACCAGTCCCAGATCGATGAACGGGGTCTTGAACAGGGACTTCGGCGTGGCGAAGACCATGTCGCAATGGAAGAGCAGCGTGGTGCCGACACCGATGGCCAGGCCATCGACGGCGGCGACCATCGGCTTTTCGTTGTGGCACAGGGCCTTCAGGAAGCGGATCACCGGCGTCGCCATCATGCCCCCGGGCGAGGAGGCCATCTTGATGAAGTCGGCAATGTCGTTGCCGGCCGTGAAGGCGCCGGGCACCCCGGCGATCACGTGGCAACGCACGTCCGGGTTGTCGCGCCCGTCTTCCAGGGCTTCCGACAGGTCCGTGTACATCTGCGCCGTCAGCGCGTTCTTCTTTTCCGGACGGGACAGCCGCAACAGGCTGACACCGTCCTTCAGGGTTCTTTCAATCATCGGCGGTTCCTCCCTTGCCGAAATGCGGATTCGGCTCAGGACGCCAGCGCTTCCGGATCGAAGGCCTGGATCGCGCTGCTCGAGGCAAGGATGTCCGCCTTGATGCCGATGGTCTCGGTCAGGATGGTCTCGGCGAAGTTACGGGCCAGCAGCGCCCGTTCCGCCGCCCCATGGGCGTGGTCACCGGTGGAGCGCAGGGCGCCACGGGCCAGCAGAACGCCACCGACCGTCAGACCGAATTGGCGCAGGTAAGGCGTCGCACCGCACAGGGCGTCAGCCACACGGCCCTCGGCCTGAGCTGCCATCATCCAGGCGGTCGTTTCCGACAGATCGGCCACGGCCTGCTTCAGACGGGCACCGACACCAGCCAGACCCTCGAGATTGGATGCAGCCACTTCGTCAGCGATGGCGCCGAGTTCCCCGAGATAACCCGTCACATGCTCGCCGCCGGAGAGCGGCAGCTTGCGCAGGACCAGATCGATGGACTGGATGCCGTTGGTGCCTTCATAGATGCAGGCGATGCGGGCATCGCGCATGTGCTGGGCCGCGCCGGTTTCCTCGACATAGCCCATGCCGCCATGGATCTGCACGCCGAGCGAGGAGACCTCGGAGCCGAAGTCGGTGGAGATGGCCTTGGCGAGCGGGGTGAGCACGCCGGCGCGCTCGTTCCAGAAGGCCTTGTCCGCATCGCTCTCGGCCGCGTGGGCCATGTCGATGGCGTGGGCGCAGGCATAGCAGAGAATGCGGGCTACCTGGGTGCGGGCCTTCATGGCCAGCAGCGTGCGCTTGATGTCCGGATGACGGGCAATCGGGCTCATGTCCGGGCCCTTGTCGCCAGGCGCGCGGCCCTGCTTGCGGTCGATCGCATAGGACAGGGCCTGCTGGAAGGCGCGTTCTGCGACCCCCAGACCCTGGACGCCGACGGCGAGGCGGGCGTTGTTCATCATCGTGAACATGCAGGCCAGACCGCGGTTTTCCTCGCCGATCAGCCAGCCGATGGCACCACCCTCGTCACCATAGACCATGGTGCAGGTGGGCGAGCCATGGATGCCCATCTTGTGCTCGACACCGGCACAGCGCACATCGTTGCGCGCGCCCAGCGAGCCGTCTTCGTTGACGAAGAACTTCGGCACGAGGAAGAGCGAGATGCCGCGGGTGCCGGCGGGGGCATCCGGAAGGCGGGCCAGGACGAGATGGACGATGTTGTCCGTCATGTCGTGCTCGCCATAGGTGATGAAGATCTTCTGGCCGAAGATGCGGTAAGTGCCGTCGTCCTGACGCTCGGCGCGGGACCGCAGGGCGTTGAGGTCGGAGCCGGCCTGCGGCTCGGTCAGATTCATGGTGGCCATCCACTCGCCGGAGACGAGCTTCTCCAGATAGGTGGCCTTCAGCTCATCGCTGGCGTGGCGCTCGATGGCTTCCACGGCGCCCATGGTCAGGGTCGGGCCGATGGCAAAGGCCATGGAGCCGGAGTTCCACATTTCCAGAGCCGCGGTGTTCAGCATGACCGGCAGGGCCTGGCCGCCGCCTTCTTCACCGGCGCTCAGACCGTTCCAGCCGCCTTCGGCCCAAGCCTTGTAAAGCTCCTTCCAGCCCGGAGGGGTGGTGACGGCGCCATCCTTGAACGGCGTGCCGTGGGTGTCGGCCACCTTGTTCAGGGGGGCGATCTCTTCGGCGGCGAAACGGCCGGCTTCGGTCAGGATGGCCTCGACCAGATCGTCGCTGACTTCAGCGAAGCGGGTCGTGGACTGGAGATCCTTCAGACCGCAGATCTCGGACAGGGTGAATGCGATTTCGCCAACGGGCGCCTTGTACATGCCGTACCTCCCAGTTCATTCTTTAAGCACGGTGCGCGAGATCCCTTGACGGGAGGGCGACGGCACCGCAAAAGCCCCTTTTCACAGGACTGTTTCAGGCGGACAGTAGTATCCTTGACGTAAACGTCAACCCATTTCCTTGGGGCAGGTGTCTCACTCCTCACAGCCTGTTTCAGGATGACCAAGCGTCGCTTTCCCATGGCCTGTTGCCGGGAACGGCGTGAGCGGAGCCGGAACCAGACATGAACCGTTGGCAGGTGAATTTCAATGCGACGAACTGGTCGGACGCCGCCGAAGCCGCGCAGGCCGCAGCGGCGCTGATCGCGGGCGCGCTGGTCGCCGTGCCGACCGAGACTGTCTACGGGCTGGCGGCGGATGCCACCAACGGGGAGGCCTGCGCCCGCATCTATGAGGCCAAGGGCCGGCCCCAGTTCAATCCGCTCATTTCTCATGTGGACAGCTTTGCCCAGGCGCGCGAACACGGGCTCTTCTCGCCCACCGCAACGCGCCTTGCCGAAGCCTTCTGGCCGGGTCCGCTGACGCTTGTCGTGCCCCGGGCGCCGACCTCGACCATCAGCAGCCTCGCGACCGCCGGTCTGGACACGGTCGCCCTGCGGGTGCCCGCAGGTCCGGTCATGCGCCTGATGGCCCGCATGACCGGACGCCCGATTGCGGCGCCCAGCGCCAATCTGTCGGGCAGGATCAGTCCGACGACGGCCGATGACGTGGCCCGGGATCTGGAGACGAGCCTCACCTGGCTGATCGACGCTGGCCCGTGCCGGGTGGGGGTGGAATCGACCATTCTGGCCGTCGAGGGCGAGACAGTAACGCTTCTGCGCCCCGGCGGACTGGCCCGGGAAGACGTGGAAGCCCTGCTCGGCCATCCGATCGCCAGCGCCCAGCAGCTGGACGGGGACACCGCGCCGCTGGCTCCGGGCATGCTGTCGTCCCACTACGCCCCGAACGCGGGCGTTCGCCTGAATGCCACGGAGGTTCTGGCCGGAGAGGCCCTGCTCGCCTTCGGGCCGGAGCTGCCCGGTCAGGCCGATCAGGCCAGGGCGATCTTCAACCTCAGCCCCTCGGGTGACCTGACGGAGGCCGCCGCACGGCTGTTCTCCGGCCTGCGTGCCCTCGACGCATCGGGCGCAAGCGCGATCTGCGTGGCGCCGATTCCCTTCCAGGGCCTCGGCGAGGCCATCAACGACCGGCTTTCGCGCGCCGCCGCACCGAGATCCTGAGCCGCCTGAAGACCTCTGACAGAGCCCTCGCGCGCAAGACCTTGCAAATCCTGACAGGGAACCTGTTGCAATCGCGCCGCGAGCCTCAGGTTTTGCACAGGCAAGGGACATGCCGACCAAAGACGCAGTCGCCTGTCGCCGCCGTTTCCCTTACGTTAGTGAGGTGAATTCGATTTGTGCGGACCTCCCCTCGAGCGCGTATCTGCTCGCACCTCTGACGGGGTACGGCCTGAGCCCGGGCCGGCCCCGTTTCTTTGCGTGCGGCCCCTGTTTCTCAGCGTGCCGCCCCTGGGTCACATCGCACCCCATCCCGCTCCCACCTCGCGAAAGCCCTGCGCCGAACTGCCGCAAGGCAAGCGATCTGCGCCCTGGCGCATGCACCAAGAGTTGCGATTGACACCGGGGTTCCGGATCGCTCAGATGGGGTTGTGCACCACCCTTGCTTCTCGCTGCGGTCCGACCCGGTGGCCCTGCACGCGGCGCCAAGCTGCTCGTCCTATCCGGCCGTATGAATGTGTCTGGTGCTTTTCCCGTGTCCACTTTGCTGCTTCATCACACCACTTTCCTCGATCACCTGACCCCGATCGGCCATCCGGAGCGTCCGGACCGTCTTCGGGCCATCGACCGGATCCTGGAAGACGAGCGCTTTCATGCCCTGGAACGGGACCTCGCCCCGGTGGGCCGGGTGGAAGACATCGCCCGCGCGCATCCCATGTCCTATGTGAACAGCCTGCATGTGAAGGCCCCCAAGGAAGGGCTCGTGCGGCTGGACGCGGACACGACCCTGTCGCCGGGCAGCTGGGAGGCCATTCTGCGCGGTGTCGGCGGCGCCTGCCGCGCGGTCGATGAAGTGGCCGAGAAGCGCGTCAACAATGCCTTCTCCGCGTCGCGCCCTCCCGGGCACCATGCGGAGCGCGGCCGGGCGATGGGCTTCTGCTTCTTCAACAATGCGGCCATCGCTGCCCGTTATGCCCAGAGCCAGTACGGGGTGGAGCGGGTCGCCATCGTCGACTTCGACGTGCACCACGGCAACGGCACCCAGGACATCTTCTGGTCCGACCCGACCGTGATGTATTGCTCGACCCACCAGATGCCGCTCTATCCGGGCTCGGGCGCCCTCTCCGAGACCGGCGATGCGAACACCATCGTCAACGCGCCGCTTTCGCCTGGCGCCGACGGTGCAGATTTCCGCGAGGCCCTGGACATTGCCATCCTGCCCCGGCTCGAGGCCTTCCGGCCGGATCTGCTGATCCTCTCCGCCGGGTTCGATGCCCATATCCGGGATCCGTTGGGCGGACTGAACCTCACCGAGACCGACTTCGCGCGGGCGACCAAGAGCCTGATGGACGTGGCGGACCGGCATTGTGACGGGCGCCTCGTCTCCATTCTCGAAGGGGGTTACGACCTGGAGGGTCTGGCGCGTTCGGTGGCCGCACACGTGCTCACCCTCATGACCGGCTGAGCAGTCACGATCCCTGCCCTTCCCTGAGCGCCCGGGCCAGCGGCCGAAATGGGCTGAGGAGAACCCGGGCCCACCCGGCCTCGCGCCTTGACCTCGGGGCGCGTCAGGGTAGGCTGGCGCCACACACGATCCTTTCGTCTCCAGCGAGTGCTCCATGACCCAGCAGGTTTCCGCAAGCCAGTCCGACCTTTCGGCCCTCTCCTTCGAAGAGGCGCTGAAGCAGCTCGAGACCATCGTGCGGGAACTGGAGCAGGGCAACGTTCCGCTGGAGCGCAGCATCGACATGTACGAACGCGGCGCGCAGCTGCGCGCCCATTGCGACGCCTTGCTGCGTGCAGCCGAGGCCAAGGTCGAGAAGATCCAGATGGGTCAGGACGGCACCGCGACCGGAACATCCGCTCTGGATCCGGAAGCCTGATCCATTTCACTTTTTCAGCCTTACTGCTGCGTGCCCCGGCGCGGAGACGCGTTCGCGCCGGTTTTCAGCCATGCAGGCTTATTCTTTCCATTCCGGAACAAGACTTTTGCAATTCAAGATTGCGCAAATCTCCTGATGCGACCAGACGCGGCTTGCAATTTCTTTCGGACGCGTAAAAATTTCCGGCATGTCTGGATCCACACGGCAACCCGATTACCGCCTGCTTGAACGCATTCACGAATGCGTGGAGGCACCGTCTGCCTGGAACGACGTTTCCGAAGCACTCGGCCGCGATCTGGGCGGCCGCGTCCTTCTCATCGAGTTCGGGCCGGATCACAAGCCGAGCGGAGTTCATGCGGATATCAATGAGGTCAACTGCCTCGTCTACTGGCTCAACGGGTTGCAGGTGGAAGGCGGAAATGCGCTGCACTTCCTGCTGGATCATGCAGATGTGCACTACCCCTACTGGAAGGCCACGGAGGTCTCGTCCTCACGTCCGCCGGTTGACGCGCTCGAGGACTGGGCCACACGCAGCCTGCTGATCACTCCGGTGTTCAAATCGCAGGAAAAGGTCATCCTGCTCGCCGCGATCTGGGAGGCCCCGGAGACCGACACGCTGACCTTCGACAGCGCGCTCACACGGTTGCGCCCCTATGCCCGGGCCCTCAGCCGCAGCCTGACCGTCTGCGACAAACTGCACGCGGCGACAAGGGATCTGGCCGCCTACCGCTCGATGCTCACCCACCAGAAACATGCGGCCATTCTCGTCGACGAGACCCTGCGCATTCTGGTGACGACCCCGGCCGCGACCGCTCTCCTGCAGAAGGGCGACCTCTTCCGCAGCGACAATGGAGAGCTTGCAGCGGTCCACCCGAGTCTCGAGCCCCCGCTTGCCAGCCTCAAGCGCTTCCTCGCCGGGATCCGCCGCCCGCTCTCGCGCAAGCTGCTCATGGCGGCCGTGACCGACCCGGAAAAATCCATCCTGCTGAGTCAGCCCGAAGAGGGCTATTTCCATGTCCACATGCAGGGGATCGTGGAAGAGGAACGAAAGGCCGCCCCTGGAACCGGGAACTACATCCTCGTCGAGATCCGCTCCTCGTCGTCCATCGAGCCGCAGATCCGCGAGTTCCTCCAGACACGATTCGGGCTTTCCCAGAGCGAGGCCCGGCTTGCCCATGATCTCTCGGTCAGCGCCTCCCTGTCGGCCACGCTCGACAACTTGAGCATCACTCGCAACACGGCCAAGACCCACCTGCGGCGGATCTATGAGAAGACAGACACCCAGTCCCAACTCGAACTGGCCCGTCTACTGCACCGGCTAGGCGGACTGTTCTGATCCAGATTGCCTGCATGATCTTCGCAGACCTCGCCCCGAGTCTCTTTCAGAGGTGAAAGCTGCGCTTCGGGTGCCACTCCGCCTACAGCAAGCCTGCGACAGTGATCGCATGACGCAACGGAATCATCGAGTTGTCTCAAAATGACTCAGATGAGGGAAAATTTTCCGGAGCAGTGATCCAAATCACCCGCAAAGGCGTATAGATTAAAATAACTACGTAGCGCTACGGAACGCATCTGCGTCGCAGGCGTTGTCGATCCTGAGGGCGTTATCGATCCCGAGATCGAAATTGCGCTATGGACGTTTGCGTCGACGCCCGACGCCGCCTCTGCCAAACAGGGCAGTTTGTCGCGGCGGGAGCCTGCACGGGTCAAAAAAAGAGGCCGCACGAAGCGGCCTCAGTTGATCACTGTGCACGTGGCCCCATCGACCACGGCTAGTTGTTTATTCCAGCTCCACATGAAAAGCATCACCCATATGGGTGATTTGGAGGAAAAAATGCCAATGGACGCCGTCCGATAAGACATTTTGACCAAAGATATCGATTTTACGGCAGAGGCTTGATTAACAATTCGGGGAGACCGTTTTCTCCGCCGATTTGCACCCTATCTAAGCATCGTGTAAGCCTGCGCGTCATGTGAACAGACTGGAGCCGGTTCCGCGTGTCCATCAAGCCGAATACCCCTCTTCTCGACCAGGTTACCTGTCCGGCAGACCTCAAGACCATCCCTGAAGACCAGCTTCCGCAGCTCGCGGAAGAAGTGCGCGCGGAGATGATCGATGCGGTGTCGGAGACGGGTGGCCATCTGGGTGCGGGTCTCGGCGTGGTCGAACTGACCGTCGCGCTCCACTATGTCTTCGACACGCCGAAGGACCGGCTGATCTGGGACGTGGGCCATCAGGCCTATCCGCACAAGATCCTGACCGAGCGCCGCGACCGTATCCGCACGCTGCGCCAGCCCGGCGGACTTTCCGGCTTCACCAAGCGCGACGAGAGCCCCTACGATCCCTTCGGCGCGGCCCATTCCTCCACCTCGATCTCGGCGGGCCTCGGCATGGCGGCCGCCCGCGATCTCGAGGGTGGCGACAACAATGTGATCGCGGTGATCGGCGATGGCTCCATGTCCGCCGGCATGGCCTATGAGGCGATGAACAATGCCGGGCACCTGAAGTCCCGGCTCATCGTCATCCTCAACGACAACGACATGTCCATCGCCCCGCCGGTCGGCGCGCTGTCGGCCCATCTGGCACGGCTCGTTTCCGGTCGCACCTATCAGAGCTTCCGCGACGTGGCCAAGTCGCTGGCGCGCAACCTGCCCAAGCCCCTTGCCGACAAGGCGGCCAAGGCGGAGGAATATGCGCGCGGCTTCATGACCGGCGGCACCCTCTTCGAGGAACTCGGCTTCTATTATGTCGGGCCGGTCGATGGTCATAACCTGAACCATCTACTGCCGATCCTGAAGAATGTCCGCGACACCCATCACGGCCCGGTGCTGATCCACGCGGTTACCCAGAAGGGCAAGGGCTACGGCCCGGCGGAAGGGGCCAAGGACAAGTATCACGGGGTCTCGCGCTTCGACGTGGTAACCGGCAAGCAGGCCAAGCCCAAGGCCAATGCGCCGAGCTACACCAGCGTCTTTGCCACCTCGCTGATCGAGGAAGCGCGCCGGGACGAGAAGGTCGTGGCCATCACCGCCGCCATGCCGGACGGCACCGGCCTCGACCTGTTCCAGGAAGCCTTCCCGAAGCGGACCTTCGACGTAGGCATTGCCGAGCAGCATGCGGTGACCTTCGCAGCCGGCATGGCGACCGAAGGCTACAAGCCCTTCACCGCCATCTACTCGACCTTCCTGCAGCGCGCCTATGATCAGGTCGTCCATGACGTGGCGATCCAGAAGCTACCTGTGCGTTTCCCCATCGACCGGGCCGGTCTCGTCGGCGCGGACGGGGCGACCCATGCGGGCGCCTTCGACACCGCGTACCTCACCTGCCTGCCGAATTTCGTCGTCATGGCGCCGTCCGACGAGGCCGAGCTTCGGCACATGGTCGCGACCGCCGTGGCCTATGACGAAGGCCCCATCTCCTTCCGCTATCCGCGCGGCGAAGGGGTCGGCATCGAGTTGCCCGAGCGCGGGTCCATCCTGGAAATCGGCCGGGGCGTGATCCGTCAGGAAGGCACGAAGGTGGCGCTGCTGTCCTTCGGGGGCCGCCTGAGCGAGTGCTTCAAGGCCGCTGCCGAGCTGGAGGCCGCCGGCCTCTCGACCACCGTGGCAGATGCCCGTTTCGCCAAGCCGCTGGACATGGACATGATTGCCCGACTGGCGCGCGAACACGAGGTGCTGGTCACCGTCGAGGAAGGGTCCGTCGGCGGTTTCGGCAGCCATGTGCTGTCCGCCCTCGCGGATCGCGGTCTTCTGGACCGGGGCCTCAAGGTGCGCAGCCTGACCCTGCCCGACCTGTTCCAGGATCACGGCAAGCCGGATGTGATGTATCGCGACGCCGGACTGACTGCCGAAGGCATCGTCACCAAGGTGTTCCAGGCTCTGGGCACCGGTGGATTGCGCAGCACCACCTTGCACGGCTGAGGGAAAGGGGCGTCTTCCGGCGCCCCCTGACCTGCTGCCGCGATTGCCCTGCCCCGCTCTCACGCGAGGGCCTACTGCCTATTCCGGCGATTGACAGGACCGGCCCGGACTGAGACATGTGCGCCTCGCATCGGCGCCTGATCTCAGGGTGCCGCACCTTCTTCCGGCCGGCCGCAAGGGTTTGCCCATGACGCAGATCGTCGCCTCCGTTTCCGCCCTCCTCATCGCCATTGGCCTTGTGCTGTTCGGACACGGACTTCAGACCACGCTTCTTCCGCTGGCGGCAGAACAGGCAGAGTTCAGCAGCCTGTCGATCGGTCTCGTCTCGTCGGCCTATTTCTTCGGCATGGTTCTCGGCTGCCTTGGATCGCCGCATGTGATCATGCGCTCGGGCCACATCCGCGCCTTCGCGGCGCTTGTGTCGCTCATGTCGGCGGCGGCGATCCTGCATCCGGTGTCGGTGGACCCGGTCACCTGGTTCATCATCCGCGTCATCTCGGGGTTCTGCCTCGCGGGCTTCTACATGATCGTGGAAAGCTGGCTGAACGAGGCGGCGACCAATGAAACGCGCGGCATGATCATGTCACTCTACATCGTGGTGCTCTTTGCCGCGATGATGGTGGGCCAGGTCTCCATCGCCCTGATGGACCTCAATTCCTTCGTTCCCTTCGCGGTGGCCTCGGTGCTGGTCAGCCTTGCGGTGATCCCTGTGTCCCTGACCCGGGCCAATCAGCCCGCGCCGATCACCATCGTCCAGTTCCGCCCGCTCAAGCTCTATCGCAATTCTCCGGCCGCTCTCGTGGGCACCCTGATGATCGGCGTTGCCAATGGCGCGCTTCTGACCCTTGCGCCGCTCTATGGTTCGCAGATCGGCATGACGACCAATCAGGCCGCGATCTATTCGGCAGCCGTGCTGGGCGGCGGCATGGTCGCCCAGTGGCCCTTCGGCCGGCTTTCCGACCGGATGGACCGGCGCAAGGTGCTGCTCGGCCTCTCCGTGACCAGCTGTGCGGTGGCGCTAGGCATCGCCCTGTTCGGGCCCGAGGGCGCGGTCTTTGCCACGGTCCTGGCGGTCGTCGTCGGGATCTTCACCCAGCCGACCTACGCCATCGCGGTGTCCCACGCCTATGACCACTGCGCACCGGAAGACTATGTGGAGACCTCCTCGGGTCTGCTGCTGTCCTTCGGCGTGGGGTCGGTTGTCGGACCCCTGGTCGCCTCCTCGATGATGCAGTCGCTCGGCCCCTCCGGCCTCTATGTGCTCATCGCGGTAATCTATCTCGGTCTGGCGAGCTTCATCGTCACCCGGCTGGTCGTGCGCAGCCCCATCGCAGCGGACGAGAAGGTCGACTTCGAATATGCCGCCACCGCGCAAGTCGGTGCGGTCATCTCGCCCGAGCCGCTGGATGTGGATGCGCCCAACGTCATTCCGCCGGAAGAGTTTCCGGCCTACGAGAACGACATCTACAATTTTGACGCCCTCAACCGGTCGTCCGAAGACGACCCGACCAGCCCGAACGAAGAGCAGGCCGGGGCGGAAGCGCCGGTCGCACCCGGCAGGACAACTGACCGTCAGGAGGGTTGAGGCAAGGTGCCACAGCGGACCACCCTCGACACGGATCGCGCCCGACGGCATAGTCGCGCCATGACGCGAAGCGCCACCTCTCGTTCGGCCCGGTCCGCCGGCCTTTCCCTGCTGCAAGTCCTGCGGCAGGAACGGTTGCCTGTTGTCTGCGCGGCGCTGATTGCCCTTGTCTTCCGGCTGATGCTGCTGGGCGCAGGTCCGGCGCTGGCGCTGTCCGGTCAGGCCCAGGCTTCAGAGGCAGCGTCGCCGCTCCCCCTCATCCTGTGCAATCCGTTGTCCGTCGCCTCCGCCGAGGAGGTCGCCGGTCATCCGTTGCCCGTGGCGCCTGCGGGCGCCCATGATCCCGGCCATTGCCTCTGCGCCTCCGGCTGCCTCCATGGCATCGGCTTCAGCGCGGTGGCGGACCAGCCGGTCCACGGCCTCACGCGGCCGGAGCGATCCACGCTTGCCCCTCTGCCCCTTGCCTCATCCTCCCGCCTGTCCAACGCCCTTCTGGGCAGCCGGGCGATCCGGGGCCCTCCTTCTGTCTGATCCGGCCCGACGGCGGTCCTCGACCGCCCGCCAGCGCGAGCCCTCGCGCGCCCTCTTTTCAGACAGAAAGACACTACCCATGAAGTCCATCCTTCTTGCCGCCATTGCGGCCATCACCCTGTCCACCGCAGCTCTTGCCGAGCCGGTCCAGCAGGGCTCCCTCGTTCTCGACCACGCCTGGACCCGGGCAACTCCCCCGGCAGCGCGCGCCGGCGGCGGCTTCGTCGAGATCACCAACTCCGGCAGCGAGGCGGATCGCCTCGTCTCTGCCGCCTCGCCTGCGGCCAACCGGGTCGAACTGCATGAAATGTCCATGAAGGACGGCGTCATGGTCATGCGCCAGAAGACGGATGGCATCGAGCTGCCGGCCGGTGAAACCGTGGCGCTTGCCCCGGGCGGCCTGCACATCATGTTCATGGAGCTGACCGGCCCCTTCAAGCAGGGCGAGACCGTGCCCGTCACCCTGACCTTCGAGAAGGCCGGCGCCGTGACCTTCGACCTCTCCGTCGAAAAGATCGGCGCCAAGGGCATGGCCGGGCACATGGATCATGGTCAGATGGGAGCGGGCCAGATGGATCACGGCAAGATGGGTCAGGGGCACTCCGCCCACACGAACTGAGCCGCGCGGCTCTTCCCGATCCACGGTCGCCGGGGTGGCATGTGCGCTTCCTCCGGCGACCCCACATATGAGGCATCAGCATGTCGCGACTGAAAATCATCCGCTACACCGCCTGGGCGGCCGTGGTCGTCCTGGCCTTCGTGGCCGCCGTCACCATGGTCACCCAGATCGTTGCGCCCAAGGGTGGCGACAGCGTGCAGCGCGCGGCCATCGGCGGCCCCTTCACCCTGACCAACGCCCAGGGCGAACCGGTGACCGAGAAGGATCTGATCGGCAAGCCGTCCGCCATTCTCTTCGGCTTCACCTTCTGCCCGGACGTCTGCCCCACCACCCTGTCCGAGATGCAGGGCTGGATCGAGGCACTTGGGCCCGATGCGGACAAGCTCAACTATCTCTTCATCACGGTGGATCCGGAACGGGACACGCCGCAGGTGATGGCTGACTACGTCTCGGCCTTCGACGCAAGGATCCAGGGCCTGTCCGGTACGCGCCCGCAGATCGACGAGGTTCTGACCGCCTACAAGGTCTATGCCCGCAAGGTGCCGCTGGAAAATGGCGACTACACGATGGACCATTCCGCCGCCGTCTATCTGATGGACGCGGACAATCGCTTTTTCGGCACCATCGCCTATAATGAGGCCGAAGAGACCGCACTGGCAAAGCTGCGTCGACTGATCGACGGGGCGGCACCGGAAAGCTGAGCTGCCGCGCGCGACCCGGTGAAGACCTTCGTGCGGCACCGAACCTTGAGCGACAGGGAGACACCGACCGGATGAGGATGGACTGGCCCCTTTATGCCGGACTGAGTGCGGTCGGAGCCCTCGTGCTGGGCGCGGCTGTGGCCCTGTGGCTGCGCAACGGAGAATCTGTCTTTGCCGACAGGCTGCTCTCGGCCATCGCCGGCTGTTTCTGAAATCGCCCTTGGCCTTGCCTGCCGCTGACGCTAGAAGCCGCCCATGACAGACAAGACCCGCCTGGACCAGCTTCTGGTCGATCTCGGACATTTTCCCTCCCGCGCCCGGGCGCGGGACGCCATTCTTCGGGGCACGGTGACGCTGGATGGCGCGCCCTGCCTGAAGCCGGCGCAGAAGGTTGCGGCAGGCGCGAGCCTTGCCATCGCCGACCCGGCGGCGGCCTATGTCTCGCGGGCGGCCCTCAAGCTCCTCTGCGGTCTGGACAGTTTCGGGATCGACCCGACAGGCCGCATCTGTCTCGACATAGGTGCCTCCACCGGCGGCTTCACCCAGGTTCTTCTGGAACGGGGCGCCCGCAAGGTTCATGCGATCGATGTCGGGCACGACCAGCTGCACGAGAGCCTTTCCGGCGATCCCCGCGTGGTGCGGCGCGACGGGCTGAATGCCCGGGAACTGACGGGCGAGGATCTGGGCGGCGACGCGCCGTCCCTGCTTGTGTCGGACGTCAGCTTCATCTCGATCACCCTCGCCCTGCCGCCGGCCCTCGCCCTGGCCGCACCGGGGGCGGAGGGGGTGTTCCTGGTCAAGCCGCAGTTCGAGGCCGGACGGGAGAACATCGGCAAGGGCGGGCTGGTCGACCCGGTGATCGCCGAGGAAACCGCCGCGAGGCTCCAGCGCTGGCTGGCGGAGGTGCCCGGGTGGCAGGCCGGTAACCTGATCCCCTCCCCCGTGAAGGGCGGGGACGGCAACGGGGAATGGCTGCTGCACGGGCGCAAGCTCGGCTAGACCTCGGGGAATTTCGCCACCCCTGTTACTTTCGCCGCTTGTCCTGACGCCTTGCGCCCTGTATCGCCTGTGCCATGACACAGGACGCGCAAACCCTCACCATTTCCACTCTCGGCCACCGGGGCGACGGCATTGCCGAGACGCCCGCCGGCAGCCTCTTCGTGCCCGGCTCCCTGCCGGGCGAAACCGTCAGAGCGAAGGTCGACAAGGGCCGCGCCACGGTGCTGGAGCTGCTGGAGGCGAGTGCCGACCGGGTGACCCCGATCTGCCGCCATATCGACGAATGTGGCGGTTGCACGGTGCAGCATCTGGCCACAGCCCCCTATCTCGACTGGAAGCGGGACATGGTGGTCAAGGCGCTGGCGACCCATGCCATCGAGGCCCCTGTCGCGCCGACTATCGCCTCTGCGCCGCACAGCCGCCGACGGGCGGTGCTGACCGCGACGCGGGCCGGGCGTGCGATCCTGCTCGGCTATCACCAGAAGGCCAGCCACAAGCTCACCGACATTCGCGAATGCCCGGTGCTGATGCCCGAAATCGTCAGGCTCCTGCCCGGCCTGCGCAAGCTCTCGTCCGAGCTGATGCCAAAGAAGGGCGATCTGCGCTTCACCGTGCTGATGACCGGCGGCGGCGCGGATGTGGCGGTGGAAGGTGCGGCGCGCGACTTCGAACGGCGCCTCCCGGCCCTCTCCCAAGCCACGATGGAGCTGGATCTGGCCCGCCTGTCCGTCAACGGCGAAGTGGTGCTGGAAATCCGTCCGCCGCAGCTGACCATGGGCAAGACCGCCGTCGTGGCTCCGCCCGCCGGCTTCACCCAGGCGACCCAGGAAGCGGAAGAGGCTCTGGCCGGGCTCGTGCTCGACGGGCTGCAGGGCTGCCGGTCGGTCGCCGATCTCTTCTGCGGCTCGGGCACCTTCGCCCTGCGCCTTGCCATGGCGGCAAATGTGCATGCGGTGGAAGGGGATGCAGCGGCCGTGAAGAGCCTGGTGCAGGCGCTCAACCGCACGCAGGGGCTCAAGAAGGTTACCACGGAGCGGCGCGACCTTTTCCGCCGGCCGCTGATGGCCGCAGAGCTTGCCGCCTTCGACGGGGTGGTCTTCGATCCGCCGCGGGCGGGTGCCAGCACCCAGGCCGAACAGCTCGCGCTTTCGGGCGTGAAGCGGATCGTCGCCGTGTCGTGCAATCCGGCGACGCTGGCCCGGGATCTTCGCATCCTCCTCGATGGCGGCTACCGCATCCGGGAGGTCACGCCGGTGGATCAGTTCCTCTATTCCACCCACGTGGAAGCTGTTGCCATTCTTAAGAAATAACCCAAGATCGACATGCTGACCGACCCGCGAAAGAAAGCCATGGCCGAGCTGAAGACCTGCCCGTTTCTCGTGATCAACCTGGATCGCAGTCCGGAGCGCCTTGACGCGATCCGGGCGCAGCTTGAGCCGCAGGGCCTGGTGGTCGAGCGGGTACCTGCCGTCGATGCGCGGCTCATCAGCGAGGACGAGCGCCGCGCGCTCGGCTGCTACCGCTTCTCACCGGATGGCGGCATGCCTCTGTCGGTGGTGGACGCGGCCATCTGCCTCTCCCATTTCAAGGCGCTCACCCGGTTCCTGGAGAGCGACGCGCCCTTCGCTGTGGTGCTGGAGGATGATGCCCGGATCACCCCGCTGGCGCTCTCCGTCGTCGCGGAGGTGCTGCGCGATCCGCACAGACTTCCCGATTTCGACGGACTGGAGCTCTCGGGATGGGGGCGCAGCGAGATGCCGATTTTGCCCGTGATGCAGTGCGGACCCGTGACCATCGGCAAGGCACGCAAGAGCACGCCGGGTGCCGCAATGACCCTCTACTCTCGGCAGGGTGCTGCCAAGATCCTGCGCAAGGCCCATCCCTTGCGCTCGCACTGGGACAATTACCTCTCGCTGTCCTGGCTGCACGGAGCAAGGCTCTACACCGCCCGCCCCTTCCCGGCCTCCCAGGACAGTGGATTTGCCTCGACCAACGTCGAGGTAACCAACGCGCCGCAGATCCGCAAGCGGCCTCTCGACCAGTGGCTGCGCAGGGCGCGCTATCGCATTCATCAGGGGCCGCGCAAGTTTCTCTCCGACCTGATCTGGATGGGCCTGCCCGCCATGATGAACTGGCCCGGAAGCACGGTGAGCGTCGCGACCGACCTGCACCCGGACCACGCTTCGGTGGAGGCCTCCGGTGAGGCCGTGCCCACAAGCCGGTAAAAGTCCACTGAACCATCCGGCGCGCCAGGCGTTGAACAGGGAAATCCCGTTTGACTGGCTGGAACAAGGGCGCCCCACGTGCAGGACTTTCGATCCCATTATCTCAAGCCACAAGTGCTGCAGACCGCGGAAGGCTCCGAACGCCGGGTCGGCGTGGAGCTGGAATTTGCAGGCGTCTCGGCGCGGGCCAGTGCCGAGCTCGTCCGCTCCCTCTTCGGCGGGACCATCGTGGAAAAGGATCCGCACCGCTTCGTGGTGAAGGACACCCGCTTCGGCGAATTCGTGTGCGAGCTGGACAGCCAGTATGTGCATGACGCGGAGGGCGACGAGACGGCCATTGACGCCACGGATCTGAAGGTCCGCTTCCGCCGGTCGCTGCAGGAGATCGTGGGCGATGTCTCGGCGCTTCTGGTCCCCGCCGAGGTGGTCTGCCCGCCGATTGCCTGTTCGGATCTGCCGGAGCTTGCGGCGCTGGTCACCGCGCTGGAAGAGGCCGGCGCCTGCGGCACACGCGACAACATGCTCTACGCCTTCGGAGCCCAGCTCAACCCGGAAATCTCCACCTCCTCGCCGGCCTATATCGCCAGCGTGATGAAGGCCTATCTGCTGCTGTCGCCCTGGCTGCGCAAGATCATCGACGTGGACCCGACCCGCAAGCTGACCTTCTTCGCCGACCCCTTCCCGGCCGCCTATCAGCGCAAGATCCTCTCGCCGGACTACTGGCCCGAGATGGACCGGCTGATCGACGACTATCTGGCCGACAACCCGACCCGCAACCGGGAGCTCGACATGCTGCCGCTCTTCTCCCACCTGGACGATGCCCGGGTGCAGAAGGCCATCCGCGATCCGCTGATCAAGTCCCGCCCGACCTTTCATTACCGCCTGCCCGACGCAAGACTGGGGGATGCGGACTGGTCGCTGGCGCTGGAGTGGAACCGCTGGCTTGCGGTGGAGCGGCTGGCGGGCGACGGCGAGAAACTGAAGGCCATGAGCGCGGAGTTCGTGCGTTTCGACGGGGCAGGCAAGCCCAAGGCCTGGGCGTGGCGCGCAAGCGAATGGCTGGCGCTGGCATGATCGGACCGAAACCGAACCCGCGCCGCCGTCCGAGGATCGGCGTGACGACCTCGCGCGGCGGCGGCCGCTACATGTGGTGGTTTTACTGGATCGCACTGCGGCTTGCTGGCGCACGTCCCGTGCGACTGATCGCGCCTGCGAGCCAGCATCCCCTCGACCGGTTCGACGGCTTCATCATCGGCGGCGGTGACGACATCAGCCCGGATCTCTACCGGGGCGATACGCTGGTCGACGCCCGGCTCGATCCGGAACGGGACCGCATGGAGCTGGAAGTGCTCGCCCATGCAGGGCCTCGGGACGTGCCCGTGCTGGGCGTGTGCCGGGGGGCCCAGATGATCAACGTGCACCAGGGCGGCACGCTCTACCAGAATGTTCAGGCCGCCTTCGACAAGGTGCCTGACATGTGGACCCCGCTGCCCGTGAAGACCGTGACCTTCAAGACTGGCAGCCGGCTGAAGCGCCTCGCCCAGCGCGAGACCCTGCGGGTCAACAGCCTGCATCATCAGGCGGTGGACCGGGTGGGCGAGCAACTGGAAATCGTCGCCTGGGACGAGTTCGGCGTGCCGCAGGCGCTGGAGAACACCTCTGCCAGCTTCATGATCGGCGTGCAGTGGCACCCGGAGTTCCTGCTGCATCTGAAGCCCCACCGGCGCCTGTTCCGCGCCTTCATCAAGGCGGTGCGGACAGGCATGGAGCGCGGAAGGGCTCACCCGGAGATGGACGCGACGGCGGGCCACCAGGCATTTCAGTGATACTGAAATATTTTTGGAATGGCTCTTGCCCGGACCTCGGCACTCGATTACATCGGGGCCATGAGATTGGATCACTGGCTCTTGGCAAAGGGGGAAAGTCGCAGCGCCTTCGCGCGTCGCGCCAACCTGTCTGCCGCCTCCGTCACCGCCCTGTGCAACGACCCGAATGTCTGGGTCTCCCGCGAGATGGCCCGGCGCATTGCCGAGGCCACCAATGGCGACGTGACGCCCAATGACTTTCTCGGTCTTTCCACCACCAAGGAGCATCCCGTGTCCCAGGCCCGAGTCGCTGAAGCCATCCGCGCGTTCGAACGCGGTGAGATCGTTGTCGTCACGGATGATGACGACCGTGAAAACGAAGGCGATCTAATCGTCGCCGCATCGCGGGTGACCGCCGAGCAGATGGCCTTCATCGTGCGCCACACCTCCGGCATCGTCTGCGCCCCCATGACGGTCGCCCATGCCAAGCGCCTGCGGCTTGACCCGATGGTCTCCCAGAACGATGCGCCGCTCGCGACCGCCTTCACTATCTCGGTGGACTACAAGCAGGGCCTGACCACCGGCATTTCGGCCGAAGAGCGCTGCTCGACGGTGCGGGCGCTTGCCAACCCGAACGCGGGCGCAGCCGATTTCGTGCGTCCCGGCCACATCTTCCCGCTGATCGCCAAGGAAGGCGGCGTGCTCATGCGCTCCGGTCACACTGAAGCGGCCGTCGACCTGTGCCGCCTGGCCGGTCTCGACGAAGTGGGCGTGATCTCCGAGCTGGTCAATGACAACGGCACGGTGAAGCGGGGCGAGGAAGTCGCCGCCTTCGCCAAGGAACACAATCTGCCGATGGTGTCGGTGTCCGACCTGATCGCCTGGCGTCAGCGCACGGAAAAGCTCATCGAGCGCGTCAACGAGCAGCCGATCCAGACCCTGGCCGGTCCGGCCTATGCGGTGACCTATTCCACGCCCTACGACCCAATGCACCACGTGGCCGTGGTCTTCGGCGACATCCTCGACGGACGCAACGTGCCGGTTCGCCTGCAGCTGGAAAACGTGCTGGATGACGTCTTCGGCGCCTCCCAGCCGCTGGATGCCACCGTGCGCCTGATGGCGGAACGGGGCCGCGGCGTGGTGATCTATCTGCGCGAGGGCTCGGTGGGCGTTGCCCGTCAGTCCACCCGCGCCCGTGCCGATCTGGATGCCGCCGAACGGGAAGAGCACGGCTCGGCCCAGGTCCGTCAGGAACAGTGGCGCGAAGTCGGGCTCGGTGCCCAGATCCTGCGGGATCTCGGCGTCAGCTCCATCCGCCTGCTGGCCTCGCGCGAGCGCCACTACGTCGGCCTTGAAGGCTTCGACATCAAGATCGAAGCCACGGAGATCCAGGACATGTGACCGGCGGGGAGCCTGCCCGGCACCGGGCATTAGAAAGGCTTCCTTACGGTATTGTCAGGATCTTCAAGCCCGGCTAGGGTGAAACGCAGAAGTTTACAGGGCAGCCTCCCGCGCGGGGCTGCCCTTGTGCTTTTTCCCGTTTCCCGTCTTGCTTCAGGATCCCCCATGTCCGGTTCCCCCATGTCCGGTTCCCTTGCGCGGCCCGCGCTTGTCCTCGGCCTGATGGCCGCCGTCGGTCCGCTCGCCATCGACATGTATCTGCCGGCCCTGCCCGAAATCGCCTCCAGTCTGGAGGCGGATCCGGCGTCCGCGCAGCTCACGCTGACCGCCTTCTTCCTCGCCTTCGGCCTGTTCCAGATGGTCTACGGCCCCCTGTCCGACCAGCTCGGCCGCAAGCGTCCCCTCTACGCCGGGCTCGGGCTGTTCCTCCTCGGCTCATTCGCCTGTGCACTCGCGCCGACGCTGAGCTGGCTGGTGGCTGCCCGCGTGCTTCAGGGGGTCGGGGCGGCCTCCGTCATGGTGCTGCCGCGCGCCATTGTCCGCGACATGTTCACCGGCTACGAGGCCACGCGCCTGATGGCGCTGATCATGCTGGTGATCAGCGTGTCGCCGATGCTCGCCCCGCTGCTCGGCACGGTCTTCATGGCGCTTGGCGACTGGCACACGATCTTCGTCTTCCTCGCCGTTGTCGCCCTGCTCAGCATCGGCCTGACCCACTTCTTCCTTGGTGAAACGCTTGCGGAGGACGAGCGGGTTCCCGTCCACACCGCCTCGCTGATCCAGGGCTGCAAGACCCTGCTGCGCGATCCCCTGTTCATGGGCCTGACCCTGATCGGCGGCTGCGGCATGGCCAGCTTCTTCGTCTTCATCGCCAGCGCCTCCTTCGTCTACACGACCTATTACGGCCTGACCGAAGTTGGTTTCTCCATTGCGTTTGCGGTGAACGCCATCGGCTTCTTCGCCTCCTCCCAGCTTGCGGCCGGCATGGGCCAGCGGTTCGGCATCCATCGCCTGATCGGGGCGGCCCTGACCGGTTTCCTGCTGGTCGAGAGCGTTCTTCTGGCGCTGGTTCTCTCCGGCTTCGATCAGCTGCCGATCGTCATGGCGGGCCTCTTCCTCGGCAATGCCTGTCTCGGGCTCGTCATTCCCACCTGCATGGTGCTGGCGCTCGACCGGCATGGCCGGATCGCCGGTCTTGCGTCCTCGCTGGGCGGTACCCTGCAGATGGTCACCGGCGGTCTGATGATCGTGGTCGCGGGCCCCTTCTTCGACGGCACGGTGACACCGATGATCGCGGCGATCTTCGGCTGTGCGCTCGCCGCCTTCGTGCTGATGCATGTGCTGGGCGTGTCACGGCCGGCCGCCGATCCCGAACCCGGGTTTTGACATTTCGGGCAAGGCTTGAAACAAAGGAGGCGGCCCGCGCGGCCGCTTCGCTTCTCCGACAGCACGGTCCGATGTCCGACACTCTCCACGATCCCTTCGACGCCCCCGCTCCGCCCGCCGCCGAGCCCTTTGCCATCGGCTATCGCCGGTCCAACGGGGAAGGCCTGGTCTATGGCGGCCTGATGTTTGCCGCCGGGCTTCTCGTGCTGGGCCTCTTTGGCAAGGCGCGGATCCTCACGAGCCTGTCGCTCATCCCGATCTTCGTCGCCTACTGGCACTATCCCATGGTCGACCGGGGGCAGCCGCAGCTTGGCGCCAACAAGGACGGCCTCTTCCTCGAGCGGCTCGGGTTCCTGCGCTGGGATGCCATCGCAGGTTTCCATCTGCGCCAGACATCCGTGCGCATGATCGAGATCGCGGTTCTCGACATCACGCTGACCGGCACGCTGGAAGACGCGATTGCCAAGGCACAGGTCTTTCCCTTCTGGCGCGCGGTGATGACGCGCTGCTGGAAGGTGAAGAAAAACCAGGACGGCCAGACCGTGCTGCGGGTGAACCTGCATCCGCTCAATGGCGAGGCGGAAGAAATCGTCTCCCGCCTGCGGGCGTTCCGTCCCGTTTGAGGCCAACAGGGAAGGGATTCGCGCCGGCGCAAGGTCAGTCGCGACCGGGTTGACGATTGCGCCGCGCCTGTGATCAGTCCATCCTGCAGATCCTGTCTGTTCTGCCCATATCCGGGCCCCAAGCCGCTCGCAGAAGCGGTCATCATCTCGTGGAGGACTACATGATCAATTCCGCCGTTCTGGCAGGCCTCGGGCTTGCCGCCAGCGTCATCCTGACGTCCGGCGTCCAGGCCGAAACCCGCATTACCTACAAGTCCGCCAAGGCCGGCTCGTCCTATTACCAGATGGGCGTGGAGCTGGCGGAAGCGATGAAGTCCGGCACCAATGGCGAGATCATCGTAACGGTCGAGGAAAGCCAGGGCTCCGTCCAGAACGTGATGGAAGCCCGCGGCCGCGGCGGCGACTACGTCTTCACCACGCCGCCGGCGCTCGTCGCCTCGGCTCAGGGCGCCAAGGGTCCGTTCGACGGCAAGGGCAGCCCGAAGTTCGATGACATCCGCGCCCTCTTCCCGATCCCCTCGCTGACGATGCATTTCGTCGTGTCAAAGGCCGCCGGCGTCGAGGACCTCTCCGGTCTGGAGGGCAAGACCCTGCTGCTCGGCAAGGGCTCCTTCGGTGCGACCGAGGGCGAGAAGTACCTCAAGCTCTTCGGGCTGGAAGGCAAGGTGACCCTGGCAGAAGTGGAACTCTCCAACGCCGTGCCAGCGCTGAAGAACGGCCAGATCGACGGGTTCGTGACCGCAGGCTCCTGGCCCGCGCCGAACGTGGTGGAAGCCGCAGCCTCTGCCGACGTGAGCGTCCTGTCCCTGTCCGACGCTCAGGTGGCGGAGACCAAGCGCACCCGCACCGTCATTCCGGCGGGAACCTATGCCGGACAGGATCAGGACATCGTCACCACCTCGCTGGCCGTGGTCGCCTACTCGACGCTGGCGATGGATGAGGACACCGCCTATCAGCTGACCAAGACCTTCTGGGAAACGAAGGCCAAGCTGAGCGAAAGCGCGCGCTGGTGGGCCGGCGTGGATCAGGGCCTGATGGGCACCATCGAAGGCAAGATCCATCCGGGCGCCCTGCGCTACTACAAGGAAGCCGGCTTCCCGCTGACCGACGCCCAGCAGTAAGACCGTTGCCCCTCCCGGTCCCCGGACAGATCCCTGTCCGGGGACTTTCCTTTTGCCGAGCCCCTCATGATCCCTTCCGCCGAAACGCCGCCCGCCGGTCGCACTGCCGGCCGTACCGTCGCCCCTGCGCTGATCCGCCCTGCCCGCCTCATCCTTGCCCTGTGCCTTGTCGCCTTTCATCTCGGCCTGATCTTCTCCGGCCTGGTGCCGAACCTGGTCAGCCGGCCGCTGCACATGGCCCTGGCGCTTCCCTGGGTCTTCGTCTTCGGCGCCCGCTCGCCGGCTGCCTTCTGGACCGGCCTGCCCTTCCTCGTGGCGGGCATGGGTGGCTGCCTCTGGCTTGCCCTCAATCACGAGATGCTCGGCGATCAATACGGGTTCCTGGAAGGCCCCTTCCAGCAGGTCGTCGGCTTTGCGCTTCTTGTCACGGTGCTGGAGGCCGCCCGTCGCGCGATCAGCTGGCCCCTGCCCACCGTGGCGCTGATCGCGCTGGCCTACGGCTTCTTCGGCCAGCACATTCCCGGCGAATTCGGTCATGCGCCTCTGCCCGTGGACAGTTTCCTTGGCACCCTGACCATCGCCGAGGGCGGACTGTGGGGTTCGCTGACCGGGGTGTCCGTGTCGGTGGTGGCCATCTTCGTCATTCTGGGCGCCGTGCTGAATGCCGGTGAGGCCGGCAAGGGCTTCATGAACCTGTCCGCCTCGGCGGCAGGGCGGCTGAACGGAGGCGCGGCCAAGGTCTCGGTGCTGTCGTCGGCGCTTTTCGGCTCCATCTCCGGATCGGCCTCCGCCAACGTGGCTTCGACCGGCGCGGTGACCCTGCCAGCCATGACCCGTCTGGGTTACCCGAAGCGCCTTGCCGCAGCCGTCGAGGCCGTGGCGTCATCCGGCGGCCAGATCATGCCTCCGCTGATGGGGGCCGGTGCCTTCGTCATGGTGGAGCTGACCGGCACGCCCTATGCCTCCATCATGGCGGCGGCCGTCCTGCCGGCAATCCTCTACTTCCTTGCGGTCTGGGTGGGCATCAACGCCCATGCGAGCGTGCTCGACCTCAAGGGCATTGCCGAGGAGGACCGGCCAAGCTGGCGCGAGACGATGCTCACCACGGGCTTCTTCCTCGTGCCCTTCGGCGTGCTGATCTGGGGCATGTTCGTCGCCTCCTTCACGCCGCAATATGCAGGGACGCTCGCGATCCTCGCGGCCGCATTGCTGCTCTTCCTCGATGCCAGCCTGACCTTCGGCTTCCGCCGGGGGCTGGCCCGTCTGGAAGAGGCGCTCAACAGCGCCGCCGTTCAGGTGGCAATGATTGCCTCGATCATCCTCTGCGCCTCGATCGTCGTCGGTGTGCTGGCAGTCACGGGGCTTGGCGTGAAGATCACCTCCGTGATCCTGGCGGGCGCCGGGGGGCAGCTCTGGCCCTCGCTCTTCCTGACCGCTCTCGCCTGTCTGGTGCTGGGCATGGAGATCCCGACCACCGCAGCCTATGTGATCTGCGTCTCCGTCGCCGGGCCTGCGCTGAACCAGCTCGGCCTGGAGCCGCTGCAATCCCACCTCTTCGTGTTCTGGTTCGCGCTTCTGTCCACCATCACGCCGCCGGTCTGCGGCGCGGTGTTCATCGCGGCGGGAATGATCGGCGAGAACTGGCTGAAGGTGGCGACCAGCGCCATGGCGCTCGGCATCGGGCTCTACATCATCCCGCTCGGCATGATCGCCAATCCGGCCCTGCTCAAGCTGACGGAGACGCCGGTCGCGGCCCTCATCGCCTTCGGGCAGATCGGTCTCGGGCTGACCGCCGTGTCCTACGGCCTGATCGCCCGGCCGCGTCTCTGGGTCCGGGGGGCGCTGATCCTGACGGGAGCCCTGATCATCTTCATCCGGCCTCTGATCGGGGTCTAGGAACACGGAAAGGCCCGGCGGATCCGCCGGGCCTTTCTGCAGGATCGGGATGGGGCCCGCGACTGTCTGTTCAGTCCATTGTCACGTCAGATGTTTCGTGAACCAGGCGATCGTGCGCTCTTCGGCCAGCTTCGCCTTTTCCGCGTCATATCGCGGGGTCGTGTCATTGTGGAAGCCGTGGTTCGCGTTC
The DNA here is from genome assembly GCF_008477545.1 of Roseibium aestuarii. Classification (GTDB taxonomy): domain Bacteria; phylum Pseudomonadota; class Alphaproteobacteria; order Rhizobiales; family Stappiaceae; genus Roseibium; species Roseibium aestuarii. Next base: position 558,946 of record NZ_VORA01000001.1, on the reverse strand, counting down.
TCGTAGATGTGGACCTCATAGGTCTTGCCATTGGCATCGAGCGCCGCCTTGAAGTCCGGCCAGCCGGCGTTGATGCGCTCGTCGAGCGCGCCATACTGGATGAGCAGCGGCGCCTGAATGGCCGGCACGTCCTCCGCCTTGGGCTGGCGACCATAGAAGGGCACGCCGGCGCCGAGCTCGGGATAGGCCACGGCCAGCGCGTTCACCACCCCGCCGCCATAGCAGAAGCCGACCGCGCCAACCTTGCCGGTCGAGCCTTCGTGCTTCAGCAGGAACTCGAAGCCCGCGAAGAAGTCGTTCATGAGCTTGACCGGATCAACGGTCTTCTGCAGCTCGCGCCCCTGGTCATCGGAGCCCGGATAGCCGCCGACGGAGGTCAGGCCATCGGGGGCGAGCGCCAGAAACCCTGCCTTGGCCATGCGCCGCGCCACATCCTCGATATAGGGGTTCAGCCCGCGGTTCTCGTGGATCACCAGCACGGCGGGAAGCTTGCCCGTCGCCGCGGCGGGGCGCACCAGATAGCCGTTCACCTCGCCATGGCCATTGGGCGAGGGAAACGTGATGCGCTCGGTCACGATCTCCGGATCGTCGGCGGCCACCTGCTGGGCGAGCGCATAGTTGGGCGAGAGCTGGTCGAGCAGCATGGCCGCCGTCAGGCCGCCGATGGCAAACTTGCCGGCCCGGTCGAGAAACTCGCGCTTGGTGATCCGGCCGTGGGCATAGAAGTCATAGAGATCGAGCAGTTCCTGGGGAAAGTCCTTCGCCGTCTTGCGGCGCACCGGTGTCAGGTCGTTCATCGGCATGTCCCTCCTTGGTTAGGCCCCTGCCCTGCCATGGCGGGCAAGAGGTCCGGAAAAGAGACTAGGCCAATCGGACGCCCGGTCGACGGCTGCAGCCGCGCGAAAGTGTAACGAGATGTCACCGGGTCCGGAAACAATGGGCCTTTTCGCCGCAACCTCGCGCAAACGTGATCCCGCAAAGAAAAAGAGGCGGCCCGGTGTCCCGCTGCCGCCCCTTCTCACATCAGACGTGCCGGACGTTCCGGCTGGCCCTTGCGCGATCAGCCGATCTGGCCGCGATGGCGCAGGAAATGGTCAGCAAGGGTGCAGGCCACCATGGCTTCGCCCACCGGCACCGCACGAATGCCGACGCAGGGGTCGTGGCGCCCCTTGGTCATGACATCGACTTCCTCGCCCTGCCGGGTGACCGACTGGCGGGTGGTGAGGATCGACGAGGTCGGCTTCACCGCAAAACGGGCCACAATGGGATCGCCATTGGAGATGCCGCCCAGAATGCCGCCTGCATTGTTGGACAGGAAGCGCGGGCGGGAGCCATTGCCGAGGCGCATCTCGTCGGCGTTTTCCTCACCGGTCAGCTCGGCTGCCTCGAAACCATTGCCGATCTCGACGCCCTTGACGGCGTTGATGGACATGAGCGCGGCGGAGATTTCCGTGTCGAGCTTGCCGTAGATCGGCGCGCCGAGACCGACGGGCACGTTCTCGGCCACAACTTCCACCACGGCACCGACGGAGGAGCCCGCCTTGCGGATGCCGTCCAGATAGTCCGCCCAGAGTTCGGCTGCCGCTGCATCCGGGCAGAAGAACGGGTTGAGATCCACCTGATCCCAGTCCCAGTTGTCCCGATTGATCTTGTGCGGGCCGATCTGGACGAGGGCCGCACGGATGCGCACGTCCGGGATCACCTTTCGGGCAACCGCACCGGCCGCAACGCGCATGGCGGTCTCGCGGGCCGACGACCGGCCACCGCCGCGATAGTCGCGGATGCCGTATTTGGCGTCGTAGGTATAGTCCGCGTGCCCCGGGCGATAGCGGTCCTTGATCTCCGAGTAGTCCTTGGAGCGCTGGTCGGTGTTCTCGACGAGCAGGGAGATCGGCGTGCCGGTCGTCTTCTGGATCCCGTCCTCGTCGATCATCACGCCCGACAGGATCTTCACCTGATCCGGCTCGCGACGCTGGGTGGTGAAGCGCGACTGGCCGGGCTTGCGCTTGTCCATGAAGCCCTGGATGTCATCCTCGGTGAGCGGGATCAGCGGCGGGCAGCCATCGACGACGCAGCCGATGGCCGGGCCGTGGCTTTCGCCCCAGGTTGTCACGCGAAACAGATGACCGAAGCTATTGTGAGACATGAGGCCCTTCCGGAAGCGCCGGCGACAGGCAGGACCCAGACGCCGGCGGGAAAAATTCAGCGGCCCAGCGATACGGCATGGCGCGTCCAACCTCAAGCCCTGCAGGGCGGCCTCATTGTCCTCCGCCGCCCTCGACAGGTGTTCATGACGCTGCAGCGCTTGAAAAACTACCCCTGCGACAGCTTTTTTCGGGTCTCGCAAAACTTGTGCGAGCGAAGTGAAAATATTCGCGCATTAACACCAAAGTTACTGTTTGCATTGTGAAAATCAGCTCGTCACCATCCGTCGTTCTCGTTATGACCCGCCCTTCAAAGCCCTTCGACGGCTAAAAATTTCGTCGTCGTTGCCTTTCCATTCGGCTCAGCTTTCCGGTCCCGCACTTGCCTGAAAAGAAGTCCCGCTCCTCATTGAAGATGCACCGCTGGCTGAGCGCCATCGTCCTGCTGCTCTTCCTGCCGCTGATGCTCTTCGCGGGACTGTGGCTGCGCCAGAGCCTTGGCGCGCTCGAAACGCTGGATCGCAATCTCGCGACCCTTGCGGCGCTGGAACACCTGAAGCCGGCCCTGCGGCGCGCCCTCCTCGCCGACCTGACCACCGAACCGCCCTTGCAGCTGGACACCACGGGACATCTGCATCTGAGGTCAGAACACCAGACCCGCGCGGTGGAGCTCTATTTCGAGTTGCTCAATCCCGGGAACCTCAAGGAGGCCCTTGAGAGCGGCTCGGAGCTGATCCGTCTCCTGACCAGCCATATCGAGATGCCACCGGCGGCCCCGCCGCGGGCGCAAACCCTTGACCTGTTGATCCGGCACACCTTACTGGAGGTGCTTCTGGAGGCCAATGCGGTTCGCGAGCGCACCTTGGCCATCGCAAACCATCCGTTGCTCAACATTTCGGACAAGCTCGCCATCACCGTCTCGGGAGGCCAGTACAAGCTTGTGGCGGACGCCGTGGACCGCTTCACGGCGGAGCTTCTTCAGGATGAAGATTGGGCAGCCGACCCGCAGCTGCGCGACCTCGCTACCCTCTACATGTTGGCAAACCGGACCTTCCAGACCTCCGGCCGGCGCCTCCTCGTCAGCGCAATCGAAGAAGAGCGCGGAGCGGATCTTTATCTTGCCCCCGTCCTGCGTGACTTTCCGCAGCTCATCGCGGCCACGCTCGATCTCTGGGTCGGGGCGATCCAGACCTCAAATCAGGAACTGTCCAGGCTGCGGCAGGAGAGCCTTCGCTCCGTCGGTCTGGCAAGCCTTTCCGGCGGACTGGTCATTGTCTTCACGCTGGCGCTGGCGGTTCTCTACAGCCGGCAGCTCATGGAGCAGGCGGGCGAAACCCTCATCCATCTGGAAAGCCTGGACAGTCTGACCGGGCTTGGCAACCGCCAGTCCCTGACCTACACCGCACCCGCGCCAAATGAGGCGGAGGACGTCTGGAGCGGGTTGCTGCATCTGGATCTGCGTCGCTTCAGAGCCATCAACACCCGCTACGGCGAGGATATCGGCGATCAGGTGCTGAAGGCCGTCGCCTCCCTTCTCAAGTCCATGATCCCAGAGACCGCACAAGTCGCCCGAGCCGGCGGCGCCGAGTTCATCGTGCTGATCTCCCGCCTGCACAAGCAGCGCGATCTGGAAGACCTGGCCGATCGCATCACGGTGGCCCTCGCAGCGGAACGCTTCGTTCATGGTCATGCGATCCCTCTGGACTGCTGTATCGGGCTCTCGCTGCTCAAGGCAGGCAGCGGCGATCTGGAGCGGCTGCTGACGGACGCCTCGCTGGCCCTGCGTGCAGCCAAGTCCAAGGGATCCTTCGGGACCTGCCTTTACGCTCCGCACATGCGCCAGTCCTTCGTGCGCAACAGCGAGATTGCCAAGGACCTGCAAGAGGCCATGTCACGGGGCCAGATCGTGCCATGGTACCAGCCGCAGATCTGCACCCGGACGGGACGGATCGTCGGGGTGGAGGCTCTGGTGCGCTGGATCGATGAGAACGGCGCCCCGCGGTCTCCCGCGAGCTTCCTGCCTGCTGCGGAAGAGGCTGGCTACATGAACCGGCTCGATACGGTCATTCGCGCCCGTGCCCTTTCGGAAATCGCCCGGATCCCGATCTGCCGCGAAGGGTCGTTCCATATCGGCCTCAACATCACGGCGGGCATCCTTGCCGAGCCGGATTGCGTGACCCAGCTTCTGGACGCCACCTCGCAAGCCGGGCTATCGCCGTCACAGGTCAGCATCGAGATCCTGGAGGCGGTGATGCTGGACCGGCCCGACGCGACCCCGATCCTGAAAAACGTCACGCATCTGTCCCGTCTCGGCTTCCACATGGAGCTGGATGATTTCGGCACCGGCCATGCCAGCATCGCGAGCCTGAGGGATCTCAAGATCGACCGGGTGAAGATCGACCGCAGCTTCGTGGCGGGTGTCCATGCAAACCAGGAACTTCAGACTTTCACCCGGGCTCTGATCCAGCTGGCCCGCAGCCTCGGCATCGAGGTTCTGGCAGAGGGCGTTGAGATGGAAGAGGAACGCCGCTGGCTGACGGCCAACGGCTGCGCCGTGCTTCAGGGCTATCTCTTCGCCAGGGCCATGCCGTTCGACGACCTGCGTGCGCTCATGGAGCGTCAGCCCTTCCTGCTTGAGATCGTGCCGCCGCCAGGCCGACAGACCACGGCTCAGGCGTGTTGAACCGCGCTGCGTCGCGGCGCTCGCGCTGATCGCGCAAGCCGATCGACAGGGACGTTGCGGCAGCGGACAGGCCGCCCCCTGCACCATCGATGAAATGCAGGTGCCGTCCCTGGGACAGGTCGGAGACAAAGCAGGTCATGATGGCCTCGTCCGCCTCGTGCAGACCGAAGACGAGCTCTCCCCGGGCTTCTCGCGCCTCGAGGAACTGGCGCATGGCAGTGACCTGCACCGGGCTCAGATCCAGCACGAGGCGCAGGCTGTCATCCAGCTTGCGATGGTCCGTCTGCCATGAAATCTCTTCCAGATAGCGGACCGGATTGAAGGGCCCGATCTTGCGGCGCAGTCTGGAAGCCACGAGCACGACGAGCGTCTCGAAGACGGCCGATACACCGGCGCGGAACCGGCCCTTGCGCCCGCCGACCATGCGGATCTCGCGTGCAAGGCCCGTCGGAGGCCAGCGGAAGGTCAGCCGCTCGGAACGGAAGAGACGGCGAGGGGATCCGAAGGCCTGACTGTCCCGGCCGATGATCCGCTCAAGCCGATCGCGGATTTCGGACAGAACCCGCTCTGCCCCCGGGCCGGGAGTGGGACGAATGATGAGAGAAACGATCCGGCCACGCTCGGACTGGATCGGCTCCCAGCGGCAGGACAGCCCGGAGAGATCAGGCGGCGGCGGATCGGCAATGGCAATGGCGAAGGCGTCCCGCTCGGTCGGCGACTTGAGGATGCTGTCTGCAAGCTCCAGTCCGCCGCCCACGGCCATGGCCAGATAGTTTCCCGGCTGCAATTCGTATTTGCGCAGGCGCACGTCCCGCCCACGGGCACGCAGGATGGACACAGGGATGGCGGCGATGCGCAGGTCCAGACCGGTTTCCTCGTGCGCCAGCTTCGCAAGGCCCGCAAGCGCAAGTCGCCCGGCCTGGAGATCGCTGCCTGGCACAAGCACCATCGCGCCGTCGCCGCCGAAGACGAAGGGAATGCGCTCGTCATCCACCGCATTGAGAACGCTGGCAATGACCGCCGAACCGACGAAGTTCACATCCTTCTGCCGGCCCTCGGAAATCGCCCTGCGGGACTGGACGATATCGGCGGCCAGCACGATCCAGTCGTCGGGAACCGGCCGGTAGGCGGCCAGATAACCGATGTCGCGAAAATCGCGAAAGCTGGGCAGGTGCAGATAGAAATCTTCCGTGCGATCGGCCATGCGCTTTCCATCGGTTGGGGGGTCAGCTACGCGTTCTTACGCAACGGAACCATAATCAGACCTTACCGACCGCGCAAAGCACTTGTCACAGTTTCGTGAACGAAACCCTGCACGCAAGGGATGCATCAGATCCAGGACGGTGCCCCGTCCTTCCAGACGAAGACGCGATCCTGAGGCACATCGAGCTTGGCGGTGTGCCGCGGGCTCAGCTCTTCCAGCATGCCGCGCAGAACCCGCATGACCCCTCCGTGGGCGACACAGATGGTTGGCTCATGCACTTCGGTCAGCCAGCCAGCCACCCGCTCGCGCAGCATGGCATAGCTCTCGCCCTGCGGCGGCACGAAGCCATACTTGTCGCGGGACCGTTCGGCCACCCGCTGCGGATCCCGCACCTTCAGCTCTTCGAGGGTGAAACCCTCCCAGGCGCCGAAGGTCAGTTCCTTCAGCCGGTCGTCGGTGCGATAGGCGGCCGGGTCGAGCCCCATGCCTGTCCGCACCCGCTCCATGGTCTCCCGGGTGCGGCCGAGGGGCGAGGCCACGAAGTCGAACACCTCCGCCGTCAGTCCCGCCTCCGCCAGATAGGCCGCCAGCCGCAGCCCGTTACCGCTCGCCTGCTCCTGCCCCACCGGATTGAGGGGAATATCCTTCTGGCCCTGCATCCGCCCCTCCCGGTTCCAGTCCGTCTGGCCATGCCGGATGAAGATGAGAAAGCGCGGGTCGTGGATGCGAGTGAGCGTATCAGTCATGGAAGGGGCCGTGGATGAGGACAGGGAGCGGGAGGACATATATGGGGCCGATCGGGACCGGTCCCAACCCTTGTCACAGGTTGCGGCCCCAGTTCAAGGGCAGAGCCTGCCCGCCGGCACCCGCGACAGGAGGAGAGGAGTGAGGACTGGGGCGGTCTCTCCACTGGCTGTCCGCTGTCTCAGACCTGAAACACCGGCAGCCACGCGCAAACCGCCGCTGGCCCCGCATTAATGAATTAATTACACTGCGTTAAATAACAATGATCCAGCGTTTCTTCCGCATCCGGTGCCCGTCATGGTTTCGCTGTCCAGCCTGCTGTCTCCTTCCACCGGTTCCCGTCTAACCGGGACGGACGCGCACGCCTCGCGCCAGCTCGCAGGTGCGAACACCTCGGCGGCACAGAGCGGGACGAGTGAAGCGGCCGAGGACACGCGCGATCCGGTGACGGCCGCCCTCGAAGATGCCGAAGCCCTCGGCGAGCAGCTGGCGTCCCAATGGGAACAGGCAAAGGCCAAGGCGGAAATCGTCTATCAGCTGATCACCGGCGGCAAGATCGAGGGGGAAGAAACCCAGGATCTGATCACCAACATGCTGCTCACCGCCTATGACGAGCTCTACACGGCGGAAGACCAGAATGCGGTTCTGGAGGACATGCCCTCCTATGCCCTGGCGCTGACCCAGTGGGGCCACGAGCACAAGACCACCTCGACCTATTCGCTTCTGGCGTAAGGAGACCGGCGGCTAACCTCGGCCCTTGCGCAGGTCGCGAAGCGCCCCGCGCCAGACCTCAAGCCGATCCGCCATGGGTGTCTCGAGCGCGCGACCGCCCTCGCTCAGGTTCGAGAAGAGCATTTGAGGCCGGGCACGCCGTTCCTTCAGCGCCGTCACGATGCCGGCCTCGAGATCCTCTCCCTCCACCTCGACCTCATGCCACAATGGCCAGAAGTGACGCAGACGATGGAAGTCGCAGCCGACCGTCGGGGCCAGGCCGGTGCGTGCAAGGAGCGTCCTTGCCTCCTGCCCCGGCGCGATCCCGTCGGACTTGCGGTTCCACAGCTCTATCCCGTCGAGAAGCGGAATGAACCGGTCGTCGAACTTCCCAAAGGCCTGACGGCGGATCGGATGGGCGAAGATCGCGACACCGCCATCAGTGCGGACCCGGTCGAGGGTTTCCAGCACGGGCCGATGCTCCACCAGAAAGCGGGAGAGCCCCCAGGTCAGAATATGGATGTCGTTGTCGGGAGAGGAATATTCGATCCCTGGGATCAGGCGGCACTTCGGTGTGGATGCTGCGGCGCAGGCCTCTCGATAGGCCTCGAACCGATCCGGCGCGAAGCCGGTGTCATGCTCGCTCATGAGCACTGCGTCGACGCCGAAGCGGCCGAAGAACCGGGCGACCTGCGAAAGCGACCAATGGCCGTCATAGGACCAGGTCGAATGGGCATGCAGCACGACGCGCAAGGATCTCGTCATGAACGGCCCTTTCGCAGGGTCCGCATTACCGTTCCATAGGCTTCCCGCAGGAAGAACCCGGGATAGGCTGCGTCGAAATTGTAGAAGCCTTTCGGCCCGCAAGGGGTGAGCACCCCGCGCAAGGACGTCAGCAGGCGTGGCCAGCGCGCCGCATGGAAGCGCGTCTTCGGCCCCTTGATCAGGAACAGGAGATGCAGGATCTCGCGGCCCAGATGCCGGACCTGCCGGCGCTGTGGCGGGTTGGCCGGCAGCCTTGGCACGAAAGCCGGATCAAGCGCCTGCTCGACCGCCCAGGCGGCATATTCGAAGCCGTTGCGCCGCGACAGGGCGAGTGATCCCCAAAGGCGACCATTCAGCTCCACGAACCAGTGACGGCCCTCGTCATCGCGCAGCAGCTCGACCATGAAGGGGCCGACCCATCCCGCGGCATCGATGAAGGCACGCACGGCGTTGCAGAGATCCTCGGAGGGTCTGGCAACCTCGCAGGCACTGGCGCCGGAGCCGTGAGGGTTCATCATCCGCAGCCGCCTATGCCCGAAAAGACAGTCCACCCCGCCTGCCCCGGCAAAGCCGAAGGCCCCCACACCGACCCCATGAACGAGAGGCTGCACCAGCAGGGGTTCCTCCGGGTCGACGACCGTCACCTTTGCAAGGTCTCCCGCAGCATGGAAGAACAGCGTCTCCCCCTTGCCCAGAGCGCCCGACGCCGTGAGCGTGATGGCGCGCGCAGGCCGCGCAATGGAGGGGAAATGCGTCACGGCCGCGAGATCCGCGACCTGGCGGACAAGAACCGTCGGCAGCACGGAGAGCCCGGCGACCTTCGCGAGGTCAACCTGCCGGGCCTTGTCGAGCGCCACGGCACAAGCCTCTCCCCTCGCGTTGGCAACCCGGATCTCCCGGCCGTTGCGCGTGAGTTGCGAAGCCACCTCGTTGACCAGCCACAGGCTGACGTCATCCACCCCCATGAGGACGGCAATGTCCGTCCGGGAGGCGATGGCCTGGCGAAGGTCGACCACGGCCTGTTCCGTCGAGACTTCCGGGGCGGTGATCTCGAAGACCTCCTCCAGCGGCAGGCCTTTCCAGGACAGGGACATCCCGCCGGGGCGCCGGAAGGCACAGATGCGAAACCCCGCCTGATGGAGGCTGAAGACGGCTTCCGGGAAGGCAAGCGACTGGGCAAACCCGATCAGAACCAGAGGGCGCATGGGCTTGTGATCCTTCAGAGCCAGGTCTTCTTCGCGCGGGAGGCAATGCGGCGCAAGCGGGGATAAAGCCCCTCGTCATCGTTCAGGAAGGCTTCCAGATCCGCCTCGGTTGTTCCCGACTGAACCGACCAGCGCGGAACCGGATGCGGATCTCCGGCGAAGGCACCGCCGTCGCTGGAATAGACACGACGATAACCCAGCCTCTTCAGCGCGGCCAGTGTGGCGCGGTCATAGCGGCCGAAAGGGATGGCTGCCTCGTCGACCGGTTGGTCGATCGTGTCCGAAAGCTTCCGGCGCGCGAGCACAAGCTCTTCCTCCAGCACCGATGGCGCCATTGCGATCCAACTGCGGTGGGAATAACCATGCGTGCCGATGCGATGTCCTTCTGAAAGCAATTCCCGGACCTGGCCCGAGCTCAGCGAGCCCTGCGTGTCCAGACGGCCAGCCAGCGGGAAGAAGACAGCCGTCAGGCCATGGCGTGCCAGCCCAGGCGCCCCGAGTGCATAGTCAGACAGATTTCCGTCATCAAAGGTGATGCCGACCTCGGCTCCGGACCCTGCAATCAGTCCCAGAAACGCGTCATACTGACCTTCAGAGATCCAGTATTTGCCTTCGCCCGGCTCAAGATCTCTGGCAGGCGTTCCGATGCCATGGAAGTTGACGATCATCTTTTTAGGCACAGGCGCCTCGAATATCTGAAATCAATTGCAAGAATAATATCGGAGACACCGGAAAGAGCGCCTGCGTGAACCCAAACAGTCCGCGGGCACGATATTACAGGCAGGATTTCCGGTAAAGAATTCAATCCAAAAAAAGAAAAGGGAGGCCACCCGGGGGGCCTCCCTTGCGTGTCTGCCGGATGCGGTGGTGTCAGTCCTTGGCGACGACGATGTCCGGAGCGTCGACCGCCTTCATGCCAACGATGTTGTAGCCGCAGTCCACGTGCTGGATCTCGCCGGTCACGCCACGGCCCATGTCGGAGAGAAGATAGAGCGCACTGTCGCCCACTTCCTCGATGGTCACGGAGCGGCGCAGCGGAGCGTTGTACTCGTTCCACTTCAGGATATAGCGGAAGTCACCGATGCCGGCGGCGGCGAGGGTCTTGATCGGGCCGGCGGAGATGGCGTTGACGCGGATCTGCTTGGGGCCCAGGTCCATGGCGAGATACTTCACGCTGGCCTCAAGTGCCGCCTTGGCCACGCCCATGACGTTGTAATGGGGCATGACCTTCTCGGCACCATAATAGGTGAGCGTCAGGATGGAACCGCCATGGTCCATCAGCTTCTCGGCCCGCTGGGTGACGGCGGTCAGGGAATAGACGGAAATATCCATGGTGCGGGCGAAGTTGCCCGGGGTGGTGTCGACGTAGCGGCCGGTCAGCTCTTCCTTGTCGGAGAAGGCGACGGCGTGGACGAGGAAGTCGATCTTGCCCCACTTGTCTTCCAGGGTCTTGAAGACCGCGTCGATGCTGGCGGCATCGGTCACATCGCAATGGCCGGCGACGAAGGCGTCGAGCTGTTCGGCAAGAGGTTCGACGCGCTTCTTCAGCGCTTCGCCCTGATAGGTCAGAGCCAGTTCCGCACCGGCGTCGCGCAGGGCCTTGGCAATGCCCCAGGCAATCGACCGGTTGTTCGCAACGCCCATGATCAGCCCGCGCTTGCCGTGCATCAGTCCACGCGTTTCCGCCATCTTCGTCTCCAGAAGAAATTCCTTAACCACCCGTCCGGGTTTGAGGTTCCTATGGCATACACCCCCTGTTCCTTCAAGTCGCCCGGACCCGCCACGGACCCCGTCGACGGGGCGGATTGGAGCCACTATGTTACCGCAACATTTCCCCGCGACGAGGAGGCTGCGCGTTCATGACCTGGACCGCCCACGCCGAACGACTGGCCGCCATGATCGGCGCCGCGAACGTTCTCACGACCCCCGAGCAGAAGGCTCCCTACCTCACCGAGTGGCGCGACAAGTTCCCCGGCAAAACACCGATGGTGCTGCGTCCGGGCACGACAGCCGAAGTGTCGCAGGTGCTCACCTATCTCTATGCGCACGACATCCGCAGCGTGCCGCAAGGGGGCAATACGGGCCTCGTCGGAGCGCAGATTCCCAGAGAATCCGGGGATGAAGTGGTGGTTTCCCTGTCGCGCATGACCCGCGTGCGCGACGTGGATCCGGATGGCTACACGATGAGCGTCGACAGCGGCGTGGTGCTTCAGCAGGTGCAGGAAGAGGCCGAGAAGGTGGACCGGCTGTTCCCCCTTTCGCTCGGCTCGCAAGGATCCTGCCGCATCGGCGGCAACATCTCCAGCAACGCCGGCGGGACCGCCGTGCTGTCCTATGGCAACACCCGGGATCTGGTCCTCGGGCTGGAAGTCGTGCTGCCCACAGGGGAGGTCTGGGACGGTCTCAGAACCCTCCGGAAGGACAATACCGGTTATGATTTGAAACAATTGTTTATCGGTGCGGAGGGCACTTTGGGGGTGGTGACGGGGGCCGCGCTCAAACTTTTCCCCAGGCCCCGGAAACTGGAAGCGGCCTTCGTCGGACTGCCCAGCGCAGAGGCCGCCCTGAAGCTGTTCTCCCTCGCCCGGGCCCAGGCCGGACCGGTGCTGACCGGCTTCGAGCTGATGCCCCGCATCGGCATGGAGTTCTGCCTCGCCCACTTGCCCGGCGCCCGCGCGCCCTTGAGCGCGACCCATCCCTGGTACGTGCTCATGGAGCTCTCGAGCGGGTCGGAGGCCTTCCCCATCCACGACCTGCTGGAAGCGATCCTGACCGAGGCGCTCTCGGCCGGTCATGCCACGGATGCGGCGATTGCCCAGTCGGTCGCCCAGGTGAGCGACTTCTGGCGCCTGCGCCACGGCATGTCCGAGGTGCAGAAGAAGGAAGGCGGCTCCATCAAGCATGATGTCTCCGTGCCGGTGGCCTCCATCCCCGCCTTCTTGAACGAGGCGATTGCGGCCGTGGAAGCACTCCTGCCCGGATGCCGCCCGGTGCCCTTCGGCCATCTGGGCGACGGGAACATCCACTTCAACATCAGTCAGCCCGTAGGCGCCGACAAGGAGGCGTTCCTGGCGCGCTGGGACGAGGTGAACGACCTTGTCCACGGCATCGTGCACAGCTACCGGGGGTCGATCTCCGCCGAGCACGGCATCGGCATCCTGAAGCGGGATCTGCTGACCCGTGTGAAGTCTCCCCTCGAACTGGAGCTGATGCACCGGATCAAGGCGGCCTTCGACCCGAAGGGCCTGATGAACCCGGGCCGGCTGCTGCGCGAGACCCGCTCCTGAGCGGCGGCCTCCGGTGACCGGGCCGGTGCTATCCTGTTGACAGGGGCACCCTTATGAGGACTTATGAGCGCCGGGCCGGAAGCGCCCGCCGCTCGCGGGCCTCACGGCCTCTGGTGAAGTCTTCCTCCGGATTGTCCGGACATGACCCTGATCCCGTCTTGACGCATCTGGCGCAGGCTGGGGGCAATGCGAGCTCCTCCTCAATGGTCCTGCGCCCTTGATGCCAAGGCAGGATAGATATGACACTTCCCTCTCTCGACGCGCTGAAGGCCCAGGCCCAGCGACTGCGCCGCAGCCTTGAGGCTGCCGGCACGCCGGTCTCCCATTCCCGCGCCCTCGAACTGATCGCCAGACAGCTCGGCTATCGCGACTGGAACACCCTGCATGCGGCCGTCGGCAACCAGCCCGACCTGCGCCTGGAACCGGGCAGCCGGGTGCGCGGCACCTATCTGGGCCAAAGCTTCGAGGGCGAGATCCTCGGGGTGGAACGGCGCAGCGTTTCCGGCACCCTTGCGGTGACGATCCAGTTCGACCAACCGGTGGACGTGGTGACCTTCGACAGTTTCTCCGCCTACAGGAGCCGGGTGCGGGCGACGGTCGACCAATCCGGTCAGACCCTGGAAAGGACGTCGAACGGTGAACCCCACATGACACTGCGAAGGGTCTAGTTGGGCGGGCGAAAGGCCTAGTTAGGCGGGCAAAAGATCTGGACAGGCGGGACGGACGGCGCATGATGACCTTCAGGCCGCCCGCCTGCTGCAAGGGGCCGGAGCGTGGCGCAGATCACAGCCCGGCCGGCAGGATGCGGGCAGTGTGTGCAGATGATGCTGGTCCGTCGCCCTGAGGGTGACACCCTGCTTCGCCGGAATGCCGAAGCGGAGGACAAGGGCCAGCGACGCAGAAGCCAAGGGGGCTGTCATGCATCATCAGGGTTCGAACGCATACTCCGGCACGCTTGCCCGGTATCAGCCGGGAGCCGCATGGCGCCTCGGGGCAACGGGCACCCTCGCCGCTCTGTTCTTTCTCCTCGCCGTGACCCTCGCCAGTGCCGGGATCCAGCCCAGAGGCGGAAACTGGCTGGTGATCGCCAGCCGGGCCTCCTCCGGCGAAGCGCTGGAGGTGGCGCGGGACTATGCCGGGCGCTTTGCGCAGACCACGGTTTTCCAGTCCAACAACGGCTGGTTCGCCATCACGCTCGGCTGGCTCGACAGTGCTAGCGGCGAGCAGATCAAGGCGGGGCTGATCAGCCGCCGTCTCATCCCCGGCGACAGCTATCTGCACAATGGCCAGAGGTTCTCGCGGGTCATCTGGTCCGCCACCGGGGTTCCCGGCGAGGCTCTCGCTCCCCTGCTGGCCGCAACCCGCTATGGCAGCGGCGGGGTCGCCGAGACGCCGCCGGTTGCAAGCGCTGATCCGGCCTATGGCATGCGGGGATACGTGACGGGGCTCAATCCGGCGGGCGACAATTACCTCAGCCTGCGCAGCGGCCCCGGAGGCTCCTCGCGGGAGCTCCTGCGCATGGGACCAAATACCCCGCTCACCATTCTGGGGCGCAGCGGATCCTGGTATCAGGTGCGCCTCGACAGTGGCCAGGCGGGGTGGGCCCATAGCCGCTATGTTGCCCTTTCGCCGGCCGCCGCTTCTCCTGTGGCAGCGCCCGTCACGCCGCAGCCGGCGCCCCAGGTCGTGGCTTCGCCGCTTTCCCCTGACCTGCACGCGCGGGTGGGCGACCTGACCGGCACCTCGGACAGCTATCTCTCCCTGCGCGGGGCGCCGACAGCACGCAGCGCGGAGCTGGCGCGTCTGCTGCCGCGCACGCCACTCACCCTGACGGCGCAGGCGGAGGGCTGGTACGAGGCACGGCTCGACAATGGGGTGACGGGATGGGTGAGCGCGGCCTATGTGGACATCGTGGCGCGCACGGCGGAGGTGACCACCTATGGCCCGCAAGGTACGCCGGAGAGCGGCTCGCAAACCTCCTCTGCCGATCCGCAGCCCTCGTCTGCGGAAGCGTCGGCGGACGGCGGGATCACGCATCAGGAGGCGGTGGCCCCTGCCTTCGACGGCAAGCGCGTGGCGCTTGTCCTCGGCAATTCACGCTATGAACACGCACCCGAGCTGCCCAATCCGAAGAATGATGCCGCCGACATCTCCGACAGTCTGAAGGGATTGGGCTTCGAGGTGATCACCGCCCTCGACGGCACGAAGGCAGGCATGGAACGCTCGATCCGCGACTTCGTGCGGGCGCTGCCCGGTGCGAAGATCGCTCTCTTCTTCTATGCGGGCCACGCCATGCAGGTGGACGGGGTGAACCACCTCATTCCCATCGATGCTAGCCTGGAGGACCAAACGGCGGTCGACTTCGAGACGATCCGCCTCGACACGGTGCTGGACTTCATGAACGCCCCGGACCGGCTGTCGATCGCCCTGCTGGATGCCTGCCGGGACAACCCGCTGTCGCGGCGCTTTACCCGATCCATGAGCGCGACCCGCTCGGCCTTCATCGGCCGCGGGCTCGCAGCCCCTGCCATTGCCGGCGGCAACATCCTGATCGGCTATGCGACCTCTCCCGGCGAGGTGGCGCTCGATGGCGCCGGGGACAACAGCCCTTTCACCACGGCGCTGCTGCGCCACATGAGCACCCGCGGTCTGGAAGTGGAGCTGATGATGAAGCGGGTGAAGGCGGATGTCTTCGAGGAGACCGGAGGCCAGCAGGCCCCCTGGCACAACTCCGCCCTTCGGGATGAGTTCTACTTCGCGTCCGCTCCGGCCGCCCCGCAAGCGGAGAGCGCGGGAGCGGACGCGCAATAAGGGTCAGGACGTCTTGCGCGCGATGACCAGATGGCCGGAGACGGGCTCGCCGTCCTCGAGCCGCACGGTGATCGGGTTCAGCTGCAGGATCTCGAAGCCTTCCTCGCCAAGCACCCGGCGCAGATAGGTCTCGGACTGGACGAAGCGCTGCTTGCGCCCGACCTTGTAGTCGCGACCGTCCATCTGGCTGTCGGGAAGCGTCTCGGTGGAGAAGGCGAAATAGCCCTTCGACGTGAGACGGTCGGCCGCGCCCTTCACCATGCGCTCGATGGCGCCCAGATAGGGGAACACATCGGTTGCCGCGATGAAGTCCCAGGACGGAAGGGTGTCGTCCTCGTCCTCGAACTCCTCGAGGAAGCTGACCGCCTCGCCCACATAGAGATCCTCGTAGACCTCCCGGTCGAAGGCCAGCTCGATGATCCGCTCGGACAGATCGACGCCGGTCAGATGTTCGGCATGATCCTCGAAGGCAACGCCGGTCAGGCCGGTGCCGCAGCCCAGATCCAGAAGACGCTGGAACGGTCCGATGCCGAGCTCGCGCACGGCTTCGCGCAGGATCAGCGGCACGCAATAGCCGAGCTGGTCCACCAGGATCTCGTCGAAGACATCGGCATGCTGGTCGAAGAGGGTCGCCACATAGGCTTCCGGCATGCTGTCGGGCGACGGGGCACGGCCCATGGCTGCCAGACGGATGGTCACGCCGCCGGTGTCTTCCGGATCCAGCGCCAGCGCCTCGCGATAGGCAGCCTCGGCCCCATCGAAATCACCGGCCTTTTCCAGATCCAGCCCGCGATTATAGGCCTCGGCCAGAGCTTCGTCGTCGATGTCGGTGTGGCTGTCGCTCATGGCGCTCGCGCTCCTGTCAGGGTTCAGGATCCGGCCCGAGGCCGTCCCTTTCCCGCCCTCATAGCGGATCGCCTGCCCTTGCGGCCAGCAGATTCCGAAAGGCCGGGTCCATCTCCCGTGGAGAGGGCTTCAGAACAGGGTCAGCTGATCATCCGGCGCCCCGCCGGAGGAACCGCCGCCAGAGCCGCCGCCAGAACGCCGTCCGCCGCGGGCCGTCTCCGGCGCCTTGGGCCGGGCTTCTGCGACGGCCTCCGGGACTTCCTCGATCAGACCGGGGTCGTCATTGGCGACGGAGTTGACCCGGGAGGAGACCGGAGTTGCGACCAGCATGTCGTCGTCGGCCGGGCGCAGGAGCCGGCGGGCGTCGCGCGCCATGACCTTTCCCATGTCCAGCCAGATACCGAACTCCTCCGGCCTCAGAACCGCCGGCATCCGGTCGTGAACCTGCGCAAGCGTACGATTGGCCGGCGTGGTCAGGATCGCGCCCGTGTCCATGTCGCCGCCATCGGGATCGCACCAGGTTTCCCAGAGCCCGGCCACGGCCATGACACCGCGATCGGCGCGATGAATGAAGAAGGGCTGACGCCCCTCGGCGGTGCGCCGCCATTCATAGTAGCCGCTCATGGGGAAGATGCAGCGCCCGTGCTTCATGGCGGTGCGGAAGGACGGCTTCTCGACCGCCGTCTCGGAGCGGGCATTGATCAGCAAGGTGAAACTTGCCGGGTCCTTCACCCACGCGGGGACCAGCCCCCAGCGCAAGAGCCCGAAATGACGATGCCCCCCGTGATCCTGCCGGACGATCGCGACCGGCTGGGTCGGCGCGATGTTGTAGCGCGGCGGGAAGTTCGGGACTTCCTCATAGGCAAACAGCGCCCGAACCTCGTCCGGTGTCGCATCGAGTGAGTAGCGCCCGCACATGTGCAGTGTCCTTGCCGACGAAGATTGCCCCAATGGATCCAGACAATTAGTCAAATCTCAAGGATCAGGGGGTTAGCGTCGTCCCATAGAGTTCTTGGGGATCCGGTATGAACAATGAGCAACCTGTACTTGGCAAGGGCCTTCTGGCCGCGGACAGGCTCGCTCATGCCAATATCAATCCCGCGACCGGACTGGCAACCGACTATCTGAATCACTTCAATGAAGTGGTGATGCTTCTCGAAATGCTCCCCGCCATGCCGGAATGCGCCGAAGACGTGCTGGACTGGAGCCCGGTTCCCTACGAGGCCCACTTCGAGACCTCCACCTTCAAGGACAAGGAACTGGCGGTGATGGCCTATCGGGCCGCGCCGCAGAAGCTGCGAACCCATCTGGAAGCCCGCGTGGCGGCGATCAATTCCGCCGTGGAATCCGCCCAGCAGCAGATCCGCGAAGCGCCCGATGTCTCCATCGCGGCTGCGGACATCTGCGAGATGGCGATCCAGCTGATCCGTCCGCTGATCAGTCAGGCCAGCGGCATCATCCATGGATATACGGCACCCGATCCGTCCCAAGCCGAGGGCGAGGACGCCCAGGCCGAGATCGACGCGATGTTCGCCTGATCCCGGATCCGGACGCCGCACATGTCTTCCCGCCTATATCCCGAACGCCCCATCCTGTCCGTCAGCATCCTGTGCCGGCGCGGCGACAGCGTGCTTCTCGTCCAGCGCAGCAAAGAGCCCTATCAGGGGCACTGGAGCCTGCCCGGCGGTGCCGTCGAGGTGGGCGAGACCCTGCTGGAGGCCGCAGCGCGCGAACTCCTGGAGGAAACCGGGCTGGTGGCGGAACTGCACGGGGTCGCGGAAATCTTCGACAGCATCCAGCGGGACGATGACGGGCGGGTCCGCAGTCATTTCGTGCTGGCAGTGGTGATGGCCGATGCCCCCGATGGCGAAGCGGTGGCCGCCGACGATGCGGCAGATCTGTGCTGGGTGACCCCGGATGCCGCCCTCGACCTGCTAACCACGCCCGGAACACCGGAGCGGATCACCCGTCTCCTGCCGGGTTTCCCTGCGTTCTTGCCCTGAAGTGGTGATGCGGCGGCGGCCTTAACCAAGGTGGTCTCGTCTGTGCAGAGAGCTTTCCGCGTCCGGCTTGGCGCTTGCAGGGTCTGCGCGAAGCACTCACTATTGCCGGCATGTGCCAGCCAGACCGCTCCTCCCGTCCCCGCCTGCCCCGGACCCTTATCCGGATCGGCTTCTGCGTCGCTCTTGCGACCGTGGCCGCCTGGGAACCCGTGTCACAGGCGCTTGTCTCGACCGCTCACGCCCAGAGCTCAGTGACGGCCCAGACGGATCCCGCGGAAGACGCGACAGGAGCAGCAACGGCCACCGGCGCACCTTATGACAAGGACCTGCAACGGCTGGCGGAGATCCTCGGGGCCCTGCATGCCCTGCGCCCGCTCTGCGGCGAGACGGACGACCCGTCCTGGCGCGACCGGATGATCGCGCTGCTGGATGTGGAAACCGATCAGGGAAACCGCAGACGGCTCTTCATCGAACGGTTCAACCAGGGTTTTCGCGGGTTTTCCTCAACCTATCGCACCTGCACGCCGGCGGCGCGTCTCTCTATGAAACAATACGTTAGCGAGGGCAGCGCCCTGATCCGCGACGTCACCACCCGTTTCAGCCGCTAAATTCCTTCCCAATTTTTACGCTTCTTACCGATTGGTTAACCTTTTCGTTTAAATTTGTGGGTGGCCGTTAAGTTTGTGTTCACGGTTGCTTATCAGCGCGGACCTCCGTGTTAGGCTCTCATTGAAAAGATTCGGGAGGCCACTCGGACGGTTCCGATCCCGCTACTGCCTTGAAACCGGTAAGGAAACGCATGATTTACGACGACTTGAACGATGCGGCCATGGAAGCGGAATTCGCCGAGGATGAAGACATCCGGCGCGCTGCCCTGAGCTTCATTTCCGACGCTTGGGCCGAAGCGATCGCCAACGGGGTGGATGCCGATGCCGTGGCCCACGCAGCCATGTTCACCGCACTTGCCGATCTGGTCGCCACCTATGGCGAGGACGCCGTGTCCAAACTGGCCGAAGGCCTGCCGGAGCGCATCCAGCGCGGCGATTACACGGTGAACCGTATCCTGCAGTGAGCCTTCCGGGTCTGTGCGACCCGCAGCATGTTTTGCCCTGGCGCCGCGTTCCGAGCGCCCGGCGTCCCGGCAGAGAGGCAGATGTCTCTCCGGAAAGGCCAGAAGGCTTTCCCCTCCGGTCTCAGACCAGCCAGCGGATCAGAAGGTCCGCATAGATCCCCACTCCGAACAGCATGAGCAAGGCACCGGCGAGATGATTGGCCCGGGCAAGCCATGATGAATCCACCCGTGCGGACATGTGGCTGACGCCCCAGCACAGGCCGGACCACCAGACGAGCGCTCCCGTGGCGACGCCCGCCAGCAGGAACAGCGCGCCCGAGGTGTCGCCGGGCTGCGGCCGCCATGTGCCCAGCCCGCCAAGAATGGCGACGAACCCGAGGATCACGCCCGGGTTGGTGAGGGTGAGGAGAAAGGCGGCGACCATGTCGGTCAAGGCCGAGGCGGCACCCGCCTGCGGGTCCATGTGGGGCCGGGAGCGGTAGACACGCCAGCCGAAGCCGAAGATCAGCGCGCCACCGGCCAGCTTGATCAGGCCCTCATGGCCTGTCACGAAACCGGTCACTGCCGAAACACCGAAGACAGCCAGAGCCGCATAGAGCAGGTCTGCGGCCACGGCCCCGAGGGCGACGGTCACCCCTTCCCGGACCCCGTGGGCGGCTGCGTGGCGAAGGGTCATGATGTTGACGGGGCCGACAGGCGCGCTGGTCAGAAGGCCGATGCCCGCCCCGATCAGCAGGAAATTCAGATTGGTCACACTGCCTCGCCGGCTGGAAGTCGCATCGGGACACTGCCCCCTTGGTCGAAGGGGATCAAGCCCCCTGGCCGCCACCGCCGTGACACTGCAACAGCAGGGCGCGGAAAATGACGGAGGAGCAGTGGTCCGGAGGCACGATTGCCTCTGGTGGAGCTTCCCGGAATATGATTAGGAAACGGTCTCTCTGCCCCGCTTTTCGGCCCCGCTTCCCGGCCCAGGCTCTGAAGGGACCCCTTCCCATGCTTCGCAGCCCCCTCGCCCCTGCCCGTCTTTCCCGCAGCGCCCGCACCCTCACCTTGATGCTGGCGACCAGCCTCGCCGGCCTGACGGTGGCCCCGGGTGCCGGTCTCGCAACCACGGTGAAGACCGACACGATCACCGTCGCCCCGCCCGTGGTGGACGAACAGGTGGACAGCTCGCCCTCCGATGCTCCGGCCGTGGAGAGCCTTGACGGCAGCCAGCAGCCGGAAGAGGCGACCGCAGACGCCCCGCTGGAGGAGAGCGCCGAGCTTCCCGCCCCGGCTGTTGCCCAGGGCGAGGCGCCGGAGATCCTGCGCGACGTGTCGAGCCTGCCGAAACTCGTCGCCCGAACCCACGACCAGCTGCTCGAAGCGGCGCGATCGGGGGATCTGGAGCGGCTGCGCATGGTGCTGGAAGGCAACGAGGTGATGCCGACCCTCTCCCTGTCCGAGATCGAGGACCCGATCGACTTCCTGCGGGAAAGCTCGGGCGATGGCGAGGGCATGGAGATCCTGGCGATCCTGGCCGACACGCTGGAGGCCGGCTTTGTCCATGTGGATGAAGGCACGCCGCAGGAAATGTATGTCTGGCCGTATTTCGCCCATTATCCGCTCGGCCAGCTCAGCCCCGCCCAGAAGGTGGAGCTCTACCGGATCGTGACCGCCGCCGACTTCAGTGAGATGCAGGCCTACGGGATCTGGCTGTTCTATCGGGTGGGCATCGGTCCGGACGGCACGCTGCATTACTTCGTCGCGGGCGAATAGGCCGGGCCGAGTTCGGCATAGAGGGCATAGCCCCGATAGAGGGTCGCGACGTCGAGTGCGCGGCCTGTGGCCTCCGCCACGCCCTGCAGCTCGGCGACCAGCTCGCCGCGCGGGGTCACATGGAAGGCCCGAAGCCAGGCGAGAAGCAGGGTGCGGAAGCTGCGCGGCAGACGCTCCTGCTCACCGAAATCGACCACCGACAGACGGCCACCCGTCTTCAGAGCGCCCGCCCCCACCGCGATGGCCTGACGCCAGACGGGGATCATGGACAGGGTGTAGGAAAAGAACACCCTGTCGAAGCCTTCTGCGACCTCGGGCGCGGCCGTGAAGTTGCGCAGGACCAGCGGGTCGGAGGCATCGCCGCGCACCAGACAGATGCGATCGGACAAGCCGGCCCGCGCCACATTGGCGCGCGCCGTTTCCAGCATCTCCGCCGAAATGTCGAAGCCGAAGAACCGGGCCTCCGGATACCGCCTTGCGGCCGCGATCAGGTTGCGCCCCGTGCCGCAACCGACCTCCAGCACCCGCTCTCCGGCGGCAGGCTGGAGCCGGTCGATCAGCCGGTCGCGCCCGAGCAGATAATATTTGCGGGTCAGATCGTAGATGTGGCGCTGGTTGCGATAGACCGCATCCATCAGCCGCGCGGTCTCGCCCGTCGCGATTTCCTCGGCCACCGGCTCAGCCCTTGAAGACGTAGAGATGGAAACCGCCATAGATGGAAGACCGGTCCATGGCGCCGAACTTCAGGCTCTCGTCAGCCTCATAGGTCCACTGTGCCAGGATGTCGTCCGCGACCCGTCCGGGCAGAAGGGTCGGCTCGGCGGCGGTACGGAAGATCACACGGGCGCCAGGGGCTGCGGTGCGCGTGATCTCGGACCAGAGCTCGTTGAGCTGCTGGTCTGTCATCCAGTCCTGGGCATCAAGCAGCACATAGGCGTCCAGACTGTCGTCCGCACAGCCCTGAAGATGTTCGGCGAAATTGCGGTTGATCACCTGCACCCGCTCGGCCCGCTCGCGGATCGTGTCGAAATGCTCGCGCTTGAGGTAGGGCGGAAGCGGACCGGAAGGGCCGGTGCTCTCGCCCTGCCCCTGTGTCTGAGCCTGCGGGGCATATCCGCGGGTGAAGGCCTGCCAGGCGAAGTAGTTGTCGGACAGGGAGAAATTGCAGGCGAGCTTTTCCAGCCGCTGGCGCAGAACGGCGGACATGTCGCGCTCGGCGCTGGCCGTGACCAGCGCGTCATATTGTGCGGGCGGAATGCCCAGACCGTAGAGCGACATCTTCTTGGACGTGGCCCAGCGGACCAGACGCTTGTCGAAGATCGGCGCCAGGGCCGTGTCGAAGAAGCTGCGCTGCTCGTCGAGGGTGCGGGCCCGAGCAATGTCCTTGGGGTCGATGCCATAGAGCCGGGCGACAAGGTGGCCGATCCCGATGAAATAGCCGAGCAGACCGTGGTGATAGAGGTCGCGGGAAAAGAGCGTGATGCGCTTGCGGCCCCAGCCGGCCAGATCGCGGCCCTCCCAGTAGGCGCGGCTCTCGGCATCCAGCGCATCGCGCAGGAAGCGCTCGTAGGCCGCGATATTGGCTTTCTCGTCCGCCTCGCCGAAGAAGCGGTAGAACGTGTCGTAATTGGGCAGAAGGCGTGCGGCCAGAAGCTTCAGACGCCCCAGCGCCACGTGAGCGCGGTTGAGATCGACGGCGGTGATCGAGGCGGGATCCGCCGTCAGATAGGACATGACATTGCAGCCGCCCGACGCGATGGCCACCATGCGGGATCCGGGTCCGAGGCGCAAGGCCGCCATGTCGACCTCCGGGTCCTCCCAGATCTGGGGATAGACCAGCCCCTTGAAGGCGAAGGTGAACAGCCGTTCCAGCATGCCCTCGGCGGACACGATGCTCGACCGGTGAACGGCCTTGCTCAGACGGGACTTGGAGGCTTCCAGGGAACTTGCAGCGGCACCATTGGTCATCGGTCACTCCCTCGGCGTCGTCGGACGTGGTCGGATGTCCTTACGGGAGTCGCGCGACACTTTGGTGACGGGGCCTGGCTCCCCGCGCCTTCCGTGCCCGAAAGCCGCAGCCGGAGGCCGGGCCCTGAAACGCGAAAAGCCCCCCGTTGCCGGAGGGCTTTTGCGATGAAGGGCCGGATCGGGGACAGGCTGGATCGGATCTAGCGGGTCACGACCACGAAGTCGGTGCCCAGGCCGGTGTTGCGGGCAAAGGACCGGTCGGTCACGATCAGGGAGCTTCCCGGGGTCAGCATGGCGGAGAGGTCACGGGCAACCTTGTCGCCGATCACGAGACGGTCCAGCGCCTGGGTCATGGTGGCGAGGGTCTCGCCCTCCGCCGGCACGGCCATCCAGTCCACGGACCGGTCGCCTTCGCGGAAGTTCAGGGCGGTGAAGACATGGGTGCCGATGGGCTTGTCCGCATCGCGCAGGGTCACTTCGGCCTCGTAGACATCCTTGAAGTTGCGGCGGATGCGCAGGGTGGCGTTCTGCGGGGCCTCGTAGCCTGCGGCCGCATAGACCGCGTGACGCAGGCCTTCCGTAACCTGTCCGGTCACGGGCAGGTCGGCGCCTTCCTGGAACAGGGCGACTGCAGCGCGGGTGCGCTTGCCGATCACGCCATCGGGCGCGCCGGCATCAAAGCCCATGCGGTTGAGCAACTGCTGCAGGGTGCGCGTCGCGTTTTCCGGTTCGCGCGGCGTCACGATCATGCGCAGCGGATCGTCGAAATGCGGGTTGGAGGCAATGGCCGCCGGGGTCTCATCGGTGCCTGTGGGCGCCATGGCGCCGCGCAGGGCGGGATCTGCGGCAATGGTGCTGGAGGTCAGGCTGGCAACTTCCTGGCCCAGGCCACGCGGCTGGGGCAGAACCTCGCTGGAAATCACGGTGGGAGCAACGCGCTCGCGGGTGACGACCACATGCACGCCCCGGTCGGTGATGCCGAAGAGATCACGAGCGAAGGATTCCGGCAGGCGGATGCAGCCGTGGGACGCGGGATAGCCCGGCAGGCGCCCCTGATGCAGGGCAATGCCCGACCAGGTCAGGCGCTGCATGTAGGGCATGGGCGCGTTGTCATAGATGTTGGAGAAGTGCTTGCGGCGCTTTTCCAGGATCGAGAAGACGCCGGTCGGGGTCGTGTGACCGCGCTGGCCGGAGGAGATCGGAGAGCTCTTCAGAAGCGTCGCGCCGCGGTAGACGTCGATCTTCTGCTCGTCCAGGGAGACGAGGATCTGCATCGGGGCTTCCTGCAGCTGGGCCTCGACAGCGGCACCGGCAGGCAAGGCAGCCGTCTGTTCCGACGCTTGGCCGGCACTCGTCCCGAACAGGAGGGAGGCTCCCAGCATCAGCGCTGCCGTGCGATAGGCAACACCGGTGGCGCGGAGACGCGCGCAGCTGAAACGGGAAGACATGACGCGGGACATGATCGGAACGGACACCTGAAAAGCCATGAGAGAGCCTCTAACGCAAAACCGGACAGCTCAAACAAAGGATTAAACGGCTCCCGTGTATTTTAGGTTAGGAGACAAGGTTACCGAAGTCTGAATGCTGTTGTTCTCAACCCTAGCGCGCTGATGCTCCACAGGCTGTGCCGCAGATCACAGGCTGAGCGAATGCACGGCCGCCCGCACCGCGAAGCGGCTCAGCGCACCGAAGCGGCCAAGGCGCGCAGGGTCTGCGCAACCGAGCGGGCATCCCCGTCACAGTCGCGCACCAGCTGATCGAAGTGATCGGTCAGGGCCCGGACCTGACGGCTTTCCCGGAAGATCAGATATTGCGAGCCGATATAGACCACGGCCAGCAGCGGCCCGAAGATCGTGACCGGTGCGGAAAACACTACCTTCGGATCGAAGAGATAGAGGCGCAAGGAGGGATAGAGCGCGCCACAGGTCTCCGCCATCTGCTCCAGCTGCTCCCGGCGTGCGTCGGCCGGAAGATCGCGCCAGTAGCCCTCGCCCCTCGCAAGACAGTCCAGATGGTCACGCGAACAGCAGATCTCGTAGTCCGATCCGGGCCGCCGCAACCAGTCCGCCCGTGCCCGCATGGAGGAGATCGCCTGGTCGGGTGTCTTGTCGCGGAAGGCGGCGTATTCGAAGGCAAAGACGGCGTCGGTCTTCAGGATGTCCGGCAGGGTTGCGGGCACATGGCGCACCTTGTAGCCCGCGGCCTCCCGGTGCCATTCATCGATCTTCGTGTCTGCAAAGGTGCGCTCGGCTTCCGCCACGCGGAAGGAGGAGGCCAGAAGGTCGGCCGCCGTTTCACGACGATCGGTCAGCCCCAGAAGCCAGTCCGCGCTGACGCCCAGCGCCTCGGCACATTCAGCGGCCAGATGGGCATTCGGCAGCCGTCCCTCGTCATCGGAGAGGAGCAGGGCAATGGTCGACCGGTCCGCACAGCAGGCCCTCGCCAGCGCCGAGCGGCTCATGGCGCGGGAGGTCATGGCCTCCTGCAGACGGTGACGGAAGATGGTAGATCGATCACGCTTGTCCATGCGCTGATTATGATCAGCATTCATGATTAAAATCAACAAGCGGGAAAAAACGTCGCGAAAACGCAGAATTCCCGACACGGGGAGATCCGCTTATTGAGAGGGAAAGAAACCCACGCAAACAAGGCCTTGGCCGACTTGGACAGCACCCGTCGCACCCTCGCCAAATGCATCACCTGGCAACTGCTCGGCATTGTCACCATGACCATTCTGAGCCTACCGCACACCGGATCCCTCCTGTCGGCCCTGGGACTGGCGGTGAGCGCATCCGCGACCGGTTTCGTCTGCTTCTTCCTGCATGAGAAGATCTGGAACCGGGTGCTCTGGGGCCGCCAGGGCTGACGGTGCCGGACCTGACCCCAACCTCCAGTGCACCCTGGACGCAACGCCAAAAGGCTGGATTCCCGGCACAAAGCCGAGAATGACCCGGGAGAGCGAATGCCCCCCGGCGGCCGACACGAAAAACCCCGCCGGAGCGGGGCTTTCCTTGAGGGTGGACCGTCTGGACCGATCAGGCGCGGGGAAGCCCGTCGAGGAAGGTGACCGCCTCGCCCCGGGAGGGGGTGGCAAGTTCCTTTTCCCACATGACCTTCTGGCCGCGGACGATGGTGCCGACCGGCCAGCCGGTGACTTCCTTGCCGTCATAGGGCGTCCAGCCGCACTTGGAGGCGATCCACTCGTTGCGGATGGTCTCCTTGCGCTTCATGTCGACGATCGTGAAATCGGCGTCATAGCCGACCGCGATGCGGCCCTTGCGCGCGGTCTGGAAAAGGCGCGCCGGGCCGGCGGAGGTCATGTCGACGAAACGGGCCAGCGACAGGCGTCCGGCGTTCACGTGGTCGAGCATGATCGGCACCAGGGTCTGCACGCCCGTCATGCCGGAGGGCGAGGACGGATAGGGCTTCTGCTTTTCCTCCAGCAGATGGGGCGCGTGGTCCGAGCCAAAGATGTCGAGGATGCCCTGTTGCAGAGCCCACCACAGGCGCTCGGCGTGACGGGCCTCGCGCACGGGCGGGTTCATCTGCACCAGGGTACCGAGACGCTCGTAGGCTTCCGCTGTCAGGGTGAGATGATGCGGGGTCACCTCGATGGAGGCCACGTCCTTGTGGTCGATGAGGAAATCGACTTCCTCGGCCGTGGACAGGTGCAGGATGTGGATCTTTGCGCCAACCTCACGGGCGATGCGCACGAGCCGCTGGGTGCACTGGAGGGCCGCGATCTCGTCGCGCCAGACCGGATGGGAGCGCGGATCATTCTCGATCCGCTCGCCCAGGCGCTCGCGCAGGCGGAATTCGTCCTCGGAATGGAAGGCGGCACGGCGGCGGGTGGTCGAGAGGATGTCGCGCACCCCCTTGTCATCTTCCACCAGCAGGTCGCCGGTGGAGGACCCCATGAAGACCTTGATGCCGGCCGCGCCCGGAAGGCGCTCGAGCTCCGGAATGTCCTTGACGTTCTCACGGGTGCCGCCGACCCAGAAGGCGAAGTCGCAGTGCATGCGATGATGGCCGCGCGCCACCTTGTCGGCCAGCGTGGCTTCGGTGGTGGTCAGCGGGTTGGTGTTCGGCATCTCGAAGACAGCGGTCACACCGCCCATGGCGGCCGCGCGGGAGCCGGATTCCAGATCTTCCTTGTGGTCGAGACCGGGCTCGCGGAAATGCACCTGGGTGTCCATCACCCCGGGCAGAACGTGCAGGCCGGTGCAGTCGATCAGTTCACCGGCCTGGGACGCGTGGAAGGAGCCGATGCCGACGATGCGGCCATTGCGGATGCCGACATCACGCTGGCCTTCGCCATCCTGATTGACCACGATACCGTTCTTGAGGATCACGTCGAAGGTCGGGGAAACGGGAGTGGACGGCACGGGCAGGTCTCCATCGTCTGAAGGTCTTGGCAGGTGTCGCGCTTATACCCCCCACCCCGCTGGCGCGCCAGTGCCTGTCTGACCGCATGGCACCCTTCTGCCCTTGCCAGCGGGCATTTTGCCGCCTATCTCGCAGTGAAGACTTGTCCTTCTCCGCATCAGCCCAGGTTCGACCGATGACCCCGCTTGCCTTCACCCTGCTCCCCGACCGTGCGCTCCTGGCTGTGGGTGGCGAGGAGGCCCATCACTTCCTGCAGAACCTGATCAGCTGCGATCTGGAATCGGTGGACCGGGACGGCGCGGGCTTCGGCGCGCTGCTGACGCCCCAGGGCAAGATCCTCTTCGACTTCCTGATCGCGCGGGATGGCGAGCGCTATCTCATCGACACCCCCGCAGAGACCTCCGCCGACCTGCTGAAGCGCCTGACCTTCTACCGGCTGCGCGCGAAGGTCACGCTTCAGGCCCTTGCGGACTGGGGCGTGGGGGTCGGCGCGCTTCCGGGTGACACCGCCGAGGGCCTCCTGTCAGTGACGGATCCCCGGCTGGCCGCGCTCGGTCAGCGGCACTACGGCCCGCTCGAGACCCTGTCAGCCCTTGCCGCCGAGACGGATGGCCCCGCCGCCTACGAGGCGCATCGCATCGCACTCGGAGTGCCGCAGGGCCTGTCGGATTTCGTCTGGTCCGACGTCTTTCCCCATGATGCGGACATGGACCAGCTCAATGGCGTGTCCTTCCGCAAGGGTTGTTACGTGGGCCAGGAAGTGGTCTCGCGCATGCAGCACCGTTCCACCGCGCGCAAGCGGATGATCCGGGTGAGTGCGGATGCGCCCCTGCCCGCACGCGGGACACCGGTGCTGGCGGGCGACCGCTCCATCGGCGAGATGGGATCCTCCTCCCGCACCGAGGGGCTGGCGCTCGTGCGCCTCGACAAGGCGCGGGCCGCGCTCGATGCGGGCGAGACGATCACCGTGGAGGGCGTATCCGTGCGCCTGGCCTTGCCCGATTGGGCCACATTCGGCTGGCCTGAGGGCGCCGAGAGCGAGTAAACAGGAACCCGCCGACCGATTCCCCGACGCGCCCGCCGAGGTTCCATGCCTGCCGAGAAGACCGATCCCGCGCCCCGCGCCTGGCAACGCATGTTGTCCGGGCGCCGGCTCAATCTGCTCGATCCCTCACCGCTGGATGTGGAGATCTCCGACATCGCCCATGGCCTGGCCCGGGTGGCGCGCTGGAACGGACAGACGGACGGGGATCATGCCTTTTCGGTGGCCGAGCATTCCCTGATCGTGGAGGAGCTGGCCCGCAAGCTGAAGCCGGACCTGCCGCCGAAGTGGCAGATGGCCGTGCTGCTGCACGACGGGCCGGAATATGTCATCGGCGACATGATCTCCCCCTTCAAGGCAGTGATGGGCGGGGCCTACAAGACCGTGGAAGCGCGCCTGCAGGCGGCGATCCACCTGCGCTTTTCCCTGCCGGCCGAACTGCCACAGGTGATCAAGAAGCTGGCCAAGCGCGCTGACATCATCTGCGCCTATTACGAGGCCATCGAACTGGCCGGTTTCTCGGAAGAGGAAGCGGCGAAGATCTTCGGACGGCCCCGCGCCTTTTCGCCGACCGAGCCGGCGCCGCGCCGCATGGGGCTGGCTCCGCTTCCCGCTTCCGAAGCGCAGGCCCGCTTCCTCAACCGGTTCCGCGAGATCGATGCGCTGATGCAGACGGGGAAAACCGGGAGCGGGAAGGCCTGACGACGGGTGACGCTGCCCCACGAAGGACGCTAGCATGGCGCTTCGTCCTGTGACTTGCCTGACCGGATCCGCCATGCTGTATGTCTGCCCCCTGTCCAAGCTGCCCCAGACCGTGCGCCAGGTCGGAGCGCGGCGTCTCGTGACGCTCATCAATGCGGATATGGCGGTGCCGACACCCGACGGCATTGCCCCGGAAGATCACCTCTTTCTCGGCTTCAACGACATTGCCGCGCCGGTGAACGGGCTTCTGCCCCCCGGCGAGGGCCATGTGCGCGATCTGCTGGGGTTCGTCGGCACCTGGGACCGGAGCACACCGCTCGTCATTCACTGCTGGGCCGGGATCAGCCGCTCCACCGCTGGCGCCTATATCACGGCCTGCGCGCTCAACCCGCAGGCCGACGAGGCCGCCCTTGCCCGAAGCCTGCGTGCGCGTGCGCCCTCGGCAACGCCCAATCCGCGGCTGGTCGCCATTGCCGACACGCTGCTGCAACGGGAGGGGCGCATGATCGAGGCCATCCGCGCCATAGGCCGGGGTGCCGATGCCTTCGAGGGTACGGTCTTTGCCATGCCGCTGGAGCCCATCGACGGAGAGATGCAGCGATGACATCTGGCGGCACGTCGCTCGAGATCGGCCTCAACGCGGTGATCGTGGCCGTGGCCAACCGGGTTCCGGCGATCGTGCAGGTGAGCGATCCGGCCGGGCGCGAGCCGGACAGCCTGCCCTTCGGCCCCTTCGACCCGCTGCGGCACCGCACCTTCGAGATCGGCCTGCGCACCTGGGTGGAGGAGCAGACCGCCCT
Organism: Roseibium aestuarii; assembly: GCF_008477545.1. Lineage (GTDB taxonomy): Bacteria > Pseudomonadota > Alphaproteobacteria > Rhizobiales > Stappiaceae > Roseibium > Roseibium aestuarii. The sequence goes on along the minus strand of NZ_VORA01000001.1, from coordinate 528,815 downwards.
GCGGCTCGGCTATGTGGAACAGCTCTACACCTTCGGCGACCGGGGCCGCCACCGGCAGCGAGAGGACCAGGACCCCCATGTGGTCTCCGTGGGCTATCTGGCCCTGACCCGCCAGTCGACTGACGCAGAAGAGGTGCTCTCCCAGCATCATTCCTCCTGGCGCTCCTGGTATGACTATTTCCCCTGGGAGGACTGGCGCGAGGGACGCCCGGACGTGCTGGACCAGACCATCCTGCCCGCGCTCGAAACCTGGGCCCGGGAAGACCCTGCGGAGGACGCCCAGCCCTACCTGCTGACCCGCGCCGAACGGCTACGCATTGCCTTCGGCGACGAGGAACACGGCTTCGACGAGGAGCGCGCGCTGGAGCGCTACGAGCTGCTCTATGAAGCCGGCCTGCTGGAAGAGGCCCTGCGCGATCAGCGTCCGGCGGCGCTGGCCCGCCCTGCCCTGCCCCGGCTGGGTCGCCCCATGCGCCACGACCATCGCCGCATCCTGGCAACCGCGATCTCCCGCTTGCGCGCCAAGCTGAAGTACCGGCCCGTCATCTTCGAACTGATGCCCTGGACCTTCACCCTGACCGAGCTTCAAGGCTCTGTGGAGGCGATTTCCGGCCGTCACCTGCACAAGCAGAACTTCCGCCGCCTGGTGGAAACCGCCGATCTGGTGGAACCGACCGGAGCGACCTCGACGGCGACCGGCGGACGGCCCGCAGCCCTCTTCCGCTTCCGTCACGAGCTTCTGAAGGAGCGCCCCGGACTTGGCCTGAGGGTGGGCGGACGGGCCGGCACCTGAGATCCCGCAGCGTCATAACGCTCTGGCCCTTAACCATGATTTTCCCTGACTCAGGTGCCGAGGCCGCGGATTTCCGTGATTTCGCGGCGCATTAACCGTCTCTCAAGGTTAAGTTGTCACTCTCAATTCGAACGATCTCCTCAAACAGAGGCGTGCCAGCGGAAGTGACCGGCCCACAAGCCGGGTCCCGCGTATCGAGTTGGAGTTGGCTGCGTCATGTCAGGCCCGAGTACCCAATCGTCGTCCCGGCGCCCCCGGCGCAGCCCTGCAAGGCAGGGTGGCACCGCCCGTCTGGTCCGCCGCATGAGGCGTCTCGGCCTCGGTGCGCCCATTGCCTTCTTCGCCCTGACCGGCGCCATCGGCCCCCAGGACATTCTCAGCCTTCTGGCCGCCCAGAAGAAGGAAACGCCGCGCTGGATGATGACGCTGGAACCGGCGCATTTTGCCTCCAGCTTCGCCCCGTCCATCGGACCCGATCTGGCCCTTGCCGATCCCAGCAAGCCGGCAGGCTTCCGCGACCCGGCCGAGGCCGCGCGCATTGAGGGGCCGGTCATGATGCTGACGGCGGCCGACGGCAGCGCTGAAGCGGTGCCGGTCTATGGTCTGCGGGACGTGCTGAAGGGCAGCGCGCCGCAGGATCTGCCGGAGACCATCGCGGTCAATCGCTCGACCAAGTCCGACCGGCTCATTTCCATGGCTCCCGACCGGCACATGGTAGACATGGCCGCCGGGGCGGTCTTTGCCCTGCCGAGCATCCTGGACGAGGATTCCAAGGGCGACCTGCCGAAGGTGGCCTTCGTCCTGCCCGAACCGATGGGGCCGATGAAGCCGCTCGAACCCGGCGTGGTGGTGGATGAGCTGGCCGAGCCGCATCCGATCGAGATGCAGAAGATGATGATGGCCCGCAATGCGGCGGCTGCCAGCCTGTCGCTGGTCTCCGCCTATGCGCCGGATACGCTCGCCAACACCAAGGATCCGTTCGACGCCCTGTTTGGCGCGGCCCAGTACGAAGACGACATGCCGCCGCCGGAGGATCCGGAGAATCCGCATTGGTGGGCGCAGAAGCCGCTCCCGGCTTCCGCCTACAGCGACAAGGAACAGAAGTGCCTGGCAGAGGCGATCTATTTCGAGGCCCGCGGCGAGAACGAGGACGGCCAGGTGGCAGTCGCCCAGGTGGTGCTGAACCGGGTGAAGAACCCGGCCTATCCGGACAGCATCTGCGGCGTGGTCTATCAGAACCAGAACAAGCGCAACCGCTGCCAGTTCTCCTTCGCCTGCGACGGCATTCCCGACCGCATCAGCCAGCCTGCCTCCTGGTCCACGGCCAAGAAACTGGCGAAGCAAGTGACCAGCGGCGAACGCTATCTGAAGATGGTCGACGCCTCGACCCACTATCACGCGACCTATGTGGCGCCGCGCTGGCGCAAGTCCATGGCCAAGCGTGGCCAGATCGGATTGCATGTCTTCTACAAGACCTATGCGGGTGGCTGGAAGTAAGGGGTCCCCACAGGTCTGAAACGCTCAGGGGCTGCGGTCGGCAATCGATCCGCAGCCCCTTGCATTTGACGGTTACTCAGGGGCATATTTCGCAGGTGCAGCATTTTCGTGCCACCACCGCAGGTTTTCCTGAGAGATCCCTGCGGAGTGGGCCGGAGACCGACCCATGACAGCCCCTCGCCCCACCTTGGCCACGCCCACGCAACCGCTTGCGCCGGACGACGCCCGGCCTTGCCCGGTTCATGCCGCCTCTCCCGCAGAGGTCGCGGCTCGGCTGAACGTCGATCCTCATTCGGGACTGTCTTCGGGTGAAGCGGTGACCCGGCTGAAGGCGTCGGGCCCCAACCTCCTCGACGCGGGTCCGAAGCGCGGCGCGTTCGATCTGCTCCTCGTGCAGTTCCGCAACCCGCTGCTGCTCATCCTCTTCCTCGCGGCACTTATCTCCGCGATCACCGGACATGTTGGCGATGCGGTGGCCATCGCGACGATCGCGATCATCAATGCCGTCGTCTCCTTCGTGCAGGACTTCCAGGCGGAAAAGTCAATGGCCGCCCTTGCCCGCATGGCGGCTCCCCAGGCGGTCGTCCGGCGCGAGGGTGCCTGGCAGGACCTGCTGGCGGCTGACCTCGTCCCCGGAGACATCGTGCGCCTCAAGGCCGGAGATATCGTTCCCGCCGATCTGCGCCTGACAGAGGCCGCGAGGCTTCAGATCGAGGAAGCCGCGCTGACGGGAGAATCCGAGCCGGTCGACAAGGCAGCGGAGCTGGGGCTGGCTCATGAGGCCGTCCTGGCCGACCGGCTCACCATGGCCTATTCAGGCACGCAGGTGGTCCAGGGGACCGGGATCGGCATCGTCACGGCGACCGGCATGGCGACGGAGGTCGGTCAGATCGCCCATCTTCTGGCCGAGACGGAGGAGCCGCCGACGCTCCTGCAGCAGCGCATGGGCCAATTGTCGAAGGTCCTGATCCTCGCCGCCTTCGCCGTTGTGGCGCTGACGGTTGCCATCGGGCTCTTCAACGGGCTCGATCCCATGGAGATGTTCAACACGGCAATCTCGCTCTCGGTAGCGGCCATTCCCGAAGGTCTGCCGACCATCGTCACCATCGTGCTCACAATCGGCTCGCGCTCCATGGCGCGGCAATCCGCACTCGTCCGCCGGTTGGCCAGCGTAGAGACCCTGGGCGCGACCACGGTCATCTGCACCGACAAGACGGGAACCCTCACCCAGAACCAGATGCAGGTGATACGGATCTGGACCGGACTGGAGCTCTTTTCGCTCACCGGCGAGGGGTTCGATCCGCAAGGGGCTATCCTCGATCAGGATGACAAGCCGGTCGATCCGCACTCCTGTCCCGGACTGATGGACATGCTCAGCGCCTCTGTGCTCTGCAACGAGGCGGACCTGGTCTTGCGGGAGGGGAAAGCCACGATCCAGGGCAATCCCACCGAGGGGGCGCTGGTGGTGGCCGGCGCCAAGGCGGGTCTTGACCGGGACACGCTGATGGATGACGCCTACAGCGTGCTCGCGTGGTTCCCCTTCGATTCCCGCCGCAAGATGATGAGCGTGCACCTGGCCCGCCACTCGGGCCGGGAAATCCTGATGACCAAGGGCGCCCCGGATGTGATCCTGCCCCGGGCGACCCACCTGTGGCTCGGTGGCGAGGCGGTGCCGCTTACCCCCGACCTGCGAGCAGAGGTGGAGGGCGTGGTGCGCGCCTTTGGCGAGGACGCCCTGCGCACGCTCGCCGTGGCCTGGCGGGAAGCGTCCGGCTCGCACATCAACCCGGATGATCCGGAAAAGGACCTGGTGCTCCTCGGCATCCACGGGATCATGGACCCGCCGCGCCGTCAGGTGGGTGTCGCCGTCCACGAGGCCCGTGCCGCAGGCGTCCGGACGGTGATGATCACCGGCGACCATGCCCATACAGCAGACGCGATCGCGCGGCAGATCGGGATCCTGCACGGACCGGGCCAGACAACGCTGACCGGGCCCGATCTCGACGGGATGGATGACGCCGCCCTGCGCGAGGCGGTGAGCCAGGTCGCTGTCTTTGCCCGCGTGACGCCCCAGCACAAGCTGCGGATCGTCTCGGCGCTGCAGGAACGGGGCGAGGTGACTGCGATGACCGGGGACGGGGTGAACGATGCCCCTGCCCTGCGAAAGGCGGACATCGGCATTGCCATGGGCATCACGGGCACGGCGGTGGCGAAAACCAGCGCGGCGCTCATTCTGCTGGACGACAATTTCGCCACCATCGTCGCCGCCGTGCGCCATGGCCGGCGGATCTACGACAATCTGCGCAAGTACATCCGGCAGGCCCTGACCGCCAATGTGGCCGAGGTTTCCACCATCCTGCTGGCCTTCCTGGTGATGGGGGCGGACGCACATCTCCCGCTGACGCCGCTGATGATCCTCTGGGTCAATCTGGTGTCGGACGGGGTGCCGGCGCTCACCCTCGGCTTCGAGCCGGGGGAAGGCGACCTGATGCGCCGTCCGCCCCGGCTACGCTCCGACAGCGTCTTCGCTGATGGCCTCAAATACCGGATCCTGAGCCGGGGGCTTGCCGTCGGAGCCGTCAGTTTCCTGGTGTTTCACCAGCACCTGGCCCAGGGGGCGGAGCTGGCCTATGCCCAGACCATGGGCTTTGCCGCGCTGATCTTCGCCCAGCTCTGGCATATTTTCGATGCCCGGACCAACGTCAGCCTTTTTGCCAGCAATCCCTTCGGCAATCGCAACCTGCTGATCGCCGTCGTCGCTTCGCTCGTGCTATCCGCGATGGCGATCTACACGCCCTTCGGGCAGGAGATCCTGCACACGCGACCGGTGGGAGCCGGCGATCTCTTCGAGGCCTTCGCGCTGGCCTCCCTCCCCACCTTGCTGCTGGCCGCCGTCAACCGGATCAGCGGGGGACGGATCCCGTAATTTTTACAGTATCGCAATATCTTAATGCTCTTTCGCTTAAGTGCCCCGCAGGACGAGCCTGCGGGGTCGGGCATGACCCATTCCGGGGTGCCCATGATCGACTCAATCGAGGATCCTCCTTCATGACCCTTCTGCGTCCAGCCCTTTTGCTGGCTTTCTGTTTTCTCAGCACACCCGTCCTGGCCCATGTGGACCCGTCCGAACACGGCTCTTTCGCCGCCGGCCTCACCCATCCGGCCTTTGGCCTCGACCATGTTCTGGCAATGATCGCCGTCGGCCTGTGGGCTGCCCTGATCGGCGAACGCGCGATCTGGCTTCTGCCCACCGGGTTCGTCAGTGCGATGGTGATGGGCTACGCCCTGTCGCTGTTCGGTGTTCACCTTCCCTTCGTCGAGCCGATGATCCTCGGATCGGTGATCGTGCTGGGCCTGATGGTTGCCGCAGCGCTTCCCCTGCCGCTCGGCTTCGGCGTGGCGCTCTGCGCTGCCTTCGGCCTGTTCCATGGCCATGCACACGGCGGCGAGATCGGCGATGCCGACTGGCTTTCCTTTGCCGCAGGCTTCGTGCTGGCGACCATTGTCCTGCATGCCTGCGGAGTGCTCTTCGGATTCGGCGCCAAGCTGGGGCTCGGCACCGACACCCGGCGCGGCGAGCTGGCTACCCGGTTCCTCGGCGTGGTCACGGCCCTGAGCGGGCTTTATTTGGTCTCAGCGGCCTGAGTTCCGAGGAATCACGCAGCAAAAAGGCGCCTTCCGGCGCCTTTTTCATGTCTGCAAGGAGCGGACGCGGCCTCAGCCGATCTCGATATCCAGCCCCAGATCCAGGATCGGAGCGGAATGGGTGATCCAGCCCGAGGAGATCAGATCGACGCCGGCCTCTGCAACAGCCTTGACGGTGTCGGCCTCGATCCCGCCGGAGGCTTCGAGCAGAACCTTGCCGCCCGCAATCGCAACCGCTTCGGCGAGCTGATCCGGCGACATGTTGTCGAGCATCACCACATCGGGCGCACAGCCAAGGGCTTCGCGCAGCTGGTCGAGGGTGTCGACCTCCACCTCGATCTTCACCAGATGCCCGGCAAAGGCCTTGGCCGCCTCGATGGCTGCCGTCACCCCGCCTGCCACCGCGATATGGTTGTCCTTGATGAGGATCGCGTCATCCAGACCGAAGCGGTGGTTCGAGCCTCCGCCGCAACGCACCGCGTATTTCTCGAAGGCCCTCAGACCCGGCGTGGTCTTGCGGGTGCAGACGATATCCGCCCGGGTGTGGGCGATCAGATCGGCGAAGCGGGCCGTGGCGGTGGCAATGCCTGACAGGTGACAGGCGAAGTTCAGGGCCACGCGCTCGGCCGAAAGGATGGCGCGCGCCGGACCGGACATGCGGGCCACCACAGAGCCCTTTTCCAGACGATCGCCATCGGCCATGAGCGGTTCGAAGGTCACGCGCACATCGGTCTGACGGAAGGCGCTTTCCGCCAGCGCCAGACCGGCGAGAATGCCCGGCTTGCGGCTGGCGATCACGGCGGTCGCCTGGCGGTCTGCGGGAATGGTGGCCTGGGAGGTCACATCCCCTGCCCGGCCCCAGTCTTCCAGAAGGGCGGCCTTGACGGCCTCATCGACCATCAGCTGCGGCAGGACGGGCAGATGGGCTTTCATCGGCTCAGGCTCCGCTCACGGTATCGGCCGCAGCCCGGGCAATCTCGCGCACTTCCGACAGGGTCGTGAAGGAGCGGCGCTGCTGGGCTGGATCGGTTTCGGGGAAGTCGCTGCGATAGTGACCGCCGCGGCTTTCGGTGCGCTTCAGGGCCGAGGCCGCGATGATCTTCGCCGCCACCATCATGTTGAGAATGGAAACGCGAGAGCACTTGGCTTCTGCAGCCTGGATGTCGGCCAGCGCCTGGCGCAGACCGTCGGCATCCCGCTCCACCCCCACGTTGCGGCTCATGGTCTCGCGCAGCTGGGTGATGGCCTCGCGCTCCTGAACGTTGCGCTGGCTGGGCAGACCGGGTTCGTTCTCGTGTTCGGCCCAGAAAGCGCTGCGCGGGGTCGGCATCAGGCCCTGGATGTCCTCGGCGATGCGCGCGGCAAAGACTACCGCCTCGAGCAGGGAGTTGGAGGCCAGCCGGTTGGCGCCATGCGCCCCGGTAGAGGCCACCTCGCCCGCCGCCCAGAGACCGTCGAGAGACGTGCGGCCGTTGGCATCGGTGAGAACGCCGCCCATGTGATAATGCTCTGCCGGAGCAACCGGGATCGGCTGGGTGACCGGATCGATGCCGGCGGCGGCGCAGGCGGCATGGACCGTCGGGAACCGGTCGGCGAAACTTGCGCCGATGGCCTCGCGGCAATCGAGGAAGGCGCCACGGCCGGAGGTCACTTCCCGGTGGATCGCCCGGGCCACGATGTCGCGCGGGGCGAGCTCGGCGAGCTCATGAACCTTTGTCATGAAACGTTCGCCCGCAGAGTTGATCAGGGTCGCGCCATCGCCGCGCAGGGCTTCGGTGGCGAGCGGTGCCGGATCACGGCCGATGTTGAGCGCGGTCGGGTGGAACTGCACGAATTCCGCATCCGCCAGAACGGCGCCAGCGCGCGCGGCCATGGCCAGACCGTGGCCGTTGGCCTCGCCCGGGTTGGTGGTGACGGAGAAGAGATGGCCGATGCCACCGGAGGCCAGCACCACCGCCTTGGCGGGGAAGGCCATGCGTTCCAGGCCACCGCGCTTGCGGGCCAGAACGCCCGTGACATAGCGGCCCTCGGTCATCAGGCTTTCGCCGATGAAACCTTCGAGAACGCGGATGGACGGGGTCTTGCGCACGGCCTCGATCAGGGCATCCATGATCGCCTTGCCGGCCATGTCGCCGCGCACGCGCACGACGCGATTTTCAGAATGAGCAGCCTCGCGGGAGAGCTGCAGGCGGCCTTCCAGATCCTTGTCGAAGGGGACACCATAGCCCAGAAGATCGCGCACCCGATCGCCGGCCTCGCGGGTCATCTGCTCGACGATCTTCGCCTCGCAGATGCCGGCCCCGGCCATCAGGGTGTCGTCCCGGTGCGCCTGATAGGTGTCATGATCGGAGACGGCAGCGGCAATGCCGCCCTGGGCCCAGGCAGAGGATGCGCCATGACCGATCTGGGCGTTGGAGATGACGGTGACCGGCCGCGGCGCGAGCTTCAGCGCGCAGAACAGACCGGCGAGACCGCCGCCCAGAATGACGACGTCATCGACGTCCTTACCCGCCAGGGCGGGAGCGAAATCCTCAAGCGAAACGCCCATTGGAATTTTCCCAGACTGAGGCGCCCTCCCCGTCCGGCGACGGGTTCTCACGGGCGCAAGGCATCGGCACGGGAGACGTGCCGGAAGGGGACCCCGCCGCCGCCGGCGAGGCCCAGTGTCGTAGGGCGCTGGCCGCGTGGCCGCCCTTATTTCTTCAGGTCGATCATCCGCTGAACGGCGACCCGGGCCTTTTCGGCGATAACCGGATCGACCACGACCTCTTCCTTCATGTAGAGCAGGCTGTCCAGGATCTTGGAGAGCGTGATGCGCTTCATGTGCGGGCAGAGGTTGCAGGGACGGATGTAGTCGACGCCCGGGGTCTCGCTGGCCACATTGTCGGCCATGGAGCACTCGGTGATCATCATCACCTTCTCGGGCTTGTTGGTCTTCACCCAGTCGATCATATGCGCGGTCGAGCCGGCGAAATCGGCCTCGGCCACCACTTCCGGCGGGCACTCGGGGTGCGCGATGATCTGCACGTTCGGCTCGATCTTGCGATAGTCGCGCAGCTCCTGGGCGGTGAAGCGCTCATGCACCTCGCAGGCACCGTCCCAGACGAGAACTTCCACGTCGGTCTTGTTGCCCACGTTGGCGGCGAGATACTTGTCCGGGATCAGGAAGACCCGGTCGACGCCGAAGCTTTCCACCACCTGAAGGGCGTTGGACGAGGTGCAGCAGATGTCGCACTCCGCCTTCACGTCGGCCGAGGTGTTCACATAGGTGATGATCGGAATGCCCGGGTTGCGCTCGCGCAGCGCGCGCACATCGGCACCGGTGATGCTTTCGGCCAGCGAGCAGCCGGCCTTCATGTCCGGGATCAGGACCGTCTTGTCCGGCGACAGGATCTTCGAGGTCTCGGCCATGAAGTGTACGCCGCACTGGACGATCACGTCCGCATCGGTGCGGGTCGCCTCGATGGCAAGCTGCAGGCTGTCGCCCACGATGTCGGCCACGCCGTGATAGATGTCCGGCGTCATGTAGTTATGCGCCAGGATCACCGCGTTGCGTTCCTTCTTCAGCACGTTGATCGCGTGGATCGTGGGCGCAAGCGCGGGCCATTCGATCGCCGGGATGATGTGCTTCAGCTTTTCGTAGATCGGCGCGGTCGCCTCCGCCACTTCGTGCGTGTAGGTGAGGTCCGGACGGGCCAGCGGCGGATAGCGGTCGAGGGCGACGGCTCCGGCCGGGGTGGCTCCGGCAAGGGCAGCCGGGGACGTGGTGATGGTCATGGCGACCTCCCTGAGGCTTTATGCTCAACTTGAGCATATCTGACGCAAAAGAAAACGGGCTTTACGCCCATGCCTTTTTTTCTTCGTTCTGATCGACCTCTATATAGGCAGAATGCCCAATCGAATCCAGTGCCTTTGTCACACTTCCGTCAAGACCGTGAGACAGGTGGCGGAATCCTCAGACTTTCCAGATCCTTGCCCGGCAACGTCATCGCCGCACCGGCTTTGCCGGTTAAGGACCCGCAGCCCAGACCTTGCAAAAGAACAAGGCACCGGCGGGCCGCAGGTCAGGGCATTGCCAGGCTCTGGACAGGCCTTCGGCGGCCCGTTTGCGACCACTGAAGGAGACCTCACATGCGGGGCGCGCCACAGGATTTTTGTGCTCATTGCGTCGATCCATTCACTTGGGTGATGGAATGCGGAGGATTTATCATTTCTGATAAGAGGCAAGCCTCGCTATTCTTGCGCCCTCTGGTCTTGCGCGGCCTCGGGACTTCTGTCCTTCCACCGCGATGAGCCATCCCGTCTTCTGGAGACGTCCATGTCCGCCTCTTCTACCCCTGCCCGCTCGCGGGACGTGGCCATTCCGCTGCTGATCGCCTGCGGCTGTGGCGTTGCCCTGCTCTCCTTCGGTCCGCGCTCGGCCATGGGGCTGTTCTTCCAGCCGATGACCAGCGCCCATGGCTGGAGCCGGGAGCTCTTTGCCCTGGCCATTGCCATCCAGAACCTGGCCTGGGGGGCAGCCCAGCCCTTCGCCGGCATGATGGCCGACCGGTTCGGCACCTGGAAGACCCTGACGCTCGGCGCCTTCCTCTATGCGGCCGGCCTGGCGCTCATGGCCCATGCGGAAAGCGCTGCAGAACTGCACCTCTCCGCCGGGGTGCTGATCGGCCTTGGCGTCGCCTTCTCGTCCTTCTCGCTGGTGCTGGCGGCCTTCGGCCGGGCCGTGACGCCAGCGCAGCGCTCGCTCGCCTTCGGCATCGGCACGGCCTCCGGCTCCATGGGCCAGTTCCTCTTTGCCCCGCTCGGCGACACGCTCATCAAGTCGATCGGCTGGCAGGAGACCCTGATCGCCTTCTCCGGCATCATGATGCTGGTGCCCTTCCTCGCCATCGCGCTCAAGGGCAAGTCGGTGCATGTGCCCACCCCGGGCGTGGCCGACCAGAAGCTGACCCAGGCCATTGCCGAGGCCTTCCGCACCCGCAGCTACCTGCTGCTGACGCTCGGCTTCTTCGTCTGCGGCTTCCACGTGGCCTTCATCACCGTGCACCTGCCGCCCTATATCGCGGATCTGGGCATGGACCCGAAGTGGGGCGCGACCGCGCTCGCGCTCATCGGCCTGGCAAACATCGCCGGGTCGCTGATCTCCGGCTATATCGGCGGGCGCTATTCCAAGCCGATCTTCCTGTCGCTAATCTATCTGGGCCGGGCGATTGCCATCACCATCTTCATCTCGGTGCCGGCTACCCCCTTCACAGTGCTTGCCTTTGCCGCCGTCATGGGTCTGCTGTGGCTGTCCACAGTTCCGCCGACCTCCGGTCTGGTCGCGGTCATGTTCGGCCCGCGCTACATGGCGACCCTGTTCGGCTTCGTGTTCTTCTCGCACCAGGTCGGGTCGTTCCTCGGCGTGTGGCTGGGGGGCAAGCTCTATGACGAGACCGGCAGCTATGACGCCATCTGGTGGCTGGGCATCGCCCTCGGCATCGCGGCGGCAATCGTGCACTGGCCGATCAAGGAAAAGCCGGTGGAGCGTCTGGCGGCGGCGGAGTGATCTGCGCGGCGCCGGGGAGACCCGAAAGATCTCCCCTCTCGTCGCTTACGGCCTTGTGCCGCGCTCTCGCGGCACAAGTGAAGGGTCTGGATACTCGGGACGAGCATGACGGACAGGGAAACCGGCTCTCACGGCCAATAAAAAAGGCGGGTCCAACGACCCGCCTTTTCTCATTCAGAGACTGAACCGGCCTCAGCCGGAGATCTTGGAGAAGTCGGCGACCACATGCACCGCGTCGCGGATTTCCGCCAGCAGGCGCAGGCGGTTCATGCGGATGTCGGCCTCGTCGGCGTTGACCAGAATGGCTTCGAAGAAGCTGTCGACCGGGGCGCGCAGGCGGGACAGCGCGGTCATGGCAGCCTCGAAGTCCTCGGCCTTCACCGCGTCGGCTGCTTCAGAGCGGGCCGTGTCGATGGCAGAAGCCAGGGTGATTTCCGCCGGCTCGCGGAAGTGATCCGCATGGGGCTTGCCGGTGACTTCTGCGCCGTCTTTCTTTTCCTCGGCCTTGAGGATGTTGACCGCACGCTTGTAGCCGGCGGCCAGGTTGATGCCGTCGTCGGACGCGACAAAGGCCCCCAGCGCCTCGACGCGCTTGACCACCATCAGCAGATCGTCCTGACCGCCCAGCGCCAGCACGGCGTCAATCAGGTCGTGGCGGGCGCCCTCGTCCTTCAGATAGACCTTCAGGCGGTCGGCGAAGAAGGACATGAGGTCGGCAACGAGGGCCTCTGCCGCGGCAGCCTCCAGCGACACCGACAGGCGACCGAGAGCAGCCTTGATCAGGCTTGCCAGCGGCAGACGCAGCTTGTTTTCCAGCGCGATGCGGATCACGCCGAGCGCCGCACGGCGGAGGGCGAAGGGATCCTTGGAGCCGGTCGGCTTCTCGTCGATGGCCCAGAAGCCGGCGAGCAGGTCGAGCTTGTCGGCGAGCGCCACGGCGATGGCGACCGGATCGGTCGGCACCTTGTCGCTCGGGCCCTGCGGCCGGTAGTGATCCTCGATCGCGATGGCGACAGAGGCATCCTCGCCCTGCTTGCCGGCATAGGTGCGGCCCATCAGGCCCTGGAGTTCCGGGAACTCGTAGACCATGGCGGAGACCAGATCGGCCTTGGCGAGTTCGGCAGCCCGGTTGGCCTTGGCAGTGTCGGCGCCGACCATCGGCGCGATCTCGGACGCCAGCGCACGCAGGCGCTTGACCCGCTCGCCCTGCGTGCCGAGCTTCTCGTGGAAGACGATGGCATCGAGCTTCGGCAGGTTGTCGGCCAGCTTGGTCTTGAGGTCCGTTTCCCAGAAGAAGCGGGCGTCGGAGAGACGGGCGCGAATGACCTTCTCGTTGCCGTGGATGATTTCCTTGCCGCCGTCGGAGGCCTCGATGTTGGAGGTCAGCACGAAGCGGTTGGCCAGACGGCCCGTCGCCGGATCCTTCAGCACGAAGCACTTCTGGTTGGCGCGGATGGTCAGGCGGATGCACTCGTCCGGGATCTCGAGGAACTCTTGCTCAAAGGAACCGATGAGCACCACCGGCCATTCGACCAGGCCGGCGACCTCTTCCAGCAGGCCCTCATCCTCGACCAGTTCCAGGCCCAGCGCCAGCGCGCGGTCCTTGGCGTCGTGCAGGATGATGTCCTTGCGGCGGTCGGCATCGAGCACGACCTTGTGCTTTTCCAGCTTGGGCACGTAATCGTCGAAGCGACGGACCTGGAAGGCCTCGTCGGCGAGGAAGCGGTGGCCGCGGGTCGTGGTGCCCGAGACGATGCCCTCGACCTCGAAGGGCACGACCTCCGGCTCTTCGGTTTCAGGCCCGAAGGTGGCGACGATGGAATGGAGCGGCCGCACCCAGCGCATGGTGCCCGTGCCCCAGCGCATGGACTTGGGCCAGGGGAAGTTGCGGATGATGCCCGGCATCACGTCGCTGAGAACCTCGATGGCGGAGCGGCCCGGCTTCTCGATGACGGCGACATAGAAGTCGCCCTTCTTCGGGTCGGACTGAATGGTCGCCTCGTCGATGGAGTTGAGACCTGCCCCGCGCAGGAAGCCTTCCAGCGCCTTTTCCGGCGAGCCGACGCGCGGACCCTTGCGTTCCTCGCGGGTGGCGCTGGAAGCGGCCGGAACACCGGCCACATGAAGCGTCAGGCGGCGCGGCGTGGCGAAGGCCTTCGCCCCTTCATAGGGCAGGCCCGCTTCCACCAGCGCGTTGGTGACGAGGGACTTCAGATCCTCCGCAGCGCGGCGCTGCATCCGCGCGGGAATTTCCTCGCTGAACAGTTCAAGCAGCAGGTCGGGCATCGGTCTCACATACCTTCGGGTCGAGCCCCGCGAGGCCGCGTCCGGCTTCGGGCAAGGGGCTTTTCGGGTGGTCGCGCCGTCCGGGCGAAGGCCGGGTCTCATCGGCCTGCGTGCGGCGCAAATTCTCGGCTCGTCCGTTACCAGTGACGGCGAGGATTGTCACCCCCTCCCGCTCATCCGTCGACACCGGAGGCTGCCAGCGGGGGACCTCAGCAGGGTACGCGCAGGATGTCATAGTCAAAATGACAGGAGTAATACTGGCAGTAATCACTGAACCACTTCATGTAGATGACAATACCTACAAGCGCCGAGTTTCATCATTCGGAAATAAAATGGCCCGATCATCCGCAGCCGTGAGGCTATAACCGGACAAAGAATTGAAACGCGCTTCATCCCCATCGGAGCCGCAGGTCAAACTGATCCTGCTCGTGATTCTGGCGGCTCTGCCGTGCGGATACTTTCTTGCGCAGATGCATCCGCTTGTTCTGGTCCTCTCCACCTCCGACCATCTGCTGCTGCATCTGGTGGAAACCATCATCGCCATCGGCTTCTGCATGGGCATCTTCGCCCTCGTCGCCACGCTTCACACCCTCTATCGGATGCACCGCAGGCTACATGCGCACCAGACAGCCGAGCATGTCGCCATCGAGCTCGCCAAGCAGGACGAACTCACCGGCCTCCCGAACCGGCGCAAGCTGGACGAAGACTTCAATCGCCTGATGGACATGGTCGAGGTCGACCAGATCCGGGCGGTGTTCATGCTCGACATCGACGGGTTCAAACCCGTGAACGATGTCTATGGCCACGGGGTCGGCGACCAGCTTCTGACGACCTTCGCCACCCGACTGACGCGGGAAATCGGGGATCAGGGTCTGGTGGCCCGCCTGGGCGGCGACGAATTCGCGATCATCACCCCGGTGCTGGAGGACAAGGAAGACGCCGTACAGATTGCCCGGCGTGTCATCGCCGCGATCCGAGATCCGTTCGAGATCGACAGCCGCGAGATCCGGGTCGGCACCGGGATCGGGATTGCCCTCTTCCCCCGCGACGGGCATTCGGCATCGGAGCTGTTGCGCCGCGCCGACATCGCTCTCTATCGGGCCAAGACCTCGGGCAGCTCCAACTTCCGCTTCTTCGAGCTAGCGATGGACGCCACGATCCTGCAACGGTCGCTGCTGGAGCAACGCATCCGCCGCGCCATGAGCGAGAAGAAGATCGAGCCGGAATTCCAGCCGATCGTGCGCCTGCAGGACGGGATGATCCTCGGCTTCGAGGCCCTGGCGCGCTGGCATGACCCGGAGTTTGGCAGCGTCCCTCCCCGGGAGTTCATTCCCATTGCAGAGGACGTGGGTCTGATTTCCGAGTTGACGGAGGCGATCCTGGTCAAGGCCTGCAAGGCGGCGCGACGCTGGCCGAACACGATCGGTCTGAGCCTCAATATCTCTGCCCTGAAACTGCAGGAACAGACCTTCCCCCTGCGCCTGGCCGCGATCCTCGCCGAACACGAGCTCTTGCCCCATCGGCTGATGCTCGACATCACCGAACCGCGCCTGCTGCGTCACACGCGGCAACTCCAACCGGTCCTGGAACAGCTCTGTGAACAGGGCGTTCGCCTGGCGCTGGATGACTTCGGCATCGGCACGTCCAGCCTCACCTTCCTGCGGGCGCATCCCTTTGACACGGTGAAGATCCACGGCCAGTTTTCAGGCGGGATCCTCGACGATCCGGAGAAGGCGGCCGTGGTGGAGGCCATCCTCATTCTCGCCAGGGGCATGGGGATCCGGACCGTCGCGGAAGGGATCGAGGATCCGGCCCTCATCAACCGCCTGCAGACCCTCGGCTGTCATGCGGGTCAGGGCCACGTCTTCGGCCCGGCGGTGAGCGCCGATGTGGCGACCAAGCTCGCCGCCCGGGGCTATCTCTTCCCGGCATCGCCGGACGATCACGACAGCAGCGGCGCCATGGCAAGGCTGGCCTAGAGCGACAGGAAGACGCTCACGATGCCGGCATTGAAGAGATCCACGAAGAAGGCGGAGACCAGCGGCAGGATGAGCATGGCCTTGGTCGAGGCGCCGTAGTGCTTGGTCACCGCCGTCATATTGGCGATGGCCGTTGGCGTTGCCCCCAGTCCGAAGCCCGCGAACCCGGCGCCCAGCACGGCGGCATCGTAATCGCGCCCCATGACCGGGAACAGCACGAAGAGGATGAAGGCCAGCGTCACCGCCACCTGCACCGCCAGCAGGGCCAGCAGCGGGCCCGCGAGGGCGGCCAGGGTCCAGAGCTTCAGGCTCATGAGTGACAGCGTCAGGAAGACGCCCAGAGCCAGATCGGACACGACCGCGAGCGAGCGCGAGCGCGCCGGCCAGGGAACCTGCGGAAAGGCAGCCGCACGCAGGTTCGACAGGACGATGCCCGTCGCCAGACAGACGAGGAACACCGGAAGCTCGAGGGCAATGGACGCCTGCAACACGTCGTGAATGGCAATCCCGATGGCGATGGTCACGTTGAGCACGAGCAGCGTGCGCATGAGCCCCAGATGGGTGACGCTTGAGTAACCTGCCTCCTCGTGCTCGATCCCGATCATGGGGGCCTGAGCATCGGCCGCCGGTCCGGGCTTTGCCCCCAAGCGATTGATGAGGATGTCGGCCACCGGACCGCCCAGGAGGGCTGCCGCGATGAGCCCGAGGGTCGCGGCCGACGTGCCCAGCTCCATGGCGCCGTGGACGCCATGGGTCTCCTCCAGGATCGGGGCCCACGCGATCGCCGTGCCATGGCCGCCAATGAGCGAAACGCTGCCGCCCAGCAGGCCGAACGCGGCTGGAAGGCCGAATGCCCCTGCGACACCGACGGCGACCAGGTTCTGCAACACCATAAAGGCTACGGTGAGCGCCAGAAGCAGCGCCAGCGGTCGCCCGCCGCGCAGCAGGTCGGACAGGCGCGCGTTGAGGCCGATGGCGGTGAAGAAATAGAGTAGCAGGAAGTCGCGGACATCCAGAGAGAAGGAGATCCGGATATCGGCGAAAAGATGCAGCAGGAGGGCTGAAATCGCGACCAGAAGCCCGCCGGACACCGGCTCGGGGATGTTGAACCGGTTGAGCAGGCTCCAGCTCTTGTTGACCTGAACGCCAAGCAGATAAACCACCACCGCCAGATTGAAGCTGGCGAAGGTGCCGAAGAGATAGTCGTTGCCGGTCAGGTCCTGCAGCGCGTTCACCAGCCGCCTCCCCCGCCGCCACCGCCACCGCCACCGGACGAGCCGCCGGAGAAGCCGGACCCGGACGACTTGGGGGCGGGAATGGATGAGGAGAAGGTCCCGGCCATGGCGCTGGCCGATCCGGCGAGCGAGCCGGCCACATCATGGGGGTCAAAGGTGCGGCCGATCATCCACGTCGGCTGATAGGCGGCCTGGCCCGCGGGCATGGCCGTCTCCAGCCAGGACTGAAAGGCCTGCGCCCAGGGCTTTTCCACGCCGAGCGCCACCGCATAGGGCAGCAGCGCCTCGAAATGGTCCGGCGTCATGCGCGGCACGCCCTCCATGTTCATGCGCTCCTCTTCCGCGACCTTCAGGTAGAGTTTCAGGCCCTCGATGGCATCGAGCGCCTGGCGGCCAAGCGCCGTCGGCGCGCCCATGATCAGCACGAAGAAGACGTTGACCGCCACCAGCAGCCCGGCGATCACCGGCAGATGCGATCCCACATCGAGGGCCTGCAACAGCAGGGAGCCTCCAGCGGCAAGAATGACCGCGAGGCCGGCGAAGAGGGCGAAGACATTGGCAAGCCGCGCCAGAAGATTGCCCCTGCGGGCGATGCGGCGGCCGAAGGCATTGGCGAAGACAGAGACGAAGATGCCCAGCATGACGACCGGAATGGTGGCGCCGATCTCCGCTTCGGTCGGCCGGGCGACCAGCAGCAGCGCCCCCAGGGAGAGCACGCTGAGCGCGACACCCGCGACGGCATAGAGGGTGTTCGTCCTGAAATAGCGTCCCCGGTTCTCGCCCTCGATTGCCGCGCGGAAAGACTGGCCGAGGCTTGCGACCTCCGGCCCATTGGCCTTGCTGACCTCGAAGGCCCCGCCGCGTGTGGTGACGAACCGGTGGATCGCATTCTCGCCACGGGGCAGCGCCTCGGCCCCCTCCCCGCCCTTGGCCCGGCCACGGACCCAGGGCCCGGGCCCTTCCGTCGCCTCATCGCGCAGGATGAGGCGCAGATCGCCTCCGGTTTCGTCGAGGACCATTCGCCCCTTGACCGCAAGATTGAGACAAGCCGCCGAAAGAGCCGTCCAGCCGGAGCCGGAGAAACCCCGGTCCTCGATATAGCTGGCGAGCGCGGGTGAAATGCCTTCAGGGGCCTCGAACCTCGGGTAGATCACGCCGGGTTCGGGATCACGACCGACGCGCAGCCACGCCACGCTGTAGTAAAGCGCCACCACCAGAAGCACGAAGCCGCCGACCAGATCGACCGCCCGGTCCTGCAGCCACCACAGAAGGGACTGGGTCTCGTCCGGCGGAGTGACCGCCCCCTTGGGCAGGGCGACGACGATCGACAGCCCCTCGCCGGGCTCCAGAGTCTGGGTCGTGCTGAAGGCAACCATATGATTGCCCTGCTCGCCACGAGCGATCCAGTCCCCTCCGGTTTCACCGTAGTCGCCGGTGAAGGCGGTCCAGCGCTCGGCGCTTACCCCGTCCGGCAAGGTGACCAGAGCAGCAGCCCGGTCGATGGGGAAGGCCCATTCGTTGCCGGTGACATTCCAGAACAGCTCGTCATGGGCATCGAAAAACCGGATCTGGCGGGTGGTCTTCCACACCAGGGTGTAGCGGTGGACCCCAGGGGCCAGGATGGTGTTTTCCTCGCCGATGTAGATGCGCACCCCATCGGCAGACGAGTTGACCTTGTGAGGCTCGGGCGCACCGTCCCGGTTTACCGCGAGAAGCTCGAAGCCGTTGCGCGCCCTGTGCCCATCATTGGCCTCGAAGACCAGCGGGATATCGCGGAAGATGCCGCGGAGGATCTGGCGCTGCTCGCTGCGGACCGTGATCTCTTCCGTAACGGTCAGCGTGCCGTCCCGGGCGATGTCGACGGCGGCATCATAGGAGAGGATGCGCTCGTCCGCCCAGGAGGCAGAGACGCCGAGCCAGAGCCCCAGAACCAGGGCGAGAAACACAGCAGAACTTCGCGCCGGAAAGCGGGCGAGGCTTGAGAAAAGGGTCACGTCCCCTCCTTGCAGCACCTGAGGCTCAGGATCCGAAGGAGACCTTCGGAACGGCGCGGTCGCCCGCATCCTCGATCTCGAAATAATCTGCCTTCACGAAGCCGAACTGCCCGGCCACGAGATTGGAAGGGAAGCTCTCCACCGCCACGTTCAGCATGCGCACCGCGCCGTTGTAATAGCGCCGCGCCTTCTGGATCGCGTCCTCGATCTCGTCGAGGCTCTCGTGCAGGGCGCGGAAGTTGCTGTCGGCCTTGAGCTCCGGATAGGCCTCGGCCACCGCAAGGAGCTTGCCCAGCGCCTGCGAAAGAGCGCCCTCGGCCTGGGCGCGATCCGCCGGCGAGGCTCCGACGGCCTGCCCGACCCGCGCCCGCATGGCCGTCACCTCTTCCAGCGTTTCCTTCTCGTGGGAGGCATAGCCCTTCACGGTTTCCACCAGATTGGGGATCAGATCGGCGCGACGCTTGAGCTGGACATCGATGCCGGACCAGCCCTCCTCGACCATCTGGCGCTTCTTCACCAGACCATTGTAGAGGGTGACGAGGTAAACGAGGAGCAGCGCGACGGCGCCGAGGACAATCCAGCTCATGTGCAAATCCGAAAACAAAAAGGGTTTGCGCGAACGCTAACCTCTCGGGCGAAGCCTGTCACCCGTGAACTGGAGGCCGGTCACCCCAACCGCAAAGGCCGGCCCCTTCCGGAGACCGGCCTCGCGTGTCAGGTCAGAAAGGCCCGCCTCAGAACCGGTAGGTCACACCGGCGCCGACCAGCCAGGGGTTCAGCTCGGCCTTGCCGTTGTACTTGGTGCCTGCGACGGTAACGTCGAAGTCCGGCTCCAGGAAGAGCTTCTTGACGTCCAGGTTCACGCCCCAGTGCTCATCAAGCATGTAGTCGAAACCGGCCTGCAGAGCGGCGCCGAAGGTGTTCTTGATGTGCAGCTTGTCGGCGGAGTCCCCACCCTGATTGAAGAAGATGGTGTAGTTGACGCCCGCGCCCACATAGGGCTTGAACTTGCCGAAGTCGGTGAAGTGATACTGCAGGGTCAGGGTGGGCGGCAGGATCCAGGTGGAGCCGACGGTGCCCAGCGAGGCAATGCTGCCCTTGGCCTTCACATCCGCGTAGGTGGTACCCAGGATCAGCTCGGCGGCAATGTTCTGGGTGAAGAAATAGGTGATGTCGAGTTCCGGGATCACCGTATCCGAGTAAGACAGGTCCGAACCGCCGAAGGCATCGACGGAGCCATTGTCCTCGGTGATGACACCCAGGGCACGGACGCGGATCTGCCAGGGACTGACCGGCTTGAAACTCTCCAGTACCGGCGCCGCCTCAGCTGCGGATGCGGAGCCCGGCAGATCAGCAGCACCCGCCGACCCCGTCGCCAGCCCAAGACCTGCGCCAATAGCCAAGACCACAATTCCACGCCATTTCGTACTCATCTTCTTCTCCTGTCGCAAGACGGCTAACTCAAAAAACTGGCGAGTATACCTCTGGCGACCAGCCAGCCTTGAGCTGGATCAATTCGCGGACAGGGAGATGAAGGCCGTTCACGCGCATGTTGTCGCAGGGATGGCAGCGCGTTTGCAGGCGTCGTGAACCCTGCCCGCGAAACGACAAGAGGCGGCCCGTTGGGACCGCCTCTTGCGCAAACTCGGATGAAGGTATCGGGAAGGCCTCAGCCCTCGTAGCCGACGCCGCCTGCCTTGGTCTGCAGGAAGGCCGCGCCGCAGGCCTTGGCCAGTTCGCGCACCCGCAGGATGTAGCTCTGACGCTCGGTGACGGAGATCACCCCCCGGGCATCCAGCAGGTTGAAGGCATGGGACGCCTTGATGCACTGGTCATAGGCGGGAAGCACCACCTGATGCACGTCGGCGCCGCTCTGTTCCTGGGCCTTCGCACCGGCAGCCAGAAGCGCGCGGCACTCGTTTTCCGCGTCCTTGAAGTGGCGGAAGAGCATCTCGGTGTCGGCATGCTCGAAATTGTGCCGGGAGTATTCCTGCTCGGCCTGATGGAACACGTCGCCATAGGTGACCTTGGCGCCGCCTTCCTGTCCGTTGTAGTTCAGGTCGTAGACGTTATCGACGCCCTGGATGTACATGGCCAGGCGCTCCAGGCCATAGGTCAGCTCGCCGGATACGGGCGAGCACTCGAAGCCCGCGACCTGCTGGAAGTAGGTGAACTGGGACACTTCCATCCCGTCGCACCAGCATTCCCAGCCAAGGCCCCAGGCGCCCAGGGTGGGGCTTTCCCAGTCGTCTTCCACGAAGCGGACGTCATGGAGCTTCGGGTCCAGACCGATCGCATAGAGCGACTTCAGATAGAGATCCTGCAGGTTGGCCGGAGACGGCTTCAGGATCACCTGGAACTGGTAGTAATGCTGCAGGCGGTTCGGGTTCTCGCCATAGCGGCCATCGGTCGGACGGCGGGAGGGCTGCACATAGGCGGCCTTCCACGGGCGCGGTCCGAGCGAGCGCAGGGTGGTTGCCGGATGGAAGGTGCCGGCGCCCACTTCCATGTCGTAGGGCTGCAGCACCACGCAGCCCTGATCCGCCCAGAAACGCTGGAGGGTCAGGATCAGGCCCTGGAAGGAATTCTCCGGGCGCATGTGAGACGGCAGAGTGTCGGTCGACATGAATTCGTTTTCCGCGCGAAAGTCGTTGGGAGGGCCCTCAAGGCCTTCGGGATCTGGTCAGCGGCGACAGGTGCCACGGCAGGACGGCAAGGTCAAGCCGGACGCGGTGCAAGCGCGCCGCCGCAAGCACCCGTCAGGGCTGTTTTCCACCCGCCGCCCGGTTAACTAGAATTCCTGCAGACGGGGGCGTTAACCCTCATTCGCCCGATTGTCGCCACCTTTCCCCGGCCTTTAGCGCCCCGTCGCAGGGACGGTCCGGGAACTGGACCTCCCCAATAATGAACACAGGACGTCCGCCCTCCGGCCAGCCGGAGGAAAGAGACAGGGACGTCACGCGGGTCGCCTCGCCCGCTCCGCACGGCAGATGCCGCGCCGGGTGCGTGAGACAGACCGGACAAGTGGACCCCAAGAGCCATGACCATTGATGCCACGCCCGCCGCGCCGGTCTCCGGTGCTGCTGCCCCCGATCATGCCGCGAACGAGCGCCGCCAGCGCGCCACGGGCTTCCTGATCACCTGCCTCGTCATCGCCATTTCCATGATGGTGGCCCATCGGCCCCACACCTCCGCCCCCTCTGACCTTCAACAGCAGATGGCCGCGCAAGACGCGAGCGCGCCCTTGACCGCAGCAGCCACCCCGTTTGTCGAGACGTCTGCGCTGGAACGGATCGACGCGACGGCCCTGGAAATGGATCTCGCCCGGGTGCTTCTGGCCAAGCGGTCGCTGGTGCGTGCCGAGGACGGATCTCCGATCCTGGAAGCGGAACGGGCCCGCATGGCCGTCCAGAGCAAGCTGACCGCCCTGCACCGGCTGCGCTTGGTGGTGGGTGCGCGCAAGGCACCGGACGATGGCCCTGAAAGCCTAGCCCCGCTGACGGTCGTGGATCTGGATCCCGGTCTCTTTGGCGCCTCCGAAGGGGCGAGTGAGCCGCGTCAGGTCCGTCGCCGCGGCCAGCGGGTGACCCTGTCCGGCCCCGTGCCGCTGCCCCGCGCCCGCCCGGCCCTCGACCCCATCGAACAGGCTGCTCTCAAGCGCACCGAGGCGGTTCTGGCTCTGGGCTATGCGCCCGCACGCCAGCGGTCGGAGGCCGACAGCCGCGCCTATGCGGCGCTGGACGCTGTCATCCGCAAGCCGGCCGAGGAGCCGGAGATACAGGACGAGCCTTCCGCGGAAGCGCCGCGCGGTTTCTTCGGCCGCATGGGCAGCCGCCTGCCCGCACGCGGCGAGGGTATCGCCATCTATGACATCACCAACCAGGTGGTGCACATGCCCGACGGCAGCAAGCTGGAAGCCCATTCGGGTCTCGGGCAGATGGTCGATGACCCGCGCTATGTGCACAAGAAGGGCCGTGGCCCTACGCCGCCCAATGTCTACAACCTTCGCATGCGCGAGCGGCTCTTCCACGGGGTCGAGGCCATCCGCATGCTGCCGGTCAACGGTAAGATCATGCATGGGCGCGACGGCATCTTGGCCCACAGCCAGCTGCGCCGTGGCGGCAAGGGATCCGCAGGCTGCATTGCCTTTGCCAACTATCCGAAGTTCCTGAAAGCCTTCAAGGCCGGCAAGGTGCGCCAGATCGTGGTGGTTCCGCACATGAAGGAGCTTGGCACCTACATGGCCATGCGGTGAGGGTCCGCGTCGGGACAGCTTGCGCCTGATCCCGGTCGCCACGGATCGTTCACCATGACAAACGGAAGCGGAAAGGCCGGGACCATGAGCTGGTCACAGTCTTTCTGCAATCGTGTGAACCTGTTGTTTACCAAGACAGGACACCCTTGAAACGGGCAACGGGAGCGCTTCGCCGCTCTCGCTAGGGGGCGCCTGAGACAATCGCATGGGTCGCACTGCGGCCGATGCGGGGACACACGAACTGGACCCGAATTGTAATGAGTAGACCGTCTGGGACCGGAACCCGGCGCACCTCCCGTGCGCCTGCAAGGACTGCGCGTGGCCGCCGCCTTTTTGTCGGCGCATCGCTGCTCTCGGCCACGGCCGCAGGCTGGCTCACCCTTTCCGGTGATCTCTCGCGCTTCATCGACCGCTCGCCCGAGCTTGCCTCGTCCATCGAGACCGGTGGCATGTCGTCCGGCGGCTCGGCCGGGCCGGTGACCCGCGCTGCATGGGACGAGACCCAGTTCCGCAATCTTTCGACCGCAGAGCGGGTCGCCCTGATCGACCGCATCATCGCCCAGCGCATCGCCAGCGCCACCGCATCCGCACCGGTCGCAGCGGCGCCCAAGGCGGACCGGGAACACGCAGCCCCTGCGGCTGTCGACAAGACGGTGTCGCCTGCGGAGGTGGTTGCCGAACTCATCACGACCGAGGTACCCGCTCCGGTGCGTCCGCAACGCGATGCGGCGCAAGAGGCTGCTGCGGCAGACGCCCTGCGCGCCATCCTTCAGGCCCGTGTCGACCAGGCCAACCGCCTGCAGGATCTGGCCGCACTCAGCGTGCCTGATGCTCCGGCTCAGACCGAAGTCGCAGCGGCAGATCCGCTCGACATGCAGCAAGAGGACGTTGCGGCGACCGATCCGACCGGGTCCGAGGAAACCCGCCCCTCCCCCGTGACCGATCTTATGGCGGGTCTCCTGCCGAACATCGTGCCCATCCCTGATCGCCGACCGCAGGTCCCGGCCTCGGCGCTCGTGGCACGGGTCGAGCAGGAGGCGCCTGCCCAGGCCACCGCCTCGGGGCGCACGACCGGCAAGAAGCCGGGATCGGCGATGCTGGCCTATGCGCCCGCCGGTGTCACGCCGGATGAGGATGACGACACGAGTGTCTTCAGCGGGCTGAAGAAGGTCTTCAAGTCTCCCGGATCGGCGACAGCCCTGCCGTCACGGGCCAGCGGCGTTGCCGTCTATGACATCTCGACCGCCACGGTGCACATGCCCGATGGCAGCGAGCTGGTGGCCCACTCGGGCATCGGCAAGATGATGGATGATCCGCGCTACGTGGATCGCAAGAACTCCGGCCCCACTCCGCCCAATGTCTATTCGCTGCGGATGCGCGAATCCCTTTTCCATGGCGTCGAGGCCATTCGCATGACGCCGAAGGACCCAGGTGCCATGTACGGGCGTGACGGCATGCTGACCCACACCAACCTGCTGCGGGGCCGCCTCGGCTCGCACGGCTGCGTGGCCTTCGTCGAATATTCGAAGTTCCTGAAGGCCTTCAAGACCGGCGCGGTGAAAACCCTGATCGTGGTGCCGACCATGAACGAGCTGCCGACCTACATGGCCATGCTCTGAGCGACCGCGCAACGCTCTCCCGAACCACGCTTGTCAGTCCCGGCCGGTGCCGGGACTGAGAGACAGAAGGGCCTGTGGTCAGAGGCCGTATCGGGCCCAGAGCGCCCGATCCTCAAGCGACGAGAGACCTTCGCGCACCACGCCGGCGCCAATCGCAGTGCCCAGATCCTCAGTGGAACCGGACGCCTCGGCCGAAAGCCCCAAGAGCCGGCGGCCGAAGAAACCGCGCGACGGCTGGATCAGCTCCAGCTCCGCATCCTCTCCGAAGCGGTCCTTGATCACCTGACGCACGTCGCCAATGCCATCCACGAGGCCGAGATCGCGTGCCGTGCGGCCCGTCCAGAACCGGCCGGTGAAGATATTGGGATCCTCGGAAAGCACATCGCCCCGACGCTCGCGCACCATCTCGATGAAGACATCATGAATCTCGAGCTGCAGGGTCTTGAGATAGGCGATGTCCTCTTCCTTTTCCGGCTGGAAGGGATCGAGGATCACCTTGTTCTCGCCGGCGGTATAGACGCGGCGTTCCACGCCCGCCTTCTTCAGCAGCTCGGGGAAGCCGAAGCCTGCGGAAACCACGCCGATGGAGCCGACGACGGAGGACGGATCCACATAGATCTCGTCGCCCGCGATCGCGATCATGTAACCGCCGCTGGCCGCCACATCCTCCACGAAGACCAGGATCTCCTTTTCCTTCTCCTTCGCAAGGTCGCGCAGCCGACGGAAGATAAGCCGCGACTGGACCGGAGAGCCGCCCGGAGAGTTCACCACCACGGCGACGGCAGGGGCCTCCTTGCGGCCGAAGGCCTTGTCGAGGACGCCGGCGACCGAGGACAGGTTGAGGCCGGGACGCATGGGAGACCCGCCCCCGATCACGCCTTCCATCCGCACAACGGGAATGGTGACGCCGGACTTGCGGAATTTCTTCGGAAGTAGTTTCTGCAGTTTCTTGAGCACGATCATCCCTTCCCGTGGCGTTCCTTGAGCCTTCCTGCGGCATTAGGACCTGATATAGGCTCTCAACGCGGGAGATGAAAGATTGCTCCGGCGGACCGCCGGCTCACAGACGTGACAGATGACGCGTCAGGACCGGGAGCCGAAAGCCCCGCCCCGGCGGCGGCGCTTCTTCCCGCCGTCCGTCGGCTCATCACCCGAGGACCCGTCTGCGCCGCGTCCGCCCTGCCCGAGCGCACGCATGTCGCCACGGGAGGAGAATTCCCAGAGGAGCTCGACGCCCGCATGTCCGTCGCGGCACCACACGACCCGGCCGTCGACCGGCAGGCCGAGGCCGCGGATCTGCAGGCTGATGTCAGAGGGAAGCGCCTGGACGCAGGGGCCCTCCAGCCGGCAGCCCGACTTGCTCGCGTCAATGATGCGGCAGTGCATGGAAATGGTGCGGGCCCGGTCGTAGACCTGAACCGGGATCGAGACTTCGCGGCGCCGCTCACGCCGTTTCTCCGAAGGGGTCGGTTCCTCGAAAACGAAGCTGACATCGGCCTGATTGCTGGACAGCGACGTGATGCGGCCGCGCAGCATCTTGTCGAGACCATTTATGCGCAGACCAATGACCTCGCGCAGACTGCAGACCTTTTCGGACAGGATCCGGCATCCGGCCTTGTCAAAATTCGACGCAGAGGCCTCGATACAAGTCAAGGTCTCGAGATCGACGACAAAGACAGGAAGGACTGCCGAAGCCGGTATGTCGGTCGCCAAGGCGGTCAATAGGTCCCCCGAATGCCTCGTCAAGAAAGACAACCCAAAGAATACCGGTAAAATTCCCAACGCAAGATTAACGCCCTCTCAGAGTTCAATCGCAAGATGACGCAATTGAGACGCATCGATCTTCACAAGACATCGAAGAGAACGGATGAGGGAAGAAGGGGTTCCCGCCTGACCCGAGAAAATTCAGAGGGTCTGCTGCGGCGGCGACAAGACCTGTCGCAGGGCCAGGAAGTCACTCCAGGCAGAGCGCTTCTCGTTGGGGTTCCGCAAGAGGAAGTCCGGGTGATAGGTCGCAAGGCACTGCATCTCGCGGCCTTCATGGGTCCACGGGATCCAGCGGCCGCGCAGACGCCGGATGCTTTCGGTGGTGCCGATGAGCGTCTTGGCCGTCGCAACACCGAGGAATATCAGGACCTGCGGACGCACAAGCTCGATCTGGCGCAGGACGAAGGGCTTGCAGAGTTCCACTTCCTGCGGCGTCGGGGTTCGGTCTCCCGGCGGGCGCCAGGGCACCACATTGGCGAGATACACAGATCCGCGCTCCTGCCCGATGGCCGCAAGCATCCGGTCCAGCAGGGCCCCCGATCGGCCGACGAAGGGGCGGCCGATCTGGTCCTCGTCGCGGCCGGGCGCCTCGCCCACCAGCATGACCCTCGCCTCGGGGTTGCCCTCGCCGAAGACTAGGGACTTGGCGGTGAGGCGCAGGTTGCAGCCATCGAAGGCCGCGAGGCGCACGCGCAGATCGTCAAGAGTGGCGCAAGAGCGAGCCAGATCGCTGGCGGACCGGATCGTTTCCGCCGTCGGTACGGCCGGCGCCGCCCCCGGACCGGGAAGAATGGTGGCGCTCTGGGGTGCAGGCGGGACAGGGCGCGTCGGGAAGGAGCGTCCGCCGCCCTGCCCTGCCGCAGCCGGGTCCATCTGACCGTTCACAGAACCGGCTTGGGGGACATTCGGCTGGTTGCCCGGAGCCATGGGCGTGTTTGACCGGGGCGCGGAGCGCGCATGCACAGCCGGGCCGGCATCGCGCGCCTGACGCTGTGCCGCCGCAAGTTCCACTGAACGCTGCACCCAGTCGAGGGGCGCATCCCCCACAAGACAGTCCACGCCTGCTTCCAGGTGGAATTCGAGCAGGGCTTCCAGATGTCTTGCGAATTGCGGGTCAGTGTGCACGTGAGGCCTCCGGCGGCCACCTTAGACAAGCCGGCCGGGAAAGACAAAATCCTTTGGGCCGTCACCCCCAGCTGAGAGCCGCCCGCCGGTGGCCCGCCTGCGTGATGGGGCAGGTTCAAGGCTCGTGCAGGGCAAGACCGCTTTGCCCCTGCGAGTTCCGCAGCTTTCGGAGCAAAAGGAACGGTCTCATGAGCGGATTTCCCTGCCCATGGGCTTGGATACAACGCAGGAATGCTTGAAAATCGGGATAAGGTCGGTATCTTACGTTTACGTAAAGGTTATTTTTTCTTGTCGGACGCCTGCATCTTCGCCTATCGAGGACTTGCCGCTGGACGTCCACAGGGATTTGATAAAAATGGCCTGCCGGCTGCGCAAGACGGCTTGTGTTTGCGGATGCGAAACGCTGCATAGGCCCAACCATCGGCAGGACGCACATGAGGGAGAAAAACATGTCGGAACAGGACCAACTCGACCCGCGCGAGAGCATGGACGTCGATGTTGTCATCGTCGGCGCCGGACCGGCTGGCCTTGCCGCCGCCATCCGCCTGAAGCAGATCGCCAATGACAAGGGCGAGGACCTGTCGATCGTCGTGCTCGAGAAGGGCTCCGAGGTCGGCGCGCATATCCTGTCCGGCGCCGTGATCGATCCGGTCGCCCTGGACGAGCTGCTGCCGGACTGGCGCGACGAAGCCGACCATCCGATGAAGACGCCGGTCACCGACGACCAGTTCCTCCTTCTCGGACCGGCGGGCACCATCCGCCTGCCGAACCTGCTCATGCCCAAGCTGATGAGCAACCACGGCAACTACATCGTTTCCCTCGGCAATGTCTGCCGCTGGCTGGCCGCCAAGGCCGAAGCCCTCGGCGTCGAGATCTATCCGGGCTTCGCGGCCTCCGAGATCCTCTATGACGATCAGGGCCGCGTGGTCGGTGTGGCAACCGGCGACATGGGCATCGGCCGCGACGGCCAGCCCAACGCCATGTTCACCCGCGGCATGGAGCTGCGCGGCAAGTATGTGCTGATCGGCGAAGGCGCGCGCGGATCGCTCGCCAAGGAACTCATCGCCCGCTTCGAGCTGGACAAGGGCGCCGATGTGCCGAAGTTCGGCATCGGCATCAAGGAACTGTGGCAGGTCGCCCCGGAAAAGCACAAGCCGGGCCTCGTGCAGCACTCCTTCGGCTGGCCGCTTGACGGCAAGACCGGCGGCGGCTCCTTCCTCTATCACCTGGAAGACAATCAGGTCGTGGTCGGGTTCGTGGTTCACCTGAACTATCAGAACCCCTATCTCTCGCCCTTCGAGGAATTCCAGCGCTACAAGACGCATCCGGCGATCCGCTCGACCTTCGAAGGCGGCAAGCGCATCTCCTATGGTGCCCGCGCCATCACCGAGGGCGGCTACCAGTCCGTGCCGAAGCTGTCCTTCCCGGGCGGCCTGATCATGGGCTGCTCGGCCGGTTTCGTGAACGTGCCGCGCATCAAGGGCTCCCACAACGCCATGCTGTCCGGCATGCTGGCGGCGGAACACGTGATGGCCGCTCTTGCCGAGGGCAAGGAAAATGCCGAGCTGACCGCCTATGACGACGCCTGGCGCGCCGGCAAGATCGGTGCGGACCTGAAGAAGGTGCGCAACGTGAAGCCGCTCTGGTCGAAGTTCGGCACCTTCATCGGCATCGCGCTCGGCGGGCTCGACATGTGGACCAACGAGCTCTTCGGCTTCTCCTTCTTCGGCACCCTGTCTCACGGCAAGACCGACGCCGCGAGCCTGAAGCCCGCCAAGGATTGCAAGAAGATCGACTATCCGAAGCCGGACGGAGAAGTCTCCTTCGACCGCCTGTCGTCGGTGTTCCTGTCCAACACCAACCATGAGGAAGATCAGCCGATCCACCTCAAGGTGAAGGACATGGAGTTGCAGAAGCGGTCCGAGCATGACGTCTTTGCCGGCCCGTCGTCGCGCTATTGCCCGGCCGGGGTTTACGAGTGGATCGAGGAAGGGGCCGATGCGCCGCGCTTCCAGATAAACGCGCAGAACTGCGTCCACTGCAAGACCTGCGACATCAAGGACCCGAACGGCAATATCACCTGGACGGTGCCGGAAGGCTCCGGCGGTCCGAACTACCCGAACATGTGAGGGCCCGCGCGTCTTGCCGGCGCGCCACCACCCACCCGAGACTTGCGAAAGGGCTGCCCGCCGGGCGGCCCTTTCTGCTGTCGACGACAGCTTGCGGGTGTCCGGACCCTGACGCAGATGGGGGGCTGAAAACAAATGCGGCGCCGAAGGTGACCCTTCAGCGCCGCAGGTGAATGAGCGGTCGATGGGAGATCCCACCACCTCAGCAAGGGGCGGGAAGCCGGAACGGCAAGGGCTGCGACAGAAGGTTCTTGTGACCTTCTTGCCGGAGCTTTCGCCTGACCGGTCCACTCATTTGTCGTTGCGTTCCGGATTTCGCCTGTCCGCTGCGCGGGCAACCAGAAAGGATCTCAGGGGTACTCGCGCACCTGGCTTCCCTTCTGTCCCGGGATCGTCTCGACATCCGGAGGCAGGATGGAAACAGATCCCCGCACACCTGCCCCTCTTTCGAGGATCAGGTGCGTGACAAGGCTTTTCTTGTTTTTAGAACGCTGCGTCGCTCCAGGCGAAACCCTTTCGGCCCACCGCCGGATCCTCGGATCCGGAGACTGGCGGGCTGACCGGTGACCCGGTCAAGGTTTTCGTCCGCGCCGCGAAGTGACGCTTAGGTAAGCCAGAGTCGGCAAAAGATCAAGATTTTTTTCGACCCCTGAAAAAATCGTCACTTTGCGATTTTCTCATATAATTCAATAGAAAAGCTGAAGATTTCTGCACCAATTGAACTTTTTGGTTACCTGACATGCACGGGACGCATGGCTCAAGTGTACCTGCGCGCACCTCAGAGCCGGTGTTATCTCGAAAAAAGGGCCCCGCGCAGACGCGGAGCCCCTCTGATCTTCGTCTGGCTCTGCCAGCTGCGAGCTCCGCTTCATGAAAGAGGAGCCCGTTGCCTGTCAGGCCGCGGCGCGATCGTTGCGCCGACGCGGGCGGCGGCCCCCCGGACGACCGGCGCCGCCATCGGCCTGAGCCCCGCGGGCCTCACCCATGCGACCGCCCTCGCCACGACCCTGGCCGCCCTGGCCGGAGCCCTTGCGCGGGCCCTTGCCCTGAGCGCCGGCGGCGTTTTCCTGCCGCTTCTGACCCTGGCCGGAGCCCTGGCCACGGCCCTGACCGCGGGACTGGCCCTGGTTCTGGCCACGACCACCGCCACCGCTCTTGCGGCCGCCACGGCTCGGCTTTGCAGCCGCGCTCATCGGCGGAATCTCGCCACTGGCCACGGGGATGTCGTTGCCGGTGAGCTTTTCGATCTGGCGCAGATAGCCGATCTCTTCCGGCGCGCAGAAGGCAATGGCGTCGCCATCGGCCCCGGCGCGCGCCGTACGGCCGATGCGGTGCACATAGGCTTCCGGCACTTCCGGCAGCTCGAAATTGTAGACGTGGCTGACGCCCGGAATGTCGATGCCGCGCGCGGCCACATCGGTGGCCACGAGGATGCGCATCTCGCCATCGCGCAGGGCCTGGATGGCCCGGTCACGCTGGTTCTGGCTCTTGTTGCCGTGGATCGAGGCAGCCTTCAGGCCTGCCTGAACCATCTTGCGCATCAGGCGCTCGGCGCCATGCTTGGTGCGGCAGAACACCAGGGACAGATCGTCCGGGTTCTCCGAAAGCATCGAGATGACCATGTCGGTCTTCTCGGCCTGATCCATGAAGTGAACGACCTGGGACACCTTGTCGGCGGTCTTGCCGGCGGGGGCGACCTCGACCCGGATCGGGTCGGTCAGGTAGGTGCCCGCCAGTTCGCTGATCTGCTTCGGCATGGTGGCGGAGAAGAGCAGGGTCTGACACTTCCTGGCCACCAGCCCGGAGATCCGGCGCAGGGAGTGGATGAAGCCCAGATCGAGCATCTGGTCGGCTTCGTCCAGAACCAGGAAGGTCGCGGTGTCGAGACGCACGGCCTGACGGTCGACCAGATCGAGCAGGCGGCCCGGCGTGGCGACGAGAATGTCGGTGCCGCGGGACATGCGCTTGATCTGGGCGTTGATGGAAACCCCACCCACGACAGACGTGACGCGCAGCGGCGTCTTGCGGACGAAGGAGATGAGGGTCTTGGCGATCTGGTTCACCAGTTCGCGGGTCGGCGCCAGGATCAGGGCCCGGGCGCCACAGGGCTGAACGCGGTCATTCTCTTCGAGAAGACGTTCCACCAGCGGCAGGCCGAAGGCAGCGGTCTTGCCGGTGCCGGTCTGCGCCAGACCCATGATGTCCCGGCGGGCCAGAACATGGGGGATGGCTTTTTCCTGGATCGGAGTGGGAGCAGAATAGCCGTTTTCGGCAACGGCGGCCAGAAGAGCCTCGGACAGGCCCAGCGATTTGAAATCGGTCAAATGATTACCTTCAAGAGGGTTTTGCCCGATCCGGCCAGATGCGCGTGATCGGACATCGGTCTGCGCACGACGTCGCGCGCAGACGGGTCACCGGTGGTATCGCCCGGAGGAGCCGCGTGTCCCGAACCTGTTTCGGGATCTGACTGGCTCCGCGCGTGACCGGGAGGTCGATGCAGGCGATCACGCCCGCTCTGAAAACTTTGGGGGTTTTGTGGAGGCGCCGGAGCTTTTGCCAAGGGGCAGTGCTTTCCCGCGTCATCACTCGGGCCACTCACGCGGCAGCCCGGATGAGGCCCATATGTCGCGAAATCAAGGAGAAGTCAAGTGCAGAGCTCTCCGGCCTCAGGTCCCGGAGGGCATCGCCCTCTTCCTGCGCGGTCGGGCACCAAGGTTACGAGGCCTGTCCCCCGAAGTGGTTTCACCTTGTCAATACTGACAATAATCGGCAGTCAAAAAGAAAAGCCGCAACAATTGCTTGACCATTCATCAATGGTTTCTCGATAGGACTTGATGAACCATCAAGAACGGGCAAGGCATGAGACTCATCGCAAACTTCCTCGAGGGCAAGAACAGGGCACGACGCGAAGCGATCATCATCGGTGCCGCGACGCTTATCGTCTGGGTGCTTGCCCATTTCGGCGACGGTTACGAGAGGCTCACCGCGTTTGTCGTCAGCCACGAGGACTGGGAGCTGGACGAACTGATCCTGGCGCTGATGCTGGCCGGCGTCGCCGGTCATGTCTATGCCGGCCGGCGCCTGTGGGATCTGCGGCGGGAATCCAATGCCCGGCTGGTAGCGGAATCCAAGGCGCGGTGGATTGCCTATCACGACTATCTGACCCGGCTGCCCAACCGCCGCTTCCTGGAGGAGCGCGCACAGGAGGAGGTCGAGCATCTCTTCCCCGACCACGACTACACGGTTCACGCCATCGATCTGGACGGGTTCAAGAAGATCAACGATCTGATCGGGCACGCGGGTGGCGACGCGCTTCTGGTGCAGACCGCCGAGCGGCTGACAGACCTCTTTCCCAACGGCCTGGTCTTCCGGCTCGGGGGAGACGAGTTTCTGGCGATCTGCCGCCGCCGCACGCCGGAGGATCAGGAGCGTTTCTCCCTCGAAGTCGTCGAGACCCTGACAGCGCCGATGATCATCGAGAACTCCCATGCGGAGGTGGGCGCCTGCATCGGCTTTGCCACGGCCCCGCAGGACGGCTCCAACCTCAAGGACCTGGCCGAGCTGGCGGACATGGCGCTCTACAGCGCCAAGCGGACCGGCCGAAACATGGTCCGCGCCTATGATACGTCGATGAAGGAGGAGATGTCTCATCGGGCTGCGGTGGAGAACCGCCTGCGCCAGGCCTTGCAGAAGCGGGAAATCACACCCTTCTATCAGCCTCTGGTGGATCTGCAGACCGGCGAGATCCGGGCCTTCGAGGCGCTGGCGCGCTGGCACGACCAGCAGGACGGCTTCATCTCGCCCGACATCTTCATTTCCATGGCCGAAGACATCGGCCTGATCATGGATCTGACCGAGCAGCTGCTGCTGAAGGCCTGCGAGGACGCGACCACCTGGCCGTCAAACATCCAGCTGGCGGTCAATCTGTCGCCCAAGATGATGATCGACCGGCTGCTCGGCATCCGCATCATCCGGGTGCTCGGGCAGACCGGGCTCGCACCGCAGCGGCTGGAGATCGAGATCACCGAGAGTGCGCTGATTGCCGATCTGGATCTCGCCAAGACCGTGATCCGGGACCTGCGCAATGCGGGGATCAAGGTCGTCCTCGACGACTTCGGCACCGGCTATTCGAGCCTCTCCCAGCTCTCGAACCTCTACTTCGACAAGATCAAGATCGACAAGAGCTTCGTGGCCACCTTCCAGAGCAACGACAAGCAGATGAACATCGTCCGCACGGTCGTCGCCCTCGGCAAGGGGCTGGGGATCACAATCACGGCAGAAGGCATCGAGAACGCCTCCCAGATGGAAGCGCTCAAGCAGCTGGGCTGCCGCTATGGTCAGGGCTACCTGATCGGAAAGGCCATGCCGCAGGAGCAGGTTCACGCCCATCTGGCGGGGGTCGGTCCGCAGCAGACTGATACGACGGCAGCAAGCTCCAGCGGCTGCGCCTGACACCCCTCACCGCCCCCGGACATGAAAAAGGCCCTCGCAGGTGTCTCCGCGAGGGCCTTGTCACATCTGAATGCCGGCGCAGGATCAGTCGGCCACACGAACCCGGGTGGCGGCCTCGACGCTGGCCAGCGCCGACATGTTCACCACGCCGCGCGAGGTGACCGACGGCGTCAGGATGTGGGCCGGCTTGGCGGTGCCAAGCAGGATCGGGCCCACATGCAGGGCGGAAGTTGCCACCTTCAGCAGATTGAGCGCGATGTTGGCGCTGTCGAGATTGGGGAAGAGCAGCAGGTTCGCCTCTCCCGTCAGCTTGCTGTCGGGCATGACGCGCTTGCGCAGTTCCTCGTTCAGCGCGGAATCGCCGTGCATCTCGCCATCGACTTCCAGATCGGGCGCCTTCGCCCAGAGGATCTCGAGGGCTTCGCGCATCTTGCGCGAGGAGGTCGTCGGACGGGAGCCGAAGTTGGAGAGCGACAGCAGCGCTGCCTTCGGCGCAATACCGAAGCGCCGGATCTCCTCGGCGGCCAGCAGGGCCATGTCGGCCAGCTCTTCCGCCGTCGGATCCTCGTTGACGAAGGTGTCCGACAGGAAGAGCGCACCCCTCGAGTTGATCAGCAGGGAGAGGGCAGAGAGATCCTTCACCCCTTCGCGCAGACCGATGACCTGACGAATGTCACGCAGGTGCTTGGGGAAGCGGCCTTCCAGACCACAGATCAGCGCATCCGCATCGCCACGGCGCACGGCCAGCGCCGAGATGACGGTCTGGTTGGTGCGCACCACGGTACGGGCCGCGACCGGGGGAACGCCGAGACGGCCGACGCAGTCGAAATATTCCTCGACATAGTCACGGTAGCGCGGATCGTCCTGCGGGTTGACGAACTCGAAATGCTCGCCCGGGCGGATGCGCAGGCCGAAGCGCTCGCAGCGGGCCTTGAGCACGTCCGGACGGCCGACGAGGATCGGGGTCGCCACGCCGTCTTCCAGCAGGATCTGGGTGGCGCGCAGGACGCGTTCGTCCTCGCCCTCGGCGTAGATGATCTTCTTCGGCGCCTGGGACGCAGCCTGAATGATCGGCTTCATCACCAGACCGGAGCGGAAGACGAAGCGGTTCAGACGGTCGAGATAGGCCGCGAAGTCATCGATCGGACGGGTCGCGACACCGGTGTCCATCGCAGCCTTGGCGACGGCCGGCGCGATGCGCAGGATGAGGCGCTGATCGAAGGGCGACGGGATGAGGTATTTCGGCCCGAAGGTCTCGGTCACGCCGCCATAGGCGCGGGCGGCCACGTCGGAAGGTTCCTCGCGGGCGAGCTGGGCAATGGCCTCGACGGCCGCCAGCTTCATTTCCTCGTTGATGGTGGTCGCACCCACATCCAGCGCACCGCGGAAGATGTAGGGGAAGCACAGTACGTTGTTGACCTGGTTCGGATAGTCCGAACGGCCCGTGCACATGACCACGTCCTGACGGACGGCCAGCGCGTCTTCCGGCATGATTTCCGGGCGCGGATTGGCGAGCGCGAGAATGAGCGGGCGCTCGCCCATGGCGGCGACCATTTCCGGCTTAAGCACGCCAGCAGCCGAGAGGCCGAGGAAGACGTCGGCGCCTTCGATGACTTCAGCCAGCTTCCGCTGGTCGGTCTTCTGGGCGAACTTGGCCTTCCACTCGTCCATCAGGGCCTCGCGGCCTTCATAGACCACGCCCTCGATGTCGGTGACCCAGATGTTTTCCAGGCTGGCGCCGAGCGCCACAAGCATGTTGAGGCAGGCGAGTGCTGCGGCACCGGCGCCGGAAGCCACGATCTTGGCCTTGGAAATGTCCTTGCCGGCGAGTTCCAGACCGTTGCGGACGGCTGCACCGACAATGATCGCGGTGCCGTGCTGGTCGTCATGGAACACCGGAATGTTCATGCGCTCGCGCAGCTTGGCCTCGATCTGGAAGCACTCGGGAGCCTTGATGTCCTCGAGGTTGATGCCACCGAAGGTGGGCTCGAGCGCTGCGACCGCATCCACAAACCGGTCCACGTCCAGCTCGTCGACCTCGATGTCGAAGACGTCGATGCCGGCAAACTTCTT
This sequence comes from Roseibium aestuarii, assembly GCF_008477545.1. Taxonomy (GTDB): domain Bacteria; phylum Pseudomonadota; class Alphaproteobacteria; order Rhizobiales; family Stappiaceae; genus Roseibium; species Roseibium aestuarii. The sequence goes on along the minus strand of NZ_VORA01000001.1, from coordinate 492,418 downwards.
GAAGAGGACCGCCTTGCCTTCCATCACCGGCTTGGAGGCCAGCGGACCGATGGCACCGAGACCCAGAACGGCGGTGCCGTTGGAGATCACGCCCACCAGATTGCCGCGCGCGGTGTAGTCGGCGGCCTTGGAAGGATCCCTGGCGATCTCTTCGCAGGGTGCGGCGACACCGGGGGAATAGGCGAGCGCGAGGTCGCGCTGGTTGCCAAGAGGCTTGGTCGCCTGGATCTCCAGCTTGCCGGGGCGCGGATACTGGTGGAAGAACAGAGCGGCTTCGGTGAGGTCGCTTCCGGTGGGCTTCGTATCGCTCATTGGCCGAGTGCCTTGTCTTTAACCGGGATGGTGGTGCGCGTCCCGGTTGGCAGATGCCAACCCTCGGGCAACCACGTCTTGAGGGTGTCGTATGGTCACGGGTGTAGCCGGGCTTCCGGCAAATGAGAAGCCTCGGCAACCGAATCCGCAAGCACCAGAGCGGGATATGCCGAAAAAAATGCGGCTCCACCCTTCCTCAGCGTGTTTTGAGCCCTGTTCCGACCGCGTCTGATCCGTTTGTCCGGTCAGGCTGACGCAAAGGTAAAAGGGCAGGACGCGACATGCACCCTGCCCTTTTACCTTTGCGTCAGCGAACCAATAGGGGAACGACGACGCCTCAGAGACGGGAGGCGATGAGCTTGCCCAGCCGCTCCATGCCCTCGCGGATGCGCTCCGGCTTGAGCAGGGAGAAGTTGAGACGCAGATAGTTGGCGCCGGAGCCGTCGGCAAAGAAGGCCTTGCCGGGGACGAAGGCCACCTGAATGTCGCGGACGGAAGCCTTCAACAGCTCGGCGCAATCCTGACCTTCGGGCAGACGCACCCAGACGAACATGCCTCCATCGGGCTCGTTCCAGGTCACGCCTTCGGGCATGAAGTCGCGCAGGGCCTGCAACATGGACTCGAGCCGATGGCCATAAGCCGTGCGGATCCGCTCGACCTGTTCGTCGAAGATGGTCTCGGCCACCCGCGCCATGACCATCTGGTTGACGGCGGAGGTGTTCAGGTCGGCGGCCTGCTTGATTAGCACCAGGCGCTGGACGACCGGCTTGGCCGCGACAACCCAGCCCAGACGCAGGCCGGGCGACAGGGTCTTGGAGAAGGAGCCGCAGAAGATGGTGCGGGTGGCATCGATATGGCCGCTGCGGTCGATGTCAAGTTTCAGGATGGGTGCCACGTCCTCGCCGGAATAGCGCAGGGCCTGATAGGCGGCATCCTCGATGACCGCGCAGTCCAGCGCCTCGGCCTGCTCCAGCAGGCGGACACGGGCCGCGACACTCAGGGTCTCGCCGGTGGGATTGGCAAAGTCCGGCGTGGTGTAGGCGAATTTCACCGCGCCGCCGACTGCCTCGGCCGCGGCCCGCAGGGCCTCCGGGGTCTCGTTGCCGAAGGGCTCGAGACGGGCGTAGGTGGGTTCATAGGCATTGAAGGCCTGCAGCGCGCCGAGATAGGTCGGCCAGCCGACCAGCGCCGTATCCCCCGGGGACAGGAACAGCTTGCCCAGATAGTCGAGCGCCTGCTGGGATCCGGAGGTGATCATGATGTTGTCGATGCCGCAGTCGATGCCGAAGCGAGCCATGTAGCCGGCGATCCAGCGGCGCAGCGGCGCAAAGCCTTCCGACACCGCATATTGCAGGGCCTGGCCGCTGCGGTCGTCCGAGAGGACTTCCCCATAGGCGCTGCGGAAAGCCTCCGCGGGGAAGAGCTCCGGATCGGGAATGCCGCCGGCGAAGGAGAGAATGTTCGGGTCGTCGAGGAGTTTCAGCAGCTCGCGGATCTCGGAGGCCTGCATGCGCGCGGTTCGACCCGAGAATTGCGTTGTCCAGTTCAGCATCGGTTTCCTGCCCAGAGGGTCTTTTTCTTGGTCGGACCCTGTCTCGAGGCACGCTCACAAAGCGCATGCCCGGCGGGGTCCTGTCGTTTCATAGGTCAGCATCACTGACCTTTCTTGAGACTTTATTACTCCCGACGATCATTCCGCGCAACTTTTTTTCGCAATCGACCCGATTTCTTTTCGAAAAGATAGGGACTGGCGAGCCGGACGTGGCTCGCCTATCTGTGGGTCACGCCTCGGCACCCCTCTGCGTCCGGAGACCCATGATGAACCGCCTCGATGAAAGCCGCCCCTTCATTCCGCTGAATATCGCCGTGCTGACGGTTTCGGACACCCGGTCCCTCGACGAGGACCGGTCCGGAAAGACGCTGGTCGACCGCCTGGAAACCGCCGGGCACCGGCTCGCGGACCGGCAGATCGTCACCGATGACGTGCCTGCCATTCAGGCGGTGGTGAAGGCCTGGATCGAGGACAAGGGCGTGGACGTGGTGATTTCCACCGGCGGCACCGGCTTCACGGGCCGCGACGTGACACCAGAGGCGCTGGAGCCCCTGTTCGAGAAGCGCATGGACGGATTCTCGGAGGTCTTCCACCGGATCTCTTATGACAAGATCGGCACGTCGACCATCCAGTCCCGCGCCACGGGCGGCGTGGCGGGCGCCACCTATATCTTCGTGCTGCCGGGATCTCCCGGCGCCTGCAAGGACGCCTGGGACGGCATCCTGAATTGGCAGCTCGACTACCGGCACATGCCCTGTAACTTCGTGGAGATCATGCCCCGGCTCGACGAGCACCTGAAGCGCGGCAAGCTTCAGGGCGCGTGAGCGCCCGCCGGACCCCGCGCCACGCCCTTGCCTAGTCGCCGAGATCAAGCGGCGGGGTCGGGCTGGGGGTTGGCGGTGCGGGGCGCAGGATGACTTCCCGATGGGGATAGGGAATCCCGACGCCATTGGCCTTGAATGTGTCCCAGAGCGCCAGCAGCACCTTGCCGCGCACGTTGGTGAGCCCCTGCTGGGGATCGGAAATCCAGAAGCGCAGGACGAAATCCAGCGACGACTCACCGAAGCCGGTGAGCCAGCAGACCGGGCGACGGTCCGCATTGACACGGCCGACACTCATGGCGGCCTCGATGGCAAGGCGGCTGACCTCGTGCGGATCCGCCTCGTAGGACACGCCGAAATTCACGTCGAGGCGCACCAGATCATCCGAGAAGGACCAGTTGATCACCCGGCCGGTGATGAAGTCCTCGTTCGGGATCAGATATTCGCGACCATCGCGCGTCACCACGGACACAAAGCGCGCCCGCAGCTCGCGGATCCAGCCGAAGGTGCCTTCCAGCGAGATCGTGTCGCCGGGCTTGATGGACCGGTCGAGGAGAATGATGATCCCGGAAATGAAGTTCGAGATCACCTTCTGAAGGCCAAAGCCGAGCCCCAGACCGATGGCCCCGGAGAAGACCGTGAAGGCCGTGAGGTCGATGCCGACCGAGGACAGCGCCCCGACGCCGGCGACGAAGATCAGGCCGATCTTGGCGAACTTTCCGACAAGCACCCGCAGGGAGGGCGTCAGTTCCTCGGTCTTCTGCACCCGCTCATCCAGATAGCGGCCGGCCACGACGGCCAGCCACATCGTCACAGCCAGAAGAACAACCGCCTTGATCAGCGTGAGCACGGAGAGCCGCACCTCGCCCACCGGCAAAGCCAGACTGTCGAGAAAGCCTGCCACGCGCTGGTCAAGCCCGAGGATCACCAGCGCGGCATAGATCCATGCAAGCCAGCTGATGGCGCGGGCAATGAGCCGGTTGCGGATCACCCGCGACAGGACCGACACGAAGAGCCAGACGACGGACAGGGACAGGGCGATGGAGAGGAGATAGCTGCGGCTGGGCCAGGTCAGGCTGCGCATGACCGAAAGCGCGACAAGCGCCAGACAGATGAAGATGACCCAGTCGAGACGGCGCAGGAAGGCGACCACCACCCGGAGCAGGCCCGGATGGCCACGGATCTCGCGGGCACGCTCTTCCAGCTGCGGCTCGATGCGCGCCTTCAGCACACGGGCCGCCAGGAACAGGACGGCGATGATCAGCAGCTGATAGAGGAGCCAAGGATTGAGGAGCGGGTCGAGGCCCCGCATGACTGCCCGTTCCAGATCTGTCAGCACCGTGTCGAGATCCATGTCCCCTCCCTTGTTCCGCCGGTCGCTGGATCGTCGGCGTCTGCCTCAGCGGAGTTGCTTCCGCCCGAAGGAAAAGGCGCGAGCGTCGTGCGGGTTGCCTCAGATCCGAAACGCGAGACCTGTGACCACAGGCTGGCCCGCTCAGCCGTGCAGCTTGAGAACCAGGCTTGCAGGCAGGCGCAGGGTGCCGATGCAGAAGCGGGCGATGGCACGGCGGATGGCGCGCAGGCGGCCTTCCCGGCGCGGGCGGTCCGGCGAGATCGCGGCCTTGCGCAGGCTGACCACCCGGCGCGCGCCGATGCGCCGCACCAGATCCAGATCCTCGAGGTTCGGCAGGGCCCGGTGGCCGCCAAGTTCCTGATAGAAGTGGCGCGTCAGAAGCAGTCCCTGATCGGCATAGGGCATGCCGAGCAGCCGGGTGCGAAGCGTCGACCAGCCTTCCCACAGGCGGGGCGCGAGGCCAAAGGCTTCATAGCGCAGCTTGAAGGCAGCGGCGATGCGCCGGGCGCTTCCGGCCCGCTCCGCGCGCTCGATGAAGGCCTGCACATCATGATGCCAGCCGGTCTCGAGCACCGTATCCGGATTGAGGAAGAGCAGCCATTCGCCGCGCTCGGACGCGCTGACGCCGGCAATCAGTCGGCGAGACCGGGGGCCTGCAACCGTAAGCCAGGTGCATCCAGCAGCGTCGGCGACCTGATCCGTGTTGTCGGAGGAGCCGCCGTCGACAACGATGACCTCACGCACCACGCCGTCGGCTGCGGCGGGCACAAGGGCGGCAAGGGTGTGAGCCAGGTCCGCTTCAGAGTTCAAGGTCGGAATGATGACGCTGATCATGGGTTAGGTTGTAGCGAAGTTTTTCGGGCATGGCGAGGAAAGATGCTTGTTTTCTCGCGGCTTCAGGCCCATGTTCTTCTTCTGTTCCGCATCTTCGAGGTCCGACTCGCGCCATGCCCCAACCTTCCCATGCGTCAGAAACCCTGCCGACCATGATCCCCCGCCCGGATCTTGATCCTAGAACATTTCATGAACACGCAGGACATTCCGAGTCGGAGACGATCCATGCCGACCGGCGGCGGGGGCGCGGCGCCGGGCTGAACATGAGCGGACGCTTCGAGCGCGAGAGCCGGGAAGCGCTGGACGATGGCTGGGGGAGCCTTGAAGAGCTGCCGCCCTTCCAGACCGACGTGCAGGAAGAACGCGCCCGCACCATCATCACCCGCAATGCCTCGCCGGACATTTCCTTTGACCGGTCGATCAATCCCTATCGCGGCTGCGAGCATGGCTGCATCTATTGCTTCGCCCGGCCCAGCCACGCCTTCCTCGGCCTGTCGCCGGGTCTCGACTTCGAGGCGAAGCTCTTTGCCAAGCCGAACGCGGCCGAGGTGCTGGAGCGGGAGCTGGCCCGTCCGGGATATCAGCCGCGCACGATTGCCATCGGCACCAACACCGACCCCTATCAGCCCATCGAACGAAGCTACGGGCTGATGCGCGAGATCCTCGAGGTGCTCGACCGCTACAATCACCCGGTGGCGATCGTGACCAAATCCGCGCTGATCGAGCGGGACGCGGACATTCTGGGGCGCATGGCCGAACGCAATCTCGCCAAGGTGGCCCTGTCGATCACCACGCTCGACCGCAAGCTCTGCCGGGCGATGGAGCCCCGCGCCTCGGCTCCGCACAAGCGGCTTGCCGCGCTCAAGACCCTCGCGGAGGCCGGTGTTCCTGCCTCGGTCATGATCGCCCCCGTGATCCCTGCCCTCACCGACAGCGAGCTGGAGAGCATCCTGGAGGCCGCCGCCGAACATGGAGCGGATGGCGCCGCCTTCATCCTGCTGCGCCTGCCCCGGGAAGTCTCGGAGCTCTTCCGGGACTGGCTGGTGCGGGAGCGGCCGCGTCAGTATCGCCACGTGATGAACCTGATCCGCTCCATGCGTGACGGCAAGGACTATGACGCCAAGTGGGGCGAGCGGATGCGCGGCACCGGCCCCTATGCGGAACAGATCGCACGCCGGTTCCAGCTAGCGACCAAGCGGCTCGGGCTGAACGGGCGCCGCCGCAAGCTCGACTGCGACCAGTTCGTCGCCCCGCAAAAAGGCGGGGTTCAACTGGCCCTGTTCTAGGCTTGGCGCTTGCAGGGTGGTGCGGGCCTTGGCATGGTCTGGCGATGTCCATGCCCTCACTCTTCGATCTGCCCTTCGATGACGCTCCCAACCTTAAGCTGGAGCGCAAGCACGCGCGTGCCTTTGACGGATTGCTGGCCGGAGTGGACGAGGCCGGGCGCGGCCCCTGGGCCGGTCCCGTGGTCACCGCGGGCGTGATCCTCGATTACCGGCGCGTGCCGGCGGGGCTGAATGATTCCAAGAAGCTCAGCGAGGACCGGCGCGAGGCCCTGTTTGAAGAGATCCTTCGCAGCGCCACCGTCTCGATCGCCTCCGCCTCGCCTGCGACCATCGACCGGATCAACATCCGTGCGGCGACCCTCGGGGCCATGCGGCGCGCGGTGGAGGGCTTGGCGCTCACCCCGCGCATGGTGATCGTCGACGGGCGGGACGTGCCGCCCGGGCTGGCCATGGCCGGGCAGAACCTGATCAAGGGCGACGGCCGCTGCCTTGCCGTCGCGGCGGCCTCCATCATCGCCAAGGTCACGCGGGACCGGATGATGATGCAGCTGGAGGAGACCTGCGCCGGCTATGGCTTTGCCCAGCACAAGGGCTATGGCGTTCCCGCCCATGCGGAGGCCCTGACCCGGCTTGGGCCCTGCCCTCACCATCGGCTGAGCTTCCGTCCCGTGCGCCTCGCCGCCGGCGAAGCCGACTGATCATTCCGCTTCCCAAGGACTGCCCGCAAGCCGCGCCGGCGAGGCGCTGCCCACAAAAAAAGCGGCCCGAAGGCCGCTTCTCGAATTCGTTGAGCGAATGATCGTCGAGCGATCAGTTCAGCTTGGTCTTCACCTGCTCGATGCTCTGAGCCAGAATGTCGTCGGCGACCTTGTCCTTGACCTTGGCGGTCAGGATCTGCTCGGCGGCGGCAACGGCCACATCGGCGGCGCGGGCGCGGACTTCGGCAATCGCCTGGGTCTCTGCCTGGGAGATCTTCTCTTCCGCAGCCTTGGCGCGGCGGGCGATCATTTCTTCCAGAGCCTGGTTGGTCTCCAGGGTCAGACGATCAGCTTCGGACTTGGCTTCGGCGATGATGGCTTCCGCCTCGGCCTCTGCCTCGTGACGCTTGCGCTGATACTCGGACAGCAGGGCCTGAGCTTCTTCACGCAGACGGCGTGCTTCGTCCAGTTCCTTGCGGATGTCATCCGCACGCTTGTCGAGGGCGGAGCCCATCTTGCCCGGGATCTTCATCCAGATGACCAGGGCGAAGAACAGGACGAGGCCGATGAATGCCCAGAAAGTCGCATCAAAATGCATGGAACTCGTCCCCTTAGTTCAGAGCCGTCTTCACGGCCTTGGACACATCGGTGGCCGTCGGCGCCGTGCCCAGCAGCTGCTCGACGAGCGCGCTGGTGGTGTCGGTGGCGATTTCCTCGATCTTGTCCATGGCGCCGGACTTGAGGGCGGCGATCTGGGATTCGGCTGCGCTCAGCTTGGCGGCAACGTCAGCTTCAGCCTTGGAGCGGCGCGCTTCGGTTTCGGCCTTGAGCTTGGCGCGGGTTTCGCTGGCAATGCCGTGAGCCTTGTTGCGGGCTTCGGCGAGTGCCTGCTCGTAAGCTGCGATGGCAGCGTCGGTGTCCTGCTTCAGGCGATTGGCTTCCGCCATGTCACCTGCAATGCGGTCCTTGCGGTCCTCGAGGATACCGGCGATGCGCGGCACGGCCACGTTCTTCATGATCCAGTAGAACAGGCCGAAAGTGATGGCCAGCCAGAGGATCTGAGAGGCGAAAGTCGAACTGTCGAACGGCGGGAAACCGGCGCTATGCGCCTCGCCGTGCTGCACTTCGATCGTTTCGGTCGTGCCTTCGGTGTTCGAATGGGTTTGGCTTGCCATTTCCTGTCTCCACAGTCCGGACAGGCGGCGCTGTCTCCCCTCAGTCGGGGAGAGGCGCGCCGCCACCGGAGTCGCGTCTAAACTCGCTTAAAGGGTTAAGCGAACAGAATTACGCGAACAGGAGAAGAAGGGCGATCAGCAGGGAGAAGATGCCCAGAGCTTCGGTCACGGCGAAGCCGAACACCAGACGACCGAACTGGCCATCAGCGGCGGTCGGGTTGCGCAGGGCGCCTGCCAGGTAGTTACCGAAGATGGTGCCGAGTGCGATTGCTGCACCACCCATGCCGAGGCATGCGATACCGGCGCCGATGTACTTTGCTGCTTCTGCTTCCATGACACGTGCTCCTAATTGGATTTGCAGATTTCACCAGGCAGCGCCCCCATTGTTGTTCTGGCGGGGCGCCGCGTGACTTGGTCTCGACCCTTAGTGGGACGGATGAAGGGCGTCGTTCAGGTACATGCAGGTCAGGACCGTGAAGACATAGGCCTGCAGGAAGGCGACCAGGAACTCAAGCGCGGTCAGTGCAACGGTCATGCCCAGGGGCAGGATGGCACCGGCAACGCCCAAGCCGCCCATGGCGCTCAGACTGACGACGAAGCCCGCGAACACCTTGAGGGTGATGTGGCCAGCCAGCATGTTCGCGAAGAGACGAACGGAGAGGCTGACCGGGCGGGACAGGAAGGAAATCACCTCGATCGGCGCCACGATCGGGATCAGCGCAGCAGGCACGCCCGACGGCACGAAGAGGTGAAGGAAATGGGTACCGTGACGCATGAAGCCGTAAACGGTCACGGTCAGGATCACGATCATGGCCAGCACGAAGGTGACGATGATGTGGGAGGTCACGGTGAAGAAGTAGGGGAACATGCCGAACAGGTTCGCCACCAGGACGAACATGAACAGGGAGAAGACCAGCGGGAAGAACCGCATGCCTTCCGTTCCGGCCGAGCTGCGCAGCATGCCCGCGACGAACTCATAGGCCATTTCCGCGATGGACTGCATGCGGGACGGCACCAGGCCGCGACCGCCGGTCGCAAAGATCAGGAATGCGGAGGCCGCCGCCACGGTCGCAACCATGAACAGCGAAGAGTTGGTGAAAGAGAAATCCAGACCACCCACTTCAATCGGGAAAAGTTTCTGGATCTGGAACTGATGGATCGGATCGTTCGCCACCTGTCAGCCTTCTTCGCTCGTTCAATTTACGACACGCCCGTGGTCAGTACCCTGCCCGGCGGACGCCTTGGATCTCACTTCGGACGGTCGTTCCGGTGGGTGTCCTTCGACATTTCCCCGATCCGACGCTCCGGTTCCGCCACATAGCCCGCGGAACGCAGAACATTCAAGACCCCGGCAGCAAAACCGAGCAGAAGGAACACGATCAGCCCGAAAGGCGTCGTCTCCAGCCACTGGTCCACCAACCATCCGATCCCGCCACCAACAACAATGCCGGCAATGAACTCCGAAGAGAGTTTCATGGCCTGGGCATAGCCCCTGGTGTCACCCTTCGATCGCTCCTGCTCCTGCCGTTCTTCGGCGGTGCGGCGCTCGTCGAGCTTCTGGTTCAGACGGTCCCGGCGTTCGGACAGTCCGGCCTCGGGAGCGTTGCCGCCCGCCTCTCCAGATCCGTTGTTTTGTGCAGAGTTCATCGATTTTCCCCCGCACCGGACCTCGAAAAGGACGGTGTTTGCCAAGCCCCTGTAAGCCGCGCGCACCATAGTCGGCACCCTTGAACGTGTCAAGAACAGGTAACGACCTGTTAACGCGCTGAAAAAACTGAACAAATCCCGTTATGAACGGTTTTCGTCAGACCATGGTCCAATTTGTCGCTCTGTCAGACCTGCCAGCATGCCCCGGCGTCAGGCCGTTTCCCGGAACTGCTCGGCAGTTTCAAGGTCGACGGAGACGAGCTGGGACACACCACGCTCGGCCATCGTGACCCCGAAGAGCCGGTTCATGCGGGCCATTGTGATGGGATTGTGGGTGATCACCACGAAGCGTGTGTCCGTCCGCTTGGCCATTTCCTCCAGCAGGTCGCAATAGCGCTCCACATTGGCGTCATCGAGCGGTGCGTCCACTTCGTCCAGCACGCAGATCGGCGCGGGATTCGTCAGAAACACGGCGAAAATCAGGGCCATGGCCGTGAGCGCCTGCTCGCCGCCGGAGAGCAGCGTCATGGTCTGGGGCTTCTTGCCCGGCGGGCGGGCAAGGATTTCCAGGCCCGCATCCAGCGGATCTTCCGAATCGACCAGCTGCAATTCGGCGGTGCCTCCGCCAAAAAGATGGGTGAAAAGCCGCTGGAAATGATCGTTCACCACCTGGAAGGAGGACAGCAAACGCTCGCGGGCCTCCTTGTTGAGGTTGGAAATGCCGGTGCGCAGGCGGCGAATCGCCTCGATCAGATCGTCGCGCTCGGAGGTGAGCGTTTCCTTCTGCTCGTCGATCTCGCGCAGTTCCTCTTCCGCACGCAGGTTCACCCCGCCGAGGCGCTCCCGTTCCCCCTTGAGCCGCTCCAGCTTGCGCTCCACCGCCTCCGGATCCGGGAGAGGGGCATCGTCGTGCAGGCCGGCAAGCTCCGGCAGAGCCGTCACCGGCATGTCCAGATCGTCGTCGATCCGCATCTCGATGGCCTGCTTGCGTTGTTTTGCCGCAGCCAGCCTTTCCTCGGCCCGGATCAGTCCCTCGCGCGCGGTGGACAGGCCTTCGAGCATGGAGCGCGCCAGACGATCGATCTCCTGCAGATCGGCCTCGGCGCGGATCATCTCATCGTCCGCCGCCTTCTTCGCCGTCTCGGCCGTCTCGATCGCGCCGAAGAGCGAGCGGCGCTTGAACTCGATCTCCTCGGGCGCCTCCATCAGCTCCGCGCGCTCCTCCTGCGCCTCGAGACGGCGCTCTTCCAGCACCGAGATCTGTTCGGCCGCCCGCGCGGTGCGCAGCTTCCAGCCGTCATATTCCCTGGCAATCGCCTGGAGCCGGCGGTCACGCATCTCCTGCTCGCGGGCAAGGCCCTCGGCGCGGGCTCGGGCTTCGGCCAGAGCGGCACGGCCTTGCGCCACTTCAGCCTGAAGCGCCGCGATGCGGGTTTCGAACCCCTCGACGGCGGGAGCCTCTTCCAGATGCATCTCGGCCTCGGAGAGGATCTCGCGCGCGGCAGCCGCCTCGTCTTCCAGGCGCTGGCATTTCTCTTCTGCGGCAGACTTGCGGGCGGCAAGCTGGGTCGCCTGACGCTCGGCCGCGGCAAGGGTCTCGCGGGCGGCAGCCAGAAGTCTCTGACGCTCGCGCACCTGCTGGCGGGCAGCCTGTTCGGTCTCGCTCGCCTGACGCACCCTATGACCAGCATCCTCCAGCACGGCGGCGGCGGCCTCGACCTCAGCGGCGGCAAGGTCGATCACCTCGGCCAGCTCGGCCAGGCGGTTGCGCTGCGCCAGCCGCTGGGCGGCAGGGGTCGGCGCGTCGGCGGCGATCACCAGCCCGTCCCAGCGCCACAGCCCCCCTTCCCGGCTGACCAGCCTCTGGCCGGGTTTCAGCTCGGGCTGCAGGCGCGCGCCGTCAGCTGCATCGACAAGGCCGATCTGCGCCAGCCGGCGCGCCAGAGCCGCAGGCGCCTTCACCTGGGTCGCGAGGGACAGAGCGCCTGTCGGCAGGGCCGGATCCTGATCTGCTGAAAGTGCCGGGCCCCAGTGGACCGGGGCAAGCGGGTCGAGGGAGGCATCAAGATCCTCGCCCAGCGCCGCGCCGAGCGCGGTCTCATAACCGGGTGCCACCTGCAGGCTGTCGACGACGGGTGCCCAGTCTCCGCCCAGGGTCGCACTCAGAACCTTTTCCAGAGTGCGCGCCTCGGTCTGGTGGGCAGACAGTTCCCGCTCGGCGGCGGCCAGGGGCTGGCGAGCCTGCTGCTCGGCGGCGCGTGCGGCAAGCGTCGCTTCCTCGGCGGCCTCGGCGGCAGCTTCGGCTTCCGCAAGCTCCTCGCCGGCCAGCTCGACCGCCTCGCGCGAGGCTTCGACGCCCTCGACGGCCGCAAATTCCGCCTCGATGGCCGCAAGCGCCTGGCGCGCCGCTCCGGCTTCCGCCGTCAGACGCTCGCTGCGCTGTCGGGCGTCCGCCACGGTGCGCAGAAGCTGGTTGCGCTCGGCCGAGACCCGCGCCTGTTCGGCGGTCAGATCGGAGAGCGCCTCCTCGCGGCCGCTCAGACGGTCCTGCAGTTCGGCGACGATCTCGCGCGCCGCCTCGCTGCGCTCGGCAACGGATTCGTTTTCCTCCAGCAGCTCGGCGCGTTCCTCCTGAAGGCGTTCGAGAACCTCGTCGTTTTCGGCCAGAAGGCTCTTTTCCCGGCGCACGTCCTCGTCGAGCTGCACCAGCCGGCGCTCCAGATCCTGAAGCTTTTCCTTGATGCGACGCTCCTCGGCATCAAGGTCATTGCGGGCAATGACGAGGCGCTGCAGCGTCGCACCCGCTCGGGCTGCGTCCTCGCGCAGTTCGGGCAGCTTGTGAGCGGCGATCGCCTGGGTGCGGGCGCTTTCGGCCTGCACGGCGGCGGCATCGTTCACCGCAGACCGGGCGGCGGCGAAGGTTTCTTCGGCCTCCAGCAGGGCCTCACGCGCCTCGTTCCAGCGCAGATAGAGGATCGTTGCCTCGGCGGAGCGGATCTCGGAGGAGAGGTTGCGGTAGCGCGATGCCTGACGGGACTGACGACGCAGGCTTTCGAGCTGACTGTCGATCTGGACGAGGACGTCTTCCAGGCGCTCCAGGTTCTGCTCGGCGGCACGCAGGCGCATCTCCGCTTCCTTGCGGCGCGAGTGGAGGCCGGAAATGCCGGCGGCCTCTTCCAGGATCTGACGGCGGGAGGTGGGCTTTGCGGAAATCAGCTCGCCGATCTGGCCCTGACGCACCATGGCCGGCGACCGGGCACCGGTGGATGCATCCGCAAACAGGAGCTGGACATCGCGGGCCCGCACATCCTTGGCATTGATCTTGTAGTTGGAGCCGTTCTCGCGCTCGATGCGGCGGCTGACCTCGAGCATGTCCGCATCATTGAAGGCGGCAGGCGCGGTGCGATCCTGATTGTCGAGGAAAAGGGTCACTTCGGCCGTGTTGCGGGCCGGACGGTTCAGCGAACCGGAGAAGATGACGTCGTCCATGCCAGACGCACGCATGTTCTTGTAGGAATTTTCGCCCATGACCCAGCGCAGGGCCTCGACAAGATTGGACTTGCCGCAGCCATTGGGTCCGACGACGCCGGTGAGGCCCCGCCCGATGACGAATTCCATCGGGTCCACGAAGGACTTGAAGCCCACGACCCGCAGCTTGGAGAATTTCATGCGCGCCCCCGCCCCATGGGGATCGCCGTTGCGCCGAAGCCTTGCCCCGCGCCGTGACGGCCACCGGGACCACGCCCGAAATCAGATCTGCACACGGCAGGACAGGCAGCCGGGAGCCCCCTCCCGGCCGCCGGATGGTCTTCAGAGTTTCTCGTCGATGATCTTGGAGATCTCTTCAATCGACAGGGCCCCGGAATGCTTCTCGCCATTGATGAAGAAGGTCGGCGTCGCATCCACGCCGAAGTTCGCACCACGATCCCTCACGGCGTTGATGGCGTCAAGAAGTCCCTGGTTCTGCAGGCAGGCCTCGAAGGTTTCCTTGGTGAAGCCGATCTGCTTGGAGAAGTTGAGCATGGAGTTGTAGGGATCCGGAGTGAAGGCCCAGCTGCTCTGATCGTGGAACATCACATCCACGATGTCATAATACTTTTCTTCCGGTGCGCAGCGCGCCAGCATGAACCCGGCGGCGGCGATCTGGTCGAGCGGGAATTCGCGCAGCATGAAGCGCACCTTGCCGGTGTCGATATACTTGGTCTTCAGCTCGGGCCAGGTGGTCTTGTGGAAATGCGCGCAGTGGCTGCAGGTCATGGACGCATATTCAACAATGGTGACCGGCGCATCTTCCGCACCCATCACCTTGTCGCCCAGGGGACCCGGCTTCAGCAGCTCCTCGAGATCGACATCGGCAGCGAAGGCGAAGCCCGGCAGGGCTGCGAAGCTGACGGCAAGGGCGATGCCGGAGGCGGATTGAAGGAAAGTTCTACGAGAAACGCTCACGGGCCAATTCCTGTTGCTCAAGGTCCTTTTCGGGACGCCGTCCGGCCTCCCCGCCCGGATCCGGGCAAGTGTCTGTTTCCATGTGCCCTGTCCGGGAACATGCGTCAACAGGAGAGGAGAAATATGGCCTTTTCGGGAAAGGGCGGAGCCTCATCCGCAGGCATGAGACCAGCTCACACAGTCGTGAAGACAAAGGTCTTGCCTGAACGCGCCTTTGCCTGCTGCGACAGGTGCCGGAAAGGCGTCAGGAGCGCTTGCCCGCATCACCCCGGGCAATGACCCTCTCCCCGAGCTTGCGGAGAGCCTCGCGCAGGCGATCATCCTCGACGCCCTCGACCTGCCGGTCGAGCCGGGCGCGTTCTTCGCCGGTCAGCGGGCGTGGCGGCCTGGGGCGCGATTTCGGCCGGGGCATGACGGGCTTCTGGGCGATCTTGATGCGGCCCACGGCCGCCCAGCCGAAGAAGGCGTTGATGCGCTCGATGATCTGGCCGGTCTCATGGGAGAGCATCATGGCCGTCGGGCCATCAGTGTGGACAAGAAGAGTTGCCGGCTCGGCGATGTCCTCGCCATCGGCATCCTTGCGGCGCGACCAGATCAGCCGGTCGGGCTGGACCCTTTCGCCATAGCGGGGGCCGACGATCTCGGGCCAGGCGGCAACAATGTCCACCGAGGCAAAGCCACGCTTGCGGCACAGGGGTGTCATGGCCTTGCCGATGAGATCGGCAAGGGTCCGGGGCTTCTGGGGCTGCTGGGGCGTCCGGGGGGCAGCGGCGGGCGAGGCGTCGACGGACGCCGCCACCGGCTCGTCCTGCCGGGACGTCAGTGCCTGTCCGGATGTGACACCGAGCGCGCTGATGACTTGCCTCCTTCAATCGGCCCCGTGGGGCCGTTTTCGCTGCAGTCGACGGATTCGTCCATTCTGATCAGAACCTTCCCTTGGCATTGAGTCAGAAAAAAGACCTTTTCGCTGTTTTCGCGACGTGAGGCGAAAGTTTGCACCGGTTTTCCCCAGCCCCTTTGCTTGGGTGACTTGAAACATTCTTCGCGCCCGGCAGCATGGCGCCATGAAGACACCCACCCCCACTGCCGCATTACTTTCCTGGTACGATCGCCATGCACGCGTCCTGCCCTGGCGCACGTCGCCGGAGGACCGCAGCCTCGGCGTCCTGCCGGATCCCTATCATGTCTGGTTGTCGGAGGTCATGCTGCAACAGACCACTGTCGCGGCAGTGAAGGACTATTACACCGGGTTCCTGGCCCTCTGGCCGCGTGTGGAAGACCTTGCCGCCGCGCCTGAGGAGGACGTGATGAAGGCCTGGGCGGGGCTCGGCTATTACTCGCGGGCCCGAAACCTGAAGAAATGCGCCGAGACGGTGGCCTTCGAGCTGGAGGGCCGCTTTCCAGACACGGAAGACGGACTGAAGACCCTGCCCGGGGTGGGGCCCTATACGGCCGCTGCCATCGCATCGATTGCCTTTGACCGGCCGGCCGCCGTGGTGGACGGGAATGTGGAGCGGGTGCTCACCCGCTATTTCGAGATCATGACACCGCTGCCGGACGCCAAGCCCGAGATCAAGGCGCGGATGGCGGAGCTGACACCGGTCGAGCGGCCGGGCGACTTCGCTCAGGCGGTGATGGATCTGGGGGCCACGATCTGCACGCCGCGCAATCCGGCCTGCGGGCTCTGCCCCTGGATGGACGACTGCGCAGGCCGGATCGCCGGCACCGCCCCTTCCCTGCCCCGCAAGGCGCCGAAAAAGGCCAAGCCGAACCGGGCAGGTGCCGCCTTCGTGCTCGTGCGCGCGCAGGACGGGGCCGTGCTGTTGCGCCGCCGCCCGCCGAAAGGATTGCTCGGGGGCATGAGCGAGGTTCCCGGCACGATCTGGAGCGAGGACTTCGACGGGGACGGGAGCGAGGCGCTGACCCAGGCGCCCATCCCGGCCGAATGGCACAAGCGGCTGGCGCAGGTGACCCACACCTTCACCCATTTTCACCTGACCCTGACCGTCTACCGGGCAACCGCGCCTGCCGACTACCAGCTGCCCGAGGGACACTGGTGGTCCCCCCCTTCGGAGCTTGCTGGCGAGGCGCTGCCGACAGTGATGCGCAAGGTGGTGGAAACGGGCCTAACCTGAGGCCTGCCCGGGGACCGGAGGAACCTTCAAGGGCATTTGCGCCCGCAGGGATATAATCGGTCTCGAGGTTTCGTCGGACAGGCAATAATCGCCCGACGATTTCGCTTGCGAAATGCGCGGATTGAGCGCCTTAGCACAGCCAGTTCAACCGCTGGCTTTCAAGGCGCTTTTCCCGCATGTTCAACCACACGCTCCCGGCCCTCTTCACGAAGTCCGAAACCACCGAAATCATCCGTCTGGCGGAGAATGCCGGCCTTGCCCAGGGCGGTCTCGTCGGCGGCCAGCGCCACGACAATATCCGTCGTGCGCGCATCAACTGGCTGGATGATCAGGGGGATGCCGCCTGGGTGATGCGCCGCATTCTCGACGGGGTGGCCCAGGCGAACCGGGACAGCTTCCAGTTCGACATCACCGACTTCCTCGAGCGGCTGCAGGTTGCCGCCTATGACGAGACCGACGAGGGCCATTATGACTGGCATTCGGACATCGGCGACGGACCTCTGGCACGCCAGCGCAAGCTGACCATCGTCACCCAGCTGTCGGAAGGGGACAGCTACGAAGGCGGCGCTCTGGAGCTCTCTCTCGGCGGGCACGAGATCCAGGCCTCCCGCGACAATGGCTCGGCCATGGTCTTTGCCAGCTTCATGCTTCACCGCGTGGTGCCGGTGAGCAAGGGCCGCCGCTATTCCCTAACCTGCTGGTGCCACGGCCCGAGCTTCCGCTGAAAGCCTGCCCTGAAAGCGCGCCGTGGAAGCATACCGTGAGACCGTCTCCGCCGCATGTCCGGCGGCGGCCCACGAGATAATCGGTCGCTGGGGCTTCAAGGCAATCCCTGGGGGCCTGCGGCTGATGCGATGGCCCCTGCCCCGGATTTCGGATAGGCTGCCCCTGCCGGACGCGAAGTCCCGAGAAATTTCATGCCCTGCGCGCAAAGGGCACTGGACTTCCAAGTTAGAAAAGTTCTAAACTAGCTTCAACACCGACTTCTAGCGGAGGCTATGGCCATGAAAGGCAATGAGAAAGTCATCGAACGCCTGAACGAAGCCCTGTTCCTGGAGCTTGGCGCGATCAACCAGTACTGGTTGCATTACCGCCTGCTCGCAGATTGGGGCTATGCGCGTCTCGCCAAGAAGGAGCGCGAAGAGTCCATCGAGGAAATGCAGCACGCGGACAAGATCACCGACCGCATCATCTTCCTCGAAGGCCACCCGAACATGCAGAAGGTTGCGCCTCTGCGGATCGGTCAGGACATCAAGGAAGTCCTCGAGTGCGATCTGGCCGGCGAGTATGATGCCCGCGCCTCCTACTCCAAGTCCCGCGACATCTGCCGCGACGAAGGCGACTATGTCTCCATGGCGCTGTTCGAAGAGCTGCTGAAGGACGAGGAAGGTCACATCGACTTCCTGGAAACCCAGCTCGACCTTCTGGAAAAGATCGGCGTGGAGCGCTACGGCCTGCTGAACGCCGTGCCGGCCGACCAGGCCGAGTAACATCTTCCCGTCAGGGACATGAAAGAACGCGGCACCTCACGGCGCCGCGTTTTTTTGTGCCCTCAGGGTCAGGCTGCCGCTGCGGCCTTGGTCCAGGCGAATTGCTGGAAACGCTGGTCGGTCGGCGTCTTGGCCAGATGATTCGTGTAGTTGGACATGATCTTCTGGGAATAGCCCAGAACCACCTCGAGGATGTTGCGGCGGGTGAAGCCTGCGGCCAGGAAGGCTTCGACGGTCGCGTCGCTCACGAAGCCGCGCTCGCGCACCAGCGCCAGGGTAAAGGTCCGCAGGGCTTCCAGACGCGCGTTGGGCAGGGGCGTCTCGTCGCGCAAGGCGTTGGAAATCTCGTCGGACACGCCCATTGCCTTGGCAATGAGGGTGTGGGCGGGCACGCAATAGTGGCACTCGTTCTCGACGTTGATCGTCTGCCAGACGACCGTCAGCTCGTCCTTGTCGAGGGTCGACTTCTGGAACAGGCCATGGAGCACCTGATAGCCCTCCAGCAGTTCCGGAGATTCCGCCATCACCGCATGAAGGCCCGGGATCGATCCGAAGGCGGCAATCGACTTTTCAAGCAGCGGCTTGCTGGCGGCAGGGGCGGTGTCGAGATCATAGGCGGTAAATTGGGTCATGGTCTGTCTGGTCCTTCTGGGCCGGGCGCGCAGGTGCCCCGGCTTCAGGGCCTCATATGGGATCACTTTGAGTGATCACTCAATACAGAATTTGAGCGATCACTCAAATGTCATCGCGTCCGGCAGGTTGGACGAGACAAACCGGCCTTCAGGGACTATCTAGAACCTCATGCAACGCGCGCGACCATACGACCGGGACGAGGCCCTCGACGCCGCCCTGGGGCTCTTCTGGGAAAAGGGCTATCACGCCACCTCCCTCAAGGACCTCGAGGCCGTCCTGCGCATGAAGCCCGGCAGCATCTATGCGGCCTTCACCAGCAAGGAGAAGCTCTTCCTGCTGACGCTGGAGCGCTATTACGAGCGCTCGCGTGAGGAGTTCCGGTCTGTCGTGACGGAGGCACCCGGTCCGATGGCCGGGCTGAAGGCCTTCCTGAAGGCCGTCGCCTCCGCGGAGATCCGCAATCCGAAGCATCGGGCCTGCATGCTGGTGAAAACCCTGCTCACCACGACGACGGAGGATGCGAAGATTACCCGGACCGTGGACAGCTATCTGGAAGGCATGGCGCAGGAGATGGCCCATGTCTTTGAGCAGGCGAAGGCGGCTGGGGAGATCCGGGCCGACCTCGACCCGCGTCGGCTTGCCCGGCGCTTTCAGTCGGATCTGAGCGCACTGAAGATCGAGGCCTATCGGGATGCCCCGGCGGAAGAGCTCGCGCGCCGGGCGGACGAGCTGGCGCAGGATCTCGACGACCTGCGCCCGGCGCCCCACTGAGCCGCCTCACCGCTCCTCCTGCGAAAGCGGACGGATGCCGAGCCCCCTAGCCCTTCCAGACGAGGGACTGCAGGTCCTGCCTGTACCGTTCCTTGAATGAGACCAGAGCCTTGTTCAGGGCCAGCCCCTTGAGCCTGAAGCGATGGAAGCGCTCCGCAGGGCCAATGAAAGCCGCCGAGGAGACGTGACCGATTTTCCGCTTCGGCAATTTGGTGAGGTATTTCAATACAATATTCGCATGTCGCGCCAGATGGACCGCCACCATTGGAGGTGAGGAATTGACGCGAATACTCTCCAGGCCACGGCAGTCTTCCAGGGAAACGGCACCGTCAAAGAAAATACGGCTGAGGTTCTCCGAGGGTGTGGCGAAGAATTGCGTGAAATCGACGATCCGAACACGGCCGGGAAACGCCTGTTGCAGCGCCTGGGTGATCGGTTCCCAGGCGATCGGATTGCCCCGCAAGACTGCCCCCTGGACGGCGGGGCCCAGCGCTTGCGCATCGTAGCTGCTCACAAATCTGGAAAGGGAATAGGTCCCTCCCATTTTCACATACTGAACGTATGACGAGCTGATGAAATCGCAGTAATCACGGATGAAGAAGACTACATCTACCTCTATGCCGGTCCCTTCGATCAGGTACTGAAAGTTGCTCAGCCGGGCCATGAAATCTGGGTAGAAACCGTCACCCCTTTCCTCAAAGGGCAGACCGAAGATCGTCTCGTGGGAAAGAAGAACGGTTTGCTGACCGGTTTCACCAGACAGCTCTTCAAGGCGCTTCAGGAAGGCCTTCTTCAGCTTGCTGCGATCACATCCGGGGCGCGCACTCGTCAGAATTCGATGGATGGGGTCGACGTCTCCCCGTTTGATCAACCGGCGGGGACACGTCATCCCCAACCCGTTGAGCAAGGTCTCATGGCTGTAGAACCACCTTTGGAGCGACGTCGACCCCGTTTTCTGAGCCCCGGCGTGAAGTAAGATGCGTTTCAATTTGGCGTCCTGGACCCTGAAAACGAAGCGCGAAGCCGCCCTACTGGAAGGCGGTCTCGGCGAAGCTGCGGAGCTTGCGGGAATGGAGGCGCTCGCTCGGCATGTCGCGGAGCTTTTCCAGCGCGCGGATGCCGATTTCCAGATGCTGCGCGACCTGACGCTTATAAAAATCAGTCGCCATGCCCGGCAGCTTCAACTCCCCATGCAACGACTTGTCGGAGATGCACAGCAAGGTGCCGCAAGGCACGCGGAAGCGCAAGCCGTTGGCGGCGATGGTCGGCAGATCCTTGTCGAGCGCGTGGTCCTCGCGCACATAACCATGAGCCAGCACGTAGTCGCCGAGCTTCTGGCTGGTCCGCAGGCCGGCATCTGCGGCAGCCTCACCGGACCGGAAGCCTGGGACGGCCCTGCCTCGCCCGCATGGGCGATGACGTTGCCCGGCTCCACGAAGGCCTCGTAGCCGCTGTCCGGATCGGCGAGGAGCTCGTGCAACATGCGGCAACATCTCCCCTATCAGGGATGAGCTCGCGCCATGGCCGGATCTTCTGGCCAGAGGCTGAAGATCCGGGCAAGTCTCGCGCTTATTGACCATAAGCCGCCTTGATCGCCTTCACCGTGTTTTCCGTGTTGTTGATCGCGCTGGCGATCATGCGGAAGTTGGTGAGCGACGATGCGTAGCCGTTGTAATGCTCCGTAATCGCACCGGCCGTTGCATCCGTGACGACCATCACATCGAACCCGGCTTCGACCAGCCCGCGCATGTGGGATTCGGTGCAAAGGTTGGAGGACATGCCGGCCAGAATGACCTTGTTGATGCCCCGCTTGCGCAGCTGCAACGCCAGATCGTTGCTGTCCGGTCCGTAGACCTTGTGCGGGCTCGTGACAACGGTCTCGCCATTGTTGATATAGGCCTTGTAGCGATCCAGCCAGTCGGCGCCGGAGCCTTCGAAGCCGGTCATCTCGAGAGCCGACGGGCGGTCGAACATGCCGATGTTATGCATCAGCTTCTCCAGCGTGCCTTCGAAGTGCCACTTGTGGTCATGTTCGTAGTAGTAGTGCGGGGACACGAACATCGGCATGCCGGTTTCGTCGGCCACCTTCAACAGGGCCTCCAGGTTCTCGACCGTACCGTTTTCGGTGATGCTTTGGCCCACGACGCCCCAGGTCACGCCATCGGGGGACAGGAAGTCGTTCTGCGGGTCGGTGATCACGATGGCCGTGTCGTCGGTCGTGATCTGAAAGCCCGGCATCGGCAAGCCATCATTGATTGGCGGCAGTTTCGCCGTTGCAGCCCGAGAGGTTTCGGTCTGCCCATAGGCGAAGTCGGCTGCGGCATAAAGAAATGCTGTCCCTGCCAGGAACACCGGAAGGAGGGGATGCCACTTCAGTCGTGTCGTTCTCATGGTTGCCTCATCGATAAAGAGCGCGGTTCCAGATTTTGGACATCCGGATGGGAAACGGCCGAAGCGAAAGCAGACAGGTTTTGCTTCTCTCGCGTCCTTTTCATCCGGACGAATATTGGTATAAATCCGGGTGGGGCGTTCTTATTGTCGCTGCGTGTCAATGTTTGAACCGATGGCGTCAATCAGAAGTGAGAAAGAACTTGATTGCGCGCGACGGCAACACGCGCGAGGGGGGCGGTGTGCCGGAAGTCTCGGTTCTGTACGTGAAGAAGATGATCGACAACGCGAGTCCGGCCTGCGATCCGGAGGTGCTTTATGCGAGCATCGGACTGACCAGCAAAGCGGCAGCAGATCCGTCGAGAATGATAGCGGCCGAGGACTATTACGCCCTGCTGGAGACAATCGCGGCCCATGAAACCGGCGACATCCGGTTTCACATGGGAACCTCGACGTCAATGAAGTGCGAAGAATACGGCGCTGTCGGTCTCGCCTTCAAGTCGGCGCCGACACTGCGCCACTCCTTTTCGCGCCTCGACCGCCACGCCAGGGCTTTCAACAAAGTGTCGGTCTTCGAGCTGGCCGATGACGGCGATACCGTCCGATGGCTGCATCACAAGCGCGAACCGAGCCGCAAGGGGCTGTTTCTGTCCAACGAAGGCGCCCTAGCCACAATCATCACGCTATGCCGGGAGGCACGATCACCGGCTTTTTCTCCAAAAGCCATTCACTTCCGCCACCAGCCACTCGGATCGGAACAGGCCCTTGCAGACGTTTTTCGGGCCCCGATCACCTATGGCGCCGAGATTGATGCCATCGTGTTTTCGACCGAGGACGTCGACCGGCCCAACACCGTCGGCGACTGGAGCATCTGGAGCTTCTTTTCAAAGCACGTGGACGACGCTCTCTCGGAAGAAGACGCTGAAGACGCGCTGGAAAAAGAGGTGATCCAGGAGATTGCGGACCGGCTCAGCGACGGTGTGCCGTCACTCGGCGGGGTCGCGTCCAACCTCGGCATCGGCCCGAGAACCCTACAAAGGCGGATCGCCGACCGCGGCAAGACCTATCAGGCGCTGGTTGATGAAGCCCGGGTGAAGCTTGCGCAGGAACTGCTCGCACGGCCGAAATACTCTCTCGCCGACGTCGCCTTCATGACTGGCTTTTCCGAGCAGAGTTCCTTCACCCGCGCCTTCAAGCGCTGGCACGGCCTGACACCGAAGGCTTACCGAATGTCTCTGACGGAACGGGCGCCCTCGGTGTTTTGACCGGCTCGTGGCCCTACTGGAAGGCGGTCTCGGCGAAGCTGCGGAGCTTGCGGGAATGGAGGCGCTCGCTCGGCATGTCGCGGAGCTTTTCCAGCGCGCGGATGCCGATTTCCAGATGCTGCGCGACCTGACGCTTGTAGAAGTCCGTGGCCATGCCCGGCAGCTTCAACTCCCCGTGCAACGGCTTGTCGGAGATGCACAGCAAGGTGCCGTAGGGCACGCGGAAGCGGAAGCCGTTGGCGGCGATGGTCGCCGATTCCATGTCGAGCGCAATGGCGCGGGACTGGGAGAAGCGGCGCACGATGCCCTTCTGGTCCCAGAGTTCCCAGTTGCGGTTGTCGATGGAGCCGACCGTGCCCGTGCGCATGACGCGCTTGAGCTCATAGCCGTCATAGCCGGTAACCTCGGCCACCGCATCCTCCAGCGCCACCTGCACCTCGGCCAGAGGCGGGATCGGCACCCAGGTCGGCAGATCCTTGTCGAGCACGTTGTCCTCGCGCACATAGCCATGGGCCAGCACATAGTCGCCGAGCTTCTGGCTGGTCCGCAGGCCAGCGCAGTGGCCCAGCATGAGCCAGGCATGGGGCCGCAGCACCGCGATGTGGTCGGTGATCGTCTTGGCGTTGGAGGGGCCGACGCCGATGTTCACCATGGTGATGCCGGAGTGGCCCTTGCGCTTGAGGTGATAGGCCGGCATCTGCGGCAGCTTCACCGGACCGGAGGCCTGGGACGGCCCCGCCTCGCCCGCATGGGTGATGACGTTGCCCGGCTCCACGAAGGCCTCGTAGCCGCTGTTCGGATCGGCGAGGAGCTCGTGCGACATGCGGCAGAACTCGTCGATGTAGAACTGGTAGTTCGTGAAAAGCACGAAGTTCTGGAAATGCCCGGCGGCCGTCGCGGTGTAATGCTGCAGGCGATGCAGGGAATAATCCACCCGCGGCGCAGTGAAGGAGGCCAGCGGCAGGATGCCGTTTTCGGGCTCGTAGGTGCCATTGGCAATGGCATCGTCCATCACGGAGAGGTCCGGCAGATCGAAGACATCGGCCAGCGGCAGGTCCAGGTTCGCAGCGGCCGCTCCCCCTTCCACATGGGTGCCGTCATAGAAGGCGAAATGCAGCGGGATCGGCATCTCCGACGCCCCGATCAGCACCGGAATGTCATGGTTCTTCATGAGCAGCGAGATCTGCGTGCGCAGATAGTCGCGGAAGAGATCCGGGCGGGTGACGGTCGTGGCGTGATGCCCGGGGCCGGACACGAAGCCATAGGCAAGGCGGCTGTCGACGCGGGAATGGCTCTCGGTCGTTACGCGCACTTCCGGATAGAAGGCGCGGACCCGGCCATCGCGGTGCTCGCCGGCGATCAGCTTCTGGAAGGCGTCGCGCAGGAAGGCGGTGTTGGTCTCGAAGATCTCGATCAACCGGTCGGCCGCCTGGGTCGGATCGGTGAAGGCTTCAAAGGGAAACGCAGGGGACAGTTCGATCGGACGGGAGGCGGAGCCACTGCCGAAATAGGATGCGATGGACATGTCAGAACTCCAGATTCTTATTGTTATATCGTCAGCATCGGTTTCCCTTGGGTGAAGGTCAATCCCGGTTTTCTGAAGTTTTGACGACGATCCCCGCCCTTATGCCTCCACCCGCAGGTAGCCCGTGAGGCCGGTCTTCTGGTGCTCGATGACATGGCAATGGAAGGCCCAGTCGCCGGGGTTGTCGGCAACGAGCGCAACTTCCATCGTCTCGCCTTCCAGCAGCAGGGCGGTATCCGTCCACAGCGGCGGAAGCGGGCGCTTGTTGGAGCGCAGGAGCCTGAAGGTCATGCCGTGAAGATGGATCGGGTGATCGTTTGGTGTCTCGTTGCGCAGACGCAGGATATAGCTGCGCCCCTTGCGCATCACCGACAGGGGCCCGACCGGATCCGGCGTGTCCCCTTCCCAGGCGATGCGGTTGATGGACCAGAACGTATAGCCCAGCGAGCCGCAGACGCTGGCAATCGGCGGCGCGCCTTCCGGGGTCCAGCCGAAGAGGAACTCAAGTACCTCCGCATTCGCCAGATCGGGTTCGGAAATCGGATTGCGCGGCAGGGGCTTCAGCTCGTCGAGGGAGCGCCCGGCGCTGGCACCTACCGCACGGAAGCGGGCGAGAGGTTTCGGACCGCGCGCGCTCTGCCGGGTTAGAACCAACTCCTGTCCCTCGGTCGAGGGAACCCGCATGGCAATGTCGGCGCGCTGCCCCGGGGCCAGCAGGATGCCGGCGGCCGGCAGCGAAGCGGGAACCGGATTGGAATCGAGGGCGATCACCCTTGCGGTCTCGGGTGAGGCCGGCACGTCTGCATTCATCAGGTCATAGGTGCCCACCCGGGTCACGTCGGTGACCGCAAGGCGCAGCCGCACCAGAGATCCGGCAGGAAGATCATAGACCGGCTCCTGCTGCCAGTTGACCGTGGAGACCGTGCCGAGGGTGCCGCCGCGCGCCGCGCTGCGCGCCTTGAAGAGGTCAATGAACTGGCCGTCGCTGCCGAGGCGGAAGTCACGGATGTTCAGGGGCAGGTCCTGATCGAACCCGACCGGCTCCGCCTCCTCCACCACCAGCAGCCCCGTCAGGCCGCGCGCCATCTGGTCCAGCGTGTTGCAATGGGGGTGATACCAGTAGGTTCCGGCATCCTCCGATGTCAGCTCGTAGCGGAAGGTCTCGCCCGAATGGATCGGCGGCTGGGTCAGATAGGGCACGCCGTCGAAGCGATTGGGCACCCGCAGCCCGTGCCAGTGCACGATGGAAGCCTCGTCGAGCCGGTTCTCCACGTCGATCTGCACGGTCTCGCCCTGGCGGAGGCGCAGGACGGGCGGCATGGCATCGGCGGCGAAGCTCATCATGCCTTCGGTCACGGTTCCCGGCACCAGCGAGGCCCGGTAGGGGGCGATCACCAGCCTGTGGTCGGCCACGGTGGCCCGCGCTGCCGTCAACCCGCCAGCCGTGGCAGCCGCGAGCACGGCCCCTCCCCCGAGCAGGACTTCGCGACGCGACACGTTGGACATGGATGATCTCCTGGAGCTTTTCCTGAGCCGCTCTCTAGCACGGCCGGAGCCGCGCATGAAACCTGAGGCGTTCATTCCGCATATGCATTTATCGTAAACACGGAGCCGGCTTCCAGCCCGTGCGACTGCGGCATGCGGGCGCAGCGACTGGCTTGTGACAGGCGGGCAAAAAAAATTTCGCCACGCTCGCGCCCCTTCGTTTAACGATTGCCGAGGAGCTTTCGGCGCAATCATGCCGTGAAAACTGCGTATTTCCGCCAGTTTCCGGACAAGACAGTCAGTTAACCTCTTGTAAAGCCTTTACCAACGTAAACAAAGCATTGATTTTCATGAAATTTCGCCGTCCGGCACTTAACTCCTGATTTACCAAACTCGGTAACCATGACACTCGAAATTGCGTGAGGTAATGCGTCGCAATGAGAGTTCTGCGTACCGGGGTGTCCTCCGTGGCACCCCACCCCCATTCCGAGCCGGCCTGGCTCGACACGATCATGAAGGGCGACTGTGTGGCCGCCCTCAACAAGCTGCCGTCCAAGTCGGTGGACATGGTCTTTGCTGACCCGCCCTACAATCTTCAGTTGGGTGGTGATCTGCATCGGCCGGACCAGTCGAAGGTGGATGCCTGCGACGATCACTGGGACCAGTTCGAAAGCTTCGAGGCCTATGATGCCTTCACCCGCGCCTGGCTGCTGTCCGTGCGCCGCGTGATGAAGGATGACGCCTCTCTCTATGTGATCGGCTCCTATCACAACATCTTCCGCGTCGGCGCGATCCTGCAGGATCTCGGCTTCTGGATCATGAACGACATTGTGTGGCTCAAGTCCAACCCGATGCCGAACTTCCGGGGCAAGCGCTTCACCAATGCGCATGAGACGATCATCTGGGCCGTGAAGTCGAAGGACGCCAAGCCAACCTTCAACTACGACGCCCTGAAGACCTTCAATGACGACCTGCAGATGCGCTCCGACTGGCACTTGCCGCTGTGCACGGGCTCGGAACGTCTGAAGGACGACAACGGCGACAAGGTTCATCCGACCCAGAAGCCGGAAAGCCTGCTCTACCGGGTTCTGACTGCCTCGTCCAACCCGGGCGACGTGGTGCTCGATCCCTTCTTCGGCACCGGCACAACCGGGGCTGTTGCCAAGAAGCTTGGCCGTCACTTCGTCGGCGTCGAGCGCGAGCAGACCTATATCGATGCGGCAACCGCCCGGATCGAAGCCATCGAGTTCGGCCAGGGTGCCGGTCTGGAAATGCAGAAGGGCAAGCGTGCCGAACCGCGCATTCCCTTCGGCAACCTGCTGGAAAGCGGCATGATCGAACCGGGCACCGAGCTGACCTCGGCAAATGGCAAGCATCTGGCCATTGTGCGGGCCGATGGCTCGCTCAAGTCCGGCAGCTTCACCGGCTCGATCCACAAGGTGGGCGCCATGGTGCAGGGGCAGACCTCCTGCAACGGCTGGACCTACTGGCACATCAAGCGCGGCCGCAAGACCTCGCCGATCGACGATCTGCGCCAGGAAATCAGATCCCGTCTGCGCGCCTGACCAATCGGCGCGACCGGGCAAGACCTCGCGATCCCCGCGGGACAACGAACTGACCTCCTTCTCCCCCGGCATCGGCCTCCGATGTCGGGGGTTTTCTGATGCGGAGGGCCCTGCCCGCTCCTCAAGCAATGCCAGGGTGCGCGGGTCGCGGCACTCCTGGCACCCGCCGATCCGGTCTCAATCGAAGGCAACAAGCGCCTTGCGGCGGCGGCCGACGGCAAGGGTGAGCTGATCTTCGGCAGCCAGATCCCCGACCGCGATGCGGCGACGGGGATCCTCGACCACCCGGCCATTGAGGCGCACGCCGCCCCCTTCCACCAGACGCCAGGCGTCGCTGGTCGAGGTCGCAAAGCCCACATGCACCACGAGCTGCAGCAGGCCGAGACCATCGGCCAGATGCTGCAGGTCAAGGCGGTGGGTGGGGGCCGCGAGCTCCTCCTCCCCGGCGAAGAGCCGGTCGCCCTGTTCGCGGGCATTGCGGGCCTCTTCCGCCCCGTGGACGATCGCCGTCACCTGGGTCGCCAGGATCTTCTTTGCCTCATTCAGCTCCGCGCCCTGCAATTCGGAGAGGCGCAGCACTTCCGTCATGGGCAGTTCGGTGAAGAGGCGCAGGAAGCGCGGCACATCCGCGTCCGCCGTGTTGCGCCAGAACTGCCAGAAGCCGAAGGGCGAGAGATGCTCCGGGTGAAGCCACACCGCACCGGCCGCCGTCTTGCCCATCTTGGCGCCGGACGCCGTGGTGATGAGCGGCACGGTGAGGCCGAAGAGCTGCTTGCCATCGCCCTTTCGTGCCAGTTCCACCCCGTTGATGATGTTGCCCCACTGGTCGGAGCCGCCGATCTGCAGGGTACAGGCGTGACGGCGGGAGAGTTCCAGGAAATCCACGGCCTGCAGCATCATGTAGCAGAACTCGAGCACGGTCAGGGGCATCTGGGCCTCCAGCCGCGACTTCACGCTGTCGAAGGTCATCATCCGGTTGACGGTGAACTGGCTGCCGAAATCCCGCAGGAACTCGAGGAAGCGGAATTCGGTGAGCCAGTCCGCATTGTCGACGAGGAGCGCACCGTCCTCTCCGCGGAAGTCGATCAGCCGCTCGACCGAATGACGAATGCCGCTGATGTTGGCCGCGATCTGCTCGTCGCCCAGGAGGGGGCGCGCTTCATTGCGGAAGCTCGGATCGCCGACGCGCGAGGTGCCGCCCCCCAGCAGCAGGATGGGCCGGTGCCCCAGCTTCTGCAGCCAGCGCATGGTCATGAGCGGCATGAGATGGCCGACATGGAGGCTCGCGGCTGTCGCATCGAAGCCGGCATAGGCCGTGACCGGGCCGGCGGCCAGATTGCGGTCCAAAGTCTCGAGATCGGTGCACTGATGCACCAGACCGCGCTCCAGCAGAACCTGCAGGGCTTCGGATTTCAGCTTTGTGGCCGGTCGTCCGGCCTCGATCATGTGGGTGGTCATTTCGGGCATTCCTGACTGACTTTCTGGGGGGCCTGTCAGGTGCCTCATACGAAAAAGCCGCCTGACGCGGCGGCTTTTCGGGAGAGATCAGATGAACACGATCCTACGCAGCCGCCGATATGGAGGTCACGTAATAAAAATACACGAAGGATGCGGTCATCTGGGTCATGACCACGATATGGCGCCAGCGTGCCGGGCTTGTCAAGCGTGATGACCGAGCTGGTTGCGAAGCGGGTGAGACAGTATCCCTAGATGGTCATCCTCGGCCTCGTGCCGAGGATCCAGCTATGTGCCCGCAGACTGGGTGCTCGGGACAGGCCCGAGCATGACGATGGAGAGGGGAGGCCGTGTGGAGGGAGCGGGTGAGCATGACGGCGGAGAGTGCAGCAAGGCACATCGTGGCTGGCATGAAAAAGGCCCGGTCTTGCGACCGGGCCTTCGTGTTTCGTGACAGCGTTGCCGATGTTATTCGGCGGCTTCCGCCGGGGCCGGGGCTTCCCACTTGAGGACCGGCTTGCGGGCGGCAGAGGTCTCGTCGAGACGACGGCGCGGCGAGAAGTAAGGCGCGCCGGAGAAGCGGTCGGTCTCGCCGTTCCTGGCGCTCATCACCAGATCCCGCAGGGTTGCGACGAAGAGGTCGAGGGACGCCCGGCTTTCGCTTTCGGTCGGCTCGATCAGCATCGCCCCATGCACCACCAGCGGGAAGTACATGGTCATCGGGTGATAGCCCTCGTCGATCATCGCCTTGGCGAAGTCGAGGGTGGTGACGCCCGTGTCCTTCAGGAAGGTGTCGTCGAAGAGCACTTCATGCATGCAAGGGCGCTCGCCGAAGGGCAGGCTCATGAGGTCCTGCAGGCCGACGCGCACGTAGTTGGCGTTGAGCACCGCATCCTCGGAGGCCTGACGCAGGCCGTCGGAGCCATGGCTCAGCATGTAGGACAGCGCGCGCACATACATGCCCATCTGGCCGTGGAAGGCGGTCATGCGGCCGAAGGGCTGCTCGCCGGCTTCCAGGGCTTCCGGGGTTTCCACCAGCACCGGGCCGTCTTCACCCTTGCGGATGAAGGGCAGCGGCGCGAAGGGGGCCAGGCGCTCGGACAGGACCACCGGACCGGAGCCCGGGCCGCCGCCGCCATGCGGGGTGGAGAAGGTCTTGTGCAGGTTGATATGCATCGCATCGACGCCGAGATCACCCGGACGCGCCTTGCCCACGATGGCGTTGTAGTTCGCGCCGTCGCAGTAGAAATAGGCGTTGGCCTTGTGGATGGCGTCGGCGATCTCGATGATCTCGCGTTCGAACAGGCCACAGGTGTTCGGGTTGGTCAGCATGATGGCGGCAATGTCGCCCTCGTGCTCGGCGATCTTGCGCTTCAGGGCTTCGAGGTCGACGGTGCCGTCCTCGTCCTTGGCATCGATGGACACCACCTTGTAGCCGAGGAGGGCCGCGGTCGCCGGGTTGGTGCCATGGGCGCTTTCCGGAACCAGCACGATCTTCGGATCACGGCCGGCCGCCTTGTGGGCCGCCTTGATAGCCATCATGCCGCACTGTTCGCCATGGGCGCCGGCCTTCGGGCTCATGGCCACGGCGGTGGTGCCGGTCATGGTCATCAGCCAGTGCGCCAGGGTGTCGATCAGCTCGACGGCGCCCTTGACGGTGGAGAGCGGCTGCAGCGGGTGAATGTCGCCGAAGCCCGGCAGACGCGCCATCTTCTCGTTCAGCCGCGGATTGTGCTTCATGGTGCAGGAGCCGAGCGGATAGAGCCCGGCGTCGATCGCGTAGTTGTTGCGCGACAGGCGCACGTAGTGGCGCATGGCTTCCGGCTCGGCCAGGCCCGGCAGCTCGAGGGCCGCCTTGCGCTCATGACCGCCGAGTTCCATCTCGAAGGCGTCCGGCATGTCGAAGTCGACGCCGGTCGTGTCGAAATGGCCGAATTCGAAGATCAGCGGCTCTTCCATGTCGAGGGCACGGTTGCCGGTGAAGGTCTTCGGGGTATAGCTCACGGACGTGTCGCCGGCAGAAGTCGGGCGTCCCTGGGTATTCATGCTCATGCCAGCACCTCCTTGAGGGCTGCGACGAGGGCGTCGCGATCGTCGTCGGTGTTCACTTCGGTGTTTGCGATGACCAGAAGGTTCGCAAGCTCGGCCTTGCCCGGAACCAGGCGGGAAACCGGCACGCCGGCCAGGATCCCCTTGGCGGCAAGGGCTTCCACGACCGCATCGGCCGCCTTCGGCAGCTTCACCGTGAACTCGTTGAAATAGGCGCCGGTGAGGACCTCGACACCGGCAACCGAGGCCAGCGCCGTCTTCAGCTTCACCGCATTGGCGTGGCAGATGGTGGCCATCTGACGCAGGCCCTTGGAGCCCAGCAGCGACAGGTGAATGGTGAAGGCCAGGGCGCACAGACCGGAGTTGGTGCAGATGTTGGACGTAGCCTTGTCGCGGCGGATGTGCTGCTCGCGGGTGGAGAGCGTCAGCACGAAGCCGCGCTTGCCGTCCGCGTCGGTGGTTTCGCCGCAGAGACGGCCCGGCATCTGGCGGATGTACTTGGACCGGGTGGCAAAGAGGCCGACATAGGGGCCGCCGAAGTTCAGGCCGTTGCCGATGGACTGGCCTTCGCCGACGACAATATCGGCGCCCTGGGCCCCGGGGGGCTCGATCAGGCCGAGGGAGACCACTTCCGTGAAGACGGCGATCAGCAGCGCGCCGCACTCGTGGGCCTTGGCAGCGATCGGCTTCAGATCGACGATCTGGCCGTAGAAGTTGGGCGACTGGACGACGACGCAGGAGGTTTCCTTGTCGATCTGCGCCAGAATGTCCTCGGTGCCGGCCGGATCGGCCGGCAGAGAGACGACATCATCGTCGGCCAGATCGGCAAGACCCTCGACCACGGCGCGGTACTGCGGGTGCAGACCACCGGAGAGAACGGCCTTCTTGCGCTTGGTGACCCGGTGCGCCATGAGCACGGCTTCGGCGGTGCCGGTGGAGCCGTCATACATGGAGGCGTTGGCCACATCCATGGCGGTCAGGCGGGCAACCTGGGTCTGGAACTCGAAGAGATACTGCAGGGTCCCTTGGGTGACTTCCGGCTGATAGGGCGTGTAGCTCGTCAGGAACTCGGACCGCTGGATCAGGTGATCGACGGTCGCCGGCACGTGGTGCTTGTAGGCGCCTGCGCCGACGAAGAACGGCACGGAGGAGGCCGGTACGTTCTTTGCGGCCAGCGCGGAGAGCTGACGCTCCACCTGCAGCTCGCTGGCGCGGCGCGGCAGATCCATCAGGTCGTTGAGCCGGGCCTTCTGTGGGATGTCGGCAAAAAGATCATCAATGCTGTCAACGCCGATCCGGGCGAGCATGTCGGCCCGGTCCTGGTTGCTCAGGGGAAGGTAGCGCATGGTCAGCGGTCCCTGTTGGTTGTTTCGTTTTCGTTCGTTGTCAGCTCAACGAGCTGGAAATAGTCCGGCAATACGGCCTTCGCACGATCCGTTGCGTCGTCATGCTCGGCCTTGTGCCGAGCATCCAGACTGTCAGGCTCCAAGAGCTGGATCCTCGGCACAAGGCCGAGGATGACGACCCCGCGGAGAAGCCCTACCCCGCCATCACCACCGGATGGGCTGCCACGACGATCTCGCAGGAGACCGAGTTGGCGATGAAGCACAGGGCATGCGCTTCCTCGTGCAGCTCCACCATCAGGGCGGGATCGGGAGGGATCGCGCCTGCCAGAGTGAGGACAGGGTTGAGGGTCACCCTGGTGATCCCCATACGCTTCGGATGGCTGTCCGGATCGATCACCTCCATGAGGCCTTCCGCGTGATCCTCGTAGCGCAGCACCTTCACGCCCTTGCGCCGGGCAATGTCGATGAAGGTGAGCATGTGACAGGAGGACACGGCGGCAAGGAACGCCTCTTCCGGATCGACACCCGCGGGCGAGGACCAGGGCAGAGGCACCACGGAGGGCGAGGCCGAAGCGGCCACCTCGGCACCACCGTCGAAGCGCCAGACATGGGCCCGGGAATAGCGACCCTTCTCAAGGTCGCCCTCCAGGCTCCACAGCACTTCAGCGGTGTGAAGGTGGCCGGTCATGGGATCAGAGCGTGTCCACGTAGGCCTTGTAGGCGGTAGCGTCCATCAGGTCGTCCAGCTGGGACTTGTCGGCGATCGACATCTTCCAGAACCAGGCACCGGCTTCCGGATCCTCGTTGACCATGGCCGGCGCGTCGGCCAGCGCATCATTAGCTTCGGTCACTTCGCCATCGATCGGGGCGTAGACTTCGGAAGCAGCCTTCACGGATTCCACGACGGCGGCTTCGTCGCCCTGAGAGAGAGCCTTGCCGCCTTCCGGCAGCTCCACATAGACGACGTCGCCGAGCTGGCCCTGGGCGTAGCTCGTCACGCCAACGGTGGCGATGTCACCGGCAACGGCGATCCACTCGTGGTCCTTGGTGTAAAAGGTGGTCATGTTCAGCGTCCTGTTTTTCTGGAAGTTCGGCTCTCAGGCCTTGGGTTTGCGGTAGTAACGGTTGGGCACGAAGGGCATCTCGACCACTTCGGCAGCCAGCGGCTTGCCGCGCACCATGAGGTCGAGGCGGGTGCCCGGGGTGCCGTGTTCGGTGGCGACATAGCCCATGGCGATGGGGGCGCCGACGGTCGGGGCGAAGCCGCCCGAAGTCAGGGTGCCCACCAGAATGCCATCGGGGGTGCGGATCTCGGCGCCTTCCCGGGCCGGCGCACGGCCTTCGAGCTTGAGGCCGACGCGCAGACGGCCGGGGCCATCCTTCAGCTCGGCCTGGATGCGTTCGGCTCCGGGGAAGCCCCCCTCCTCCCGGCGGCGCTTCTGCATGCAGAAGGTGATGTTGCCTTCGACCGGAGAGGTGGTGGTGTCGATGTCGTGGCCATAGAGGCAGAGGCCGGCTTCCAGGCGCAGGCTGTCGCGGGCGCCCAGGCCGATCGGCGAGACCCGCTCGTCGGCCAGAAGGGCGCGGCAGATGGCTTCGGCTGCGCCTGCGGGCACGGACATTTCCACCCCGTCCTCACCGGTGTAGCCGGCGCGCGCCACATGAACGGCAATGCCGTCGAATTCCATGGGGGCTGCGGTCATGAAGGCGAGATCGGCGGCGGCGGGCGCATGGGCTGCGACCACGTCCACGGCCTTCGGACCCTGAAGAGCGATCAGCGCGCGGTCCTCGATGATTTCCAGTTTCACGTCAGCGGGCAGATTGGCGGCCAGGTGGGCGTAGTCCCCGTCCTTGCAGGCGGCGTTGACGACGATCATCAGCTTGCCGTCCTCGGCCGGATCGAGCGGGCGCGTGACCATCAGGTCGTCGATGATGCCGCCCTCGGCATTGAGCAGCACGGTGTAGCGCTGACGGCCATGGCCGAGCTCGACGAAGTTCGAGGGGGTCAGGGCTTCGAGCGCGCGGGCGGTCGTCTCGTGATCGGGACCGATCAGCAGGGCCTGACCCATGTGGGACACGTCGAACAGGCCGGCGCTGTCGCGGGTGGCCTTGTGCTCGGTCATGATGCCGGCAGGATACTGCACGGGCATGTCGTAACCGGCGAAGGGCACCATGCGGGCGCCGAGCTCCACATGGAGATCGTAAAGGGGAGTTTTCTTCAGCGCGCCTTCGCCATGAGCATCGGCCATAGAGGTACCTCGAACAGATAAGGGCTTCACACGGACAGGCGGCTCCCGTCATCTTGCGATGACCGCGAGCGTTTCCTTCCGTGCCCCCTCTGTCCGATCTACCTGAGAGATTTCCCGCGCACCCGGTCCACGGGCGTTACGCGGTTACTCCTTCGGTGAGCTTCTCCGGAGACGGTTGACCGATCTTCCGGATGACTGCTTTCCAGAGCGCTTATGTCCCGAGCGGTCCTTTTGCCTGAGAGTTTCCGGGGCGGTTGCTCCTTCGGCGCCGGTGTCTTGCAGCCGGCCTCTCCCGCTTGGGTCGGTTCGACGGACCCCCTCAGCCATGGCTGCGGGACCTTCCCTCGACGGTTCGGAGACGACCCGAACCGAACCGGGCGCAAGTCTTTCCTGCGCCCGAAGTCTTGTCAATATGGCGAGGCCCTGCCGTCAGCGGCGGGCCAGCGCCTTCTCGTCGAAACCAACAAGAATCTGCATTTCGCTGTCACGCGGCACAACGAAGCTGGAGTCCACCATGGTCCAGGCTTCGCTCGGCGTGCCGGCCCCGAGCGTCACGGGCACATTGAGCACCTGATCGTAGACCGCCTTTTCATCTTCGACCGGCGTGACGATCATCACCTTGACCGGCAGCAGAACTTCGCCGCCCTTCCAGGCCGGGCCCGGCGTGACGTGACCGGAGACACCCACCTTGATGCGAACCTGATCGGTGCCTTCGCGGGTGCAGCCGCGCGCCCAGTCGGACACGGTCGCCTGATAGAGCAACTTGCGCGGATCCTCGTCCGCGTTGCGCTCGAAGTTCATGATGAGATGGGTATTGGGAATGAGGCGGATCGACGGGCAGTAGAGATCGGCGGCATAGGCCTCCGGATCGATCTGATGCGGTGCGCCGCCGCCGGAAATGATCTTGGTCAGGGCGGAACGGTTGTCGCCGGACGAAGCCGCCGCAGGGCTTGCCGAAACACCAGAGGGTCCGCCAGCCACTTCCGGACGGTCGCTCATGCATCCGGCCAGGGCGAGAGCCACCCCGAGGGTTGCCGCACGCGCCAGTCGGGACGCCAAAGGATTCAGTGTTTCAAAGCCCTTACCCATCACCGGCTCATCACTCCCTGCTTCTGTCCGAAAGGGTCATAGCAGGTCCGTTTCGCCTTGGCGAGGGGAAGACGCGCGCTCGGGCCCGCAAGTTCGCCGCCAAAGGGCCGCTTGCTTTTGGATGCGGCCCGGTTTGAACCTTGACATGGGCCGGGGAGATCCCCTTATTGCGCGTATCACCCAGAACGCAGGCACAGGCATGACTTTGGCCCAGACACCCAAGCCGCCGCTGACGGTTTTCCTTTGCGCGCCGCGCGGCTTTTGCGCCGGTGTGGACCGCGCGATCCAAATCGTCGAGCTGGCGCTGAAGAAATTCGGTCAGCCGGTCTACGTGCGCCACGAGATCGTGCACAACAAGTTCGTCGTGGACGGGCTGAAGGCCAAGGGCGCCGTCTTCGTCGAGGAGCTGGACGAGATTCCGGCCGATCACCGCGACCGGCCCGTGATTTTCTCTGCCCACGGGGTGCCGAAATCCGTGCCCGCCGACGCCCAGTCGCGGCAGATGTTCTTCCTCGACGCCACCTGCCCGCTGGTGTCCAAGGTGCACAAGGAAGCGGAGATCCATTTCCGCCGCGACCGCGAGATCCTGCTGATCGGCCACGCCGGCCATCCGGAAGTGATCGGCACCATGGGTCAGCTGCCCGACGGCACCGTCTCCCTGATCGAGACGGAAGAGGATGCACGCCGCTTCGTGCGCCGCACGGACAAGCCGCTCGCCTTCATCACCCAGACCACGCTCTCCGTCGATGACACGGCAGGCATTGTCGCCGTGCTGCAGGAGCGCTTCCCCGACATCGTCGCCCCCCACAAGGAAGACATCTGCTACGCCACGACCAACCGCCAGGAAGCGGTCAAGGTGGTCGCGCCCAAGGTGGATGCCATGATCGTGGTCGGGGCGCCGAATTCCTCCAACTCCCAGCGTCTGCGGGAAGTGGGAGAGCGGGCCGGTTGCCGCGTGTCGCATCTGATCCAGCGCGCCAGCGAGATCGACTGGGCTGCCTTCGAGGGCATTTCCACCCTGGGCCTCACCGCCGGCGCCTCCGCACCGGAAACGCTGGTGGAAGAAATCATCGCCGCCTTCGCCGAACGTCATGACGTCACGGTGGAGATCGTGCGCACGGCCGAAGAGACCATTGCCTTCAATCTTCCGCGCGAATTGCGCGATCAGCGCGACGCCGCAGAGTAGAGTTTCATGGCCGTCTATACCGAAGTCACCGATGAAGAGCTTTCCGCCTTCATCGCCCAATATGATGTTGGCCAGCTGCTGTCCTACAAGGGCATCGCGGAAGGGGTCGAGAACTCCAACTTCCTCGTGCACACCGAGAAGGCCTATTTCATCCTCACCCTCTACGAGAAGCGGGTGAACCGGGACGATCTGCCCTTTTTCCTGAACCTGATGCAGCATCTGGCTGCCAAGGGGCTGAGCTGCCCGACACCGGTCGTGATGAAGACCGGCGCGACGCTCGGCGAACTGGCAGGCCGTCCGGCCGCCATGGTCACCTTCCTGGAAGGCATGTGGGTCAAGCGGCCGAAGCCGGTGCACTGCTCGGGACTCGGCGGCGGACTGGCTGCCCTGCATGTGGCCGGCGCCGACTTCGCCATGACCCGCCGCAACAGCCTGTCGGTGGCCAGCTGGCGTCCGCTCTTTTCCCAGAGTGCGGCGCGCGCCGACGAGGTGAAGCCCGGGCTTCGCGCGACCATCGAGCAGGCGCTGGACCAGCTGGAAGCCGACTGGCCGCAGGACCTGCCCGGCGGCGTGATCCATGCGGATCTCTTCCCCGACAACGTGTTCTTCCTCGGCGACCGGCTGTCGGGCCTGATCGACTTCTATTTCGCCTGCACCGATTCCTTTGCCTATGATCTGGTGATCTGCCTGAATGCCTGGTGTTTCGAGCCGGACCAGTCCTTCAACGTGACCAAGGCCCAGGCCCTGCTCGACGCCTATCAGAAGGTTCGTCCGCTGGAACCGGCCGAGATCGCAGCCCTGCCGGTTCTCGCCCGGGGTGCGGCCCTGCGCTTCCTGCTGACCCGTCTGCATGACTGGCTGAGCGTGCCGGAAGGCGCGCTCGTCACGCCGAAGGATCCGCTGGAATATCTCAAGAAGCTGCAGTTCCACCAGGACGTGGATACGGTCAGCGCCTATGGTCTGGCCCTATGAGCGAGACCTCCCGCGTCACGATCTATACGGACGGTGCCTGCTCCGGAAACCCGGGCCCGGGCGGCTGGGGCGCCGTGCTGCGCTTCGGCGCGCATGAAAAGGAATTGTGCGGCGGCGAGTCCGAGACCACCAACAACCGCATGGAGCTGACGGCGGCGATCGAAGCCCTCAACGCCCTGACCCGCCCCTGCCCGGTCGATCTCTATACGGACAGCACCTATGTCCGCTCCGGCATCAAGGAGTGGATGTTTGCCTGGAAGAAGAAGAACTGGAAGACGGCCGCCAACAAGCCGGTGAAGAATGCCGATCTGTGGCAGGCCCTCGACGAGGCACGCAAGCGCCATGACGTGACCTGGCACTGGGTGAAGGGCCACGCCGGCCATCCGGAAAACGAGCGCGCCGACGCGCTGGCCCGCAAGGGCATGGCGCCCTACAAGCCGGGCGGCGCGCCCGCGGCGGATTTCGATTGAGCCCCCGGGCGCCCCGTCTCTCCCCTGTGGAGCCGCGCGCCAGGCGCGTGCTCATCGTCGCCAATCCGACCAGCGGCGGCTACGATCCCCGGCGGCTCGAGCGGATCATGACCTATCTGCGCAACGCGGAGTGCACGGTCGACCTTCACCTGACGAGCCACGCCGGCGAGATCGAGAGCCTGGCCGCAGACCCGCTCCTCGCCCTGGACGTGCTGGCGATTGCCGGCGGCGACGGATCGGTGAACGAGGCGCTCACCGGCTTCCAGCGCAATGACGCACCGCCGGATCTGGCGGTCATCCCTGCCGGAACGGCGAATGTTCTCGCCCATGAACTGGGCCTGCCACGCCGGCCGCTTGCCATTGCCCGGTCGATCCTGGCCCACCGCACAAGGCCGCTGCATTTCGGCCTCGCCAACGGCCATCCCTTCGTGCTCATGGCCTCCGCCGGGTTCGATGCGGAGGTGGTGCATGGGGTGCCGCTGTCCCTCAAGCGCAAGCTCGGCAAGCTCGCCTATGTGCTCACCGCGCTGCGGATAGGCTTCACCCGGCGCTCCAGCGAGATGCAGGTGGATGTGGATGGCCAGACCCTCTCTGGCAAGCTGGTGGTCGCCACCAACGGCCGGTTCTATGGCGGCCCCTTCGTGCTATGCCCCGATGCCTCGGTGACCACCGAAGGCCTGCACGTTCTGGTGCTGCAGAAGGACGATCCGGTCTCCGCCCTGCGCTTCGGGCTGGCGCTGATGCTCGGCCGGGTGCACAAGGCGCGCGGCGTCACGGTCATGGCGTTCCGGAAGGCTCGCGTGCTTGCCGGTTTTCCCGTCGCAGTGCAGATCGACGGCGACCCCTTTGGGACCACTCCGCTGGATCTCGAACCGGCGGCGACAGGCTATTCGGTGGTCGTGCCTTGACGGGGTGCACGGGACTTCTTCCTCGACCGATCCATGAAAAAAAGCCCCGCGCCAATGCCGGGGCTTTTTCTGTCTTCATCTTCAGCGTCGGAAAGGCTCAGCCGGCCGCTTCAAGCGCCTTCAGGCCGACCTTCAGATATTTGGTCGCCTCGTCCGCATCCATCGCCTGACCAAAGTGGTAGCCCTGGGCGAATTCGCAGCCGAGCTGCAGCAGCTCCAGCGCATCGCCCTCGCTTTCGGCCCCTTCGGCCACGACGGACATGCCCAGGTCGTGACCCATGGCGACGATGGAACGCAGCAGCACCGGACGCACGGCGCGGGCGTCGGGCTTCACGAAGGACTGGTCAATCTTGATCGTGTCGAAGGGGAAGCGCTGGAGATAGGCCAGCGAGGAATGGCCCGTGCCGAAGTCGTCCAGCGACAGGCCCGCCCCCAGATCCTTCAGGCGCTCGAGAACGCGGGCGGCATATTCCGGGTTGGACATGACCATGCTTTCGGTCAGCTCAAGCTTCAGCGTGCCCTGTGCCAGCGCATTGCGCGAGAGCACCGCCTTCACCTCGTTGATCAGATCATGGCGCAGCAACTGGCGCGACGACAGGTTGATGCTGACGAAGAGCGGGTGCGGATAGGGGAAGTCACGCTGCCAGCGCGCAAGCTGCTGGGCGCCCCGGTCCAGCATATAGGTGCCCAGCTCGTTGATCAGGCCGGACTGCTCGGCAATCGGAATGAACTCGGATGGCGCGATGCGGCCGCGCTTCGGGTGGGTCCAGCGGGCCAGCACCTCGAAGCCCGCAACGCTCTGGTCCTGC
This sequence comes from Roseibium aestuarii, assembly GCF_008477545.1. Taxonomy (GTDB): domain Bacteria; phylum Pseudomonadota; class Alphaproteobacteria; order Rhizobiales; family Stappiaceae; genus Roseibium; species Roseibium aestuarii. The sequence goes on along the minus strand of NZ_VORA01000001.1, from coordinate 452,503 downwards.
AGGCGGATGATCGGCTGGAAATAGACACCGAGCGACTGGGTCTTGATCGCGTCGCGCAGCTCGCTTTCCAGTTCCACCACGTTCTTCGCCAGCGGGCGCAGGATCGGCCGGAAAACCTCCTGCCGGTCGCCGCCCAGGCGCTTGGCGTGGTTGATGGCGATCTCCGCATTGGTGACGAGATCCTCCAGCGACTGGCTCTCGCCTTCGAAGAGCGCAATGCCGACCGAACAGGTGAGGAAGATCTCGCGGTCGCCGAAGGTGATCGGCGCGCGCACGGATTTGCGCAGGCTGTCGGCCAGGGCGACGATCCGGTCCGGTTCGTTTTCCGACAGGAGCACCAGGCCGAACTGGTCGCCACTGAGGCGGGAGAGCGCATCCTGCGGGCCGATCAGACGGCTGAGGCGGCGCGCAACCGTCAGAAGGATGCTGTCGCCGGCAGACAGCCCGATGCTGTCGTTGACCTGTTTGAAGCGGTCCAGATTGATGATGAGCACGGTCGGCTTGCCGGCATTGTCCATCTTGGTGCGGGCAATGGCCGAGCGCAGGCGATCCATGAAGATCTCGCGGTTGGCGAGGCCGGTCAGGTTGTCGTGGACAGCATCATGGAGCAGGCGCTCCTCGGCGGTGCGCTCCTCGGTCACGTCGAGAAGGGTGCCGACGCAGCGGATCACCTCTCCGTCAGAGCCGACGATGGGCCGGGCGCGCAGGCGGAACCAGCGGAAGTGGCCGTCCTCGGCGCGCAGGCGGAAGTTCTGCGAGATCTTGCCGCGCCGCTGGTCGATGACCGCATCGAGGGTCGCGCGGAACCGGTCGCGGTCCTGCGGGTGCAGCACTTCCAGCCAGTCGCGGGCCGGACCGTCAAGAGTGCCATGGCGCAGGGAGAGCAGGTCTTCGACCTCGTTGCCGGTGAAGATCCGGTCCCGGTCCACATCCCAGTCCCAGATGATGTCGCCGGAGCCCGTCATGGCCAGCGCCCGGCGCTCCACGTCCGAGATCAGCCCCTGGGCAATCGCCCCGCCGGCAAAGGCGTGCTGCATCACGGTGAAGCCGATAAGGAGAACGATCAGAACCAGTCCGCCCCCAAGGGCAGGCTGCACGATGTCATTGGCAAGGGCGCCGGTCACCGTCATGGCCGCACCGATCAGCCAGGTAATCAGCAGGAACCAGGTGGGAATGAGCATGATCGCCCGGTCATAGCCCTTGAAGGCCAGCACCAGGATGGTGGCAAAGCCCAGCACGCCGATGACGCCCAGGGACAGCCGCGCAATGCCGGCCGCGACGGACGGATCCCAAACCGCCACACCCAGCAACCCGAGCAGCAGGACGAGGGTCGTCAGCGCCAGATGGCTGTAGTGAATGTTCCAGCGATTGAGGTTCAGATAGGCGTAGAGGAAGATGATAAGGCTGGCCGCCAGCATCACCTCCGCACTGGCTCGGTAAAGCTGGTCCTGCCCCTGAACCAGATCGAACACCCGGCTCCAGAAGCCGAAATCGATGCAGAGATAGGCCAGAACCGACCAGGCCAGGGCGGCCGTCGCCGGGAACATCACCGTGCCCTTCACCACGAAGAGAATGGTCAGGAACAGCGCAAGAAGACCGGAGATGCCGAGGATGATGCCGCGATAGAGCGTGTAGGAGTTCAGCGTCTCCTTGTAGACGTCCGGCTCCCACAGGCGCAGCTGCGGTAATTCGGGCGAGGTCAGCTCCGCCACGAAGGTGACGACAGAGCCCGGATCCAGCGTGATGCGGAAGACATCGGCCTCAAGGTTCTTTTCCCGCACCGGCGCGATGCCCTGGCTGGGGGTCAGATAGGCGATGCGCGACGAGCCGAGGTCCGGCCAGAACATGCGGGAGCCGACCAGCTGGAAGAAGGGAGCGACCAGAAGCCGGTCGATCTGCTCGTCGCTGGTGTTGGCCAGCGCGAAGACGGCCCAGTTGGAATTGACCCCGTTGCGGGACGACACTTCGATGCGGCGAACGATGCCGTCCGCGCCCGGTGCCGTCGAGACCTGCAGGCGCGAGCCCACCTCCACATGCATCTCGACCGCGTCGGTCAGGTCCAGGGCTTCCACGTCGAGGGGGACGGGAATGGGCTCCAGCGCGCGGGCAGCGGTCAGACCGGCCAGCAGCAGCATGAGACCTGCGACAGCGGTGAGAAGGAGGCGGTTCGCGCCCTGCGGGATCAGTCGAGACATGGGCGAAGGACTACTTGTTTGGGGCACATGTCACAAGATATCTTTCAGATTGCCCCCGACAGAGTAGGGCCGATTGGAGAGAGCATCCAGGTGATCCTGGCGCTGGCAGGCAAAGAGAATATGGTCCTGCCAGAGCCCATTGATCAACAGATAGTTGCGGGCATATCCCTCGCGCTGGAAGCCGGCCTTTTCCAGAAGATGGATGGACGGTCCGTTGCTGGGCAGACAGGCCGCCTCGACCCGGTTGAGACCCAGCGTATCGAAACAATACGGCAAGATCAGGCGCACGCCGGCACTCATGTGCCCCTGCCCCGCATTGGGCGCGCCCATCCAGTAGCCGAGCGTGGCGGCCTGGGACACGCCCCGGCGGATGTTGGAGACGGTCAGTCCGCCCAGAAGCCGGTCACTGCCGGCCTGAAACAGGAAGAGAGGCAGGGTGCGTCCGTCGCGCCATTCTTCCGCATAGCGGCGCAGACGGCGGCGAAAGGCGGCGCGGGTCAGGTCATCGGCGGGCCAGATCGGTTCCCACGGCTGAAGGAAATTGCGACTGTCCTCGCGCAGGCGCGCCCAGGCGGGGAAGTCCCCCATCACGGGGGGACGCAGGTAATGGGTGCGCGAGGCGATGCGCGGCTCGCCCTCCTGCGGCTGAAACGATCGCAGAAACACCATTCCCCACCCCGTCCTACATGCCGGCAACCTTCAGGGCTTCAGAATGCGCCAGAGCGGCGGCAATGTCATCGCTGCTCATCAATGCAGAGACCGGACCGACGCCGCACAGGGTCGGGCGACTGCCGAGGAAGGTCTCGTTGGCCACGCGGCGAATGTCGGCGGCGGTAACGGCGGCGATCTTGTCGGAGACTTCCTCGAGGGTGAGCACCCGGCCGTGGACCAGAATCTGGCGGGCGATCTGACCGGCGCGGGCGGCGGGGCTTTCCAGCGCCATCATCAAGCCGGCGCGGATCTGGGCGCGGGATCGGGCCACTTCTTCCTCGGTGATGGTCTCGCCTGCCTGACGCAGTTCCTTGAGGATCACCGGCATCAGCGCGGCGATCTCGTTCTCGCTGGTCGCCGCATGAAGACCGAAGAGACCGGTGTCGGAGAAGGCCCAGTGGAACGTGTAGATGGCGTAGCAGAGACCCAGGCGCTCGCGCACTTCCTGGAAGAGGCGCGAGGACATGCCGCCGCCCAGGATCGAGGCCAGGATCTGGATGGCATAATAGTCCCTGGACTTGTACGGCTGGCCGGGGAAGCCCATCAGGATCTGGGCTTCCATCAGCTCCTTGGGCAGGCGTTGCTCGCCGCCCTGGTAGGTGGCCAGGCCTTCGCTGATGGCCGGCTCCGCGCTGATCTTGCAGAACTTCTCTTCCGCCAGGGCCACGATGGCGTCGTGATCAACGGCGCCGGCGGCGGCCAGCACCATGTCCGGACCGCGATAGCGCTCGGCCATGTAAGTCCGCAGCGCATCGCCGGAGAAGCTGGTGACGGTTTCCGGCGTGCCGAGGATCGGCCGGCCGAGCGGCTGATCGGGCCAGGCGGCTGCCTGGAACAGGTCGAAGGCCTGATCCTCCGGACTGTCGTGAGCCGCACCGATTTCCTGCAGGATCACCTGCTTCTCTCGGCGCAGCTCTTCCTCGTCGCAGGTGGAATTCTGGAGAATATCCGCCAGGAGGTCGACGGCGAGCGGTACATCTTCGGCCAGAACGCGGGCGTAATAGTTGGTGTGCTCGATGGAGGTGGAGGCGTTGAGCTCACCGCCGACGGCCTCGATCTCCTCGGCGATCTGCCGGGCGGTGCGGGTCGCCGTGCCCTTGAAGGCCATGTGCTCGAGCAGATGGGTGATGCCGTTCTGGTCGATCGCCTCGTTGCGAGACCCGGTCCGAACCCACACGCCGAGAGCTGCGGTTTTCAGGGAAGGCATGCGGTCGGTGACGACCGTCATGCCATTTGCAATCTTGGTCGTGCGCACCTGCATGACTACACTCCGCTCCGGACCGCCCTTGCGTGATCCTCGATAAATCCTTCGACCGCCCCCTGTTCCGCAGCCAGGACGCTCAACCGCTCGTCGGCCGACATCATCGGCTGCAGTTCCGGCGGCAGCTCCGGCCGATGGCCGCAAGCCGCTTCCACTGCATCAGGGAACTTGGCCGGATGGGCGGTGCCCAGAATGATCATCGGCACGGCGCCATCGTCATGGTCTGCGGCCACATGCACGCCGATCGCGGTGTGCGGATCAAGCAAATAGCCGCTTCCCTTGAGGGTCTCGTCGATGGTCGCCGCCGTCTGCGCCTCGTCGCAGCGCCCGGCCGCGAAGGACGAGCGGATCTCGGCCAGGGCTGCATCCTCGATGGTGAAGGAGCCAGATTGACCGAGCTGGTTCATCATGCGACGCACCGCATCGGAATCACGCCCGGTGGCTTCCCACAGCAGACGCTCGAAATTGGACGAGATCTGGATGTCCATGGACGGCGCCGTGGTGGCGGTCACGCCGCGCATCTCGTAGCGGCCGGTGTCGAGGGTGCGCGCCAGAATGTCGTTCACATTGGTGGCGACCACCAGCTTCTCGACCGGAAGGCCCATCTTCATGGCCGCGTAGCCGGCGAAGATATCGCCGAAATTGCCGGTCGGCACGGTGAAGCTGACCTTGCGCGCCGGGCTGCCGAGTGCGGCGGCGGAGACGAAGTAATAGACGATCTGCGCCAGAATGCGCGCCCAGTTGATGGAATTGACCCCGGAGAGCCCCACCCGGTCGCGGAAGGCGAAGTTGTTGAACATGCCCTTCACGATGGACTGGCAGTCATCGAAATTGCCGGTCAGCGCGAGGGCGTGGACGTTGTCCTCCGTCGGCGTCGTCATCTGGCGACGCTGGACCGGCGACACGCGCCCGTCGGGGAAGAGAATGAAGACATCGGTGCGGGACCGGCCGCGGAAGGCCTCGATGGCAGCACCACCGGTGTCCCCGGACGTGGCGCCGACGATCGTCGCCCGCATGCCGCGCTGTTCCAGCACATGATCCATCAGGCGGCCGAGCAGCTGCATGGCCACGTCCTTGAACGCGAGCGTCGGACCGTGGAAGAGCTCCAGCACGAAGCGGTTGGGCGCGATCTGCACCAGCGGCGTGACGGCCGCGTGGCGGAAGCCGGCATAGGCCTCGTCGATCATGCGCTTCAGGTCGGCATCGGAAATCTCGCCGTCGACGAAAGGCTTGATCACCGCGAAGGCGACATCCTGATAGGGCTTGCCGGCGAAGGAGGCGATGGTCTCTTCGGAAAGCTGCGGCCAGGTTTCCGGCAGATACAGGCCGCCATCGCGGGCCAGACCCTGGAGGAGCACATCGCAAAATCCGAGTACAGGAGCCTCGCCACGCGTACTAAGATACTTCACCGCAAACCGCCTCCGCGTTTCCTGCCAGTTCTTTTGCGGCTGCCCGCGGGCGCCGCCGTCTTTAGCCGGAAGTAACATACTTCCGTTGTCCGGGACAGGATTTAACCCGGATTTTTTCCATGTCGGGAAAGGTCAAGCCCGGCCGGACGGCAAGGGCTCAGGCGTGGCCGGCCTCGCCGAAGAGCATGGCCGGATCAATGCCGATGGACTGGAGCGCGCGGTGCCACTTGTTGTCGGTCGCTCCGTCGAAGACCAGGGCCTTGTCCGCCGGTCCGGTGATCCAGCCATTCGCCTGAATTTCCGCTTCCAGCTGCCCCGGCGCCCAGCCGGAATAGCCCAGTGCCAGCATGGCCTGACGCGGCCCGCCGCCTTCCGCCATGGCCTTGAGGATCTCCAGCGTGGCCGTGAGGCAGATGCCATCGCGGATCTGCAGGGTGGAGCGATCGAGCACATAGTCGTCGCTGTGCAGGACGAAGCCACGCTCCACCTCCACCGGACCACCCTTGTGCACGCTCATCTCGCGCAGGCGATGCGGCACCTGGATGCCCGGATCGTCCCGCAGGATGTTGAGCTGGATGAGCAGGCCTTCGAGGCTGAGATGACGCGCCACCTGGTTGATGACCAGACCCATGGCCCCCTGTTCGGTGTGGGAGCAGATGTAGATCACCGAATGCTCGAACCTGCCATCCTCCATGTTGGGCATGGCGATCAGAAACTGTCCTTCGAGCGAATCGGTCATGGCGACGTGTCCCCGCGCAAGAGGTTCGGGAATGCCGGAGAATCCGGCACTCCCGGCAAGCCAGTCCCCGAAGGCGACCCGGATGCCGAGACGGCAGACTAGCCTGTCTTGCCGCGATTGTTAACGGCAAGCGCCGGGAAGGGTTGCGCTTTTACCCGTCGGGCACAAATTCGCCGCCATCACCGGTCACCTTCACGGGATTATGACCCTCGTGTGCGCGACCGGAGGATGACCGGGTCGCCTTCAGGCCCTAGCTTACGCCCATGAACAGACCCAAACCTCGCTTCCTGCCCCCTGCATCGTCCGAAGCATCGCGCCGGACCACAGGCCTCCCCCTGCGCCTTTCTCTGGCAGCATCGCTCGGCGCCGCGCTTGTGTTCGGTGGCGCCTTGCCGCTTGCGACGGATGCGCGGGCCGCAGGGTCGACGGCGGCTCTCGGGCTCGGCGGGTCGGCCCGTCTCATTTCCGAGGGACCGCTGGAGCAGGGAGCCTATCTTGCCGGGATCGAGCTGGCACTCGAGACGGGCTGGCACACCTACTGGCGCTTTCCGGGGGATGCGGGCATTCCGCCGCTCTTCGATTTTTCCGGTTCCACCAACCTGCGCGCGGCCGAGGTGCTCTATCCTGTGCCCGAGCGCGAGGATGACGGCTATTCGGTGAGCGCGGTCTACCATGGCGGAATCACCTTGCCGCTTCGAGTGGTGCCGGTGAATCCCGCGCAGCCCGTGGAGCTGAGGATCCAGGCGACCTACGGGGTCTGCAAGGACATCTGCGTGCCCCGCGACGACGTGCTGGAGCTGGCGCTTGCCCCCGACGAGAGGGCGGACAAGGTGAGCAGCCTGCTGATCCGCAGGGATCTTGCGGGAGTGCCGAAACCCATTCCTGCCGAGGAGGCGGAGGGAGCCTACAGGCTCGATCTTTCCGAAGACGGCAAGTCCCTGCTGATCGGCCTGACGCGGGAGGGAGATACGGATGTCCTCGACCTCTTCGTCGAGGGGCCGGAAGGGTCCTTCAACCGGCTTCCCGAGCGGATCACCGCGCCGAGCGGCTTGGCAGCGGCCTGGTCCCTTCCCTTGCGCGGGCTGGCCAAGACCGATGACGGCGGAACCCGGCTCCGGCTGGTGCTCAGCACCGCCGACGGAGGTCTGGAGAGCCTGCATGTGCTGGAGGCCGGAGACCTCTCCCGCGCACCCTGAGGCGTCCCGCCTGCTGATACTCCCAGTTGCGTGAGGGATTTTTCACCGACCGGTCGCGTCACACCTCGACGGATCGGAGGGAACATCCTATGTCATCGCTGGAGATGTTCCTGATACATTTCGCGAGCAACCAGGAGACAGGCGAATGACCATCAAGGTAGGCGACAAGCTGCCGCAGGCGACCTTCAAGACCAAGACCGCAGACGGCCCCGCGGAACTGACCACGGCGGACGTGTTCGCCGGCAAGACCGTCGTTCTCTTCGGCGTTCCGGGGGCCTTCACCCCGACCTGTCACATGAACCACCTGCCGGGCTTCGTGGAACATGCCGACACGATCAAGGGCAAGGGCGTTGACACCATCGCCGTGATCGCCGCCAACGACCTCTTCGTGATGGACGCCTGGTGCAAGGCCTCCAAGGCCGATGCCATCACCTTCCTGTCCGATCCGGCAGCCGACTTCATCAAGGCCATCGGCCTGGGTCTGGACGCACCGATCTTCGGCTCCACCCGCGCCCAGCGTTTCGCCCTGATCGCCAAGGACGGTGAAGTCACCTTCCTGAGCGTCGAGGAAACCCCCGGCACCGCCACCGCAACGGGTGCCGCCGCCATTCTCGAAGCTCTCTGAGCCTTTCGGCTCCACAGCTTCGGAAAAAGACAAAAGGCGCGGGCCGGTCCCGCGCCTTTTCTTGTTTTTACGGACCGTCGGCAGCCGTCATGCTTCGTCCTTGCGGCTTCCTCGCAGAACGGTGACAGCCCAGGTCGCGAAGACACCGATGAGGGTTGCGGCAAGACCGAACCAGGTCAGCGCGTATCCGAGGTGATCGTTCTTGAACCGCACCACGGTTTCCCCCGCCTGCGGCAGCCCGCCCGGCCCCGAGAAAGCCTGATCGAGGTCGAGACTGAAGGGTGCCCGCCCCTGCCCCGGCACGTCGAGCGTCTTGGCCATGTGGATCGTGTCGCGGGCAAACCAGACCATCCCGTCCGTGTCGGCCGCCGGTGTCGTCCAGTTGGGCTGTTCCGACAGGCGAAGCAGACCGGTCAGGGTCACGGGAGTGCTTGCGGCGCCTTGCGCTGGCGCATCTTGCCGGAAGTCCTCGCGGCGATCCCGCCAGACTTCCTGCGGCAGGAAGCCCCGGTTGACCATCAGCGTCCAGCCCTCGATCGTCTCGAAGGGCTGATAGAGCATGTAGCCCGGCCCTTGCGCCGCACCGCGTGCATCCTCCCCGAGCGCGGTGAAGTAGTAGGCCGTGCCCGGAAGATAGTGGCCGGTGACCGCCACGTGCCGGTAGTCGATCTCGAAAGGATCGAGGGTCGGCCAGGCGTCCGGACCGGGCGCCGCCACCGGATCGGCCGCCACATCGGCGGTGACCTTGGCAATCAGCGCTTCCTTCCAGACCAGCCGATCAACCTGCCACAGGCCGAGATTGACGAGGACGCCGAGGGCAATGGCGGCGGCAGCACCGGGCAGAAGCAGGCGCGACAGCGGGGATGGCGCCGCGTCCTCAAAGCTGGGTGCGGGCTCGCGGTCGGACTGGGGATTGGAAGCGGTCATGATGGGGTATTTTCGTCTGTTGCGTGGGCGTCAGATAGGGCCCCGGTTTCGAGCTGTCCCTCCTGGGCTGCATGGCGGAACTGCAGGGCGATCATCAGGCCCTTCAAGGGCCGCAGGATGCCCAGGGACAGACCAGTAGTCAGGGGCAGCCAGATCAGCAGATGCAGCCAGATCGGCGGCTGGAAGGTGAACTCGACCCAGAGCACCAGACCAACGATCAGGAAGCCAACCAGCAGGATGATGAAAACCGCCGGGCCGTCACCGCTGTCGGCAAAGTCGAAGTCCAGTCCGCAGGCCGAACAGCGGCGTCTCAGGGTGAGATAGCCCTTGAACAGGCGCCCCTGACCGCAGCGCGGACAATGGCCGGAGAGGCCCGAGGTCACCGGATTGACCGGCGGATAATGCGCCTTGTCGGCCTGTGGATCTGTCACCGGATACCTCCGCGTGGGCCCATGGCCCGGAAAATCGGCCGAGCCTAGCGCCTCTGCTCCCCCAATGCAAAACGCCCGAACCGTTTGCCGGTCCGGGCGTCCATTTGTCACAAGGCCACTGGCCGGTCGCGCAGGTCAGTGCGCGGCCGGGGTTCCGGCGCCCCAGATGTAGATGGCGACGAAGAGGAAGAGCCAGACCACATCGACGAAGTGCCAGTACCAGGCCGCTGCCTCGAAGCCGAAATGCTGCTTCGGAGTGAAGTGGCCGGCCAGCGCACGGAACAGGCAAACCGCCAGGAAGATGGTGCCGACGATCACGTGGAAGCCGTGGAAGCCTGTGGCCATGTAGAAGGTCGCGCCATAGATGTTGCCGCTGAAGTCAAAGGCGGCATGGCCGTATTCATAGGCCTGGCAGATGGTGAAGAGGACACCCAGCACGACGGTGAGGGTCAGGCCCCACTTCAACCCTTCCCGGTCGTCATGCAGCAGGGCGTGGTGCGCCCAGGTAACGGTGGTGCCGGAGCACAGCAGGATCAGGGTGTTGAGCAGCGGCAGGTGCCAGGGATCGAAGGTCTGGATGCCGGCCGGGGGCCAGTGACCGCCGGTCGCCTCGACGCGGGCATAGTTGATGGCCTCGCCGGCATAGAGCGCCGCATCGAAATAGGCCCAGAACCAGGCCACGAAGAACATCACTTCAGAGGCGATGAACAGCAGCATGCCATAGCGCAGGTGCAGGGACACGACCCGAGTGTGGTGACCCTGATGGGCTTCCTTGATGGTGTCGCGCCACCAGGCGAACATCACGTAGAGGACCACCAGAAGACCGATGGCGAAGAGGCCCCAGCCGGTGAGGTTCATGCCGAAGAGAACGAACTCCTCGCCCTTGCCGAGCTTCATGAATCCGATGGCGCCGAGCGCCAGAATGAAGGCGCCCATGGAGGCCAGGAACGGCCAGGGGCTCGGTTCAACCAGGTGGTAATCGTGATTCTTAACGTGTGCCTCAGCCATCGGCATGCTCCCCAAGCCTGACAATCCGGACGCCGTCATCGGCGGGCGGATCAGAGTTTCGATTTCGCGGCCCCGTCATCCTCCCGGGCCGCAACAGGTTGTTCCGGCGCGTCGACCGGAAAAAAGGTATACGAAAGCGTGATTTCCCGCACGTTTTTCAGGTCCGGATCGGTATCCATGTCCGGATCGACAAAAAACACCACCGGCATCTCGACCGTTTCACCCGGTTCGAGGGTCTGCTCGGTGAAGCAGAAACACTGCAACTTGTTGAAATAGGCCCCCGCTTCGAGCGGGGTCACGTTGAAGACGGAGGTTCCGGTCAGAGGCCGGGTGCCGGTGTTGGTGGCGCGATAGGCCATCTCTCCGGTCTCGCCCATCTTCAGCGTCATCTCCCGGTGTTCGGGCGCGAAGCTCCAGCTCAGGTCGTGGCGCACGTTGCCGTCGAAGCGGACGATGATCTTGCGGTCGATGACGTGATCCGCCGCCTGCTCGGCGACCTGGGTGGTGCCGCCGAAGCCGGTGACACGACAGAAGAGATTATAGAGAGGCACCGCTGCATAAGCCGCCCCCACCATGAACAGGAAGACACCGGCGCAGACGAGCCCGACCGTGCGATTGCGTCGCGCGGCGAGGGTCTGGGCTGCGGCCTCATCCTGAGGGGTGGCGGGGCGGGTCATCGGTCCTTGCAATCCTTCTTCAGAGCGGCCGGCTCATGATCTCGGGGCCCATCTTGACGATGGTCACCACGTAGAACAGCACGACCAGGGCCCCGAGCGCACAGGCAATCGCGATGGAGCGACCCCGGCGACGCTTCTGCTGGGCGTCCGTCAGACGGACGCCGTCGGGCAGGACGGTCTTGTCTTCAGCCACGGATCAGGCCCCCACGATCAGGCTTTCCGCCAGAAGGAAGGCGAAGAGCATGAAGAGATAGAACAGGGAGAAGGTGAAGAGCCGGACCGCGGACTTGCGGGCCAGATCCCCTTCCCGGTGACGCCAGACCTGCACGGCAAGACCCAGGAAGGCCAGGCCGAGGGCCCCGGCGAATGCGCCATAGGCGGCACTTGCGAAGCCGAAGACCCAGGGCAGCACGCCGATGGGCAGCAGCGCCAGGGAATAGATCAGGATCTGGTTGCGGGTCGCGGTCTCTCCGGCGACGACGGGCAGCATCGGCACGCCGGCCTTGCGATAGTCGCCGCACTTGAAGAGGGCCAGCGCCCAGAAATGGGGCGGCGTCCACATGAAGATGATGAGGAACAGGACCGCGCTCTCGATGCTGATGTCGCCGGTCACGCAGGACCAGGCCACCATCGGAGGGAAGGCGCCGGCCGCGCCACCGATGACGATGTTCTGCGGCGTCGAGCGCTTCAGCCACATGGTGTAGACCACCACATAGAAGAAGATGGTGAAGGCGAGGAAGGCAGCGGCGAACCAGTTGACGGCAAGGCCCAGGGTCAGCACGGAGCCGACGGACAGGGTCATGCCGAAGCCGAAGGCCTCCTGACGGGTGATCTTGCCGGCCGGGATCGGCCGCTTGGCGGTGCGCGACATCACGGCGTCGATGTCGGCGTCGTACCACATGTTCAAGGCACCTGACGCGCCCGCACCGATGGCGATGCAGAGGATCGAGACGACGGCCAGAACCGGGTGGAGATGACCGGGCGCGAGCATCATGCCGACGAAGGCGGTGAAGATCACCAGGGACATGACGCGCGGCTTCAGGAGAGCGATGTAATCGCCGACCGAGCCTTCGCCGCCCTCAAGGGCGAGACCGTCCACGGTGAAAGTATCCTGGCGCTCGACGAGCGACATGGGCGCATCCTTGACTGAATTCTTCAATTTCTTGTTTTCTGCCTGGCCCGTCCGGACGGATCGCGTCCCTGTCTGGCGGGCGACACCGCACCCGTGAGCGCGGTGTCTTATGTTCTTGGGTCGGCCCTCGGGCCGATGCGGATCGGGGCGACTTACTTGATCCGCGGCAGAGTTTCAAACTGGTGGAACGGAGGAGGAGACGTCAGCGTCCACTCCAGGGTCGTTGCACCTTCACCCCACGGGTTGTTGCCCACGGCCCGCTTCTTCATCATCGCCTCGACGATGCCGACCAGGAACACCAGGACGGCGAAGGCGGAGATGTAGGAGCCAATGGAGGACACGAAGTTCCAGCCGGCCAGCGCATCCGGATAGTCGGCATAGCGGCGCGGCATGCCGTTCAGACCCAGGAAGTGCTGCGGGAAGAAGATCAGGTTCACGCCAATGAAGGTGATCCAGAAGTGCGCCTTCCCGATCGTCTCGTTGTACATGTAGCCGAACATCTTCGGGAACCAGTAGTACCAGGCCGCGAAGATCGCGAAGACGGCCCCCAGCGACAGCACGTAGTGGAAATGCGCCACCACGTAGTAGGTGTCATGCAGCGCGCGGTCGAGACCGGCATTGGCCAGCTGCACCCCGGTCACACCACCGACGGTGAACAGGAAGATGAAGCCGATCGCCCAGACCATCGGGGTGCGGAAGGTGATGGAGCCGCCCCACATGGTGGCGATCCAGGAGAAGATCTTCACGCCCGTCGGAACCGCGATCACCATGGTGGCGGCGACGAAATAGGCCTGGGTCTCGGTGGACATGCCAACCGTGTACATGTGGTGCGCCCACACGATGAAGCCGACGACGCCGATGGCGACCATGGCATAGGCCATGCCCAGGTAGCCGAAGACCGGCTTGCGGGAGAAGGTGGAGATGATGTGGCTGATGATGCCGAAGCCCGGGAGGATCAGGATGTACACTTCCGGGTGACCGAAGAACCAGAACAGGTGCTGGAACAGGATCGGATCGCCACCGCCGGCCGGATCGAAGAAGGACGTGCCGAAGTTGCGGTCCGTCAGCAGCATGGTGATCGCGCCTGCCAGAACCGGCAGGGAGAGCAGCAGCAGGAAGGCGGTGACCAGAACCGACCAGGCAAAGAGCGGCATCTTGTGCAGCGTCATGCCCGGGGCGCGCATGTTCAGGATGGTGGTGATGAAGTTGATGGCACCGAGGATCGAGGAGGCACCTGCAATGTGCAGGGACAGGATCGCCAGATCCATCGCCGGGCCAGGCTGGCCGGAGGTGGACAGCGGCGGGTAGATGGTCCAGCCGCCACCCGTGCCGGAATAGCCGGACGGGCCGTCAACGAAGAGGGTCAGCAGCAGCAGGGCGAAGGCCGGCGGCAGCAGCCAGAAGGAGATGTTGTTCATCCGCGGGAAGGCCATGTCCGGCGCGCCGATCATGATCGGCACGAAGTAGTTGGCAAAGCCCCCGATCATCGCGGGCATGACCATGAAGAAGATCATGATCAGGCCATGCGACGTGGTGAACACGTTGAAGGTGTGGGGATTGGAGAAGATCTGCATCCCCGGCTCCTGCAGCTCCATGCGGATGCCCACGCTGAGTGCGCCGCCGATGATGCCCGCGCAGATCGCGAAGATCAGATACAGAATGCCGATATCCTTGTGGTTGGTCGAATAGACCCACCGTACCCATCCCGTCGGATGGTCATGTGCCGCATGTGCTTCGCTGGCAGCCATGATGAACTCCCTCTTTCAATCTCTCCAGAGCCGGCGCGGGTCTCACTCCCCCCGCCCGCCGGCTCGCATACCGTCGCCTCAGTTGCGGGCGACGGTGATCTCGGATGCGCTGCCTGCGACCTTCCGCTCGGAAGCGATCGCGGCCATGAGCTGCTTGTTGGCCGTGTCCAGGTCGCTCTGGGCGGCTTCGGCCCAGGCGTCGAACTGCTCGCGGGTCACGACCCGGACGGCGATCGGCATGAAGGCGTGGTTCAGGCCGCAGAGCTCGGAGCACTGGCCGTAGTAGACGCCGGTCTGGCGCGCACGGAACCAGGTCTCGTTCAGACGGCCCGGCATGGCATCGATCTTGACGCCGAAGGCCGGCATGGCGAAGGCGTGGATCACGTCCTCGGCGACCACCTGCAGGCGAACCGTGGTGTCGACCGGAATGACCAGCTCGTTGTCCACGGCCAGCAGGCGCGGCACTTCGTCGACGGTGACGCCACGGGCGGCCGCAACTTCGGTGCGCGCTGCCAGATCCTTCTCGGCATCCATGCTGTCACCAATCATGAGGGAATCCATCGCGAGACCGTTCATGTTCTCGTCGGTGTATTCGTAGCCCCAGTACCACTGGTAGCCGATGGCCTTCACGGTCATGTCGTATTGCGGGATTTCCAGCTCCTTGTAGAGGAGACGGAAGGAGGGAATGGCGATGACCACAAGGATGAGGATCGGCGCCACCGTCCAGACAACTTCAATGAAGGTGTTGTGGGAGGTGCGCGAAGGAACCGGGTTGGCCTTGGCGTTGAACTTGACCATGACGATGATCAGCAGCGCCAGCACGAACAGGACGACCGCGAACATGATCCAGAACGTGAGATCGTTGAACCAGCGGATATCGTCCATCACCTCGGTCGCGGCCTCCTGAAGGCCGATCATCCACGGGTGAAATCCTGCTTCCTGGGCCAGACCTGCACCGGCCGACCCGAACAGGGCGGCCGCACCGGCGACTGCCCCCATAAGACGCTTGAAGTTGGCCTTCACGTCCTCGCTCCCTTCCCTCAAACCGTCGACAGCCCGTCGACGTTCGCACTGTATAGTCACCATTCCGGCCGCGTCGCCCGGCAGGTCCTTGCGGCGCCCCCTGGCGCGGTCCTGTCGAAGGCGTCCATCCGCAGGTCGCGGGCACCTTGCCCTGCGCCCGACCCTCCCGGTCGGCCTGCAGATCGCCTTGCGCGAACTGACCGAAACAAACGCCGCAGCGGTATCTTATCCTGAAACCAGCACCTAACGCGACGGAGCCTTAAGACGAAGCGGCGATCTGCCGCACCCTGGTTTCAACAGCTACCTTCAGGACAAAAACCACAAGAACGGCCCTGCCGCAACGGATTTCCGCCTCGGCTGGCCAGAGGGGGTGTTTCAACTGTCTTGATAAGGATCAATGACTTGCATTTTTGCCCAGATTTGTCGGCAGCAAGGGAGAACCGACGTCGCTAGGGTGGAAAGCACCTTCGGCTTGGTGCACTCTGCACCGCAGAAAATCATCACGATTCGCCAGGAACGCTGAAGGTTCGCTCAGCCGGCCCGTTCCATGGCATCAGGAGGAAGTTCCCCTTGTCCAGACGCGTGCTCCGCCGAATGACCCGTCTCACCGCCTGCCTGGGCGCTGCCCTCACCGCGAGCCTTGCCGCGACCTCCCTTTCCGCGTTCGTGTCACCTGCGCTCGCCCAGGGCGAGGTGAAGGCGGTGCACGGGGACTGGCAGATGCGCTGCGACACGCCTCCGGGCGCTTCCGGCGAGCAATGCGCTCTGATCCAGAACGTGACGGCGGAAGACCGGGAGAATGTCGGGCTCTCCGTCATCATCCTGAAGACCGCCGACCAGCAGGCCAAGATCCTGCGGGTTCTGGCCCCTCTGGGCGTGCTGCTGCCCTCCGGTCTCGGCCTGCGGGTGGATGAAGCGGATATCGGCCGCGCCGCCTTCGTGCGCTGCGTCTCCAACGGCTGCATCGCCGAAGTCATTCTCGACGAGGAGCTGATCAAGAAGCTGAAGGCCGGCAACCTGGCCACCTTCATCATCTTCCAGACCCCGGAAGAAGGCATCGGCATTCCGATTTCGCTGAAAGGCTTCTCGGCCGGCTTCGACGCCCTGCCCTGATCCGCACCGCATCCAGGCATTCGAAGGCCCGCCCATGGCGGGTCTTTTTTTGGTTCAGGAGGGGTCGGCGGCCACGTCGCTCGCCCGGCGGCGCGGGGTGATGCCGTGAATGCGGTCCAGCCCGGCCTCGAACCCCTCGCGCATCTGGATGGCGAGGCGCTCCTGATCCCGCTGGCGCACGTCCGCCTCGATTTCGGCAACCCGGTCCGCCGGAATACCGAGGCTGTAGAGCGCTTCCTTGCCGAAGACGAGGGACGATTCGAAGGTCTCGCGGATCTGGAAGTCGACGCCCTTCTTCGCCAGTTCAAGCGCATGGGCCCGGTCGGTGGCGCGGCAGAAGATCAGCGCCTGGGGGAAGCCTTCGCGCACCACATCCACCGCCTGCCCCATCACCCGGTCGTTTTCGACGCAAAGCGCAATCAGGGCGGCCTTGCCGGCACCGGCCGCCGCCAGAACGTCCGGACGGGTGGCGTCGCCGTAATAGACCTTGAAGCCGAGGCGGCGGGCATAGGCGATCCGGTCCGGGGCATTGTCGATGGCGCGCACTTCCAGCCCTTCGGCGGTGAGGATCTGGGCCACCGTCATGCCGAATCGGCCGAAGCCGATGACAAGCACCGTGGGGGTCGCCTCCTCGAAGGTCTCCACCATCGGGTTCTCCACGCCGCGGGCGCGCAGGCGCTCTGCCACCGCATCGAGCAGCAGGCAGGCAATCGGCGTCAGAAGCATCGACAGGATGACGATGGAGTTCAGCACGTTGGCAACGTCATAGGTCAGGATGCGATTGCCGACGGCCGCGGTGAAGAGAACGAAGGCAAACTCCCCGCCCTGCGGCAGGGTGACGGCCACGCGCAGCGCATCGGAATTGGGAGAGCCGGTCGCCCGGGACAGGGCCCAGAGGAAGGCGCCCTTGACGGTCATGACGCCGAAAACGCCCAGCACCACCAGACCGATGTGGTCCATGAGCAGGCCGAAGTCGAGCGACATGCCGATGGCGGCAAAGAACAGGCCCATGAGCAGGGAGCGGAAGGGCTCGATATCGGCTTCCAGCACATGGCGGAAGCTCGATTCGGCGAGGAGCACACCGGCAAGGAAGGCACCCAGCGCCATGGACAGGCCGACCACATGCATGAGCCCGGCACTGCCCAGCGCGACCAGAAGGGCCGCGGCGAGCATCACCTCGCGGGCGTGGCTGCGGGCCAGGATGGTGAAGAGGGGCGAGGCCAGATAGCGCCCGGCAATCACCACGGCCGCGATGGCTCCGAGGATGGTCAGGCTCTCGATCCAGATCGAGGGTCCGGCCTGGGCATCGGCAAAGGGAGTCAGCAGGGTGACCATCGCCAGCAGCGGCACGATGGCAATGTCCTGCAGCAGCAGGATCGAGAAGGCCCGCTGGCCATAGGCCGCGGACAACTGTCCGCGCTCCTGCAGGATCTGCAAGGCAAAGGCTGTGGAGGACAGCGCCAGCCCGAAGCCCGCCACGAGGGCCATGCGCATGGGATACCCCATGAGCATGATCAGCGAACACAGGGTCAGGCCCGTGATCAGCACCTGCGCGGTGCCAAGGCCGAAGATGTCCCGTTTCATGCGCCAGAGCTTGGCGGGGTCGAGCTCCAGACCGATGACAAAGAGCAGCAGCACCACGCCCAGTTCCGCGATGGGCAGCATCTCCTCGCCCGAGGCCAGGAAGCCGAAGCCGAAGGGGCCGATCACGACGCCAGCCGCCAGATAGCCGACCACCGACCCGAGGCCCAGCCGCTTGGCCAGCGGCACCGCCACCACGGTTGCCGCAAGGAAGATCAGCCCGTCAGCCATGAAGGGGGGCACGCCACCGCCGGCCATTTTCGCTCCTTTGTCCGTAATCTGAATGCGTTGCACCCAGTCTAGCCCTGCAAGGTTAAGACTTGCATGTGCCAGCAGCGTTTCAGATCAGGGATTGCAGCGCTCAGGTCAGCGGCGACATGACGCCCTTGCGATAGGCCGGACGCTCCTTGAGCCGCGCGTACCAGGCTTCCAGATGGGGCATGGCCGGGCGCTCGATCGGCATTTCGAACCAGGCATAGGCGATGGAGCCGAGCGGAATGTCGCCGATGCCGAGATGGTCGCCCGAGAGATAGGGCTGGCGGGAGAGCGCCTCGTCGGCAAGGGCGAAATGGGAGATGCACTGGGCGAGCCCTGCCTCCAGCGCCGCATGGTCGCGCTTCTCGGGCGCGGTGCGCACGACGTTCCAGAACACATCCTTGAAGGGCACGGTGAAGGAGAAGGTCATCCAGTCCATCCAGCGGTCTGCAGAAGCCCAGCCTTCGAGCGTCTCGTTGACGAAGGGCGCCTTGCCGTATTTCCGGGCCAGATAGCGGACGATGGCGTTGCTCTCCCACAGGACGAAGTCGCCATCCTGCAGGCAGGGAATGCGCCCGTTCGGGTTCAGGGCGCGGTATTGCGGGGTGGCGACCACTCCGAAGGCGCCGCCCGCATCGATCTGCTCATAGGAGAGGCCAAGCTCTTCCGCGCACCAAAGAACCTTGCGCACGTTGGAGGAATTGATCCGGCCCCAGATCTTCATGCTCATTTCAAGTCATCCTGCTGGTGAGATCCGGGAAGAAGACCGAGATCCGTCAGATATGCGCGAAGCCCTGCCTCGTCGCGATAGAGATGGGCCGACAGCCCGCAGGCCCGAGCGCCCTCGATATTCTCCTGCCGGTCATCGACGAAGGCACTTGCCTCCGGCCGATGACCATAACGGGCGCAGATCCGCCGGAAGACCTCGGGATCCGGCTTGCGGGCGCCGAACTCCGCGGAGACATGCGCCTTTTCGGCGAAGATCTCGATCACTTCGGGTGCGCAGCCGGGCAAGGCCTTCTTGAGAAGCATGCCATTGTTGGTGAGGAGCGCCAGTTCCACCCGGCCCTTCAGCGCCCGCGCCATGTCGAGGACGCCGGGGCGCGGGGTCTTCATGCGGCGGCGGATGTCGGTCCAGGTCGCCTCGTCGATCGGATAGCCCAGCAGCGCCTGAAACTGGTCCAGATAGGCTTCCGCCGTTGCCGGATTGCCGGCCTCCGCCAGATTTTCGTGGGGACCGCCCCAGACGTCCCGGTCGATGTCGGCGGGATCGCGCCCGGTGAGCGTGGCCAGCGCACGCAGGCGGAAGTCATGGTCGAAGTCGTAAAGAACATCGTCCATGTCGAAGATCACGAAGGTGATGTCGCTCATCGGGTGGTCCTGCGGGGGAAGTGCGTTCGCGGCACGCGGATCAAACCGCCGTGCCGCCCACGGTCAGGCCATTGATGCGCAGGGAAGGCTGGCCGACACCCACGGGAACGCCCTGTCCCTGCTTGCCGCAGGTACCCATGCCCGTGTCGAGGGCCATGTCGTTGCCGATCATGGAAATACGGGTCAGCGCGTCAGGACCGTTGCCGATGAGCATGGCGCCCTTGACCGGCTCGCCGATCTTGCCGTCCCGCACCCGGTAGCCTTCCGTGCAGGAGAAGACGAACTTGCCGGAGGTGATGTCCACCTGACCGCCGCCGAAGGAGACCATGTAGAGCCCGTCCTTGACGGAAGAGAGGATCTCGTCCGGCTCGTGCTGGCCGTTGAGCATCAGCGTGTTGGTCATGCGCGGCATGGGAATGTGCGCGAAGGACTGGCGCCGTCCGTTGCCGGTGGGCTTCATGCCCATGAGCCGGGCGTTCTGCCGGTCCTGCATGTAGCCGGTGAGAATGCCGTCCTCGATCAGCACGGTGCGTCCCGACGGCGTGCCCTCGTCGTCGACGGTAATGGAGCCGCGGCGGTCCGGCAGGGTGCCGTCGTCCACCACGGTGACGCCCCTGGCCGCGACCTGCTGCCCCATGAGACCGGCAAAGGCGGAGGTCTTCTTGCGGTTGAAATCGCCTTCCAGCCCGTGGCCCACGGCCTCGTGCAGCAGGATGCCCGGCCAGCCCGGGCCCAGCACCACGTCGAAGGTTCCGGCAGGGGCCGGCACGGCGTCCAGATTGACCAGCGCCTGACGCAGGGCCTCGTCGACCCCGGCCTGCCACATGTCGGGGGAAATGAAGCGGGCAAAGCCTTCCCGGCCGCCACAGGAATAGGAGCCGGTTTCCTGACGGCTGTCGTCACCGGCCACGAGGGAGATGCTGAGGCGCACCATCGGGCGGATGTCGCGCACCCGGTGGCCGTCGGCGCGCAGGATGTCGACCACCTGCCAGGAGCCTGCGACCGAGGCGGTCACCTGACGAACGCGGGGATCCTTGTCGCGGGCATAGACATCGATCTGCTGGAGCAGGCGGACCTTTTCCTCAAAGGACGGGGCGCCGAGCGGATTGAGATCGGCATAGAGCGCCTGGTTGGTGCGGGCGGGTGCGGCGGCATAGCTGCCAGAATGCCCGCCCTTGACGGCGGAGACCGCTTCAGCGGCGCGGCGCAGGGCGCCTTCGGAAATCTCGCCGGAATGGGCATAGCCGGCCGCCTCGCCGACGACTGCCCGCAGGCCGAAGCCCTGGGCCGTGTCGTAATTGGCCCCTTTTAGGCGACCATTGTCGAAGACGAGCCCCTCGGACTGGCGGTATTCGACGAAAAGCTCGCCGTCATCGGCTCCCTGCAGGGCCTCCGCGGTAATCCGGCGGGCCGTCTCGAGGCCCAGGCCGGAGGATTCGATGAGGTCGGTGCTGAAGTCGCTCATGGTGCAGTCCTGCTTGCCGTGGCTTCTGCGGCGGGTCGTTGTCGGCGCAAGGGCTGCCTGACCGCCACCGCAGAGGGAAATCGTCCCCACCATATAGGAGCCGATGGGATTTACACCTGCGCAATTTCGCAAGTGGTGGACAAGATGTGCGCAGCTCTGTCTACCGGCGACGGGGGCGCGGGCCATTCCCGGCTTGCCCTTCCGGTCCCGGATCCTTAGGATCGCGCCACTTTCCGGCGCGCCCGTGCGCCCGCAACCGTTGACGATGGCCCCCAAGATGAACCGTTTCGACAAACCCAAGATGCCCAGTGAGGCGCGCGTGCGCTATCTCGACGGCGACTTCCAGATCGAGGTGCAGGGCACCTTCGTGCGCTGCGCCGTGACCGGCGTGCCGATCCCGCTGGACGAGCTGAAATACTGGTCCGTCGAGCTGCAGGAAGCCTATGCGGATCCGGAATCTTCGCTGAAGCGCTACAAAGAGACTAAGGGTCTCAAGTAAAGGGAAGATCCCGGCACCCTTACGCCGGATCCCCGCTGCTGCTGCCTGCCGACGGCGCCTGACGGAACACCCGCAGGCGCCGCATTTCATTGATCTGACCGAGCAGTCGGGCCTGCTGGTCGATGACCATCTCCACGGGCAGGACCTTCGTGCGGGCCGAAAGCCAGCGATGGATCTCGCCAGTGGCGGTGCGCAGGCGCGCCATGTCCTTGGCCGTGGTCACGAGCTGCCAGTCCTCGCGCTCCGCCTCGAGCAGCAGTTTCTCCGTCTCGGCTTCGCTGAAGGCATGATGATCGGGGAAGGCGACCTTGCAGGCGAGCGTGCAGCCACAGCTCTCCAGCGACGCGAAGAACTTCTCCGGCCGCCCGATGCCGGCGAAGGCCAAGACGGGACGGTCTGTCAGCCCCGCCTCAGGGCGCGCCTCGATGCGCGCGTGGTAAAGCGGCAGGCCGCGCCGCGCTGCCTGATGAACCACCTCATCGGCCGCCGTCCCCTCGCCCACCAGCACCAGCGCATCGGCATGGACGATCTGCTGGCGCAAGGGGGCGCGCAAGGGGCCTGCCGGGAAGCACAGCCCGTTGCCGAGCCCGGTGGCCGCATCGACCAGCACGAGGCTCAGATCCTTGCACAGGGCCGGGTTCTGGAAGCCGTCGTCCATGAGCAGAATGTCGATGGCCGCAGGATCCGCGAGGCTCGCTGCGAACCTTGCCCCCGCCACACGATCCGCACTGACGACAGTGGGGGCGACCTCGGCCAGGAGCAGCGCCTCGTCACCGACGTCGCTTGCGGAATGGCGGTCGAGATCGACCAGCAGCGGCCCCTTCTCGCGCCCGCCGTAGCCGCGCAGGAGAAATCCCGGCCGCAGCCCCTGCGCTTCGAGCGCCCTTGCCAATGCGATCGAGAACGGCGTCTTTCCCGCGCCGCCCAGAACGAAATTGCCGACGCAGATCACGGGAATGGCGCTCTTACCGGAGGGGGCGGCCTTCATGCGCTGGCCGGTTATGCGGCCGTAGATCAGCCCGGGAATGGCGAGCAGGAGCGATTGCCAGCTCAGGCCCTTGCGCCACCAGAAGGCAGGTGCCCGGCTGAAGGCGCCGCTCATGGGCGCTCTCCCCGCCCGGCGCGGGCAGATGCCAGAAGCGGGCGCAGCCGCTCCAGGGTGCGCTCCACGGCGCCGGAAGACGCGTCGATGACAGCTTGCCCGTTGCGGGACAGGCGCTCGGCGCGGGCCGGATCGAAGAGAAGACCGGCAACGGCTGCGGTCAGCGCTTCGGGGGTCTCGACCCGGCAGGCGGCATC
This sequence comes from Roseibium aestuarii, assembly GCF_008477545.1. Classification (GTDB taxonomy): domain Bacteria; phylum Pseudomonadota; class Alphaproteobacteria; order Rhizobiales; family Stappiaceae; genus Roseibium; species Roseibium aestuarii. The sequence goes on along the minus strand of NZ_VORA01000001.1, from coordinate 429,838 downwards.
CGCCTGCCAGAGGGCCTGATAGGTGGTGCGCGCGTTGGCGACCTTCGGCCCGGTGATCAGGCCGGCCCCGGCGCGCAGGGGCTCGAGCGGATTGTGTCCGCCCACATCGGCAAAAGACCCGCCGAGAAAGATCGTGCTGCAAAGGCTGTAGAAGATACCCATCTCGCCGATGGTATCGCCGAGATAGACGCCTGTCTGCGGAGAAATCGCGTCGCCGGCGCTGCGTTGGGCCACGCTCAGTCCCTCGCGCTCGCACAGGGCCCGGACATCCGCCGCACGGGCCGGATGGCGCGGCACCAGAAGCAGCAGCAGATCCGGATGATCGGCCAGCAAGGCGTGATGGGCCTTGAGGACGATCTCTTCCTCGCCCGGATGGGTCAGCGCCGCCAGCCAGACCGGCCTTGCGCCGATCTGGGCCTGCAGGCGCTCCAGTTCCTGCGGGTCCGCCGGGGCAAGCGCCCCGTCGAACTTGAGATTCCCCGGACAGCCGACATGGCGCGCGCCAAGAAGCGCAAGGCGCTCCGCATCGGCCGGGCTCTGGGCCAGGCAGAGGTCCAGGCAGCCGAAGATCACCTCCGCCGAGCGACCGACCCGGGACCAGCCACGGAAGGACTTCTCCGACATGCGCCCGTTGATCAGCACGAGCGGCACATGGCGCTCGGCCAAGGTCAGCCAGGTGACAGGCCAGACTTCGGATTCCACCACCAGCGCCAGATCCGGCCGCCAGTGATCGAGGAAGGCGCCCAGATAGGCCGGGTGGTCATAACAGGCAAACTGGTGGACCGCGCCCTTGGGAAGCCGGTCCGCTGCCAGCTCGGCCGAGGTCCGCGTGACCGTGGTCAGGACAACGAAGGCCCCCTCGGCGACAAGACGCTCGATCAGAGGCAGGACAGAAACGGTTTCACCGACGCTGGCCGCGTGAACCCAGACACAGGGGCCGGAAGCGATGGGGCCTGTGGGCCGTGAGCAGTTCGTCACGCCGAAACGCTCCGCGCCGCGCAAGGGATCATCCTTGCCGGCGGAGCGTCTCACGCGGTGAAGCAGGCGATAGACGGGGCCGGCGCTGGAGGCCAGGCGCCGATAGAGAGCGAGGGGGAGCGGCAGCCGCCCTTCAGCCATCGCTGCGCCCCACAAGCTCATAGGCCCGGCGGGTGGTGGCGTTCAGGCCGGCCTCCACCTGCTGGCGGGCCAGTTCGAGCGCCTCGTCATCCGCATCGGCCGCCACGTGGATCGGCGCGCCGAAGGTGATCGACCCCTTGCCGAAGGGCAGGTTGATGCTGGCCTTGTCCCAGGAATTGAGCTCGATGCTGCGGCTGGTGGCCACGGCAATCGGCACGATGGGGCAGCCGGAATGGCGGGCCAGCTGAACGATGCCGAGACCGGACACGCGGGCCGGACCCTTGGGCACGTCTGCGGTCAGGGCCACGCACGACCCTTCCTTCAAGGCGCGCATGGCCTCGATGAAGCCGCGCATGCCGCCGCGCTTGCGGAACTGATGGGCCTTCTGCCCGCCAGAGGCGCGAATGAGACCGAGGCCGAGCTTCTCGGCCGCGATCGCATTGACCTCGCCATCGGCGGAGCGGGAGATCATCACCTTGACCGACCAGCCGTCGGGCCGCACGAAGGGGGCCATGAAGTGCTGGCCATGCCACATGGCCACGATCACCGGCAGCTTCGGCAGCAGCTCGTCATAGATGCCGGGGGGATCGATCACGAAGCGATTGGTCCGGCGAACCAGCTTCAGGTATCCGGCGAGCGCCGTGCCGATGCTCTTCAGCACGAGGGGGTGGCGTCCATAGGTCTTGAGCATCAGGCAGTCCGTTCACATGGGGCCGTCGCCGATCAGGCGGCGGCAGTCTGAGCCAGAAGGCTTTCCAGGTTGACGAGGAAATAGCGCATATGCGCGTTGTCGACGGTGGACTGGGCCTTAGCCTTCCAAGCGGCGTAGGCGGTGTCGTGACTGTCGAAGATGCCCACGAGATCGAGCGCCTGAACATCGCGGAAGGTCAGGCCTTCCGGCGTCTCGAGTTCACCGCCGAAGACCAGATAGAGAGGCTGTGTCGTGCTCATGGGCGTAGATTCCTCTTGAATGTGTCTCGATGCCCGGATGGTCGGGCCTGGCAGCAGCGCCGCCAGCCGATCAGACAACCGCTCGGGACAGGATGTGCCGCGCCGCCTCTGCCAGCTGGAGAGGAGCTGCCAGAAGGGCCGGATGGCGTGTCGAGACCTGGTTGTAGGTTCGGGGCTGGCCGGAGAGATCGATCAGCCTGCCGCCCGCTTCCTGCACCAAAAGATCCGCCGCCGCAAGATCCCAGTCGTTTGCATGGGCCCGCGCTGCTGCAACGTCCACACGTCCGGCGGCCACCATGGTGAGCCGATAAGCCAGGGAGCGGAGCCGGTCCGAAGGCTCGATCCCCGCCTCCAGCAGCAGGGGATCGGACAGGAGCGACGGCGGAGCTGCCACCCGCGCGCCGCGCATCTCCGCCTGAGCCGACACGCGAACGGACGCGCCATTCAGGGTGGTTCCCTGCCCGGCGCCGCTGACGAACATCTCCTGGCGCACCGGACAATAGACCACACCCGCCACCGGGCGGCCATCCGTCACCACGGCAAGCGACACGGTCCATTCCTCGCCGCCGGCCAGAAAGGCACGGGTGCCGTCGATGGGGTCGACCACGAAAATCGTGGCGCGGGTCAGCCGATCCTCGGTATCTGCCGTTTCCTCCGACAGCCAGCCATAGTCCGGGCGGGCGGAGCGCAGGGCATCGATCAGGTAGGCGTCGACCTCAAGATCGGCTTCAGAGACCGGCGACTTCCCGTCCTTGAGCCAGGACCGGGGATGCTTGCCGAAGAAGCGGAGCGCGATCTCGCCGGCACGGCGCGCTGCCTCGCTCAGAAGCTCCATGTCCGCGCGGAGGGTCGGCGTGTCGGGCTGGTGACGATCAGCTCCCGGCAAGCGTCATGCCCTCGATCAGGATGGACGGCGTGGCCACGGCATAGCGGTTGTCGAGGTCGCTGGCCGGAACGAGCCGGGCGAACATGTCCTTCAGATTGCCTGCAATCGTGATCTCGCTGACCGCCTGAACCGGCTCGCCGTTCTCAATGAGGAAGCCGGCAGCGCCGCGCGAATAGTCGCCCGTCACCCCGTTGACCCCGTGGCCGATCAGGTCGGTGACCAGAAGGCCGTTGCCCATGGCCTTGAGCATCTCCTCCAAGGAGGTCTCGCCGGGCATCAGGGTGAGGTTGGTCGCGCCGGGCACGGTGCCGGAGCCACCCCGGTGAGCGCGGCCATTGGGGGCCAGACCCAGCTCGCGCGCCGTTGCGCCATCCAGGAACCAGTGACGCAGGACGCCGTCCTGCACCATGTCCAGACGCTCGGCGCGAGCCCCCTCCCCGTCGAAGGGGCGGGCCGCGCCGCCGCGCGCCTTGAAGGGATCATCCACGATGGAGATGCCGGGCGCAAAGACCCGCTCGTTCATCCGGTCGCGCAGGAAGCTGGTCTTGCGGGCAATCGCCGAGCCGTTGACGGCCCCGGCGAAATGACCGAGCAGCGACCGGGCGGCGCGGCTTTCATAAATGACATCCGTGGTGCGGGTGCTGATCTTCACCGGATTGAGCCGGCGCACGGCCCGCTCGCCCGCGCGGCGGCCGATCTCGGCCGGATCCGCCATGTCGGACAGGAACGTGCGGGAATCGAAGTCATAGTCCCGCTCCATCCCCGTGCCCTCGCCGGCCACAGCCGTCACCGAGAGACCGTGGCGGGAGGCCAGATAGGAGCCGCAAAAGCCGTTGCTGGTGGCCAGCACCACGCCGGCGAGCCGCCAGGAGGCGCCTGCGCCACCGGACTTGCTGACGCCGGAGACCGCAAGAGCAGCCTCTTCCGCCGCACGGGCGTATTCGGTCATCTGGTCGGGAGACACGGATGTGGGGTCGAGCAGCTCGAGCGCCGGGATCTCGCGCACCAGACGATCTTCCTCGGCGAGACCCGCATAGGGGTCTTCCGGGGTGACCCGGGCCATGGCGACGGCGCGGGCCGCGAGACTGTCCAGATCGGTCAGGCTGTTCGCCGAAACAGAAGCCGTGCGCCGGCCGACGAAGACGCGCAGCGTGACATCGTCGCCCTCGGCGCGATCCGTCTCCTCGACCCGACCGTCGCGCACATCGACGGACAATGCCGTGCCGGTGGCCGCCACCACATCACAGGCATCCGCTCCGGCGGCGCGGGCGGCCGCCACGAGCCGGGCGGCCCGATCCTCGAGGGCGCCCAGGTCAATCTGATCGGTCATGGACAAGAAGTCTCCTTGAAGTTCCGTCCTGTTTAGGACGGGATGGCGGTCGCGGCAAGGGCCAGAGCCACAGCGCCCGGCGCTGCGCCACAAGGGGCGCGACGGGAGCGGCCTGTTTGCATCCCTTGCGTGTCCTGCCGGTGGCGCGACACAGTAAAGAGGAGGTGAATGACCCGTTTGGGTTTGAGTAACCCTCTTTGAAATCAAGGTTTTTTAACCGTACCCGTTAAGCGGGTAAGCACTTCCTGCAAGTAGTGTCGGACTCGTTCGAGAGGTCTGGAGCAAAACCCACCGGCCCGACGGAGAAGAACATTGGGACGTCAGACAGCAACCGACTGGAACCTTGAAACGGATAGCGCAGGACCTGTTGCGCTCGATCCCGGCCAACTGCCGGTCCGCTTCGAGACCCATCTCGCCTGTGAAGGGGCCCGAGCCGGGCGCGCCACCCGGTGCCGGGTCCTTCTGAGCGCTCACGAAGTCCACATTCAATCGCTTGGCGGTCCCCAGACCGCAGCCCTCGTCGCGCCGACCTCCGCCTATGCCGGGGTGATGGTGCAGATCGAGCCGGGGCTGCAGCCGGGCACCGTCATGGCCCGCCTGATCCTCAAGCATCACGATGCGGCCCTGAGCCTCGTCCTGGTCGAGACCGACCAGCCCGAAGGCCTCGCCCAGTCGTGGCCGGCGTGGGCACGGGCGCTCGACCTGCCCATGCTCGTCTGCGATCAGGGGGGAACGACCAAGCCCATCGAGGCCTATCGCGCCGAACCCAAGGCCGTGCCGGCGCCCCGTCGCAAGCTCGCCCTTCTGACCGGCCGCCGTCCGCGCTTCCTGGTGCGCCGCCGGGTCGGCAATCCGGACGGCATGGTGATCCACCGGGACGAGGCGGAGCTCACCGCGCGCAGCTGACCGGTTCACCGCATGCAGGACAAGACAAGAGGGGCGGCCCGCCGGGACCGCCCCTTTGCTTTTCAAACACGGGAAGCGCTTGGCAGCTTCGGGCCTGTGCGGAGGATGACCGGCGACGGGGTGGAGGGCAGAGACTCCTGCAGGGATGACGCCAAATAGGGGCGTCAGGCCGCGTGCGGATCAGAGACCGCCGATGGCCGCGTCGAGCACGAAGCCGCCGAAGACGATCCAGCCATAGACCGTGTTGGAGCGGAAGAGCTTCAGGCACTGGTCGGGATCGTCGATGTCGAGGATGAGGCCCTGCCAGGCCAGGTGCAGGGCGCCCAGCGCGAGGCCGGCAAAGGCGGCAGGCCCAGCGTCCGCGAGGGTTGCGGCCAGAGCAAAGAGCGCCGTCGCCAGAAGATAGAGCGCGAAGATGGCGGGCTTGGTGAAAATCCCGAAGAGTCGCGCCGTGGATTTCACACCGACCACCGCATCGTCTTCCTTGTCCTGATGGGCATAGATGGTGTCGTAGCCGATGGTCCAGGCGATCCCGCCGACATAGAGTACAACCGGTGCCCAGCCGAGATGACCGAAGGCCGCCGCCCAGCCCATGAGCGCACCCCATGAGAAGGCCAGCCCCAGGAAGAACTGCGGCCAGTAGGTGATGCGCTTCATGAAGGGGTAGATGGCCACAGGCAGCAAAGAAGCTGCCCCCAGCACGACGGAGAACCAGTTGAACTGGAGCAGCACCACGAGACCGACGAGGGCCTGGATCACCAGAAAGACCTTCGCCTGGGCACGGGACACCTGGCCGGCGGGAATGGGGCGGGATCGGGTGCGCTCCACCTGGGCGTCGATATCCTCGTCCACCAGATCATTGTAGGTGCAGCCAGCGCCGCGCATGGCCACGGCGCCGATGAAGAAGAGCGCCAGGTGCCAGAGATTGGGCAGCATGGCGCCCTTGGCGATGGCGGCCAGCGCCGCCGACCACCAGCACGGCCAGAGCAGCAGCCACCAGCCGATGGGGCGCTCCCACCGGGCCAGACGCGCATAGGGACGCGCCCAGGACGGAAGATGGGTGTCGACCCAGTGGCGGCGGACGGCGTCGGCCACGGGTCCGGTGTCTTTGGTTCCGAACAACATGGTCCAAGGCTTTAGCGCGATCCGCAGGAGGATGCGAGCCGGATTTTCGCTGCCACGCCGACCTCCCCGGGGCCTTCCGCGTGCCATCGCCGATTGTTTGAGGCGAGCGACCATGCTAGAGCCGCCCACAAGATCCGCTCCCGCAGGGATGGGCAGGACATGCGTCCGCGGCAGATCCTTGTCGCCAGGCCCCTCCGCCACTCTTGGAAAGACGAGACCCCATGAACATTCTCCTCATCGGTTCCGGCGGCCGCGAACATGCGCTGGCCTGGGCAATCTCCAGATCTTCCCGTTGTGACACGCTCTATGCCGCGCCCGGCAATGCGGGCATCTCGGACTGCGCGATCCTCGTTGACCTTGATGTCGCCGATCATCCCGCCGTCATCGCCTTCTGCCGGTCTCATTCGGTCGAGTTCGTGGTGATCGGCCCGGAAGCGCCGCTGGTTGCGGGTCTCGCCGACGATCTGGCGGATGCAGGGATCAAGGCCTTCGGCCCGAGCAAGGCCGGCGCCCAGCTCGAAGGTTCCAAGGCCTTCACCAAGGGCGTATGCGACGAGGCCGGCATTCCCACCGCCGCCTACGGACGGTTTGCCGACAAGGCGGCCGCCCTTGCCTATGTGCGCGAACAGGGTGCTCCGATCGTGGTCAAGGCCGACGGCCTGGCCGCCGGCAAGGGCGTGGTCGTGGCCATGTCGCTCGCCGAGGCCGAAGAGGCCGTGGAGGCCTGTTTCGATGGCAGCTTCGGCGAGGCTGGCGCGGAAGTGGTGATCGAGGAGTTCCTCGAAGGGGAGGAAGCCAGCTTCTTCGTCCTGTCCGACGGCAAGACCGGTCTGGCGCTCGCCACCGCGCAGGACCACAAGCGCGCCTTCGACGGCGATCAGGGCCCGAACACCGGCGGCATGGGTGCCTATTCTCCCGCGCCGGTGATGACCGACGCCCTGATCGAGCAGACCCTGCGCGAGATCGTCACCCCGACCATCGAGACCATGGCCGCGCGTGGAACCCCCTTCAAGGGCGTGCTCTACGCCGGACTGATGATCACGAAGGACGGCCCGAAGCTCATCGAATACAATACCCGTTTCGGCGATCCGGAGTGCCAGGTTCTCATGCTGCGCCTGAAGAGCGACATCGTCGATCTGCTGCTGGCCAGCGCGGAAGGCACGCTCGACCAGACGTCCGCCGAGTGGCACGACATGGTGGCGCTGACCGTCGTCATGGCCGCAGAGGGATATCCGGGCGCCTATGCCAAGGGCACAGAGATCCGCGGGATCGAGGCGGCTGCCGCCGATCCGGATGTGGAAGTCTTCCACGCGGGCACCCGTTTCGGCAACGGCCGCCTGCTGGCCAACGGCGGACGGGTGCTCAATGTGACGGCCAGGGCTGCGACCGTGCGCGAAGCCCGCGACAAGGCCTATGCCGCCATCGAGCGGATCGACTGGCCGGAAGGCTTCTGCCGCAAGGACATCGGCTGGCGCGCCCTCTGAGGGAGCGCCTTTCCCGACCGCCCAGACCTTGCCCCCTCAGGCCCGCGTGCCCTCCGGTTTGGACGATGCGGGCCTGTTCAAAGCGATTTGAACGCCCGATTCGCGCCGGACATGCGTGCTTTCAGGTCCGCCGTTCCTGTCCTCAGCGAAGCTGTCTTCAGCTCTCGCGCCGACCGCCCGCCCCAGCAGTTCCGGAGACTTGACGCACGCCTTTCCCACCTTCGCGGGAGAGGGAAAGATACCGATGCGCTGAAACGGGTGTGGAAATCCGGCGAAGACACAATACGCCCGAGAGACCAGATAAAAACCGATCCAGATTTCTTTGTTCGTTTCCGGGTTTGACTTCGAAACGGGCCGAAGAACTTAATTTCATACCGTTCAATTTACCCCCAGCTAAAGACATCTGGAAATAGTTCTCCGGCTCACGGGTCACGAGCGCTCCCGGGATTTTTTATCCTTGGGCGCCATTACGTATTATCAATCGCACATTTCTCTAGCATTCTGTAATTATTGATGCTTTTCACAATGCATAAACTTTCATGGCGGACACTCATAAGCAGAACCCTCTAGCTGACGCCCGTGGAGAAACGCGTGTCTCATCCGAAATCTCGACTCGCCACGGGACCGCGCAACACCATGAGCGCCGCGCTCAGCGCCCTTTCGCCGGAGGAGCTGCTGCGCCGGTTGAGCAAGGATGGCCGGGAGATCTCCCGCCCCTTGAAAGTTCTGCTTGTTACCTTTTTCCTGCTGACCGTTCTCGGCCTCACGCTGCACTCCGCAGTCATAAATTATCTGCAGCTGAGCCGCCAGCTTACCGAACAGAGCGCGACGGCCGAGAATTTTCTCCTCTACCAGGAAGAAGTCGGCAGCGCCGGGCTGGAGCGGGCGCTGGCTGCCCTGTTTCACAATCGGCAACTGCTTGAGACAATCAAGTCCGGCGAACTGACCGAGCCCCGATCGGAGATCCGCGCCTTCTTCGAGGAGATGCGCAAGGATCACCGGGTTTCAGAACTCAGCATCTATTGTCCCGACCTGAGCCTGCTGATGCGCGGCCACGAGAGCGCCGGCAGCACCGATGCCGCTTCCGCGGAACAGAGCCTCACACGGCGGGCGCGCGAAACCCTGTCCACCACCCATGGGCTGGAAATCGGTGATCTCGGCACCCCGGTGATCGCGGTCGTTCGCCCCTTCTACGACAAGCAGGGCCAGCTGATTGGCCTCGTCCGCATGGCGATGGAGATCACCGATCCCCTGAACATGCTGGCTTCCACCCTGTCCTCCGATCTGATTGTGGCCATTCCCACCGGGGACATGGTGCCGGACGCCCTCACCGACCCCAGGGGAAGCGAGCAGCGGGAAACCCTGACGCTTCACGCAACGACGACCGGCCAGAACATCCCGGCAGGGATCAGCTCCCTTCTCAGTGACGCCCCTGGCAGCCGCAGCTTTCTTCAGCAGGACCGCATCCTCCTGAATGGCTGGCGCGTGCTCATGGTCCGCTCCGCATGGCGGCCGGTCGCCGGACACCGCGCGCCGCTGGGCGTTTTGATCGTTCGCGATATCACCCCCAATATCCTGCTTTTCACCCTGCACAGTCTGGGAAGCCTGTTCCTCGCGACGCTCTTTGCCGTGCTGACGGGTACGGTCGCCCTGCGGCTCATCAAAAGGCTGCAAGCATCGGTGGCCCGCACCCGCGACCGGCTGGAAAGCAGCGTCGCGACCAAGACACAGGCGCTGGAAGAAAGTCGGTCCCGGCTTCAGGAAGCGCAGAGGATCGCCTCGCTCGGCAGCTGGGAACGCAACCTGCGCACCGGAGAACATGCCTGGTCGGAGGAAATGTTCCGGATCACCGGCATTTCGCCGGAACTGACGGCGGATGAGGCCTATGTGGAGCTTCGCAAGCTGCGCAAGCCGCTGGAAACGGCCCTGATCCGCATCAAGCTGGAAGACGCGATCCGCTCCTGCGGGCGCTTCGACTATCTCTACCAACTGACTCGGCCGGATGGGACCGAGCGCACCATGCATGTGCTCGGCTATGTGCTGGCGGGTGAGGACGGAAAGGCGGAATGGGTCATCGGGACGACCCACGACATCACCGACCAGCATGATGCGATCGAGCATGGCCGCTGGCTGTCGGAAATCATGGAAGCCTCGCTGAACGAGATCTATGTGGCGGACGCAACCACCTTGCGGTTCCAGCATGCCAATGCCTGCGCCCTGTCCAACCTGCAGATGACCATGGACGAGCTGGCGGAGAAGACCCTGGGCGAGGTGATGTGCGACGAGAACGGCGAAAGGACCGGCCTCGATCTGGCGCCGCTTCTGACGGGCAAGACCAATCTCCTCTGGACGAATGGCCTCCATCGCCGCCGGGACGGCACCGTCTATCCGGTCGAAACCCGCATCCAGCTTCATCGCACCGGATATCGCCAGACCATCGTCGCCATCTGCAATGACATCAGCGAACGGGTGGCACGGGAACGGGAGACCCATCTGGCGCGCAAGCGGGCCGAACGCCTCGCCTATTTCGACGACCTGACCAATCTGCCGAACCGGGCCGCGTGCCAGCGTGACGCCTCGCTGCGGTTCCAGGCGGAGGTCGAACACCGTCCGCGGTTCCTGCTCCACATGGACATCGACAATTTCAAGCGCATCAATGACACGCTGGGTCACAGCGCCGGCGATGCGTGCCTTGCCCAAACAGGAGAACGGCTGCGCCTGTGCTGTGCAGGACTGGGTATCGCCTATCGCTGGGGCGGCGACGAGTTTGTCGTGGTGGCCCAGGGTCCCGATTGCGATCTAGAGGACCTGTGCGAGCGGCTGGCCGCCGTCATGCGCGCGCCCATGGATGTGGCCGGACACCAGATCTGGCCGACAGTCAGCATCGGCGCGGCCCGGTGCCCGGAAGACGGCGAGAGCTTCGAGCGTCTGCTGGTGAAGGCAGATCTTGCGCTCTATCATTCAAAGGATGGCGGGAAGGACCGCTGGACCTGCTTCACTCGCGACCTCAAGGATCGCAGCGACCAGGAGGCCGCCCTGGAGGCAGACCTGCGCCGGGCGCTGCAGGAGGACGAGTTCTTTCTGGTCTTCCAGCCCCAGGTCAACCTGCGCACGCATCAGGTGACCGGCGTCGAGGCTCTCGTGCGCTGGCAGCACCCGACAAAGGGTGAGCTGTCCCCCGGACTGTTCCTGCCGGTGGTGGAAAAGACCAACCTCGCTGCCCCGCTCGGCCGGATGGTGATCAACAAGGCGCTCATGGCCGCCCGGGAGCTGAAGGACCGAGGTCTGGACTTCGGACGGATCGCCGTCAACCTGTCGCCCGCACATCTGAAGACCGGCACGCTGATGCAGGACTTCCAGAACGCGATGGACGCGCATGGGGTCGGTCCCGAACTGCTGACTGCCGAGGTGCTGGAATCGGTCTTCTTCAACGACCCGAGCCACAGCAACGCCAAGCTCCTGCAGGACCTGCACGACCTGGGCCTGCATATCGAGCTGGATGACTTCGGCACGGGCTTTGCCTCGCTGTCCCACCTTGCGGATCTGCCGATCACCGGGCTCAAGATCGATCGCAGCTTCACCGCGCGCCTGCTGACGGACCGCAAGAAGGAGATCGTCACCAACCACCTGATCCATCTGGCCCGGGCGCTGGAGATCAACGTGGTCTGCGAGGGCGTGGAGACCGACGCCCAGTTCGAACGGTTGCGGATGATGGGGAACTTCTCGGTGCAGGGCTATCTCATCGCCCGGCCCATGCCCTTTGCCACCCTCACCACCTGGCTGAACACGGTGCAGAGCGACGTCACCTTCACGGTGACCTGAGACTCTGCGGATCCTTCCGCGCACGTCGAAAGACAGACCACCAAGAGAATTCCGGACGGCGCCTTGGCAGGCTCGTCAAAAGAGCTTACCTCTGCCCCACCGGACCCGGCAGCCTGCTGCGTCCGGCCTTGCGCAGAGGATGAGACATGTCCCAACCGACCATCGGACTGGCGCTCGGCGGCGGCGGTGCCCGCGGCCTGTCCCACATCCCCGTCCTTGAAGCCTTTGATGAGCTCGGCCTGCGCCCCCACGCCATTTCGGGCGCCTCGATCGGGGCGATCCTGGGCGCGGCCTATGCCTGCGGGCTGAGTGGCGCGGACATTCGCAAGATTGCGCTCGACACCTTCGGCGAGCGCAACAAGGTGCTCTCTTCCCTGTGGCAACTGCGGCCGCGCAAGTGGACCCAGATGTTCTCCGGCGGGCTGATGCAGTTCGACCCCGTGACCGTGCTCGACCTCTTCGTCACCTCGCATCTTCCGGCAAGTTTCGCCGACCTGGACATCCCGCTGGCGATCATTGCCGCCGATTACTACGGCTGCTCGGAAGTCGTGCTGGAGGACGGGGACCTGAAGCAGGCCATCGCGGCCTCGATTGCCATTCCGGCGGTCTTCCGTCCGGTGGAGCGGGACGGACAGGTGCTGGTCGATGGCGGCGTGGTCAATCCCCTGCCCTTCGACGCGCTGCCGGTGAGCTGCGACCTGATCGTCGCGGTGGATGTGGTCGGCGCGCCGGTGCAACGCAATGGCCAGACCCTGCCGAGCGCGCTGGATTCCCTCTTCGGCGCCTCCCAGATCCTGATGCAGACGATCACGCGGGAGAAGCTCAAGTCCCGGCATCCGGACCTGTTGCTGCGGCCGGCGGATGACAATGTGCGGGTGCTCGACTTCCTCCAGACGCGGCACATTCTGGAACAGGCCTCGCCATTGAAAGAGCTGGCGAAACACGAGATCGACCGGATCATCACAAACCATGCAAGTATCTGACACAACGTGACAAATACCTAATCCTACAGAACTCGGCGAACTGCCTTCGCTTTACTTAAAAATTAATAAATTTTTAACCAGAAAATAACACCCTGAACATGGAATTCAGGGATGACCATCATGCAGGCAGCAACGAACCAGAATGGTCCGGACGACTGTCCGGTCCGCGAGGATTTCCTCGCCCGACTCGTCACAGGACCCGGCGGAGAGTGCGTCGATCTCACACGCGACCTTCCGGAAGAAACAAGGGCCCGTCTGGCGCTCTTCTGCTATCGGCGAAATCATCTGCGACGGGTGGGGCTGCTCCTGGCGGCGACCTGCTCGAAGGCGGCCCTTGTGCGGGAAAGCGGACACGCAGGCGAGTTGATCCACCTGCAGGCGCAGAACCTCGAAGCCACCTTGTCCGGAGATCGCTATCTGTCGCCGCGCTACATGCGCCGACCGGTGACCCTGCCGGGCTGAGCTGGACCGACGGAACTGCCCGCCTGACCAGACTTGGACCGAGCTTCGGTCCCATGAACTTCGGAGCCTGACTTCCTCCCCGGGCTCCCCTTGGCAACCGCCCCTTCGTCTTAGCCTCCCGCTCCCGGGGCGGTTGCCACCTTTCCCAAGACAGCAGCAACAGACCCGGATCAGCGGAGACCCATGCGCAGGCCTGCCCTCAGGCAGACACGCGCAGGAAGAGCACCTGGCTGTCGCCAGCGGTGCGCCGGTCGATCTCCTCGAAGCCGGCAGGGATATCGATGTGGGCGCTTTCGCGCTCCTCCAGGACACAGATCGTGCCCGGACGCACCCATTTTCCCTCCAGACAGGAGGCTAGCGCCTTTTCACCCATCCCCTTGTCGTAAGGAGGGTCGGCGAAGAGCAGGTCGAAGGGATCGATCGTTCCGGCAGCCCCCATGCGAGTGGCATCGCGACGGAAGATCTTGGCCGCGCCATTGAGGCCCAGGGTCTCCATGTTGCGACGGATGACCCCACGCGCCTCGGTGCCTTCCTCGATGAAGGTACAGTGACGCGCGCCCCGGCTGATCGCCTCGAACCCCAGCGCGCCGGTACCGGCAAACAGGTCCAGCACCCTCAGTCCGTCCAGATCCACATCCAGGCCGTGGGCCAGGATGTTGAAGATGGTCTCGCGCAGACGGTCGCTGGTGGGGCGGGTTCCCTGGCCTTTCGGGGTGGCCAGGGCTGTTCCCTTGAAGCGTCCGGCGACAATGCGCATCAGTCGCGATCCTCACGGCGCGGACGACCGCGACCGCCGAACGGACGATCACCGCCGCCTTCACGACCGCCATCACGTCCGCCTTCGCGGCCGCGCGGGTTGCGGCGTTCCTGCTGCTTGTCCACGACCAGACCCTCGTCGCCCCAGATGCGGCGCTGCGGCAGCGGCCGTTCCGGACGCTCTTCGCGCATCGGACGGTTGGACGGTTCCTTGGTCAGGCGGAAGCGGCTGCGCGGAGAGACCTTCTGCTGACGTTCGCCCTGGTTCTTGCGACCGCCGCCGAAGCCACGATTCTCGTCGCGCTCGCCACGCTGCGGACGATCACCCCACTGCGGACGCTCGCCACGCTGAGGGCGGTCACCACGGTCGGGGCGGCCTTCGCCACGGGGTTCCCAGCCGCCGCGCCCTTCGGCGCCGCGCTTGCGGTCCCCGTCAGCGGGCTTGCGGCGGCGATCCTGGGCGGCCGCGCCATCGCGGGCCGTCATCCACTCGCCACGCTTCGCGCCTTCCTTGCGGTCGCCACGGCCAGCCGGGCCCTTGCGGGCGCCCTTTTCTTCCGTCTCGGCCTTGGCCTGATGCAGCAGCGGCGCGTCGAAATCGGCGCCGGCTTCTTCCGCCAGCTTGTCACCGAGCTGGTCGCGCAGCACGCGGCCACGGATCTCGCGCACTTCGCCTTCCGGCAGATCCATCAGCTGGAACGGACCGAAGGACAGGCGGATCAGGCGGTTCACGGCCAGACCCAGGTGCTCGAGCACGCGCTTGACTTCACGGTTCTTGCCTTCGCGCAGACCCACGGTGAGCCAGACGTTGTCGCCCTGTTCCTTGTCGAGGGTCGCCTCGATGGCGCCGTAGAGAACGCCGTCGATGGCCAGACCATCGGCCAGGGTGTCCAGATCGGCCTGGGTGACCGAGCCGAAGGCCCGCACCCGGTAGCGGCGCAGCCAGCCGGTGGCCGGCAGTTCCAGCACGCGGGCCAGACCGCCGTCATTGGTCAGCAGCAGCAGACCTTCGGTGTTGATGTCGAGACGGCCGACGGAGAGTACGCGCGGCAGGTCATCGGGCAGACGGTCGAAGACGGTCGGACGGCCTTCCGGGTCCTTGTTGGTGGTCACGAGGCCCTTGGGCTTGTGATAGAGCCACAGGCGGGTGCGCTCGCGCACCGGCAGGGGCTCGCCATCGACCAGGATCGTGTCACGGGGATTGACCGTATAGGCCGGGGTCTCGAGCACCGTGCCATTGACCTGAACGCGCCCGTTGGCGATCCAGACCTCGGCGTCCCGGCGCGAGCACAGGCCGGCGCGGGCCATGACCTTGGCAATCCGGTCGCCCTTGTCGGCGTCATCGTTGGCAAAGCCGCGATTGCCGCCTTCGGAGCGGGCGCGGAACTCGGGCTTCGGACGGTCGGAGGAGCGCTTCGGGCCAGGGCCCTTGCGGAACCCGGAATCCTTGCGGAAGCCAGCTTCCTTCTTGAAGCCGCCCTCTTTCTTGAAGCCACCTTCCTTTTTGAAGCCGCCTTCCTTGCGGAAACCGCCTTCCTTCTTGAACCCGCCCTCACGGCGCGGCTCGTCGCTGCGGAAGGAGGGCTTGCCGCCGCGGGCCGGGCCCTTGCGATCGCGAGAGGCTCCGTCGCGCGCCGGACGCGCACCCATGCGCTTGCGGTCACCCGTCTTGTTGCTGTCAGTCATGTCTCAGTCTTGCCGCTTGATGAGGTCGCCTCCACCGGCAACTGCCCATGAACGGGCAGGCATTGCGACCTGCGCGCACGCAGCGCGGACCAGGCAGCAGGACCGGGATATGGACCTTGTGTTAAAAACGTGTGCCGCCTCATATCAGAGCGCGTGCCTTTGGGGTATAGGCAATTTCAAAGAAAGGCGTCTTTCCTTCGCCCGTTCCGAATTTCTGACAGGTCCCGAGCCCGCGATCCATGACAGATGACGCCGTCCCCTCCCCGACCTGGTCCCGCTACATGGATCTTGCCCTCGAAGAGGCCCGGCTCGCCGAGCAGCGCGGCGAGGTGCCCATCGGTGCGGTTCTGGTGCGCGACGGCGAGATCCTGGCCCGCGCCGGCAACCGGACGCTGGAACTCAACGACCCCACCGCCCATGCGGAGGTTCTGGTCATCCGCGAGGCTTGCGCCCGGCTTCAGTCGCAGCGGCTGCCGGGGTGCGATGTCTATGTGACGCTGGAGCCCTGCCCCATGTGCGCCACGGCACTCTCCTTCGCGCGCATCCGCCGGATCTACTACGGGGCGGGCGACGAAAAGGGCGGCGGCGTGGACCATGGTCCGCGGCTCTATGCCCAGCCCACCTGCCATCATGCTCCCGAGGTCTATTCGGGTCTGGCCGAGCAGGATTGCGCGCGCATCCTGCGCGATTTCTTCCAGTCCCGGCGCGACTGACGCAGAGGCCACGCTCCGCCTGCCCGAAGGGCGGTTCAAGGTAAACGATGCCTGAATGACGCAGGGATCCGACCAAAACATTTGCACATGAACATTTTCGCGGCAGCAATAGGGACACAAGCCCTTCTTTTTCCTTCGGAATAAGCAAAAAACCTGAAAAAAATACGCATGCTTAACCCTTTGCCGGAAACCTGTGTCTTGGAACTTCTGCCAAGGCCCCGGAACCCATGCACAAGACTGTCAGACCGCTCATCCTGTCCGCGATCTTCCTGCCCCTGACCCTCGCCCCGGCCCTCGCTCAGGATCTGGGAGAGCTGCACGGCAAGCTGCAGTCCGGGCTGGATCTGACCTGGGTGATGATCTCTGCCGCCCTGGTGCTGATGATGCAGGTGGGTTTCCTGCTGCTGGAAGCCGGTCTCGTGCGGTCCAAGAACTCCATCAACGTGGCGCAGAAAAACCTGCTCGACTTTGCCTTCTCGGTGGTTCTCTTCGCCGGCGTTGGCTTCATGCTCGCCTTCGGCAAGGATGGCGGTCTGCCGATCGGCCTGGACATGCGGTTGCTCGGTCTCGGCGAGCTGAACTCTTGGGAATATGCCTTCTTCGGCTTCCAGGTCATGTTCTGCGGTACGGCCGCAACGATCATCTCCGGTGCGGTGGCCGAGCGCATGCGGCTCATCGTCTATCTCTGGATCACTGTGATCACGGCCGGGCTCATCTATCCGGTCTTCACCCACTGGGCCTGGGGCGCCGCGCTGTTTGCCAATGAGGGCGCCTTCCTTGGCAATCGCGGCTTCGTCGACTTCGCCGGGTCCACCGTGGTGCACGGCACCGGCGGCTGGATCGCGCTGGCGGCCGCGCTCGTCCTCGGCCCCCGCATCGGGAAGTTCGACAGCGCGGGACGTTCCTCGCGCATTCAGGGGCACAGTTCGGTGCTCGCCACCACGGGGGGCTTCCTGCTCTTCGTCGGCTGGCTCGGCTTCAACGGCGGCTCCACCCTCGCCGTCACGCCGGACATCGCCCATATCATCGCCAACACGGTGCTGGCCGCCGCTGCTGGCGGTGTGGGCGGCTATCTGATCTGCTGGAAACTGGACGGGGTGATCCTGCCAGAGCGTACCCTGTCGGGCATGCTGGGCGGGCTCGTCGCGGTCACCGCCGGATGCCACATCCTGACCCCGGCCGGCGCGCTGGCCATCGGTCTTCTGGGCGGGGGCGCGGCACTCCTCGCCTCGGAGCTTCTCGAACGCTGGCTGAAGCTCGATGATCCGGTCGGTGCGGTCGGTGTGCATGCCTTTGCGGGGATGGTGGGGACGGCAGGGCTCGCGCTCCTTGCGCCGGTCGACAGTCTCCCCCTCGGCAACCGGCTCGACCAGCTTGTCATTCAGCTCGGCGGCATCGGGCTGAACTTTGCCTGGTGCTTCGGAACTGCGCTGGTGATGATGCGGGTCATCCGCATGTTCACGCCGCTTCGCGTCAAGCCGGCGGAAGAGGAACTGGGCATGAACGAGGCCGAACACGGCACCCGCCTCGGGATCGGGCATGTCGAGGACGCGCTGGACAAGGTGATCGCCGGTCGCGCCGACCTCAACATGCGGCTTGCCGTTGCCCCCGGTGACGACAGCGAGCGGCTCACCCGCCTGTTCAATGCGCTGATGGACACGATCCAGTCCGAGGAGATCGCCCAGCACAAGGCGGAGGAAGCCAAGCGCTCGCGCGAGGAGGCCGAGCGGCTTTCCGCGCTGGCCAACGCGACCTTCGATGCCATCGTCATCTCCGTGGACGGGCGCATTCTCGACGGCAACTCGGCGCTGGAAGACCTGCTCGGCTATCCGATCGAGGACCTGAAGATGCGGGGGCTCTATGAATTCGTGCAGTCCGAGCTTGCGGGCACGCTGGAAAGCCATCTGGTCAAGGCAGAGCGCGAACCGCGCGAGATGAGCCTGGTCAATCGCGACGGCGAGACCATTCCGGTCGAAATCCGCACCCGCGTGATTTCCTATCGCGGCACGCCGACCCGGGTTTCCGCCCTTGTCGACCTGCGGGACCGGAAGCAGGCGGAAGCGCAGATCCTGCATCTGGCCCAGCATGATCCTCTCACCGATCTGCCCAACCGCGCCGTCTTCAACGCCGAGCTGAATCAGGTGATGGAACGCTGCCGGGCCAAGGGTCAGGGCGCGGCCCTCATGCTGCTGGATCTCGACCGGTTCAAGGACATCAACGACCTGCATGGCCACCCGATCGGAGACAAGGTGATCCGCGCGACCGCCGACCGGCTGCGGCATCATTCACGCTCCAAGGACTTGATCGCCCGTCTGGGCGGCGACGAGTTCGCCATCATCCAGCGGGACATCGCCTTCGGCAATCAGGCCGCAGACATGGCACACCGCTTCCTCAAGGTGCTGGCAGAACCGATCGACTGCGGCAACGGGCTGATCCTGCGTCCGCAGGCCAGCATCGGGGTCGCCATCATCGAGCAGGATCAGGAGATCAGCGCCGAGACCCTCGTCTCCAACGCCGACATTGCCCTTTATGAAGCCAAGAGCCGGGGGCGGGCCACCTATTGCCTGTTCCAGGACGGGATGGGTGACGCCATGCGCAAGCGGCGGCAGATCGAGGAAGACCTCCATGTGGCCATCGCCGACGGAGAGCTGGAACTCTATTATCAGCCCCGGCTCGACCTGGAGACCGGGCACATCTCCTCCTACGAGGCGCTTATCCGTTGGCATCATCCGCAAAAGGGCCTCATCAGCCCGGGGGACTTCATTCCCGTGGCGGAAAACTCCGGCCAGATCATCCAGATCGGCAAGTGGGTGCTGCACACGGCGCTGAAGGATGCCGCCGGGCCGCTGGCCCATGCCCGCATCAGCGTCAATGTCTCACCCGTCCAGTTCCGTGACACGGAATTTGCCGAAGAGGTGCGCCAGAGCCTTGCGGCCAGCGGAGTGCCCGCCGAGCGGCTGGAGCTTGAGATCACCGAGAACCTGCTGATCGAGGACGACGAGCGGGCCCTGTCGATCCTCAGCAGCCTGAAGGCCACGGGCATCAAGATCGCGCTCGACGACTTCGGCGTGGGTTATTCCTCGCTCGGCTATCTCAGCCGGTTCCCCTTCGACACGATCAAGATCGACAGGTCCTTCATCCAGCAGCGGGGCTACAACGCCAACAGCCAAGCGATCATCGACACGGTGGTGCGGCTCGGCAAGGCGCTCAACATGTCCATCGTTGCCGAGGGGGTCGAGGATCTGGACAGCCTGCTGTTCCTGCGCGACAGCGGTTGCGACGAGCTGCAGGGCTTCTTCATCGGCCGGCCGGAGCCCCTGTCGCGCATGGTTCTGGACACGTCCCCGGAGATCGCCGCAGCCCTCGCCGTCCCGTCCACGCCGGTCACGTCACGCGGCGAGGCCGCCCGGCTGCTGACGCGGGCCTAGGAGACGCCACACCGGACCACCTCGGCACATCTACTTGCGACCGAAGAGCTTCTCGATGTCGGAGAGCTTGAGTTCGACCCAGGTCGGGCGGCCGTGGTTGCACTGACCGGAGAGCGGCGTTGCCTCCATCTCGCGCAGGAGCGCATCCATCTCCTCCGGGCGCATGCGGCGGCCGGCGCGGATGGAGCCATGGCAGGCCATGGTCGCGGCCACATGGTCAAGCCGCTCGCGCAACCCGTCGGCGGTGTCCCATTCGGCCAGTTCGTCGGCAAGCTCCAGAACCATGCCGCGAATGTCCATGTCGCCCAGCATGGCCGGGGTCTCGCGCACCGCGATGGCTCCGGGCCCGAAGGGTTCCAGCGAAAGCCCGACCTGTTCCAGCTCCTCGGCGCGTTCGGCCAGACGGGCAACGTCCTCCTCGGGCAATTCGATCACCTCAGGGATCAGCAGCATCTGGCGCGGCACGTCGCGCCGGGCAAGTGCCGCCTTGAGCCGCTCGTAGACCAGCCGCTCGTGGGCGGCATGCTGATCGACGATCACCATTCCGTCCTCGGTCTGGGCGATCAGATAGGTCTCGTGCACCTGCGCCCGCGCGGCGCCGAGCGGCAGACGGGTGCGGGTTTCATCGAGCGGCACCGAGTGGGCGCGCGCATCGGCAGACGGCACGGAGAGTTCCGCCAGCCCACCCTGAGCGCCAGCGCCGCCCGGCGCAGCCGGTCCGTCGTCCAGATCCAGGAAGCCGGAGAAGCCCTCAGGGTCCTCGCGAAACTCGCCGGTCTGCGGATCGATGCTCTCGCGCAGGACCGTGGGCCGGAAGGCCTCGGCCGTGCTGAAACCGGTCTGGCTCTCCGCGCGCCAGGAGCCATAAAGCGAGCGGCCTGAAGTCACCGTGGGGCCGGAGGCGGACGCGCTCGGACTGCCGCCAGTGAAAGAGGAGCCAGCACGCAGCGCATCCAGGGCGACGGCCGCATTCGATGTCGAGGAGCGGTGCCCGGAGTGCACGAGCGCCTGCTTGATGGCCCCGACGAGGAGACCGCGCACGAGCTGGCCATCGCGGAAGCGGACATCCGCCTTGGCCGGATGCACGTTCACATCCACCAGCTGCGGGTCGAGATCGATGAAGAGCACCACGACCGGATGCCGGTCCCGAGCCAGCACATCCGCATAGGCGCCACGCAGGCCGGACAGCAGCAGCTTGTCCTTGACCGGGCGCCCATTGACGAAGAAGAACTGATGCTGGGCATTGCCGCGATGATAGGTCGGCAGACCGGCAAAGCCGGTCAGGTGCACGCCTTCGCGGGCGGCATCGATCTCCAGCGCATTGTCGGTGAAGTCCTGACCCAGAACCTGGGCGATGCGGGCCAGATGGGCGTCCCCGCCGCGGGCTGCGGGGAAACTCATGGCCTGCCGGTCCGCGCCGGAGAGCGAGAAGCTCACCTTCGGATAGGCAAGGGCGATGCGCCGCACGATCTCGGTGATGGCGGCGGCTTCCGCCCGGTCCGACTTGAGGAACTTCAGGCGCGCCGGCGTGGCAAAGAACAGGTCACGCACCTCGACCTGGGTGCCCTTGTGGCGGGCGGCGGGCGCGATCGGCACTTCCCTTCCCCCTTCCACGGAGATGCACCAGGCGTGATCCTCATCCGCATGGCGCGTCTGGATCGACAGGCGCGACACGGCCCCGATGGAGGGCAGGGCCTCGCCCCGGAACCCGAGCGAGCGGATGTCGAAGAGATCCTCCTCACGCAGCTTGGACGTGCAGTGCCGGCGGATGGCGAGGGCGAGATCGTCGCGGGTCATGCCGCTGCCGTCGTCGGAGACGCGCATCAGCGTCTTGCCACCGGCGGCGGTGACGATGTCGACGGAGGTGGCCCCCGCGTCGACCGCGTTCTCGACGAGCTCCTTGATCACGCTCGCCGGACGTTCGATGACCTCACCGGCGGCAATCTGGTTGATGACATTCTCGCCGAGCTGCCGAACCCGCATGCGGGGTGTCCCCTTTTTCGTTCTTCAGGTTTCGAAAAGACAAGGCTTCCTATATGGTCCGCCGCGGCGGGGCCAGTCGATTCCCGCGCAAGCTTACCAGATCCCCTTGTGACCGAGTGACCGACCATGACCGCTTCTTCACCGCTTCTTGTTTCCGGCCTGCGCGACCTCGCGTCCGAGTATGACGGAATTCTCAGCGACGTTTGGGGCGTCCTGCACAATGGGGTCTCGGCCTTTTCGGCAGCCCATGAAGCGCTGACCGCCTATCGCCAGGAAGCCGGCGGGGCCGTGGTGCTGATCACCAACGCGCCGCGTCCGAACGAGCCGATCCGCGAACAGCTGGCCCATCTCGGCGTGCCCCAGACCGCCTTCGACGACATCGTGACGTCGGGCGATGTGACCCGTGAACTGCTCGCCACCCACCCGGGTGCGAAGGTGTTCCACATGGGTCCGGAGCGGGACCTGACCCTCTACGACGGCCTGGATGTGACCCTGACGGGCGAGGACGACGCGGATCTGATCGGCTGCACCGGTCTCTTCGATGACGAAAACGAAACGCCGGATGACTACCGCGACCAGCTGCAGCGGCTTGCCGCCCGTGGCCTGCCCTTCGTCTGCGCCAACCCGGACATCGTGGTGGAGCGCGGCGACCGGCTGATCTGGTGCGCCGGCGCGCTCGGCCGTCTCTATGAAGATTTCGGCGGGCCGCTCAGCATCGTGGGCAAGCCGCACAAGCCGATCTACGACAGCGCCAAGGGCCGTCTTGCCCGCATCAAGGGCGCTGCCCTTGACGAAAGCCGGATCCTCGCCGTCGGCGATGGCCTGCCCACCGACATTCGCGGCGCGGACAGCCAGGGGCTCGATGTGCTCTTCGTGACCGCCGGCATCCACGCTTCCGACTTCGGCCCAGCCGACCAGCCGGACGAAGCCCTGATCCGCCGCCGCCTGGCGGAAGAAGGCCTGAGCGCCCGGGCCGCCATCCCGCGCCTCGTCTGGTAAGGCCCCAAGCAAAAAGGCCGCCCCGAGGGAGCGGCCTTTTTCAATTCTCGACGCTGCGAGGGGATCAGTCGAACAGCTTGTCGATGTCGTCCTGGGAGCCGGAGTTCAGCAGCGCGTCGATGTCGTTCTGGGAGACACCCTCGCCCTTGTGCTGCGGACCGTGGAGGATCAGCTCGCGCTTGCGGCGTTCTTCCTCGGATTCTTCTGCTTCCAGCTCCATGCCGGCGGGAATGCGCAGCTTCTCGACGAAGGTGGTCACCCGTTCGTCGATGTAATTCAGGGTGGAGACCACCTTGGAAATGCGCTGGCCGGTGATGTCCTGGAAGGTGCAGGCCTCGAAGATCTCGATCATCTTGTTGGAGACAAGCTCCTGATAGGCATCGATATCGGAGGGGTCTGCGCTCATGATTTCCTCGGCTGCTTCCATGATGGAATGGGTCGCGGATTCGGTCGCCTCGACGATGGCGTCGAGTTCGCGTCCCGCATCGGGAATGCGCGAGGTCTTCATGTCGTTGGCGCGAAGGGCGGAGATTTCCGTCTTCATGCGCGTGATTTCGCGGGCGATGAGCTGGAGTTCCTCGGTGACCGCAGGCTGAACCACGGTGAGGAACTCGTGCATCGAGCCCGACATCACTTCGGCCAGGTGCATCACGTCATTCAGGGAAACGTCGCCACCGCGGCTCTTGTTCTCCTGCAGGAACTCGATCACCCGAGCCATGTTTTCTTTTGTCATTGCGGCCATGCCTGCCCTCCTTCAGGAGAATAAGGGAACCCGTCTGCCGTGAGCTTCCCGGCTCGCGGCATTGACTCTGGTGGTTCCACCGGCCGTGCCCCCGCACGGTACCCCTCGATTAGAAAGTTCGGGAGATCGAGGGCGTTCCCTGTCACGCGGAAGGGGAACGCCTCGTCTCAACCTTCGGCATCAGTCGGCGAAAACCGCCTCGATCTTGCCCTTGAGGGTCTGCGCGTTGAACGGCTTCACGATGTAGTTGTTCACACCGGCCTTCTTCGCGGCAATCACGTTCTCGGTCTTGGATTCCGCCGTGACCATGATGAACGGGGTCTTGCTGAGACCGCTGTCGGCACGGACCTGCTTCAGCAGCTCGTAACCGGTCATCGGTTCCATGTTCCAGTCGGAAATCACCAGGCCGTAGCGGCGCTGCTTCATCTTTTCCAAAGCTTCGGTGCCGTCCGCTGCGTCGTCGATATCTTCGAAGCCGAGCTGCTTCAGAAGGTTACGGATGATGCGAATCATCGTCTTGTAATCATCGACGACCAGGACCGGCATCTGAAGATCAAGGGCCATTGTCTACTCCATACTGTCAAACTGCGCGGCCCCGGCCATGGGCCTTGGAAGCGCTCAATGACTTCAAAGGAGAGAGACACATTCCTGTGTCCTCGCCTCCCCACACTTCAGCCAAGCTAGTCCAAGGCCCTGAAAACTCCGTTAATGCGTACACGCCGCCTGCATCGTTTGGCCAATTGCAGCCGATACGGCCCCGCCCTAGCCTCTCCGCACGAACAAGGACAGGAGGGGAACCCATGGAAATCCTCGAGTTGCGGAGCCTCACATTCGAGGATCTTTCCGTCGGAATGCGCGAAACCCTGGTGAAGCAGGTCCAGTCGAGCGACGTCATCGGATTTGCCGAGGTTTCGGGCGACAGGAACCCGATCCACCTCTCTGAGCATTTTGCCGCCCGCACCCCCTTCAAGAGCCGAATCGCCCACGGGCTCTACACGGCCAGCCTCATCTCGGCGGTGCTTGGCACCCGCCTGCCCGGGCCGGGGGCGATCTATCTGTCCCAGACGCTCAAATTCCTCGCCCCCGTCTATATCGGCGACAAGGTGAGCGTCACCGTGGAGGTGAAGGAACTGATCGAGCGCGGGCACCGGGCCCTGCTCAGCTGTCTTTGCCAGGTCGAGGGGACGGACGTCCTGACCGGCGAGGCGCTGGTCAAGGTGCCAAGCCGGGGCGAGCAGCCGGGCTGACCGGCGGAGCACCCGGACTTGGAAGAGTGGCGCATAGCGGGCAGGATGCGCCACGAAGCCTGTTGACCTTTGCCGGTCCAGACGGCAGTTTCCCGGCACCTTGAGAGAGACAGGCGTGGCACACCGGGCAGATGCGCGGCGTGCCAGGCGGTGCCTTGCTCCTCTCGCCTGCTTGCCGAACCGCCACCGGACCTTACATGCGCGTCTCGCCCGATCCCGCTTTCACCGTCGTTCAGGACCTTGCCGACTTTCCCGCCGAGCTGCGGGGCGGTGTCGTGGCAATCGGCAATTTCGATGGGGTGCACCGGGGCCACAGGGCCGTGCTCGATGCGGCGCTGTCGCTCGGCCAGGGGTCGAACCGTCCGGTCTATGCCATGACCTTCGAGCCACATCCGCGCACCCTGTTCAACCCGGACGCTCCGGTCTTCCGCCTGAGCCCGGCACAGCAGAAGGCGGATCTGCTGCGGGCCGCGGGCCTGCGCGGCGTGCTTGAACTGCCCTTCACCCGCGATTTCGCCGGGATGGAAGCCGAGGATTTCGTGCGGGACATCCTGATCGACCGGCTGAAGATCACCCATGCGGTGACCGGCTACGACTTCCACTTCGGCAAGGCCCGCAAGGGAACGCCAGCGTTCCTGTCCGCCTCGGGCGAGCATCACGATTTCGGCGTGACCATCGTCGCCGCGCAGAACGACGAGGGCGACGGAGTGATCTCCTCCTCCCGCATCCGCGCGGCGCTGGCGGAAGGCGATCTTGCCCACGCGAACGGGTTGCTCGGCTATCGCTGGTTCGTCGACGCGCCCGTCCAGCATGGCGACAAGCGCGGCCGCAACCTCGGCTATCCGACCGCCAACCTGCGTCTGGCGGAGGGATGCCCCCTCAAGCACGGCATCTATGCGGTGCGGGTGCGCATCGGCGAGAGCTGGCATGATGGCGTGGCGAGCTATGGCCGTCGCCCGACCTTCGACAATGGCGCAGCGCTGCTGGAGGTTCATGTCTTCGACCTGCAGGCCGATCTCTATGACAAGGTGATGCGCGTGCACCTGATCAGCTATCTGCGCGGAGAACAGAAGTTCGACAGCGCCGACGCCCTCGTCACCCAGATGAACCAGGACAGTGCCGAGGCCCGAGCAGCGCTTGCCTCCCTGCAGCCCCTGAGCGATCTGGACGGGGCGCTGATGCCGCTGGTGCTCGACGCCGCTTGATCCCGTCCGAGTTGTCTGACCCAACCCGCTGAGTGGTTTCGGGGCTTGTGCTTGCAAACCCGCTTGCCAAGCGAAGCTGCCTATGTCACCGCAGGATGATCGGCGCTCCCACGCGAGAGCCTCCCTTGCCCGGTGACCCCATGTCCTCCTCTGCAACCCCATCGGCGCCCTCGACCCAGGGCAATCTTGCGGCCATCGGCCTCATGGCCCTGGCGGCCACGATCCTGCCCGTGATGGATATCGCGGCCAAGTACCTGACCGGCACCCTGCCGCCGCTCGAGGTCACCTTCGGACGCTTCTTCTTCCAGATGGTGGTCTGTGTCGGGCTGGCGGTCGTCACCGGCAACGTGGCGCGGCTCAAGGGCAAGCGCCCGGGCATCAACCTGCTGCGCGGCTCGCTGCTCGCCATCTCCTCGCTCTTCTTCTTCACGGCGGTGAAGTTCATGTCGGTCGCCACGGCGCTGGCGATCTTCTTCGTGGAGCCCATGGTGCTGACCCTGCTGGCGGCGCTGCTGCTCAAGGAGAAATTCGGCGTCCGGCGTTTCGGTGCGATCCTCGTCGGGCTGATGGGCGCAATGATGATCCTGCGGCCGAACTTCCTGGCACTCGGCTTCGTCAGCCTGCTGCCGCTCGGCACGGCGGTGTGCTTTGCCTGCTATCTGCTGGTCAGCCGCAAGTTCGCCGGGGCCGACGGGCTCTTTGCCATCCAGTTCGGCGCCAGCGTCGCCGGGTGTCTGATCATCGGCGCGCTGCTGGTCGTGGGGACGCTGGCCGGGATCGAGGAGATGACCTTCATCCTGCCCACGGGCCGCGAACTGGGTCTCGCCTTCGTCACCGGAGCCGTGTCCTTTGCCGGTCACGGGCTGGTGGTCAGCGCCATGCAACGGGGCGAGGCCGGGGCTCTGGCGCCGCTGCAATATATCGAGATCGTCAGTGCCACGGTGCTGGGCTACATGGTCTTCGGCGACTTCCCCGATGCGGTCACCTGGGCCGGCATCGGACTGATCGTCGCCGGCGGTCTCTACATCGCACACCGGGAGCGGAAACTGCAGGGAAAGGACGCCCCCGTTTCCATCGTGGCCAAAGGTTAAGTGCTTTATTCGCGGGCGAATGCCTGCTATGTGCAAGCCCCATGACGAACAGCCCTCAGGATCTGCGAGACTGCATCGTGCCGATGTCCTTGCACCTCTCACGCCGAATTATCGGCCCGGCCTTCGGCTGACGCGACACACGCGGCGCCCAAGGACCGGGAGCTTCCTGCTTCACGAAGGCCTGCGATCCCGCGGGACCCGACCAAGTTTGACCGATCGGACGCCTGCCCTCACCCGCTTTCAATGGCGCGTCCGGCCTACGGATTGACCGAGCGATGAGCGACACCAAGACCCGCGACTATTCCGAGACCCTGAACCTTCCCACCACCGACTTTCCCATGCGCGCCGGCCTGCCCCAGAAGGAGCCGGAACTGATCGCCCGCTGGGAGAAGATGGAGCTCTACAAGCGCCTGCGCGAACAGGGCAAGGGCCGGAAGAAGTTCGTCCTGCACGACGGCCCTCCCTATGCCAACGGCAACATCCACATCGGTCACGCGCTGAACAAGACGCTGAAGGACATGGTCACCCGCTCCATGCAGATGACCGGCTGGGAAAGCAACTACGTTCCGGGCTGGGACTGCCATGGCCTGCCGATCGAGTGGAAGATCGAGGAACAGTATCGCGCCAAGGGCAAGAACAAGGACGAGGTTCCGGTCATCGAATTCCGTCAGGAATGCCGTGAGTTCGCCGACCACTGGATCGGCGTGCAGAAGGCCGAGTTCAAGCGCCTGGGCATCGAGGGCGACTGGGACAACCCCTACCTGACCATGCGCTTCGAGGCGGAAGCGGTCATCGCCAACGAGCTGATGAAATTCGCCACCTCCGGCCAGCTCTATCGCGGCTCCAAGCCGGTGATGTGGTCCGTGGTGGAAAAGACCGCCCTGGCCGAGGCGGAAATCGAATATCACGAATACCAGTCCGACCAGATCTGGGTGAAGTTCCCGGTAGTTCAAACTGACACTATGCAACCTTTGAAGCCGGGACAGCGGCCTGCAGCTCTTCAACCCCAAGAGTATCTCGAAGGAGCATCCGTGGTCATCTGGACCACAACTCCCTGGACCATGCCGGGCAACCGGGCGGTTTCCTATTCCAACCGGATTTCCTACGGTCTCTACGAAGTGACCCAGGACGGCCTGCCGGAAGACAATTGGGTACAAAAGGGCGACCGTTTCATCCTCGCTGACGCGTTGGCCGCAGAAGTGTTTAAGAATGCTCGTATTTCAGAGTTTGCAAGGGATCGCGACGTTCCGCATGAACACCTTGCGAAAATTACGTTACAGCACCCCTTCAGAGAACTAGGACTGGGTGGCTATCAGTTCGACGTGCCGCTGCTGGACGGCGACCATGTGACCGACGATGCCGGTACCGGCTTCGTGCACACCGCTCCGGGCCACGGCGTGGACGACTTCGAGATCTGGATGGCCTCGTCCCGCGAGCTGGAAGCGCGCGGCATCGACACCGCCATCCCCTTCACCGTGGCCGACGACGGCTTCTACACCAAGGACGCTCCGGGCTTCGACGGCGTTCAGGTGATCACTCACAAGGGTGAGAAGGGCAAGGCCAACAAGGTTGCCATCGAGTATCTGAAAGACGCCGGCAACCTTATCGGTCTCGGCCGCCTGAAGCACCAGTATCCGCATTCCTGGCGTTCCAAGAAGCCGATCATCTTCCGCAACACGCCGCAGTGGTTCGTCTATATGGACCGCGCTATCGAGGCGGAAGGCGACACCCTGCGTGCCCGGGCGCTCAAGGCCATCGACCAGACCCGCTTCGTGCCGGGCTCGGGTCAGAACCGCCTGCGTTCGATGATCGAGAACCGTCCGGACTGGGTGCTGTCGCGCCAGCGCGCCTGGGGCGTGCCGATCTCCGTTTTCGTCAACAAGGAGACCTCCGAGGTCCTGAAGGACGAGACCGTCAACGCCCGCATCTTCGAGGCCTTCAAGGTTGAAGGCGCGGACGCCTGGTACAAGGACGGTGCCAAGGAACGCTTCCTCGGCTCCGACTACAAGGCGGACGAGTGGGACATGGTCACCGACATCCTCGATGTCTGGTTCGACAGCGGCTCCACCCATGCCTTCGTGCTGGAAGGCCGCGACGACCTGTCGCCGAAGCGTCAGGGCACCGGTGGCGACGACTACGTTCTCTATCTGGAAGGCTCGGACCAGCATCGCGGCTGGTTCCACTCCTCGCTGCTGGAAAGCTGCGGCACCCGTGGCCACGCGCCCTATGACGCGGTGCTGACCCACGGCTTCACCATGGCCGAAGACGGCCGCAAGATGTCGAAGTCTCTCGGCAACCAGGTGTTCCCGCAGGACGTGATCAAGCAGTACGGCGCCGACATCCTGCGCCTGTGGGTGGCCTCCGGCGACTATTCCGAGGACCAGCGCATCGGCCAGGAGATCCTGAAGACCTCCGTCGACAGCTACCGCAAGCTGCGCAACACCCTGCGCTGGATGCTGGGCTCGCTTGCCCACTCCACCGGCGAGGAAGTGGCGCTGGCCGACATGCCCGAGCTGGAGCGGCTGATGCTGCACCGTCTGGCCGAGCTGGACGATCTCGTCCGCAAGGCCTACTGGGACTTCGACTACAAGCGCGTGTTCCACCACCTGTTCACGTTCATGACCGTGGACCTGTCGGCCTTCTACTTCGACATCCGCAAGGATGCGCTCTACTGCGACGGCAAGTCGTCGGTGCGGCGCAAGTCGGCCCTCTACGTGATCGAGCAGCTGTTCAAGTGCCTCGTGACCTGGATGGCGCCGCTCCTGCCCTTCACCATGGAAGAGAGCTGGATGTCGCGCTTCGGCGAGGCGGAGAGCGTGCATCTGCAGCAGTTCCCGGATGTTCCGGCCGCATGGCGCGACGACGCGCTCGCAGCCAAGTGGGACAAGATCCGCAAGGTGCGCCGGGTGATCACCGGGGCGCTGGAAATCGAACGCCGCGAAAAGCGCATCGGCTCGTCCCTCGAGGCGCATCCGGTTGTGCATGTGACCGATCCGGACCTTATGGCAGCCCTGACCGGCCGCGACATGGCCGACATCGCCATCACCAGCCAGATCACCCTGACCGATGCAGCCGCACCGGAGGGCGCCTTCACCCTGGACGACACACCCGGCGTGGCCGTTGTTCCGGGCCTGGCCGAGGGCACCAAATGCGCCCGCTCCTGGAAGATCCTCCCCGAGGTCGGCACCGACCCGGACTATCCGGAGGTGAGCCTGCGGGATGCGGACGCGCTGCGCGAATGGGATGCGGAGCACGCGGCAGCCTGAGGCTGACGCTGCCCCCTCCTTCCGGTTGGCAACAGGATGACCCCGATGAGCGATCCCACTTCCTCCACCCGGCCGAGCGCCTCGCGCGGCTGGGTGTGGTCGGCCTCGAGCCCCCGGGTTCTGGTCATCGCCGTGCTCGGCCTGATCCTCGATCAGGCCAGCAAGCTCTGGGTGCTCTTCGGTCTGGATCTGGGAGAGCTCGGCCGAATCGCCCTGCTCCCCGTCCTCGACATCGTGCTGGTCTGGAACCGCGGCATTTCCTACGGTCTCTTCCAGCAGGACAGCGACCTGGGCCGCTGGGCGCTCGCGATCTTCACGATCGGGGCTTCCATCGGCATCTGGGTCTGGAGCGTCCGGAGCCGGGACCCGCTGGTTCTGGTGAGCCTTGCCCTCATTCTGGGCGGGGCGATCGGCAACGGGATCGACCGCTTCGTCCATGGCGCTGTCGTTGATTTCGTTCACTTCCACGTGGGCAGCTTCTCCTGGTACGTCTTCAATCTGGCGGATGTCTGGATCGTTGCCGGGGTGCTCGGTCTCCTGTATGACAGTCTCAAGCGCGGTCCTAATTCAGCCGCAAAATGAAGATCTATGGTTCCTGAGAACCGCCCTCTTCAGCCGTGCCTTTTCTGGCCGCGGGTGGCCGGAGGAAAAGACAACGGGATTTCCAGGGTGCAGCGGACGATGATGAGCGTGTTTCGACGGGCAGGAATGATTGTGGTCGCAGGCCTCGCGCTTGCAGCATGCCAGGCCGCGGACGGAACGAGCCAGGCGCCGGATACGGCTCTCGTCAACTCCATCATGAGCGGTCTGGGCGCCGTGGATCCCCATGCCAAGCAGATCGAGTACAAGCCGCGCGCGCCGCTGGCCATGCCGGCCGATGCGAGCAAGCTGCCGCCACCTGAAACCGCCGTTGCCGGAACCGCTTCTCCCGACTGGCCGGCCAACCAGCAGAATGCGTCGCTGGAAAAGGTCCGCGCCATCTATGCGGAAAAGGATCCGCTTCAGCGCAACAAGCTCGGCACCCAGCTGTCGCCGGAACAGATGCGCGGCATCAACGTGATCACCGATCGCGAACGGGACGTGGCGGCCGAAAACCGGGATGCGGACATCATCTCCGGCGGTCTGCTGACCAATGAAGAGCAGAAGTCCATCAACGCCAACGCGCTTGATGCGGCGAGCCAGGTCTCTGATGGCCAAAACACCCGCAAGAAGCTGGCCGTGCGCAAGTATCTGACCGAACCTCCGGTCGAGTACTCCGTGCCCGCCGCCAATGCACCTCTGCCGGAGACGGTCGCGACGGAGACGAAGCCGACCAATTTCGACACCTACAGCGCCAAGCCGCTCGACATGCGCTGCCTGGAGGAAAAGGGTGGCAACGGCGACGACTGCCGCCGCTGACAGTGCTTTGACCTCAGGCCCTGACGTTTTCGAAACCCGGCTCCCGCGAGCCGGGTTTTTTCTTGTCACCTTTCGCGATGGTCCCAAGCATTGGCCCCAGCGCTATCCCCAGTCCTATGAGAGAGCGATCACCCGCAGGACACGAAGAATTCGCTGCGAAAGATTGACCCGGACCTTGTCTCGCCACGAACATGACCGAACTTTAATGGGATTTCGGAGAGGAGGACGGATAGCTTTCCTCACGATCCGCCGAAGGCACGGCGCGCCGGTTGCGCGCGGCCCCGGTCCATCCAAGAAGGAGAATTACCGTGCAGCCTGCCTCATCGAGGACCCGCTTCCTGCCCGGCCCGCGCCGCACCCGCTACGGGTTGCTGGCCGCCCTTGTCTGCTCCACCCTGCTGGTGCCCGCGCCGCTCATGGCCGCGGGTGCTGCGCCGACCGCAAATCCCGCGGCAGCCGCCGAGGTCGAGGCCGACGTGTTCGCGCCCAATCTCAGCCATTTCACGCTGACCAACGGCATGGAAGTCGTCGTGATCCCCGATCACCGCGCGCCGGTTGTCACCCACATGGTCTGGTACAAGGTCGGCAGCGCCGATGAGCCGGAAGGACAGTCGGGGGTCGCCCACTTCCTAGAGCACCTGATGTTCAAGGGCACGACCGCCCATCCGGACGGCGAGTTCTCCAAGACCGTGGCGGAGCTGGGGGGCGAGGAAAACGCCTTCACCACCACCGACTACACCGCCTATTTCCAGCGCGTGGCCAAGGAACATCTTCCGCTGATGATGGCCTTCGAGGCCGACCGGATGGAAAACCTCATCCTCACCGACGAAGTGGTGAAGCCGGAGCGGGATGTGGTTCTGGAAGAACGCCGCATGCGGGTGGACAGCGAACCGTCCTCGCGCCTGCGCGAAGCCCTCACCTCGATCCTCTTCGTGAACCATCCCTATGGCTCGCCGGTGATCGGCTGGCAGAGCGAGATCGAAGCCCTGAACGAGGACTCCGCGATCGCCTTCTATGACCGGTTCTACACGCCCAACAACGCGGTGCTGGTGATTGCCGGTGACGTGGAGGCCGACGAGGTCAAGGCGCTGGCCGAGGAGACCTATGGCAAGGTGGCCCGCCGGGCCGAACCGGGAGCGCGCGTGCGCCCGGCCGAACCGCCGCTGGCCGGCGAACGGCGCATCAGCATGGCCGACCCGCGCGTGACCCAGGAAACCGTCAGCTACTCCTATCTGGTCCCCAGCGATGCCACCGGCACGGACGGAGAGCCGGAAGCCCTCGAACTGCTCGCCTATATCCTCGGCGGCGGACCGACCAGTCGCCTGCACAAGGCCGGCGTGCTGGAGCAGCGCATCGCCACGGCCGCCGGGGCCTATTACCAGAGCGGCAGCCTGGACATGGGACAGTTCGGCTTCTACGCCGCACCGACCCCGGGCCATGACCTCGACGAAATGGAAAAGCTGATCCGGGCCGAACTCGCCCGGGTGCTGAAGGATGGGGTGAGCGAAGAGGAAGTCGCCAAGGCGACGAAGTCCATGATCGCGGAAGCCGTGTTCGCCCAGGACAGCCAGCAGGCGCTGGCCCGCATCTTCGGCAGCGCCCTGACCACCGGCAAGACGGTTGAGGACGTGCAGACCTGGCCGCAGCGCATGAAGAAGGTCACCCCGGAACAGGTGCAGGCCGTGGCCCGCAAGTATCTCTCCGGCGATCCGGTGGTGGGGCTGCTGACCCGACCCAAGCCCGAGGACACTGCCGCTGCAACCGCCCCCGAAAAGCAGGGTTGAGCGCGTGCGTCACCTGATCAAGTTCACGGCCCCCGCGCCGCTTTCCCTTTCTTCTGACAGAGCGAGGAGCCTTTCCATGTCTGTCGCGCGTCTTCTCAAGCCCGTCGTGACCGGTCTCGGTCTGCTCGGTCTTGCCCTCACCTCCGCCCAAGCGGTCGAAATCCAGAAAGTCACCAGCCCGGGTGGCATCGAGGCCTGGCTGGTCGAGGACCACACGGTGCCGCTGGTCGCCATGAACTTCGCCTTCAAGGGCGGGGCGACGCAGGATCCGGAGGGCAAGCAAGGCCTGACCCGTCTGCTCGCCGCCACGCTGGACGAGGGCGCCGGCGATCTGACCTCCGAAGAGTTCCAGGCCCGTCTGGAAGAACAGTCCATCTCGCTCAGCTTCGACACGGGCAAGGACTATTTCTACGGCACCCTGCGCACCCTCACCGCCACGCGGGACGAGGCCTTCGACCTGACGGCGCTGGCCCTGACCCAGCCGCGATTCGACGCGGCGCCGGTCGACCGGATGAAAACACAGTTCCTCACCGGCATCCGCCGCTCCAAGCAGGACCCGCAGGACATCGCCAGCGAGCTTCTCTACAAGAGCCTTCTGGGCGAGCACCCCTACACCTGGCAGACCGAGGGCACCGAAGAGAGCATGGCGGCGCTGACGGCTGACGATCTGCGCGCCCAGTTCAAGCGGGTCATCGGCCGCGATACGCTGATGATCGGCGTGGTGGGCGACATTGATGCCGAGACCCTGGCGAGTGCCCTGGACAAGACCTTCGGCGCGCTGCCGGCCACGTCGCAGCTCGATGCGGTGGCATCCCTGGAGTTCACGCCCGGCGAGACCGTCACCGGTCTGCTCGATGTGCCCCAGACCCAGATCTTCTTCGCCCTGCCCGGCATCACCCGGGAGGATCCGGACTATCAGGCCGCCTATGTGATGAACCACATCCTCGGCGGCGGGTCCTTCACCTCCTGGCTTTATGAGGAAGTGCGCGAAAAGCGCGGCCTGACCTATGGCATCGGCACCTCTCTGGCGCCCTATGATGCGGGCGGAATGCTCGTCGGCTCCGTTGCGACCCGGGCGGATCGCGCAGGCGAGACCGTCGAGGTGATCCGCGAGCAACTGCGCCGCATGGCCGAAGAGGGCCCGAGCGAAGAAGAACTCGTCAGCGCCAAGAAGTATCTGACCGGCTCCTATGCGCTGCGGTTCGATACCTCGGCCAAGATCGCGGCCCAGCTGGTCGCGCTGCAGAACTCCAAGCTCGGCATCGATTATTTCGACCGCCGCAACGGCGAGATCGAGGCGGTGACCCTGGATGACGTGAAGCGAGTCGCCAAGCGGCTGCTGGGTGCCTCGGCCCCGACCTTCGCCGCCGTGGGCCCGGAAGCCTCGGTCGAGGCGGTGCGCAAGGCTGCCAGCGGCGGCTGAGACCGCCACGCTCTCTCAATTGAAGCGAGCATGGAAAAGGCCGCCGGTGTCACACGACGCCGGCGACCCTTGCATTTGCTGTACCCGGGTTCAAACCGGATCAGGCTCAAACTTAGTACGGGGTCCTGAACCGTGAAAAGGCGGAGCGTTGTCGCGAACGGCTTACTGCGCGGCCTGGGCCCTGTCGGACTGGCGGGAGGGACCACGCCCGGGTGCGGCCGGTGCGGGCGCCGGGGCCCCTTGCAGCACTTCGGCACGAACCGGACGGGCGGGCGAGAAGAGATTGCCCTGGGCCAGGCCCACATCCAGATCCAGCAGCTCCAGAACCTGGGATTCGGTTTCCACATGGTTCGGGATAAGCGTGATGCCGTAGCGGTGCAGCAGGTCGCCGAAGTCGGACGGGTGGATGTGCCCGTGATTGGCCTGACGGCGGCCGATCAGATAGTCGCAGTGCAGCTTGGCATACTTGAACCCGCGCTGAGCGAGGGCCTTGAAGTCCATCTTCATGTCGGTGATGCCATCGACGGAGAAGCGGAAGCCGAGCTCGGACAGGGCGCTCAGGCTTTCCAGCTCCATCACGCCCATCTGGTTCACGTCCTGCTGGCTGAACTCGAAGACCAGCACCTCGGAGAAGGTGCGGTTTGCCTTCACGAACTCCAGGAAGCCCGGGAAGAAGGTTTCGTCGATCAGGGACAGGGACGAGAGATTGCAGAACAGGGCCGTGTTGCGGCTGCGCGATGTCAGGCGGCGGATGACCTGTATGGAGCGGAAGAGCAGCAGGTTGTCGATGCGGGCAATGCGGCCGGAGCGGATCGCCTCCGGCATGAAGACGGCAGCCTCGATCAGCTGGCCCTCGCTGTCGCGCAGGCGGGTGTAGGCCTCGTAGTATTTCACCTGGCGCTGCGGCAGGGTGACGATCGGCTGGAGATGCAACTCGACGCGGTTGTTGTTCAGGGCCGCGTTGATGATCTCGCGCATGGCCGGATCACCGCCACCATTGCCGCCGCCAGGCTGCCCCTGAGGCGGATAGACCGTCTGCTGGCCGCGAGATCTGGGAGCCGCATAGGGATCCACATAGTCGTCCCGGGGCGCGGGCTGCGGCGCCGGAGCGGAGCGTGGCGGCTCGGGCTGGACGTAGCCGGAGGACCATTCCTGGCGCACCGTCTCGCGCTGCCCGTCATGGGGCGCCATGGCCTGAGGCATGGAGGGGGGCACCGGACGGGCATCCGCATGGACATGAGACCCCGGTGCCATGGCGGACTGGGGTGCCGAAAGTTGGGGCGCCATTCCCTGGTCATAGGTCATGGACGGGCGCGCGCCATAGGACGGCAATGCCGGCTGCGGCGCATGGGGAAGCTGGCCCTGTTCCTCGACCCGGGTTTCCAGATCGGACATGGCCTCAGCCATCTGCTTGACCAGCGTTCCCAGCACCTCGACTTCGGCAAAGAGCGGATCGATCTCCTGACGGGTCCGGTGGGGGATCGTGCTTTCCATGCCGGTCAGCCGACCCTCGAGATTGCCCACATCCTCGTCGATCTCGGCGATCCGGTCCTCGAGGCGGTCGACCACCTCGCCAAGGGCACCCCGATCGCGGGAGCGGGTGAAGAGAACATGCAGCAGGATCATCGTGCACATGATCGCCAGCGACAGCGACACTGCCTCACCGACCGGTCGCCCCAACTGGAAGACGAGAATGGTCGCGGCCGAGGCAGATATCACGGCCATGCAAATCACGATGAAGATGGTCGCGGTGCGCCCCATGATCGCGCGTGCTCTCTTACTCGAATCACAAATCCAGCGTTAATCATGCCTTAATCTTTTTGTCCTTCCGAGCCCCTGCTCCGGCAGCAACGGAGAAAAGCGGGACTTGTCCCCCGATTAGCCCCAAGCTCCCTGCCCTCACCTGACAGGCTTGCGCAGTCCTGCATCGTCGCCCCTGTCGGTTCTGGCAAGTTTACCGGCGTGCGCTCCCCCCTCTTTTCTTCATCGCTTTTTTTACGTAACGTTAAGCATGCCCGGATTTGGGGCGTGCATGCTCCAGCCACGCTCGGGAGGCAGAGATCGTGGAAAGGCAGGAAACGGTCGACAGGAACAGATCACGGCTCACCCGATGGGGCAGCGCCCTGAAGAAACTCGGGCACGCAGATATATCGAACGAGACCAGCGGCGCGACTGGTCACCCCATTGGGGACGTCGCCGGGGTCGAAAGCAATCCCGGCATTCGCGCACCGCGCCCGCCAGATGCCGCGATCGGACTTCCCGCCACGGAGCGCACTCCTGCCCCACGCCAATCCCTCCCCGCTCAGGAGCATAGCCCCATACCGGAGCCGGCTTCTGCGACGCCCGTGCTGAGTGCTTCCACAAGTCAGGATGACACCCCGTCGACCGATGACATTCGCAATGCGCTCGTCGCCGTGCTGCAAAGCGAGGTCTTTGCCCCCGTCGGCCAGTTGCGGGCCTTTCTTGCATATGTGGTACGCGCCGTACTGGAGAATCGGGAGCAGGAGCTGAAGGGCTACACGATTGCCGTGGAGGCGCTGGGGCGAGACGAAAGCTTCGACCCGAACACCAACCCGATCGTCCGGGTGGAGGCTGCCCGGCTGCGGCGCAGGCTGGCCCTCTACTACGACGACCAGGGCGCGGACGATCCGGTGCGCATCCTCATTCCGAAGGGATCCTACGTGCCTGTTTTCCGGTTTTCCGAAGAGGGACACCGCGACGGGGCGCCGACCCGGCGGCCTTCTGCCATGACCTGGAGCGGGCTCATGCCGGGCGGAGCGCTCACCGCCCCGCTGCCGGCGTCGATTCCTGGGGACGTCCGTTCCCTGTCGGCGTCCCGCGCCCTGTCTGCCCTCTCCGGACTTGCGGAGCTCGCCGCACAGGGAGCGACAGCCTATGCCCCTGCGCTTCCGCGCCAAAGCGCCAGACCCGTTGCCACGGTGTCCTGTCTGGGGGCGCGGGTCTATTCGGAAACCTCGCTGATGCTGGCGATCCTGGGTTGCCTTGTTGCGCTGTGCCTCGCCTTCTTCGCCGGCTATCTGGCCGGACAGATCTGAGGATCCCTGCTGATTGCTGCAAGCCGGGGTCGGCCTTGCCGGGAATTGCACTCGCAATTTTCAACAAGGACAACGCTTTGTTTACCCTGATACGCGAATGTGTCTGAGCGGGCGCAATCTGGTGCCCGTGTCGCAGCACTCGTGAGAAGGGGACGCCCAGAAATGGGAAGTAATGGGGGCATGGCCAAGCCGGTAACAGTGCGTGTTCTGGATTCATCTGCGTCGGAAGGCGCCCGGACGGCAGCCGTCTGCGCCAAGCTGGCCGTCGCCTGCGACGAGCCGACCCTCTACACCGACGCCACCAACTGCCTCAACGAACTGTCCCGCATCAACACCGATGTCCTGATCGTGGATCTGGAGAGCATCGGTGGCGAAGATGCCCTCGAGACCTTTGCGGTTCGCTGCCCTTCCTCCGTCATCGTGGCCGTCTCGGCGCAGGGGTCGATCTCGCGGGCCGTGAGTGCCATGCGGTGCGGGGCACATGACTTCCTGACCAAGCCCTTTTCCCTCGACGCCCTCGCCTCCAAGATCACATTCCAGCTCGAACAGCGCCGTCCCCAGACGATCCGCGATGCGGCCATGGTCTCTGGCGCGCAGCACGGTGGAACCACCACCCCTCAGGGCTCGGCCCGCCTCGACACCCAGGCCCACCCGGCCGCCCAGTCCTCAATCCTGAGCAGCGGCCTTCAGTCTCCCCGGGGCCTCGAACAGCTCATCGGCGCCTCGACCAGCATGCGCGAGGTCTATGACAAGATCCGCCGCATGGCCCCCTCCCAGGCACCGGTCTTCATCACCGGCGAATCCGGAACCGGCAAGGAGCTGTGCGCGACCGCGCTGCACGCCCAGTCCGACCGGCGCAAGGCCCCCTTCATCGCCCTCAACTGCGCGGCCATCCCGCGGGATCTGATCGAAAGCGAGATCTTCGGCCACGTGCGCGGCGCCTTCACCGGCGCCTCCGACACCCGGATCGGGGCGGCGGAACAGGCCGACGGCGGCACCCTGTTCCTCGACGAAATCGGCGAGATGGATCTTCTGCTGCAGAGCAAGCTCCTGCGCTTCCTGCAGACCGGCAGCTTCCAGCGCCTCGGCGAAACCGTGACGCGCAAGGTGGATGCCCGTATCATCTGCGCCACCAACCGGAACCCGCTGGAAGAGATTTCGGCCGGCCGCTTCCGCGAAGATCTCTATTACCGGCTGCATGTGCTGCCGATCCCGCTGCCGCCCTTGCGCGACCGGCGGGAAGACATCCTGCTTCTGGCCGAGACCTTCCTGCACCGTTACTCCCGTGAGGAAGGCCGCTCGTTCAAGGGGTTCGATGCGGACGCCGAAGCCGCGCTGATCGCCTACAACTGGCCCGGCAACGTGCGTCAGCTGGAAAACACCATCCGGCAGATCGTCGTGATGAACGAAGGTCTGGCCATCACCCACGCCATGCTGCCGCTGCTCATCCGCGACCCCGCCCGCCGGCAGACCCCGTCTTCCGTGGTCGACCTGCACCGGGAAAAGTCGCGTGCGGCCAGCGTCGCCCGGCCCTTCGGCAGCATCGAGCCGCTCTGGGCGCAGGAACGGCGGATCATCGAAACCGCCCTGGACGCCTTCGACGGCAACATCGCCATGGCGGCCGCCGCCCTCGAGATCAGCCCCTCGACCATCTATCGCAAGAAGCAGTCCTGGATGGCCCGCGGCGCCTGAGCCGCGCGGCGTTTACCAGTTCGCGCCTCTTTTCCGCCATGTTTCTTGTGCGGTTTCCGCGAAGAGTTTATATCCTCTTCTGATGTCAGGGGATTTTCCTCCCCTGCGACAGGGAGGTTCCTGGAATGCATCGAGATCCGGTGTCCTCGACCCGCAACAGGGTCCTGTGCGCGACCGTCGCGGCACTGATGCTGTGCGGCAATGGTCCGGCCCTCTCCCAGTCCTCATCCCCGACACAGACCCCGGCGCTCTCCGCCGACCTGCCGCTTCCCGAGGCGCTTGCCACGGCGCGCGAGACGCTGGACCAGGCCTGGGACGCCGCGCCGATCACTCTCGCGCGGGCCCTCTTCATCGACGGCAGCTCCGCCGGCTTCGGCCTCTTCACCGCGCGCGAGACCGCAGTGTTCGCCGCCGGTAAGCCGCTGCATGTCTATCTCGAGCCGGTGGCCTATGGCTTCCAGACGACCGAAGGCATGACCGGCTACCGGATGGACGTGAGCTACCGTCTGCTCACGCCGGGCGGTCAGGTTCTTGCCAGCCAGGACGGGTTCGCGACGATCACCGGATCTGCCCGGAGCCGGAAGCGGGAGGTCTCCGCCTCGCTGCGCTTTGCCTTCGAAGGGCTGCCTGCGGGTGAGTTTCGTCTCGAGCTGACGGTTACCGACCGGATGGACGCATCCGCCGGCACGGCCACGGTCACTCTGCCCTTCTCGGTCGTGAAGGGCGGCTAGGCAGGGTCACATCCCTGTCTCATTTGACTGCGAGTATGCTTTGGTGAAACTGCCGAACCGGCCGGTTGGAATGCCAGGTCAGCACGTTCTTCCGGAAGCCCTGCCGGGCACTCCCGGGACTGTGCGGCGCAACAACGATTGAGCCTCAAATCGGTTCCCCGCGCAGGGCAAAATTTTCCCCTCCGAACATTGACAAAGCCTGCCCCGCCTCCTATCTCGAATGGCGTGATTAGCACTCGCCAAGTGGGAGTGCTAACACACCGAGGAAGAGGCATCTTCCCGGTTTTCCGATAACCCTGATCATCATGCCCGCACGCTGCCTGAAGGTGGGGGCGTGCACCATGAGAGGAAACACAACATGGCATTTCGTCCGCTGCACGATCGTGTCGTTGTCCGTCGCGTTGAGTCTGAAGCAAAGACCGCTGGCGGCATCATCATTCCGGACACCGCAAAGGAAAAGCCGCAGGAAGGCGAAATCGTCGCCGTCGGCACCGGTGCCCGCAAGGACAATGGCGAGCTGATCCCGCTTGATGTCAAGGCAGGCGACCGCGTCCTGTTCGGCAAGTGGTCCGGCACCGAAGTGAAGATCAACGGTGAAGACCTGCTGATCATGAAGGAATCCGACATCATGGGCGTGATCGCGTAAATCCGCGAACCGCTTTTGATTTCCGTTTGAATTCCAGCAAGAAGTGAGACGATCACATGGCTGCTAAAGAAGTTAAGTTTTCGACCGAAGCCCGCGACAAGATGCTGCGCGGCGTGGACATCCTCGCCAACGCCGTCAAGGTGACCCTCGGCCCGAAGGGTCGTAACGTCGTCCTCGACAAGTCCTTCGGCGCTCCGCGCATCACCAAGGACGGTGTCTCCGTCGCCAAGGAAATCGAACTCGAAGACAAGTTCGAAAACATGGGCGCACAGATGGTCAAGGAAGTTGCTTCCAAGACCAACGACATCGCTGGTGACGGCACCACCACCGCGACGGTTCTGGCTCAGGCCATCGTCAAGGAAGGCGCCAAGGCCGTTGCTGCCGGCATGAACCCGATGGACCTGAAGCGCGGCGTCGACATGGCCGCTGCCGAAGCCGTCAAGGCTCTGATCGCTGCCTCCAAGACCATCACCACCTCTGAAGAAGTGGCTCAGGTCGGCACCATCTCCGCCAACGGCGACGAGCAGGTCGGTAAGGACATTGCCGAAG
Source organism: Roseibium aestuarii (assembly GCF_008477545.1). Lineage (GTDB taxonomy): Bacteria > Pseudomonadota > Alphaproteobacteria > Rhizobiales > Stappiaceae > Roseibium > Roseibium aestuarii. Next base: position 388,375 of record NZ_VORA01000001.1, on the reverse strand, counting down.
CCATGCAGCGCGTCGGCAACGAAGGCGTCATCACCGTCGAAGAAGCCAAGTCCCTCGAGACCGAACTCGAAGTCGTCGAAGGCATGCAGTTCGACCGTGGCTACCTGTCCCCGTACTTCGTGACCAACGCCGAAAAGATGCAGGCCGAGCTGGACAAGCCGTACATCCTGCTCTTCGAAAAGAAGCTCTCCAACCTGCAGGCCATGCTGCCGATCCTGGAAGCCGTTGTTCAGTCCTCCCGTCCGCTGCTCATCATCGCAGAAGACGTTGAAGGCGAAGCCCTGGCAACCCTGGTCGTCAACAAGCTGCGTGGCGGCCTGAAGATCGCTGCCGTCAAGGCTCCGGGCTTCGGCGATCGCCGCAAGGCCATGCTGGAAGACATCGCCGTCCTGACCGGCGGCACCGTCATTTCCGAAGACCTGGGCATCAAGCTCGAGAACGTGACCCTCGACATGCTCGGCACCGCCGACAAGGTTTCCATCACCAAGGAAACCACCACCATCGTTGATGGTGCCGGCGAGAAGTCCGACATCGAAGGCCGCGTCGCTCAGATCAAGGCTCAGATCGAAGAAACCACTTCCGATTACGACCGCGAGAAGCTGCAGGAACGTCTTGCCAAGCTCGCTGGCGGCGTGGCCGTGATCCGCGTTGGCGGTGCGACCGAAATCGAAGTGAAGGAAAAGAAGGACCGCATCGACGACGCGCTGAACGCAACCCGCGCAGCCGTTGAAGAAGGCATCGTCCCGGGTGGCGGCACCGCCCTGCTGCGCGCCAAGAAGGCCGTCGAAGCCCTGGCTTCCGACAACGCCGACATCGCAGCCGGCATCAAGATCGTCCTGCGCGCCCTGGAAGCTCCGATCCGTCAGATCGCAACCAACGCTGGCGTCGAAGGCTCCATCGTTGTTGGCAAGATCCTGGAAAATGACGACACCTCGTTCGGCTTCAACGCCCAGACCGAGAAGTTCGTCAACATGATCGAAGCCGGCATCATCGACCCGACCAAGGTTGTGCGTACCGCTCTGCAGGACGCTGCTTCCGTCGCTGGTCTGCTGATCACCACCGAAGCCATGGTTGGCGAAGTTGCCAAGAAGGACTCCGGCATGCCGGCTCCGGACATGGGTGGCATGGGCGGCATGGGCTTCTAAGCCCATAAAGCCGACCATCAACTTAAAGCTGAACCCGCTACGGCGGGTTCAGTGGCGGCATGGGCTTCTAAGCCCATAAAGCCGACCATCAACTTAAAGCTGAACCCGCTACGGCGGGTTCAGTGGCGGCATGGGCTTCAAGCAAGCCCAAACGCTCAAAGCTCAAGCTTTGCGGAAAGGGCGGCCTTCGGGCCGCCTTTTTTGCTTGTCAGGCACCGCTTGGAGCATAGCCCCAAAGGCCTCCCAACTCGATGCTCGGGACAAGCCCGAGCATGGCGGAGCGAGAAAGTGCCACACGGGACGCACCGAGGCGATGCGGCCCCTCACTCCCCTCAAAGATGCCGCTTGCCTCAGAAAACAGGCTCGCATGGCTTGCAAGGAACGCCGGGTTTTCCTATTCGGGACAGGCCTACCCTTACGGCGTCTCGCAGCGGCAGAACTCCATTTTCCTGGCCGGCCGGCGCCTCTCATCTCTGGAAAGACAAGCATGTTTCTGATCTGGCGAGGCTGGGGCCTCCTCCTGCCGCTGGGTGTCTGCCTCGGCGGCATTCTCGGACTGTTCCTCTATGCACTGGTCGAGGGGTCCGTCCCCGGTGATCTGGCACCGGCCATCGTGGCGGTCGGCTGCAGCCTCGGGGCCTATGGCGCCCTGCGCATCTGCCAGCGCACGGACAAGGGTCGCCTGGTGGTCGACAAGAAGACCGGCGAGGAAATCCTGATGGTGCGCGGCGACAGCATCTTCTTCATTCCCGTACGGTTCTGGTTCTATCTCGTCGTTCTGGCCACCGTCGCCCTGTTCGTCATGGGCCTGGCCAAGCTGGTCGGCTGACGGCATCCCCTCTTCAGGTTGGGCGGCGAAGGTGATATCAAGCGCCGATTGCCGCCCCCCATCTGGAGAATGTCCTTGAGCGACCACGAAGCCCGCATCGAAAAACTCGAGATCGACCTGGCCCATGCCAATCACACGATCGACGAGCTCAACGACGTGGTGATCGAGCAGGGAAAGCAGATCCATCGGCTGACCCGCAAGCTCGCGGAGATGACAGACCAGATGGAAGAGCTGATCGAGAACGCCCTCCCCGGCCACCAGGTCGACAAGCCGCCGCACTACTGATCCGCCCCGCCGACCGCGCGCGAGGCCACAGACCTGCCCTGCGGCTACCGCATGGGCAGCCTCTTGCCAAGCAAACGCACCCGTGGCATAAGCGCGCCAGACATCAAGAGAAGGGCTGGCGCCCTCGCCAACCTGCCTGATCGGGCAAGGTGGTTCCCGCCGGGGATGTGGTCGTGCACCGTCAGTGACGGTCAGCCGACAACAAATCGGTCGAATTTTCCAAAGCGCCAGTCCTCCTCGGGCAACCGATGGAGGATTTCATGTCAAAGCACCCGTTCCACGGGTCGACCCTGTTGCGTGTATCGACGGAGGCCGACTTGCGTCACCTGATCCCGGACACCCTGCTTCCCGCTGTCGAGGCAGACGGTCTTTCCCTCGAAGTCGCGGCCGAGGCCTGTGTGCTGGACCGCCTCAAGGCCGGGCGCCTGCTGCGCCGGCTGCCGCTGCATCTGCCGCCCCTGTCGGATGCGGAGCGGGCGCAGCGCCTGAGGGATCAGCTCGCCTATTGGCGCAGCGGCTGCTCGCGGGTCATCGACGAGGGACTGGCCGCGGACATCGTCCGCCGCCATCGTCTCGCGGCGGCCTGATCGCTCCGGTCAGGCTTCGTCCTCGCGAACGGGGACAGGCCGGGGTCGACCATCATCATCGACCGCCACCATGGTGAAGGTCGCCTGGGTCACCTTTTCCCGGACCTTCTGGAGATAGCGCAGGGCCCAGGCCTCCAGATGCATTTCCATGGAGGACGTGCCGATCCGGCCGATGCGGCTGTAAATGCACATGATGTCGCCCACGTGGACGGGACGGATGAACTTCATCTTGTCCACGGCGACGGTCACCACACGACCCTCCGCCCGCTGGCTCGCGGCAATGCCCCCCGCCAGATCCATCTGGGACAGAACCCAGCCGCCGAAGATGTCCCCCGCGGCATTCGTGTCACCCGGCATAGCCATGGTACGCAGGGTCAGGTCACCGGTCGGTGCTTCATCGGAACTGTCGGGCGTGTCGGTCACGAGGGCTATCCTTCATGAAATGTCGAGAGGGGAGACCGGCGACATAGTGGGAAACGCCAGGCAGCGCTACCCTCAGAGGGTCGCTGCCTTGGTCAGAATCTCAGGTTTTTCAATGCAATAATATCCGGAAATGCGCGTGACCGTGCCCGCCCGCTTCCAGTCGTTGAGCACGCGGCTGACGTTTTCGCGCGCTGCCCCCGCCATGTTGGCGATGTCCGCCTGGCTGAGCTTGTAATGGATGAGCACACGCCCGTCATCGAGGGGCTTGCCGAAAGTCTCGGCCAGCTGGAGCAGGGTCTGGGCCACACGGCCGGGCAGCGGCAGGAAGGAGCGTGCGGCCAGAACGTCATTGGCCTGGCGCAGACGCTGGCCGACGATGGACAGCATGTGGCGATAGACCGCCGGATTGGCGTCGGAGAAGCGCTCGAAAGCCTGTTTCTCGATGAACGCAAGCTGCGTCGCCTTCAGTGCGGTGACCGTGGCAGAACGCGGCCGGCCATCGAGGAGTGCCAGCTCGCCTACCAGATGACCGGGGCCAAGCACGGCCAGAAGCTGCTCGTCCCCCTCGACAGAGAGGATCGAGACCTTCAGCGAACCGTCGATCACCGCATAGCAGCCGTTGCCCGGATCGCCGGCGTCAAAGAGAATGGCCCCCGCGCCGATCTTCATCGGCCGTGCCAGACAGGCCAGCCCTGCCACCAGATCCGCAGAGAGCCCTTCCAGCGAGAAGCTGTTCTGAAGGAAGTCCTTGATTTCCGCCACGTCGCCTGTCCTGTTTTCCGGTTCCGCGCACGCCGCCATCTTGGCCGCAGAACACGGGAAGCGCCGACCTGTGACGCCCGTCACAGTGCGGACATCAGACTAGCGCCAGATTGTTTCGTGAGGAAGGGGACATGCCGCGTCTCCTTCCCGGGCCCTCGGGCCGGCCTCCCGGGCCAGACGGTTCCGCACCCCCGCCGGAACCGTCTCCCGCCGGGAGGTTTCCTGCGTCCTGCCCCTTCCAGCTCCGACCCCGGCTTGCGATGCTCGATCAGGTGAGAAACACCTCACGATCATCGAGAAGCTGAAAGAACCGGTCGCTTGCCAGCACCTTGCGCTGGAGGTCCCTCAGCGCTAGTTTTTCGACCGGCTCGGCGCGGCGCAGCCGGTCATCCGGTTCGCCGGCAAGGGTCGCGACGAAGGTGTCGTCACTCATGGGGTCGAAGTGATGCCGGAGCTGACGAAAGAGCCGCTCCTCCTCGCCGATCTCGGGAACCGGTGCGCCCCAGTCGAGCACCGGGAAGCCGCGCGCCTCCGCCCTCCTGCGAAACTTGCGCGCCGCCCGCGCGCCGTCGGCCGGGCCCACCAGCGCCGGAAGCACTGGCAGCTCGAACCCCTCGACAGCCTCCAGCACCAGGCGCTGGATCTCGCCATAGGACATCAGGCCCTCGCGCACGGCGATGAAGTCGGGCCAGAACCCCAGCCGGTCATGGAAGGCGCTCAGCTGGGCGCCGATTTCCTGGTGGATGATCTCGTCGGGAAGAAGCCGCAGGACCGCCTGCCGCTCGAGCCGCGCGCGCGAGGGAAAGCGCCCGTGGAAGGCCTCGCGCATGCGCTCTCCGAGCGGTGCCGTCACATCACCGCTCAAGGCGAGCGAGAGCCCGACCAGCATCCGGGAGCCACCCGACTGAACCAGATCATGCAGGGGCTTCCATTCCCGCGGCCACAGATCCCCGCCGACGAGACAGCCGACTGCGCTCAGCCGCCCCTGAGCAAGGAGATCGCGCAGGGTGCGGTCGATGCCAAAGGCCAGACCATAATCGAGAGAACCGAGGATAATCTTCTTCATGAAAGGGCGTTCGGGAAAATTCGCGAAATTTCCCCTATCCCTGCGTCATATCCAGTGCAATTGCAAGGCGGCTTGTCCCGCCGGGTCTACTCCGGCTGTGTCATCTCAACGGGGTCGAGCACCGGCCCGAGGGGATCCGCCAGCCGGTAGACGCGCATGCGCTCCAGCTCGACGCCCTTCACCTGACGCGGAAAATCGTCCACCAGCTCGACCTCGGCGAAGCGCTCGCGCAGCAGCCCGGCGTTGTCCCGCCGGTTGGTGGTGACATAGAGCCCGGTACCGGCCAGCACCGACGGGTCGGGCGCCGGGCCCATGACATAGCGGATGCGTTCGTTCATCTGGGCGACCGGAAGGCGGTCGTGCAGCAGATAGTCGAGCTGACCGGTCAGGGCGTAGGAGGTGGTCAGCACATAGGCCGCACCGGCCTTCTCCGCCTGGGCCTTGATTTCCGCGCCGACTTCCGGCCAGCCACGCAGCTGGAAGGTCGGGTCCTTGCGGGCGAAGGCTCCGGTCAGGGGATGCACCGCATGCACCTGCACGAGACCGGTGACCGCCAGCCCGAGCGCCACCGCCACGGCGCCGAAGCGCGCGCGCCCGCGCTGACCCTGAGCCACCCAGACGGCGGCGATGAGGGCAAGGGCGGGGAAGAGCGGCGCCGGCCAGTTGGCCTGAACCCGCGCATGAAGGCTGTGATAGAGAAGATAGACAAGGAACGGCAGGCTGGTGAGCAGAAGCAGGCTTGCCAGCGGATCCCGCCGGCCGGCCTTGCGCAGCAGCGCCCAAGATCCCGCCCCGGCCGCAACCGCGATCAGCGGATTGAGCAGACCGATGAAGCCGCCAAGGAACTCACCCACGTACTTGGCGGTCAGTGTGCCCCGCCCTGCCCTGCCGAACTGCTTGTAGAAGCTCACCCACTCATGGGCGTGGTTCCACACGAGCACCGGCGCAAAGAGCAGCAGCGCCAGCGCGCCCCCGGCCCAGAGTTGCCAGCAGGCCAGCCAGCGCCGGTTTTCGGGCACCCAGAGCAGCCAGAGCACGATGCCGGCGCCGAGAAAAAGAACGGAATATTTGGACGCGAGGCCCAGACCCGCGAAGACCCCGACCGCCAGCCACCAGACGGCATTGCGAGAGACGGAGAGCTCCGTCAGGGCCCAGAAGGCAAGGCCCCAGAAGAGCACCGAGGGCGCATCCGGGGTGGCCAGAATGCCGCCAATCCCGACCAGCAGGCTGGCATTGAGGAAGAGCACGGACCAACCGGCAGCGCGCGGCCCGGCCATCAGGAAGGCGCTGCGCCAGAGCGCCAGCGACCCGACCACGGAAGACAGGATGACGAACAGGCGCACGGCCAGCACCGTGTCACCCAGAAGCCACTGACCCGCATGGATCCACCAGGCGATCATCGGCGGGTGGTCATAGTAGCCGAGTGCCGGGTTGAGGCCCCAGAGCCGGTAATAGGCCTCGTCCTCGACGAAATGGGCGTTTGTCCCGGACCAGAGCTTGAGCAGGGTCAGCGCCAGCACGACCAGCGCGAGACCTGCCGGACGCAAGAGAAGCGGCAGGTCGCCCGGCCGCTCCGCTGAAATCATCGATGTCCTGTCGTCAGACACGGGTGCCCCTTTGTGCTGGCCTCTGATCCTGCCGCGCGGTTCAGGCCTTCTTCCAGGTCAGGGCGGAGCTCGCCGCATAGTTCCACACTGCGCCCATGATGGCGCCTGCGGTGCCTGCAAGCCACCAGTATTCCGGCTCGGCATAGACCAGATCCGCGACGCCCACATTGGCCAGCACGCCGACGCTGCAGACCGCGTAGAAGGTCACCAGCCCGACGATCGCGCGGACGCCGGTGAGGCGCCGGTCGCGGTAGGTCAGCTGGTTGTTGAGGAAGAAGTTGGAGGTCATGGCGACGAAGGAAGCCGCCGTCTGGGCCCAGTTGAACTCCATCGCGCCCATTACAAGGAAGAGACGCAGGGCAACAAGGTGCACCACCAGACCGCTGGCGCCGACCAGACCGAACATCAGGAAGCGGACGGAGACCACATCACCGAAATATTTCGCCAGCAGCAGGCCGAAATAGTCGAGGGTCACCAGGGTGTCGAGCTTGCTCTCGCCATGCTGGCGCTGACGGAAGGTGAAGGGCAGTTCCTTGATCCGCAGCGCGCCCTTGGCGCTGGAGACGATGTCGAGCAGGATCTTGAAGCCTTGCGCGGAGAGCTGGGGCGCCAGATCCTCGACCTTCTGGCGGCGGATCATGAAGAAGCCGCTCATCGGGTCGCTGAGCGACACATTCAGCAGCTTCTGGGCCAGACCATTGGCGATGTTGGAGCCCCAGGCGCGCACGCTGGACAGGCCCTCGCCGATGGTGCCGCCCTCGACCTTGCGGCTGGCCACAACCAGATCGGCCCGGTCGGCACGCAGTTCCTCAAGCATCTTCGGCAGCAGGCTTTCGTCATGCTGCAGGTCGGCGTCCATCACGGCCACGAAGTCGGCGGAGCTGGAGAGGATGCCCTCGACACAGGCGCCCGACAGGCCGCGACGGCCGATGCGGCGGATGACGCGGACCCGCGGATTGCCGCGGGCGATGGCCCGGCCGGTCTGGCTGGTGCCGTCCGGAGAATTGTCGTCGACGACGATGACTTCCCAGTCGATGCCCGCCAGCGTCTTTTCCAGCAGATCGACCATGAGCGGCACGTTCTGCGCTTCGTTGAAGGTCGGCAGGACGATGCTCAGCTCCGGTCCCGTGGTCACAGGGCGAGGGGAAGGGGTGCCCGTCGCGGAACCGGTATCGGGCGACGTGATCCGGGCCTGGTCGTCTACCGCGTGATCCATTGAAACTGTCCAGTGCTGGGGCTTTCGGCGCTCGCGAGCGGATCGGAGCAGCCTGGCCGGTCAAAAAAGTGGGCGGACCATACTCCGACACCCGGTGAATGCAAGCGAAACCGCCGGAACATCCCGTCGCGCAGCGGCGAGAACGGTCCGGACGGCCGGTTCGCAGGCAGCGACGGAGACATGCACGCCGATCGCCGGAGAAGGTCGGTTTCCTTATGCCTGACAGTCCTTACTTTTCCGTATGGCTGGCAGAAACCGCGAAGGGTTGCGGAAGGCTTGCCTTGCCCTGAAATGGCGTTTCGTCTAGGACAGCCGGAACACACCGGCGCTTGCTCCGACCACGGATCCGCCGGCCAGACATTCTTCGCCGGGACTTCAGAACGCCATGTCCAAAAAGCCGAACAAACTCAAGGCGCGCCTGCCGCGCGGGTTCGTTGACCGCTCTGCCGCCGACATCCGTGCCACGGATGAGATGATCGCCAGGATCAAGGAGGTCTACGAACGCTACGGCTTCGATCCGGTCGAGACTCCGGCCTTCGAATATACGGACTGCCTCGGCAAGTTCCTGCCCGACACGGACCGGCCGAACGCCGGCGTCTTCTCCGTGCAGGACGATGACGAGCAGTGGATGAGCCTGCGCTATGACCTGACCGCGCCGCTGGCCCGGCACGTGGCAGAGAACATCAACGAGATCCAGCTGCCCTACCGCACCTATCGCGCCGGCTGGGTGTTCCGCAACGAAAAGCCGGGGCCGGGGCGCTTCCGCCAGTTCATGCAGTTCGACGCGGACACGGTGGGCGCGCCCGGCGTCCAGACCGACGCCGAAATGTGCATGATGATGGCCGATGCCATGGAGGCCCTCGGCCTGCAGCGTGGCCAGTATGTGATCCGCGTCAACAACCGCAAGGTTCTCGACGGGGTTCTGGACGCCATCGGCCTTGGCGGTGACGAGAACGCGGAGCGCCGGCTGACCGTGCTGCGCGCCATCGACAAGCTGGACAAGTTCGGCACCGAGGGCGTGCGCCTGCTTCTGGGCGAAGGCCGCAAGGACGAGAGCGGCGACTTCACCAAGGGCGCTGAACTCGACGCCGCAGCCATCGACCAGATCGTCGGCTTTGTCGGCGGCACCGCCCAGATCGACAACGAAGGTCAGGCCGAGCTCGACCAGATGCAGGCGATCTTCGATGCCTGCGGCTATGGCGCGGACCGGGTGAAGATCGATCCTTCCGTGGTGCGCGGCCTCGAATATTACACCGGCCCTGTCTATGAGGCCGAGCTGCTCTTCGACGTGACGAACGAGAAGGGCGAAGTCGTCCAGTTCGGCTCCGTCGGTGGCGGCGGGCGCTATGACGGGCTGGTGAAGCGCTTCACCGGCCGCGACGTGCCGGCGACCGGTTTCTCCATCGGCGTTTCCCGCCTGATGACCGCGCTGAAGAACCTGGGCAAGCTGGGTCAGACCGAGGTCGTCGCCCCGGTGCTCGTCACCGTCATGGACGGCGATGCGGAGGCTCTCGGCCGCTATCAGAAGATGGTGCAGGACCTGCGCGGTGCCGGCATTCGCGCCGAGATGTATCAGGGCAACTGGAAGAAGTTCGGCAACCAGCTGAAATATGCCGACCGCCGCGACTGCCCCATCGCCATCATCCAGGGCTCTGACGAGCGCGCCGCCGGCGAACTTCAGATCAAGGATCTGATCGAGGGCAAGCGCCTGTCGGAGGAAATCACCGACAACGTGACCTGGCGCGAAAGCCGCCCGGCCCAGATCACCGTGGCCGAGAATGCCCTGGTGGAGACCGTGCGCAAGCTCCTCGCCGATCAGGCAGAGGACCGCGCCCGCTCCGCCAATGCCGGAGCTGCCTGACATGATCGCAATCCCGCCCAAGAGCCCTGCCCTGTCGAAGACCCGGATCGCCGCGGCCCTGTCGCTGCTGGAAAAGGCAGGTCATACGCCGATCGAGCCGCCGGTTCTTCAGCCGGCCGACGTGTTCCTCGACCTCATCGGCGAGGACATCCGGCGCCGCCTGTTCCTGACCACCGGCCCTGACGGTGCGGACCTGTGCCTGCGACCGGACTTCACCATCCCCGTCTGCCGCCAGCATCTGGCGGACGGTGGCACGGCTCCGGCGGATTATGTCTATAACGGTCTGGTGTTCCGCCAGCGCGCAGACGGCACGGGAGAGATCCCGCAGCTCGGCGCCGAAAGCCTGGGCCGGGCCGATCTGGACGGGGCGGATGCGGACATGCTCGCCCTCTCCTCCTCGGTGCTGGCCACCCTCGGGGTCGAGGATCAGGACATCCGCATCGGGGACGAGACCCTCTTTGCGGCGGTTCTTTCGGGCCTCAACCTGCCGGCCGCCTGGCAGCGTCGCCTGCGCGGCCTCTTCGGCGAGGGCCAGAAGCTGACCGACGCCATCGCCCGCATGGCCGGAACCGGCCAGAGCGCCGGGGACGCCAGCCGCGACGAAAGCCGCGATGTGCGCTTCGGCTTCCTTTCCGCCCTGGAAGGGGTCGCCCCGGAAGCCGCCCATGCGGTGGTGGAGGATCTGCTGTCGATCGCCGGGATCTCGGCCGTAGGCGGACGCACGCCGAGCGAGATCGCCGACCGCTTCCTGGAACAGGCAGCCCTTGCCGGCGGCAACGGCACCAACGCCCAGGCAGCTGCGGTGCTGTCGCGCTATCTCGCCATCAACGGCCCGGCTGATCAGGCCCTCGATCAGCTGCGCCTCTTTGCGGCCGACAGCGGCATCGACCTGCAACTTCCGATCCAGACCTTCGCCGCACGGCTGAAGGCGCTGGAAGCCCGGGGCGTTGCGGCCTCGCAGCTGCATTTCGCCGCCGATTTCGGCCGCCGTCTGGACTATTACTCAGGCTTCGTCTTCGAGATCCACGCCCGCAGCGGCGCCGACGAAGGGCAGCTGGTGGGTGGTGGCCGCTATGACCGGCTGGTCACCCTGCTGGGCGCGGAGAGCGACGTTCCGGCCATCGGCTTCTCGGTCTGGCTCGACCGGGTTGCCAAGACTTGCGGAGAGGACGCATGAGCAAGCTCACGATCGCCATCCCCTCCAAGGGACGGCTTCAGGAAAACACCCACGCCTTCTTCGCCCGCTCCGGCCTGCGCGTAATGCAGCCGGGCGGTGCCCGCAACTATCGCGGCACGATTGCCGAGCTGCCGGATGTGGACATCGCGTTCCTCTCCGCCTCGGAAATCGCCCGCGAGCTCGCTGACGGGTCCGTGCATTTCGGCATTACCGGGCTGGATCTGGTGCATGAGAGCATCAGTGCCCCGGAGGATGCGATCCATCTGGTGACCCCGCTGGGCTTCGGATACGCAGATGTGGTCGTGGCCGTGCCCAAGGCATGGATCGACGTGGAGACCATGGCCGACCTCAATGACGTGGCCTCGGACTTCCGCAACCGGCATGGCAACCGCCTGCGGGTGGCGACGAAATACGTCAACCTGACCCGCGCCTTCTTTGCCCGTCACGGGCTGGCGGACTATCGCATCGTCGAAAGCGCCGGGGCGACCGAAGGGGCGCCAGCCGCAGGTTCGGCCGAGCTGATCGTCGACATCACCACCACCGGCTCCACGCTTCAGGCGAACAACCTGAAGATTCTCGGCGACGGGGTGATGCTGAAGAGCCAGGCTCATCTGGTGGCGTCGCGCCGGGCCGACTGGTCGGCGGGAGCGCTGAACATGGCGCGCGCCATCCTCGACAGGATCGCCGCGGAAGAAGAAGCCCGGGGCCTGCGCAAGATCCAGGCGAAGGTCGGCGACCGGCGCAAGGCGCTGGCGGAAGCCTATCGCTTCGGCGCAACCGCACCCTTCGGATCGGACGGCGCGGACAATTCGGTGCTGACCCTGCTGTGCCCCAAGGCCAAGGTCGCCGATTGCGCCAAGGCGCTGATCGGTCTGGGTTGCGCCGCGGTCACCGTGCAGGATCTGGAATATGTCTTCCGGGAAGACAACGCGCTCTACGCGCCCTTTGCCGAAAAGGTCGCCGGCGGCAAGGGCTGAGGGCCGCGCCACGAGGAATAAAAGAAGGGCCACCGGAGAGATCCGGTGGCCCTTTGAGTTCGAGGCAGGTGACTACCTCGGGCAAATGAACAGGAGGGGAGGAAGAGTTCCTGTTGTGATCATCATACGACAGGATGCGCGTCCGGATCTCATCAAGGCTCTTCACAGGGGTGTGAGAGGACCGCGATCCCGCTCCGGTCAGGGGTGACAAGGACCGATGGCCCGCTCAGCCGGGGGCTGCGGCCCGATCCTGAGGACGCACGAAACGCAGCCGGGCAGCATGGACGGGCGCGCGGCAGCAACAGCCGTCCAGGTGATCATTGACCATCCCCATGGACTGCATGAAGGCATAGACCGTGGTCGGGCCGACAAAGCTCCAGCCCCGCTTCTTCAGGGCCTTGGAGAGCGCCGTGCTTTCTGCCGTACTGCCGGGAATGGTGCCCTTGACCGGGGCCAGCTCCCGCTCCGGCGGCTCGAAGCTCCAGATGAAGGCGGCAAGGGAGCCAGCTTCCTGCTTCAGCTCAAGCACACGGCGGGCATTGTTGATCACCGAGAGGATCTTGCCGCGATGGCGCACGATGCCCGCATCGGCAAGACAGCGCGCGATGTCAGTGTCATCGAAACGGGCGACCTTCTCCGCCTCGAAATTGGCGAAGGCGGCGCGGAAGGCCTCACGCTTGCGCAGGATGGTGAGCCAGGACAGGCCGGACTGAAACCCTTCCAGGCAGAGCTTCTCGAAGAGGCGCCGGTCCTCATCGACAGGCCAGCCCCACTCCTCGTCGTGGTACCGCTGGTAATCTTCGAGACCGCCATGCCACCAGCAGCGTGCCTTGCCGTCGTCACCGAGGATCAGACCCTCGGGAAGGTCTGGTGCATTGCTCTGGTCCGACATTCATCGCCTCCCGGTGAGATTGTTCCCGTTTCGTTCTTGATGGCATGAATCACGGTCAGTGGCAAGGCGGCACGACGCGGAGGGAGGCGCAAACGAAACGAGCCGCCCCGAGGGACGGCTCGCGAATTCGGACGTCTCGGGCGAGACCGAGCTCAGGCAAAGAGCGCGTCGATGTCGTCCTGGCTGGCGACGTCCATGTCGGTGTCGAGAGACGGACCGTTGAGCAGCTTCGCATCGCCGAGCTTTTCGGCCCGCTGCTCGACCTCGACATCGCGGAAGCTCTCGATGCCGCCCCAGATGTCCATCATCTGGATGATGCGGTCCTCGATGAAACGCAGGGTGCCCACCACCTTGGTGATGCGCTGGCCGGTCAGATCCTGGAAGTTGCAGGCCTCGAAGATCTGGATCACCCGTTCCTGGATGTCATTGGCCAGATCCGCATCCTGGCCCTTGAGGCGGGCGGAAAGGGTGTTTGCGGTCTCGTCGATGAATTCGGCAGAGGACAGAATGGCTTCGGTCGCGCCTTCGGTGCCGGAGACGACGGCATCGAGTTCATTGGTGACACGGGTCATTTCCTCACCACGGGAGCCGGTGGTGTGGTGAAGGGTGGCGATTTCCTTCTTGGTCTGGTTGATCGCCTCATAGATGGCGTCGAGCTCGACCTTCAGCTTGGAGGCTTCATTCATCTCCTTGCGGAATTCCTGAAGGACGCTGTCGCTGACAGCCTTCGGGTCAACCTGAACCTGAGGCGTATCGGCGCGGGTCTGCTGGAACAGACGCTTCAGCTCGGCAATTTCCGACATCAGCTCCTGATGCCGGCGATCTTCGCCAATCCCCGGTTCGTCACCGTCGTACTGAACGCGCATCAAGCTCTCGGCGCGAAAGGACTTTCTCACAGCAACCATCTTGTCTCCGCCAACTCCCGGGAAACCGCACACCACACGTCCGCAGACCATAGGCGCGGAACCTTTAAGGAAATGTTTTTTCGGACGAAACGCCTGCATCCGGTCATTTGCGAACCCTGTCAGTCCCGACAAGGGGGATCATGAGCCAGCACGCGGCGTTCCAGGGTCACAGATTGCAGCTTCGATGCGGTGCGCCGACCGGTTCTCTTGCGACGTCAGGCGGCGCACGGCGCTCCGGCGGCTGGCATACCGCCTTGCGTTGGCCGCCCGGCGAAACTCCTCTAAGATGCTCTGAACGCTCCGGCATTGATTCCCCGTCCCCACCCCTTGCCCTGGTTCTGCCGATCCCATGTTGCGGTTGCCGCGTCTCTTCCTCCTGTCCCTGCTGCTGGCGTGCCTGGCGCCGGAGGCGTCTGCCCGGGCGCAGGAGGATCGTGTCTTCACCACAGAGGAGCTGATCGACGGGTTCAACAAGACCGTCTTCGGGCTGGAATACCGCAGCTGGAGCTGGCGCCCCTATCAGGTGAAGAAATACACCCGCCCCGTGCGCTTCTATGTGCACAATCCGGCGCGGATTGATCGGCGGCCCACCGTTCAGGCCTTCCTGCGCCAACTCGAGAGCAAGATCTCCGGCATCGAGGTGGAGCTGGCCGAGAGCCCAGAGAGCGCCAATTTCGAAATCTTCGTGGTGGATCGGGCGGACTATCTGACCACGGTACGCGAGCAGGTCTATCGCAAGGCCAGCGCGGATGCGCCGGGCCGCTGTCTGGTGCGGGTCGTCTCGGGGCGTGATGGCATCAAGCGCTCCACGTCGGTCATCGTCTCCGACGAGGGCGAGTTCATCTTCCGCCGCTGCATGGTGGAAGAGACGCTGCAGGGCCTCGGCCCCATGAATGACGACACCTCGCTGACCCATTCCGTCTTCAACGACGAATCCCGTCACAACCGCTTCACGGCCTTCGACCGGCTCCTTCTCAACATGCTCTATGATCCGCGCATCCGGCCGGGCATGAGCCGCAAGGACACGGATGCGCTGCTGCCGCTCATCCTGAGGGATCTGCGTGCGAGGCTGCCGTAGGGCTCTGGCGGGCCAGGCGGGGTTAACGTTGGCTTAACCGTGTTCCTCAACCTCGCGCTAACCATGGATTCACTTTGCAAACATGGTTATCCGTCGATTCACCAAGTCCATGCGTTTGTGCTCTAGCCTTTCATGAGATCCCGGCCGGAGAGGTGCGCCCTGCGCATCGTCCCCGTCGGGAGAACCGTTCGACCCGTCTGGAGCAGAACACCCATGTTGCGTACCCCTCGCCTGATCCGAGCCTCAGGTCTGCCTGCCTCGTGCCTGGCCGCGTGTCTTCTGGCCGCCAGCGCCCTGCCCGCCGCGGCCGGCAACCCGGGCCGCTCCGCCCCGCCGCCTCTGGTTCTCAGCCCCAACCTGACCCAGCCCTGGCTGCTGCAGCTGCGCGAAGCGCCCAAGACCCGTGGCCTGTCCCGCGACAGCGGCTGGCACATGGCAGCCCGCACGCCGCAGCCCCAGGCCCAGGAGCCGGGGCAGTCGCCCCAGCGCGAGATCCCGCCGCAATTCCTGCCGACCATCGTCTCCTATCAGGGCAATGAAAAGCCCGGCACCATCGTGATCGACACCAACGAGCGCTATCTCTATCTGGTGCAAGCCGACGGCACGGCGCGGCGCTACGGGGTGGGCGTGGGCAAGCCCGGCTTCGAATGGGCCGGCACCCACAAGGTCACCCGCAAGGCGGAATGGCCCGACTGGCGCCCGCCGGCGGAGATGCGTGCCCGCCGCCCGGATCTGCCCACCTTTATGGAAGGCGGCCCGGCCAATCCGCTGGGCGCACGCGCCCTCTATCTCGGCTCCACGCTCTACCGGATCCACGGCTCCAACCAGCCCTGGACCATTGGGCAGGCGGTGTCCTCCGGCTGCATCCGCATGCGCAATGAAGACGTGACGGATCTTTACGAGCGGGTTGGTGTCGGCACGACGGTCCGGGTGATCTGACGCTTCCCTGACCAGCACGGCCACTCGATCAGACGGCGAAGGGCTCGACCGGGTCCTTCGCCAGATAGCGGCGGAAGAGGGCGCGCCACTGTGCCTTGTCTCCGGTCCATTCGCTGTCATCGGCCTCCAGCACCGTCAGCTCCGGCAGATCCGCTCCGCCATGACGCTCCGGATGCGCGACCACCAGATACTCGCATGACCGGCCGAAGAACCCGTCCACCGCCTGCTGCAGGCGCGTCAGTTCCTGCAAATCAAAATGCAGGGTTTCCAGGCAGACCTGACGGGCGACCAGATCCAGATTGTTCTGGGTGTTGGAGATGACGAAGACCAGCCGGCGTCTCGCGCCCAGCGCCTCGAACTTGCCGCGCAGGTGACGGAAGCGCGAGAGGTCATGGTCGAACCAGCCGTCGATATCGGCCGGTGACTCCGGCTCGGGCCGGAAGTGATGCAGGAAGCGGATGCCATAGGGCTGCCAGGTCGGGTGGCCCGGCCCCGCCGCTATGTCTTCGCGGCGAAACAGCGGAAACCCGTCCTCGAACAGGCGTGCCAGCCCATCGACCGGCGAGATCAGCCCGTCGAAGAAATGGCGCTCCGGCACCAGCTCCTCGCGCAGCGCCGCGCTCAGGATCTCCAGGCTGGAGCGGATCTGCCGCGCGCTCTGGCAGGACATGCCAAGCGAGATGATCGCGGTTGTCTCACTGCCTGCCGACATGGCGCTTCCGTCTCTCCATGGTCCGTCGCCGTGACTGATCCCGGCGGCTGGTGCCCCTCAGGTATGCATCAGGCGCGGCTCCGCCAAGCCCCTATTGCGCCGCCTGGGGCAGTCGTTCCAGCTCCTTCGGCATGGGGCCGCCATAGGCCCAGTCGAGCAGCTCGGCCGTATGCACCACCGGCAGGTCGATGCCCGACCCGATCTGGGTGATGCAGCCGATGTTGCCGGTCGCGACCAGATCCGGAACGGTCTTGCGGATATTGGCGACCTTGCGGTCACGCAGGCGGGTGGCAATCTCGGGTTGCAGGATGTTGTAGGTTCCGGCCGAGCCGCAGCACAGATGGCCTTCCGGCACATCCTTCACCGTGAAGCCCGCCCCGGCGAGCAGGGTCTTGGGCTGGCGGGTGATCTTCTGTCCGTGCTGCATGGAACAGGCCGAGTGATAGGCCACCGTCAGGCCCGGGCGCAGGGCGGGTTCTCCGAGATCGATGGTGCAGAGGAACTCGGTGATGTCCTTGGCCAGAGCGGAGACCCGCGCGGCCTTGTCCCGATAGGCCTCATCCTCGCGCAGCATGAAGCCATAGTCCTTGATGGTCGTGCCGCAGCCGGAGGCGGTGATCAGGATGGCGTCCAGCCCGCCATTTTCGAGCTCACGGGTCCAGACATCGACGTTGCGCCGGGCGTTGTCCAGCGCATCATGTTCCTTGCCCATGTGGTGAACGAGCGCGCCGCAGCAGCCCTCCCCTTCCGGCAGGACGATCTCATATCCGGCCCTTTGCAGCAGACGCAGGGTGGCCGCGTTGATCGAGGGCTTGAGCACCGGCTGGGCGCAGCCCGACAGGAGCGCAACCCGGCCCTTGCGGGGTTGATCGGGCGCATAGGTGCCCGGACCGCTGACCGCCGAGGCGGGCGGAACGGAGGCGGGGGCAAGCGACAGCATGGCGCCCATGCGGGCAAAGACACCGCCGAAACGCTTGAGGGGCGCCGCAAGCGGACGGGCCAGGGCAGCTGCCTTGAGGGCGAGCCGGAAGCGGGCCGGATGCGGCAGCACAACGGCGAGGAGACCGCGCAGGAGCCGGTCGGTGAGCGGACGCCGGTAGGTCGCCTCGATATGGGCGCGGGCATGGTCCACCAGATGCATGTAATGCACGCCGGAGGGACAGGTGGTCATGCAGGACAGACACGAGAGGCAGCGGTCCACGTGTTTCACCACGCGCGCATCCGCCGGCTTGTTGTTCTCCAGCATATCCTTGATCAGGTAGATGCGGCCGCGCGGGCTGTCGAGCTCATCGCCCAGCAGGGTGAAGGTCGGGCACGTGGCCGTGCAGAAACCGCAATGCACGCATTTGCGCAGGATCTTCTCGGATTCGGCAACCGCCGGATCGGCCAGCTGGGCGGGGGAGAAATTCGTCTGCATGGTCAGGCCTTCTCCACCTTGGCAGGCACATCCGCGACCATCCGGCCCGGATTGAGGATCCCCACCGGATCGAACTGATGCTTCAGGCGGGCGCTGAGGGCGGCCAGGGCCGCGGGCTGGGGCTGGAACACGGGCACGTCGCGGCGCTCGGCTGCGGAGGCGCGCACCAGAGTGGCATGACCGCCGCCGACAGCGGCAAGGGCTGCCCGGATCTCGTCGGCGTGGTGACGGCCATCCTCGCAGCGCAACCAGATCAGGCCGCCCGACCAGTCGTGGATGACCTTGACGTCGAAGCGGTTGCGCAGGGCAGCGACATAGGCCGCGCCCGAGGCGGGCGGCACGGAGATCTTCCACACCGGGGCCTCCCCCGAGGCCAGAGGCTGGCAGTCGCGGATCCGCCGCCAGACCTGAGCGGTTGCATCGGAGCCGAGCCGTTCGGGTGTGCCCAGATGGCCGAGCCGCTTCAGCAGGATATCGAACCGGTAGTCGATCGAGGTGGGGAAGCCCTCGAGACGCAGCAGCGTGAGCGCGCCCTCGCCGATCTCCAGCCCATCGGGAAGATGGGCCGCGCCGGAGACTTCCGCCGAGGAGCCCATGGCCTCGCAAAGCGCCGCAATACCTTGAGCCTCGCCGAGACCGCGCAGGCAGAATGTGGCGCTGCTTTCCGGCTTCGGATTGACCTTCAGGGTCACCTCGGTGGCGACCGCCAGCGTGCCGAAAGAGCCGCAGAGCGCCCGGGGCAGATCGTAGCCCGTGACGTTCTTCACCACCTTGCCGCCAGCACGGAAGATCTCGGCCCGGCCGGAGACGGCTTCGCAGCCGAGGATGTGGTCGCGGGCGGCCCCGGCCTTGATGCGCCGGGGGCCGGAGAGGTTGGCAGCGATGACGCCACCGATGGAGCCCGCCCCTTCCGTCAGGCCCAGCAGGGGCCCCAGATCCATCGGCTCGAAGGAGAGCTCCTGGCCGTTCTGGGCCACCAGCGCCTCGACCTCGGCGATGGGCGTGCCGGTGCGCAGGGTCAGGACCAGCTCGGCCGGTTCATAGTCGATGATGCCGGACAGCCCCGACAGTTCGAGAGCATGGGTGGCGCGCACCGGACGCCCGTAGGCCTCCTTGCTGCCATGACCGCGCAGCGCCAGTGGCGTCTCGCTGGCCACAGCCCATTCGATGGCGGAGCGCACTTCCTCGACGGTGCGCGGACGCAGGGTTTCCTGCATGATCGGTTTCTCCCCCCAGGACCCGGTCAGAACCGCGGGATATCGGGAAACGGCAGTTTCCCCTTATGAACATGCATGCGCCCCAGTTCGGCGCAGCGGTGCAGGACAGGAAAGACCTTGCCCGGATTGAGCAGATGCTTCTCGTCGAAGGCGCATTTGACGCGTTGCTGCTGCTTCAGATCATCCTCGGAGAACATCTCCGGCATGAGATCGCGCTTCTCGATGCCGACCCCATGCTCGCCGGTCAGCACGCCGCCGACCTCCACGCAGAGACGCAGGATATCGGCACCGAAGGCTTCGGCCGCTTCAAGCTCGCCGGGCAGGTTTGCATCATAAAGGATGAGCGGATGCAGGTTGCCGTCGCCGGCATGGAAGACATTGGCGACGCGCAGGCCATGCTTGTCGGACAGCTCGCGCATGCGGGCAAGAACCTTCGGCAGCTCCTTGCGCGGAATGGTGCCGTCCATGCAAAGATAGTCGGGCGAGATGCGCCCCACGGCCGGGAAGGCCGCCTTGCGCCCGGCCCAGAAGACCATGCGCTCCTCCTCGGAGGTGGAGATGCGGATGTGGGAGGCGGCATTCTTCAGGGCGATGGCCTCCACCCGGTCGATCAGATCGTTGACCTCCGCCTCGGGACCGTCCAGCTCGACGATCAGCAGGGCCTCGACGTCGAGGGGATAGCCCGCATTGACGAAAGCCTCGGCCGCATCGATGGCGAGCTTGTCCATCATCTCCATGCCGCCGGGAATGATGCCGGCCGCGATGATCTCGGCCACGCAGCGTCCGCCATCCTCGCTGGTCGGGAAACCGACGAGCAGGGCCCGGGCGGTCTCCGGCTTCTGGAGGATGCGCAGGGTCACTTCCGTGACGACGCCGAGCAAGCCTTCCGAGCCGGTCATCAGGGCGAGGAGATCATAGCCTTCGCTGTCCAGATGCTTGCCGCCGAGGCGGATGACCTCGCCGGTGATCAGCACCATCTCCAGGCCCAGCACATTGTTGGTGGTCAGGCCGTACTTGAGGCAGTGAACGCCGCCGGAGTTCTCGGCAATGTTGCCGCCGACCGAACAGGCGATCTGGGATGAGGGATCGGGCGCATAATAGAAGCCCTCGTGCTCGACCGCGCGGGTGACGCCCAGGTTGGTCACGCCGGGCTGGACGGTCGCCGTGCGATTGGCGAAGTCGATGTCGAGCACCTGATTGAACTTCATCATCGACATGAGCACCCCGTCCGCCAGCGGCAGGGCGCCGCCCGACAGGGATGTTCCAGCGCCACGGGGGACGACCTTGATGCCGTTTTCATGGCAGTAGCGCAGGACCTGCGACACCTGCTCCACGGTTTCCGGCAGGACCACGATCAGGGGCATCTGGCGATAGGCGGTGAGCGCGTCCGTCTCGTAGGGGCGCATTTCCGTCTCGTCGTCGATCACCCCTTCTCCGGGCACGATCTCGCGCAAGGTGGCGACGATCTCGCGCCGACGCGCGAGAACAGACGCATCCGGCGCCGGCATGGCAATGGCGGTCATGGCCTCCCTCAGCCTCCCTAGACCTCTTGTCTATTTCCGAATACGAATAAATATGATCTATTATTGCCGCAATGGCGTAAATAGACCAACGTCGATCCGGCCTCTCATGTCCCCTTTTCTAGCAGGTTCGCGGGGGACTGAAAGCCTCAGGCATCCAACAGACGTTTTTTCCGGACGGTTGAAAATGAGCGATTTCACGGACATGGAGATTTACGCCCGCGTGATTTCCGCAGGCAGCATGTCGGCGGCGGGGCGCGAGATGAACCTGTCGCCTGCCGTGGTGTCGAAACGCATCCGCCGACTGGAGGAGCGACTGGGCACGCGGCTGCTGCAACGGACGACGCGGCAGATTGCCATGACCGAATCCGGGCAAGGCTTCTACGAGCGGGTGATCGCGATTCTGGCCTCCGTCGAAGAGGCGGAAGCCTATGTGGCGGATGGCGCGGCTCAGGCGCGGGGCACCCTGAAGGTGGCGGCGCCCACCTCCTTCGGCCGCCTGCACATTGCCCCGCATCTGGCCAAATTCTTCAAGGCCAACCCGGATCTCGGGGTCAATCTCGACCTGGAAGACAGTTTCGTCGATATCGTCGGCGAGGGCTATGACCTGGCGATCCGCATCGCGGAACTCTCCGACAGCAGCCTTGTCGCCCGGAGGCTGGCGCCGGTGCACCGGATCCTGTGCGCCTCTCCGGCCTATCTTCAGCGCCATGGCGAACCGCAGAGCATCGCCGATCTGATGGAGAACCACATCTGCCTTGCGGCGGCGAACCAGGACCCCTGGCGGCTTGTCGGCCCCGAGGGACAGGTCACCATCCGCACCCAGGCGCCCATCCGCACCAACTCCTCGGAAGTGGTGCGCGAATGCGTGCTGGCCGGGGTGGGCATTGCGTTGCGTTCCACCTGGGACATCGGCCCGGAACTGCGCGACGGCAAGCTGAAGGTGGTGCTGCCCGAATACCGCGCCTCGAGCAAGGTGGGGCTCTTTGCGGTCTATCCGAGCCGACGCTTCCTGGCGGCGAAGGTGCGCGTTTTTATCGACTTCCTGGCGACCCTCTACGGCCCGGATCCCTATTGGGACGAAGGGCTGGACGACTGGCTGAAGCTGCCGGAGCGCACCCGCGAAGACGCCTGAGAAGCGCCATCGAGACGGAATGCTGCGACACTTCGTATCGGAAAAGGGCTGTATTTCCCCCTCGACCTTGATCTATGTCCTGTCCGGACCAATTAACTGGTAGAGATTGGACGGCAAATCCGATCCTCATGAGGGAGAATTGTAAAGATGCGTTTGTTTGCAGCAGCCGCCGTGATCGGCCTGGCCCTGACCGCCTCCGCCCACGCAGACGGCGATGCCGCCAAGGGTGAAAAGGTCTTCAAGAAGTGCGCCGCCTGCCATGCGGTCGGCGAAGGCGCGAAGAACAAGGTCGGCCCGGTCCTGAACGGCGTCATCGGCCGTCATGCCGCCGCCATCGAAGACTTCAAGTATTCCAAGGCCATGGTCGACAAGGGCGCCGAAGGCCTCGTCTGGGACGAAGCCACTCTGGCCACCTATCTGGAAAAGCCGAAGGATCTGGTGCCCGGCACCAAGATGGCCTTTGCCGGCCTGAAGAAGGAAGACGAGCGCGAAGACGTCATCGCCTACCTGAAGCAGTTCCAGTAAGCACAGCCTCTTCTGGACGCGACGATTTCAAAGGCCCGGCCGCTTCTGCGTGCCGGGCCGTGCCCGTTTCAGGGCACCGCGCAGAACCAAGCCTATTCGGCATCTTCTTCCGCATGATGGGCGCGGATGCGGCGCACGGTCCACCAGATCGCCAGCACCACCACGGGCACGGCCAGCCCGGTTGCCAGCTCCGGTTCGGGCATGGGCAGACCCGACTTCTTCGCCGCCTTGATCACGTAGGACACGAGCCCCACTACATAGTAGCTGACGGCGGCGACAGAAAGCCCCTCCACCGTCTGTTGCAGGCGCAGCTGCAGGCGCGCGCGGTGGTTCATGCGTTCCAGCAAGGTTCGGTTCTGGTCTTCCAGATCCACATCCACCCGGGTGCGCAGCAAGGTGGTGGCGCGGGCGAGCTTGCGCGACAGGTTCGCCTGACGATCCTCAACCGACTGGCAGGTGCGCATGGCCGGCGCCAGTCTGCGCCGCAGGAAGCCGGCCAGACCCAGATATCCGGCAAGCGGCTCTTCCCGCAGGGCCTCCAGCCGCGCGGTCGTGATCTCGTAATAGGCCCGGCTCGCCCCGAAGCGATAGGAGCTTGCGGCGGCGCCTGCTTCCAGCCGGGCGGCGAGACGGGACAGCTCCTCCAGCACCTTCCGATTGGCCTGAAGTCCGTTGAGCCCCTGCATCTGCTGGGTGAGATCCGCCAGCTCGTTCTCGATGGCGGTGATGTCGGGCTGGAGGCGATTGGCCTCGAAAAGCCCCAGGAGCGCAAAGGTGCGATAGGTCTCGACCTCGAGCAGGCGCTGCACGATGGTGCCAGCCTGCGACGGGGTCATGGCCTTGTTGACGATGAGCGCGCGGGTCATGCCGTTGCCATCGGCGCGGAAGTCGGTCGCGATGAAGCCAGCACCCTGCTCCACCCCACTGGCCGTGAGACTGGCGGCATCGAACCCATCGGCCCAGTTCGCCGGCAGGTCCGCGTCGGGCATCAGGTCGATGCGCATGGCAACCATCATCGGACCGGACACCTGGAACGCCTGGCCGAAGGGGTGATTGCCCGAGACCGGCGGAAAGAGCCCGCCATCGCCCTTGGGCAGGGGACCATCCCAGGTGTAGGTGGTGAACTCGGTATGCCGCTCCCAGCTGAGCGTCCCGCCAGCGAAGGGCAGCGTGTGGTAGCGGGCAAAGGCATCGGGACCGGGGGCCCCTTGCGCGCGACAGAATTCGGCAAAGGCGCGCATGTCTGCCGCCCCGCCCTCGCCGTCGAGACAGAAGGCGTAATGAATGATGACCCGTGGCGTCGCCAGAGGGCGGAAGGGACGGGCGTGAATTTCGCCCAGGACCGCGTCCCGCAAGGGATGTCCGGAAAAGCGCGGCAGGTGCTGGGTGTCGGCGGCGGTCATTGTGTCCCTCGGTGTGACTGGCGTCCCGCACTGTTACGCAAGGGCAAGGCCGTGTCCAATCGTCAAAATGTCCCGGTTCGGCATTTTTCTGGGTCCCCCGGCAGCCATCGGATCAAGCTTGGGCAGCATCCGCGCGGAAATTGGATAATTGAATTGACCAATTTCCATGTTTGCCGATACAACCGCCCCTGAGCCCATTGCCGAGGTGCTTCTTCCATGTTTCGCAAGATACCGTCGAACCGGACGGCCGATGCCGTCACCAGCCAGATCGAGGATCTGATCCTGGCCGGCGTGCTGCGTCCCGGTGACCGTCTGCCCGCCGAGCGGGATCTGGCCGAGCGGCTGGACGTGTCGCGTCCAGTCCTGCGCGAGAGCTTTCGCGCACTCGAAGCGGAGGGACTTCTGGTCAGCCGGGAGGGCAGCGGCACCTTCGTCGCCGACGTGATCGGCCCGATCTTTTCCGAACCGGTCGTCGCCCTGATCGAGCGCCACGGCGAGGCGGCCAGCGACTATCTGGAGTTTCGCCGCGACCTGGAGGCCCAGGCTGCCGCCTATGCCGCGGCCCGGGCGAGCGAGACCGACATCGCCATTCTGGACACGCTGATTTCGGGCATGCGCGAGGCCCATGCGGCCAGAGACCAGACGCGGGAGGCCAGCCTCGACATCGAGTTCCATCAGGCCATCGGTGAAGCCGCTCACAACATCATCCTGATGCACTGCCTGCGTTCCTGCTACCGGCTTCTGGAAAACGGCATTCTGGTGAACCAGCGCCTGCTCTTCGACATGGCGGGCGCGCGCGACACACTTCTGGCCCAGCACGAGGCGCTGGCCGAGGCCATCCGGGCCCGGGATCCGGAGCGGGCCGCAGACGCTGCCCGCCAGCATATCGATTTCGTCCGCAGCGCCGTCGAAACCGTCCGCCTGTCGCAGGAACGGGACGCGCTCGCTGGCCTGCGGCGCACCGGCCGGGAGATGGGCGCGACGACCGCGCTCGACCAACCCGGCCGCCGCCGCCGCACCTCATCCACCTGACACATGTCCTGCAAGGGCCGCGCAAGGCCCGACACGCCATGGCCCGCCGAGGCCATTTCAACCGAACCGAGGGGAAACGTCACATGCAGCCGATCACCAGCATCGCAGACCTTCAGGCCCTGGCGAAACGCCGGGTGCCCAAGATGTTCTACGACTATGCCGATACTGGGTCCTGGACCCAGGGCACCTACAAGGACAACGAAGCCGCCTTCCAGCGGCAGAAGCTGCGTCAGCGGGTGGCGGTCAACATCGACAACCGCAGCCTCAACACCACCATGCTCGGGCAGGAGGTCTCCATGCCCGTGGCCCTCGCCCCGGTCGGCCTGACTGGCATGCAGCACGCGGATGGCGAGATCCTCGCGGCCCAGGCGGCCGAGGAATTCGGCGTGCCCTTCACGCTCACCACCATGAGCGTCTGCTCCATCGAGGACGTGGCGGAGCACACCAAAACCCCGTTCTGGTTCCAGCTCTACGTGATGCGCGATCGCGGCTTCTCTGAAAGCCTGATGCAGCGCGCGCTTGCGGCCAATTGTTCCGCACTCTGCCTGACCCTCGACCTGCAGGTGCTGGGCCAGCGCCACATGGACATCAAGAACGGCCTGTCGACCCCGCCCAAGCCGACGCCGCGCGTGCTGCTCGACCTGCTGTTCAAGCCGCGCTGGTGCCTCGCCATGGCGCAGACCAAGCGGCGCCAGTTCGGCAACATCCACGGCCATGTGAAGGGCGTCGACGACATGTCGTCCCTCGCAGAGTGGACGGCGAGCCAGTTCGACCCGACGCTGGACTGGTCTTCGGTGGAATGGGTGAAGAAGCACTGGAACCGCAAGCTGATCCTCAAGGGCATCAACGATGTGGAAGATGCGAAGATCGCGGCCGAGATCGGCGCCGATGCGATCATCGTCTCCAATCACGGCGGGCGGCAGCTCGACGGGGCGCAGGCGTCCTATGACGTGCTGAAGGAGATCGTGGACGCCGTGGGCGACAAGATCGAGGTGCACATGGATGGCGGCGTCCGCTCGGGCCAGGATGTGTTCAAGGCCGTGGCCATGGGCGCAAAGGGCACCTTCATCGGCCGCTCCTACATCTATGGCCTTGGCGCCCTAGGCAAGCCCGGCGTCACCAAGGCGCTGGAGATCATCCGCAAGGAGCTGGACGTGACCATGGGCCTTTGCGGCGAAACCAATATCGAGAAGGTCGGCCGGCACAATCTGGTGCTCTGAGCACCTCCCGCACGGTTCTCTCCGACCCGTTCCGTCAGGCCGACGACAGGCCTGACGGATCACCCTGCAAGCAGGTCGAGCCAGGCTCCGGCAATGGACGTGCCGACGCGGGCCGCCTCCTGCCCCTGCCGCGCGAGTTCACTCTCCAGCCGATCCGGCCAGTCGGGCGCATGATGGGCAATGGATCCGGCGAAGCGGGTCGACCAGTGCCGCACCACCGCCTCCCCCGCCTCGAAGTGGAACTGAAGGCCGTAGGTGGCCCGCCCGACCCTGAAGGCCTGGACGGGCGTCTGGTCGCTGCTGGCCAGATGGACTGCCTCCGGCGGCAAGCTCACCGTGTCGGAGTGCCAGTGGAACAGGGGCGCGCGGGCCCCAAGCGTGGACACCACAGGATCCTCGCGTCCGGCGCTCGTCGGCCGCACCTCATGCCAGCCGAATTCCACCGGACGCCCGAGAATATTCTCGCCGCCAAAGGCCCGCGCGATGAGCTGCGAGCCGAGACATATCCCCAGGACCGGGCGGTCCATGTCGTGGAAACTGCGGATCAGGTCGCAGACCCTTGGCAGAAAGGGATAGGCATCGTCGCTGACCGCCGTCTGCTCGCCGCCGAGCACGATCAGCCCGGCATGGTCCGCCGGTGTTTCCGGAACAGGATCCCCCGCATGGGCGGCAATGATGGTGGCCGACAAGCCGCGTGCGGCAAGGGTTTCCCCCACCAGCCCGAGCGGCGTGTCCGGATAGTTTTCGATGACGAGAAGGCGCATGGGAGATCCGGTCGCAGAAGGGCCTTCAGCTTAAGGCGATTCCCCCTGTCTCCCGCAAGTCCGCCATCTGCCCGGTTCAGTGAGGGCGGGGTGCCTGCAGGGAGGAGCCGTTGCGAACCGGACGGACCGGCCCCGGCTCCGGATCAGTATCCAGGCCGTTCGAGTTCCCGATGGCCGCACGGATATGACGGTCGAGCGCCAGGAGCCCGGCATGGCTCGCGTTCTCCCGCGCAAAGAGGCTGACATGGCACTGGGGCAAGCGCGGCAGCTCGTCCGTATCATCGAGGATCCGCAAGCCTTCGCGGATGGCACTTTCAGGCAGGACGGTGATGCCGAGCCCGCTGCCGAGCGGCCCGAAGAGCGCCGGGGCACAGGCGCACTGATAGGCAATCTCGTGCGGGCGCTCCGCCTGCTGCAGCTGCTCCAGCGCCACGGCGCGCCAGGGGCACCCTTCCTCGGCAAGGATCAGCCGGATCTTGCGCAGGGCGAGCGCCCCGTGATCCAGCGACCCGACCCAGTGGAGCGGCTCGCTGCGCACCACACGGCCGGCCAGAGCCTCTGCGTCCACCGCCACGAGCAGGGCAAGATCCAGCGCGCCAGCCCGCACGGCGGCCTCGGCCTCCTCCCGGGTGCAGCAGGTGACCCGGACATCATAGACCGGGTGGAGGCGCGCGAAGGACGCGATGACAGCAGCCATCATGCGATCGGCAAACTCATGCGGAAGCCCGAGATGAATGGGGCGGCGGAGATCCTGGTTGTTCAGGGCCGTCAGGGTCTCGCTGTTGAGGTCGATCATACGCCGGGCATAGGCTACCAGACGCAGCCCCTCCGGGGTCAGGGCCGAGTGACGCCCCTTGCGGGTGAAGATCGGGTGGCCGACCTTGCTCTCCAGGCGCCGCATCTGCATAGAAACCGCCGACTGGGTCTTGTGGACCGCCTCGCCCGCACGGGAAAAGCTGCCGAGCTCGGCGATGGCCAGGAAGGTCCGCAATTGATCCAGATCGAGAATATATGTCATGAAGCCTTCGCGTGTTCACGGAATTCGACATGGTTGGCGCAATGGTCCCACCCAGTGGGATGTCATCAAGTCTTGAGAGCCCCTGCTCCGGGTCCCCCCGGGCCCTGCGGGCCTGGCATCAGCTGACCGGCTTGTCCTCGGCGACAGTCTTCCTGACAATCGTCCTGGTGGTCTTCCTCTTGGCGGGAAGGATCAGTCCAAGTTCCCCTGATCATCAGGGAAGCATAGAATATGCCGTTACGTAATTTACCGTATTTTACACTCAGGTTTCAACCCGGAATGGCGCATTTCCGGCAACTCAGCGTAAGCTTTGACAGTGACACGCGGATTTCGCTGCACAGCCTCTCTCTTCCTCCGGGCCGCCCCATGACCTCCTTCAGATCGCCGCTTCAGAACCGGGTGCTGCCCACGGGCGAGATCATCGCGATGAGCCAGCGTGGCAGCCTGATGGGGAACCGGGGCGGGCGGCTGCATGATCCGGACAGCCGTGAGCTTGGCGCACGCCGGTGGGCAAGCCGCCGCTGGATCTGCTGCGCGCTGGACTTCAAGAACCGGCAGCGCGAGGTGATGGGGCCCGGATATACGGAGCTGTTCTTCCTGGACGAGGTGACGGCGCTGGCTGCCGGTCACCGCCCCTGCTTCGAGTGCCGGCGGGACGCGGCGCAGGCCTATGCACGGGCCTTGGCTGCGGAACAGGGACGGGGGCAGACCGAAAGTGGCTCGCCGCCGAGCGCAGACGTCATCGACCGGTTGCTGCATGCGCAGCGCACTCAGCCCTTCCGCCCCAAGCTGTCACCGGCAGACGTCGCCGCCCTGCCCGAGGGCGCCATGATCGCGCGTGGAGAAACCTGGTTCGCCCTGCGAGGCGGTGACGAGCTGCGCTGGACCCCGTCAGGCTATGAGCGGACGACACCTGCCGAGCGGCAGAGCGAGCCGGCCGTCCTGCTGACCCCACCTGCCAGTGTCAGTGCCCTTGCCAATGGCTATCGCCCGATCTGGCATCAAAGCGCCGGGACCTGTTGACGCCTGCCGCCCCTTGCGAGGACTGGCTGGAGCCAGGGTGACCGGCGTTACCGCATGGGCACGCTGGGAAGCCTCACTGAAAAGTCTCACACGATGACCTCACACGATGACCTCACTGGGCAGCGAGCTGTGCCACGGACAGGTTGTCGAGCGAGGAGATGATATGCTCCACCAGCGCCTCGGTGACCCGGCCGTTCTGGCGCCAGGACCGCAGAAGACCGATCTCGCAGTCGGGCAGCTTCGGGAAGCCTTCCGCCTCGGTCAGCACGCGCATGCCGGACCTGAGCGCACTTTCGGGAAGCACGGAAATCGCCAGCCCGGCGAGCACGGCCGCGCCCACGGCGGTGGAGTTCCAGCTGGAATAGAGCAGCCGGCTTTCCCGCCCTGATGCTGCCAGGGCCGCAAGGGCTGCCTTGCGCCAGTCGCAGGTGGGCCGCCCCAGCGCCAGCGGCAAAGGGTTCTCGTTTTCCGTCGCATGGCGGGCCGAGACCACCCAAAGCAGCGGTTCACGACGGATCGCCTCGGAGCCCTGCTGGGAGAATTTCGGCACGTGCGTGACGATGGCCACATCCAGCTCGTTGGTGCGGATCAGCTCCGAGAGATTGGGCGTGGGCGCACAGACAACGTTGACCTCGGCCTTGGGATGGGTGCGCGAGAACCGCGCCAGGATCTCCGGCAGGAAGCGGTCGGCATAGTCGTCCGGTGTGCCCAGGCGGACGAAGCCGGCCACTTCGGAATCGTCGAAGGCCGCAAGGGTCTCGTCGTTGAGCTGAACCAGCCGCCGGGCATAGTGGAGAAGGCGCTCGCCGTCTTCGGTCAGGCGGGACATGCGGCCGTCCCGAAAGAACAGGGAGCGTCCGATCCGCTCCTCCAGCCGGCGCATCTGCATGGAGACGGCGGACTGGGTCTTGTAGACGGCCTCGGCGGCCCGGGTGAAGCTGCCGTTCTCGGCAATGGCCACGAAGGTGCGAAGCTGGTCCAGATCGAGCATGAGACCTCTCATTCATTTCGCCGATCAATAACAGCTTTTCCATAAGTCGAGGAGATGAATTATGTCGCATTCATGACATTTTCCTCGGCAGATCCGAGAGATACGCATCATTTCCGCAGCCATTCCAACAGCTTGCTTTCAGGTAACAGAAATCGATCATTCCCATAAAAAACATTCGTTTGAGTAATAACTAAGGCTGACAGATAGTCGGCCCAGAGCTCGAAAAGCGCCCCTCGAGAAACCTTCTTCCAGACCCTGTTCATCGATCGGTCGCGGCGTGGAGCCCCCGACCCCATGGAGGCCTGTGGCCATGTTCTATCGCGCAATGACAAATCCATTCACCCTGCTCGTTTCCGGCGCCCGGCGCCAGCTGCGCGTGTTCAAGAACCGCCGTCAGGCGGCCCGCCTCTATGACCTGAGCGATGCCCAGCTCGAGGACATCGGTCTGACCCGGGGGGACGTTCGACGCGCCCTCGGCCGCTCCCTTCTCGCTGATCCGGCTCCGCTCCTGAGCGCGCGCGCCGAAGAGCGCCTGAGCGTTTCCAGCCTCCCTGCCCGCCGGGTGACCTCCGGCGCGGCCCTGACGGTGAGCGACCTCATGTCCTCCGTCATCTCCCCCTTCTCTCAGTCTTCTGCGGCACCCTCGCAGACCTCGGAGAGCAGCCTGGCCGCCTGACACCCAGCGGCCATCCCGGCACCAACCCCTTGATGCCGATACCCCAAATGACTTGGGCCCGTTCTTGCGAACGGGCCCTTTTTTCATGTCCTGATCTGGACTTCCCCACCGCGTCTTTCTTGGCAGGAGAAGGGTGAGAAGCGTCTATTTTCCCTTGGCGACCGTATCCATGTCGCGGCGCGCCCGCTCGAAGAGACTGTCGAAGGCCCGGAACTGGGACACCTGCATCTCGCGGCTGCGGCTCATCCAGTCGCTCACCATGGCCTCGAACCCGGCAGGCGCCTCGGCGGGCATCACCTCTTCGGGGGTGTCTTCGGGCGCGTCATCCGGCGGAAGGTCGTCCTCGAAATCGTCTTCCATCTGATGGGCGCTGACGTGGGGATCCAGCGCATCGTCAGCCTCGGCACCGGGTCCCGTGCCGCCGAAGGGTTTCAGGAAGCCGGTCCAGAAGGACTGCATCGCCTGCGCATAGCCCTGGAAATAGTCTGCAGGGCTGGGCACGGGCTTCGGGCGCCCGCGGGCATAGCCGCGCATGAAGGCGTCAAGCAGCTCCCTTGCATCCTCGGGCACATAGGGACGGGCGATCTGGCCGAGCGCAAGCGTCGCGGCGACAGGCATCATGTCCATGATCGCCTCGCGCTGCAGCCCGGTGATCGAGGCGATCTGCAGGGCCACGGCCTCACGCACGGGCTTGGGACCATAGACCATGGCCAGATAGGGGGCGTCGTCGGCCACAGCGGCCGAAGACATGAACATGGACAAGGGGTTGGACGCACCGCCGGGCAATCCCAGAGCCGCTGGGGCCGTCATGGGCGAGACACCGGCCAGCACCTTCATGCCGGAAGTGGCCGCGCCCATGAGCGCGGTCATGGCATTGCCGAGATCGGTCTCGCTCCAGCCGAAGCGCGCCTGGGCCTCGCGGACAAGCTCCGTCGGATCAAATGCAAACGGAACCAACGGATTGTCCTTCATGAGCGCCTCGCAAATCACGGTCGTTCCCCCATGATCCGCTTAATCCGGGCGAAGGTCAAATCCCGCTTTTGGCGGGACTTTTTCCGCTCAGTAGGCGTAGTCCGTGTAGATGCGCGACAGATCGCCGTCCCAGCCGCCGTTGTAGCGCTGCAGCAGCACATCGGCCGGGCACTGTCCGGCAGCGAGGTTCTCCTCGATGGCGGCCAGATGGACGCTTTCGTCGAGACCACCGGTGCTCAGGCGGTTGCGGCGCTTGAGCCCCTGCTTGGAGATGCGCACGGCCTCGCGCGCGATGTCCAGCACCTTGGCCGAGCGGAACGGCGTGTCGAGCGCCAGGCGCGGAACATCCCGGCGCAGAGCGTCGCGCTCTTCCTGGGTCCAGTCCTTGACCAGTTCCCAGGCCGCATCCATGGCCGTTTCGTCATAGAGCAGCCCGACCCAGAAGGCCGGCAGGGCGCAGATCCGCGTCCAGGGGCCGCCATCGGCGCCGCGCATCTCGAGGAAGGTCTTCAGGCGCACATCCGGGAAGAGGGTGGACAGATGGTTGTTCCAGTCGCCCAGGTTCGGCACCGCATCCGGCACCCGGCCGTTCAGCGCGCCGTTCATGAACTGGCGGAAGGTGACGTCGGTCGCCTCGTAATAGGTTGGGCCGCGCTTGACGAAATACATGGGCACATCGAGGGCCCACTCCACGTAGCGCTCGAAGCCGAACCCGTCCTCGAAGGCGAAGGGAAGGTTGCCAGTCCGGTCCGCATCCAGGTCGTTCCAGACCTCGGCACGGAAGGACTTGTAGCCGTTCACCTTGCCGTCGGTGAAGGGCGAGTTGGCGAAGATGGCGGTCGCGATCGGCTGAAGCGCCAGGCTGATCCGCATCTTGCGCACCATGTCCGCCTCGCTCTCGAAGTCGAGGTTCACCTGAATGGTGGAGGTGCGGTGCATCATGTCGAGGCCGTACTTGCCGACCTTCGGCATGTAGCGCCGCATGATGTCATAGCGGGACTTGGGCATGTGCGGCACCTCGTCCCGGGTCCAGGTGGGCGTCATGCCCGCGCCCAGGAAGCCGATGCCCAGGGGCTCGGCCACGGTGCGCACTTGATCCAGATGGGAATGGGTCTCGCGACAGGTCTGGTGCAGGTTTTCCAGCGGGGCACCGGAGAGCTCGAACTGTCCGCCCGGTTCGATGGAAATGGCGCCTCCGCCGACCGTGTCGGCCAGACCGATGATCCGGCCGTTGTCGTCGATGCGTTCCCAGCCCAGCAGCTTTTCCATGCCGGTCAGCACGGCTTCGATGCCCTGGGGGCCCTCGTAGGGGATCGGAGTGTGATCGCTCAGGCGGAACCCGAACTTCTCGTGCTCCGTGCCAATGCGGAAACGCTCCTTCGGCTTGCAGCCGGCCTCCATCACCGCAGCCAGATCGGCAACCGTGCCGAGCGGCGTGGAATCAACGGTATCGCGAGCCATGAAGGTCTCCCCTGATCAAAACCGGACATGTCATCTCGCCGTCCGGATATCCGGCGGGAGAGGCCCCAGACTGCTGGCCTGTCCGTCGTAGCGCGCCAGCCCGTCGCATTTAGGACTGTAAGGTCCGTAAAGCAAGCCGCGCGGGACGCAAAAAACCGATACTCAGACCGTCGGGCCCCAGTCGCCCAAAGTGGCCTGAATCACTGCGAGAGCGGCCACTGCCGCGGTGTCTGCCCGCAGGATGCGCGGGCCCAGCGGGATGACGGTCACGAAAGGTTGAGCCCGAAGCAGCGCGCGTTCCTCGTCCGAGAAGCCGCCCTCCGGCCCGATGAGGAGCGCATAGGGTTGAGGCCCCTGCTCTGCCAGCCTGGCCAGTGCCGGCAGGGGATTGCTGGTTTCAGCCGCCTCGTCGCAGAAGAGAAGGCGGCGGGCAGGATCAGCCATCTGCCATCCTGAAAGCAGCTCCTTCAGCGAGCGGGGCTCCAGAACGTCCGGCACGGAAATGATGCCGCATTGCTCGGCCGCCTCGATCACGTTGGCTTCCATGCGCTCCAGATTGACCCGGCTCGCCTGGGTGTGCTGGGTCATGACCGGCCGCAGGGCCGAGGCTCCCATTTCCACCGCCTTCTGCACCATGTAGTCGAGGCGGGCGTGTTTCAGAGGCGCGAAGAGATAATGGATGTCGGCGGGGACGGTCTGCGGCCGTACCTGTTCCACCAGCTCGATGGTGCAGGCACGGCGGCCTTCGACGCGCAGTCGCGCCAGCCACTCGCCATCCTTGCCGTTGAATACGAGCACCTGATCGCCGTCCGACATGCGCAGGACGTTGATCAGATAATTGGCCTGGGTCCGGTCGGCCTCTATGGCGGCGCCAGAGGCGAGGATGTGGCGCAGGAAGAGCCGTTGCATCTTGTGGTCATATCGTTCCATGGGCGCAGGTTATGCAATCCCGGCCTGATTTTTCAATGCCCTCGCCACACCGACCTTGGGATTAAGATCGCAACCGACCGATCTTTCCCCGCGCGCATTAAGGTCTGGATTAGAGCGCGCGCCGCCCCCTCGCCGCTTGACCCCACCGCGGCTGGACCCCACCCTTGGTCTTCCCTTCGAACCAGGACGAGCAACCCGTGGCCGAATCCGCTTCCAACGTCGCCGAGTTTTCCGTCTCCGAGATTTCCTTCTCGATCAAGAAGACGATGGAAGACGCCTTCGGTTATGTGCGGGTGCGCGGCGAACTGGGGCGCATCTCGCGGCCCGGTTCGGGGCACATCTATCTGGACCTCAAGGACGACCGCTCCGTCCTCTCCGGCGTCATCTGGAAGGGCAACGCAGCCAAGCTGAAGATCCGTCCCGAGCAGGGGCTGGAGGTCATCGCCACGGGGAAGATCACCACCTTCCCGGGTCAGTCGAAGTATCAGATGGTGATCGATGCTCTGGAGCCGGCGGGAGCCGGGGCTCTCATGGCCCTGCTGGAAGAGCGCAAGCGGCGTCTGGGCGAAGAGGGGCTCTTCGCGCCAGAACGCAAGCGCCCCCTGCCCTCGCTTCCCCGGGTCATCGGGGTGGTGACCTCGCCCACCGGTGCCGTGATCCGCGACATCCTGCACCGCATCTCCGACCGTTTCCCGCTGCATGTTCTGGTCTGGCCCGTGCGCGTTCAGGGCGAGACCTGCGCAGCCGAGGTCGCCAACGGCATCCGGGGCTTCAACGCGCTGCAGCCGGGTGGCCCCATTCCCCGTCCGGACGTGATCATCGTCGCGCGCGGCGGCGGCAGCATCGAGGATCTCTGGGGCTTCAACGAGGAAGTGGTGGTGCGCGCGGCTGCCGCCAGCGACATCCCGCTGATTTCGGCGGTCGGCCATGAGACCGACTGGACGCTGATCGACCTGGTCGCCGACCTGCGCGCGCCCACCCCGACCGGTGCGGCGGAAATCGCCGTCCCCGTGAAGGCGGATCTGATGTCGATGGTCGACGACCTGTCGCGCCGCCTGTCCTCCGGCCTGCAGCGGCTGGTGACCACCCGCCGAACCGAGCTGCGCGCGGCCGGTGCCGCCCTGCCCGCTCCGCACGAGCTGCTTGCCCTGCCCCGGCAGCGTTTCGACACGGCAGCCGGGCGGCTGGAACATGCGCTGACCGTCAACACCCGCAGCCATCGCTCCGCCTTCCAGGGCACGGGCGCGCGGCTGTCGCCCCATCTGCTCGCCCGCTCCACGCAGGAGGCACGCCTGCGCCTGACCCAGCTCGGCGAGCGCCAGCACCGGGCGCTCGGCGTGGCGGTGGCGCAGAAACGCCAGGGCTTCGCGGCACAGGCCAACCGGCTTACGCCCCACCGGCTTGGACAGCAGATCGTGCTCGGAACGGAGCGCCTGAACGGCCTGAGCGAGCGACTGGAGCGGGCCTATGGCCTGGGGCTCGCCAAGCGCCGGGACGGGCTCTTCACACTGGAGAAGCTGCTGAAATCCCTGTCCTACAAGGATGTTCTGGCACGTGGCTATGCGCTGGTGCGCGACGACAAGGGCCAGCCGGTCCGCTCGCCTGCGGATGTTGCCTCCGGTGCGACCCTGTCCATCGAGATGGCCGAGGGCGTGCTGAACGCGGTGGCCGTGGGCGGCGAGGCTCCGGCTCCCAGACCCGCCCCCAAGGCAAAGAAGAGCACGCCCCCGGCAAAGCAGGGCAGCCTGTTCTGAATCGACTGAGACCGCCAGGAACGGGACACCGGCCCCGATTCAGGTTTCAGGCGGAATGAAGTCTGTGACCGGCCCCACAAGACGCAGGCACTCGGGCTCAAAAACAACCACATGCGAGAGATCGGGGCGCGACCGCGAGGAATAGAGCATGGCCTGAGCGCCGGCCCCGCGCGCCCGATCCGAATAGACCCAGGTGGGCGAGACCTCACCCGCGGCATGCAGGTCTTGCCAGACAACCGAAGCCCCGGCCTCCCCACGACAATCCGCGACCCGGTCCGCCTCCAGCCACATGGGAACCAGCACGCGCTGCACGCCATCGGAGAGGTAGCGCTTGATGGCGACCACCGTGCCCTCCGCCGAAAGTGACGCATAGGCTGCGACCTGTCCGGAGTGATGAAATCGTCCGACAGGCGCGTGCGCCGGCGCAGTGGGTGTGGCGACGAGTGCCTGCGCGAGCAGCCTCCAGACAGGCCCGGAAAAAGGTTTCATCTCCAATATTTCGATCCTCTCGATCCGTCCCACACGAGATACTCTCAGCCATCGTCGCGGGGGAGCCATCAGCGGCCCGTGACATTTTCCTGCGAACGTCTCGCTGTTTCATGAAAAAAGCCGCCGGGAAGACCCGGCGGCTTTCGTATTTTCGTAACGTCGGCAGGCCGTCAGGCCATGAGTTCCGGCAGGATGGTGATGATCGCCGGGAAGGCCAGCAGGCCGCCGATGGTCAGCACGTCCGCCACGAAGAACGGAATGCAGCCACGGAAGACTTCCTGCACCGGAATGTCGGGGCGAACGCCGGACACCACGAAGCAGTTGAGGCCGATCGGCGGGGTGATCAGGCAGAGTTCCGCCATCTTCACCACCAGGATGCCGAACCAGATCGCGCAGGCCTCGCCGGACATGCCGAAGGCGCTGTCGGCGGCAGAGACACCTTCGCCGCCGTTGAGGGCCATCACCGCCGGATAGACCACCGGCAGGGTGAGGATCAGCATGCCGATGGCATCCATGAACATGCCCAGCACCGCGTAGGCGCAGAGGATGAGCACGAGCGTGGTCCAGGGCGAGAAGTGCAGGGAGACGATGAAGGCCTCGAAGGCATCCGGCAGACCGGCAAAGCCCAGGAAGCGGACATAGACCAGCACGCCCCAGATGAGGGTGAAGATCATCACCGTCAGCTTGGCGGACTCATGCAGGGCCTGACCCAGCTGCTTGACCTTCATGCCCTTGGCGAGTGCCACGATCAGCACGATGAACGCGCCGAGGGAGCCGGCTTCGGTCGGGGTGGCCAGACCGAAGAAGAAGGAGCAGAAGATGATCGCCACCACGGCGATGATCGGCAGGGTGCCCGGGATGGACTCGAAGCGCTGCTTCCAAGTGAAGCCGCGGATCGGGGGCGCGTCACCGCGCCAGGCGGAAATGCCGACGATTATCGCGATGTAGATGGCGGCCGAGAAGACACCCGGCAGGAAGCCGGCGATCAGCAGCTTGCCGACCGACTGCTCCACCAGAATGGCGTAGATCACCAGAATGGCGGAGGGCGGGATCAGGGAGGCCAGCGTGCCACCTGCCGCAACCACGGCAGCCGACATGCGCTTGGAATAGCCGGCGGCCAGCATTTCCGGGATCGCCACGCGGGCGAAGACGGCCGCCGTTGCCACGGAGGCACCCGACACGGCGGCGAAACCTGCGGTCGCAAAGACCGTGCCCACGGCCATGCCGCCCGGCATCCAGCCCAGCCAGCGCTTGGAGGCTTCGAAGAGCTGCTTGGTGAAGCCGGCGTAGAAGGCCAGGAAGCCGATCAGGATGAAGGTCGGCAGCACGGAGAGCGAATAGGTCACCGACTTCGAATGGGGGATGGTGCCCGCCATCTTGAGCGCGGTGAAGAACCCGCGATCAAAACCCTGAAGCAGGGAGAAGTGGATGATCAGGCCCACAAGGCCGGTGAAGGCGGCGGCAAAGGCAACGCGCACGCCGATGAGAACGAGGACGAGCAGAATGCCCGTCATCATGAGGCCTACGTCGAACGGGGTCATTTGGTCTCTCCCGCGATGGCGTCATCGCCGAATGCGTCTTCGATTTCATGCTGGGCGTGGGCGGTGACGTCCTCGATGACGGGGACGGCGACCGGCTGGCGCGACGGGTCGACCACGAGGCGCAAATAGCCGTAGGTCTGGAGCATGAGACGCAGGAAGAGCAGGCCGAGGGCAACCGGGACCATCAGCTTGGACGGCCAGGTCGGGAGACGGATGTCCATGGTGCTGTCGCCGATCGTCCAGGACCGGTCGAAGTGATACCAGGAGCCCCAGATCAGCATGAAGACCACGAAGGCCAGAACCAGCGTGCCGATGGTCTCGGCAATCCAGAGCGGACGGCCGGTGATCCTGCCGAGCAGGATCTCCATGCGGATGTGGCCTCCGACGCGCTGGCAATAGGCCACACCGGCAAAGGCGAAGATCGCCATCGCCTGTTCGGTGATGTCGATGAAGCCCGGAACCGGCATGTTGAAGAGCAGGCGGCCGAAGATCTGGACAACGGCCATGAGCATCAGGATGAGGATGCTGGCGGCCGCGATCAGATTGAAGATGTTTTCCAGAACGCCCAGCGCCCCGTCAAACCGGATGTAGGTTTCCGGCCTGCCCGGCCCTGAAGCCGCGGCATTGCCTCGCATGGTCATGATGTGTGTCGTCCCCTCGAAAGAGTTCCGGCCCTCGAAAGAGTTCCGGCGCCACAGGGCGCCGGAGCCGGGTCTTGTTTGAAATCCGGACAGGCCGGATGGTCTCAGCCCTTGATCTGGGCCTTGACGAAGTCGAGCAGTTCCTGGGCCGGCAGGCCGGCTGCGGACTGTTCCTTCACCCATGCGTCATGGATCGGGCCGGCCTTTTCGGCAAAGGCAGCCAGTTCCTCGGCGGAATATTCGATCTGGGTGATGTTGCGCTCTTCCAGGGTCTTCCACCACTTGGCGTAGGTGTCGTCATAGACTTTGATGTAGTGGTCGAGCGCCGGTGCAACGGCTTCGTTCAGCGCGGTCTTGAACTCTTCCGGCAGCGCATTGTAGGCGTCGGTGCTCATGACGACCGGGCACTGGACGGTGCCGGGGTTCAGGTTCTTGGTCCACCAGTTGGACGCTTCCACGGTCTTGAAGGACAGGTGGGCGTGCGGAGCGAAGCTCGCCGCGCGCACGGTGCCGCTGTCGATCGCCTGGAAGGTCTCGGAGGCGGTCACGGAGGTCGGAACGGCGCCGACGGCTTCCATCAGGGAGCCGATGCCGCCCAGCGCACGCACGCGCATGCCGTCGAAGTCGGTGATCTTGGTCGGTGCGTCACCCTTGCCGGCGAAATTATACTGCGGCATCGGGGTCGGCATCAGCAGGGTGGCGTTCCAGCGCGCCATGTCCTGAACCACGGCCGGCTGCTTGTAGAGCTCCATGGCCACGCGGCTTTCAGTTTCCAGATCCTCGACACCCAGGAACGGCAGTTCCAGAACGGTCAGGCTCGGGTTCTTGTCCGGGTGGTAGGAGGCGCAGATCTGCGCCATTTCGAACGCACCGAAGGAAATGCCGTCCAGGTTCTCGCGCGACTTGGACAGGGCCTCGCCGTACTGAAGCTTGAGCTCGAACTTGCCATCGGTGCGGGCAGCGACTTCCTCGGCCAGCTTTTCGACGTTCTCGGTGAAGGCGCGGCGCTTGCCCCACAGCGAGACGTTCCAGGTGACGTCGGCCGCGAAGGTCTCGGTGGCGAAGATCAGCGCGAGCGCGCTGGCGGATGCTGCAACAACAGCCTTGCTGCGGAAGTTACCCTTGAACATGTCGTCCTCCCACGGGCCGGAAACAGGTGGGGTTCGGTGCAGGAAGATCGGGCC
The DNA here is from genome assembly GCF_008477545.1 of Roseibium aestuarii. GTDB lineage: Bacteria > Pseudomonadota > Alphaproteobacteria > Rhizobiales > Stappiaceae > Roseibium > Roseibium aestuarii. The sequence continues at coordinate 349,001 of NZ_VORA01000001.1, read as the reverse complement.
CGTCGCGATCAAACCATCCCCAAATCCGCCACAATTCGAGCAAATTCCTCCCGGAACAAATACCCACAGCGCGGATTTGGCCCCGATCCTTTGCGAATATGACAAGTTTTTCAAGGCGCTATTTTGGAATGGCTTTGAAACAGGTTCGAATGGGGTGCATCATTTCGCCGCCCCTTTGCCACACCCCCTACCTATTTTCGAAGATTCCGTATTTTATAACAGGAGCTTAAGCGGGAGAGGCGCTGAAGCTCGTCTGGGAGGATCAATGTTTCACGAACTTAGCGAAGAAAATCAGCTGATTGCCGAAACCGCCGCAAAACTTGCGCGGGACCAACTGGAGCCGGTGGCGGCGGCCCTTGATCGGGGCGAGGAGCGCGAATCCTTCCTCAGCAACCTGAAATTGCTGGCAGAAAACGGCTTCATGGGCCTGAACATCTCGGCCGACTATGGCGGCACGGAAGCCGGCGCCACGGGCTTCGCCCTGGCGATCACGGAAATCGCGAAGGCCTGTGCGGCCACCGCGCTCACGGTCTCAGTCTCGAACATGGTCGCGGAGGTCATTCAGGCCATCGGGTCCGAAGAGCAGCGCCAGACCCACCTACCCCGCCTGACTGATGGCACCTATGCCGCAGGCAGCTTCTGTCTGACGGAAGCCGATGCCGGATCGGACGCGGCCTCCATGCGTTGCCGGGCGGTGAAGGACGGAGACAGCTACGTGCTCAACGGCACGAAGCTCTACATCTCCTCGGCCGAATATGCCGGCGTCTTCGTCGTCTGGGCGGTCACCGATCCGTCCGCCCCCAAGGGCAAGGGCATTTCCACCTTCCTGGTCGAAGCCGGAACGCCCGGTCTCGTGATCGGCAAGGAAGAGAAAAAGATGGGCCAGACGGCCTCGGCCACGAACGAGGTCCATTTCCAGGACTGCCGGGTGCCTGCCTCCGCCCTGATGGGCAAGGAGAATGACGGGTTCCGCTTTGCCGTGAAGGAGCTCTCCGGCGGGCGCATCGGCATCGGGGCGCTGGCCCTTGGCATTGGCCTCAAGGCGATGGACGTGGCGACCGCCTATGTGAGCGAGCGCAAGCAGTTCGGTCAGCCTCTGGCCGCCCAGCAGGGCATCCAGTGGATGCTGGCCGACAGGGCGACGGAGCTGGAAGCCTCGCGGCTTCTGATCCTGCAAGCGGCCGGTCTCAAGGATGCCGGCAAGCCCTTCTCGACCCAGGCGTCGATGGCCAAGCTCTATGCGTCGGAAACCGCCCAGCGCGCGACCTATACCGCCCTGCAGCTTCATGGCGGCGCCGGCTACATCAAGGACTATCCGCTGGAGCGCTATGCCCGCGATGCCCGGATCACCACGATCTATGAAGGCACGTCCGAGATCCAGCGGCTGATCATCGCCCGGGATCTGCTGAAGGACATGTGAAAGGGAGCGGCCCTCGTCTGCACGGATGAGGGCCGCTGCGCGCCCGGATTTGATCCCTGTCAAGGAACGGCCACGCCAGTTCCGTATTTTGACGGATAAGGGCACCGCCCGGTCCTGAATGGTCAGACCGTCGAGTGCGGCGCCCCCAAAAGGAGGGATCCCATGCCCATCAAGGATATTCTCACCGTCATCGATCTTCAGGGCGACCAGCCGGCTGCGAAATATGCCCTGTCGCTGGCCGAGCTCCACGACGCCCATGTGACCGGCCTTGCGCTCGCCTTCGAGCCGCTGGCGCCGGCCTTTGCGGCCGCGCCCATGCCGATCGACTACATTCAAGCTGCGCAGGAACAGGCCATTGCAGCGGCCAAGGCCAGCCAGGCCACCTTCGAGGAAATGGCACGGGTTGCCGGCGTGAAATTCGAAGGCCGCCGCGCCGACCTGCTGACCGGCGGACCGCTGGAAAACGTACTCTATCACTGCCGTCCGACCGATCTGGTCGTGATCGGCCAGAATGATCCGGAGACCTCCGAGCCGATGCGCGACCTGCTCATCGAGACCATCCTGTTCGAGAGCGGCGCCCCGGTTCTGGTCGTGCCCTATATCGGCGCCAAGACGACCGGCCCGAAGAACGTGCTGATCGGCTGGGACGGCAGCCCGACGGCCAGCCGCGCCGTGCACGCCGCCCTGCCCATGCTGGCGGATGCGGACAAGATCACGGTCATGGTCATCGAGAAGCGGTCCGGTTCTGCCGGCCAGCCGGGCGCGGACATCGCGACCTATCTCGCTCGCCACGACCTGAACGTGACCGTCAACGTGGTCACCAACCCGCAGATCGGGGTGGCCGACACGTTGCTCAACACGGTTTCCGAACAGGGCCACGACCTGGTGGTGATGGGCGGTTACGGCCACAGCCGCATGCGCGAGTTCCTCTTCGGCGGCGCGACGCGCGAGATCCTCGCCAGCATGACCGTTCCGGTCCTGATGTCTCACTGAGACCTTCGCATTCTGGCTCCGGCAGGCAACGAGACGGCTTGCCTGCCGAAGCCTTCTCGACGCGTGGTGTCCCGGCCTTCCCACCGGGATATTCAAGACGCCTCGACGACCCTTCTCCATGTCCTCCGCCAGCCGGCGTGCTATATGTTCCGGCAACATGCGCCACTCACGTCCGGACCGCAGAGAGGGCCCTCGCCGTGACCATTCGCAACCTCGACGGTTTTTTCGCTCCCACCTCCATCGCCGTGATCGGCCCCTGTCGTCATGATGACGTGGTGGTAAGGCGCGTGCTCGACCAGCTCACCCATCTGCCCCAGCGCATCCCGGTCACGACGCTCGGCCTTCCCCGGTCGATGGTTCCGGCCGGCATCGTGCCGCAGGAAGAGCTCGAAGGGGCGGTGGACCTGACGATCTACCTCGGCCCCGCGAAAGCGGCTCCGGCTCACATCCGCGACATTGCCCGCAAGGGCGGCAAGGCGGTGCTGCTGCTGTCACCTGGCTTCGAGACCTGGGACGAGAGCCTGCTTCAGGCCTGCCGGGACGCCGCGAAGGCCGGTCGCGTGCGGCTGATCGGGCCTGGCTCCATCGGCCTTGCCGTGCCTGCCACCCGGCTGGATGCGCTGCTTGCGACGGACACGCCCGAGACCGGTGACGTGGCCTTCATCTCGCGCTCGGCTGCCGTCTTCAACGCAACGCTCGCCTGGGCGCGGTCGCACCGCATCGGCTTTTCCGCCGCCGTCTCCCTCGGTGACCGGAGCGACGTCGATGTGAGCGACCTGATCGACTATTTCGCCCAGGACTTCCGCACGCGGGCCATCGTGCTGCACATCGAGAGCGTCTCGAGCCCGCGCAAGTTCCTCTCTGCCGCCCGGGCTGCGGCCCGGGGCAAGCCGGTGATCGCCTTGTGGTCGGGACGGCGGGCAGCCCGCAACCAGTCCCATGCCACCCATGCCTCGCGGCTGCTGACGCGGGAGGCCGTTTTCGAAGCCGCCTTCCGGCGCTCGGGCATCCTGCGGGTCACGGATCTGGACGAAATGTTCGAGGCGGTCGAAACCCTGTCGCGCATCCGCATTCCGCAGGCCCATGCCTTCAGCGTGATGACCAACGGACGGGGCCTCGCCAATCTCGCGGCCGAACGCTTCCAGGATCTGGAGGGCAATCTGGCCGCCCTGTCACCGGAGACGCTTGAGCGTCTGGCCCCCGCCTGCCGGGGCGCGAACCCGCTTTCGCCGGACGCGGCGGGGCAGCCGATCCTGCTGCGCGACAATCTGACGGCCGCGGAACTTTCGGCCGCGATCTCCGATGTGCTGGCGGACTCGGCAACGGACGGGCTTCTGGTCCTGCAAGCCCCCACCTGCTGCTGCAGTCTGGAAGACATGGCGGAGGCGATTGCCGAGGCGGCGCGCAAGGACAAGCGCCGGAGCGGGCGCAAGAAGGCGCTGGTGGCCGGACTGATGGGTAGCCCCGGAGCGGCCCGCAAGGTTCTCGACGAGGCGAAGATCCCCTGTTACGGCACGCCGGCGGAAGCCGCGCGCAGCCTGATGCATCTGGCGCGGGATGCGAGCCTGAAGGACTTTCTCATGGCAGCGCCCCCGAGCCTGCCGGAGGACTTCAGCCCCGATGTGGAAGATGCCCGCGCCCTGATCGGCAGGGCCGTCGCCGAAGGGCGCAGCTGGCTCGACCCGGATGAGGTGGTCACCCTGCTGGAATGCTACCAGATCCCCATGATGCCCAGCCTCTTCTGCGCAGCCGACGAGGCGCTGGGGGCACAGGTGCATGAGGCCGCGCGGCAGGTGCTGTCAGGGTCCGCCCATTGCGTGCTGAAGCTGATCTCCCCCGACCTGCCCTTCAAGTCGCAGATCGACGGGGTGCGTCTGGGCCTGGAAAGCCCGGAGAGCGCGCAGACGGCGGCGCTCGATCTGGTGGCCGCGACCCGCACCACCTTCCCGCAGGCGCGGATCTCCGGCGTCACCGTGCAGCCGATGCTGGAGGACCGTCACGGTCTGGAGCTCTATCTCGGGCTCGGCGACAGCCGCGCGTTCGGTCCGGCGATCCTCTTCGGCCACGGCGGAACGTCGGTGGAGGACCGGGAGGATCTGAGCGTCGACCTGCCGCCTCTGGATCTTCATCTGGCCCAGGCCTTCATGCGCCGCACCAAGGTCGCGCGGCTGCTGGACGGCGGCCGTGGACGACCGGCGCTCGACCGGGACCATGTGACACTGGCGCTGGTGAAGCTGTCGCAAATGGCGGTGGACCTTCCGGAAATCCTCGAACTGGACATCAATCCGCTCGTCGCCCTGCCCGACCGGCTGATCGCGCTGGATGCGCGCGTCACCCTGCGGCCCGGCGAGGATCTCAGCCGTGCCGCCCGGCGCGAAAGGCTGGCCATCACGCCCTATCCGAAGGAATGGGAGCTGCCACTCGACCTCAAGGACGGCACCCGCCTGAAGGTTCGCCCCGTGCGGCCGGAAGACGAGGATCTCTTTGCCCGGTTCTTCGAGCACGTGACACCGGAAGATCTGCGCCTGCGCTTCTTCGCCCCGGTGAAGGATTTCAGCCACCGGTTCCTCGCCCGGCTGACCCAGCTCGATTATGCCCGGGCGATGGCCTTCTGCGCCATCGAACCGGAGAGCGGCGAGCTGCTCGGCGTCGTGCGCCTGCATGCGGATGCAGACCACCGCACGGGCGAATATGCGGTGATGGTGCGCTCGGACCTGAAGGGCATCGGACTGGGCTGGGCCTTGATGAAGCTCATCATCGACTACGCCCGCTCGGACGGGATCGAGGAGATCCACGGCGAGGTGCTGAAGGAAAACACCAGTATGATCGGTGTCTGCGAGGCCCTCGGCTTCCGCATCGACCCCTCCCCCGACGATCCGGGGATCGTCCACGTCACCTTGCCGGTGAAGGATTACACGGCGGAGATTTCCCGCGCCGTCAGATGACAAAAGGGCCGGAGACGATGGAACGTCTCCGGCCCTTTTTTGTCGGTCTTCACCCGATTCCGGATCAGCCCTTGTTCAGCGACGCTTCGCGGATCTGGGTCAGGGAGGCGGCCGGGGTGATGGCTTCCGGATCGAGCTTCAGGTGCAGCAGGGCCGGGGTGCCGGCGGCACGGGCACGCTCGAAGGCAGGGCCGAATTCCTCGGTCGTGGTCACGGTTTCCGCATGGGCGCCATAGGCACGCGCGAAGGCCGCGAAGTCCGGATTGACCAGTTCGGTGGCCGACACGCGCCCGGGATAGTGACGCTCCTGGTGCATGCGGATCGTGCCATACATGGAGTTGTCGACGGCCACGACGATGATGTTGGCCTTTTCCTGACAGGCCGTGCCGAATTCCTGCATGGTCATCTGCAGGCAGCCGTCACCGGCAAAGCAGATCACTTCCCGATCGGGGAAGGCCAGCTTGGCGGCAATCGCGCCGGGCAGGCCATAGCCCATGGAGCCGGAGGTCGGCGCCGCCTGCGTGGCATAGGCCCGAAACCGGTGGAACCGGTGCACCCAGGTGGCGTAGTTGCCAGCCCCGTTGGCGAAGATCGCATCACCCGCCACGTTCTGCTCGATCCAGTCCATGACGCCGGCCATCTGCAGGGCGCCCGGGGTCTGCGGACGGGCGCCGGACCAGGCGAGATAATCCGCATGGGCCTCTTCCACGGCGGCGGCGTTCTTCAGATCGTTGGGAGGCTGCAGGCCTTCGGCTGCCTTGGCAAAGGCGGTCGGGCTCGCATGGATGGCCATGGCCGGGCGATAGACCTTGCCCAGCTCTTCCGCATCCGGGTGAATGTGGATGAGCGGCTGGGACGGCTGGGGGATATCCAACAGGGTGTAGGACTGGCTCGGCATCTCGGACAGGCGTCCGCCGACCAGCAGGATCAGGTCCGAGGCCTTGATGCGCGCGGCAAGCTTCGGATTGATGCCGATGCCCACGTCGCCGGCATAGTTGGCGTGCAGGTTGTCGAAGAGCATCTGCCGACGGAAGGAGCAGGCGACCGGCAGGGCGAACCGTTCCGCGAAGCGGGTGAAGGCCGCAACCGCGCTTTCGGACCAGCGCGAACCGCCCAGAATGGCGATGGGGCGTTCTGCGGCCCAGAGGCGCTTCTGCAGCTCGGCCATCTGGGTGAGGCCCGGATAGGTTTCCACCTGGGTCCAGGGGGCGGGCTGGGCGACGTCGGCTTCCTCGACCAGCATGTCCTCCGGCAGGGCCAGGACGACCGGACCGGGACGGCCGGAAGTCGCCACATGCCAGGCGCGGGAAATGAACTCGGGCACCCGGTCGGCGTGGTCGATCTCGGCAACCCACTTGGTCATGCCGCCGAACATCTGCCGGTAGTCGACTTCCTGGAAGGCCTCGCGCTCGCGCATGCCACGCTCGATCTGACCGATAAAGAGGATCATCGGGGTGCTGTCCTGCATGGCGACATGGACACCGGCGGCGGCGTTGGTCGCGCCCGGCCCGCGGGTGACCATGCAGATGCCCGGGCGGCCCGTGAGCTTGCCATGGGCTTCGGCCATCATGGCCGCGCCGCCTTCCTGACGGCACAGGGTCACGGGGATGGAGGCATCATGAAGCGCATCCAGCACGGCCAGATAGCTTTCGCCCGGCACGCAGTACACCCGATCGGCTCCGTGTGTCTCAAGCGCCTCGACAATCAGCTGACCACCGGTCTTCGCCGCCATATCCTGCTCCCTTCGGCAATTCCATTCCGGGATGGAATGCCCATCACCGGTTCGAAAAACTCTATAGCGCAAGCCTGCGTCATTGGAGAGGGTCGCGCTCACGGAAATTCGCAATGGGGTCATTCCAAACTCGGCGAGACGGCGCGCCTTCACTTCTCCGACCGCGCGCAAAACAAAGAAGGGACCCGCAGCTTGCGCCGCAGATCCCCTCTTCTCCCCAAGTTCCCCCCTCGGGTTCGTGTCGCTCCCGGTGGCGTCAGACAGGCTGAACGGTCACCACCTGGAACGTATGCAGATCGCCATCCTCATCCTTGATGGACACATATTCGCCGGGGACGAAGGCATGGGCACCAAAGCGATAGCCTGCCTCGTCGTCATCCTCACCGTCGATGTCATAGCGGAAGGCCCAAGAGCCGCCCGGACGATGGACCAGATGGCCGATTTCCTCTTCCTCGCCAGCCCAGAAGCGGCGCACGCGGCAATGGTCGCGGTCCTTCTTCCAGCCCGCCGCATCGATATGACCGGTGCCGTCGAGCGGTGCGGTGAACTCGTAGCCGTGCTGGGCGGAGCCGTTCGGGAACTCCTTCGTGCGCGCCAGGTTCAACCGGATTTTCTTCAAGCCCGCATGTTCGGTCATGGCGGAACCTCCCGTCCTTGTCTTATAGAGGTTGCATAGCCCCGCGCCGCGCGGACCACCTTGAGGCAGGTCAAACTTCCGGCATCCGATCGCGATATTCTGACCGAGCCCTGCCACGCCCTTGCCCCGGAGGCTCGATGACCGACAGCCAGACGCCGCTTCAGCACGAGGCCCTTGCGCATTTCGACCATCTCGCCCGGGAGGCCGCGACGGGCTCCTCCTCCGGCACCGGCCACCGCATCGACACCCACGCCAATGTGGTGTTTCTGATTGGGCCGCTTGCCTACAAGATGAAGCGGGCGGTGCGCTTTCCCTTTCTCGACTACTCGACCCTCGCCCTGCGGGAGGCGGCCTGCAAGGCCGAGATCACCTGCAACCGGCACAATGCGCCGCAGATCTATCGCCGCGCCGTGGCCCTGCGCCGAGACGCGGACGGGACCCTGAGCCTGGAAGGCGACGGCGAGATCGTCGAATGGGTGGTGGAGATGAACCGGTTCGACACCTCCGCCCAGCTGGACCGGATCGCCGAACAAGGCCCGCTTGCCCCGGAACTCTGCGAGAGGCTGGCGCGGATGATGCTCGAGGCCCATGAGCAGGCGCCGGTTCACCGGGACGCAGGGCCGGGATTTCTGGAGGAGCTGCGCAGCTACATCTCCCAGAACGCGCAGGCCTTTTCCGAGTTTCCCGCGCTCTTCGCCCCGCCTGCCGCCCAGGCCCTGACAGAGACTGCCGACGCACGGCTGACGGAGCTTGCACCCCTGCTGCTGCGCCGGGGCGAGGCCGGCCATGTGCGCCTGTGCCACGGGGATGCTCACGCGCGCAACATCGTGCTGCTGGACGGGAAGCCGGTTCTGTTCGACGCCATCGAGTTCTCCCCCGCCATCGCCACCACGGACTGGCTCTACGATCTGGCCTTCCTGCTCATGGACCTGTGGGACCGGGACCAGAAGCCCGCCGCCAACCGGGTGTTCAACCGTTATCTGGATCTGCGCACGCTCACGGCGCCCGGCGGAGCCGATCAGGGGGATGAGGACGCGCTTCGCCTGTTGCCCTTCTATCTGATGATGCGGGCCTGCATCCGCGCCAAGATCGCCGCTGCTGCCTCGCTCAACCAGGAAGGCACGGCGGAAAAAACAAGTCTCGAGGCGGAAGCCCGAGGCTATTTCGCCCTCGCCCAGGCCTTCCTCGGCAAGGCCCCTGCCCGGTTGGTGGCCATCGGCGGACTTTCGGGCAGCGGCAAGTCCACCCTTGCCCGGGCGCTGGCCTGCGACGTGGGGCCGGCACCAGGTGCCCGGATCCTGCGCACGGATGTGGAGCGCAAGGCCCATCTCGGGCTCCGGGAGACCGACAAGGCTCCGGCGGAGGCCTATACGGCGGAAGCGGCCCAGGCCATCTATGACAAGCTGGATCAGCGCATCCGGCGGGTGCTCGGCGCCGGTCACGCGGTGATCTTCGATGCGGTCTTTGCCCGGGACGCCCAGAGGCGGGATGCGCGGGATCTGGCCACGGGCGCGGGCGCTTCCTTCCTGGGGCTCTGGCTGGATGCGCCGGCGGACGTTCTCAAGGCGAGGGTGACGGCGCGCACCGGCGACGCCTCCGATGCGGATGCGGATGTGGTGGCGTTCCAGCTGACGCTCGACACCGGCACGCTGGAGTGGCCCCGGCTGGATGCCTCGCACGGGCCGGAGGCAACCCTTGCCCAGGCCCGGCAGGTGCTCGGCACCCTGTCCTGAGGCTTCAGATCCCGGCGGAACGCAACAGGGCTGCGGTGACCACGGCGGCCGCCACCGCGATGAAGTCCTTGCGTAGGAGTGCCATGACGGCAATCGCCGACAGCAGGCTGAGGCCCAGCGCCAGATCGCCCTTCAGCACGATGGGCAAGATGGTGGAAATGATGATCGCCCCGGGCAGAGCCTCGAGCCCGCGTCGCACCCGGTCCGTCAGGGGCAGGCGGCCCATAAGCCAGTAGCCTCCGGCGCGCATGAAATAGGTGACGCCGGTCATCATGGCCACGGCGAGCACGAAGAGGAGATCGGCGGAGAAGGCGGCATCAGTCATGGAAATAAGCCCCCGCGACCGCTCCGGCGACGGCACCGGTCAGCACGCCCCAATAGCCGCCGAGCAGTTCCCAGGTCAGCGTTGCCACGGCACCGGCGATGATCCAGCCCAGGGTCTGGCGCTTGCCCTTCCACAGCGGCACCAGCAGGGCGGCGAAGAAGGCGGGAAGCACCACGTCCAGTCCCCAGGCCTGAGGGTCCTCGATGAGGGCGCCGAAGAAATAGCCGGGCAGCACGGCGAGCGACCAGACCACCCAGATCATCAGGCCGCTGCCGAACAACACACCCCAGTCGCGGTGCCCGTCCTGATGATGGCGCATGGCCAGCAACCAGTTGATGTCCGTCAGGAAGAAGAGGGTCGGATAGACCTGCCAGGCCGGCTGTCCGCCCAGCCAGGGACGCAGGCTGGCACCGACGAGGAGCATGCGCATGTTGACGGCCGCAACCACACCAGTCATGGCCAGCACCAGACCCCAGTTGAGAGGGTCGCGATAGACCTCCATCGCCACGAACTGGGATGCACCCGCAAAGACAAAGGATTGCATCATCACCGTCTCGAGCAGGGTCAGCCCCTTCTGGGCGGCCACCATGCCAAAGACCGAACCGAGGGCGACCGAGCCGGGAATGATCGTCAGGCTGAGACGCGCTCCCAGCAGAATGCCGGCCGGCGTGATCGTCACGGGGGAGGAGGAGGTCATGAGCCACCGTCTGCGGCAGCGCGCCGCAAGCAAGGGCCGCTGCGGAAGGCGCCGGTCGAGAAAAGGGAAAAAGCCGGAGCCCCAGAGGGACACCGGCTTGATGGTGCTTCACAGTGCCGAATTCACGCGCGCCTGACCAATGAAATTCCGTGATCAACCCATCACGGATCGCCGCGTGGCGTCAGCAGAGCGCGATCCGCGCTTCAGAACATGACGTTGTAGATCATCCGCAGGCCGGTGAAGCCCAGGAAGAGGGCGAAGACCAGCTTCAGCTTCGAGGCGTCGATGGCATGCGCGATCCTGGCGCCCAGCGGCGCGCAATAGGTCGAGGCCGGGATGATCAGGAAGAAGCCGATCAGGTTGACGTAACCGATGGAAAAGGGCGGAAGACCCTCCTCGCCCAGGCCGAAATACATGGAGGCGAGCGCCCCCGGAATGGCGATGATCAGGCCGATGGCCGCCGCCGTGCCGACCGCCAGACGGATCGGATAGTTGAAGAGGGTCAGGATCGGCACGCCCAGCGTGCCGCCGCCGATGCCCATCATCACCGAGATCCCGCCGATTACGAAGCCGATGAGTTCCTTGAAGGGCGAGCCAGGCAGATGCTTGGCGAGGGCCGAGCCGTTCTGCCGGAAGAGCATGTTGAGGGAGACGAGGAGCGCGACCACGCCGAAGATGATCGTCAGCGCACCGCCGGAAATGTTGCCGGCCAGCGTCGCCCCGGCGATCACGCCGATGGCGATGGACCACCACCAGCGCTTCAGCAGGTCCAGATCGACGCTGCCGCGCTTCCAGTGGGCCCGGGCGGAGGAATATCCGGTGGCGACGATGGTGGCGAGGGACGTTCCCACCGCCACATGCATCAGCACATCCGGGTCAAGCCCGAGGCCGGAGAACATGTAATAGAGCACCGGGACAATGACGATGCCGCCGCCAACCCCCAGCAGGCCGGCAATGATGCCCGCGACAACCCCGGTGGCCAGCAATGCCCCCGCCAGAAGGGCCATCGAGGCCAGGCTCAGATCTTCCATGTGTCTCTCCACGTCGCCGGACGTTTCAGTCCGCGTTCCTCCCGCCGGTCCCGGTCCGGGCCAGGCCTTCCCTGACCCGCTGCCGCACGTCCAGCCGCCTATCAACAGCTATCGCAGGCGGACCCGAGACGCCAGCCTCTTCATAATTGCATACAATTCTTTCCTCAAGATGAGATTTTGTCGACAGACTTGGACGGTATACCTGCCCCCTCGACCTCTGCGAGGATCTCGCGGGACGCAGCGGCTTCTGCGCAGGGACCGCCGCTTGCTTCGGGCAGAGCTGGAGGAGAAAGGCCCTGCCGACGCCATCCCCCACCAACGAAAAGGGCAAGATCTGACGACGGCCGATTTAAGACAATTTTAGAACCATCGGATCAAGGAGGCTTCAATAATCAAGCGAGGCAAATATCTTGAAGTTCTCCGACATAAAAATCGCTGTCAAAATTCCCGCACTTGTTTGCGCAGCGGCACTTTTCTCCATCATCTGCGTCACGACGATCAGCATTCTCAAGTCGAGTTCTGATCTCGAAAAGCAAAGTGGAAACCAGCTCCTCACACTTGTTGACAGTCGCGCAGAGACACTCAGCCGTTACCTGAAGGATATCGCGGACTCCCTGCTTGCCGTTTCCACCTCCGAGAACGTGCAATGGGCCGTGAAGGACCTGACTGCCGCCTACGCCCGCGAGGGCAAGGGAACATCCAACAGCGTCAGGCAAAACTATATCTCCGAAAATCCTTATCCGAAGGGCGAGAAGCAGAAGCTGGACCGGGCGCAGGCGGACACGATCTACAACACCGTCCATGGCGATCATCACCCCTGGTTCCGCAAGCTGCTGGAGTCCAAGGGCTATTACGACATCTTCCTGATCACGCCGGAAGGGGACGTGGTCTATACGGTTTTCAAGGAAGAAGACTTCGGCACCAACCTGAAGACCGGCCCATGGAAGACCTCGGATCTGGCCCGCGCCTTCTCGGAAGCCAGCGGCAAGGCGGCCGGGTCGGTCACCTTCCTGGACTTTGCCCCCTATGCCCCGAGCAACGGAGAGCCGGCGAGCTTCATCGCCACCCCGATCTATCAGGGAGAGACCTTGCTCGGCGTACTTGCCTTCCAGATGCCGATCGGCCGGATCAACGAGATCATGCAATCGACCCTGGGGATGGGCGATACGGGTGAAACCTATCTGGTGGGTGAAGACCGGTTGATGCGCAGCGATTCCCGCTTCTCTCAGGACAGCACCATCCTGTCGCGCAAGGTGGACACCCCGGCCGTGGCGGCTGCCTTTGAAGGGCGCCAGGACCTGATGGAGGTGACCGACTACCGGGGAACGGATGTTCTGTCCGCCTTCACCCTGATCGAATTCCAGGGCGCACGCTGGGGCGTGATCGGCGAACAGGACATGAGCGAGATCCTCGCCCCCGTGCACGAGCTGCGCGACACGATCCTTCTGGCCAGCGCCTGCGTGCTCGCCGTGGTCACCTTGCTGGGCTGGGTTGCGGCCCGCGGCATCTCCCGCCCCCTGACGGCCATGTGCACGGTGATGACACGGCTGGCCCATCAGGATCTCGACGTCGCCATCACCGGTGCGGACCGGAAAGACGAACTGGGCGCCATGGCCCAGGCCCTGACGATCTTCAAGGGGAACATGCAGGAGACCAACCGCCTGCGGCACGAGCAGGAACAGGCGAAGCTGCGGACCGAGGAAGAGAAGCGCGCCTTCATGCACCGGCTGGCCGACGAGTTCAACGCGGTGGTGGGCAGCATCATCGAAAGCGTTGCCCGCTCCGCGCAGGACCTCAACATGACCTCGGCCACCATGGCCGGTTCGGCAGAGGAAACCACCCACCAGGCTTCCGCAGTGGCGGCCGCCGCCGAACAGGCCTCCGCCAACGTGCAGACCGTGGCCTCGGCAACGGAGGAAATGTCGGCCTCGGTGGAGGAGATCAACCGACAGGTGTCTGAATCCTTCTCCATCACCCGCCAGGCGGTGGACGAGGCGGATCAGGCGAACGCCGCCGTCAACAGCCTCTCGGAAGGGGCTGAGCGGATCGGCAACGTGGTTCAGATCATTCAGGAAATCGCCAACCAGACCAACCTGCTGGCCCTCAATGCCACCATCGAGGCCGCCCGCGCCGGTGAAGCCGGCAAGGGCTTTGCCGTGGTGGCATCCGAGGTAAAGGCGCTTGCCGGCCAGACGGCCAGCGCAACGGACGAGATCGCCACCCAGATTGCCTCCATGCAGTCATCCACCGAGGCGTCGGTCCTGCGGATCCGCAACATCTCCCGGACGATCACCCGCATGAACGAGATCTCGGGCATGATCGCGGCAGCCATCGAGGAACAGACCTCGGCCAACAACGAGATCGCCCGCAACGTTCAGGAAGCGGCAGAAGGCACCACGGAAGTCTCCGCCAATATCGCAGGCGTCAGCCAGGCGGCCAACGAGACGGGGGCAGCCGCAGCACAGGTGCAGTCCGCCTCCACGGAACTGGCCCATCAGGCGGGCGAGCTGGAAGCCAAGCTCGATTCCTTCCTCGACAAGGTCCGCAGCGCCTGATCCACGGAGCAGGAAAGGCCCCTCGCGGCCACACAGCTATCGAAAACACGAAGACCCGGACGGCGCGCCGCCCGGGTCTTTTTTCATGACAGGCGCGGTCTGCCGACATCGGCAGCGGGAGCGTTGAGACACGCCGCCAGGATGGCCCACGATCGGAAAACGCAGACGCAAACCAAGACGTGAAACCACCGCACGCCACACGCACGCAAGCGAACTGCGATGATCAACCTGTCAGAAGATGGGAGAGAGAATGGTACAGACGGGTGGATTCGAACCACCGACCTTCGGAGCCACAATCCGACGCTCTAACCAACTGAGCTACGTCTGCACAAGATACAGGACCGGGCCGGAGCCGCGCTGTCTTGTCGTGGCGACACGGAGGATCAAGCCGCCGCGTCGTTTGCTTGGGGGCTTCTAGCGCCGTTTCCGCCGGACCACAAGGGGAAATTTTGGGGTTTTCCCCGAAATGCCGAAACTGTTGAAGGACTGATGTTTTCCGTCGGAAGGGCAGCAGAGGGGAGGACACCGGCGCGGCCCATGGACGGCGCATGACACTCAGGCCCCTGCGGCCTGGCAGGCTGATTGCTCGGCCAGGGTTCGGGCGCGCAAAAAAAGGCGGCAGATTGCCGGGCAGATTACGGGGCAAGGTGGAAGGATGGCGCCGCGAACAGGAGATCGGGCAAGGACGGCGCCGCATCTGCATCGTCCTTGCCTGTCTCGAAGGGCATCGGGGCCATGAGCCCTGCGCCCGCAACAAGGGCCTCAACCGAAGGCCCATGGAGCGGTCCGAAGACCGCCCTCGCCACCGGATCAGGCGGCCTTGAAGTCCTTGAAAGCCTTTTCCATCGCGGACTTGACCGGGGAGGTCAGCTCGGTGGAGAGCTTGGTCGCGAAGTCCTGCATGTCCTTGGCCTGGGCGGTCAGCGTGTCGAACTGCTGACGGGCGAAGGAGGACTGCAGCTCGACGACTTCAGCCATGGTCTTGGCAGCAATCACGTCCTTCATGAAGGTGAAGGCGGCATCGGTGTTGGACTTGGCCAGATCAACGGCCTTGTGGTTGAAGTCCACGGCACCCTGACGGGTGGTCTCGAAGGAATCTTCCATCAGGTCGGTGGCTTCTTCCGCAGCAGACTTCACCTTTTCATAGGTGTCGCGTGCCTGGGAAATGCTCTTCTCGGTGGCTTCGCGGAAGGCGGTCGGGATTTCCATCTTCGGCATGGCGAAGGCTTCGAAATCCATGAAAGGATTGGCAGCCGCGCCGGTCTTGGGGGTCTTGGTTGCGCGTGCCTTGGGGGCCGGCTTTGCCGGGGTCGTCGTCTCACTCATGATGTTCTCTCCAGTTTCGGCGGATGATCATCATTCTCGAATAGTGCTGGGCCGGCCGCAGGCTTCACTGCCCGGCCGCTAACGTCATCCGTAACGTCAATATAGGGAGGCTCGTGCTGCATTGCAATATTATTTTGCACTGCACAAAAGTCGCATGCGCAGGACCGTTCGCCGCACCGGAAGCGCGGCGACAGACAAACATGCGTGAGGGGTGATCGCGGCGCGAGACCCACATCCCGAAGAACCCCTGCCTTCAGGACCCGGAGATCCGGAAACGGCACCCCGCGCCGGGAAGGCCTTAGTCCTTGGCCGCGTCGCTGGCCTTCTGGGCGGCCTTGGTGGCCGTGGCGCTCAGCTCGCGGGTCTGTTCGCCCAGGGCCTCCATCTGCTTGCGCATGTAGTCACGCTGCAGGGACATGACCTCTTCCACGTCCTTGGCACGCACCATCTGCTGGGCAAAGCGGAAGGCCGCGTCCACGTGCTCCTCAGCGTAGGTGAGGGTCTTGCGGTTCACGTCCGTGGCGCCGGACTGGACGGCGGTGGCCGAGCCTTCCACGCTGGAGACCGCCTTCTGGGTCATGGCCATGAAATCGTCGAAGGCCTTGCGAGCCTGATCGACGCTCTTCTCGGCAAAGTCCCGCATCTGGTCCGGAATCTCGAAACCGTTCTTGTCACTGGCCATTCACTGCTTCCTCTTGCTCGAGAGGTCAGGCACATGCCGACCGACATCAGCCTTCCCGTACCCGGCCCCTGTCAGGCGTCTGACAGGCGTCCGGCGACGCGAAGGCGGATGGTCGGACCAGACCGGTCCTGACCGGATACAGATCGTTAAGGTCTTACTATCCGGATGCTGTGACGTCCAAACGACGCCCGGCACTGCGCCTGCACTGCCGCCACATCTCTCGTTCAGGGCTGCTGCCTGCCCTCCCCTCCGCCATGCGCTCCCGGAACGGGCCCGGCAAAACACACGCGAGAGTAGCGAATTCTCGCCCGCCCGCAATGCTGAGAGGCAAGGCACAGCGTCAATTTACATCCTGCTCCGGGCGCCCCTGCCCTTGCTGCCGCTTGCCGTCCCGGGCCCGGGACTGTCGCCAGAACGGCCGCAAGATCTGCGGATCAGCCCTCCGGTCTGCCCTCGAAAGGCGACCCAACGGAGTGACCGAGCGGAAGGTGACGCACCAGCGCAGGAGGAAGATCTCAATGCGCAATCAATTCCTTACCACGGGGAACCCGGCATCGCAATTCTGACACTGGCAATTAACCACGCCTTCACGTGGGGCCGGTAGACACCGCCCTTCCCGTGGACGCGACTGGCCAGAAACGGTATTAACAAGACGTTTATGATCGATGCGCCCACGACTGCTGAAAATCCCGGACTGCCCGGACCCTCGGAGCTGAGCCATGACTGACACTCTCGACACCTTCATGGCTCTCAGTGCTCTGCCGGTCGTGGCCCCCCTGTGCCTGGACGCCCGGGCTGCCTGGATCTGGTCCGAAGACGGGGCGGAGGTTTTGTGGACCAACGCCGCTGGCGCGCGTTTCTTTTCCCTGCGCGACGCGGGTGCCCTGTCGAGCCTGACCCATCTCGCCCAGTCCCCCGCGCGGCCCCATATCGCCCGCATTGCCACCAGCGGTGCCGAAGACCGGCTGACCGCCGAGCGCCTGCGATTCTACCGGGGCCTGCGCGTCATGGTGCTGACCTGTCAGGGCCAGCGCATCACCCTGCCTTCGGGCGCAAGCGGCGCCCTGATCATCTGCCTGGACCGCAGCCTCTCCTTCGATGGCAATGCATACGACGGCTTTCTCTCGCTTCTGGCGGGCGCGTCACGCAGTGCCGGATTGCTGGATGATACCGGTCGCCTGGTGGCACAGGCCGGCGATCTGGATCTGAGCCAGGTTGCCCCGCGCCCCGCAGACAACGGCACGATCCGTGTCGGCAACTGGCTGCATGCGGGTCACATGATCGACCTGGCCGACGGGCAAAGGCTTGTGCTGGCGGAAAACCGCACGGAGCAGCGAGCCGACGACCTTCCGGACCCGAAGGCGCAAGAGGATGCCCCGGAGGCGAGCGCCTCGTCGACACCCGCACCGACCCCGGCACCGACCCCGGCACCGGCACCAACCCCGGCAAGCGATCTGCCCGCCATGGCGGATGAAACGCCTTTTGCGGCCGACACCGAGCCTCACGAGGCCACGGAAGGCGATGTTGGGGAGACCGGTTTCGACTTCCAGCGCCGCCGGCGCCCTGTGCGCTTTGCTTGGAAGATGGATCTAGACCAGCGCTTCACCTTCCTCTCCGACGAATTCACCGAAGCGCTGGGGCCGCGTGCCTCCGATATCGTCGGGCTGACCTGGCGCGATGTGGCGGAGCAGTTCGGCATCGATCGGGAGGGCGACATCGCCCGTTCGCTCGACCGGCGCGACACCTGGAGCAGCAAGACGGTCATGTGGCCCGTCTCCGATGCGCCGCTGCGGGTGCCGGTGGACATGGCCGCCCTGCCCGCCTTTGACCGCAACCGGATGTTCGAAGGCTATCGCGGCTTCGGCGTGTGTCGGATCATGGATGCGGAAGACGACGCAAACGCGCCGCTTGCCCCCCGCTCCGCCCAGTCAGAGACCGAACTCGAGACCGAAGCCTATGCTCTGCAGGCCCTGACCGAGGACGGCCAGGAGGCTCCGGAGAGCGCGGGGCAGACTTTGGCACCTACGCCTCCCGCCGGGCCCGCCATCGACCTGACGCCGCTCAAGCGCGTGCCGGAGCCCAATGGGGGCGGACTGGCGCTGGGAGCACGGGCCTCCGCACTGCTCAACATTCTGGCCAACCGGTCGGGTGCGCCGGTGCCACGCAATCCGGTGCGCCCGGTTTCGACCCCGCCCGCTGCGCCGACGCCGAGCGAAGCCCCCTCCGTCTCCGCGACGCAATCCGAGCCGGAGCAGGAGACATCGCCGGCGCTGGGGGCAACGCAGGCGCCCGAGGCCGCCGAAACGCTTGCCGCAAACCTTGCAGACCGGCCGACCCTCTTCATGGATCTGCGCAGCGATGCGCCGAAGGCAGAGGACGACACGGCGAACGACAACGCGAGCGAAGAGCGCGGAACCGGCGAGATCGAGGCTGATCATGCGGCGCGCCCATCAGTAGACGAGGCCGAAGACCTGTCTGCCGAAGAACCCGCCGAGAGCGACCGCGCTGCTGAGCCGGTGGAAACCGGGACGGCTCCGCGATCCCGCGCGGCCGCGCCTGCGTCCGACGCAGAGGATTTCGAGGGCATTTCGGGCCCTCGGCCCCTCGATGCCCGAGAAATCGAGAGCGCTGTCGCGTCCATGGCGCGCAGCATGAAGCCGAAGTCCTCCACCAGCCGCGATGCCGCCGACGAGGCCGCGCCCCGATCGATGAGCCCCCGCGACCTCTTCACCCAGGAGAACTCCGACGCTGGAACGCCGGCCGGCAGTGACGAGCTGTCGGATCCGCACCTCACGGAGCTTGCCGCAGACGATGCCGATCTGGAGATCGACGCCGATGAGGCATGGGACGAAGGTGGCGTCGCTCCCGCCGCTCCCGTCGGCGCAGAAGGGTCCCCGGACGACGAGGACGAGTTCCGCAGTGAGACGACCGACCATCTGGCGGAAGACCTGGCCGAGGAATTCAACGAGGATCTGCTCGCCCTTGAGGCCGAAGAGCGCGCCCAGCGCATGCATTTCCGGGAAATTCAGCTGAGCCGCGAAGCCGAGCGGGACCGTCTGGAGGGAGAAGCCTCGTTCGACGCTCCGGAGGCGGCCGCGGCAACCGAGGCGCCGGAGACGGTGCAGCCCAGCAACGTGGTGGCCCTGCCCCATCGTCGCGCCCACATGATGCCCGTGGATACGTCCCGCCTTTCCAAGCCGGAGATTGCCGCCTTCCGCAAGATCGCCGAGGCGCTGGGGGCACGTCTGGAAGACGATTACCCCGACGACGGGGGCACCCGCCCGTCCGGCGAGGGGGATCTGGATCCGGAGATGGCGGAGCATTACGCCCGCGAGACCACGCCGCCCGACGCCGGTCCCATCGATCCCCGCCTGCTCGACCGGCTGCCCATCGGCATTGCCATCGTCCGGGACCGGGACGTGCTCTACGCCAATGACACACTTCTGGCGCTGCTCGGCTACAAGTCTCTTGCAACCCTGGCTCAGGCCGGCGGTCTGGAGGCGGTGTTTGCCGATGACGACGACGACCTTCCGGACACGGACATGGAAGGCACCATCGACGGCACCCTGAAGGTGCGTCTGGCCGAAGGCGGCTCACGCCAGGTGGATGCCCGCATGCACACCGTGCCCTGGAACGGTGGCCAGGGTCTGATGATTTCCATCATGGAGCGGGTAACACCGGTCGTGCGCCGCCCTGTTGCGGTTGCCGCCGAGCCGGCGAACCCCTTTGCGGATCAGGATGCGCGCACCCTGCTCGAGCGCGACCTGGCCCAGAGCCGTGAGCTGGCCGACGAACTGGATTCCATTCTCGAGACCGCGACGGACGGCATCCTCGTGCTGGATCGCCACGGCACGATCGTGAAGTCGAACCGGTCCGCCGAGGCCCTGTTCGCGGCAAGCCGGGGCGACATCGTCGGCGCGGCGCTCACCGACTTCCTTGCCCCCGAAAGCCACCGGTCCGCCCTCGACTACCTGGACGGCCTGTCCCGCAACGGGGTTGCCAGCATCCTGAATGACGGCCGCGAGGTTCTGGGACGGGTCGCCACCGGCGGCCTCATCCCGCTGTTCATGACCATCGGCCGGGTGACCGCCAAGAGCGATCAGCCGAAGTTCTGCGCCGTGCTGCGCGACATCACCCACTGGAAGCGTGCCGAGGAAGAGCTGACGGATGCCAAGCGTCAGGCGGAAAACGCCAGCTCGCACAAGTCCGACTTCCTGGCCAAGATCAGCCACGAGATCCGCACGCCGCTCAACGCCATCATCGGTTTCTCCGAGGTGATGATGGAAGAGCGCTTCGGGCCGATCGGCGGCGATCGCTACAAGGAATATCTGAGGGACATCCGCACCTCCGGCGCGCATATCCTGAGCCTGATCAACGATCTCCTCGACCTGTCGAAGATCGAGGCGGGCAAGATGGACCTGCAGTTCGCGGCCGTGTCCCCCAATGACATCATCCGCGAATGCGTGGCCCTGATGCAGCCCCAGGCCAACCGGGACCGGGTGATCATCCGCGCCAGCCTGCCGGATGCGGTGCCGAGCGTCGTGGCCGATCCCCGCTCCCTGCGCCAGATCACGCTGAACCTGCTGTCGAACGCCATCAAGTTCAACCGGTCGGGCGGACAGGTGATCGTCTCCACGGCCCTGGAAGACAACGGGGAAGTGGCCCTGCGGGTGCGCGACACCGGTCCGGGCATGAACGAGAAGGATCTGTCGGCGGCGATGGAACCCTTCCGCCAGCTGCACACGTCGCGGCTGGGAGGCGGCACCGGCCTCGGGCTTCCCCTCACCAAGGCGCTGACGGAAGCCAATCGGGCGCGGTTCCAGATCGACTCCAGCCCGGATCAGGGCACGCTGGTGGAGATCCGCTTCCCGTCGCAGCGGGTTCTGGCCGAGTAAGCCGGCGCGGCATCCGTGCCGGCCCGCACGCCGCGCGACGGTCTTCCAGACAATCGGGACGGGGACAAAGGGTCGCGCCCACACGATGATTTGCGTGCGGACGCGCCGCCCTCCCTTGCGGGAAAAGCAGAGACATTTCAAAACGCTCCTCGTGAAAAGTCACATGCTAGCCTCAGCTTTTTAGAATATTTCTAAACTATTGAATTCATTGCGTTTCATTGACAGGACGCTGGTCGATACCCATAGTCTCCCGCGAACCTGAAAGACCGTGAGCGACACGGCGAAAACGGGAGATCCTGATGAAACGACCCTGGCACCTTCTTGCCCTGACCGCCCTCACCCTGCTGCCCGCCGCTGGAGCCCTGCCCGGTGCCGCGTCCGCCGAGGAGCTGAACGTCTATTCCTACCGGCAGCCCTATCTGATCCAGCCGCTGCTGGACGCCTTCACTGCCAAGACGGGGATCACGACCAACGTGGTCTTCTCCGACAAGGGCCTGGGCGAACGCATTGCGGCCGAGGGTGAGAATTCCCCGGTGGACGTGATGCTGACCGTCGATATCGGCCGTCTGGCAGGCGCCAAGGATCTCGGCATCACCAGCCCCATTCCGATGGACCAGCTGGAAGGCAATGTACCGGCCGAATTCCGCGACCCCGATGGCAATTGGATCGGCCTGACCAGCCGGGCCCGCATCGTCTATGCGTCCCGCGAGCGGGTCGAGCAGGACAGCATCACCTATGAGGAGCTGGCGGATCCGAAGTGGCGCGGCCGCATCTGCACCCGCTCGGGCCAGCATGACTACACGCTCGGTCTGATTGCCTCCATGATCGCCCATCACGGCGAAAAGGACACCGAGACCTGGCTGACGGCCGTGCGCGACAACCTGGCGCGCAAGCCGACCGGCAACGACCGGGCGCAGGTGAAGTCCATCTATGCCGGCGAATGCGACATCGCCCTGGGCAACACCTATTACATGGGCCAGATGGAAACCAACGAGAAGGATCCGGAACAGAAGGACTGGGCCGCTTCGGTCAAGCTTCTCTTCCCCAACTCGGATGAGCGGGGCAGCCACGTGAACCTGTCCGGTGTCGTGCTGGCAAAGCATGCGCCGCACCGGGACGCTGCCCTGAAGTTCATCAGCTTCCTGACCTCTCACGATGCCCAGGCGATCTACGCGGAAACCAATTTCGAGTATCCGGTGGATCCGGAAGTGCCGGTCTCCGAGCGGGTCAAGTCCTGGGGAACGCTGAAACCGGACAGCCTGCCCTTGCACGAAATCGCCGACTTCCGTAAAGCGGCGAGCGAGATGGTGGACCGGGTCGGGTTCGACAACGGCCCCCAGAGCTGATTTCCTCCTCCTCGAGGAAACCTGACATCCTGCCGCGTCGGTCCGCCCGACGCGGCTTTCCGCTTGGGAGAGGCGCTTGAACACGGGACACGCCGGACGCTCGGAACATTTCTGGTCGGGTCTGTCGATTGCCGCGGCGGCGCTTGTTCTCGTGCCGTTGCTGGCCATCGGCTGGATTGCCCTGACCCCGTCCGGTGATGTCTGGGACCATCTGGTCAGCACCGTTCTTCCCGATGCGCTGGCCACCACGCTGCTGATGATGGCCGGCGTCGGCAGCCTCACGCTGATCATTGGCGTGGGAACCGCCTGGCTCACCACCATGTGCCGCTTCCCCGGCCGGGGCCTGTTCGACTGGCTGCTGCTGGTGCCGCTGGCCGTGCCCACCTACATCATCGCCTTCGCCTATGTGGAGGCGCTCGACTACACCGGACCGGTGCAATCGACCCTGCGGGCGGTGATGGGCTTCAAGACCTCGCGGGACTATTGGTTCCCGGAAGTCCGCTCCCTCGGAGGAGCGATCCTGGTCATGAGCTTCGTGCTCTATCCTTATGTCTATCTGACCAGCCGCGCGGCCTTCCTGCTGCAGACCTCGTCGATGCTGGATGTGTCGCGCACGCTCGGGGCGTCCCCCTTGCGGGTGTTCCTGGCCATTGCCCTGCCGATGGCGCGCCCGGCCGCGGCCGTCGGCGTGTCGCTGGCCCTGATGGAATGTCTTAACGACATCGGTGCCGTCACCTTCTTCGGGGTGCGGACGCTGACCTTCTCGGTCTACGAGACTTGGCTCAACCGCTCCAGCCTCGGTGGCGCAGCCCAGCTGGCCATTGCCATGCTGCTGATGGTCTTTGCCCTGCTCTGGGTGGAGCGCCGTGC
Source organism: Roseibium aestuarii (assembly GCF_008477545.1). Classification (GTDB taxonomy): domain Bacteria; phylum Pseudomonadota; class Alphaproteobacteria; order Rhizobiales; family Stappiaceae; genus Roseibium; species Roseibium aestuarii. The sequence continues at coordinate 325,814 of NZ_VORA01000001.1, read as the reverse complement.
GCGTCGGCATCAGCGCTTCAACTCGGGCCACAGCAAGCAGCGCCAGCCCTCGCGCATTCACCTGAACGGACTTGCTGCTCCGGCCGCGCTGATCGCCTGTGCCCTGCCCGTGCTGCTGGGCTTCGGGGTGCCGGCGCTGATCCTGGTCGAAATGGCCGCGCGCCGACTTGAGCTCTTTTCCGACCCCGCCCTGCACCGGGCGATCGGTCACAGCCTGCAGCTGGCGGCGATTGCCTCCGTCCTGACGGTCGCCCTGTCGGTCGCGCTCGCCTATGGGCTGCGCCTGCGCGACACGCCCGTCCTGCGGCTGGCGATCCGCTTCTCCTCCATCGGCTATGCCATTCCCGGCGCGGTTCTGGCGGTCGGCATTCTGACCCCGCTCGCCGCCCTCGACGGGATCCTCGGCGGGGCCCTGCGCGCACTCTTCGGCGACCTGTCCGGGCCGCTGCTGCTGGGCTCGGGAGTCGGGCTCATCTATGCCTATTCGGTGCGCTTCCTCGCCGTCTCCTATGGCCAGATCGACAGCGGCTTCGGCAAGATCTCTCCCCATCTCGACATGGTGTCGCGCACCCTGGGCAGCACCGCCGCCCGCACCCTGTGGCAGGTCCATCTGCCGCTGCTGAAGCCGGTGCTTCTCTCCGCCCTACTCCTGACCTTCGTGGACTGCATGAAGGAACTGCCGGCGACGGTGCTGCTGCGGCCCTTCAATTTCGACACGCTGGCCACCACGGTCTTCGAGGCGGCCTCCCGCGAAGCCTTCGAGGAAGCGGCCCTTCCGGCACTGGCCATCGTGCTTGTCGGGCTTATTCCGGTGATCCTGCTGGCCCGCACCAGTGCCCGCAGCTTCCGGGATGCGACATCGCGACGCGAAAGCCTGGCCTCCGCCGCCGCCTCCCTTCTCGACCGGCAGGATGCTCCGGCTGCGGCCGAATAGAGAGCCTCCCCCTTCGCTTCAGCAGAAATGCAAAGACCGCCGCAGCTCCCCGGCCGCGGCGGTCTTCTTGATCTCTCACCGGCCCGTCAGGCCGAGGGCGGCCGGTCTCAGTTGACCAGGGTCGCCTCGGTCTTGGCGCGGACTTCCTCTTCCGTGATGCCCGGGGCCAGTTCGACGATCTTCAGGCCGCCCTCGGCGACATCGAACACGCCCAGGTTGGTGATGATGCGGTCAACGCATTTCACGCCGGTCAGCGGCAGGGTGCAGGCCTTGAGCAGCTTGGATTCGCCGCCCTTGGAGGTGTGATCCATGACCACGACCACGCGCTTCACGCCGGCCACCAGATCCATGGCGCCGCCCATGCCCTTGACCATCTTGCCGGGGATCATCCAGTTGGCGAGATCGCCGCTTTCGGAGACTTCCATGGCGCCCAGGATCGACAGGTCGATGTGACCGCCGCGGATCATGGCGAAGCTGTCGGCCGAGGAGAAATAGGAGGTCTGCGGCAGTTCGGTGATCGTCTGCTTGCCGGCGTTGATCAGGTCCGCATCGACCTCGTCATCGGTCGGGAACGGACCCATGCCGAGCATGCCGTTTTCCGACTGCAGGGCAACGTGGATGCCTTCCGGGATGTAGTTGGAAACCAGGGTCGGAATGCCGATGCCCAGGTTCACGTAGAAACCGTCTTCAAGCTCGCGGGCGGCCCGCTTGGCCATGTCGTCGCGTGTCCAGCTCATGATGCCCCTCCTCAGGCCTGACGGGTGGTGCGCTTTTCGATGCGCTTCTCGAATGTTCCAAGGACGATCCGGTCCACGAAGATCCCCGGCGTGTGGATGTGGTCGGGGTCAAGCTCGCCCATCTCCACGATCTCTTCCACTTCCACCACGGTCACCTTGCCGGCGGTGGCCATCATCGGGTTGAAGTTGCGGGCGGTCTTGCGGAAGATCAGGTTGCCTTCCTTGTCGGCCTTCCAGGCCTTCACCAGGGAGAGATCGGCTACCAGGCCGGTTTCCATGATGTAGGTCTCGCCGTTGAAGTCCTTGTGCTCCTTGCCCTCGGCAATGAGCGTGCCGACGCCGGTCTTGGTGTAGAAGCCCGGAATGCCGGCGCCACCGGCGCGAATGCGCTCGGCCAGCGTGCCCTGCGGGTTGAACTCCAGCTCCAGCTCGCCGTTCAGATACTGGCGCTCGAAGGTGGCGTTCTCGCCGACATAGGACGAGATCATCTTGCGGATCTGCCGGGTCTGCAGCAGAAGGCCCAGGCCGAAGTCATCCACCCCGGCGTTGTTGGAAACGGCGGTGATGTCCTTCGTGCCCGCATCCCGCAGAGCCGCGATCAGGTTTTCCGGAATGCCGCACAGGCCGAACCCGCCGGCCATGATCGTCATTCCATCGAAAACGACGCCCTCCAACGCGGCCGCCGCGTTCGGGTAAATCTTCTGCATATCTGTCTCCCAAGCAGATCCTCAACGAAGGGCCAATTGAGCCCACATGCTGCGGCGCGTCAAGGGACAAGCCCCTCGAAAGACGCCGCTTTCCCTGCGGTTCGGCGCGGTTTGGACGCTTGCTGAGACACGCTTTCGTCAATTGCCCGCGAAGCAGGCACGGCTTGCGCCTTGACCCGCCCGGCGGGGGCCGACAGTGTGTGCCCATTGACCACACGTGATTTGACCGCGCCCGGCGCACCCGGAGTTTTTTCCTCGTGTCCAACTTCCTGCTGACGATCCTGCGCCTTGCAGGCTTCTCCCTGTTCGTCGGGATCGGCCTGTCCATCTTCGGCCTGAGCGCGGAGGACCTTCTGGCCCAGATCGGCCTGACTCCGCTGGATGTCTGGATCTATGTCCTGAACTTCGTCGACTGGGCCATCCCCACCATGGTGCTGGGCGCGCTGATCGTGGTGCCGATCTGGCTGGTCATCTTCCTGCTTCGCCCGCCCGGCACGGAGTGACCCCGTCCCCCACATGAAAACGGGGAGCCGAAGCTCCCCGTCCAGTCATCGGATCATGTGGCCAGAGGGGCCTCACCCTTGCGCGATGGCCGCACGCTCGTCGCGCTGGCGCTGCTGCTCGCGGCGCTTGGTGGTGATGGACGCGGCGATGACGCCCACGGTCACCAGACCCACCAGGATCGTGCAGACCGCGTTGATCTCCGGGGTCACGCCAAGGCGGACCTGCGAATAGATCTTCATGGGCAGGGTCGTCGCGCCGGGACCGGTGGTGAAGCTCGCGATCACCAGGTCATCGAGCGACAGGGTGAAGGCCAGCATCCAGCCGGCCACCACCGCCGGGAAGATGAGCGGCAGGGTGATCAGGAAGAAGGTCTTCAGGGGCGGGCTGCCCAGATCCTCGGCCGCTTCCTCGATGGAGCGGTCGAAGCCGACCAGCCGCGACTGGACCACAACGGCCACGTAGCACATGGCGAAGGTGGTGTGGGCGATCATGATCGTCCAGAAGCCGCGCGACTGGTCGATGGCCACGAAGAGCAGCAGCAGGGACAAGCCCAGGATCACCTCAGGCATGACCAGGGGCGCGAAGATCATGCCGGAGAACATGCTGCGTCCCGGGAACCGGCCCGAGCGGTTGAGCACGAGGGCGGCCATGGTGCCCAGCACCGTGGCGCAAGAGGCGGAGAGGAAGGCGACCTCAAGGGTGACCTTCGCCGCATCCAGAAGCTGGGTGTTGCGGAAGAGCTCGCCATACCACTTGGTGGAGAACCCGCCCCAGACCGTGACCAGCCGGGATTCGTTGAAGGAGAACACCACGAGCAGCACGATCGGCAGGTAGAGGAACGAGAAGCCGAGCACCAGGGACGTGACGTTGAACCAGGACGGACCGTTTCTCATGACTGCCTCTCCTGCAGTTTCTGCTGGTGGTTCTGGAAGAGTACAATCGGGACGACCAGAAGCAGCAGCAGCAGCACCGCCACCGCCGACGATACAGGCCAGTCGCGGTTGGCGAAGAACTCCACCCACAGGGTCTTGCCGATCATCAGCGTGTTGGACCCGCCGAGCAGATCCGGGATCACGAATTCACCCACCGCCGGAATGAAGACGAGGAAGCAGCCAGCCACGACGCCCGGAAGCGACAGGGGGAAGGTGATCTTCCAGAAGGCCTGCCAGGACGGGCAGCCGAGATCTTCGGCGGCTTCGAGCAGGGTCTCGTCCAGCTTCTCCAGGGTGGCATAGAGCGGCAGCACCAGGAACGGCAGGTAGGAATAGACGATGCCGATATAGACCGCGATGTTGGTATTGAGGATCACCAGCGGCTGATCGATCACGCCGAGCCAGAGCAGGAACTGGTTCAGCAGGCCCTCGTTCTTCAGGATGCCGATCCACGCATAGACGCGGATCAGGAAGCTGGTCCAGAAGGGCAGGATGATCAGCATCAGCAGCGTGGCGCGCCAGGCCTTGGGCGCCCGGGACATGCCATAGGCGATCGGATATCCCACCAGCAGGGCAATGAAGGTGGAGATCGTCGCGATGACCACGCTGGAGAGATAGGACTTCCAGTAAAGGTCGTCCTCGGTCAGCCAGAGGTAGTTGTCGAAGGAAAACTGCGAGACGCTGTCCACCAGCCCGGCCCAGCCCTCGGCCAGATCGAAGGCCGGAAGATAGGGCGGGATCGCCACGGCGACCTCCGACAGGGAGATCTTGAAGACGATCAGGAAGGGCGCGAGGAAAAAGACCAGCAGCCACAGATAGGGGACTGCGATCAGGGCCCAGGACCCAAGCGACCGACGGGGCTTTGATTGTGATTGGCTCATGGCCGCACTCCTTGCTCCCGGTTCAGTTGGTCAGGATGACGCCGGCGTCGCGGCCCCAGCTCAGGGTCACCTTGTCGTCCCAGGTCAGCGGACGTTCCACCAGACGGGTGACGTTGGCGACAGTCGAGCGGATGCTGACCCCATTACCGTTGCCCACGTGGGAGTGGAAGATCGACACATCGCCCATGTAGGCAATGTCCCAGATTTCCCCGTTGGTCTGATTGACCGCCGTGGTGCCTTCGGCGTGTTCGGTCTCGCCCAGTTCGATGCGGATCTTCTCGGGCCGCACCGCATACCAGACCGTGTCGCCGACAGCGGCCGTCGTGGTCTGGGAGGTCTCGATCTGGCAGCCGAGAGCCACGGCCTGCATCACGGTACCATCCTCGGAGGTGGAGACCACACGGGCTTCCATGAGGTTGATGTCGCCGATGAAGTCGGCCACGAAACGTGAATTCGGGGTCTCATAGATTTCGGCCGGGGTCGCGACCTGCATGATCTTGCCCGCATCCATCACCGCGATGCGGTCGGCCACGGTCATGGCCTCTTCCTGGTCGTGGGTCACGATGAGGAAGGTCGTCTTCAGCTCTTCCTGAATGTTCATCAGCTCGAACTGGGTTTCCTCGCGCAGCTTGCGGTCCAGCGCGCCGAGCGGTTCGTCGAGCAGCAGGACCTTCGGCCTCTTGGCGAGGGCGCGGGCGAGCGCCACGCGCTGGCGCTGACCGCCGGAAAGCTGATGCGGCTTGCGCTTGGCAAAGGGCTCGAGCTTCACGAGACGCAGCATCTCCGCCACGCGCGCCGCGATGTCCGCCTTTGCCATGCCGTCCTGCTTGAGACCGAAGGCAATGTTGCCTTCCACGCTCATGTGCGGGAACAGCGCATAGGACTGGAACATCATGTTGGCCGGGCGCTTGTAGGGCGGTACACCGGCCATGTCCTGTCCGTCGAGAAGGATCTGGCCCTCGGTCGGGCTCTCGAAGCCGGCGAGCATGCGCATCATGGTCGTCTTGCCGCAGCCCGATCCGCCGAGCAGGGCGAAGAACTCGCGCTCGTAGATCTTGAGGCTGAGGTTGTCGACCGCCGTGAAATCACCGAACCGCTTGGTCACATTGCGGAATTCGATGAAAGGCTTCGCCGAACTGTCTTCCCACGGAGTGAATGTCCGGCGAACCGGCCCGATCGCTTTCTTAGCCAAGTACCCTACCCCCTGCTGCGCAGTCTGCAGCCAAGACCTGTCGTTCCGGCCCCATCCTGGAAGGCGGAGGGGCCCTGCCGTGCATTTCGTCGGATGACCGGTCGCGCTGCCACCGCAATACCGCCTTCCGAACCTGTCGGGGCGAGTGCGGACCGTGCGCGACGGGCAGTCTCCACTCGGGCATGGTGCCCCATCCCGAGGCTTTTGCGGAAGGAAAATTTACGGATATTCAGTGATCCCGACAAGGACAGGCCACGACGGACCCGAAACGGTCCGGACCTGCATCAGCCCGAGATCTCCCCGCGAGATCCTGGCTGGCCGGGCTTCCCCATTTCCCATTCCAGTCGGAGTACGCGCAAACCTCGGTCCGGGTTGCCCGGAAAACGGGACGCAATAGGCCCCGGAGAGCGTCTGTGCGAAGGCACGCGTGTCCAGTCTGTCTACCAGGCGTCCCCGGATATCCGATGGCTTTGAACCGGAGCGCACCGGAGCCGCCGGAGCGTGTGGCGACACCTGGAGCGGATCCGGCGCGCGATCGCTCGCGCGCCGGGCCACAAGCCTTACTGGCCGCTCTTGAGCGAGGTCCAGACCTTGTTCTGGACGCGGCTCACCTTGGCCGACTTGGTCGACACGGTGTAGAGCTTCTTCACGGTCTCTTCGTCCGGATAGATTGCCGGATCTTCGAAGACTTCCTTGTCGAGAAGCTCCTGGCTGTCCTTGTTGCCGTTGGCGTAGAACACGTAGTTCGAGGCCTTGGCGATCACTTCCGGACGCATGATGTAGTCGAGGAACTCGTGGGCTTCGTCCACATGGGGGGCATCCGCCGGGATGGCCATGTTGTCGAACCACATCAGGGCGCCTTCCTTCGGAATGATGTATTCCACGGTCACGCCGTTGTTGGCTTCGGCCGCACGGTCACGGGCCTGCAGCAGGTCACCCGACCAACCCACGGCCAGGCAGATGTCGCCGTTGGCGAGAGCGTTGATGTACTCGGAGGAGTGGAACTTGCGGATGTAGGGGCGAATGGTCTTGAGCAGCTCGCCAGCCTTCTCGATGTCCGCCGGGTCGTTGGAATCCGGATCCATGCCCATGTAGTTCAGGGCTGCCGGAACGATTTCTTCCGGGGTATCGAGGACGAAGATGCCGCAATCGGCGAGCTTGGCAGCGTTTTCCGGCTTGAAGACCAGATCCCAGCTGTTCAGCGGTGCATCCGGCAGGGCAGCCTTCACCTTGTCGACGTTGATGCCGATGCCGGTGGTGCCCCACATGTAGTTGATGGCGTAGTCGTTGCCGGCGTCATACTTCTGCAGACGGGCCTCGATGTCCTTCCACATGTGCGTCAGGTTCGGCAGCTTCGACTTGTCGAGCTTCTGGAAGACACCGGCCTGGATCTGACGGCCGAGGAAGGTACCGGTCGGAACGACCACGTCATAGCCGGTGCCACCGGCCAGCAGCTTGGTCTCGAGGACCTCGTTGCTGTCAAAGACGTCATACTGGACCTTGATCCCGGTTTCCTTGGTGAAATCCTCAAGGATGGATTCGTCGATATAGTCGGACCAGTTGTAGACGTTGACCACTCGGTCCTGGGCATGGGCAGACACACCCATGAGGCCAAGAGCTGCAACGCTCATCATCAGAAACTTGTGCATCTCAAACTCCACTCAAGAAGGACTGTTGCCCGCCGTTGTCGGCTTGTTGTGGCTTTTGCTCGGCGGCCGTCTACCGCCGAACGCTAAGTCAAAGGCCCGCTCCCTTCAAGACGCGATTTGCGTCACACCGAGCCTGAATTCCGTGCTGACCTAAAGGTAGGTCTGTCGTTCCAGCGAGGAGATTTCGCGACCGAACTCGTTGAGCTCCTCCCGCTTGATCTCCGTGAGAACCTTGTGCATTTCCGGTCCCACCGCGGTTTTCATCCGCTCCGAGGCGGCGAAAGCGTCGATCGCCTCGTCCATCCAGGGCGTCAGGCGCTTGTGGGTCGCCTCATAGGCATTGCCGATGACCGGCGGCGGAGCTGGCTGCCGGCTTTCCAGCCCTTCCAGCATTCCGGCCAGCACACCAACCAGAACAAAATAGGGATTGGCGTCGGCGCCGGCGATTCGGTGCTCGATGCGGGTCGCCTCGGCGCTGCTGGCAGGCACGCGCAGGGCGACCGAGCGGTTGTCGTATCCCCAGCAGATGGACGTCGGCGCGTAGGATCCCGGCTGCATCCGGCGGAAGCCGTTGAAGGTCGAGGTGAAGAGCAGAAGTGCCTCGGGCATGGTCTTCAGCAGGCCGCTGATGGCATGGCCCAGACGGGTGCTGCCTTCGTCGGGACAGGCGAAGATGTTGCCGTTCTTGTCCTCCATGGAGACATGCACGTGCATGCCGTTGCCCGGCCATTCCACGAAGGGCTTGGCCATGAAGGACGCCTTGAGATTGTGCTTGCGCGCGACACCCTGCACCAGGCGGCGCAGCAGCACGGCGTCATCGGCGGCGCGCAGCGGATCGCGGCGGTGGTGAAGATTGAGCTCGAACTGACCGGGCGCGGCTTCGGACACGGCGGCGTCGGCGGGAATGTTCTGCAATTCGGCTGCCCGGCGCAGGTCGTCGACCAGCGGCATCAACGCCTCCAGATCAGACAACGCATACATGTTCTGGCGTGCCGGCCCGAGATGGGTGGAGAAGAGCGGCTTGGGGTGATCCCCCCACCCGCCTTCGGATTCCTCGAGAAGATAGAACTCCAGCTCGAAGGCACAGGTGGCCGAAAGCCCGTGCTGGGCCAGCCGGTCGCACATGCGCTGAAGCACATGGCGCGGATCCATCATGAAGGGCGCACCGTCCCGGTCATACATGGAAAGAAGGACCTGCGCCGTCTTGCGGTCGGTCCAGGGCACCAGCTTCAGGGTTTCGGGGATCGGCCAGCACAGGGCGTCCCTGTCGCCCGTCTCGATGTGCATGCCGGTGCTCTCGACCTCGCGGCCCCAGACATCCAGCCCGAAGAGCGAGAAGGGAAAGGCCACGCCTTGTTCAAAGACCTTGCGGGCCGCACTGCCGGGAAGCCACTTGCCGCGCAGCACGCCATTGGTGTCGGGAAGGACGACTTCCAGCGTGTCCAGGTCGGGATGCTCTGCCAGAAAGGCTTCGACGCCCTGCTTCCATCCGGACTCGTCAGGGTGTTCGAGAGTGAGTTGTGGCAGATCCACCATATGAAGGCCTGTTCCGCTGTTCTTGTCTGTTGCTTCTGCGTCTTGCCCCTGCCCGAAGGCGTGTCGGGAGTGCCCGCATCGGACGTTTTTTCCGAGAAGGCTCTCAAGTTGTGATCACAAAGAAAGGCCCTGTCAAGTTTTAGGCCTGCCTAAAGGAGAGGCGATCAGGGTCACGGCGCCGGAGTTCCAGGCCATTGCCAGGACCCGTCTCAGGGGTGACGGTCAGTCCTGGAGCGCAAGAACAATAGGGAAGAAACGGCAAGATCCGTAGACAAATCGGCTGGCCTTCTGTCAAATGAGGGCAAGACCGCCTCATGGCGTGAAGCAATCCGGCTCTCACGTCCAGCCTGCAAGGAGTTGAATGGAGCCGTCGCATAAGCCCGCTGCCCCGCCGACCGGCAGCACCTCCCCCAGTGGCAACGGCGAACGCAAGTCTGATCCCTCCGTCCCGGGAGCAGCTCCCGCCGGCACCGCGGTGCCGCGTGGCGCGACCCGTGCCCAGGTGGAACAGGCCATCCGCTCCTCGCTCCTGACAGGACGTTTCATTCCCGGCAAGGCCGTCACCCTGCGCGGCCTCGCCGCCGAACTCGGGGTCAGCCCGATGCCGGTGCGCGAGGTGATCCAGCGGCTGGCCGCCGAACATGCGCTGGTGGTCAAGTCGAATGGCCGGGTGCAGGTGCCAGAGATGACCGGCGCCCGGTTCGACGAAATCCTCAAGGCCCGCCTGCTGCTGGAACCGGAAGTGGCCGCCATGGCCCTGCCGAACCTCACCAAGGCGGATGCGGACCGGCTTCTGCGCATCGATCTGGACATCGACAGGTGTCTGGGAAGCGGTGACGCGGTCGGCTACATGACGCTCAATCATCAATTCCACTTCCACATGTACCGGGCTTCCGGCTCGCAGATCCTCCTTCCCCTGGTGGAGAGCCTGTGGCTGCAATTCGGCCCCTACATGCGGATGGTCTACGGCCGGGTGGGCACTGCCAACCTGGTCGACTGGCACAAGCAGGCCCTGCGGGCGATCGATACCCGCGACGCCACCGCCTTGCGCCAGGCCATCGCCTCCGACATTTCGGATGGCATGGGCATGCTCGGACGGGACGGTCTGCCCAACCCCTGAGCGCGCCGGATGGCTCAAAAGACGGCGCACCCCGGATGGTCCGGACCGCGATGTGCCTCACCTGACCTCCGGATCAGACAACACGACCTTGCATTTTTTGTGATCACAAATTATGGCTACTGTCATGCCGATGCCTTCGGGCTCGCTCCTTGCTGCAAGGATCACGCCTTGCGCGAGGGTGCGGCACCCGACCGGGACACCGGTGATGCAAGGAACTGGAAGACCTCACGGCCCGATCCGGGCGCGACAGGCTCGCGACCGGCAGGCTGATAAACAGCACGAACTGGAGCTCTGCACGTGACGACCGATTCCTTGCCCTCCTCTTCTTTCTCCTCCGATTCCGCCATGGAAAGCCTGCGCGGTGTTGCCGACGAGGACGCCGCCCGCAGCTGGCTGCATGCCCGCAACATCCAGGACATCGAGTGCATCGTGCCCGACCTCTCCGGGGTCGCACGCGGCAAGATGATGCCGACGGAGAAGTTCTTCTCCGGCCCGGTGATGACCATGCCGGCCTCCATCTTCGCCCAGACGATTTCCGGCAACTATCCGGAAGACGACGACCGCTTCCAGCACAACCCGATCGACGGCGATCTCTACTTCCGGCCGGACTACTCGACCCTGACCGCCGTGCCGTGGGAAACCGACCCCACCGCCCAGCTGATCCATGATGCCTATTCCCGCGACGGTTCGCCGGTGGAAACCGCGCCGCGCAACGTGCTGCGCCGCATCCTGTCGCTCTACGAGGACAAGGGATGGAAGCCGGTTGTGGCGCCGGAAATCGAGTTCTACCTGGTCAAGCCGAACACGGATCCGGACTACCCGCTGGAGCGCCCGACCGGCCGGTCCGGTCGCCCGGAAGTGGGCCGCCAGTCCTATTCCATCTCTGCCCTGAACGAGTTCGACGATCTCATCGACGACATCTACGACCTGTCCGAGAAGCAGGGCCTGGAAATCGACACGATGATCCACGAGGAAGGCGCAGCGCAGATGGAAATCAACCTGCGTCATGGCCATCCGCTGGAACTGGCCGACCAGGTGTTCCTGTTCAAGCGCACCATCCGGGAAGCGGCCCTGCGCCACGACATGTATGCGACCTTCATGTCCAAGCCCATGTCGAACGAGCCCGGCTCCGCCATGCACATTCACCAGTCGGTGGTGGACATGGAAAGCGGACGCAACATCTTCTCCGATGCGGACGGCAACGAGACGAGCGACTTCCGGGCGTTCATCGCCGGCTTCCAGACCTACCTGCCGCAGGTCACGTCGCTCATGGCGCCCTACGTCAATTCCTATCGCCGCTTTGCCCGCAACTCGACCGCGCCGGTGAACGTCTACTGGGGCTATGACAACCGGACCGTGGGCCTGCGCGTGCCCTTCTCCAATGCCCAGGCGCGCCGTCTCGAGAACCGCGTGCCGGGCTCCGACGTGAACCCGTATCTCGCCATCGCCGCCTCGCTGGCCTGCGGCTATCTGGGCATGACCAAGGGTCTGAGCCCGGACGAGCCCCAGGCAGGCGACTGCAGCGACAAGCAGAAGGCCCTGCCGCGCGGCCTGACCGAGGCGCTTGCGCTCTGGGAAAGCAGCCAGGAGATGGTCGACGTGTTCGGCGAGCGCTTCGTCGCGACCTATCGCGCCATCAAGCAGGAAGAATTCGAAACCTTCATGTCCGTGATCAGTCCGTGGGAGCGGGAATACCTGCTTCTCAACGTCTGATCCGGGCGACATCCACCGTATCCGGAGTATCTCAATGACCGCGGTGTCCAACATCTATCCCACTGCCGCCCTGCGCGCGGCCGATGCAGCCCACCACATCCATCCCTTCAGCGACACGAAGGAGCTGAATGCCGAGGGCAGCCGCATCATCACGCAGGCAGACGGTGTGTGGCTGACGGACAGCGACGGCAACCGGATCATGGACGGCATGGCCGGCCTGTGGTGCGTGCAGGTTGGCCATGGCCGCAAGGAAATCGCCGACGCGGTGCACAAGCAGATGTGCGAGCTGAGCTATTACAACACCTTCTTCAAGACGACCCACCCGCCGGTGGTCGCCCTTGCCGAGAAGCTGGCCCAGCTTGCGCCTGACCACATGAACCGGGTGTTCTTCTGCTCCTCCGGGTCGGAAGCCAATGACACGGTCTTCCGCATGGTGCGTCACTACTGGGCGCAGATGGGCAAGCCGGAGAAGCAGGTCATCATCGGCCGCTGGAACGGCTATCACGGCTCCACGCTCGCCGGCACCAGCCTCGGCGGCATGAAGGCCATGCACGGACAGGGCAACCTGCCGGTGCCGGGTGTCCACCACATCGACCAGCCCTACTGGTTCGGTGAAGGCGGCGACATGAGCCCGGAAGACTTCGGCATTGCGGTGGCCCGCAAGCTGGAGGAAGCCATCGACCAGATCGGCGAGGACAAGGTGGCTGCCTTCATCGCCGAACCGATCCAGGGGGCCGGCGGCGTGATCATTCCGCCGGAAACCTACTGGCCTGAAGTGAAGCGCATCCTCAAGGAGCGTGACATTCTCTTCGTCGCGGACGAGGTGATCTGCGGCTTCGGGCGGCTGGGAAGCTGGTTCGGCTCGGATTACTACGACCTCAAGCCGGACCTGATGCCCATCGCCAAGGGCCTGTCCTCGGGCTATCTACCGATCGGCGGCGTGATGGTCTCCGACCGGGTGGCCGAGGGCATCATCGACAAGGGCGGCGAGTTCTACCACGGCTACACCTATTCCGGTCACCCGGCCTGTGCGGCGGCAGCGCTCGCAAACCTGGAGATCATGGAACGGGAAAAGCTGGTGGAGCGGGTTCGCGACGACATCGGCCCCTATCTGCAGAAGCACTGGCAGGCGCTCGGCGATCATCCTCTGGTGGGCGAAGCCCGCATGGTGGGTCTGGTCGGCGCGCTGGAGCTGGTGCCGGTCAAGGGCGACCGCACGAAGAAGTTTGCCGACGAGGGCACGGTCGGGACGATCTGCCGGGACATCTCGTTCAAGAACGGCCTCGTCATGCGCGCGGTCTCCGACCGCATGATCATCTCCCCGCCGCTGGTCCTCTCCCACGAGGAAGCCGACCTTCTGGCCGCGACCGCCAAGAAGACGCTGGACGAAACTTATGCGGAGCTGAAGCGCACGGGCCGGATCTGAACAGCGGGGCTGCCGGGCCTGACCCGGCACTCCCCCCCGTGACCCTTCCCCTCCCCGCAGCGTCTCGCTTCAACGCGAGGCAAGGGCATGACGGATGAGAGGGGGCTGATTGCAGCAAGCGGAAACCAGAAAAGCCCGCCGGATGGCGGGCTTTTGTTTTTTCAGACAGAGGCGCCGGAGTTATTCGGCCGCCTGGCTCTGGCTGCGAACGGGCTTGCGGGCCCAGGGTCGGGTGCCCGCAGGAATTTCCGCGACCGAGCCGACCGGCTGGAGATAGTTCGTGACCTCGGGCCACTCACCTGCTTCCAGCGCTTTCAGGACTTCGGGTTTGGTGATCTCGAAGCTGGTGACGCCACAGCGGCGCAGCATCGGCACCTGATCGAGAATGTATTTGCCGAGCGCCCGGATATCCCCCTCGTAGCCCAGATGCTCGCGCAGAACGCGGGCCGCCGAGAAGCCGCGGCCATCGGAGAAGGCCGGGAAATCGACCGCGATCAGCGGGATCGCATCCAGATGCCCGCCGAGCAGTTCCACATCCTCGCCGGGCGCGATGACCACGCCGAAGGCGCGGGTGTTGCCAGCGAAACGTTCAGGCGCCTCGAGATAGCGGCTCAGAGGAACGAGCAGGTTGCCGGTTTCCGGCAGCTCATCCTCGAGACCGATCCGCGTCCAGTCCTCGTCGCGGAAACCGCCGTTTGCAAAGATCTTGGTCATGTCGTTCATCGCGTCCGTGTCGCGGGGCGCCCTGGCCCCCTTGTTCTCATCTCAGATGCCGCTGCCATCCACTTCGCGCCCATGGGTCGCGATGTGAATGCCGCACTCGGTCTTGTCCTGTCCGCGCCAGCGTCCGGCGCGCGGGTCCTCTCCCTCGGCCACCGGCGACGTGCAGGGCATGCAGCCGATGGACGGATAGCCCTTGGCCACCAGCGGATGGGCCGGCAGATCATGCTCGCGAGCATAGGCGAGGATATCCTTCGCGTCCCAGCCCGCAAGCGGATTGACCTTCACCCGGCCGTCCTCGATCTCGAACACCTCGAGCCGGGCGCGGGTTGCGCTCTGGAACCGCTTGCGTCCGGAGATCCAGGCGCCGAAGCCCGCAAGGGCCCGATCCAGCGGCACGACCTTGCGGACGTGACAGCAGGCGTCGGTATCGCTCATCCAGAGCATCCCTGCCGGGTCGACCTCGGAGAGGTCAGCCCGTGTGGCCCGCTCGGAGCGCACGTCGGTCAGGCCGAGGCGCTCCGCCAAGAGATCCCGATAGCGCAGGGTATCAGGAAACAGCTTGTTGGTGTCCACCATGATCACCGGGGTCGACGGGTCGACCTGGGCCACCAGATGCAGGAGCACCGCGGAATCCGCGCCAAAGCTGGAGACCATCGCGATATTTCCGGCAAAGCCTTCGGAGATCGCGAAGCGCAGGATGTCGAGGGCGGACGCGTCGGCGAACCGGAGGTTCAGCGCCGCGACCACGTCTGCAAGCGGATTGTCGGCTCCCTGCGAGGGAGCCCAGGCTTCAGCCAATGCCATAGAGGGCCTCCTTGAAGGGCTCCTCCCCGATCCGCCGGTAAGCGTCCAGGAAGGTCTCTTCCTTGCTCGTGCGCAGGCCGAGATAGGTGTCGACCAGGGTTTCGATCGCGTCCACCACCGTCTCGGAAGAGAAGCCGCGACCGACGATCTTGCCGATCGAGCTTTCCTCGTTGGCGGAGCCGCCGAGGGTGATCTGGTAGAACTCCTCGCCCTTCTTCTCCAGGCCGAGAATGCCGATGTGGCCGACATGGTGATGTCCGCAGGCGTTGATGCAGCCGGAGATCTTGATCTTCAGCTCGCCGACCTCTGCCTGACGTTCCGCATTGCCGAAGCGCTCGGAGATTTCCTGGGCGACCGGGATGGAGCGGGCGGTTGCCAGGGCGCAATAGTCCATGCCCGGGCATGCGATGATGTCGGTAATCAGACCAGCATTGCCTTCCGCCATCTTGTGCTCGACCAGCACGTCGAAGAGCGCGGGCAGGTCACGGATCGCCACATGGGGCAGGATCACGTTCTGCTCGTGGGAGATGCGGATCTCGTCATGGCCATAGCGCTCGGCCAGATCGGCGATCACGTCCATCTGGGCGTCAGACGCATCGCCGGGAATGCCGCCGATGGGCTTCATGGAGATGGTCACGCTGACATGGCCCGGAACCCGGTGCGGGTTCAGGTTGTGGGCAACGAACTGGGCAAAGGCCGCATCGGAAGCCTTGCGCGCTTCAACAGCAGCATCGGTCACCGCGAGAACTTCCAGGGTCGGCGGAGCGAAATAGGCCTCGATGCGATGGACTTCCTCTTCCGGCAGACGCAGCACCCCGTGGCGGATCTTGTCGAATTCCGCCTCGATGTCGGCCTTCAGCTCCTCCAGACCGGTCTCGTGGACCAGGATCTTGATGCGGGCCTTGTACTTGTTGTCGCGGCGGCCATAGCGGTTGTAGACGCGCAGGATCGCTTCCGAATAGGCCAGCAGGTCCTCTTCGGGCAGGAAGTCGCGCACCTTGCGGCCGATCATCGGCGTGCGGCCGAGACCGCCGCCGACGAAGACGACGAAGCCGATCTCGCCGGCGTCGTTGCGGGCCAGCTGCAGGCCGATGTCATGCACCTGCACGGCCGCACGGTCATGGGGCGCCCCGGTGATGGCGATCTTGAACTTGCGCGGCAGGAAGGTGAATTCCGGGTGGATCGACGACCACTGGCGCAGGATCTCCGCATAGGGGCGCGGGTCGGCGATCTCGTCGGCGGCAGCTCCGGCGAAATGGTCGGCAGTCACGTTGCGAATGCAGTTGCCCGACGTCTGGATGGCGTGCATCTCGACCTCGGCCAGCTCCTGCAGGATGCGCGGCGTGTCTTCCAGACGCGGCCAGTTGAACTGGATGTTCTGGCGGGTGGTGAAGTGGCCGTAGCCCCGGTCATAGGTGCGGGCGATATGGGCCAGCTTGCGCATCTGCCGGCCGTTGAGCGTGCCATAGGGAATGGCGACGCGCAGCATGTAGGCGTGAAGCTGAAGGTAGAGACCGTTCATCAGGCGCAGGGGCTTGAACTCGTCCTCCGACAGCTCGCCGGCCAGACGGCGGCGAACCTGATCGGCGAACTGCGCCGTGCGCTGGTCCACGAACTCCTGATCGAATTCATCGTAGCGGTACATGTCACTTCCTCTCCGCGCGGGCGCTGCCTTGGCCTCTCGATGGCGGCGCGGCCCTCAGATACAATCTCGTGCAAACGCGGCGCGTCCCGCCGCGTGTCAGTCTTTTCGGCTCGGCCTCAGGCGGTTGCCGTGCGGGCCTGCTTGCCCAGGTGGGGCAGAACGGTGGGGCCGGCGGCGCGAATGATCTCGCGCAGGCGGACCGGAACGACGCGTCCGTCCTCGACGGTGACGTCGATCTCATAGACGTCCACCATCACCCGGTCAGCGAGGGACTGGCGTGCCACCTCGAGGGCTGCGGCGAGCTCGTCGCTTCCTTCCAGAACACGGGCCTGAGAGAGAAGCTCCACCCAGGAGCCATTCTCGCCGAGCCAGACAACTTCTCCGTCCAGCAGACGGTTACCGGTAATTACCTTCATGGCCTCTCTCCTCAGGCGGCATGGTTTCGTGCAAGTGCCACCGCCGCGATGGGCTCGGCACCGGCCAGTGCGGCATGTCCAACGGCGTCCCCGATGACCATGAGCACAGGCCCGTCAATATCGTCGCGCCCGGACAGGGCGCCGAGATCGGCCAGCGTTCCCAGGAACTGGCGTTCCTCGGCGCGGGCCGCGTTTTCAATGATGGCGACCGGGGTTGCCGGGCGCATGCCGGCCTCGATGAGGCGGCGGGACACGTCGGAGGCGACCGTGCGCCCCATGTAGACGGCGACGGTCGCCCCCTTGAGCGCCAGACCGGCCCACTCGGGCAGAGTTTCCGACCTGGCGTTGTGACCGGTTGCAAAGACGAGGGTCGAGGCCACGCCGCGAAGGGTGAGCGGGAGCTGGGCCGAGGCAGCGGCCGCGAAGGCTGCCGTCACGCCGGGGACCACCTCGAAGGGCAGATCGGCGGCCCGCAGGGCGTCCATTTCCTCGGCCGCACGGCCGAAGATCATCGGGTCGCCGGACTTCAGGCGCACCACCTTGCGGCCTTCGGAGGCCAGCTTGACCAGAAGACCGCAGATGTCCTTCTGGGAGACCGAATGATGGCCCTTGCGCTTGCCGACGGAGATGCGTTCCGCATCGCGACGCCCCATGGCGACGACCGCGTCGGGCACCAGGGCGTCATGGACGATCACGTCCGCTTCCTGCAGCAGCCGCTGGGCCCGCAGGGTGAGCAGGTCCTCGGCACCGGGGCCTGCGCCCACGAGCCAGACGAAGCCGTTGTTCTCGGCCTCCCCGTTCAGCAGGCGCTGCGCCTCCTGACGGGCCGCGCCAAGATCGCCGCCGTGCACGAGGCTGGCGACGGGACCGGCGAAGAAGCGGGCCCAGAAGCGACGGCGCGCGGCGCCGTCCGGGATCATGGCCGCTGCCGCATCGCGCAGGGATTCGGCCAGACGGGCCAGATCACCGGTGGTGCGGGGCAGCATCGCCTCGATGCGCGCGCGGATGTGGCGGGCGAGAACCGGCCCCACACCCGTGGAGGTGATGGCCACGGCAATCGGTGCGCGGTTGACGAGGGCGCCGGTGTAGAACTGGCAGAGATGGGGCTTGTCGACCGCATTGGCCGGCACGCCGAAGATCCGCGCGGCCTCGACGACGGCCCGGTCGAGCGCTTCGTCCTCGCGGGCGGAAAAGACCAGAACGGCACCATTGAGGTGCGCGGGACGGAATTCCTCGGCAATGTGCCGGGCGCCCACCTTCTCCATGACCTCGGCGAGCTCGGGCTCGATCTCGGCGGAGATCACTTCGATGCGGGCGTTGGTTTCGCCCAGCAGACGGACCTTGGCCGCGGCCTCGCCGCCATGTCCGACCACGCAGACGCGCTCACCCGCCACCTTGAAGAAGGTCGGGAAGACGTCGAGCCTGGATGCAGAACTGTCGCGGTTGCCAGCGGCCATGTGATCCTCTTTCGCACACGGGGTTCGGAGTGACCTCAATGTAGCGAAGACGCGGCGTTTTCTGCGGGCACGGCGTTTCAAAGAAACCGGACGGGAGAGAAATGATTTCCGTGAAACCGCATTCGCTCAAAATCCGCGCGGTTCCTCACGGTTTCGCGAGCGCTCCGGCCCCTCCGGCCGGGCTCTCGTCGGGAAGGACATGGTCCATGACCGGAATGCAAAAAGGCCGGCGCCCCTCAAGGACACCGGCCTTCTGACGTTTCCCTGACGCCCGGATCAGGCAGACAGGCTGCTGATGAACTTCTCGATCTGATGGGTCAGCCCCTGGGTCCGCTGGGAGACCGCCTGAACCGCACCGGTCACATGGCTGGCCGCCTCGGTGGTCTCGCCCGCATTGCCGGCAAGGCCCGCCACGGCCGCATTGGTGGTCTGGGTGCCGTTGGCCGCCTCGTTCACGCTGCGCGAAATCTCGTCCGTTGCAGAGCTCTGCTCGGTGACGGCGGAGGCGATGATGGTGGTCTCCTGGGAGATCTCGCCCATGATGCGGGCAATTTCCTGGATCGATGCGGCAGCATCCCCCGTCGCGCTCTGGATCTCCGCGATCTGCGCGGTGATGCTCTCGGTCGCCTTGGCGGTCTGGGTGGCCAGCGCCTTGACCTCGTTGGCCACCACGGCGAAGCCCTTGCCGGCGTCTCCGGCGCGGGCGGCCTCGATGGTCGCATTCAGCGCCAGAAGATTGGTCTGTTCGGCGATGGTCGAGATGAGCTGCACCACTTCGCCGATTTCCTCGGCCGCATCCGACAGCCGGGCCACCTTAACGTTGGTCTGCTGGGTCGTCTCGGCGGCTTCGGCCACCACATTGGTCGTGACACTGAGGCGACGGTTGATTTCCTCGATGGAGCGGGAGAGCTGGTCGGTGGCGGCGGCAACCGCCTGGACGTTGTCGAGGGCAACCTGGGAGGCCTGGGCCGCGTCGCGGGCGTTGCCGTCGGTGTTCTCCGCCAGACGGGCGAGACCGGTCGCCGTCGATTCCAGGCGCTGCATGTTCTCGTTCACCTGGCCGATCAGGCCGTTCACCTCATTGCGGAACTCGGCGACGATCGCCTCGCGCTGGCGAAGACGCTGACTGCGGGCCTGTTCTTCGTGCAGGGCCGCGGCCTGAAGCTGCTCGCGCTCGGCCGCCTTGTCGCGGAGGATGAGGATGGACTTCGCCACATTGCCGATCTCGTCTTCCCGGCGGCTCTCCATCAGCTCGCCGGTGTAATCGCCTGCGGTGATGCGGTTGAGGGCCTGTGCCAGCTTGCCCAGCGGCGCCAGACCAAAACGATAGATACCGGCGCACAGCGCGGTCAGCCCGACGAGCACGACGACGATGTTGATGACATTCATCCAGGTGGCATCGCGTGCGGCGCCGAGGCTGAGCTGCGCCTCCTCGTCGAGCACGGCGCGTTCGCGAGCCAGCACCTTCACCTGATCTGCAAAGACCTTGTCCACTTCCTCGGTCAGGCTGCTGGCGGCTTCGTCGAAGCTGCCCATGAAGGCATTGCCGGCTTCAGGTCCGCTCTGCACATAGGCTTCGGCCATGGTGCGGCCGGCAGCGTAATAGGTGGGAAAGAGGCCGCGGATCCGATCAATCCCGGCGACCACATCCGCATAGCCCAGATCCGAGGCCAGCTTGCGGGCGGCAGCGCTGTCCTTTTCGAAGGACTGGGCGAACTCGGCGGCGAGATCGAAGCCGTCATTCAGCCCATCGAGACCACGGGTGGCGGAAATATCCGTCAGCCACTGCTGCACCTGCACGATGTCGAAGCGCATGGCCTGAAGCTGGACCGCGAGATCGATGACGCCGCCTGAGAAGCGACGGGCCTGCTGCTCCAGCTCCTGATTGGAACTGCGCAGTCCATCCAGCATGTACAACTGACCGGCGCTGCACAGAGCCACCAGCGCAAACACGGAAGCTGCCGCGATGACCAGCTTCGCCTTCAATGTCTTCATTCACTCGATCCCGCGTCTGGCGAAGCTGCTTTCCACAGACCCGCACCATCGCCGACCCTCGCGGGTCCGCCCATCCGCTTCCTGAGTGAACCTGACAGTGTAACCGGGCAGTTAATTACCCTGCGAAATATACGGATTAATCCGCCGAGTAAGTATTTTCCCGAGCAAGAAAAAGGCCCCGCAAATGCTTTTGCGGGGCCTGGCAACACATAGAAATATTCAGATCTGACCAGCCGATTACCGCAGCGCCTGCAGGATCGAGACATAGTTGGCGACCGCAGCCCCGCCCATGTTGAAGATCCCGGCGATCTCCGCATTCGGGATCTGCAGACCGCTGGCCTGCCCGGTCAGCTGCATGGCGGAAAGCACATGCATGGACACACCGGTGGCGCCGATGGGGTGGCCCTTGGCCTTCAGGCCACCGGACGGGTTGACCGGCAGCTTGCCGTCCGGCTCGGTCCAGCCTTCCAGGATCGCGCGGGCGCCCTGGCCTTCCGCCGTCAGGCCCATGGCTTCGTACTCGATCAGTTCGGCAATGGTGAAGCAGTCATGGGTTTCCACAAAGGACAGGTCTTCGAGGGCGAGACCCGCATCGCCGAGCGCCATGCCCCAGGCCTTGGAACAGCCCTCGAACTTGAGGATGTCGCGGCGGGACATGGGCAGGAAATCCTGCGCATGGGCATGGGCGCGGAAGGCGACGGCCTTCTTCATGCCAAGAGCGGTGGAAGCATCGGTCAGGACGAGGGCTGCGGCACCATCGGAGACCAGCGAGCAGTCCGTCCGCTTCAGGGGGCCGGCGACGAAGGGGTTCTTGTCGGATTCCTCGCGGCAGAAGTCGAAGCCCAGGTCCTTGCGCATCTGGGCGAGCGGGTTGGACACGCCATTGCGATGGTTCTTGGCAGCGATCCGGGCCAGCGCATCGGACTGGTCACCGTATTTCTGGAAATAACTCTCGGCGATCTTGCCGAAGACCCCTGCGAAGCCTGCCGGGATGTCACCGTCTTCCGGCAGATAGGAGGCCTTCAGAAGGTTCTGGCCGATCTGCGGCCCCGGGGTCGTGGTCATCTGTTCCACGCCGACAACCAGAACGACACGCGCGTCCCGGGATTCAATGGCGCGCACGCCCTGATGCACGGCGGCGGAGCCGGTGGCGCAGGCATTTTCAACGCGGGTGGCGCGGGTGAAGCGCAGGGCAGGATCGGCCTGCAGCACCAGCGACGCGGTAAAGTCCTGGGCGGAGAAGCCCGCATTGAAGTGACCGAGGAAGATCTCGTCCACGTCAGAAGCCTCGATGCCGGCATCTTCCAGGGCAGCGCTGGCGGCCTTCACGATCAGGCTCTCGACAGTGTCTTCGGCGTGCTTGCCGAACGGCAGATGGGACCAGCCCACGATAGCGGTCGTCATGCGTTTTCCTCCCTCAACGAGTGGCGGCGGACCGCCCTCAAAGCATGTTTCGGCCGGAGGCTACGCCGCGCGAGGCGCGAAGAAAAGACCTGCAAACGGCCAATGGACGGTTCTTGTCCAGCGCCAAGACAGGTGACGCAACTGCGGCCGCCACTTGAGGCCGACGGGCCGATACAGTTTTTTCTTCATGCGGTTGTCTTCATGCGGCTGTCATGGGGGCCGGGCATAGTCCGGCGCATAGTTCACGACCTTTGACACATCCCTTTTCAGATCCGGCCGGTCTCCTTCTGGAGGTCGGCCTTTTTTTTCGTTTCGCAGGTCCCGCCCGCAAGACCGCGCTGCCCCTTCGGCACTCCGCAGGTCTTGACGCAGGATGGGGAACAGGATAGCGATCCAAAGCGCTTTGAAGCGGCGCGAATGCCGCGCCTGGCGCCGGCAAGTCTCCTGTCAGATGCGGCCGGAAGCGGCCGGAAAGGTCCCCATGAACGATCCTCAGGCCCAGCGTCCGTCAAGCCATGCCTCCGGCGCGCTGTCGAGCGCGAACCCGGACTGGTGGCGCGGCGCGGTGATCTACCAGATCTATCCGCGCTCCTTCCAGGACAGCAACGGCGATGGCATCGGGGATCTGCCGGGCATTACCCAGCGGCTGGACCATGTCGCCGCCCTCGGCGCGGATGCGATCTGGCTTTCCCCCTTCTTCACCTCGCCCATGGCGGATTTCGGCTATGACGTCTCCGACTACAAGGACGTCGATCCGATGTTCGGCACGCTTGCCGACTTCAAGGCGATGATGGCGAAGGCCAAAGCCCTGGGCCTCAAGGTGCTGATCGATCTGGTGATCTCGCACACGTCGGACCAGCACCCCTGGTTCGTCGAAAGCCGCTCTTCGCGCGACAATCCCAAGGCCGACTGGTACGTCTGGGCGGATGCCAAGCCGGAAGGATCGCCCCCCAACAACTGGCTGTCGATCTTCGGCGGCTCGGGCTGGGAATGGGACAGTGTCCGCTGCCAGTACTATCTGCACAACTTCCTGATTTCCCAGCCGGATCTGAACTTCCACAACGAGGCAGTGCAGGTTGCCGTGCTCGATGCGGCCCGGTTCTGGCTGGATCTCGGCGTCGACGGCTTCCGTCTCGACACTGTGAACTTCTACTTCCACGACAAGGACCTGCGGGACAACCCGCCGCGCCCGGCGGATGTGCCCATCACCGGGGTGGACCCGACGAACCCTTATGCCTTCCAGCATCACGTCTATGACAAGACCCGACCGGAGAACCTCGCCTTCCTGGAGCGACTGCGGAAGCTGATGGACAGCTATCCGGACACCACGCTGGTCGGAGAGATCGGCGCGGACCGGGACGTGATCGGCACGACGGCGGCCTATACGGTTGCGGGCACGCGGCTGCACATGGCCTACAGCTTCGATCTTCTGACCGAGCAGCATTCGCCGGCCTATCTGCGCAAGACGGTGGAGGCGATGGAAGCGGGTCTGGGCTCGGGCTGGGCCAGCTGGGCGCTTTCCAACCACGACGTGGTGCGCGTGGCCACCCGCTGGGGCCAGGGCTGCGACCTCGCCCGCTTCGCGCCGCTCTGCACCGCCCTGGTGACGACCTTGCGCGGCACGCCCTGTCTCTATCAGGGCGAGGAGCTGGGGCTGGAAGAGGCCGATGTTCCCTTCGAGCTGCTGCAGGATCCCTATGGCAAGCGCTTCTGGCCGAAGTTCAAGGGCCGGGACGGATGCCGGACGCCGATGTCCTGGGCAACGCAGGAAGACCACGCCGGCTTCACCACCGGTTCGCCCTGGCTGCCGGTGCCCAATGCCCAGCGGGACAAGGCGGTGTCCGGCCAGACCGGCGTCAGCGGTTCGGTGCTGGAGCGCACACGAGCCTTCCTGACCTGGCGCAAGCAGCATGCGGCGCTTGCCAAGGGAACCATCCGCTTCCTCGATGCGCCGGAGAGCCTTCTCGTCTTCGAGCGCGCCCACGGCAATGAGACGGTGCTCTGCGTGTTCAATTTCGGCGAGGAGACGTGCCGCTACACCCCGGACACGGCCACGCTCGAGCTGCTGCAGGGCCACGGGTTCAGCGGCATGCTGGATGGGGGCGATGTGGTGGTCCCGGCGCTGGACGCCGCCTTCGCGCGGATCGCCTGACGCGCCAAGACTTGTCGCCTCAGCTGGTCATGCTCGGGCTGGTCCCGAGCATCCAGTACGCAGCGTATCCCCCTCAGAAAGGCTGGATTCTCGGCAAAGGGCCGAGAATGACGGAGGAGAGGCAGGCGAAAGATCTCTCTCTCCGCATTATTGGCCCTAACCGGCAGCTCAACGCGCGCGGATGGCCTGTCCCTGAGCATCGAAGAAATGCAGACGGGTCTCGTCGAAGGCGAGGCCGATGCGGGTGCCCTCGGCGACCTCATCCGCCCCGTCTATGCGCACGAGCAGGGTGTCGAGCCCCTCGACGGTGACATAGAGATAGGTGTCGGCTCCCAGATATTCGGCCACGTCCACCGTGGCATCGAGATGGCCCTCGCCTGCCGGCACCACGCGGATGTGCTCCGGGCGGATGCCGAGGCTGGCCGGATCGGCAATGGCCTCGAAGGGATAGGGACCGCTGCCCTTGCCACCGAGATCGAAGCGTCCCGCGGCTGCCGTGCAGGGCAGCACGTTCATCTTCGGCGAGCCGATGAACTGGGCGACGAAGAGGTTGTCCGGGCGCTCGTAGAGCTCGCGCGGCGAGCCGACCTGTTCGATCCTTCCCGCCTGCAGCACCACGATCTTGTCGGCCAGGGTCATGGCCTCCACCTGATCGTGGGTGACGTAGATCATGGTCGTGCCCAGCGCCTTGTGGAGGCGGGCGATCTCGAAGCGCATTTCCACCCGCAGGGCGGCGTCCAGATTGGACAGCGGCTCGTCGAAGAGGAAGGCTGCCGGCTCGCGCACGATGGCACGGCCGATGGCCACGCGCTGGCGCTGACCGCCGGACAGGGCCTTGGGGCGCCGGTCGAGATAGTCGTCGAGCTTCAGCACCTCGGCGGCCCGCGCGACACGGGCATCGATCTCGGCCTTGGGCATGCCGGCGGTCTTCAGGGCGAAGCCGACGTTCTCGCGCACGCTCATGTGCGGATAGAGCGCATAGGACTGGAAGACCATGGACAGGCCGCGGGCGGAGGGCGGTTCCGCCGTCACGTCGCGCCCGTCGATGTCGATGATGCCGCGGCTGGTTTCCTCCAGACCCGAGATCAGGCGCAGCAAGGTGGACTTGCCGCAGCCGGAGGGGCCAACGAAGATCACGAACTCGCCGTCGGCGATGTCGAGATCGATACCCTTGATGACTTGCAGGTCGCCGAACCATTTCTCGACGGCGGACAGACGGATCGCACCCATTTACTTCTTCCCGTTCTGAAAGGTCTTCATTCTCAGGCCGCCTGGACCTGCCGCTGCGGAGACACCCAGGCCAGCCAGACTGCTGCCGTCCAGGAGAAGGATCTCCCGCCCGCGCCGGTGCCGTCGATCGGGCTGAAATATTCCGCGAAGCCGCTGAGGGCGACGAGCCGTTCGGTGTCGGCGCGTACGCGCTCGGACCGCTCCGCATCGCCACTTTCCGCAAGGCCCCGGGCGATCATGTAGTTGACCACGGCCCAGATCGGCCCGCGCCAGTAGCGCATGGGTTCGAAGCCCGGATAGTCCGGGTCATAGGACGGCACGGTGAAGGTCGCCTTTGCGGCAATCCGGTCGAAATGGGCGCGCATTGCGGCAAGCTGGTCCGGCGTTCCGACGCCTGCGAAAGGGGCCAGGAAGGCCGCGCTCGACACGCCGGCGCCGCGAACACCGCTCCGCAGGTTCTTGGTGGTGAAGGCCTGAACCTCCTCGTTCCAGAGGCTTGCCGCCCCCTTCTCCAGACGTGCGATCCAGCCCTCGATCTCCGCCTTCGCCTCATCGATCCCGAGACTTGCGGCGAGTGCCAGGAGATCCCGGTTGGCGCGCAGGAGGATCATGGTGATGGCCGGATCGGCCACCAGGAAGGGGCTGTTCTCGACCACCTTGACCGGATCCCAGCCGACCGCGCGGCCGGATTGCAAGATGGCCATGTAGCGATCGTAATCGAGCTTGCGCGGACGCACGGAGGCATCCACGTGCGTGGTGTCCTTGCGCTCGTAGGCCTCGATGCCGGAGGTGTCGACAAGGGACAGGGGCTCATCCCAGTCCGGCAGGTTGTCGCGACCGGATTCCCAGGGGTGGATGATGGCGACACTGCCCTCCCCCGACGGGTCGCGGTAGGTCGCCCACCAGCGGTGCCAGGCCATCAGCTTCGGGAAGAGCGCCTTCGCCCGCGCCGCATTTTCCGGCGTCGGGGACTGCTCGTAGAGATCGCGCACCACGATGGCGGCGACCGGCGGCTGGGAATGGCCAGAGGTCGGGAAGGGTTCGTGGGTGGTCTTCCACACATCGGGACCGGGGAAATAGCCCGGATCATTCTTGCGGAAGAGAATGTGCGGCAGCATGCCGTCTGTCCACTGCCCCTCGAACAGGGTTTCCAGCTCGCGCCAGGCCCGGTTCAGGTCGAAGGTGGCAAAGCCCAGCGCCACGAAAACGGAATCCCAGTTCCACTGGTAGGGATAGAGCCCCTTGGTGGGGATGGTGTAGCCCCCGAGATCATTCCCGATGAGAATGTCATGGGCGACGGTATCAAGGCTGGAAGCCATGGTCTTTCAACTCCCTGAGGGAAAACTGATCGCTCTTTGCGGCGATGTCAGCGAGGTTCGGATCGATCACCCCTTCACGCTGCCTGCGGTCAGGCCCTGAACCAGGAAGCGCTCGAACCACAGGAAGATGAAGAGCACCGGCACGGTGGCGATCACCGCCCCGGCCATAAGGTGCTGTCTTGGGACTTCGGAGGAATTCAGCGCGACGATGCCGCGCGACAGGGTGAAGATGTCCGGATTGTCCAGGAACATGAAGGCGAAGAGGAACTCGTTCCAGGCGATCATGAAGACATAGAGGGACACGGACGCGAGCGCCGGAAGGGACAGCGGCAAGGTGATCTTGAGGATCACGCCGAGACGGCTCAGGCCATCCATCAGCCCCGCCTCTTCCAGCTCGGCCGGCAGGCCGCGGAAATAGCCCTGCAGCATGTAGAGCGCCACGGGAATGGTCGTCGCCGGATAGACGATGAGCAGTCCGGTCAGGCTGTTGCGCAGCCCGAGCTGGGAGAAGACCGCGTAAAGCGGAATGACCAGAACGATGGCCGGGACCATGTAGATCAGCAGCACCGAGCGCGACAGCATCGCCTGACCGCGGAACCGGAGCCGCGCCACCGCATAGGCGCCGGGCACGGAAAAGAGCAGGGTCAGCACCACGGTTGCCACGGACACCACGGTCGACACCCAGAGATAGGTGCCGAAGTCGTATTTGGTGAAGAGCTCCACATAGGACCGCAGCAGGCTCGTGATGCCCTGTCCCAGGTCGATGGACAGGTCCAGCGGATTGGCGAGCAGCGCCTGCTGGCTCTTCAGGGAGGTCATCACCATGACGTAGAACGGCAGGGCGACGATGATGAAGAAGAAGACGAAGCCAAGCCCCTTCAGCGCGCGGATGATGACCAGCTCCACGTCATAGCGGCGCATGGGCGCCAGACGCACGCCCGTCAGGCACAGGCGGTTGGCCGCGATCACAGCCGCAAGGGCTGCAACCAGCGCCAGGGCCTGCATCAGCGGATGGGTGTCGAACGGCAGGCTGAAGGGCATGGCGAGGCTCAGGCCCATCATCAGCACGAAGAGCAGCAGCAGATCGATGCCGAGATCCGGGGCAAGACGGAGCGCCTCGCCCGAGGCGCTGCGACCGGCGCGGCCGGTGACCACCAGCCAGACCCCATGACAGGCGCCGGCAAGGGCGGCGGCGCCGGCGGCCGGCATGGCGACCACACCGCTGACCAGCGTGAGCGTGACCCCCATGACCGAGAGCGCCACAGCGCCCCACAGAGTACCGGACAGCACGGCAAGAAGAAGCGGAGCGAGCATCTCAGAGGCCCTCCTCTTTCGGCGAAAGGGTCATGAAGAGGGTGGCGAAGACGACGAGGACCACGAAGACCACCACGGCCACGGCGGCGCCTGCGCCCAGGTTGGACAGGGCAAAGCCCTGTTCATAGACATCCACGGTCAGGGTGCGGGTGCCCGCATTGCCGCCGGTGAGCAGGAAGATGTCGTCGAACTTGTTGAAGGTCCAGATGAAGCGCAGCAGGAACAGGACCGAGAGAATGCCCACAAGCTGCGGCAGCGAGATGTACCAGAACTGCTGGAACGGGGTCGCGCCGTCCATCTCGGCCGCCTCGTAGACATCCGTGTTCATGGACTGCATGCGCGCGAGGATGAAGAGGAAGGACAGCGGGAAATAGCGCCAGGCCTCGAAGGCGATGACCGTGGTCAGCGCCAGGGGAAACTCGATGGTCAGGCCGAAGAGATGCAGATCCACCGCGCGCTGGCCGAAGAAGTTGATCGCCTGATCGGCCAGACCCATCTTGGTCGCCAGCGCATTGACCGTGCCGGAGAAGGGATCCAGCAGAACGACCCAGGTGAAGGCCACGGCAATGACCGGCGAGACATAGGGGAAGAGGAAGAGCCCGCGCAGGAAGCCGCGTCCGCGGAAGGACACATGCAGGAGCTGGGCGGCAAAGAGGCCGAGCACGAGGGCGCCCGCCGTGCCGAAGATCGTGTAGTAGAAGGTGACCCGCAGCACGCTCCAGAATTCGGCGTGATCGAAGATGCGGGCGAAGTTCTCGAGGGTGAACTCGAAGCTGGTGAGGATGTTGTCGGCATCGCCGGTTACCGTTGCCTCGACCTGCTCGTGCGGGTCCTCGATGTCGAGAAAGGCCTGGGAGACCGTGCCCTCAAGCTTCAGGGTCTCGCGCCATTTGCCTGGCACCGTGCCCAGCGCACAGGTGAGCGTTTCGCCTTCGAGGGCGCAACCCTCCGGCAGGGACGTGACGGTCAGACCGGCGGGCAGTGCATCGGTGAGCACCACGTCGCGGATTTCCTTGTCGGTGGTGGAATTGCGCAGGCGATATTCCAGCGTCACCGCGTCGCCCACGGCCTTCGGGCTGCCGCGCAGGCGTTCGCTCACGAGCACGCTCGGCGGCCGCAGATCGGCAAGGCCGACGGGCTTCACGCTGATCCAGAAGTTGGCGAGCAGCGGCCCCAGGACGATCACCAGGACGATCAGGAACGTGGGCGCAAGCATCAGATAGGCGAGCCGCGATTCCCGGCGGCGCATGGGACCGATGCCCCGGGGCGGATGCGCGGGAACTTCCGCCTTTGTTGCGACGGATGCCGAAGCTGCGGCCGAGGCGCTGGCCGAAACTGAGGATGGGCTGATGTCAGACATCGCTCGAACTGCTTTTCTCTTCGGAGAGGGGCCGGATCCGACGTCCTGCAAATGGCGGGATCAACGTGATGGCCGGGCCTTGAGAACCGGGCGCCGGAAAACCGGCACCTGCGGAGAGAGACCCTCCCGGACCGGCTGGCGGCCCGGGAAGATGCGTCTTGTCGAAGCGCGATCCGCTTACTGGATCTTGGCCAGCTCATCGTTGATGGCGGCAACCGTCGCGGCGGCATCGCGCTCACCGTCGATGAACTCGCGCACCAGACGGTTCAGGACCTGGCTGTTGACGATCTTGGATGCCAGCGAGAGCTGACCTTCCTCGACGCCCCAGCGGCTTGCGGTCTCCAGACCATCGACAATCGACTGGATGGTGGCTGCATCATAGAGGTCGCCCAGGGGCGCCTTGCGGTCCACGCCCACCGGCAGGGCAGCCCAGCCCTTCACGAACTTGTCGGCTTCGGCATCGGTGCCGCGACGGATCGGGAACTTGCCTTCCGGAGCGATGGACAGGGTGGAAAGGTAGCCTTCGTCCATGGAGAACTTGACGAATTCCATGGCCGCATCGGTGTCGGCATCGTTGGTGATGCCGAAGTAGCGGATGTCACCCCAGGCAGCGCCCTTCGGGTTCGAAGGACCGGCAAAAGTGGTCACCACGCCGGTGAGGCTGGCCAGTTCCGGGGAGGTCGGATCATCGTTGATGGTGGGCGGAGCGCTGTCGCGCAGGCCGGCCAGCTCGTCGAGGATGAAGGGCGACCAGATGATCATGGCAGCCTGGCCCGCGAAGTAGACTTCACGAGACTGCTTCCAGAACAGGTCCCCCGGAGGGGATGCCTTGGAGATGGCCTTGTAGAACTCGAGGGCTTCGACGGTCTTCTTCTCGTCCAGCGGCTTGAAGCCGTCGGCACTGACCGGGGACACGCCGTTGGCGAGGAACACATGCTCCAGCACCTGGCTCATGAAGTTCTCGTCGATCTTGGTGGCCGACACGAAGCCGAACATTTCCGGCGGGTTGTGCAGTTTCTCGACGGCCTTCAGGATCGCGTCATAGGTGGTCGGCGCTTCCAGACCGTTCTTCTCGAAGAGATCCTTGCGATAGACGATCATCTGGGTCCAGCCATCGACCGGAACGGATGCATATTCACCGTCCACGGTGGACATGGCGAGAGCGCCGGGAGCGAAGGTCTTGGCATCGAGGGCGGCGATCACGTCGGAGGCGGCTTCCGCATCCAGGATCCCGGCTTCGGTCCAGGGGCCGACATACTGCAAGGTGTGATAGATCACGTCGGGCAGATCGCCCGCGGCAAAGGCTGCGGTGGCACGGGTGCCCAGATCCTTCTCGGTCACCGGAATGACCTCGACGTCGATGCCGGTCTTGGCCTTGAAGGCCGCAGCCATTTCTTCCTGCTTGGCGAGGCGTTCCGGCTGTTCCTCGATGGTCCAGAACTTCAGGGCCTCTGCCTGTGCGCCCGCCATGCCCAGCGCCAGCGCGCTCACCATGGTCGAAACGGCGATCAATTTCCTCCCAATCATGCTCAACTCCCTTTGTATCAATAAGAAAATGGTCTCGTCACTTGCCGAGAAGACCGGCAATTTCCTGCGGTGTCCGGGCGGGCGGTCCGTCGGACCCACGCCGGATGAGAAGCGCGTCAGTCAGGTCCTGCACGGGCCGCGCAAGCGGGTTGCCGATCTGGTCGACCAGCATGGCGGCGATGCGACCTCCCGCCTCACGCGCGGCCTGCGAGAATGTGGTCAGCGGCGGATCGAGATAGGCCCCGACTGGCAGCCCGTCGTAGCCGATCACGGTGATGTCCTGTCCCACGACCAGCCCGGCATCCCGGATGAGCCGCATGGCGCCAATGGCCTGGGCATCGGTCGTGCAGAGCACGGCGGTGGGCGGCAACGGCAGGGCGAGCAGCCGGCGAGCGCCTTCCGCACCGCCCTCCTCGGTCAGATCCGTGACGATCTCGAGCTCGACCTCGACCTCGACCGGGATGCCCGATTGCGCCAGGCCGCCGCGATAGCCTTCCACACGCTGCCGGGCGAAGTTCAGGTCCTGCGGTCCGGCCAGCATGGCGATCCGCCGGTGGCCAAGCCCGTGGAGGTGACGAACGCCTTCGACGAAAACCGCCTCATTGTCCACGTCGAGCCAGGAAAAGGCCTCGGGCTGACCGGTGCGTCCATGGGCCACGAAGGGGAAACCACGCTCGGTCAGGAACCGGATGCGCGCGTCGTCCACCTCGGTACGGGTGAGGATGAACCCATCCACCTTGCGGCGGGCAATCAGGCGCTCGTGCACGGCCACCAGATCGGCGGTCGACGGCGCCGTGGTGATCAGCAGGTCGAGGTTGAGCCCGTCCAGCGCGCGGGCAATGCCGTCGATGAATTCCGACAGGAACGGATCCGCGCCGCGACCTCGACCCACGGGCATGACCAGACCGATCGTGTCCTGACGCCCGCGCTTCAGACTGCGGGCGGTGGATGAAGGCTGGTAGCCCAGCTCCTTCACGGCGTGCAGGATGCGCTCCCGGGTGGCGGGCGAGATATCCTTGTAGTTGTTGAGCACGCGGGACACGGTTCCCTTCGCCACGCCGACATGGCGCGCGACGTCATCAATCGTCACCGACCTGCGCTCTTCCTCCAGGGTTCCCATCCCGCTCCCTTGAGTGTTCCTCGAGGCTGCTGGCAGCCCTCGCTTTTCCATATTTGTTGAAAACAGAGTTACAAAAACGGTTTCGGACGTCAACAAAATCGGTTTCGGCGTCGCATCAAGCGGCTGCGTGACTCGGGCAGGATTCCACAACAGCACCCAAGACGACGCCGGGGTTTCCAAGGGATTTGAGCTTGGTGCAATGCAGCATGCTTTTTCGCCGGCGCAGGACCCATGGGGCCTTCTTCCGCAACGGGACAGCGGGTCGTGACCGACAGACCCACCGAATTGGGCAAGGTCTCCGCTGCCGCCTGACACCTGCCGCAAGACCTGCTAAACCGACGCGAGCCCTTTCAACGCGCCGGTCTGCCTGCATGTCCCTTCCCGTCTCCGCCTTCATCATCGCCTGCAACGAAGCCGATCGCATCGGCCGTGCCATCTCCAGCGTCATCGACTGGGCAGATGAGGTGATCGTCATCGACAGTGGCTCCAGCGACGACACGGTGGCGGTGGCACAGGCGCTCGGCGCCCGGGTGATCCACAATCCCTGGCCCGGATATGGTCCGCAAAAGCGTTTCGGAGAGGACCAGTGCCGCAACGACTGGCTGTTCAACCTGGATGCGGACGAGGAAGTCACGCCGGAGCTTCGGACCGAGATCGAGAGCCTCGTCTCCTCAGGCCGTCACCGGCAAGCCGATCACTGGCGTGTCATGATCCTGGATGTCTTCGCCCACGAGGAAAAACCCGCCGCCTGGGCCTATGGCTATCACCAGATCCGGCTCTACGACCGGCGCAAGGGCCGGTTCTCCGCGTCCACGGTGCATGACACCGTACGCCCGGAGCCCGGAACCCGTGGCGAGGATCTGCGCCACCCCATGGCGCATCGCTCGATCCGCGATCTGGATTTTCAGGTCGGCAAGTACAACCGCTATTCGAACATGCAGGTGGCGGACATGCGGGCTCGCGGCCGCAGCCTGTCACGCTGGCGGCTTCTGAGCGAGTTTCCGGTGGCGTTCTTCAAGGCCTATCTGGTGCGCCGCTATGCCCGCTATGGCTGGTGGGGCCTAATCCTGTCGGTCAATTATGCCCATGCCCGCTTCCTGCGGGTGGCCAAGGCCTATGAGGCCGAGCTCGCGGATCGCGCGTCGGACTGACCGGCAGCGCCATGCAACCCCGTCAGGAAGACGTCTCAGGCCGACCTATCAGGCAGACATGGGCTCCAGCGCCATCTCGGGCCGGGTGTTGCGGTGAACGCGAATCGGCTGACGGATCCCGGCCACGTGATTGTAGTGATCCAGCCGGCGAATGGTCGTGCGGGTCAGCTCATGCCCACGCGAGAGCACCAGTTCGAGGGTGCCTTCGGTGAGGACATCGTCCACCAGGATATCACCCGGACGTAGGGCCCGGATGTAGCAGAGGGAGATCTTCTCCTCTTCCGCCGTCGCCTCTTCGTCCGTCAGCAGGGTCTCGCGGGCAATGGCGAGGAGCTCCGGGTCATACTGACGCTTGTTGATGGCGAGGGCCTCGAAGGCCGCCGCGTCGATGCCGTTTTCCGGGCTGGCGTACCACAGGTCGGTCAGCAGCTTCAGGATGCGGGCGGTCAGCGGGATGTCCTTGCCGGTGGGCCCATCTTCCGGATAGCCGGATCCATCGAACCCGCGGCCAGAATAAAAGATGGCTTCCGCGACCTTTTCCAGCTGGGGAATGTTGTTGAGAAGATCGCGGGTCTGTCCCGGCGCCGAGGCAAGGATCGCCCGCTGCTGGTCAGTCAGGCTCTTGGCGCCGCGATAGCGCGCCAGAATTTCCTTCGGCAGCAGGGCCTCGCCCAGGGGCGAGAACATGACCGCCAT
This sequence comes from Roseibium aestuarii, assembly GCF_008477545.1. Taxonomy (GTDB): domain Bacteria; phylum Pseudomonadota; class Alphaproteobacteria; order Rhizobiales; family Stappiaceae; genus Roseibium; species Roseibium aestuarii. Next base: position 292,170 of record NZ_VORA01000001.1, on the reverse strand, counting down.
TTCCAGTTCCCAGGTGCGTTTCATGCCGAGCTTTCGGGCAATGGTCACCGCCTGGGGGCGAATGATGTGGGTGCGGCGGAAGGCTTCCGCATGGAAGAGGCCCAGCATGTCGATCAGCAGCTTGACCGAACCGGAAAGGGTTCGTTCCAGCATCATCCGGTCATGGACCATTTTCTCGTGATGGGCGAGCCCGGCCTCCACCGCCGAGGCGATCTCGGAGGAAGAACAGGGTTTATTCAGCAGCATGAAGATGGAGCTGTCATTGACCGCCCGCTTCACCATGTCGATGGAGGTATCGGCCGTCAGCAGGATACGCGCGGCCATGTTTGCGAAGGGTTGGGACGCCTTGAGGAAACCGACTCCACCACGACCGGGCAAATTGAGGCAGGACACGATCACCGCCGAACCGGGATGGTCCTTGAGGTAGCGAAGAGCCTCCTCGGTCTCCGGGAAGGTCTCGACCGTAAAGCGTCCCTCGAACAGACGCTGGAACGCCTGCAAGACCTTCGGATCATCATCCACGACTACCAAAGTCTTCAAGGGTTTCGCCATCAAGTTCCTCCTGCGCCACGCTTCATCGACGCACCATGCGGACCAGTCGCCGTCAAAAAGCAGGGCCATCGCGAAAGACTTGCGGTCCGCTTGTCTACTCCCTGAAGAAATAATGTCCGAAAGAGTCCTAGGAAATTGCTAATTTCGCCCGATACGGGTTTCTACTTCTCCCTTACCGTGTAAGGAATTACAGGGAGTGCTGGCTTTTCATTTCCACCTTCATTCCCCGGCAAACCCCGCTATAAGAGCGACATGCCAGACGCACTCATCATCGGCGCCGGCCCGGCCGGGCTCATGGCCGCCGAGGTTCTCTCCACCTCCGGTCACTCCGTGCTGGTCGTTGACCAGATGCCCTCGCCTGCCCGCAAATTCCTCATGGCCGGGCGCGGTGGGCTGAACCTGACCCACAGCGAGGCGCTCGATCCCTTCCTGCGCCGCTACGGCGAGGCTCAAGAGTTTCTTGCCCCCATGATCCGTGCCTTCACCCCGCAGGACCTGCGCGACTGGTGCGAGGGCCTGGGGCAGCCGACCTTCGTCGGCAGCAGTGGCCGGGTCTTCCCGCAGGCGATGAAGGCCTCGCCCCTGCTCCGTGCCTGGCTGGCGCGCCTGAGCGACCAGGGGTCCGAACTGCGCCTGAAGACCAGGCTGAGCGGACTGGAGCCACGGCCTGACGGGTTCACCGTCACCCTGAGTGATGGGCAAGGCCATGAGGAGATCCTCGACGCCCGCGTCGTGCTGCTGGCGCTCGGCGGGGCAAGCTGGCCGAAGCTCGGCAGCGACGCCGGCTGGGTTCCCCTGTTGCAGGACCGGCTCGCGCTCAAGATCAAGGCCTTCCGGGCGGCGAATTGCGGGTTTCTCTGCGACTGGTCGGAGCATCTGCGCGACCGACACGCCGGGACGCCGCTCAAGCGCATCCGCCTGACGCTCGGCGATCTGTCGCGCATGGGAGAAGCCGTGATTTCCGCGCAAGGGATCGAGGGGGGCGTGGTCTATGCACTCGGCACTGCGATCCGGCAGGCGATCGAGAGCGAGGGTGTTGCAAGGATCGGGATCGACCTCCGGCCGGATCTCACCGTGGAGGCACTTGCCCGCCGGCTGGAGAAAGGCCCCGGCCGCCAGTCGCTCGGCTCCTTCCTGAGAAAGGCCGCCGGCCTGACGGGCGCCGAAGTCGCCCTGCTGCATGAAGACGGCACGCCCTTGCCGAAGCAGGCGGATCAGCTTGCCGCCCGGATCAAGTCCGTGCCGCTCAGCTTGTCAGCGTCCTATCCGATCGACCGGGCCATCTCCAGCGCGGGAGGGGTCTGCCTCGATGAGCTGGACGACACGCTGATGACCCGCAAGGTGCCGGGCCTGTTCCTTGCCGGCGAGATGCTCGACTGGGAAGCGCCGACCGGCGGATATCTGCTTCAGGCCTGCATGGCCATGGGCGTTCACGCCGGACGAAGCATGGCCGCACGGCTGACGAGGGGAGAAACCCTGCCATGACAACGCTTTATGTGGACGCCGATGCCTGCCCGGTGAAGGACGAGGCGATCCGGGTGGGAGAGCGGTTCGATGTTCCCGTCATCATGGTCTCGAATGCCTGGTTCCGGCTGCCGGACAGTCCGGTCGTGCAGCGGGTGGTCGTGGCGGAAGGGCCGGATGAGGCCGACAACTGGATCGCCGAACGGGCGGGCCCGGGCGATGTGGTGGTGACGGCGGATGTGCCTCTTGCCTCGCGCTGTGTCGCGGCCGGGGCTCAGGTCATCTCGCCCAATGGCAAGCCCTTCGCCGAGGCCGCCATGGGCATGCGCCTCGCAGTGCGCGATCTCAACACGCATCTGCGGGAGATCGGGGCCATCCGCGAAGGCGGACCGGCCTTCAGCAAAGCCGACAGGTCCCGCTTTCTCAATCAGCTCGACCCGATGATGCGCCGCGCGCTGAACACCGCCGTCTGACGACCTCCGGCACCGGTTATGGCTTGCCCCGGCGATCAGGCTGGCAGAACCTGATCGCCGGGGCTTGCGCACCCGCCGGGGCTGTCCCTCGGGGCATCCGCTTGTATTACGGCTCAGCGGCAGAAGCGGTATTCTCCCGAATAGGCCAGGAAGTAACCCGACCGCGGATCGAAGGACCGGTAGCGGGCGGAGCAGTAGCGATACCACTCAGGCGACCAGGGGGCGGGGCGATAGCCATAGGCCCGGACCGGATGGTGATAGCGCGGGGCCGGCGCCGGAGCGTAATAGCCGCGCGGTTGCGCCAGGGCCCCGCCGACAATGGCGCCGGCGACAAAGCCGCCGACAAGGGCTGCACCGGAGTTGCCGGCATGGGCAGACTGAACAGGGGCGGTGGCCGCCAGGACGGTGAGGGCGAGAGCGCCGGCGACGGCGGACTTTGCGAAAGACTTGAACATGGTGACATCCTCCTTCTCGAGAGGCTGGCCCTGTTTCAATCCGAGTGATCTGGCCTCGCCTCGATGAAAGTGACCTTAAGGAAGATATCGAAACATCGATGTGACTCCGGTCACAATCCCGCCTAATTTTCGGCGCGACTGCGATTTTCCTTGTTTTCCCGAAGATGAATCGCAGCACAGCGTGGGTTTGCAGGCGCATCCGACCAAAAGGCATGCTTGTAATCGCTGCCTCGCACACCTATCATTCCCTTATCGGCAGTGTCTGCCGAGCGGGACGTGACTTAGACCCGGTGAAGACTGTTTTCGGCCCGATACAAAGGGCTCTGAATTGCCAAGCTTTTCCGTCTCTAGCTGACTGCTCGTACCAGGCAATCCTTGGGAGTGTCTCAAGGGACAGCCGCAACCAACGGAAAGGTTACCCATGCGTCAGAACGGCACCATCAAGTTCTTCAACCATGATCGCGGTTTCGGGTTCATCACCCCGGCCGATGGCGGCAAGGACGTGTTCGTTCACATCACCGCTTTCGAGCAGGCCGGTCTTCCGACCCCGGAAGAGGGCGCAAAGATCTCCTTCGTGGCCGAAGACGATCGCCGCGGCCGCGGCAAGCAGGCGGCTCAGCTCGAGCTCGCCTGACCTCAGGCTTTCGGCAGGTTGCGGGGACGGCGCGACGACGCGCCCTCCCCTCCCTGCCAAAACGGGCGTTTTCCCTCGGGATCGCCCGACCGATATGAAAGAACGCCGGCTCTTCGGGCCGGCGTTTGGCATGTGCGCTTGAGAATACGGGCTTTCACGGTCTGGCTTGGCCGACCAGACTGGCTGACTGGACTGGCTGACTGCACTCGCTCTCAGTCCTAGACCTGATCCGGCGACCGGCGCAGCGGATCATGGGCATTGCGCAGCTCTTCGAGTGCCTTCATGCGGGTGCGGCTGCGCTCCGGATTGAGGCGGGTGACGCCTGCGATCAGCATTTCCGCGATGGCCATGAGCGCCGTGGAGGAATCCCACGGAGAGGGAACCGCCACCTGAGCGGGCAGCACATGGGCCGCAACGCGGGCGATGGGCGAGCGCCAGCTGTCTGTGATCAGGGCCACCGTTGCTCCCTGATCGGCCGCAGCCTCGGCAAAATGGATGATCTCGGTCTGGTAGCGCCGGATGTCGAAGATCACCACCACATCCTTCACCCCCAGTCCGATGAGCTGATCGAGCCAGTTGCCGTGCTGGCCGGCAACATGCAGCACATTCGGGCGCACGATGCGCAGATGGGCGGCCATGTAGCGGGCGAGCGCGTCGGTGAAACGGCCACCGATCAGATGCAGGGTCTTGCGTTCATCCGCCAGCAGGCGGACGAAGGCCTCGATCTCCGCACGCGGCAGGCTGGCAAATGTGTCCCGCAGATTGCTCAGGAGCTGATCGACGAACGGGTCCCCTGCCCCGGTATCCTCGTCTGAGAGCATGGAACTGCGCGCCAGCGGCGTGGAGAGCTGCGTCTGAAGCTCGCTGCGCAGACGGGTCTGAAACTCGGCGTAAGAGGAGAACCCCAGACGCGAGACGAAGCGCAGGATGGTCGGCGGACTGACCCCGGAATCCTTGGCGAAGCCAGCGACGGTTGCCAGACCCAGCAGCGGATAGGTGGACAGAAGCGCCAGGGCCGCACGGCGTTCGGTCGCCGTGAACTGATCAAGGCGCTCCTCGATTTCCTGACGCAGATTCCGCTCCATCCGCCACGTCCCCGACACGTTGTCCGACACCCGCTCCGAACCAAGCTCGGCTCACCGACCCGTGACCGGGCGCGGTTCCGAATTTGCGACCCATTCGCTGTTTTGCGTTTGACAATAAAACCGAGATCCGTTTCAAATCATACAAAATTCTTTGTTCGGCGCATTTTGTAATAAAACATACAACGCCTTCCGATGCGCCGGACCAGCTGAGGGGACCAGCTGATGGCATATGGGTCATCGGCCGTAGGGGAGACCTATGCGCCGGTCGGAATCGAGAACGAAACCGGGGCGGGAGGCTTTGTGTTCCTGTGCGAACACGCCAGCAACTACATTCCGCCTTCCATGGGAACGCTCGGCCTCGACAGTGAGGCACTGAGCAGCCACATCGCGTGGGATCCGGGTGCGCTCGGCGTTGCCCGCGCCCTGGCCGGCCTGCTCGACAGCCCGCTCGTTGCCTCCGGTCTCTCCCGGCTGCTGATCGACTGCAACCGCGAGACCGACGCGCCGGATCTCATTCCGGTGCGCAGCGAGCTGACCGACATTCCGGGCAATGCGGATCTCGACGAAGCGGCTCGGCGTCACCGCATCAATCTGGCCCATGTTCCGTTTCATGCGGCCGCCGAAGCGGTGATCAGTGCAAGATGCGCTGCCGGGCTGCGGCCGGCGGTCGTGTCCCTGCACAGTTTCACCCCCGTCTACAAGGGCGTCTCGCGCCCCTGGGAGATCGGGCTGATCCATGACCGGGATCCTGCGCTCGCGGCCCCCGTGCTCAAGGCGCTTGCCGACACCACCACCCATGTGGTGGGCGACAACGAGCCCTATTCCCCGGCTGACGGGGTGTTCTATTCGCTTGATCGTCATGCCCAGTCGCTCGGACTGCCGCATCTGATGATCGAGATCCGCAACGACCTGCTGAAGACGCCGGCCCAGGAACAGGGCTGGGCGCGCCTGCTTGCACCGCTGCTGAAGGACGCGCTCGCGGGGCTGGACCGATCGGGAGGCACGCATGCGTAAGCTTGCCTGCGCCTATGTGCGCGCCGTCGACGGCTTCAATGCCGGCCTCGGACGCCTGATGATCTGGGGTGTCTTCGTCATGGCCGGGATCCTGCTGTGGTCGTCGGCCTCCAAGGCCTTCTTCGACCCCTCGCTCTGGACCCTGGAAATGGCCCAGTTTGCAATGGTCGCCTATTACGTGCTCGGCGGCCCCTACTCGATCCAGATGGGCGCGAACGTGCGCATGGACCTGTTCTACGCGGAATGGTCCCATCGCAAGAAGGCGTGGGTCGATGCCTTCACCGTGCTGTTGCTGGTGTTCTACATCGGCGTGCTGATCCACGGCGCTCTGAACTCGACCGCCTACTCGCTCGGCTATTTCGGCAAGAACTCCTACGCGTTCTGGTGGGACCTGATCACGGCCTTCGTGACCGGCGGACCCGACGCGGCAAAGGAAACGATGGGTTACATCGAACGCAGCCCGACCGCCTGGCGCCCCTATCTCTGGCCGATCAAGGCCATCATGCTCTTCGGCTTCATTCTCATGCTACTCCAGACGGTTTCCGAACTGATCAAGGACATCGCCCGCATCAAGGGAGAGGAAATCTGATGTCCTACGAGATGATCGCCCTTCTGATGTTCTCGTCGATGATGCTGATGCTACTGACCGGTCAGCGCGTCTTCGGTGCCATCGGTGCGATTGCCGCCATCGCATCCATCTGCCTCTGGGGCACGGGCGGCGGCGACATTCCCTTCTCCGCCGCCATGAAGCTGATGAAGTGGTACCCGCTGCTGACGCTGCCGATGTTCATCTTCATGGGCTACATCCTGTCGGAGACGAAGATCGCCGACGATCTCTACAAGATGTTCCATGTGTGGATGGGCCCGCTACCCGGTGGGTTGGCCATCGGCACCATCCTGCTCATGGTGCTGATCTCCGCCATGAACGGCCTGTCGGTTGCCGGCATGGCCATCGGGGCGACCATTGCCCTGCCGGAACTGCTCAAGCGCAGTTACGACAAGCGCATGGTCACCGGCGTGATCCAGGCCGGATCGTCGCTCGGCATTCTGGTGCCGCCGTCCGTGGTGCTGGTGCTCTATGCCATGATTGCCCGCGCGCCGGTGGGACAGCTGTGGCTGGCCGGCGTGCTGCCGGGCCTGATGATGGCGGCGATGTTCATCATCTACATCTGGATCCGCTGCCGTCTGCAACCGGAGCTCGGCCCGCCGCTTTCGGACGAGGAACGCGACGTGTCGCGGGGCGAGAAGTATCGCCTTCTGGCTGCCGGACTGCTGCCTCTGGCGATCTTCGCCACCATGATGGTGCCCTTCGTCAATGGCTGGACGAGCCTGGTGGAAAGCTCGGCCATCGGCGCGCTGGCCGCGCTGCTGGCTGCCATCTTCAAACGCCGCCTGACCTATCCGATCCTGACGTCCTCCCTGAAGCAGACGCTCGGCATCTCGTGCATGTTCATGTGGATCATCCTGGCGGCCCTGGGCTTTGGCGCGGTGTTCGACGGCCTGGGCGCGGTCAAGGCAATCGAGAACCTCTTCACCGAACAGCTTGGCCTCGGGCCCTGGACCATCCTGATCCTGATGCAGCTGTCGTTCCTGGTGATGGGCACCTTCCTCGACGACACGGCGATGCTGGTGATCGTGGCCCCGCTCTATGTACCGCTGGTGGGCACGCTGGACCTGGGCATGCCGCGCAACGAGGTGCTGATCTGGTACGGCGTGCTCTACACGATCACGACCCAGATCGCCTACATGACACCGCCCTTCGGCTACAACCTGTTCCTGATGCGCGCCATGGCGCCACCCAGCATCAACATGCGTGACATCTATGCCTCCATCGTGCCCTTCGTGGCGGTGATGGCCCTGGCGCTGGCGATCGTCATGCTGTTTCCGCAGATTGCGCTCTGGCTGCCCGATACCGTGTACGGTCGCTAAGGCAGACGGAGTGCCAAGAACAACAAGAGATGCCATGATGTAATCTTTCACGAGGGAGTTCCGAAAAGACCACAAGGCGACGGAACGCCCGCCATTGCGAACCCAGAGGGGAATACTGGACCATGACCAACAGACGCGATTTTCTGAAGAAGGCTGGCCTCGGCACCGTTGCCGCCGCCAGCGCCACGACGCTCGCCGCTCCCGCCGTCAAGGCGCAGGGGCCGATCCGCTGGCGTCTCCAGACCTATGCCGGCCCGGCTCTCGCCGAGCACGTCATCAAGCCGCACATCGATGCCTTCAACAAGGCCGCCAACGGCGAGATGGTCATCGACCTGTACACCGCCGACCAGCTGGTTCCGACGGGCGAGCTGTTCCGTGCCATGCAGAACGGCACCATTGATGCCGTGCAGTCCGATGACGACAGCATGGCCTCCCCGACCGAAGTGACCGTCTTCGGCGGCTACTTCCCCTTCGCGTCCCGCTACTCCCTCGACGTGCCGGTGCTGTTCAACCAGTACGGCCTGAAGGAAATCTGGGAAGAGGAATATGCCAAGGTCGGCGTGAAGCACATTTCGGCCGGCTCCTGGGATCCGTGCCACTTCGCCACCAAGGACCCGATCCGCTCGCTGGCCGACCTGCAGGGCAAACGCGTCTTCACCTTCCCGACCGCTGGCCGCTTCATGAGCCAGTTCGGCGTGGTGCCGGTCACCCTGCCCTGGGAAGACATCGAAGTCGCCGTGCAGACCGGCGAACTTGACGGCATCGCCTGGTCGGGCATCACAGAGGACTACACGGTGGGTTGGGCCGACGTGACCAACTACTTCCTGACAAACAACATCTCGGGTGCCTGGGCAGGTTCCTTCTTCGCCAACATGGAACGCTGGAACGAGCTTCCGGATCACCTGAAGACCCTTCTGCAGCTGGCCATGGATGCGTCGCATTACTATCGTCAGTGGTGGTACTGGGGTGGCGAAGCCTCCCTGCGCGTCGAGGGCACCAAGATGGAGCTGACCTCCATCCCAGACGCCGAATGGGCAACCGTGGAAGAAGCTGCCGTCAAGTTCTGGGACGAGATCGCGGCCGAATCCCCGGTCAAGGCGAAGGTCGTCGAGATCTTCAAGAAGTATAACGCCGACATGCAGAAGGCCGGTCGGCCCTATCGTTACGGCTAATACCAGCCGATCAAGACCTGCCGGCCCGGGAGAGCCCGGGCCGGTTTCCCGTTGCAACGACATCGCGCACAAGCGGATACCCTTTTCCATGGCTGGCACCTTCACCTTCGATGCCCTCAAGCAGGCCGTTTCCAGCGGCCAGATCGATACCGTTCTTACCTGCATCGTCGACATGCAGGGGCGGTTGATGGGCAAACGTTTCCACGCGCAGCACTTCATCGACAGCGGCTACAAGGAAACGCACGGCTGCAACTACCTGCTGGCCACCGACCTGGAGATGGCCACCGTTCAGGGCTACGCCGCGACCAGCTGGGCCGGCGGCTATGGCGACTATGTCATGAAGCCGGATCTGGAGACCCTGCGGCCTGTACCGTGGCTCGAAGGCACCGCCATGGTGCTATGCGACCTGTACGACCACCACACCCATGAGCTGGTGCCGCACGCGCCGCGCACCATGCTGAAGAAGCAGGTGCAGAAGCTCTGGGACATGGGCTTCACCGTGATGGCCGCAACGGAGCTGGAGTTCTTCCTGTTCGAGAAGGGCTACGAGGAGCTGCGCAAGAGCGGCTATCGCCCGCTCGACCCGATCTCCGGCTACAACGAGGATTACAACATCCTGCAGACCACCCGCGAAGAGCATGTGATGCGGCCGATCCGCAACCATCTCTACAATGCCGGGATCCCGATCGAGAACTCCAAGGGCGAGGCCGAGACGGGGCAGGAAGAGCTGAACATCCGTTATGCGGAAGCCCTGCTCTGCGCCGACTATCACACCATCGCCAAGAACGCGGTGAAGGAAATCGCCCACATCAAGGGTCATGCCGCGAGCTTCATGGCCAAGTGGCGCGCCGACAAGGTGGGCAGCGCCACGCACGTTCACCAGTCGCTCTGGGATCAGGACGGGCAGAATGCCTTCTGCGGTGACGGCCCCCACGGCATGTCGGAGCTGATGGAACACTATGTGGCCGGGCTGATGAAATACGCCCCGGACTACACCTATTTCCTGGCGCCCTACATCAACTCCTACAAGCGCTTCCAGAAGGGCACCTTTGCCCCGACGAAGATTGCCTGGTCCGTCGACAACCGCACCGCCGGCTTCCGCCTCTGCGGCGAAGGCTCCAAGGGCCTGCGCATCGAATGCCGCGTCGGCGGCGCGGATCTGAACCCCTATCTCGCCATCGCCGTGCAGCTGGCCGCCGGTGCGCGCGGCATCGAGGAAAAGCTCAAGCTGCAGCCTGCGACCGACGGGGACATCTATGACGCGGAAGGTGTCGGCGAAGTCCCGACCACCCTGCGCGATGCCCGCGAGACCCTGCTTGCCTCCAGCTTCCTGCGGGAAGCCTTCGGCGATGCGGTCATCGACCATTACGGCCGCGCGGCCGAGTGGGAGATCGAGGAATTCGACCGGGCGGTGACCGACTACGAAATTGCGCGCGGTTTCGAACGCGCCTAATGCTGTGGGCAAGCCCGGCGCCGGAGACCCGCTCCGCACCGGCAGCCTCCCATCCCGACCTGCCGCCCGACACGGGCGGCCCCTAGAGGTGTGAAATGACTGATACGATCAAGCTCGTCTCTCCCGTCGACGGCTCCGTCTACGCGGAACGCGCCGCCCTCGACGAAGCAGCCCTCGCGCATGTAGTCGCCGTGGCCCGCAAGGCCCAGGCCGACTGGGCGCAGGTGCCGCTGGACGAACGCGTCGCCTATTGCCTGAAGGCGCTGGACGCGCTGAAGGCCATGAACCCGGACGTGGTGCCGGAACTCGCCTGGCAGATGGGTCGTCCGATCCGCTACGGCGGCGAGCTCGGCGGCACCATCGAGCGGACCGAATATTGCGCGTCCGTCGCCAAGGATGCCCTGGCCGACATCGTGCGCACCGACCGGCCCGGCTTCAACCGCTACCTGCGCCGGGTTCCCCTCGGCATCGTGATGGTGATCGCGCCCTGGAACTATCCGTTCATGACGGCGATCAACACGATCATGCCGGCCCTGATGTCCGGCAACGTGATCATCCTGAAGCATGCGGCCCAGACCCTGCTCGTGGGTGAGCGTCTGGCCCAGGCCTTCGAGACCGCCGGTCTGCCGAAGGGCGTGTTCCAGAACATCGTGCTGACCCATGAAGGCACGGAAAAGCTGCTGGGCTCCGGCGTCATCGACCACGTCAACTTCACTGGCTCCGTGGCCGGTGGCCGCGCCATCGAGAAGGCACTTGCCGGCACCTTCGCCAGCCTCGGCCTGGAGCTGGGCGGCAAGGATCCGGCCTATGTGCGTGCCGATGCGGACCTGCCCTATGCCATCGAGAACCTGGTGGACGGCGCCTTCTACAATGCCGGCCAGTGCTGCTGCGGCATCGAGCGCATCTATGTGCACGAAAGCCACTTCGACAAGTTCGTCGAGGGCTTCGTGGACCTGACCAGCCAGTACAAGCTGGGCAACCCGCTGGACGAAGCCACCACGCTGGGCCCCATGGCCCAGGCCCGCTTCGCCGCATGGGTACGCCAGCAGACCGAAGAGGCCCTGCGTCAGGGCGCGACCGCCCATATCGACCCGGCCCTCTTCCCGGCCGCCAAGGAAGGCACTCCCTATCTGGCGCCGCAGGTCCTGACCAACGTCAACCATCAGATGTCCGTCATGCGGGAAGAGAGCTTCGGCCCGGTCGTCGGCATCATGAAGGTGAAGGACGACGAGGAAGCCCTGCAGTTCATGAACGACAGCCCCTATGGTCTGACCGCGTCGCTGTGGACCGAGGATGCGGATGCGGCTGCTGCCATCGGCGACCGGATCGAGACCGGCACGGTCTTCATGAACCGCTGCGACTACCTCGACCCCGCGCTGGTGTGGACCGGCGTGAAGGAAACCGGCAAGGGTGCGGCCCTGTCGGAAATCGGCTTCCACAACCTGACGCGTCCGAAGTCCTTCCACTTCCGCGTCAAGCACTGATCCCCGTGCGGCCGGCGCCCAAGGCTCCGGCCGCCCCTCAAATCATGACGACCAACCATTCTTTCCGGGTGACCCCATGAGCTCCCTTCCCAACGTCAACTGGTCCTATCCCACGTCCGTGCGCTTTGGCGTCGGCCGCATCAAGGAACTGCCCGCAGCGGTCCAGGCCGCCGGCATGTCCAATCCGCTGCTGGTCACCGATCCGGGCCTTGCCGGCCTGCCGATGGTTGCCGATGCCGTCGCCAGCCTGAAGGCCGCCGGTCTCGGTGTCGAAGTCTTCTCCAACGTCAAGCCGAACCCGATCGATGCCAACATCGAGGCCGGTGTCGCGGCCTACAAGATGGGCAAGCATGACGGCGTCATCGCCTTCGGTGGCGGCTCGGGCCTGGATGCGGGCAAGCTGATCGCCTTCATGTCCGGTCAGACCCGCCCGATCTGGGACTTCGAGGACATCGGTGACTGGTGGACCCGCGCGGACCCGGCCGGCATCGCGCCGATCGTCGCCGTTCCGACCACGGCCGGCACTGGCTCGGAAGTGGGCCGCGCCGGGGTTGTTACCAACTCCGCCACCCACACCAAGAAGGTGATCTTCCATCCGAAGATGCTGCCGGCCATCGTGATCTGCGATCCGGAGCTGACCGCCGGCATGCCGAAGATGATCACCGTGGGCACCGGCATGGACGCCCTCGCCCACTGCCTGGAAGCCTATTCCTCGCCCTTCTATCATCCGATGTCCCAAGGCATCGCGCTGGAAGGCATGCGTCTGGTCTTCGAGAACCTGCCGAAGGTCGCCGCCAACGGGTCCGATCTGGAAGCCCGCGGTCATCTGATGAGTGCGGCCGCCATGGGCGCCGTCGCCTTCCAGAAGGGTCTGGGCGCGATCCACTCCCTGTCCCACCCGGTCGGCGCGCTTTATGACACCCACCACGGCATGACCAACGCGGTCTTCATGCCCTACGTGCTGCAGTTCAACAAGCCGGCCATCGAGGCCAAGTTCGAGCGCCTTGCCGGCTTCCTCGGCTTCCAGGGTGGCTATCAGGGTGTGCTCGATGCGATCCTGAAGCTGCGCGAGGATCTGGGCGTTCCGCACACGCTCGCTGGCCTGAACGTGGATGGCGAGAAACGCGACCTGATCGCCGAGATGGCCATCGTCGACCCGACCGCCGGTGGCAATCCGGTGGAACTGACCAAGGACGGCGCGCTCGAGATCTTCGACAAGGCGCTGGCCGGTACGGTCTGACCTTCGACGCCTCTTTTCGCATCCGGAAAGCCCCGCCTCGCGCGGGGCTTTTCATTTGTCCGCGAGCCTGCGGGCCGAGGGGGCGCACCGGTATGAAACAGGAAAAGCGTAACAGGACCGTCGCAGGTTCAAATCGCTGACACGTCGGGGCGCGAGGCTCGCTAGAGTAAGGCCTTCCCCGGATCCGATCACCGCAAGGACTGCGACATGCCCTCTCTTCTGTCCCGTTACGCCACCCCCTTCACGACGGGGTTCTTTCTCGTCTCGCTGGTTTCCGGCATCGCCCTCTTCTTCCACTGGAACTCTTCCCTGTTCCACAGCATGCACGAGTGGCTGAGCATGGTGCTCATCCTGCCCTTCGTCCTGCATGTCTGGAAGAACTGGCGGCCGTTCCTGGCCTATTTCAAGCGGATGCCGATGGTGGCGGCTCTGGTGCTGAGCGTGGTGGCGGCCCTGCCCTTCATGATCCCCTCCAGCGGACCGGCACGGGGCGGCAATCCGATGGTGGCCATCGCCAACAAGGTGCAGTCGGCCTCGCTGGAGACCGTGGCCCCTCTCTACGGCCTGAGCCCGGAGGCCTTTCAGGCAGAGCTGGAAACGCGGGGATGGAAGGCACCGGACCTGACGCGCAGCCTGCGCGCCGTGGCCGCAGATAATGGTAAGTCGACCGGCGAGATCTATGGCCTGCTGTCCGATCTCGGACGCCGCTAAGGCGCGAGGCGCCCTCACACGAGGGCGAATTCGGAGATGACCACCTTGTTGCGGCCGCCGCGCTTGGCCTTGTAGATCGCTTCATCTGCCCGCTGGATCAGGTCCGGCAGGCTGGTGGAACGGGTGGACAGGGCCACGCCGATGGACACGGTGACGACCCTGGGCCCGGCGTGGACCTGCTCGGCCACGGATCTGCGAATGCGCTCGGCGATGTCGCTGGCCGCGTGAAGCTCGGCCTTCGGCAGGTAGATGATGAATTCTTCGCCGCCGTGGCGCCCGACGATGTCCGAGGTGCGGACACTGTCCTTCAGCACCTGCGCCACGTCGCTCAGCACCTCGTCGCCCATGTCATGACCGAGGGTATCGTTGATGGACTTGAATCTGTCGATGTCGATCAGGAGCAGCGCCCCGCGCGGAAGGTTCTCGGTACGTGCCCGGAAACCACGACGGTTCAGCAAACCGGTCAACGGATCGGTCTGGGCCGCCACTACCGCCTGATCGAGATCGCTCGACACCTTCCGCAGGAGCGTGTTGACGCCCTTCATCAGGACGCCAACCTGATCCTGGTGATGGTCCGGCAGCATGCGCGCCGTCTCCCCCTCGCAATAGCGCTCCAGGGTCCGCTGCACGAGGAAGAGGGGCGACAGCATCCCCTTCAAGGCCAGAAGGGTTGCCGCCGTGCCCAGGAGGGTCGCCACCAGCAACGGCAGGAGCGTGCCCAGCTCGTCCATCAGGTTGCGATGGCGTGCCAGGGTGAGCACCACCATGGTCACCAGGGGTACATGGGTCCCGACAAAGGCCACACAGAAGAGCTTGGCCGTGTAACTGCGGGGAAAGACCCGGTCCAGTCGCTCGTACAGGTTCATCCCGACCTCCATTCGATCTTCGAAGGTCAGGCTACGGGAAAACACTTAATCAAAGTTTCCCCGTTTCCTTCAATTTTACAAGCGCTTGCACTCTCCGCACATTTTCCCCGACCCTTGTCGGGACTTCCGATGTCAAAGCAGGCAATCGATGAGCTGACGCTCCGAAACCTTGCCAAGGATCGCGCCATCCCGCTCGATCCAGATCGGAGCACAGGCAGCCTTCTGCATCTTCATCACCTCGCGAATCGTGAGGTTCGGTTTACAGATAACTGCGTCTGAAGGGGCGGTTTCGCCCGGCTCCAGCCCCACCATCACGTCGCGCGCACGCAGCACCTTGAGCGGGTTCATGTGACCGACAAAGTCGGCGACATAGTCGGTTGCCGGACGGGTCACGATTTCCTGCGGCGTGCCCAGCTGGATCACCCGCCCGCCTTCCATGATAGCAATGCGGGACCCGATCTTGGCCGCCTCGTCCAGATCGTGACTGACGAAGAGGATGGTGCGGTTCAGGCGGGTCTGGAGATCGAGCAGCTCGTCCTGCAGCCGGTCCCGGATCAAAGGGTCAAGGGCCGAGAAAGGCTCGTCCATGAGCAGGATCGGCGCATCGGTGGCAAAGGCGCGTGCTAGACCGACCCGCTGCTGCATGCCGCCGGAAAGCTCGTGGACATACTTGTCGCTCCAGCCATCGAGGCCGACCAGCTCGAGCTGTTCGCGCACCTTGGCGCTGCGTTGCGATCGCGGAACGCCGGCCAGTTCAAGACCGAAGGCGACATTCTCGGCAACCGTGCGCCAGGGTAGCAGGGCGAATTGCTGGAACACCATGGCGACCTGACGACGCCGCAGTTCCTTCAGCTGCTGCTCGGAACATTTGGCCGGATCGACATATTCGTCGCCCATGAGCACCTCGACGCCGCCCCGGATCACCGGGTTGAGGCCGTTGACGGCGCGCAGGAGCGTGGACTTGCCGGACCCGGACAGGCCCATGAGCACGAGAAGCTCGCCCTTCTGAACGTCGAAGCTGGCGCCAGCGACCCCCAAGGTCTGACCGGTGGATTCCTGAATGTCCGCACGGCTCGCGCCCTGATCGATGAGCGGCAGCGCGCGTTGCGGCTTGTCGCCAAAGACGATGTCGACGTCCTGGAAGCGGATGATGGGCTGCTCGGTCATTTACGGTCTCCCACGGCATCCACCTTGAAGAAGCGGTCAAGCACGATCGCGATAAGGACGATGGCAAGACCCACCTCGAAGCCCTTGGCGATATCGACGGAGTTCAGCGCACGCAGGGTCGGGACACCGAGACCGTCCGCGCCGACAAGGGCTGCGATCACGACCAT
The DNA here is from genome assembly GCF_008477545.1 of Roseibium aestuarii. Classification (GTDB taxonomy): domain Bacteria; phylum Pseudomonadota; class Alphaproteobacteria; order Rhizobiales; family Stappiaceae; genus Roseibium; species Roseibium aestuarii. The sequence goes on along the minus strand of NZ_VORA01000001.1, from coordinate 276,304 downwards.
GGAAAGCGACAGCATGATGGTCTGGGTCAGACCGGCCATGATCTGCGGCAGGGCATAGGGCAGCTCGATCTTCCAAAGCAGTTGGGAGCGGGTGGCGCCAAAGGCCTTGCCGGCTTCCAGCAGATGCTCCGGGGTCGAGGAGACGCCGAGCTGGGTCAGGCGGATCGGTGCGGGAATGGCGAAGATCACCGTGGCGATGAGTCCCGGAACCATGCCGAGGCCAAAGAGGATCAGTGCCGGGATCAGATAGACGAAGGTCGGGATCGTCTGCATCAGGTCGAGGACCGGACGCAGGAAGGCAAAGAGGCGTGGCCGATGGGCCGCAGCCACGCCAACCGGCACGCCGATGGCCATGCAGACGAGGGAGGACGCAATCACGAGGGCGAGGGTCTCGGTGGTCTCTTCCCAATAGCCCTGATTGATGATGAGCAGCATGCTGGCAAACGTGAAGGCCGGCAGGGTCCAGCGGCGCTGGACGGCGAAGGCGATGGCGGTGGCGGCCGCAACGACCACGAAGGGATGGGGCGCCTGCAGGACCCACAGGATCGCATCGATCATGGTCCTGAGGGTGAGGGCAATCGCGTCAAAAAAGCCGTAAGCGTTGTCGGTGAGCCAGTCCACGACAGTCTTGGCCAGTTTGCCGATGGGCAGTTTGTGCTCTGTCAGCCACTCCAAAACCCGGTCTCCTTGCATATGTCTTGTCTTGTTGCTTTGTCTTGGGGCGCCCTGCAGCACCCGAAACGGACCGGCGAGAGCCTCGCCGGTCCGCAATATCATTTCCTGGTGGAGCTCAGAGGCCGAGCTTGGCCTTCACGGCTTCATAGCCGTCGGTGCCGTCAACAGCGGTGACACCGTCGAGCCAGGCCTTGACTGTGTCCGGATTGGACTTCAGCCAGGCCGTTGCCGCCGGTTCCGCATCCATGCCCTCATCCAGGATCGACGCCATGATCGCGTTTTCCATGTCGAGGGAGAAGACGAGGTTGTTCAGGAGCTTGCCGGTGTTCGGGCATTCCTGGACATAGCCTGCACGCACGTTGGTGTAGACCGTGGCGCCGCCGTAGTTGGGGCCGAAGAAGTCATCACCGCCGTCGAGATATTCGAGCTCGAAATTGGCGTTCATCGGGTGCGGAGCCCAGCCGAGGAAGACCACGTCTTCCTTGCGCTTGCTGGCGCGGGCGACCTGAGCCAGCATGCCCTGCTCGGAGGATTCGACCAGATCGAAGCCCTTGAGACCGAAGGCATCACCTTCCACCATGTCGAGGATCAGGCGGTTGCCGTCATTCCCCGGCTCGATGCCATAGATCTTGCCGTCCAGATCGTCCTTGAACTTGGCGATGTCGGCGAAGGTCTTCAGACCCTTCTCGAACGTGTAGGCCGGAACGGCGAGGGTGTATTTCGCGCCTTCCAGGTTGGCCCGAACGGTCTCGACCGAGCCATCTTCCCGATAGGCCGCGATGTCGCCTTCCATGGTCGGCATCCAGTTGCCGAGGAAGATGTCGATGTCCTTGTTCTTCAGCGAGGCATAGGTGACCGGAACCGAGAGGATCTTGGTCTCGGGCTCATAGCCGAGGGCTTCCAGGACAACAGAGGTGGCGGCGGTGGTTGCCGTGATGTCGGTCCAGCCCACGTCGGAGAAGCGGACGGTCTTGCAGGCTTCCGACACTTCGGCCAGGGCCGGGCCACTTGCCAGAATGGCCGCGAGAGCCACGCCGCCGGACAGTTTTGCAAAACGGTTCATTCAAAATCCTCCTTCGGGTTTCCAGCACGATGTGCTGCGATCGGAGCACCATCCGCGACAGCGGCAGGCGCAAGATGACACGCGAAGAAAGCAATCCCCGAAACCGAAGATCCTGAGAATGGCCGCGACGGACGTCGTGACCCTGAAGGACCTGCACGCGGTGGAAACGACAGGTCGTCTCCCCCTCGGGCGGTCGTATTTCCGTCTCCCGCGATGGTCCGACTCCTGTCGGAAAATCAGGGAGATTCGAGGCTTGGACGCACCGTCGCCGGTTGTTTGCCCCTCCGCAATCTGCGCCATAGCAAACATTTTCCGCTCACCATTTCAAGTTTTTTATTGATTGAACGTTCAATCAAAAATAAACCTGACGCGGAAAGGAGCGCCCGATGCCCCGTATTGGAATGGAAGGCGAGCGCCGCAAGACGCTGATCGACGCGACGATATCCGCGATCCATGATCGTGGATTCTTCGAGGTGACACTCGCGGAGATCGCGAGGCGCGCCGGCGTGTCCAGTGGCCTGGCCCTGCATTACTTCGGCAGCAAGGATCAGCTTCTTGCGGCGACAATGCGGCACATGCTCAAGGACCTGCAGGACGGGATCCGCGACGAGCTGAAACGTGCCCACACGCCGCGGGCCCGGGTGTCGGCCATCATCGCCGGCAACTTCTCCGCCGAGCAGTTCCGGGACGCCACCATTGCCGCATGGCTGGCCTTCTATGTCCAGTCCAGATCCCATGCCGGCAACCGGCGCCTGTTGCAGATCTATGCACGCCGGCTCGCATCGAACCTGGCGCATAATCTCAAGTCCTTCATGGCCGCACCGGCGGCCCGCAAGGTGGCGGAAGGCACCGCCTCGATGATCGACGGCGTGTGGATTCGCCAATCCCTGCGCGAAGGCAAGACCGATCGTCTGGCCGCCATCGCCATGGTGGAAGAATACGTCGAGACCCAGATCGCCATTCATCGGGCCACGGCGCTCACGCCACCGCAGCCCTGATCTCGGGGCCGCTGCCATCCCAGACGCTCTGACCGGATCCGCCGGTCACATTCCTTTTCACCCGTACTCGCATCATGAGGCTCATGTCCGACACATACGACTACATCATCGTTGGCGCAGGAAGCGCCGGTTGCGCACTCGCTGCTCGTCTGTCCGAGGATTCGAAGATCCGCGTTCTGGTGCTGGAATTCGGCGGCACGGACGCCGGACCCTTCATTCAGATGCCGGCCGCCCTCTCCTACCCGATGAACATGCGGCGCTACGACTGGGGCTACAGCAGTGATCCCGAACCGCATCTGGGCGGCCGCCAACTGGCGACCCCGCGCGGCAAGGTGGTCGGCGGGTCGAGTTCGATCAACGGGATGGTCTATGTGCGCGGTCACGCCCGCGATTTCGACACGTGGGACGCCATGGGCGCGTCCGGCTGGTCCTATGGCGATGTGCTGCCCTATTTCCAGCGCATGGAAACCGCCCATGGCGGCCAGCCCGACTGGCGCGGCACCAGGGGGCCTCTGCATGTGCGGCGCGGCACGCGGTGGAACCCGCTCTTCGACGCCTTCAAGTCCGCCGGACATCAGGCCGGCTACGGCCTGACCGAGGACTATAACGGCGAGCGGCAGGAAGGCTTCGCCGACATGGAAATGACGGTGCACAAGGGGGTCCGCTGGTCGGCTGCCAATGCCTATCTGAAGCCGGCTCTGAAGCGCCCGAACCTGCGCCTCGTCAAGGGTGCGCTGGTCGAGCGCGTGCTCTTCGACGGCCGGCGGGCCATCGGGGTGCGGGCCCGGGTGGGCGGAAGCGTGACGGAGTATCGCGCGGGCCGCGAGGTGGTGCTCTCTGCCTCGGCCATCAACTCGCCGAAGATCCTGCTGCAATCAGGCATCGGACCCGCCGCCGATCTGACGGCCCTGGGGCTCGACGTTGTCGCTGACCGGCCCGGCGTCGGCCAGAACCTGCAGGACCATCTGGAACTCTACATCCAGCAGGCCTGCGCCCAGCCGATCACCCTCTATCGCCACTGGAACCCGGTGTCCAAGGCCTTCATCGGCCTGCAATGGCTGCTTCAGGGCAAGGGGCTCGGCGCCTCGAACCACTTCGAGGCCTGCGCCTTCATCCGGTCCCGCGCCGGGGTGGAATATCCGGACATCCAGTATCATTTCCTGCCCTTCGCCGTGCGCTATGACGGCAAGGCCGCAGCCGAGGGGCACGGGTTCCAGGCCCATGTGGGACCGATGCGGTCTGCCTCGCGAGGCCGGGTCCGCCTGACCTCGCCAGATCCTGACAGCGCGCCGTCGATCCTCTTCAACTACATGTCGAAGGACGAGGACTGGGCCGACTTCCGCGCGGCCATCCGCCTGACCCGGGAGATCTTCGGCCAGCAGGCCTTTGATGCCTATCGCGGCAAGGAGATCCAGCCCGGTGCGGACGTTCAGTCCGACGAGGAGCTGAATGCCTTCATCGCCGAGCACGTGGAAAGCGCCTATCATCCCTGCGGCACCTGCCGGATGGGTGCGGCGGACGACCCGTTTGCGGTGGTCGATCCGCAGTGCCGGGTGATCGGCGTTGACGGCCTGCGGGTTGCCGACAGCTCGATCTTCCCGCAGATCACCAATGGCAATCTCAACGGACCGTCGATCATGGTGGGCGAGAAGGCCGCCGATCACATTCTGGGCCGGCAGCCGCTGGCCCGCTCCGACCTGCAACCCTGGATCCATCCGCAATGGCAGACCAGCCAGCGCTGATCCGCCAGACCCGACGTCCCGCTATCCGTTTCAAAGACCCGAAAGAGGCTCTCATGCGCGCCCAGCCCACCGCATCCCACTTCGTCAACGGCACCTACCGGAACTGCCCCGATGGTGACCGCTTCACGTCCATTTATCCGGCGACCGGAGAGACCATCGCGGAACTGACCTTCGCAAGCGCTTCACTGGTCGACGAGGCCATGGAGACGGCCGCGAAGGCGCAGAAGGCGTGGGCCGCCACCGCCCCGGCCGAGCGCAGCCGCATCCTGCGTCGGGCGGCCGAGCTTCTGCGCGAGCGCAACCGGGAGCTCTCAGAGCTGGAGACCCTGGACACGGGCAAGCCGCTGCAGGAGACCCTGATCGCCGATGCGGCCTCGGGAGCAGAAAGCCTCGACTATTTCGCCAGCCTCGCCGCCACCATGACAGGCCAACACATCGATCTGGGCGGCGGCACCTTCGCCTATACTCGGCGCGAGGCGCTCGGGGTTTGCGTCGGCATCGGCGCCTGGAACTACCCGATCCAGATCGCCTGCTGGAAGGCGGCCCCCGCACTTGCCTGCGGCAATGCCATGGTCTTCAAGCCGTCCGAAGTCACGCCGCTTTCGGCCCTGAAGCTGGCCGAGATCTTCAAGGAGGCCGGGCTTCCCGACGGGGTCTTCAATGTGGTGCAGGGCGACGGACGTGTGGGCGCGCAGCTCGCCTCCCATCCGCTGACAGCGAAGGTGTCGCTGACCGGATCGGTCGCCACGGGCAAGCGGGTCGCGGCCCTCGCCGGCGAACACCTGAAGAAAGTGACGCTCGAACTGGGCGGCAAGTCGCCGCTCATCATCTTCGACGATGCCAACGTCGAGAATGCGGTCGCCGCCGCGATCAACGCCAACTTCTATTCCACCGGCCAGATCTGCTCCAATGGCACCCGCGTCTTCGTGCAGACGGGCATCAAGGAGGCCCTCCTGCGCCGATTGCAGGAACGCACGCAGGCCGGCGTCCTGCTCGGCGACCCGCTGGACGAACGCGTGAATGTGGGCCCGCTGGTTTCCAGCGCCCAGCACGAGAAGGTGCTCGGTTACATGGCGCTCGGCCGTGAGGAAGGCGCACGGCTCGTGTTCGGCGGCGGCAAGGCGACGGTGGCGAGCCTTCCCGAAGGCTATTTCGTCGAGCCCACGGTCTTTGCCGATGTGCGCGACGACATGCGCATCGCCAGGGAGGAGATCTTCGGCCCGGTCATGTGCGTTCTCGACTTCGAGACCGAGGAAGAGGTTGTCGCCCGCGCCAATGCCACGGAATACGGTCTGGCCGCCGGGGTCTTTACCCGCGACCTCACCCGCGCCCACCGGGTGGTTCAGGATCTGGAGGCGGGCACCTGCTGGATCAACACCTACAATCTGACGCCCGTGGAAATGCCCTTCGGCGGTCACAAGGCGTCGGGCATCGGCCGGGAAAACGGCCATGCGGCGCTGGAGTCCTATTCACAGGTGAAGAGCGTCTACGTGGAAAACGGCGACGTCGAAGCGGCCTACTGACAAGAGCCACGGCGGCGGCCCCGACACCCGGGGTCCCACCCTTGCGGCCTTGGCGCATCAGCTACCCTGAGCGACCGCGTCGGCGGTCGCCGATCCGGTTCCCTGGCGCACCTGCAGCGGCGGAACGCCGAACCAGCCTTTGGCTGCGCGCGAGAAGGCGCTCAGTTCCGAATAGCCGAGCAGATAGGCGATTTCCGAGAGTTGCAGCTCGCTTTCCTTGAGATAGCGCAGGGCAAGGGACTGGCGCACCTCGTCAAGCAGCGCCCGGAAGCTTGTGCCCGAACTTTCCAGCAGGCGCTGAAGGGCACGACGCGACATGCCGAGACGACGGGCTACCGCATCGACGGAGGCATCCCCCTCCTTCAGACTTGCGCTGATCTCCGTCGAGATCTGGTGGACCTTGTCGTTACGGCGGGCCTGATCCTGGATCCGCACAAGGGCCGAGCGCTCGATGATGGCAAGAAGGTTGTTCTCGCTGTCCTGAGGTTTGAGGGCCAGGGCACTGTCGGGGAAACCAAGCCTGAGCCGTTCGCATCCGAAGCGCACATTGGGTCCCAGAAGCCGGCGGAACTCCTGATCATTCGCGGGCGCGCGATGCGGAAACTCGACATGGAGCGGGATCTCATTCTCGCCAAAGATCCGGCGCAGGCGTGTGACCGAATAGCCGATGATCAATCCGCAGGTCTGTGCCGTGGGGCCAATCGTGTCCGGCAATTCCCAAATCAGATAGGTCCGGCCATCCCGTGCTTCGCGAGAGATATTGATCGAGGTGGTGGGAATACGCTGATAGTGGATCCAGTTGTCCAGTGCCCGATCCACCGTGGGGGCGGCCAGCGCCAGATAGTCAAAGACCGAGGCAATTCCGATCGGTTCTGAAATCGAGATCCGCAGGGCAAAGGCTTCGTCGTCGAAAATTTCGGCCGCCGCTTCGTGATAGGCCGCAAAGGCACGCAGGGAAACAAGGTCTTCGGGGCCATAGTTCACTGCCGGATCGAGACCGCACTTGCGCTCAAGCGCAGCCCAATCATGGCCGGCTGCCTTCAGAGCGCTTCTCACGCTCATCACGCCCACGCCAACGATCAGGCCTCCGCGCTCGATCTGCCCCATTCCACGCCTCCCAGCTGTCGCATATCGTCAAGTCTGGCGCGTAAAATGTCAAATAACTTTGCAGGCCGGCAGGCGTGCACTTCTTGTGCGGTTTCCCGGTTCGGGATAGAGCGGGCGACATGTTGGAAACCGATGTCATCGTTGTGGGCGCCGGGGCGGCTGGCCTCATGTGCGCCATCGAAGCGGGCAAGCGCGGGCTGCGTGTGCTCGTGCTCGACCATGCGCGCAAGCCGGCCGAGAAAATCCGCATCTCCGGCGGCGGGCGCTGCAACTTCACGAACCTGCACACCAGCCCGGCGAACTATCTCTCCGAGACCCCCCGCTTCTGCATCTCTGCCCTGAAGCGCTACACCCAACTCGACTTCATCGCCCTCGTGGATCGCTACCGGATCCCCTGGCATGAGAAGACGCTGGGCCAGCTGTTCTGCGACACGAGTGCGCAGGACATCATCGACATGCTGCTCTCGGAACTGTCGGCGGCGGGCGGAAAGCTGAGCCTGGAGACCGCGATCACCGGCATCAGCAAGCCGGATGACCGCTTCCGGCTGGAGACCAGCCGTGGTCCGATGCTGAGCCGCGCCCTGGTGATTGCCACCGGTGGCCCCTCCATTCCGAAGATGGGCGCGACCGGGTTCGGCTATGAGGTCGCCCGCCACTTCGGCCTCGCCGTGGTGCCGCCCCGCCCGGCGCTCGTGCCCCTCACCTTCTCCGACCGGAACCGGGACCTGTGCCAGCGGCTGGCGGGCGTCAGCCTCGATGCGCGGGTCAGCTGCGGCAAGACGACCTTCCGGGAAGGGCTCCTGTTCACGCACCGCGGCCTTTCCGGCCCGTCCATCCTGCAGATCTCGTCCTACTGGCGCGAAGGTCTGGAGCTGAGCGTCAACCTGGCGCCCGATGAAACCGTGCTGGACGCGCTGATCACGGCGCGCGCGGCCTCGCCCAAGCAGGAACTGCGCACCGCCATGGGCCGCATCCTCCCGGGCCGGCTGGCCGACGAACTTGCCAAGGACTTCGGCTGGAACGGACGGCTGGCGGATCTCTCCAACAAGGTCCTTGCCCGGGTGGCCGAGGAGGTCAACGGCTGGCGCCTCACCCCGGTGGGCAGCGAGGGCTATCGCACGGCGGAAGTGACGCTCGGCGGCGTGGACACGGCAGAACTGTCCTCGCGCAGTCTGGAAGCCAGCAAGGTTCCGGGTCTGCATTTCATCGGCGAGGTGGTGGATGTGACCGGCCATCTGGGCGGCTTCAATTTCCAGTGGGCCTGGTCGTCGGGCCATGCGGCAGGCCGCGCGATCCTGGCGGACTGACCCTCCCGCTCCCCTCCGTCAGGGCGGCGTCACTTTTTGCGCCAGAGTGCCGTTGCGACACGGATGACGGATGATGTCAGGCGGCTATACTCGGGCCGACGAAAGGGGATCCATGCGCCGAATCACAATTCACGATGTTGCCGCCCGCGCCGGGGTCAGTCTTGCCACGGTAGATCGGGTGCTGAACAACCGTGCCGGTGTGCGCAAGATCACCATCGAGAAGGTGCAATCGGCCGTCCGCGAGCTCAACTACACACCGGATGTGCATGCGGCCAACCTCGCCAAGCGCCGGACCTATCGCCTGAAGTTCCTTCTGCCCAACAGCGCCAACGGCTTCATGCAGGATCTGGTGCGCGAGGCGCGCGAGCGCGCCAATGCCCTGCGGGCGGAACGGGTGCTCATCGAGATCATCCCCATCGACGCCTTCGATTCCCATGCGGTGACTGGCACCCTGGCAATCCTCGACCGGTCGACCTGCGACGGGGTTGCCGTGGTGGCGCCGGCCTTTCCGGAGGTGCGGGCCGCCATCGACCGGCTGCAGGAACGCGGCGTGCATGTGGTCACCCTGGTCTCGGACCATCCGGCCTCGACCCGTCGGCATTTCATCGGCATCAACAATGATGCCGCAGGCCGTGTGGCCGGGCGGCTGCTCGGCCGCTTCCTCGGCGGGCGGCAGGGCAAGATCGGCTTTCTGGCCGGCTCGCTCGGCCTGCGCGACCATGCGGAGCGTTATGGCGGCTGCACCGATGTTCTGGCGCGGGAGTTTCCCGATCTGACCTTCCTTCCCGTGCTGGAGGGACGGGACGACCCGGACCGCAACGCGGCGCTGCTGCGGCGCATGCTCGACGAGCATCCCGACCTGATCGGGCTCTACAACATCGGGGCCGGCAATCAGGGGGTGATCGAGACCCTAAAACAGGCGGCAGCGGACCGGAAGATCACCTTTGTCGCCCATGAGCTGACCCCGCAAACCCGGGCAGCCCTTGAGGACGATGTGCTGGATGCGGTGATTGCCCAGGACCCGGGCCACGAGGTGCGCAGCGCCATTCGTGTGCTGAAGTCCCTGTGCGATCTGGCCCCCATCGTGGAGGGGCAGGAACGCATCCGGATCGACATCTTCCTGAAGGACAACCTGCCCGATCTGACCGGCGCGGCCCCTGAGACCTGAAAGAGATTCGGCAGCCACTCCGGCACGCTGCCTTCTCTGGAACGGTTTTAAGGTAGCAATCACAGGCACTTGCGGGCTCGGCCCACAAAACCCGAGCGAAGAACTCAATTATAGCCGTTGACCTTGCCCGGCCGAGACCGCATATCTAGTGCATGCGCCTGACCCAACAGACCAATTACGCCGTTCGTGCGCTGATGTACTGCGCAGCGAACCCCGATCGCCCGAGCAAGGTGGCCGATATCGCCGCCAGCTTCGACATGTCCGAAACCCATCTGTTCAAGATCATGAAGGTTCTCGTTGACGCGAACCTGATCCGGACCATCCGCGGCCGCAACGGCGGCGTCATGCTGGCGCGTCCGGCCGAACAGATCACCGTGGGCGAAGTCGTGCGCTCAGCCGAGGAGAGCTTCCTGCTGGCCGAATGTTTCGACAGCGGCAAGACCGACTGCCCGCTGATCATGTCCTGCGGCTTCAATGGCCTGCTGCACGAAGCGCTTGAAGCCTTCCTGGATGTTCTGGACACCAAGACCATTGCCGACCTTTCCGAGGACCGGCCGGGCCTGCGTCACCTGCTGAAGATCACCGATCCGCCGGCCGCACCCGTTCTCAAGCCGACGGTTGCCCGGGCAGGCTGAAGATCCTCTCGCCGGCGGCATCAGGCGCCCCTGGCGAAGACACTGACGACAGTTCAAGACGACACAAAAAAACCCGCCCTTCGGAGGCGGGTTTTTTCGTATCGGAGGACCGGCGGCGCGCTCAGGACGCGATTGAGCGTCCGCTCGGAATCCTGCTCTTGAAGAGGTCATCTGGCTGGCTCACCGTTGAGGGAGAGGAGAGGACGGTTGGCTTGCCTGACACTCCGGTGCAGAGCACCGTGCCTGTTCGAAAGGACCGAAAGGACGCGATTTCCGGCCGCCTCAAATCAGGCATTGCCTTCATACTTAAACTTGAGTATTTGTGTCAAGAAATTTTCTTGAGTTAAAAGCTCAAGTTTTTAGAAGCCCTCTGAACGACCTCCCGAAAAAGGTATGACAGACGATGCAAGCCACCAAGGTCCGCCGCGAAAAGCTCACCATTTCCACCCTGCGCCGACCGCCTGCGGAGCCGAAGGTCTCGGCCGAGGCGGTGCTGGACACCCGTACCCTCTTCAACGGTCAGCGTGAGCTCAAGATCCTGCACAACTCGGAGACCTACCGCCTGTCGATCACCAAGCTGGGAAAGCTGATCCTGACCAAGTGAGGCAAGCGCGGCGGACGCGCGTGACAGACATGTTGAGCGCCGCCCTAGCCCCGATTGCCTCCACCGCCGCGCCGCAGTAAGACCGATCCGCCCGCTCCTCCCCGCGGGCGGAGACCCCTCATGAGCTTCCTGACCTCGCTGCCCGTTTCCCTGACGACCATCCTCCTCCTCATCGGCTCGAATGTCTTCATGACCTTCGCCTGGTACGGGCACCTGAAGGTGAAGAGCGCGTCGGTCATCGCGGTGATCTTCATCAGCTGGGGCATCGCCTTCTTCGAATATTGCCTGATGATCCCGGCGAACCGCATGGGTTACGGGGTCTATTCGGCCGCACAGCTGAAGACGATCCAGGAGGTGATCACCCTCACGGTCTTCGTGCTCTTCTCGTGGTTCTATCTTGGCGAGGCGATCCGTCCGACCCAGCTCATCGGCTTTGCCCTGATCGCCGCAGGCAGCTTCTTCATCTTCCAGAAATAGGGGATCCATCCGGCTTGACCTGACGGGAGGATCCTGTTGCGCGACCGCGTGAGCCATGTCAGGCTGACGCATCATGTTCATCAGCGTCTTCGACATCTTCAAGATCGGCATCGGCCCCTCCAGCTCTCACACGGTCGGACCCATGGTCGCGGCCGCACGCTATCTGGACCGGCTGCGGGGCCTCTCCGGCCTTGGCGATCAGAGCGACCTGCGCCTGCAGGTCACCCTCCACGGATCGCTCGCCTTCACCGGCAAGGGCCACGCCACGGATCAGGCGGTGAGCCTGGGGCTGCTGGGCGCACGCCCCGACAGCCTGGACCCGGACAAGGTGCCGGGAATGATCGCCGGACTGGCGGAGAGCCGGCAGCTTGCGCCAGAAGGCCTGCCGCCGCTGCATCACGATCCGGCCAAGGACCTGATCTTCGACTATGGCCCCGCCCTGCCGCTCCATGCCAATGGCATGACCTTCCGCCTGCTCGATGGCGCGGGAAAGGTCATCGACGACATGGTCTATTACTCCATCGGCGGCGGCTTCGTGGTGACGGAGGCCGAGCATCGCAAGACCCGCAATGCGGTGGAAGATCTGGCGGAGCAGCCCGTTCCCTATCCCTTTGCCTCGGCCGCCGAGATGCTGTCCATGGCCCGCGAGAGCGGCCTCTCCATTGCGCAGATGAAGCTTGCCAACGAGACCGCCAGCAAGCCGGAAGCGGACGTTCTGGCGGGCATCGACCGGGTGTGGGGTGCCATGGACGCCTGCATCAACCGGGGCATTTCCTCGAGCGGGATCCTGCCTGGCGGGCTGAAGGTGAAGCGGCGCGCCGGTGATATCTACCAGCAGCTGATCCGCGAAGGCCGGACCAATCCGCCCTTCGAACACACGGTGATGGACTGGCTCGGCGTCTATGCCATGGCGGTGAACGAGGAGAATGCGGCAGGCGGCCGGGTGGTCACCGCGCCCACGAACGGCGCGGCCGGGGTCATTCCCGCCGTCACCCGCTACTATCTCGACCATGTGCCCTCAGCCTCGGCAGAGGGGATCCGCACCTTCCTTCTCACCGCCTCGGCCATCGGCGGCATCATCAAGGCGAATGCCTCGATCTCGGGCGCCGAAGTGGGATGTCAGGGGGAAGTTGGGTCTGCATCGGCCATGGCCGCCGCCGGACTTTGCGCCGCTCTTGGCGGCACGCCGGAGCAGGTGGAAAATGCCGCCGAAATCGCGCTCGAGCACCATCTGGGCATGACCTGCGACCCGATTGCCGGGCTCGTTCAGGTGCCCTGCATCGAGCGCAATGCGGTGGGAGCGGTGAAGGCCGTCACCGCCTGCTCGCTCGCGCTGCGCGGCGACGGCTCGCATTTCGTGCCCCTCGACGGCTGCATCGAGACCATGCGCCAAACCGGGCTCGACATGTCGGAGCAATACAAGGAAACCTCGCGCGGCGGGCTGGCGGTCAATATCGTGGCCTGCTGAGCCGGGCCGCGACATCCGAGCGAGCAGGTCTGACGAAAGAACGGGCTGACATGAGCATGTCGACATGGATGTAATCATCACGCCGGTCTATGCAGCCGTGCTTGCGCTGATCTTCGTCGTGCTCAGCGTGCGGGTGATCCGCATGCGCCAGAAGCTCTGGATCCCCATCGGCGACAACGGTCAGGATGCTCTTCTGCGCCGTCAAAGGGTGCACGGAAATTTCGCCGAATATGTGCCCATCGCGCTGATCCTGATGATCTGCGCGGAGCTGATGCTGACGCCGGACTGGCTCGTCCATGCGATGGGAGGCTGCCTCGTGACCGGGCGCCTGCTACATGCCTATGGAGTCAGCCAGCCGCGCGAAAACCTGGCCTTCCGCACGGCGGGCATGGCGCTCACCTTCCTGGTGCTGACAGCCGGCGCCGGCATCAATCTGGTTCAGGCCTGGCGCATGGCCGACTTCGCCGGCTGACCGGCCGGACCTTCCCCAAGACCGGACCTTCCCCAAGCGTTGAGCCTTGAGATGTGGCCTCAGACCTGCTGGAGGCGGGTCTTGTGGGCAGCAGCGATGTGGCGGCGGGCGGCGGCCTCTGCGGCGGCGCTGTCGCCTGCGGCAATGGCGTTGACGATGGCCGCATGTTCCTCGACCGCCGTCTCGCGCCGCTCCGGTGTGTCGAGGGTCGTTCCCGCCATGAGGATCAGGGACAGGCGCAGATGGTCGATCTGATCGACCAGATAGCGGTTGTGGGAGGCCAGGCACAGACGGCGATGGAAATCGCGGTTGGAGCGGACCAGCTCTTCCTTGTCGGTGATGCGCTGGCGATCCGCGTTCACGAGATCCTGCAGGATCTCGATCTCGGGCTCGGAGGCGTGCTTGGCCGCAAGGGCGGCAGCCGTGCCTTCCAGAACCTCGCGCATGAAATAGACCTCGTTGACCTGGGAGTGGTCGAGGGTCGGGATCACCATGCCCCGGTTGGGCTCATGCACGGCAAGACCCTGCGCCTCGAGCCGCTTGAGGCCCTCGCGGATCGGCGTGCGGGACACGTTGAATTCCTTGGCGAGGTCCGCTTCGCGCAGACGGTCGCCAGGCTTGAGCACCCGCTCTTCGATGAGGCCGATCAGGCGCTGGTAAATCTCGGATCCGTTCATGGCTTGGTCTTAGCCGATTTTCAACGCCGGTGCAGCTGGCGTTTTCACACCAGCCGACCCTGCTCCGCCGGTTTTGCGGGTCGATAGAGACGCCCGCCCACGACCGGATGCGTTGCCCCGGTGGTGGCGGGAAAGCTGGTCGGCAGTCCCTCCAGCAGGCGCGCGCCCAGAAAGGCCATGGCCTGTGCTTCCAGCCCGTCGCCATCCAGCCCGTGCAGATCGACCGGCTCGACCCGGCCCGACAGAGCTTCGTCGAGTGCCGTCATGAGCGCACCGTTGCGACGTCCGCCGCCGCAGACGAGCCAGACGACCGGCGGCTTCGGGCAAAGAGCCTCGGCGCGTGCAATCGCCCCGACCGTAAAGGCCAGAAGGGTGGCGGCACCGTCTTCCAGCGAGGTGCCCTCTCGCAGCTTCACGGAGGCAAAGGCGTTGCGATCCAGAGACTTGGGACCGGGCGCGGCGAAGAAGGGATGCGTCAGCGCCTTCTCCAGCACCTCTTCATCCGCCTTGCCTCGCGCTGCAATCGCACCGTCCGCGTCGAAGTCGCCGGCCCCATATGCCCGCACCCAGTCGTCGATCAGCGCATTGCCGGGACCGATGTCGAAGGCAAGCAGCGTGTCACCATCGACATAGGTCAGGTTCGAGACGCCGCCGATATTGAGGAAACACAAGGGCTGCGGCAGGTTCCACGCCAGCGCCTGATGATAGACGGGCACAAGCGGTGCCCCCTGCCCGCCCGCGGCCATGTCGGCCAAACGCACGTCGCCCACCACAGGCACGCCCAGCCGGTCGGCCAGGCCTTGCGGGTCGCCCAGCTGAACGGTCTCGCCCCGGCCCGGGTCATGCCAGACCGTCTGACCGTGGAAGACCACCAGATCCGGCGCAAGCCCCTGCTCCGCCATGTAGCGTTCCAGGGCCTCGGCATGATCGCGGGTCACGAGCTGCGCGATCTGCGGCCAGCCGGTCCGGTCGCCGGCGCCCCGGGCCACCGCGTCGAGCACGGCGGTCCGGGTCTCCTGCTGATAGGGAAACATGGCGGCAGCGCCAAAACGGGCGACCGTGCGGCCGTCCGTTTCGATTTCCGCCAGATCGATGCCATCGGCGGAGGTGCCACTCATGGTGCCGATGACAGTGACCATGTCAGAGGGCCTTGGCGACGGCCGCCAGACCGGCTTCGGCGATGTCGAACATCTCGTTCACCTGGGCTTCGGTCATGATCAGCGGCGGGCAGAAGGCCATGGTGTCGCCCAGAGCGCGGGAGATCAGGCCCCGTTCGGTGAAGGCCGCATTTGCCTTGGCACCCAGCGCACCGGGGGTCTTGGCCAAGTCCGAATGGGCCAGTTCGATCGCGCCGATGAAACCGATGCCCCGGCTTTCGATCACGAGATCATGTTCGCCCAGCGCATGCAGGCGCTTGAGGAAGGTGGGGCTGATGTCGCGCACATGGCCGACCAGATCCCGCTCCTCGATGATCTTGAGATTTTCCAGCGCAACGGCTGCGGCAACCGGATGACCAGCGGCCGTATAGCCATGGCCGAAGGTGCCGATCTTGTGGCTCTCGTCCGCCACGGCGCCATAGACCTTCTCGTTCACCAGAAGGGCCGACATGGGCAGGTAGGAGGACGACAGGGCCTTGGACAGGGTCATGATGTCGGGCTGCAGGCCATAGGTCTCGGTGCCGAACATGTTGCCCGTGCGGCCGAAGCCGCAGATGACCTCGTCGGCGACGAAGAGGATGTCGTATTTCTTCAGGATCGGCTGGACGAGATCCCAGTAGCCTTCGGGCGGAACGATGACGCCACCCGCCCCCATGACCGGCTCGCCAAAGAAGGCGGCAATCGTCTCGGGTCCTTCGGCGAGGATCAGCTTCTCCAGCTCGTCGGCACAGCGGCGGGCGAAATCCGCCTCGCTTTCGCCCTCGAGGCGCATGGTGCGATAGTGGGGGCTCATCGTGTGCAGGATGTTGGACATCGGCAGGTCGAAGGAGCGGTGGTTGTTCGGCAGACCGGTCAGGCTGGCCGAGGCAATGGTCACCCCGTGATAGCCGCGCACGCGCGAGATGATCTTCTTCTTCTCCGGCTTGCCCATGGCATTGGAGCGGTACCAGATCAACTTGATGGCCGTGTCATTCGCCTCGGAACCGGAGTTGGTGAAATAGGCCTTGGACATGGGCACCGGGGCCATGGTCACGAGCTTTTCCGCCAGTTCCACGGACGGGCCGTGGGTCTTGTGGGCGAAGGTGTGGTAATAGGGCAGCTTCTCCATCTGGCGGGCAGCAGCCTCCACCAGACGCTTCTCGCCGAAGCCGACGGCGACACTCCACAGGCCCGCCAGACCCTCGATGTAGCGCTTGCCGGAGCTGTCCTCGACGTAGATCCCCTCCCCCTTCTCGATCACCATCGGCCCCATTTCCTCGTGCTTGCGGGCATCGGTGTAGGAATGGAGCTGGAAGGCGATGTCGCGTGCCTCGAGCGAATTGGGGAGCTGGGTCATGACGTCCTCTGGGTATCGTTCTGTGCGGATGGTTCTGCGCGGGTCGTTCTTGCGCGGATGGTTGTGTCTGGCAGGCCGGCTTGTCCGCCAGATCGCGGGACGGAGGCCACCGTCGACACCACCTTGTCTCGACCTTATCGAAGCCCCTGGCCCTTTTCACCTGCATTTTCTGGATCCACACCGTTCCGCACGGACGCCCGGACCGCTCTGACGCCACCAACCCGAGGCCGTGGAACAAGGTCATTCCCACGGCGCGTGACAGGCAGATGACGCCTCGATGACGGCATCAGCTTTTCGCGACTGCCTCTTATTTCATCAAGAAGAACGGACCAGCAGGCACAGTCGGAGAAAAAGCAACCTACGGTTCAAACACGCTTTCCGCATCGGCAATTTTACGCATACACTAGGAAATAAATTCATTATAATTTCCAATTTATAAGATGTATATCAACGATCATTCGATTTTATCTTGAATGTACACGACGTGACGCAATAAAAATGAAAATCAGTTTGGAAAATCCAAAATATAAAATCACTCATTAACCATTTCTTAACCCGATTTCCCTAGCGATTGCCTCAAGTGTGTGTGGGGCGATTTATGTCTAAATTACTTTTCCCGTTGTTTCTGTCGGCAGGGCTGGCAGCGTGCAACAGCATGTCCATCGAGATGGCTTCCGAAGAACGCCTGGAGAAAATTCGTGAGACGGGGGTCTCCGCGAGCCTGCAGGAGAGCATCGAGCGGAAGTCGCAGGCCGCGCTGAATGCGGACCCTGTGCTGCGCAAGATCCGCAACAACAATGAGGAGAAGGTCACGTCTGCCGCGCAGACCGCGACCCTCGGCGAATTGCTCGCCAACACCCTCAACCGCAACAGCCGGATTGCCGCCGCAGCCAAGAACGTGGATCGGGCGAGCGCCGAGCGCATGAATGCGGTTCTGGGCTATGCCCCGCAGGTGAGCGCCAGCTACACCTTCGAGCGGCTGAACGAGAAGGTCATCAGCTCGGACAACGCGGTCTATCAGCTCGGCGAGGCCACCTACCCGGTGCTGACCGCCGGCCTGACCCTCGAACAGCCCCTGTTCGACCTGTCCCGCATCTATGCCATCGACTATGCCAACACCCAGGGACAGAAGGCCGAGATCGACTATCTGGCGGCGATTGCCGAAGCCAGCCACGAGGTGTTCGAGACCTATCTGACCGCGACCCAGTCCAAGGCTCGCATGGCGTCCCTGCAGGTCCGTCAGGCCTATCTGGAACGCCAGATCTCCGGCGAGCGCTCCCTGCAGGTCAACGGCCTCGGCGACGAGGTCAGCATCGCATCCCTGCGTGGCAACCGGGCCGATGTGGCGGCCGAAGAAGCCCTGGAAGCGGCCACCTATGCAGAGGCGCTCTCAACCCTGTCGCGCCTCAGCGGCATGACCATCCGCGACGTGAAGCCGATCGTCTTCCCGCGCGGCCTGCTCGGCATGGAAACCACCGTCGACATCGACCAGGCGGTGGAAGAGGCGCTGCGCCGCAACCCGATGATGCTGTCGTCCGCCCTGCAGGTCACCAGCGCCCGCAAGCGCCGCCAGCAGGCTCTGGCCAAGGACTTCGCGCCTGTGGTCAACGGCTATTTCACCTATGAGAACGAAGACCGGGCCGCCAGCCGCTTCGGCGGCGGGTCGCACACCCGTGACGCCACCATCGGCGTGAAGGTGAGCGTTCCGATCTTCAACGCCGGCGGCAACGGTTACGCCAGCGCCACCACGGCGCAGGAGGCCCATGCGGCCGCCATCGACCACTATGGCCTGGCCCGGCAGCTGGAAACCGAACTGCGTTCCACCCATCAGCGCATGATCGAGCTGACCCGCTCCATCCAGCGGATGGACACGGTGGTGAGCGAAAGCCGCAAGGCGTTCCAGACCGAGCGCAACAGGCTCGAGACCGGCGAGAGCGTGGATCTGGCGGTTGCCACCCGCGAGCTGTCCCTCGACAAGGCACTCGAAAAGCGCAGCTTCTATCAGGCCGAGTATCTCAAGGCCTGGGGCCGCCTGCAGTACCTGATGGGCAAGAACCTGCTGCGGCAGGAGCTCTGAGCCACATGGCCCGCACGCGCCTGCCCCGCATCGGTGTTCCGCACAGCCGCGCCCAGACTTCGGGCGCGGATCGCGGCTGCCTGCGGGAGGGTCTGGGCCTCCTTGCCCGAACGGGCGGGATCGCCGGCGTGCTCCTGGCCCTCGGGGTGGCCCCGGGGCTCGCCGACGAGCTTCCGGCCAACCTGAGCGACTACCTGCCGGCCATGCCGATGACGGGTGGTGCAGATATCAACTGCACCATCAAGCCCCTGCAGATGGTGGACATCAGCTCCCAGGTGCGCGGCATCGTGCGCGAGGTGATGGTGCGGCCGGGCGAGACCGTCCAGCCGGGTCAGCCGCTGGTGCAGCTCGACACGGACATGGCGGCGGCCGAAATGGAGCTTGCCCTGGCCAAGGCGGAAGCGGATGCCACCCTGCAATCGGCCCTGACCAACCGGGAAGGCCTCGCCCGCAAGGAAGCGCGTCTCGCCAAGGCTCTGGCCAAGAAGGCCGTGTCCCTGGCCGACCACGAGGCCGCGCAGCTTGAACTGGCCCTGGCGGAGACCGCCGTGCGGCGGGAGGAACAGGCCCTGCGCATTGCCCGGATGGAGTATGAGCGCAGCCGTCTCCTCGTGGAAAAGTCGCTCATCCGCAGCCCGGTCGCCGGAATGGTTGGCGAGAACCTCGTCGACCCGGGTGAGAGCGTCAACGAAGGCCCGATAGCCACCGTCTATGTGACCCGGCCGATGCGCGTGGAAGCCTTCGTGCCCTCGCAGGCGCTCGGCCAGTTTGCACCCGCAGACGGCACCTACCGCAGCTTTGCCATCAGCATCGATGGCCGCGCGGGCCCCGCCCTTCCGGTCACGCTCGACTATGTCAGTCAGGTCGCGGACCTGACCTCGAACACCGTTTCGGTGTTCTTCACCCTGCAGGCCGATGACGTTCTGCCGGGCAGCAAATGCCGGCTGGTGAGCCAGCCCCTGGCCCCGGGCCAGACCCAGAATTGACAGGTCGGCCGTCCCCCCGGCCCGACCACCGCGTAGAGTTTCAAGCGAAGGCTGCGGTCCCGCAGGCTTCACCCAGATTTGAGAGCAATGGTCATGAACACGGCTGTGTTTTCCCGCAAGGCTGACGCCCCCTCCACGAAGACCGTGGACCAGGCCGGGGTGTCCAACGGGGCTCCCGAAGCCCTCGACGGCGAGATCCTGCTGCCGACCATGCTCGAGCCGCGCGTCATGCTCGATGCCAATCTGGAATGGGACCTGAGCGCGGCGACCGCCGATATCTCCAACGCGATGGACGGCTTTGCCGATGCCTTCGACGACACGATGGATGACATCAGCGACTTCCTCACCGCCTTCCAGGACCAGGTGGAGGACGCAGCCGCCGTCATCAACGTGCTGTCCGGCCATGCCAGCGCCAACGGCAGCTCGGCGGATCTCACCGCCCTGAGTGACGCGGTGGGACGCATCCTTGGCGCCATCAGCGCGCTGAAGGACGGGGTGCTCGACGAGATTGCGACCATTTCCGGCAGCGCCGATGCCCTGACCGTTGCCCTCACCGACATCGAGGTGGACGGGGAAACCGTCGTCACCTTCTCCGAGGATGCCAACCCGGCAGACGACAGCTCCGTCGTGGTCTCGATCAACCTGGCGTCACTGACTGCCAACCTGGACGGGCTTCTGTCGCAGGTGCTTGGCGACCTGTCCCTGTCCGAGGGCCTGACCCTGACCACGGCGGCCGGCGGTGACATCAGCTTCACCATGTCGAGTGCCGTTTCCGTGTCCGGGGGGGCGATCACCAGTGTCGGCCTCGACATTTCCGACTTCGACTTCCCGGCCCTGTTCGAGCTTGGCGGATCGCTCTCTCTCACCGACAGTCCCCAGTTCAACCTGGGTCTGCTCGATATCGAGATCAGTGACGCGACGCTTGCAGACGTGCGGCTCGCGGTCGATGCGACCGGGCTTGATCTCGGCTTCAGCTTCACCGTCAGCGGCGCCAGCGTGGCCTCCCATTTCGACAGCGGCGACATGCCGACCGTCGAAGCCCAGATTAAGCAAGTGGGCGCAGCCGATTTCGTCGCCATCGAAAGCGACACGAGCTACGACCTGCTGTCGATCTCGGGCACGGGCACCATCGCGGTCGAAGGGGTGGATCACAGCTTCACCAGCGTCCTGACGGTCTCCGGCGTGCTGGATGACAGCTCCGCGGTGAACCCTGTCGCCGGACTGCTGGAGAGCGCGTCTCTCGGTTTCGAGGTGGACAGCGGTCTCGACAGCGCGCTCGGGGATGCGATCGAAAGCCTGGCCCAGGCCCTCGCCGTCATGGGCGCCGACGACATCCTGACCTTCCTGTCGGACATTGGCGGAACGCTGGAATCGGTGCTCTCCGACACGCTCTTCGACATCGATCTGCCCTTCACCGACCTTGGCCTCGGCGACGTCCTGGACGAGCTGGCAACCCTCGTGTCGTCCCTCGCCGACCGGTACATGATCGCCCAGGAGAGCCTTGGTTTCGGCGAGGTCTCCTCGATCGACCTCTACCAGCAGATGACCTCCCAGACGAGCGACATCTTCACGTCTGCGGGGCTGGATGTGCTGGCGGGCTACGAGTCCCTGACCCTGTCTGTCATCGATGCCACGGGCGCGATCCAGACCATCACCGTGGAGCTGACCGGCGACGCGGTAAACACCGCCCTCAGTGTCTCTGACCGTCTGACGGCGCTGGCCGGGCTGTTCAATGCCCAGCTTGCCGTCTTCGGACTGGCGGCCTCGGTTACCGGCAGCGGAAAGACGCTGACCTTCACCGGCACCAAGACCAGCGATGGCGATGGCGGCGAGGCTTACGCAACCTTCGCCCTGACCTCCGCCACCAAGGCGGGCGGCAGCGTTGACGACACCTTCGGTCTGGACGACCTGGGCTTCGGCTCGGGCAGCTGGATTGCCATCGCCGGCGCCTTCGATCCGGAAAGCGACGCGGAAGAGCTCGTCTTCAACTTCGGCGACGCCAGCCTGTCGGGTGCCACGGGCGCCCTCGACATGGACGACCTGACCGGCGTCACCTCCCTGCGCTTCATCGTGACCATCGACGGGATCGAGCGCTATGTGGACATCTCGTCCGCCGGCGGATGGGCCGACGCGACGGCCGTGGCGGCCTCCCTCTCCGGCGCATTGTCCGATCTGGAGCTGGGCGTCGGCGTGACCGCCCAGAGCGGCGCGCTGGCCTTCACGCTCGACGGCTCGGAAACCCGCAGCATTTCCATCTCTGTCGACCCGACCGAGCTGGTTCGCGCACAGGGCATCGATGCCCTGATCGGCTGGGTGACCGGAGAGCTGAACACGGTGCTTGCCGGCGTGGGTCTAGAGCTGACCACCGAGGGCGAACTGGTGTTCGACTTCTCCGGCCTCGGCACGTCCCTCACCTTTGCCGAAAGCGACGATGTCTCCTTCGACGCCAGCGACATCGGCCTGGGCCTGCTGGGCGACCTTTCGCTCAGCGCCAAGCTGACCGCCAGCCTGGAGGCCGTGCTCAACGGGGCAATCGGGCTCGATCTGGTCGGACTGGTCAGCGACCTGTCGCAGGACGGCAAGACCGCCCTCGACAGCAGCGAAGACGCGGACAGCGACATTTCCGATGCCATCGAAGCCAACATGTTCCTGGAGAACGTGAGCTTCAGCGTCGACGTGACCGCGACCGCGAGCGAGATCACCGGCAGTGCCGACCTCGGTCTGGTCTCCGTTGCCATCGGCAGCGAAAACGCGGCCGCCAACTTCCTGGCCCTCAACACCCAGCTCGATGTCGAGCTGGTGGGCACCGACGAGAATGGCGTCTACGGGTCGCGCGTGACCATGGACACGGTGCTCGATGCCCTGCTCACCACCGTTTCCGAAGACAGCGTGGACGCTGCCCTCGGGGTCTCCAGCCTGATCGGCCGGCTCGATCTGGTAGGCGGGATCGTCACCGACGGCGCGGGACGGGGGATGAGCGCCAGCGACCAGCTGACCGCCGCCCTTGCGGATGTGCAGATCGTCGACGTGGACGGGTTCTCCGGCGACACCGCGGACCTTGTGCAGCTGCTCGTGCAGCTTGGCGATATCAAGATCACCGTGGCCGGGATCGATGGCCTGAACGAGGATCTGATCGATGGCATCGGCTTCTCCGTCGGCAATCTGCTTGCCTACAACGAGACCGCACATGTGGCGCTGATCAGCAACGATCCGGACGCCCTGGAAGCGATCACCGCGCTGGCCGACCTGAAGGATGGCGACATCCTCGACACGCTGGTCGCCATTGCCAACATGCTGGAAGTGGTCGGTGACGCCCTGTCGGAGAAGATGCCCTTCCTCGACACGGAAATCCCGCTGCTGAACTTCTCAGTTCTGGATGCGGTGAGCTTCTCCGCCGACTTCCTCGAAGCCCTGCAGGATCTGCGCAACAACCCGCAAAGCGGGCTGGACGTGGTGGAGGCCTATCTGGAGGGCGTGTTCGGCGAGGACACGGTCACGCTCACCTGGGATGCGGATGCGCAGACCATCCTCTTCGATCTCACTTTCGCCTTCCTAGAGGACTATTCCGAGGAACTGTCCTTCCGCTTGGATCTGGCCGAGATGCTGGGCGATGCCCTCGCCGGCCTGCTGGGTGACGAGCTTGCCGGTCTGGTCACCTCGCTGACGGATGCCAGCGGCGAAGCGGCCCTGGTCTTCGACCCGGAACTGGCCTTCACCTTCTCCTTCGGCATCGACCTCAGCCGCACCCTCGGCACCGGCTCGACAGTTGCCACCCGCGACACGGCCCTCAACGCGCTGGCCACGGTCTCCACGGTGAACCTCAATCCGAACGGCGGCAACGAGTTCAAGATCACCTGGAAGAACACGACTACCGGCCAGAGCTCGAACCTGAAGTTCGACGCGGATGGCTATGACACGGTCGGCGCGATGGTGGATGCGCTCAACAGCGCGGTCCAGACTGCATTCGGCGCCACCGTTTCCGTGACCTTCGACGAGACCACGGGTCAGGTGACCCTGGCAGACAGCCGCGCCGGTGCGGTGGATGCCACCGACGTGACCCTGCTCTTCGGCTCTGCCTCGGTGGATGCAAGCGACGTGGACGGGACGCCGACGGTGGCCCTTTCCGAAGCCTTCGCCGATTTCGACAGCGCCTATGCCTTCACGGTCAACGTGAACGGCGAAGCGGTCGGCGTGTCGGTCGAAGCTGCCTCGGGCCGCACGGCGGCCGAATTCGTCGCCGCCCTGAACGCCAGCCTGGCCGATACGCTGGTCAGCCGCGCGGCGCTCGGCGCACAGGCGGTGTCGGGAACGACCGTCAATGCCTCCCTGCTTGCCGGGTTCTCGCTCACCCAGTCGGGCGGTATCGTTCTGGAGGCGACCAGCTTCGCCGAAGCCTCGGGCTATGACGCGCTCACCCTGTCCGTCAGCGGCGAGGACGTGTCGCAGGATATCTCCTTCACCGTCTCCGAGATCGGCGGCTCGAACATCGCCACCGCCCTCGGCCTCACCACGGATGCAGCAAGCGACGGCGACCTGACCGGATCGGCGCTGGTGCTGACCGAAGAGACCGGCGCACCGCGCATCTATCTCGACACCGAGAAGACCGGCATCACCCTGTCCTTCACCGCCGGTGCCCGCGACATAACGGTGGATCTCTCCCTCGGCCCGGTCGGCGTGACCGTGACCGACGGCACCGCGCTGATCACTGACGGCGACGGCGGGGCCGCCTATCTGTCCCTTGTCCTGAACGACATCGACGGCGATGCCCATGACGGTCAGCTTGACCTGGCGAGCCTGTTCGATCTCGAGAACTATGGCGCGCTGTTCGGCGTCGAGGCGCAGATCGCCATCGAGCTCGACCTGCCCTTCTCCGACAGCCTCGGCCTGTTCGACCCGTCGGACATGGGCCTGAGCTGGTCGGCGGATCTCATTTCCGTGGTGAACGGAGCCGATCTTTCCGATTTCGACCTGAACGACCTCTCGTCCTTCTATGAAGGCGCGCTGGTCGACCTCTATGTGGACGGCGAGATCAACCTCGACGGGTTCGAGCTGGACCTGCCGGACCTGACCGAGTTCTTCGACAACCTGAACGTCCTGGCCCTGCTCAACAACCCGGTGCTGGTGCTGGAAGGTCTCGACATGATCTTCGCCCAGGTCCAGAAGCTGATCGACGACTATCTCGGCGGCATCGACCTGCCGATAATCGGCGACGCGCTGGGGGATTCCGCCAAGCTGTTCCAGCAGCTGCGCTATTACGTGATCGAGGAAGCGCTGGTCTATGCCCTGACGCCGACCGCCGACGGCACGCTGCCGACCACGATCGAGCTTCTCACCGGGTTCCTGAACGATACGCTGAACGACCTCTTCGGCACTGGCGACATCGAGTTCATCCAGGCCTATCTGAACACGGATGGCAGCACCGAGGAGAGCTATGTCTACGGGGTGCTGAACTTCTCGGCCGTGCTCTTCTCCGAGAGCATCGACATCGATTTCGATCTCGGCATTCCGGGCCTCAATCTGGCGGTCGAGGAAGGCTCGCAGGTTCTGCTGCAGCTCTCCTATATGGTCAACATCGGCTTCGGCTATGACCGCAACGGCTTCTTCCTGCTGAACGACACGGATGATGCGGAAGTGAAGCTGGAGTTCCTTGTGGACGCCGGCAGCTTCGAAGGCTCCATGTCGGTGCTCAACATCCTGGGCGTGACGGCCACCGCCGTGACGACGGACGAGGATGGCAACATCGTCGGTAGTGATGGCACGGCGGAAGTGACCGCAAGCCTGGTGGCTGATCTCTTCGGCAATCAGGGTCTGACGATCCTCGACCCGGCCGGCCAGGGCGACAGCGATGCCCTGACGGCGACCGGTGTCTACCGCGACTTCTCCGGCGTTTCGCCCGTGGATGGCAGCGACGACCCGCTGACCTTCGAAACGGTGATCTACCTGTCCCAGCTCGACACGTCGGATCTGGTCCTCTTCGATTTCGTCGCGACCTTCGACATCCAGATCCAGCTGGAAGCCAACATCTACGATCCGACCACCGGCCAGGCGATCCTCATCGGCGGCAAGCAGGTGATGCCGAGCGTGGTGACGGAGCTGATCTATCAGGGCAGCTTCTCGCTCAGCGAAGGCATGGTCATCGACGCGCTGGAATTCTCCAACGTGCGCGTGGATGCCAGCGTCATCTACGAAGCCTATCTCGCGACGATCCTCGACCCGATCAACGAGTTCCTGTCGCCGATCGCGGATGCCTTCTCGTTCCTGACCAAGGCGCCGTTCTCGCTCGTCGCGGATCTGCTGTCGAATGCCTATCCGATCATCGGCATCGTGAAGACGGTCGCCGAGGTGACCGTCGCCATCGACAACTTCCTCGATTCCATGGCGGCCACCGGCGGCTGGATCGTCATCGGCACCTATGACCTGAGCGGCGCATCCGAGGATGCCGCCGAGGACGGCGCCACGAGCCTGGATGCCGGCGCGATCAGCTTCACCGGCGACAGCTCGAGCGCGGGCAACAGCTTCGGCGTCTTCGGGAACACCCGCCAGGGCTTCTCGATCGACATCAACCTGATCTCCGATCCGATGAACATCCTCAACCTGCTGCTCGGCAAGTTCGAGGACGTGACCATCGTCACCGCCACCTACACCCTGTTCAACCTGGATGTGCATTTCGACCTGGCGGACACGGTGCTGTCGGGCATCGGCATGCCGGGCTGGGCGAAGAAGGCGATCAAGAGCGCCTTCAACTTCACCATCGACGTGGACATGGAAGCGGCCTTCAGCGTTGTCTTCACCATGGACGGGATCGTCAACTTCGTCGAAACCCAGGATCCGGAGCGCCTGCTCGACAGCATCAACCTGGACACCGACCTGGTCTATGTCAGCATCCAGATCGCTGCGGGCCTGAACCTCGGCATCGCCGGGGTCAATGGCGGCGGCGGTGTCACCATCGACATCGACCTGAACGATCCGAACGACGACGGCCTGCTGAGCTTCACCGAACTGCTGCTGGTGCTCGACGCCATGGGCAACGCTTCGGGCTTCGATGCGCTGGGGTACCTCTTCGAGGGCACCTTCACCGTCAACTTCCACCTGTCGGTCTGGGTCGGCATCGACTTCGGTTTCTTCAGCCTGAAGTGGTCGAAGTCGCTCTTCAACTTCACCGTCAGCGAGCATTTCGGCGGCTATGACATCGGCACCCAGATCTCCAATTCGGTGGCCGATGGCGAAACGGCCATCCTGAACATCGGCGCCAACGCCTCCTCGTCCATCTCCGGCATCACCGCCGACGGGGACGACAAGGTCGTGATCTCCGGTCCGAATTCGCCGATCTCCGTTAGCTACAGCCAGGGCAACCAGACTGTCACCGGCACGGTGAACCAGAATGCAGGCGCCATCATCATTCCGGCGGGCGAAGGCAACAACCTCGTCAATCTGGGCGCCGTGAACAACGTGACCACCATCACCTACACCGGCTCCGGCAACGACGAGATCATCCTGCCGGACGAGGGCGTGCATGTGGTCTTCGCCGGCGACGGGAACGACCGGATCACCGCGGGCAACGATGCCTCGGGCCTCTACATCATCTTCGGCGAGGAAGGCTCCGACACGGTCTCCATTCCGGGCGGCACGGTCATTTATATCGGTGACGACGACTACGGGCTGCGCGATCTGTTCCAGACCGAATTCGCCAATGGCAACGTGACCGTCGAGGCCATTCTGGACCTCATCGGCCTGAACGCGGACGGCACGGTCAAGACCGATGGCGACCGCAACTATGCGGTGGGCTCGGCGACCTACAATCTGGCCGAACTACTGACCAACTACACGGCCGCGACCCAGCCGCTCGCCTCCCGTGATGCGGACACGGTCACCCTGGGCAACGTGTCCGGCATCGTGCTGACCGGTGGTGGCGACGACACGATCTCCGTCGACCTGTCGGGCACGGGCAATGTCAGCATCTTCTCCGGTGCGGGCGACGACACGATCACCGCCGGCGGCGCGAATGTCTATGTGGAAGGCGGCGCGGGCGCGGATGTCATCAAGGTCAACGGCGCGGATACGGAAGTCTGGGGCTGGGGCGCTCAGGCAGGCGCCAGCGGCCTGGTGGACGGTGCAACCAACCTGGCCAATCTGGCCCTCGACGACGGCGCGGACATCCTGATCGGCGGCAGCGGCGAGGACGTGTTCTACGGCCAGCTGGGCAATGACATCCTGGAAGGCAACCTGGGCAACGATACGCTCGACGGCGGCAACGGCGACGACATCGTCACCGGCGGCTCCTTCGTCTTCACGCTCAGCAGCGGTGTTGTCGATCCGACATCCCTCGACCTGACGCGGCCGCTGAGCTCCAGCCTGACCATCGCGGTGAAGGATCTGGCCGACGGCAACGACACGCTCAAGGGCGGCTCGGGCAAGGACGTGCTCATCGGCGGTGGCGGCAACGACACGCTGGAAGGCAATGACGGCGGCGACCTTCTGATCGGCGACTTCGCCGACATCGTGGTGTCCTCCAGCTTCGTCGCCCAGAGCGTGGTGTCCACCTTCATCACCAGCAGCCGGGCCGGCACCGACAGTCTGGACGGCGGCAAGGGCGACGACATCCTCGTCGCCGGGGCTGCAGCCAGCGGCGAGACGGAAACCCTCACCGATCTTTACGGCGACAACGTCCTCGTGGGCGATTTCGCCGAGATCCGGGGCGCGAAGCTCCTGGAAGGCGCGACCTATGTCGCCTCCATCGCCTCCGTCGACGGCGGCGCGGACACGATCACGGCCGGTCGCGGCCATGACATGATCCTCGGCGGCGAAGGCAATGACGTGATCAACTCGAGCCTCGGCGGCGACGTCATCCTGGGCGACAACGGCATCATCGACATCACCAAGGCGACGATTTCCGGTGTGGCCACGGCCCATGACGGCAACGACATCATCGTCACCGGCACGGACACCCCTGCGGCCTATGGGACTGCCGCGCCGGCCGACCTGATCGATCTGGTGATCGGCGGCACCGGTGATGACAGCATCACCAGCGAAAGCGCCGATCTGGTCGTGCTGGGCGACACCGGCGAGATCCACTACAGCGCCACCGCGCTCAACGCCCTGTGGAGCTACGAGCCGCTGAGCTCGGGCGCCTCGGCCGACGACATCACCAAGGATGCCAAGACCCGGGCGCTGATCGCGACGCTCGCCCGCTCCATCGAGAGCACGGCGCTGGCCGCAGACGGCGATGACACCATCACCGTGAAGCAGGGTGCCGTCACCGGGATCCTGGGCGGTGGCGACGATGTGGCGACCCTGGGCAATGGCACCACGACCCTGATCACCGACGACGGCTCGATCACCATTGCCCCGAATGCCGCTCTCGACGGCGCGCTGGTGACCATGACCAGTACCGCCAGCCAGACCACGTCCAACGCCGACCGGGTGAACGGCGGCAACGGCCGGACCCTGCTCATCGGCGGGACTGACGGCGACACCATGACGCTCGGCAATGGCGATGCAGTCATCCTGGCCGACACGGGTTCGATCGTTCATGACGATCGCAGCGCGGACGTGACCTATACTGCGACCAGCGAAAGCGTCGTTCAGGCGACCGCAGGACAAAGCGACGGGGCAGACAGCATCACGATCGGCAACGGCGATCACACGGTCATCCTGGGCGGCGGCAACGACACGCTGACCGCCACGGGTGGCGTCAACGCGGTGCTCGGCGACAGTGGCGAGATCGTCTTCGACGAGGATCTGCATCTCACCTCGCTCTCCACGGCGATTGGCGGAAACGACAGCATTTCCACCGGAGCCGGCGACGACATCCTCTTCGGCGGCGTCGGTCAGGACACGCTTCACGCGGGCAACGGCAACAACATCCTGCTCGGCGACAGCGGCGAGTATGAGGACGGGGTGCTGACTTCGGCCGCACTTGCCAGCGACGGCAATGACACCGTTACCTCCGGAACCGGCCAAGACTTCGTCATCCTCGGCGGCGGCGCGGACGAGGCCAATCTGGGCGACGGCGACAACCGGGTCATCGGCGACAGCGGCGAGATGATCTGGTCGGACGATGCGGATGGACGCCTGTCCACGAGCTCTTCCGCGACCGGGGGCATCGACCGCATCACCACGGGTTCCGGCAATGACATGATCCTCGGCGGGGCCGCGGGGGACATCATTTCCGCCGGAGACGGCAACAACACGGTGCTCGGTGACAACGGCAACGTGATCCTCTTCCCGGGCAGCGCCTCGGCGGTTCTGAAGTCTGCCGAAACGGTCGATCCGTCCATCGGCGGGGACGACTGGATCCAGTCCGGCACCGGCCATGACACGCTCTTCGGCGGCGCGGGATCGGATACGCTCCTTGCCGGCGCGGGCGACGATCTGCTCGCAGGCGACAACGGCACCTATGTGTCCTCCGCCGTTTCCGGCCTCGGCTCCTTCACCAGCACCATCCTGACCTTCGGCGGCAACGACAACCTGAACGGGGAAGATGGCGACGACCTGATCATCGGGGGCCTGGGCAAGGACACGATCTCGGTTGGCAACGGCAACGACATTGCGCTTGGCGATGACGGGGTGCTCACCTTCCTGAACCGCTCGGATCTCCAGAGCCTCGTCCTGACCAACCAGGATCTGGGCGGCGATGACGTGATGACGGCCTCGGGCACGACCGGCGACAACATGCTCTTCGGTCAGGCCGGCAGCGACACAATCACCGGCGGCCTCGATGACGATATCCTCATCGGCGATCTGATCACCCTGACGCTGACCGATCATGCCAGCGGCCTGACCGGCCAGTCGGCTGCGGACCGGGTCGATCACATGATCTCCATCCGCATCGACGTGAAGGGCGACGACGAGATCCACGGCGAAGATGGCGACGACATCATGATCGGCGGCTTTGGTGCGGATCTGATGACCGGCGGCTCGGGCGACGACATCCTCGTCGGCGACACCATCATCTTCGACCGGACCTACCGGGTCGATGGCGACACGGGGCTCATCTCCGGCGAGCTGAACCTGCAGACCAACTATGCCTATGTCACGGGCGGCTATGACCGGCTCTACGGCAATGATGGCCCGGACATCATGATCGGCGGTCTCGGCCCCGACATCTTCTTCGGCGACACGGCGTCCGACGTGCTGTTCTCCGATGGCTACACGGGTATCTTCCGCGTGACCTGGAGTGTCGACGGCTTCCTGGGCGAGACGCCCCAGTGGCGCCTCTACACCTCCAACTTCGCCGGCAGCGAGGCCGTGGACGTGGTGTCGAACGCCCAGCAGAATGACGTGATCGGCTCGCCGCTCGCCTCCATCGACAATGGTCCGGGCGACAACCTGCTGGCCGGAGAGAACAGCCTGATCGGCGAGCGCGACGACCAGGGATCCGCTGCGGATCGCCGGGCGCTCGCGGATGATCTCCTCGACCTGCTGAACAGTGAAAACTTCATCCACACGGTCGCCAGCCTGGTCGCCAGCGGCATCGATGACGATGTCTTGCGCTCGGCCATCAAACAGGCCATTACGGACCAGCTTGGCAACGTGTGGAACCTGGACCAGCCGGCCGTCGATCGTCTCATCAAGCTGATGATCGACTTCCTGGTGGATCGGGTGAACACCGAAATGCCCGCGGCGGAAGCCCCGGCTGCACCTTCCAACCAGAGCCAGACCGCGCCAGCCATCGAGCTGCCTGTGGCGGCACAATAACCTGACAGGACCGCTCCATGACCGACACTCCCGAAGCTCCGAACCAGACCATCAATGGCGTCTCCATCAACTGGGACGACAGCGCGATGGAAAGCATGTACGCCAACATCGGCACGGCGACGGCCAACCGGGAAGAGTTCTTCCTGCTGTTCGGCACGCACCAGCATTGGCGCGGGTCCGTCAAGGACAAGACCACCGTCGACGTGAAGCTGGCCCAGCGCATCGTCATGAGCCCCTTCGCCGCCAAGCGTCTGGCCGCCATCCTGGCCCAGTCGATCAAGGCCTACGAACAGCAGTTCGGCAAGATCGAGATCTGATCGGACCTCCATGCTCAAGCACCTCACCGCGCTGGCCCATTGCGGCGCCGGCGCGGGCGAGCCTCGTGTGCTGCACGGGGCCTTCCCCGAAAGCCTCGACCTTCCTGCCCTGGCGCTTGGCCTCGAGGGCAAGCCGAGCCTGAAGAAGCTCGACGAGCAGCTTCTTGTCCTCGTTCCCGTCGCCGGCAGCGGCTGGTGCGCCTGGCTCTTCGACCGGATGCCGCCGGTGACCGAACTGCCCGGCCTGATCGACCGGATCCGCATGCTGTCGGAGGGCCTGCTCGCCGCGTCCGGCCCTGCCGCCGCATCCCCCGCTTCTGCGACACCCGACACGCCACCCCTTGCCGCGACCCTGCTCAAGGACGTCTCCGGGACCGGCCGCCCGTCGCGGGCGGGCGCCTTGCAGATCCTGGCGGATGCAGGTGTCGTCCATGATCTTGGCGCCGGCCTGATCGCGATGGCCTGTGGCGCCACACGCTGCGGCAAGGCCGCCGCCTCGCGGCAGGACTGGCTCTCCCACGTGGATGAATGCCGCCGTCTCGTGAAGCTCCACCGGGGCGAGACAACCGCAATCCGCACCTTCCGCGCCCAGTCCCAGGAAGACGGCGACCTGGAGGGAGCGATGCTCTGCGAGACCCTGGGCGCCAGAAGTCTCACGCTCCTTGCGCCGCCCCTGGGGCAGCCGGGCGTCGCGCTGATGCTGATCGACCCCAAGCCTGCCCGCGAGAGCGACCTGACCACGCTCGCCGATCTCGGATCGGTGATGCTGGGCCTGCGTCATGCCACCGCCCGCGAGCAGCGCGGACGCAAGCTCGCCATGCGCGTCTCTCTTGCCGCAGTGATGGCGGCCGTGATCTTCCTCGGCTGGCCGGTGGCACGCATCGTGACCGCGCCCGCCCTGAGCGAACCGGCGATGGCGCGGGCGGTGAACCTGCCCTTCGACAGCTTCCTGTCCACGATGGATGTGGAGGTCGGCGACACGGTGGCCGAGGGTCAGCCCATCGCCCGCATGAGTGCGCCCGATCTGGAAGCCAAGCGCAATCAGATCGAGTTCCAGATGTCCGTCCAGGACATTTCGGCCAAGGCGGCGCTCGCCCAGAACGACTATGGCAGCTATCAGCTCTCCATGCAGAAGATCGAGACCCTGAAGGGCGAGCTGTCGCAGGTCACGGAGCGGCTCGACCGGCTGGAAGTGAAGGCCCCGGTGGCGGGGACGGTGATCGGCACCCTGGGGCGGGATGCGCTCGGGCGCTTCGTGCCGACGGGTCAGGAAGTCGCGCTGCTGCAACCGGATGACCGGTTTGCCATGTCCGTCACCATCTCGCGGGTGGATGCGCCGCTCATTCGCCCCGGACAGACCGGCGAGGTCTATTTCCGGGGTCTCGGCGGGGAGACCTATCCCTTCACCATCCTGACGCCCGTGCATGTGGAACCGGCGCGCGAGGGCAGCAGCGAGCGTCTGGTGACGCTGGCGCGCATCGACCGGCCGGGCGGCGGACAACTGATCAGCGGGCTTTCGGGCTTTGCCCAGATCGAGGCCGGCCGCACCCTGCGGATTGCCAATTACACCCGATATCTGCGGGAATATCTGAAGGTGACGGCGTGGACCTACCTCGGCTTGCACTTCTGAAGCAGATCGAGTTCCGCCTGTCGCAGGAAGGCGACGGCGCGCTCTATCTTGCCCGTGACCGGTCGACGGGGAAGATCTTCTCCCTGTCGCGGCCGCTGCTGGCGGCCCTGCGCTCCGCCAGGGCAAGCCTTTCGGGTCAATCGGGCATAGCGCCGCCCACGGGTAACCGGGCGAGGGACCTGTTCCAGTTCCTCCACATCCTGCAGGATGTGCGCAAATCGGAGACCCATGGCCGCAAGAGCTTCAATCCGGTCTTCATGAGCTTCGCGCTCTTCGACGTCGGGCGCTTTCAGGCCCGGCTCGCGCCGATGGCCCGGCTGCTGGTTTCACCGCTCTTCCCCGCTCTCATGGCCGTTCTGGCGCTGGCCTGTGTGGTGCTGGGCGTGCGCAACGACTGGGCGATCATGGACACGTTCGACCACGTGTTCTCGCTCGAGGCCATTCTCACCTTCGGGCTCATGGCCCCGTTCCTGAAGATCATCCATGAGCTGGGGCATGTGCTGACGGCAACCCGCTACGGCGTCGCAGTGCGCAAGGCCGGCGTCTTCCTCATCTCCTTCTATCCCCTGCCCTATGTGGACTGCACGGATGCGGATTTCAGCGCGCCGCGACGGCATCGCATCGCAATCAGTCTGGCCGGGATCGTGGTCGATGTGACCATCGGCATGATTGCCTTCATCGGCTGGCACTTCACCCGTGGCACCTATCTTCACACCCTGCTCGGCAACGTCTTCGTCTTCTCGACCCTGAACTCGGTGCTGTTCAACGCCAACCCGCTGGTGAAGCTCGACGGCTACTTCGCCTTTGCCGATGCGATCGGAAATCGCAATCTCTACACCAAGGCCTCCGCCCGCCTGTCCGGCCTGACACGCTATCTCTTCACGCTGGGCCAGGGCGGCGCCCTGCCCCGGAGCCGCGGCGACGGTCTGATGGCGGCCTATGGCGCGGCCACCGTGCTCTACCGCCTCAACATGCTGTTCAACATCGCGCTGGGTCTGGCGCCGAAATATCTCGGCGCGGGTCTGGTTTGCGTGGTCTGGGGCGCCATCGTCATGTTCCATGCGCCGTTGCAGGCCATGGTGCTGAAGCTGATCGACCGGCCGAACGACAAGGGCAAGGACAAGGACGGGGGCAAGGTCACCTCCTCCGGTGGAACGGCTTCTCCGACAGGGGGCGAGACCTCCGGCCCGAACAGGTTCCGTCGCCTGCATCCCGGCTTGCGCGCCGGAGTTCCGCTGGCCGTCCTGCTGCTGCTGAGCCTCATTCCCCTGCCCTTCTCCACCGTCGTGCCCGTGACGCTCGACGAGGCCCAGAGCTATTCGGTCAGCCTGTCGCAGGACGGTTTCCTGAAGGAGATCCGCCCCGCCGGCCGGGTTGTCGCGGGAGAGGTGCTTGGGCGTTTCGTCAATCCGGGAACCGAGCAGGAGCTGGCGGTCAACCTGCTGGAGCTGCGGGAGGCCGCACTTGCGCTTCAGACGGCGCGCGGGCTGGGCGAAGCCAAGGCGCAGGCCGCGCTGAAGCAGTTCCGGACCCTGGAGGCCGAGCGCAAGCAGCTGGAGGGCGAGATCGACAGCCTGACGGTCAAGGCCGCGCAGGATGGCTATTTCATTCCGCACATGGGCCGCACGGCCGATCTGCTGGTGACCTCTGGCCACACGGTCGGCGCGCTCTATCCGGATGGCCCGATGGCGCTGTTTTCCGGCGTCTTTCCCGAACGCTACGTGTCGATGTTCCAGGAGAGCCTCGTCGGAGCGGAACTGCGGATCGGCGAGACCTATCACCGGCTCGACCCGGCCACGCTCCGGCTGCAGACGATCCTCAGCTTCGAGGAGGCCTCGGGCTCGCGGGGATATCGGGTTCTCCTGCCACTTCAGGCAGCGCCCTCGGCCCATGTGGGCGAACCCGGCCTTGTCCGCTTCCGCTTTGCGGCGGGCAACAGCTGGGCGCATCTGGCCTTCTGGTACGACAATCTTCTGGCCAATTACCGCCAGTCGCAGCTGGCGGACCGGGAGAAATATCTGGCCGGGGAATAGGCGGCAAACGACATGCAAAAAGCCCGGGTCCATGACCCGGGCTTTTTCATGCGTGCAACAGGATCCGGACCTCAGAAGTCCCAATCCTCGTCCTCGGTGGCGACCGCCTTGCCGATGACATAGGACGAGCCGGAGCCGGAGAAGAAGTCGTGGTTCTCGCTGTCCGGGCTGAGAGCCGCCAGGATCGCCGGGTTGACCTGGCAGGCCTCTTCCGGGAACAGCGCCTCGTAGCCGAGGTTCATCAGCGCCTTGTTGGCGTTGTAATGGAGGAAGTGCTTCACGTCCTCGGTCAGCCCCACGTCGTCATAGAGACTTTCGGTGTAGTGGCACTCGATCTCGTAGAGGTCGAACATCAGGGCGAAGGCGAAGTCCTTCAGCTCCTGGCGCTCGGCCTCGGTGAGCCGTTCCAGACCGCGCTGGTACTTGTAGCCGATGTAATAGCCGTGCACCGCCTCGTCGCGAATGATCAGACGGATCAGGTCGGCGGTGTTGGTCAGCTTGGCGCGGCTCGACCAGTGCATGGGCAGATAGAAGCCGGAATAGAAGAGGAAGCTCTCCAGGAAGACGCTGGCGATCTTCTTCTTCAGGGGCGAGGAGGCGGCCTTGTACTCGTCCAGAATCAGCTTCGACTTGGCCTGGAGATGCGGGTCTTCGGTGGACCAGCGGAAGGCCTCGTCCACTTCCTGCATGGAGCAGAGGGTGGAGAAGATGGAGGAGTAGGAGCGCGCATGCACCGCTTCCATGAAGGCGATGTTGGTGAGCACCGCTTCCTCGTGGGGCGTGACCGCATCCGGCATCAGGGTCGGCGCGCCGACCGTGTTTTGAATGGTGTCGAGCAGGGTCAGGCCGGTGAAGACCCGGATGGTCAGCTGCTGCTCATGCGGCG
This sequence comes from Roseibium aestuarii, assembly GCF_008477545.1. GTDB lineage: Bacteria > Pseudomonadota > Alphaproteobacteria > Rhizobiales > Stappiaceae > Roseibium > Roseibium aestuarii. The sequence goes on along the minus strand of NZ_VORA01000001.1, from coordinate 240,269 downwards.
TCAGCGTGGCCCAGCTCTGGATGTCGTTGGACAGCGGCACCTTTTCGGGCAGCCAGAAATTGGCGGTCAGACGGTTCCAGATCTCCAGGTCCTTCTCGTCCTGAAGCCGGTTCCAGTTCACGGCCCGCGGCACCGAGGTGATCTTCTGATGAATGGTCATGTCTAGTCTCACAGCGAGCAGGAAACGCAGCCCTGCACTTCGGTCCCTTCCAGGGCCATCTGGCGCAGACGGATATAGTAGATGGTCTTGATGCCCTTCTTCCAGGCGTAGATCTGCGCCTTGTTCAGGTCACGGGTGGTCGCCGTGTCCTTGAAGAAGAGGGTCAGCGACAGGCCCTGATCGACGTGCTGGGTGGCCGCCGCATAGGTGTCGATGATCTTTTCCGGACCGATCTCGTAGGCATCCTCGTAATAGTCGAGGTTGTCGTTCGACATGTAGGCAGCCGGATAATAGACGCGGCCCAGCTTGCCTTCCTTGCGGATCTCGATCTTGGAAACGATCGGATGGATCGAGGAGGTCGAGTTGTTGATGTAGCTGATGGACCCGGTGGGCGGCACGGCCTGAAGATTGCGGTTGTAGAGGCCATGGGCCATCACGTCCGCCTTCAGGGCTTCCCAGTCGGCGCGGGTCGGGATCGTCACGCCGAACTTCTCGAACAGGGCCTTGACCGTTTCGGTCGCCGGCACCCAGTCGGTCTCGGTGTATTTGTCGAAATAGGTGCCGTCGGCATATTTCGACTTCTCGAAGCCCTTGAAGCTCTGGCCGAGCTCGCGCGCAATGCGATTGGAGGCGCGGACCGCGTGGAACGTCACCGTGTAGAAATACATGTTGGTGAAGTCGACGCCTTCCTCCGAGCCGTAATAGATCCGCTCGCGGGCGAGGAAGCCGTGCAGGTTCATCTGGCCGAGGCCGATGGCATGGCTTTCGTCATTGCCGCGACGCACGGAGGGAACGCTGTCGATGGCGCTCATGGTGGATACGGAGGTCAGCGCCCGCACGGCGGTTTCCACGGTGGCGCCTATGTCGCCCCCGTCCATGGTGCGGGCAATGTTCAGAGAGCCGAGGTTGCAGGAAATGTCCGTGCCCAGGTGGCTGTAGGACAGGTCCTCGTTGAATTCGGACGCCTCGTTCACCTGCAGGATTTCCGAGCAGAGGTTCGACATGTTGATGCGCCCCTCCACCGGGTTGGCCCGGTTGGCGGTGTCCTCGAAGAGGATGTAGGGGTAGCCGCTCTCGAACTGGATCTCGGCGATGATCTGGAAGAAGGTGCGCGCCTTGATCTTCTTCTTGGCGATCCGGCTGTCGTCCACCATCTCGTGATACTTCTCGCTGACCGAGATTTCCGAGAAGGGAACGCCATAGACCTTCTGAACGTCGTGGGGCGAGAAGAGGTACATGTCCTCGTTCTTCTTCGCCAGTTCGAAGGTGATGTCCGGAATGACGACGCCGAGCGACAGGGTCTTGATGCGGATCTTCTCGTCCGCATTCTCGCGCTTGGTGTCGAGGAACTTCAGGATGTCCGGGTGATGGGCGTTCAGATAGACCGCACCGGCCCCCTGGCGGGCGCCCAGCTGGTTGGCATAGGAGAAGCTGTCCTCGAGCAGCTTCATCACCGGGATGACGCCGGAAGACTGGTTCTCGATGCCTTTGATGGGGGCGCCGGATTCACGCAGGTTCGACAGGAGCAGGGCCACGCCGCCGCCGCGCTTGGACAGCTGCAGGGCGGAATTGATGGAGCGGCCGATGGACTCCATGTTGTCTTCGATGCGCAGCAGGAAGCAGGAGATCAGCTCCCCGCGCTGCTTCTTGCCCGCGTTCAGGAAGGTGGGCGTGGCCGGCTGGAAGCGGCCGGAGATGATCTCGTCCATGAGGCGCATGGCGAGGTCTTCGTCGCCGCGGGCCAGGGTCAGCGCCACCATCACCACCCGGTCCTCGAAGCGCTCGAGATAGCGCTTTCCGTCGAAGGTCTTCAGGGTGTAGCTGGTGTAGTACTTGAACGCGCCGAGGAAGGTCGGGAAGCGGAACTTGCGCTTGTAGGAGGCGGCAAAGATCTGCTCGACGAAGGCCGGGTCGTACTGGTCCAGAACTTCCTGCTCGTAGTAGCCCTCGCGCACCAGATAGCCGAGCTTCTCTTCCAGGGAATGGAAGAAGACCGTGTTCTGGTTCACGTGCTGCAGGAAATACTGGCGCGCTGCCTCGCGGTCCGCCTCGAAGCGGATCTGCCCCTTCTCGTCATAGAGATTCAGCAAGGCGTTGAGCGCGTGATAATCGAGGTTCGCGTGGCCCGAGGGCCGCTTCAGGACTGCCGTTTCCAAAATTCTTCCATCCCTTGCTGGATGCGTTTCACGTCGCCATCGGTGCCTGCCAGCTCGAAGCGGTAGAGCACCGGAACCTTGCACTTGGAGGCAATCACCTCGCCGGCATGGGCGTAAAATTCACCGAAATTCCTGTTGCCCGAGGCGATCACGCCCCGCAGGTGAGAGCGGTTGTCCGCATCATTGAGAAAACGGATGACCTGCTTGTGCACAGCGCCCCGGCCCTCACCGTCCGCATAGGTCGGAGTGACGAGCACGAAAGGCTCGCTCACCCGGATCATCGGCTCGTCCGCCTTGATCGGGATCCGATGGGCGGGCAAGCCGAGACGCTCAACAAGACGATGGGTGTTGCCGGACGCGCTGGAAAAATAGACGAGCGCGCCCAAGGCGATCAGCTGAGGGCGCTGATCTTGTCCGGGCGGAAGCCGGACCAATGCTCGTCACCGGCGATGACCACCGGAGCCTGACGGTAACCGAGATCCTGGACGGCCTGAAGGGCTTCGTCGTCCTGGGTCAGATCGACCACGTCGAAGAGAATGCCGCGCTGCTGGAGGGCGCGCGTGGTTGCAGTGCACTGGACGCAGGCGGGCTTGGAGTAGACGGTAACGGCCATGTGAGTTCTTGCACCCCGGAGATCAGTTTTCGAATTTCATTCTGGAGAGCGAAGGACGCATGACGAAACGCCGCGCTGTCGCGCGGGCTGCGCCATCCGGGCCCTCCGCCCTTGGACGATCTGCTCAGGGCAGGTTTCCTGGCTCTCGGCATGAAGCATCCGACCGCCTTCCCGGCACCGCCTTGAAGGGCAGCACCAGTGACATGATTGGTCGAACGCTGAACCGACTACAGTTGCGGGGGCAGCGCCGGAGTTGACCTACCAGATCTGGTACCCAGACCTGTCAGCCGGACCGGCTTCCCTCTTAGCTGGCGACCCAAAAACGCGAGTCGCGGAGCACCCTGAACACAAGATGCAGTATGTTGCTCCGGGCGGATGGGTCAAGGGATTGATCTTGTGGAAGATCGAAAGGAATCGTTTACCTCCTCCCTTTTCCCCGATTTCCCGGCTTTTCCGAGGCCAATTTTTTTTGCCCTCCGGAGGGCTTGCAACCCGTCAAGAGTGAATCCTGACAAGGCTGGTCCGCAAGGGTTGAAGAGGTCGCAGGAGAGAGGTCCTTGAGCGCCCGTCAAGGGTACACCCGGTCCGCCACAGGCAGATGACGGGACCAGATGGGTCTGGCGCCGTGCAGGACATCGGAGCGACGGGCAAACGCAAAAAACGCCGACCAAGGCCAACGTTACAGCGTTTCGTCTCTGATCTTGAGAGGAGAGAAATGGCGCACCGGGGAAGATTCGAACTCCCGACCCCCAGATTCGTAGTCTGGTGCTCTATCCAGCTGAGCTACCGGTGCTTTTGACGCCGAAGACTTGATGCGAACCGTGCCGCCGTCTTCCGTCTCGCTGGAGCGCCGTGGCGGCGTCTCCGTCTGCGATGAGGGGACTTCTACTTGGCTCTTCCGGACTTGGCAAGAGGCCGTTTCAGATTTTTTCGAGCTTTCGTTTTGACGTCGAAAAAACGAGAGATTTCAGCCACTTTTGCCTGTGCAAAACATTTTTCCGGCTTCGGGATAACGTCTGGCCGCCAGCGTCCTTCGCACTTTTCTCAGGCGGAGGCCGAGGCGGGGCGGTCCGGCAGGTGAAGGGTGAAGATGGTGCCGCGGGTCTCCGGCTCCAGGCGGATGTCCCCGCCGTGGGCGCGGACGACTTCCGCCGCAATCACCAGGCCAAGACCCACGCCGCCACTCTTGGCACCCGAATGGAACGGGCGGAACAGGGAGGCGCGCAGGGCGGGCGGAATCCCCGGCCCCGTGTCGGCAACCGTGATGACAACCCCCTGCCCCTCGCGCCGCCCGGACACGCAGATCCGTCGCACGAGGGCGGGTTCGCTGTCCCCCTCAAGCGCCTGAGCGGCATTGCGGCAGAGATTGACCAGCACGCGGAAGAGCTGCTCCGCGTCGGCATCCACCTCCACGTCCCGGTCCACATTGCATTCGAAGGTGATGACCGGATGCTCCGCCAACCCCAGCACGTCCGCCACGTCGTCCACCACCCTTCGCAGGCTGAGAAGGCGTCTGCGCGGGGGCTCCTCCTGGGCCTTGCCATAGGCCATGACCGCCTGGGTGTAGCCGACGGCCCGATCGAGTGTCGCCAGCACCTTGGGCACCAGCCGGCGCACCGTCGGGTCTTCTACATGCTCGAGGCGCTCGGCAAAGAGCTGGGCGGAGGCCAGAAGATTGCGCAGGTCGTGATTGATCTTGGAGACCGCGAGCCCGAGCTCCGCCAGGCGCCGCTTCTGCTGCAGGGCACGCGCGAGCGCCTCCTGCATGACAGCAAGCCGCGCCTGGGCGTCGCCGATCTCGTCGCGCCGGCTGGAGGCCGCAAGCAGGGTCGAGGGATCCTCCGGCGCTTCGGCGAAGCGATCCATGGCGCGGGTCAGCTGTTGCAGCGGGCGAAGGAAGAGCGCACGCAGGCTGATGTAGACCAGCCCGGCGGTGATCACGGAAATGACCAGCGACAGCCCGAGAATGCGCCAGGAGAAGGAGAGCATGTCCCCCTGCAGGACCCGGATCGGGAGGACGATGTCGACACGGCGCACCAGACCCATCTGCCCCTTGCCGACCACGCGGATATAGCCTTCGCCCTGATAGAAGAGGGTTGCGAAGCTCTGGACAATGGCCGTCACCGGGGTGATGGTGCCGATGTCGGCGACCATCTCCACCTCGACCGGAGTGTCGGAGCGGGCAATGAGGCTGCGCCGGCTGCCGAAGTCGAGCGCGATGGCGACAGCACCGGTGGCACGCAGCAATTCATCCTGAAGCCTTGGCGCCAGGGTGTTCGTTTCGCTGAGCACGGCAGCAGCGACGCCCGCCGTGGTGAGCCGGTCCATGAGCCAGTTGTTGCGGAAATTCGCGACCGACGGAACATATATGAAGACTTCCGCCAGCATGACGAAGGCAACGGTGAGCAGGAGCAGCTTGCCGGAGAGCCCGCCGAAGGAATGATGCGGGTCTGGCGCCGGCTCCTGCTCCTTCGGGGTCTCGAGCCGACGCGCGCCTTGACTTCCTGCAGCCTTTGCTGCTTCCGCCGCGCGCTCGACGCTGGCGTCCGCCTGCTGTTCCATGCGGGAGGGGTCCTGCGGAGCCGGAGCCGCAGCACACGCCGGGGACAGATGCGAAACAGCCTCTCCCTCCACCGGTTCGGCGCTGGCGGCCTTTTCGATTCCGACGTCCTGCCTGGTCATGGAGTGGACTGTCCTGTGCTTCTGGCCTGTACTCTTGGCCTGTACTCTTGGCCTCTACTCTGGGCCTGTGCCCCTGGCCCTCTGGCGGGGGGCTGTGCTGGTGGTCCCGCCCTGCTTCACATGCCCGTGTCACGGGTCGGGGCGAAGGAGGAACCGTCAGAGTTGCGCCTTCCTGCCGGAAAGACAAGTCTCGGCTTTCGGCCGCATCCCGCCCCCTCAGCCGAACCGGCGCAGGAAGCGGACGAGGCCACGCACCAGCGGCTTGCGCGGCGCATCGGCATAATAGGAAAGAGCGGCCCGGCGCACCAGCTCGCTCAGGGTGGGATAGGGCGCCACGAAGCCGACGAGGTCGCGCATCTTCATCTTGCTGCTCCACGCCAACGACAGGAGCGCGGCCAGTTCACCGGCCTGCAGACCGACCAGATCGGCCCCGAGCAGGCGCCCTCCACGCCCTGCATAGAGCTTCACCGAACCGGCATCCGCCCCTTCCGCCAGCGCACGATCATTCTCCTCGTAGCGGGCGACGAGAACGCGCACCGCCTCACCATGCCGTCGCCGGCACTCCTCAAGGCTGAAGCCCACGTGAGCGATTTCAGGGCTTGAGTAGGTCACCCAGGGCAGCCCCTCCGGCGCATAGCGCACGGGCAGGCGGAACAGGAGATTGCGCAGGAGAAGGGAGGCCTGGGCTCCGGCCGCATGGGTGAAGCCCGGACCTCCCGTCACATCGCCTATGGCATGGATACGGCGGTTGGTGGTGCGCATGGCACCATCGACGACAATGCCGCGCGCATGGGTCTCGACGCCCGCGGCCGGCAGGTCCAGCGCATCAAAGACAGGACGCCGACCGGTGGCCAACAGCAGATCGGTGCCGCCGACGCGGGACACGTCGCCCCCGGCTTTGCGAAACTCGAGGCTGACGCCGCCACCCTGACGCATGACACGCTGGATCTCCACGTCCTCGAGCACCCGCACGCCTTCGCGGATCAGGGCCTGGCGCACCAGATCCACATGCTGCGGGTCATCGCGGGGCAGCAACCGGTTCCCTTCAAGCAGGGTCACCTTTGATCCGAGACGCCGATGGGCCTGGGCCATTTCAACCCCGATGGACCCGCCGCCGATGATGATGAGATGCTCGCGCGGGATGAGGGGCGAGAACAGGGTCTCGTTGGTAAGGACCTCCACGGTCTCCAGGCCGGGGATCGGCGGAATGCGCGGGGCAGATCCGGTCGCGATCACGAAGCGGCGGGCCCGCACCTGCGTCTCTCCCACCACAAGGGTGCGCGGATCGGCGAAGCGCCCCTCTCCCTTGAGCACGGTCACACCAAGTCCCTCGAATCGCTCGACGGAATCATGGGGGGCGATGGCGGCGATGGTGGCGGCCACATGGTCGGCGGCCTGCTGGAAGGCCTCGCTCATGCGCGCGCGGCCGCGCAGGGACCGGGCAACGGAGAGCATGGCCTTTGAGGGCACGCATCCGGTGTTGAGACAGTCACCGCCCATGGCGCCACGCTCGACGAGCACGACGGGCACGCCGAAGGCGGCGGCGCCCGCCGCAACGGACAGGCCGCCGGAGCCTGCGCCGATCACGCAGATGTCCGGGGTCAGAAGAGGCTGGGTCATGAACGGGTCCGGAGGGTCTGTCTGGAGGATCTTGCCCGCCATTTCTTCACGGCCACGGGCACGAGCGCAAGGGCGCCAAGAGCAAAGAGGGCGGCGAGCAGCCCGGGGGTGACGAGCGCGGAGACATCGATGTTGCAGGATCCGGCAGCCGCGCAGCCAGGGGAGGCCGCCTCTTGCGCCGCGATCAGCCCGCCGAGGCCGGCGCCAAGGATCGCAAAGGCCACGGTGCCGGGAATGATGCCGATCAGGGTCGCCAGCACATAGATGCGCAAGGAGACATGCAACAGGGCCGGCGCCACATTGACGAGCCAGAAGGGAAAGAGCGGCGTGAGCCGCAGAAAGAGAAGATAGCTGAAGGCATCCTCGGCAAAGCCCTTCCGCATCCGGTCCATCAGACCACCCGCGCGGCGACGGAAGATCGCGCCGAAGGACGACCGGGCAATCAGGAAGACCAGGGTGGCTCCGGCTGTTGCGGAGAGAACCGTGATGATGCCGGCCACGGCCCAGCCGAAGAGGAAACCGCCTGCGAGGGTCAGAAGCGATGCACCGGGAAAGGAGAGCGCAACCGACACCACATAGATGAGTGCGTAGAGAAGAAGACCGGCCATCAAATGACCCGCGACGAAGCCGGAGAGCGCCTCGTGATGGCGAATCACGGTCGACAGGCTGAGGTGGTCGCCCAGGCCAGACGCCCAGGCCGCGCCAAGAACCAGCAGAACGACCAGGGGCAGACGCCAGGCCCGGCGGGTGCGGACTGGCGATGTCTGCGGATCGATGCCGGTGTCCGGCTCCTGCATTCCCTGTCTCCTTGCGCTCCCTTGCGGACGCGGGCGCTGATGATCGGCGGCACAGATCGAATCGAGCGCTTGCATAGCCGGCGATCACGGCCAATCGGGGCTCTCGCGGGTATCCGCGACATATGTTCAGTCCGTAATGTATGAGCAAAGCCGGAGCATGAAACGAGAATTCCGCTGGTTTCACCTATATTTGAGGCAGCGTGAAAGCATTCGCCGGCTTCTGCCGAAGGATTCGCGGGAAAAACCGAAATTGCCCGTGGCGTCGTTGACTCATGCGTCTTGCCCGCTTATAAGCGCGCTCGACCGGGACATGCACCTGCAATCCAGCGCCATGAGGCGTGGGCGTTCGAGCTTACGAGCCGGACGGGTGCCTCTTCCAACGACTTTTAAAGAACAAAGGGCCGCGCCCCGGGCGCGGATAAAGAGCAATGAAGCGTACGTATCAGCCGAGCCGTCTTGTCCGCAAGCGCCGTCATGGTTTCCGCGCACGTATGGCCACCAAGAATGGCCGTCAGGTTCTCGCGCGTCGCCGGGCAAAGGGTCGCAAGGTCCTGAGCGCCTAACAGCCTCACGCCCAGCGGTGGTCCAGGCGATGACTGTCTCACATTCACAGCCGACACCTCCGCACATGGACACACTTAAAAAGCGCTCCGAGTTCCTCGCCGTCGCCAAAGGTGGCCGCGTGGGCCGGCGCGCTTTTGTGTTACAGGGACTGCAACGCGAGGCGGAAACCCCCTCGCGTGTGGGCTACACGGTCACCAAGAAGACCGGCAATTCGGTCGTGCGCAGCCGCATCAAGCGTCGCCTGCGTGCCGCCGTGCGCGCCCTCGATCCGGCGGATGTGCCGCCGCGCGCCGACTTTGTTCTCGTCGGCCGGGAAGCAGCCCTCTCCCATCCTTTTGAAAATCTGGTATCCGATCTCAGGACCGGTCTCAGGCAGGTGCTTGATCCCAAGGCCTCGCAAGGCGGCAGAAGACCGCAGCGACAGGGCCGCGGGGCAAAACCGGCACCGGGCAGAAAACAGGGGTAATCCAGTTGTTCTCAGAAAATCGAAATACGATTCTGGCAATCGTTCTTTCCCTGGCGGTCCTGCTTGGCTGGCAATTCTTCGTCGCCAAGCCGCAGCTCGAAAAGCAGCAGGCGGAACTCGCCGCCCAGCAGGAGGCAGCCCAGACCGCCGCCGCCGAGGCCGCCGCCACTCCGGGCGCTGCCCCGCAGGCCGGCGCTCCGGCAGCCACGCCCACCGCTGGCGCTCCCGTGGCGGCTGTCACCCGTGACGCCGCCCTCGGTCAGAGTGCCCGCGTGAAGGTGGAAACGCCCCGTCTGACCGGTTCGCTCAACCTGACTGGCGCGCGCATCGACGACCTGCGCCTGAAGGACTATCGCCAGACCGTCGAGGACAACAGCCCGACCGTCGAGCTGCTGTCCCCGAAGGGCAGCGCTGCTCCCTATTTCGTCGACTATGGCTGGGTGCCGGAAGCCGGCGCGACCGTGACGCTGCCCTCCGCCACCACCGTCTGGTCGATTGACGGCAATGACACGCTGACCCCGACCTCGCCGGTCACGCTCACCTGGGACAACGGCGAAGGCCTGGTCTTCAAGCGCAGCTTCTCCGTGGACGAGAACTACATGTTCTCCGTGACCCAGACGGTCGAGAACGGCACCGGGCAGGCGCTGACGCTCTATCCCTATGGCATGATCGTCCGCACCGGCGAACCGAACCACCAGAGCTTCTACATCCTGCATGAGGGCCTCATCGGCTACTTCGGCGACAAGGGTCTTCAGGAAGTCGACTATTCGGACCTGCGCGAAGAGCTGAAGGTGCCGGTGGCGGAGAGCAACCAGGGCTGGATCGGCATCACCGACAAGTACTGGGCGACGACGCTGATCCCGACCCCGGGCACCAGCTTCACGCCGACCTTCGGCTACAATGCCTCCACCGACAATTTCCAGGCCGATTTCCTCGGCGAGGCCGTGACCATTGCCGCTGGGGCTTCCGGTGAAGCCAAGTCCCACGTGTTTGCAGGTGCCAAGGAAACCAAGCTCCTCAACGCCTACAAGGACAACCTCGGCATCTCGAACTTCGAGCTGCTGATCGACTGGGGCTGGTTCTACTTCCTGACCAAGCCGATGTTCTACGCCATCGACTTCCTCTACCACCTGGTGGGGAACTTCGGCGTCGCCATCCTGCTGGTGACCGTGGTCGTCAAGGCGATCTTCTTCCCGCTGGCCAACAAGTCCTACGTTTCCATGAGCAAGATGAAGCTCGTGCAGCCGCAGATGGCCGCGATCAAGGAACGCTATCCGGACGACCGGCAGAAGCAGCAGCAGGAGCTCATGGAGCTCTACAAGAAGGAAAAGATCAATCCGCTGGCCGGCTGCCTTCCGGTGCTGATCCAGATCCCGGTGTTCTTCTCCCTCTATAAGGTGCTGTTCGTCACCATCGAAATGCGGCACGCGCCGTTCTTCGGCTGGATCCACGATCTGTCCGCTCCGGACCCCACCACAGTCTTCAACCTCTTCGGCCTGATCCCTTGGGATCCGCCGCAGATGCTGATGCTCGGTGTCTGGCCGCTGATCATGGGTGTCACCATGTTCCTGCAGATGAAGATGAACCCGACTCCGCCGGACCCGGCGCAGCAGATGATCTTCACCTGGATGCCGGTGCTCTTCACCTTCATGCTGGCCTCGTTCCCGGCGGGTCTGGTGATCTACTGGGCCTGGAACAACAGCCTGTCGATCACCCAGCAGTATCTGATCATGCGCCGTCAGGGTGTGAAGATCGAACTGTGGGACAACCTTCGGACCACGTTCCGACGCAAGAAGGGCGACGAAGCCTCAAAGGGCTGACGCCCGCGCCGCATCGTGCTAGTGATCAGGGGCTCCGGATTTCCGGGGCCCCTTTTCCTTTTCAAGCGATTGTTCCCGGAGGCCGCCGGCCGATGATTTCCTGACCGTCCGATCCGTCCCGAGATGCAGCAAGGAGAGGACCGCCCGCCGCGGACCTCCCGCTTCGCGCAGCCGCCGTCTCGCCCGATCCCAGACCGTCAGACACAGGACATCCGCCATGCAAGGCCCCTCCCCCGAAGCGATCCATCCCTTTCCCTCCGCCGCACCGGGCGACAATCACCACACCGTCTTCATCCGCAACGTGATTTCCGGACCGAACATCGAGGCCGGAGACTACAGCTACTACAATGACCCGGAGGGGGCGGACCGCTTCCAGGAGAGATGTGTCCGCTATCACTTCGACTTCCTGGGGGACCGGCTGGTCATCGGCCGGTTCTGTGCCATCGCCACCGGCGTGCAGTTCATCATGAACGGTGCGAACCATCTGATGAGCGGGATCTCGACCTATCCGTTCCAGATCTTCGGCCAGGGCTGGGAGGAAGGCTTCGATCCTTCTGTCTATCGCGCGGCCTCGCGCGGGGACACGGTCATCGGCCACGATGTGTGGATCGGCACCGACGCCACGATCCTGCCCGGCGTCACCATCGGGTCGGGGGCGATCATCGGCGCCAAGGCCGTGGTGGGCAGCGATGTCCCGCCGTATGCGATCGTTGTCGGCAATCCGGCCCGCGTCATTCGCCTGCGCTTCGATGACAAGACCATCGAACGCCTGCTGGAGATTGCCTGGTGGGACTGGCCGATCGAAAAGATTTCGCAGCATCGTGATGCTATCAGATCCGGAACCCTCGCCGACCTCGAACTGGCAAGCGACGCGCGGGAGACCTGACCGGTTTTCCCGCTCGACGGAAGGCCAAGAGACCGCTAGAAGGCCCATATGAGCGACCAAGACGAATTTTTCACCGAAGAGCTGCTGGAAACCGGCCGGCTGATGTTTGCCAAGCGCTGGGACTTCCAGACGAGCGTCACCGACATGCGCCAGCTGCCGGATATCGGCGGCACGGAGATCGCCTTCGCCGGGCGGTCGAACGTGGGCAAGTCCAGCCTGATCAACGCGCTGACCGGGCGCACCGGACTGGCACGGACCTCGTCCACCCCGGGCCGCACCCAGATGCTGAACTTCTTTTCGGCCGAAGACACGCCGGTCACCATCGTCGACATGCCCGGCTATGGCTATGCCCAGGCGCCGAAGGAAATGGTCGATGCCTGGACCAAGCTTGTCTTCTCCTATCTGCGCGGCCGGCCGACGCTGCGCCGGGTGTTCGTGCTGATCGACAGCCGCCACGGCATCAAGGCCAATGACAAGGAAGCGATGGACCTGCTCGACAAGGCGGCTGTCAGCTACCAGGTGGTGCTGACCAAGGCCGACAAGATCAAGCCGGGCCAGCTGGAACGTCTGGAAGCCGAGACCCTGGAGCTTCTGCGCAAGCGTGTTGCCGCCTTCCCGCGGATCATCTCCACGTCTTCCGAGAAGAACAAGGGCCTGGATCTGCTGCGCGCCGAAATCGCCAGCCTCGCCTGAGGCCGGCCCTGCCCGCGACCGGCGGCACTGCCCCTTCCCCGGGGTGTGCCCGGTCCTCGCGGAACAGATTGCAGACTGGGGCATTTTCCCCTCAGCAATTGAGATCGTCCGCGAAACCCGCTATCAAATCAGTCCCGTTTCACTCCTGAGCCGAGTACCAGCACCCCATGACCACTCCGGAACAGCCCAGCCGCGCCCATATCATCGCCCAGGCCCTGCCCTACATGCAGCGCTATGACGGGCGCACCGTGGTCGTGAAATACGGCGGCCACGCCATGGGTGACACGGATCTGTCCAAGGCCTTTGCCCGCGACATCACCCTGCTGCGCCAGTCGGGCGTCCAGCCGGTGGTGGTGCATGGCGGCGGTCCGCAGATCGGCAAGATGCTGACCCGTCTGGGCATCGTCAGCGAGTTCCAGGGCGGTCTGCGCGTCACTGACAAGGCAACCGTCGAAGTGGTCGAGATGGTTCTGGCCGGCTCCATCAACAAGGAGATCGTCCAGGCGATCAACGCCGAGGGCGGACGCGCCGTGGGCCTGTGCGGCAAGGACGGCAACATGGTGACCGCAGAAAAGCTGCGCCGCACCGTGGTCGATCCCAACAGCAACATCGAGAAGATCCTCGACCTGGGCTTCGTCGGCGAACCGGCCGACGTGAACCCGACGGTGCTGAAGCTGGTGCTCAAGGAAGACCTGATCCCCGTGGTGGCCCCGGTGGCCCCCGGCGCGGACGGCGAGACCTACAACGTCAACGCGGACACCTTCGCGGGCGCCGTTGCCGGTGCGCTGAACGCCAAGCGGCTGCTCTTCCTCACGGACGTTCCGGGCGTGCTCGACAAGGACGGCAACCTGATCAAGCAGCTGACGGTGGCCAAGGCGCATGAATTGATTGCCGATGGCACCATCTCCGGCGGCATGATCCCGAAGGTGGAAACCTGCATCGAGGCCCTGGAACAGGGCGTCGAGGGCGTGGTCATCCTGAACGGCAAGGTGCCGCACGCGGTGCTGCTCGAGCTGTTCACCGATGGCGGTGCCGGCACCCTGATCCGTCCCTGAGAAAGAGCGCGAGTCCCGATTGAGCGATCCGATCCACACCCAAGGCGAAGGCCGGCACGCGCACAGTCAGGACCTGCGCGTGTTCCATGGCGTGGAGGCCTGGGTCTTCGACCTGGACAATACGCTCTATCCGGCGCACAGCGACGTGTTCCCCCAGATCAATGACCGGATCGCCTCTTATGTGGCGGACCTGCTGAAGATCGACCGGGAGAGCGCCCTCAAGCAGCAAAAGGCCTACTATCATCAGTATGGCACGACGCTGCGGGGCCTGATGACCGAGCGCGACATCGACCCGGATCACTTCCTCGCCTATGTCCACGACATCGACTATTCGGGCGTCGCTCCGAACCCGGATCTGGGCGCCGCAATCGAAGCCCTGCCGGGGAAGAAATACATCTTCACCAATGGCGACCGGCCACATGCGGAACGCACCGCGGCCGCCCTTGGCATCACCGACCATTTCGAGGACATCTTCGATATCGTCGCAGCCGATCTGCTGCCCAAGCCCGGCCGCGAGGCCTATGACAAGTTCCTCGCCCGAACCGGCGTCTCGCCGGTCCGCGCCGCCATGTTCGAGGATCTGTCCAAGAACCTGACCGTGCCCCACGAGCTGGGCATGCGGACGGTGCTGATCGTGCCGGAAGGCAGCCGCGTCATCTTCGAAGGCGACTGGGATCTGGAGAAGGATACCGCCCCGGAAGTCGACTTCGTGACCGACGATCTCGCCGGCTTCCTGCGCGCGGTGCGCGGCAGCCTCGACTGAGCCATTTCCCTTGCCCAGAAAGCGGTGACCTTTCCGGCCCCCTTGCCGGAAAGCGCGTGACAGGATCGCGCGTGGCTTCGTATATTGAGTTTAGCTCAAAGACCACGTGAGAAATCCGAAATGGCGTCCCTGCGCGCGCTGCATGCCTTTGCCCTTCTGGCCCGCCATGGCCGCGCGTCCCAGGCCGCCGATATTCTCGGCGTCTCGCCCTCCGCCCTGTCCCATCTCATGCGCAAGCTGGAAAGCGAGCTGGGCGCGACGCTGGTGCTGCGCGACGGGCGGGGCCTGAGCCTCACGGAAGAAGGCCAGCGCCTGGCACTGGGGATCGGCGATGCCTTCGAGCGCATCGACGAGGCAGTCGACAGTTTCCGCCGCCGCGGACGGACGGAGCTGCGGATCTCGACCGTTTCCACCTTCGCCACCCGCTGGCTCATCCCGCGCCTGCCGAAGTTCCAGGCCCTGCAGCCGGACGTAGAGATCCTGCTGTCGACCTCCACCCGGGTGGTCGATCTCGACCGGGAGAACTTCGACTGCGCCATCCGTCTCGGCCGGGGTCACTGGCCCAGCGTGGACGGCGAGCTTCTGTGGCAGGAACATCTGGCCGTGGCCTTCTCGCCCAGCCTCATGTCGCCGAACACGCCTCTCACGGCGGAAACGCTCAAGAGCCTGCGGCTGCTTCATTCGGCAGCACGACGCAATGACTGGCCGTCCTGGCTGGCCTTTGCCGGCCTGTCCCATGCGGAGGCCACCTCGGGCACGCTGCTGGAGACCCGCGACCTTGCCATTCAGGCGGCGATCGCCGGCATGGGAGCCATCGTCATCGACCGGCGCTTCGTTGCCGGCGAAGTGGCGGCCGGCCATCTGGTGCTGCCTGACTGGCCCGTGCAGGATCTGGAGACCGGCTACTGGTTCGTCCGCACCCCAGCGCGCCCTCTGACGCGTCCGGTCGCGGCCTTCAAGGCCTGGCTTCTGGACATGGCCCGTTCCTGACGCCGACGCCTTAACCATAATCAATCCAGCATGCGAATATAACCGACGCTCATTCGAACATTCGCGAAGCCTGAAAATGACGCTCAGGCATCCTCTGGCACCTCTCGCAGGCACGCGCTCCCGGAGGTGCAAGAGGCGGTTCATTTTCGAGACATGACTGTCTCAAGGCGCTGTTTCCCCACACTCTTGCGCCTGCAATGCACGGTGTCATTAGCAATTTTTTCACGCCCCCGACGCGAGTATGCGAGCAATTGGAAGGGGGGCGCATTCTATGACCGCCGCGAAACATTCGAAAACCGAAACGACATCTGCCTTCGCCCGGGACATCTCGGGCTTTCTTAATTCCGGCGCCATCCGGCATGAGGAGGTCGTTCAGGTCTGGCCGCTCCTCGAAGAGGCGCTGCCTGGCGTTCTGGAGAACTTCTACAAGGGCATCCTCGCCACGCCCTATCTGGCTGCCAAGATGGGCGACAAGGCGAAGGACACCTCTGGCCTCGTGAAGGCTCAGACCGCCCACTGGAAGCACATCTTCACCCATGAACCGGACCTGGAGTTCGAGAGCCAGGCTGCCAAGATCGGCGCCGCCCATGTGCGCATCGGCTTGACGGGGCCGTGGCTCATGGCTGCCTTCGGTCGCCTGATCTCCGATGCGATCCCGCAGATCGTGAAGGCCAACCGGCTTTCGCCGAAGCGCGCAACCCGCCTGCTGCAGGCCATGGTCAACCGGTTCTTCCTCGACATGATCCTGGCTCAGCGCGCCTTCGAGGAAGGCATGATGCTGAACCAGAAGAATGCGGAAGAGGCGGAAAAGAACCTCTCAAGCCTGCGCAACATTGCCGACACGGTCTGCGAGATCAACGAGCTGTCCATGGCCATGGCCATCCTGAGCCGCAACAGCCGGGACGCCAACCAGAACAGCCAGGCCATTTCCGCCGCTGCGGAAGAGCTGGTGCGCTCCATTCAGGAGATCTCCCAGAACAGCGAGGAAGCCAACCGGGAGGCCTCGGCCACCAACGAGGCAACTCGCGAAGGGCTGGACCGAATGGCCGCCGTGTCCGGCGCCATCGAGGAAATCGCCAGCACCTCGTCGCTGACCTCCGAGAGCCTGCAGGAACTGCACGAAGCCTCCGGCCAGATCGGCGAATTCCTCGCGGTGATCGAATCCATCGCCAACCAGACCAACCTGCTGGCCCTGAATGCGACCATCGAGGCCGCACGCGCCGGTGAAGCGGGCAAGGGCTTTGCGGTCGTTGCGGCGGAAGTGAAGTCGCTGGCCACCCAGACCGCCAAGGCGACGGAAGACATCTCCCGCCGCATCGAGGCGCTGCAGGCCGGCATGACCACGATCCAGAACGCGATCACCAGCTCCCATACCGCTGTTGGCAAGGGTCAGGATGCAATGCTGGCGGCCAACACGCTGATGCAGTCCATCGGCGGCCAGATCTCCACCGTGACCGAGCGCATCACCGACATCTCGTCCATCCTGTACCAGCAGAAGGACACCAGCCAGGAAATCGCGCGCAGCATTTCGCAGGTTGCGGAGATGGCCCATGACAATGACGACCGTCTGGCCACGATGAACCGGACGCTGCAGTCCTCCAACGACAGCTTCTCCGAAAACGCCTCGCGCTGGTTCTCTCCGGATTCCACCCGGTCCATTTGCGAAATGGCCAAGATCGACCATGTGCTGTTTAAGAAGCGGGTGGTGGATACCATCACCGGTCGCGGCGACTGGCGGGCCAATGACGTACCGAACCATCACGGCTGCCGGCTGGGCAAGTGGTACGACAGCATCCAAAACGCCGAGATCCGGGCGCATTCCAGCTTCCGTGCGATGGAAAAGCCGCATCAGCAGGTGCATGAGCTGGCGCGCAAGGCCCTGCAGGCGCACGAAGCCAACGACATGGTCAACGCATTCCAGATCCTTTCCGAGCTGGAAAGCGCAAGCCAGGCGGTGATCAGTTCGCTGAACGCCTTCAGCAAGGCGCTCGACGGCGAGCTTGCCAGTGCCGACAAGCGCGGGTTCGCCCGTCAGGCGGGTGATGGCAAGGCGCGGGTCGAAGGCCAGAATGGCGCGCGCGACCTGGAAGTGACCGACGTGTCGCGCACCGGGATCGGCCTCAAGGGCGTGACCCGTTCGGATGTGGGCAAGGCCATGCAGATCGACTACGCCGGCAAGCGGCATATCGGTGAAGCGGTCTGGTCCGACGGTCAGTCGGGCGGCGTGCGGTTCCTGTCCTCGCGCGAAGACTGACGGATCACCAACGTCGGATCATGAAGACAAGGGCAGAGGCTGAAAGGCCCCTGCCCTTTTGCTTGCGCCCTCAGACTGTCATGCTCGGCCTGTCCCGAGCATCCGGTCGGCCCGCGAGACACCATCAGGCTGGAATCCCGGCAAAAGACCAAGAATGACAACGGCGGGCCAGAGCATCTGTGTCGGCGCTCAGAAGACGGAGGCTGCGAGGCTTCTGCCCGTCAACCTGCTGAAAACAGGTGAGTCCGAAAGGCGTCATCAACTCTGTTTTCTTGAAGTCGTCTCTGATCCCGGCGCTGAAGAGGGTAAGGGCGCCATGGTCGGCTTGTGGAGCACCCCATTGCTCCCTCACGAAAAGGCACGGCGCCATTTACCTCTCCCGGGATCGGTGAGAGGTAACGTCCGCCTCTTGTTCCGCAAGACAGTGCACCAAACGATTTGACTTCGTCATCCCGGGCAAGCGACAGCGCGACCCGGGATCGGTGAGCCACGGAACCCGCTTTTTCCGGCGCCCCCTCTAACCTCTTGGCTCACCGGCCCCGGATCTTCACGCTTTGCCTTCGTCCGGGGTGACGATGGTGGGGGTGGTGTCTGTCCGGTCGAAGGGTCACAAGACGCTGACCTGCGCAGGGACAGCAAAACGGGAAGCATGCCGCACGCTGCGTGCCCCTGCGATAGCGCCTCTGTTCGCGCACGCCGGCCCCTCCTTCGTCATGACGAAGGAAAGCCTCCCTGCCTAACGTGGCAGCAGGATGATCAGCAGGACGCTGCCCAGGATCATCAGGCAGCCGAGCAGATCGCGCGGGCCGAGCCTTTCGCGGAAGACGAGAACCGAGACGGCGAAGGTGAAGAGCAGTTCCACCTGACCGAGCGCGCGCACATAGGCCACCTGCTGCAGGGACATGGCTGTGAACCAGCCCATGGAGCCGCTGACACCGGCCAGTCCGACCAGTGTGGCCGCGCGCCATTGCCGGGCCGTCGCGCGCAACTGCTCCGGCCGGAATCGCACCATCCAGAGACCCATGGCAAGGCTCTGCAGGGCCGTCACGGCCACAAGCGCGAGGGCTGCCTGCAAGAGGAATGGCACGCCCTCGAGCGAGAGACAGGCCACCCGGTAACAGGCGGCCGATCCCCCGAAGAGCGCGGCCGCACCAATGCCCCAGAAGGCGGGCTTTCCGACGCGCTGCCACCACCCCTCGCGCTCAGAGCTGGGCTTGCCCTTGCCAAGGCTGATGGCCGCGACACCGGCCACCCCGATCAGGATCGCCCCGCTCATGGCCCAGGTCACGCGTTCGCCCAGCAGGACGAGGCCGAACACGGCGGCGAGGATCGGCTCGGTCTTGGAATAGGCGGTTGCCACGGCGAAGTTGCGCAGGGTGAAGAGGCGCAGCAGCAGGAAGGTCGCCGCAATCTGGGCGCCACCGCCCAGGGGCACCGCCCAGAGGAAATCGGCGCCCACGTCTGGCCAATCCGGCCGAAGCACGAGCCAGAGGACCGCGCAATAGAGCACGGCAAACGGCAGACCGAAGCCGAAGCGGATGAAGGTCGCCGCCTCCGCACCGATGCCGCCGGTGAGATGCCGCTGAAGGGCCGACCGCAGGTTCTGGCAGAAGGCGGCAAAAATCGTGATGGGAATCCACAGTTCCACTTGAGCCAACCTCAGGGTTCGGAAACGGGGCAAGGAGCGCAATCTATCCTGTTCATCGAACAGAAGCCGCAATTCCGAGTTCAAGGACTGTTGAGAAACGCTGAAGTCTTTCACTCGTCTGCGGGTGGTGCTTCTCCTTGACATCGGCGCCGACCACGGCTTAGGTCCGCCCACCTGTTCCTTTCACCTGCGCATGAGACAAGGCATCCCGATGACCATTGATTTCGCCGGTCTTGAGAAGACCATCGACGCGGCTTTCGAAGATCGCGCCAACATTGACGTCCACACCACCGGGGACGTTCGCGACGCGGTCAACAAGACCCTCAATCTGCTCGATCGCGGCCAGCTGCGCGTGGCCGAAAAGAAGGATGGCGACTGGGTGGTGAACCAGTGGGCCAAGAAGGCCGTCCTGCTGTCCTTCCGCCTCAACGCGATGGAAGTGATCAAGGGTGGTCCGGGCGATGCGACCTGGTGGGACAAGGTGCCCTCCAAGTTCGACGGCTGGCGTGGCGTCGATTTCGAGGAAGCCGGCTTCCGTGCGGTGCCGAACTGCACCGTGCGCCGCTCCGCCTTCATCGGCAAGGGCGTGGTCCTGATGCCGTCCTTCGTCAACCTGGGCGCCTATGTGGATGAAGGCACCATGGTCGACACCTGGGCCACCGTCGGCTCCTGTGCCCAGATCGGCAAGAACGTGCACCTGTCGGGCGGCGTCGGCATCGGCGGCGTTCTGGAGCCCCTGCAGGCCGGCCCGGTCATCATCGAGGACAACTGCTTCATCGGCGCCCGTTCGGAAGTCGTCGAAGGCGTGATCGTCCGCGAAGGCGCCGTGCTGTCCATGGGTGTCTTCATCGGCGCATCCACCAAGATCATCGACCGCAACACCGGTGAAGTCTTCATCGGCGAGGTGCCGGCCTATTCCGTTGTGGTTCCGGGCAACATGCCGGGCAAGCCGCTGCCGGACGGCACGCCGGGCCCGAGCCTCTACTGCGCCGTCATCGTGAAGCGCGTGGACGCCCAGACCCGCTCCAAGACCGCGATCAACGAACTGCTGCGCGACTGATCCGAGCATCTTGCGCGCAAGCTGAGAAAGCCGCCCTTCGGGGCGGCTTTCGTGTTTTCAGGCCGAGGCAGACGGCAAGCTCAGAGCTGGAAGAGGCGCGCCATCACCTCGCCGATGACGAGGGACAGGGCCGTGTCGAGGATGACCAGCCCGATGGCAACGGAAACGCTGACCTGCGCCACATGGCGGGCGATGCGGAACTGGAACCAGAGCATCACCGGAATGATGCTCAGGGTGACCAGCACCAAAAAGCCCGAGGGAATGATCCCGAGCAGATAGGCAAGGCTCGCCACCGCATAGGGCAGACTGATCAGCAGCGCGGACCAGTTGCGCACGATGATGAAGGGCACATAGGTCCGGCCAATGCCAATCCAGCCGGCCAGCGCGGCGAGGAGAAGAGGCAGCGTCAGCCATTCCACGATCAGGCCGGCGCTTCGCGTCAGCCAGAAAGTGCCGAGGGGCAGCGCCTCGACCGGTAACTCGCTCTCCGCGATCATCAGCTGCCACTGGGCCTGACCGGACACGACGAAGAACGGCAGCAGCAGCCCCAGCACGAGGAAGGACCGCCAGAAGCCGGGCAGCGAGACGTCGAAGTGGCGGATGCCCTCGGGACGATTGCAGAACAGCAACCAGCTGCCCTTCACTGCCTCGCGGATTTCCATGCCACTGATCATTGCCTCAGCCCTGTACGGATGCTGCGAAATAGCTCTCGAGGAACCGCTCGTAGATGGCGGCGAGCCGATCGAGATCCGCCACTGGCGTGCACTCGTCGACCTTGTGCATGGTCTGACCGACCAGCCCGAATTCCACCACCGGACAGTAGTTCTTGATGAAGCGGGCGTCAGAGGTGCCGCCGCCTGTGGAGAGCTCGGGCGTGCGGCCGGTTTCCGCCTCGATGGCCTTGCCGAGGGCCGCGATCAGGGCCTCGTCGCGGGTGAGGAAGCTGTCGCTGCCATCGCGGCGGAACGAGATGTTCCACTTCAGATCCGGGCCAGCGGCCTGGGTCAGCACCTGGGTGATGCGGTCGCGCAGGGTCTCCTGGCTCCAGCTGTCGTTGAAGCGCACGTTGAAGCGGGCTTCCGCCCGGGCCGGGATCACGTTGAAGGCCGGGTTGCCCACGTCGAAGGTCACGATCTCCAGATTGGTCGGCTGGAAGCGCTCGTTGCCCTCGTCGAAGACCACGTCATTCAGAGCGGTCATCAGGCGCATCAGGCCCGGGATCGGATTGTCGGCCAGATGCGGATAGGCCGCATGACCCTGCACGCCTTCCACGCTGACCACGCCGGAGAGCGACCCGCGACGGCCGACCTTGATGGCATCACCGAGAGCGTCCGGGTTGGTCGGCTCACCAACGATGCAGGCATCGAAGCGATGACCGCGCTCGGCCGCCCAGGCCAGAAGCTTGTCCGTGCCATTCACCGCCGGGCCTTCCTCGTCCCCGGTGATCAGGAAGGACAGGGTGCCGGTGAAGGCGTCGCCCGCCTTGTCGAGGAAGGACAGGGCAGCGGCGGCAAAGGCAGCGATCCCGCCCTTCATGTCCACCGCGCCGCGACCGAAGAGAATGCCGTCGGCGATCTCCCCGGCGAAGGGCCCGTGGCTCCAGTCCGCTTCCCGTCCGGCCGGCACCACATCCGTATGACCGGCAAAGACGAAATGCGGCGCGCCGCTGCCGATGGTGGCGAACAGGTTCTCCACGTCCGGCGTGTCCGCATCCTTGAAGACCGGGCGGTCGACGGTGAAGCCGCGTGCCTTGAGCAGGGTCTCGAGGAAGGCAAGGGCTCCGCCTTCTTCCGGCGTCACGGAGGGGCAGCGGATCAGGTCACGGGCGATGGAAACGGCGGGGGAAAGCGACTGGGACATGGGATCTCGGACTGGTCGGACACTGGAGCGTGACTGGGACGCAAGGGGGGCGCGGGGGACGCGCCGGTTGAGGGGCAGGAGACGGCGTCGCGGCGCAGGCGTCAAGCCTTGCCGCGATAATAGCTGTCTGGGAAGGGACCATATCGGTTGGGGCCGCGAGCACTGGGGAAGAGCCCGAGCAGGATAACGGCGAGGACATTGACCACCGGCACGAAGATCAGAGCCGCGGCAAAGCCGGGCATGCCCATGTCCTGGCAGCGCTTGATCACCAGCGCCAGCTCCAGCCACTGGAGCACCAGGAACAGGATGGGGAAGAGCGGATTGGATTCCATGAAGCTGGCGATGTCGAGCCCCAGCAGGTCCTCTTCCGGCGGCACGGAATTCAGCCACATGTTCACGGCCAGGCCGACGATCGCCCAGATGAGAAGGAAGCCCAGCCAGTAGACCTTTCTGGAGACCCGCCCGAAGGGACTGGCAAAGAGCCAGAACAGGCCGGGGGTCGCGTTGATCTCGACAGGGGTCTTGGACATGAGCTGCGGTCACCGGGTTCGGAATGTTGCGGTCTGGAGGTAGTCCCTGCCGCCCGGCGGATCAAGCCCCGATTGGGCAAGGGTCTGCGGCACGGGTACGCCGGCTCCAGCCGCGGCCGACGTCTTGCCTTGCCGCCTTCCGAAGGACACCTGCCACAGACCGTCTCACGGGGCTGAAGCATCGACGAAACTCCACTAGCGGAAGTGGTCGGATCGGGTCATGATGACGCAAGGTTTCTCCGCACAGGAGGCCCGAGGGGCGCATTCCCCGAGGGGCGGAGGACTTGAGACCATGTGCTCGGGAGAGGTTTCGGGAGGAGGCCATGAACGAACAGACAACCATTACCGGCGTGGACAAGCCGGCAGAGTTTCGCCCCCTGCCCAAGGTGCGCCAGATCACGTGGGATGACATCACCCGTGCGTTCCGCGCCGGGTTGCAGGATTTTCACACCGCGCCGGTCTACGGACTGACCTTCGGGGCGTTCTTCGCCTTCGGTGGCCTCTTCGTGGTGCTGTGCGCGTCCGCCTTTGGCATGTCTTATCTCAGCTATCCGCTGGCGGCGGGCTTTGCGCTCATCGGACCCTTTGCCTGCGTCGGCCTCTATGAGGTGAGCCGGCGTCTGCAGACCGGCGAAAGGATCACCTGGTCCTCGCTTCTGGCCACCATGTGGGCCCAGAAGGGGCGCGAACTGGCATGGATGGCCTTCGTCGTGCTCTTCGTGATGATCATGTGGATGTATCAGGTGCGGCTGTTGCTGGCGCTCTTCATGGGCTTCCAGTCCTTCGCCAGCCTCGACAGCTTCATGGACAAGGTGCTGTCCACCGGCGACGGATGGATGTTCCTCATCGTCGGCCATTTCGTCGGCGCGGCCCTGTCGCTGATCCTGTTCTCGCTGACGGTGATCTCCTTCCCGCTGCTGCTGGAAGAAGACCGGGATTTCATCACCGCCATGATCACCAGCGTGCGCGCGGTGCTGACCTCGCCCGTGCCGATGATCGGCTGGGGCCTTGTGGTCACCGTCTCGCTCGTGATCGCGATCATGCCCTTCTTCACCGGGCTGATCTTCGCCCTGCCCATCCTGGGTCACACCACCTGGCATCTCTACAAGGCCTGCGTGGTGTCCGAGGGCGAGGCCCAATAGCGCGCTCGGCGCGGGCTGGTCAGTCCGCGTCGTCCTCGTCTGCGTCCAGGTCGGCGTCAGACACATCGAAGCCGGCGGGCGCCGCAAGTTTGCCCGCCGTTGCCTTTCTCCGGTCACCCCAGATCCGCGCAGCTTCCAGGTCCATCTCGGCAGGGCGGTAGTCCACCCGCGTCAGATAGAGGCCATCGGCCGGGGCCACGGGCCCGCAGGCGCGGCGGTCGCGCGCGGCCAGCGCGTCGGTGATGGCGCCCGGGCCCCACTTGCCCTCGCCCACCAACCGCAGGGTGCCCACCATGGAGCGCACCTGATTGTGCAGGAAGGAGCGCGACGAACACTCGGCAATGACGAATTCCCCTTCGCGGCGCACGGAGAAATGCTCCAGCGTCTTCTCCGGGCTTTTGGCCTGACAGCGCGAGTGGCGGAAGGTGGTGAAGTCGTGATGGCCGACGAATTCCTGGGCGGCGGCATGCATGGCCTCCGCGTCCAGCTCCGGCTTGACGTGCCAGGCCAGCCCGCGCTGATGGGTCAGCGGCGCCAGCCGGTTGTGGATGCGGTAGCGATAGGCCCGGCGGATGGCGGAGAAGCGGGCGTCGAAGCCCTCGTGCATCTTCTCGACCGCGAGAATGGCGACCGGATCCGGCTGGCAATGGAAGTTCAGGGCGCCAAGCACGGTCTTCTCCGGCCAGTCCTTCTCCAGATCCGCATGGGCGACCTGCCCCGTGGCATGGACACCCGTATCCGTGCGGCCTGCGCCGCCGATCGTGACCTCCTCGCCGGAGAAGGCGCGGATGGCCCGTTCGATCACGGCCTGAACGGACGGGCCATTGGCCTGTCGCTGCCAGCCGCAGAAGGGGCGGCCATCATATTCCACGGTCAGCTTGTATCGCGGCATCGCGGCAGTTACTCGAATTCTTGAAACGGAGTGGCAAAGGCCACGGTCACGGGCAGGCAGTTCTGGCCCGCCTCGCTCAGTGCACAGGCCATGAAGGCATTGCCCGCATAGGGCGCCTTCACATGCCGCGCCAGTTCGGCGGAAAAGCCGAAACGCGGATAATAGGCCGGCGACCCCAGCACAAGGACCAGATCCTCGCCCTGATCGCTCAGCTGATCCAGCCCCTGGCGGATGAGCTCGGCCCCGATGCCCTGCCGCTGGAACTCCGGCCAGACCGCCATGGGCGCAAGGCAGGTGACCGCCAGATCGCGGCCGGGGCCCACATCGGCCGGGGTCACCCGCGAAAAGGCGATATGCCCGAGCAGCCGGCCCCGGTGGGTCTGTGCAACGAGTTCGAGGACCAGCGCTCCACAGGAGCGCAGGCGTTCCAGGAGATGCGCCTCGTTGCCCTGACCGAAGGCAGCGGTCACCAGCTCGCCAATGGCCGTTTCATCCGCCTCGGTTGCCGGTCGCAGGACCAGATCGGAAGCATTTGCGTCGTCGCTCATGAACCTCTTCCTCTCCCCGATCCGAGCCCGGCTCACAGGTGCCTCAAACGGCCTTCCGGAGACTTCGGGGCTTCTGCGGCCGCTTCTCTCAGGCGAGCCTGTCGCCGACGGCGACCTGCAGCCCGCGCAGGAACTCCGCGCCGCTGACGGCCGTCTTGCCCGCCCGTTGCACCTGGGTCAGACGCACCGCGCCCGCGCCACAGGCCAGAATCGGTCCGTTGCCTTCCGCGTCCAGAAGGGTGCCCGGCTCGGCTGCGGCCGGATCCGTCTCGACGAGCTGGCTGCGCAGGACCTTGACCCGCTCCAGCTTGTCGCCGCGATGCATCTCGAACCACGCGCCCGGGAAGGGCGAGAGACCGCGAATGTGATTGTGCACCGCCTTGGCGTCCTGCGCAAAGTCGATGCGCGTCTCGTCCTTGGAGAGCTTGGATGCGTAAGTCACGCCCTCCTCGGCCTGGGGCGTCTGCATCAGCGCCCCGCGGGAGAGAGCGGCCAGCGCCCGCACCATCAGATCGCCACCGAGCGCGGACAGGCGGTCATGCAGGTCGGAAGCGGTCATGTTCGGTTCGATCGCGACCGTCTCGGACATGCAGATCGGGCCGGTGTCGAGACCCGCTTCCATGCGCATGACCTGAATGCCGGTTTCCGTGTCGCCGGCCATGATCGCCCGGTTGATCGGAGCGGCGCCGCGCCAGCGCGGCAGCAGGGAGGCATGGAGGTTCAGGCAGCCTTCACGCGGCGCATCGAGGATCGCCTGCGGCAGCAGAAGGCCGTAGGCCACGACGACGGCCACATCCGCATCCAGCTCGGCGAAGCGGCGCTGTTCTTCCGGATCCTTCAGGCTGACGGGCGTGAAGACCGGAATGCCGAAGGATTCGGCGGCCTCATGCACCGGCGACTTCTTCAGCTCCATGCCGCGACCCGCAGGACGCGGGGGCTGGGAGTAGCAGGCCACGACCTCGTAGCCCTGGCCAACGATTTCCATCAGGGTCGGCACGGAAAAGTCCGGCGTGCCCATGAAGATGATGCGAAGATCCATGGTCTCTTCCGAAGGTTGGGGCCGGGGGTAAACGGCTGCGCGCGAGACGCGCGCCTGCACATCAGCCCTTGGCGGTCAGCTTGGCCTGCTTGGCAAACTTCTTCATCACCCGGTCGCGCTTCAGCTTCGACAGGTAGTCGATGAAGAGGGTGCCGTTGAGGTGATCGAGCTCATGCTGGATGCAGGTGGCCAGAAGGCCGTCCGCCGTGATCTCGTTCTCCGCGCCCAGACGGTCAAGGAACTGCACGGTCACCTTCGCCGGCCGTTCCACCTCTTCATAGTACTCGGGGATCGACAGGCAGCCTTCCTGATAGACGCTGCGCTCCTCGCTCTCCCACACGATCTTCGGGTTGATGAAGACCATCGGTGCGTTGGGCTCTTCTTCCTTCGACACGTCGAGGACGAACATGCGCTGCAGCACGCCGATCTGGCTGGCGGCCAGGCCGATGCCCGGGGCGTCATACATGGTTTCCAGCATGTCGTCGGCCAGCTGGCGGATGCCGTCGTCAATGGAGACGATCGGTTCGCACGTCTGGCGCAGAACCGGATCGGGAATGGTGATGATCGCGCGTTTGGTCATGGGCTCCACATAGGCAAAGCGCGGGATCAGGTCAACGCGAATCGACGGATCCCGGGCATCGGATCCTAGACGGCGAAGGTTCTGACTGCCTTCTGGAGCGAGCCGGAAACGTCCGCCAGACTGCGCGAGGAATGCCCGAGCACTTCCGCCGAACGCTGACCGCTTTCCACCTGGCTGCGGAGCCGCCCTGCCCCACCCTCGAAGGAGGTGGCCATGCGGGTCATCTCAACGGAGTTGCCATCGACGGTCTCGATGAAGCCGGCCAGCCCGCGGATGCGTTCGGTCACGCCGTTGCTGTGCTCGACCACGGCGCGCACGTTGCCGGTGATGCGATGGGCGAGAACCGACTGTTCGCCCGCCACGCCCCGGATGTTGGACACCGCGAGGGAGATCGTGCGGACCACCTGGGTGAGCTGAGCGATGCCGGAGAAGATCTCGTCGGATCCGGTCTGGACCCTGGCGACCCGCTGCTGGATGTCTTCAACCGCCCGTGCGGTCTGGACCGCAAGATCCTTGACCTCGGAGGCGACCACCGCAAAGCCCCGACCCGCATCGCCGGCGCGCGCCGCCTCGATGGTGGCGTTCAGCGCCAGAAGGTTGGTGCGGCCCGAGACGTCCAGGATGAAGGCGACGATCTCGTTGATCTGGTCCGTAGCCTCCTTGAGCGTATCGACCGTGTCCTGTGCGGCCTCGGCGAAATGAGCGGCCTCGCGGGACACCGTGTCGGCGGCCTCCGCCTCGCTGCCAATCCGGGTGACGGCTTCCGCCACCTGTTCCACGGCGGCGGCCATGGCGGTCATCTGCGAGGCCATGTCGATGGCCACGGCCGCAACCGCCTGCCCTTCCCGGTTCATGCTGGACAGAAGCCCCGAGTTCTCGTCGAGCTTGCCCCGCACCGAGCCTGCGGCATCGGTGTTCGAGCGGGAGACATCATCGACGTGGCGCACATTGTCGCGCACGGACCCCGCAAGACGGGCGAGATCCTCGGAGCGAGCGCCCACCGCATCGGCCTGGCTTGCGATATTGCCGATCAGGTTCTGAAGACGCCCAAGGAAGGGGTTCAGGATCTGGGCGATCTCGGCGGCCTCGTCACCGGAATTTTCGTCGAAGCGGGTGCGCAGGTCGCAGACCTGGCCTTGCGTCATGGCCAGAAGCTGGCGCTGGATCTCGCCGGTGCCCAGCGTCGCGCCATGTTCGGCGATGTTGAGGCCCTGTTCCTCGTCCTCCTGCGAAACGCGGATCCCATAGAGAAGGTCAAGCCCCTTGAGCACGGCAAAGCTGACGCCGAAGCTCCAGACGAAGGCAAGGGCTGCCCCCTCGGTCTGAATCAGCAGCTGGTCGAGGCGTGACCCGGCCGCCAGTTTCTCGTCGAGGGCGAAGACCGCCAGAACGATGGTGCCGAAGACGCCGCAGATGCCATGAACCGACACGGCACCGATCACGTCGTCCAGCTTGAGGGTCCGCTCGATGAAGAGTTCCGACACGACCACGAGGCACCCGGCGAGCAGACCGATGATCGCCGCCCCGTGCGGGCCGACCGCATCGCACCCGGCCGTGATGGCGACCAGTCCGCCCAGCATGCCGTTGAGGGCGCGCATGGGCAGAAAGACCTTGTCGAGGGCCGCACCGAGCATCAACCCGCCGACCCCGCCGAAGACGGCGGCCAGCAGGGTGTTGGCGATGATGCGGGCAAAGGCAGGCGTGCCGGCCGTCGTGGAGCCGCCGTTGAAGCCGAACCAACCCACCAGCAGCAACAGACCGCCGGCGGCAGCCAGTGGCGCACTGTAACCCTGAATGGTGTTGGCAGAGCCGTCAGCGTTGAACTTGCCGAGCCGCGGCCCCAGCACCAGGACACCGGCAAGGCCGATCCAGGCCCCCACCGAATGAACCACGGTGGAGCCGGCGAAATCAATGAAGCCGCGATCGCCCAGATAGGCCGGATTGTCGCCGTTCAGCAGGTTGCCCCAGGCCCAATGGCCGAAGGCGGGATAGATGACCAGCGCGATGACCACGGACATGACCAGATAGGCGGAGAATTTCATCCGCTCGGCCACGGCCCCGGACATGATGGTCGCAGACGTTCCGACGAAAACCGCCTGGAACACGAAGAACGTGAAGTTCCAGTCGCTTGTCATGTCGAAGGCGAAGAGATCCGTGCCGAACCAGCCCCCGGCGGACGTGCCGAACATCAGACCGAAGCCCACCAGATAGAAGACCGCCACGGAGAGCAGCACGTCGACCACGTTCTTCTGGGCGACGTTGATGGAGTTCTTGGCCCGCACGGATCCGGCCTCGAGCAGCAGGAACCCGGCCTGCATCAACAGAACGAGGGTTGCCGCGATCATCGTCCAGATGTGGTCCGAATTGCTCTGCTGGTCCGCGACACTGTGCCTCAGCTCCTCGATCTGGATCTGAAGCGCGGCCTCATCCGCGAGACCGGGCACCACGAGAGCGCTGAACAGGACGAAGGCGAGCGGGACACATCGGAAAGAACGCATGGCGAAACCTGTGGCTGATTTCCATCAGAAGACGCCCTGATCGGTAAATTCTTCATTGATATTTTTACCATTCATGTGCTTGTTTTTTCAGCACATTACCGATTGTTTTGCGAAACTTGCAGTCACTCGACCGGAGGGGATGCCCCCGTCACGCTGTCCCTTTGCCTGACAGATCGCTTTGCGCGCATGTGCGATCCCCGGATGTGGGAACGTCAGAATCGTTCTATGTTTGTTTCCATGAACACGGTTCTCTTCACTTGGGGCACAACGCCCGTCACCTCACTCGAGGCTGCCATCGGCGGCGGGCTCTTCCTGCTTCTGCTCATGGTCTTCCTGCTGATGGGCGCGCGCGCCCAGATCCGGCGCAACAGCGAAACAGAGCTGGCGGCCAGCGAGAGGATCCACGATCTGGAAGATCATCTGGCCCGGCTGCTCCAGTCTCAGGGCGAAATTTCCGGCCGCATGCAGACCATGGCCGAGGTCTTCGGATCGCGGCAATCGGACATGATGCGCGCGGTGAACGAGCGGCTGGACGGCATGGGTCAGCGGCTGGGCACCTCCATGGCCGACACGACGAAGCAGACCTTCGAAGGCCTGCGCCAGCTTCATGAGCGGCTGGCGGTGATCGACCGGGCCCAGCGCACGATCACCGATCTGTCCGGTCAGGTGGTGGAGCTGCAGTCGATCCTTGCCAACAAGCAGACGCGCGGCGCCTTCGGTCAGGGCCGGATGGAGCTGATCATTCAGGACCAGCTGCCGTCGAGCGCCTACAGCTTTCAGGCGACCCTTTCGTCCGGCGTGCGTCCCGACTGTCTGATCTTCATGCCCAATGGCGCCCCGCCGCTGGCCATCGATGCGAAATTCCCGCTCGAAGCCTTTCACCTGATCCGCAACGCGGAGACGGACGAGGCGCTGAGAATCGGCCAGACCCAGTTCCGCCGCGACTTCACCAAGCACATCACGGACATTGGCGAGAAATATCTGATCCCCGGCGAGACCCAGGAGACGGCCTTTCTCTTCGTACCCTCGGAAAGCATCTTTGCCGAGTTGCACGAACGGTTCGAGGACCTCGTCCAGAAGGCGCATCGCAGCCGGGTGGTGATCGTCTCTCCGTCTCTCCTCATGCTGTCGATCCAGGTGGTGCAAGCCGTCCTGCGCGATGCCCGGATGCGCGAACAGGCCCATCTGATCCAGGCCGAGGTGACAAGGCTGCTGGATGACGTGAGCCGCCTGAACGACCGGGTCGGCAAGCTGCAGAGCCACTTCGCCCAGGCCAACAAGGACATCGACCAGATTCTGATCTCGACGGACAAGATCTCCCGGCGCGGGCGCAAGATCGAGGAGCTGGAGCTGGGTGAGGCTCCGTCCGAGCGCTCGGAGCTTGCCACCGGACGTTCTGAGCGCGACGACGACGCAGACCGGCCGCGCCTGCCCGATCTCTAACCCTCGCGCCCACAGGGCTCGTGAAAGGACTGTACCATGCCGCATTTGACCATGCCGCATTTCGCCAGAATGTCAGGGCTTCTCGCTGCGGCAACGCTGCTTGCCCTGTCTCCCTTGGGTGGGCCCGTTGCGCGGGCTGACGGAGACCAGTGCCCCGCCGTTTTCGAAACCACGTGGCCCGGCGGATTGATCGCACGGGGATCGAGCGCCGGAGACTGCTCGACGGCGCGGCTCGCACTTCAGGTGCGGACTGTGGACGATGAGGTGGTCTGGTCCGATGTGCTTCCCGCCCATGACCTGCTGGTGTTCGAATGGGTGAAGACCGGTCAGGACATGGACAATGCGCTGCGCGACTGGCTGACCGTCAACGTCACCCATGACACGACGGCCTCCCTGCCGGAATGGCGCGCAGGTGCCGAGGCGCCGGAGGGGGAGGAGTTCCCCTTCGTGCCGGACGAGAGCCTTGACCAGGAGGCCTATGCGGCGCTTCGAGCGCGCTCGCTGCCCCTCATCTGCTATGTGCAGGGAATGGAGAGCCTGACCTGCCTCACCCGGGAAGGCGCCGATACGCCGCTGCGGCGGATCGGCATCCAGATGTTCCCCGGCTGAGGCGGCGCTTGCTCAGGGCAGGCGACGAACGGCCGTGACTTCACCGAACTCATTCGCGCCGATGCGGGCCAGGGCTGCCTTCAGACCCTCATAGGCCACCGTCATCGTATATCCATTGGCGTGAAGGATGGTCTCCGGATCGGTGATGACGGCCACATGGCCCTTCCAGAAGACCAGATCGCCGCGCCGGGGTGTCTCCAGAGCGCCGGCGCCGAGCAGGGTGCCGGATCCCGCCTCCTGCATGTCGCTGTCGCGCAGAAGCCGGTGCCCACCGGTGCGCGCCGCGACCTGGATGAGGGCCGAGCAGTCGAGACCCAGACTGGTCCGCCCGGCCCAGAGATAGGGCGTGCCGACGAATTCTTCCGCAACAGCCACCCAGTCCGGCTCCACGTGGTCGAGCGGCACCAGATGTTTCGCGACCATGGCGGTGCCGTCGGCAAGAAGGGCGTAGTCCAGTCCCCGCGTGGTGGCCTGGCCGACCACGCTGACTTCGCTGCCCATGGAGACGAGACTGACCGGGGGCAGGCGCAGATCGGCTCCGGGATAGCGGAAGCTGCGCAGTGCGCGCACCCGGTGGGTCGGCGTCACCGGATCGCCCAGACCGTCCGAGGCGACCCAGCCTACATACCCGTCGGAGCCCAGCTGCCCCCAGGCCCAGCCTTCCGGGGTTTCCTCGAAGACCGTGAAGGTCTCGCCGAAGAGCGCTTGGGTGTCCACACCGCAGTCGGGACGCGGATCACGGCGCAGGTCGAGACAATCCCGCACCACCTGGCGCTCGCCCCCCTCGGCAAAGCGGCCAGCCTCCACCCTGCCTTCATAGGCGCGGGCGGCAAGGTCGGGACGGACGGGGTGAAGGCGACGGTCGAAGGAGGCAGACATCTGAGACAATTCCGAAGTGAGGGCGACGGGGCGCGTCCATGGGACGAATCCGGTCGCGAGGCGGCCGTTGAAATGAACAAGTACTGACGGGACCCGGGCGGGTCGCAGCCCGACCCGGGGTTCACCAGGGCAGGCTTGCGGCCTTCTCCGCAACGAGATCTCCGAGCCGCTCCAGATAGAGCGATCCGTCGACCGTGCGGGTGATGATGACATTTCGACGGTCGGCCTCATCCCGCTTGCGGGAGAGAAGCCGCATGCCGCCCAGCGTGTCGAGTGCCCGGGTGATGGCCGGCTTCGTCACGTTGAGCTTGGCGGCGAGCCCCCTCACCGTGTGGGGAGGCGGCTCCAGATAGACCGTGAGCAGGATCGTCAGCTGGCGGGCCGACAAGTCCTGATCGCTGTCGCGCACGAGGGCCAGATTGACCTCGTGCATCAGCTTGAGCGCCTGACCGGCGCGGATCTCGACCCCCATGTCCCGACCCTTGTGTCTCCATGTCCCCGACTGTGTTTGCGAGAGTGAAGCACAAGTTCGTTTCGGAGGCGTTATCTATTCGCCGGAATAGTGATCCGAAATCAGATCGAAGAGCGCCCGGATCGCCTGGGCCTCACCGCCCGCGACACGGCCCGGCCGATCGGAGGGAGCCCAGCCGTAGATGTCGAAATGCGCCCAGCTTTCCGCCTTCTCGACGAAGCGCGACAGGAAGAGAGCCGCGGTGATCGACCCGGCGAAGCCCGTGCCGGAGGTGTTGATGTGGCTGATGTCGGCGACCTTGCTGTCGAGATACTTCATGTAGGGCTGCCAGAGCGGCAGGCGCCACAGCGGGTCCTCGCTCGCCTCGGCGAAGATCGAGATGTCCTCGGCCAGATCCTCGTCATCCGTGTAGAAGGGCGGCAGGTCCGGTCCCAGCGCCACGCGAGCCGCACCCGTCAGGGTCGCCATGTCGATCAGCAGTTCCGGTGCCTCCTCGTCGGCCAGCGCCAGCGCATCGGCGAGGATCAGCCGGCCTTCCGCATCCGTGTTGCCGATCTCGACGGTGAGGCCCTTGCGGCTCGGCAAAATGTCGCCGGGACGGAAGGCATTGGCGGAGATCGCGTTCTCCACGCAGGGAATGATCACCCGCAGGCGTACCGGCAGCTTCGCCGCCATGATCATGGAGGCCAGACCCAGCACATTGGCCGCCCCGCCCATGTCCTTCTTCATCAGGGCCATGGAGCTGCCCGGCTTGATGTTGAGCCCGCCGGTGTCGAACACGACGCCCTTGCCCACCAGCGTGACCTTCGGGGCCTCCGGATCGCCCCAGGTGAAGTCCGCCAGGCGCGGCAGGTTGGTGCTGGCCCGCCCGACCGCGTGAACCATCGGGAAGTTCTGCGCGAGCAGATCATCGCCCACGATGACGCTGCCGCTTCCGCCATGGGCGGCAAAGAGATCCTGCACCGCGCGGGCGAGGTCTTCCGTACCCAGATCATTGGTCGGGGTGTTGATGAGATCGCGGGCGAGCTGGACACCGTCCAGGATGACACAGATGCGTTCCAGATCCACGTCGGCCGGCACGACCAGACGACTCTGGGCGGCAGACGACGCCCGATAGCGGGTGAAGCGGTAGCTGGACAGGGCAAAGCCGAGCACGGCCTGCGCTGCTGCGGGGAAGCCGTCCTCAAGCTGATAGTCGCCAGCCGGAAGGTCGTTTGCAAGGGCTGCAAGCGCGAAGGGGTGGGCCGGGCCAGCAGGGCTGCAGCCGAAGAGCACCGCCTCGCCACCGGACTGGGTGGGCACGAGCAGGGCCTTGCCCTCCTGCGCGGTGTAGCCCTGGCGCGCTGCCCAGGCCGCCGCGGGGCCACCCAGACGCTCCAGAAGATCGGGCAATCCGGCCTCGGTCACGGCGTGAACGGTGACGGGAGAAACGGCATCGGCTTCGCGGATGAGGACGTGGCGCAAGGGGGCCTCCTTGGGGTCTGCGGATCTTGGCGGCGGGCGGGTCTCGGTCGGCAGCGGCCAAGTGCCCCCTGCTCGGGCGACACAGCGGCCATGCCTGCTCCTTCCTGATATGGGGTCGCCCGGACTTTGGCAACTGGCGAGCCGGTGCGGCCTCCTCGGCGAGTTTAAGGAAACATTAGGGTTAACAAGCTACTACTCAGGCGAATTGCAAGACTGGTCCCGTTTGTCTGCTTGAGGAAAACCCCATGGCACCGCTTTGCCCGCACCCTGCCCCGGCCTCCCCCCGACTGCGCCGCAACGCGCGCATTCGCTCGGCCTGCGTGGTTCTGGCGGTGGTGGCGGCCACGGCCCTTGGCGGGTGTTCCAGCTCGCGCCAGGCGGCGGTCGCAACCCATGCGGCTCCGGCCAGCGGCGACGCGATGCCCGGCACCTCGGAGGCCCGCTCCGCCGTCGCCCGCTGGGCTGCCTCCTATGACCAGAATCCGCAGGATGCAGACGCGATCCTCGGCTATGCCAATGCGTTGACCCTGAATGCCCAAACCGCCCAGTCCATGGCCGTTCTGCGCAAGGGTGTGCTTCAGCACCCGGACAACCAGCCGATCGCCTCGGCCTATGGCAAGGTTCTGGCCATGAACGGTCAGTTCGAGGAAGCGCTCAACGTCATCAAGCGGGTGCAGAACCCGGCCCAGCCCGACTGGCGGCTGCTGTCGGCGGAAGCGGCCGTGCTCGACCAGATGGGCAATCACGAGCGTGCCCGCTCGCTCTATCATCAGGCCCTGCAGATCGTGCCGGATGATCCCTCGATCCTGAACAATCTGGCGCTGTCGCACCTGCTCTCCAACGAGCTGCCCGAGGCGGAATACAACCTGCGCCGGGCCGTCGCCCTGCAAGGGTCGGATGCCCGGGTGCGCCAGAACCTGGCGCTGGTGCTCGGCCTGCGCGGCAAGTTCCAGGAAGCCGAACAGGTGGCGACCATGGATCTGAGCGGCGAGGAAGCCCGCGCCAACATCGCCTATCTGCGGGAAATGCTCGGCTCCGCCCGGGGCTGAGCCAGTCTTCATTCACCTGATGAACATGAAAAAAGCGGCCCCCGAACGGGCGCCGCTTTTTTGTCGTCGCGCGACCGTGCGTGCTGCCTACTTGAAATGATCCATGACCTGCATGACCGCAGGACCGAGAATGACGCAGAAGAGTACCGGCAGGAAGAACACGATCATCGGCACGGTGAGCTTGGGCGGCAAGGAGGCTGCCTTCTTCTCGGCCTCCTGCATGCGCTGGTCGCGGTTGTCGTCGGCCATGACGCGCAGGGCGTTGCCGACCGGCGTGCCGTAGCGCTCGGCCTGGATGAGCGCGAGCATGACGTTCTTCACCCCGTCGACGCCGGTGCGCTTGCCCAGGTTCTCATAGGCCTGACGGCGATCGCTGAGGAACGAAAGCTCGGCATTCGTCAGCGTCAGCTCCTCGGCCAGCGGCACGGACTGGATGCCGATCTCCTCGGCCACCCGGGCAAAGGCCGCCTCGATGGACATGCCGGATTCCACGCAGATGAGCATGAGATCCAGCGCGTCGGGCCAGGCGCGCCGGATGAGAAGCTGGCGCTTGGTGATCTTGTTCTGGAGATAGATGTTGGGCAGGAAAACGCCGATGCCGGACACGAAGAGCACGCTGGTGAACTTGGTCAGGGTCGGCAGGCTCGGCGGCGCCAGCATGAAGATGTAGAAGCCGGCGATCACCATGAGTATCAGCGGCGTGACGATGCGTGCAAACAGGAACGTGTAGAGCGGACCGGTCCCCCGGTAGCCCGCCATGCGCAGCTTGTCCTGGGTCTGTTCGTCGGAGAGCATCTGCTTCAGGTTCAGCTCGTCGACGATCTTCTTCACGTTCTCCTTCGGCTTCAGGCGCAGGGAGGCCCGCGGATCGTGGCTGCCCTCGGCGGCAAGGCGCGCGCGCTCGCGAGCTCGCAGCTTGTCGCGCTCCAGAGCCACCGTCTTCATCCGCCCTTTCAGGCCGCTGCGGTCGAACATTGGCATGACGAGAGAGAAGAAGGTGCCCGTCACCGCCACCAGGGTCAGCAGCGCGATCAGAAAACGGGAATTCATGAACTCTGCGGGATCGAACATGACCGTGCCTGCCTAGAAGTCGAAGTTGATCATGTTGCGCATCACCATGATGCCGATGAACATCCAGAAGAGCCCGCCGGCGATGATCATGTGCCCGCCGGAGCGGGTGAAGAGCAGGCCGATGTAGTCCGGCGCCACGAGGAACAGGATCCCGGAGACGAGGAACGGCAGGGCGCCGATGATCATGGCCGACGACTTGGCTTCGGAGCTGAGGGCCGTGATCTTGCGCTTCATGGCCTTTCGGCTGCGCAGCACCTTGGCAAGGTTGCCCAGCGCCTCGGACAGGCCGCCACCGGCCTTCTGCTGGATGGCGACGACGATGGCGAAGAAATTCGCTTCGGCCAGCGGCATGCGCTCGGGCAGACGCGCCACGGAATCAGCGAGCGAGATGCCCATGACCTGGGTTTCGACAATCTTCTGGAACTCGCTGCGGACAGGCTCCGGCGCTTCCTTGGCGACAATCTTGATGCAGTCGCCCAGCGGCAGACCGGCCTTCACGCCACGCACGATGATATCCACCGCACCGGGCAACTCTTCAAGAAAGGCGTTGAAGCGCTTCTTGCGGCGGAAATTGACGAACCACTGGGGCACGCCCAGTCCGCCGGCAAAGGCAAAGCCCAGGGTGATCAGCAGGTTCTTGCTGATGACAAAGCCGATCAGGGTGAAGACGATGCCGCAACCGATGCTGAAATAGATGAAATGTTTGCGGTCCCAGGCCAGCCCCGCCTGTTCGAGCCGCTGGTTCAGGTTCTGCTTGCGCATCTTGTCGGCGCGGGACTTCTGCCGTTCCTCGAACTCCTTCAGCTGATCCTGAACCGAGCGCCGGCGCCGCTCGCCGTCGCGGGCCTTGGAGCGGGTATCCACGGCCTGCGCACGGGACGAGATGGTGGTGAGCCGTTCCTTCTGGCGCTTGCTGCCCGAGAGCACGGGCTGAAACAGGGCAAAGAGCACGCCGCCAATGCTGAAGGCAGCCAGAAGGGCGATGGCCAGGAAGGTGACCTGGGGCCCGAGAAGGTTCTGGATCTCGGCGAGGGTCATGCCATTTCATCCCTGTATTCGGGAAGCTCCGAGGCGTCGAGCGCCGCCGCCAGGCGGTTTTCCTCACCGAAGTAGCGGGCGCGCTCCCAGAATTTCGGACGGCCGATGCCGGTCGAGCGGTGACGGCCGATGATGCGGCCGCTCGCGTCTTCGCCCATCATTTCATAGAGGAAGATGTCCTGGGTGATGATCACGTCGCCTTCCATGCCCACCACTTCCGTGACGTGGGTGATGCGGCGCGAGCCATCGCGAAGGCGGGCGGCCTGCACGATCACGTCGATGGAAGACACGATCATCTCGCGCAGGGTGCGGGACGGCAGCGAGAAGCCGCCCATGGTGATCATCGATTCCAGACGGGACAGGGCTTCACGCGGGGAGTTGGCGTGGAGCGTGCCCATGGATCCGTCGTGGCCGGTGTTCATGGCCTGGAGGAGATCGAAGGCCTCCGGGCCACGCACTTCGCCGACGATGATGCGTTCGGGACGCATACGCAGACAGTTCTTCACTAGGTCGCGCATGGTGATCTCGCCCTCGCCTTCCAGGTTCGGCGGGCGGGTTTCCAGACGCACCACATGGGGCTGCTGCAGCTGAAGTTCGGCGGAGTCTTCGCAGGTGATGATGCGTTCGGTCAGATCGATATAGGCAGTCAGACAGTTGAGCAGGGTCGTCTTGCCCGAGCCGGTACCGCCGGAGATCAGGACGTTGCAGCGGGACCGGCCGATGATCTGCAGGATCGTCGCGCCTTCCGGGGTGATCGAGCCGAAGCGGGTCAGCTGATCGAGGGTCAGCTTGTCCTTCTTGAACTTACGAATCGTGAGGGCCGGACCGTCGATAGCCAGTGGCGGGGCGATCACATTGACACGGGAGCCATCGGGAAGACGGGCGTCACAGATCGGGCTGCTGTCGTCGACGCGGCGGCCGACCTGGCTCACGATGCGCTGGCAGATGTTCATCAGCTGGGCATTGTCGCGGAAGTTGATGCCGGTCTTCTGAACCTTGCCCTCGGTTTCGATGTAAACCGTGTGGGCGCCGTTGACCATGATGTCGGCGATGTCGTCGCGGGCCAGCAGAGGCTCCAGCGGCCCGTAGCCCAGAACGTCATTGCAGATGTCGTCGAGCAGGTCCTCCTGCTCGGCGATCGACATGACCACGTTCTTCAGGGCGATGATGTCGTTGACCACATCGCGGATTTCGTCGCGCGCGTCTTCCGGCCCCAGACGGCTGAGCTGGGACAGGTCGATCGCCTCGACGAGGGCGCTGAAGATCTGGCCCTTGGTCTCGTAATATTCAGCAGACTTCGGACGGCCCTCGGCCGGCGCTGCAGGTGCCGGTGCACTGGCCTTGGGTGCGCTCGGCGCGGGGGCCTCGGGCGCGGGAGGCGGCGCCTTGGAGACAGCCGGCTCCGGCGGGGGCGCCGGCCGCGCCCTCACGTCGTTTTCGAACGATGTCCCGCGTCTTCCAAACATGCGTCGCCTAGTCCCGTGTGTGCCGTGTTACGCGTGTGCCCTCAGGCAGACCTGCGGGTGAGTTTAGACAGAAGACCCTTGAGCGCAGTGCGCTTGACCTTGTTCACGTCGCTGCGTCCGGAGACGAGCGTCGCCAGTTCGCCGAACATGTCGGCCACCGGATGCTTCGCATCGACTTCCGCGATCATCTGGCCGTTGTTTGCCGCCGTTCCGAAGAGCTGCGGATCGAAGGGAATGGAGAGCTGGGCCTTGAGACCAAGGGCCGTGGCGAATTCCTCCGGCTTGATCTCCGGCCGCTTGGCCATGTTCGTGCGGTTGAGCACGAGATGGGGCGGCGCATCGTTGGGGCGCAGCTGGCGCAGGCTGTCGATCACGTTCTTCGCATTGCGCAGGTTCGCCAGATCCGGCTCGGCCACCACGACGATGTCGTCGGCATGGGTGAGAATCTGGCGGGTCCAGCCGTTCCAGCAATGGGGCACGTCGAGCACGATGGTCGGCGTGGCAGCGCGCATCACGTCCATGAGGCCGTCGAAGGCGCTTTCGCTGAAGTCATAGGCGCGTTCGAGGGTTGCGGGCGCCGCCAGAAGGGTCAGATGCTCCGAGCATTTGGCCATGATGCGGTCGAGATAGGTCTCGTCCAGACGCTCCGGGGACGACACGGCCTCGAAGACCCCCTGCAGCGGATCCTGATTGTAGTCCAGCCCGGCGGTGCCGAAGGGCAGGTCCAGGTCGGCGACCGTCACCTCGTTGCGGTAGTTGCGCGCCAGGGCCCAGGCGCAATTGTGCGCGATGGTGGAGGCCCCGCAGCCGCCCTTCACACCGAAGAACGCAATGGTCCGTCCCAGCGGTTCGGCACCCGGCTCGCCATAGAGCTCGCCGATGGCCGCAATGAACTGGAAGAGATCGATCGGCGCGACGAGATATTCGCTGATGCCCTTGGCCATCAACTCCCGGTACAGGCTGACATCGTTGATCTGGCCGATCACGATAACCTTGGTGCCAGCGTCGCAATATTCGGCGAGCTGGTCGAGCTCGTCCACCAGCCGCTGCCGGTCCTCGCCGGCCTCGAGAACGATGAGATTGGGGGTCGGCGCCTGCGCGTAATGCTCGATGGCTGCCGGCAGACCGCCCTGGTGGACCTTCACATGGGCCTTCTGCATACGCCGGTCTTCCGACGCGCTTTCGATGGCGCGCATGGTCCGGTCGTCCAGGCAGAAGCACTGCACCGAGATGCGCGGGACCGCGCGAATGTTGGACGCGCCCTCGGGCACCTCCGCCGGACGGTCGGCATAAGCCTGGTAGGATCCGCTTCCGAAGGGGTCAGACATGGGATTCTCGCTGCTCATCTGCCTTATCATTCCGATACTTGCGCGCCGACACCTTCGGTGTACTGGCTCGAGGTTCCGGTGCCTGCCCGATAGCCCTTGTAGATGATGGCGCGACGCTGCTGGTCGGCCGGGGTCTCAGCCCGCGGCGCCAGGAGATCGGCAGGGTTCTCGACCATGGCCGCCAGGTTCGCCTGCGTGGCGCACCCGAAGTTGTGGTAGTCCTTGTTGACGTTCACGCCGCCGCCGATGTTCTCCGGCCAGTTGCCGCAGGGCCCGGCAACGGCCTTGACCCGGGCATAGGCGAGACGGATCGGCGCATCCGCGTTTGCATCCTCGACCGCATAGGTGCTCAGCATCTGAGCCCCCTGCCCGACGCCGCCCTGGGCGAGTGCCCGGCGGATCTGCGGGGTGAGCGCATGGACCGCCATCTCGTTGGCAGCACCAGAGGGCACGAGGATCTCGACCCGGCCGTTGCCCTTGGCGCGGGCTTCCTTCGCAAAGCCCTCGACGCTGCCCTGAAGGGCGCCGCCAAGCGTGCGGGTGGAGTAGCCGACCGGCAGATCCAGGGTTTCCATGGTTTCAGCCAGGACAATCGGGTGGCGCAAGCGATAGTCGTTGTCGACAAGCACCTGACTGGTCGCCGTGGCTTCTTCCGTGGTCTTGCAGGCGGCAAGGCTGCCGAGCGCCAGTCCGGCAAGGGCCAGCCGCGAGAGGCGGCCGAGGCGAGAGGACTTCTTCGTTCTCATGTTCCGCTCCTCACTTGTAGATGAAGCCGACCTGGCCGTGATAGGTGCCGGCAGGTGCCGCACCGGTGTTGAAGATCTTGTTCAGACGATTCAGGAAGACGTTCTCGCCATCGCTCGGCGGGATCAGGTTCTGGTCCGGACGGGTCATGGCCGAAGCCTTGGCGGGCGACACCGTGTAAGGGGTCACGAAGACCACCAGTTCGGTCTGCTCGCGCAGGAAGTCGCGGCTCTTGAACAGGGTGCCGAGGATCGGCACCTGCATCAGGCCCGGAACGCCGCTGACCGCCTGCTGATAGGATTCCTTCAGAAGACCTGCCATCACCAAGGTGCCGCCGGACGGGAGCTCGATGGTCGATTCGGCGCGACGCACCTTCAGGGCCGGAATGGAGATGATGGACAGGGTCACCGCGCCATCGCTTGACAGCTCGCTGACCTCGGTCTTGACGCGCAGGTTGATCCGTCCCCCGGACATGACCACCGGGGTGAAATCGAGCCCCACACCGAACTTCTTGAATTCGACGCCGATCTTGTCGTTGTCCTGGGACACGGGGATCGGGAACTCGCCGCCGGCGAGGAAGCTGGCGTTTTCGCCGGAAATCGCGGTCAGGGTCGGTTCGGCCAGGGTGCGGATCACGCCTTCGCGCTGGAGAGCCTCGACGGAGGCACTCAGGCTGGCGTCGCCGGAGAGGAACCCGCCGGCGGCAACCGCCTGGTTCACCACATCCGGGTTCACGGTGAAGGCGGTCGAGTTGTTGAAGCCGGCGGTGAAGTTGCCGATGCCCACGGTGCCCGACAGGTTCATGCCGAGCTGCTTGACGACCGAACGGTCGACTTCGGCCACCGTCACCTTCAGGAGCACCTGATCGGAACCGGAGACCTCGATCATGTTGAGCACGGTGCTGGCATCCACCGTAGTTCCGCTGAAGCGCGCGGCGAGATCGGCGGCACGCTGGGCGTCGGCCGTGTTCGCGGCCTGACCGGACAGGATCAGGTTGCCGTTAATGGATTCGGCCGTGATGTTCGAATTCGGGATGGCGCGGCGCAGAAGACGGGTCAGGTCGGAGGTGTCCGGTTCGACGCGCAGGTCGAAGCTGGCGAGTTCGCGGCCGCTGCGGGCGAAGAGGACCAGGTTCGCCTGACCGGCGGCCTTGCCCAGGATGAAGACCCGGTGGCTGCTGCGCACGACGGCATCGGCGACGGCCGGGTTGGACACCAGAACGTCCGCCACTTCGTCGGACAGATCGACGACCACGGAGCGGCCGATGCCGACCGGCAGCAGACGATCACTTGCCTGCTCACCGGATGCGATGTGGATCTGTTTCGGGAAGCCGGATTCGGCCCGCGCTCCGGTGGGCAGGAACGCCGCCATCATGACGGCCGCCAGGGCCCATGTGCCGAGCAGCAGCAGACAGGCCTTGATGTCCTTGCGCCTCATAACTGTTCTCAAACCGATCATTGACCCGTCGCCTGCGTTGTCACACCGTATTTCACCATGTTCACGCCTCCCTTGCGCTGCGGTTCGGGCGCCTCGTTGTCCGAGGAGTCCTCCACGCTGCGCAGGGCGAGATCGA
Source organism: Roseibium aestuarii (assembly GCF_008477545.1). Lineage (GTDB taxonomy): Bacteria > Pseudomonadota > Alphaproteobacteria > Rhizobiales > Stappiaceae > Roseibium > Roseibium aestuarii. The sequence continues at coordinate 197,817 of NZ_VORA01000001.1, read as the reverse complement.
TGGTGCCGAGTTTCTGGGCCTGGGCGACCACTTCCGCCTGCTGCGGGGTCAGCTCCAGGGTGGCGGTCCGCTTCGGCGCAAGGGTCTTCTGCTCCTTTTCGCCGGCGGTCACCGTGTCGATGGCGAGAACGCGGATGTTCTCGAGAATGGTCTCGCTGCGGACCGAACCGCCGCTTTCACGCCCGCTGCGGGTGAGGATCAGATCCACCTTGTCGCCGGGCAGGATGAAGCCGCCCGCCGTGGTCTCTGCCTCGACGCCGACGGCGATCGCGCGCTTGCCCTTTGGCAGCATGGCGGCCATGAAGCCCTGATCCGTATCGACGAGACGTTCCACCCGGATCGGGTCACCGTCATAGATCTGCGCCTTGGCCAGCTGGCCAACATAGGATTCACGGCCCTTGGGGCTGCGGGTCTTGGTGACCGCGCCCTTCGGCACCGCTTCCACCGGCCAGGGGGCCCACTTGAGATCCGCCGAGCTGAGCTTGGTGCCGAGAGCAATGTCACGGGCAGCAACGAGCACTTCCTCCCGAGTGACCTCGGCGGCGTCTGGCAGCATGGATTGCTGCGGCGCTGGCGTTCCGGTGTTCATGACCAGTCGGGCGGCGATCAGACCGGCCCCGAGGGCGACACCGAGAACGAGAAGTCGGGCGTACTTCATCACTTGCTTCCACATGTCCGAGGGGCGCACAAAGCGCCTTTACTGGCCAGTGTGGGGTGGAAATGGTCAAAACATGGTTAATCATCCATGATTGGAATTGGTTAACGTCTTTTAACCTGAATGATTATTTGATTAATGGGTGCGAAATCCTCAGCGGTAATCGCAAGGACGGGAAACATTTCACCCGGAAATCGGGGCCGAATTGTACGGAGGGCCGGGAAACCGTCGTGCCTCGCAATTCGGGAATCCTGTCGGCTGCCGCAAGGGTCGGTGCCCTGCGCCTTACAGAACGCCGAGAGCGGGGAACCAGACAGACCGGGAAAACGCCTGAAGACCGGCTGCGGCCAGAGCAATTCCGTAAGGGATGCCTGTGGAGGTGTCATGCAGCTTGAGCAGCCAGGACTGGCCGTGAAGGGCCCGGGGCAGAACCGGGAACGCCTTGCGGCCGATCAGGATGACCAGGGTGAGCAGGCCGCCGTAGATCGCGACCAGGAAGCCGAACTGCAGCAGCGGATCGCCCCAGCCGAGCCAGAGGCCGATGACGGCAGCCAGCTTTGCATCGCCTCCGCCCATCCAGCCCAGCGCGAAGAGCGTGAAGCAGACGACCAGAAGGGTGGTTCCCGCCAGCGCATGCCAGCCCCAGCCGGTCAGCGGCAGGCCGATGAGCAGAGCCGCGACAAGAAAGACGGCCCCGAGCCCGAGCACCAGGCGATTGGGAATTGTCATGGTGAGGAGGTCACTGACCGCAGCCAGGATGAGCCCGAGAGGGAAGAGGGCGACGACGCCCGCCAGCAAGAGATCCACCTGTCCGCACCCCATGGCTTTGGCTCGACCGATGGGCGGACATTGTAAACAGAGGGTTTAAGAACCCCTTAAAGACGCGAGGGGCTGAAACGCAGAAAGCGGGCCCAGGGGCCCGCTTCCGGAAAGTCCTCCCGGCAGCCGACCCGTCACGGGGCGGCTGCGAGGGACTGGCGTCTGGTCCGCGCTTACTGAGCGGCGGAGGACAGGCCGGCGTCGATCTTGCCGAAGATCGAGTTCAGGTTACCACCCATGGTGCCCAGAACGGTGATGATGGCAACAGCCAGGAGACCTGCGATCAGGCCATATTCGATTGCGGTTGCGCCAGACTCATCCTTGGCGAAACGGGCGAGAAGATTGGTCATCTGTTTGCTCCTAGTATTCCACTTGTATTTGACAGCTTCAGGTTCGCCGGATCTGTGCTCGACCGTTCGAACGAGCTCAACCTAGGGCCTGCCGAGTTTCGAAGTGGTTAAATGAGGGCGCCAAATCAAAGATAATCTCGCTAAAAATACCTATGGTTAACAGATCGCATACTTAAATTTTTGGTAAATATATATTTTGCATTTTATCCTTCTGCGTATTTCCGAAAAATAATTTTCATAAGATTTTAGAAATACACGATTATGGGAAGTTTTTTCTTTCCAGTATTTGACATTTCTCCACGCCCCAAGTCATGCACCCGTCGATTAAGCATTCTCGAAATCACGTTTCAGAAATCGATCTTGGCGTGAGTGGCATGCCCCGTCCGGCACAATACTGATCCGCTACTCTCAGATGACGTGAAGAAAAGGCTCCCGAGCCCCCCGTTCTTTCTGAAATGCCGTTAGCGCTTCATTCACCAAGATCTCCGTAAATGGGCCTACGCCGTCCTTCAAATGGAGTAAGTCATGGGTACCGGAGCAAAATTCACGTTCAGGTTGGTCTTGTCCGCCATGCTTACGCTGCCTGCCCTCGCGGTTTCCGCCGAAGAGCGCGACGATACGGTCTATGTCTCCGTCGATCGCGCCAAGGTGTTCCGCATCGACGAGGAAGCCAGCACGATCATTGTCGGCAATCCCCTGATCGCAGATGTCTCCATTCAGGACCGGACCACCCTTGTCGTCACCGGCAAGGCCTATGGCTCGACCAACCTGATCATTCTGGACGAGAAGAACGAGCCCATCATCGATGAGCTTATTGTCGTCCAGTATGCCGAAGACAATACGGTGACCGTGACGCGCAGCTCGACCCGCGAGACCTATTCCTGCACGCCGATCTGCAACCCGACCCTGCGCACCGGCGACAGCAAAGACTTCTTCGGGGATCTGCAGGGACAGACCAGCGGACTTGCGGAACTCTCGGCCGCAGCAGCAGGGATGGCCCCGTCCAAGGCCAACTGAAGGAACCGGCATTCATGACGGATGCGAATGCAAGACAGGAAAACAGAGGCCGCGCCCCGCAACGGGGCAGCGCGCGCGTCTTCCTGTTGCGCAAGCTCCGTCTCTTCCGGCGTGACCGCGACGGCGTGGCTGCCATCGAGTTTGCTGCCATCGCCCTGCCCTTCTTCATGATTCTTTTTGGCCTGGTGGAATTCGGCCTCGCCTTCTTCGTCAACCGCATCCTCGATTTCGCGGCTCTGGAGACCACACGCCAGATCCGCACCGGACAGGCCATGCAATCGGGCATGACCAAGGACCAGTTCATGGCCATGGTCTGCGAGAAGATGACGACGGTGCTCTGCGACGAAACACGGCTGACCGTGGATGTTCAGACCTTTGACGACTTCGCAAGCCTGGCGAATGTGGACAGTCTTCTGGACGAAGACGGGAATGTTATCCCCAGCACCTCCTTCCAGATCGGGGGCGCGAGCGACATCGTGATTGCCCGCCTGATCTACAAGTGGCCGATGTTTACCTCCATCCTCGGCACCGACAGCGGAGATTCCGGCGACATGTACCGGAAGCTTTACACCACGGTCGTCTTCCGCAACGAGCCCTTCCCATGGTGAGCGCTGCCGCCCGCATCCTTCGCTCTTTTGCCCGTGGCTCTGCCGGGGTCGCAGCGGTGGAGTTTGCCCTCGTGCTGCCGTTCCTCATGCTGCTGCTCGTCGGCATGGCCGAGTTCACGACGGCCCTGAACCAGAAGCAGAAGGTGTCCCAGACCGCGCGCTCCGTCGCCGATCTGATCGCCCAGGCCGAGATCGTTACCGACAATGACATCGAGGACGTTGTCTATGCGGCCGAACAGATCATGCAGCCCTATACGGACGGCACGCTGAACGTCATCATCGCAAGCGTCACCTTCGACGGGGACGGAAACCCGGCCGTCGACTGGAGCCGGGAGCGGGATGGCTCCGCCCCCTGGCCGGCCGGTGCCGCGCCGCCTCTGGATATCCCGGATGAAATCCGGTTTCCCAACACCTCGCTCGTGATCGGCTATGCGGTCTCCACCTATACGCCGGCCTATGCGGGGCTGACCGACTACCTGATGCCCTATCTGTCGGCTGTGAACCTGACCGACGTCTATTTCCTGCGGCCACGGCTGACCTCCACCGTCGTCCTGCAATGATTGGGCAAGGCTGTGCGAGACACATGATTTGATCTGTGTCCTTGCGCCGTCATGCGGCCCGTCTACTCTCGTCCCCTGACATGCTGCGAAGCAGCATTCGCGATAAATCGCAGGCGTTCGACAGGGGACATGATGGCCAGCAACGTGACATTCGACCAGATCGAGGTGGGGGCGACCGCAGACCTCACCCGCGTCTGCTCCACCAACGATCTCGTGGTCTTTGCCCATGCCTCGGGCAACCGGAACCCGCTTCACCTGCCCAACAGCGACTTTTCCGGCAGCGACGACGGAAAGCCGCCCGTCGCGCCCGCCATGTGGGTCGGCGCGCTGATCTCCTCCGTTCTCGGCAACATCCTTCCCGGACCGGGCACGATCTACAAGGCACAGACCCTCACCTTCCACGACCGGGTGCGGCCGGGCGACTGCCTGACCATTCAGGTCAAGGCGCTGGAAAAGCGGGCGGGCGGCGTCGTGCGCTTCCGCACCACGGCGCAACTCGCCAATGGAACCCTGATCGCCGAGGGCGAGGCCGAGGTCGTCGCGCCCTCGTTACGCATCGAATATGACCCGAAGGACCTGCCGCCCCTGCTGGTGGAACGGCACCGCCACTTCAACCGGCTGGTGGCGCTGGCCAAGCGCCTGCCCAAGATGCCGACGGCTGTCGTGGCGCCGGACGATGCCAATTCGCTGGAAGGCGTCTATCTGGCCGCTGAGGCCGGGCTGATCGCCCCCATCCTCATCGGCGATCGGGGCCGCATCGAAAAAGCCGCCTCCGGGCTGGAGGGCGATCTTTCCCGCTTCGAACTGATCCAAGTGGAAGACGAGGGCGAGGCAGCGGCGCGGGCCGTGGCGCTGGTGCACGAAGGCCGAGTCCAGGCGCTGATGAAGGGCCACCTGCACACGGATGACCTGCTGAAGCATATCGTCAAGCGGGACGGCGGCCTGCGCACGAAACGGCGCATCAGCCATGTGTTCGTCATGGACATTCCCGGGCGAGAAACTCCGGTCGTGATTTCCGATGCGGCGATCAACATCGCGCCCGATCTGGCAACCAAGGTCGACATCACCCAGAACGCCATCGACGCGGCCCTGAGCCTCGGGCTCACCCTGCCGAAGGTCGGCATTCTCTCGGCCATCGAGACGGTGAACCCGGCCATCCCTTCAAGCCTCGACGCCGCCATCCTGTCCAAGATGGCCGAGCGGGGCCAGATCCACGGCGGTCTGGTGGACGGGCCGCTGGCCATGGACAATGCGATCGACGTGCAGGCCGCCCGCACCAAGGGCATCACCTCGCTGGTGGCCGGCCATGCGGAGGTGCTCATCACCCCCAATCTGGAAGCCGGCAACATGCTGGCCAAGGAGCTGACCTTCATCGCCCATGCGGAAGCCGCCGGGCTGGTGGTGGGCGCCAAGGTGCCGGTCATGCTGACCAGCCGGGCCGACGACGCGCGAGCCCGCCTGGTGTCCTGCGCGCTTGCCATGCTTTACAGCCACTGGCAGCGCAATGGCGTGGCCGTGGAAGCCTTCGTGCCGGAAGAGGACTGCTGATGTCCGACGCCTCGATCCTCGTGCTCAATGCAGGCTCGTCCTCCATCAAGTTCAATCTCTTCGAGGGGGCTCGCCCGACCGTCGCCGGCCAGATTTCCGGTCTGGGGGCCCGTCCCCACATTACCGCGCACCATCTGGAAGGGGATTTCCGGGTCGAGAACCGGGATCTGGATGCACGCGAAGGGGCCAGCCACGAAAGCGCCCTTGCGACCTTCCTCGCCCTGCTCGACGAGTTTTCCCATGACACCCATGTGGATGCGATCGGCCACCGGGTGGTGCATGGCGGCCCTGCCTTCAGCGATCCGATGGTGATCGACGACGCGCTTCTGACCACGCTGGCCGCGTTCAACCCGCTGGCCCCCCTGCATCAGCCGCATAATCTGAGCGGGATCGAGGCCGCACGCGCCGCCTTCCCGGATGCACTGCAGGTGGCGTGTTTCGACACGGCATTTCACCGCTCCCACCCCTGGGTCAACGACACCTTCGCCCTGCCCCGGTCCTTCTATGCGGAAGGGGTGCGGCGCTATGGATTCCATGGCCTGTCCTACGAATATATCTGCGCCCATCTGCGCGAAGACCACCCCGACCATTATGCCGGCAGGCTGATCGTGGCCCATCTGGGCAACGGGTCGTCGATCTGCGCCATCCGCGACGGGGCGAGCATCGCCTCGACCATGGGCTTCACGGCGCTGGACGGACTGCCGATGGGCACCCGATGCGGACAGCTCGACCCGGGCGTCGTGCTCTATCTGATGAGCGAGAAGGGCCTGTCCGCCGATGCGATCTCCGATCTGCTCTACAAGGACAGCGGGTTGAAGGGTCTCTCCGGACTGACCCAGGACATGCGCGACCTGCTGGCGAGCGACAGTCCCGACGCGGCAGGTGCCATCGATTATTACGTGCACCGGGTGAAGCGCGAAGTGGGCGCCATGGCAGCCGCGCTCGGCGGGGTCGACACGATCGTCTTCACCGGCGGCATCGGCGAGCATGCGGCGGAGATCCGCCGGCGGATCTGCGATGACCTCGGCTGGCTCGGCGCGGATCTGGATCCGGAGGCCAATGCTGCCAGCGCGCAGGAATTCTCCCGCGCCGGGTCCCGGGTCTGTCTCATGCGGCTTGTAACCAACGAGGAAGAAATGATCCGCCGTCACACGGCCCGGCTTCTGGCCCGGTAGAGCAGGTCAGGGCTGGCCGGCCATCTCCACGAGCGGCTGGAAGTCGCTGGGCACGGCGGGCGCAAAGCCGCCCGTGAAATCCGGCTCCAGGGCGCGGGCCGCCTCCGGATCCCTCTCCGGCAGGTCAATCAGGGCCGCGGCCAGCCGTTGCCTGAGCTCCGGGGCGAGATCTGCGCGCACCACATGGGAGACGACGGGCAAGGTCGGTGACGCCCAGATCACCGCCAGACCGGCGAACCGGGCGGGATCCTTTACGGCGGCACCTCCTTGCGCAACGGCACGCCAGGCCGTGACCGCATCCAGCCGACCGGAGAGCACATCTTCCTCCCCGGTTGAGAGGGAAGATACGGTGACGATCTCGGCAAAATGCTCTTCCATGGTCCGCCCGGCCACGCGCAGCAGACGGAGGGGCACGGCGCGGGTCGCTAGTGCGCCCGGAGGACCGACGCCCACCCGCGCCCCGGCGAGACCTTCCAGCCCCGCGTCCACCTGTTCCGGACGCACGAGCAGCACCGACTGGATCCCGATCGTGCCGTCTCCCGGGCGGGCCAGAACCAGCGGCACGACACAGTCGCAAGCCGCCTGAAGCGCCGCATGGGCCGCCACCGAGAGGCGCGCCTGATCGATGCGCCCCCGACGAAGGGCCTCGGCGGTATGGGCCAGATCGGGAAAGAGGAACAGGTCGACCGGCCGGTCGATCGCCCCTTCCAGCCAGCGCCGATAGGGCTCGATCTCGTCGCGCGCCTGCGGGTTCTGACCGGTCGCAAGGCCGAGGCGGAAACGCTGGCCGGGCTCTTCGGCAAGAGCAGCAGGTGCAAGCGACGTCAGGGCAGCGAGCGGGAACGCCCTCATCAAAATGACGCAAAGGAGGAAGAGGATCCGGAGCGAATATGCCAGAGTGCATCCAGCGACTCTTGCGCCTCTCCTGCCCTCCCCCGGGTGTCCCGGGCTCTCCTGATCGGAACTGTCCATGTCCGCGCCTTCAGCCTCTCCCGTCCGCAATGTGGTCTTCGATGTGGGCAACGTGCTCATCGCCTGGGACCCGAACCATCTCTATAGCAGACTGATCCCGGATGCCGCCGAGCGCGAGCATTTTCTGACCCACGTGTGCAGCCCGGCCTGGAACCTGGAGCAAGACCGGGGCCGCAGCTGGGCAGAGGCCATCGACGAGCTGTCCGTGCAGCATCCGGAGAAGCGCGAGCTGATCGAGGCCTACAGCAGCGGCTGGCACGACATGGTTCCCGGCACAATTGCCGACACGGTTGTCCTGCTGGAAGACCTGAAGGCCGCCGAGGTGCCGCTCTATGCGATCACCAATTTCTCGGCGGAGAAATGGATCGAAGCGACCGGACGTTTCCCGTTTCTCGGGAACAGCTTCATCGACACGGTGGTGTCCGCCCATGAGCGGCTGCTGAAACCGGATCCGGCGATCTACCATGTGCTGCTGGAGCGCAATGGCCTCGTGGCGGAAGAATGCGTGTTCATCGACGACAGCCCGCGCAACGTGGAAGGCGCCCGCGCGGTGGGCATGCAGGCCATCCACTTCACCGGCCCGGCAAATTTAAGGGCAGCGCTCGCCGAGCTCGGAATCAGGGGCTGATGCGTTGGGATGCGCGCTGGCTCATGCCGCCAGTTCGCGCCGGGCTTCCTCGAAGGATTGCAGCACGTTCAGACAGTTGATGCCCAGGGTGGCCGTGGCATAGCCGCCTTCCATCAGGAAGATGGTGGGCACATTGAGGCGGGCGAGCCGCGCACCGAGACGCTTGAAGTCCTCGCTGGTCAGGCGGAAACCGCCGATCGGGTCCTCCTCGAAACAGTCGAGACCCAGCGAGACGACGAGATAGTCGGGGCGGTAGACGACCAGCCAGCGGCAGGCCTCCTCCAGCGCCGGCTCATAGCCGGTCCAGCCTGTGCCGTAGGGCAGAGGCCAGTTGCGGGTGAAGCCCGTTCCGGCCTGCTCGCCGGTCTCGTCCGCATGGCCCAGGAAGAAGGGATATTCCTGCCGCGGGTCCGCGTGAATGGAGAGGAAGAGCACGTCGGAGCGCTCGTAGAAGATCGACTGGGTGCCGTTGCCGTGGTGATAGTCGAGATCGAGGATCGCCACGCGACTGGCGCCATAGTCCCGCAGCCACTGGGCGGCGATGGCCGCATTGTTGAGGTAGCAGTAGCCACCGTAGAAATCGACTCCGGCATGATGCCCCGGCGGACGGCAGAGACCGAAGGCTGCCGGATGACCCTGTTCCAGAACGAGCTGGGCTGCGGTCAGCGCCGTGTCGGCAGAGGCTTTCGCCGCGGCGAAAGTGAACTCTCCGAGCGGTGTTCCCGCATCCATCGAATAGCGGCCGAGCAGACCGTCCACATGATCGGGCAGCGGCTCCTGGCGCAGGGAGCGGATCGGCCACACGAAGGGGAAGGCCTCTCCGTCCCGGCCGAGTTCCGTCCAGCGCTCCCAGAAGGTCTCCAGGAAGGAGATGTAGCTCTGGGAATGGACCCTGCGCAGGGCGCGGGGTCCGAACTCGAAGGGCGGCACCACGGAGCCGAAGCGCCGATCCCGGATCTGGGCCAGCACCGCTTCCGCGCGAGAGGGTGTCTCCACGGCCGCCTTTACCTGGCCGTCGGAAATCTCGTGAACGGGAGCGTGCCGGAGCTGGATCGAGGAAAAGACGGTCTGCAATGGATGCCCTATGGCTGAAGGAGAATCGCTACGAGAACCGGAACTCGGTCACGTGAGTATAGGTCTCTTCTGGCCGCAAAAGAACATTGGTGAAATTCGCGTGGTTGATGCTGTCGGGCCAACGCTGGGTCTCGAGGCACAAACCGGCATAGGCGCTATAGGGCTTGCCGAGGAGGCCGGGCACCGGAACCTCGATCTTGTAGCCGTCATAGAGCTGCACGCCCGGTTCAGTGGACCAGACTTCCATGCGCATGTCGCCTGCCGGGTCCTCAAGCGCCGCGACAAAGGCAACCTCGTCCCGCGGGGCATCCGACAGACAGAAATTGTGGTCGAAGATCACCCCTTCCTCGCCTGCCTTGCGGCGCAGCTTGCGGCCATCGCGGAAGTCGTAGGGGGTCCATTCCACCTTGCGGATCTCGCCGGTCGGCAGGAACTCGTCGGACACCGGAAGATAGGCGTCGGCGGCGATCTCCAGGGAATGATCGAGGATCGTGTCACTGCCATCCAGATTGAAATAGGCGTGCTGGGTCACGTTGACGATGGTCGGCTTCGTCGTCGTTGCGGTGAACTTCACCCGCACGGCGCCGGAGCCGGTAAGCGTGTAGCGGCAGAGCAGTTCCACCTCGCCCGGATAGCCTTCCTCGCCATCGGCCGAGACGTATTTGAGCAGGACGCTGGCCTTGTCGTGCTGTTCGAGGGTCCAATTGCGGGTGCCGAAGCCGGTTGCCCCGCCATGGAGCTGGTGCTTGCCGTCCTGATTAATGCCGAGTTGATAGTCGGTGCCGTCGATGGTCATGCGCGCATTGGCGATGCGGTTGGCGCAACGCCCCGGCACGGCGCCGAAATAAGGCGAATGGTCGAGATAGCTCTGCAGATCATCGAAACCGAGCACCACCGTGCGGCCATTGACCTTCAGGTCGCGGATGATCGCGCCATAGGTCAGCACCTTGGCTTCCAGCGCGCCCTTCTTCAGGGTGACTTCCTGCACGACGCTGCCATCCGGCAGGGTTCCGAACTCGCGGATCATGGACATTCCTCCAGACTTGTTCTTGTCACGAAAGGCGCGCCATGCGCGCATCGCTGGCGGCAGGGTTTCGCTCCCGGTGCTTCGTCTTTAGGCCAGAATCCGGGGCGCAGAAAGGACGATCTCGCCGTCAGATGGCAGGACGCACCGGCTTTTGCGGCAGGTTGAAACAGCAACGGGCTGCCCCGAGGGACAGCCCGCCGCCAAAATGCTCGTGTGCCAGACCTCAGATGGTCTGGTTGTATTCGCCGACTTCCGGGTTCTCGCGCAGCACCGCATCAACCGCCTTGAACATCTCGTGCAGACGTTCCTTGGCGACCGGGCTTTCCACCACGACCACCAGTTCCGGCTTGTTGGAGGAGGCGCGCACCAGGCCCCAGGTGCCGTCTTCGGTGACGACGCGAATGCCGTTGACGGTGATCAGATCGATGATCGACTGGCCACCGACCTTCTCGCCCTTTTCCTTCATTTCGGTGAAGCGGGCGACCACGCGGTCCACGACCTCATACTTGATCTCGTCGTCGCAGTGGGGCGACATGGTCGGAGAGCCGTAGGTGGTCGGCAGATCACGGCGCAGGTCGGCCATGGTCTTGTCCGGGTTGCGGTCCAGCATGTCGAGGATGGCAATGGCCGAGACCAGGCCGTCGTCATAGCCGCGGCCGATCGGGGCGTTGAAGAAGTAGTGACCCGACTTCTCGAAGCCGACGATGGCGTTGAGCTCGGTCACCCGGCGCTTGATGTAGGAATGACCGGTCTTGAAATAGTCGGTCTTCGCGCCGTTGGCCTTGAGCACCGGATCGGTGTTGAAGAGGCCGGTCGACTTCACGTCCACCACGAACTGGGCGTTGGGGTGGAGGGCGGAGATGTCGCGGGCGAGCATCACGCCGACCTTGTCGGCGAAGATCTCCTCGCCTTCATTGTCCACCACGCCGCAGCGGTCGCCGTCGCCGTCGAAGCCGAGGCCCACTTCCGCGCCGGTTTCCAGAACCTTGTCACGCAGGGCATGAAGCATCTTCATGTCCTCCGGGTTCGGGTTGTAGCGCGGGAAGGTGTGGTCCAGCTCGGCATCCAGCGGAATGACTTCCGCGCCGAGCATTTCCAGGATCTTCGGAGCAAAGGCGCCAGCCGTGCCGTTGCCGCAGGCGGCGACGATCTTGATCGGGCGCTTCAGCTTGGGGCGATCGGTCAGATCCTTGATGTAGATCTCCGGGAAGCCCTGGACGAAGCGATAGCTGCCACCGCCCTTGAGGTTGAACTCCGCGCCGAGCACGATTTCCTTGAGGCGGCCCATTTCGTCCGGACCAAAGGTGAGCGGGCGGTTGATGCCCATCTTCACGCCGGTCCAGCCGTTGTCGTTGTGCGAGGCGGTGATCATGGCCACGGCCGGGACATCCAGCGCGAACTGGGCGAAATAGGCCATGGGCGACAGGGCGAGGCCAATGTCGTGCACGTTGATGCCGGCGGCCAGAAGGCCGTTGATCACCGCGTTCTTGATGGTCGCCGAGTAGGAACGGAAGTCGTGACCGACGACGATGTCGGGTCGAACGCCACGCTCGTGCATGAGGGTGCCGATCCCCATGCCCAGCGCCTGCATGCCCATCAGGTTGATTTCCTTCTCGAACAGCCAGCGCGCGTCATATTCGCGGAAGCCGGTCGGCTTAACCATCGGAAGGGACTCGTAGTCGTAGGTGTTGGGCTGGAGGGATGCCAGCGGCTTGGGAAACATTGAAGACCTCGTGTGATGAAAATGCGGAAATGAGGTTTTGGAGAATGCCTTTACGGAAACTAATATCGTCTACTGAACAAGTAACAGGGTGTCGTCCGAAAAATCAAACCGACGCAACATGTTCAGGGCCGACATTCCGAAGAGCGGCGTTCCCAGGGATTGATCGCGGATGACCATGGCCTCCACATCGCGCAGGCGGATCGGACCGATGCGAAGATCATCGATGCGCGTCGCTGCGGCGCTGGTTTCGCCATTGGCCGTCCGGACGGGGACCGTATAGGCAGAAGATTGCAGGATTATGCCAGCCTCCTCGGCAACACTTTCTGGCAGAGCCACCGTCGAAGCCCCCGTATCCACGAGCATCTCGACGGGCTGACCGTTGATGATGACATCCAGCACATAATGGCCATTGCGTGACCGGCCGATGCGAAAGGCCTTCTCGCCCTCCGTTTCACGCTCGTCATCTCTGGCGCGCTCGTCCCGGACCGGACGTTCGCCCGAACCCGAGAGGAAGAGCGCACCGTCCCCGGAGAGGAAATGCGGCACGAGCGGAACGGTTGCGCACAGAAACAGGGCCAGAAGCAGATAGCGGAACATCAGGACACTCACCGGTCGAGATGGATGCCATCCTGACAGCAAACACTTCCGATTTTCTAAAGGCCGACCGGCAATTCTGCCGAGGTCCCTGGCGCTTTCGACTGGCAAGCCCCGGCATCAAAAAACGCCCGGAACCTGACGGGTCCCGGGCGTTCGCGAAACGGTCGGGCCTTCGAGGCCCCTGTCCTTACTTGGTGCCGTACATGCGGTCGCCCGCATCACCCAGACCCGGAACGATATAGCCCTTCTCGTTGAGCTTCTCGTCGATGGAAGCGGTGAAGATCGGCACGTCCGGATGGGCCTTGTTGAACTTTTCGATGCCCTCGGGCGAGGCCAGCAGGCAGAGGAAGCGCAGGTTGTTGGCGCCGCGTTCCTTCAGCTTGTCCACGGCGGCAATAGCCGAATTGGCGGTCGCCAGCATGGGATCGACGACAATCACAAGGCGCTCGTTCAGGTGCTCGGGGGCCTTGAAGTAATATTCGACCGGCTCGAGGGTCTTCGGATCGCGGTAAAGACCGATATGCGCGACGCGGGCCGCCGGCACCAGGTCCAGCATGCCTTCCAGCAGGCCGTTGCCGGCACGCAGAACCGAGGCGAAGACCAGCTTCTTGCCATCGAGGATCGGCGCATCCATTTCCTGGATCGGGGTTTCGATGCGATGCATCACCACCGGCAGGTCGCGGGTGACCTCGTAGCACAGCAGAAGGGAGATCTCCCGCAGAAGACGGCGGAACCCCTGGGTCGAGGTTTCCTTCTTGCGCATGATCGTCAGCTTGTGCTGGACCAGCGGATGATTGACGACGGTAGCTCCGGACATGCTTGCCTCTCTTCTTTCGGCCCCCTTCGGCGGAGGCGTGATACCTTCACTTGCGTTCTGCTATGCCTGCAATGGTAGCCAAAAAACACCCCTGTCAGCGAGGAAACTTGCCAGCTCGCGCGTCGAACCCGAGTTTTCCAGAGTTGCGGCCCTCGCGAGAGGGCGGGTGCCGGCTTCGAGGATCAGGGTCAGGGGCAGATCCTCCGCTTCCACCTCGAAGATCGCGCGCACCTTCTGCGCCAGGAGATCGACGGCCGCGAGGGTCAGGGCCCGCGCGATGGCAAGCCGGGCCTGCGGATCGGCTGCAAGACCCGCCCCCTCTGTCGCCGGTGACAACGCAAGGACGCCTGCCTGCTGCATCAGGGCCAGATGCGCGAGGTCGGCCGGTGGGGGAACAACCTCCAGATCCTCCAGCGCGAGACCGATCCAGGCCAGAGGCTCCAGCAGGCTGAAGACCATGGCGGACAGCGGCGCCTGCAGCGCCACCGCATGACCGGCGGTCGTGCCGTCCGGCGCCGGCAGGGTGAGACATTCCGACAGTGCGCCGGCCTTCAGTGCGCCGGCCTCCCCAGATGCCGGGTTGCAGGGCCAGGCGTCCGCGAGCAGAAGATCGCCAAGCCGCGCGCCTCCCGTCCAGAGGGGGGCAAGCCCGTTGTGGAGCAGGCGAAACAGGGCTCCCGCGTCGAGAGCCTCCTGCGTATCGCCTTCCTCCAGCGCCTTGAGCAGCGCATGGGCGGGACGCAGTGCCCCACCCCGGTTGAAGAGGTCGGGGCGCATGACGATGACCTCGCCGAGGCGCACCAGATGCCCGTGCAGCTGACGGGCGTGGGCGGAAGGCTCGGCCTCACCGTCCAGCGCCATGGCGAAGTCGGACAGGCTCAGGGTGGTGAGAGACGCGGCATCCACCCGCAAGGGCCGGGCCGGATCCTGCGAGAAATGGCCCTGTGCCAGCAGGGCGAGCGCTGCGACGGACAGTCCGGCAGATCCGCTCACCTCCTTGCCGGAGAAGGGATCGGCGAAGCTCCAGCCGGCGGGTGCGGACACCTGGAAAACGCTCGCCAGGATCGCCAGATCAGCGCTCGCCAGCAGGAACTCCTCGGGACCTGCGAACCCCTGACTGCCGGTCGCGATCCCGAAGCGGTCGATGTCGTCGGCCTCCAGCGCGCGCCAGATGCCGCTGGGGGGAAACTGCAGATCGGGCCAGTCTGCGCGCATGCGTTTCGCCACCTGCTCGGCAAGCGCGTCCAGCGCGGCCGGGTCGACCGTCAGCCCGGCGAAATCGCCGCGCACTGCGGCTTCCCAGATCCGACGGGCCTGGGCGCGGATGCGAACGGGATCGGAGGTGGCTTCGGCCTGCGGACCGGGCGCAGTCTGCGCGGGGCTGGACATTCAACGTTCCTGATCTGTCGGGCCAATTCACAAGCAAAACCTGCGAGGGCACGTTTCGGCCCTTGCATCCTGGCGCAGATGCGGGAACCATTGCGCAACCGCTTTGTTGCCTTTCTGACCCCTTGGGGCGACCCGCGCGTTATCCCGCCTTTTGGTCGCCTTGACAACCGTCGTGCACCAGCATCCGACAAAGGCACGACACGGCCCGTTTCAGTCCGCCTGCGGACACACGGAGCAGGCTTTCCGAGACCCAGCCGAACCGACTAGACAGGTAGACATGTCCGCGATCGTTTCCATTTCCGCCCTCCTGATCGGATCCGCCCTGCTGCTGCTGGCCGGAGGCCTGCACGGCCTGCTGCTGCCCTTGCGCGGTCTGCATGAAGGCTTCTCCGACAGTTCTCTCGGTCTTCTGGGGGCCGGATGGGCTGCCGGTTACATGATCGGCTGTCTGGTGGTGCCGATCATCGTGAAGCGCGTCGGCCACACCCGCAGCTTCGGGGCCCTGTGCTCGCTGGCGGGGATCACCCTGCTGCTCAACCTGCTGCTGATGGAACCGCTGGCCTGGATCCTCCTGCGCTCCCTGTCGGGCTTCTGCTTTGCCGGGGCCGCGATGATCGTGGAAAGCTGGCTGAACGAACGCACCACGCCCAAGACGCGCGGCCGGGTCTTCGGCATCTACACGATGATCAACCTGGGGGCGACGACCCTTGGCCAGATGCTGCTGACCCTGGGCGATCCCACTGGATTCGTCTTCTTTGTCATCGGCTCGATCATCTACTCGCTGGCCCTGCTGCCCACGGCGCTCTCCACCGCTGCCAGCCCCCAGCCCCTGACCCAGGCCCGGCTCGACCCCAAGCTGCTGTGGCGCAACTCTCCCATCGCGGTGCTGGCGATCTTCATGGTCGGCATTTCCAACGGCACCTTCGGAACGCTGGGCGCCGTCTATGGCCGCCGGGTGGGTCTTGAGGTCTCGGATGTCGCGATCATGATGTCGCTGGCCCTGCTTGCCGGAGCGCTGGTGCAGATCCCGGTCGGCTATGCCTCGGACCGCCTCGACCGGCGTCTCGTGCTGGTGGCCATGGCGCTGCTGGCGATGGCCATCGGCTTCACGCTGACGATGTTCGGCGGCCAGAGCGCGGTCGTGACCATCGCCCTGATCACGGCCTTTGGAGGCATGATCTATTCCATGTATCCGGTGATCCTCGCCCATGCGAGCGACCATGCGGAGCCCGGCGACTTTCTCAAGACCAGCGGCGGTCTGCTGCTGATCTTCGGCACCGGAACCATGGTCGGACCGGTTGTCGCCGCACCGCTGATGTCCGCGACCAGCCCCAGCGCCTTGTTCCAGATCACGGCGGCCGCTCATCTGTCGATCATCGTCTTTGCGATCTGGCGCATGACCCAGCGGGCTGCGCTCGCCAGCGAAGACAAGACCGACTTCGTGGTGAACATCGCATCGGCGCGCTTCGCCACGCCGGAGACCTCCGTGCTCGATCCGCGCTCGCCGGACGAGCCGCAGAACGAAGACCCGTCCTACCGGGACCCGGTGGAGGATGAGGTTCCGGCCGACGAAGAGGCTCCGCGCCCGTAACGGCGAGCGCAGCCTGCCAGCTTATTGCAAGGTTACAGCGCTGCGGAGCCCGCCCTCAGGCCGTGGCGCTTTCCAGCCGGACGATGAGCCGCTGCTTGGTGGCCGCGTCGCAGAAGGCGGATTCGATGGCGGTGCGCGTCACCGCGATCTGATCCGCCTCGCTCCAGCCGAAGGTCTTGGCAACAGAGGAATATTCCTTGCCGAGCGTGGTGTGGAAGAAGGGCGGATCGTCGGAATTGAGCGTCACCCGCACCCCTGCCTTGCGCAGCAGGTTGACCGGGTGGAAGCGCAGCACCGAATAGACGCCGAGGGCCGTGTTCGATCCCGGGCAGCATTCGAGCACGATCCGGTCCCGCACAAGGCGTTCCACAAGGGCCTTGTCCTCGATGGCGCGCACCCCGTGACCCAGCCGCTTCACCCGCAGGAAATCGAGCGCCGCGACGATGCTCTCCGGGCCGCCGAACTCTCCCGCATGGGCGGTCAGGCCAAGGCCGGCGTCGCCCGCCATGCGGAAGGCCTTGGCGAAATTCGCGGGATGACCGTCGCGCTCGTCGCCGGCCAGACCGAATCCGGTGACCAGACGATGGGGTGCGGCGATCACTTCCCTGGCAACGCGCTCCACGGCGGCCGCCCCGAAATGGCGCACGCCGATGGCGATCATCCGGCCCTCGATGCCGGTCGCCTCCTTGGCGCGCTCGATGCCGGTGGCCAGACCCTCCACATAGCTTGCATAGGACAATCCGGCGGCGCGGGCATGATCGGGCGAGATGAAGACCTCGCCATAGATCGCACCCTCGGCGGCGAGCATGCGGAAATAGGTCTCGCTCAGCTCGGCATAATCGGCCGGCGTGCGGAACACGGACGAGGCCAGGTCATAGGCCTGCAGGAAGCTGGTGAAATCCGTCCAGACATAGCGGCGGCGCGCGTCGATGATCGGCGACACGTCAACCCCATACTGCTCCGCCTTGCGCAGAACGAGGCTGGGGGGTGCCGCGCCCTCGATATGGCAATGCAATTCCGCCTTGGGCACCGTCACATGTTCGCTCATGCCGCCTCACGTCTGCATCAGGGGATCGCGCACCGGCGGCGCGAACGATTCCCCTGCCGGGAAACCGTAGCGCGCGCGGTCAGCGAAGGAAACTCCGGCCATGGGGGCCTTGTTCGAGATCCAGATGTTCGGCAATCGTCTCGCCGATATCCGCATAGGTCGTGCGGCCGCCGATGGAACGGCCCGCAATGCCCGGTCCGGTCGCCAGAACGGGCACATGTTCGCGCGTATGGTCCGAGCCCTGCCAGGTCGGGTCGCAGCCGTGGTCGGCCGTCAGAACCAGCAGATCGCCGGGCTGAAGCCGGGCGATGAGTTCCGGCAGGCGGCGATCGAAATGCTCGAGGGCGGCCGCATAACCCGGCACATCGCGGCGATGACCGTAGAGGCTGTCGAAGTCGATGAAGTTGGTGAAGACCAGATCGCCCTCACCCGCCATGTCCACGGCCTCGAGGGTCTTGTCGAAGAGCTGGTCGTTGCCCGCGCCCTTCAGGACGGCCGTCGGACCCTGATGGGCGAAGATGTCGGAAATCTTGCCGACGGTGATCACCTTTCGACCGGCCTTGTTGGCCCGGTCCAGAAGGGTCGGCTCGGGCGGCAGGACCGAATAGTCGCGACGGTTCGCCGTGCGGACGAAGTCGGCAGAGGTCTCGCCCACGAAGGGACGGGCGATGACGCGGCCGATGTTGTAGGGATCCACCAGCTCGCGGGTGATCTCGCACAGGCGATAGAGCCGCTCGAGGCCGAAATGCTCCTCGTGGGCTGCGATCTGCACCACAGAATCGCCACTGGTGTAGAAGATCGGCTTGCCGGTGCGCAGGTGTTCCTCGCCCAGCTCCTCGATGATCACCGTGCCGGAGGCATGACGGTCCCCGAGGATGCCGTCGATGTCGGAGGCCGCGATGATCTTCTCGATCAGCTCTGCCGGGAAGGTGGGAATGGTGTCGGGGAAATAGCCCCAGTCGAAGCGCACCGGAACCCCGGCGATCTCCCAATGACCGGAGGGCGTGTCCTTGCCGTTGGAGACTTCGGCGGCATAGCCGTGGAGCCCTTCGGGGGTCGCGACCTCGTCCAGACCGGGCAGATGCTTGCCGGTGGACAGGCGCGCTGCAGCGCCCAGCCCCAGACGGTCCATGTTGGGCAGGCTCAGCGGCCCGGCGCGCAGGCCCTCGCGGTCGCCCTTGCCGGCAGCACAGGCCTCGGCGATGTGACCCAGGGTGTCCGACCCGGCATCCCCGAAGGCGGTCGCATCTTCAGCGCCGCCGATTCCAAAGCTGTCGAGCACACACAGGATGGCACGGGACATGGGATTTCCCTTCCTTCTTGCCGGCCGGGAATAGTCCCGCGCCGACCCTTTGTTCTTTTTCTTTTCGCAGGAGCGCGCCGGTCAGGGCGCGATCCGCTCCACAACGGCTGCGCGCTCCGGCACATCCGCGGCCGCGCCCAGGCGATAGGCCTTGCGCAGGGCACGGGTGGCCATTTCCACCTGCTCCGGCGTGCGGGCATGGACGAGGGCAATCGGGGCATCCGCATCGACCGTGTGGCCGACACCGGCCAGCTCGGTCAGGCCGACGGCCGGGTCGATCACGTCGGCAGCGGCCTTGCGGCCCCCGCCCAGTTCGACCACGGCAACGCCCACGGCGCGGGCATCGATGCCAACAACCGTTCCATGCTCTTCCGCATAGACTGGCGCGATGATCGGTGCCTTTTCCAGATAGAGTTCCGACTTCTCCATGAAGTCGGCCGGACCACCGAGAGCGGTGACCATCTGGGCGAATTTCTCCGCAGCCGCACCGCTTTCGAAGGCGGCGGCCAGCTTGGCCCGGCCATCGGCAGGGTCGCTCGCCAGCCCGCCGGTGACGAGAAGCTCTCCGCCCTGTGCCACGGTCACGTCCCAGAGACGGCTGTCGATATGGGTGCCTTTCAGGAAGTCGACAGCGTTCTGCATTTCCACAGCATTGCCGGCAGCAGAGGCGAGCGGCTCATTCATGTCGGTCAGCAGGGCCGTGGTCTTCAGGCCCGCCCCGTTGGCGACCAGAACCAGGCTTTCGGCCAGCGCCCGGGCGGCATCCAGCTCGGCCATGAAGGCGCCGGTGCCCCACTTGACGTCGAGAACCAGACCCTGAAGGCCGGCGGCCAGCTTCTTGGAGAGGATCGACGCCGTGATGAGGTCGAGGCTTTCCACGGTGCCGGTCACATCGCGGATGGCATAGAAGCGCTTGTCGGCAGGGGCGAGATTGCCCGTCTGACCGATGACCGCGCAGCCCACCTCGGCCACCACCTTCTTGAAGAGGGCGTTGTCCGGCTGGGTCTTGTAGCCGGGAATGCTGTCGAACTTGTCGAGCGTGCCGCCGGTGTGACCGAGGCCGCGTCCGGAGATCATGGGCACCGCCGCGCCACAGGCCGCCAGAGCCGGTGCCAGCATCAGGGAGACGTTGTCGCCCACGCCGCCGGTGGAGTGCTTGTCGAGAACCGGGGCCTCGATGCCGGACCAGTCCATCACGTCGCCGCTGTCGCGCATGGCCAGCGTCAGCGCCACGCGCTCGTCGACGGTCAGGCCCTTGAAGAAGACCGCCATGGCGAGGGCGGCCACCTGGCCTTCGGTGATGGAGCCGTCAGCCAGCCCCTTGACGAAGAAGGCGACTTCCTCGGCGCTCAGCACGCCGCCATCCCGCTTCTTGCGGATCAGTTCCTGAGGCAGCATGTCAGTAGCCCTCCCCTGCGCCCGCACCGGAGCCGTTGATGGTGCCGATCAGGGCATCGAGCAGGCCGCTCGCGCCGAAGCGGAACGTGGCGGCACTGACCCAGTTGTGACCAAGGATGCTGTCGGCGAGCTTCAGATAGGCCGCCGCATCTTCCAGGGTGCGAATGCCGCCGGCCGGCTTGAAGCCCACGTCCTTGAGCTGATCGCGCCGGGTTTCCTCGATGACGGTCAGCATGATCTCGGCCGCCTCCAGGGTGGCGTTGACCGAGACCTTGCCGGTGGAGGTCTTGATGAAGTCCGCGCCGGCGCCGATGGCGATCTGGGATGCCTGATGGATCAGGAGCGGATCCTTGATCTCGCCGGTCTCGAGAATGACCTTGAGCTGCTTCGGAGCCGGAATTTCGGCCCGAATGCGGATGATCATCTCTTCGGCGAAGCCCTTGCGGCCCGCCAGGAAGGCCTTGTAGGGCATCACGAGATCGATCTCGTCGGCACCATCGTCAAGCGCCTGACGGGTCTCCTCAATGACGGCCAGCAGATCGTCGCCGCCATGGGGGAAGTTGACGACGGTCGCAACGCGCACACCCGTACCGCGCAGTTCCATCACGGACTGGGCGACGAACCGCGGCCAGACGCAGACGGCCGCGACGGAGCCATGCTCCCCGACAGCCCGGTTGCACAGGGTGGTGATGTCGGCTGCGGTGCAGTCGTCATTGAGATTGGTGAGGTCGACCAGCCCGAGCGCGCGCTTGGCCAGGTCCACCTGATTGGTGTCACTCATTGCCGATTTCCTTCACGAAGCCGCGCACCAGCTGCTTCATCCGGTCCATGCCGGTGAGCGCCACGCTCTTCGTCTCGTCGTGGGACAGGGCCGTGGCCTGCATGCCGGCCCCGTAATTGGTGATGATGGACATGGCCGCGACGCGCATGCCGAGGAACCGGGCCATGATGACTTCCGGAACCGTGGACATGCCGACCGCATCGGCCCCCAGACCGCGCGCCATGCGAATTTCGGCCGGCGTCTCGAAGGACGGGCCGGAGAACCACATGTAGACGCCCTCGGCCACATCTTCGCCGGTCTCGCGGGCGACCTTCTTCATGGTGTCGCGAAGATCGGCGTCATAGGCCGCGCTCATGTCGAGGAAGCGACTCTCGTCTTCCTCGCCGATCAGCGGGTTCAGACCCGACCAGTTGATGTGGTCGGAGATGAGCATGGGGGAGCCGGGAGTCACCTCTTGGCGCAGGGAGCCCGCGGCATTGGTCGCCAGCAGGATGTCGCAGCCGAGTTCCTTCAGGGTCTCGACCGGCGTGCGCATGACGGAGGGATTGCCGCTCTCGTAATAGTGGGCGCGACCGGACAGGATCGCGACAGGCACACCGCACAGGGTGCCGGCGACCAGCTCGCTGGAATGGGAAGTCACGGTGGACACCGGAAACTCGGGCAGCTTGTTGTAGGAGATGCGCACCGCATCCTCGACCTCATCGGCCAGGGTGCCCAGGCCAGAGCCCAGGATCATGCCGATCCGGTAGGAGCCGGGGCGCGCGGCGCGGACGATCTCCGCGCATTCACGACCAAAACC
This sequence comes from Roseibium aestuarii, assembly GCF_008477545.1. GTDB lineage: Bacteria > Pseudomonadota > Alphaproteobacteria > Rhizobiales > Stappiaceae > Roseibium > Roseibium aestuarii. The sequence continues at coordinate 175,938 of NZ_VORA01000001.1, read as the reverse complement.
GCTCATGTGATCATACCTTCGTTTGTCCGGCCTTGTGATCAGGCCTTGTCTTCCTTGAGAACGAACCCGGCGGGCAGAAGCTCCGCGACGGTCAGCGTGCGGCGGATGCCGTCCAGGTTCGCGATGTGGACCTTCACGTCCGGTCCGGCAAATTCGCTCAGCTTCTGGCGGCAACCGCCGCAGGGGGAGCAATTGTCCGCGTCACCGATGACGACGACTTCCGCGATTTTGCGGCTGCCGCCGAGCACCATGGCGCTGATGGCGCCGCCCTCGGCGCAGACGCCTTCCGGATAGGCGCCGTTTTCCACGTTGCAGCCGCAGAAGACCTTGCCGTCGGTGGTCAGAATGGCCGCACCCACCAGAAAGTTGGAATAGGGCGCATAGGCCATGGTCCGGGCTGCCTTGGCCTTTTCGAACAGCTCGTCGACGATGCTCATGACCGTTCCTTCAGATAGGGGACGCCCGAAGCCTTGGGCGGAATGGCCTTGCCGATGAAGCCTGCGAGCAGGATCACGGTCAGGATGTAGGGAAGCGTCTGGAACACCTGCACCGGAACCTCGCCGATCATCGGGATCGACTTGCCCTGCAGACGGATCGCCATGGCATCGAGGAAGCCGAAGAGCAGGCAGGCATACATGGCATTCACCGGCCGCCACTTGGCGAAGATGAGGGCCGCCAGCGCGATGTAGCCCTTGCCCGCCGTCATGTCGCGGATGAAGCCGGAGGACTGGGCGATCGACAGGTAGCTGCCCGCCACACCGGTGAGGATGCCGCAGATCACGACCGCACGGTAGCGCAGCAGCACCACCGAGATGCCGGCCGTATCCACTGCGGCCGGGTTTTCGCCCACGGCGCGCAGGCGCAGGCCGAAGCGGGTGCGGAACAGGATCCACCAGGTCAGGGGCACGGCGGCGAAGGCCAGATAGACCAGAATGTTATGGCCGGAAATCAGCTCGGAATAGAGCGGACCGAGCACCGGCACATCGCGGACGGCTTCGGCGCCGGGCAGGATCACCTCACCGAAACGGCCGCCCTGGGGCAGGGTCGGCGTGCGGCCGCCCTGGCTGAACCAGGCCTGTCCGAGAAGCACGGTAAGACCGGCGGCAAGGAAGTTGATGGCCACGCCGGAAACGATCTGGTTGCCGCGATTGGTGATGGAGGCAAAGCCGTGGATGAGGGCCAGCCCCACCGCCACGCCGATGCCCGCCAGCAGGCCGAGCCAGGCATTCGAGGTCAGATAGGCCACCGCACCCGCGCCGAAGGCGGCGCCGAGCATCTTGCCTTCCAGGCCGATGTCGACCACGCCGGAGCGTTCCGAATAGAGACCCGCCAGACAGGCCAGCAGGAGCGGCGTCGACAGGCGAAGGGTGGAGTCCAGAAGAAGGATCAGGGTCTGATAGGCGTCAAGCATCGTCGTCTCCTAGCCTGCCTGAACCGCGGGCGCGCGGCTGGGGGTGAAGATCCGGACGATGGCCGGACGGAAGAGGTTTTCGAGAGCCCCGGCGAAGAGGATGACGAGGCCCTGGATCACGATGATCATGTCGCGGCTGATGGCCGGCATCTCGAAGGCCAGTTCCGCACCGCCCTGATAGAGCATGCCGAAGAGGATGGCCGCGAGGATGATCCCCACCGGATGGGCACGCCCCATGAGCGCCACCGCAATGCCGACGAAGCCGTAACCGGCCACGAACTCGATCAGCAGGCGATGCTGGGAGCCCATGATCTCGTTCAGGGCCATCATGCCAGACAGGCCGCCGGAAATGAGCATGGTGATGATGATGATGCGCGCCGGCGACATGCCCGCATAGACCGCTGCCGTGGCATTGGCGCCGAAGGAGCGGATCTCGTAGCCCAGGCGCGTGCGCCAGATGATCACCCAGACCAGCGCGCTGGCGATGAGCGCCAGCACGAGGGCGAGGTTCACCGGAGCGGTGCCGAAGTCGACCAGAGACTGGATGTCATTCAGGAAGGGCAGACGGCCGCCCTCCTCGAAGGTGCGGGTCTCGGGCTGCATGGAGCCGGGCTTGGCCAGCACGTTCACCAGCAGATAGACCATCAGCGAATAGGAGATGAAGTTGAACATGATCGTCGTGATGACGATGTGGCTGCCGCGCTTGGCCTGAAGCCAGGCGGGGATGAAGGCCCAGGCCGCGCCCATGACGGCCGCCCCGGCCACGGCCACCGGCAGGGTCACCCACCAGGGCACGATCCGGTCCAGCGCCAGACAGGCCAGGGCGACGCCCAGACCGCCCACATAGGCCTGACCTTCGCCGCCGATGTTGAACAGCCCGGCGTGGAAGGCCACGGCGACGGCAAGCCCGGTGAAGATGAAGTTGGTGGCGTAGAACAAGGTGAAGCCGACGCCTTCACCGAAGCCCAGCGCGCCCCAGATGAGCACACGCACCGCGTCGATGGGGTTCTCGCCGATCAGCAGCACCACCAGGCCCGACACCAGGAAGGCGGCGATCAGGTTGATCAAGGGAATGAGGCCGTAGTCGACCCAACGGGGGAGCTGTCCCGCGCTCATGCTTTTTCTCCCGCAACGGCGCCGCTGGCGGCGCCCTGGTCCTGGACGCCCGCCATCAGCAGGCCGAGTTCGGTCTCGTCGGCACCCGCCTCGCGCTCGCCCACGATCGCACCGTCGAACATGACGAGAATCCGGTCGGCGAGGGAGCGGATCTCGTCCAGCTCGACGGAGACGAGCAGGATCGCCTTGCCTTCGTCGCGCAGCTCGATGAGACGCTTGTGAATGAATTCGATGGCGCCGATGTCGACGCCGCGTGTCGGCTGACCGACCAGAAGCACATCCGGATCTCGCTCGATCTCGCGGGCGAGGACGATCTTCTGCTGGTTGCCGCCGGAGAAATTGGCCGTCCGCAGATCCGTGCTCGGCGGGCGGATGTCGTATTTCTCGATGGCCTCGCGGGCTTCCTGCTTGATCGCCGCAATGTCGAGGAGCAGGCCCTTGGCGTATTTCTCGGACCGGTGATAGCCGAGCACCGCATTCTCGTATTCGGCGAAGGAGTTGATCAGGCCCATGCGGTGACGGTCTTCCGGCACATGGCCCATGCCCTTTTCACGCATCAGCGCCGGGTCGATGTCCATTGTGGCCAGATCCAGGGTCTCGCTCCGGATGCTCAGGCGGCCCGAATCCGCCTTGCGGATGCCGGCGAGGGCCTCGAGCAGCTCGGACTGGCCATTGCCGGAGACGCCGGCGATGCCGACGATTTCGCCGGCCTTCACCTTGAACGAAATGTCCTTGACGACCCGGACACCGCGCGCGTCGGTGACATTCAGGTCTTCCACCTCGAGAATGGTGCCCATGGGATCGGCCGGCGTCTTCTCCACATGGAGGAGCACGCTGCGGCCGACCATCTGTTCCGCCAGCTCTTCCATGGAGGTTTCGGCGGTCTTCAGGGTCGCGACCATCTCGCCGCGGCGCATGACGGAGACCGTGTCGGTGATCGCCATGATCTCGCGCAGCTTGTGGGTGATCAGCAGGACCGTCTTGCCCTGATCGCGCAGCACTTCGAGGATCTTGAAGAGGTGATCGGCTTCCGCTGGGGTCAGCACGCCGGTGGGTTCGTCGAGGATCAGGATCTCGGCGCCGCGATAGAGGGCCTTGAGGATCTCGACACGCTGCTGGAGCCCGACGGGCAGATCACCGACAACCGCATCCGGATCGACCTTGAGGCCATATTCCTGCTCGAGGCGGCGCAGTTCCTGGCGCGCCTTGCGGGTGCCGCCGGACAGGGTTGCCCCGTCTTCGGCGCCCAGGATGACGTTCTCGAGGACCGTGAAGGGATCCACCAGCATGAAATGCTGGTGCACCATGCCGATGCCCAGATCGATCGCCTGACGGCTGTCGGCAATGCGCACCTCGCGACCGTCCACGTGGATGGATCCGCTGTCGGCCTGATAGAAGCCGTAGAGGATCGACATCAGGGTGGACTTGCCGGCCCCATTCTCGCCGATGATGCCGTGAATCGAGCCCTTGCCGACCAGAAGGTCGATGTTCCTGTTGGCATGAACGGGGCCGAAGCTCTTGTTCACGCCCCGCAATTCGATGGCTGGTGTCTCGCTCATGCGCCGCGCCCCGCTGCTGTTGTTCTTCTCATTTCTTGTTCGTCCGATCCCGGCACGGCATGCCGCGCGCCGCCGCGCGCCCTGACTGCCTGCCCGATTTGCCGCCCCGGCCGGATGTGCGGCCAGGACCTGTTCAGGATCTCTGCGGAAGCGCTCGCCTGGGCGATCGCTTGCGCCGGGATCCGCCATCCCGCAAGAAGCTGCGGGAAACCGAAGATCCCGTGCACCGAGGCACGGCGCACGGGATCCATCACGGAACCAACCCGATTACGGGCAGGTGTTGTCAGCCATGTAGTCGTGCACGACCACGGTGCCGGAGATGATGTCGGCCTTGGCCTTCTCCACGGCAGCCTTCATGTCGGCGTTGACCAGCGACGCGTTGTTGTCGTCGAGGGCCCAATCCACGCCACCTTCGGCCAGACCGAGAACCTGCACGCCGGAGCTCCAGGCGTCGTTCTTGGCATCTTCGAAGGTCTTGGCGACGGCCACGTCAACGCGCTTCAACATGGAGGTCAGGACGGAGCCCGGGAACAGGCCGTTCTGGTTGGAGTCCACGCCGATGCCGAGCTTGCCGGCGTCGTGAGCAGCCTGCAGAACACCGATGCCGGTGCCGCCAGCGGCGTGATAGACAACGTCTGCGCCCTTGTCGAACTGGGACTTGGCCAGTTCGCCGCCCTTGACCGGGTCGTTCCAGGCCGCGCCGGTGTCACCGGTCATGTTTTCGAAGACTTCGGCATCGGACTTCACGGACATGACGCCCTGCTTGTAGCCGCAGGCGAACTTGCGGATCAGGCCGATGTCCATGCCGCCGACGAAGCCGACCTTGCCGGTCTTGGAAGCAAGAGCTGCAGCCACACCGACGATGTAGGAGCCTTCATGCTCCTTGAAGACGATGGAGCGCACGTTCGGCAGGTCGATCACGCTGTCGACGATGGCGAACTGGATGTCCGGGAACTCCTTGGCGACCTTCTCAACCGCGTTGGCCTGGGAGAAGCCGATGGCGATGATCGGGCTCTGGCCGCGCTTGGCGAAGTTGCGCAGGGCCTGTTCGCGCTGAGCGTCGTTCTGGATTTCGAAGTCGCGGTAACCGATGCCGGTGTCCGCCTTGAACTTTTCAGCGCCGGTGAAGGCAGCTTCATTGAAAGACTTGTCGAACTTGCCGCCCAGGTCGTAGAGCACGGCCGGGTTGATGTCTGCGGCCATGGCGGCAGCAGAGAACGCCAGACCCGCCAGGGTCGAGACGCTGATCGTCAGGAGCTTCTTCACGCTTTTGTCCTCCGACATTACGCGGGCCCGGTATGGACCCCTGTAAATGACTTCCCCTCGGAACCCGCCCGGTTTCAGGCCGTGCGGGCCAGCTTTGATCCGACCATCTTCTTCAGAGCCCGTGCAAGGGTCTCGTCGGCGATCAGGTCGGTTATGACACCCGTGCGCAGGGCTGCAAGAACGGCAGTTGCCTTGCTTTCCCCACCCACCAGTGCAATCACGCGGGCACCCTTGACCTCATCGAAATGAAGCCCGACGGCGCAATCCCCCAGGGGGGCGGATGCCTCTTCGCCGTCGATTGTCAGAAAACGCCCCATCAGGTCGCAGACCGCGCCGCTGCGGGCCAGATCGCTCTCCTCGTCGCGGCTGATCATGCCGCGCTGAATGAGGTGACCTTCCTTCTCCACCGAGCCGATGCCGATGATGAAGACATCTGCCTGACGGGCGCGGCGCATGACTTCCTGAACGCTCTTCTGGGACAGGAAGACCCGCTTTTCCTCTTCGTTGGCCGCGAAATAGGGCACCGGAAGATAGTAGCCCTCGCCGCCGACACGGGCCTGCAGGAGCTGCACCACGTCATAGGGATTGGCTGAAAGGGAGCGCGTCAGGGATCCGCAGATCGACACGATCTCCAGATCGTCCCGGGTCTGGCGGGACACGGCCTCGAAGGCGGCCTTCAGAGTGCGGCCCATGCCCACGCCGACGCGGCGCACTTCGGGAGCGGCCAGAAGGGACGAGAGCACCTGGCCTGCGGCGGAGGCCACCGCGCGGATGGCCGTGGACTGGTCCGCGCCACCCAGATCAGGCGCGATTGTGCAGCGCTTGAGGCCGAATTCCTCGCAGAAGAAGCTTTCCAGCTGGAGACACTCCAGCGGACGGCCTTCGATCTGGAACTTCACGAAGCCGGACTTCTGGGCGTGAGCAATGAGACGATGGACCTTGGCGCTGGAAATGCCCATCTCGGCAGCGATCTCGCCCTGCGTCCGGCCACCCACGAAGGAGAGCCAGGCCGCACGGATCGCCTGATAGGTCATCCAGTCCTCGTCACGTCCCTGCATGCGCCCTGCCCTGTTCCGGACGGAGACACCCCGGAGACGACGCCCCTGGAGACCCGACCAAGCCGAGGCCGCGAGAACCGGGAAACCACCCGCACCCGCGCCACGCCAAAACTGTTTACAGACAGCGAGACAAGTCCTCGAAAGGGATGCCCGTTCGAAAGAATCTTCACCCGCTGAGAATTTCTTCATTTTGCCCCGCGAGCCGCAAGCCGGTCAAGCACGAAACCCGCGAGAAACCCTGAATCCTGATGATTATCCCGACCTGCCCAAGGATTAACCATGAATTGGCGAAACTGACCTTGCGGCATGGGCAGCACCTGCCGCCGGCTTGCACAGGGCCGAAAGCGCCGGAGCTCAGGCCCGTGTCTGCGAAAAGATCCCATCAAGGAAAACACGATCTTTGCCAGCAACGCGAATCAGGCAAGTATTGAAACGTATTACCCTGCGAAAATCCGGCCAACCCATACGTCACTTTACCAGTACTACGTCATTTTGCCGAGAAACGAAGAGATAATCTTTTGCCATGAAACTGATTCCGGGGAGGTGAAAAGAACGACCGAACGGTCATGACATGAGGAGAACAGTCATGCGTCTCGACTTGTCCTGCAAGTTGCGTGGTCGCGTAGCCATGGTGGCGCTGGTCACCGGCCTGATCTCGGTATCCTCCCCTCCGGCCGAAGGCCGTGACTTCCGGCTGAATGGCCGGACCACTCATACCGCCGCCTACGACCCCTCCCGCGAGGTGGACGTGGAACTTCTTCTGGCGGTCGACATCTCCCAATCCATGGACACGGACGAACAGGAAGTGCAGCGCGCCGGATATGTGGCGGCCCTGACGTCCCGCGAGGTTCTCGATGCGATCAAGTACGGTCCCATCGGGCGCATCGCGGTTGCCTACATGGAATGGGGCGGAATGGGCGAGCAATACATGGTCGCCAACTGGGCGATCATCGAGGATGAGTCCTCGGCCCAGGCTTTTGCGGCCCAGATTGCCGAAGCCCCCCTGCGCCAAGTGCAGCGCACGTCCATCGCGGCGGCCCTGCAGAAGGCGGTCCAGCTGATGCAGGACAACGAATACGAGGGACTTCGCCAGGTGATCGACATTTCCGGAGACGGCCCGAACAACCAGGGCGGCTCCGTCACCAAGGCCCGGGACGAGCTGCTCACCTCAGGCCTCACCATCAACGGCCTGCCGCTGATGATGAAATCGACGGAAAGCGCCTGGCAGGCCATGCTGCATCTGGATCACTATTACGAGGATTGCGTGATCGGCGGACCCGGCTCGTTCGCCATTCCCGTACGCTCCAAGGAAGGGTTCGAATCCGCCATCCGGATGAAGCTCATCATGGAGATCGCGGGATTGAGCTTCGAGACGCCGCTGGTTCAGCGGGTTGCAGGTCGCGCGCCGATCCGATGCTCCATGTTCGACTGATTCCGGGCTCGAATAACGCCTGCTTGCCGGAACCGGCCTCGGGAGTGCGCGAAAAGGCGCGCATGAGCGGGTTTGCGTGCGGATCTGTCCTTTGCCTTCGCGATCAGGCGAGGTAAAGCTAGCCTCTCTTTAGACGGATCCAACTCCGGGAGGCTGGAAGCACCATGAGCGATGGCCACGACGCCCTGCCGACCCTGGCCCTTGTGGCGCATGACGCCAAGAAGGAGCTGTGTGTCGAATTCGCCCTGCGCAATCAGGAGAAGCTCGGGCATTTCAATCTGGTCGCCACCGGGACGACCGGCGGGCGCATTCTGGAAAAATGCCCCAACCTGCTGGTGCGCCGGCTGAAGAGCGGCCCGCTCGGCGGCGATCAGCAGATCGGCGCCATGATCGCCCAGGGCGAACTGCACGGCCTGTTCTTCTTCGTGGATCCCTTGAGCCCGATGCCTCACGACGTGGACATCAAGGCCCTGATGCGTCTTGCGCTCGTCTATGATATTCCGATGGCCCTCAATCTCTCGACGGCGGAAATTCTCCTGCGCTCGGCGCGGCTGCAGGGGCTGAAGACCTCGTCGAGCACTCCGGAAATCAAGCTTACCGCCTCATGAGTTTCATCAAGACCCCCGAGAGCGCCCTGCCCTTCCCCGTCCTGGTGGCGGATATCGGCGGGACCAACGCCCGTTTTGCCCTTGTGACCGGCCCGGACGCGGAGCTGCTGATCGCGCCTGCCACGGCGACGGCGGACCATCCCGACATTTCCTCTGCCATCGCCGCCAATCTCGGCCACTTCGGTGGCTTGCGGCCGCGCAGCGCCGTGGTGGCGGTGGCAGGCCCGGTGACCGGCGACCGGATCCCGCTGACCAACGCCGCCTGGGTGATCGAGCCGCGCGACATGATCGCCCGCCTGTCCCTGGACGACGTGATCATCCTGAATGACTTCGAGGCGCAGGCGCTGGCCCTTCCCGGCTACCGGGGCTCCGATATCGAGGCCATCGGCCCGTTCGATGCCTCAGGTATTGATACCGGTAACGCGACGAAATTCGTGCTCGGCCCGGGCACCGGGCTGGGCGCTGCGGCCATGATCCGCGCCATCGGCATGTGGATCCCCGTGCCCGGCGAGGGCGGTCACGTGGAAATCGGACCGGTGGATGCGGAGGATTATCGCATCTGGCCCCATATCGAACAGGTGGGCGGGCGCCTGGGCGCCGAGCAGATCCTCTCGGGCACCGGGCTGCCACGGCTGGCCCGCGGCGTTGAGGCCGCCCTCGGCCAGACCCGAAGCTTCCGGACCGCGGCCGACATCACCACGGCGGCAAGCGCGGGAGACGAAGTGGCCGTGAAGACGCTTCAGGTGTTCTCGCGCGCCCTTGGCCGGGTTGCGGGTGACTTCGCCCTCAGCCTGCTGGCCCGCGGCGGGGTCTATCTGACCGGGGGCGTGACGAGCCGCATCGACCGGTTCCTGACCGATGGCAGCTTCCGAGAGGCCTTTGAGGCGAAGGCGCCCCATGATGCGCTGATGCGGACCATCCCGACCTTCGTCGTCCGGCACCCCAACCCGGCACTGGAGGGGCTGGCCGCCTATGCCCGCGCGCCCCATGCCTTTGCGGTTGAAACCGGCGGACGGCGCTGGAAGGCCGCGCAGGCTCCCGAGCACGCCGGCTGACGGGCCCGCCCGCGAGGGCCTGAGGACGCCAGACCGCAAGAGACCCGACATGACTCGTGTTCCGAACTCCCGTCTGCCCCTGCCCATCGACAGGGTTCTGCCGGAGGTGCTGGCGGCGCTGGAGGCCGGGCCCAATGCGGTGCTCGTGGCCGATCCGGGCGCCGGCAAGACCACCCGCGTGCCGCTGGCCCTGCTCAACGCCCCATGGCGCGGCGACGGCCGGATCCTCGTGCTCGAGCCGCGGCGCCTCGCCGCGCGCGCCGCCGCCCGGCGCATGGCGCAGGAGCTGGGGCAAAAGGTCGGACAGACCGTGGGCTACCGGGTACGCATGGACAGTGCGATCGGTCCCGAGACGCGCATCGAGGTGATCACCGAGGGCATCTTCACCCGGATGATCCTCGATGACCCGGACCTCACCGGCATTGCCGCCGTTCTCTTCGACGAATTCCACGAACGCTCCCTCGACGGAGACCTGGGCCTTGCCCTGGCGCTGGAGGTGCAGGGCGCCCTGCGCGAGGATCTGCGCCTCATGCCCATGTCGGCGACGCTCGAAGCCTCTCGGGTCAGCGCGCTTCTCGGCAATTGCCCCGTGATTTCCTCCTCCGGGCGCAGCTTTCCTGTCGAAACCCGCTATCTCGGCCGCGATCCCCAGGCCCGTCTCGAACCGCAGATGGTGCGGGCGATCCGCAAGGCGCTGGTCGAGGAGACCGGCTCCATCCTGGCCTTCCTTCCCGGACAGGGCGAGATCCGCCGCTGCGCCGAGATGCTGGAGCAGGACCTGCCGGCCGGGTGCCTTGTGGCGCCGCTCTATGGCGGGCTGGACGCAAAGGCCCAGGATCAGGCGATCCAGCCGGCAGACCCGGGAACGCGCAAGATCGTTCTGGCCACGGCCATTGCCCAGACCTCGCTGACCATCGAAGGGGTCCGGATCGTCATCGACTGCGGCCAGTCGCGGGTGCCCCGTTTCGAGCCCCAGACCGGCCTGACCCGGCTGGAGACCGTGCGGGTGTCGCGGGCCACGGCCGACCAGCGGCGCGGGCGCGCAGGCCGTACAGAGCCCGGGCTCTGCTTTCGCCTGTGGGACGAGGCCCAGACCCTTTCCCTGCCCGCAGCCGAAGAGCCTGAGATCTTCAACACGGATCTTGCGGGCCTCGCCCTGACCCTTGCGCAATGGGGCAGCATCGAGCCGCAAGGGCTGGGTTTCCTCGATCCGCCGCCCTCGGCGGCCTACCGGGAGGCCGTATCCCTGCTGCAGGATCTGGAGGCCGTCGATCCCGCCGGCCGCCTGACGGAGACAGGTCGCCGCATGGCCCGCCTGCCGCTCGCCCCGCGCCTGTCGCACATGGTGCTGCGGGCGCTGGAGCAGGACCTCGGTCATACCGCGTGCCTCGTCGCTGCCATTCTCTCTGATCCTGCCATCGCGGGCCGGGATCCGGACCTGCGCGACCGGGTGCGCCGACTGCGCAACGACAGTTCGCCAAAGGCGCGCGACACAAGGCAGGCCGCCCTGACCTGGGGGGCGCTCGCCGGTGCGGACCGTCAGTCGCTCGGGCGCGAGCTGGTGCGGGACGAGGCCTGCGGCCCGCTCCTGGCGCTGGCCTATCCGGACCGGGTGGCGCAGGCGCGCGGCCAGCGTGGTCGCTTCCGGCTGGCCAACGGGCGAGGTGCGGAGTTGCCCGAGGAGGCGGCCCTGGCGGCAAGCCCGTTCCTGGTGGTTGCCGACCTGCAGGGCAAGGCGGCCAACGGGCGGATCGTGCTGGCGGCGCCGCTTGAGCGCGGCGATCTGGATGACCTCTTCGGCGACCGCTACGCGGAAACCGATGAGGTGAAGCTGGAACCCGACGGGCGCGTGCGGGTGCGCCGGGTGCTTCGGCTGGGGGCTCTGGAGCTGGAAGACCGCACCGTCGCCAATCCGGATCCGGCCACCTTGCAAAGCGCGCTGACCGGGGAATTGCAGCGGCGCGGAAGCGACCGGCTGGCCTGGTCGAAGGAGCAGCAGCGCCTGCGGCGGCGGATCGCCTATGTGCGCGCCCAGATGCCCGAGGGCGAGCGGGAGAGCCTGCCCGACCTGTCCGACAGCGCCCTGACCGAAACCCTGCCCGACTGGCTCGGCCCCTATCTTGCGGGCGTGACACGACTGGATGCGGTGGATGCCGAGATCCTCGGCCAGGCACTTGCGGGCCTTCTCCCCTTCGACGCGCAGCAGCGTCTGGAGCGGGAGGCCCCGACCCATTTCACCGCCCCGACGGGCAACCGGGTGCCGATCGACTATGGCGGGGAAACGGGGCCGACCGTCGCCATCCGCGTGCAGGAACTCTTCGGCCTGAAAACCCACCCGTCCATCTGTCAGGGGCGCGTGCCGCTGACGCTGGAGCTCCTGTCTCCCGCCCACCGGCCGATCCAGATCACCCGCGACCTGCCCGGCTTCTGGACCGGGTCCTGGCGGGATGTGAAGGCCGACATGAAGGGACGCTATCCGAAGCACGTGTGGCCGGAGGATCCGGCAGAGGCCCAGGCCACCGCCCGCGCCAAGCCCCGCAGCTGAGCGACCGACCAAGGCCGGTCCGCCCCCAGTCCCGCGCCCGTGCGCCGGTTGCGAATCCATGCTAGCGTTTCAACTGGCGGCTACAGGTGCGCGTGGTTCGCGTTCGACCACCGAGAAACGGGGTTCATGACTAGACAACGTCTCATCGAAGCACTCGGCACCCGGGAGACCTTTCCCTGGGAGACCGTCTCCGAATGTCTGTCCGATCCTGACCGCGCCATTCCCCCCTTGCTGCTCCTGCTGGAGCGGGAGGCCAGAGGGCTGACGATCTCACCCGAGGAGGAGCGGGCCATCTTCCTGGCCAGCCACATTCTGGCAGCACTCAGGGTGAGTGATGCCTTTGCACCTCTTTGCGATGTGCTCTGCCGGTCGCCTGAGCGGGCGCAGCTGCTCTTCGGCGACACGCTTGCCGACAGTGTTCCCATGGCGCTGATGGCGCTGGCACGCAACCGGGCAGAGGCCTGCTGGGCCTGCGTCGCCAATCCGCGTGCGGACTGGATGGTGCGCGAGGCCTTTCTGCGGGCCTGGACCCATGAGGTGCTGCACGAGAGGGTGCCGCAGACCGAGGCAGCCGAACGGCTGCGCGGGTTCCCGACCCGGATTGCGCCGGATCCGGGCAGCTATCTCTGGGCGGGGTGGATGACGGCGATCGCCGATCTCGGCCTGGTCGAACTGCGGCAGCTGGTGGAAAGCCTGTTTGCCACCGGTCATGTGGCGCGCGACGAGTTCGGCTATCTGCCGGTCGATCAGGCGGCGTTCCGGGAGGATCTGGCCGAAGGGGAGCGGCTGCGCCGACAGGGCGCTATGGCCCATGCCTCCTGGGCCAGCGACAAGGGCTATCGGCCGCTCGGCCCCCTGCGCGCCGACTTCGAGATCGGCGCACGGCATCTCTATCAGCTGGACGGGCAGGCCTTGCGGCGGAGCCCCTATCCGGCGCCCCTGTTGCGGGTGGCGGAACCGGGCGAGGACTTCAACGGCTGACCCGCCCCGGGGCATCATGCAGGCCAGGCAAGGAGGCTCACCCTTGCTGGCGCGCGCTTACTCTTCCGCGCTGGCCGGGGTCGAATTCAGCAGACCATAGTTGTCGATGCCGATCCGCTCGATCAGCTCCAGCTGGGTTTCGAGGAAATCGATGTGGCCTTCCTCGTCGGCCAGAAGCCCCTCGAACAGCTTCATGGAGACCACGTCGCCCGCGTCGTCACAGACCTTGCGGGCCTCATGATAAAGGGCTCGGGCGCTGTATTCACCGGCCAGATCGCATTCGAGGCAATCCTTCAGGCTGGTGCCGATGCGCAAGGGATCCAGAACCTGAAGGTTCGGATAGCCTTCGAGGAAGAGAATGCGGTCGATCAGCATGTCGGCGTGATCGCGCTCCTCCTGCGCCTCCTCTGCCTCCTTGGCCGCAAGACGGACATAGCCCCAATCCTCCAGCAGGCGGGCGTGCAGGAGATACTGGTTCACCGCCGTCAGCTCGTGCCGCAGGGCCAGATTGAGATATTCGATGACGCGCGATTCGCCCTTCATGGAGCGTATGTCCTTGTTCTGCATGAGATCGTCGACGAAACTATCCCTTCGCCGGCTCATGTGCAATGCGCAGAACCGCGACCTGACGCCCGATTGTCTTACGCCTGTCTGAGACGATCACGGAGGCAGGGTGGAAAGGTTCGAGACGGAAGGAAGATCAGGCGCTGGCGGCCAGACGCAAACGGCCATAGGCCGTGTTGGCGCCGCTGCGCTCTTCCGGCGTCTGGTCGTGGATCAGCTGCACGACATTGGGGAAACAGTTGCCGCACTTGGGCCGGCAGCCGAGATGGCGGAAAACCGCGCCCGGGGTCGGGACCTTGCCATTCGGGTCAGCGCGCATTTCGTCAGCCGCCTTGCGCAGCTGCTTGTCCGACAGCACATTACACGAGCAGATGATCATTAGGCCGTCCGGTTATTCTTCGTTTTTGATAGGCAATCTGGCATAGATGGGTTAGATCGCGCACCTAAAGTGAACTGCGACAGTCAAGTTTTTACTACCCCAATTGGCATGATGAAATCAAGGCACAGTGCATGACCGAAAAGACATCCGTTGATGAGAGGCCCACGCTCGTCCTCACCGGCGCAAGCCGGGGCATCGGCCACGCCACCGTGAAGCGGTTCTCAGCGGCCGGATGGCGCGTGATCACCTGCTCCCGCCATGCCTTCTCCGACAAGTGCCCCTGGCCCATGGGGCCGGAAGATCACATCCAGGTGGATCTCTCCGACCCGGAGAACCTCGGCTACGCGGTGCAGGAGATGCGCAAGCGTCTGGAGGCCAACGGCTCGAAGCTGCATGCCCTGGTGAACAACGCCGGCATCAGCCCGAAGGGCGACAAGGGCGCACGGCTCGATTCCATGGATACGCCGATGCACATCTGGCGCCATGTGTTCCAGGTGAACTTCTTCGCCCCGATCATGCTGGGGCGTGGCCTGTTCAACGAGCTGAAGAAGGCCGGCGGCAGCATCGTCAACGTGACGAGCATCGCCGGTTCGCGTGTGCACCCCTTCGCGGGGACGGCCTATGCCACCTCCAAAGCTGCACTTGCCTCGCTGACCCGCGAGATGGCCGCAGACTTCGGTCCGCACGGCATTCGCGTCAACGCCATCGCGCCGGGCGAGATCGACACGTCCATCCTGTCTCCGGGCACGGAAAAGATGATCGAGGACTTCCCCCTGCGCCGCCTGGGACGCCCGGACGAGGTGGCCGACACGATCCACTATCTGTGCAGCCCCCAGTCTTCCTACGTGACCGGGGCGGAAATCCACATCAACGGCGGCCAGCACGTCTGAGCAGACGCGAGCACAGCCTTGCTGGAACAACAAAGGGCGGCCATCGGGCCGCCCTTTGCATATTTTCCATCGCGTCTGCCGATCAGCCGGCTGCCGCAACCGCCCGCTTGGCCATGACCGTCACCAGATTGGCGCGGTATTCGGCGGAGCCATGAATGTCGGACAGAAGCTCGTCCGCATCCACCGTGACGCCAGCCACCGCAGACGGCGACCAGTTGGCCGCAAGGGCGCTTTCCATCTCGGCAATGCGGAACACGCCGTTCTGGCCGGCGCCCGTTGCCGCGACCCGGACCATGCCCCCGGTCTTCGCCACGAAGACACCCGCCATCGCATAGCGGGAGGCCGGGTTGGGGTACTTGGCATAGGCGCTCTTCTCGGGAACCGGGAAGATTACGGCCGTGACGATCTCGTCCTCGTCGAGCGCGGTGTCGAACATGCCCTGGAAGAAGTCTTCCGCAGCAAGTTCCCGCTTCGAGGTCACCACGGTGGCGCCCAGCGCCATGAGGGCAGACGGATAATCCGCCGCCGGATCATTGTTGGCGATGGAGCCGCCGATGGTGCCCATGTGGCGGACCGCCGGATCGCCGATGCCAGCGGCCAGGCTGGCCAGCCCCGGAATGCGGTTGCGGACGATGTCGCTGGTCGCCACGTCGTAATGGGGCGTTCCGGCGCCGATGCGGATCGCGCCGCCCTCGTCGGAAATGCCCTTCATGGCCGCGATGCCGCCCAGATCGACCAGATCCGAGGGGGAGGCCAGGCGCTGCTTCATGGTGGGGATCAGGGTCTGACCGCCGCCGAGAAACTTGCCGTCCTCGGCGCCGGCGAGAAGGCGCACGGCCTCCTCGACGCTGGATGCCCGATGGTAGTTGGTCTCATACATCTCTGGGTCCCCTTATTCGGCAGCCTGGGCCATGACACCCCGGCTGGCGCGCCAGACCCGTTCCGCGGTGGCGGGCATGGCGAGGTTGTTGTTCTGGATGGCGTCGGTGATGGCGTTGATCACCGCCGGAGGCGAGCCGATGGCCCCGGCCTCGCCACAGCCCTTCATGCCGAGCGGATTGCCGGGGCAGGCCGTCTCGGTGGTGTAGAGCTCGTAGGAGGGCACGTCATCGGCGCGCGGCATGGCGTAGTCCATGTAGGAGGCTGCCAGAAGCTGGCCGGCTTCGTCATAGACGGCATTTTCCAGCAGGGCCTGGCCGATGCCCTGGGTGAGGCCGCCATGCACCTGTCCCTCGACGATCATCGGATTGATGATCTTGCCGAAGTCGTCGGCGGCCACGAACTTGACGATCCGCGTCTTGCCCGTGTCCGGATCGACCTCGACCTCGCAGGCATAGGTGCCTGCCGGGAAGGTGAAGTTGGTCGGATCGTAGAAGGCGCCTTCCTTCAGGCCCGGCTCCATGCCTTCCGGCAGGTTGTGGGCCGTGTAGGCGGCCAGAGCCACCTCAGTGAAGGTGAGCTTCTTGTCGGTGCCGGCAACCTTCAGTTCGCCGCCCTCGATCTGGATGTCGGCCTCGGAGGCTTCCATCAGATGGGCCGCGATCTTCTTTGCCTTGGCCTCGACCTTGTCCAGCGCCTTGACGATGGCCGACATGCCGACGGCCCCGGAGCGGGAGCCATAGGTGCCCATACCGAACTGGACCTTGTCCGTGTCGCCATGGACGATCGCCACCGCATTGGTGTCGACGCCGAAACGCTCGGAGACGAGCTGGGCAAAGGTGGTCTCGTGGCCCTGGCCATGGCTGTGGGAGCCGGTCAGCACCTCGATGGTGCCAACGGGATTGACCCGCACTTCCGCCGATTCCCAGAGGCCGACACCGGCGCCGAGAGAGCCGACCGCAGCCGACGGTGCGATGCCGCAGGCTTCGATGTAGCAGGACAGACCCATGCCGCGCAGCTTGCCACGGCTGGCCGCTTCCGCCTTGCGGACCGGGAAGCCGTCATAGTCGATGGCCTTCAGGGCCGCGTCCAGGCTCGAATCATAATCGCCGGCGTCATAGCACATGATGACAGGCGTCTGATGGGGGAAGGAGCGGATGAAGTTGCGCCGGCGGAACTCGGCCGGGGAAAGCCCCAGCTCGCGCGCCGCCGTTTCCATGATGCGCTCGACGACGAAAGTGGCTTCCGGCCGCCCTGCCCCGCGATAGGCATCGACGGGGGTGGTGTTGGTGTAAACCGCCTTC
The DNA here is from genome assembly GCF_008477545.1 of Roseibium aestuarii. GTDB lineage: Bacteria > Pseudomonadota > Alphaproteobacteria > Rhizobiales > Stappiaceae > Roseibium > Roseibium aestuarii. The sequence continues at coordinate 158,891 of NZ_VORA01000001.1, read as the reverse complement.
ACGTTGGCATGGATCGCCGGGATGTCATACTGGCCCGACAGCAGGGTGGCGTAGAGATAGGTCGGCACCGAGGACGAGAACAGCGACATGTAGGCGCCGAGATTGGCCACGGTCTGCACCCGGAAGCCGGTGATCTTGCCATTGGCATCGGTCGCCAGCTCGGCCACGGTCTTGTGGTCACGGCCATGGGCATCGGTCAGGAAGGCCTCGGTGCGGTCACTGACCCACTTCACCGGACGGCCGACCCGCTTGGAGGCCCAGAGCGCCACGATCTCTTCCGGATAGATGAAGATCTTGGAGCCGAAGCCGCCGCCCACGTCCGGCGCGATGACCCGCAGCTTGTGCTCGGGCGCCACGTTGTAGAAGGCCGAAAGCACCAGGCGCGCCACATGCGGGTTCTGGGAGGTGGTGTAGAGGGTGTAATGCTCCTCCGCCGCGTCATAGTCGGCAAGGGCCGCCCGCGGTTCCATCGGGTTGGGCACCAGACGGTTGTTGTCGATCTCCAGCCGGGTGATGTGGGCGGCCGAAGACAGGGCGGCATTGGTCGCGGCCTCGTCGCCGATGTCCCAGTCATAGATCAGGTTGCCCGGGGCTTCCGGATGAAGCTGCGGAGCGCCTCCGGCCAGTGCATCGGTGGTGCTGACGACGACGGGAAGCTCCTCGTAGTCGACAACCACCTGGTCGGCCGCATCGCGGGCCTGGGCCTGGGTGTCGGCGATCACAACGGCAACGGCCTGACCGGCAAAGCGCACGGTTTCCGATTCCAGCGCGCGCCAGGCGCCCATGTTCATTGGCGACCCGTCCTTGGAGTGGATCATCCAGCCGCAGATCAGGTTGCCGATACCGTCGGCCACGAGTTCGTGACCGGTGAGCACGGCTTCCACGCCGGGCATGTCCAGCGCGGCGCTGGCGTCGATGTTCGTCACCTTCGCGTGCGCATGAGGGGTCCGGACAAAGGCCGCATAGGTCATGCGCGGCAGCACCATGTCGTCGGTGTACTTGCCCTTGCCGGTGATGAAACGCTTGTCTTCTTTTCTGAGGGCACGTGCCCCGATACCTTCAACTCCCATTGCTCTCCTCCCGAGACAGCTGGATCAGTTGCGTGATGAATGGCGAACGTCGGCTCGCAATCACTCGGCGGCAGTGCGCATCGCGACCATCTGGTCGGCAGCGGCTTTGATCGCCTTGACGATGTTGTGGTAGCCGGTGCAGCGGCAGATGTTGCCTTCCAGCTCGTGGCGGATGGTGTCCTCGTCCAGCACGCCATTGTGACGGCGGATCATGTCGACGGCGGTCATGATCATGCCCGGGGTGCAGAAGCCGCACTGCAGGCCGTGATGCTCCCGGAAGGCCGCCTGGACCGGATGCAGTTCCGGACCGTTGGCCAGTCCTTCCACGGTCATCACCTCCGCACCGGCAGCCTGAACGGCCAGCATGGTGCAGGATTTCACGGCGCGCCCATTCACATGGACCACGCAGGCGCCGCACTGGGAGGTGTCGCACCCCACATGCGTGCCGGTCAGTCCCTGGGCCTCGCGAATGTAGTGCACCAGAAGGGTCCGGTCCTCCACATTCGCCGACACCTTCTTGCCATTCAAGGTCATGGCCACTTGCGTCATCAGTCTCTCCCTCTCAAACCGGGCGGCGCCTCCTCAGCGCCGTCCCGCTCACTCGCGTGTGTGACGGGCCCATACCGGGTCCGTCCTGTCAGGTCCGACGGGCACGGGGTGCGGGCTCCTCTTCCCGCAAGGCCCCACCCGGTAGAACCCTGTTCAGTTGGCCAGCGCCAGGGCGGCGATGATCACCGCCAGCGCGATCAAGCCCCAGACGAACGGTCCGCCAAGCACCCCCCGGCCGGCCGCGACCTCCACCTTTTCCTCCGCATCATGGACGCGGCGCTCGATGGCCTCTTCCGCGTCCTCGATGGCTTCGGCAAGGTGATAGGGGGCATCTTCCATGGCGATATGGCGCGCCTCTTCCATGACGCCCGCGTCCAGATCGTCATCGCTCAGGGGGGCATCGACCGCCCCGAGCCGCCGGGAAAAGGCGCCGAAGAACTCGTCGGCCATCTTGCGGGCGGTGCTGTCGATCAGACGGCTTCCAAGCTGGGCGAGCTTGCCGCCCACCTGCGCATTGGCGACATAGGTGAGAATGGTTTCTGCGCCGTCCTCGGCGAGGCGGACTTCGGCGCCGCCCTTGGCAAAGCCGGCCACACCGCCCTTGCCTTCGCCCACGATGCGATAGCTCTCGGGCGGGTTCAGATCCTCAAGGGTGACGGCTCCGGTGAACTTGGCCTTGACCGGGCCGACCTTGGCGGTGACCACGGCCTGCATGTGGGTGTCATCGGTCTTTTCCAGCGTGTCGCACCCGGGGATGCACTCCCTCAGGATGTCCGGGTCGTTCAGCGCCGCCCAGACGGTCTCGCGACTTGCGGGAATGCGATACTCGCCCTGAATGTCCATGATTGCCCTGCTTTCCTCTCCCGTCCCATGCGGCCCTCTGCGGGGCCTTTTGACGACACGGTGTCCGATGCGCGGGTCATCGCGCCTGTCGGGCCCTGCCGAAAAGAGACGGGCACCTTGTGACTGTTCGGTTCCGCAACGTCCTTATGGACTTGCCTGTCAGAGTGACGGGTGTTTGAGGCCGGAGCAAGGGGGCCATGTCCGGCACACCCGATTTTTGTCGCGCGGGCGTCTCATCCACCGCGCCTGGGGGCTAGGGGCTGGGGGCCGCGGCCCGCGTCAGGCCGAGGGATCCTCGATGTCATACTGCTTCATGCGCCGGTACATGGTGGCACGCGAAATGCCGAGATCCCGCGCCGCAGCCGACACGTTGCCACGACGGCGAGCAAGCGCGCGGCGAATGTCGCTCGGGCCGCCCTTGATCCCGTTGGGCTGGATCGGGTCCTCGCGCTGGAGCACCTCCGCCAGGCTGGGCAGCCGGGCAAGCACATCATCGGAGATCGCCATGGTCTTGCGGGCGAGACGGGTGGCCCCGAGCACCAGATCGTTGTCATCCACGGCCAGCAGCGAGACACCGGAGGCCCCATGTCCTTCGGCCATCATCACCCGGCAGTTCGGGAAGGCCTTGCGGAAGAGGTCGGTCTCGATGGCATGGGCGCTGTCGGCCACGACCGTGGAAAGCACGACGGACATGGCGTAGCTCATGTCCTCGCGGCAGCTCGACAGGTCAAGCGCGCCGACCAGCTCGCCGAAGGCGCCGAAGATGGGTGCCGACATGCAGCTGAGGCGGATGTTGGTGGAGAAGAAATGCTGATCCTGATGGATGATCATCGCCCGCTTCTCGACCAGGCTCGTGCCGATGCCGTTGGTGCCCGCGTGGGATTCGCTCCAGTTGACCCCGGACGCCAGGCCCCAGCGGCTGTATTCGGCCGCTTCCGCCGAAATGGCACGGGTGTCGATGATCAGGCCATCCTCGTCGGAGAGGATCGCACAGCATCCGACCTTGCCTGCAGCGCGCACCAGACGCTCGAGCGCGGGGGCTGCGACTTCGACAACCTTGGCGCTGCGCTCGCGCGCCTGACGGATGGCGGCGTCCTCGAGCCGGTCGAGCGCCCGCGGCGGTGTCGCCGGATCCAGCCCGTGATACATCATCGACCGACGCCAGGAGGCTGCGAGCGTGGAGGTCGCAGCCTGGGCGCTGTCTTCGACGGTCTGCACGACCAGGTCCACATGAGACCTCGTGAGATTCACCGGATGCATCAATCTAGGCTTTCAAGAGGGCATTTCTGGCCATTGTTCATCCGTCAATCGACCAAATGCCATGATAATTGTCAAAACTTTTTAATCCTCAACGGTCTGGAGGACGACAGGCCCGGCAGGTCTGGTAAAAACACCTCTCGCGGTTTCGCGGAAGTTTCGGTGAGAGTTTCGGAAGGATCCGCTGAGGCAGTCGCCGGAAAATTGCCGCGGATCGATTGACCCGGCGGCGTCCCGGGCCTAATGGCATCAGACCGAGTTATCCGCAGAAACCGGATGAAACACATCCTCCCGAGAAATGCCGAGCCCCGATCCCATGTCCGTTTCCTTCGCCAAATCCGGCACCCCTCCGACCCAGTCCTGGCCCGTCATCCTGGAGACGGCCGGATGGTCGGACTATCGCCTTCTGGACATGGGACACGGCCGCAAACTCGAGCGCTACGGGCGTTATGTGATCGACCGTCCCGAGCCCCAGGCCATGGGAACGCCGCGCCTCGACGAGGCCGCCTGGCGCAAGGCTGACGGCGTCTTCACCGGCGACACGGACGAGGAAGGCCCTGGCCGCTGGAAGTTCGGCGGCAATGTGGACGAGACCTGGAACATGGCTTACGGGCCTGCGCGCTATGTCGGGCGCTTCATGTCCTTCCGCCATGTGGGCGTCTTCCCGGAGCAGGCCGCCCATTGGGACTGGGTGAACGGCAAGGTGCGCGAGGAAGTCGCCCGTCGCGGCGACAGGCCGATGAAGATCCTGAACCTCTTCGGCTACACGGGCCTTGCCTCGCTGCTGCCGGCGGCAAATGGCGCGCATGTCACCCATGTGGATGCCTCCAAGAAGGCGATCGGCTATGCAAGGGAAAACCAGACCCTGTCGGGCCTGGACGACCTGCCCATCCGCTGGATCTGCGAGGATGCCTCGAAGTTCGTCGCCCGCGAAGTGCGGCGCGGCAGCACCTATGACGGCATCATCCTTGATCCGCCGAAGTACGGCCGCGGGCCGAAGGGCGAGGTCTGGGACATCTATGTGAACCTGCCGGAGATGCTGGACAACCTGCGCCAGCTGCTGTCGCCGGACGCGGTGTTCATGATCCTGACCGCCTATGCGATCCGCTCCAGCTTCCTGTCGATCCACGAACTCATGGCCGAAACGCTGAAGACCCAGGGCGGACTGCTGGAGTCCGGCGAACTCGTGATCCGCGAAGACAAGGGTGCGCGCGCCCTGTCCACGTCCCTCTTCAGCCGGTGGAGCAGCCGATGACCTCTTCCAACGCCCCCCGCCGCACCGGCGCCGTCAAGCAGATCACCAGCCACTCGAACCCGCTGATCAAGGAGATCAAGGGGCTTCTGACCCAGCGCAAGCACCGCACGCAGGCCGGCCTCTTCGTCGCCGAAGGGCTGAAACTTGCGACCGACGCGCTGGAAGCCGGCTGGGACGTGCATTACCTGGCCCTCGGCCCGGACATGCGGGACAATCCGGTCGCACAAAAGGCCGCGGCAACCGCAAAGGCCCGCGGCGCGCTGATCCTCGAGGTCAATACCGCGATCCTTTCCGCCATGACCCGCAAGGACAACCCGCAGATGGTGGTCGGGGTCTACGAGCAGCGCATCAGCGACCTGCGCAACCTCGACCCGCACGCCCAGACGGTGCTCGTCGCCCTTGACCGGGTGCGCGATCCCGGGAACCTCGGCACCATCATCCGCACGGTGGATGCGGTGGGTGCCAGCGGCGTCGTGCTGGTGGGCGATTGCACCGATCCCTTCGCGGTGGAAACGGTGCGCGCCACCATGGGCTCGCTCTTCCATGTGCCGCTCTACAAGGCCACCCGGCAGGATCTCAAGGATCTCATCGTCCGCTGGCCGGGAACCGTGGCAGCAACCCACCTGAAGGGGTCCGTCGACTACCGGACGCCGGATTATACCGAACCGACCCTTCTGGTGATGGGTAATGAGCAGCAGGGGCTGGAGCAGGATCTGGCGGATGCGTGCAAGACCCTGATCCGGATCCCGCAGGTCGGCCAGGCCGACAGCCTCAATCTGGCCGTGGCCACCGGCATCAGTCTCTACGAGATCCGCCGCAAGCATCTCGCTCTCTAGATCAAGGTCTGCACATGCGTCTATTCGTCTTCGGCATGGGATTCTCCTCCAAGGCCATCGTCGAGCAGGTCCGGGATCGGTGCACCTGGATCGGCGGAACGACCCGCTCTGCCGAAAAGGCGGAAACGCTCGCCGCCAACGGGGTGACGCCTTTCCTCTTCGACGGGAAGCAGGCCTCGGACGCATTGCTGGCGGCCCTTGCCGAGGCCACCCATGTGCTGGTCTCCATCGCCCCCGACGAAAGCAGCGATCCGGTGCTCAACACGTGCGCCGAAACCTTGCGGGCAAGCGGGCCGGATTGGATCGGCTACCTGTCGACCGTCGGGGTCTATGGCGACCATGACGGGGCATGGGTGAACGAGGACACGCCGTGCAAGCCGGTCTCGCGCCGATCCGTGCAGCGGGTGGCGGCGGAAGCGGCCTGGTTGGAGCTGGCGCAGGAGACGGGACTGCCGGTCCAGATCTTCCGGCTCTCGGGCATCTACGGCCCCGGACGCAACACGTTCGAGAATTTCCGGAAGGGCACCGCACGACGGCTGGTGAAGCCGGGGCAGGTCTTCAACCGCATCCACGTTGCCGATATTGCCGGCGCCGTCGAGGCGGCCATGGCGCGGCCTCAGACCCGCATCTACAACGTCACCGACGACATGCCCGCTCCGCCACAGGACGTGGTGCTTTATGCCGCGCAACTGCTGGGTGCGGAGCCTCCGGCAGAGATCCCCTTCGAGACGGCCGATCTGACACCCATGGCCCGCTCCTTCTATGGCGAGAACAAGCGCGTCTCCAACGCCCGGTTGAAGGAAGAGCTTGGATATACGTTCAAATACCCAGATTACACGGTGGCGTTGCAGGATCTCGCGCGTTTATACTTATAAAATTCGCTCAACAATCACATACCCTCGGTTTAGTGGCGTAAAAACCCCTACTTTTAATTTTATTTTTACCAGCACGCTAGGTATTTTGCACTAGGGCTTTCGCTTCCCTTGTTTCGTAATTCTTTAAATTTTTAGGTGATCTTTGTTCAAACAACAGGGAGCTCCTAAAATGCTTCGGAATTTCTCACTGGCTTCTGCGGCACTCAGCCTGACCGCAACACTTCTTTTCGCCCCGTCGACCTTTGCTGAAGAGAAGGGACCGGACGCCACGGCCCTGATCGACGAGAAGGTCATTGCCGATGTGCGCAGCTGGCTCGACAACCCGATTGTCGCCTTCTCCATCAACAACCAGAACAGCGCCCGCGGGTCGCTGGGCCAGGCGGAGATCGACGCCCTCGACCAGCAGTGGCGCAAGGAACGCGAAGAAGAGGCCAAGCCCCTCATCTCCGCAACCCTGAGCGCGCCGCTCTCCATCTATCTCCTGCGGGTGCAGGCCGGAGCTGTCGGGCTCTACCGCGAAGTCTTCGTCATGGACGCCAATGGCCTGAACGTCGGCCAGAGCTCGATTACCGGCGACTACTGGCAGGGCGACGAAGACAAGTTCCAGAAAACATTTCCTAACGGTTCTGATGCAGTCTTCATTGACGCAGCGGAATGGGACGAAGATTTCGGCATCTGGAAAGCCCAACTCAATCTGTCCATTGCGGACAGCACCACCGGCCAGCCGATTGGTGCGGCAACGATCGAAATCAACCTGACTGAGCTGCAGCGGCGCCAAACCCCATCAAGCTGAACCGCTGACCCGGAGATGTTACGAATGATCAAGAACCTGTCAGTCACACAGAAGAGCGCAGCGGCCTTTGTCGTCCTGGCCCTGATTGGTGCTATTGCCGGGGGCACCACCTACGTGAAGTCCAACCGTGTCGCCAGCGAGGCCATGGTTGTCAGCCGCATCGGGGAGGTCTCCCGCGATGCGCTGGACATGCAGCGCAACATCCTGGAGCAGGCTCTCAGCACCAAGAAGTTTCTGCTGACCGGTGATCGCGGCTTGGTGGATGAAGCGCGCGCGCTGACCCCGACGATCCAGACCCAGTTCGACACCCTGCGCTCCGGCTTTGCCACCAAGGCACCGCAGAACATCGACAAGCTGGACGTGCTGGAGGCCGCCTGGAAGAGCTGGCTGAGCGAAATCACCGAGCGCCAGTTCACCCTGATGGAGAAGCCGGAGACCGTCGACATGGCTCGCGCCATGGAACAGGCCCCGGAGGCCCGCAACAAGCTGAACAGCATCATCGCCGCCACCGGAGACCTGACCGGTGTTCTCGCTGAAGAAAGCCGCGCGCAGAACGCTTCCCAGATCGACGAGCTGGACAGCATGCAGACCCTCTCGGTCGTCAGCGCCGGCGCTCTGGTGCTGCTGGCGATCTTCCTCGGCTACATCAACTTCCGCCTCGTTTCCCGACCGCTGGCCCGTCTGACCGACGTGGTCGAGACGCTCGCACATGGCGACACCTCCGTGAAGCTGGACGAAGACGATCGCCGCGACGAGATCGGCCGCATGGGCGCGGCACTCGCCATCTTCCGCGACAACCTGATCAAGACCCGCGAGCTGGAGGCCCAGTCCGAACAGCAGAAGATCGAGGCCGAGCGGATGAAGCACGCCGAGATGGAGCGGGTTGCCCAGGAGTTCGAGCGGACCGTCCTCGGGATCACCGACGAGATGATCTCGTCGCTCGACCAGTTGTTCTCCAAATCGGGTTCCTTGCAGCATCTCGCCGACAGCACCACCCAGCAGGCCATGTCCGTCTCTGCCGCCTCGGAACAGGCGACCAGCAACGTCAACACGGTGGCAGGTGCCACGGAAGAGCTCTCCGCCTCGATCCGCGAGATCAACGAACAGGTTCGCGCGTCCTCCCGTCTGGCGGCGGAGGCCTCTGAAGAGGTCGAACGCTCCAACCATGCGGTCGGCACCCTGCACCAGGTCGTGGCCAAGATCGGCGACGTGACCAGCCTCATCAACGAGATCGCCTCCCAGACCAACCTGCTGGCCCTCAACGCCACCATCGAGGCGGCACGCGCCGGTGATGCCGGCAAGGGCTTTGCGGTCGTGGCATCGGAAGTGAAGGCGCTGGCCGAGCAGACGTCCAAGGCGACGGAAGAAATTGATCGGTCGATCTCCGAAATGCGCACTGCCGCGAACCAGAGCATGGAGGCCACCAACAGCGTCTCCGAAATGGTCCGCTCCATCGCCGAGCGCACGTCCCAGATGGCCATTTCCACCGAGCAGCAGGATGCGGCCACCCAGGAAATCGCCTCCAACGTCAGCGAAGCCGCAAACGGAACGCGGTCCGTCTCCCAGTCGATCTCCGAGGTCAGCGGCGCAGCCGGCCAGACCAACGAGCTCAGCATGGAGATGCGCAACAGCGTGGAGCAGCTGCATCAGCGGTCCACCACCATGCGGGAGGCGATGAACGCCTTCCTCTCCCAGATCCGGGCGGCCTGACCCCAGCCACCCGTGGCGGGATGACCCGGACCGGGCAATCCGTTCCACCAGTCCCGACCAGCAACGCCGCGCCCCCGCGCGGCGTTGTCGTTTTCGGCAGGCCCGTTTCGGCAAATCTTGCCTCACGTGCGGATTGCCCCTTGCGGAATGCCACCGCCCTCCCCACATGAGGGAAAGATTGCAAGACACCGCAGCGCAAGGCGCCGGGTCCGTTTTCCTTTCATTAACCATGCATGGCGCAGACTTGCCGTCTGACGCAGGGGAACAGGATTGCCGACAAGGTGGCCGGTGTCACAAAATCGTTCAAGAACCCCGCTATTTGAGCCGGGTACGAATTTTAAGAAGTAGAAAGACAAGTACAATGCAACACGGCAACGTGAAGTGGTTCGACAACAGCCGAGGTATCGGCCGGATCGAGCCCGAAGACGGGGACGACATCCTCGTCGAACTCGCAGCGATGCGCCGGTCCGGAATCGACACTCTCAGCGAAGGCCAGCTCGTGGCCTATGACCTGGAGTGGCGCCGCGGCGTCGCTGTTGCAGAGGACCTCAAGGTTCTCTGACGGAGACAACGGATCTCCAGCGGAAAGGGCGGCTTGAACCGCCCTTTTTTGTTGTCCGAACGCCGTCCACCTCCCTCAGGAATCCCTTTCGGAAATCTCCCGACGGGTCATTGTTCTGGACGGCAGGACTGCTAAAGTCCGGTGATCCGATTGCAGATGGGTCCATGAAGGAGGGGTTTATGGCCGTCAGCCCGTGTCGCGTTCTGATGATTTATCCGAGGTTCGCGTCGAATTCCTTCTGGAACTACAAATCCACCTGCGAGATGGTCGGCGCGAAATATCCCGCTCCGCCGCTGGGGCTGATCACGGTTGCCGCCCTGTTGCCCCAGGAATGGGACATCACCCTCGTCGACCGGAACACGGCAGAGCTTCTCGACAGCCATTTCGAGAACGTCGATCTGGTGATGACCGGCGGCATGCTGCCCCAACAGGCCGACGCGCTGGCGCTCATTGAAAAGTGCCGCGCCCTTGGCCTGCCCGTCGTGGTGGGCGGGCCCGATGCGACCACCAGCCCCGAGATCTACGCGCGCGCCAACTTCCTCGTCCTCGGCGAGGCGGAAGGCATTCTCGACCGCTTCGTTGAAGCCTGGAACGACGGCACGCGCGAGGGCCGCTTCGATGCGGAGAAGTTCAAGGCCGACGTCACGTCCACCCCGATCCCGCGGTTCGATCTGCTGACCTTCCGGGATTATGTGCAGGTGGGCGTCCAGTATTCGCGCGGCTGCCCCTTCACCTGCGAATTCTGCGACATCATCGAGCTTTACGGCCGGGTGCCGCGCACCAAGACCACGCCCCAGATGCTGGCGGAGCTGGACCGGCTCTATGCGCTCGGCTATCGCGGCCACGTGGATTTCGTCGACGACAACCTGATCGGCAACAAGAAGGCCGTGAAGCTGTTCCTGCCCGAGCTGATCGCCTGGCAGAAGGCCCACAACTATCCCTTCGAACTGTCGACGGAAGCCTCGCTCAATCTGGCCGACGACCCGGAACTGCTGCGGATGATGCAGGAGGCTGGCTTCTTCACCGTCTTCGTCGGCATCGAGAGCCCCGATCCGGACGTTCTGATCGCCACGCGCAAGAAGCAGAACACCCGGCGCGACATCGCCCGCAGCGTGCACAAGATCTACGAGGCCGGGATCATGGTCATCGGCGGGTTCATCGTCGGCTTCGACGAGGAAAGCGAGCGGGTTGCCGACGAGATCACCGCGCTGATCGAGGATGCCGCCATTCCGGTGGCCATGACAGGCCTGCTCTATGCGCTGCCGACCACCCAGCTGACCAAGCGCCTGCAGCGGGAGGGGCGTCTTCATGCCGATTTCGGCACCGACGACCCCGACACGCTCGACGGCGACCAGTGCACGGCCGGGTTAAACTTCGAGACGAAGCGGCCACGGGCCCAGATCCTGCGCGACTTCCGCAAGATCATCGACAAGGTCTATGCGCCGGAGGCCTATGCCGGGCGGGTGCGGCGGGTGGCGACCATGCTCAACACCTCCGGGGCCAATGCGGACCTTTTCGGCGCCACGCTTCCCCACGACCTGCGCATGTTCGGCCGGCTTGTGCTCACCATGACCTTCGCCGGCAAGGACCAGCGCGCGATCTTCTGGAAGACGCTCTTCTGGTGCCTCACCCATCGTCCCTCAACCATCAAGCAGGTGCTGGTGATGATGGCGCTCTATGTGCACCTGGGGCCGTTCTCCCGCTTCGTGCTGCAGCAGATCGACACCCAGATTGCTGCCGTCGAGGCGGGCGAATGGCAGAGGCCGCCGCTGGTCGCCGCCGAATGAGCCATGCGGACATGCTCCGGCTTGACCCGCCGGCGCCGGAAGCGGCCACTCATCTGGTCGCGCTTCTGCATGGTTATGGAGCGGATGCGACGGATCTGCTCGATGTTGCCCGCGCGTGGCAGGCGGCGCTGCCGCAGATTGCCGTCGTGTTGCCGGAGGCGCCCGAGCCCCTGCCCCACCCCATGCTGGGCGGCGCACAGTGGTTTGCCCTGACGCACCGGGATCCGCGCGAGATCGCGACCGGTGCGGCCAGCGCAGCCCCAGCCCTTCTGCGACGGCTGGACCCTGAACTGACCCGGATCGGGCTCGGCTGGGACAGGCTGATCCTTGCAGGCTTCTCTCAGGGCGCGATGATGGCGCTGGAGGCCGGACTTCGCCATGGCCCCGCCCCCTGCGCCGGCATCCTGGCCTTTTCCGGACGGCTTCCCGACCCGATCCCCTCTCAACCGGTACACGCAGGGGCACTGCCCCCGGTTCTTCTGGTTCACGGAGAGGAGGATGACGTGGTCGAGCCGTGGCATCTGGAGGTTGCCCGCGACGCGCTTCAGACGCTTGGATGCGCCGTCGAGACGGTGATCCTTGCCGATGTGGGGCACTGGATCGATCCCGCCGGTTCGGCGGCTGCGATCCGGTTCCTGAGCACGCTTACGGGCCCTTCGTCCGCCTAGTGGATCTCCGGTCCGGAAGTCGCCAGACTGAGCGCCAGCTTGCGGGCAAAGGCCACCGCACTCTCCCCCCTCATCGAGAAGGGATCGAACTTTCCGCCGATCGCATATTTCAGATAGAGGTCCGGGCTGATCAGCCCCTCGCGCACATAGCCCATGTTCCAGCGTTCGAAGGTCCTGCAGTCGATCTGCTCGAAGGCGAGGACGACCGGATCCTTGTGGCGGGCGTCGCGAACGATGTTGTTGTAGAGCGCATTCACCACCTCGCGCTCGCCCTCCAGGCACTGGATCACGACGCCGGACTGGAAGTGAAGTGCACCCGTGATGAAACGCTTCCTGTTGGCAACGCGCGCCTCTTCCACGATCGTCGTCATCTGGGCGCCGGTGATGCCGTCGGCGCGGCTCGCGTAGATCAGTTCAACGAGAAACATGCGATCCTCCCTTCAACCCTGCCTGGTGATTGGGCGGCAGGGCGAGGGTCAGGATCGGGCCCCAGATGCAAAGAAAGGCTTGCGCGGCGAACACCAAATCCGCAGATACCCGTGAGATCGCGGTAGAGAGTTAACAGCAAATTAAGTTTTTACGTAGAGGATTCCGCCAGTTTCAATCCTCACGCGAAGACGGAAAGCGCCCATGCAGATCTCCATCGAGACAACGACCCAGACGTCGTCGACGCTGGTCGCCACCCTCTCCTCCTCCGGACGTCAGGGCAACGGGCGTGCTGAGGGCGCGAGCAAGGACAAGAGCGAGGCGCCTCTCGCCAACGCGCTGGAAGCGGCCACCAAGAAGGCGGAGGAAGATGCGGTGGTGATCGCCGCCCTCCAGAAAGCCGCCGAGCAGCGCAAGGGCGCCGACGAAAAGGACAGCGAAAAGAGGGCCCTGGCCTCGATCGAGGATTACCGGAAGACGGCCGGCAAGCTGAAGTCAGCGCTCGGAGACAAGGAGATCCGCGACGAGGGCCGCAGCAACCTGCTGCAGATCGAAAGCGCCAGCATCTCCACCACGACCGTGGAAGCCACCTTCGGCGACCAGACGATCTCCGCCGAGTTCGTCTCGATCGACCGGGTGTCCTATGACAGCCGCACCGGTCTGTCGGCCCGCTCGGCCAGTGCCGCCTCCATCGAGGCGGATTTCGGCGACACCAGCCTCAGCTATCAGAGCGCCTCGGTCAGCTCGCTTTATGCGGGGACCGGCGAACAGGTGGGCAACCTGCTCGCCAGTCTTGCCTGATCAGGCCCCTTCCCGTCCGCGGACGGGCGTGATCATGCCACCTTCAGATAGGCAGCGATGATGTCGCGCGCGGCCTTCAGGTCGTCGCGGTGGATCATCTCGGTGACCGTGTGGATGTAGCGGGTGCCGACCACGATGCCGACAGCCTTTGCACCGGCTGCAGCCTGCTGGGCCGCGGCGCCATCCTGGCCACCAGCGCGAAGCATGGTGCGCTGGAAGGCAATGCCTTCCTGTTCCGCCAGCGCCTCGAGTTCCTTCACCAGCTCACGATCGGCGATGAAACTGCTGTCCTTGACGTGCAGACCGAAGCCTTCACCCTGGACCGTCGTGCGATCCTGTTCCGGAACGCCCGGCGTGTCGCAGGCCAGCGTCGTGTCGATGCCCAGACCGATGTCCGGCTTGATGGCATAGGCTGCGGTGCGGGCCCCGCGCAGACCGACCTCTTCCTGAGAGGTAAAGGCCACGTGGATCTCGCAGCCATGGTCCGCATCGCCCAGCGCACGGATCGCCTCGATGCCCAGCCAGCAGGCAATGCGGTTGTCGAGGGCCTTGGAGACGATCTTGTCGCCGATCTCGATCAGCGGCTCGTCCATGGTCACCATGTCGCCGATGCGGATCTTGTCCTTGGCCTCGTCCCCACTGAGACCGATGTCGATGATGAATTCGTCCGGCTCCGGCACCTTCTTGCGTTCGTCCGGAGAGGAGATGTGGATCGGACGGCCGCCCGGGTTCATCACGCCCTTGAACGCGGCGTCATCGGTGGTCAGGAGAACGCGGCGGGAGAAGAGGTTGCGCGGGTCGAAGCCGCCGACGGGCTGCACATGCAGGAAGCCCTTGTCGGTGATGTGGGACACCAGGAAGCCGATCTCGTCCATATGGCAGAGCAGCATCACCTTCTTCGGGGCAGAGCCGTCTTCCGGCTTGCGGCGGGCATCGCGGCGGCAGAGCAGCGACCCCATCGGGTCCACCGTCACCTCATCGAAGAGGCCTTCGATCTCGGAGAGGATCAGCGCGCGAACACGATGCTCGTGGCCGGGAACGCCGGGGGTTTCGCACAGACGGCGCAGCAGGTCGATATTCATGTGACACAAGTCCTTTCGTTCTGGCCGGGAGTTTAGAGCCTGAGCAAGGCTTGGCAATCACCGGGCGGAACTTAAGCACCGCTTTGCAGGCCAGACACGCTTGCGACCTCTGGCGCGCTTGCGGGATGACGTTAGGGAAGTCAGAATTCAAGTGCCGGTCTTCAAGCTTCAGGATCGCGGCGCATGTGGGAAGCACATGTCAGGAGCAGTGGAAACACCGTCACAGCCCGGCCGCATTTGCCCGAAAGGATCCGGCTCATGAATCCGGGCCGGTGGCCCGTGACCGAACCACCAGACGACCCGGGGGGACCATGGCGCAAGGCAAGCGGATCATCCTGTCCATCGACGGCGGCGGCGTGCGCGGGCTTATTCCGCTGCGCATTCTGGAAAGCGTGGCGGCCCGCATGGCGCACAAGGGCCACGAGATGGTGCCGCACCAGTGCTTCGACCTGATCTGCGGAACGTCCACCGGCGGACTGATCGCCGCCGGGCTCGCGGCCCCCAAGCCCGGCGGCGCCCGTGACGAGCCGGCAGCCACCCTCAGCGAGCTGCGGCACTTCTACGAGCAGGAAGCGCGGGAGATCTTTACCTACTCACCCGCCCACCGGATCGGCCGCTTCCTGAGCAACCCCTTCGGCCTCTTCGACGAAACCTATGATGCCCGGCCGCTGGAGGCGTTGCTGAAGGCCCGTTTCGGCTGGACCTCCATGGCGTCTGCGCTCACCCATCTGGTGCTGACGGCCTATGACATCGAACGCCGCAAGGCCGTGTTCATGGGCAACACCCGCCAGCATGACGGCACCCGAAGCGACGACTACTACCTCTGGCAGGCGGTGCGGGCGACGACGGCTGCCCCCTCCTTCTTCGAACCCGCCCTGATCGAGAACCTGACCACAGGCGATGAACAGGCGCTCGTCGACGGCGGCGTCTTCATGAATGACCCGGCGCTGGCGGCCTATCTCGAGGCGCGCAAGATGGGATGGGCCGCAGAGGATATCGTCATCCTGTCCCTGGGCACCGGCCGGGCGAAGGAACAGCCCTTCCCCTACAAGGACGCGAAGGGCTGGGGGGCGCTCGGCTGGATGCGCCCGGCAAACGGAGTGCCGATCCTCTCCATCTTCTCCGACGGACAGGCGCAGACGGCCTCCTATCAGGCCGGACGCCTGTTCAATGCCCCGGGCGAGGCCCGCTACATCCGACTGAGCGGCCCGCTTCCCGCAGGGGCAGAGGCGATGGACAATGCCCGTCCCGGCAATATGATCACGCTCAATGGTGTGGCGGATCGAATCATCCGGGACAACACCCTGCTCCTCGACGAGATCGCGGATCTGCTCATCGATCGAACCCGATAGGCACATGACCCAAACGACCGACAAGGCCCGACCTGCCGCAACCGCCCTCCGCCTGATCGCCTGGATGCTGGCGGGTGCTGTGCTGGCGGGCCCTGTGCTGACGGGTTCTGTGCTCTCTGGCCCGGCTCTCGCCGCAGCCCCCGACCCGGCGCCCCTGCCCCCGCACAAGCCCGGTGTCACGGCGAAGGCCGTTTCCGACACGGCGGCGCGTCCGGTCAGCCCGATAGCCGGAAGTCTGGATCCGCAGGCCCCCGCTCGGGATTATTTCGGGGCTGTGGCAGCGCCTGCCTCCCTCGCCAGCCGCTCCATCGGCTCCTATGCCAAGGGCTGTCTTGCAGGCGGGGTCGCCCTGCCGATCAACGGCAAGGGCTGGCAGGTGATGCGCCTGTCGCGCAACCGCAACTGGGGTCATCCCACCCTCGTCGAGTATCTGGAAGATCTTGCGAAGGACGCGCCGGGGCTCGGCTGGCCCGGGCTGCTTGTGGGCGACATGGCGCAACCGCGCGGAGGCCCCATGACCTCCGGCCATGCCAGCCATCAGATCGGGCTCGACGCGGATATCTGGCTGAAGCCCATGCCCGACCACGAGATGAGCCGGGAGGAGCGGGAGAATGTGTCCGCCGTCTCCATGCTGAAGGGGCCGATGGATGTGAAGGGCGCAGATCGCTCCGTAGATCCGGCGGTCTTCACCGATATTCATGCGCGGCTGATCCGCCGGGCCGCCCAGGACAAGCGCGTCGCCCGCATCTTCGTCAGTCCGGCGATCAAGAAGGCGCTCTGCGATTTCGAGACCGGCGACCGGACCTGGCTGCGCACGGTGCGTCCCTGGTGGGGCCACCACTATCACTTCCATGTGCGGCTCTCGTGCCCGGCAGGCAGCGCAGGATGCGAGAACCAGGCCCCACCCGCGCCCGATGACGGATGCGGCAAGGAGCTTGCCTACTGGCTTTCCGACGAGCCCTGGGTGCCCAAACCACCCAAACCGGGCGAGACGCCCAAGGTCGTGAAGAAGAAACCGATGGCGCTGGCGGCCCTGCCCGATGCCTGTCAGGCCGTTCTGAAGGCCGAGTGACCGGACGCAGCCTCCTCCCTCAGGCCGCGGGCGGCACTTCCCGATCATCCAGGACGAGGGACGCCAGCACCAGATCCAGCCAGCGGCCAAACTTGTGCCCGACCTGCGGCAGGCGGCAGGAGACATCGAAACCGAGGCTGGCGTGAAGCGCGAGGGAGGCCTCGTTGGAGCTGTCCACCGCGCCGACGAGGACGTGATAGCCCTCCGCCCGCGCCCGGTCGATCAGTGCGAGCATCAGGGTCTTGCCGATGCCGCGCCCCTGAGCCTGTGTTGCGACATAGACAGAATGCTCGGCGGTCAGGCGATATCCCGGCCGCGCCCGGAAGGCGCCGTAGGTGCCGTATCCCAGCACCTGATCCGCTTCGTCCACGGCGACCAGCACCGGCAGTCCGTCGGCACGTCGCCCCTCGAGCCAGAGACGGCGATCGTCCAGCGTATCCTCGATAGTGGTCCAGGCCGCCGTCAATTCGCGGACGGCGTGATTGTGGATGGACAAAAGCGCGGGAAGGTCGCGGTCCTCGGCGGGGCGCAGATGCATGGCTGGTCTCGTTGTCGAAAGGCACTTCGACGAGGTTCTTAGCCGACATCCTGACGCTGTGCCTGCCCAAAGAATGGAAGTCTCCGGCGCGTGAGGAAAGAGAGCGCGCCGCGTGCATGCAAGGGCCGCAGGAGGCAGGCTGCCGGATGGGGCAGGAGCTGCGCACAGATCAGGCAGAACAGCCTTCGGATTCCGCCGGTTTTCTCGCTTCAAGCCTCTTTTCGAAATGCCGTGCCGATGATAAACGAGCGCCATGACAACGAAGACGCTTTCCAACATCCGCAACTTCTCCATCGTGGCCCACATCGACCACGGCAAGTCGACCCTTGCCGACCGGCTGATCCAGATGACGGGCACGCTGACCGACCGCGAGATGACCGAACAGGTTCTCGACTCGATGGACATCGAGCGCGAGCGCGGCATCACGATCAAGGCCCAGACCGTGCGCCTGATCTACAATGCCCAGGATGGCCAGCAGTACATCCTGAACCTGATCGACACTCCGGGTCACGTGGACTTTGCCTACGAGGTGTCCCGCTCGCTGGCGGCCTGTGAAGGCTCGCTGCTGGTGGTCGATGCCTCGCAGGGTGTGGAAGCGCAGACGCTGGCCAACGTCTATCAGGCCATCGACAACAACCACGAGATCGTCACGGTCCTGAACAAGATCGACCTGCCGGCGGCCGAGCCCGACCGGATCAAGGAGCAGATCGAGGATGTGATCGGCATCGACACGTCCGAAGCCTGCATGATCTCGGCCAAGACCGGCATGGGCGTCGACACGGTTCTGGAAGCCATCGTCAAGCAGCTGCCCGCGCCGAAGGGCGACCCGGACGACACGCTGAAGGCCATGCTGGTCGATAGCTGGTATGACACCTATCTCGGCGTCATGGTTCTCGTGCGCATCATCAACGGCTCGCTGAAGCGTGGCCAGAAGATCAAGATGATGGGCACCGGCGCCGTCTATGACGTGGACCGGGTCGGCGTGATGACGCCGAAGTTCCTGCAGGTGGACGAGCTGCATGCCGGCGAAATCGGCGTGATCACCGGCTCGATCAAGGAAGTGGCCGATACCCGCGTCGGCGACACCATCACTCTGGAGAAGAAGCCCTGTGCCGAAGCTCTTCCGGGCTTCAAGCCGGCCCAGCCGGTGGTGTTCTGCGGTCTCTTCCCCGTGGATGCGAACGACTTCGAGGACCTGCGTGCCGCCATGGGCAAGCTGCGCCTCAACGACGCCAGCTTCTCCTACGAGATGGAAACCTCTGCGGCGCTGGGCTTCGGCTTCCGTTGCGGCTTCCTTGGCCTGCTACATCTGGAAATCATCCAGGAGCGCCTGTCCCGCGAGTTCGACCTCGACCTGATCGCGACCGCGCCGTCGGTGGTCTATCAGATGACCCTGACCGACGGGTCGGACGTTGAGCTGCACAACCCGGCCGACATGCCGGACGTGGTGAAGATCGACGAGATCCGCGAGCCGTGGATCCGCGCCAACATCATGACGCCGGACGAGTATCTGGGCGGCATCCTCAAGCTGTGCCAGGACCGGCGCGGCATGCAGGTGGACCTGTCCTATGTCGGTTCGCGTGCCATGGTCGCCTATGACCTGCCGCTGAACGAAGTGGTCTTCGACTTCTACGACCGGCTGAAGTCCATCTCCAAGGGCTACGCCTCCTTCGACTACACCATCTCCGACTATCGTGCCGGCGACCTGGTGAAGATGTCGATCCTCGTCAATGACGAGCCGGTGGATGCGCTCTCCGTTCTCGTGCACCGCAGCCAGGCCGAAAAGCGCGGCCGCGCCATGTGCGAGAAGCTGAAGGAGCTGATCCCGCGGCACATGTTCAAGATCCCGATCCAGGCCGCCATCGGCGCCCGGGTGATTGCCCGCGAGACGCTTTCGGCCCTGCGCAAGGACGTGACCGCCAAGTGCTATGGCGGCGACGCCACCCGAAAGCGCAAGCTTCTGGAAAAGCAGAAGGCGGGCAAGAAGAAGATGCGCCAGTTCGGCAAGGTGGAGATTCCGCAGGAAGCCTTCATCCAGGCCCTCAAGATGGACGATTGATCGTCCCTCTTCCAATTCCATCATGGAGCCCCGGGCCCGAGACATCAGGCGCCGGGGCTCTTCTTTTCCGTTGCAGGGCATTCCGACGGCCCTGAGCTCACCGCAAGGAGCCCTCCATGAGCCTTGAAACAGACCTTCACGCCCGCGCCAACGGCGTCTGCGAACTCTGCGGCGCCCAGACGACCCTGGAAGCGCTGGCTGTTGCCCCGAAGGACGGCGAGACCGTGGACGAGACGATCCTCGCCTGCGAGGCCTGCCGGGAGCAGATCGAGGGTACCGAGCTGGACGCCAACCATCTGCGCTGCCTCAACGAGAGCGCCTGGAGCCAGGTGCCCGCCGTGCAAGTTGCCGCCTGGCGTCTGCTGAACCGTCTCTCGGATGAAGCCTGGGCGCGCGATCTGCTTGACATGATCTATCTGGACGAGGACACCCTGGCCTGGGCGCAGGCCGGGCAGGCCGCATCCGGCGCCGATGGGGAGATCGTGCACAAGGACACGTTCGGCGCGGTGCTGGCCGCCGGTGACACGGTGACGCTGATCAAGGACCTGAAGGTCAAGGGCGCCAACTTCACTGCAAAGCGCGGCACGGCCGTTCGCAACATCGGCCTGGTGCCGGACAATGCCGGCCAGATCGAAGGCCGGGTGAATGATCAGCGCATCGTCATCCTGACCGAGTTCGTCAAGAAGGCCTGACCCGGACGCAGCCGCGCAGGGTGTGATCTGCAGCACGCTGTGCGCGCAAATCTCTGATAATCTCCCGCCATTGCTTCGGGAGATTTCCAGAATGACATTGCAGATGAAACGCATATCCGCCTGCCTCTTCGGCGGCATGGCGCTCGCCGGCCTCATGGCCGCCACGGGCAGCGCACAGGCCGGCTCCTATTGCGGCGCGCGCGGCACGGACATGGGCGCGCTGGCGACCGCCCTCACCGGCACCTGGACCACGGTCAATGGCGCCGGCGAACTCTCCATGATGGGCATGCGCATGCCCCTGCCACCCGCGCCGCCGGAGACCTCGTCGCTAACGGGGGCAGGCGACGGCACACTGATCCTGTCCTCGGCCGGGCTTCAGGGCAGCTACATGATCGAGGCCATGGCAGCGGCTCCGGCCGATCTCGCAGGCCCGACAGGTCTTACCCTGGAAAGCGCCGAGCTTGCCGCAAGCCTCGCCCCGAACGGACCCGGATGTGACCCAGCGTCGCTGCCGCTGCTGCACACCAGCGGCCAGATGCAGCAGGAGGGCGGTCTCATGACCTTCCATCTCTATCTGCTGGCGGCGGACGAAAACCATCTCTACGGCATCACCACCATGGAGCTCGCGGCCGATGGGGCGCAGGGCAAGGGAAGCCGGACGATCACCTTCAGCCGCTGACCACATGGCCGGGGGACACCCCACCGGCATCCGGATACAGAAAACGGCGCTCAGGGTCTCCTGGCGCCGTTGATCCCTCGGTGTCGTGGTTGCCCCCGATCGCCTCAGCGATGGGTCGGCGGCAGGTCCGCGAGTTCGCGCGGGCTCATGCGCTGGATCGCCGGATGATCCAGCGGCTCCTGTCGGGCAAAGGCACGGTCTGCCAGCGGGTTCTGCCGGCGGGCGAACATGGTCATCAGCATCATGATTTTTCTCCTTATTATCTTCGATGCGGTTGAAACCGTCATGGCCAAATTCCTTTTTCTGAATTCAGCTATGCTGTACATATAGGCCCGGTGACCGCCGATAAAAATCGACTTCTTCTGCAATTCGATTTAGAAAAACTATATGAAGAACCTCAACCGCATTCACCTCTCCGGGCTTCGTGCCGTGGAAGCCGTCGGGCGTCTGGGCTCGCTGAAGGCCGCCGCGGAAGAGATGGGCGTGACGGTTGGCGCGGTCAGCCAGCAGGTGCAGAAGGTGGAAGCCCAGCTGGGACAGCCGCTGTTCGAACGCCGCGCGCGCGGCCTGCATCCCCTCGCCTCCGCCCAGCCGGTGCTCACCCAGCTGAGCGTGGGCATGAGCGCGCTGTCGACGGCGGTCGAGATGACCGAGCGGCGGCGGCCCGATGCGCTCACCGTCTCCGTCGCGCCGGTCTTCGCCGGCAAGTGGCTGGTCTGGCATCTGAAGCAGTTTGCCCGCGCCCATCCGGGCATCCGGGTGCGCGTCGAGGCCTCCGTCGCCCTGACCAATCCGCTGCTGTCCGACGTGGACCTGTGCATCCGGGTCGGGCGCGGTCCCTATCCGGGCCTGAAGGCGGAGCGCCTGCTCGGACAGCGGATCTTCCCCGTCTGCAGCCCGGCGCTGGCCGCCAGCTTTTCCCGTCCGGAGGATGTCTTCGACCTGCCGGTGATCCTGGATCCGGGGCAGATGTTCACCTGGGACGACTGGCTGGCGGCGACCGGGCGCAGCGGGCAGACGCTGGTCAACGGCCCGACCTTCTCGGACGGCGCCCTGTGCCTCGATGCCGCGGTCGCCGGACAGGGGGTGTTTCTGGCCTGGGAGACGCTGGCCTATTACGCGCTGGCAAGCGGCCAGCTGGTGCGCCCCTTCCCGGAAATGATCGAGACGGGCATTTCCTACTGGCTGGTGCGCGGGCCGCACCAACCCTATGAGGGCCCGGTGAAGGCCTTCAGCGAGTGGATCAAGCAGGAGCTGCCGCGCTCGCTGGAACTGCCCGAAAATTAGCGGTTGCGCCGGTTCGCGTCCTGACTAAACTCGCGCTCGATGAGACCGGACCCGAGCCCCCTTTGCGCCCCCGATGGCCCGCTTGCCCTGACGCCCCGCGTGGCGCTGCTGGGCGGAGGACACCTGCGCCTGTTCGACCGGCAGGGGCCTGCCTGCGGACGATTTAGCCGCTGACGCACTGCCCTGTTCCGGGCCTCTCCCTGATCTGCGGCCTGCATGCGCGGCCCTGCGATCTTTCCTGACCAAATTTCGCGCCCATCGTGGCAACGCGGGGCTTTTTTCGCTAAAAGACCCGCACCTCATTCCGACGTGCGGCCGGGGTTGCTCCACAGCAACCCTCCGGCCCGAACCACTCGAGCGACCATGTCCGACCTGACGACCCTGGAAACCGACCTGCTGGCAGCCATCGAGGCGGCCGCAACCGAAGCCGCCCTTGAAGAGGTGCGCGTTGCCGCCCTCGGCAAGAAGGGCAGCCTTTCCGAACTGATGAAGACCCTGGGCAAGATGAGCCCGGAAGAGCGCCAGGTGATGGGCCCGGCTCTGAACGGCCTGAAGGCCAAGATCACCGACGCCATCGCCACCCGCAAGGCCGTGCTGGCGGAAGCCACCCTGAACGCGCGTCTGGCCAGCGAAACGGTGGATGTGACCCTGCCGCTGCGCGCCTCGCCGCTGGAAACCGGGCGCATTCACCCGGTCTCCCAGGTCATCGACGAGCTGACCGCGATCTTCGCCGACATGGGCTTCTCCGTCGCCGAAGGCCCGGATATCGAGACCGACGAGCTGAACTTCACCGCGCTGAACTTCCCCGAAGGCCATCCGGCGCGCGAGATGCACGACACGTTCTTCTTCAACCCGAAGGGAGACGGCGAACGGCTGCTGCTGCGCACCCACACCTCGCCGGTGCAGATCCGCACCATGCGCAATCAGGAACCGCCGATCCGCGTGATCATTCCCGGCCGGACCTATCGTTGCGACAGCGACCAGACCCACACGCCGATGTTCCATCAGGTGGAAGGGCTTGTCATCGACAAGGGCGCGCATTTCGGTCACCTGAAGTGGGTGCTGGAAGAGTTCTGCAAGGCCTTCTTCGAGGTCGAGAACGTGAAGATGCGCTTCCGTCCGAGCTTCTTCCCCTTCACCGAGCCGTCCATGGAAGTGGACGTCCAGTGCGACCGCTCCGGCGCCGAGCTGAAGATCGGCGAAGGCAGCGACTGGCTGGAGATCCTGGGCTGCGGCATGGTGCATCCGAACGTGATCCGCAATTGCGGCCTCGATCCGGACGTCTATCAGGGCTTCGCCTGGGGCATGGGCATCGACCGCATCGCCATGCTGAAATACGGCATGTCCGATCTGCGCGCCTTCTTCGACGCGGATGTGCGCTGGATCCAGCATTACGGCTTCCGCCCACTCGACCTGCCGACGCTCGCCGGCGGCCTGTCCTCCTGATCCGTTCCATCCGGCCCGCCCGGGCGCGGCGTTTTGCCTTGCAGCCCGGGTCCGTCAGGCCACACGAGACATAAAGAGCAAGCTCATGAAATTCACTCTCTCCTGGTTGAAGGACCACTTGGACACGGATGCCAGCCTCGACGAGATCGTCGAGAAGCTGACCATGATCGGCCTCGAGGTGGAGGAGGTCATCGACCGCTCCGCCCCGCTGAAGCCGTTCAAGACCGTGAAGGTTCTGGAAGCCACCCAGCACCCCAACGCGGACCGTCTGCGCGTGCTGAAGGTCGACACCGGCGAAGGCGAGCCGCTGCAGGTGGTCTGCGGTGCCCCCAACGCCCGCGCCGGCATGGTCGGCGTGCTGGGCAAGCCCGGCGACTATGTGCCAGGCCTCGACGTGACCCTGTCGGTCGGCAAGATCCGCGACGTGGAAAGCTTCGGCATGATGTGCTCCGAGCGCGAGCTGGAGCTGTCCGACGCCCATGAGGGCATCATCGACCTGCCGGCAGACACGCCGGTCGGCATTCCCTTCGCCACGATCGCAGGTCTCGACGATCCGGTCATCGAGATCGGCCTGACCCCGAACCGTCCGGACTGCACTGGCGTCTATGGCATCGCCCGCGATCTGGCGGCTGCCGGCCTCGGCAAGCTGAAGGAACGCTCCCGCGAGCAGATCAAGGGCGCCTTCCCCTGCCCGGTTTCCGTGACGCTGGACAACGACGGCACCGAGTTCTGCCCGGCCTTCGGCCTGCGTCTCGTCAAGGGCGTGAAGAACGGCCCGTCGCCGAAGTGGATGCAGGACCGCCTGATGGCCATCGGCCTGCGGCCCATCAACACGCTGGTGGACATCACCAACTACCTGACCTTCGATCAGGGCCGTCCGCTCCACGTCTTCGACGCCGCCAAGGTGGCCGGCAACCTGACGGTCCGCCGCGCAGCCGCAGGCGAAAGCCTCGAAGGCCTGAACGGCAAGACCTACACCCTGGACGAAAGCGTCTTCGTCATCGCCGACAACAACGGTCCGGAAAGCCTGGCCGGGATCATGGGCGGGGAGCATTCCGGCTCGACGGAAGAAACCGTCGACGTGCTCATCGAGAGCGCGCTGTGGAACCCGGACATGATCGCCGCCACGGGCCGCAAGCTCGGCATCAACACGGATGCGCGCTACCGCTTCGAGCGCGGCGTCGACCCGGATTACATGCTGCCGGGTCTTGAAGCCGCAACCCGCCTGGTCCTCGACCTGTGCGGCGGTGAGGCCTCCGAGGTTCTGGTGGCGGGTGAAGTGCCGGAAATCACCAAGACCATCGACTTCCCCTATGGGGAAGTGAAGCGCCTGTCGGGCATCGAGGTTTCCGTTGCCGAGATCAACGTGATCCTGAAGTCCCTCGGCTTCTGGATCTCCGGCTCCGGCGACACGGTGAAGGTTGCCGCGCCGTCCTGGCGTCCGGACATTCACGGCAAGGCCGACCTGGTCGAGGAAGTCGTGCGCATCCTGGGTCTGGACCGGGTGATCCCGACGCCGCTGCCGCGCACCGGCAGCGTCGGCCAGAAGGTGCTCACCACCGGCCAGATCCGCCGTTCGCGCGCCCGCCGGGCCCTCGCCTCGCGCGGCCTGAACGAAGCAATCACCTGGTCCTTCATCTCCGAAGCCCAGGCCCAGCATTTCGGTGGCGGCGTGCCCGAGCTGAAGCTCGCCAACCCGATCTCCGCCGACATGTCGGACATGCGCCCGACCCTGCTTGCCGGGCTGCTGATGGCCGCCCAGCGCAACGCCGACCGGGGCAACGGTGACGTGGCCCTGTTCGAAGTGGGCCAGATCTTCGAGAACGATACGCCGGAAGGCCAGAAGATGGTCGCCAGCGGCGTTCGCCGCGGCACGGCCAAGCTCGCCGGCGGCGGCCGTCACTGGTCTGCGGCCACCGCTGCCGTCGACGTCTTCGACGCCAAGGCCGATGCCGCAGCTGCCCTGGCCGCCATCGGCGCGCCGGTGGACAAGCTCCAGGTCTTTGCCGAGGCACCGTCGTATTTCCACCCGGGCCGCTCCGGCTCCCTGCGGCTCGGCCCGAAGAATACGCTGGCCGTGTTCGGCGAGATCCACCCGCGCACCCTGGCCGAGCTGGACATTGACGGGCCGATCGTCGGCTTCGAAATCTTCCTCGACGCCCTGCCCGAGCCGAAGGGCAAGGGTGGCCGCTCGAAGGGCGCGCTCAACGTGTCCGACCTGATGCCGGTGCGCCGCGACTTCGCCTTTGTCGTCGCCAAGGATGTGAGTGCCGAGACCCTGCTGAAGGCCGCCCGCGGCGCCGAGAAGCAGCTGATCACCGACGTGACCCTCTTCGACATCTACGAAGGCAAGGGCGTGCCGGAAGGCCACAAGTCGCTGGCCATCGACGTGACCCTGCAGCCGGTGAAGAAGACCTTCACCGACGAGGAAATCGACGCGGTTGCCAAGAAGGTGATCGCTGCGGTGGAGAAGGCAACCGGCGCCACCCTGCGCGCCTGAGCCGAAGGGCCGGCGAGACCGAGCAAAAGCCGCTCCGGGAAACCGGGGCGGCTTGTTTCTTGCCCTCTCCTTCATTCGGAGGAGAGGAGGCTCGCTCGTGCCGAAGGATGAGGTTGGGAGAGGGTCGCTTCGGCGAGCTGGCTGGCTCCCCGTTGCCATACTCTCGCCCTTCGGTCCTCACCCGACGCGTTGCGTCGACCTCTTCCGGTCCCGGGAGAGGTAACTTGCGCTGTGCCTTCCGGTGAGGAGACAACAGAGGGGCAAGGTTCCAGCTTCCCCCAGCAGGCCCCATAACCTCTCCAAAGTTGGGAGAGGTCGGGCCAACGGCCCGGGTGAGGGTTGAGACCATCCTGCCCGTCCCGGCCTTGAACCGGGACCCGGTATGCGCCAGGCTAGGCCTCGACCATCCGGACCGGGATCAGGCCGCGCACGGAGTTGCCGACATAGATCCGCTCGGCCATCCTGAGGTCTTCCAGCCGCAGGTCCGCTTCCATCGCCCGGCCGCTTTCCAGCAGCGCGGCGCGCAGGGTGCCCGGCAGCAGGCCATGCCGCAGGGCCGGGGTCAGCAGCTTGCCATTACGCAAGACGAACAGGCTGGTGAAGCTGCCTTCGGTCAAGAAGCCGTCCTCATTGAGGAAGAGCACTTCCCTGGCACCTGTCACCGCCGCGACCTGGGTGCGGATCTCGTCATAGAAGGCGCGATTCGTGGTCTTGTGCAGGCGGAAGCGCAGATCGGCCCGGATCGGCTCCGGCGCGATCGCTACCGGCCAGACCTCGTCACCGCGCACCGGATCGAGCGGCGAGGCGGCCACGGCCACCTGTCCTCGCTCGCTCAGGGTCAGGCGCAGGCGCAATGGCGCGGTCCCCTCGGCAATGGCCGCCTCCAGCGCGGTCTCCACCTGTCCCGGATCCAGCGGATAGGCGAAATAAGCAGCCGCATCGGCCAGACGCCGCAGATGCCGTTCCTTCAGCAGGATGCCGGCCTGCGGATCGAAGGCCATGGTCTCCAGCAGATCGAACCGGGGCGTGCTGTCGGCATGGAGGAACTTCAGCTTGAGCTTGCACTCGTCATATTCCGGGGCCGCTCCACTGTCATGGACCACGCCCGAGCCTGTGCCGATCTCGCCGGTGCCGTCGGACCGCAGCACGAGGGTGCGAATGGCCACGTTGAAGCGGAAGTCGCCGGAGGGCTCCACACAGCCGATCGAGCCGGTGTAGACGCCGCGCGGGCTGGTCTCCAGCCGGTCGGCAATCATCATGGCGGAGAGCTTCGGGGCGCCCGTGATCGAGCCACAGGGGAAGAGCCGTTCGATGATCTGCGGGAAGCCAACGCCCTCCACCAGATCGCCTTCCACCGTGGTCGTCATCTGATGCAGGCTGCGATAGCGCTCGACCCGGCAAAGATTCCGCACCCGGACGGTGCCGGGGTGGCTGATGCGGGACAGGTCGTTGCGCATCAGATCGACGATCATGATGTTTTCCGCCCGCTGCTTTTCGCTGGCCGCAAGCTCGCGCGCCAGGCGGTCGTCCTCGCGGCTGTCGCGTCCACGCGGAGCGGTGCCCTTCATGGGACGCGTGCGCAGGGTCTGCCCTTGCCGCTCCAGAAAGAGTTCGGGCGAGAGGGACAGGATGGCCCGGTCCGCGAGGCGGATGAAGGCGGCATGTTCAACCGGCTGCCGGCGCAGCAGGGCGAGAAACTGGCTTTCGGCCAGCCCCTCGTGGCTGAGACGCGCGCGCAGGGTGAAATTGACCTGATAGATGTCGCCACAGGCCAGATGCTTCTGGCACTGCCGGAAGGCCTCGTCATAGGCCGCGCGGTCCATGTCGAACAGCGATTCGGACAGATGCACGGGCGCAGGATCAGCAGGCGCAAGACGGCGTTCCACCGTCGCCAGATCGATCTCCTCGAAGCCGCCATAGACACCGAACCAGCCGAGAAGGTCGTCCTGCCCCGGCGTTCGGACCTGTTCTCTCTTCTGCCAAAGCTGACGGAGCTTGTCCTCGAAGGCATAGCCCAGCTCATAGGCCAGGAACCCGGCCAGATGACCGCCGGCGCGACGCGCCGCCTCGACATCGGCCAGAAACGCCGGCACGTCGGACAGGGAGCGGCATTCCAGAATGCGTTCCGGCGCCGTGTAGAGCCTGCCCTTGCGGGTGCCCAATGCATCCAGAAGCAGAACTGAGTTGTCTTGCAGCAAGGAAACGCCTGTGGAGTTCAAAGGGACGCAGCGGCGGAGGCCGCCCCTCTCAAGGCCAAGGCGTTTGGCAGGCAGCGCCCGCTACGTCAAGACAGGAAAGCCGGGACCAACGGAAAAGGCCGTCCCGAAGAACAGGACGGCCTTTCATGGTCAGCAGTGCAGCGCCCGATCAGGCCGCCACATCGCGCAGGAAGGCATCCACCGCCGCTCGCATGCGTTCGGCTTCCTGCTCGAGCTCCTCGGCCGCATGGGCCACGCTGGAGGCGGAGGACTCGGTGGTGGCCGCCGCATCGGTGAGACCGCCGACACTGTTGGCCACGACACCGGTGCCGTTTGCCGCCTCTGCCACATTGCGGGAGATCTCGTTGGTGGCCGAGCCCTGCTCTTCCACCGCGGCTGCGATGGTGTTGGTGTAGTTGTTGACCTCGTTCATGGTCGACGCGATGGCCGCAATGGCCTCGACGGCCGCCTTGGTCTCGTTCTGGATCGCCGTGATCTGGGCGCCGATTTCCTCGGTTGCCTTCGACGTCTGGTTCGCCAGTTCCTTCACTTCGGCCGCCACGACCGCGAAGCCCTTGCCTGCTTCACCTGCACGGGCTGCCTCGATGGTGGCGTTCAGGGCCAGAAGGTTGGTCTGTTCGGCAATGGCCTGGATCAGGGTCACCACCTCGCCGATGCGGTTGGCGGATTCCGCCAGACCGGCAACGCGCTTGTTGCTGGTCTGGGCCCCTTCCGTGGCATGGGCCACGATGCGGGTGGTTTCTTCCACCTGCCGGGTGATCTCGTTGATGGAAGCGGAGAGTTCTTCCGCCGCGCTGGCAACCGTCTGCACGTTGTGAGACGCGGTTTCCGCGGCTCCCGAGGCCTCAGCCGCACGGCCCGAGGTATCCTGTGCCACACCGCCCAGCTTGTGGGAGGCATCGCGCATTTCGCGGACCTGGAAGGTGACCGTATCCAGCTTCTCGGCAATCTCGTTGCGGAAGACGGCGATACGCTCGCGCACGGTTTCCTGACGTGCTGCATCTTCCTGCATGCGGGCCCTTTCGGCATCCTGCATGCGAGCGGCCTCAATGTTGGCTTCTTCCGCTTCTTCCTGGGCCTTCGTCACACCGAGGAAGGCACGCTCGAGCTGGGTGACGATCCACAGGAGGATTGCGGCTTCGACCACAACAATCACGGCGTGCAGAACGACACGGGAGAAATCCGATCCCCCAGGGAAGAGCGCCCAGGGAAGGGCGAAATTGAGGGTCAGGTGATGGACGGCAACCACGGCGGAGTAGGCCACGATCGCGCGCCAGTCGACCCAGCCGCTCAGCACCGCCATGACGGCGAAGAAATACATGTGAGCGTCGATCTGGAACGACGTGGCTCCGTCTTCGGTGACCATGGATGCAACCACGAGGCCGACGAGAGCTGCAAGAGTGATCGCGGTCGCGATACGGGTTTCGCTTCCCGTGCCGAATTTCACCCAGGTGCCCGTGGCCGCCGCTCCGAGCAGCAGGGCCGCACCGGAAAGCACCACGCCGGGGGCCTCGGGATGCCACCAGCTGCTGGCCATGACCAGAAGCACGTTCCCCCAGATGAAATAGATGATGTAATTGGCAAAAAAGGACCGCAGTGCGTCCAGTCTGTTCAACTTCGTCTCTTGCATTCCGTCTACCTCCCCCGCTCACCGGAGAACATGGTGGCGCAGCTTTGCCAGACCCGGGCGGACACAACCGCGATCGCGCCCGCGGCATAGAAACGTCCAACCCCCGTGCCTGCCCCGCCCTGCGAGATGGCAACACGCCCGCCCGCGCTTGTGGACACGATCCGTCCGCCCGCCTGGGCGACGACTTCCGCCGCCAGCCCGCTCCAGGGGGCGGAGATCACGGCAACGGCTTCACCCCGCCCCGGCTGCACCGCGGCGACGATCAGCAGCAGGCAGGCTGCGCTGAAATAGGTCGCTATGAAGCTCCGGGACATGATTGGTCGGCCTTGCTGCTTATTTCGTGCAGCTTCGGAGAATGCACCTTTACCTTTAATAATTTCTGAGGATCGACCGGACCCTGTTCTACGTAAAAATGCGATGTCTGAATTTATACATATGATCTGGAACAAAAAAATCGCCCCAAAGAGCGGCTCCCGGGGCGATTTTTTGTGCCGGATTATCAGACCCGAAGGTCATGCAGGGTTTCGCCTGCAAATTTCGGAGCGAAGATCTTGCAACCTTTCGACTATCCCTGCGGCAACCCGTCGCGCTCATGGCGCAGACCGGAGACGTCCACCTCTATCCCTGGGGCGTGGCAGGCAAGGCCGGGCAGCTGACGCCCGTTCCGCCGAGACCGCAATAGCCGCCGGGGTTCTTGGCCAGATATTGCTGGTGGTATTCCTCTGCGAAAAAGACCTCGTCGAGATTGCGCGTTCCGATTTCCGTCGTGATCCCCGCCCGGTGGCCAGCAGCCTTCAGGGCCTCGTCGTAAAGTTCCCGGGAGGCGTTGACCGCGGCGAGATCCGACCGGTCCTGCACATAGATCGCCGAGCGATACTGAGTGCCGGTGTCATTGCCCTGGCGCATGCCCTGGGTGGGATCATGGCCCTGCCAGAAGACCTGGAGCAGGCGGTCAAGCGACACGCGCGCCGGATCATAGACCACGAGCACCACTTCCGTGTGCCCGGTGCGGCCCGTGCAGGTTTCCTGATAGGTCGGATTGGGGGTGAAGCCACCTGCATAGCCAACGGCGGTGACCCAGACCCCGTCCAGCTGCCAGAAGAGCCGCTCGGCGCCCCAGAAGCAGCCCAGCCCCACGACAAGGGTCTTGAACCCGTCCGGATAGGGACCCTTCAGCGGGCGGCCGGAGACGAAGTGGCCAGCGCCCGGATCGATGGCCTGCGCGCGGCCGGGCAGCGCCTCCTCCGGCGACACCATCGAGAATTTCTTCATGAGCATGGTCATGAACGACATGCGTCCCTCCTTGCGATCCTGCAGCGGATCCAGCCTCCTTATCTAGGCCGGAGGCGGGACCGCTTCAAGCGGAGGGTGCGCGGGACGCGATCACACGTAGGAGAGGGTGCGCGACGCCCGTGGCCATCCCGCCCAGAGAAGCAGTGCTCCGGCCAGAGCGAAGACAAGGCTGAGAGGCGCCAGCGCCAGAAGATCAAGCGAGCTGCTCATGGCCGGCCCATCCAGAGGGGCTGCGCCATCAATCGAGGCAACGCGGGTGAAAGGCTGACCGCCAACCATCAGCCAGAACTCGCCGAAGGTGGTGAAAACCATGTCCGAGCGGGCAATCATCTTGCTGCCGTCCACCACGGCGGTGACCAGCGCCGCAGCGACCGCAGCGCAGCCGGACAGACGGGCCAGAAAACGCACAAGACCAAACATCCAGAACTCCCTGGAAGGCTCTCCCGATACCGGGCGCCCTCCCTTCCTCAAAAATCACTTTGCCCCGACCGGGGCCGCAACATCGTTCCTGCTGTGTCGCCTTGACGTCCGAGACAGCGCCGGATCGCCATTCCGCGGACAAATGCGTCCTCCGGGATCCGGGCCGTCGGGCCGTGCAACAAGGGACACACTAGACGCAGCAAAGGGTTGCAACGAAATGAACGTCACGTGACCGGAACGGTTCCAGACTGACGTTAGGTGAGTTTGCAACTTTTGAAATGGCGGATTTCCGCGGTTTTTTCAACCTATCCACAAGCCCGGGAGCCGCATTCAAAAAAATGCGAAACGCGGCTTGCCATGCGGAGAACGCCGAGTATATTGCGCCACCTGAGGGCGGTGATCAACCGCTCCCGACGGACAGGTGGCCGAGTGGTTGAAGGCGCACGCCTGGAACGCGTGTATACGGGCAACCGTATCGAGGGTTCGAATCCCTCTCTGTCCGCCATATCTCTTTTAAGTCTTTGATTTTATCAGGCTTTTTCGGTCGCTGTTTTCCGGCCCCACACTCAGCCCCACACGACGATTGCTCCTCCACATGCCCGGAACACGGTCACAACCCTCGTGATCTTTTTCGTTGCACTGCGTCTCGCGCAATGTCGCCTTCGATACCGTGAAGGCGAAGGTCAGGGATCACGCGCGCAACCGTCTGCATGACGGCATGCCGTCGCACGGCTCTGGCTAGACTGGAAGCAAGAAGCAGGTTGCCTGTCCGCTATGACGCGATGCTTCAGGAAATATCGCGCGCGCCCTGACCGGCCGACAATTTCCAACACATCACTGTAGAGCCCATCGTCACCGAAACACATGTTGGTCCGGGGCTGATTTCCGTTTTCGAAGACCCTTGAAAAGGATCATGCCACTTGTGCAGGCTTGCGGCCTGGCTTGCTGAACATCTCGATAGAGTCGCGTGCACTGGACCCGCCTCGACCCGGGAGGGGCGACGCCAAAGACACTGGATGTGGGCACGCCGATCAGGTTTCGATCCACGCCCCCCGGGAGGGGGCGACAGCCTTCGGCGTCACGACACGCACCATCTACCGCTGGTTTCGATCCACGCCCCGGGAGGGGGCGACGCACGCCGCCAGCCCCGGCAAGGGTCAGCGCGCCGTTTCGATCCACGCCCCCGGGAGGGGGCGACCCAGAGGCAAAGCCGACGCCGAGCAGACCGCCGAGTTTCGATCCACGCCCCCGGGAGGGGGCGACTGGTAGGTGTACGTCACGCCCGGCTCGCAGGACTGGTTTCGATCCACACCCCCGGGAGGGGGCGACCCGCCCGACAGATCCAGCTGCGCCCCCCGGCGCCCGTTTCGATCCACGCCCCCGGGAGGGGGCGACTTCCCCGGCAGGGCCGAGCCCTCGGGCAGCCTGCGTTTCGATCCACGCCCCCGGGAGGGGGCGACCTTTTGAAATGCAGGAAACGGTTGAAATGCTCATGTTTCGATCCACGCCCCCGGGAGGGGGCGACGTGGTGTGCGCCGAGTTGGACCGATCCACAACCGTTTCGATCCACGCCCCCGGGAGGGGGCGACAGCAGCCTGAGACCACGCATCTGTCACCGTAATGTTTCGATCCACGCCCCCGGGAGGGGGCGACTGTGTCACGCTAACACGTTGATCAGGCGACATGAACCGCCATGCCAGCGCGAACCCTGACAACATGCTTGCCCATGCCTCCGGCCCGAAGACCCGAGATTCGACAAAGAGCTGTCTTTTCAAAGAGCTGGCCAGATCGCGACCCTGCCGGGCCTTTCCGGCACGCTTGACGTTCGCGCGGCGTGGCACACGCCACCGCCGGCGCCTTCACACGATCAATGTTCCACCCAGATCGGTCGCGGGCTTGGCGCCAACGTGCTCCACCCGACGCTGCCAGTTTGCGCCGAGGTGATAGTAGCGCAGACTGTCATGGGCGGGATCGATCACCCGTTCGAGGCGGGCTTTCAGTTTCGTCCATTGTGCCGGATCGACCTCGATCTCGAAGACGGAATACTGCACCCTCTGACCATAGTCGCGGCAGGCCTTGGCCACCGCGCGAAGGCGACGGGCACCGTCCCCTTCCGACGTCCGGACATCATATGTCACAAGCACCAGCATCTGCGCTCCTATTTCCAGAACCACGGCGGATAGGCGTCCATGTCGCCGCGCAGGTGCCCCGCCAGCATCTGCGCCTGCAGATAGGGCACAAGCCCCAGGGGTGCCTTCTCGCCGAGGAACAAATGCTGTCGCTCCTCGCGCTTGCGCTCCTGCCAGGCGGTCAGAACCGTCTTGCGAGCGTCGTCGCTCAGAAAAACCGCGCCCCCGTCCTTCGTCTCGAAGTCGGACGCCCTGAGCTGACGGCGGTTGAACAGGGACAGGGCCAGCCGATCGGCCAGAACCGGACGCAGCTCCTCCATGAGATCGAGCGCGAGGCTGGGGCGGCCGGGCCGGTCCCGGTGAAGAAACCCCACCGCCGGATCCAGACCCACGCTTTCGCAGGCAGCCCGGCAATCATGGGTCAGAAACGTGTAGAGAAAGGACAGAACCGCATTGACCGGATCAAGCGGCGGACGACGGCTGCGCCCACGCCAGCAGATTTCCGGGTCCGGCGAGCGGATCAGATGATCGAAGACGGAGAAATAGAGATTGGCTGCCTCCCCTTCCGACCCGCGCATTCGGTCCAGGGTTTCGTCCGTCGCCTCCACCCGGCGGGCGATCATGGCCATCCGGTCGGCCGCGTGGGTGATTTCGCTCAGAACCTGCTCGGAATACTCGGTCCGGTAATCCCGCAAGGCACGCAGCAACACGGCGCGCTGGTTGACGATCTTGGCCGTCACGATGGACCGGACAATCTCCTCCGGTGCATCCGACGCCTGATACTGCGCCCGCCGCAGGAGCACGTTGCCCGACACCGGACCTTCGACCCGGGCCAGAAACCGGCCGTTCCGCTCCAGAAAAACCAGAGTGATTCCGGCGGCGGCGCAGGCCCCCATCAAGGCCGGAGACGCATAGACCGCGCCAAAGGCAACAACGGAGGCCAGCATGTGCAGGGGCACACGGGCCTTCTCGACACCTTCCACATCCGCCACCAGGTTTTCGCCATCCTTGCGCAAGGCGGAACCTTCGGTGGTGATATAGACCGTGTTCAGCAGCTTCTTCATGGCGCTTCCGCCTCAAGGGCTCCGTTCAGCATCCGCCGACGCCAGGCCTTCACCGGGCGGGAGACCGTTTCGGGGCGGCAAAGTTCCTTCAGCGAGCAGGCCCGGCACCGGGATGTCTGGAGAGTCGGGCCCGGGGTTTGCCGGGATCGGAAAACAGCGGCAAGGGAGGCCACCGTCGCCTCGGTCAGTTGCCGAAGGTCCCTGTCGCAGGGCACGCTCACCCTGCGGCGTGTCTCGGCGTAGAACAGCACGCCGTGCGGCACGGTCAGACCGGTCATTTCCTCAAGGCAAAACCCTTGAGCGCATAGTTGCACCTCGTCGGCCCGGTGCAGCTTCGGCTTTCCGCGCTTGTACTCCACCGGACAGGGGATTTCGTCATCCGGCCAGCCGGGAAACTCGACCACATCCGCAACGCCAGCGAGATTGAGACGCTTGCAGGCGAGCGGCAGAGCCATGACGCGGCGCACACCGCGCGCCTTGCGGCTGCCGCCCTTGTCGGCCACGGCATGGAGAACGTCGCCCTCGGCCGTGAAACGGTTGTCCGCCCACAACCGCTCCAGATGGATCAGGGCCGCCTGTCGCAGGCAATAGACCGCATGCTGCAGGGCCGAGAGGGGGATGGCCTCCCCTCCCGCAGTCTCAGAACCTGGGGCCCAGTCCGGCACGCCTAGAACTTCTCGATGATCTCGACACCTTCCGGGCAGTTGTCCCGGTCGATTTCGATGATGTAATCGGAGAATTTCCGGGCCGGAGGCTCGTTGCCGATCCGCTTGTCATCAACGGCGCGGAACTCACCGTCAACGTTGCGCCCGATGCGAACCAGATCAAACAGCTTGTGCGCAGGTGCATTGCCCAGGGCATTGGCGTGCTTGAACACGACCAGCTTGCGGGTCGCCATTTCGCCACGGGCGGCCGCATGATCATGCTCGAACATCATTTCGAGAGCCTGCCAGAACAATTCGAGATCCCCTTCGGAAAATCCTGTTCGCTCGGCAAACTTCGCAGAGATGAAGCCATGAGCGACATACAGGCCGTAGGGCACGATGTGCTTGCGTCCCATGGTCCGGTTGTCGGTCCGATCATTGCTGTCGTCACCTTCCGCCTTCTGCTTCCGTTCCACTTCGTTGGTCGCGGCCATGCGGGTAATCGAGATTTCCAGAGGCAGGATCGGCTCGACGGATGTGGCAAAGGCCATCTGCACCGGGCCCTTGACCTGACCGCAGTTGATTCCCGTCGACATGACCGCACCGAATGTGCGCACATCAAAGAAATTGGCGCACATGAAGTCCTTCAGCTTCGCCGCTTCAGTGTCGTCCTTCGGGTTCAGCTTGGCTGCCTTGTCCAGCTTGGAATCGTCCGGATAAAGCGCCTTGTACGCCTGCCGATGCTTCTCGTTCAGGATCGAGCCTTCCTCGACATAGATGTGAAAGCCATCCTGTCGTTCCCTGGCCAGCTCCACATAGTTCCGGATCTTGCGCTTCAGGCTGACATCAGTGACCAGCCCCCGGTTGGTCTCCGGATCGAGCCTCGGCATGTTGCCTGCATCCGGGTCCCCGTTCGGATTTCCATTCGTGACCTCGAAAACGAGGGCAAAATCATAACGGTTGGAAATTGCGGTCATTGGCTGGCCTCCCCGGCATCAGAGCTAGTATCCTCTGACTTTCGATAATTAAACTGATGGTAGTATCCGATAGAAAACTTCCCCTGATCCGAAAGAGACAACGACTTCGGAAACTCAGTCGGAAGTAAATTCATAATTTCAGCAATCTGACCTGAGAAAAATCTCTCAAGCTTACGCGTATTTTCATTCTTCTCTGCCTTACTTCTATGATGAAGATTGAGCTTTAAAAGCAGCGGAAAAACTGTTCTCGGTGTTGCGGAAGCAGCTCCAAAGTACCGATCCCGTATCGTCGCATTCACCTTTCCCAGCGCCAGAAGCTGAATTTTCTCAAGTACTGCAAACAGACGCCCGAGGACGTAAGCAGGATCAGGGTTTTGTGTGTCCAGTGCCACGGGAGCCTCCCAGTTGAAATTTCGGACGAGATTGGCTTTCAGAATGCCGGCGCGGAGCGCGTTGATCTCGCCGTCGGCGCGGAGGCGCGTCAGAACGGCGGAGAGAAGCGAAAGCGGATACCGCCCTCCGCTCAGGATCGAGCGCATCCATTCCCCTGCCAGATTGGGCGGAACGTTCTCTCCCTTCCCCAGCACCGCCGTCTCGCGCAGATAGCGCCAGAGCGGCGGATAGCCGTCGCGCGGCGGCGGATCTATGCGCATGTCGGAGATGAAGCACTGATAATGGCGTGTCAGCTCGCCAAAGCTGTTCTCAAAGTAGAACCTGACCGACAGCCGAGCGGCATTGGGCGCAAGGCCGAGCACGAAGAACCGGATTTCCCCATCCAGCTGGACGCCGAGATCCTGAAGATGGTCGCCCTTGCGGATACGCTCCAGAAGAATGCCGATTTCCTTGACGGCATTCTCTTCTTCCGCTGCAGGATCCGTGTCGAAATACCCCGCAAACAGCTGCTCGGCCATTTCCTCCACCTGATGCGCAGCCCCGCCAAGACCAGATGCATCGGCCCAGAAGACGGTGGACGCATCCCCGATCTGGAGACGGTGGCCGCTGCCCTTTTCCAGGAAGCGGTTCAGTGCCGTGGTGTATCTGAAGGCGGCATCCTCCGAGACCGGAGCGTTGTCGCCCTGCTCGTGCCCATAGGAAGTGAAGGCGTCGAGATTGAAGGAGACCAGGGCCGCACCGGACGACTGAGCGCCCCAGACCCCCTTGATGGAGGGATGAAGCCGGGCCACAGGACCGTGTCGACCCGACACAAGGCAGATCTGCCCGGACCTGTCCCCAGCGGCCCCAGCGGCTGCCCAGAGTGCCTGGGCCGCTGCCCGATCATGAAGATAAACATGGATCAACCGCTCGTCTTCCAGGGCGAAGATCACGTTCTGATCCTTCATCTCCTCCGGCCATTCGAGCTGGGAAAACCTATCGGGGGTCCAGTCCCCCAAAAACTGAAGCAACGCCTTGAGGCCAGTGTCCTCAGTTCCCGAAAGCAAAGCCTGATGATGCTCGACGAAGGCCGCATGCTCGGCTTGCGTGCGCTTGCCCTCCCCCGCCGTCACGCCAAGCACATAGGATGTCTTGTCCCAGAAGGTGTTGGGCGAGATCCCGGCCGTGCGCTTGACCGGATGGGGCACCAGCATCTGTCTCGGCACAGGCTTCTTCCCGCTCGTGTCGCGCAGGTCGGTCACGTGGGCAACGGAGCCGTCTTCGTTCAGGGAAATGCAGAAGCCGACCTTCTCCGAAGAGAAGCCGGACGGCGGGGCGTCGGGGAGCCGGTCATAGGCCCGCGCAAGAGAAGACAGGACGCTCATCGCAGCACCTCCGCCGAGCCGGGCTGTGGAATCCGGACCACGCCCTTGTCGAGCTGAGCCCGAAAGAACATGGACGGTCGCCCCGGTGCCTGATGATCGATGTCCCAGAGCATGAAGCCAAGGTCACGGGTCTCTGAGACCGTCTCCGGCAAGGGGGCCTCGGCAGGGATCAGCTCGAAATGTGCCGCAAACTCCCGCGTGCCCAGACAGGGCTGGTGAAAGCACTGGCCCCGCTCGGCCCGCCGGTTGAAGATGTCGAGATGCTTGCCCTCGTTGTCGTCGGCACCGGCCTTTTCCGTCAGCTCGAAATGCGCCTCGATCACATAGGCCGGCCTGACCAGAACGGTCGCGGCGCGCTGCTGCCGGTCCTCGTCCACCAGCACCTGCAGCCCACCCAGATCGCCGCGCTTCATGGCGGTCCTGATCTTGCCCGCAGGCGCCTTGGACCCGACCTCGTTGCGGCGGATCGACTGAAACCGGATCGGCTCCAGCACATGAATGGCGTCGATCACCCAGCGGATCGCCGGCTTCCAATGGATCGCCTCCAGGATGCCCCGCGCCGCCGAGGGCGTCATGACATCATAGGAGACCCTCTCCACCTTCATTTCCGGACGGGTGAAGCAACCGTGGTCTCCCCAGACCTTCAGTCGGATTCCATATGACAAACCGAACCTCCCCTTGCGCCGATCGCTAGATCATCAATTGTTCCGCAGCCAGATAGTCCGCGTCTTCCCAGAGCAGACCCACGTCCGGCAGATAGAGCCCCTCGTCCTTCAACACGCAGAACTGGTCGCCACGCTGCGCCGGCGCCGCAAACTCCGCCTTGCCATTCGCCACGAGACGCGCCCGCGCTTCCGGCGGCACCTGGACGACAAAGGTCTGCAAGGCCCTTGCAAGCGCGGCGGAGGATTTTTCCGGAACGCCCAGAAGGCGGATCGCCTCCCGCGCCTCGTCGTCCCCCGCCCCATCACCCCATGGGACAATCACGGGCACCATGCCGCTCTCGATCATGCGGAACTTCTCGGCCACCGTGCGGAAGGCGTAGTCCGTGCCCTTCCTGCTGTGGGTGAAGAGATCGAGAATGCCCTCCCGGTCGAGATCGCCTCCCATGCGCCAGTAGACCTCGGCGAAATAGGCTTCGATGGCGGCAAGAGACTGCAGATCCTGCGCATGGGTCGTCCGCATGCGCTCCATGTCGCCCATCAGGCTCCGAATTTCCCGGGGAGGCGGATAATCAGGAGACGAGAACACGGTGACAATGCTCTCCTCGGTGGCCCGCCGGCCTTCCCGGTTGCAGCGGCCCGCCGCCTGGATGATCTGATCCAGCCCCGCCTCCGCCCGCCAGACCTTCGGGAAGTCCACATCGACACCAGCCTCGATCAGGCTGGTGGCGACCACACGGCAGGTCTGCTTCCCCTCCAGCCTGCTCCGCACCTCATCGAGGATCTGACGACGATGCGCCGCGCATTGCCGGGTCGTGAGATGGACCAGGCCGTCCAGCCTCGCCTGCTCCGCCTCCCGAAACAGGTCCAGCGCATGCTTGCGGCTGTTGACGATGACGAGAGCCTGCTCCTCCCCCTCCAGCTGGGTGATCAGATCGCCGTTGGCCATGGTCCCGACCATGCGAACCGTTGCGCGCCGCAGCTTTCGCGCCAGTTCGTGGGGATCGGGAGCCAGTTCCCGCCCTTCCAGGGACAGCCCGCCCTGCACTCTGTCCTTGCCAAGGGCCGGCTGGGTGGCCGTGCACAGGATGATGGTGCAGCCATAGGCGCGGGCCAGCTCGTCAAGCATCCGCATCGCCGGCCTGAGCAGGTGACGTGGAATGGTCTGCGCCTCGTCCAGAATGATGACGCTGCCGGCGATGTTGTGCAGCTTTCGCACTCTGGAGGTTCTGGCCGCAAACAGGCTCTCGAAAAACTGGACATTGGTGGTGACCACGACCGGCGCGGCCCAGTCCTCCATCGCCAGCTTCAGCTTGTCCGCCTGCTGCCTGTCCTCCTTGCGCCCCTGCTGCCACTTTTCCTCATCGATCGCAGAATGGTGCTCGAGAACGACGTCATCGCCGAGGAGTTTCCGGAAAATGGCTGCCGTCTGGTCGATGATCGAGGTGAAAGGGATCGCATAGATGATCCGCCGGTGACCATGGTGGCTGGCGTGATCCAGGGCAAAGCCCAGGGATGCCAGGGTCTTGCCCCCGCCCGTCGGCACAGTCAGCGTGAAAAGGCCAGGCGAATTCGCGGCCTGCGCTCTCACATGATGCAAGATATCGCCGCGGAGACGGTTCAACTCGCCGCCCGCATCGGCCTTCTCCGCCATGTGGGCGTCAAAGAGCGTCAGAAACCGGGGCAGGCACTCCTGCAGAGCCGGCCAGTCCCGGTCCCGCGACCTGCCTTCCAGCCGGTCATAGAAGGCCTCCGTATCCTTGAAATCCGCGTCCACCAGACAGGAAAGATCATGCGGGCCATGACCGACAGGGAGAAGTCCGCATCCGCCGGGGGGATGGTCCGCAGGAGGTCCGGGGCCAGCCCCTCAGACCAGCGTTGCGAGGCTTCGGCGAGCGCCTGTTGCCAGATCGGGTCAAGCGCGGGCACGTCGGCTTCCAGGCGCCGATCAAGGCTTGCGGCGGTCTCATTCTTGCGGTCCGGCAATC
Source organism: Roseibium aestuarii (assembly GCF_008477545.1). Classification (GTDB taxonomy): domain Bacteria; phylum Pseudomonadota; class Alphaproteobacteria; order Rhizobiales; family Stappiaceae; genus Roseibium; species Roseibium aestuarii. Next base: position 117,969 of record NZ_VORA01000001.1, on the reverse strand, counting down.
CGGCATGGTGGCCCGCAATGCAGTAAGCCACAAGCTCCAGAACGATCCGACCGGCCGCCGGCAACTTTTCAGCTCGGGCCATCATCTCCACGGCCCCGGCGGACGAGTGATCTACCCGAATGTCGTCACCCGCGAGGCGCCGTTGGAACTGGCGCGTGTATTTGCCCAGATCATGATGGAGGCCAGCCAGATATGCCGGTTTCTCGAGCCCCAGAGGTCGCCCGAAATCCGCGGCCCTGCGGGCCGTTTCCTGCAGGTGATCCTGCAGCCTCTGCCAGTCGCCTTGATCGTCTGGGGAGCCGGAATGAGCGAAGAACATGAAAACTTCTTGGTGTAAAAACGATAATCACACCTTATGAAGCGCTCCCTCTGAATGAAACAGGAAATTTTTCCGCATTCACCCCAGTTCGCGTGAACTGGTACAGATCTGATGCAATGCTGACTTTCGCGTGTCTCTCGGTAAGATGTTTTGCACAGGGTTAGATACGAGCGATTATCACAAATGCGCTCACCCGGTGCACTATCTACTAGGGGTTGAAGCACTCCTCCAAACGTCCGACAGCACCCACCTCTCCCAGTCCAGCATCATGTCGCGGCGTTGATCGAGGAGGTCGGTGCGGTGATAGGTGGCCTCGACGGCGTTCCTGATCGTGTTGGCGAGTGCCCGCTCGGCCAGATCGCGGGCATAGCCATTCTCCGAGGCCCAGTCGCGGAAGCTTGAGCGGAAGCCATGGGCGGTGGCCATCGCGATCACGTGTGACAAGCGCATCAGTCCCGAGCAAAGGCACAGCGTCCCTCGAAGGCACGCTCTTCGGAACCGTTCCAGACGGGAAGGCACGGCCTCAACCGGCAGAGATCGTGCCTTCCCACCCCGTTTCTTGCGGCCGGGTCCTTACCAGGTGAACTTTCCGGTCAGGGCGATGGTTCGGCCGCGGACCCAGGGATTGTCGTCGCTCGACACCATGTTGGAGACGTCATCCAGAAGATTGGAAACCTTCAGCTCGATGTCGAAGGGGTTCCCCTCGATCTCGGCAACCGTGTAGCCCACGGTGGCGTTCAGGCTGAGATTGGTGTCGAAATCATAGTCCTCGTAGACGTCTGTCAGTGTCGAGACGTCGGCCCCATCATAGGTCGCCACGATCCCGAGCTCGTCCGCATCATCGCCGCTGTCACGCACGCCGGTGTAACCGAAGACCACATCTCCACTCAGGCCGAGACGCAGCCTGCCCTCCAGCCACGTGGAAGTGACGCCAAGATTGAAGCGCAGCGGAATATCGAGATTGCCGGTGACCTGCTGGAAGCCTGCCTTGGTGTAGGTCGAACCGCCATAATAGATATATTCATCGTCGATAGATTCATCGAAGTATGTGTTGTTCGAGATATCGCGCTGGGCCCAGACTCCAGCCAGATGCACCCCGAGCTTCTCGAGATATTCTGTCTGGATCCGCCAATCGCGAGTGTATTCTAAGGTTACCGACTGGTAGCTCGAAGAACCTTCGTTGCTCAGGATATTGTTCCGCGTGGTGCTTTCGCTCGAACGGGAGAACTGATCGCGCCCCTGTCGGTTGAGATACTTCAGGCGCCAGTTGCCGCCGCTGAACGGATCGTCATAGGAGACCGCACCGGTCAACTCGTCGTTGTAGGGGGTTCGCAAGTCCCCGTCGCCGTAGCGGTAAGGTGCGGTCAGCGTTCCCGCGACCCAGCCCCCCACTTCGCCGGTCGTAGCGTCATAGCTGCGCGAGTAGCTCGTGCGGCCACCCGTGTTGTCATGGATCGCGTATGTGATGTAATCGCCGGAGTAGTAACGGTTTGCGCCAAAGGTGAAGGACAGGTTGTCGAACGGCGTCACCGTGGAGACGAACCGCGGCGCCACGTTGTAGTTCTGCAGATAGGTGTTGTAGTCGCCGCGCAAGCCTGCCCGGATCTTCAGCCAGCGCCATTCCTGCTCGGTCTGGGCATAAAGGTCGAACTTGCTGGCGTTTACCGTGGTGTCATAGTCGTCATAGACCAGCCTGCTGGAGAAATAGACGTCCCTCGTGCAGGTGTCATCGCCCGTGTCACAGACAAAGCTGCCGGGGAATCCGCCGTAGGTCTCATATTCCGCGTCGGCCGTAGTCTTTGTGGCGGTATAGGTGTCGAGCCCGGAGAATGTCCGGCTGGCGCGGGTATATTCGAAGCCGCCGCCGAGCAGGAAGGTGCCCCAGAGCAGGTCACCATCAAGTTCGGAGGTGCCACCAAGGGTAACATCGTCCAGCGACTTGCTGCCGGCCCCGCCCTCATAGCAGTAGGTCGTCGAGGTGGATCCATCCGGGTTCTGGCACCAGGTGGAGAAGAGGTCGCTATCAGTGACATAAGTCGTTCCGCTACGCGTCCGCTCCCTGTAAATGGTCCAGACCTTGTATTCATCGACGCCCGACTCGTTGGTCACACTCTGGTAATTAAAGAGACCCTTGCTGTTCAGGTGCACTCCGCCAAGGATATCCAGGTCACGGTCGAAATCGAGGACGTTCTGCACGGCGACATTGCCGACATCGATCCCGACGTCATACATGGCATTGGACACCCATTCCTGCACGGCATGGGTCAGGTTGGTGGACCAGTTCAACTCGCCTTCGTCCAGCTCCTTGCTGACAGACACCCGATAAAAATCGGAAATCGATGAGAACGGCACATATTCCGAATCCTCATCAACGACATACTGAACGTCCATCTGCTTGTCCGCGCCGCCATAGCGACGGGAGAATGCGACAAGCGCGGCGATGCTGTCGGTCACAGGGCCGTCGGCCGTGACCGAGAAGTCGAACTTCTGCCACTCCGGCTCCGTGCGGCCCTTCGGGTTTTCACCGTCATCCGTGGCGATGTGATAGTTCGCGAAGCGGTTGTCCTGATAGCTGAAGGTGGTCGCGCCACGCCACTCGGTGGCGTCCGGATCCGGCTTCCTCAGCTTGTAATTGACCACTCCACCCTGGAAATTCCCGTATTTCGCGGACACGTTGGAATCGAAGAGCTCGACCTCCTCGACAAAGGTGCTCGGCGTGTACTGGCTCTGGGAGCTCATGCCGTAGAACCCGCGAATGTTGTTCGCGGACTGGGTGCTGTCCCACCGCGAGATGCCGTTGCCATAGTCGCTGGAAACAGGGTCGTAGGCGCCGGCCGTGCTATTGATCGACACGCCGTTGAGCATGAACATGTTCTCGTCGGTCTGGGCTCCGGAGATTGAAACTTCCAGCGGACGGAAATCAACGACGTCATCCGCGTTCTCGCCCTCGTCATCGGCTTCCGCGGAATTGTTCAGATACTGGACGGTCGGCAAGCTCTTCAGGATGCTCGTCGCATCCCCCGTGGTGTCTGTCCGGGTCGACACCGACTGGGCATTCATGGTGGTTCGGCCCGTATCGCTGGAACCAACCTCGCTCAGGCTCGCAGCCCCCTCCGGCGTATCCGTCCCGACAATCACCACCTCGAGCGTTGTCGTCTCCTGAGCAAGACTCTGACCCAATCCACCGCCCGAAAGGCCAATGGAAAGCAGGGTCAACCGCGATACCTGCCGCAAAAGTGAACCACGAATGTTCATGGAAATCGCCTTGTTTCAATTGGGAATTCAAGTGCGCAGATACGACCCTGAGGAAATAGGTGGAACCAATCAGAGGATGCCGCGGAAGCGAACAAGGCTTCTTCGCGCGCGCTATGGCTGACCTAAAGGCAGACTCAAAAAACTTGAGTCAAGAAGTCAAAAATTCACCTTTTCCCAAGAGGGAGTCAGCGTCACAGATTTCATTCCGCTTCGGCAAATAAATCGCGGCAGCAGAAACACGTGAAAGAAATGCAACCATAGCGGGTATCAAAACATGATTTTCTTACTCATATTTTTACCCGTTGCAAAATTGACACATTTGGCACGCGCGGCAGCAGGCGAGCGCTCAAATGCAATCGCCCGCAGCCGAGCTGCGGGCGACGGAATTCAGCAGAGCGCCGGTACGGCTTTCAGGGGGCTTTCCTGGGCAGTGCGATGACCGTCAGGCTTCGGGCCAGCGGGATGAGCGACTGTGCCAGGGCCTCGATCCGGTCCTGCGTCAGCCGATCCGCCAGCTGGGCCATGGTCTCCAGATAGCGCGCATCGCCATAGCTGCGGAGGCTCAAGCCAAGGCGCCGGACCCAGGTATTCGGGTCTTCCAGGCGGCCGCTTTCAGCAAATCGGAGATCCTCGCGCAAGCGATCAAGCTGCATTCCGGTCAGGCGATTGGGAAGGTCATCCAGCACTGTACGGGCCGCCAGAGCCAGTTCCTCTGCCCGGTCCGGCGCGCATGTGAACGATACGTCGAGTTCAAGCCGATCGGTCCAGGGGGACAAGGTCATTTCAAAGGCCACCGAATAGACGCCTCCAAGCCGCAGCCGGAGTTCATCCTTCAGCGCGGTCTGGGTCAGTGGTGTCAACGCAGACAGAAGGAAGGCCTTTTCCGGTGACCATTCCATGTCCGTACTGCCAAGCAACCTGACGCTCGCCATGGCCTGCTCATAGACGTGCACCGTTTCCTTGCGATGACCATCCACCTGGCGGGACGGCACAGGACCGAGCGTGGCCTGACGCGGAATCCTGCCGACATGCCTCGCGAAGAGACTCTCGAGGCCGAAACCCGCAGCCGGTTGGGGGCGCGGGCCCACGACCAGCCAGGTTACCGGCTGCATCAGAATATTCGCCGCGGCTTCGGACAGGTCCTGCAAGGTCAGATGTTCGAGGTCCCGGGCGTCGGGCCGCGTGGCCGTGTTGCCGAAGCGCCAGGCATTCACCTGCATGGCCAACTTCTGAGAGGGAGTGAAATCGCGTGCAAGATCTTCCCCCATCTGAGACCTGAACGCCGAAAGGGCATCTGCGGAAAGGGAGACATGAAGGATCTTGTGCCCGTAGGCCCGCAGGAGCGAGGACAGCTCTTCCGGACTGGCGATCGCCGCGATGTCCAGCTCACCAGGTTTGAGGGCCACACTCCATTTCGGGTCCTTGTTCTCGCGATAGCTGGCATTTTCCGTCTCGGTCCAGAAATCGAAGCCGCTCTGGTCCCAAAGCTGGATGGCAGCCTGGGACAACCAACTGGGATACTGACGATTCTCGAATCCGGGCTCCGACAGGGCCTTGATTGTCAGCTTGTCGCCGGGTGTCGGCCGATCCAGCCAGACCAGCCGGTCACCGTTCTCCAGACGCCAGCCGATGACACCTTTGCCAAGATCCTCGGGAGCGGACAAACGCCCTGCATCCCCGGTCGCCTCAGACATTTCCGGAAGCTCCAGCCGCGCGGTCGGCTCTTCGACCTCCAGCTCCTCGTCCTCGTCCTTGGCCTCGGGGACGGAGACGCCCACGCCTTCGGTCACAGGGGAGAAACGCTGGCGCGCAAAACCGGCCTCGAGGGACATCACGTGTTCCTCAGTGGGCAGCTCCCGTTGAACGCTGCCCGGGACTTGATAATACACGAGCCGGTCTGCGGCGCCCAACCACTCGACAAGCCGCCGGTTCAGGTCTTCGAAGGTAATCTCGTCGAGCGCTGCCAGAATCTGGTCCCGCTCCGTTTCCGGATGGGTCAGGACCTTGCCCTGCACGAGGCTGCTCGCGATCTTGTCTTCCCAGGTCTGATACGTCCGCGATCCGGCCGCCTTGACGTTGCGCCGGGCGATGTCAGCGACCTTCTCCCTCAAAGCAGCAAACTCCGTCTCGCTCACGCCATTCTGCCGCAGCCGTTCCACCTCGCGCAGCAACACGGCCAGTCCCATGTCGTGGTCATGGGTCTTCGCCGCAAAGGCCAGGGTCAACCGCTCATTCGTGGTTTCCTGAAGCACGAAGGTCAGCCCCTCCACTTCCCCGGAAAATGCCGACGACTGGGCGGAAATGCGGTCACGGATCAGACGGCCGAGGAAATATTTCTCCAGATAGAAACGGAGCCCGTCGATGGTGTCGCGCTTTGGTGCGGAAACCCGAAACGCATAGGTTACCCGGGAAGACATTCCCGCCGGATCCTGAACTCGTCCGATGTGAATTCCGGGTCGGAGCGGGAGCACCAGGTAGGGACGCTCAGGAGCACTCAAAGAGGGATAGGACCCGAAATGCCGATCCAGAGCTGCGACCACCGTCGCCGGGTCCACCCGCCCGCTGACGATGACGGTCATGTTGGATGGGCGATAGAACCGCTCGTGAAACGCCTGGATTTCATCGATGCCGACGGCCTCAATCCGCTCACGGGTGCCGATCGGCGTCGTTGCGGCATAGTTCGAGCCATTGCGCACCTGGGCCTTCTTGAGACGATTGACCCGCTCCGCGACGGAGCTGTTGAGGCGCAGTTCCTCCAGAATGACCTGCCGCTCCCGGCTCCAGTCGTCCGCGCTCAGAACCGGCGCGAGGAGCATGTCTGCCAGCAGTGCCATGACCCCATCCACGTCGAGGGCGTCGTGGGGCCGCGTGCGGACCATGAACTGGGTCTCCGTGTCGCGGGTCATCGCATTGATCTGAACCCCGGTCCGCCAGCCGAGGCGAGCGATGTAGCGGTGGATGGTTTCCGGATGCGCCTTCGTGCTCTGGAACACCATATGCTCGAGAATATGCGCCAGCCCTCCGGGCGCGGCCTCGTCGACGGACCCGGCATTCACAATCAGGCGGATATTGTACGGATCTCCCTCCCGCTTGCTGTCATGGATGACGTAGGACAACCCATTGTCGAGCGTGCCACGGACGAGACGCGGATCCCACTCGAGAAGATCAGCGCTGTCCTGCTCCTGCGCCGGGACAGGCACGAAAGACAGGGTCAGGAAGACGGCGCAAAAAACGGAGAAAGAGAGAGCGGCGAGGCTCCGAAACAGGCTGGTCACGACAATGGCTCGGGATGGGAACGGCGTGAGGGCCATTCAAGGGAGGAAGGAAGGCCGGCAGCGGTTCAACGCCCGCCGCCAGATCCGCGTCGCGGCTCTCTACAATTTATAACTCTAATATTCAACATTTTGAGTCCGACGGTTTCGCTCGGGAAACGAGAGCCCTCCAGAGCCCCCCGTGATCGTCAGCACTCGCAAATCACAGCGAAACCCGAAGCGGCATCCAAGTATTTTTGGAGCAATCCAGGCTGCATCCATTTTTGGAAACGTCGCCGAAGATGGTCGCGCCTTGAGATGCGCACCTGCATCTAGAAGCTCACGGTTTTGCTCGGGTCAGCCTGGCGCTTCAGACCACGCCGCCAATTGATCGTCGGCATACCTTGCTAGCAGCCTGTGATCCCGACGCTCCATCCTCTGCGCCTTCACTTCGTAGCCACCGCCTGAGCCCGTGTCGGAAGAGTGCAGCGTCCTGGAAGGCATTCCTCGTTTTCTCAAGCACTCCTCCAAGAGGAACCGGGAGGGCTAGGGGATCGCCTTGGGTGAGCCATGTGAAGGCACGAGAAAAACGCTGTGAGGGATTGCCTCCACGCGCAACCTCCGTTAAATTTCCATTATGCAGTAGTTAGTTTCGCATAGTGGAATTACTGCCTGCGATCTTTGTCCAAGGGAGGGAGGCCCTTATGAAACATCTTCTTGCAGCCACCGCTGCGCTTGCCCTTTGCATGTCCGCCGGTGTTGCGGCCGCACAGACGACGCTCATCCTCGGCGAGGCCGGTCCGAACCGGGGCGCCCGCGCCAAGTCCCTCGAGCATTTCGTTGCCGAAGCCGAGAAGCGTTCCAACGGCGACCTCAAGTTCGACGTGCAGTGGGGTGGTGCCCTGTTCAACGCGAGCGGCGCGGTTCAGGCGATTGCCGATGGCGTCGCCGATCTCGGCACCGTGATCTCGGTCTATTTCCCGCAGGAAATGATCGGCTACGGCATCGCCGACCTGCCGCTCCTGAACGAGGATGCCTGGGTGGGCATGCGCGCGACCGACGAACTGATGCGCACCGCACCGAGCATCCAGGCCGACCTGGCCGAGAAGAACCTGGTGTTCATCGGCACCTTCACCACCTCGCAGGTTAACATCGGCTGCAAGAACGCCGCCATCCGCACCACCGAGGATATCGCCGGACTGAAGGTGCGCGGCACCGGGGCCTATGGCGACACCTTCGGCGACTTCGGCGCCAACATGGTCAACATGTCGGTCTATGACGCCTATCAGGGGCTGGACACCGGCCTGATCGACTGTTCCCAGGGCTATTCCTATGCAGTGGCCGCCCTGAAGCAACAGGAGGTCATGACCTCCTACACCCTGCTGAACTGGGGCCAAGTCGGTGGCCTGGGGATCCTGATGAACAAGGATTCCTATGACGCCCTGGACGACGCCCAGAAGACGGCCATGACGGAAGCCGGCGTCGCCATGGCCGACAAGCTGGGCGAGCTGATCAACGCCGACAATGACGCAGCCGTCGCGAAGATGAAGGACGCGGGCGTGGAGATCATCTCCCTGCCGGTGGCCGAACGCGACAAGCTGGTGGAAGCCGGCAGCAAATATGTGACCGAATGGGTGCAGCGGGCCGATGCCGCCGGCCTCGACGGCGAGGGTCTGCTGGCGCAGTACAAGAGCCTGCTGGAGAAATACGCCGCCGAACGGGACGAGAAGGGCTATCCCTGGACGCGCTGAGCGCGCCCTGCCCTTCGAGACATTCCGCAGGGCCCTTCCCTGCGCTGTCCCCGGCCGAATGGGCCGGGGACACTTCGGACCTGCGCCTTCTGATCATCACCCCCGGATCCCAGCCATGTTGCGACGCCTCGAACGCCTGCTGCTCGACCTCTCGGTCTGCGCAATTGCGGGTCTCTGCCTCCTGATCACCGTCAGCGTGCTGCTGCGGGCCCTGTTCAACTCGGGCATTCCCGACACGGTCATCATGGTGCGGGAACTGATGGTCGCCTCGATCCTGCTACCGCTGGCCGCAGCCACCACGGCCCGCAGTCACATCGGCGTCGAGTTTCTGGCCAAGATGATGCCCCTGCGCGTGCAGGCCGGCCTCGTCATCTTCGGCAGTTTCGTCGGCCTCTTCGCGCTCTGCCCGCTGATCTATGCCGGCTGGCGCGAACTGGCCCATACCTATTCGAGCGGATCCTTCTTCTTCGGGCAGTTCTCCCTGCCCAAGTGGCCGGGACGCCTGATCTTTCTCATCGGCCTGTGTGCCTGCTGGCTTCGGCTGCTGAGCTTCGTGATCTCCGACCTGCGCCTGCTCGTCTCCGGCGAGGACATCCGCGAGCTCGCCGACCCGAAACCCGCGATTGGAGACGAATGATGGACGGCACTCTCGTCGGACTGGCAGCCTTTGGCGCGGTCATTCTCCTCTTGGCAATCCGCGTGCCGATTGCCTTTGCCCTGGCCTCGGTGGCCACGATCGGCAGCTTTGTCATGTTCGCCTTCCGCACAGGGACCTTCACCCCGGAACGGGCGATCAAGCCGACAACCTCCATGGTCTTTTCGAATTTCTTCGATCTGATCCATTCCTACGACCTGTCGATGGTGCCGCTCTTCGTGGCCCTCGGGCACATTGCCTACCGCTCCGAGATCACCACGCGCATCTATGACGCGGCACGGGTCTGGCTGGTGCGCATTCCCGGCGGCGTGGCCATGGCGTCGGTGGTTGGCTGCGGCGGTTTCTCCGCCATCACCGGCTCGTCCATCGCCTGCGCCTCGACCATGGGCCGCATCTGCTCGCCGGAAATGCTGCGCATGGGCTATGACAAGCGCTTGGCGACCTCCTCGGTTGCCGCCGGCGGCACGCTCGGCTCGCTCATTCCCCCGTCCGTGCTCTTCATCATCTACGGCATCTTCACCGAGACCTCGATCAGCAAGCTGTTCCTGGCCGGCATCCTGCCCGGCCTGCTGACCCTCGCCGGCTTCCTCGTGGTGATCTACCTCTGGGTGCGCAAGGACCCGGCTTCGGCACCGACCTTCACGGGTGAGATCCGCCGGGGCGCCAAGCGCCGCGCCGCGCTCAAGGCCTGGCCCGCCATCGCGCTCTTTGCCGTCATCATCGGCGGCATCTACGGCGGCATCTTCACGGCCACCGAAGCGGCAGCCATCTGCGTCTCGGCGGCAGTTGTCATCGGCTTTCTCCAGAAGAAGCTCACCTGGGACGGTCTGCTGCGCTCCTTGCGCGAAACCGCCCTGCAGTCGGCGGCCATCTTCGTCATCGCCGCCTCGGCCAAGATCTTCGTCGCCTTCGTCGCCCTGACCGGTGTCGCCAGCGCGCTGGGGGAAAGCATCACGGCCGCACAGCTCTCGCCCGTCGTTCTTCTGGCCGCCATTGCCGTCCTCTATCTGGTGCTCGGAATGTTCCTCGACCCGATCGGCATCATGGTGCTCACCCTGCCGCTGATGATCCCGCTGGTGGAAGGCTACGGCTTTGACCTGATCTGGTTCGGTGTGGTCATCATCAAGCTGCTCGAAATCGGGTTGATCACGCCCCCCGTTGGCCTGAATGTCTTCGTCATCGGCAACGTGGTGGGCAAGCAGGTCAGCATCGACCAGATCTTTGCGGGCATCGTTCGCTTCCTGGCTCTGGACTTCGTCGTTCTCCTGCTTCTTATGGCGTTTCCGATAATCTCCACGCTCATTCCGTCGACGATGCAATGAGCCTGAAACGACGCGCAGCCGAGGGCCCGAGATGAGTGATTTCGAGAATGACAGACGGTTCGCAACGACCCTTGCCCGGGGTCTGAGTGTGCTGCGCGCCTTCCGCGTTTCCGACAATGGCCTCGGCAACGCGGAAATCGCCGAACGCACCGGCCTGCCCAAGTCGACGGTCTCCCGGCTGACCTTCACCCTGCAGGCGCTGGGGTATCTGAGCCATGCGCGGCGGCACGACCGCTACCGGCCGGGCCCCGCCCTGCTGGCCCTCGGCAACATAGCAAGCGCGGCCATTTCCTTCGTCGACCTGTCCGAAACGCTGATGCAGCGCCTGGCGGACGACACCGGGACCATGGCCTTGCTGGCGGTGCAGGACCAGGACCGGATGATGCTGGTGAAGACCTGGCGGCCGCGCACGGTGGCATCGATCTGGCTCGAGATCGGTCATCGCCTTCCGATCAACGGATCCTCCTCCGGTCACGCGCTGATGGCGTCCCTGTCCGAGGAAGGGTTCGACCGGCTCTATGCCGAGATTGCCTCCGACGAGCTGCCGCGCGAGCGGGCGATCGAGATGCGGCGCAAGGCCAATGGCCAGCTCATGTCGCGCGGCTTCGTTATTGCCGACCCGGCAGACTATTTCTCGCGCAATGTGAACGCGGTCTCCGTGCCCTTCTATGCGCGCGACCTGAGCGAGCCGGTCATCTTCACCTGCGGCGCGACGCCCGAGGACCTGACCATGGAGCGGATGATCAGCGAAGTCGGCCCGAAACTGAAAACTGCGGTGCGGGAGCTGGAGCGCATGATGGGTCAGGCCCCAAGCGGAGCCGGAGGTCTGTAGCGCCGGTATAAATTCCGCAAAGTGGAATTAATTTTGACATGCCGAAATTAGACGCTGTCTGACGGCAGGACATCACGAGAGGAACGAAGGGTATGACGGAAACCGTCACTTATGAGCTGATCGACGGGATCGCCGTCCTGACGATCGCGCATCCCCCGGTCAATGCGACCTCGCAGAAGGTCCGCGAAGCCCTGAAGGACGCGGTGCTGCGCCTGAACGACGATGCGGACGCCCTCGGCGGTATCCTGACCGGGGACGGCTCGATCTTCGTCGGCGGCGCGGACATCCGCGAGTTCGGCAAGACGCCGATGCCCCCCGCCCTGCCGGAGATCATCAACCTGATCGAAGACAGCGCCAAGCCGATCGTCGCGGCCATCAACGGTGTGGCTCTGGGCGGCGGCTGCGAGCTGACGCTCGGCGCCCATGCCCGCATCGGAACCCCGGGCGCGCGCATCGGCTTGCCGGAAGTGACCCTCGGCCTCATTCCCGGTGCCGGCGGAACCCAGCGCCTGCCCCGCCTGATCGAGATCGGCACGGCGCTCGATCTGATCACCAGCGGCCGGCAGCTGACGGCGGCCGAAGCCCTCGACTGCGGTCTGTTCGACCAGATCGCGGAGCCGGCGGATCTGCTGGCGAGCGCATCCGCTTTAGCTCGGGAGCTCGCGGCCGCGCCCCAGACCATCCGCCGTCTGAGCTATCTGCCCGCCCCCCAGGCCGATGCGTCGGTCTTTGAAAAGGCCCGCGCCGCCTGCCGGGCCAGATACAAGGGCCAGATCAACCAGCTTGCCGCGGTCGATGCGGTCGAGGCCGCAACGCGGCTCGACAGGGAGGCCGGCATGGCCGAGGAACGCCGCCTGTTCCTCTCGCTCATGTCCACGCCGCAACGCGCCGCCCTGATCCACGCCTTCTTTGCCGAGCGCAAGGCGGCCCATGTGCCGGACATCAAGGACATCGCGGTCGAGCCGATCGAAGAGGTCGGGATCATCGGTGGCGGCACCATGGGGGCGGGCATTGCCACCGCCGCCGCGATGGCCGGATACAGGGTGACCCTTGTCGAGCGCGAGGAGGAGTTCGCGGCCAGGGCCCGGGCAACCATCGAGAAGAACCTCGCACGTGCGCTTGAGCGCAAGACGCTCAAGCCGGCGGACCACGCGGCCATTCTGGGCGAACGGCTCAAGACCTGCGTCGGATACGAGAACCTCTCGACGGCCGACGTGATCATCGAGGCGGTCTTCGAGAACATGGACGTCAAGCAGGAGGTCTTCCGCGCGCTCGACGGCATTGCCAAGAAGGGCGCAACGCTGGCAACCAACACGTCCTATCTGGATGTGAACGCGATTGCCGCCGTCACCTCCCGGCCGGAAGATGTCATCGGTCTGCACTTCTTCTCGCCAGCCCATGTCATGCGCCTGCTCGAGGTCGTCGTCGCCGACAAGACCTCCGGCACCCAGGTCGCACGCGCCTTTGCCCTGGCCCGGCGCATGAAGAAGACGGCGGTGCGTGCAGGCGTCTGCGACGGTTTCATCGGCAACCGCATTCTCGCCCATTACCGCCTGGCGGCCGACTACATGATGATGGACGGCGCCAGCCCCTATGACATCGACGCGGCCCTGACCGACTTTGGTTTCGCCATGGGCCCCTTCCAGGTGGCCGATCTCGCCGGCATCGACATCGGTTACGCCACGCGCCAGCGCCGCGCTCCCGCCCGTCATCCGGACGAGCGCTACGTCGGCTTTGCCGATGCCCTGTATCACAAGGGCTGGCTGGGCCAGAAGACCGGACGCGGCTTCTACATCTATGACGCCGAGGCTCCGAAAGGCCGCCCGGACCCCGAGGTCAGCGCCATGCTCGACGGCGCCCGCAAGGCCGAAGGCATCGCGCCCAGGACTTTCACCGCGGAAGAGATCCAGGATCGCTACATGGCCGCGATGATCAACGAGGGCGCGCGCGTTCTGGAAGACGGCATCGCTCAGCGCCCCTCCGACATCGATGTGGTGTTCCTCGCTGGCTACGGCTTCCCGCGCTGGCGTGGTGGCCCGATGCAATATGCCGACGAGATCGGCCTGGACACGGTCCTGAACCGGATCCGGACCTACGCCGCCGAAGACGCTCACTACTGGTCCCCTGCACGGCTGCTGGAAAAGCTCGTCGCAGAGGGAAAGACTTTCAAGGATCTGAACGAGGCCTCCGCATGAACCGCGCCGTCATTGTCTCCACTGCCCGCACCCCCGTCGGAAAGGCGGCCCGCGGCTCGCTGAACATCACCCACGGGGCCGACATGGCCGGGCACGTTCTCGCCCATGCCGTGTCCCGCGCCGGGATCGATCCGGCCCTGATCGAGGACTGCGTGCTCGGCTGCGGCTATCCGGAATATGTCACCGGGGGTAACATCGCCCGTCAGGGACTGATCCGCGCCGGTCTGCCCGTGTCCATCGCCGGCACCACGGTCAACCGCTTCTGCGCATCGGGCCTGCAGGCCATTGCCATGGGCGCCCATCAAATCGCCCATGAAGGGGCGAAGGCCATCCTCGCCGGCGGGGTCGAGAGCATCTCCATGGTGCAGCCGCCGGTCCGCTCGTCGAAGAATAGCTGGATCGAGGCGCACAAGCCCGAACTCTACATGACGATGATCGAGACCGCCGACATTGTCGCTCATCGCTACGGCGTGTCCCGCGAGGCTCAGGACGAACTGTCCCTGATCTCCCAGCAACGCACCGCCCACGCCCAGGCAAACGGTCTCTTCGACGACGAGATCGTGCCGATGGACGTCACCAAGGCGGTCACCGACAAGGCCACCGGCGAGACCTCGGAGGTTCAGGCGCTTTTCGCCAGGGACGAATGCAACCGTCCCTCGACCACGCTCGACGGCCTCGCAAGCCTCAAGCCGGTGCGCGGCGAGACCGACTTCGTCACCGCAGGCAATGCCTCCCAGCTCAGCGACGGGGCCGCAGCACTGCTGCTGATGGACGAAGGCGAAGCGGAGCGTCAGGGCCTGACGCCGCTCGGCGCCTTCAAGGGCTTTGCCATTGCCGGTTGCGAGCCCGACGAGATGGGGATCGGCCCGGTCTTCGCCGTGCCGCGCCTGCTGGAACGTCAGGGCCTGAAGGTCGACGACATCGACCTTTGGGAACTGAACGAGGCCTTCGCCAGTCAGGCTCTTTACTGCCGCGATCAGCTCGGCATCGATCCGGACCGCTGCAACGTCAACGGCGGCTCCATTTCCCTCGGCCACCCCTTCGGCATGACCGGCGCCCGCATGACCGGCCACCTTCTGATCGAAGGTCGCCGTCGCGGGGCAAAGCTCGGGGTCGTCACCATGTGCATCGGCGGCGGTCAGGGCGCTGCCGGCCTGTTCGAGATTTTCTGAGAGAGACCCCCATGGACCTGACCTTCACTCCGGCGGAAGAGGATTTCCGCAAAGAAGTTCGCGCCTTCCTGGAGGCAAAGCTGCCTGAACGTCTCGCGGAAAAGGGACGGCTCGGCCGTCACCTGTCCAAGCAGGACCACGAGGAATGGCACGCAATCCTGAACGAACGCGGCTGGCTGGCCGGCAACTGGCCGAGGGAATATGGCGGCCAGGGCTGGAGCGCCGTGGAGCGCCACATCTTCGAAGAGGAAATGACCCGCGCCTGCGCCCCGCGCATCGTGCCCTTCGGCGTCGCAATGCTCGGCCCCGTGCTGCAGACCTTCGGCTCCGAGGAGCAGAAGGCGTATTATCTGCCGCGCATCCTCAACGGCACCGACTGGTGGTGCCAGGGCTATTCCGAGCCGGGCGCCGGGTCGGATCTGGCCTCTGTCAAGACCTCGGCGGTGCGCGACGGTGACCACTATGTGGTCAACGGGCAGAAGACCTGGACCACTCTGGGCCAATACGCCAACATGATCTTCTGTCTGGTGCGCACCAACACCGAGGGCAAGCCGCAGGAAGGCATTTCCTTCCTGCTGATCGACATGACGACGCCGGGCATCACCGTGCGGCCGATCGTGCTGATCGACGGTCAGCCGGAGGTCAACGAGGTCTTCTTCGACAACGTGCGCGTTCCGGCCGCAAATCTGGTGGGCGAGGAAAACAAGGGCTGGACCTATGCCAAGTATCTTCTCACCCACGAGCGGACCAACATTGCCGGCGTCGGTTTTGCCCAGGCCGGTCTCGAACACCTGAAGTCCATCGCCCGGCTCGAGCAGGATAACGGACGTCCCCTGATCGAGAACCCGCATTTCGCCGCGCGCATCGCCCAGGTCCAGATCGACCTGATGGCCATGGCGACCACCAATCTGCGCGTCCTGTCGCAGGCGGCCTCCGGCCAGGCGCCCGGTGCCGAGAGCTCCATGCTCAAAATCAAGGGCACGCAGATCCGTCAGGAAATCAATGCGCTGACCCGCGTGGCCGTCGGCCCCTACGCCATGCCCTTCGTGTCCGAAGCGCTTGAGGACGGCTGGAACGGCGACCCGATTGGCCCGGATTACGCCATGCCCGCCACCGCCACCTATTTCAACAATCGCAAGCTGTCGATCTACGGCGGATCCAACGAGATCCAGCGCACGATCATCAGCAAGGCCATCCTCGGGCTGTAAGGACGCGCCATGAATTTCGAACTGACCCAAGAACGCCGGATGATGCAGGACGCCCTGCGGCGCTATCTGGCAAACACCATCACCACCGCGACCCGCGAGGCCGCCGAGGCCAGCCCCACCGGTTTCAGCGACCGGATCTGGGAAGGTCTGGCGGAACTCGGCGTGATTGGCGCGCTCTTCACCGAGGACCAGGGCGGCTACGGCGGCAGCGGTTTCGACCTTGCGACCGTCTTTGAGGAAATCGGGCGGGCCGGAGCGGTCGAGCCGCTCCTCGACACCGGCGTTCTGGCCGGCGGGCTTCTCGGCGCGCTCGGCGGCGATGCGGCCGCGCAGACCCTCGAGGCCGTCATCGCGGGGACCCATCAGCTGGCGCTGGCCCACACCGAACCCGCGAACCGCTATGCGCTCGACCGGGTGTCGCTGACGGCGGAGAAGACCGCTGGCGGCTACTGTCTCGAAGGCCGCAAGTCCGTGGTCGTCAATGCCTCTGCCGCCCACGACCTGCTGGTGACGGCCCGAACCAGCGGCCAGGTCTCCGACAGCGCCGGCATCTCGGTCTTCCGGGTCGCAGCCGATGCGCCCGGCCTCGAGATCCGGGACTATCCGCTGTCGGGCGGTGGCCGGGGGGCGGAACTGACCCTCACCCGGGTCGAGGTCGCCGACGCGGCGCTGCTGGGCGTGGAGGGCGAGGCCCATGCGGCCCTGGTCCATGCACATGCCCGGGCAACGCTCGCCATCTGCGCGGAAGCCTTGGGCCTGATGGACCGTATCCGCGTTCTGACCACCGACTATCTCCAGACCCGCAAGCAGTTCGGCAAGCCCATCGGCAAGTTCCAGGCCCTGCAGCACCGCATGGCGGATGTGCTGGTCGAGATCGAGCAGGCCCGCTCCGCCGTGATCAATCTGGCTGGCAACCTGGACGGACCGTCCGCCCTGCGCGACCTGCATGTCGCCGCCACCAAGAACCTGATCTCCCGGGTGGGCAAGCTGGTCGCCGAGGAGAGCATCCAGCTGCATGGCGGCATCGGCATGACGATGGAATATGACCTCGGCCATCTCGCCAAGCGGCTGACCATGGTCGATCACCGCTTCGGCGACGGGATCCATCACCTGGACCGCTTCATCCGGCTGGCCGTCGCATGAGCGAGGCACCTCTCTCCACGCTGATTGAAAACGAGACGGGCGCGCAGCGCCTGCTCGGCTACGTTCTCGATGTCGGCCAGGGCGACGGCTGTGCCCGCTGCTGGCTCGACGTCGAGGAGCGTCATGCCAACCGCCATGGCGTCCTGCATGGCGGCTTCAGCACCGTGCTGCTCGACAATTGCATGGGGGCCACCGCCAGCCTGACCCTGGATGACAGCGGCCGCCGCCCCTTCCTCACCGTCTCCATGACGACGCAGTTCCTGGCCCCGGCCCGGGTCGGCTCGCGCATCACGGCGACAGGCCGGATTGTCGGCGGCGGCAAGTCCCTGCTCTTCCTCGAAGGGGTCGTGAAGGACGAGGACGGCACCATCATCGCCACGGCCCAGGGCGTCTTCAAGAAGGTGCCCGACGCGGCGCTGAAGACACCACCCGTTTCCGCCTGAGGCGCGACGGCCCTGCACACCAGCACGTCACAGAGCGTGCGCCAGACAAGATTTTCGGGAGTGATCCGGATGACGGCCAGTTTGATCCACGATCTGATCTTCACAGCCTCTCGCGCCAACAGCGGCGCCCTCGCCATGGTCGACCACAACTGGTCGCGCTGGACCTGGGCCGAATATGCCGGAGCCGTGCGCGAAGCGGCCGCCATCCTCGGGGAAACCGGGATCACCGCCGGGGAACGGGTGCTGATCGTCTGTGAAAACAGCCTGATGGCCGCCTCCTTCGTCTTCGCCAGCTCGCTCGTGGGCGCCGTTGCCGTGCCGGTGAATGCCCGCATGAACAGCCATGAAATCAAGCGCATCGCCGACCACGCCAAGCCGCATGTGACGGTTTGGGCCTGCGACGTGTCGGCAGAAGCCGCCGCCCATGCGGAGGCAGCAGGTGCCGAGCTGCGGACCGCAAGTTTCGGCAGCTATGGCCTCAAGGCACATGAAGGCCTCGACAAGGGTGCTCCGGTCGGCGCTCACGTGGCCGTGCTGCTCTACACGACCGGGACCACCGGCGACCCGAAGGGCGTGATGCTGACCCACGGCAACCTTCTCTTTGCCGGCAACGCGTCCGCCACCCTGCGCGGCATGACCTCCCAGGACCAGATCTATGGCGCCCTGCCGATGACCCATGTCTTCGGGCTGGCCTCGATGCTCGTTGGCGGGGCGACGGCGCGCGCCTCGATCCGCATGGTGCCGCGCTTCCGGGCAGACCGGTTGCTGGAGGCCCTGCGCGAGGAGGCCACGATGCTGCCCGCCGTGCCCCAGATGCACGCCCTGCTCATGCAGCACACCGCCAGCCTGGGCGAGGAAAAACTTACCGGCTCGCCGCTGCGCTATGTCTCCTCCGGCGCGGCCCCGCTGGATCCGGCGTGGAAGCGCAAGGCCGAGGCCTTCTACGGCCTGCCCCTGCAGAACGGCTATGGCCTGACCGAATCCACCGCCGGCGTCTCCAGCACGAAGAACCCCATCGGCTCGCCCGATATTTCCGTCGGCAAGCCCCTGCCCGGCGTCGAGGTGCGCATCGACGAAACCCTCGGCAACGAGCCGGGCGTCGGCGAGGTCCTGACCCGCGGCCCCCACGTGATGGGCGGGTATTTCCGCAATGCGGAGGAGACCAGCCGGGCGATCACCCCCGACGGCTTCCTGCGCACGGGCGATCTCGGCAGGATCGACGCGGAAGGCAACCTGCACATCGTCGGCCGGGCGAAGGAACTGATCATCCGCTCCGGCTTCAACGTCTATCCGCCGGAAGTGGAAGCCGCCTTCAACGACCATCCGCAGGTGGTGCAATGCGCGGTGGTCGGCCGCAAGACGGAGGATGGCAACGAGGAGGTTCTGGCCTTCGTGCAATGCGCCGACCCGAACGCCGTGGACATGGCAGCCCTTAAAGCCTTCACCGACGAACGGCTGACCAGCTACAAGCGCCCGTCCCGCATTGTCCTCACCACGAAGCTGCCGGCTGCCTCCACCGGCAAGATCCTGAAGGCGGATCTCATCAGAACCTTCGCCACCGAGCTCTCGGCCTGACCAATCGGACGTGCGGGTGGCGCGGCACTCCACCTCCAGTGAAACGCTGGTCGGACCAGGCATTGTCCGGTCCGGCCTGGCCTCCACCAGATGTAGCGCTCCGCCGCGCAGGTGGGAGTCCCGCAGCACCAGCGGACAGGGCTGGCGGACTTCCTCCGCGGTCAGCGGTTCGGGGCTGAGCAGGGCGTCGACGGCCCATTGCCCCATTTCCCGGTGCGGCAGAAGCACGGTGGACAGGGGCGGGTAGAGCTGCTGGGCGGTTTCCTGGTCGTCATAGCCCATCACCGCCACATCCCTGCCAACCCGCAGGCCGAGCTCCTTCAACGCCTCATAACAGCCGACGGCCGTCAGATCGTTGGCACAGAAGATCGCGTCCGGCGGCGCCTCCCGACTCATCAGCTCGAAGGTCGCGGTGCGGCCACCCGAGGGCAGGAAATTGCCTTCCACCACCAGTTCCGGATGGATCGGCAGGCCCGCAGCGATCATGGCCCGCTCGAACCCTTCCATGCGCTGGCTTGAGGCCTCCATCCAGCGCTCGCCGGAAATGAAGGCAATGCGACGGCATCCGGCTGTAAGCTGGGTCTGCGGAGGTTCGGGAGGCGGGCGTAAAGATCCTTGCGGCCTCTGCTGTCGCGACGGCGCGCCAGTTGTCGTGCTACAGGCTCAAGCTCCACACGCAAGCGTCTCGGGAAACGAGTGAATGGCAATCCTGAACCTCGGCTCTATCAATGTCGATCGAGCCTATCACCTCAAGTCATTGCCCTTGCCCGGCGAGACCGTGACGGCGCTCTCGGAGCAGATCGGTCTAGGGGGCAAAGGGGCAAATCAGTCCGTCGCGATTGCCCGAACCGGTGGATCCGTCGTTCATCTCGGGGCGATCGGCCATGGCGACGGCTGGCTGACGGACTTCCTCCAGTCCGCCAAGGTCGATACCGGTCACGTTCATTTGCGCAAAAACGTTCAGACGGGTCAGGCCTTCGTGATGGTCGGCGAGGACGGAGAAAATTCCATCGTTCTCTCCCAAGGTGCAAACGCGACGCTCACGACCTCGGAGATTTCCGCAGCGATTGCGACCATGGCAGCCTATGACTGGCTGCTCTTCCAGAACGAGACGAATGGCATCGCGGAAGCCGCCCGGCTGGCCCGTGCGCACGGAATGAAGGTGGCCTTTGCAGCAGCGCCCTTCGAGGCCAGCTCCGTCCTGCCGCTGCTGCCGCTGATCGACCTTCTGGCGCTCAACGAAGTCGAGCATGCCCAGCTGCAAGCTGCGTGCGGAGACCAGCCGATCACGCTGCCAGCGCTTCTGGTGACGTCCGGTGCAAGAGGCGCGCGCTACGTGGATCACACGCAAAGCATTGCAGTCGAGGCCCTGACTGTGACGGCGGTGGATACGACCGCTGCCGGAGACACCTTCCTGGGGACCTTCCTCGCCTGCCTCGACGGCGGAGACGACGTGAGGCAGTCACTCCACTACGCCAACGCCGCAGCCGCCCTCAAGGTCACACTCAAGGGCGCGGCAACCGCCATTCCCTCTCGGCAAGACGTCGAATCCTTCCTGAAAGGTCGGCCTCCTCACATCTGACGTGGCCGCTGCTGGCGGGCGCGTTCAAGCGTCCACGTCGGCGAACAGCCCAGACCGTGCACGTCATGCTCATTTCACCGACGTCACACGAGGGGCGGCACCGGAAGGCGCCGCCCCTTTCTGCATGCGTTTTCAGGATCTGCCGCGGCCGCTTGGAACGCCGGATCAGGCGTCACACAGACGCTGTGCGGCAGCGGACTTGCGGCGACCGAGCACCAGCAGACCAAGTGCTGCCGCTGCAGTCAGCGCTCCGGCTGCGGGCACGGCCCCGTAACCCAGCCCTGCACTGATGACCGCACCGCCCAGCGCCGCGCCGATGGCATTGCCCAGATTGAACGCGCCGATGTTGATCGACGAGGCCAGTCCCGGCGCTTCGGCGGCAGCCTTCATGACCCGCATCTGCACCGGCGGGACGATGGCGAAGGCGGCCGCGCCCCAGAAGAACAGCAGGGTAATGGCAGGGACAAGCGACCCGAGAACCAGGGGCAGGCCCAGCATGATCGCGCTGAGCGCTGTCAGGAACAGGGCCGTCGCGCCATCGAGAGACCAGTCGGCGACCCGTCCGCCCAGCCAGTTGCCGACCGTGAAGCCGAGGCCGATCACCACGAGCGCGATCGACACTCCTTCCGGGGAGGCGCCGGCAAGGGTCTGCAGGACCGGCGAGAGATAGGTATAGAGCGCGAACATGGCACTGGAGCCCAGAACCGTGGTGAAGAGGGCTGCCACCACCGGGCCGCGGGTCAGGACCTTCAGCTCCTTGCGCAGATCGGGCGCCTGTCCCGCGCCACCCCTCGGCAGGGCGAGAGCAAGGGCGATCATCGCAACGACGCCAAGGCCTGCGGTGCCACAGAAGGCGGCGCGCCAGCCGATCTGCTGCCCGACCCAGGTCGCGAGGGGAACCCCGCCCACATTGGCAAGTGTCAGGCCCATGAACATGGTCGCGACCGCACTCGCCCGCTTGTCCGGCGCAACCACACCGGAGGCGACCACAGCACCCAGGCCGAAGAACGCCCCGTGGTTCAGGCTGGTGACGACCCGCGAAGCCAGAAGCGTCCAGTAGTCGGGCGAGAGGGCGGAGAGGAGGTTGCCGAGGGTGAAGATGGACATGAGGGCGATGAGCGCGGTCCGCTTGCCGAACCGGGCAAAGAACAGGGTCATGAGGGGAGCCCCGACCATGACCCCGAGGGCATAGCCGCTGACCAGAAGCCCTGCAGCGGGGATCGAGACCCCGACACCGTCCGCGATGACCGGAAGCATGCCCATGGGCGAAAATTCGGTCACGCCAATGCCGAAGGCGCCAATGGCCAGCGCCATCAGGGGCCAGAATGAGGTGTCTGGTTTCATCGGGTCTTTCCTTGTTTTTGTCACGCGCTCCACACGGGCGCCGGGAGAGGCGATGATCCGTGGCGGCGGCGCAGCGCGATTGTCTGCAGGCCTGCCGAACCGAGGCGTGGTGATGGGGATTTGAGAACGAGGAGCCTTGCCGGATATCCGGACTGGAATTCACAAAAGCTCAGATAATCGACCTGCGGCGGCACGAGAATGCCCTGTGGAGCCGCTTCACTTGTGAATTCAGTTCACCTATCCTGCCTCTCATGGACAATCGCATCGGAGAAATGCAGGTCTTCCTGCGGGTGGTGGAGCTGGGCAGCTTTTCGGAGGCAGCGCGACACCTGCGCATGGCGTCCTCCACCGTCTCGAAACTGGTGGGCCGGATCGAGACGCGCCTCGGCGTGCAGCTCCTGCGGCGCTCCACGAGACATCTGGCCCTGACGGAGGAGGGCCGCATCTATTATGAGCGCAGCCAGGGGCTTCTGTCAGATCTCGATGCGGTCGAGCGGGAGCTGGCGCAGGGCGCGGCGCGGGTCACGGGCACCATTCGGGTCAGCGCCTCGGTCGGGTTCGGGATGGTGGCCGTCGAACCGCTGCTGCCGCAGTTCTGGAAGGCCTATCCCTCGGTCGTGGTGGATCTGTCGATCTCCGACGAGATCGTTGATCTTCTGCTCGATCACACGGACGTCGCCTTCCGCGTGGGTGCCCTTGTGAACTCCACGCTCATGGCCCGCAAGCTTGGAACGGCACCGCGCAAGATCGTGGCCGCGCCAGAGTATCTCGCACGGCGCGGCACCCCGTTGACCATCGAGGATCTGGCGCAGCACGACTGTCTCGGGTTCAACTTCCGCCGGTCCATCCCCACCTGGCCCCTGCATGACAGCGGCAGGGTGATCGACCGGGGCATCTCCGGATCGCTGCTCGCCAACAACGGCGAGACGGTGCGGCGCATGGCGGTTGCCGGGGTCGGTATTGCCTGCATCGGAGAATTCCATGTGCGCGAGGACCTGCGCTCCGGACGCCTGGTGGAGGTCCTTCCCCGGGCGGTGGAAGGGAACACGGAAGACGTCCACGCGCTCTATCTTGGCGGCCAACGGCTGCCTCATCGGGTGCGAGTGTTCCTCGACTTCATGGTTCCCCGGCTTCAGGCCTTCCTTTCGGCCGCAGACGCGCCCACCCAAACGGGGTGACTGCCGCCTCAACCCGGCGTGCTGACGTTCCAGCCGGCGGCGAGGGCGTGGGAGCGGGCCTTTTCGCGCATGCGCTTGCGGAAGGCGGTGGGCTTGTCGGAGAACCGCTGGGCAAAGGCCTCGTAGAAGCGGGAGACCGATCCGAAGCCGGATTCGAAGGCAACGTCCACAATCGGCAGATTGGTGGAAATGAGCAGGGACTGGGCCGTATCCAGGCGGTTGCGGGAGATCGCCTGGTTGATGGTGTGCCCCACCGCCTTCTTGAACAGGGTCATGGCATAGTTGGGGTGCAGCCCCCGGTCCCGCGCCACATCGGCCACACCGATATCTTCGACCGCGTGCTCCGTGATGAAGCGCAGCATGCCTTCCACATGGCGGGCACGCTCGGTGTCGGTGGCACTCAGGCTGGCGATGGCCGAGCCCTCCTCGCGCAGGTCGCGCCAGCCATCGCGCGAGATGCGCAGAAGACGGGCGGTGAGCTCGTTGCGGACGATTTCCGCCAGTCCCTCGTCGCCGGACAGCAACTCCTCCCGCCAGCGCAGGAAGATGTCGCGGTCATAGCTGCGGATCTCGCGGGCCTCGACCATGGCGCCGCGGAAGACCGCATCGCGCAACTCGCCGAGGTTGGCCAGCCCGAGGAAGACCGACATGGGCACATAGAAACAGGCAAAGCGGGTGCCCGGATCCACATCGATCACCTGATGGGGGATCATGCCCCAGAACAGGCAGAGCCGGCCCGCATCCAGGGTGAGTTCGCGCCCGTCGAACCAGTAGGTCATGCGCCCCTCGAGCAGAAAGTTCAGCTCGATCTGGCTGTGCATGTGCGGTCCGGGCATCCGCTGAACGTCCAGCGCCATGCCGGCGCAGAAGCGGTGATCGTCGAAGATCACCATCGGGTGGCGCGGGTTCAGCTCCGGATGCACCGGAACCGATTCATCCCTCGGCTGGATGGCAGGCGCACTCACGATCTTAGGATCCCGGAATGGTTCTGAGAAATATGGGTAGAAGCTACGAGGATTTTCCCGAAAATCAAGACCATGCCCAGCGAGGGATCCCAAGAGGAGACGGATCCCGGCCGGGCCCACAACATGACTGACAAGTGGTCATCGGGAGGAAATCATGCGTTTCTTGAAGAGCCTGGCAGGCCTGTCCCTGTCTGCTGCCCTGCTGTCGTCTTCCGCCTTTGCCGGCGAGATCATTCTCAATTCCGACCAGTCCGATCCGGCGCCGAGGCAGGCGATGGAAGAACTGATCGCCGATTTTCAGGCCAAGCATCCGGACATCACGGTGAAGTGGAACAACTTCGACCATGAGGGCTACAAGTCCGCGATCCGCAACTTCCTGACCGCCGACGCGCCGGACGTGGCCGCCTGGTATGCGGGCAACCGCATGGAGCCCTTCGTCAAGGCAGGCCTGTTCGAGGACGTGAGCGACGTCTGGGAGGCGAACGGCCTGAACGACGAACTGAAGTCGGCCGCCGCCTCCATGACCATCGACGGCAAGAAGTGGGGCGTGCCCTATACCTACTATCAGTGGGGCATCTACTACCGAAAGGACATCTTCGCCGAACAGGGCATCACCCCGCCGAAGACCTGGGACGAGCTGCTGGCCGCCTGCGCCAAGCTGAAGGAAGCCGGAATCTCGCCCTTCACCATCGGCACCAAGGCCCTGTGGCCGACCGGCGGCTGGTTCGACTATCTCGACCTGCGGGTCAACGGCTACGAGTTCCACATGGACCTGACCTCCGGCAAGGTGCCCTACACCGACCCGCGGGTGAAGGCCGTGTTCGAGAAGTGGGCCGAGCTGGTGGAGCCCGGCTATTTCGTCGAGAACCATGCGGCCATCGACTGGCAGGACGCCATCCCGCACCTGGTGCAGGGCAAGGCCGCCATGTATCTGATGGGCAACTTCGCGGTTGCCGCCATGAAGGACGGCGGCCTGAAGGAAGACCAGATCGGCTTCCTGCAGTTCCCGCAGATCAACCCGGATCTGCCGATGGCGGAAGAAGCCCCGACGGACACGTTCCACATTCCGTCCGGCGCGAAGAACAAGGAGGACGCCAAGGTCTTCCTCGCCTATCTCGCCTCGCCCGAAGCCCAGTCCAAGATGAACAAGACCCTTGGCCAGCTGCCGGTGAACAGCAAGTCGGAAACCCCGGAAGACCCCTTCCTCGATGCGGGCTTCAAGATGCTGTCCAACGCCTATGCCCTGGCGCAGTTCTATGACCGGGACGCCCCGGCCGCGATGGCCAAGGCCGGCATGGAAGGCTTCCAGGAGTTCATGGTGAAGCCAGACAAGGTCGACGACATCCTGGCCCGCCTCGATAAGGTCCGCGAGCGCGCCTACAAGTAACCGCGCCGAAAGCGCCGGGTGCCCGCCCCGCCCAAGGGGGACGGGCACCCGTGGCTTCGGCGCTCCCGTCACCGCTTATCCTTTTACCGCCCCGCCCGCTCCTGTCCTCATGGCCCGGGCGGAACGGACACGGACTTCAGGACGACACTCGTGCCCCTCGCCCCTGCCCGGCCGCAGACCTTCTGGTCCCGGCACAAGCGCAGCCTGACCCCCTGGCTCTTCCTGGCGCCGGGTCTGGTGATGTTTCTGCTTTATGTGCTCATTCCGATCGTCCAGTCGGTCTGGATCAGTTTCCACGACTGGGACGGACTGGGCGAAAAGGTCTGGATCGGGATCGAAAACTATGTCGAGCTGCTGGATGACGATACGTTCTATGTGTCGCTCAAGAACAACGTTCTGTGGCTGCTGCTCTATCTTCTGGCCATTCCGGGGGGACTGGCGGTCGCGCTCTTCCTGAACCAGACCGTCTTCGGCATCCGCCTCTACAAGTCCCTGTTCTTCTTTCCCTTCGTGATCAGCCAGGTCGTCGTCGGCCTGATGTTCACCTGGTTCTATGCGCCCGACTTCGGCCTGTTCTCGGCGCTGATCGAGTGGCTGACGGGCGAGCAGGTCGCCATCCTCGCCGATGAGCGCTTCGTGACCTATGGCATCATCGTTGCCGGCCTCTGGCCCCAGACCGCCTATTGCATGATCCTGTATCTGACAGGGCTCAACAACATCAATCCGGAGCAGGTGGAAGCCGCGCGCATGGACGGGGCCAAGGGGCTGAAGCTGCTGTGGCACGTGATCCTTCCCCAGCTGGCGCCGGCCTCCTTCATCGCGCTGGTGGTGACCGTGATCGGGTCGCTCAGGTCCTTCGATCTGGTGTCGATCATGACCGCCGGCGGGCCCTATGGCTCCAGCCAGGTGCTCTCCTACTTCATGTACGAGCAGGCGCTGTCCGAATACGGCTTCCGCATGGGCTATGGCGCGGCGATTGCCGTGGTGCTCTTCCTCATCATGATGGTCTTCATCACCGTCTTCATCGTGCGCATGCTGTCGCAGGAAAGGAACGGCTGATGTTCCCGACCCCCATCCAGAAATCCGCTCCCTGGGTCCGCATCGGCTACAAGCTGCTGCTGCCCGTCGCGCTCATCGCGTGGCTGCTGCCGCTGATCGGCGTCGCGATCACTTCCGTGCGCCCTGCGGGCGACCTGGCGGCCGGCAACTATTTCGGCATTCCTTCAGGCTTCGCCGGCGTCGAGAACTACAGCGCCGTCTTCGCCAACTCGCCCATCGGCTGGTACATCCTCAACTCCTTCAAGGTGACGATCCCGACCGTGATCGGAGCGGTGGCGCTGTCCTGCCTGACCGGCTTTGCCCTGGCGGTCTACAACTTCCGCGCCAACCTGCTGCTGTTCTTCATGTTCGTGGCGGGCAATTTCATTCCCTTCCAGATCCTCATGGTGCCGGTGCGCGACATGACCCTGAAGGCGGGGCTCTATGACACGACGATTGGGCTCGTTCTCTTCCACGTCGCCTTCCAGACCGGCTTCTGCACGCTCTTCATGCGCAACTTCATCAAGGGCCTTCCCTTTGCCCTGATCGAGGCCGCGCGGGTGGAAGGCGTCAGCGAATGGAAGATCTTCAGCCGCATCGTTCTCCCCCTCATGCGGCCGGCGATCGCAGCACTCTCCGTGCTCGTCTTCACCTTCATCTGGAACGACTATTTCTGGGCCACGGTTCTGGTTCAGGGGCAGCACGCCATGCCGGTGACCGCCGGTCTCTATTCCCTCAACGGCCAGTGGGTCGCGGCCTGGCATCTGGTTTCCGCCGGATCGATCATCGCCGCCCTGCCGCCGGTCCTCATGTTCTTCCTCATGCAGCGGCATTTCATTGCCGGGCTGACACTCGGAGCCACCAAGGGATGAGTTCGATCGTCTCCTTTTCCTCCTCCGCGCTGGGGCTGACCCTGCGCCTTCCCGAAAGCGGCATGCCGGAGATCCTTGCCTTTGGCGCGGCTGGCGAAAGCGAAGCGCCGCTGATCGAAAGATCAAGCCGGATCAACGGCATGGATGCGGCGGTGCCGTCCTGCGTGCTTCTGCCGACCGGGGGCATGGGCTTCTTCGGCTGGCCGGCGATCTCGGGCCATCGCGACGGCAGCGACTTCCTGCTCCATTTCAGCGGCTGGTCTGCCACGAGGGGGGACAACAGCCTGACGCTGAGCGCTCGCGACGGCGTTGCCCGGATCGCGATTGCCATCACGCTGAACGCCCACGAGGGCGGGCTGATCTCGTCCCGCGTCACCCTGACCAACGACGGTGAGAGCGCCTATCAGCTCGATCGTTGCATGGCGGGCAGTTTCGCGACCACCGGAGCGGATCTTCTGGTCGAACACACCACCGGAATGTGGGGGCGGGAATTCCAGACCCGGCGCGACGTAATCGGCCAGGGGCTCTGGTCCCAGGAAAGCCGACGCGGCCGCACATCTCACGACCGGGTGCCCATGCTCTTCGTGGAGAGTGGTGGCGAGCGGTTCGGCGTGGCCCTGGGCTTTTCCGGAAACCACCAGATCGTGATCGACAGCTGCGACGACGGACGGCGGCTCGTCCATCTGGGCGAGCTCTTCGAGCCGGGCGAGATGCGCCTGGCGCCGGGCGACACTTATGAGAGCCCGGTTGCCTATGCGGGGTCGGACAGCGCCGCCTTCCACGCCTTCCTGCGCGAGGAGCTGGTGCCCTGGCCGGAAGGCGGGATGCGACCGCGACCGGTGACGCTGAACACCTGGGAAGGCAATTACTTCGACCACAAGATGGACAGTCTCAAGGCTCAGGCGACCGCCGCCGCCGAGATCGGCATCGAGCGCTTCGTTCTCGACGACGGCTGGTTCGGACGCCGGGACGACGACACCACGAGCCTGGGCGACTGGGACATCGACCCGACGAAATATCCGGACGGGCTGGCCCCGCTGGTCGATCATGTGACCGGCCTCGGCATGGAGTTCGGCATCTGGTTCGAGCCGGAGATGATCAACCCGGTTTCCGAGCTCTACAAGGCACATCCGGACTGGGTGCTGCAGGTCGAGGGGCGTCCGCTGCTGCTGTCGCGCAACCAGCTGGTTCTCGACCTGTCGCGGCCCGAAGTCTCCGACCATCTCTTCTGCAAGATCGACGCGGTGCTGCGCGCCCATGCGGTTGCCTACATCAAGTGGGACATGAACCGGGACCTGACCCATGTGGGCGGGCGCAAGGGCCGCGCCATGACCGCGCGCCAGACCCGCGCCGTCTATGCCCTGATGGAGCGCATCCGGAAGGCCCATCCGGCCGTGGAGATCGAAAGCTGCGCTTCGGGGGGCGGCCGGGTCGATTTCGGCGTGCTCGCCCAGACGCACCGGGTGTGGACGTCGGACTGCACGGATGCGCTGGAGCGGCTGGAGATCCAGCGTGGAGCCTCGGCCTTCCTGCCGCCGGAGCTGCTCGGCTCCCATGTCTCGGCGAGCCCCAATCACCAGACCGGCCGGATCCTGAGCCTGTCGTTCCGGGCACTGGTGGCCATGGCCTATCACTTCGGCGTGGAACTCAATCCGCTGGAGATGAGCGCGGCGGAGCGCGAGGAGCTGGGCGGATATATCGCAACCCACAAGCGCCTGCGATCCCTGCTCCATGCGCCGGGCGCCGCCTTCCGGCTCGATCCGGTGGACGGTCGCCACGTCTGGGGTGCAGCCTCTGCGGATCGCATCGCGGTGATCGTGGCGCAAGGGCCGCAGATGGTGGCGGAACAGCCCGCCCCCTTGCGCCTGCCCGCTGCCGCGACCCGCTTCGGTGGCCGCTGGCGCATTGCCTCCCATTCCCCGCAGGCTCCGGAGTTCATCCGCAGCTCGCAGGCCCAGCGCGACCTGCTCGCCGGCGCCGTCTCCTTCGATCTGGCGAACCTCACGTCCGCCGGTCTGCCCCTGCCGATGCTGCGCCCCGAAAGCGCCCTGCTCCTCGAACTCGAACCCATCACCGGAGACCCCACCCATGGCTGACGTGACCCTTCGCGGCATCCGCAAGCAATATGGCGCCGTCACGGTGATCAAGGGCATCGATCTGGAGGTGAAGGACGGGGAGTTCTGCGTCTTCGTCGGGCCTTCGGGCTGCGGCAAGTCCACGCTTCTGCGCATGATCGCCGGGCTGGAGGAGATCACCGACGGGTCGCTTTCCATCGGCCATCAGGACATGACCCATGTGGGCCCGTCCGAGCGGGGTGTGGCGATGGTCTTCCAGTCCTACGCGCTCTATCCGCACATGACGGTGGCCGAGAACATCGGCTTCGGCCTGAAGATGACCGGACACCCGAAGGCCATGATCGCGGAACGCACCGCAATGGCCGCCAAGATGCTTCAGCTTGAACCGCTGTTGCAGCGCAAGCCGGGCCAGCTCTCGGGCGGCCAGCGGCAGCGCGTGGCCATCGGCCGTGCGATCGTCCGCAATCCGGAGGTCTTCCTCTTCGACGAGCCGCTCTCCAACCTGGATGCGGCCCTGCGCGTGCAGATGCGCGCCGAGCTTTCGGCCCTGCATCAGGACATCAAGGCCACGATGATCTACGTGACCCACGACCAGGTGGAAGCCATGACCATGGCCGACAAGATCGTCGTTCTCTCGGCCGGTCACATCGAGCAGGTGGGCTCGCCGCTGGAACTCTATCACCGCCCGGCGAATCTCTTTGTCGCCGGGTTCATCGGCTCGCCGAAGATGAACTTCCTCAAGGTCGATGTCGCTCTGGAAGGAGACGCCGCGCGGGTGACGCTTCCGGGTGGAGGGCAGATCGACCTGCCGCTGAACGGGCGTACCCTTGCCGGCACACCCGTGCAGGCGGGCCCCATGACCCTCGGTATCCGGCCGGAGCACATGAACGCGGACGGACGGGGCGACGGTGTGCTGACAACCCGGGTCCGGCTTGCCGAACATCTGGGCTCGGAGACGATCTTCTTCGCCGACCTGACGGATGGCACCGAAGTGACCGTGAAGGCCGACGGTCTGGCCCCGCAGCGGGCGGGCGATTCCATCTCCATCGGCCTGAACGCAAGGGCCTGCCATCTCTTCGACCAGAACGGCCTGGCCGTGCTCAACGGGGATCTGACACGATAATGCTCGGCGTCTGCTACTATCCGGAACACTGGGACGAAAGCCGCTGGGCCAAGGATGCCCGGCGCATGCGCGAAATCGGCATCTCCCACGTACGCATCGGCGAGTTCGCCTGGTCACGGATCGAACCCTGCCGTGATCACTTCACCTTCGAGTGGCTCGACCGGGCCATCGACGTGCTGCATGCGGCCGGTCTCAAAATCGTTCTGGGCACGCCCACCGCGACCCCACCGAAATGGCTGGTGGACGAATACCCCGACATCCTGCCGTTCGAGGAAAACGGCCAGGTGCGCGGCTTCGGGTCGCGCCGCCACTACACGTTCTCGTCACGGACCTGGTGGCGGGAAAGCGCGCGCATCGTGGAGAAGGTCGCCGCCCGCTATGGCACCCATCCGGGGATCGTCGGCTGGCAGACGGACAATGAATATGGCTGCCACGACACCACGCTCTCCTGGGGCGAGGAGGACCGGAAGGCCTTCGCCTCCTGGCTGCGCCGGCACTACCAGAGCGTCGACCAGCTGAACGAGGCCTGGGGCACGGTGTTCTGGTCCATGGAGCTCGCCAGTTTCGAGGATGTCGCCCTGCCCGCGCGCACGGTGACCGAGCCGAATCCGGCCACGCGCCACGATTTCTGGCGCTTCCATTCCGACCAGATCGCCGACTATGACCGGATGCAGTGCGAGATCATTCGCAAGCATTCGCCGGGGCGCTGGATCACCCACAATTTCATGGGCTTCGTCTCGGATTTCGACCATTTCAAAGTGGGCGACAATCTGGATCTCGCCTCCTGGGACAGCTATCCGATCGGCTTCGTGGAGAAATTCCCCTTCTCCGAGGCGGAGCGCACCCGCTGGGCCGAAACCTCTCATCCCGACATCGCCGCATATCACCACGACCTTTACAGGGCTGTGGGACGCGGGCGCTTCTGGGTCATGGAGCAGCAGCCCGGTCCGGTGAACTGGGCGCCCTGGAACCCGGTGCCCAAGCCCGGAATGGTGCGCCTGTGGACCTGGGAGGCACTGGCCCACGGGGCGGAGGTCGTCAGCTATTTCCGCTGGCGCCAGGCCGATTTCGCCCAGGAGCAGATGCATGCGGGCCTGAACCTCGCCGGCAGCGACGAGTGGTCGGTCGGTGGGCGGGAGGCCGCCCAGGTGGGCCGCGAACTCGCAATGCTCGGCACCCTGCCGGACAGCGGCCGCGCCCAGGTTGCCCTCGTCTTCGACTATGCGTCCTACTGGTCGACCATGGTGCAGCCGCAGGGCAAGGACTTCCGCTTCGAGGAACTCTGCTTCCGCTGGTACGAGGCCCTGCGCCGTCTCGGGCTGGATGTGGATTTCGTGCGGCCTGGCGGTGACCTCGCCGACTACCGGCTCGTGGTCGTGCCCACGATGGTGCATGTGGACGAGGCCGCGCGTGCCGCGCTCGCAGGCGCAGAGGGCGTGGTGCTCTTCGGCCCGCGCAGCGGATCCCGCGACCGCAGCTTCCGCATTCCGCAGGAGCTGGCGCCCGGCCCGCTGCAGCCCCTGACCGGCACCCGGGTCACCCAGGTGTCTACCCTGCGCCCGGGTCTCAGCGATGCGGTCTCGGGAGAGGTTTCCGGCGCAGGCATCCGCTGGCGCGAATATGTGGACGCCCGGGACTGTGCGGTTCTGGCCCGCTTCGCCAACGGGGATCCGGCCCTGACCCGGCGCGGCAACGTGATGGCGCTTGCCTGCTGGCCCGACGAGGACCTGCTGACCGGCACGTTGAGGCTGGCGGTCGAGGCGGCCGGGCTCGACACCCTGCCCGTGCCCGACTTCATCCGTCTGCGCCGGCGCGGAGACCTGCTCTTTGCCTTCAACTATGGCACGCAACCCTGGGACCTGCCGGAAAGCGCCAATCCCCTCCTCGGCACCCGCCGCCTCACCCCGCAACAGGTCGCCATCTGGCGGGGGTAGGCGGGCGACAGCCCAGCGCGTGGCGGCAAGCCTACCGCTCGGCACCGCCTGACGGGGTGAAAGGACACGTTCCCTCCACCCCGTCAGGGCGCGCCCATTCACCATGATGGGCATTCTTCCAGACCCTGATCGCCAGAAATCGCGATGGGCCCTTTCCCTCTGTCAGACCGGTGATGTAGCTTAGGCCGCGACGGCACCTGCCCGTCGCGCCATTTGCAAATAGCTTTTTTCTGTTTCGAGTCCGTTTTTTCAAGGCTCGCCACTCCGGATCTCCCTGATGCTGACCGAGACCCAGACCTTCTTCTTTTCCGACCTGGCCCGTCATGCCGATCGCTGCGCCCTGATCGCGCAGGATGGTCGCCGCATCAGCTACCGGGAGCTCGATGATCTCGCTCGCGGCTTCGGTGCCGATCTGCGGCGGATCTCAGGCAAGGATCGCGGGCTCCTGCTTCTCGAAATGAGCAATACGCCGGAAGCGGTGACTGCCTATCTGGGTGCCCTTCAGGCGGGGTGGCCGGTTGTGCTGGCGGCGGAGGGAACCGTTGCCCATGACGGTGCGCTGGTCAGCACCTTCAAGCCGGACCTGATCTGGCAGGCGGGAACGTTGACCTCCGGCCCCGGCAGTTCCGACCCATTGCACCCCGATCTGGGGGTCATGCTCTCCACCTCCGGGTCGACAGGGTCCACCAAGCTCGTTCGGCTGTCTCACACCAACCTGCATGAGAATGCCCGGTCGATCGCGGAGTATCTCGGGCTTGGCCCGGAGCGCGTGGCTGTCACCACGCTGCCCATGCATTATTCCTACGGTCTGTCCGTGCTGAATTCCTTCCTGAAGGCAGGCGGAACCATCGCCCTCACCAACCTGTCGGTGATTGATGGCGCGTTCCGCCCCTTCCTCGATCAGGTGGGGGTGACGGATCTCGCCGGTGTTCCCTACACCTACGAATTGTTCGAACGGCTGGGGCTGCGAAACGCGCCGCCCAGGACATTGAAGACGCTGACCCAGGCCGGCGGGCGGCTATCGCCGGATCTCGTCCGCACCTACGCCGAGTTTGCCAAGAGCCATGGGCTGTCCTTCGTGGTCATGTATGGCCAGACGGAGGCCACGGCGCGCATGGCCTATCTGCCGCCGGATCTGGCCCTTGCGCATTCGAGCTGCATCGGTCTTCCGATCCCGCGCGGCTCCTTCGAGATCCGCGACAGCGAGGGCAACACCGTTTCCGAGCCGGGGATTTCCGGCGAGCTGGTCTATCGCGGCCCCAACGTGATGATGGGCTATGCGCTCGCGAGATCCGATCTGGCGAAAAGCGCCGAACTTCAGGAACTTGTGACTGGAGATCTGGCCGAGCGTACGGCCGAAGGATTGTACAGGATCGTTGGCCGGCTCAGCCGCTTTGCCAAGATTGCCGGACTGCGGATCGGCTTCGACGACGTGGAAGCCCTTCTGCGCAAGGCGGGCTTCGATGCGCTCGTGACGGGCAACGACGGGGCGTTGCTGCTCGCCATGCGGTCCGGTGATCCGGATGCCGCGCGGACCCTTGTCGCCCGCGAATGCGGATTGCCGCCGGTTGCGATCTTCGCCTGGACGGTCACCGATGTGCCTCATCTATCGTCCGGAAAGGTGGATCTGGTCACCTTGCGCGAAACCGGACTGACGAAGATGGCCGCCGCCGAAGCCGCCTCACGGGCCACGCGCGGTCGGGAGATGAGTGTCGCCGAGCTTTACGCCCGCGCGATGAACCGTCCGCTTCCGGACGAGAAGGACAGCTTCGCCGGCCTCGGTGGCGATTCCCTCGCCTATGTCAGCGTCTCCATTGGCCTGGAGGAACTGATCGGCACGATCCCCGAAGGATGGGAGACGCTGCCCGTTGCTCAGCTTCAGGCAAGGGCTGACGCGCATCAGCCGGAGGTGGGGACGGCAGGTCCGGTCCGCCGGCGGCTCACCATGGGCACGGATGTTCTCCTCAGGCTGCTGGCGATCTCCCTCATCTTCCTCGGACACAGCAATCCGGATCATACGGAATTCCTGCGCGGAGGCTCCGGGATTCTCTTTGCGCTGGCCGGCTACAGCATGGCGATGATCCATCTCCCGAAGCTGCTGATGGGGGAAGTGCGGGCCTTTCTCGTGGGCACCGCGACGCGACTGCTGATCCCCTACATGCTGCTGATGACGGCTCTTCTGGTGGTCACACCGGCCGCGAAGTCCATCTCCTGGTATCTTCTGGGCAGCGTCTTCGTGCTCACTCCGGAAGAGCGAAGCGTTCTCTTCAGCTTCTGGTTCGTGGAAAGCCTGATCCACGCCATGGTCATCACCTGCGGACTGTTTCTCATTCCGGCGTTCCGGTACCTGATGCGGGAGCGACCCTTCGTCGTCATGCTGGGGCTGTCCATACTTGCCGGCGGTCTGAGCATTCTGGGGCGGGCCGCATGGCCCAACGGGAACGAGATCAATCTCACGGTCGATGGCTGGCTCTATCCCTTCTTCCTCGGCTGGGCTGCCTTCTTTGCACGGAGCTGGCTTGAAAAACTGGCTGTTCCGCTGGTGGCCCTCGGCTTTGCGCTCGCCCAGTTCGGTGCGGAAACCGGCCGTCCCTGGTGGCTCGCAGGTGCCCTGGCGATCCTCCTACTGGTCGCCACGGTCCGCATCGAGTACCGGATCGGCAAGCTGCTCGTGCTGCTCGCCGGAGCCACCTACTTCATGTATCTCTGCCACCCGCTGGTGGTCCACGTCGTCCGGTTCAAGCTCGGCGCCCTGCTGCCCACGCCGGCCATCATGCTGGCGGTCTATTTCGGCTCCATTGCCGCCGGGCTCGTGGCGTCT
Source organism: Roseibium aestuarii (assembly GCF_008477545.1). Classification (GTDB taxonomy): domain Bacteria; phylum Pseudomonadota; class Alphaproteobacteria; order Rhizobiales; family Stappiaceae; genus Roseibium; species Roseibium aestuarii. The sequence goes on along the minus strand of NZ_VORA01000001.1, from coordinate 82,529 downwards.
GTCGTCTGGTCGCGGCTTCTGTCGGGAGTTCGAAGCGCGAGCGACCGCATCCGCCACCGGCAAAAGGTCGCAACCCACGCCTCATAGGCTTGTGAGCTGCCCCCACCCTTTTCCTTCGCGGCGAAAGGGCTTATCACATTGCGGAGCGGGGCAGGTTGCATCAGACGCGGCGGCCCGACTGCATGCCGAGAGGACTGGACGAGACCCGCATGGCGACCGAGACCGCGAGCTGGATTGAACGTTTCGAGGGGCTGAAGCGCCTGCCGGAAGACCTGAAGCAGGCGCTTGTCGCCGGATCGCAGATCGTCTCCGTTCCGGCGGGCACCCAGGTGTTCGAGCCCGGACAGTCCGCCGATGCGCTGCTCCTCCTGCTCGAAGGCACCGTGCGGGTTCAGCAGAAGTCGGACACGGGCCGCGAAGTGTTCCTCTACAGGGTGCATGCAGGGGAAAGCTGCGTGCTGACCACCGCCTGCATGCTGGCCTTCGAGGATTATTCCGCCGATGGCATCGCCGAGACGGACGTGCGGGCTGTCGCCATTCCCCGGGCCACCTTCGATGATCTGGCCGGGCGGTCGTCGCTCTTCCGCGAGTTCATCTTCAAGGCCTATTCCCGGCGTATCACCGATCTCTTCACCCTGATCGACCACATCGTCTTCCAGCGCATGGACGTGCGGCTGGCCGCCCGCCTGCTGGAGCTAGCAGACGAGACCAACGTGGTGCACGCCACCCATCAGGCCCTTGGCACCGAACTCGGCACGGCGCGGGAGGTGATCTCGCGCACGCTGGCCGAGTTCCAGCGGCGCGGCTGGGTGGAGCAGGCGCGCGGCGAAGTGCGCCTGGTGGGGCGCAGCGCCATCGAACGGCTGGCGCGTTCCGCCGGAGAGCGCTAGGCTCTCCCGGTCTCTTTTCAAAAAATCTCCGGCTTTGGTGACCATGTCACCGAGGGCCCGGCCCGTTGCAGGTTAAGGTGTTCCATCGGTCTAACCCGAGGAGGAAGAACCATGACCAGGAATATGGGAATCGTGGACCGGGCGCTGCGCGTCATTGCAGCCGCCCTCCTGATCTATGCAGCACTTGTCCTGCCCATGCTGGGACACGGCATCCTGCACTGGCTCGCCCTCGCGGTGGCAGCGATCTTCCTTCTGACGTCGGTGGTGGGCAACTGCCCGCTCTATTCCCTCGTCGGGCTGAAGACCTGCCGGGACTGTTGACCGTTTCAAGGAGGACCCCATGAGCTACACCACCCATCCCGACATCAAGCCGGACGTGACCGGCTTCTTCGATCAGGCCACCAACACCATTTCCTATGTGGTGAAGGACCCTGCCTCCAATGCCTGCGCGATCGTCGACTCCGTCATGGACATCGACTATGCGGCCGGTCGCATCTCCTACACCCATGCGGACGAGCTGATCGCCTTCGTCGAGAAGAACGGCCTGAAGCTGGAATGGCTGATCGAAACCCATGTCCATGCGGACCATCTGTCGGCTGCGCCCTACATCCAGGCGAAGCTCGGCGGGAAGCTGGGCATCGGCCGCAACATCACCGTGGTGCAGGACACGTTCGGCAAGATCTTCAATGAAGGCACCGAATTCCAGCGCGACGGGTCGCAGTTCGACCAGCTGTTCGACGACGGCGACACCTACAAGGTCGGCGAGATGGAATGCCTTGCCATCCACACGCCCGGCCACACCCCGGCCTGCATGACCCATGTGATGGGCGATGCCGCCTTCGTCGGCGACACCCTGTTCATGCCGGACGGCGGCTCGGCCCGCGCCGACTTCCCCGGCGGCGATGCGGCAACGCTCTATGACAGCATCCAGAAGGTGCTGAGCCTGCCGGACGAGACGCGCCTCTTCATGTGCCACGACTACGGCCCGAACGGCCGCGACATCCAGTGGGAAACCACGGTGGCCGAGGAAAAGGCCCACAACATCCATGTGGGTGCTGGCAAGACCAAGGAAGAGTTCGTCAAGTTCCGCACAGAACGAGACGCGACCCTGGACATGCCGAAGCTGATCATCCCGTCGCTGCAGGTGAACATGCGCGGGGGCGATCTGCCGCCGGCGGATGAAAGCGGCAAGCGTTTCCTGAAGGTGCCGGTCAACGGTCTCTGACCGTTCCCGGAGGACATCAAGACGAGGACCATGCGTGCGAAGCCGGACGGAAAAGCGGCCGCACGCATGGGCGAGGAGGACCCCATGGAACTGCGTACCATTGACGAGCGGCTGAGTGTCAGCCCCCAGATTGCCGCCGACGACATTGCCCGAATCAAGGCTCTGGGTTTCCGCAGCCTCATCTGCAACCGCCCCGATGGCGAAGGCGCGGATCAACCGACCTTCGAGGAAATTGACCGGTCCGCGAAGTCTGCCGGTCTCGAGACCCGCTACCTGCCGGTGCAGAGCGGCCTGGTGCGGGACGAGGACGCCGCCGCCTTCGAAGGGGCCCTGCGCGAGCTTCCGGGGCCGATCCTCGCCTATTGCCGCACGGGCACCCGTTCGGCCACCCTGTGGTCGCTGTCCCAGGCGGGCAAGCGCCCCCTGCCCGACATCCTGCAGAAGACCAAGGCCGCCGGCTACGACATGAACGGCGTGGCCCGGCGCATTGCCAACGGCGGCAAGACCCCGACGGAAACCGGCGACGCCAGCTTCCAGGTGGTGATCGTCGGCGCAGGCGCCGGCGGCATCTCGGTCGCCGCGAGCCTCAAGGCCCGCAAGCCGGATCTGGAGATCGCCCTGATCGACCCGGCCGACATCCATTATTACCAGCCGGGCTGGACCATGGTGGGCGGCGGCATCTTCGATGCCCAGGTGACCGCCAAGACCATGGGCAGCCTCATTCCGAGCGGCGTTCACTGGATCAAGTCTGCCGTGGCCGCCTTCGAACCGGCCAACAATGCGGTGATCCTCGACGGGTGTCGGGTGGTGAAATATGACCGGCTGATCGTCTGCCCCGGACTGAAGCTCGACTGGAGCAAGGTCAAGGGCCTGGAAGAGACCCTGGGCCGCAACGGCGTGACCTCGAACTACCGCTATGATCTGGCACCCTATACCTGGCAGCTCGTGAAAGAGATGAAGGGGGGCAAGGCGATCTTCACCCAGCCGCCCATGCCGATCAAATGCGCAGGCGCGCCGCAGAAGGCCATGTATCTGTCGGCGGACGCCTGGAAGCGCCGGGGCGTTTTGTCGAACATCGACATCCGCTTCTGCAACGCGGGCGGCGTGCTCTTCGGGGTGAAGGAATATGTTCCGGCCCTGCTGGAGTATGTGAAGGCCTATGAGGCGGAGCTGTCCTTCTTCCACAATCTGGTGGAGATCGACGGACCCAACCGCAAGGCGACCTTCCAGGTCTCCAAGCCGGACACCACGCCGGAGACGGTCACCTACGACTTCGACTTCATCCATGTGTGCCCGCCGCAGACGGCGCCGGACTTCATCCGGGTATCGCCTCTGGCAGATGCGGCCGGATGGGTGGACGTGGACCAGATCACCCTGCGCCACAAGAGCTACGACAATGTCTGGGCGCTCGGCGACGTGATGAACGCGCCGAATGCCAAGACCGCAGCGGCGGCCCGCAAGCAGGCGCCGGTGGTGGCGGACAATGTGGCCGCCGACATCGACGGCCGCTCGCCCACGGCCCAGTATGACGGCTACGGCTCCTGTCCGCTCACGGTCGAGCGCGGCAAGATCGTGCTGGCCGAGTTCGGCTACGGCGGTGCGCTGAAGCCCTCCTTCCCCAGCTGGCTGATCGACGGCACCAAACCGTCCCATCTTGCCTGGCTGCTGAAGGAGCGGATGCTGCCGCCGCTCTACTGGAAGGCCATGCTGCGTGGCCACGAATGGCTCGCCAAGCCTGAAAAGATCACCGTGGCGGCAGAGTGACCCCATCCCCCTCGGCGCCGGTTGCCCCTCGGCGCCGCTGACAGGCGGCTCCGTTCCCACTCAGGACGGAGCCGCCCTAATTTCCGGAATGACCCGAATGATGAAGCTGCTTCGCCGCTATCTCCCCATTCTCGAATGGGGCCGGACCTATGATCGCAACGCGCTGACCAACGACCTCGTGGCCGCCGTCATCGTCACGATCATGCTGATCCCCCAGTCCCTCGCCTATGCCCTTCTGGCCGGCCTGCCGCCGGAAGCAGGCATCTATGCCTCCATCGTGCCGATCCTGCTTTATGCGGTCTTCGGCACGTCGCGGGCGCTGGCCGTCGGCCCCGTGGCCGTCGTCTCCCTGCTGACGGCCTCGGCGGTCGGTCAGGTTGCGGCCCAGGGCACCGCCGGCTATGCGGTCGCGGCCCTGACGCTTGCCGGTCTCTCGGGCGGGTTCCTGATGATCCTCGGCGTGCTGCGCCTCGGCTTTCTCGCGAACTTCCTCAGCCATCCGGTGATTGCCGGCTTCATCACTGCCTCGGGCCTGCTGATCGCCACGAGCCAGCTCAAGCACATCTTCGGCATCAAAGCGGGGGGCGAGAACCTGCTGGAGATGGTCCTCTCGCTCTTTGAGCATCTGGGTCAGACCAACCTGATCACCCTGGTCATCGGCGTCTGCGCCACGGCGTTCCTGTTCTGGGTCCGCAAGGGCCTGAAACCGCTTCTGCGCCGCATCGGTTTCGGCCCGCGGCTCGCGGACATGATCACCAAGGTCGGGCCTGTGGCCGCCGTCGTCGTCACCACGGCGCTCGTCAGCACCCTGCATCTGGATGAAAGCGGCGTCTCCATCGTGGGCGCCGTGCCCCAGAGCCTGCCGCCCTTCACCCTGCCGGACTTCTCGCTGGATCTGGTCTCCCAGCTGGCCCTGCCCGCAATCCTGATCTCGATCATCGGCTTCGTGGAATCCATTTCCGTGGCCGAGACCCTGGCGGCCAAGAAGCGGCAGCGGATCAACCCGGATCAGGAACTCATCGGCCTGGGGGCGGCCAACCTGGGCGCGGCCTTCACCGGGGGCTATCCGGTCACCGGCGGCTTTGCGCGCTCGGTGGTGAATTTCGATGCGGGTGCGGAAACGCCAGCGGCCGGCGCCTTCACCGCCGTCGGTCTGGCGATTGCCGCCGTCGCACTAACGCCTCTGGTCTATTTCCTGCCCAAGGCAACGCTGGCCGCGACCATTGTCGTGGCGGTGCTCAGCCTCGTCGACTTCTCGATCCTGAAGAAGACCTGGACCTATTCCCGCTCGGACTTCGCCGCCGTCATCACCACCATCCTGCTGACCCTCGGGCTCGGGGTGGAAATCGGGGTGGCCTCCGGCGTGGTGCTCTCGGTTCTGCTGCATCTCTACAAGACCTCGCGCCCCCATGTGGCCGAGGTGGGCCTTGTGCCCGGCACCCAGCATTTCCGCAATGTCGACCGGCACAAGGTTGACACGAATGCCGGACTGCTGAGCCTGCGGATCGACGAAAGCCTCTATTTCGTCAACGCCCGCTTCCTCGAAGACCTGATCCAGAACCGGGTTCAGGAAGGTACCCGCATCCGCAACGTCGTGCTGATGTGCTCGGCGGTGAACGAGATCGACTATTCCGCGCTGGAGAGCCTGGAGGCCATCAACCGCCGGCTCAAGGACATGGGTATCGGCCTGCATCTGTCGGAAGTGAAGGGACCGGTCATGGACAAGCTGAAGACCTCCCATTTCATCGACGACCTGAACGGAGAGGTCTTCCTCTCCCAGTACCGGGCCTGGGATCAGCTCACCCGCTTCCCCTATCCGGTCTCCTCGATGGATGCCGCATCCCTCTGAGGCGCACGCCGCGCCGCGCAAAGCAAAAGGCCGGAGCAGCGATGCTCCGGCCTTTGTCGTGTTTCAGGTTCCGATCGCTCAGCCGGTGACGGCCTTGGCGAGACGCGGGCCGGTGTTCTGGTCCACCACTTCCGGCGTGTCGGCGTTGGCAGCGCCGTTCCAGCCCCCGCCAAGCGCCTTGTGCAGGGAGATGTAATAGGTGGTCAGATTGACCTGGCTCTGGATGAGCGTGTCCTCGGCCGAATAGGTGGAGCGTTCCGCATCCAGCACGTCGAGGAAGCTGACCGCGCCAGTCTGATAGAGCGACTGGGACAGCTTTGCCGCTTCGCGGTAGCTGTCGGCGGACTTGCTGAGAGAGGCCAGACGCCGGCGTTCCTGGGTGAAGCCGACCAGAGCGTTCTCCACATCCTCCAGCGCGCCAAGCACGGAGGCCTGATAGGCAAGGAAGGCCTGATCCCGCTGGGCTTCGGTCACTTCCACGGCTGCGGCCAGCTTGCCGGCATTGAAGATCGGCACCGAGAGGCTCGGGCCGAAGGACCAGCTGATGGTGGAGTTCTTGCCGAGATCGCCGAAGTCGGTAGCTGCCGTCGAGACGGCACCGCTCAGGCTGACGGAAGGATAACGGGCGGCTTCCGCCGCGCCGATCTTCGCCGTGGCCTGGGCCAGCTGACGCTCGGCGAGGCGCACATCCGGACGGGACAGAAGGATATCCGCCGGAACGCCGGAGGGCAGCGGCAGGGCCGGACGCGGGATGCGCTTGGACGCCGCCAGCTGAGCAGACAGCGCCGTGGGCTCCTGACCCGTCAGCACGCCGAGCCGGTGAACGGCTGCGGCGAGCGCGGTCTTGAGCGTCGGGATGTTGGCCAGGGTGGAGGACGCCAGACCTTCCGCATTGGCGACATCCACGCCGGAGGAGGACCCGGCCTGGAAGCGGTTGCGGGTGAGCTTGGCGGTTTCGCCCTGGGACTTGGCGGTGCGTTCGGCCAGAGCGAGGCGCTGCTGATAGCCGCGGGCTTCCACATAGTTGGTGGCCACGTCCCCGATCAGGGTGAGCAGGGTCGAGCGCAGCTCTTCTTCCGCCGCATCCAGACCATACTGGGCGGCTTCCCGGGAGCGGCGGTTGGCGCCAAAGAGATCCAGCTCCCAGCCTGCATCGAAGCCGCCGTTCCACACCGTGTCGACGCTTCCATTCGACTTCTGACGGGTCACGCCGGCACTGCCGTCGAGGCTCGGGAACAGGGACGCATTGGCCTGCTTGTAGCTGGCACGGGCTTCCCGGATCTTGGCCTTGGCGCTGCGCACGTCCAGATTGCTGGCAATCGCCTGCTCGACAAGACGGTCAAGCTGCGGGTCGCCAAGACGGGTCCACCAGGACGCCAGATGCGGCGTGGAGGCCGGCGTGGAGGCATCCGTGTTCTTCCAGTGACCCGGCAGGTTCATGCCCGGGGTCTGATAGTCCGGGCCCACCGCGCAACCGGCGAGAAGGGCAGCCACCAGAGCTCCGGTTGCCAGCCGGGACCATCCGGCGGCCTTCTTGTGTGCGGCGGAAACCCGCCGACCGTTCGACACCATCATCATGTCCTGCTCTTAGAGTGTTTCGCCGCTGTGACCGGCTGCCGGAGTGGCGGGCAGCATGGCCTTCTTGCCGCCGAAGATGCGCCGGACACCCACAAAGAGCAACGGCACGAAGAAGATACCCAGAACCGTGGAGGAGATCATGCCCCCCATCACGCCGATACCGATGGAATTCTGCGCTCCCGAACCGGCCCCGGTGGCAATCGCCAGAGGGGTCACGCCCAGGATGAAGGCGAAGGACGTCATCAGGATCGGGCGCAGACGCTGGCGGGCGGCATCGAGGGTGGCCTCGATGAGGCCCTTGCCCTCGCGCTGACGCTCGATGGCGAACTCCACGATCAGGATCGCGTTCTTGGCCGCAAGACCGATCGTCGTGAGCAGACCCACCTTGAAGTAGACGTCGTTGGTCTGACCGAAGATCAGGGCGGCAGCCAGCGCCCCGAAGATGCCGATCGGAACCGACAGCATCACGGCGAAGGGGATCGACCAGCTTTCATAGAGGGCCGCCAAGCAGAGGAAGACCACCAGGATCGAGATCGCATAGAGGTAGACCGCCTGGTCGCCGGAGAGACGCTCCTGATAGGAGAGACCCGTCCACTCGTGAACGAAGCCCACGGGAAGCTGCGAGACGATGTTCTCGATCTCCGCCATGGCATCGCCGGAGGAGATGCCCGGCGCGGCCTGGCCCTGAAGCTCGACGGCGGACGAGCCGTTGTAGCGCTCCAGACGCGGCGAACCATAGGTCCAGCGTGCCGTGGAGAAGGCATTGAAGGGCACCATGTCGCCGTTGGAATTGCGCACGTGCCAGGCGTCCACGTCGGAGGGCTGGCTGCGATAGGGCGCATCCGCCTGAACGTAGACCGGCTTGATGCGGCCGCGGTCGATGAAGTCGTTCACATAGTCCGAGCCCCAGGCGATCGACAGGGTGTTGTTTACATCGGAAATGGACAGGTCGAGGAGACGGGCCTTTTCCGTGTCGATGTCGATCTTGAACTGAGGCTGATCCTCCTGCCCGTTCGGGCGGGTGGCGACCAGCTTCGGAGACTGCGCTGCCATGCCGAGAAGCTGGTTGCGCACCTGCATCAGCTGCTCGTGACCGGCCCCGTTGATGTCCTGCAGGTAGAAGGTGAAGCCGTTGGTGTTGCCCATGCCCTGGATGGCGGGCGGGGCGAGCGCGAAGACGCGGGCTTCATTCAGCTGCGAGAAGGCGCCCATGGCACGGCCGGCCACCGCCTGGGCGGCAAGGCGCGGATCGGTGCGCTCGGCGAAGTCCTTCATGCGGACGAAGGCGAGACCAACGTTCTGGCCCTGACCACCGAAGCCGAAGCCGGCGACGGTGAAGACGCTCTCGACCGCATCCTTCTCATTCTCGAGGAAGTGGTTGCGGACCTTGTCGAGCACCCGCAGCGTCCGGTCCTGGGTGGCACCCACCGGCAGGGAGACGGAGGAGATCAGGATGCCCTGGTCTTCCTGCGGCAGGAAGGAGCTCGGCAGGTCCTTGAACATGTAGCCCATGCCGCCGGCAATCGCGAGGAAGACGATGAACCCGCGAATGCCGCGCTTGATGATGCCGCCGCTGGCCGCACGATAGCCGTCGGCACCCCGGTCGAAGGCCCGGTTGAACCAGGCGAAGGGGCCGCGCTGATGACCATGGCTGCCCCTCTTCAGGATCGTGGCGCAAAGGGCCGGCGTGAGGATGAGGGCGACCAGCACCGACAGCACCATGGCGGACACGATGGTCACGGAGAACTGGCGGTAGATGATGCCGACCGAGCCGCCGAAGAAGGCCATGGGCACGAAGACGGCGGAGAGAACCACCGCGATGCCGATGAGGGCGCCGGTGATTTCCTTCATGGACTTGCGGGTGGCTTCGCGCGGGTCGAGACCTTCCTCGGCCATCACGCGCTCGACGTTTTCAACCACGACGATGGCGTCATCCACCAGAAGGCCGATGGCCAGCACCATGGCGAACATGGTCAGGGTGTTGATGGAATATCCGAACAAGGCCAGCACCCCGAACGTGCCGAGAAGCACGACGGGAACCGCCAGGGTCGGGATCAGCGTGGCGCGGAAGTTCTGGAGGAAGACGAACATCACCAGGAAGACGAGCACCACGGCTTCGATCAGGGTGTGAACCACCTTCTCGATGGAGAGCTCGACGAAGGGCGTCGTGTCATAGGGATAAACCACCTCGACACCGGCCGGCAGGGTCGTCGACAGGCGGTCGATGGTGTCGCGGACGCGGGCAGCCGTGTCGATGGCGTTTGCGCCGGTGGCCAGCGAAATGGCCAGACCAGACGCGGGCGAGCCATTATAGGCGGCCGCAGTGGTATAGCTTTCGTTGCCGATTTCCACGCGCGCCACGTCGTTCAGGCGCACGATGGACCCGTCTTCCGAGGACTTCAGGATGATGTCGCGGAACTGCTGCACCGTCTGAAGGCGGCTGGAGGCGGTGATGGTGGCGTTGAGCTGCTGGCCCTCGGTCTGGGGCAGACCGCCGAGCTGACCGGCGGAGACCTGGGTGTTCTGCGCCTCGATGGCGGAGCTCACGTCGCCCGGCATCAGGCTGTACTTGTTCAGCTTGGCCGGATCGAGCCAGATGCGCATGGCATAGCCAGAGCCGAAGAGCCGGGTTTCGCCCACACCTTCGACGCGCTTCAGCGTGTCATTGAGGGTGTTGTCCACGTAGTCGGCAATATCGGTGGAGGTCATGCGGCCGTCGGTGGAGACGAAGCCGAGCACCATCAGGAAGCCGGTGGTGGACTTGGTGACCGTGACGCCCGTGGCCTGAACCACCTGCGGCAGCTGGCTGGTGACAAGCTGCAGCTTGTTCTGCACCTGCATCTGCGCAATGTCCGGATCCGCCTCACTGGAGAAGGTGAGCGAGATCTGGGCCGAACCGGTGTTGGAGGAGGTCGCGGTCATGTAGTCGAGGTAATCGATCCCCGACATGCCCTGCTCGATCACCTTGGTGACCGAGTTCTCGACCGTTTCCGCATCGGCGCCCGGATAGTTGGCGGAGATGTTGACGGTGGTGGGCGCGATCTGCGGATATTGCGCGACGGAGAGCTGGGTGATGGCAAGGGCGCCAGCCAGCATCGTCACGATGGCAATGACCCATGCGAAGATGGGTCTGTCGATGAAGAACGCGGACATCAGTTGGACTTCCCGCCCTGGTTCGAGACCGCGTCGCCGTGGCTTTCCACTTCGCCGGTGGTCGCGTTGATGGTCACGAGGGTGCCGATGGCCTCGCCGCCGGCCTTCACGAAGAGCATGCCCTCGACGATCAGGCGTTCGCCGGCGCTCACCCCTTCGGTGACCAGCCAGTTGTTGCCAACGTTGCCCTCGACCTTGAGAACACGCTGCTCGACCTTGCCGTCAGCGCCAAGGAAGAAGCCTGTCGGCTCGCCGCGGGCATTGCGCGACACGGCGCGCTGGGGCAGCAGGAACGAGTTCTGGGCAACGCCCTCTTCCACCACGGCCTGGACATACATGCCCGGCAGAAGCAGACGGTCCGGATTGGGGAATTCGGCGCGCAGGGTGTAGGTGCCGGTGGTCGGATCCACATAGGCCTCGGAGAACTCCAGCTTGCCGGTCTCCGGATATTCCTCGCCGGTTTCCAGGAACAGGCGGACCTGCACGTTGTCGCCGGAGAGCTTGACCCGGCCTTCGCGCACGGCCTTGCGCAGGTTCAGCAGGTTGGTGCTCGACTGGGTGACGTCGACGTTGATCGGGTCCAGCTGGCGAATGGTGGTGAGCGCGTCGCTCTGGCTTGCGGTGACCAGGGCGCCAACGGACAGGGACGACACTTCCACGCGGCCGGAAATCGGGGCGCGGATCTGGGTGCGATCCAGATTGATGCGGGCGGTCTCGACCGCGGCCTTGGCGGAGGCAACCTCGGCCTTGGCCTGCGCGAGGGCTGCGCGGGCATCGTCAAGATCCTGCTTGGCGACGGCGTTCTGGCCGATCAGCTCTTCGTAGCGCTGGAGCTTGGTCTCGGCACTCGGCAGGGCAGCTTCCGCCTTGCGCAGGGTCGCCACGGCGGCGTCATAGGAGGCCTGATAGGCGTCGTCGTCGATGCGATAGAGCACATCGCCGGCCTTCACCTCGGAGCCTTCCTTGAACATGCGCTCCTCGATGATCCCTCCCACCTGCGGGCGGACTTCGGCGTCGATGGAGGCGACCGTGCGGCCGGAAAGCTTGGCGGTGATGGCGACCGACTGGGGCTGAAGCTCGATCACGCCGACCTGCGGCTTGGAAGCCGCACCGCCCGGCATCTGGGCGTAAACTTCTGAGTTTCCACCTTGCGCCGCGATGGCCAGGATCGCCGTTGCAGCGAAGGCCGTGGCACGCCATCCGCGCGAGGTCTTTCGGGTCACTTCAGGGAGGAGGAACATCCGCAGCCGTCCTTTTCGCACTCGAACTCACGTCGAGTTTTACAAAACTGGTCAGTACCACTAGTGTGGGGACGGACCTCGAGTCAACAAAATAAGCGTATCCTTTCGTAACACGCAGGCAAGGTGATGAACCAATTGGCAGATGAGTGCAAAACGGGCACAGATGGAAACTCTTCAGTTTCCGCTCCGTCCGCTGCCTGCCGCCCGCGAGGGCGCCAGAAGGTTCACGACAGCGAGGCTCTGCGCGCCGAGATCATCGAGCATGCGTTCCGGACCTTTCAGAAGCGTTCGTTCCAGCGCACGACCATGAGCCATATCGCCGCCGAATGCCGGATTTCGAAGCGCACCCTTTACGAGATGTTTCCCGGCAAGCACGAGCTCTTCGCCGAAATGGCGATCCGGCACCGGGAGAAGATCCTCAATCTGGCGAGCCTCGATCGCGACCTGCCTTTGGAGCAGGCGCTGATCGAGATCTTCCGCGCGGACCGCAGCGAGGAAGAACACCTGCGTCAGGCGGCAGAGATCCGCCTCTTCTATGTTGAGGCGGTGGCCAATCCGGATCTCGGGGACATCCTGCGCCAGCATTGCGGCCTCAGCCTGCACGGATTGCTGACCGGATGGGTCAGCCGGCAGGCGGACCTGGGGCGGCTGGTCACGCCCAATGCGACCGATACGGCGAAGTTCATGATGAACGTGCTGGTGGCCGCCCAGATCTTCCGGCCGGAGAACGAGGAGGACCTGCCGGGCATCTCCGATCCCCGCACCTTCATGCGCCACTCCATCCGCATGCTGGTGCAGGGCATGGCGCCGCGCAGGTAGCGACGCTGCCTATTCGAAGCGGATCGGAATGCTGAAGGCCTTGGACGTGCCGGGAAACTCCGGCGGCAGGTCCGGCATGCGGCCCGCGCGCTGGACCATATAGAGCGCGGCCTTGTCAGCGCGGGCATCGCCCGAGGACCCGGCGATGCGAATGTTGCTTACCGCACCATTGCGGCTGACCACGAAGGCCACCTGAACCTTGCCCCGCAGGTTCCGGTCGCGCACATAGCGCTTGGCGCGGGAAATGCGGGATTGCACCAGGCCATTGTAGTTTGAACGCGCGGCATTGCCCTGCTGTTCGGCCGCACCGCCTTCCGCGCCCTGACGTGCAGCCTGCCGCTGGTTGGGATCGCGGGTGTCCGCCCCCTTGCGAGAGGACACGGTGGTGCCGCGCGGCTTGGCCGGCTTCTTCGGCTCCGCGCGCTTTTCAGGCTTCTGCTCGGGAGGCTCGGGCTTTGTGAGCGGCAAGGCGGCGAGCACCTCCTCCGGCACCTGCACCTCTTCCTCCTCGACCGGAGGCTCGATCGCCTGCTCCACGGGCTGGACCGCCGCCACTTCGACGGACGTCTGCTCGATCGGTGCCTGTTCCACGGGTGTCTGCTCGACCACCGGCGCCTGGTTGACCGGTTCGACGGCCTGGGCAGGCTGAACCTCGACAGGCTTGGCCGGCTGGACCTCCTCGAGCGGCCGGGCTTCCTCCGCCAACGTGGCGGTGACGGGCGCAGTATCGGTCACGCCCTGGATCACCGGCTGGACCTGAGGCTGCACCGCCGCGACCTGCACCCGCTCCACCGGGGTCTCAACGGGCGTCTGCGGACGCGGGCGCTGCACCTCGACCTCTTCCACCACCGCCTCGACGGGCTCGACCGGGGCATCCGAGCCCTCGACGAGATCCTCCAGCGAGCCGATGACGACGACCGCACCGCCACTGCTGGCCGCAATCAGGGTCTCTTCCGGGTCGGGCGCGAAATAGGCGGAGCCGGCCCCGTGGACCACGAGGGAGAGGACCCCACCAGCGATGACGAGACGTGCGAATTTCACGGCGCTGCCCTTCGGGTGATCAGAACCACGTCAGCCTTTTCCAGCCCGCGCACCTCCGCGAGGACTTCTTCCAGCTTGTCGGCCGTGAGCGTTCCGTCCACGGCGATCTTCAGCGGCTCGGCGGCGAGATCGGAGGCCTCATGCGCCGCGATCCAGGCGCCAACCGTCGTCTCGTTGTCCCCGGCATGCAGGGTTCCGTCGGCCGCGATGATCAGCGCGCCGGTCGAGCGGATGTTCTCGTCTTCCGTGATGTCGACCGGCGGCTCCACCTGACGGGCATCGTCGCGCGCGACGGAGCCCGCGAAGAGGAAGAAGATCAGCATCAGGAACACGACGTTGATCAGCGGAATGGTGTTTTCCGGCGGCTGACGCCGCATCGGCTTGTTCAGGCGCATGAGTGTCGGATGCCTCTTGAGAACCCTATCTGCCCGTGACGATGACGGCGTTCAGCCCCGCCAGACGGGCGGCCGACATGACATCCACCACCTGCTGCACCGAGGCTTCCGGACCGGACCAGATGGCCACCAGCTTGCCGTCGCGGGCGACCAGCTCGGCAAAGCGCGCGGAGAGATCCTCCCGGCGCACGGGCTGCCCGTTCAGGTCCATGGTCTCGGCGGAGTGGACCCGTACATAGGCCGGCTTGACCTCGGCACCACCCCCTTGCGCTCCGCTTGCCAGCGGCAGGAACTGGTAGCGGCTGAAGCTGGAGGCCAGCATGAAGAAGAGCAGCAGCAGAAAGATCACATCGATGAGGGACGTCAGGCCAACGGCCTTCCGCTTCGCCCTCGGTTCAAATCGCATAGCGGGCTTCCGAAGCCTTTGCCGGAGTTTCCAGGGAGACCACACGGCTTGCGGGACGTTCGGCCGCCGCTCCGGTGAAGAACGCGGTGACGATGCTTTCCATCTCCGCCTGTTCCGCCTCGATGCGGCTGTCGAACCAGCCGACGATGGCCGAGACCGGAATGGCGATGGCCAGACCGACGGCCGTGGTCAGGAGCGCCACCCAGATGCCACCGGCGAGAACGGACGGGTCAACGGCAGCACCTGCACCCTGCATGGCCTGGAAGGCCTCGATCATGCCCAGAACCGTGCCGAGCAACCCGATCAGCGGTGCCGTCTGCGCGATCATGTCGAGAGGCCGAAGCCAACCGCGCAGGGTGTGGATGCGCTGATTGCAGATGCGCTCGATGTCTTCCTTCAGAAACTCGCGATTGACCTCTGCACCCGAGGCCGCCTGAAGCAGCTTGCGCAGGACCTCGCTCATGACCGCGTTGCTGGCCATCACCTGCTTGCCCGCTTCCGCGCGACGTCCGGCGAGCCAGTGACCGAGCGCCTTGCGCGCGGCACCGTGACGGCCCACGCCCAGAAGCTGGAACTGGAACACCTTCGCCAGGATCAGCGCCAGCGACACCACGGAGAGCCCCAGAAGGATCGTCACGACCGGGCCACCGGACCGGACTAGCTCCGCAAGCGGCTGGGCGAAGGGCGGAAGGGTGTTCAGAAACTCTGCGAACATGGTCGGATCCACGGGTTATGACGATAGATGGCGAACGGAGCGTGGCCTGATGCGAGGCCGGGAGACTGCCCGGAAGCACCGGAAAGGGCGGCGCTTCAATATGAGTTTTATGTTCAGGTTTATGCCGCGTGAGGCATCTTTTTGCAAGAACCCGGCAAAAACAATTTCCGTCGGGTTCCGTTACCGGGTTTGCGGCGATCTGCCGGGCTTAGACGGGCGCGGGCTGCGCCACCGCATCGGCGATGAGAACCGGCGCCCCCTGACTGCAACGCTCGAGCCTCGCCGAAACGCCGTAGACCCTGGCGAGAAGCTCTGCGGTCATCACCTCTTCCGGAGCACCGGCGGCTGCGAGGCGGCCCTGATCGAGAACCACGAGCACATCACAGAAGCGCAGGGCCAGGTTGATGTCGTGCAGGGCGGCGATGCAGACGGCACCGCGATCGCGGGCGAAGTCGCGGGCGACGGAGAGGGCAGTCAGCTGCCATCTAAGGTCCAGCGCCGAGGTCGGCTCGTCAAGGAGCAGGTATTCCGGTTCGCCGATCATCGCGAGACAGAGACCGACAAGCTGGCGCTTGCCGCCCGACAGCTCGTTGAGCCGCCGGTGGGCATCGGGCAGAAGACCCAGCTGCCCGAGCAGCCCTGCCATGCGCTGCCCCAGATCCCGGTCGGAGACGCTCAGGCGCGTTGCCCTTGCGTAGCTGCGCAAGAGCTCGAACGGGGTCAGGGTCGACCCGATCGGCGGCGTTTGCGGCATCAGGGACAGGCGCTGCGCCCGGTCGCGGCGCGACAGGGAGAGGACCGGCGCTCCGTCGAGCGCGATCTCTCCGGAGAAAGCGCGCCCCAAAGCGAGAGTGCGCAGCAAGGTCGACTTGCCGGACGCATTGGGCCCCACGAGGCCAACGACCTGCCCGCCCTGAAGCGTGGGAAGGGTCACGCCCTTGAGGATCTCGCGGCCCGAAAGCCGGACGCCGAGATCGCTCACCTGCATCACTGCCATGAGGTTTCCTTTCGACGCCAGGAGATGAGCACAAGGAAGACGGGCACGCCGATGATGGCGGTGATGATGTAGACGGGTACGATGGCTCCGGGAACGATCACCTTGGAGAGCCACGACGCCAGGGAGAGAAGCGCCGCGCCCGTGCAGCAGGCGCCGGGCACCAGGAAGCGATGGTCCTCGCCCAGAAGCATGCGGGCAATGTGGGGCCCGACAAGACCGACGAACCCGATGGTGCCGACAAAGCAAACCGCAACGGCGGAGAGAATGGCGACGCGGATCATCACGATGATCCGGATGCGGGTGACCGACAGACCTGCGCTTCGGGCCTGATCCTCCCCGCCGCGCAGGGCGGTGAGACGCCAGACATCGCGCAGGGAGAAGGGCAGGATGACCGCCAGAACGGATGCGACCACGGCAACCTCCGGCCAGCCGGCGCGGGTCAGGTTGCCCATGTTCCAGAAGACGATCTGCTGGATCACCTCGGCACTCGCCACATACTGCAACGCGGCGGTCATGGCCTCGCAGAGAAAGACCAGCGCGATGCCGTAGAGCACGATGGTGGTCGACGATCCGCCATGCAGGCCTGAGAAACCGAGAATGGCGGCGGCGGCGATCATCGCGAAGGAGAATGCGAAGGCGGGAAGCAGCAAGGTCTGGCCAAATCCGCCCACAGCGGGGGCGACAACGATGAAGAAGGCAGCCCCCAGGGTCGCAGCCGCGGAAATCCCGAGGGTGAAGGGGCTGGCGAGCGGATTGTTGAGGGTCGTCTGGGTCTCGACCCCGGCCAGACTGAGAGCGGCCCCGACCACCAGGGCGATGAGCGCATCGGGCAGTCGCACATCCCAGATGATCACATGGGTGCGCCGGTCGAGGGACGCGGGATCGAGGATACCGGAGATCACGTCACCAAACCCGAGACCCGCAGGCCCCGCCGTGATGTCCAGCAGGAAGGCGAGGCCGGCAAGGAGCAGAAGCGCCGCCACCGTCACCGCCCGCCGCAGGGCAATTCGCCGGTACTGGTCGAAGAGGCCGGAGGTTGCCGCCTCCTGACCCTCATGCAGGGCCTTGCTCACCGGGTGACCTGCCAGGAATAGAGACCGGGGTTGTCGAGGGGCAGGAAGGTCTCATGCACCTGACGGAAGGTGGCTTCCGGATCGAGATCCGCAAACAGATCCGAATGGAACCACTTGGCGAAGGTTTCCAGCACATAGATGTTGAAGGGAGAATTGTAGAACCCGTGCCAGATCGTGTAGGCGCGTCCGGCCTTCACCGCATCGAGTTCCATAAGGCCTGCGCTTTCCAGCCCGGCAATGGCGGACGACTGGGCCATTTCCGCACTGACATGCATGCCGAGTGCGGCGAAGGGCTTGCCCTCGGCGAGATCCGCAGGGGTTCCCGATGCGGTGCCGATCCAGATGTCCGGGTTGGCGGCCAGCAGGAATTCCTGGGTGTGACGCCCGACCGGACCCGGCACGGCCTCGGCGGAGATGTTGCGCCCGCCGGCTGCCTCGACGAAGGGACCCAGCATGCCGTTCGCCATGGCCACGCAGCACTCGAAGCGGCCGATGTGCGCCTGAAGGAAGACCGTCGGCCGCGCGCCGGTGAAGTCGGCAAGACGGGACTCGATCCGCGCTATCCGCTCCTTGTAGAAGGTGGCGAAGGCCCCTGCCCTGTCCTTGCGGCCAAGCACCTCGCCCATGATTTCAAGCGACGCGACCGTGTTCTTCAGGGGGTCCAGACGGAAATCGATGAAGACGACGGGAATCCCGGCCGCTTCGAGCTGATTGACGAATTCCTCGTCCTCGATGCTCGGGCCGTGACCGGACATGGAGAGGATCGCCACATCCGGACCGATGGTGATGACCTGCTCGACGGAGGCGCCTGTCTCCACACCGGTGACCATCGGGATGGTCGCGGTGCGCGGGAAGCGCGCCTTCATGTAGTCCAGCAGCTCCGGGTCGGTCTGCTCCATATTGGACAGCATGGCCTCCACCTTGGCCACCGGGTTCTCGGGTTCGAGAATGGCCATGGCGGACAGCGCCCGGCCGTCCCCCAGAACCACCGTGCGCGCCGGTTGATCAAGGTGGACCGGGCGTCCGGCCACGTCCACCAGATCGATGGCATGGGCTGCCCCGATCCATCCGGACAGAAGGGCTGCGGCCAGGGCCGCGGTGCGAAGGAAAGCAGCAAGCATCTCGGACATGTCTCCCGAAAGGATGCGCCGGGTTCCTTTCCCGGCACTGATGAAGGTCTTGGGACGGGTGGCGGGGCCGGTCACGGGGCTGGCCCGAAGAGCGCGAGAAGGCCGTCGGCAAGGGCACCGCGCCAGACCAGATAGTCGTGGGCGCCGGCATATTCGCGCAGGGTCACGGGATAGCCCCTGGCTTCAAGGACATCGCGCAGATGGCGGTTGGTGTTGAGAATGTCGAGCGATCCATCGCGCGAGGTCTCGAACAGGCCTGCGGTCAGAAAGACGCGGAGATCCTTCCGGGGTTCGGATACCGCCCGCCGGGCGATGAATTCCGCATCCGTCGCGGGTGTCCCCTCGGGCGACCACCAGAAGGATCCGGACATCGAGAGCACGTTGCCGAAGACCTCCGGGTGATCGAGGGCAAGACGCATGGAGGCCAGGCCGCCGTAGCTCGATCCGGAGAGGACGGTGCGGGCGGCCGGTACCGCCAGTCCCAGACGTTCCTGACCGAAGGGCACGATCTCGCGCGCCATGACTTGCGAGAAGTCGGCGCTGCCGGGGAGTTCCGCCGAACGGGCCTTGCCATCGGGATTTGACACGAGAATGGCCGCAGTCTGCGGAATGACGCCATCGGCCTGCATCTGGTCCAGCATTGCCGGAACATCCACGTCGCTCTGATAGCTGGCGCCGTCGAAGAGAACGAGAAGAACCGTCTCCGGATCCTGCGGGTCGAAGTCCGCGGGGCGATAAAGCGACACCTGCCGGGTGTTGCCAAGGGAAACGCTCGTAAAGTCGACGGTCTCCACCGTTCCGGCCGCCGTTCCCGGCTGGCGGGAGACGAAGGGCTGGGCGGGCGCCTGCGGCAGCTCCACAACGGACTTCTGCCTCCAGGCATCGGGGGCCTCCGCTGGCCAGGGCGCCTTGTTGAGCGGATCCCGACGGGCGGTTGCCAGGATCGCGACCCGGTTCTCCCAGAAGGTGCCGGGAACATCGGGAATGTCGGGCGCCAGCCGGTAGGACAGGCGGGTGTCGTCGGGCACCAGATAGGTGCGATACCAGACGTCCGTTCCGGGCAGCTGATGCATTAGGTCATGATCGGCGGAGGGCGACCCAAGAATGCGCACGTTGCTGCGCGCGCCGCGATAGAGGAAGGTCAGCCGGGACTTGCCGTTCTCCGCCGGTTCGACCAGCGGCGTCCCCTGCTCGGCCATCTCGTCCCAGAACGCCTGAAGCAGCGCCTGCGGCGCCTCCGCCGTGGCAAGGCCCTCGACCAGAGCGCGGAGGCGCGGGCTGTCCACCGGAGACGTATCGGCCCGGGCGTGAAGGTCGGAAGGCGCGACCAGCCTGTCGAATGTCAGGACCAGTGGCCCTGCCTGAGCGGCATCGGACGGCCCGCCGCGAAAGCGGGCGACAAGGCGCTCGCCACGGGAGCCGATCACGAGGTTGAAATCGCCCCGCGCGTCGCCCGGCTGAAGCAGGCGACGCAGGAAGGCCCCGTCAGGAGCCTCCAGGTCGAGGGTCAGGGATGCGGTGGTGACCGGAAAGGAGGCAAAGAGATAGGACCCCGGTTCGAGATCCAGAACCAGCTCTGCGGTTTCCCTCCCCGTCGGAGCGAGACCCCATCGGGCCCCTTCCTGACCATCCGTCAGGCGATCGGTCACGATGACGTCTTCCTTGCTGGCGGGAATCGCGACAGAGGCCTCCCCCGCCGCGGACCCGGATTGCTGTGCGGCCAGTGCCGGTGAAAGCAGGGCCAGGATCGTCACCAGGCCAATCAGGATTCGCGACGGGATAAGCATCTTCATGATCGCACCGGTTACCAGGTGTACTTCAGCTGAGCGGTGAGCGTGCGACCGGCGCCGGACCAGCAGGCATATTTAGACGCGCAGCTCGCGGTGTAGCGTTCATCCAGAAGATTGGTCGCATTGAGCTGCAGCTTGACGCCATCCAGCTTGGCGGAGGCTCCGCCGAAGTCATAGGCTGCCATGGCATCCAGAAGCGTCACGGACGGAACGGTCAGCGTGTTGGTGCGGTCGGTGCTCTCGCCGATGTGGCGAACGCCGAGACCCAGCGCCAGACCATCGAGCGGCCCATCGAGGAACTCGTACTTGCCCCAGATAGAGGCCTGCTGTTCCGGCAGCCGATCGGGCGTCAGGCCAACCTTGGAGGCATCCTCGTCCTCGGTGATCTCGGCATCCACGAAGGTGTAGGAGGCAATCAGCGAGAAGCTGTCGGTCACCTTCGCACGGCCTTCCACCTCGAAACCCTGGGACCGCTGTTCGCCGGTCTGGAAGATCTCGTTGGTGCTCGGGTCGGTGGAGGACTTGTTCTGCTGCAGGATATGGAACAGGGCCGCATTGACCATGAACCGCTGATCGGCCGTCTCGAACTTCACGCCGGCTTCCCACTGCTGGGCCGTTTCCGGATCCAGCGGCAGACCGTTGTGGTCGACGCTGAGGGAGGGATCGAAGGAGGTCGAGTAGCTGACATAGGGCGAAATGCCGCTGTCGAAGTTGTAGATCGCCCCGGCGCGCCAGGTGAAGGCGCTGTCGGAATAGGAGGCGTCGCTGGAGGTGGCGTTGTCGATCTCGGTGCTGGCATAGTCATAGCGGGCGCCGAGCTGGACGTTCAGCTTGCCGAACTTGACCTGATCCTGAAGGTAGAGACCGCTCTGCCAGGCCGTGGTGACATAATCGGACACCCGGTCATTCAGCTCGAAGACCTCTCCGGTGCCATAGGTCGGGTTCAGCCAGTTCTGGGAGCTGGTCGTGAAGTCATAGCCCCACTGGTAGTTCCGCATGGAGTGCTTGAAGTCGACACCGCTCAGCAGCGTATGCGCGAGGGGACCCGTGTCGAACTCGCTCTGGAGCTGGTTGTCGACGACGAACTGGTTCAGGTCGGTCGAACCACCGCTGGCCGTGCGGGTGATGGTCTCCTCATCGGCCTGCAGCGCGCCCCAGGTCAGGGTCTGATGATAGGTGTCGATGATGTTGTAGGCGACATTCTGACGGACCTTGAAGGTCTCGTTGATGCGGTGCTCGAAGTCATAGCCGATCTGCGCCTGGGTCCGGCGATACTCGTCATAGTCCTTGTCGCCGACCAGGAAATCGTCCGGGATGTAGCCGTAGGAGGTGGCATAAAGTGTGCCCGCTGCCTCGCGGAAGTTGCGATAGCCCGCGTCCGGCTCATGGGAATAGAAGGACACCAGCGTCAGGGCCGTGTCTGCATCCGGGGCCCAGCGCAGGCTCGGGGCGATCACGCCGCCCTGCTCGATGAGACCATCTTCCACAAGGTCCGCACGATCGGCCTGACCGACCAGACGATAGCTCCACACGGCTGCCGGATCGAAGACGCCCTGGATGTCGAAGCCGACGCCCACCTGGTTGTTGGTGCCAACGGTGATCTCGGCCTCACGCGCCGTCTCGCCGGTGGGCTTCTTGGTGGTCAGGTTGACGATCCCGCCCGGATTGGCCTGACCGTAAAGGATGGACGCCGGGCCCTTGAGCACCTCGACCCGTTCCAGCAGGTAGGGATTGATCTTGCCGAGCGAGCTCCAGCCGAACTCCAGACCGTTCACATAGCGCGGAACATAGCCGAAGCCGCGAATATACATCTCGTCGTGGAAGTTCGAGCTGCCGCGGTATTCGGCCGCCACACCCGGAGTGTAGCGCAGGGCCTCGGAAACGCTCGTGGCCCCCTGATCCTCGATCTGATCCTTCGGGACCACGGAAATGCTCTGGGGCGTCTCGATCAGCGGGGTGTCCGTCTTGGTGCCCGAAACGCTGCGCTCGGCAATATAGCCTTCCACCGGGCCATCGCCCTTTTCGGTCGTCGCCTGGACGGTGACCTGCTCCAGTTCGGTGGTTGCGGCCGATTGAGCCTGGGCGGAGGTCAGAGCCAGAAGGCTGACGGTTGCGGCCAGTTGCGCAGCGATCATCGCTCGTGCGGGACGGATCATTTCGCTTGGTTCCCCATGTCCTTAGAAATGCTGCCAAGTGCGATACGGACGGCTTCCGTAAAACTTGACTTATAAACTCAGCTATTTAAAAACTGCA
Organism: Roseibium aestuarii; assembly: GCF_008477545.1. GTDB lineage: Bacteria > Pseudomonadota > Alphaproteobacteria > Rhizobiales > Stappiaceae > Roseibium > Roseibium aestuarii. The sequence goes on along the minus strand of NZ_VORA01000001.1, from coordinate 60,210 downwards.
CCGTGACCTGTCCACCGGGCGATTTACGAGCAAGCGCCAAAGATTGCGCTGCCCACGCCAATCGCCCCCTGACGGCAACCCGAAAGTCCGATCCCGATGACCGCCCTTGATGCCGCTGCCCCCAGAACCCGCAAGCTGGTCGAAGTCGACTGCAAGAGCTGGCAAACCACCAGCATCAGCACGGTGAAATGCGCGCGGGTTCAGACCAAGTTCCAGACCTTCATCTTCCTGGAGGGGGAGCAGAGCTTCTGGCTGGACGGCACGTTCTTTCATGTGGATGCGGGTCATGGAGAGACCCTGCGCCCCAAGGCCCTGACCTTCGTGCTGACCCGGGAAACGGACATCCGTCTGCTGCGCGGCAGCAGCCAGCCCCTGCGCAAGATCTCGCTCACCTCGCCGATTTCCTGGATGGAGGAACTGCGGATCGACCAGACGGCCTGCCACCGTGAGGTAACGCATTTCCTCTCCGGCCATCTGAACCATCTGCTCTGGGAGCCCGGTCCGGAGGTTCTGGGCCTGTGCAAGCAGATCCAGTCCCCGCCGTCATGGCTGGAAGGCGAGATGCGCGAGCTCTATCTCTCGGCGCGCGGTCTCGACATCCTGATGCTGGTCTGCCAGCGGATCTCGCAGGCTCACAAGCCTGTGGCCGATACGACCCTCGGCCAGCAGGGACAGATGGAACGGGTGCGGGATTATCTGCTCGCCCATCTGGACGATGATCTGAACATCAGCCGCGTGGCCCGGGACACGGGCACGAGCGTGCGGTCGCTGCAGCGCAAGTTCCGTGATCAGTTCGGGGAAACGGTGTTCGACTACGTGCGCCAGGCCAGGCTGTTCCGAGCCCGCGAGGCCTTGCTGCGCGACGGCATTTCCGTGTCCGAGGCCGCGACGCTCGCGGGCTATTCCCGGATCGGCGGCTTTTCGGCGGCGTTCAAGCGGCAGTTCGGCGAGTGCCCGAGCGACACCCGCCTGAAGTTGTGAAACGCCGCTCTCAGTCGATCAGATTGATGTCGGCCATCATGTCCGCGGCGGTGGCCTGCAGGGCCTCGGCGAGGGTCGCCTGGGAGAGGCCGACGGGCAGGCGCAGGTCGGCCGTCGCCTTGAAGAGCGATTCCCCCGACATGGAGCCGGGAACCACGGCGGTTTCCAGAAGCTCGATGCTCACTTGATGGTCGGCAAGCACCCTCGTCACCTTGCGCAGGATGCCCGGGTGGTCCTGGGAGACCAGATCGATATGGGCGAGCTTGCCTTCCGGCTCGGCCGCACGGCGGTCGCCGGAGCGGCGGGAGATGGAAAAGCCCTCGCCTTCCAGAGCCGCAAAGCGGGCCTCCAGATCCGCAAGGCTGGCGGTGTCGATATCGACGCTGACGATCCCGGCGAACTCGCCTCCCAGACGCGCCATGGAGCTTTCCACCCAGTTGCCCCCGGCCGACGCAATGGCATCCGCCAGGCGATCCACCAGACCGGGGCGATCCTTCGAGATAACGGTAAAGACCAGATGGCTCTGCATGGGACTTCCTCCTTATGCGTCTCGCGGCGCAGACGTTTCGGCAAAGCCTAGCGGCAAATCACGGGAGCGTCGACACCCTCGCAAGCGCTTGGCGCCCCCTGCGACCTGTGGCCTCAGCCCGCCACCCAGCGATGGGCATCTTCACGCGCCCCGATGAGCGCCAGGCCGTTGGCGATGGAAGAGAGCTCCTCGCCACCCGTCAGTCTGTCGGCGCCGAAGCGTTGCGCGAACATCGCCCGCAGAGCCGGAACAAAGGACGTGCCGCCGGTGAGGAAGACCCGGTCGATTTCGCTCTCGTCGATGCCCGCCCGTTCGATCGTCTCGTCCAGCGCCCGGTTCATCCGCTCCAGATCCTCGGCGATCCAGCTGTCGAAGTCGGCGCGGCGCACGGTCACGCCGAAGTCGCGGCCGATGGGCGCAAAGCGCAGCTCGGCCGCCTCCTCGGAAGAGAGCTTCGCCTTGACCTCGGACACGGCCTTGTAGAGCGGATAACCCTGATCTTCCTCGACCAGCTCGATGAAGAGCTCGATCTTGTCCTCGTCCTCGCAATAGCGCGCGAGCTTCTTCAGCTCGGCAAAATCCTGGGAGGCCTTGAAGAAGGAGAGCTGGTGCCAGCGGGCGAAATTGGCGAAGAGGTTCGGCGGCACTTCCAGCGACTTGCCCATGCTGGCGTAGTAGCTGCCCTTGCCGAGCTCCGGCAGAACCACCTTGTCGATGATGCGGTAATCAAAGGTGTCACCGGCGATGCCGACACCGCCGCGGCTGATCGGCTCGGCATGGAGCACACCGGCAGCGCGGGAAAAGCGCATGAGCGAATAGTCGCTGGTGCCGCCGCCGAAGTCGGCGACCAGAACGGTTGCGTCCTGTTCCAGCCGCTGGGCAAAGGAGAAGGCGGCCGCAACCGGCTCATAGACGAAGAGCACTTCCGAGAAGCCGAATCCTTCGAGTGCCCGGCGGTAACGGTCCATGGCCAGGGTCTCGTCCGGCGCGCCGCCGGCAAAGATCACCGGGCGGCCGACGACGATGCGCGCGCCCGCCAGATCCCCCTGGATGTCCGTGCGCTTGAAGGCCGTCTCGAGCAGTGTGTGCATCAGGCCTTCGAAATCGAAACGGCGGCCATAGACACCGGTGCCCTTGAACTGGCCGCTGGCCACGAAGCTCTTCAGCGACTGGATGAAGCGCACGTCGCCCATATGCTCGATGAACTGGCGGATGGCCCAGGGACCGACCTCAGCCAGTGGCTCCTGACCGGGATCCGGCCGCAGGAAGCTGAGGATGGAAGCGATGCCCTCGTGCACGTCGTCGCCCGCGCCGAAACGCACCCGCTCCACCGCGCGCTCGCCTTCGCTGACGGCCAGCACCGTGTTGGACGTGCCGAAATCGAGACCGAAGGCGCGGGGCATGGGAAACCTCGTGAGGATTGGGACAGAGCGTCAGGGTGGACCGGAACCGGGGCGCGCGTTCTAGCCTCTGTGCCGCCCGGGGGCAAGGGTGCAGGGGCGGCTTTCTCCTCGAGCCGTGCGGAAGCTCACGCCGCCACCGACTGCCCGAAGATCACGACGGCGCCGGCCAGCACGGTGAGGACAGCAAAGCCAAGCGCCAGAGCTGGCCGTCCGCGCCGGGCCGCCAGCACCATGGCGATCGCCGATTGCAGCAGGTAATAGGCGGCAAAGGCCCGGGAGGCATAGGTGATGATCTGGAACACGTCGGCGGTCCAGGTGAGCGTCAGGGCCACGGCGCCCAGCACGAAATAGGCCATGCGCTCCGACAGGCGACCGCCACTTGCCTCCATGATCAACCCGCCGGACCCGCCCGTGTCCGCGATTGCCGCACTGAACTGGGCCGCAAGCGCGGCCGCAACCAGCATCACCGGCAGGATGGGGGAGACCCGGCGCATGAGATCGATGATGGCCGTCTCGCTCAGGCTCAGGTCCGCCGCCGGGAAGACATAGGCAATCAGCACGATATAGACGAGATAGATGGCCGTGGAGAGAAGCTGAGCCCCGCGCATGGAGCGGATGCGCAGGCCGGCATCGTATTCGGAGCCCAGATAGCGCGAGGTCTCGAAACCCTGCACGGTGATCAGAAGACCGAAAGCCAGGGTCAGCGCGGCCCATCCCGCCTCTGTCGGCGGATCCAGGATCAGACCGCCGCCGAGGGCCTTGCCTGCCGCAAAACCGGCGAGCCCCACGAGAAGCCCGGCGATGATGGCAAGCTTCACGGTGACGCTGCCATATTCCAGATGCTCGAGCGAACGGAAGCCGAAAGTCGAACCGACGACGATGATGATCAGCAGGACGACGGTTGTCAGCACTCTCGGCCAGAGGTCTCCCTCGAAGGGCAGGAGATCGAGGCCGAAGGCGCCGAACAGATTGAGGTAATAAGCGACCGAAACGAAATAGGCGAAGGCCAGCGCCCAGGACGAGATCTCCTCGAGCCCGGTGAGCAGGACACCGCGCATCTGTCCGTCCTCCCGCTCGGCAATGTTGAAGCGGATCGCCGCGCCGAAGAGATAGGCCCCGGCGCAGAGCCCCAGCATCACCGCCGGGGCCCAGGCCCCGTAGGCATGCATGAGAATGGGGCCGAGCACGAGGAACCCGCTGCCGATGATGGAGGCGAGCGGTGTCACCATGGCCCGCCAATACCGCCATTCCCTCAAGCCGGGTCGCAGGAGAAGCGCCCCGGTGACGAGCAGCGCGAGAAGAATGGCGGCAGAGGGGATCATGACGTCTCGACGGTCTGTTGCAGGGGGCCCGGCCCCCTGTCGTCGGCCATTCAGCCTCGGGCGAGGTCGAACTCCGGATCGACGGGCACCTGAAGGGCCGTGACGATATGGTTTGTCTTGGCGGCGAGGCCGACGATGCCCAGCAGCTCGCCATACTGGCCCTCGGTCATGCCCTTGGCCCGGGCACTCGCCGTGTGGGAATGGACGCAATAGGAGCAGCTGTTGGCGACCGAGACCGCGATATAGATCAATTCGCGGGTCAGGGGATCAAGCTCGCCGGGTGCGACCATCACGTCCTTGACCTCTTCCCAGGTGGATTTCAGCCGTTTCGGGTCCACGGCCAGGGCGCGCCAGAAGTTGTTGATGAAATCGGTTCCCCGTGTCGCGCGGATGTCGGCAAAGACCGCCCGCACCTCGTCGCATGCCTCGTCGTCCGTGACCAGTCTGACCGTTGCCATGTCGTCCTCCCGTGTCATCCGGCCAGATCCCTGACCGTTCTTTCGCGCCCCCGTGTCCGTCTGCCGGGGTGTCCGTCTCCCAATTGAGCCGGTTTGGCGCGCTGCGCCAAGGGGGCAGGCTGCAAAGGAGGTGCAAGCTGTCGCGATCCGGACGCCATGCGCGGTCCATTCGTCGAAGTCCCTGAAATTGTCGCGCTTCCCGGTTGATTGCACTGCACAGCTCGCCTAGCTTAGGCGCAAATCTGGACGGCGCCCGGCAACGGGCTGAAAGCGATTCCGGTGGCGGTCGACCCATGTCGGGGACCCAGTCCGGAGCTGTCTGCATGACAGGAACCCTGCGACACCCGTCTGCGGGGGTTCGTCCTGCATCCGCTTTCTCCCCAAGATCGCCGCCGCCATCCGCCGGACACACCGGAACACGATCCTCGTGAGGGAGAACGACATCATGGGCCTGCCCATCCTCCATCGGCCGAAGAATGCCGTCGGCCTCGGCCTTTCGCTTGGCCTGCTGAGCATGCTTCCCACGGCCGCCCATGCGCATCTTGGCCATCTGGGCGAGGTCGCCGGCCATTCCCATTGGGCCGGGGTCGCCGCACTGGCCGGCGCCGTGGTGCTTGCGGGTCTCGGCGTGCTGAAGGGCAAGCGCAAGGCAAAGGCCGAAGCCAAGGCGGCAGACGCGGACCGGGCGCCGGATGCCGGCGAAGCGGAGGCTGCATGATGGCTGAGAAACTCGGTCTCATGATCTGCGGTCACGGCTCGCGCAATCGCGGTGCCGTCGGTCAGTTTGCCAAGCTGGCGGAGGGGCTGAAGGCCCGCTTTCCCGACTGGCCGGTGGAATATGGCTATCTGGAATTCGCCAATCCGGTGATCCACGACGGGCTGAACAAGCTGCGCGAACAGGGCTGCACCCATGTGCTCGCGGTGCCGGGCATGCTGTTTGCCGCCGGCCACGCGAAGAACGACATTCCCAGCGTGCTGAACACCTATCAGGCCAAGCACCCGGAGATGAAGATCACCTATGGCCGGGAACTGGCGGTGGACACGCGCATGGTGCGCGCGGCGGCCGACCGGATCCGCGAGGCCATCGAGAGTGCGCCGACCCGGGTCGATCCGCACGACACGCTGCTGATGGTGGTGGGACGCGGCGCGTCCGATCCGGATGCCAATTCCAACGTCACCAAGATCATGCGTCTCCTGTGGGAAGGCATGGGCTTCGGCTGGGCGGAAACCTGCTATTCCGGCGTCACCTTCCCGCTCGTCACTCCCGGCCTGGAGCATGCGGCACGGCTTGGCTACAAGCGCATTATCGTCTTCCCCTATTTCCTCTTCACCGGCGTTCTGGTGCAGCGGATCTATTCGGCGACCGACGAGGTGGCCGAACGGCATCCGGAGATCGAGTTCCTGAAGGCCGGCTATCTCAACGACCACCCGCAGGTGATCGACACGATGGCCGACCGGGTGCAGGAGATCCTGCAGGGCGCCAACGTAATGAACTGCCAGATGTGCAAGTACCGGGAACAGGTGCTGGGCTTCGAGGCGGAAGTTGGTCTGGCGCAGGAAAGCCATCACCATCACGTGGAAGGTCTGGGCGCGGAAGCCGAATGCCGTCTCTGCGAGGAGTTCTGCACGGGCGCCTGCGAAGAACAGGTGCGCAAGGGCGGACATCACCACCATTCCCATGACCACGGTCATGATCATCATCACGGGCATGACCACGGGCATCATCACAATCATGATCACACCCACGGGCATGACCATTCCCACGGTCACAGCCACGGGCACGGGCATGAGCACGACCATGCGCATTCCCATGACCATGGCCATGGCCACTCTCATGATCATGGTCACCATCATCATCCCTACCCCCATGCGGATCACCCGCTTGGGCCCCGCTCGATGAACAATCCGAAGTCATGACCCCGATGCACCCGCATCCGGCGTCCCTGCCCTCATCGGCCCCCGATCGGGCCTACGACTACGAGCGGGATCCCACGGCGATCTACCGGCAGTCCTTTGCCACGATCCGGGACGAGGTTGCGCTGGCGGGCCTGCCGGACGATCTGGCGCCGGTGGCCGTGCGGCTGATCCATGCCTGCGGCATGACGGATCTCATGACCGATCTGGTCTGGTCGCCGCAGGCGGTCGCCCGGGGCCGGGAAGCCATTGCCGCCGGCGCTCCGGTCTTCTGCGACGTGGAAATGGTCAGGCACGGCATCATCCGCCGCTATCTGCCCAAGCCGGATCAGGTGATCTGCACCCTGAACGACGACCGGGTGCCCGGCCATGCGCTTGCGCTCGGCACCACCCGGTCGGCGGCGGCAGTCGATCTCTGGCTCGAGGGGATGGACGGTGCGGTGGTCGCCATCGGCAACGCCCCCACCGCCCTCTTCCACCTGCTGGAGCGGATCGCGGAAGGTGCACCGAAGCCCGCCGTGATCCTGGGGTTGCCCGTCGGCTTCGTCGGCGCTGCGGAAAGCAAGGCCGCACTCGCCGAAAACCCGTTCGACCTGGCGTTTCTCACCCTGAGCGGCCGCCGTGGCGGCTCGGCTCTGGCCGCAGCAGCCGTCAATGGTCTGGCCGCAGGCCTGATCGAGGAGACCCTTGCATGAGCGATGACACGCCCGACAGGAAGGGCTTGCGGTCCGGTCTGCGCAAGCCGGAAGGCCGGCGCGCCATCGGTTTCTTCTCCCACGGCGGCGCGGGGGCCGACATTCCCCGTGACGCGGATGGCACACCGCGCAAGGCGCGCGGCACCCGGCAGGCGTCGGGTGTGCAAGAACCGCAGGTGGAGAGCCTGGATGCGATCCCCGTGAAGCCCTTCAGCCTGTCGAGTGGCAAGGCTGCGGCGACGTCTCCCACCCGCAAGGCGGCACCGAAGCCGTCGAGCCTCGGACCGGGAGGCAAGAAGCGATGACGAGCACTCCTTCCGCGCCCTCGGCCCCCTGGCTGACCCTGATCGGCATCGGCGAGGACGGCTCGGTCTCGGCAGCGGGCCGCGAAGCCCTGGCCCGTGCCCATGTCGTCTATGGCGGCGCACGGCATCTGGCGCTTTGTGACGCCCCGACATCGGCGGAGCGCCGGGTGTGGCCGTCGCCCTTCGCTGGCGTCTATGACGCGCTTGCCGCGTTGAAGGGCACGCCGGTCGCGATCCTCGCCACAGGCGATCCGCAGTGGTACGGCATCGGATCGGCGCTGGCCGCCCATCTCGACCCCGCCGACATGCTCGTCCTGCCAAGCCCTTCCGCCTTTCAGCTGGCGGCCGCGCGGCTGCACTGGCCCCTGCAGGAGGTCACCTGCCTGTCCCTGCATGGCCGCCCGGTGGAGATGCTCAACGGCTTTCTCCAGCCCGGCCGCCGGATCCTGACGCTGACCAGCAATGGCGACACCCCGGCGCAGGTGGCCCACATCCTGACGCAGACCGGGTTCGGTGCCTCGCGACTGACCGTGCTCAATCACATGGGCGGGGCAGAGGAGCGCATCGGCTCGGGCCTTGCCGAAAGCTGGGATCAGCCCTCGGCGGAATTCAACACCGTGGCGCTGGAGCTGATCGCGCAAGGGGATGCGGCGGTCTTTGCCCGCGTGCCCGGACTGCCCGACACCGCCTTCCGCCATGACGGCAAGATGACCAAGCGCGAGGTGCGCGCCGTCACCCTGGCCGCCCTTGCCCCCCTGCCCGGCGACTTGCTGTGGGACGTGGGATCCGGCTGCGGATCCATCGCCATCGAGTGGATGCGCGCCGGCGACAGCACCCGCGCCATCGGCCTCGACCCTCACGCCGAACGGCGCCTGATGGCCCGCGAAAATGCGCTGGCCCTCGGCGTTCCCGGCCTCGACCTGCGGGACACGGCCGCCCCCGAAGGATTGCAAGACCTTCCCGACCCGGATGCCATCTTCATTGGCGGCGGCCTGACCGCGCCCGGGATCGTGGAAGCCTGTCTGGCACGCCTGAAACCCGGTGGCCGGCTGGTCGCCAATGCGGTGACCCTGGAAGGGGAAGCCGTTCTGCTCGGGGCGCATGAACGCCACGGCGGCGAGTTGATCCGGCTCTCGGTGCAGCGCGCCGACAAGGTGGGCGGGCTGACCGGCTGGCGGCCGATGATGCCCGTCACGCAATGGCAGTTTTCGCTGCCGCGAGGGGGGCACTTCTCGCCGCCGCGAGGGGCGCAGCACTCGCAGCCGCACGAGGTATCTGCATGACCGGGACCCTCTATGGCGTCGGGCTTGGCCCCGGCGATCCGGAGCTGATGACCGTGAAGGCGCATCGGCTGATCTCGACCGCGCGGGTCGTGGCCTATCCGGCGCCGGACACGGGCGAGAGCCTGGCGCGCTCCATCGCCGCCCACCTGCTCGCGCCGGATCTGCGCGAGATCCCCATGGTCATGCCCATGCGGGTTGAGCGGGCGCCTGCCCAGGCGATCTATGACGCGGCGAGCGAGACCATCGCCGAAGCCCTGTCTGCGGGCGAGGATGTGGTCGTGCTCTGCGAGGGCGACCCCTTCTTCTACGGCTCCTTCATGTATGTGTTCGAGCGGCTGTCCGAGCGGTTTCCCTGCGAGATTGTGCCCGGCGTGACGTCGCTGACGGCCTGCGCGGCAGCACTCAAGCGGCCGCTCACGGCACGCAACGACGTGCTGACCGTGCTGCCCGGCCCCCTGCCCGATGACGAGCTGCGCGCCCGCATCGAGGCCGCCCAGTCCATCGCGCTGATGAAGGTCGGCCGTCACCTGCCCCGGCTCAAGGCCCTGCTGTCGGACATGGGCATGCTGGACCGGGCGGGCTATGTGGAACGCGCCAGCCAGCCCCATGCCCGCGCCCTGCCGCTTGCCGACCTGGACGGCGACAGCGCCCCCTATTTTTCCATGATCCTGATCTACAAGGGAGACGAAGCGTGGATGCTTCCCCCATCATCGTCGTTCTGAACGAGGCCGGACTGGCCACCGCCCGCAAGCTGGAGGCCAGCGTCCCTGGCGCCGTGCTGCATGGGCTGGCGGGGCGCATCCGTGACGCCGATACGCTGTTCAACGAAACGATCACCCACCTGCAGCAGCTCTTCCGGGCCGGTCATCCGATCCTCGGCATCTGCGCCAGCGGTATCCTGATCCGGGCGCTGGGTCCGCTTCTGGCCGACAAGCGCAGGGAGCCGCCGGTGCTGGCCATCTCGGAAGATGGCGCCAGCGTGGTGCCGCTGATCGGCGGACATCACGGCGGCAACGATCTGGCCCGGGCGCTGGCGCGGGTGCTCGACGGCCATGCGGCGGTGACAACGGCCGGCGACACGGCGCTCGGCATCGCGCTGGACCAGCCGCCCGCCGGCTGGCGCCTGGCGAACCCGGAAGATGCCAAGCCGGTAATGGCGGAACTCCTTTCCGGAGCGTCCATCGCCGTGACGGGAGAGGCACCCTGGCTCACCCGTGCGCGCCTGCCCGTCAGCGGCAACGCCGACCTGCAGCTCACCATCACCGAGGCACCGGAGAGCGGATCACCGACAGAACTCGTCTTCCACCCGCAGACCCACGTGATCGGCGTGGGCTGTGCCCGGGGTTGCGCAGAAGACGAGCTGATCGCGCTGGTGCATGACGCCCTGCGCGAGGCGAATGTGGCCCCCGGTGCGGTGGCCTGCGTGGCCAGCCTCGACCTCAAGGCCGACGAACCGGCCATGGCCGCCCTTGCCGCCCATCTGGACGTTCCCTTCCGCGTCTTCACCGCCGCGCGGCTGGAGCAGGAGAGCCCGCGTCTGGCCACCCCATCGGAGGTCGTCTTTGCCGAGGTCGGCTGTCACGGGGTGAGCGAAGGCGCGGCGCTGGCCAGTGTCGGCGAGGCCGGCGCCCTGGTGCTGCCGAAGCGCAAGACCGCCAATGCGACGGTCGCCATTGCCCGAGCCCCTGCCCCAGTCGACGCCACCCGGATCGGGCGGGCGCGGGGCAAGCTCTCGGTCGTCAGCCTCGGCCCCGGCCAGGACGACTGGCGCACCCCGGAAGCCACCCGCCTGCTGGCGGAGGCCGACGACGTGGTGGGCTATTCGCTCTATCTGGATCTGGTGAAGGGCCATATTCGCGGCAAGACGCACCACAACTTCCCCCTCGGCGAGGAGCAGGAACGGGTGCGCTTTGCCCTGGAGAAGGCGGGCGAAGGCAACACGGTCGCGCTGGTCTGTTCCGGCGACGCGGGCATCTACGCCATGGGCGCGCTGGTCTATGAGCTGATCGACCGGGATGCGGACCACGGCGGCGTTTCCGACGCGGCAAAGCGCGTGGAGATTGTCAATGCGCCCGGGATTTCCGCGCTTCAGGCGGCGTCCGCCCGGATCGGCGCACCGCTCGGCCATGACTTCTGCGCCATTTCCCTCTCCGATCTGCTGACCCCCTGGGAGGCGATCGAGAAGCGGCTGAAGGCCGCCGCCGAAGGCGACTTCGTCATTGCCTTCTACAATCCGGTGTCGAAGCGCCGGCGCACCCAGCTGGCTGCGGCCCGCGAGATCCTGCTGCGCCACCGCCCGGCTGATACGCCTGTGGTGCTGGGGGTCAATCTCGGCCGGCCGGAGGAGGTGGTGCGCGTGACGACGTTGCAAGCCCTGACCGTGGACGAGGTGGACATGCTGACCACCGTTCTCGTCGGCTCGTCCAATTCCCGCCTAGGCACCCGTGGCGACGGGCGGCCCTATGTCTTCACGCCGCGCGGCTATGCCAAGCGCATCGATGCCCCTGCCGGAGAACCCGCATGACCGTCTATTTCATTGGCGCCGGCCCCGGCGATCCGGACCTGATCACCGTGCGCGGCCTCAAGCTGATCCAGTCCTGCCCGGTCTGCCTCTATGCGGGCTCGCTGGTGCCGGAGCAGATCGTGGCCGCCGCCCCGGCGGACGCGACCGTCATCGACACGGCCCCGCTGCATCTGGACCAGATCATCGCCGAGATCGAGACGGCCCATGCCAGGGGACAGGACGTTGCGCGCGTCCATTCGGGCGATCCGTCGATCTATGGGGCGACGGCGGAGCAGATGCGCCGGCTCGACCGGCTGGGCATTCCCTATGAAGTCGTGCCCGGCGTGCCCGCCTTCGCGGCGGCGGCTGCCGCGCTGAAGACGGAACTGACCATTCCGGAAGTGGCGCAGACGATCATCGTCACCCGCACGACCATGCAGAGTTCGGCCATGCCGAACAACGAGGATCTGGAAACCCTGGGCAAGAGCGGCGCGACGCTTGCCATTCACCTGTCGATCCGCAACCTGCGGGAGATCGAGCGCAAGCTCGCTCCGCTTTATGGCGACGATTGCCCGGTGATCGTGGCCTACCGGGTCGGCTGGCCGGATCAGGCCTTCATCCACGGAACGCTCACAGACATTGCCGAGAAGGTGCGCAAGGCGAAGATCACCCGCACGGCGCTGATCTTCGTCGGGCGGGCGCTGGCCGCCGGACAGGACTTCCGCGACAGCGCGCTCTACGACGCCGACCACATGCATGTGCTGCGGCCGGGCAAGAAGAAGCAGGCCGAGGCGTAACGCCCCGGCTCTCTTTCGTGGTCCGTGCCACCGCCCCTAGTGCGTGACGGCGATGATGCTGGCGATGATGCCCGTGCCAATGGCGACGAGGACGTAGTCGTTGCCATGGCGGACCCAGCGATGCCCCGCAGGCGGCTTCCTGAGGCCATGCTTGCGATAATCTACTTCCGCGCCGATGGAGGCCTTCGGCATCTTGCCGCCCTTGTGGCGCCACTTCTCGGATTTAGCGACCTTGTGGTCCTTGCGGGCCTTTTCGATCTTTACGATCGGCATCGGGCGCTCCGGCCCCTTGCCGGCGGCCTGGGCACTGGCGATGCCGCCGAGACCGATTGTCAGCGCAAGGGCTGCGGCGGAGAGTTTCCTGAACTGTGTCACGGTGATCTTCCCAGTCTTGGTTTCAGATGCAGAAATCAGAAACATTCAGAAAAGTTTCTTGTATTTCAGTATCTTACTAACATTCCCGGGTTAATCGGGTTCCCTGCGCAGCTCAAGTTTCCGCCATCATCGGTGTCTTGCGGCCAATGAGATGGGCGAAGGATCCGAGCACATTGGCCCGCCGCAGCCCCATGTCGGGAAGGGCGGTCCCCAGCGCATCGCGCGCCCGGAACAGCCGGTCCGCCTCACCCTCGTGCAGGATGGTGGCATAGTGGAATTCGTGGCCCATCAGCGCTCCATCGTCCTCGTCGCGTGGCTCGCCGGGCCAGACGCCCGGGATCACGGGTTCAAGCTGCCGATATCCCAGATGGCGACGCCGCGCGGCGAAACTGGTGACGAGCGGCAACAGGCCGAGCATGGGATGGGACACGCCCTGCGCATCGATCAGGGCCTCGCCCAGGGTCATGTAGCCCCCGCACTCGCCATAGATGAGGCTGCCCCGGTCCGCGGCCAGCCGGAGGCCATCGCGGAACCGCCCTTTCGCGGCAAGCGGTCCCGCATGAAGCTCGGGATAGCCGCCGGGCAGGAAGATCGCATCGGCCGCCGGGTCCGGCACCTCGTCGGCAAGCGGCGAGAAGAGGCTCAGTTCCGCGCCTGCTGCCTGCCAGCCGGCCAGGAGATGCGGATAGGCAAAGGCAAAGGCCACGTCACGGGCGACCGCGATGCGCTGCCCCGGCGGGGGCAGCAACACTGGCGCCCGGTCAAAGGCCGCGTGAGCCGGCAACGGGCGGGCAATCTCTGACTGGAGCATCGACAGATCGAGACAGGCCGCAATCCGCGCACCGGCTCCTTCCAGAAAACCGTCGAGATCCGGATGTTCCGCCGCCTGCACGAGGCCCAGATGCCTGTCGGGCAGGACCAGATCGTCGGACGCCGGAACGGCTCCGATCACCGGCAGCCGGAGGGGCTCGAGCGCCTGACGCAGCATGGCCTCGTGGCGCGGGCTGGCCACCCGGTTGAGGATGACGCCTGCGACCGTCACGTCGGCGCGGAAGCTGGCAAAGCCATGGACCAGGGCGGCGATGGACTGGGACTGGCGGGCGCAATCGACCACAAGAACCACCGGCAGACCGAGAATCCGGGCGAGATCGGCAGCCGAGCCTTGGCCGGACGCCGCGCCGTCGAACAGCCCCATGGCGCCTTCAACCACGAACAGATCGACCGAGGAGGCACGGATCGCAGTCAGGCCGCGGATCTGTTCCGGAGACATGGCATAGGCGTCGAGATTGACGCAAGGCCTGCCGGTGGCCGCCGCGTGAAAGGCGGGATCGATGTAATCCGGGCCGGACTTCGCGCTGGCAACAGTCACGCCCCGCTGGCGAAAGGCGCGCAGAAGCGCCAGCGTCAGCGTGGTCTTGCCCGCCCCGGAATGGGGAGCAGCAACCAGAAAGCCGCGCGTGCCAGAGGCGAAAACAGGTGTGGGTGCAGATCCGGCGGGGTTCGGCTGAAGCGTCATGCGCTGGAGCGGGTCTTTTCGGCAAGGCCGAGCGGATCGCTGACGAGCTCCCGTCCGCCCAACGCGCCGAGCCAGTCGAGCCCGGCCCGCAGACGCACGACCTCTCCGACACAGACAACCGCCGGAGGGGCCATGTTCGCGTCCGCCGCATCCTCGACACAACGGCCGAGGGTGGTTTCCAGCACGCGTTGATCGGGCAGAGAGGCATTGCAGACGATGCCGACCGGCTCGTCCGGGCTGCGTCCGCCCTCGATCAGATGCCCGGCGATCCCGGCCAGATGCTTCATGGCCATGTACATGACGATGACCTGGGAGCCCTTCGCCACGGAGGGCCAGTCGATGGCACCCGGCATCAGGCCGGTATGATCATGCCCGGTCAGGAAGGTGACGACCTGATTGCAGTCGCGGTGGGTTGCGGGGATGCCCGCATAGGCGAGGCCGCCAATACCGGCGGTGACCCCGGGCACGATGCGGAAGGGCACGCCGGCACTCACCAGACCCAGCGCTTCCTCACCGCCGCGCCCGAAGACGAAGGGGTCGCCGCCCTTCAGCCGCAGCACCCGCTTGCCCGCGCGGGCATAGTCGATGAGCTTGAGGGTGATGTCGCGCTGGTTCGGGCTCGGCTTGCCGCCGCGCTTGCCGGCATAATCCCGGATGGCGCCGGGCCGCGCCCACTCCAGAATGCTCTCGTCGACGAGGGCGTCATAGACCACCACATCGGCCTGCCGCAGGCCGTTCAGCGCATGCAGGGTCAGCAGCCCCGGATCCCCGGGCCCGGCACCGGTCAGCCAGACCCAGCCCGGCTCGAAGGCGGGCAGGGACGCCGGCAGCCCAGGCGACGCACGGACATCAGACGGGGTGGGGTGATCAGCAGCACTCATGACCCGATTTTTAGCCTCCCGCATCCGGCACGCCAAGCGCCAATTGCCGCAGTTGTTGACGGGACCGGAAGCTCTGCACGAAAACCCGCTCTCCGCGCCGAAATTCCGGATATAACAAGCGGATGGACCGCGACACTGCACACGATCCCAAGCCGGCCGAACTGCGGCGGGGCTGGACCACGGGCGCCTGCGCCACCGGGGCGGCCAAGGCTGCATTCACGGCGCTGCTGACCGGCGCGTTTCCCGATCCGGTGGAGATCAGCCTGCCGCGCGGCGGCACGACCCATTTCGCCCTCGCCTGCCATGAGATCGCCGATCATGAGACCACCGGTCCTGAGTTTGGGGGTTCCACGGCCATGGCCGGGATCATCAAGGACGCGGGCGACGATCCGGATGTCACCCATGGCGCCATGGTTCGGGCAAAGGTGAGGCGGCTTCCGGCGGGATCCGGCATCCGCTTCCGGGCCGGCCCCGGGGTCGGCACCGTGACACGTCCCGGCCTGCCCATCCCGCCGGGGGAACCGGCCATCAACCCGGTGCCGCGCGCCATGATGGAACTGGCGCTGATGGACGTCGCCGTCCGCCACGGTACCCATGCGGATGCGGAGATCACCGTCTCGATCGACGACGGAGAAGCGCTGGCGCTGAAGACCATGAACCCGCGGCTCGGCATCCTTGGCGGCCTGTCGGTTCTCGGCACCACCGGGATCGTGCGGCCGTTCTCCTGTGCCGCCTGGATCGCCTCCATTCACCGGGGGATCGATGTCGCCCGTGCCGGCGGCCTGACCCACGTGGTGGGCGCCACGGGCGCGACCTCGGAGGAGGCCGTGGCGACGCGCCACACGCTGGACCCGGCGGCCTATCTCGACATGGGCGATTTCGCAGGCGGGCTGCTGAAATATCTGCGCGAACATCCGGTGCCCCGCCTGACGCTCGCCGGGGGCTTTGCAAAGTTCACCAAGCTGGCGCAAGGGGCGCTGGATCTTCACTCGGCCCGCTCCCGCGTCGACTTTGCCTTCCTGCAGGATCTTCTGCGGCATGCGGACGCGAGCGCGGCGCTGATCGAGGCCTGCGGATCAGCCAACACGGCCAAGGAAGTGCTGGACCTGTCACTGGCCGAAGGGCTCGATCTGTCAACGCCCCTTGCCGCAGCCGCAAAAGATGCGGTGATGAACCTCCTGCGCGGAGCCCCCATCGATGTGGAAGTGCTGATCGTCGATCGGCAGGGCGTCATCACGGGCGAGGCGAGCTTCGATGGCTGAGCCGCGCGTGCTCGTTCTCGCCGGCTCCCCGGAAGCCCGGCGGCTGGCCGCGCTCCTCGAAGAGCGCCATCCGGACTGGCATGTGACCCTCTCCTATGCCGGGGCGATCTCCGCGCTCGCCCCGACCGGTTACCACATGCGCATCGGCGGGTTCGGGGGCGTGGACGGGCTCGTCGACTGGCTTAGGCGGGAGCAGACAAGCCTTGTGGTGGACGCCACCCATCCGTTCGCGCGGCAGATGACCCGCCATGCGGCCGAGGCCTGCCGGGTTACCGGTTTGCCGCTTCTCAGACTGCTCCGCCCAGCCTGGGGGCCAGAGGCGGGCGATGACTGGACCGAGGTTGCCTCGACCGGGGCGGCCGTCGATCTTCTTCTCGGGCTTGAAGCGCCACGGCCGTTTCTCGCCATCGGCCGGCAGGAAGTCGCGCAGCATGTCGGCGGCCTTGCGCATCTGGCGTGCGTGTTGCGCAGCATCGAGGCACCGGATTTTGCCCTGCCCGACGGCTGGACCTGGCTTCAGGGACGCCCGGACCTTTCCGAAGAGGCCGAGCGCAGGCTGCTGGCCGATCACGCGGTGACCCATGTGGTGACGAAGAACAGCGGCGGCACAGGGGCGGCTGCCAAGCTGGTCGCCGCCCGTCAGCTGGGCCTGCCGGTGCTGATGATCGCCCGACCGCCCGAACCGGACATGCCGCGCGCCGAGACCGCCGAGGAGGCGGTGAATGCGATGCTCCGCATCCTCGCGCCAGTCTGAAGACAGCAGATCGGCACACATGAAAAAACCCCGGACAGGCCGGGGTTTCGTCGATCATCTCTGAAAAGGTCGGGTCAGGCCGCGTTGGACGAGGACAGCGGCTGGGTCAGCAGCTCATAGATCTCCGCCTCGTCGCGGGTGTTGCGCAGCCCTTTCACGACGGACCCGTCGCGCAGCTGGCGCGCAATGCGGGCCAGAGCCTTCAAGTGATCCGCGCCGGCGCCTTCCGGAGCCAGGAGCAGGAACACCAGGTCCACCGGCTCGTCATCAAGGGCGTCGAAATCGATCGGCTTTTCCAGGCGGGCAAAGAAGCCGATCAGCCGGTCAAGCCGGGTCAGCTTTCCGTGCGGAATCGCGATGCCATGCCCCACCCCGGTGGATCCAAGCCTTTCACGCTGCAGGAGAGTGTCGAAAATCTCGCGTTCGGAGAGGCCGGTCAGTTCTGACGCCTTGGCTGCCATTTCCTGAATTGCCTGCTTCTTGCTCTTGGCCTTCAGGTCGGCAACCACTGCCTCTTTCGAAATAAGATCGCTCAGATCCATCATCATGCCTACGTTCACAGAGTATCGGTCTTGCCCGAGGTCATCCGGCAGCCCATCCAGGCGCCGGAGTCTTTCAAGCAAGACCGGTACCACTTCCTTTAGTTGGCGGACTTTTCCGCCAAGAGAGCCGGATCAATCCAGCCAACGTTTCCGTCTGCGCGGCGATAGACGACATTCACGCCGCCATTCGCCGCATTCTTGAACAGCACCACCGGTGCTTCGGTCAAGTCCAGTTCCATCACGGCCATGCCGACCGTCAGCGTCCGGATCTTCGCCGAAGTCTCGGCGATCACCAGCGGGCTGAAGTCCGCAGGCAATTCCTCCTCGTCCTCGGTCGAAGCCAGGACGTAGGAGGCGACATCAACAGCCTCACGGCCGGAGCCGTTGTGGGTGTGATGGTCCTTGAGCTTGCGCTTGTAGCGGCGCAGGCGCTTTTCGATCTTGTCCGCGGCCTGGTCAAAGCTCGGCCTCGGATCGTGGTCCTGGGCAGAGGCCTGAAGCACAATGCCCGTGTCGAGGCGAAGAATGCATTCGGACTTGAAGCCCGCGCCTTCCCGGCTCAGCGTCACGTGTCCGTCGAATCCGCCGTCGAAATACTTCGACAGCGCATCCTCAATACGATCGGTCACGTGCGTCCGCAGCGCATCTCCTACGTCGACGTTTTTTCCCGAAATCCGCAAAGTCATGGGGACCTCTTATTCTCGTTAGGACCAAAAGGCCGCCGGGTTTCCCGG
Organism: Roseibium aestuarii; assembly: GCF_008477545.1. Classification (GTDB taxonomy): domain Bacteria; phylum Pseudomonadota; class Alphaproteobacteria; order Rhizobiales; family Stappiaceae; genus Roseibium; species Roseibium aestuarii. The sequence continues at coordinate 41,956 of NZ_VORA01000001.1, read as the reverse complement.
CGTCGAAGACAGGTCATGCCTTCGTCCTACAGAATGGACCACTCGGCGCAGAAGCGCCATCCCCTCGTCTCACGTCACTTGCGGGCGGTCGTATACGCGAGGATGGCGGCGCCTGTCAACGCAGCCGGGAAAATCGCGGAATTCCGCGTTGTTTTCCACGACGGAACAACTCGAATGGCGGCTTCGAAACTCTAGGGAAAGAAAACAGAAAATCAGGGACTTAACGCCGCACCCGCTTCTCTCGACGGCGCTGCACCGACGAGGGGATGTGCATGGCTTCGCGATACTTCGCCACCGTGCGCCGGGCGATATCGATGCCGTCGTCGTTTAAGATTTTGACAATCGTGTCGTCCGAAAGGATGGCATCGACCGATTCCGCGTCAATCATCTGACGAATGCGGTGACGGACAGCTTCGGCGGAATGGGCATCGCCGCCGACGGTTGCGGAAATGGCGGAAGAGAAGAAATACTTCAGCTCGAAAATGCCGCGCGGGGTCATCATGTACTTGTTGGAGGTCACGCGGCTGATCGTGCTCTCGTGCATGCCCACCGCATCGGCAACGGTCTTCAGGTTCAGCGGCCGCAGGTGGGCGATGCCGTAGGTCAGGAACCCGTCCTGCTGGCGCACGATCTCGCTGGAGACCTTCAGGATGGTCTTCGCCCGCTGATCCAGGCTCTTGACCAGCCAGTTGGCAGTCTGCAGGCAGTCGGTGAGATATTCCTTCTCGCCATCCTTGCGGGCCGTGCGCACGACGCGGGCATAATAGGTCTGGTTGACGAGCACCTTCGGCAGGGTCTCGCTGTTCAGCTCCACCGCCCAGGAGCCGTCGTTGGCCTGACGCACCAGCACATCCGGCACCATGGCCTGGACCGGCGCACCGCCGAACCGCCGACCGGGGCGCGGGTCCAGCGCCTTGATCTCGGTCAGCATGTCCTGAAAGTCCTCGTCATCGACCCCGCAGATGCGCCGAAGCGCCGGATAGTCATGACGACCCAGAAGCTCGATGTTCTCGATGAGAGCCTGCATGGCGGGATCGAAGCGGTTCTTTTCCTTGAGCTGAAGGATCAGGCATTCGGCCAGGGACCGGGCGAAGACGCCCGCCGGCTCGAAGGACTGGAGCAGGAGAAGCACCGCCTCCACATGCTCGGCCGGAACGCCGAGCTGATCGGCGACCTCAGCCAGATCGTCATGCAGATAGCCGTTCTCGTCGAGAGAATTGATCAGGTGCTGGGCGATCAGCTTGTCCAGCGGATCGGAGACCACGAGATGCATCTGGTCTTCCAGAACACTGATCAGCGTGTCGTCCTGGGCGACAAAGGCCTCGAGATTGTAATCCTCGCCGAGACTGCCGCCGGAGCCGGTGCTGCGGAAGGCCTCTCCATCGCCGCCCGCCGCGCCGGGGGCCGCAGGGGTGGAGACGCCCGGGTCATCGGGGAAGACATTGCCGAGATCCGTGTCCATGCGGCTGGCGATCTGCTCGGCCGCCGGCTCCAGATCCCGCTGCATCCAGTCCTCGGCGGAGGACTCGAAGGTGCCGCCGTCGGAAAAGCCTGACGTCTCGGAAAACTCGCCGCTGTCGCCGTAGCTTTCGGAAAAATCGTCGGCATAGTCACCGGAAGACGCCTCAGCGCCGTCGGAGCCCGCGTCTGCACCGCCCTCCCCCTCGCCCTTCTCGAGCAGGGGATTGCGTTCCAGTTCCGCATCCACATAGGCGGAGAGATCCAAGTTCGACAATTGCAGGAGCTTGATCGCCTGCATGAGCTGCGGCGTCATGATCAGCGACTGGCTTTGCCGCATTTCCAACTTGGGGGAGAGTGCCATATCCCTCGGGTGTCGCCTTGCTTGAACTGGGTTGGTCCGCTTCTTGCTTATACCCTAACGGACCTGATGTCATCAAAGCGTAAATTGTTCACCCAGGTAAAGGCGGCGCACGTCCGGGTTGGCGACGATCTCGTCGGGCTGACCTTCGGTCAGCACTTCACCGGCCGCGATGATATAGGCCCGATCGATGAGGCCGAGGGTCTCGCGCACATTGTGATCGGTGATCAGCACGCCGATCCCGCGCTGGGTCAGATGGCGCACGAGATGCTGAATATCCCCCACCGCGATCGGATCGATCCCCGCGAAGGGCTCGTCGAGCAGCATGAAGGCCGGCCGGCTGGCCAGGGCACGGGCGATTTCCACGCGCCGCCGCTCACCACCCGACAGGGCGATGGAGGGGGACTTGCGCAGGTGCGTCAGGCCGAACTCTTCCAGCAGCTCGTCGAGCTGTTCCTGGCGGCGGCGGCGGTTGGGTTCAACCACTTCCAGCACCGCGCGGATGTTCTCCTCCACGCTCAAGCCGCGAAAGATCGAGGCTTCCTGCGGCAGATAACCGATACCGAGGCGTGCGCGCCGGTACATGGGCATGGTGGTGATGTCGAAATCGTCGAGGGTGATGCGGCCCTGATCCGGGCGGATCAGACCGGTGATCATGTAGAAGGTCGTGGTCTTGCCCGCCCCGTTGGGGCCCAGAAGACCGACGGACTCCCCCGGACTGACCGACAGGCTTACGAATTTCACCACCTGACGGCGGCCGTAGGTCTTGCCGATGCCCTCCACGACCAGCGCACCGAGACCCGGTTCGCCCGTGACAGCCCCATGCCCGCGGGAGCCGGCCTCTTGCGGGTTTGCGCCGTTCGAAGGAAGGGAGAAGAGTTTCACCGGTGAGACAGTCCGTCTTGGGGCGGAGAATCCGCGTCGTCAGAAAGGCCGCACACTAGGCGGCAAGGGTTAAGAAAAACCGCCCGGGCACGTGCCCGGACGCAAAAAGCGCTGTCCCTGCGAGGGCGGGGAGCCCCCCTCGCGGTCAGTTGCCCTGAACGCTGCGCGGCTGGATGAGCACCTTGACCCGGCCTGTGGACGGAGCCTGCAGGTCGGCCTTGCCGGTCTTCAGGTTGACCGTCAGCTTGTTGCCCACGACCACGTTCTCGCCCTGGCTCAGAACAACCTTGTCCCCGGTCATCACCATGATCTGGCGGTCCATGTCGAAGGAGGCCTCGTCACCGGTCGCCGTCTGGTCCTTGGAGGAAATATAGACACGGCCACGGGCTTCCAGGCGGGAGATGCTCTGCTGCACGTTTCCGGCCGCGGAGCCCGCATAGAACACCACGAGGTTCTGGGTCTTGAGCTGGGACTCACCCTGGCTGACGACCACGTTGCCCGTGAAGGTGGCGCTGTTGGACTTGTCCTGCACCTCGAGGCTTTCAGCCTCGATCTGGATCGGCTCCGCATCGTTGGAGCCGAACCCGGCAAAGGCGTTGGAGAAGGTCTGGGCGGAAGCCGGCGCGAGGCCTGCGAGCATCAGACCGGTGGCAACGACTGCAAAGCGAAACAGCTTCATTCCTGTTCTTTCTCCTGAAGGGCCGAGTTCAGAACCATGCGGATGCCATCGGTGAAGCGGACAATGCCCTTGTCCTGATCATAATCCAATTGTCCGGCACGTATATGCCCCTTGTCGGAGCGAATTGAAATGGGGTCGGACGTGCGCATCGCCCCGGTCTTCAGGTCGATGGCCACGTCGGTCAGGTCGATGGTGTAACCCTCGGACCAGGAAACCTGAAGCCCATCATAGAGCGTCAGCGTTTCCTCGCCATTGTCATAGGTGCCCTTGAGTGCGGTGAGCTGTGCACTCTGGGACGGATTGAGCACAATATCCGCATGGATCGTCTCCAGATCGATCACGCGCGGATCGGACAGGCGCTGGATGGCCCGGACGGCGGAAACCTTGTAGGAGCGTTCGCCGTCATGGCCGGAGAGTTCCGGCCGGTCCATCACCAGCCCGTCCGTGGAGAGGCTGATGTTGCCGAGGCCGAGACTCGACAGATAATTGAACACGGCAATGAGCCCGACCATGCCGGCGAGGATCGCAAGACCGGTCAGGGGCAGAAGCACGCGCAGAACCCGCACCCAGCGGGAATGCCGCCGGGCTCGCTTCTGGGCCGAGGTCTCGCCGCCGGTCCGATGTCGGGTCATGGGGGATGCTGCCGTCATTCAGGGGGTCCTGCCCGCAGCCTGCGCCGGTCCGGGAGATCCGGGGCCAACAACCCCGGACGCCCGACCCGGACGGGCTCAGGTATGCGCGAAGATGTCGGTCTCTTCCCAGCCGTTCAGGTCGAGTGCGGCACGGGTCGGCAGGAAGGCGAAGCAGTTCTCGGCGAGTTCCACCCGGCCTTCGCGGATCAGCATGGTTTCCAGCTTTTCCTTCAGCGCATGGAGATGCAGCACGTCGGAGGCGGCATAGGCGAGCTGGGCGTCGGAAAGGGATTCAGCGGCCCAGTCCGAGCTCTGCTGCTGCTTGGAGACTTCCACCCCCAGCAGCTCCTTCAGATTGTCCTTGAGGCCATGGCGATCGGTGTAGGTGCGCACAAGCTTCGAGGCGATCTTGGTGCACCAGACCGGCGTCACGTCGATATCGAGGTTCTGATAGAGAACCGCCACGTCGAAGCGCGCGAAATGGAAGATCTTGGTCTTGTCCGGGTCTTCCAGCAGGGCCTGAAGATTGGGAGCGCTTTCCTGATCGCGGTCGATCTGGATCACGTCCGCAGTGCCGTCGCCGGGGGAAATCTGAACGACACAGAGCCGGTCACGGTGGGGGTTGAGGCCCAGGGTCTCCGTATCCACGGCGACTTCACTGACCGAGGCGTAGTTGGAGAGATCCGGCAGATCGTTCTTGTGATAGCGAATGGTCATGGGACGGAGCAGCTCCTTCACGCCCGTCACAACCGGCTCTGCCGGGCTCGGGCCTCTCGAATGGTTATCGGGTTGAGGTAGAGCATGTCCGGGGGTCGCGCAAGCACCGGCGCTTCACATGGTTCTGAAAACGCAACCATGTGATCAAGGCAACCGGTTGAGTTGCGCCGCTCAGATCAGCCGGTCCAGCGGGAATTCCAGGCGAATGCGGGTCTCGCTTTCGTCGATATCGCGGGTGAGCGACCCGCCGAGCTCGTGGTTCACGTTGAGCTCGATCAGACGGGAGCCGAAGCCCTGACGCTTCTGCTGCGGCACGGGGGCACGCTCGCGGCGTTCCTGCCAGTCGATCACCAGCTTGCGCTCGGCCCCCTTGCCCTCGAAGGTCCAGGTGACGGAGAGGTTGCCCTCCGGCCCGGTGACGCCGCCATATTTCAGCGCATTGGTCGCCAGTTCATGGAACACCAGACCCAGCGCCTGGGTCGCCGTCTCGTTCACGTCCACCTCGGGACCGCGCAGGGCGTCGGAGGCGATGTCGTCGCCCAGCACCTGGGAGACTTCCGCGCGCAGAAGATCGGACATGCGCGCCTTGGACCACTGGGAGCGGGTGAGCATGTCCTGGGCATTGGCCATGGCCAGCAGGCGTCCCTGGAAGGATTCGACGAAATCCTCGAGACTTTCCGACCGGGCGGCGGCCTGACGGGCCATGGCGCCGATGCGCGCGATGGCGTTCTTGAGACGATGCTTCATTTCCTGAAGCATCAGGTCCTTTTCCTCCAGGCTGCGCCGGTTGGCCCCGGCGAGGGCGCGCGCAGTGATCACCGCCCGGAAGAGCGCGTGGGTCATGAGCGCAGCGCAGACGGCCAGCAGGATTACCGCAACGCCCATGCCGTAGACCGGGTAATAGCGCTCCGGATCGGAGAAACGGGAGGTGGGATAGATGGTGAAGAGCCAGTCGCGGCCGGCCACCTTGGCCTTGATCTCGGCCCGGATCCGATCAGCCTTTTCCGCTTCCTCGAACCCCTCGGTGCGATAGAGCGGCAGACGCTCGCCCTCGGACACATCCATCGTGTCCATGACGATCGGCAGATAGGGACCGGTCTCCAGCGCAGCCTCATGCAGATCGCCCGTGCGGAAGGGCGCGTAGATGAAGCCCGCAATCTCCAGACCGTCCGGTCCGCTCAGGGGGCTCATCAGCCCGTCGTCGCCATCGGTCGCCGCATCGTCCTCGGGCTTGCGCTCGGGCAGCGGCGCCTCCACCTCGCCATCCGGCAGGGCGGAGAGCTCCACCGACTTGTACCAGGGGAGATAGACGAGGAAGCCGGTCTGCTTCACGTCGGTGATTTCCTGCACCAGCATCAGCGGCGCAGTGGCCACAGGCTCACCGGTGAGCACCGCCTTTTCCATCGCCGCGCGGCGGCGCGGTTCGGTGGCCATGTCATAGCCGATGGCCGCGATATTGCGCTCGGTTGCCGGCTCGAGCAGCACGATGGCAGTGCGCAGGTTGCCGACCGGCTCGGGCCAGACCTTGCGATCCACACGATAGGTCTCGGCGATCTGCGCCTCGACCTGAGCCTGATTGTCCGGCGTGACGACGCGGGCAAAGCCGATGCCCTGGACGCCGCGGTAACGCCCGTTCAGATCCAGACCGGCGGCGAAGGAGCGGAAGGCTTCCGGGCTTACCTGATCATGGACGGCCGTGAAGAGGGCCTTGGTCGACTGGAGAAGGGAAAGATGCTGTTCGGCGCGCGCGGCAACGCGCAAGGCAGCCTCGTGGGCATAGCCCTTGAAACGGGCTTCTTCTGCCAGGCGCAGATTCTCATGGTACGACAGCGTCGCCCCGAGGCCGATGATGGCCACCAGGGAAAACACCAGCGGTGTGATCAGCCGGTACATAATCTCTCCGCCACGGCGGACTCCCAGCGCCCTGCCCCGATGAACATTTGCCATCCAAGCACGGCAGGCCCGAAATCCGCAAGGGGATTCAGCAGGTTCAGCCGCATCATTCCGCCGCAGAGAAAACGGCCCGCCTGTCGGCACGAGGCAGTTGGCACCACCCCCTGAAAACGAAAAAACCGGCCTGAAAGGCCGGTCTTTCGTGTCACCTCGATGCTATTCGAGGAAACTTGGTGCCCAGGAGAGGACTCGAACCTCCACGCCCTTGCGAGCGCTAGCACCTGAAGCTAGTGCGTCTACCAATTCCGCCACCTGGGCTGTGAGAGGAGCTTCTAAGGACGTGCGCGGCGCTTGTCAATTTCCCAGTTGGAAAATTTTCAAACCCTCTTTCGGCAGTGGATAACCGGGGGCGTCCGACCTCGCCAGAACGATCGTTCAAGGCTGGCACACGGCCTAGACACGCAGTCTGAAAACGAAAAAACCGGCCTGAAAGGCCGGTCTTTCGTGTCACCTCGATGCTATTCGAGGAAACTTGGTGCCCAGGAGAGGACTCGAACCTCCACGCCCTTGCGAGCGCTAGCACCTGAAGCTAGTGCGTCTACCAATTCCGCCACCTGGGCTGTGAGAGGGGCTTTTAAGGAGGCTCCCGAGCCTTGTCAATCGAATTACGACAAATTCTTTTCGCCATTCTCCGAGCCCGGTGGAGAACCTCTTCACAGGGGGCGGCCAAAGGGCTAAGAGACTGGAAGAAACTGCCGCTTTCCGCGCGGCGGACCATATTCAGGACGCGATTAGAGGCACCCGCCATGACCTCGGTTTACAATGGAAAGCTCGTCACCGTCTTCGGAGCCTCCGGCTTCATTGGTCGACATCTGGTCCAAGCCCTTGCCCGGCGCGGCTACCGCGTGCGCGCCGCCGTGCGCCGTCCGGACCTTGCCGAATATCTGCAGCCCATGGGCATGCCGGGCCAGGTGATGCCGATCCAGGCGAACCTGCGCTACCGCTGGTCGGTCGAGCGCGCAGTGCAGGGCGCGGATGCGGTGGTGAACTGCGTCGGCATTCTGGCGCCCTCCGGCAAGCAGAGCTTCGACGCGGTGCAGGCCTTCGGCCCGCGCGCCATCGCAGAGGCGGCCCGCGCAGCCGGTCTTTCCGCCATCACCCATGTGTCCGCGATCGGTGCGGATGCGGCATCCCCGTCCGCCTATGCCCGCAGCAAGGCGGAAGGTGAGGCGGCCGTGCGCGAGACCCTGCCCGACAGCGTCATCCTGCGCCCTTCCATCGTGTTTGGACCGGAAGACGACTTCTTCAACAAGTTCGCCGGCATGGCGCGCATCGCCCCTGCCCTGCCGCTCATCGGCGGCGGCGAGACCCGCTTCCAGCCGGTCTATGTCTGCGACGTGGCCGAGGCCATTGCCAAGGCCGTGGACGGCGACCTGAAGGCCGGCGCGACCTATGAACTGGGCGGCGCGGAAGTGCTGAGCTTCAAGGAATGCCTTGAAATCATGCTCCATGTCACCCGCCGCAAGCGCCCGCTGCTGCCGATCCCCTTCGAGGTGGCCACCGTGATGGGCAAGATCATGCAGCTGCTGCCCGGCGCGCCGCTGACCGCAGACCAGGTCGCCCTGCTCAAGTCGGACAACGTGGTGTCCGAGGAGAAGATCAAGGAAGGTCTCACTCTTCAGGGGCTGGGCATCGAACCGCGCACCCTGGCTGCGATCCTGCCGACCTATCTCGACCGGTTCCGTGAACATGGTCAGTACGACGCCCATCGCCTGGCGTAACGGCGACCCCACAGTGAAATGCGAAAAGGGCGGCCCGGGCCGCCCTTTTTTGTGTCGCACGCCAATCCCCTTGCCCACGCGGCGCCTGAATCACGGGCGCCGGATTCGGCTTTCCGCCAGACCCTGCCATGCGGTCGTATCTGTGCGTTCGCGATAGGTGCTGCCGCAACGGGCAAGGCCGATGTCGGACAGCATGCGCTCGTCGAGACGGTCGAGCGAACGGCGGGTGCGGCGTTCCCGGAGCCAGTCAGATAGGGCGGCAGCAAGAAACCTGAGCGCCCTTGCGATCAAGGCCAGCAGCGCGGGACGGCGGCGCAGCGAGGACGTTTCGAAAAAGGTCATGGGTCATCTCCTGATTGGGTCCGGTAGCCGTTCCACCGGGGATAACCGCAGACTGACAGGCCATACCTGACAGCAGAGAGTCAGGTATGATCGGCGAGTTTCGACCAGACCCGATTTTTTCTCAGCCCGCTCGCGGATCGCGCCATGAATTCCATCGAACGTGCCCTTGCCATCCTGCTGCTGCTAACCGGCGGACGCCTCGTCAGCGCGGCCACCCTCGCCGAACGGTTCGAGGTCTCGCTGCGCACGATCTACCGGGACGTGGACCGCCTGATTGCCCTCGGCATTCCGGTCGAGGCCGAGCGCGGGGCAGAAGGGGGATACCGGCTGGCGAAGGACTATCTGCAGCCGCCGGTCGCGCTGAACCGCCGGGAGACCGCCGCCCTGCTGACCACCCTCGCCCTGGTTCGAAGCCTGCGCACGCTGCCGCTCAAGTCGGATCTGGATTCGGCCGAACGCAAGCTCATTGCCAGCCTGCCGCGCCCGGTGCTGGCACTGCTGGGCGACGCGGAGCGGGTGATCGGTATCGAGCCCATACCGGCGGACATCTTTCACGCCGCAACCCGGGCCGAGCCGACGGAGGACTGGCAAGCGGCTCTGGACGGGTTCATGGTCGGCCTGCTGGAAAGCCGCGCGGTGCGCTTCGACCATCACAATCCGGCCCGACCGGCGCCACGCCCCCACGATGTGGAGCCGCACGGCGTGCTGTTCGACCGGGATCTCTGGTATCTGGCCGGACGGGACCGGGACAGCGGCGAGATGAAGATCTATCGCGCCGACCGGATCCGCAACGTGGAGGTCAGCGGTTTCCGCTTTCGGCCCGATCCGGCTTTCCGCATCGCGGATCTGCTGGGCGGAGCGTGGCTCTCGCAGGCCATGCGCCGGTGGGAGCAGGAGGGCCCCAGCAGCCGCATCCGCATGAGCCGCGAACAGGCGTCGCGGCTGACCCAGGACTGGTATTATCGCCACGCGTCCCTTGTGGCCGACGGCCCAGACCACATGATCTTCAGCCTGCCTAGCGTCCTGCCCTCGCAGATCCTGCCGCTGGTGCGGTGGCTCGGTCCGGACGCGGAGCTGCTGGAACCGGCAGAGCTCCGGGCGCAGATGGCCTTGGACCTTCAGGAAATGGCCCGGCGCCACGGGGCGTAACCCCGGCGCCGGTTGCGTGCTCAGCCGAGAAGATAGAGCCCGGCGAATCCGACCAGACCGACGAAGATGCGCCACCAGGCAAACGGCGCGAAGCCGTGGCGGGTGACGAAGTTCAGCAGGCCGCGCACCACGAAGACCGCCGCGATGAAGGAGGTGACAAAGCCGATGCCGATCAGCATCGCGTCGTCAGCCGACAGCACATCGCGGTTCTTGTAGAGGTCATAGGCGAAGGCGCCGACCATGGTGGGCATGGCAAGGAAGAACGAGAATTCGGCCGCCGACCGCTTGTCCGTGCCCATGAGAAGCGCGCCGGCAATGGTCGAGCCGGAGCGCGACACGCCCGGCACCATCGCCAGACACTGGCACAGGCCGATCTTGAGGCAGAGGCTCAGGGGATATTCGGTCACGTCGTGATAGCGCGGCGTCAGCTTCATGCGGTCGATCCACAGAAGCACGATGCCGCCGAGAAGCAGGGTGGAGCAGATCAGCGCCGGGCTTTCGAACAGCACTTCCTTGATGAAACCGTGGGCGAAGACGCCGATCACGGCCGCCGGCAGGAAAGCGAGCAGGATGCCGAAAACGAATCGGCGGCTGCCGGCACTGCTCGGCAGGCTGATGGCCAGATTCCACAGGCGGGCGAAATAGACGGTGAGGATGGCGAGGATCGCGCCGAGCTGGATCAGCACCTCGAAGGTCTTGCCGGTGCTTTCGAAGCCGAGAAAATGCCCGAGAAGGAGAATGTGACCGGTCGAGGAGACGGGGATGAATTCCGTCAGACCCTCGACGATCCCGAGGATGAAGGCGTTGACGATCGTCTGATCCGGCATTCCGCTGCTCCCTGTCCGCCCTGGCGGGTCTTGGTGGCACCCGCCGGTGGCTTGCCGCCCGGTTCCCCGGTGGGCCCATGATGTTCGCAGCCGCAGTTAAATGCCTGCCCGGGCGCATTTGTCAAAGGCTTGATAACCAAGGTTGCGCCACAATTGCCCGATATGGGCCGCACCAAGGCCTTCCATCCTGCTGCAGCAACCCCAGTCGCGTTCAGGCGTCAATGTACACGCTCTATCACCACCCGTTCTCCCCCGCCTCGCGCTTCGTCCGTCTGATCCTGCGGGAATACGGGACCGAATATGACGAGAAGACGCTGCACCCCTGGGAGCGTCCGCGCGAGCTGCTGATGCTGAACCCGGCCGGAACGATCCCGGTTCTGGTGGAAAACGATGGCCCGGCCATCTGCGGACCCTACCCGATCATGGAATATCTGGATGAGACCCGCGGCTATGCCATGGGCGACCGGCGCCTGATGCCGGATCATCCGGCGCTGCGGGCGGAATGCCGCCGGCTGGTAGACTGGTCGCTGACCAAGTTCGACAACGAGGTCGTCGGCCATCTGGTGCGCGAGCGCATCTACAAGCAGACCATGCCCAAGTCGGCAGGCGGCGGCGAACCTGATTCGGCCGCCCTGCGCGTCGCCCGTGCGAACATCCATCATCACATGAAATATTTCGGCTATCTGGCGGCCTCGCGGCGCTGGATCGCGGGCGAGAACCTGAGCTTCGCCGATTTCGCCCTGGCCGCCGAGCTGTCCTGCGCCGACTATCTGGGGGAAGTTCCCTGGCAGACGGAGGACAACGTCAAGAACTGGTACGCGCGGGTGAAGTCGCGGCCCTGCATGCGGCCTCTCCTGGGAGAGAAGATCCTGGGCATGCCGGCCAGTGCCACCTACGCCGACCTCGACTTCTGATCCGCCGATGAGCGGATCCCGGCAGACAGAGCGCCTGCTCGGCGGGTTTCGCGACAAGGCGCAGGCGCTGGGGTTCGACGACCTTCGGATCCTCGATGCCCGCGCCGTGCCCGATCAGCTGCGGGAGCGCCTGAGCGACTTCGTCGCCAAGGGCCATCATGGCGACATGGGCTGGATGGCCGAGACCCTGGAACGCCGCGCCAGCCCCACGAGCCTGTGGCCGGAAGCGCGCAGCGTCATCATGCTGGCGATGAACTACGGACCGGAGGACGATGCGCTTGCCCATCTGGCGGCGCCGGAGACCGGTGGCATCTCCGTCTATGCCCGCAACCGTGACTATCACGACATCATCAAGGGACGGCTGAAGGAGCTGGCCAGCTTCCTGGTTTCGCGCGGGGGCGGCGACGTGAAGGTCTTCGTCGACACGGCGCCGGTGATGGAAAAGCCGCTGGCGGCCCTCGCCGGTCTCGGCTGGCAGGGCAAGCACACCAATCTGGTGTCGCGGCGCCTGGGCTCCTGGTTCTTCCTCGGCTCGATCTTCACCACCCTCGAGCTTACCGTCGACGACGCGGAGCGCGATCACTGCGGCTCGTGCCGGGCCTGTCTGGACAGCTGCCCGACGCAGGCCTTTCCCACGCCCTATCAGCTCGACGCGCGCCGCTGCATCTCCTATCTCACCATCGAACACGGCGGACCGATTCCGGTCGCCTTCCGGCAGGCGATGGGAAACCGCATCTATGGCTGTGACGACTGCCTGGCCGCCTGTCCCTGGAACAAGTTCGCCAGCACGGCCCGCGAGGCCAAGCTTCAGGCGCGCGAGGATCTCAAGGCGCCGCGTCTTGACGATCTGCTCGCCCTTGACGACGCCGCGTTTCGGTCGCTGTTCTCCGGCTCACCCATCAAGCGCATCGGGCGCAACCGCTTCCTGCGCAATGTGCTGATCGCTGCAGGCAACTCGGACGCAGCCCCCCTCCTGCCGAAGGTCCGGGCGCTGCTTGCCGACGAGGCGCCGCTGGTGCGGGCGAGCGCCGTATGGGCCCTCTCCCGGCTTGTCCCGCTTGCGGAGTTCGCAGCCGCCCGCGCACAGCACCTGCCGCACGAGGACGACGCCATGGTGCGCGCCGAATGGACGGGAGAAGCCGCCTGAGACGCCGGCCGGCTCAGGCAGTCAGGTGGGCGAAGGCCTCGACAACCTGACGGTAGACGTCCCGCTTGAAGGGAACGATGAGACCGGGAAGGTTCTCCGCCCGCTCCCAGCGCCAGGCGCAGAATTCCGCCTTGTGGCCTTCCGGCGGCTGCAGGATGTTGACCTCGTCCTCATCCCCCTCGAACCGCAGGGCATACCACTTCTGGGCCTGACCGCAGTATTTGCCCTTGCGGGTATCGGCCACGATCTCCGGCGGATAATCGTATGTCAGCCAGCTGTCCGTCTCCGCCAGATAGGAAACGGAGCGCATGGAGGTTTCTTCGTAGAGCTCGCGGAAGGCGGCCAGACGCGGGTCCTCGGAGGGATCGATCCCGCCCTGCGGCATCTGCCAGGCATATTCGTAGTCGGAGGCACCTGCCCCGTCATCGCGCTTGCCCGCCCAAACAAGGCCTTGCGCGTTGAGCACCATAATGCCGACGCAGGGACGATAGGGGCGGCCTTCCTTGGGCGCAGGAAAGCCGGGCAGCAGGGTGTCTTTGCTCACTGGGGATCTCTTATCGATCGATCGTTGCACTGACGGGGACCAGCATCAGGCCCCGTTCTTCAAGGTCGCGGCTCCAGGCTTCCAGCAGGCGCACGGTGACCGGCAGGGCGGAGGCGGAGGCCACCGCAACGCCACGGGCGCGGGCCACGCCTTCCAGCTGCAGCAGCTTGGCGTTGATCTCGTCCTCGCGGGGGACGGCGTCCAGGACCACATCCACACCGCTGAAGGGGGTACGGACTTCGGCCGCCACCTCCCCCGCCACACTGCGCGAGGAGGAGCCGTCATCGACGAACATCAGCCCGCGCTTGGTCAGGTTTTCGAAAACATACTGAAGGGAGGGGCGCGTGGCCATGAAGCGCGCGCCCATGTCGTTGATCACGCCGACGTAGTTCGTCACGCGGGTGAGCAGCCAGTTGAACCGGTCCGCCATTTCCTGCGGGGTAAGGCTCACGAGAAGCGTGTGCGGTCCCGGATCATTGTCCGGGAAATCATAGGGCTCCATTGGCATCTGGAGCAGAAGCTCGTGGCCCTTCTCGCGGGCCTGCTGCATCCAGCGGTCCAGGTTCTCGCCATAGGGCGCAAGGGCCAGGGTCACGTCGGCCGGCAGAAGCCCCAGGGCGCTCTCCGTGCCCGTCTGGCTCAAGCCCATGCCGCCGACGATGATCGCGATGCGCGGCACGGAATGATATTCGCTGACGACCGGCCGGGCATAGACATCCAGCGGACGAATGCCATCGTCGCTGACCGCCGGCAGATAGCCATAGGCCGAGCGCTCGACCACGCGCGGATCCGGGTTGATCAGATCGACGCGGGTGATCTCGTTCTGGCCGGCGTGTTTCTGGAGATCATAGCGCGGCCCCAGCATGTTGGAGGCCGCGTCGGGTCGCAGGTTCGGACCGAGGGCGCCATCTTCGAGCGTGGGACGGATCTCGACCACCTCGATGTCGCGCTGGCTGAGGCCGGCGATATCGGTCCCCACCGGCACCATGGCGATGGGCTCGCCGCCCAGCGGGTCATCCACCACGAGCATCCAGACGAGACCGGTGGTCAGCACCACGCTCAGCAGTCCGGTCCCGATCAGGCCGAAGGGCAGACGAAGCAGACGCCGCTTGCCAAGACCGAGAGGTGCCGTGAGATCTTCGCTCGCCATGGGGTCCGTTCAGCCCTGCGCTGGAGGAGTGGAGTCAAAAGGGCTCCGGGAGCCTGCCGTGCCAGTGGCCGACAGGTCTCCCGGAGCCCGGCAAGCGTTTACTGCGCGCTGTTGGCTGCCTTGGCGCCAATCGGCGGGAAGGCGCTATCCACCTTCTTGCCGCGCAGCAGGTCGAGAGCCAGGTTCAGCTGGGTGTCGTCCTTCGGGTCGGCAGGCACATAGGCCTGGCTGCCGGACCCCTCACCCTCTTCACCCTCGGCCTCCAGGTGACCGCGCAGACCGGCTTCACCCCGGGTCTCGGTAGTCTTGCCCTTCAGTTCCTCCGGCAGTTCCTGCAGGGACTCGATGTCCGGCACGATGCCCTTGGCCTGGATGGAGACACCCGACGGCGTGTAGTAGCGCGCGGTGGTCAGGCGGATTGCTCCGTTGGCCCCCAGCGGGATGATGGTCTGGACCGAGCCCTTGCCGAAGGACCGGGTGCCGAGCACGGTCGCCCGACGGTGATCCTGCAGGGCACCGGCGACGATTTCCGACGCGGAGGCCGAACCACCGTTCACCAGCACGATGACCGGCTTGCCCTCCGCCAGATCGCCGCTGCGGGCGTTGTAGCGCTGGGTTTCCTCGGCATTGCGGCCGCGGGTCGAAACGATCTCGCCACGCTCCAGGAAGGCGTCGGACACGGCAATCGCCTGATCCAGAAGACCACCCGGGTTGTTGCGCAGGTCGACGATGTAGCCCTTGAGCTTGTCGCCATCGATCTTGGAGGTGATTTCCTCGATCGCCTGGGAGACGCCGTCCATGGTCTGTTCGTTGAACTGGCTGACGCGGATGTAGCCGACATCATCCTCTTCGCGCCAGCGCACCGAGCGGATGCGGATCACGTCGCGGGTGATGGTCAGTTCGATCGGGGCATCGGCGCCTTCACGAATGACGCTGATGATGATGTCGGTGCCCACCGGCCCGCGCATCTTTTCCACCGCGTCCTTGAGCGTGAGGCCCTGCACCTGCTCGCCGTCGATTTCGGCGATCAGATCGCCTGCGAGAACCCCGGCGCGGAAGGCCGGCGTGTCATCGATCGGGGAGACCACCTTCACGAGGCCGTCTTCCATGGTGACCTCGATGCCAAGACCGCCGAACTCGCCACGGGTCTGCACCTGCATGTCGCGGAAGTTCTTCGGCGACAGATAGCTGGAATGGGGATCCAGCGAGGTGAGCATGCCGTTGATCGCGTTCTCGATCAGCTGCGCATCATCGGGCACCTCGACATAATCGGAGCGCACGCGCTCGAAGATGTCGCCGAACAGATTGAGCTGACGGTAAGTGTCAGACGCCGCGGCATTGGCCTCGACGCTCATCCGGAACGGCAGTTGCGACAGGGTCGTGACTGCCGTCGCCCCCATCAGAGCGCCGACAAGCAGCAGAGAAGCTTTCCGTATCATCCGCGAGCCTTTTCCTCTTCTGTGCGGACCCACCAGGGCGTGGGATCGATCGCACGTCCGTCTTTTCGAAATTCAACATATAGGATCGGCTGCGTGGAGCCAAAACCGATTGTTGAGGCACTGGCCCATTTGGTCGTGCCCATGACGCCGACCGGTTCCCCGGCAAGGACGAACTGTCCCAGTTCGGCGTCGATTCGATCCATCCCGGCGAGCAACACATGGTATCCCCCGCCGGCGTTCAGGATCAAGAGTTGGCCGAAGGAGCGGAACGGGCCGGCATAGACCACCCATCCATCCGTCGGGCTTGTGACCGGAGATCCGGCGCGAACCGCGAGAGATTGCCCCTCGCTCAGGCTGCCGAAATCATCCGCCTGTCCATAATCGCGGATCATTTCCCCGGCAATCGGCCGGGGCAACTGGCCGCGCATGTCCGCAAAGGCCACTGCCGGCGCAAGGCGTCCGGGATCCGCGAACGGATCCTGCGCGCGACGCGGACCCGTTCTGGCTAGCTCTTCAGCCTTGCGCGAGGCTTCCGCCGCCGCACGGGCCGAGGCGATTTCATTCTCCAGCGACGCGATCAGCCCCTGCAGGGACTTGGCCTGAGCTGCCAGCTCCTCGGCCTTGCGCCGCTCATCCTCCAGCACGCCCGCCGTCGTCTGCCGCTCCTGGCGCTTGGCGCTGAGCAGCAGTTCGAGACGGGATTTTTCTTCCGCCAGACTGGTGGCATCGCCGACCAGCCGGGTCTTCTCATCCGCGATCTCGCCCTTCAGCCGCGACAGGGCCGCGAGATCGGTGGCAAGCGCTTCCATTTCCACCCGCAGCTCCGGCATGACCGCATTGAGCAGGATGGCGCTGCGCACGGCCTGCAGGGCCTCGGAGGGATGGACGACGAGGGCCGGCGGCGGACGGCGACCGATCCTCTGCAATCCGGCCAGCACCTCCGCCAGCACGCCGCGCCTCTCGAACAGGGAGGCCCGGACGGAATCCTCGTTTTCCTCGAGCCGCACGAGCCGGCGCTCGGTGTCGCTCAGGGCCGTGTCCAAGGCCTTGATGCGATCGGCGGTGACCAGGATCTTGCCGTTGAGGCTTTCCCGGTCGCGATCGATGAGGGCAATCTCGCGCTCGATCTCGCCCTGACGCTCGGCGGAAACGGTCAGGCTGTCGCTCAGGGCGCGCAATTCGTCCTCGCGCTGCTTCTTGAGCTTCTGCGCCTGCTCGACCGGGGAGAGATCCGCGCTGACAGCGGTGGCTTCTCCGGCTTCCATGGAGGCGTCGATGGCATCTTCGATAGTGTCGGTCGCCCGGGCCTGCATCGGCAGCGCGAACAGGCCTGCAAGCAGCAGGATGAGGCAGGCGGACATGTCACGGCGCAGGGAGAAACGGCGCACGATCCGGCGCGCTCCCCTCGTCAGCGGATCTCTCGTCACCCCAAGGCGACGGGTCCGGCCGGTGCCCGACATGGATTGCATCATCCCCCTTCGATACCTATCCCATCGTTAAGGAACCGTTCACCTAATGGGCAGCAGACGCCCACACGCGCGACCTTCCCCATGTTCCCTGCCCTACGACAGGATGGGTGCGGGACGACGAGGATGGGAAACTAGCGGCAGATTGCGGCGAGATGCAGGCGCGGGGGTCTGGCAGGTCTCCCCAGGTGATTTGCCGGGAAAGCCCTTCGCGACTTGTCAGATCAGGCGATCCACTACTCTCGGTGGTAAGGATGGCCGGACTGGATGGTGAGCGCGCGGTAGACCTGTTCGGCGAGGAGAATGCGCGCGATCTGGTGGGGCCAGGTCATGGCGCCGAAGGCGAGCTTCAGGTCCGCCCGATCCAGAAGCTCCTGGCCGTGTCCGTCGGCCCCGCCAATGGCGAAGGCGATTTCCGGCACGCCTTCCATCTTCCACCCGTCGATGCGGTCAGAGAACTGGGGGCTGGTCAGGGTCTTGCCATTCTCGTCGAGCACGACGAGACGGGCGCCGGGAGACAGCAGGGCGAGAAGCGCACGCGCTTCCTCTGCCTTGCGGTCTTGCGGCTTGCGGGCAGGGCTTTCGGCAAGCTCCCGGACAGTCACGGCCGTGACCCCGAGCGCGCGGCCGATCTTCTGCGCCCGGTCAAGATACCGGTCGAAGAGGTCCCGCTCGGCGCCGGACTTCATGCGTCCGACGCAGGCAATCGTGATGCGCATGCTGTCCCTGGCCGGAAAAACTCCGGCGCCTCTTTGCTCTGGAACTCGGCCAGGGCCGCCCTGCTCGGTTCCGCCGGGGTCTCAGACCACCAGGTGCGGCGTGCTGTCCTCGTCGGGCGCCCACATCTTCTCGAGATTGTAGAAGCCGCGGACTTCCGGACGGAAGACATGGATCACCACGTCGCCGGCGTCGATCAGAACCCAGTCACAGGTGGACAGGCCCTCGACATTGGCATTGCCACCGCCGGCGGTCTTGATGTCGCGCAGCAGGTGATCGGCAATGGCGCCGACATGACGGTGCGAACGACCGGACACGATCACCATGTAATCGGCCAGGGAGCTCTTGCCGGCAATGTGAAGAGAGACGATGTCTTCGGCCTTGCTGTCATCCAGGCTGGCGAGGACGGTATCGAGCAGATCCCCCGGCTCAAGAGCGCCGGTGGGGGTCTGGAGGGGAGTGGACTCGGGAGTCCGCCCGCTTTCAAAGGTCATGGTCAGGTGTTTCTGCCTTTTCAACTGTGTTGCCCGCCGGTCTGTTTCGCGACTCGGCCCGGCGGCTTGACCCTTACCCCGGTCGTCTGAGCGACCAAGGGCAAGAATACCCCTGCCCTCCTGTCCTTTTCAAGACAGCGACCCGGCAAGGGCTCTCACTTTACGTTACGGCTCCTGTCGCCGCCGCAGTTCGGTGGACGATGTTTCGTCCAGCGGGCCACGCAGAAACGTCCAGGCAGGCGCCCGGAGTTCCGGCAGGCAGGCCGCATCGCTGTCGTCGATTCGCGACGTGCGATAGGCCTGGGCCATCGGCGAGGACAACACCGAGAGGGAGGCGTCCGGACGGTCGATGACCGCCACGGGCACGGTTTCCACGATGGTGCGCCAGTTCTGCCAGCGGTGGAAACCCGCCAGATTGTCCGCCCCCATGATCCACACGAAGCGGAGCGAAGGGCGCTTGCGACAGAGCTGCCGGAGCGTCTCTGCCGTGAAGGAAGTGCCGAGGGCCACCTCATGCGCGGTGACATGCATGCGCGGGTGGTTCGCCAGGGCGGCAGTCATATGGATGCGCCGTTCCAGCGGCGCAAGCTCCGTCTTGTCCTTCAGCGGATTGCCGGGTGTCACCAGCCACCACACCTGATCGAGGCGCAGACGACGGAGCGCGGTCATTGCCACCAGACGGTGTCCGGAATGGGGCGGGTTGAACGACCCTCCGAAAATGCCGATCCGGTTGCCCGGCTCGGCATGGGGCAAGCGCACCCAGTCCGGCAGGGCCGCCGAAGAGCCAGCGGCGGAGATCATGGGCGCGTCTGCCCCTCGCCGCGCAGCTGATACTTGAAGCTGGTCAGTTGTTCAACACCCACGGGGCCGCGGGCATGCATGCGACCCGTCGCGATGCCGATCTCCGCCCCCATGCCGAACTCGCCGCCATCGGCAAACTGGGTCGAGGCATTGTGCAGCACGATGGCCGAATCGACGGTCGCGAGGAAGCGCTCGGCGGCCGCCGTGTCCTCGGTCAGGATGCAGTCGGTGTGACCCGAGCCATAGGTGGCGATATGGGCCATGGCCTCGTCCTGGTCGTCGACGACCTTCACCGAGAGGATCTTGTCGAGATATTCGGTACGCCAGTCCTCCTCGGTGGCCGGAACCAGATCCGCCCCGATCCGGCAGACGGTTTCGTCGCCCCGGATCTCGCAGCCCTTTTCCTCAAGCGCCTTGAGGATCGCGGGAAGGTAGCTTTCGGCCACGTCGCGATGGACCAGAAGGGTTTCCAGCGCGCCACAGATGCCCGTGCGGCGCAGCTTGGAATTGACGATGACCGGCAACGCCTTGTCCAGATCGGCGGCACGGTCGAGATAGATGTGCACCAGGCCCTCGAGATGGGCGAAGACGGGCACCCGTGCATCCGCCTGGACGCGGGCCACGAGGCTCTTGCCCCCGCGCGGGACGATCACGTCCAGATTGCCATTGAGGCCCTTCAGCATTTCGCCCACGGCAGCGCGATCGGTCACCGGCACGACCTGAATGCAATCCTCCGGCAGGCCGGCGGCCTTGAGGCCCGCCTTCAGCGCGGCGTGGATCGCCCGGTTGGAATTGATCGTGTCAGAGCCACCGCGCAGGATCACCGCATTGCCTGCCTTGAGGCAGAGCGCCCCGGCATCGGCGGTCACATTCGGGCGGCTTTCATAGATGACGCCGATGACACCCAGCGGGGTGCGCACCCGGTCGATCCGCAGGCCGTTGGGCCGCGTCCAGCTGGCGATCACGCTTCCCACCGGATCCGGCAGGGCCATGATGTCTTCCAGCGCCTCGGCGATTGCCTCGACGCGGGCCTCATCCAGCGTGCCACGGTCTAGGAACGAGGCCGGCTGGCCGTTTGCCTTCATCGCCTCGATATCGAGCGCATTGCCGGCGAGGATCTCCGGCGTCGCGGCCCGCACGGCCCGGGCCATTTCGGCCAGCGCTCGGTTCTTCTGCTCGGTTGGGGCAAGGCCGAGAACCTGTCCTGCGGCGCGGGCACGCTTGCCCATGTCGGCCATCAGTTCCGTCAGGTTTTGGGGTTCGACCTTGTCCAGCATCACTCTCGTCTTTCGCTCGTGTGCGCAGGGGCCATCCAGCCCCTGCGGTCTTCCGTCTTAAACGCTTGCCGTCAGAAACGCATCATCCAGCGCCATGTCGTCGCGATGGATCATCTCCGCGCGACCGGGATAGCCGACGATGGCCTCGATCTCGCGGCTGTTGCGTCCGGCGATCATGCGCGCCTCGTCGTGATCATAGGCCACGAGGCCACGACCGATGATCCGACCCTCCGGGGTCAGGATGCTGACCGCATCGCCGCGGGAGAATTCGCCCTTGATGCGTGACACGCCTGCCGGAAGCAGGCTCTTGCCGGAGCGCAGCGCCTTCAGCGCGCCCTCGTCCAGAACCAGCTCGCCCCGGGCGACCAGATGACCCCCGATCCAGGCCTTGCGGGCGCTGGAGGGAGAGCCTTGCGCCGGGAACCAGGTGCAGCGGCCGCCGTCGCCCAGGATCTTGAGCGGATTGAGCGGCTTGCCGGACGCGATCACCATGGTGGTGCCGGCGCCCGTGGCGATCTTGCCCGCCTCGATCTTGGTCTTCATGCCGCCGCGCGACAGTTCCGACCCGGCGCTGCCGGCCATGCTCTCGATTTCCGGCGTGATGCGCGGAACGACGGGCAGGAAGACCGCATCCGGATTGGTCTGCGGGGCGGCCGTGTACATGCCGTCGATGTCGGAGAGAAGCACGAGAAGATCGGCGCTCGCCATGGTCGCCACGCGGGCGGCCAGACGGTCGTTGTCACCATAGCGGATCTCGCTGGTGGCAACGCTGTCGTTCTCGTTGATGATCGGCACCGCGCCAAGCTTCAGCAGCGTGGCGATGGTTGCGCGCGCATTGAGATAGCGGCGGCGCTCTTCCGTATCGCCCAGCGTCAGCAGGATCTGCCCCGCCTTGCGGTCGTGACGGCCGAGCACCTCGGCATAGGCCTTGGCCAGCTCGATCTGCCCGACGGAGGCCGCCGCCTGGCTTTCCTCCAGCTTCAGCGGACCGCGCGGCAGGTTGAGAATGCGCCGGCCCAGAGCAATCGACCCGGAGGACACAAGGATGACCTCCGCACCATTGGCGCTGAGGCCGACCAGATCATCGACCAGGGCTTCCAGCCAGGCGGTCTTCAGCCCCTTGTCATCGACCAGCAGGGCCGAGCCGATCTTCACCACGACGCGGTGAAAATCACCAAGACGATAGGCGTCGGCCATCAGGGGCGCCACCCTTCCTCGGGCTGGGACGGCACTTCATTGGCGGCGTCCTGCTTGTCCTTGTCGATGGCGCGCATGATCATGCGCAGGGCGCGATCAACGTTGAACCCGGACGCGGACGACAGGATCAGCGGCTTCTGGCCGCAGGCAGCCTCGAGCGAGGCAGAACGCTCGGCGATCATGTCCTCGGTGAGGGCGTCGCACTTGGACAGGGCAACGATCTCCGGCTTGTCGGTCAGGCCGGCGCCATAGGCTTCCAGCTCGCCACGCACGATCGTATAGGCCTCGCCCGGATCCTCCTCGCCCGATCCATCGACCAGATGGAGCAGCACGCGGGTGCGCTCCACGTGACCCAGGAAGCGGTCGCCCAGACCGGTGCCTTCATGGGCCCCTTCGATCAGACCCGGAATGTCGGCCATGGCAAAGGAATTGCCATCGATCTGCACGATGCCGAGGTTCGGATGCAGGGTGGTGAAGGGATAGTCGGCGATCTTCGGCTTGGCGGCGGAGACGGTCGCCAGGAAGGTGGACTTGCCCGCATTCGGCAGACCGACGAGGCCAGCATCCGCGATCAGCTTCAGACGCAGCCAGATCCACTTCTCCTGGCCTTCCAGTCCCGGATTGGCCCGGCGCGGCGCCTGGTTGGTGGACGACTTGAAATGCGCGTTGCCGAAGCCGCCGTTGCCGCCCTTGAGCAGCAGCACCCGCTGACCGATCTCGGTCAGATCGGCGATGAGGGTCTCGTTGTCCTCTTCATAGACCTGGGTGCCCACGGGCACGCGCAGGACGATGTCCGCGCCATCGGCCCCGGTGCGGTTTTTGCCCATGCCGTGGATGCCGGTGTCGGCCTTGAAGTGCTGCTGGTAGCGATAGTCGATCAGGGTGTTGAGGCCGTTGACGCATTCGATGATCACGTCACCGCCACGTCCGCCATCGCCCCCATCCGGGCCACCGTATTCGATAAATTTCTCGCGGCGGAACGAAACGCAGCCTGCGCCGCCGTTGCCGGAGCGCACGTAGACTTTCGCCTGATCGAGGAACTTCATTGGTCTTGTCTTTCTGTTCGTCCGTCGCGGCCGTCACTCTGAACGGGCGGCCTCGAAATCCTGTCTGGTCAGCTGCAGATGCACGTCCTCGACGATCCTGCCGAGGATGAGGCTCATGGCCCGCCCGTGGCCGGTCTGCCGGAAGCCGTTCTTCTTCAATACGTTCAGGGACCCGATGTTTTCGATCAGGGCCGCGCTGCGAACATCCTGGTGAGACGTTCGCGCAAACAGCCAGGAGAGCGCCGCCCTGACGGCCTCGCTCATGAAACCACGGTTCCAATAGGGTTCGCCCAGCCAATAGCCGATAACCGGGACCTTTTGCAAATCCCGGATGGAGACCACGCCGATCAAAAGCCCCTCATGGTCAATGGCGAAGGCTACTTCGTCGCTCGCCGGCCAGGCCAGCGCCTCTGCCTCGCACCACTCCAGATAGTCCCGCCCGGCCTCCCGGTCATAGGGGTGGGGCACGCGCAGAAGCATGCGCGCAACCGCCCGATTGCCGCACAGGGTCGCGATCCGGTCAAGATCGGAGACTCCGACCGGACGCAGTTCAAGTCGTTCCGTCCGGATCGGCGCGAGGCTCATGCGACGGTCCGATCGGCCGAAGCGTCAGCAGAACGCTCAAGCCGCATGACCACGCAATTGACCTTGCGGTCGAGCGGACGGGCGAAGCGGGTCGTCATGCCCCAGGGCCGAAATCCCAGCTTGCGCAGCACCTTGCGGGAGACGACATTCTCCTCGAAGACCCTCGCTCCGATGGCCTGGCAATCATGAGCCACAAAGCCCCAGTCCAGCACGGCGCGGGCCGCCTCCGTTGCATAGCCGAAGCCGTGGAACACCGATCCCAGCCAGTAGCCCAGGGTCGGGCAATCCGGCATGTCGTCCAGATCGCCCGGCGCCTCGATGCTGATGCAGCCGATCATCACCCCGCCCAGGGTGATGGCGAAGACGGCCTCGTGGGTCAGCGGATCGGCGGCCAGCGCCTCCGCGACGAAGCTCTCCGCATCCCCTTCCTGATAGGGCCAGGAGCAACCGGTGAGCCAGCGGGCCACCGCGAAGTCCTGTCCGCCAAGGGCCGCGATCGTCACCGCATCCTCAGGCTGGAGAGGACGCAGCACAAGTCGTCGGGTGACCAGGGTGGGCAGGGCGCTCATGCCAGTTCGCTCCGCCGGACGCCCCAGCTGCGCAGGGACTTCCAGACCTTGCGTTCCAGGTTGTAGCGCTCGATCGGCACCGTGCCGCCGGCCGCGATGGAGCGGATCAGAGACTGGTCCCGATACTGGAAGCCCGACTTGATCAGAACCTTGCGCGAGGCCGGGTTGGTGACCCGGCAGGCCGCCGTCAGCTCCGCCATGTCGCCATGGGTGAAGGCATGGTCGACGAGCGCATGCACCGCCTCGGTCGCCAGTCCCTGTCCCCAGAAGGGCTCACCCAGCCAGTAACCGACGTGAACCGGCATGCCCTCTTCCACGCGGGCATAGCGGGCCACTCCGATGAAGCGGCCGGTGCTGCGCAGGCGAATGGCAAAGAGCGCATTGTCGCCGCGCGCCATTTCAGCCTTGCGGATCAGCGCCTTGGCGTCATCGAGGGCAAAGGGATGGGGCATGGTCGCGAGATTCGCGGCAATGCGGTGGTTGTTGGCCAGAAACACGATGTCGGCCAGATCATCCCGGCGCGGCAGGTCGAGCCGCACCCGGTCTGCTTCCTGCGGCAAGGGGGCCGCGGGCAGACTGCTCTCGTCTAAAAGTCCATCTCTTTCGACAACCATGTAAAACTCCGATCAAAGCATGAAGAAAAAAAGGGGAGATGGCGACCCATCTCCCCTTTTCGATCTCTTCGGACCTTTGACCGGTTCATCTCGAACCGCCGGGGCTATGGGGCGCCGGCGGTTTTGATGACACGTCGGCTTTACTCCGCGGCTTCCGCTACCGGAAGCACGTTGATGTAGGTTCGCTTGTTGGCTTTGGCCTGGAACTCAACCTTGCCTTCGACGGTCGCGAAGATGGTGTGGTCCTTGCCCATGCCAACGCCGGTGCCCGGATGCCAGGTGGTGCCGCGCTGACGCGCGATGATGTTGCCCGGGATCACGGCTTCGCCGCCGAACTTCTTGATGCCGAGACGGCGACCAGCGGAATCGCGGCCGTTACGGGACGAGCCGCCTGCCTTTTTGTGTGCCATGAGGGTTACTCCTCGTTTTCTCTAGAACTTGGGACCTGAAGGGGACGGCGGCTTACTTGCCGGCCAGTTCCTTGGCCTGTTCAACCCAGTTACCGCGTTCGAACTTGCCCTTGAGGCCGGTTTCTTCTTCAACGCGAGCGACGTCGTCAGCCGACATGGCGGCGATCTGTGCGAAGGTGGTGATGCCAGCTTCGTTCAGCTTCTTGACGGCTGCCGGACCGGCGCCATCGAGCTGCTTCAGGTCATCGCCTTCAGCCGCAGCGGCTTCAGCCTTCTTCGGAGCGGCCTTCTGGGCCGGCTTCGCGCCACCGGTCAGGATGTCCGTCACCTTGAGGACGGTGTAGGCCTGACGATGACCGTTGCGACGACGGGAGTTCTGCCGACGACGCTTCTTGAAAATGATGATCTTGCGGTCGCGGCCCTGCTTGACCACTTCTGCAACCACGGTTGCGCCTTCCACGAGCGGAGCGCCAACGGTGGTGTCGGTGCCGTTGCCGACCATGAGCACTTCGTCGAAGGTCACGGTTGCGCCGTCTTCGGCTTCCAGCTTTTCGACCTTCAGGAGGTCGTTGGCGGCGACGGTGTACTGCTTGCCGCCGGTCTTGATCACTGCGAACATGTCTCGCACGTCCTTCTTTTCGTTCTTTGGTGTGTCCGGGAGACCCGGACGTGTCAGCTTCCCGGCGTCTGCCAGTCCGGCGCAAAAGCGCAGATCTGTCAGAGCTTTGAGACCGCAGTTCCGAAGGGTTTCGGGAGTGCTTGCCCGGCCTTGAGCGTGACGGAGTGAAACCTGCAAAGGGCACGAA
This sequence comes from Roseibium aestuarii, assembly GCF_008477545.1. Taxonomy (GTDB): domain Bacteria; phylum Pseudomonadota; class Alphaproteobacteria; order Rhizobiales; family Stappiaceae; genus Roseibium; species Roseibium aestuarii. The sequence goes on along the minus strand of NZ_VORA01000001.1, from coordinate 16,056 downwards.
GCCTTTCACAAGCCCGCGCACTATATGCAGATCGCATCTCAAGTCAACGGATTTGACGGCAAAAACGTCTTGCGCCACGCGGGCTTGGGCCACGCACCCCGGCGCCGCACCAACATGGGGTGGAGGTCCGCGTCCGGCAAGGCCTCGCATCGCCCGCGAAGGTTCCCGAGAACCGCGCCTGACGCAAGGTGACGCGAGCCTGCAAAATCAACCGCAGCACCGGCCCCTCGATCAGCGCCTTTCGACACCTGCAAAAAAAGCCGTCGATTTTTCAAAACCGCTCTTGCGAGCGCTCCGACCCTTGTCTATGTTCCGCGCCACTTGAACACCCGTTTCAAGTCCAAGGACCGCGGAGAGGTGCCGGAGTGGTTGAACGGGGCGGTCTCGAAAACCGTTGAGCGCGCAAGCGTTCCGAGGGTTCGAATCCCTCTCTCTCCGCCACATTCAGATACTGAATCCGTCCAAGGGCCCCGATTGGGGCCTTTCTTCCTTTTGTTTCAAAGGGCGTTGGCAGGGGCTATCCGCCCTTCGGAGACTGGGCGCTTGACGCAGAACGGGTCTCCGGATGGCCCGCGTCTCTCTTCGAGCGCCCCTCGACGGTACGGGACGGCTTGAAACATTCTGAAAATTCCAATGGGTTGCCGCGTTCAGTGGTTCTTCCCGTTCGCGAGATAATCCGGTGACGGAGACCGACACGAAGGCGCAGGACGGTCGAGAGGACGGCTCCGTGGCGGCCGATCCCAAAGTCGGGCGGCAGCGTTCGAACCCAGCCAGGACACTGCCGGAAGTCTCTGATGACAAACAGACTTCGTGCCCATAGCCTGGCGCAATGTCGAACGGGCCCTGGACGGATGAAGAGAACGACCTGATCGTCGCGGATTACCTGGGCACGGCCGAGGGAATGGACCTGGCCGTCTAGGGTCTGGGGCAGGGAATGTATGTCCTCCGCACCCCTGATCGCGAGCAGCCGCCGAGGGAATATGGGGAGTTGGAAGCGAAGGCTCGGGGGGCGAGCACCGATATCTGGTCTAGTGAATTGCTACCTCGCCAAGCGGGAGACAAGCGGACGGGCCTCGTGCCGGAAGAGATTGCGGGCGTGTGGCGTGCCATTCACGCTCTATCAATCGCAACAAGGATGGTCTGTTAAACAACACGTCCGAGCATTGGCGCGCCATCCAGATACCGGATGATGTCACGCGCCGCCGCCAGTTCGATGTCTCGACGAACCGATGCAACGGCCGAACCGAGATGCGGCGTGAAGACCGTGTTTGCGTGCGTCAGGAGGCGTTCTTCAATGCAGGTCGGCCGGTTGACGAGTGCCCAGTCCTCCAGCTCGAAAACGTCCGCCGCATAGCCGCCGAGCGCGCCCGACTCTAGAGAATCCGCAACCGCCGCTTCGTCGACCAGCGAGCCGCGAGCCGGATTGATAAGAAGCGCGCCGCGTTTCATCTCCGCCAGAGTGTCCGCGTTGATAATGTGATGGGTCGCGTGCGTCAGCGGCAAAGCGAGCACAACATAGTCACTCACCTCAAGCAGACGGTTCAGCTCGCTTCGAATCAAGCCTAGTGCGTCTTCCTTCGCAGGTGTTATCGGATTGGCGTCAAAATAGACGATCCGGCAGCGGAAAGCCCGCAATCGGTGGGCGATCGCCTGACCGATTGCGCCCATGCCAACTATGCCGACAGTCGATCCATCAAGGCCGGTGCCATAGAATTCCGGGCGCCAGCCGGAGAAACCGGCGTCGCGAATAGCGCGGTCGGCTTGCAGAAGATTTCGTCCCAGCGAAATCATGAGGCCAATCGTGAGTTCGGCCGTGGGAGCTGTCAGAAGATCCGGAACGATACTCACAGCAACGCCGCGGCTTCGACACGCCTCGAGATCAAAGTTGTCGGCACCTTTTAGGGCGCACGCGATAACGCGCAGATCCGGTGACTGTGCCAGAAAGTCCTCGTCAATATGATCCGGCATGAAGGCAATCATGCCATCAACGCCCTGCATGCGCACCAACAGCTCGCTTCGCGACCAGGGCACGCGATTGGGATTTGTAACGACATCGCCACGTGTCTTGAGTAGGTCGACGACAGCATCGTGAACCCAGTTTGTAACCAGTGTCTTGCGTGCCATGGAGTGATCCTGTCAGTGAGGGAGAGTTCTTCAGTGGGATGAGCCGGCCGAAGGAATGTGTGCATCCTGCTGTGTATGGGTGGTGCAATGATGCACGAAGGCGCGAGTCAGTGACGACTGAGGACAGTCGGCGGAAATTCCGAGATACAGGGTCTTGAAGATGTCGGCTTCCTTGATATCGAGGGCGACTAGGGAGCCAGAGGCAACTTCGCTTTCAACTGTATAGGCAAGCACGATCGATAATCCGAGGCCTGCCTTGACGGCTTCCTTGACCGCCGCGGTGCTTCCAAGCTGCCGCCCAATCTGCAGTTTGCAACTGTCTTGTCCGAAGAAGTCGCGCAAAATCCGGCCCGTTCCCGTGCCGCTTTCGCCGCCAATGATCGGGTAAGAAAGCAGCTCGTCTTTGCTGATAAGCGATTGGCGGGCAAGCAGATGGTCTTTTGGCGCGATGACAACCAGCTTCTCGCGACACCAGCTCAGCCACTCGATGCTTGGATGGGTTTCGCGCCATTCTGACATCACAACGTCGGCTGTCCCCGAGAGCAACGCATCGATGGCGCCCCGGTTCGTGGTGATCGCAAGGTCAACAGAATATTCGCCGCGTCTTCTTGTTTCGAAATCAGCCACCAGGCGCGGCGCGAGATAGACACCGATATTGCCGCTGGCCACCAGATTGAGCCGGCGATTCTCGATAACGGCACGAGAGCGTTCGGCGGCGGCCATGAGCGAGCGGGCATGCGGGATGAAAAGCTGGCCAGCTTGCGTTGGCACTGATTGTCCGCGATTGCGGAAGATCAGTGCTGCGCCGAGATACTCTTCCAGTTTACGTAATTGTTGCGAAACGGTGGGCTGCGAACAGGACAGACGTTGTGCTGCCTGCTGGATGCTCCCTTCGTCGAGAATGGCCAGAAACGTTTGAACTTGAGCCAGGGACAGCATCGGGCGTCTCGACCATCTATGACCACGTGGATTGCAAACGGACATTTGCCGATGAGAATTACATTTGTCAATCTAATCTCTACAAGTTCCAAAAAAAAAAATCCTCATGAACCTTCACGCAAGATAAGTCTAGGCCGTGTGGACGGATATGATCAAGGTGAAGCCGCAGGCAAGGGCGACGAATGATGCGTAGTTCTGCGCCGTCTTTTCGCAGCGCATGGCAACGCGCTTGAACCTCTTGAGTCTTGCCGACCGCCTGCTCAATGCGGGCACGGCCCTTGTAGAGCGCTTTGGCTAAGAACTTCGGCCGCTCCTTCGCGCTGTTCCGATAGGGGATGACCGGGCAGATGCCTCGATCGCGCGCGGCCTCGCGGTTGCCTTGGCATCGTAGCCCCTGTCGGCGATCGCCGCGCGCGGCGCGACGGCGGGGCCGATACTGAGCAGGATCTCGAAGTTGCAGCTGTCGCTGGCCTCGCCGCCGGTCAGGTGGAACGCGATCGGATGGCCGTCGCAGTCGGTCTTGATGCGATCTGCCGAGCGCCTGGGCGTCTGCCCCCTTTTGCGCCCGCCGCCGACACGTGCGCCCACATGATCGTGGAGTCGAACATCTGCACCAGATGCGCGCTCTTGCTGGTGTTCGCCCAGGGCCTAGAAGGACGCCTCGAACGTGCCCGATCGACTCAGCCGCCAGAAGCGCTTCCACACGCTGTTCCAGTTGCCGAACTCGGCCGGCAGCGCCCGCCACGTGATGTTGTGCACGATGATAGTGCAGCGCCTCAAGGAATTTCCGATCGTCATGACCGCGCTCGCCGCGCCTCGAGCGCACGGCGCGCAACACCTCGACTGCAATCTCCCAGTCATTCTCCGTCATCCGCGTCAGCATTGTCGACCCCTCCGCAGCCGACAAGCCATGAATCACCGACGAACTGATTTGGGAATCCAGAAACCATCATCTTGCGACAATCCGTCCACACGACCTAGGAGCGTAGAGCCGCGATACGGCGCTCCGATTGGGCTAAATTTTGAATTCGTTTTTACAATGTAATAATCTTGTCATTGAAAAATGTAATCCACAATCCTGTCTGAGGATATCAGACGGGCGGCAATCTGAAGTCGCCGCTAGGTCGGTTTGAAACTGGATGAGGATATTAGTAATGTTGACACGCCGTGGTTTTGGGAGGCTCGCTGCCTCTTCCGTTGCAGCTGGTGCACTTGGATTCGCCTCCGCGGCGAATGGCCAGCAAAAGCGCGATGGCAAGCTTCATCTGCGCTTTGCGATCGCGCCGGTTCGTCCGACGCCCGCATTGACGATCAAGGAATTCGACCCCGTGTTCGCCTATCTGGCGAAAGAGCTTAACGCCACCTACGAACTCACCTCGCCTGAAAGCTGGGCGGCGATCTCGGTGGCGATGACCAACGGCCACATCGATATCGGCTGGCTTGGACCGTGGGGATATGTGCTCGCATATCATCGCGTCGGCACACAGGTCATCGCGACGGTGAAATATCGCGGCGTCCCGTCCTACCACGCGATCATTGAAGGCCGTCCAGGACTGCCGATCAAGGAATTCCCGAAGGATGCGAAAGGCATGAAGCTGTCGCTGAGCGATCAGGGCAACACTTCGGGTTGGCTCATTCCCTACGCTCATATGGTCAAGAGCGGAATCGATCCGCGCGAATACTTCCAGCTTCGTGAAGGCGCGACGTTTGGCAATAACGTGTCGATGATTCAGGAGGGCCTGATCGATCTTGGCTCCAACATGGATCGTGGCCGCAACGGCATGATCGAGGCCGGTGAAATGGATCCGAGCAAGGTTCATGTCTACTGGACCTCTGAGCCGCTCCCGAACGACGCCATCTGCGTGCCGAAGGATTTCGATCCCGCGCTCAAGAAGGACGTGCTCGCGCTTCTCACCGGCCTGTCCGAGGAAAAGGCGCAGTCCCTGATGGGCAGCGGCTACAACGGCTTCGTTCCGGCCACGCACGAGGACTATGCGATCATCGAGGAAGCAGGTCGCATTACCGGAAAGCTTCGCACCTAAGGGAACGGCGGGATTCGCCTCGCGTCGAAAATCCGGCGACAGGTGGGAAAACCCTGTCGCTAGTTCTCGGCGCAGGATCTCCGGTTGATGTCGCAATATTCACATCGAGCAAAAATGGTTGGGCAAGATTCAATATGATCGCGAGCTTCGACAAAAAGCGTTACATCGAGCCATCTCAGACAATCTTGTCTTGGCAAGCCCTGCGAAACTTCGCGACATTCCTATGTGTCGTGGTGTTTCTTGCGACCGCATTCTCGGTTGTGCAGTTTGATTTGTCCAAGCTCCTGAACGGCCTACCGAAAATCGGCAGCTGGTTTGTTCAAATGTTTCCGCCTGATCTGAGCGATATTGATCGGGTTCTGCAGGATGCATTCCAGACACTTGCGATGGCGACCGTCGGGACGATCTTAGCGTTACTCGTTTGCATTCCACTTGTACCCTTGGCAGCCCGCAACACCACGCCCAACATGATTCTCTATCGCTTCGTGCGTGGCATTTTCTCGATCCTGCGGGGTACGGAAGTGCTGGTCTTCGCGCTGATATTCGTCGCTGCTGTCGGATTTGGCCCATTCACCGGAGTGCTGGCCATCATGTTCAATATGGTCGGAGCACTGGGCAAGTTGCTTACAGAAGTCATTGAACCCGCCAATCCGGGGCCAGTAGAGGCCGTGCAGCTTACCGGCGCAGGCCGCGTGAAAGCGTTCCGCTATGCCCTTCTGCCGGATGTCTGGCCCAATATCATCGCCTCCACTCTCTATATCTGGGAGTTCAATGTCCGCGCCTCGACGGTTCTCGGCATCGTTGGCGCAGGCGGCATCGGGCAGACACTGAAAGATTCGATTGACCTGCTGGACTTTCCAAAAATGATTGTCGTCCTTGGCGTCATCCTCGCCATGGTAATCGCCATCGACACTATTAGTTCCTGGGTACGCAACCTGATCCTGAATCCGAACGCGAAAGCCAGCAAGACGCTGCGCTCTCCGATCCGCGCATAAGGTGTGAACAGCATGAACACGCTTGCTCGTACCGACATGTCGGATGTCCAGTCCGTGTGGATTGCCGACGATCACGTCATTGAGGTCAGCAATCTGCGCAAGTCGTTCAGCGGCCGGCCGATCCTCAACTCCGTTTCCTTCTCGGTTTTACGCGGGGAGTTCGTCGTTCTGCTTGGACCGAGCGGCGGCGGAAAGTCGACGCTGTTCCGTTGCCTCACTCGCCTTGCCGAGCCGGATAGCGGTCAGATCAAGATCAACGGAACAACGGTTTCGAGTCTTGGTTCGCAGGCCCTGAGTGATTTTCGCCGCCAGGTGGGATTCATCTTCCAGCAGTTCAACTTGGTGAAGCGAATGACGGCGGTCGATAATGTTCTTGCCGCGCGACTCGCGCACACGTCGTTGCTGCGTGTGCTGGTTCGACGCTTTTCGAAAGATGATCGACAGCTGGCTCTGGCGTGTCTCGATAGCGTCGGGCTGCTGGACCAAGCCTATCAGCGAGCGGAGAGTTTGTCTGGTGGTCAACAGCAACGTGTGGCCATTGCGCGCGCATTTGCGCAGGGTGGATCTCTTTTGCTGGCGGATGAACCTATCTCCAGTCTCGATCCTGAAGCTTCAGAAAACGTCCTCCAGATCTTGCAGGATGCGGCTCGCAATCGCGGGATGACTGTAATGTGCAGTTTGCATCAAGTCGATTTCGCATTGCGCTATGCGGATCGCATCGTGGCACTGAAGGACGGCGAAGTTTTCTTCAATGGCAAGCCGTCGGATTTCGACCCGAGTGTGCGTGAGGAACTATATCGTGGCAACAAAGCATAATCGTCCCGCGCCGAAGCGTCAGCCTCAGCCAACCCCGGCCGAGATCATTACGGTCGAAGAGGCTGTAGCCCGCTTAGGCACTTCGCGTGATGCTCTGCTGGAAACGCTGTTGAACATCCGGGATGCTCATGGCGGAGTGAGCGAGGCTGCGTTGCTTTATGTGGCGCGACTTCTGCGCTTGAGTCCCGCTGAAGCCTACGAGGTGGCAACCGCCTCTCCTGCTGTAAACTACGAAGTGACGTCGCGGCGGCAAGCTGGAGATGTGTGTTGTGACAGTGTGGTTTGTGTCATGCTGCGCGGCACTGACAGTGGCGACCATGCTTTTTGCAAGGGGCACTGCCGTATCGCTGCAACGAGCCAACCACGATCGTTCGACGCGTTTCGGAAGGCCGGAGGTTATACGACTGTTGAGCAGTTGCTGATGTTTCCCGCCAGTCGCGAAGAGATTCTGGATCGGGTCGCCAATAGCAGGATTGTCGGGCGTGCCGGAGTCGGATACCCAGTTTACCAAAAATGGCAGAATTTAATGGCGGCGGGCGGCGATCCGGTCGTGATTGTGAACGCGAATGAGGGCGAAATCGCCACATTCAAGGACCGAACAATCCTTGAAAGCGATCCGCACGCCGTGTTGGAGGCGGCTTTGGTGGCGGCCCTGATAACGGGCGCCCGAACGATATTTTTCTACCTGAAAGATGATTATAGCCACCTGCATCCGGTTCTGCTGAATGCAATCGACGCTGTCGCCCGAGCAGCCATTGCGCCGGACATTTGCATTCATCTGCGCAGAAGCGGTGGCGCTTATATCTGCGGTGAAGAAACGGCTTTGATCTCAAGCTTGGAAGGCTACCCTGCACGGCCTCGCGAGCGGCCGCCATTCCCTACGGATCATGGTTACATGGGGCGCCCAACGCTGGTGCATAATGTCGAGACATTCTATCGCCTGCGTGCCGCATGGGGTGCCAGAATGGAGCCGGATATTGCTGTGTCCGGGTTGCTCGATCCGACGGCAACGCTTTTCAGTGTCTCCGGGCGCGTTCGTCGTCCGGGTCCGGTCCTTGTTTCCGGGATGCAGCAACCGCTCGCCACGCTGCTCGATGCAGCCGGTGGCCTTGAGGACGGGCACGAACTCGGCGGCATGGTGATCGGCGGATCGGCCGGAACCATCATTCGCTCTCATCAATGTTTCGTTCGGCTTGCTGATCTCATCGCGAACGGCCTGCGATTGGGCACTGGCAGCGTGATCGTTTTCGGCGCGAACGACGATAAGCGGTGGATCGCGGCACAGATGGCCAGTTTTCTGGCGCGAGAAAATTGTGGCCAGTGCAGCCCCTGTCGGATCGGCAGCCAGATGTCAGCGCGCGCGCTGGCAGACGGCCAGCTTGATGGGCTCGACGACCTCGCTTCGGCGATGAGCGAAGCGTCAATCTGCGGGCTCGGTAAGAGCGCCGGTCGTTTTCTGGCTGGTGTACTTCCGCTTTTACGTGAGAACCATTGATGAGTGTCGTAACCGCCGTCATCGACGGAATAAGTATCAGCGCAAAAAAGGGAACGAGCGTACTGCGTGCGGCCCAGGCAGCAGGCCTCAATCTCCCTTATCTGTGCGCCTGTGAACGCGAAGGTTATAAGCCGATCGCTGCCTGTCGCACCTGTCTGGTTGAGGTCGGAGGGCGAGACGAACTGGTGCCTGCCTGCCGGCAGCCAGTTGAGCACGATATGGTCGTGTATTCCGAGAGCGAGCGGGCCGTGCAGACGCGCCGTGTTGTCGTCGAATTACTCAGTTCCGAGATGAGTGCCGAAGCAGTACATCGCCACTCCGAGAGTCGGTTCCAGAAACTAATTTCACGTGTTGAGGCTGATGCGACGCGCTTTGGTCGGCGAGCTGACACTGCGGAGCCGGATCGGCGGCATCCAGGCATTGTGGTTGATTCCGATGCCTGCATACGGTGCGGACTATGTCGCTCCGCCTGTCAGGACGTGCAAGTCAACAGTGTGATCGCATTGGCAGGACATGGCGATGGCATCCACGTGACTTTCGATACCGGCAAGACAATGGCGGAAAGCAACTGTGTGACATGTGGCGAATGTGCCCAGGTTTGTCCGACCGGCGCAATCAAACAAGCCGCGCTCGCTACCGATACCCCGGCGAAAATCGATCACTCGTCCGAAACCGTTTGTCCATTCTGCAGTGTCGGCTGCCGCGTCAATCTTAACATCGCGAATGATCGAGTGGTCTATGCCGAAGGCGCCGATGGGCCGGCCAATCATGGACGATTGTGCGTAAAGGGACGATTTGGCTTCGATTACTTGCGACATCCAGACCGACTCACCGTGCCGCTGATCCGCCGCGACGATGCCCCGAAGGACCCTTCGCATAATCTGCATGGCGCGGACATTCTGAAGCTCTTTCGTCCGGCGACATGGGATGAAGCATTGGATCGCGCTGCGACAGGATTCAGGGAATTGCGCGATTCTCTCGGCGGCGACTCATTGGCTGTCCTGGGATCGGCTAAAGGCTCAAACGAAGATGCTTACATTTTGCAAAAGGCGGCCCGTACTGCATTTCGTACCGCCCACATCGATCACTGCACGCGGCTCTGTTCGTCGGTCCCTCCGCTAGCAGAGGCGACAGGTTTCTCGGCGGTGACAATTCCGATTGAGCAGATCGCGTTCGCGGATGTGGCATTAATGGTCGGCTCGAATCCGGACGTGAACCATCCGGTTGGTGCCTCCGTCATCAAGAATGCGGTGCGGCATGGCACGAAACTTATTCTGGTCGATCCCTATCAGCAGTCCCTGTCACGGCTCGCGACGCATTACCTACAATTGTCGCCCGGGACAGATGTCGCGCTGCTGTCGGCGATGACGCGTGTTGTCACGTCCGAAGGGCTCTACGACGCAGACTTCGTTCGTCAGCGGCTGGAAGGCTTCGATGAACTTCTTGAGCGTATCGAACCTTATACGCCCGACGTTGCTGCTGCCGTCTGCGGAGTTTCCGCTGAGACGATCGTACAGGCTGCGCGGCTGTTCGCCAAAGCGTCGGCTGCGATGTGCTTCTGGGGGATGGGAGCTTCTCAGCATGTGCATGGCGCCGACAATATTCGCGCGGTGATCGCATTCGCGTTAGTGTGCGGACAAGTTGGTCGGCCCGGCGCCGGGCTGCACCCGCTGCGTGGGCAGAACAATGTGCAAGGCTCGTGTGACGCCGGCTTGGGACCGAGTTATTTACCAGGTTATCGTCCTATCGTCGAAGAACAACGCGCCCTGTTTGAAGGCCTATGGGGAACGTCGCTGCCGGAAGGCCCAGGTCTATCGACGATTGAGATTATGAACGCCGCTCGTGCCCGCCGCGTGAAAGGCCTTTATGTCGTCGGCGGCAATCCCTCGATGGCAAATCCGGATCTTGCTGCCACGCGCGAGGCATTGGCGAAACTTGACCACCTGGTGGTGCAGGATATTTTTCCAACGGAGACTGCCGCTTTTGCTGACGTCATCCTGCCGGCTGCGGCGCTTGCCGAGCGGTCAGGTACTGTCACCAACACAGATCGTATCGTGCAACTGGTAGAGCCCGTGTTGCCCCCACCTGGCCAGGCCCGAGAGGATTGGACCATTACCAGTAGCATCGCGGAGCGTTTGGGGGTGTCAAGCCTCGGCCATACACATGAATCTATTTTTGACGAGATGGCCTCGGTTGTTCCTGTCCTGAATGGCCTTAGCTGGTCGAAGCTGAAAGCGGAACGCCACGTTCGTTATCCGATCCATCCAGCTGAAGCGATGACGGATGTCTCATCCGGTTTTGATGCCGGGCTCCAGGACAGTTTGTTCGCTGAGGCATTTCCGTGTGGCAAGGCGCGAATTTCGCCTCTCCACGGATTACAGCCCATCGAACCTCCTGATGCGGAGTTTCCACTAATTCTGGTTACCGGCCGCGTGCGCGAACATTGGCATACCGGATCGATGACGCGCCGCGCCGATGTGCTCGATGCATTGGCGCCCGAAGCACTTGTTCATGTCAATTCTGCCGATTTTGATCGTCTCGGTTTGTCTGCCGAGCAAATGGTAAGCGTGGAAACGCGTCGTGGCGTCATATCAGCTAGACCGGTTGCCGACGAAAAGCTGCAGGCTGGAGTTATATGGATGGCGATGTCATTCGTTGAGTCCGCAGTCAACGAACTGACGATCAACAAGCTCGATAATTATACTCGGGTGCCCGAGTATAAATTCTGCTCGGCGCGGATTGTATCGGCCTAGAATGCCGATTGTGTCAGAATGTCAAAATAGTTGTATTATTTTGATTGTGGGGATCGGATTTGAACCTACGACCTTCATCTATCCTGTTGTTTTCGTGATTTTCCGCATCGTTCCATGTCTCTTTGATCTCCGGAGCGCACGCCTCAGAGCAGCAGCGTCCCGATGTCCTGCGCCGCCGCATAGCCTGGTTCGACGGCCAGCCCGACCTCGATCCCGAGAAACTGATCTTCATCGACGAGACCGCGGCATCCACGAAGATGGCGCGATTGCGCGGGCGCAGCCTGCGCGGGGAGCGGTGCCGGGCGGCCGTTCCCCATGGCCACTGGAAAACCACGTCCTTCAACGCCGGCTTGCGGTTGAACGGCATGGCCGCGCCGATGCTGCTCGACGGCCCGATGAACGGACCAGCCTTCCTCGCCTATGCCGAGCGGGTTCTCGCACCCGAGCTTCGCCCCGGCGACGTCGTGATCATGGATAACCTGCCAGCCCACAAGATCAGCGGTGTGCGCGAAGCCATCGAGAAGGTTGGTGCACGGCTCCTGTTCCTGCCGCCATATTCGCCTGACTTCAATCCAATCGAGATGGCATTCTCAAAGCTCAAGGCTCTCCTGAGGAAGGCAGCCGCCAGAACAATCGACGAACTCTGGTCGGTCGTGGCCAACTGCCTCTCAGCGTTTAAACCAGAGGAATGCAGGCACTATTTCGAGGCAGCGGGCTATGACCCGGAGTAAGTCGAATCTGCTCTAGGTCGATGAAATTGAAAAAGCGCCCGCGTGCACCGTAGCGGATCAGTTTCCGGGCAATGGCGATCGCCAGATGCGACTTGCCCGTGCCGGTGCCGCCGTCCAGAACGACGTTGCGCTGATCGGCAACGAAGGCGCCGCCGGCGAGATCACAGATCAGACTCTCGTCGACTGGCGTCCCGGTGAAGTCGAAGTCGTCGATGTTTCGCCAGCGGCAGCTTGGCGACGGTGAGCTGGTATTTGATGGAGCGCGCCTGCTTCTCCGATATCTCTGCCTGCAGCAGATCGCCGACGATCCTCGGCGGCTCGTGCTGCCGCTTGATGGCGACGCCCATGATCTCGTCATAGGCCGAGCGTATCCCGTAGAGCTTCAGCGCTCCCATCAGTTCCATCGCTTCGGTGCGTTCCATGGCTGTTTGTTCTCCTAAGTCCGTCATAGCGGGCGCAGTCGGCGATCGGCTCGTGAGCCAGCTTCAGCGCCTGTGAATGGAAAGGATCGTGCCCGGCTCCGGGATCGCGGCTGCGGGCCAGGTTCGGGCAATCGCCGACACTATCGTCCCGGGCATCAGGCTTTCCTCAATGGTCCGTTCCTTCGCCTCATCCGGGCTATGACATCGCGAGTTTCGCCCCGGACGGGCTCCTGCGGCTGATCGAGGTCAAGACCACGAACGGATGGGAGCGCAGCCCTTCCACATCACCCGCAACGAACTGGCCGTGGCCGAGGAGCGCCGGTCGGAATGGCGGCTGTTCCGGCTGTGGAATTTCTCCCGCGAGCCGAAGGCGTTCGAACTGCACCCGCCGCTGGACGCGCATGTCTCGCTGACTGCGACGACGTTTCAGGCGAGCTTTCACTGAGGCTCAGTCGAACACCTGCCCCGGCTGTTCGTGCCATGGCAGGGCCGCGACTTCCGTAAGTTTCAACAGGGTCACGGCGGGCACTTCGCGCTTGTAGACCAGCCGCTTGAGGACACCCGGCGCGAGATAGGCGAGCCGCAGCTGTCGGCTGACATGGCGTTCGGCAAGCCCCACGGCTTTCGCCAGATCGGTGACCGTATTGAACTCGCCAGCTTCCATGCGCCGCCGCCAGCCCCACGCCCGGCCAATGGCGCGCAGAATATGCGGATCCTGTGTCCGGTCTTCGCTCGGCAGATAGGTGGCGGGCGGCATGATCTTCGGCCGCCCGTTCTGCTTGCGGACCTTGAGCGGTACGAAGATCTGAATGGACTCGTCGGGTTTCATCATTCCGCCGCCACCTTCTTTCGTGGCGCCATCATGTCGCGCATGACGCCCGAGACGCCGTCGGTCCGGACATCGATCACCAGCCCTTCGGAGGTCACGGTGACCCGGCGCACCAGCAACTGCACGATCCGGGTCTGCTCCGCAGGGAACAGCTGGCCCCAGACGTCATCGAACGTCTCCAGCGCGGAGATCACGTCGGCCTCGGCGAAGGCGTGACCCTCGCGCGCCAAGTGGGCGATGACCTGTGCCGTGATTGACGGGGCGCGCATCACCCGCCGCAACTCGGTCACCACGGCCGCTTCCACCAGGTCGGCAGGAAGGCGGCGCGGGATGCCCTCATCGCTCGGTTCGCGATTCTTGATGACGTCCATCGAGACGTAGTACCGGTATCGCCGCACGCCCTTCTTCGTGCTGCTCGGGGTCATGGCGGCGCCCGTGGCCGTGAATATCAGCCCCTTGAGCAGCGCGGGCGCCTGCGCGCGGGTGTTGTTGGCGCGCTTTCGCGGGTTCTGCCGCAAGATGGCATGGACCTGATCCCACAGCTGTTCGTCGATGATGGCCTGATGCTCGCCGGGATAGGCCTTGCCCTTGTGGACCGCGTCGCCGCGATAGACGCGGTTCACCAGCACCCTGTAGAGATATCCCTTGTCGACCAAGGTGCCCTGCTTGTTGCGGAGCCCTTTGCGGCGCAGTTCGCGCGCCAGCACGGTCGCTGAGCCGACCTCGACGAACCGTTCGAAGATGCCGCGCACGGTGGCGGCCTCTTCCTCGTTCACCACGAGTTTGCGGTCCTTCACATCGTACCCGAGCGGGACATAGCCGCCCATCCACATGCCCTTCATGCGGGAGGCGCGGACCTTGTCCCGGATGCGCTCGGCCGTGACCTCGCGCTCGAACTGCGCGAAGCTGAGCAGAATGTTCAGCGTCAGCCGCCCCATGGAGGTGGTGGTGTTGAAGGACTGCGTGACCGAGACGAAGGTCACGCCATTACGGTCGAAGACCTCGACCAGCTTCGAGAAATCCATCAGCGACCGCGACAGGCGGTCGATCTTGTAGACGACCACCACATCGATCAGGCCATCTTCGATGTCGGCCAGCAGCTGCTTGAGGCCAGGCCGTTCCAGCGTCCCGCCCGAAATCCCGCCATCGTCATACTGATCGCGGACCAGAACCCAGCCCTCGGAGCGCTGGCTGGCAACGTAGGCCTCGCAGGCCTCTCGCTGGGCGTGCAGGCTGTTGAACTCCTGCTCCAGCCCTTCCTCGGACGACTTGCGCGTGTAGATGGCGCAGCGCTGGCGGCGGACGGGATTTGCGCGCTGCTCCATCAATCATTCCCCCGCTTTCGTTCGCGCAAGCCGAAGAAGCGGTAGCCATTCCACCGCGTCCCGGTGATCGCCCGCGCAATCGCGGACAAGGATTTGTACGGTCTCCCCTGCCATTCGAATCCGTCCCGCAAGACCGTGATCGTGTGCTCGACCCCGTTCCATTCGCGGATCAGCCTCGTGCCGACCACGGGATTGCGAGGATCGGCGATCTGGCTCTTGCGCGTCAGGGTGCCGCCAACCTCGTCGGCCAGCAGGTCAAGCATGCGTCGGGTTTCGCGATCAGGACCGCCATACGTCAGCTCCTGGATGCGGTAGGCCAACCGGCTCTCGAGGAACGCCCGGCTGTTGTTCGGCGCCGCCGTGGCAAAGATCGTCTGCCACTCCGCCTTCAACTGGGTGACGGACATGGACTTCAGCGCGGCCAGACGCGCGGGGATGGGATCGGGCTTCGTCATGCGTTTCTCCGGTGAGTTGGAGTTGCATGACGGCATTGGTCTTCGGGATAGTGTAGGCAACGTTCTCCAGTATTGTCAGATGCTTCGCGCCCATCCTTACAGAGCAGCCGAACCAGCCCAACCGCCAGCAGGCCGCACAACTCGGCGCGGCGCTCGGCGGGCGTCATCTGGTCGGGCGGGAGCGGATTGGGGCGTTTCAACTTGGTCTCCGTCATGCGGCGCTTGGTTGCAGCGCGTTCTGAGAGAGAAAAGCCAAGTGGTCGGCCTGATCGGGACAGCTGCCGTCAGAAGAGCCTGATACCGGGATTCCGAGCCGAACAAACCGGCCTCAGAGGGGCGCCCCATAGGTCATCTGTGTCTGGGGGTTCCATATGTTTGTTATGCGCCTTCCCGTTCTCCTGCGTAACTGACGTCTTAATCAGGAGACGCTGACGACTTGGAGGAGGAGAAGCATGTGTCTGCGCCCCCAAGACACAAACGTCCACTTTCAGAGCCTTGTGCGGAGCCCTGGCAGGCTGCATCTATGAGGCAAGGAGAACACAAATGACCGAACAGAATCAATCAGAAACGGCAACCCCGCCCAAGAAGCCGCGTCGGTCCGCGAACGCGGACAAGTGGGGCGCGAAGGTAATGGAGCAGGGTTTCTGCATGATCCCGTCGCTGCTGCTGCGCGCGCAACGCCGGCTGCACCTGAACCCGTCTCAGCTCGCCGTCCTGCTTCAGATCATCGATCACTGGTGGGACGCCGCACGCAAACCGTACCCGAGCAAAAAGGAGCTTTCCTCCCGCCTCGGCATCAGCGAGCGCCAGGTGCAGCGTTACATCACTGACCTCGAACGGGAGGGGCTGCTGCGTCGGCACGAGCGTTACGGCGAACACGGCGGACGGCAGACCAATATGTACGACCTGCAGGGCCTCGTCGACAAACTCGCCGAGATCGAGCCCGAGTTCCGCGAGGCGCGTGAGTTGGCGCGCAAGAGCCGGAAGGCTGCTGCCTCCCCTGGCTGGCGTCCCAAGAAGAAGACCGGGGCTGACAAGGACGGCCCCAGCTAAACCCGACTGATCCAGTCCACCCGAAGACCTCACCACGAAGCAGCAAGATGCGCTGCTTCGAACGATCCCGCACGTCC
>NZ_VORA01000019.1 GCF_008477545.1 Roseibium aestuarii | reverse complement strand
GTCATCAACTCTGTTTAGCGAGGTCGTCCCTGATCCTTGCGTTGAGGATGACGATGATCTTTCTCATGAGGGCAGAGATGGCGACGATGGGCTTCTTTCCACTTGCGACAAGGCGTTGATAGGTTTCACGTAAGGGTCCGCTTGCCCGGCTGGCTGCCAGCGCTGCCATGAACAGCACGGTGCGAACTTGCGGGCGTCCGCCACGCATCCTTCTGTACCCCCGCAAGGTGCCGCTATCCCTTGGGTGGGGAGCGGTGCCCGCCAGGGCCGCAGCCTGGCGCCTGCCCAGGGTGCCGAGCTCCGGCATGATGGCCGCCAGAGCGATGGCGGTGCGCGGTCCCACACCGGGCAGAGACAGGCTGACCTCGACCCTGCGCTTCAGAGACTGGCAGGTCGCGATCAGTTCCTCGATCGCGTGGTCGAGGAGCTGCAGCTGGGTCTTGAGGGCGCGCAGCATGGCCTTGCACGACGCCTTGAGGACCTGCGCGCCGGGGGCTTTCAGCCGGTTGGTCTCCGCCACCTGCAGGGCCACCAGGTCCTGCCGGCGCAGGACGAGGGCGGTGAGATGGGCCTGTTCCCTTGCCGCGGGCGTGAAGAGCGCAAGGCCCTTCCAGCGTTCCAGGCCATAGAGCGCCAGGGCCCTGGCATCGATGGCATCGGTCTTGGCCAGGGTGCCGAAGGACCTGAGAAAGGCCTTGGTCTTCAATGTATCGGCGCGATGGCAGGGGACACCGGCTGCGGTCAGTTCCCGGATCAGCAGTCCTTCATGTCCGCCTGTCGGTTCACACACCGCCAGACAGCTGCCCTCGAGGCCCGCGATGAACTTGCGCAAGGCGGAAGGGCTGTTCGTCAGTGTGAGGACCTTGCCCTGGGCGCTGTCGAAGACGGCAATCGTGTCCTGGGCGACGTCAAATCCGAGCACACGGGAAGGTGCTTCCTGCAAGAAGGTCATGGGCGTGGTATCCTTTGCGTGCTTCGGATTGTTCGCGGGCGTTCGTCAAGCGGCCCAATCAACTCTCCAAGCGGGAAAAGGAAGCGGCAGGGAGCCATGATGACGACGGGTGAAAACCCGATCCCGGGCCGGTCGCCTGCCACTGCTCTCCCGGTGGTTCAAGACAGCCGGGAGAGCACCCCCATCATAACAGCATCCAAAACGAACAATCCC
>NZ_VORA01000018.1 GCF_008477545.1 Roseibium aestuarii | reverse complement strand
GCCGCTCGTCGAGGATGCCCACGAACCAGACATGCTTTCCGCGCGTGTGCTGCAGGTGGGTCAGCCAGCCGATCATCTCGCGGCCGTGCAGCCCGTAGGCGCCGCGGATGTCGGGCTTGCCGGTCTTCTCGGAGAACGCCTCGGGCTGCCCACGGCACCACTGGAAGCAGAGCCGCCCGGCCACCGTGATCGAGTCGATGAAGACGGTCTCGTATTTGCCGATCACTGTGGGATCGCCGTAGCGCCCGCAGACCTCGTCGAAATGCGCCTGACTGTAGGGCTGGTCCTCGCGCAGCGCCGGGTTCGGCCCGCCGATGAACACCGCGAAGTCGCGGCACTCCTTCCAGGTGCGCGGCCGGAGCGTGTCGATCTCCAGCCCCTCGACCGCTAGGTCGCCAGCTTCGAGGTCGAGGAAGAGCGTGGTGGAGGCGTTCAGCGTCCAGAGCAGGCTGGTCTTGCCGATGCCGGACCGGCCGAAGATCACGCCCTTGATCCCCTTGCGTTGCGCGAGCCGCTCGTCGGCGCCGATGATGGGAAGGGCCATCACTGGCCCTCCTTCTTCATCACCGCCGTGGCGGCGCGATCTGCGCCGATGCACCCCGCCTCGCGGGCGAGCTTGTAGAGCCGCTTCAGCGCGTCGGTTCGGCGGTAGGCGGCCGAGTTCTCGCGCTCCGCTTCCACGATCGCGAAGGCGATCTCGTCGACGGTCGCCTCGACGACCGGCAGCGGCTCGCGCGGCTCGTCACCGGCGCGCTGCGGGAGGGCGATGGTTTCGGGGAGGTCTTCGAGGGCGTAGCTCGCGGCGCGAAGACGGGTGATGTCGTCCGGCTGGTCCGGCATGGCTTTTCTCCGTGAGATGATGTGATCGAGGAGGCCCATCACGCGGCCTCGCGGACGTCGGGCGCGGGCTCGGCGACGTAGATCGCCAAGAGCGGCGTCCCGTCGGCATGGGCGCCGGCGTCCTCGATCTGATAGTTGCGGTTGGGCTCGCAGACCTCGGTCAGCTCCCAGCGGCGATAGAGCCCCGGAAGACGCCTGAAATCCTCGAGCGACAGATCGGCAGTGCGGTTCATGCGTGTCTGCTTTCGGTTGGAGGGAAGGCGCTCGGGGCGCTCGAATTGGAAAAGCCACCGGCGGGACCGGATCGGGACATCGGTTCAGGGGATTTCCTCGAGGGCCTCGTGCAGCCGGCGGATGGCGCGCTGATACCGCTTGCGGGCGGCGGCCTCGGTCAGACCCAGTTCGACGGCGACCTCGGCCTGCGAGAAGCCCTCGATCGCCACGCGGATCACCAGCAGGGCGTCGTCGCGGAGCAGCTTCTGCACGGCGCCGTTCAGCCGTGCGTACCCGGCCGCGCCGATCCCGCTGTCGCCGCTGTCCGCCACCTCGTCGGGATCGGCGCAGCTGGCGAGATGTTCGCGTGTCTGGTCGCGCTGGCGCACGCGGATCATGTCGCGCTCGACGTTCCGCAGCACCGTGGCCGCGATCCAGTTGACGCGCCCGAGGTGGAGGCCGCGGACTGCCTCGGTGGTGCGCGCCAGAACATCGGACGCAACCTCGTCGGCGCTGCCGAGCCTGCGCCAGAGCGACCGGCGGCGGATGGCGTCGAGGCCGGGCCAGAGCGCCAGCAACAGCAGCGTCAGGGCGCAGTCGGACGCGGGCCCGTCGCCCTGCGCCGCCCTGACCAGCGCGGAGAGGATCAGGTTTTTCCGGGCGGGATTGCCGGTCGTGCCGTGCAGCCCGTCCAGCAGGGCCGCCGGATCCCGGAACGGTGCGAGGGCGGCCTGTTCACGCCTGACGGCGTCAAAACTGCGCTGGAAGTGAAGGTTGGAGGATGAATGCATGAGGTGATCACGGATCTCGTGCCACGCGAAGGACATCGGACGCCTGCCTTGCGGCCAGGCGTCCGGCGCCTTCTCGTGGCCAGGTCAGGACG
>NZ_VORA01000017.1 GCF_008477545.1 Roseibium aestuarii | reverse complement strand
GGATCGGGACACCGGGCGTGGCGAGAGGCGCTCAGCCATGGCCGGGCTCCTGCGCGGGCGCGGGATCGGCGGGCGTCACCGGCGGCCAGGTCAGGCGTTCGGAGGCAGGCGCCGCGGGGCGCTGGATCTTCTCCATCAGCCGGCCGAGATGCGGGGCCTCGACCATGTCGAGACGGCCCGAGCGGTCCTTGGCCGGATAGCCCCAGGGGTTCAGCGTCTGGCAGACGAAGGCGCGCTGCGGCTGGCCGCCGGGGTCCGGGATGTCGGCCATGGTGATGACCTGATCGACGATCCCCGGCAGCTCGAGCCCGGTCTTCGAGCCGTCGATTTGCGGCTGGAAGACCTTGCGATTGAAGTCGTCGAGCCGCTCGTCGAGGATGCCCACGAACCAGACATGCTTTCCGCGCGTGTGCTGCAGATGGGTCAGCCAGCCGATCATCTCGCGGCCATGCAGTCCGTAGGCGCCGCGGATGTCGGGCTTGCCGGTCTTCTCGGAAAACGCCTCGGGCTGGCCGCGGCACCACTGGAAGCAGAGCCGCCCGGCCACGGTGATCGAGTCGATGAAGACTGTCTCGTATTTGCCGATCACCGCCGGGTCGCCGTAGCGCCCGCAGACCTCGTCGAAATGCGCCTGGCTGTACGGCTGGTCCTCGCGCAGCGCCGGGTTCGGCCCGCCGATGAACACCGCGAAATCGCGGCATTCCTTCCAGGTGCGCGGCCGGAGCGTGTCGATCTCCAGCCCCTCGACCGCCAGATCCCCGGCTTCGAGGTCGAGGAAGAGCGTGGTGGAGGCATTCAGCGTCCAGAGCAGGCTGGTCTTGCCGATGCCGGACCGGCCGAAGATGACGCCCTTGATGCCCTTGCGCTGCGCGAGCCGTTCGTCGGCGCCGATGATGGGAAGGGCCATCATTGGCCCTCCTTCTTCATCACCGCCGTGGCGGCGCGATCTGCGCCGATGCACCCGGCCTCGCGGGCGAGCTTGTAGAGGCGCTTCAGCGCGTCGGCGCGGCGGTAGGCGGCCGTGCTCTCCCGCTCCGCCTCCACGATCGCGAAGGCGATCTCGTCGACGGTCGCCTCGACGACCGGCAACGGCTCGCGCGGCTCGTCTCCGGCGCGCTGCGGGAATGCGATGGTTTCGGGGAGGTCTTCGAGCGTGTAGCTCGCCTTGCGAAGACGGGTGATGTCGTCCGGCTGGTCCGGCATGGCGGTTCTCCGTGGGATGATGTGATCGAGGAGGCGCATCACGCGGCCTCGCGGACGTCTGGCGCGGGCTCGGCGACGTAGATCGCCAGCAGCGGCGTCCCGTCGGCATGGGCGCCGGCGTCCTCGATCTGATAGTTGCGGTTGGGCTCGCAGACCTCGGTCAGCTCCCAGCGGCGATAGAGCCCCGGAAGACGCCTGAAATCCTCGAGCGACAGATCGGCAGTGCGGTTCATGCGTGTCTGCTTTCGGTTGGAGGGAAGGCGCTCGGGGCGCTCGAATGGGAAAAGCCACCCGCGGGACCGGATCGGGACATCGGTTCAGGGGATTTTCCTGGAGGGCGTCGTGCAGCCGGCGCATCGCGCGCTGGTACCGCTTGCGGGCGGCGGCCTCGGTCAGGCCCAGCTCGACGGCAACCTCGGCCTGGGAGAAGCCCTCGATCGCCACGCGGATCACCAGCAGGGCGTCGTCGCCGAGCAGCTTCCGCACGGCGCCGTTGAGCCGCGCGTATCCGGCCGCGCCGATCCCGCTGTCGCCGCTGTCCGCCACTTCATCGGGATCGGCGCTGCTGGCGAGGTGTTCGCGCGCCGTGTCGCGCTGGCGCACGCGAATCATGTCGCGCTCGACGTTCCGCAGCACCGTGGCCGCGATCCAGTTGACGCGCCCGAGGTCGAGGCCCCGGACCGCCTCGGTGGTGCGCGCCAGTACATCGGACGCGACCTCGTCGGCGGTGCCGAGCCTGCGCCAGAGCGACCGGCGCCGGATGGCGTCGAGGCCGGGCCAGAGCGCGAGCAACAGCATCGTCAGCGCGCAGTCGGACGCGGGCCCGTCGCCCTGCGCCGCCCCTACCAGCGCGGCGAGGATCAGGTTTTTCCGGGCGGGATCGCCGGGGGTGCGATGCAGCCTATCCAGCAGGGCCGCCGGATCCCGGAACGGTGTGAGGGCAGCCTGCGCACGCCGGATGGCGTCGAAACTGCGTTGGAAGTGAAGCTTGGAAGATGAATCCGTAAGGTGATCGCGGATCGCGTGCCACGCGATGGACATTGGACGCCTGCCTTGCGGCCAGGCGTCCGGCGCCTTCTCGTGGCCAGGTCAGGACG
>NZ_VORA01000016.1 GCF_008477545.1 Roseibium aestuarii | reverse complement strand
TCAAGACAGCCGGGAGAGCACCCCCATCATAACAGCATCCAAAACGAACAATCCCAGGTGACGCCATAGGACTGCGACCAGTCCTTGTTCCGCGTCGGATGGTTCGATCCGTCGTAGTCCACGAGATACGGCGGGTCGGTCGCGAACAGCACCGCGCGCTCGCCGTTCATCAGGCGGCGAACATCGTCGTGGCTGGTGCTGTCCCCGCAGAGGAGGCGGTGGTCACCGAGGATCCACAGATCGCCGGTGCGCGACGCCGGGTTGCGCGGCGGCTCGGGGATGGTCACCGGCGGCACTGAGCCCCCGGCGCCACCTTCTTCACCGTCGTCTTCCGCGACGTAGGCCAGCAGCTTGTCGAGTTCGCCATCGGAAAACCCGACCAGCGATAGGTCGAAATCCTCGGCGAGCAGGTCGCTCAATTCGGCCGACAGCAGCGCCTCGTCCCAGGTGCCCAGCTCCGTCAGCTTGTTGTCTGCGATCCGGTAGGCCCGCCGCTGCGCCTCGGTCAGATGCCCGAGCACGATCACCGGCGCCTCGGTCAACCCCAGCTGCGCCGCCGCCAGCACCCGGCCATGCCCCGCGATCAGTTCGCCGTCCTCGCCGACGAGGCATGGCACCGTCCAGCCGAACTCGGCGATGCTGGCAGCGATCTTCGCGACTTGGTCCGCGCCATGCGCCTTCGCGTTCTTCGCGTAGGGCTGCAGGCGCGACAACGGCCACATCTCGATCGCGTCCGGGGCGAAGCTCAGCGTCATGGTGGGCAAGGTTCCTCGGTCGCGTGGATGCCGGTGGCTTCCGGACTCCGGATGCCGGGCCGGACTCCACGCGGGGTCCAGCGGCTACCAGCGGTGTCCGGTCGGAAGGCCAGCGTTCATTGGTGTTTGCGCGGCGCGCGCGCGGCTCCGGCTTCCGGATGGCTTCCCAAAAATCCGGCCCTGTCGCTGGCGATGTCCCGCGCTTCGCCCGCCAGCATACGAAAACGCCCAGGAAGGAACCGGAAACTGCCGTGGGCTGGACCCCGGCCGGACCCTCGCTGGATACCGGGGTCCAGAAGGCCCCCGTCAACGCAAAGGGGAGAGCGAGCTTTCCAGCGCACTCTCCCCATCTTGCCTTCGGAATAGCATGGATCTGTTGCAGATGTCGAAGGGAAAAGTGTTGCAACACATTGGAGTCACTGTGCATTCAGGCGCGCAGCTATCTTGGTCAGCGCCAGCTGCCAGCGACGCCAGGCGGTCGTGCGGTCGCAGCCCAGCTCCCCGCTGATCTGCTTCCACGGCACCCGGGCCGCACGCGACCAGACCAGCTTGCGCTCCGCCTCCTCGATCCAGAGCACCCAGTCGAAGGTCTGCTCGAGCCGGGTGATCGCGGCGGCCGAGGGCCAGACCCGCATCGGCTGCGGTTCCATCGCCGCGATCTCGCGGCTGGTCCGCACGATGTCGGGCCAGGTGTTGAAGTAGCCCTGCGCCTTCACCGGCGGCAGCTTCCGCAGGGTGCGGAACGCCTCCTCGAAATGATCGGCGACGCAGTCTGCGGTCCATTCGCGATCAGCCATGGCGCGCCTCCCTGTCGGACGGGCGCGGGCCGTAGAGCTTCTCGCCGAGCTGGCGGACAAGCTCACGCTCGGGCCAGGTGAGGCGGGCATCATCTGCGGAGACCGCGAGGACGCCCTGTTCCCGCCAGCCCTCGCGCTTGACCTGCTCGGGATCACGGCGCCGGCCGCCGTAGCCATGGGGGTGCCATCTCATGCGACACCCCCGTTCGTCTCGATCGCCCAGAGCAAGATGGCGATGGCGTCGGCCTCGTTGTCGTCAGCGGGGCTGAAGCCGCGGGCGCGGATGGCTGCGACCATGGCGGCCTTGTCGGCGTTGCCCTTGCCCGAGGCGTGGCGCTTGATCGTGCCGACCGGAACGCCCTCGTAGGGCACGCCGCGCAGTTCCGCCCATGCGGTCAGCGTGGCCAAGAGCCCGCCGTAGATGTGGCTCGCGTCGGTGCCAGCGTGGCGGCGGACCTCCTCGAACCAGATCGCCGCCACCGGACCGGAAAGCCGATCGATCTCGGTGAGCCAGTTGGTGAAGCGCAGGTAGCGCATGCCGCCGCCGTCGAAGCGGCCGGGGCGCAGCGAGACGGTGCCGCTGGTGATCAGACCGTCATGGCCGCGGATCGCCCAGCCGGTCGAGGTGCCGAGATCGAGCGCGAGCATGCAGCGGTTGCGGGGCGTGTCGAGCGGCAGCGATTCAAACCTTGCGCCGTCGCAATTCGGGATCAGAGTCGGCTGAGCCATGATGGGTCTCCTTTGCCGGGGGCCTGTGGTGGTGGAAGACGACGGCGGTCTGGTGCTTGGCGGTACGGGGCCGCC
>NZ_VORA01000015.1 GCF_008477545.1 Roseibium aestuarii | reverse complement strand
AACAGCCTGATCCAGGGACGCGTCTTCCATCCGCGCCACGAGAGTGGCTGCGGCGAAGGTTTCCCGTTCGACATGGCCCACAGCACGATATCCGGGGATGGCGATGGTGAGCCCGAGGTCGATACCGCCCGCGCCGGAGCAGAGGGAGAGGCCGAACAGACATGCGTCTCCGGCTCCGGAAGCGTCTCCGGAGGAAGGTAGAGCCAGGTCATGCATGTCACGCGGCGGTCTGGCGCTTTCGCGCGGGTTCGGGTTCGGCGTCCGTGTCCGGCGTATCGGTGACGTCGCCCAGCCGCTCCGCCTTCACCTGCGCGAAGGTCCGGCCGTCGCCGTCGAGGATCGCGTCCTTGTCGGTTTCGGCCTGCCAACGCTCCACGGCGACATCGACATACGCCGCGCTGATCTCCATTGCGAAGACGCGGCGGCCATTGGCCTCGCCCGCCATGATCTGCGACCCGGAGCCGGAGAACGGCTCATAGCAGAGGCCGCCCCGCGCCACATGCTGGCGCATCGGGATCCCGAAGGCGTCGAGCGGCTTCGGCGTCGGATGGTCAGGCCGGTCATCCTTGGCGAAGCTGGGAAGCGCCCATGTCGATGGCAGCGTTTCCTCGGCCACCTTCGGCGGGCGGTTCGGGCGACGCCAGCCCATGAAACAGGGCTCGTGCTTCCAGAGGTAATGCGACCGGGTCAGGACGCCCCGGTCTTTCACCCAGATGATTTGCTGATGCACAAAGGCGCCTGCCTTCTCCCAGCAGGCTTCCAGCATCGCCTGGCGGCGCGAGGCGTGCCAGCAGTACCAGGCAGCATCCTCGGCGATGGCTTCCGCCACGGCTGCAGCGATGAACCCGTCATAGAGTTCCGCGCCCTGCGAACTGTCGTCCCAAGTCGTGCCGTAGGACGCCGACCAGTCCTTGTTGCGGGTCGGATGGTTCGAGCCGTCGTAGTCGACGAGATACGGTGGATCGGTCGCGAAAAGGATCGCGCGCTCACCGTTCATCAGGCGGCGCACATCGGCCGCGCTGGTGCTGTCGCCGCAGAGCAGCCGGTGATCGCCGAGGATCCAGAGATCGCCCGTCCGCGACGCCGGATTGCGTGGGGGTTCGGGGATGGTCACCGGCGGCACGGAGCCCCCGGCGCCCTCTTCCTCGCCGCCACCGTCGAGATCGAAGGCCAGCAGCTTGTCGAGTTCGCCATCGGAAAACCCGACCAGCGACAGGTCGAAGTCTTCGGCCAGCAGGTCGTTCAGTTCCGCCGACAGCAGCGCCTCGTCCCAGGTGCCGAGTTCCGTCAGCTTGTTGTCCGCAATCCGGTACGCCCGGCGCTGCGCTTCGGTCAGGTGCCCGAGCACGATCACCGGCGCCTCGGTCAGCCCGAGCTGCGTCGCGGCCAGCACGCGCCCGTGGCCTGCTATCAGTTCGCCGTCCTCGCCGACGAGGCAGGGCACGGTCCAGCCGAACTCGGCCATGCTGGCGGCGATCTTCGCGACCTGATCCGCGCCATGCGCCTTCGCGTTCTTCGCGTAGGGCTGGAGGCGCGACAGCGGCCACGTCTCGATCGCGTCCGGGGCGAAGCTCAACGTCATGATGGGCACGGTTCCTCGGTCGGGTGGATGCCGGTGGCTTCCGGACTCCGGATGCCGGGCCGGACTCCACACGGGGTCCAGCGGCCACCAGCGGTGTCCGGTCGGAAGGCCAGCGTTCATTGGTGTTTGCGCGGGGCGCGCGTGGCTCCGGCTTCCGGGTGGCTTCCCAAAAATCCGGCCCTGTCGCTGGCGATGTTCCGCGCTTCGCCCGCCAGCATACGAATGTCGCGGAGAAGGAACCGGAAACTGCCGTGGGCTGGACCCCGGCCGGACCCTCGCTGGATACCGGGGTCCAGAAGGCCCCCGTCAACGCAAAGGGGAGAGCGAGCTTTCCAGCGCACTCTCCCCATCTTGCCTTCGGAATAGCACGATCATGTTGCAGATGTCGAAGGAAAAAGTGTTGCAACACATTGGAGTCACTGCGCATTCAGGCGCGCGGCGATCTTGGTCAGCGCCAGTTGCCAGCGACGCCATGCGGTCGTGCGGTCGCACCCCAGCTCGCCGCTGATCTGCTTCCATGGCACGCGGGCCGCGCGCGACCAGACGAGCTTGCGCTCCGCCTCCTCGATCCAGAGCACCCAGTCGAAGGTCTGCTCGAGCCGGGTGATCGCGGCGGCCGAGGGCCAGACCCGCATCGGCTGCGGCTCCATCGCCGCGATCTCGCGGCTGGTCCGCACGATGTCGGGCCAAGTGTTGAAGTAGCCCTGCGCCTTCACCGGCGGCAGCTTGCGCAGTGTGCGGAACGCCTCCTCGAAATGATCGGCGACGCAATCGGCGGTCCATTCGCAATCAGCCATGGCGCGCCTCCCTGTCGGAAGGGCGCGGGCCGTAGAGCTTCTCGCCGAGTTGGCGGACCAGTTCACGCTCGGGCCAGGTGAGGCGGTCGTCATCGGCGGAGACCGCGAGGACGCCCTGTTCTCGCCAGCCCTCGCGCTTGACCTGCTCGGGATCCCGGCGGCAGCCGCCGTAACCGTGGGGATGCCATCTCATGCGACACCTCCCTTCGTCTCGATCGCCCAGAGCAGGATGGCGATGGCGTCGGCCTCGTTGTCATCGGCCGGGCTGAAGCCGCGGGCGCGGACCGCGGCGACCATGGCGGCCTTGTCGGCGTTGCCCTTGCCAGCGGCGTGGCGTTTGATCGTGCCGACCGGAACGCCCTCGTAGGGCACGCCGCGCAGTTCCGCCCATGCCGTCAGCGTAGCCATGAGCCCGCCGTAGATGTGGCTGGCATCGGTGCCCGCATGGCGGCGCACCTCCTCGAACCAGATCGCGGCGACAGGACCGGACAGCCGGTCGATCTCGGTCAGCCAGTTGGTGAAGCGCAGGTAGCGCATGCCGCCACCATCGAAGCGGCCGGGGCGCAGCGAGACGGTGCCGCTGGTGATCAGGCCGTCATGGCCACGGATCGCCCAGCCGGTCGAGGTGCCGAGGTCGAGCGCAAGGATGCAGCGGTTGCGGGGGGCGTCGAGCGGCAGCGATTCAAACCTTGCGCCGTCGCAATCGGGGATCAGAGTCGGCTGAGCCATGATGGGTCTCCTTTGCCGGTGGCCTGTGGTGGTGGAAGACGACGGCGGTCTGGTGCTTGGCGGTACGGGGCCGCC
>NZ_VORA01000014.1 GCF_008477545.1 Roseibium aestuarii | reverse complement strand
GGCGCCGCCGGTCGGCCGAGCTGGGCGCAGTAAGGGGGAGACCGGCCATGCGCCTTCGCCCCCGCCAGAAGACCTTCGTGGAGCGCAGCGTGGCTGCGCTCGCCTCCCGCGGCAACACGCTGGGCGTGGCGCCCACCGGCGCGGGCAAGACCATCATGCTCTCGGCGGTTGCCGGCGAGATGATCGGCGACGGCGCGAAGGCCTGCGTGCTCGCCCATCGCGACGAGCTGACGGCGCAGAACCGCGCCAAGTTCCAGCGCGTGGTGCCGGGCGTCGCCACCTCGGTCATCGACGCCACGGAGAAGTCCTGGGGCGGCCAAGTCGCCTTCGCCATGGTGCCGACGCTGGCGCGGGCTTCGAACTTGGCCGACATGCCGCGTCTCGACCTGCTGGTCGTGGATGAGGCGCACCATGCCGTCGCCGACAGCTACCGCCGCATCATCGACCGGGTGCGCGAGGCCAATCCCGACGCACGCATCTTCGGGGTCACGGCGACGCCGAACCGGGGCGACAGGAAGGGCCTGCGCGAGGTCTTCGACAATGTCGCCGACCAGGTGCGGCTCGGCGAGCTGATCGCCTCGGGCCATCTGGTGCCGCCGCGCACCTTCGTCATCGACGTGGGCGTGCAGGATGAGTTGCGTTCGGTCCGCAAGACGATGTCGGATTTCGACATGGCGGAGGTCGCGGGCATCATGGACCGCGCGCCAGTCACCGACGAGGTGATCCGCCACTGGAAGGAGAAGGCGGGCGACCGGCAGACCGTGGTGTTCTGCTCCACCGTCGCGCACGCCGAGCATGTCACCGACGCCTTCAGGGCAGCTGGCGTTTCCGCCGCGCTGATCCACGGCGATCTGGCGGCCGAGACCCGCAAGGCGATCCTCGCCGACTACGCGGCGGGCGGCATCCGCGTCGTCGTCAACGTGGCGGTGCTGACCGAGGGCTGGGACCATCCGCCCACCTCCTGCGTCGTGCTGCTGCGCCCCAGCTCCTACAAGTCCACCATGATCCAGATGGTCGGGCGCGGCCTGCGCACCGTCGACCCCGAGGAACACCCCGGCGTCGTCAAGACCGACTGCGTCGTGCTGGATTTCGGGACGTCGAGCCTGATCCACGGCACGCTGGAACAGGATGTCGATCTCGACGGCAAGACCGAGGCTGGTGACGCTCCGACGCAGTCCTGCCCCGGCTGCGGCGCTGATATTCCGCTGGCCGCCACTGAATGCCCGCTCTGCGGCGAGGCGTTCCCCCGCGAGGATCTGGATGCGGGCGAAGGCGGGGCCGCCGCGCCGCTCTCGGGCTTCATGATGACCGAAATCGACCTGCTGAAGCGGTCCAGCTTCGCGTGGGTCGACCTCCACGGCACGGACGACGCTCTGATGGCCACGGGCTTTGCGGCCTGGGGCGGCATCTTCTGGCTGGACGGGGTCTGGTACGCCATCGGCGGGGCCAAGGGCGAGCGCCCCCACCTGTTGGGCGTGGGCGAGCGCACGGTCTGCCTCGCGCAGGCCGACGACTGGCTGAACACGCACGAGACCGACGAAAGCGCCTTCAAGACCCGCTCCTGGCTGCGCCAGCCGCCGACCGAAAAGCAGCTCCAGTACCTGCCGCCCGAGTGCCGCCACGACTTCGGCCTGACGCGCTACCGCGCCTCTGCTCTGATGACCTTCGGCTTCAACAAGCGCGCCATCCGGCAGCTGATCGACAGCGCGGCCAGCCCCGAACGGAGGGCGGCATGACCCATGTTCACATCCACCCCCATCACCGCCGAGGACCGGCGGCGGCTCTGGCATCCGCGTGGGACGCTCTGTGCTGTCTGCCGGCAACCCACCCGTGGCTTTGGCTGGTTCGATCCGCACCGGTCGAAGCAGCCCCGGCCTTCGGTCTGGTTCTGCTCGATGCCCTGCCAGTCCTTCTGGACGCGTTTGGCGCGGGAGCGTTTCGCCATGGTTGACCTGACCGAGGAGGAGCGCGCCGCGATCACCGCCACCATGAAGCGCGTGGCGCTGCTGATGGACGAGATCGGCTGGGCCACCCCGCTCGCCGACCTGACCGAGGCGCAGGTGCGCGCGCTGATCGAGGAAGCCGCCGAGGGCTTCCGCGAGGCCATGTCCGACATCGCCCGGGCGCAGACGCCGGAGGTGCCGTTTTGACCCTCGATTACAATCATCGGCCGAGTTTCGCAGAGCGGGTAAACGCCGCGGTCGATCGGGCGCTGACCGCCGATCAGGCGACGCGGTCGCCCCGCGACTACCTCGGCGGCTCGCGCCTCGGCCATGCCTGCGAGCGGGCCATGCAGTTCGAGTTCACGGCGACGCCGAAGGGCGAGGGCCAGGATTTCAGCGGCCAGTCGCTGCGGATCTTCGCCATCGGCCATGCGCTCGAGGATCTGGCGGTCGCCTGGCTGCGCGGCGCGGGCTTCGATCTATACACCCGGAAGGGCAACCGGCCCGATGGCGGCCAGTTCGGCTTCTCCGTCGCGGGCGGGCGCATCCGCGGTCATGTCGATGGCATCATCGCTGCTGGGCCGGAGGGGTTCGGGCTTGCCGTTCCCGCGCTCTGGGAATGCAAGACCATGAACGCGAAGAACTGGCGCGCCTGCGTCAAGGACGGAGTGACCAAGTCGAAGCCGGTCTACGCTGCCCAGATCGCGCTCTACCAGGCCTACATGGAAGGGACGGTCCCCGGCATCTCGGCCGCGCCCGCGCTCTTCACCGCGATCAACAAGGACACCGCCGAGCTTCACCACGAACTGGTGCCCTTCGACGCCGATCTCGCGCAGCGCATGTCCGACCGGGGCGTGCGGATCCTGCAGGCGACCGATGCGGGCGAGTTGCTTCCGCGCATCGCGACCTCGCCCGATTTCTTCGAGTGCCGTTTCTGCCCGTGGTCCGAGCGCTGCTGGAGGCTGCCGGCATGAGCGACAACGGCATCCTGCATTTCAACCCGTGGATGGACTTCAACGACGAGCCGCCGTCCGAGAACCCGTTCGGCTGCGACCCCGACCCCGAGCAGACCGCCGTCTTCCTCGACACCGTGTTCAGCTGGTGCGAGGGGCTGATCCCGCTTCGGGGCTTCGTCGACAAGGGTCAGGGCCGGGACGGCAAGCCGCACAACATCTGGATCCTCGCCGATGACACCGCGCCGGGGAAACTCGCGACCTTCGCCGCGTGGGCGAACCGCGAGGGCGCGGCGGTGTATGTCATCCCCGGCACCGTCGCCGAGCAGGGCCATGCCCGCGCCGCCGACGTGCTGCAGATGCAGGCCATCGTCGTCGATCTCGACGCAGGCGACATCCCGGCCAAGCTGGACCATGTCACCCGCCACCTCGGCACGCCGACGCTGATCATCGAAAGCGGCGGGCGCACGCCCGAGGGCGCGACGAAGCTTCATGTCTGGTGGCAACTGACCGAACCCGCCGAGGGCGAGGATCTGGCCACCCTCTGCCGCCTGCGCGGCGAGATCGCCGTGAAGGTTGGCGGCGACACGCATTTCCGCTCGGCGCACCAACCGATCCGGGTGCCCGGGACCGTCTATCACAAGCACGGCCACCAGCGCCTCGTGCAGATTCGCGAACATCGCGACGCCGAGGTGGACCTTGCGGACTTCGCCGAACTGGTTGCCGAGATGCCACCGCTGCCCGGCGTAGGCTTCGCCAGCGACGTTGCCGCGCCGACCGCGAAGCCCGGCATCGACGCCGTGCTCACCACGCCGGTGCGCGAAGGCGCGGTGGACGACTGGTCCCGCTTCCAGGGGGCCAGCGCCGCCATCGGCCATTACGTGCGCCTCGTCCACGAGGGCCGCCTCGATCCCTTCGCGGGCTGGGAGGCGATCTGCGGCTACAACGCCGCCATGCTGCGGCCGTCCTGGCCGCTCGATCGGCTGATGGTCGAGTCCGAACGGCTCTGGGAACTGCATGTGAAGCGCAACGGCCCGCCGCTCCTTCGCGCAGCCCAAGCTGATGTCCCGACAACCCCGCTGCCGACCTTCACCCTCGGCGCGCTGCTCGACGACACCAGTCCGATGCCGGAGGACATCATCGGCCCCCGCGTGCTGACGCCTGGCGGGCTCCTGGTTCTGGGCGGCGCGCCGAAGGTCGGAAAGAGCGACTTCCTGATCTCCTGGCTCGTGCACATGGCGGCGGGCGTGCCGTTCCTCGGCTTCACGCCGCCCCGGCCGCTGCGCGTGTTCTATCTGCAGGCCGAGATCCAGTATCACTACCTGCGCGAGCGCATGCAGCAGATCGCGCTGCCCACCGCCGTCATTGCCGCCGCGCGCGACACCTTCATTGCCACGCCGAAGCTGAAGCTGCTGCTCGATGCCGAGGGCGTCGCTTGCGTGGCCGAGGCGATCCGGGCCGCATTCGCCGACGCGCCGCCCGACATCATCGTCATCGACCCGATCCGCAACCTCTTCGACGGCGGACCCGAGGGGGGCGGCGAGAACGACAACACCGCCATGATGTTCTTCCTGAAGGACCGGGTGGAGCTCTTGCGCGAGGCGGTCAATCCGGACGCGGGCGTGATCCTCGCCCACCACACCCGCAAGGCCACCAAGCACCAGGTCAAGGACGATCCCTTCCTCGCGCTCTCCGGCGCCAGCGCGCTGCGGGGTTTCTACACCTCGGGGCTGCTCATGCACCGGCCCGACGAGGACAGCAGCGTCCGCAGGCTGGAGATCG
>NZ_VORA01000013.1 GCF_008477545.1 Roseibium aestuarii | reverse complement strand
CCCGCATCGACATCGGCACCGACACCAACGGCGAGGACAAGAACGAGATCCGCGCTGCCGTCACGCCCGACCATCGCGACTACGCCGCGCTGATGGGCACGGTCCCGCCGCAGTTCACCGCCGCCCCGGCGCAGGGCCACGCCTCGCAGCAGCCCACCACGCCCACCCAGCCCAGCCAGCCCGCGTCCGCTCCCGGCGCCGCCGGTCGGCCGAGCTGGGCGCAGTAAGGGGGAGACCGGCCATGCGCCTGCGCCCCCGCCAGAAGACCTTCGTCGAGCGCAGCGTGGCTGCGCTCGCTTCCCGCGGCAACACGCTGGGCGTGGCGCCCACTGGTGCTGGCAAGACCATCATGCTCTCGGCGGTCACCGGCGAGATGATCGGCGACGGCGCCAAGGCCTGCGTGCTGGCCCATCGCGACGAGCTGACAGCCCAGAACCGCGCCAAGTTCCAGCGCGTGGTGCCGGGCGTCGCCACATCGGTCATCGACGCCACGGAGAAGTCCTGGGGCGGCCAGGTCGCCTTCGCCATGGTGCCTACGCTGGCGCGGGCTTCGAACCTCGCGGACATGCCGCGCCTCGACCTGCTGGTCGTCGACGAGGCGCACCATGCCGTCGCCGACAGCTACCGCCGCATCATCGACCGCGTACGCGCGGCCAATCCCGACGCCCGCATCTTCGGGGTCACGGCGACGCCGAACCGGGGCGACAGGAAGGGCCTGCGCGAGGTCTTCGACAATGTCGCCGACCAGGTGCGGCTGGGCGAACTGATTTCCTCGGGCCATCTCGTGCCGCCGCGCACCTTCGTCATCGATGTGGGCGTGCAGGACGAGTTGCGCTCGGTCCGCAAGACCATGTCGGATTTCGACATGGCGGAGGTGGCGGG
This sequence comes from Roseibium aestuarii, assembly GCF_008477545.1. Classification (GTDB taxonomy): domain Bacteria; phylum Pseudomonadota; class Alphaproteobacteria; order Rhizobiales; family Stappiaceae; genus Roseibium; species Roseibium aestuarii. Next base: position 4,572 of record NZ_VORA01000013.1, on the reverse strand, counting down.
CATCATGGACCGCGCCCCCGTCACGGACGAAGTGATCCGGCACTGGAAGGAGAAGGCGGGCGAACGGCAGACCGTGGTGTTCTGCTCCACCGTCGCCCACGCAGAGCATGTGACCGACGCCTTCAGGGCGGCGGGCGTTTCCGCCGCGCTGATCCACGGCGATCTGGCGGCCGAGACCCGCAAGGCGATCCTCGCCGACTACGCGGCGGGCGACATCCGCGTCATCGTCAACGTGGCGGTGCTGACCGAGGGCTGGGACCATCCGCCCACTTCCTGCGTCGTGCTGCTGCGGCCGAGTTCCTACAAGTCCACGATGATCCAGATGGTCGGACGCGGCTTGCGCACCGTCGATCCCGAGGAACATCCCGGCATCGTCAAGACCGACTGCGTCGTGCTGGATTTCGGCACCTCGAGCCTGATCCACGGCACGCTGGAGCAGGATGTCGATCTCGACGGCAAGACCGAAGCTGGAGAGGCGCCGACGAAGACCTGTCCTGCCTGCGAGGCGGAGATCCCCCTGGCCGCCACCGAATGCCCGCTCTGCGGTGAGGCGTTCCCGCGGGAGGATCTGGATGCAGGCGAAGGCGGCGCCGCCGCGCCGCTCTCGGGCTTCCTGATGACGGAGATCGACCTGCTGAAGCGATCCAGCTTCGCGTGGGTCGACCTCTACGGCACGGACGACGCGCTGATGGCCACGGGCTTCGCAGCCTGGGGCGGCATCTTCTGGCTGGACGGGGTCTGGTACGCCATCGGCGGGGCGAAGGGCGAACGCCCCCACCTGTTGGGTGTCGGCGAACGCACCGTCTGCCTCGCGCAGGCCGACGACTGGCTGAACACCCACGAGACCGACGAGAGCGCCTTCAAGACCCGCTCCTGGCTGCGCCAGCCGCCGACCGAGAAGCAGTTGCAATACCTGCCGCCCGAGTGCCGCCACGACTTCGGCCTGACGCGCTACCGCGCCTCGGCGCTGATGACCTTCGGCTTCAACAAGCGCGCCATCCGCCAGCTGATCGACACGGCCGCCCGGCCCGAACGGAGGGCGGCATGACCCATGGCCTCCGTCATCCCCATCACGGCCGAGGACCGGCGGCGGCTCTGGCATCCGCGTGGAACGCTCTGTGCTGTCTGCCGGCAACCCACCCGTGGCTTTGGCTGGTTCGATCCGCACCGGTCGAAGCAGCCCCGGCCTTCGGTCTGGTTCTGCTCGATGCCCTGCCAGTCCTTCTGGACGCGTTTGGCGCGGGAGCGTTTCGCCATGGTTGACCTGACCGAGGAAGAGCGCGCCGCAATCACCGCCTCCATGAAGCGCGTGGCGCTGCTGATGGACGAGATCGGCTGGGCCACCCCGCTTGCCGATCTGACCGAGGCGCAGGTGCGCGCGCTAATTGAGGAAGCCGTCGAGGGCTTCCGCGAGGCCATGTCCGACATCGCCCGGGCGCAGACGCCGGAGGTGCCGTTTTGACCCTCGATTACAATCACCGGCCGAGTTTCGCAGAGCGGGTCAACGCCGCGGTCGACCGGGCGCTGACCGCCGATCAGGCGACGCGGCCGCCCCGCGACTACCTCGGCGGCTCACGTCTCGGCCATGCCTGCGAGCGCGCCCTGCAGTTCGAGTTCACGGCGACGCCGAAGGACGAGGGCCAGGATTTCAGCGGCCAGTCGCTGCGCATCTTCGCCATCGGCCATGCGCTCGAGGATCTGGCCGTCGCCTGGCTGCGCGGCGCGGGCTTCGACCTCTACACCCGCAAGGGCAACCGGCCCGATGGCGGCCAGTTCGGGTTCTCCGTCGCGGGCGGACGCATCCGCGGTCATGTCGACGGCATCATCGCGGCCGGGCCCGAAGGCTTCGGTCTCGCTGTTCCCGCGCTCTGGGAATGCAAGACCATGAACGCCAAGAACTGGCGCGCCTGCGTCAAGGACGGCGTGAGCAAGTCGAAGCCGGTCTATGCCGCCCAGATCGCGGTCTATCAGGCCTACATGGAAACCAGCGTGCCCGGCATCAGCGCCGCGCCCGCCGTGTTCACCGCGATCAACAAGGACACGGCCGAGATGCACCACGAACTGGTGCCTTTCGACGCCGATCTCGCGCAGCGCATGTCCGACCGGGGCGTGCGGATCCTGCAGGCGACCGATGCGGGCGAGCTGCTGCCGCGCGTCGCCACCACGCCCGACTTCTTCGAATGCCGCTTCTGCCCCTGGTCCGAGCGCTGCTGGAGGCTGCCGGCATGAGCGACGACGGCATCCTGCATTTCAACCCGTGGATGGACTTCAACGACGGCCCGCCGTCCGAGAACCCGTTCGGCTGCGACCCCGACCGCGAGCAGATCGCCATCTTCCTAGACACCGTGTTCAGCTGGTGCGAGGGGCTGATCCCGCTGCGCGGCTTCGTCGACAAGGGTCAGGGCCGGGACGGCAAGCCGCACAACATCTGGATCCCCGCCGACGACACCGCGCCCGACAAGCTCGCGACCTTTGCCGCATGGGCCAATCGCGAGGGCGCCGCCGTCTATGTCATCCCCGGCACGGTCGAGGAGCAGGGTCAGGCCCGCGCCGCCGATGTGCTGCAGATGCAGGCCATCGTCGTCGATCTCGACGCAGGCGACATCCCGGCCAAGCTGGACCATGTCACCCGCCACCTCGGCACGCCCTCGCTGATCATCGAGAGCGGTGGGCGGACGCCCGAGGGTGCGGCCAAGCTCCATGTCTGGTGGAAACTGACCGAACCCGTCGAAGGTGAGGACCTGGCCACCCTCTGCCGCCTGCGCGGCGAGATCGCCGTGAAGGTCGGCGGCGACACGCATTTCCGCTCGGCGCACCAGCCGATCCGGGTGCCAGGCACCGTCTATCACAAGCACGGCCATCAACGCCTCGTGCAGATCCGCGAACATCGCGACGTTGAGGTGGATCTTGCGGATTTCGCCGAACGGGTCGCCGAGATGCCGCCGCTGCCAGGCGTGGGCTTCGCCAGCGACGTTTCGGCCCCGCAGGCCAAGCCCGGCATCGACGCGGTGCTCACCACGCCGGTGCGCGAAGGCGCGGTCGACGACTGGTCCCGGTTCCAGGGGGCCAGCGCCGCCATCGGCTATTACGTGCGCCTGGTGCACGAGGGCCGCCTCGACCCGTTCGCGGGCTGGGAGGCGATCTGCGGCTACAACGCCGCCATGCTGCGCCCGTCCTGGCCGCTCGATCGGCTGATGGCCGAGTCCGAACGCCTCTGGGAGCTGCATGTGAAGCGCAACGGCCCGCCGCTCCTGCGCGCGGCCCATGTCGATGCCCCGGCCAGCCCGCTGCCTACCTTCAGCCTCGGCGCTCTGCTCGACGACACGAGCCCCATGCCCGAGGACGTCATCGGGCCGCGCGTGCTGACGCCAGGCGGTCTCCTGGTGCTGGGCGGGGCGCCCAAGGTCGGCAAGAGCGACTTCCTGATCTCATGGCTCGTGCACATGGCCGCTGGCGTGCCGTTCCTCGGCTTCACGCCGCCCCGGCCGCTGCGCGTGTTCTATCTGCAGGCCGAGATCCAGTATCACTATCTGCGCGAGCGCATGCAGCAGATCGCGCTGCCTGCCGCCGTGATCGCCGCCGCGCGCGACACCTTCATCGCCACGCCGAAGCTGAAGCTACTGCTCGACGCGGAAGGCGTCGCCCGTGTGGCGGAGGCGATCCGGGCCGCATTCCCGGACGCGCCGCCCGACATCATCGTCATCGACCCGATCCGCAACCTCTTCGATGGCGGCCCTGAGGGCGGCGGCGAGAACGACAACACCGCCATGATGTTCTTCCTGAAAGACCGGGTGGAGCTCTTGCGCGAGGCGGTCAATCCGGACGCGGGCGTCATCCTCGCCCACCACACCCGCAAGGCCACCAAGCATCAGGTCAAGGACGATCCCTTCCTCGCCCTCTCCGGCGCCAGCGCGCTGCGGGGTTTCTACACCTCCGGGCTGCTCATGCACCGGCCCGACGAGGACAGCAGCGTCCGCAGGCTGGAGATCGAATTGCGGAACGGCCCCGCGCTGCCGGGCAAGCTGATCGACAAGATGAAGGGCGAATGGGTCGAGCTTAACCCGCTGAACGAGCGCCTGGTGCGCAAGGAGGTCGGCGCCAAACTCGATGCCGAACGGCTGCGCAAGCACGACGTCATCCTCGGCATGTTGCTGGATGAGGCGGCGAGCGAGCGCCTGTACACCGCGATGCAGTTCGCCGAGACCTTCGAGAACCGGGGCGGTCTGGGCAGCAAGCACACGATCCGCGAGCGCCTCAGCGTGCTGGCGACCAAGGGCTACGTGAAGTTCCTGCGCGACCCCTCTGGATTCGGCTTCCCCGTCACCCGGTCGCGGTTCGGCTACCTCTGCGTCGAGGGCATGCAGTTCGGCGCGCCCGTCGAGGAGATCGATCCGGCCACCGGCGAGGTCACCACCGAGGTCCGTCAGGTCCTGCCCAGCCACTTCAAGTGCCCCCAATCCGGGCTCTGCCTGCAGGTCGAAAACCCCGCCGTCTGGGTCTACCCGGAGGGGCTCGAAGACGACCTAACTCATATGAGTGAGGCCTGACTCATATGACAGCGCCAACTGTGCA
>NZ_VORA01000012.1:0-2500 GCF_008477545.1 Roseibium aestuarii | reverse complement strand
TTAACGAGCAAGCTTAAGCCGATAGGTGTAGGCGTAGGGAAACCGAGTCTGAATAGGGCGCCTTAGTTCGTTGGATTAGACCCGAAACCGAGTGATCTAGCCATGGCCAGGTTGAAGGTGCGGTAACACGCACTGGAGGACCGAACCCACGCCTGTTGAAAAAGTCGGGGATGAGCTGTGGCTAGGGGTGAAAGGCCAATCAAACTCGGAAATAGCTGGTTCTCCGCGAAATCTATTTAGGTAGAGCGTCGAGCGAATACTCTCGGGGGTAGAGCACTGGATGGGCTATGGGGGCTTACCGCCTTACTGATCCTAACCAAACTCCGAATACCGAGAAGTACTACTCGGCAGACACACAGTGGGTGCTAACGTCCATTGTGAAGAGGGAAACAACCCTGACCGCCAGTTAAGGTCCCTAAGTTATGGCTAAGTGGGAAAGGATGTAGAACTCCCAAAACAACCAGGATGTTGGCTTAGAAGCAGCCATCATTTAAAGAAAGCGTAACAGCTCACTGGTCTAAATAAGGGGTTCCGCGCCGAAAATGTACCGGGGCTCAAGCCATACACCGAAACTGCGGGTGCATCTTATGATGCGCGGTAGCGGAGCGTTCCGTAAGCCAGTGAAGGGAGACCCGTGAGGGCTCCTGGAGGTATCGGAAGTGCGAATGCTGACATGAGTAACGATAAAGGGAGTGAGAGACTCCCTCGCCGAAAGTCCAAGGGTTCCTGCTCAACGCTAATCGGAGCAGGGTTAGCCGGCCCCTAAGGCGAGGCCGAAAGGCGTAGTCGATGGGAACCACGTTAATATTCGTGGGCCTGGTGGTAGTGACGGATGCCGTGTGTCGTATCCCCTTACTGGATTGGGGATGCGGCGAAGGTGTTCCAGGAAATAGCTCCACCGTACAGACCGTACCCGAAACCGACACAGGTGGACTGGTAGAGCATACCAAGGCGCTTGAGAGAACTGTGCTGAAGGAACTCGGCAAATTGCTCCCGTAAGTTCGCGAGAAGGGAGACCCCAGATTGGGCAACCAGTTTGGGGTGGCACAGACCAGGGGGTGGCGACTGTTTATCAAAAACACAGGGCTCTGCGAAGCCGCAAGGCGACGTATAGGGTCTGACGCCTGCCCGGTGCCGGAAGGTTAAGAGGAGGTGTGCAAGCTCCGAATTGAAGCCCCGGTAAACGGCGGCCGTAACTATAACGGTCCTAAGGTAGCGAAATTCCTTGTCGGGTAAGTTCCGACCTGCACGAATGGCGTAACGACTTCCCCGCTGTCTCCAGCACAGACTCAGTGAAATTGAATTCCCCGTGAAGATGCGGGGTTCCTGCGGTCAGACGGAAAGACCCCGTGCACCTTTACTACAGCTTCACACTGGTATTCGTGTCGACATGTGTAGGATAGGTGGTAGACGTTGAAGCAGGAGCGCCAGCTCTTGTGGAGTCATCCTTGAAATACCACCCTTGTCGTCATGGATATCTAACCGCGGTACAACAATATCCGGGACCGTGTGTGGCGGGTAGTTTGACTGGGGCGGTCGCCTCCCAAATGGTAACGGAGGCGCGCGAAGGTGGGCTCAGAGCGGTCGGAAATCGCTCGTTGAGTGCAATGGCATAAGCCTGCCTGACTGCGAGACTGACAAGTCGAGCAGAGTCGAAAGACGGCCATAGTGATCCGGTGGTCCCTCGTGGAAGGGCCATCGCTCAACGGATAAAAGGTACGCCGGGGATAACAGGCTGATGATGCCCAAGAGTCCATATCGACGGCATTGTTTGGCACCTCGATGTCGACTCATCACATCCTGGGGCTGGAGCAGGTCCCAAGGGTTCGGCTGTTCGCCGATTAAAGTGGTACGTGAGTTGGGTTCAGAACGTCGCGAGACAGTTCGGTCCCTATCTGCCGTGGGTGTAGGAGAATTGAGAGGATCTGTCCCTAGTACGAGAGGACCGGGATGGACGTACCTCTGGTGGACCTGTTGTGGCGCCAGCCGCATTGCAGGGTAGCTATGTACGGACGGGATAACCGCTGAAAGCATCTAAGCGGGAAACCCACCTCAAAACGAGTTCTCCCTGAAGAGCCGTGGAAGACCACCACGTCGATAGGAAGCGTGTGGAAGTGCAGCAATGCATGAAGCTTAGCTTTACTAATAGCTCGTTCGGCTTGATCACTCTCATTAGTCCATGTTCATCACAAAATGTTCTCACGCCAGTTGGCTAACGCCAACGGCTGCGAACCACGCGGCCAAACGTGGCCGGCGCACGCTTGTGCTTGCGAAGCTTCGCTTCGTCGGTGCCCAAAGCAAATTGCGCGAAACCTGACAAAAAAATAAGACCAGTTCTCAATTTGATTGCGCTTCGCCGGCCTGGTGGCCCTAGCGGGGAGCCCCCACCCGATCCCATCCCGAACTCGGCCGTGAAACTCCCCAGCGCCAATGGTACTGCATCTTAAGGTGTGGGAGAGTAGGTCGCCGCCAGGCCTGCTAAACGCAATCAATTCTCTTC
>NZ_VORA01000011.1 GCF_008477545.1 Roseibium aestuarii | reverse complement strand
GCCGCTGACACGGGTTGTCCTCAAATTGCGGAACTGCCCTTACCCGATCTTTGGGAGGCGTCTGGATTACCGCAAAGCCTGGCGCTGGCGCGGCCTGTGGGATGCATGGCAAGCCACGTCTCTGGGGTTTGACAACGAGCCCCAGAGACCCGATCAGCTTGACCTTCAACCCTCTATAACTCCACCGAAACCACCCGTTCCGTCCCCTGACGAAGGAGTACCCAATGGAGCATGAAATCGTCCCCGCCACCCATAAAACGTTGGCAGAGATCGAAAAATGGCTTGATGAGGAGGAAGCAACCTACCTAGCTGAAAGGAAGGCTTGGAAAGCTGGAGGTTGCCAGGGCAACCAGCCTGCCAAGGGGTTTCGTTGTAACTGGGACTCGGCCAAACGGTGGCTGTCTGAAGGACACACCCAAATTTGGGTCTTGTTAGTTGACGCGTCAGCGGTGGGATTTCTGGTCGGAAAGGACATCCTCGAAATCCATCCGAGCCTTAGGGGTAAAGGTTACGGTCGCCTTCTTGCAGAGTTTATGGTGCAAAAAGCTTTCGACGACGGATTTTCAGTCTTGGAAATCGGGGTTGCGCTATCAACTGCGGAGCCCTTCTGGGAGCGCATGGGCTTTACGATAAAGCCAGATCGGAGAGGCCCGGGAGGGGGTATTTTTGCGTTCCGCATTTTGCCCCGGACATTCCCACTCGGCGACGGTGAACGAGTGCCATATGCCGTCGAATTTTTCACGGAAAACTCGCGGTACAGTAACCCTCCTACGCCCTTTGCCGTGTTTTCAGGGACAGGCGAAAGGCTTTCGGATGGCTCGATACAGCTACCGGAACGGGCCTATTGCTTCTGGCCGGACGAGGCCGGGCATATAGATTATTTCGTGCGCTTGAGCCTCGACGGAAAGACCCTGCTCTTTGATAAGGTCAAATATAGCCAAAGCCAAAAGTGCGGCGTCGAGAAAGACAAAGGGTACACATTCATCGTTGATCGCATCACACCGCCTAAATAAGATAATTATATTAATTCAGAACCCTAATAAAAAACAGCATACAATACCATCAACGTTATCGTTACAATAAGAAGCCTAAGAGGCATCAGATCATCATCCAGCATAAGAATTACTACCCAATCATATTGTTAAGAATATCAGAAGGGAAATTCATATTTCTAAGATATATTACGATCTGATTCAGAAGATCTTCACGTCCTGAGGCGCTCCAAATTTTTATAATTCCTGCTTCTGCTATCAAAAACCATAAAATGAAGAAGAATACAGGCCCGCCAACGACGAATGCCCAGGCGTCTGCTACTGGCGTTCGGGGCTCAAAGGGATTGCGATATCGTTCCCCAACCTCTCCCATATATTTCCATGTGAGGAGCCACGAGACATATATCCCAGTCGCAAAGGGACTAATTGCAATCCAAAGAACAACCAACAAAACCACATTCAGGATAAACTCAATAATCGACGCTATAAAAATGCATAACCTGTCTGTGGTGGCCATTTTTCGGTCTCCTTTACGTCAATACCTTCTTCTGCCCGATGACCGCCCTCGCTTACGTGGCTCGACCCGCCGCACCCACCCTTCCAGCTCGCGGATACGCACCAGCCCACGCTCGCGCTGAAGCCCGCCAAGACGCATCATATCTTCAAGGGTCTTCATCATCCTGACAAGCTGTTGGAAGCGCCGTTTCGCGTGTTCCGCCTTCTTGCGCCTCTCGGCCTCCTGCCACCGGTCATAGCGGAAGTGCTTGCCGCGTATCTGACCCTCGGTCCAATACGCGATCCGCCGCTCCCAATAGTCAATCTTCCGCTCATAACGGTCAAAGCGACGATGGATGGCCTCTAGGTCACGCCGCAACTTGTCATTGTTGGCGCTGACGATGCGCTCCAGCCAGTTCAACCGTGACCCGTAGTCCCTGGCCGGATAGTCCCGGCGGCGACGCGCGGGCGCTTTGCCTTGCGAACGAACGCGCACCGCCCCCACCTCGCGGGCTTTGCTCACCGGCGAGCGCTGATGGCGTACGGCCTGCCGTGCACGCGGTCCGACATGGATTTCCGGGATGCGGTTCAATTCAGCGGCCCGCACATGGTCTTTCTGGCGCACAGCCTCGTCCCGTTGGGCCTCAAGGGTGCGATGATCCACCCTCCCCCTCTTCCCGGCCCGCTCAAGTGCCGTGTTGCAGGCCAGCGCCCATTCAGCCCGCCAGACGTTCAGCAGCTCCTTGCTGTTCCATTCCCGGGTCTTAACGGGATGCAACCCGTCCGGCGTTGCCTTGCGCAAGCTGAGCATCACATGGGCATGAAAATTACGGGCGTTCTGTCCGTCTTCCGGCACCGGATCATGCAAGGCAAGGTCTGCCACCATGCCCCGGTTGACGAACTGCCGCTGCACAAAGCTGCGCACCAGGTCTAGCCGCTGATTGGGATCAAGCTCATACGGCAGTGCCATATTGAATTCGCGGGCAAGCTGGGCGTCCTTGCGGGTTTCCATACGCTCGACCGTTCCCCAAAGCAGTTCCCTATCTTCCAGCCATGAGGCCGCGCCGGTCGGGATCATGATTTCGGAATGGGCCACGCCCTTGCGACGGCTGTAGTCGTGGATTTCACCGGTACGGTAATCCCGCACCTGGGAGCCACTGCGATAGGCAGCAGCCGCAGCGGCTTTCGATCCCGGGCGCACGCTGCCATCAGGATTGGTACGAGAGCGACGGCTGAGGATCTGCGCTGAGAAGTGATAAATCGCCACGCCGTCCTCCCCTTGTGGCTATGCCAGCACACTCCGAAAATCAGGCCCCAAAGGCCTTCCTTCCCGGCGGATTGCCACGTCCCTGTGGCTGCCGGAACACCTATGTTGCGAAGCAATGTATAAGTGCGCTATTAACCAGTCAATTCAAACTCTTTTCTTCCTTCTGTGTCTTGCTATCCTCTCCCGCGATTGCCTCTTTGTGAATTTCTATGAAGCTGCCTCCCTACCAACCAACTCGCCTCATCGGTAATCTTGCCGCACTGGTTCTCATCGTGCTCGGTGGCGCCTACCTGTTTGACCTCACCTTTCGCTGGTTTGGTTGGGAGAGCGATGCATTCTGCTCAGCGGTGGCGTTCTTCACGCCTCCATCGTTTGCCATTGGCGTTGTCCTTGCGACACTCGGCGCGCTCATATGGGCCATTTCCCAGTTTCGGGGACAGACGGGCATCGGTTTGATGATTGGTGGTTTCATATTGGCCGTGCTGCCCGGCATCATGCCGCGCTATTTTGGTTGGGACTGTCTACTCACCCCCTGAAATTTTGGCGCGGGCGCTTCGCGCCGGTCGCGGGGGCAAGCCCCCTGCACCCCCTCCGAGCTGGATCGCTGGTCGAACGATCAATTTTCGAATGTGCCGTACCTACCCCTGGGGGCTGTCTGCCCCCAGACCCCCGAGGATATTTCTAAAAGGGTTAGGACGCGTTTGGGGGCGGTTTGGATAAAACCCCCCGCTCTCCCAGCTAAAAACGTCTCCACGGGCTTCCTATGGCCTTCTGACAGGCTTTGAAGGAAGAGTCCTTGGCAGACCGGCGGATGTGTGATTCAATTTCTTCACGGTACAGGCTGGGAAGCCGATGACCGTAAAGGGTTAGGACGCCACTTGGGTAACCGAGTGGCGTTCGCCGTTTGAAACCCCCTTCAAAACCATTTCAAAATTTTGAAAATCTCTTTTTCTGAAATTTTTGAAGAATGTTTTGAAAAGAGTGTTCTGACAAATGTTCTGTATGTTCTGAATCCTTATATATAGGAAGCGCGACCAACTCAGCGGAGATCCGCGACCAACTCAGCGGATGGGCGCGACCAACTCAGCGGAGCTGAAGCGTCTAGTGCGACCAACTCAGCGGAGGTCCGCGACCAACTCAGCGGAGGACGTATCGTAACCCGTTGAATCCATGGAGTCTTGGAATTGCCAAAGCGCGACCAACTCAGCGGAGCTAAAGCCCTATAAAATCGGCCGAAACCCAATCGATCTATTTTTGGGATGGGGTCTTTTTTTTGGAGACCTTCTGGGCAGGTAAGGCCAGTACATTCGGATCTGCGGGGCGCAAGTTCAAGCCGTCTTCTGTGAGCTTGATGGGGAGCTTCGGAAACACCTCCTCGATGTGTCCCAGCTCCTCGGCCAGTTTGCGCTGAAAGTCCCGCTGCCGGGAAAAGCCGGTGCCGAACTGTTCGGCCAGTGCCTTCCAACTGATGTGCAGCGGTTTGTCGATAAGGTGGAGTCGGTAGCCAAGCCAGAAATACAGGTCGAGCTTGCGGGCGCTACCCGCAAACGCTTTCACGGCTCGCACGTTTACCGGCATGGCATGGTGTTTGAGGCTTTCGTACATGTCTTGGCTAAACGTCAGGGTGCTGGGCCACAAAGACCGTTGGCCGGGGTTGTTGGACAGCCACACCTCGAATTCATCAATTGGCTTAAAGGATTTGGTTTTGGCGGTGGTGCCGTTCCAGGTGCCGATCTTCAATTCGCAGGCTGCAAGCGCGTTAAGCTGTTGCTTAAATGCGGTCAAAGCCCCGCGCGAGCCGCCACTGTCGTTGAAACCCATTTCGCGCACGAATGCAGTGAAGGTTTCAGCAATTTCGATAGTGGGACTGTTCTGTAAAACGGCCTGGCTGCACAGGTGCATGAGGATAAGTCGAGCCTTAGGGCCGAACGGTAATTCCTGTGGTGCCCATTTGCCGGACGGGGTCATGATTTCTCCCGCATTGACTAGCAGGCTCATACTCCCCTGGCGCCGCTCGTAGCGGCGCACGTCCAGTGGCTGGCGTTCATAAGGTAGGCCGCAGACAGCCAGGACACTGTGGATGTGCCGTAGATCACCAACGGTCGGAGGCTCGTCCTCGAACTGTTGACGGACGATGGCCCGTCGGCGCTGCTCGCGGGGCATTGCATCCAGTTCACGGGCTTTAGCCTCAGCAACGGCGCGTTCCTGATCGCGGCGCTCTTGGCGCGAAATCAAGGTTTGCGCCAATGTCGTAAACATTGGCCCGCCCCTCAGGCGTTCCAGTTCCTCCCGCAGATCCGCATCGCGAATTTTGCTGTCATCAAAGGGTTTGGGAGAGTTCATGCAGGGCTGGCTTTCTATTTATTGCCATTATAACGCTATACCCTTGTAGTGGTATAGCGTTACTTCTGTTTTAATTCGTCCACGGTCGGATATCCGTGTTCAACCAAGATCCGGCTCACGCCATCCATGAGGAGGTCGTGGATTTTGCAGTCTTTCGTGAATGCTATCTCCTTGAGCTTTCGATGCACTAGGGGATGCAGGTAGACTGTTGATTTGACGACATCGGATTTGACGGGTGCTGGCTTGGGTTGGGCAATCGGTACCACGGCGGCAGGCGCAGGGGTCTCGGGCATGTCGCTTTGGATGCTACCCAACAAGCTTGGTCTTGATGGCTTCGCCATGGTTCTTTCCTTTCATTGTTTTTTGGAGCCAGGTCCACAGGTTGCGCATTTCCTCGGAGGCCTTCCCATCTGAGGCGTATTCAGTAACACCAAGGCCAGAAGCGAAGGCATCCTGATGATCAGCGCGCTGCATAATCAGCGGTTCGGCGATCATGCCCAACATGGACAATGCCTGGGCGGCCTCAGAGGCGCGCGGGTTGTTGGGTTGCGGTGGGCACTGATTGAGCGTGAATAGGAACGGCCTGTCCATGCGGATGGCTGCTTCATAAGTTGCTCGGGTAGCGCGTAGATCCATCCGGGTCGGGCGACTCGGTATCAGGCACATGTCAGCAGCCTGCATGGCTATGTGTGTGCCGGTGCTATCAATCCCGGCGGTGTCGAGGATGACGAGGGTGTATCCCCTCCCCTTCAACGCTGTAAGGATGGACGGGAGCTGGGAGATGGATCCCGGTTCAAGGTAGTCGATGGCCGGTGCGTCGGACTCGCGGTCGTTGCCCCAGTTGGTGAGGGACTGCTGCGGGTCCAGGTCGAGAACGGCAACGGTTTCCCCGGCCTCCTGGGCAGCCACGGCCAGAGACGCTGCAAGAGTGGTTTTTCCAGCTCCGCCTTTCTGGGTCACAAAGGCTATGGTTTTCATGAGATTCGCTCCTGTTATGCCGCTACAGTGGCACAACTTCACACCACTATGCCAGTACACCATTAAGCCTTTGTGAAAGCATAGTGGCAAAACTGCAAGCCACTATACAGCTATAGTGGTGTAGTGCGTGCTTCTCTCAATAAGGTGTTAAGCGACGAACCCAAAATCAGAGTTATTCTGTCGCCGTGTTAAGGTCGAATAGCTCGGGTTGTTAAGAAACCGAAGTGAATAGGTTCGAGCTGGCGTTAGACCGCCAGCTCGAAAATGCGGAGGCTCACTCTGAAACCAAGTGACTAAGCTGAAAAATCAATGGACTTTCTTTGGGTACCACTTTCCATTGATTAACTTACTGACCTGTCCTTGATTGACACTGAATAACGAACCAATGTCATGTTGCGTTAAATCTGTCGTATGGTGCAGTTGAAGAATCTTATCAGCAATTACAGGTGTGACTTTGCGGCTGCCTTTCCTACGAGGAAGCCTGTTTGAGAAATTATTTGAAATGTTCAAGTTGAGTTTTTTCTTTCTAAAAATGCGCAAAAACCCATAGAGCCTAAGGGCTCTGGGCAATGGCGCTTCGAGTTTGAGGGAGTGTAGACAGAAAAACAGCCTACACTCTCATTATGACAGATTTAATGCGTATTGTCAAGTTTTTATTTTCGGACTTTAGAGAAATTCAAATTTCTCAGAGGTTATTTCTGAATAATAAAGGCTATTAGCTGCCAAATGATCAGTAAATACCTCACAGGTATTTGCCTCCGCATCCTACGTAGCTACTTTTCGATTTGATCAAATCAAAATTCGCTCAATCTCATCCAGGCTGATCTCATCGGAACGGCGGTCATAAAGTTGGGTCGTTCGTGTCGAGCTATGGTTCGCCATGTGCGCGGCTTTTTCCAGCGTTCCGCCATTCTTCAAATAGGCCGTGATGCCGGTTGCCCGGAACGTGTGGCAACATACATCGGTCGCGATGCCAGCGGCTTTTGCGCGGCGCTGGATCATGGCGTAGGCATTCGGCTGGGGGAGGGGGGTTTCTGACAGTACGCCCGTGCCTCTCGCTATGGTCTGAAACAGAGGACTGCGCGGGTGATCCCGCAAGCCTGTCGCGTCCATGTAGTCGTCTAGGAAGGCTTCCAGGGAGTGGTGGCAGGGCATTTCATGGTTCTTTCCACCCTTCTCCCGCAAGCGCACCCACAGGCGACGGTTCTGCACGAACACGTCGCGGACTTCCATCGAGAGGGCAGCTCCAATCCGCGCGAAGGAATAGGTCATCAGCCCAATCAATGCGCGATCACGCTTTCCCGAAATCGTGTCCGCTGGAATGCTCGCCAAGAGGTGCCGCGCTTCTTCCGGAGATAGCACCGGTGTCTTACCCTTCTTCGTTGAATAGGACGGCCCACGCACCGCATGTGCGGGATTGCTGGGCATGACCTGGCCGGTCACCATCCAATCAAACAAATGACGAAGAGCGGCAAGGCGGAGTTTCACGGTGGGGACAGAGTGGCTTTGGCCAAGGCCTTCCACCCAAGCGGCCACATGCACGGGCTGAACGGCGGGGAGGGATGTGATGCCCCGTTCCGCACACCATTCCATAAAATCCACCGCTGCCCGCATGTAGGCCTTACGGGTGTTGGCGTTACGGATGTTGGCCGTGAAGAACTCTAGGAAACGACGCTCCGCGTTTAAATTTCCAACCAGAAGAGGTGCGGATAAAGGCTGGGTACGACCAACGATCTGGCTCATATCTCAATTCCCAGCTTTTCTTTAACAAGCTGCCTTCCGTAACCTCTGGCTATTTCCCAGATGAGGCTGACGCTGGCATTTCCAACGGATTTTGCGCCTGCCTTCGTTCTCTCCCAGACAGTGGCGTCTTTAATACTCTCCAGAAAGTCGTAGCCGTCCATGGTGAGGCGCATGCCCATATCGATCCGAGTCATAAACACGGTTCCGTCCCTGGTCTTTGGCTGCACGATGTGATGGTCGATAAATCCCGCTTCCTTGAGAAGCTCGATATGAAACCGGATTGTGTCTGCATCAGTGTCCCCGACAAGGATCGTCTTTGGGCTAATTCTCACTTCTTCAGACGCTTCGAACGCCAGAAGGATGTTGCGGATGAGATCCATGTCTCGTTTCATATCGGGAACCTTTTATATTAGATAAAGGACATTATCATATATAAATGAGGTGAGCAGCTTTAATCGTCTTCCATGTGCTTTTAAGCTTCAGGGGGCGCGATTAGCGTGAACGGTCGTAGCGCTCGGTCCGAACTGTCTTCCGCTTGTAAAAATGGAGGTTCCATTCACTCTCGCAACGGAATGTACCGCTGCAATTATGTGAAGTGAGCCGCCAGGGCGGAAGCACAGACCAGACCTGAAGCGCAAACGACAGCCACATAATTGCTTCTGCCATCAGTTCTCGTTGCTTCGGGCACGAAAAAACCCGCCATGAAATGGCGGGTGTGACATGGGCGGATCGCCCTATCGCTTCACCAGGAAGCGATTATGTGCGGCTGAGAACTCAGCCGAATTTCAAATTAGATATCCGTGTGTAGTTTAGACAATAAAACCCAATCGCGCCAACTCCGCAGCTCCTGCGTCTTGTGTTGGCTGGGTTTGTGCGCCGCTCGCCTTCAACTGCTTCAACCTTACGGGAAACATCAGGTGCGGACGGATCCAGCAAATCATCCTGACCTTAATTTGCCATGCCCAACCCGCTCAGTCCACACAGCGGGCGAGCTAACCACAGGTTTCGATAACGGGAAAATCAAAAGGAGGGCATGACGCGCGCAGCATCTATTTCTGACCTATAGCAGATTCGAGACCACTTGGAATTTACTTTTTATAGTGGGCTAAACTGGATACTCCCGAAGGCTTGAAGAAAGCCTTGAACAGTCCACTCGTTGCACGGTTTAATTCGCGGCTCGAATGAAACAGTTGCTCATGGCGCGGCTCATGACGAACGCGCCCTGCAAATTATTTTGACAAGATTGGGAATATAGAAAAAACTTACCCCCGACGTTTGCAAAGCAGGGACGAACGGGGGCTTACAATTATTTATATGGCATAATCCGATAGAAAATTCAATCAAAAACTGACTTTACATGACATTAGAAGCCGCTCTTTCCACTGAACGCCTTACAAAATACCGCCACTGGGCTTTACAGAATAACGATGATGCCCTTGCCCTCTATGCGCTGAATGTCGCGCTCTCAGAGGCGTTTTATACATCATTACATATCTTAGAGATCACCTTACGCAATGCCATCCATGATGGATTAAGGGCGCGTCACGGGGCCGGATGGTTTCGAAATCCTGCGGTGATCACGGATCGCTACCAACAGCAAAAAGTCCAAGAGGCCTTTGCCAAGTTCCAGGGACAACAGCCGACGGACGGCCAGATTGTAGCAGAACTCACATTTGGTTTCTGGACGGCTTTGTTTGGGCGACGGAACAATCACCTGTGGGGTCAAGATCTGCGCGGTCTTTTCAATGCAGGTAAGCCGCTGAAAAGAAAACAGATTGCCAGCCGACTGGATGATATTCGCGGAATACGTAATCGTATTGCCCACCATGAACCAATTATTCAATTGGATCTTGAGCAGACCTATCTAGAGACCTGCGAGATAACCGGCTGGCTGTCGCCTGCCGCATTGGCGTGGTGCCATACACACTGTCGTTTTCGGAGTGTGCACCCGGGCCAGCCAATTATTATTGGCAACCTGAAAAACCCAGTCTTACCCCTCTAAAGGCGGGAACAGCCGCACTTAATGAGCGCGAACCACCCACGCAGCTACGCGGATAGAAAGTCTTATCCGATGTCCTCTATTCAGAGTGACAGCGCACAAAGCGTTGCACATATGGAGCATTTCCCTTTGGGATGAGGCAGGTCTGAGTTACGGGCCATGAAAAAGTAGGCTGTTTCGCACTTAACATCGTCTGCCATGCTCGAAAATCGAGGGCTTCAGCCAAGTCGCTGCTCTATCGGAGTTTCGGGATGCCACAATCTAAAGATCGCTTAGCCATCCGTGTGGGACGCTATCTGGAAGGATCAGCAGAGGGCCGATTTGCTATCGTTTGCCTGTTTCTCCTAACCCTCGGCGTGATTTTTCTTCTGAAGTGATTTTACTATTACTATCCCTGCTCACTGGTGAGATCCTGAGCAAAGGACATAGGACGACCAGCCCCCGGTGTGAAACGACCCGGGCTGGTCCCATGCCCTTAGCGTAGCAACCTGCTCACCGGAGCCGATCCCTCGCTTTCGGACCCTCAACAACCTCTTCATCCGGCGTTGAGATTGGCAGCTACTTCACAGCAGCGGATGTACTGCTGGCGGCCACGCTTCTGCCTTTCGGACTGCGCTTGGGCTTAGGCCGCGCCCACTGGTAACCCATCGATGCTCCCGCCAACGTCTTTCAACCACCCAGGAGCCTGTTCTACATATGTTCCAGCGCGATTTTACGCAAGGGAACACGTTCGCAATCCCCGGATTTCGAGCGAAAGCAGCGGGGAAAATTTGGGTAGTTTCAGAAAGGCCTCACGATCAGAGAAGGCCGGTGGTCTTCTCCGGCGTTCATCGGTTTCTTAAACTGTCGTTGTATCTGTCACGCGCCTCCCGGCGCTGGCGCTCCTCGGCATCGATGGCAGCTCTGGCATCTGAAGCGATTTCACTCGGTGACTTCATCAACGAACGAGCAAGTGCGGCTGCCTCTGCGGATTCTTTTCTCCATCGTTCCGCAGCCCGGGCTGCGGCTTCCATTTCCCGCTCTGTTTGGGCCTTTTTCCTGCTTCCCAAGACAAACCACAGAACACCCGATACCAAGCCGACAAATATCAAGATTTCAAAGACTGATATTCCCATCACCAACATCCTTTTCTGCAAACTAATTATCTAATGCTAAGGCCTGATTTTACCCGCTCCATACAAAAGATATGTCGCGAACCAGAAATACCCGTATGTCCGCGACGTAGTAATCCACGGACTCGAACGGATCCGTTTTGATCGGAATAGGCGTGTTGCGGAACACGGCAGAGGGCTCCAGACCATCCCGAGACAAGTAGACCGAGAGTGTGCGCCAATCGCGCCAACCTTCGAGGCGCTCCAGATGCTGGCGCTTCATGAGAATGGGCTTGGTGAACTCCCATAACTCGCGCGCGGGCTGGTTCAGGATGTCAAAGAAATTGGCCTGCATATGCTCTTTCAGGCTCACCGTGTCGCCAAGCCTGGGCAGCCGGTCATGCTCGACGCCATCCAGCGCGGCATGGGCCTCCGCAAGAGGTAACGTCATGACAATACGGTTCAACTGGATAATATCGTAGGTGTTAGGTGGTAGCTCTGCACAACGGCAAATTTTGGCGGCATAGGTCTCAAAAATGGACGTCATACTTTTCTTGCTCAAAATGATTTCAAAGTTGGCCCTCGCATTCACTGGGGCAACCGTTGCATTCATCACCTGGACACTTGGGAAAATTACCCATCAGGTTGTCACAAGACCACAACCACAACCCGAACAGCAAGAGCGTTCAGCACTCGCCCGCACAAATCCTGAGCCTGTATCAATCCCAGCTACACAACAGCAACCGTCCGGGGCTTCTGAGATCCATGTACACGTTCATCTCAGCCAGCCTCCACAGGACATTCCCGCTCATCCCGCGACTCCTACGGAACAATCCTCTTCCACAGACAGCCTCTCACCCCTTCGGGTTCTCAGCCGACCCGACCACCGGATCTACGCGACCTCTGGCAGCCACTTCATGAGGGAGCATCCGGACGGTAAGGATCTTCTTGAGCAGCTCGACCACGTGCTTTACGTCGCGGGCCACCGCAACGGAGATCCCTACACATTTGGCCCGCTGCTCGATGAGAGTTCCAACCAGTTACCGGTAACTCTGACACTCCCAACAGAGTTGCCTCCCGAAGTCGGTGAGTTCCTCAGCGAGGAAGGCAGACCCCTTCCGCCTCCGGACGGTGCCCTGTGGCTGCGACGGGAAGGTCGCATTCCTGAGCGCCTGCCGCTCGGCAACCTGTCGTAAGAGGGCAGCAAGGCCACTCTGGGGCCTTGCTGTTCCCAAGCCAACGCTGTGCCTGAGCGTACGGGTCAAGGCCAAAGAGCGCAGCGTGCCTTGAGGCGTGCGGGCAGGTACGGCCACGCGAAAATACTAAAAAGCCGTTAAATTCTATTTGCGAGCAATGGAAGAAAAGGCAATTCTAAGCTGTTTTCAGCCTTAGGGGGCATACCATGGCAATCGATCGACGCGCACAAGCATACGCCGAACAATTTCATGCCGTTTTTTTGAGCCGATACATCGGCGCCGCAAAAGCAGGACGTTTCGATATCATTCCGGAATCCATCCGAGAACCCATCAAGGCCTACGTTGAGGGCCGTCAGTCCTCCAGCAATGTGGACGCCACCAAGTGGGTAAAGTCGGCTCTTTATGAGTACCGCGTCAAAAACGGACGCGACTGCCCGCTTCCGCCGGAATTTCAAACAACGGGACAAGCCGTCCGACAACAAGCCGCGAATGCAACCGTCAAAGGCATCGGCGCAATCCTTCGGGAGGCGTTGAAGCTCGCACGCTGAGATTTAATGCTGGCGAAGCGAGCAGACCGTTTGCCTTCGTTCTGCCTGTCAGCAACACTTCACAGATGGATGTACTCGCAGGACTTCTTTGGCTCATTGGTACCACGCTGCACAGCATTTGGTGGCTGATTATCTTTATCCTGCGGGCTCCTCTCAGGCTATATCGCAAGACCACCCACCGCAACCGCAAGGCGCAAGGCTCCGCCCGATGGGCACACCGCTGGGAGCAATGGTGGCACCGTGCCATCCGCGGCGAAGGGGTCATCCTCGGCCGCGGCGCGTTCGGGCGTCTGCTCCGGTTCTCTTCGGACGGTATGGTCATGGTGTTCGCCGCGATGGGGGCCGGTAAGGGCCTTGGCGTGGTCATCCCGACCTTGCTGACCTATCGCGGCTCCATGGTGGTCACAGACCCCAAGGGAGAAAATTACGCCATCACCCGCCGCCGCCGTGCCGCCTTCGGCAAGGTCTGGATGCTGAACCCCACCGACCTCATCCATTCCGAGCGTCTCAATCCGCTGGACATGATCCGGATTGGTTCACCGCAGGAAGCGGACGACGCAGAAGCTATTGCCCGCCTGATGGTGGTTCCCGACGCCCGGGAGTCTCATTGGGACGACAAGGCCGTGTCTCTCATCAAGGGCCTCATCCTGCATGTGATGAACGCGGAACCACCGGCAAGCCGCACGCTTGCGACGGTGCGCCGGCTGAGTTCCGGCCAGCGGGAAACCTTCCTCGCCAACCTGACCGAGATGGCCGGCCATTCTCCGTCGCGTGCGGCTCAGGAGATTATCGGCGCCGTGCTCACCAGCGCTGTGGACGCCGGAGGAGACTTTTCCGAAGAGTTTCAATCAATCCTCTCGAACGTGCAGAAGGCCACCGAGCCCTGGTCGGCCACCAGCCCTGCTGGACGCCTTTCCGCAAGCTCCACCTTCCGGCTCACCGATCTGGTTGAAGGTACCGGCACCCTGTACCTCTGCGTGGATGAAGACCTGCTCAAGGTCTATTCCCGCTGGCTGCGGGTGATGGTGGGCTGCACCCTCAAAACCCTGACCCGTGCCAAGGCGAACAAGCCAAAGCGCAAGGTCGTCCTCCTGCTTGATGAAGTTGCCGTGCTTGGGCGTCTCGATGTCCTGGAAGAACAATCCGGCCTGCTGCGGGCCTACTGCACGCCGGTCCTGATCTGGCAGAACCTGCCGCAGGTCGCCAAGATCTACGGCAGCAACGCGAAAGCCTTTCTGGCAAACGCATCCGCCCGCCTGTTCTTTGGGGTCGAGGACAACGACACGGCGGAGTACGTTGCAACCATGCTCGGCAACACCCCGGCAGAGTCCAGATCATCGAGCACCAGCCTCAACGGGATGGGCGGCAGCCATTCTCAAAGCCGTTCGGACGGCACCTACTGGCTGCTCGATGCGGCGGAAGTCCAGCGGCTGCCGCTGACACGGGTTGTCCTCAAATTGCGGAACTGCCCTTACCCGATCTTTGGG
>NZ_VORA01000010.1 GCF_008477545.1 Roseibium aestuarii | reverse complement strand
CAGGCTTATACGCACCCACCCCAAAACCGTCAACGCCAAAAAATCCACCAAACCACAATTTTCAGATCCACCCCCACACCCCCTGTGAACAACGCAGACATCTCCACAGCCTCAAACCCCGAAATCCTCCCGTATTCCAGACATTTCAACAGCATCCTAACAAACGTTAACCAAACAAAGCAGCATCACAGCGCCTCCCGCACCCGGCCCGCCGGGCCGATCCGGCCATCTGTTGTGCGCCCATGCAGGCTGCTATGATTGCCGTCCCATGCTTAGCAAAGATCTCTCGACGGCCTTTCCCTTGAGCTCGGGCCGCCTGCACGAAGTGCAAGGCCCCGCCGCCCCCTCCCTTGCAGCCATCGCCATTGCCCGGTCCGGCGGCAAGGCCTTGTGGATCCAGGAAAGCTGGAACCGGGCCCTGATCCATCCCGCAGGCCTGGCACTCTTTCTGGATCCGGCCGATCAGCTGCTGGCCCGCACCGCGTCCCAGGCCGAAAGTCTTGCCGTAGGTGAGGAAGCCCTGCGGTCCGGAACCGTGGGCTTCGTGGTTATCGAACTGGTGCAGCCCATCGGGTTGCGAGAGGGACGACGGCTGCAGCTGGCGGCACGAACCGGCTTTGAGACAGGGCTCCGGTCGGGGCCATCCTCCGGGATCAATCCCGTGCAACCCACATGCATATGTCTCATCCCCGAAGGGGCAGGGTCCAATGTCGCGGAAACCCGCTGGCAGGCGGAGCCGGTCTTTGATCCGGTCAACCGGGACTCGACTCTGATGCGCTGGGAAATTATAAAGAACAAAAAGGGAACATTTGGGACCTGGCATGTACAGTGGATCCGGGAAACGCGTTGTCTCCATGTGGTTTCCCCGGTTGGCGAGCGACCGGGTGTTGCGGGCGCGCCCGACTGACGTGCCTTTCGCGCTGACCCTGCAGACAGGGTCCGTCAACCGGATCCATTGCCTGAATGCCAGGGCCGAGCGGCTCGGGCTCTATCGCGGCATGGCATGGGCGGATGCCCGCGCCTTCTGCCCCGATCTGACCAGCGAGGAAGCGGACCTGTCTGCCGAGGCGCGGTTTCTGGCGGGCCTGCGGCGATGGGCCTTGCGCTATTGCCCCTGGGTGGGGCTGGAGGAGCCCGACGGGCTGGTGCTCGACATCACCGGGTCAGCGCACCTTCATTCCGGAGAAGACGGCATGCTGGCCGACATGCGGCAACGGCTCATGCGTGCCGGCCTCTCCGTTCGTCTCGGCCTTGCCGACACGCGCGGTGCGGCCTGGGCTCTGGCCCGGCATGGAGAGGGCATCGCGCCGGCGGGCAAGCCCCTGGAAGCGCTCGCCCCTCTGCCGGTTGCCGCCCTTCGGCTGGAGCCGGAGACCATCACGTCCTTGCAGCGGCTGGGCCTGCGCACGATCTGCGATCTGGAGGGAACCGCCCGCGCGCCCCTTGCACGACGCTTCGGCCCACAGGTCCTGCGGCGGCTGGATCAGGCCCTCGGACGTCAACCGGAGCAGATCTCCCCCCTGTCAGACCCACCGCATTATGGCGTCCGGATCACCCTGCCCGAACCGGTCGGCCTTGTGGATGATGTCATGGCCCTGACCGGCCGGCTGCTGGACCAGCTGTGCGACAAGCTCGCCCGCTACGGGGAAGGCGCCCGGGTCCTGCACCTCACCCTGCACCGGGTGGATCAGGCGGCCCATCAGATCGAGCTACGGCTGGCCCGCCCCGTGACGGAGGCCCGCCGCATCCTGCCCCTCTTCGAACGCAGCGTAAGCAAGGTCGATGCCGGGTTCGGCATCGAACGGCTGCGGCTGGAGGCAACCGCCGTCGAACGGGTCGAGGCAGAACAACTCGGGCATGGCGCGGGCCCAGCGCCCAGCGGACTGGAAGACCTGCTGACCCGCATCGGCACCCGGATCGGCATCGAGAACATCCTGCGCTTCGAGCCGGTGGACACCCATATTCCGGAACGCAGCTTCCTGCTGGCCCCGGCCTGCTCCCCCGTGCCCGGGCGCGTGCCGCCCGCCTCGCACCTCACCTGGACCACGCTGCGCCCCCGCCCCTTGCGCCTGTTCCCGCCCGAGCCGATCGATGGCGCCGGTTCGCGGCCGCCGGAGCGGTTTCGCTGGCGTCGCATGAGCTTTTCCGTCGGCCATGCGACAGGCCCTGAACGCATTGCTCCGGAATGGTGGACCGAGGACGAGACCTGGCAATCGGGTCTGCGCGACTATTGGCGGGTCAGCACCCGGCAAGGCCGACGGCTCTGGCTCTTCCACACGCCCCAAAAACCCGGCTGGTTCGTGCAAGGGGAATTCCCGTGAGCCCCATTGCTCTTCCTCTACCTGCCGTTTCTGCTCCGGCACCGGTGCCCCCATCGCCGCGCTATGCAGAGCTGTGCGTGACCTCGAACTTCACCTTCCTGACGGGGGCTTCCCATCCGGAGGAACTGATGCTGCGCGCTGCCGAGCTGGGGCTGGAGGCGATCGCCATTACCGATCGCAACAGCCTGGCCGGGGTGGTTCGGGCTTATTCCGCTCTGAAAACGCTTCGCGAAGAGGCGGAAAAGGCCCTGCGCATCCGCTCGACGGCGCAAATCGATCCCAGTTCGCGCCAGGACGCCGGCCTGGCGGTCGATCTGCCCATCGGCCTGTGCGGCCCCTCCCCATTGAAGCTGCCGAAGCTGATCGTCGGAACCCGCCTGGTGCTGCGGGACTGTGCGGTCGAGTGGATTGCCCTGCCAACCGACCGGGAGGCCTATCACCGCCTGTCCCGACTGCTGTCCCTGGGCAAGGGCCGGACGGCCAAGGGCGACTGCCATCTGGAGCTTGCCGATCTGGAAACCGGGTGCCAGGGCATGATCCTGATCGCCCTGCCTCCGCGCGACCTTCAGACCGCATCGGCCCCGATACACCGGCTGCAACGGCGCTGGCCCGGCTTGGTGTTTCTGGGCGCATCACCCCGCTATGACGGCTCCGACCAGTCCTGGTTCGACGCCTGTGCGGCCCTGGCCCTGCGCATTGGAACCCCGATGGTGGCAGTGGGGGACGTGCTCATGCATCACGGCAGCCGGCGGCAACTGGCGGACGTGCTGACCTGCCTGCGCGAGGGGCTGACCATCGACCGGATCGGCACCCGTGCCCTGCCCAATGCGGAGCGGCGGCTGAAGGGCCCTCAGGACATGGCTCGCCTCTACCGTAACCATCCGGCCGCCCTGCGCCGCAGTCTGGAAATCGCCGTTCGCTGTGGCTTCGACCTGTCGGAACTCAGCTACGAATACCCCGATGAAGGCACGGGGAGCGAGACCTCGCAGGAGCGTCTCGTCCGTCTTGCCCGGGAAGGGCTTGAGCGCCGCTATCCGCACGGAACCAGCCAGCGGGTGCATGACCTCATGACCAAGGAGCTCGGGCTTGTGGGCGAGCTGGGCTACGCCCCCTATTTCCTTACGGTCCATGACATCGTCCAGGAGGCAAGGTCCCGCGGCATCCTGTGTCAGGGACGCGGTTCAGCCGCAAACTCCATCCTCTGCTATCTGCTCGGCATCACCGACGTGTCTCCGGACATGATCGGCATGGTGTTCGAACGCTTCATTTCCCGCCACCGGGGCGAGCCGCCCGACATCGACGTGGATTTCGAGCACGAGCGCCGGGAGGAAGTGATCCAGTGGATCTACGAGAGATATGGCCGCCACCGGGCCGGGCTTTGTGCCACCGTGATCCACTTTCGCACCCGCGCGGCCATCCGCGAGGTCGGCAAGGTGATGGGTCTGAGCCAGGACGTGACGGCCAATCTGTCCGGGCAGATCTGGGGCCAGTCGAACGAGGGGGCCGATCCGAAACAAGCCCGCCAGATCGGCCTCGACACGAAAGACCGACGCCTGGCGCTCACCATGCGCCTCATCCGCGAGATCATCGGCTTTCCCCGCCACCTCAGCCAGCATGTCGGCGGCTTCATCATCACCCGTGGCCGGCTCGACGAGCTGTGCCCGATCGAGAACGCCGCGATGGAAGGCCGGACCGTCATCGAATGGGACAAGGACGACATCGATACCCTGGGGATCCTGAAGGTGGACATTCTCTCCCTGGGCATGCTCACCTGCCTGCGCAAGAGCTTCGAGTTGCTGGAGCGCCATGAACGCCAGTCACTCAGCCTCGACACCGTGCCCCAGGAGGACAAGGCCACCTACGACATGCTGTGCCGGGCCGATGCGGTCGGGGTGTTTCAGGTCGAAAGCCGCGCACAGATGAACTTCCTGCCCCGCATGCGGCCACGCACCTTCTATGATCTGGTGATCGAGGTGGCGATCGTGCGTCCCGGCCCCATCCAGGGCGGCATGGTCAAACCCTATATCCGCCGGCGTCAGGGGCTGGAAAGGCCCGAACCTTTCGGCCCTGCCCTGGAAGAAGTCACCCGCCGCACCTTGGGCGTCCCCCTGTTCCAGGAACAGGCCATGCGCATTGCGGTCGTGGGGGCCGGCTATTCCGCCGAAGAGGCGGACCGGTTGCGGCGGTCGCTCGCCGCCTTCCGGCGCATGGGCACCATCGGCGAGCATCGTGATCGTTTCATCGCCGGCATGCGGGCAAACGGCTACAGTCAGGACGTGGCCGAGGCCTGTTTCTCGCAGATCGAGGGCTTTGCCGATTACGGCTTCCCGGAAAGCCATGCGGCCGCCTTCGCCATGCTGACCTATGTTTCCTCCTGGCTGAAATGCCATCACCCGGCGATCTTTGCCTGCGCCCTGCTCAACTCCCAGCCCATGGGATTTTACGCTCCCGCCCAGATCGTGCGTGACGCCCGTGAGCATGACGTGGACGTGCGCCCCATTTGCGTCAACGCCAGTGCCTGGGACAACACGCTGGAGCGGCGCGCCGACGGGAGCTGGGCGCTGCGCCTGGGCTTCCGCCAGATCAAGGGGTTCCGCGCAGAAGATGCGGACTGGATCGCCGCAGCCCGGGGCAACGGTTATCCGGATCCCGAAAGCGTCTGGCTGCGCGCCGGCATTCGCCCTGCCGTGCTGGAACGGCTGGCGGAGGCCGATGCGTTCCGCGCCATGGGGCTGTCACGCCGGGACGCCCTGTGGCAGGTGCGGGCAATCCGCTCGCCGGCCCCCTTGCCGCTCTTCTCCGATCCCCTCGACGGGGAAGGCATCCGCGAACCGCTCGCCAACCTGCCGGCCATGCATCTGGGGGAAGAGGTGGTGGAGGATTATGTCTCCATGCGCCTGACCCTGCGCGCTCACCCCATGGAACTGCTGCGCCCGGCCATTGCCGGTCTGCTGCCCCACGATCAGCTTGCGACCACGCCGTCACGCGTCGTTAGCGTCTGCGGCCTGGTCATCACGCGCCAGCGCCCGGGCACGGCTTCCGGGGTCATCTTCCTGACACTGGAAGATGAAACCGGCGTGTCGAACATCGTGGTCTGGCCGAAGGTCTATCAGCGGTTCCGCCGGGCCGTGATGCAGGGACGCCTCCTGCGGGTCAGCGGACGCCTGGAGCGCGAAGGGATCGTCGTTCACCTCATCGCGGACCGGATCGAGGATCTTTCTCATCGCCTGTCGGACCTGGGACACCCGCTCGACGGGGCCGTCGGCATCACCCTGCCTCAGGCCGACGAGGCGCCGCGCCCCCCACGGATCCTCCCCACCGCCCGCCACCCGCGCGAACAGGCCCGGCACCTGTTCCCCAGCCGAGACTTCCACTGACCCTGCATTTTTCAGGGAAGACCAATGTGGCGAAGCCCCGGCTCCACCCAATGAATCAGCAGAACAACCCCCACGACGAAAAGTCAGGACGTGCTGCCTCAGGCTCTTGCTATTGCAGCGCATCCTGGGGTCAGTTACCCTGCGCGCAATCGAAGATAGGGTACGCCCGGACATGCAAGGCTCGATCGGATCCCATTCACGCGCGAGTGGCTTGCGCAGGCAGACGGACATCGTCTTTGCCCTGATCGTCCGCGAGATGACGACCCGCTATGGCAACAAGTTCGGCGGATACATCTGGGCAATCCTCGACCCGGTGCTCACGGTCGGAATCCTGACCCTTGTCTTCTCCGCCGTCACCCACCTGCCGCCTCTCGGACGCAGCTTCACCCTGTTCTTCGCCACGGGCTATGCCGTCTTCTATATGTACCGATCAATGGCAGATCAGGTCTGCTCGGCCGTCGAGGCCAACCGGGCCCTGCTCAACTATCCGGTTGTCACGCCGTTCGACACCATTCTCGGAAGGATCATCCTCCAGACAGCGACCCTTTACGTGGTGACGCTGCTTCTCTTCGGATCAATCTACCTCCTGCAACCCTTCTATCTGGGTGACCTGCAGCCCATCCTTCTGGCTTCGCTCCTGGCAATCACGCTCGGGGCGGGGGTCGGGGCCGCCAATATCGTCTGGTTCCACCTGAGCAGCACCTATCAGCAGATCTGGGGCATCATTAACAGACCGGCGTTCATGGTCTCCGGGGTCTTTTTCCTGCCCGACAAGCTTCCGCCACCGTTTCGAGACTACATTCTATGGAATCCGCTGGTTCACATCGTCGGCCTGTTCCGAACGGGCTTTTACCCGACATACCGGGCAGACTACGTGAACCTGTGGTTCGTCGGAGGACTCGCAATCTTCTCGTTAGCCTTCGGCCTTTTCCTGGTCTGGCTCTTCGACGCGCGCCTGAGGGAGCAACAATGATCCGCCTCGACCGTGTCACGAAAGGGTTCAAGCTCAAGGGCACGACCCGCTACATCGTGAAGGACGTCTCCTTTACCATTCCGCGCGGCGACAGCATCGGACTACTCGGCCGCAACGGCGCAGGCAAGTCAACACTCTTGCGGCTGATCGCCGGCACCATCAAGCCGAGCTCGGGGCGGATCATCCGCCGCGCCAACGTATCCTTCCCGCTTGGCTTCCAAGGCAGTTTCAACGGATCCCTGACAGGCGAACAGAACGTTCGCTTCGTCGCACGCATCTACGGCCACGATACCGAGGACCTCGTTGCTTATGTGGAAGACTTCGCCGAACTCGGGAAGGCCTATCAGATGCCAGTGAAGACCTATTCCTCCGGCATGAAAGCCCGACTGGCCTTCGGTGTCAGCATGGGAATCCACTTCGACTACTATCTCGTGGATGAAATCACCGCTGTCGGAGATGCGAATTTCCGACGCAAGTGCAAACAGGTTTTCGAGGAAAAGCTCAACCACTCCGATATCATCATGGTCTCTCATACAGACAGCGCACTCAAGGATTACTGCACGACCGGCGTCGTGCTTGAAGACGGCGCGTTAACCTATTATCCCAACATTGATGATGCCATAGCGGCGCACAATGCCAACATGGCGCGTCGCTGACCGTCCAAGCGCAAGGAAGACAGAGAGCCATGACGCCTTCGGACCAGACCGCGCGGCCCGTTAAAGGGGACAAGATCCGGGGTGCCGCGAACGGCGACAAGACCGTATCGAAACCGGCTCGAGAGGGCGCCTTCGTGGCCCTGCCCGAGGATGGGAAGGCTCGACCGGATCGCGCCTCGGGGTCCGGGGATCTCGTTGCACGCCTGAAGAAGACAGGCCTTGATCCACATCGCCTGCTCGACCTGGCCCTTCCAGGAACCGGCACGTCCAGCCGCTCTCGCCCGAGAACACGTCACAGGCTGATTGTCCTCGGCTTCTTTCTCTTCGTCGCCCTGCCCTCCCTGCTTTTCTCCGGCTACATGGCGTTCTTTGCCAGCGACCAGTACAACAGCACCGTCGCCTTCGCGATCCGGAGCTCAACCCAGGGTGCGGCGACGGATATCCTCGGTCTGGTCCTCGACAGTGGATCTGAATCCACTGCCTCAAACAGCTACATCTTGCAGGATTACATCCGCAGCCAGGCGATCCTCGAAGATCTGGAACCCTCTCTTGATCTGACGGCCATCTTCAACCGCTCCGGAGCGGATTGGCTTTTCCGCATGGGCGAGGACCTGCCGATCGAAGCGCGGCTCGATTACTGGGAAAGCATGGTGGACGTTCACTACGACGCGACTTCTGGCGTGATCAACGTGGACGTGCGCAGCTTCGACCCGAACGATTCCGTGCGCGTCGCGGAAGCGATCCTTGCCCGCAGTGATGCGCTCGTGAACCAGCTCTCCGATGCGAACCGGCGCGAAACTCTCCGTTTCGCCGAAGAAACCGTGGCCAGGGCAGAAACACGTCTGCGGGCGATCCGCAGGGAAATGTCAAACTATCGCGACAAAACGCAGGAAGTCAGCCCGGAAGACAACGCCCGCCTGACCATGGAGATGATTGCCGGACTGGAGCAGGAAATCGCCAGCAAGACGGCGGAACTGAGCATCCTCTCGTCGTATCAGGTGCAGGACTCTCCCCGCGTCCGCCTGCTCCAGGAGACCATCTCCGCCCTCGAAGCTCAGGTTGACGGCTACAGGAACAAGCTCGGCGATGGCCGTGTCGCCGCGACAGAGGGCGAGCGAGATACCGCTGCCCAGGCAGCCCTATCCCGCGGCGACCGCCTGTCTCAGCGGATCTCCACATACACGGATCTCAAGCTGGAAGAGGAATTCTCCAACCGCTTCTACGCAACCGCCCTCGCCGGGCTGGAAAAGGCACGCCAGGACGCAGCGCAGAAGCACATGTACCTTGCAACCTTCATCAAGCCCACGCTCTCCGAGCAGGCCCAGTATCCGCATCGTCTGGCCTACTCTCTCTTCACGGCCCTTGCTCTCTTCGGACTATGGGGCGTGGCCGTCCTGCTCTACTACAACATCCGCGACAGGAACTGAGGGTGCTTCGCAGTCTCTTGACTGCACCAGTCGTGAACATCAGGACGAAGCCAAGCTACGCCCTATCGGTCTCGGCCAAGCACTCATGCCTGACCAACCTCAAACGCTCTCCCCCGCGCAAATACCATGAGAAGTGAATGCCGAAAGTTTCATTGATCCTCCCGTGCTACAATGTAGGCGAGTGGCTCACCCAAGCCCTCGACAGCGCCCTTGCGCAAACTCTCGACGACATCGAGATCATTCCAGTCGACGACGGATCGAAAGACAATACTCGGCAGATAATCCAGGATTACGCCGATCGATACGCGCATATTCGCCCGATCTACAAAGAGAACGGCGGCTATGGAACCGCTGTAAATGCAGGATTGAAGGTCGCCCGGGGTGACTACATTTCAATTCTCGAACCTGACGACTTCATCATGGAGGACTATCTCTGGATTCTCTATTCAGAGGCGCGCCTGAATGGATTAAGTGAAGTTACGATGGATTTTGTGACTGTTGGCCACACAAGGCGGCCTCAAATAACAAACCGCACAAACCTAAATGAAAATAAGAAACACTTAAACGTACTCTTTAAGTCGCGTCCAGATTATAACTTCGAAAAAATAAAGTTACACGCGCGCCAGATCCGGAACTCAACCCCCGGGACGGGCTATCAATTGGCTCACGGGAAAGTGGAAATAATTCATGTTGAATTTACCGAATCCAATCTGGATGTGACCATATCACATAGTCAAAAGAATCCGAAAAACCACTTCCACCAAATACTATCAGCATTTTATGCGAGTTCCTACATTTATATAAATGAGAAAAATAATATAAATCGAGATGTATTTAAAAAAAATTACATGTCCGCGATGAACGATTTTTTTATAAATCATAAGTCCAAGGCAGTTCATGATACATGCAAATACTTCATTGACACCATTACAACAAATGACGCCTCAAAGTCGGTCGTTGACGGGGAGCTATACATAATTAGCAGAGCATACCTAGAGAGATTGTTCGATTATAGCTTCCAGAACGAACTGATCGAAGCCTCAACTTTCATCAAGGGCGCTGAGGAAGCTCTCATAAAAATTCGCTACAGAAAAAAAGTAACTCATTCGACGAGACTCGAGAGAATTTCAAATACTGTCAATTCGACGTCGAAAGCAAATGAGGAATCATTCGCCGACTATGTAAAAGATAAGAGCATCGCAATTGTAGGAAACTCCCCTTCTGAGATCGGAAGAAACAAGGGAGAAATAATAGACAGTCACGATATTGTATTTAGGTTTAACAATTTCAAGTTGGACCAAAGCTCTATCAACGACTACGGCACAAAAACGAACTGCTGGGTCATCACCCCAGCCATCGAAACGATATACAGAAGGGAATTTATCCCGTCTTTCGACTACGTAATATCACCCAGATATTCATTAAAGCGACCCGTCGATAGGTGCCTCGTCATATATAATCTGATGTTATGCGGAGCTAAATACTTCGACTATGACTGTGACAGAATTAGATTGATGTCCAACAATATATCCATATCAACGGGCCTCTCCTTCTTAATATATACATTAGGAAAGACGACACAAAAAAACACAGTAAGTATATTTGGTTTCTCTGATCAGAAATCAGAGTCACAAGGAAGGCATTACTTCGATGACGACCCTGTCAAAGATAGTTCTGTAGATTTTCATAATTGGAATTCGGAACGGGAATACATTCAAAAAATCCAAACAGAGCGAAGCCAATTGGGACAACGCCAATGAAACACTACCTACACTGCCATCAAGGATTTGACCTAAATAAAGGAGGTACGGTAGGATATCTGTCAAGTCTTCTTGATGGAATGGAGCGAAACGAAGAATTCGTTAGTAGCACTGGAGTACAGCACGCTTTTCTATTTCCAGATATAGGCCCGGACGATCGGCTTCCAAATATAAGATGCGATTTGCTCCGGTCTAATACTCCATTCATAGAGGCCTATAAGGAAACAGATCTCCTAAAGTTTTACAATGTTCAGCATTGGTTTCACTCGGTCATTCCACCCTCAGAGTTCATGAAGATCGATGTCCGCAAGATCACATCGGTTCACATTCATGGCGCCTACAACTTCCTTCCGGTCTATAACTTCTTGCGCCTCTGCGGGATTGAGAATGACGTTGTGAAGATACTGACCACACATAATCCGTGGAAGCCTGAGTTCGAAGACGTCTTTCACTTCACCAAGAACCGGCCCAGGGAGTGGCTCGTTCAGAACGAAGCAAAGATCGCAGGATACCGGCATTTCCTCCGGCTACGTGACGACTTTGCCTTCCGCATGTCAGATGCGCTGTTCTTCCCGAGCGAACACAGTATGGAAGGATACCATCAGGACTGGCCGGAGTTTGCTGAAATTGCTGCATCCAAGCCAATCTACTTCTCGGTCACGGGAACGGAAAAGAAGGCTGTCTCCTTGTCAGCAGATGCAATGCGAGCTCAGCACGGAATACCGGCAAATGCCCGGGTCTTCCTCCACCTTGGTCGGTTCATTCCGATGCGAGGTTTCGATCTCTATGTTGAAGCTGCGAAACAGGTGCTGGGGCGCGATCCAAATGCGTGGTTCCTCGCCGTCGGAGAGAAGCAGGACAAGCCATCCCTCGATCATCCGCGTTGGATTGAAGTCCCATTCACGACCGCTCCCGGCAATTATCTGAACCTTGCCGATGCCTGCGTCATCGCGAACCGCGGATCCTATTTTGATCTTAGCATGATCGAAGCACTTTCGCTCGGAACACCGCTCGTGAGCGCAAAGATAGGTGGCTACAAATATCTTGAAGGCAGAACCGACGGTGTTCTCTATTTCGAACCAGGCTCCGTGGACAGTCTAACTGATGCACTCACCCGCTTTTGCCAGCTCTCACCCGAAACACTCACCGAGTGGCGGCGCAGCAACGCCGCTTTGTATGAAAGAGAGATGACACCACAGAAATTCGCAACCGGTTATCAGGACACGATCGACCAGCTCTACGCAGACTTCAAGATCCGGCCAACTGACCGAAAAATCGTACGCCTACCCTTTGAATTACCACGTGACGAGACAACCCCCATGCTCAATTCACCGCGGGCGACCACGGCGCCAGGCACATCGTTTGCAGCCCCTGCCGGGCTTCCGCACGGATCCAAGACGCCAGTAACCGCTCCAGGCGCAGCAAAGCTCGCTGAAGAACTGGAACAGAAGGGGCTACTCCAAGCAGCGGCAGATCTCTACCGCACAGCCGCTTATCTCGACCCCAAACGCCCGGACTTGCGTCGTAAACTGGCGGAAGTTCTTATCCGGCTCGGAAACCGTGCAGAGGCGATTTCGCACCTAGAATATGCGTCAAACCTGATTCCCAACAACCGCAATCTCCAGAAACGTCTTGCAAAGATCAAGCACCCCATCCGGTCGCTGTTCACGCGAAGCGAGCCCTTCAAGGGCTAAGAGTTCAATTCCCCGGCGCCCCTCGCAAGCGCCGGGGAACGACTTCAATCCTCTGAATCCAGTCCCAATGTATCGCGATACATGGAAGCACCGCCGATGATCTTGGCGATGCCGTGAGCCTCGATCAAATTATCCTCGATGCTGCAATAGGTCCAATTCCCGTAGCGGCCCGCCGTGTAGATGCCTGAATGTTCAAGCTCAGATTTCAACTGCTCCTTGAAAGCATTTGAAGTCTTGTTGATATGCACATAGGCAGGGTCCATCTGAATGAACTCATGATCGACGAGTATAAAGTCGGACTCAATAAGACCCACTTTTTCGAGGTCGTTCAGAACCCGATCAAGCAATGCAGCTTCATCGACCGCATCGTCACGTGCCATCCCGATCTCAACGTACAGGCTCGCTGAAGTCGTACCAAATATATTGTGATAACAACCCACGCGATAGAAAACCTCGTCTCCAGGATAGTATATCCAATGCGCCTTGATTTCGTTACAGCGATCAAATCCTAGGTTGAAGACAACGACCTTGTTGGCAGACAACTGAGCCGCCGACGTATCTATGCCAGCAAGATTGCAGAATTTATCGAGAGGCGCCGTATTGACCAGTTTTTCGAAACGGATCACGTCCCCAGAAGAAAGCCGCGCTTCCTTAGAAGCAATATCAATGTACTCAACGGTAGTGTTTAGACAAATCTCCGCGCTCCTAAGCGCGTGATGCTTCAGCACCTCTACGAACGCATTCGCGCCATCACGCGGATAGGAAAAAAACTGATTATACGAGGAGTTTGTGCCCTGCTTGGCATTCAGAAGAACATTTTCGAAATTTGCCTTAGGGAAAAAACGACCCATCGCGTCCTGATCAAGTTCATTCAGATCACAAGCGTATAGTTTCTCATTATAAGGGATGAGAAAACGGTCACATATGCCAGCTCCGAGAGTATGATAAATGTATTCCTTGAAATTTGAGTATGGTCGATCACCCTTTTCAGCTTCATATAAATCTATAAGGCACCTTATGTACTCATGCTTTGGCAGCTGGTGAATATTCTTCTGGAATGGAAAATCGACATATCCAACATCTGACAAAAAAATGCTCGTCGACTTTTCCACGACAGCAAAGCTGTCATCTGGGATACTCTTGTCGAAGAAGCGCTTTATTTTGCTATTCGAGAAGTGAAAGAAATGGCCAGCGCGATCCCAGACGAAACCGTTCCGCTTTGTCGTTCGGCAATACCCGCCAACTTCGCTATCGCGCTCCACAATGAGCACATCGCCGTCGAGACAAGCGGCGCAGGTTAGGCCGGTCACGCCCGCACCAATGATCAGTATCATCACATTCTCCAGTAGTCTGAAAGCCGTCGTTGTCAGGGGTAAAGAATTCGGCCCAAGATCCGATAATGGAACTCTCGCACCTCGCTGCGAAAGAAAAGCTTGGGATCGGCATCGAAGATTTCAAGATCCCGACGCGAGCCGAGTTTCCGCACAAAATGTCGTATCAGTGGTGTATAGAATCTCCGCCAGTTTGAAGGCGAGTAATCAGGACCTCTGCGTAACGCACGCTCACCTTCCGGCCAGATCACCTTTCCGTCACGAGGGCTTCTAACAAGAATGGAGCGATCTTGGCGTCCCGCAAATGAGTTGTCGAATTCAAGGCGGGCAAGGAGAGCTGCCTCCTGATGGCTAGGGTCACTCATGATAAGTTCGAAGAAGTAATCGAGATGGTCGATCGTTGTATCGAAACAATCCGTAACGATACCGAAATACCGCCTCCAAATTTCAGCGAATTTTCGCGCGCCATCATGAACCTCATCGATAGATCTCGCGTGAGTTGAGGAGATTTCACGACGTCTTTCAGAGACAACACCATCACTATTCAGGAAATACCCAGACACGCTACCAAGCGGCTCGTTCAGCAGACTTTCTAAAATCAAATTATATTTAAGAAAGGCCGTTCTTTCCCGGGATGAGGCAGGAAGGTATGAACCAAAAAAGCTACGCGCTCCTTCCAACTCATCGTTTCTGACTAAAGCCGAAAACTCCATAAAGAAGCGGGGGAGCACTTCGCCCTGAAAGAGGCAGGAAATCTGCCTGTGGATCGTTCCAACGTAACCGAAATCAACCGTGACAGTCGGATGGGCTAGATCAACCCCGCATTGCTCCAGCAGGGCACGTACCATCTCGCGCTTATGCTCAAGCCGCGTCGAGATTGTCGCCCAATGCTCCCGAGCGGAGCTGACCGCAAGCGCATAGATCTGACCCTCGCTAAGATCTCCGACCCTGGACTTCTCAACGCAGTTCCCAAATACGCCAGGAAGAGCCTCCCAGATGATCTCCGATTCCTCGAGAGCAAATCTCGCCACAAGCAAATCTGCAACGGGTCGATCCTTTGCAAAATCGTCAATCCTGACAGACAGAAGATCCTCGGGTGCAAAAAGATTGATACCGGCAAGCGCAGCACGTGAGACAGGGATGTAGTGTGCAGTTGCACAGTTTGCCGCGAGCTCAGAACCCAAGCCAGCCACGAAAATCTCATACGCAACCTTCATATCCCGGGCAAAGAAGACGAATTGCTTGCGCGATGGGGAAAGCTTGTCGTCTTCATAAAGCCATCTCACGAAGGACAGGAGCATTGGCCCCAAGACGAGGAAGCCAAGATCGTATGGCCGAGAGATCAACGTCGCATCAATGCGAGCAGGGCGTCGTTGCAGCTGAACAGGCACATTCTCATTTATATGCGCGCCAAGAATGGCCTGTAAGATGTGGGCGTCCGGAATTCGGCCGCCATTACGCCGCCGCCTCGAGAGCATTGAACCAGCGATCTGTTGGGCCGACGGAAGCCAGAGCGCGGAAATTCCGCACGCTGTAGCCCTTTCGATGTCACCCTTTAAATTATCCCCGATATGGAGAATGGCCGAAGGCTCAACGCCGAGGTCCGAAACGACTCTTTTGAACATCGTTCCGGTATGTTTTCGAACTCCCAGTTCCGACGAAACATACACTCGTTCCCAGCCGTCATATCCCGCTGAGCGCAGCGCCCTTTCGACAAATTCGCGGGAATGGCAGAAGTCTGAAACTAGTATGACGCGCTTTCTTTGCCTTAGAGCTGTTTGATACGCATTGAAACCAGCCGGCCGACGGCGCAGGCACTCTAGCTCCACCTCCTGTTCAAGTGCGAGGAAGTCTGGTGCAAGACTTTTTGAAAGTCCCGAAAAGGAGAGAATTGCATCATAAATGGAGAGGAGATTGACCTCCTGCTCGCCCCCTCCATCAACAGCGTCGAGGCGCTGCCTTTCAAGGCGTTCAAAGCTCTGCCTCAGAGTTGAAAAGCGTTGTTTAAACGCTGGAGGAACCACATCCAGAGCGCCACCTTCCATGCGGGAGACCATCAGGTCAAAAACTTGAGCAGGCCGCAACACGTTCCGACAGATCAGAGTGTCGAACACATCAAAGGAAATGATCTCGTGATCCTTGCAGTTCATCTGCGACCAAGGAGGCTGAAACTCGAACTGATCCTTCAGCATGGCACGTATTCTTCGTTCGCTCGTAGTGAACGAAGAATACTTAATAATGCCTGAAAAAGAGTTCTGTAATTCTTCGGACGACGGAAGACCAGCGGCTCCCTTTTTTCCCTTCTGTGCGTAGAACGAATCAATGACCTGAGCGAAATAGGCGGCATCTTCCACCAACCGGTCATGGAGGACCGAGCCTCTAAGGAGGCAGAAGTCCACGATCTTCTGAGCATCATGACGGGGGAGAGAAGCAAGATATCCAAGATGAGAGCGAGACGGCGAGGAAAGAAATTTCCCGAAGAAAAGTGCCTGAAGGCCAACAGTACTCGAGATGGAATGAACACGAGAACAATGTGGCACGAGATACTGCGAGATATTATCTACCTCGTTAAAATCTTTACGGAAAACGAAGCGCGGGTGCTCCGCCTCCAGCCTTTGAATTCGCTCGTCTGAAAGAGTGATATCTGAACGTAGGGGGCTCACATACTGAGTAAAGATAAGGTCTTTTCCAGAAGCATCATTCTTTAGTAAGCTTTCTACGAAATCGAACTGGGTTTCGAAGTCGGTATATTCTTTCCAGCCGAAATATTGCGAAATCTGCAAGGGAACGAGTTGAAAACCCGGTGTTAGCGATATGTCATAGCGCGCCTGCAACGCCGACTTCGTGTGAATTTGTTCAAAATGATCCAGAAAAAGCTGTCGAATCTGATCGACCTGGTCGATCTCGCTCTGATTCATTTGGATCGAAGCAACATCAGCACCGACGTACCACGCGTCTCCATAAAGGCCGCATGGGTCCAATTGAATCATCTTGGGGAACGGGGCCCGCATGAACATGCCGGGCATCAGATCAAGCGTCAGAGCGTTGGGAAAGAGATACCTGAGGACCTTGCTTGGCGCTTCCCAGCACAAGATTACATCAGGCGTCCAGCGCCCAAGAGACTTGTGGAATGCTGTACCGATGAGAGCTAGCTGATCTATGGAAAAGTGCTCGGCGCAGGAACGGATCATAAAGTCGTTGAGGCCGCACGTGCTCAGGGCTTCATCGTCCATCACCACAACGGGTGGCACGTCAGAACTCGCGAGTTCCCCTTCAGAGTGAAGGGCACAACCAATCGCTTCAGGCACCAAAACCTGAACGTCGAACCGCCCGCTCGCGAGAAGGGACTTGGCATAGGGAAGGAGATAGTTCTTGTAAGTTCCTAATCTGTAGAGGGGATCGCCGAAATCTGGGAAGAGATTGCTCAGAATCAGAACGTTCTTAGGGTTCGCCATGTGGAATTCGACCCTTCTTTCTTCCTGTGAACGGCGCAATCGGCACAATGCAGGCAGTACCCTGGATCGTGGAACCCACGCATTGAATCGGGGCACCAAGCAACGCGACCTCTCCCTTCAAACATATTTTTTCTCGCGCTGCTACACGTTACCTGATTTGATAAACCCTCTCGACACCGAGCTGCCGGCTCCTCCACGCCTCAAGCAAGAATTGAACTCCCTCCCTTCTCACCGGATCCCGTTTTCCCGCTGCAGGGCGCGGACGTAGGTCACGATGAGGGCGACATCGTCTGCGGCCAGGTCCGGGATCGGGGGCATGTTGCCGAAGGGCCAGTGGTGGGCACGCACGCCCTGGCGCACGGCCATCAGGAAAGACATGTCCGCGTGGTGGGAGGGTTCGTAGATCCTGTGCACGAGCGGCGGCGCGACGCCATCCTGGCCCGCCGCATGCACGCCATGGCAACTGGCGCAACGGTCGTTAAAGCGCGTCTCGCCCTGCCTCTCCGTCGGCGAGAGGTCCGGCACGCGCACCTGAACCAGAGGCGCGCCCGCGGCCTCCTGCGGGGCGCGGGTCGCCGGGTTTTCGGTGTTTCCTGGCCGCAAGGAGGCCCAAGCGCCCGCGAGCAGAACCGCAAGGCCCGTCACCAGGAGCACCACCTTTTGCCCCCTCATGCGGACGCCCCCTTTCCGGTCGAGGTTGCCCTCGGGGCGCAACAGTCTTGCCCCGTCCCGTCGGCGGCGGCCGGGTTCTCTTCTCCGGCCAGATCCTTGAGGATGGCGCAATCCGGGCTCTCGTCCCCCGAACAGGCCAGCGCCAGACGGGAGAGTGTTTCGCGCATGGCCTCCAGCTCCGCGATCTTCTCCGCAATACGCTGAAGGTTCTGCTCGGTGATCTCCTTCACGCGCGCGCTTTCACGCTGGTCATCGTCGTAAAGGGAGACCAGCGCGCGGCAATCCTCGATGCTGAAGCCCAGCGCCCGGGCACGGCCGAGAAAGGCGAGCCGGTTGAGATCCGAGCTCTGGAAGGCGCGATAGCCATTCTCCGTCCGCAAGGGATGGATGAGACCGATCTCCTCGTAGTAGCGGATGGTCTTGGCCGGAAGCCCCGAGCGGCTGGCCACTTCGCCGATGTTCATCACACCTCTCCTTCTGCAAGCGCGGGCGCGACCCGGCGCAAGCGCAACGCATTGCCGAGCACGAAGACGGATGACACCGCCATGGCCCCGGCTGCCAGAACCGGAGACAGCAGCACCCCGAGAACCGGATAGAGCGCTCCGGCGGCGACCGGGATCAGCGCCACATTATAGGCGAAGGCCCAGAACAGGTTCTGCCCGATGTTGCGCAGGGTTCGGCGGGAAATTTCCACCGCATTGACCACCCCGCGCAAGTCGCCGGACATCAGCACCACATCGGCGGATTCAATGGCCACGTCCGTGCCCGTTCCAATGGCGATGCCCACATCCGCATGGGCCAGAGCGGGAGCGTCATTGATGCCATCGCCGACGAAGGCGACAGACCCATGCTTGTCCCGCAGCTCGTCCAGGGCCCGCACCTTGCCCTCCGGCAGCACACCGGCAATCACCGTGTCGATCCCGGCTTCCCGGGCAATGGCTTCCGCCGTCTCGCGCTTGTCGCCGGTGATCAGGACCACCTCCAGCCCCCGGGCGCGAAGGGCAGAAATCGCTGCCTGGCTGGAGGGTTTCAGCGGGTCCGACACACCGAAAACGCCGGCCAGCCGCCCGTCGATGGCGGCCAGGATCGCGGTGCGCCCGCGCAGCGACAGGGCGGTTTCCTCATCGGCCAGGGGTTCGAAATCGATCCCCTCACGCTCCAGCATCCGGGCCGCGCCGATCACCACTTGCCGACCCTCCACCAGGGCGCTCACCCCGTGGCCGGTCACCGACACAAAGCCCGTGGCGGAAGGCAGGGTCAGGCCCTTCTGCCCTGCCGCCCGGACGATTGCGGTCGCGACCGGATGTTCCGACAGGGCCTCGACCGCCGCCACAGCGGCAAGAACCCGATCATGATCAAAGCCCGGCGCCAGCACCACATCGGTCAGCTCCGGCCGGCCGAGGGTGACCGTCCCCGTTTTGTCCAGCGCCAGGGCCGTCACCCCGGAGAGCGCCTGAAGCGCGTCCCCCTTGCGGAAAAGCACGCCGAGCTCGGCCGCACGGCCGGTGCCGACCATGATCGAGGTGGGCGTGGCAAGCCCCATGGCGCAAGGGCAGGCAATGATCAGAACACTGACGCCAGCAACGAGCGCGAGGGTCAGGGCCGGATCGGGCCCGAAGACGAGCCACACGGCGACAGTCAACAGGGCCGCGGCCATCACCGCCGGCACGAACCACAGGGTCACCCGGTCGACGAGCCCCTGAATGGGCAGCTTGGCCCCCTGTGCTTCCTCGACCATGCGGACGATCTGGGCCAGCGTCGTATCGGCGCCAACCCGGGTGGCCCGCACCTGCAAGCCGCCAGCGCCATTCACCGTTCCGCCGGTCACCGTGTCGCCCGCCGAACGGGAGACCGGGACGGGCTCGCCGGTGATCATGCTCTCGTCGACGCGGGACGCGCCGGAGATCACCTCTCCATCCACGGGAATGCGCTCGCCGGGCCGCACCACGACCACGTCACCGAGGGAGAGTTCATCGATGGCCACATCGACCAGAGCGCCCCCGCGCTCGACCCGTGCCGTCTTCACCTGGAGGCCGAGCAGACGGGCAATCGCCGCACCGGTGCGCCCCTTGGCGCGCGCTTCCAGGAAACGGCCGAGCAGGATCAGCACCACGATGACAGCCGCGGCCTCGAAATAGACGGCACGCACCTGATCGGGCAGGAGATGCGGCAGGAAGGTCGCCACGACGGAATAGAGATAGGCCGCACCGGTGCCCACGGCCACGAGGCTGTTCATGTCTGGCGCCCCCTTGAAGAGCGCAGGCAGCCCGCGGCGATAGAACATGCGGCCGGGCCCCGCCAGCACCAGGGTCGTGAGCACGAATTGAAGGATCCAGCTGGTCTGTTCGCCAATCGTGGTCATGACCAGATGATGCAGCGCCGGCACCATATGGCCACCCATCTCGATGGCGAACACGGGCAGGGCAAGGGCTGCGGCAAGGGTCAGCCGGACGGCCAGCTCCCGGGCCTCGGCCGACTTGCGTGCCGCCTGGTCCTCCTTCGCCTCCTCATCCATGAGTTTCGCCGGATAGCCGGCCTGCGTGGCGGCCCGGATCAGCTCGGCAGCGGTGACTGCCCCTTCGACGAAGGTGACACGCGCGCTCTCGGTCGCCAGATTGACCGCGACTTCCACCACGCCCGGCACGGCTGCCAGCGCCTTGTCGACGCGCCCAACGCAGGACGCACAGGACATGGAGGCGACGGAGAGGGTCACGGTCTGGCGACGGGCGGGATAGCCAAGGGTTTCGAGCGTATCGATTGCCGCCTGCAGGGCGCCCGCGCCATCAACGCCAAAGCTCGCGGTTTCCGTGGCCAGGTTGACCCGCACATCGTGAACCCCCTCGACCTGCTTCAACCCGCGCTCCACCCGGCCGACGCAGGACGCGCAGGACATTCCCGTCACGGGCACGATCAGAGACGACGAGACAGCCATGATGCCGGATCCTTCTACAAAGCGATGCACTGACAGATGGAGATTCCAGTCACTGGAAGGTCAAGAGGTGAGGCTCACGATTTTTGCCGGACACATGCCGCTTGACCTTCCCGCCACGGGAAGGTTCAAACAGTTTCGATGGCCCGTGTCATCTCCCATGACCTCGGCCCCGAATGGCAGCCCCAGTGGCATGACCACATGTCCTCCGGGGTTCCATGGGCAAACGACACGCGGCCGGAAGGAGTTTCAGATGAAGTTCAACGTTCCCGACATGAGCTGCGGCCATTGCGTCGCGGCTATCGAAAAGGCCGTGGCAGCGGCAGATCCGCAGGCCCGCGTGACCATCGACCTCGGCCACCACACGGTGGAGATCGCCTCCGCCCTGCCGCAGGAGAACCTGATCCGCACCCTCGCCGATGCCGGCTATCCTGCTACACCGGTGTCTTGAGAGAAGAGCAGACCGCGGTATGCTTGCCCCGTCCTCGCGCCAGGGCCTAAAAGGATCAGGACAGATCTGCTCGCGGCAATCCCTCGTCCGAGCGGGATGCGGGTGTCGCCGGATCGAAGGCCTTGGAAGCGGGGACGTTTCAGACCATGCGCATCGGTTTTGCAACCAGCGGACTTTGGCGTCTGCGCACTGAAATCGAACAGCTAACAGGGGCGACGGCGCGAAGGCTCTGGCCTCTCGCACTCGGTGTCGATGCCATCGCCGGATGGGGACACAAGCCCACTGCAGATCGAGCCAGACGTCTCGCCCGCCTGCGAGGGCTCCCCTATCTGGCTTTCGAAGACGGGCTCCTGCGCTCGGTCCAGCCGGGCGACGGCGAACCGCCCCTCTCCCTCGTTCTCGACCGCTCCGGGATCTACTACGATGCTCGTCAACCGAGTGATCTGGAAGACCTGGTGCGGGATCGACTGGCCCGGCCGGAAACATGGTCGCAAGCGAGGAACGTGATCTCGCGACTGCGTGAGACACGCCTCTCGAAATACAACGACCACCCCGCCGGGGACCTCCCTGATGGGCAGGCACGCAACCCGTCAGACCTGCCCCGGGTTCTTGTGATCGACCAGACCGCCGGCGATGCGTCGATTACCGGAGCGCTCGCGACGCAGGAGAGCTTCACCCGCATGTTTCGGGCCGCCGTGCATGAAAATCCGGACGCAGAGATCCTCCTGCGCATCCATCCGGAGGCCATCACCGGGCGCAAGAAAGGACATTTCGATCAGCAGTTTCTCTCCGATTTCGCCAGTCTGGACCAGGATGTCGCACGAGCGCTCGAGACCGGAAGGGTCAAATTGGATGCCGCTCCCCGCAACCCCTGGTCGCTCCTGGAGCGTTGCAACAAGGTCTATTGTGTCTCGAGCCAGCTCGGTTTCGAGGCGATCATGGCGCAGCGCGAGGTCCACAGTTTCGGCGTTTCCTTCTACAGCGG
This sequence comes from Roseibium aestuarii, assembly GCF_008477545.1. Classification (GTDB taxonomy): domain Bacteria; phylum Pseudomonadota; class Alphaproteobacteria; order Rhizobiales; family Stappiaceae; genus Roseibium; species Roseibium aestuarii. The sequence continues at coordinate 9,618 of NZ_VORA01000010.1, read as the reverse complement.
ATATGGCCTGACCGTGGACCGTACCGAGGGGGCCTCGGCTCTGGTTGCGAAGCGGCGGCAACCGGTGCCGCTGGAAGCTCTCGTGGCCGCTCTCTATTTCGACTACTGCCACTATTTCGGACGCTCGCCCTTGCGGCCGATCACGGTTTTCGAGGCAATCGACTGGCTTGAGCGGAAGGTTGCTGAGACCCGCTGACCCGGCCCCGCCCTAGACGGGCGGGAGATTGGGCAGCAGGTGGTCAAGATGGATGGGGAAGGCGCGGGGACGCACGCCGGTTGCCTCATGCACCGCATTGGCGATTGCCGGCCCTGCCCCGCAGATGCCCAGTTCGCCGATGCCCTTCGCCCCCAGCGGGTTGGCAAAGGGCGAAGACGCCCCCAGCATGTGCACCTCAAGAGCCGGCACATCCCGGTTGACGGGGATATGATAGTCGGCCAGATCCCGCGCCATCACGGCGCCAGACCTCGGGTCGATCACCCCCTCCTCCATCAGCGCTGCACCGATGCCGAAGATCATGCCCCCGAGCAGCTGCGAGCGCGCGGTTTTCGGGTTGAGAATGCGTCCCGCATCGAACACCCCAAGCAGACGCCGGACGCGGATCTCGCCCGTGACCGCATCCACGGCCACCTCGGCGAACTGGGCGCCGTAAGAATATCCGGCCTGTCCGGTGTCGAAATCGTCCGGATCGATGCTGCCCGAGGCGGTCATGCCCTCGGGGCCGACCAGATCGGCCAGAGCCAGACTGCGTTCGCCCAGCCGCACGCTGTCCAGCGTGAAGGCAAGGGCCCCGTTGCCGTCCAGGCCCAGGGCCGCGCACCGGTCGCGCAGCGCCGACAGCAGATTGGAGGCCGCATCCTGTACCGCCGACCCGGTGCTGGCCGCCCCGAAGGACCCGCCGGAGCCGGAACTCTTGGGGAAAGCGCTGTCGCCCAGCTCGGTGACCACCTGTCCCGGCTCGACGCCGAGCGTGTCGGCGGCAATCTGGGTCAGGATCGTGTAGGAGCCGGTGCCGATGTCGGTCATGTCGGTGCGTACATGGAAGCGTCCGTCCGGAGAAAGGGTGATCTCCGCCTCGGCGCCCACAAGCATGTTCGGCCGGATGGCGGCCGCAAGCCCGCGACCGATCAGCAGACGTCCCTCGCGGCGCGAGCCGGGCGCCACACAGCCGTCCCAGCCGAAGCGCTGCGCCCCTTCGCGCAGGCAAGACTCGAGCCGATGGTCCCCGAAGGGGGCTCCGGAGACCGGATCCACGTCGGGCATGTTGCGCAGGCGAAACTCCAGCGGATCCATGCCGCAGGCCTGCGCCATTTCATCAATGGCGGTTTCGAGGGTCAGGGTGCCGATGGCCTCGCCGGGCGCACGCATGCTGTCGACCGTCGGAATGTCGGCCGCCACCACCCGGTGGCTTGTGTGGATCGCAGGGGCCGCATAGCTCGCCCGGGTCGGAGAGGCCGGCGCCTCCGCAAAGGCATAGTCGCGCGCCATGCCGGCGAGATTGTCATGACGGATGGCCGTGAGCGTTCCATCGGCCGTCGCACCAAGTTCGAGCTCCTGGCGATGGCGCTCGCGGTGCGGCGCGTTGACAAAGACCGAGCGCCGGGTCTGGACCACGCGCACGGGACGATCGCAAACCCGCGCGGCAAGGGCCGCCAAAACGGCCTCCGAATGAATACCCAGCTTGGAGCCGAAGCCCCCGCCGGTGAAGGGCGAAACGATGCGGATCTGCTCCGGCTCGATCTGCAGGGTCGTGGCAAAGGCCTTCACCGCAGAGGCAACGATCTGGATCCCCATGTGCACGGTCAGCTGGTCACCATCCCATTCGGCCACGCTGACATGGGGCTCCATGGCCGCAGCATGCTGCATGGCCGTGTGATAGGTTGCCCCCACCCGATGGTCGGACCCGGCAAGCTCACGCGCCAGATCCCCCTTCTGCGTGTCCGCGTCATCGGCTCCGTCCAGACTGTCGGGCGCAAAGGCCAAATCCTCATGGGCCAGCGCGTCGAAGATCCCGCCTTCAGCATCGACTTCGATCTCCACTTCGACCAGACTTGCCGCATGGCGCGCCTGTTCGAGCGTGCGCGCCACGATCAAGGCCACAGGCTGGCCCACATGACGCACCCGGTCTCCCTGCAGCACCGCATGAGACTGGGTGAAGCGGCCGGCATCCTCCGGCGCCCCATAAGTCCGCTGTTCGGGCACATTGGCGGACGTCAGGACCGCGATCACCCCTTCCGCATCCTCGGCACGCGAGACGTCCAGACGGCGGATCCGGCCGGGTGCAGCCGGGGCCTCGACAATGAAGCCTTCGGCGAGGTCGCTCGCCGGCCGATAGTCTGCCGCATACATCGCCCGGCCGGAAACCTTGGCGATCCCGTCGACCCGATCGAGAGCCCGCCCGAGCGGGCGTTCAGCCTGAACTTCCATGGACATCATCTCAGTCATGGGTCGTCTCCGTCAGCTCACCCAGCATGTCCGCCACCAGGCGCGGCGCCAGGTCGATCTTGAAATCATTGTGTCCATGGCCCCGGGCCGCCTCGAATTCCTCCGTCATGGTCTGGAGGAAGAGGGCGCGGGAAGGAGCCTGCCCCTCGAGACGGGTCTCGGCCCGGCGTGCCCGCCAGGGCCTGGGCGCCACCCCCCCCAGAGCAATCCTCGGGTTGCGAATCCGTCCCGCATCCAGCTCGACGACCACTGCCGCCGACACGAGAGCAAAGGCATAGGAGGCGCGGTCCCGTACCTTTCGATAGGCCTGACGGGAGGGCACCTGAGCCGGCAAGACGACCGCGGTGATCAACTCGCCGGGGTCCAGAACATGGTCCTTTTCCGGCGCATCGCCCGGAAGCCGGTAAAGCTCATCGAGAGAAAGGGATCGCTTGGTGCCATCGGCCTTGCGGGTCTCGACCCTGACGTCAAGCGCGGCCATGGCCACCGCCATGTCGGACGGGTGCGCCGCGATGCAGGCCTCGCTCGTCCCCAGCACGGCGTGCATCCGGTTGAAGCCGCCCATGGCATCGCAGCCCGTTCCCGGCTGCCGCTTATTGCAGGCCCGCGCCCGGTCATAAAAATAGGGGCATCGGGTGCGCTGCAGAAGGTTGCCGCCGGTGGTCGCCTTGTTGCGCAGCTGCGGACTGGCGCCCGACAGAAGCGCTTCGGCGAGAACCGGATAGCGGCGACGGACCTGTTCGCTTGCCGCCAGATCCGCGTTTGTCACCAGCGCCCCGATCCTCAGCCCGTCTTCGCGCGGCTCAACAGAAGCGAGATCCTGAGTCGGCAAATCGGCTCGCGTGATGTCGAAAAGACGATCCGGTGTCTCGATCTCGTGTTTCATCAGGTCGATGAGGTTCGTGCCACCGGCAAGAAAACGACCCGCACTTGCCTGGGCAAGATCTTCGGCCCCGCCAACGCGGACATAATCGAAGGGTTTCATCGCTGCGCCTCCATCACCTGACGCAAGGCTGCGAGGATGTTGGGATAGGCACCGCAACGGCACAGGTTGCCGCTCATGCGCTCGCGCAGCTCCTCTTCCAGGAGTGCGTCTGCATCCTCCACGTTACGGAAGCCTTCGCCAGACACGGTCACGAGGCTCGGCAGGTCCTGCGCCAGCTCCTCGAGCGCGGCAATCCCGGAACAGATCTGTCCGGAGGTGCAGAACCCGCACTGGAAGGCATCATGCTCGATGAAGGCCTGCTGCAGGGGATGAAGCGCCGGGGCATCTGCGGTGGAGGTCTCCTCACCCGCAGACCGGGCGGCGACACCCTCGATGGTGGTCACCTCGTCGCCGTCGTGGCTGACGGCCAGAGACAGGCAGGAATTGATGCGGCGGCCGTTCACGATCATGGTGCAGGCGCCGCACTGGCCGTGATCACAGCCCTTCTTCGCGCCAGTGAGATCGAGAGTGTCGCGGACGAGATCAAGCAACGACCGGCGCGGATCGACGCGCAGCTCGTGGCGGATCCCGTTGACGGTCAGCGTCAGAGGGGTCATGGGGCGTCCTTGTGCTCTGAAGGGGCGCGCCACGCGAAGGGTGGCGCCTCGGCCCCTCTCCCAAGGGGCCATCCTCGTCAAAGCCAACGGCACAGCCGGCCGGTTGGTTCCGTTGACCGCGGCTCAGCTAGGCCCCTTGCCGTCGCCCCTCGGTCCAGTAGGCGATCGCATATTGCGCGCCTTTCCCCAAGGCGAAGTCGTTCCGGAACACAGGACGCAGACGCTGCGCGTCGCGATGCTCGCCTGCGAACCAGGCAAAACCGGGAGGGGCATCCCGTGCTGCCGACCGGATCGCCGCCTCGATGTCCCGGGAAAAGACGTCTGCCCCCAGTCCCTGCACCACAAGCCCGAGCGCCGCGAGATCAAGTCCTTCCAGATAGTCCGCAGCCTGCCGGTCCGTCCCCAGACCCAGGATCACATGGCCACCGCTGGGCTCGGGGGCGGCGGAAGAAGCCTGATCGCGGGCCAGCGCCTCGATCATCCGTGCTGCGGCAGGCGCAGCCGTTGCGTCTGCCGCAATCAGGAACGGGGCAACGGGCGGGATTTTCTGAAAACCGGAGGGCCCCAGCAGACCGATCACCTCTCCGGCCGGGGCGCTTGCCGCCCAGTCCGAGAAAACTCCTCCCGTGTGGACGACCACATCCACATCAATCTCGTCCGATGCCGGGCGAATGGCGCGGATCGTGTAGGTCCTGATGGCCAGCGTGTCAGCCCCAACGGGCTGCACAAGTCCGCCGTTCAGCGCCAGTTTCGGCCACACCGGGTCGCGTCCGGCGGGAGGAAGCAGCAGCTTCACATGGATGCCGTCTTCTGCCAGACGCTCCATCCCGTCCACGTGGAAGGTGAGCCGCATCAATCCGCAGGGCAGAAGCCGTTTGCCTGAAAGAGTAAGCTGGTGAAAATAGGGCGGCAGGACTTCCTCGCTCCGAGCTCCGTCATCCGACCAGCGCAGAGAGGGCGCGAGCTCTGGCAGAAGCTCGTCGAGATGCTCCACGATCCAGAGCCGGATACGGTGCAGGGCGACAGAATTCCCGGCTTCAATGGACAGCAGCAGGCCCGCGCCACGCTGCTGTTCCATCCGCAGCCGGTCCTGCTCGAGATGCAGGGTCGCCGTGCCGTCTTCGCCCTGCACCACATCCATGTCGTGACGGATCATCTCCGCGAGCAGGAGGTCGAAAAGCGGCCCGGGATTCCCGGAGGGAATCAGGACGAAAGCCTCGCACAAGTCCTCTCGGATCATGTCGCAGCACCGTCCCTGCTGGCCGCCGGAACAGAATCCCCCGCGCCCTGCCGCCGAAGCAGGAGCCAGGTGAGCAGGACGGCGACCGCCGACAGTCCCGTCGAGATCACGAAGAGAGGGCCGTAGCCAAACCTGTCCGCCAGCACGCCGGACACACTGGTCCCCACGAGATAGACGAGAAGCTGGGCACAGGCGAGAATCGTGAAGTCGGTTCCCGGCTGGTCCTTCGACGAGACGGACATGAAGAGCGAATAGAGAACCACGATCTCCATGTAGCGGATGAAGGTCTGGAAACCGGCCGCGCCCATCACCGGGGCCAGGCCCTGCGTGATGCCGAGCGCATGGAACGTGAACATCAGGAAGCAGACGGTCCGCAACAGACCGAGCGTGATCAGCGCAGGGCGCGTACCCTGCCAGCGGATAAGCCCCACAGCCGCCACGGAACCGACCAGGCCCGCCGTGGCAGCAGCCCCGCCCGAAAGATAGCCGATCCATGAGAGCGGCAGCTTGGCATCCACCAGATAGGGGCCTTCCATGGCCTTCACCAAGCCTTCGCTGGCCCGGAAGACAAGCGCCACGATCAGGATCTGCACGGCTTCGGGCCGGCGGAAGAAGGCCTTGAGCGAGGGGCGCGGCGGCGGCGCCTGATCCTCGAGCGGATCCCGGGAGACGCCGTCCTCGTCCTCGTCCATCATCAATGTGACTGCGAGTGGCACGAGCGTCAGCCCTGCGATCACCACAAGGGTCGGGGTCCAGCCCCAGGTTTCGAAGAGAAGTAGCGAGAGGCTGCCGCCGATCACCACGCCGAAGGCGACGGCCCCGCCCTGACAGGCATTGCCGACACCCCGGTCCGCCGCGGAAAGGCGCCGGGTCGCATAGCCGTCCGTCGCAATATCCTGCGTGGACATGGCGATCGCGATGATCATGCAGATGACGAAGAGCCAGGTGACGTTCACCGGCTCGATGAAGGCCATCGCCAGAATCGCGGCCGAGCAGACCAGCTGCATGGGCACGATCCAGCCGCGCCTGTGGCCGATGGGCAGAAGCCGCATCCGGTCGACCGTCGGAGCCCAGAGGAACTTCACCACCAGCGGCAGCATCAGGAGAGAGAAGAAGCCGATCGCCGTGCGCGAGACGCCCTGCTCCCGCAACACCGGCGGCAGGGCTGCGGCGATCAGATAGGTAGGGATGCCCTGTGCCACATAAAGCCCGGCAAGGGTGACATAGAGGGAAAGGCGGCTTCGGGTCGGCGTGCCGGCCCCATGAGAAGGATGATCCCGCATCGGCAAGGTCCCGAAAGAGGCAAAAAGCCCCCGCACCCGGGTCATCCGGGCACAGGGGCGATGAAGGGTCAGAAGGTCGCGCGATAGGTCAGTGCAATCGTGCGGCCGAGGCCCGGCACATCGGCGCCGCGCACGGCACTGGCAACGGGATTGACGTAGCTCGTGTCAAACACGTTGCGGACACCGAGCGAGAGCTTGGAGCTTTCGCCGAACTCCTTCGACAGGCCGAAATTGACAAGGGTGACATCCGGAAGATCCTGCGTCGTCACATCGCGGCCGGAGAAATATTCCACCTCCGCACGGGCCGTCATGTCCTGCAGGAAGCGAAGCTCGCCATAGAGGTTGAGCTTGTAATTGTTCGGGATCCGGTTGTTGGGCAGGTATTCGCCGGACTCGATCTTGCCGTCGCCATCCGCGTCATACTTGCCCTCCACATAGGAGAAGATGCCGCCAATGGTCAGCATGTCCAGCACATCGGCTTCCGCCGTGGCTTCCACGCCCCAGATCAGTTCCTTCTGCTGGCTCACCCGATTGCTGGTGGCGTCAAAGTTCACGCCATTTTCCGAGGTCGACACATAGGCGCTGGCGCTGCCCCGGAACCGGGTCCAGTCCCCCCGAACCCCGGCTTCATAGGTGTTCACCAGCTGCGGGTCCGGCGCGATCGACGCATAGTTGATCGCAAAGGTCGGCGCGCCGGTGCAGCCATAGGCCGAGGCCAGCGCCCCATAGGCCGTACAGATCTCGCTGACGCTGTTCACGCCCGCGCGCCGCGTAAAGCCACCGATGTCGGTGAGGGAGTAGCCCTGCGAGAAATTCGCGAAGGCCTGGGACTCCTCGGTCAGGTCGAAGACCGCGCCGAGATTGAAGGTCGGCGAATTGTAGCTGAAGCTGCCCCCGGTCACATCGATGGCGGGATAGAGGGTGTAAGTGGTGGGCGACCGATACTGGACCGCCGCCGGACGCCGGAAATCATCCACATCCAGGAAGAACTGGTCAAAGCGGGCGCCGCCCTGCACGACCAGCCGGTCGGTCACCGGCACTTCCAGCTGCCCGAAGCCTGCGATCTGATGCTGCGTCATGGGCGAGATGATGGTCGTTCCGTTCACCAGCTCCTGGATAGTGTGGTCGAACGTATAGTCGACGCCCCAGGTCAGAGAGGCCCCCTCGCGCAACCAGTCAGTGGAGCTGTTCACCGTCGCGTTCAGTCCCGCCCGGTCGCTCGTCAGCACGCTCTGGTTCTCCGGGGCGGTCGGACTGGCCGGAATGCCGGAGTAATAGACGATGGAGTTTACCGCTGAGAGGCTGTTGAAGGGCGCCTGCTTCTCGATCGCGTTGTAGAAGGACTTTACCTCGAGACTGCCGAGAGCGAAGTCATCCTCGGTGAAGGTCCCCGTCAGATACCAGGAATCCTCCTTGAGCGGCTCACCCGTGTAGGGGCTGGCATAATCGGGCGAAACCGGCGACGTCGCATAGTTCGTCAGCCAGTCCGGGTTCTGCTCCAGATAGGTCCAGTCGAGGCTCAGGTCATATCGGCGGCTGCCCTCTTCATATCCGACCGCCGCGAAAAGATCCGTGTTGCCGGTCCGGTCGCCCCCGCCCTGGCCCAGCATCCCGTCCGATGCCATTTCCCGTCCCTTGCCGTCATAGGTCGTGCGGGAAAGATCGCCGGCGAGGGACAGCACGTAGTCGAAGGCACCCTTCCGTCCCTCCACCCGCGCGCTCGCGGACGGTGCAAGGGAGTCCGCCGGATTATGCGTGAACGCCGATGCCTGGGTGGTAATGGTGGTCCGCACCCCGTCCTCGACAGCGCGCCGGGTGATGATGTTGATCGTGCCGCCCGTGGCTCCGGCGCCATAGAGCCCCGAAGCACCGTTGACGACCTCGATCCGCTCGACCGTCGACAGGTCAATCAGGGACAGGATCCGCGAAACATCCCGCAAGGGTGTGTTGCGCGGCACCCCGTCCACCATGACGAGGAGATTGCGCCCGCGGAACGTTTGCGAAGCCCCCGAGAGGGTCTGGTTCGACGGCGCCAGCCCGGGAACGAAGCGCGCGATCACCTCGGCAACATCGGAGCTGCCGAAGGACCGATCCTCGATCTGCTCCCGATCGATCACCACGACCGACTGGGCCAGTGTTCCGACCTCGTTCGACGAACGACCTGCGGTCACGACGATCTGATCGAGGCTGGTGGTCTCGGCGTCCTCGGCGACATCTTGCGCCAGAGACGGATGAACGAGGGTCAGCGGCGCCGCAAGCGCGGTCGCGGCCAGGAAGAGGGTCTTGAAGGTCATGGCGGAAGCCTGTCACGCGAAATGAACGGGACGCGGTGGCTCGGCTGTCCGCCTGGCTTGCGCAAATGATGGCCTAAACGTCCATATATGAGTAATTATTTCAAGTATTTTCCGAGTGTTTCCGGCACCCCTCGATTGCAGCGTGCCAAATCTACAACAGGTCACGTAGCGGCACCCGGCAAAGCAGCAAGCGCTCGGCAGGGGCGTCCGGATCCGTGTTTCCCGTCATGGTGCGCCCTTCGTTTCCCCCCACCTGCGAACGTTCTCCCAGAAACGCAAAATCCCCGCGTTTCGGCGAGGCTTGTGATTTTGTTTGCGGGAGCAGGATTTGAACCGTTCGGGCGGCCATTGATCCGCCGGATCAATGTCTATTCGCCCTCACCCTTCAGGTTTTGAGCCTGACGAGGTGAGGCTGGACGAGCGGAAGGTCCGGTGGACCTTTCGCCAGCCGAACGGGCTGCCTTCACCAAGGCTAAACGCAAGACAGCCCCGCTTTTGGCGAGGCTGATGGTATTCTTCTATATGGATTTTGGTTTGTGTCGCAGGATTTGTCATTTTTGCCCTTCTGCGTCGGGCTTTGCCCTCCTTGAGGGGGCCGGCGTGAGGATCTCGGCTGGATCCCGTTACCAAACAAAAAACCCGCCTTTTGGGCGGGTATTTTTGATTGGTTGCGGGAGCAGGATTTGAACCTGCGACCTTCAGGTTATGAGCCTGACGAGCTACCGGGCTGCTCCATCCCGCGTTATGTCGGAGGATTTGTTGAAGAGAATTGATTGCGTTTAGCAGGCCTGGCGGCGACCTACTCTCCCACACCTT